>NZ_JABEME010000021.1 GCF_013004645.1 Stenotrophomonas africana | reverse complement strand
GTTGCGGGAGTGTCCGCGGCATGGATGCCGCGGCCAAGCCCCCATGGATGGGTTTACGGCGTCTCCCGCAACCGGACCCACCCCGCCATCCTTCAGGAACCCCGCTTCTGCTGTTGCTGTTGCTGTTGCTGTTGCTCTGGATCGTAGCGGGTGCAGGGCGCAGCCCTGCCGAGCAACCCTATACTTGCCGCCGTGACTCCCTTCCCTGCCCTCGTTCCGCTGGATGCGCCGCTGCTGGTGGGCTACAGCGGTGGTGTCGACTCCACCGTGCTGCTGCATTGGCTGTGGCGCTGCGCGCAAGCTTCCGGCACTGCGCTGCGCGCGGTGCACGTGCACCACGGCCTGCAGCCCGATGCGGATGGGTGGGTGCTGCACTGCCAGCAGCAATGCGACGCCTGGGGCATTGAGCTGGTCGTGCATCGCGTGCAGGTCGAGAACGGCACAGGCCTGGGCACCGAGGGTGCCGCGCGACTGGCGCGACGCGCCGCATTCGCGGCCGAGCTGCGCGACGGCGAAACGCTCGCACTGGCGCAGCATCAGGACGACCAGGCCGAGACCTTCCTGTTGCGCGCCCTGCGCGCTTCCGGCGTCGATGGCCTGGCGGCGATGTCCACGCACAGCCGCCTTGGCGAACATCCCTTGTGGCGGCCGCTGCTGGCGGTCCCGCGCAGTGCGCTGCTCGATTACGCGCGCCACCATGCGCTGCACTGGATCGAAGACCCCAGCAATGGCGACGACCACGCCGATCGCAACTTCCTGCGCCTGCAGGTGCTGCCGCTGTTGCGCCAACGCTGGCCGCATGCCGCCGCGGCAATGGCGGGCAGCGCAGCGCATTGCGGGCAGACCCGCGAACTCCTCGATGAGGAAGACGCCGAGCTGATCGCACACCTGGAAGTCGCTCCACGCGTGCTGTCGCTGCAGCTGCTGCGCCAGGTCTCACCAAGTCGTGCCGCACGCGTGCTGCGTGCCTGGGTGGCCGGCCACGGTGCGGCACCGCTGCCGGCCACGGTGCTGCAGCAGGCGCTGGACGAGCTGCTGCCGGCCGACAACGATCGTCAGGCCCGTGCGAGCTGGCACGATCACGCGATCCAGCAATGGCGCGACCACGCCTACCTGCTGCCGGCCCGGCTGCCTGCGCTTCCCCTCGAGTGGCAGGTCGAATGGGATGGCCGCGCACCGCTGCCGCTGCCCGATGGCGGACAGCTGCGACTGCAGGGCACCCCGGCCTTCGAACGCCCGCTGCAGGTCCGTGCACGCGTGGGCGGTGAGCGCATTCTGCTGCCCGGTCGCCAGCATTCGCACGCGTTGAAGGACTGCCTGCAACGCGAACACCTCGCCCCGTGGCGACGCGCGCAGCTGCCGCTGATCTTTGATGGCCCGCAGTTGCTGGCCGCCGCCGACGTGGTCATCGCGGCCCCTCTGCAAGCCTGGTTGCAGGCCCATGATGCTCAGCTGCAGTGGCGTCCCGGCGGCTGGTGAATTGACCCCCGCGCGCGGCCCGTCCACACTTGCCACATGGCCAAGAAGTCCCCCGAAAACGCCTCCCCGGTTGCCCAGTTCGAGCAGTCGCTCGAATCGCTGGAACAGCTGGTGGAGCAGATGGAAACCGGCGAGCTGAGCCTGGAAGCCTCGCTCAGTGCTTACGAACGTGGCGTCGGTCTGTATCGCCAGTGCCAGCAGGCGCTGGAACAGGCAGAACTGCGCGTGCGCCTGCTCAGCGATCCGGCGCAGCCGGAAGCCTCCGAGCCCTTCGATCCGCCCAGCCATGACGGCTGAGGTTCTGTTCGCGCGCTGGCGCGACCGTATCGAAAGCCAGCTCGACGCCGCCCTGCCCTCGCCTGCCGAAGCACCGCAGCGCCTGCACCAGGCCATGCGCTATTCGGTGCTGGGCGGTGGCAAGCGCATGCGGCCGCTGCTGGTGTACGCCAGTGGCCACCTGTTCGGTGCGCAGCCGGAACATCTGGATGCGGCGGCGATGGCGGTCGAGCTGATCCACGCCTATTCACTGGTGCATGACGACCTGCCGGCGATGGATGACGACGCGCTGCGCCGTGGCAAGCCGACCACCCACATCGCCTTCGACGAAGCTACCGCGATCCTCGCCGGCGACGCCCTGCAGACCCGTGCCTTCGGCCTGCTGGCCGATGCGCCGCTGCCGGCAACGTTGCGCGTAGCCTGCCTGCAGACCCTGGCCCACGCCTCCGGCGCGTCCGGCATGTGCGGCGGCCAGGCCCTGGACATCGATGCCACCGGCCAGCAGCAGACGCTGGCGGCGCTGACCCGCATGCACGCGCTGAAGACCGGCGCGCTGATCCGCGCGGCGGTACGCATGGGCGGACTGTGCGGCCAGGCTCACGAACCGCAGTTGGCCCAGCTGGACAGCTTCGCCGACGCGCTCGGCCTGGCCTTCCAGGTCCGCGACGACATTCTCGATGTCGAGGCCAGTTCCGAGCAGCTGGGCAAGACCGCCGGCAAGGACCAGGCGCAGGACAAGAGCACCTTCCCCGCGCTGCTTGGCATGGACGGCGCAAAGGCCCAGCTGCATGAGCTCGCAGCACGCATGCAGGCGATCCTGGCCGGATACGGCGAAGAGGCCGATGCACTGCGTGCGCTGGCGACGCTGGCGGTCGAACGCGATCATTGATCGCTGCGCGCTCGTCGGGCACCGCCCGCAGCTCCCCGCACATGAAAACGCCCGGCAATGCCGGGCGTTTTCAGTTCAGCATGCAGCCGGTCTTACTTGATCAGGCGCAGGGTGAACGGGTAGCGGTAGGCTTCGCCGTTGTTGGCCTTCACTGCAGCGATGATGCAGAACACCAGGTTGATGACGCCGACGATCGGGGCCAGGATGCCGCCGATGATCACGATCATCAGGATGATGCTGATGACCATGGCGATGGTCACGGTGATCTGGAAGTTCAGGGCTTCCTTGGCCTGGTCGGTCACGAAGGCCTTGCTGGCGTCATCCTTGTTGATCAGCCAGATGATCAGCGCGCCGATGAACCAGGTGAAGATGCCCAGCAGGTGCGCAGCCAGCGCCATGGTGCGCTGGTCGGCCGGGGCATCGGTGGTTGCCGGCGGCGGCGGGACGTTATCGAATTCACTCACGACAAAACTCCTTTTCATTGGGTGGTCTTGACCCACCAGCGCCAAGCTGGTTGCGTCAGGCGGGCATAGCTTACGCCATCAATGCCATCAATCATTACCGGCGATGGTCATCCGCCCCAGCAGGATCGAACCGGTCCGGATGTGCGAGCGCGGGTCGACGTCGCTGCCGACCGCCTCGATGCTGCTGAACATCTCGCGCAGGTTGCCAGCGATGGTGATGCCGTCCACCGGGTACTGGATCTCGCCGTTCTCCACGCGGAAGCCGCCGGCACCGCGCGAGTAGTCGCCGGTCACCCCGTTCACGCCCTGCCCCATCAACTCGGTCACCAGCAGGCCATCGCCCATCTGCCGCGCGATCTCCTGCAGGGAGCCCGCATTGGCGGCCAGCTGCAGATTGTGCACGCCGCCCGCATTGGCGGTGGTCTGCAGGCCCAGCTTGCGTGCCGAATAGCTGCCCAGAACGTAGCGCTGCAGTACACCGTCACGGACCAGCGCCGAAGCACGGGTGGCCACGCCGTCGCCGTCGAAGGCGGCCGAGCGCAGGCCACGGCGCAGGTGGGGCAGTTCCTCGATCTGCATCCAGTCCGGGAACAGCTGCTGGCCAACGCTGTCCAGCAGGAAGCTGGCCTGGCGGTACAGGGCACCGCCGGACACTGCCGACAGCAGGTGGCCGACCAGGCTTCGCGCCACTTCCGGGGCAAACAGTACCGGCATGCTGCCGGTGGCCATCGAACGAGGCTGCAGGCGGGCGACGGTGCGCTCGGCGGCACGACGACCGACCAGGCCCACCTCCTCCAGATCCTCACGGGCCAGCGCGCTGGTGTACCAGCCATCGCGCTGCATGCCATCGCCCTGGCCGGCAATCAGCGCACAGCCTACCGAATGATGGGTGCCACGCTCACGGCCGAAAAAGCCATGCGAATTGGCATACACCGACAGGCTCTGCATGCTCGACACCGAGGCGCCGTCGGAATTGCGGATCTGCGCGTCGGCCTCGCGGCCGGCGTTTTCACAGGCCAGGGCGAGGTCCACCGCCTCGTCGGCCTGCAGCGCCCAGGGGTGCCAGCTGTCCAGGTCGGGGAAATCGGTCGCCATCAGCGCCGCCTCGGCCAGGCCGGCAGCCGGGTCGTCCTCGGTATGGCGGGCGATCGCGCAGGCCTGCTCGACCGTGGCGGCAAGGCTGGCCTCGTTCAGGTCGCCGGTGCTGGCGCTGCCCTTGCGTTGGCCAAAATAGACGGTGACGGCGATACCGCGGTCACGGGTGGACTGCACGGTCTCAACTTCGCCAAGGCGGACATTGACCTCCAGGCCACGGTCCTCGCTGCAGCTGACCTCGGCCTGGCTGGCGCCCAGCGCACGGGCACGGTCGAGCAGCTGCTGGGAGAGGTCGGCCAGCCGTTCCAGCCGGGCCGGGCTGTCGTCGCCGACAGCGACTTCAGGGGCGATCACGTTCAATGCTTTATCCTGTACGGGTTGGGCCCGGCATCACGCCGGGCGACTTTTTTTGAGATCAGGTAGGAACGATGCGCGGACGCGACGAAGAAACCGGTGAATTCCACGACAAGAGCCGCAGCCAGAACCGGCGCGACGCGCTCGACGTCCTGGCCCTGGGCGAGAAGCTGGTGTCGTTGACCCCGGCCCAGCTGGCGCGCCTGCCGATCCCGGAAGACCTGCTGCCGCATATCGCCGAGTGCAAGCGCATCACCGCCCACATCGCCCACAAGCGCCAGCTGGCGTTCCTGGCCAAGCACATGCGCCGCGAAGAAGACGCCACGCTGGATGCGATCCGCGATGCGCTGGACGCCAACAGCGAAACCGGCCGCCGCGAAGTGGCGATGATGCACCGCGTGGAAGACTGGCGCGAGCGCCTGCTGGCCGAAGGTGACAAGGCGCTGGCCGCCCTGCTGGACGATTACCCGCAGGCCGACCGCCAGCAGCTGCGCACGCTGGTGCGCAACGCGCAGGCCGAGAAGGCGAAGAACAAGCCGCCGCGCGCCTACCGCGAGATCTTCCAGGTGCTGCGCGCGCTGATGCTGCCGGCCGCGCTGGGCCTGAAGGCCGGCGCCGAAGGCGCCGACCCCGTCGAGACCGACGAAGCCGACGAGGACTGAGTCCGCGCCCGCCTGGGCGGTGGCGCTGGCCATCGCCCGGCTCAGGCCTGGGTACCGCCGACGGTGATGCCCTCGATCAACAGCGAGGGCTGGCCGACACCCACGGGCACGCTCTGCCCATCCTTGCCGCAGATGCCCACGCCCTCGTCCAGGGCCAGGTCGTTGCCGACCATGCGCACCTTCTGCATGGTTTCCGGACCGTTGCCGATCAGGGTCGCGCCTTTCACCGGTGAGGTGATGCGGCCATCCTCGATCAGGTAGGCCTCGGTAGCCGAGAACACGTACTTGCCGCTGGTGATGTCGACCTGGCCGCCGCCGAAGTTGACCGCGTACAGGCCCTTCTTCACCGAACGGATCATCTCCTGCGGGTCGTGTTCGCCGGCACGCATGTAGGTGTTGGTCATGCGCGGCATGGTCATGTGCGCGAACGATTCGCGGCGGCCATTGCCGGTCGGCGCCACACCCATCAGGCGCGCATTGAGGCTGTCCTGCATGTAGCCGACCAGGATGCCGTCCTCGATCAGCGTCGTGCACTGGCTCGGATGCCCCTCGTCGTCGATGTTCAACGAACCACGGCGTCCGTCCAGCGTGCCGTCATCGACGATCGTCACACCCGGGGCGGCAACGCGCTCGCCGATGCGGCCCGCGTAGACGCTGGTTCCCTTGCGGTTGAAGTCGCCTTCCAGGCCATGGCCGACCGCTTCATGCAGCAGCACACCGGGCCAGCCCGGGCCCAGTACCACCGGCATCACGCCGGCCGGTGCCGGTGCCGCTTCAAGGTTCACCAGCGCCTGGCGCAGCGCCTCACGGGCGAAGGCTTCCGGGCGGCCGTCGGCGAACAGCTCCTCATAGCCATAGCGGCCACCGCCACCGGCATAGCCGGACTCGCGCCGGCCGTTGTGCTCGACGATCACCTGCACGTTCAGGCGCACCAGCGGACGCACGTCGGCGCCCAGCACGCCGTCGCTGCGGGCGATCAGCACCGTGTCGACGCCACCGGACAGGCTGACCATCACCTGCTTCACGCGCGGGTCGGCGGCACGCAGGTAACCGTCCAGGCGCTTGAGCACTTCGACCTTGGCCTCGTTGCCGATGCCGTCGATCGGGTCCAGCGCCGGATACAGCGCGCGCGCATTGCCCCGCAGCAGCGAACGCCCGGTCTGGGCGCCACCTTCGCGCGAAATCGCACGTGCCGACTGCGCCGCAGCCAGCAGCGCATCGGCATGGATGTCATCGGAGTAGGCGAAGCCGGTCTTCTCGCCGGAAATCGCGCGCACACCCACGCCCTGCTCGATGGAATGGGCACCGTCCTTGACGATGCCATCCTCCACGCTCCAGCTCTCGCGGCGGGCGTGCTGGAAATAAAGGTCACCAAAGTCCACACCGGGGCCGAGCAACTGCCCGAAGGTGCGCTCCAAGCCAGCGGTATCCAGGCCACCAGGGCGCAACAGGCGGTCTTGGGCAAGCGTCAGGGCGATATCAGTCATGGTCCTCGATCTGGGGATGCGGGGGCGCTCAGGCAAGCCCCGTGAACGGGAACACCATGCTCAGCGTGAACGCGAGCGTGGCAGGTCGGTCACCGTCGGCGGAACCGCCGGTGCCGGTGTGGGTGCGGGCGGTGTCTTCTCGCGGCTGCGTTCGATCACTTCCACCTTCGGCTCCTTCCATGGACCGGTCACCTTGTAGGTGCGGGCGCCGATTTCGCCCAACGGTTTGGACAATACCGCATTGGTGGCGGCGCCGAGTGCCGCACCCACCGGGCCACCTGCCACCGCGCCGACCACGGTCAGCAGGTTGCCGGCGCGCGGGTTGACGTCGATGGTCTGGTCGAACTGCTGGTTGCGCAGGTCGGCCTGGCCGCGGATGGTGATGTTCGCCGCCGGACCCTCGATCAGCACTTTGTCGGTACGGGCCATGCCCTGGCCGAACTGCACGCTGCCATCGACCTGGTTGAACGCAAAGCCCTTGGAGAAGAAATCGCGGAAGTCGAACATCAGGCGCCGCGGCAGCTGCGCGACACTGAGCAGGCCGAGCACTCGACCTGCGCCGGGCTCCAGCTCCAGCAACTGGCCGTTGCGCGCGTGCAGATCGAGACGGCCCTGCAGAGTGGCCAGCTGGAAGTCCGAGGGACCGCCGCTCCACGAGGCCTGCAGCTGGGCCTGACCGGAGCCGCCGCGCAGCTGGCCACCGTAGTCCAGGTTCTGCATCAGGCCGCCCAGGTCTTCACTGCGCACCTGTGCGGTCAGCTCGGTGCGGGCACCGCCGGTGCGGCCCAGCCAGCGACCGCTGATGTCGATCTCCTGGTCCGGCGCACGGAAGCGCAGCTCGTCCACGTTCAGGCCATTGGCCAGCGGCCGCGTACGCAGCACCGCCTGGCCGAGTACGACCTTGCCGAACTGCAGATCGGCAATGTCCAGCGCGAACGGCGGCAGCTTTGCCGGATCCATGTCATTGGCGCCGGCCTGTACCCGCACGGGCGCAGCCGGTGCGCCCGGTGCGGCCGGCAGCGACTGCCAGTGCACACGGTCGAGCTGGCCGCTGATGGTGCCACCCTCTGCATTGGGAACAGTCAAACGGCCTGCCAGCGACGGCCCATCCAGGCGTACATCCAGCGCCTGCGGGCCCGGCTGCAGTTTCAGCCGCGTCTGCTCGAAGACGCCGCCGATCAGCATCAATTTGCCGACCTGCACGTCCACCGCACGCAGCGGCATGCCGTCATCGTCCCCGCCTCCACGCGCCAGGCTGATCCACTCCAGCGCATCCAGGGTCGGGCTGCGGCCGTTGACGGTCAGCCCGCTCGGTGGCGGCTCACGGTCGACGTGGTCGCTGCCGAGCGTGACCTGTACGCCGGTCTGGTTGTTGTGGCTGCGCGCGGCCAGGGCCAGACGCTGGCCAAAGGCCACGTCGATGCGGCCAGCCCCCATCGGCAGCTGCGCGGCCACGGTGGTCGCCAGCGGTTCGGCGGCCGGCTTGTCCAGCGGCGCCGGCAGATCCAGGCGGGTGCCCACCAGATCCGAACTCAGGCGCAGTTCGCTGGGCGGCGCAGGCGCCCCGGGAGCGACCTTGGGCAGGTTGACCGCGATCGTCCATGGGGAGGTACCGGTGATGTAGGGCTTGAGCCAGGCCATCTCCGGTGCGCGGTCGATCAGCACGCCAGCATCAAGCGTGGCCGACAGCTTCGATTCGAAGGCCAGTTTGCTGTCGTGCACGTAGCCACCGGCACGCAGGCTCAGGCGGCCGTCCTGGCCGAGGTGGCGCACCGCCAGTTCCTCGGCGCCGAAACCGCCGTTGCTGTAGCGCGCCTGCCCGTGCATGTTGTCGAAGGCGAGCTGGAAACGCTTGTCGACCAGCTTCACGCCGGCCAGATCGATTGTCCCCTGCAGGTGACCGCCACCTTCATCGTGGTGCAGCGGCTGCAGCAGATCGAAGGTCACATGCGCCGGGCCTGCAGCGGTGAGGTTGTCCAGGGTATCGCCGTATTCCTTGTGCAGTGGGCTCTGCCGCAGCATTGCCAGCAGTCTGCCGGCCTCGCTCTGCGCATCGGCACGCACGTACAGCGGCTGCTGCCCGAAGTCCTGGATGCCCGCCTCGAATTTCTGCACCGCTACACCGGCCAGGTCGCCGCGCCCATGCATGTCGAAGCCGGGGCCGATGAAGGCGATATCGGCATCGACCTGGCTCATCAGCGGCCAGTCGTGCTGGAAGCGGATGTCGCCGTTGGTGATGTGGCCGGTGGCCTCGAAGCGGCCATCGTTGTTGTCGAACGGCCAGTCGTCCAGGTCACCGCTGACCAGGCCGATGCCATTTCGCACCTGGCCGCCGGCCAGCGCCATGTCCAGCCAGTCGGTGGCGCCCTTGCTCATCTTGGAGTGGATCCAGAAGCGCTTGGCCGCCGTCATCGGCACATCGTCCAGCTTGGCCGCCAACTGCAGCCAGGGCCGCGTGCCGTCGCCCTGGAACCAGACACCACCGCGCACATCGGCCGCGTAGTCGGTGCCTTCCACACGCATCGCCGCAGTGCCGATACGCCAGCCACCGCCCTCGTCACGCCAGCCCACGATCTGTCCAGCCAGGTGCAGGTCATGCCGCACGCCAAAGCCGGTGGGCCAATCGAACTGCAGCTGCCGTTGCGGTTGCAGCTGCAGGCTGAAGCCATCGGCGTCGCCCTCGAAATGTCCCCCCAGGCCGCGCAGACCCGGAGAATTGCCAACGCTGGCAAAGCCCAGCGACTGCAGCTCGCCCTGTGCCCTCAACGGGCCATCACGTTCGCCGGCCAGTTGCAGCGCTCGCACATCCAGCTGCGGTTTGGACAGGAACAACCAATGGCGCAGGCCTGGCTCGAGGCGATCACTCAGCGCCAGCGCACGCAGCGCCGTACCGGCCTGTACTTCGCCGGAACTCACCCGCAGCTGCCTGCCAACCTGCAACTGCAGGCCATCGAGCTGTTGTTCGCCGTCTTCGGTCTTCAAACGAAGGCGCGGTACCTGCAGCGCCCAACCCTCGGCCTGGCGCTGCCAGCGCAGGCGCGCCTGCAAGCGCTGCAGCTGCAACTGCGGCGTTGCCACGTCGGGCATCGGTGCACCGTCGATGCGCACGTCACGCAGGTCCGAATCGGTGGTCAGCGCCACCGGCGCGAAGTCGCGCAGGGTCAGCCACAGGTTCAGCTCACCCTTGCCTTCGCGCAGGCGCACGCCACCCGCTGCCAGCAACGGCGACCAGGCATGGAAATCAACAGGATCGGCACCCAGCCAGGCCTGGCCGTTGCCGCGCGTGCGGTCCACGTCCAGCACTGCGGTCAGCGGCAGGGCATCGGTCTGCGCCCAGGCACGCACGCCCACACGCAGGCGGTCGCCATTGACGCGCAGGCGCAGATCGATACGCGGCAGGGTGGTATCGATACCCAGTCCCGGTGCATGCACACCCAAGCGGCCATCGATCACCTGCAGCTCGCCCAGCCGGCGCAGCGCCTCCAGCGGGTCACCGCCCGTGTCTGACTTCGGCAGGCCGCGCACCGACCAGCGGCCGTCCTCGCCCTGCTGCAGGTCCAGCGCCAGGCCACGCAGGCGCAGCTCGGTCAGCGAGCGACCAGGCAGCATCCCGCTGTACATCGACACCAGCACTTCGGCTTCACCGATGGCCAGGCCCTGGCCCGCGCCGATGCGCAGGCCCTTCAGCTGCAGCAATGGACCGCGTCGGGTCCAGGTAGTGTGCAACTGGTCAAAACGTACCGGCTGGCCGGCACGCTCGCTCAGCCAGGCGGCAATCTTCCCGGGATGACGCTCGGCCAGCGGCAGCAGCTGGCTGAGCGTGCCCACCAGCAGTGCAAGCCCGACCAGGCCCACCGCACAGGCGGCAATGATATGACGGCGGATCCTTCGCAGTCGCAGGCGCGGCGGCGCGCTCATCGGCCACCGCCGGCCTGCAGCCGGCGAGGGTCAGAGCAGAACAACATCGAATTGCTCCTGCAGGTACTGCTCGTCCGCCTGGAAGCGGATGCTCTTGCCGAGGAATTCTTCCAGCTCGGCCACCGCCGAAGACTCCTCGTCGGTAATGCGCGCAACGACCTTGGTCGAAGCGATCACCAGCAGGCGCGCCGCATCGAACTGGCGCACCGCGCGGGTGATCTCGCGGAAAATCTCGTAGGTCACCGTCTCGGTGGTCTTGATGCTGCCACGGCCACTGCACTGCGGGCAGGTTTCCGACAGCTGGCGCTCCAGGCTTTCCACCGTGCGCTTGCGGGTCATCTCGACCAGGCCCAGCGGTGAGAAGTCGTACACCGTGGTCTTGGCATGGTCACGGGCCAGCGCCTTTTCCAGGGTACGCAGCACCTGGCGGCGATGCTCGGCATCGTCCATGTCGATGAAATCGATGATGATGATGCCGCCCAGGTTGCGCAGCCGCAGCTGCCGCGCCACTGCCTGCGCTGCTTCCAGGTTGGTGCGGAACACCGTCTCTTCCAGGTTGCGCTGGCCGAGGAACGAACCGGTGTTCACGTCGATGGTGGTCATCGCCTCGGTCTGGTCGATCACCAGGTAGCCGCCGGATTTCAGCGGCACCTGCTTGTCCAGCGCGCGGCCGATCTCGTCCTCCACGCCGAACATGTCGAAGATCGGCCGGTCACCCGAATACAGTTCCAGCTTCTCGGCCAGCACCGGCATGTACTTGGCCACGAAGGCCTGCAGCTGCGCGAAGGTTTCCTTGGAGTCCACCTTCACCTTGTCCACGTCCTTGCGGATCAGGTCGCGCACCGAACGCAGCGGCAGGCTCAGGTCCTCATAGATGTTGCTGCACGAGGGTGCTTCGCGGCCGCGGCGCTCGACCACGTTCCAGACCCGCGACAGGTAGGCGATGTCTTCGGCAATGGCCTCGGCCGGCTGGCCTTCGGCATTGGTGCGCACGATGTAGCCGTAGCCACCATGCTGGGCCGACAGTTCGGTCACCAGCGCCTTCAGCCGCGCCCGCTCGCCTTCATCCTCGATGCGCGCCGACACCCCCACCACCTTGGACTGCGGCAGCAGCACCATGTAACGCGAGGGAATGCTGATCTGCGTGGTCAGGCGCGCGCCCTTGGTACCGATCGGGTCCTTCACCACCTGCACTACGATGTCCTGGCCGTCACGCAGCAGCTCGACGATCGGCACGCTGGACGGCGGCGGCAGCGTGGTGTTCTCGGTGTCCGCACTGGCCACCGGCGCCGGTCGCACCACGTCGTTGGCGTGCAGGAACGCGGCCCGCTCCAGCCCGACCTCGACGAAGGCCGCCTGCATGCCGGGCATGACGCGCTGCACCTTGCCCTTGTAGATGTTGCCGACCACACCCCGGCGCCAGCCGCGCTCGATGTGCAGCTCCTGCAGCATGCCGTTTTCGATCACGGCGACCCGGGTCTCGCGCGGGGTCACGTTGACCAGGATTTCCTCAGACATCGGCAGCCTCCCTGGCGGCATCAGCAGTGGGGGCCGGCACGCCGCAGCGCGCCAGCAGACGATCGGTGTGCAGCAGCGGCAGTCCCATCACGCCGGAGTAGCTGCCGGAAAGATGTTCGATCCAGCGTTCGGCCCCGCCCTGGATGGCGTAGGCCCCGGCCTTGTCCAGCGGCTCGCCGGTGTCCACGTAGATGGCGATGTCGGCGGCGCTGATCGGCGCAAAGGCCACTTCGGAAATGACCAGCTCGCTGTCCAGGCCGTCGGCACCGACCACCACCACTGCGGTCATCACCTGGTGGGTGCGCCCGGCCAGCCGCGCCAGCATCGCCCGCGCGTCGGCGGCATCGGCCGGCTTGCCGAACACTTCACCGTCCAGCACCACCTCGGTATCCGAGCCGAGCACACGCGCCTGTGGGTCATCGGCCAGCACCCGGGCCAGCCCGGCGCGCGCCTTGTCGGCGGCGACACGGCATACATACTGTTCGGCGCTTTCAGCGGGCGCGCGCTGCTCGACAACCTCCAGGTCCAAGGCCTGGAAGGGGCGTCCGAGTCGGGCCAGCAACTGGTTGCGTCGGGGGGAGCGGGAAGCAAGATAGAGCATCGGCACAGCATAACCTGAGGCCGCCACCTGAATCGTCGGCAACCCGTTCCGGAACGCGTTCAACCCCGAATGGGCTCACAGCGCGTTCATCGCTACGACACCACCCTCAACGGCACAACAAGGAGTTCTCCATGCGCCTGACCGCCACCCCGCTGCTGCTTGCCCTGTCCCTCGCCCTTGGAACCTCGATGACTGCCCATGCCGCCCCGTCGTCGCCGTCGGTCGCCGCCCCGGCCGAAGGCACCCTGCTGAACATCTCGGCCAATGCCGAAGCCACCCGCGTGCCGGACGTGGCCACCCTGTCGGCCGGCGTGGTTACCCAGGCCGCCGACGGCAACAGCGCCATGCGCCAGAACGCCCAGCAGATGGACAAGGTGCTGGCGGCGATCAAGGCCGCCGGCATTGCCGAGCGGGACGTGCAGACCAGCGGCGTCAGCCTCAATCCGCAGTACCGCTATGCCGACAACGAAGCACCGAAGATCACCGGCTACCAGGCCAGCAACACGGTCAGCCTGAAGGTGCGCGACATCGCCAAGCTCGGCAAGGTGCTGGACGCACTGGCTGCGCAGGGTGCCAACCAGATCAACGGCCCCAGCTTCGAGATCGACCAGCCGGAGCCGGTCTATGACGAAGCCCGCCTGGCCGCGCTGAAGAAGGCCCAGACCCGCGCCCAGACCTATGCGAAGTCGCTGGGTCTGCAGGTGCGCCGCATCGTCAGCATCTCCGAGAACAGCAATGGCGGCTTCCGTCCGATGCCGATGATGCGGGCGATGTCGGCCGGCGCCGCGATGGACAAGGCGACCCCGGTCGCGCCGGGCGAATCGACCGTCTCGGTCAACCTGGATGTAGTGTTCGAACTGGGTCGCTGATCCCGTTTGCCACTGCCGACAAGGGCGGATCCCGCAGGGGATCCGCCTTTTTTCATGCCTGCGGCCTGCACTGGCTGAAGGCCAGCCCAACGATACCGACCCTGCCTCTAGGCAGTAGCGGCCCCATCGCGCTACTGATGCACTGCCAGCCGCGTGCGGCAACCCCGCCACGGGCCCTGGTGCGTTGAGGACTTCGTCACTGGCATGGAGGTGGACCATGGTTCGTACGTATCCCGTTGCATCCCCGCACTTCGACCCCGCCCGCGTTGCCGCCTGGAGCGCGGCCATCGCCCTGCATCTGCTCGCGTTCCTGTTGCTGCTGATCCCCGCGACCTACCAGGCTGTGCAGGTTCCGCGTGACAAGACCACGGTACGGCTGATCGAGAAGACCCCGCCACCGCCCCCTCCGCCGGTACTGGTGGAACCGAAGGAGGTCGCGCGGGTGGTGCCGAAGCCGCATGCGCAGCCGGTAGCGCCGCCCCTGCCCGCTCCCACTGCAACCGTGGAGGAAACCCAGGGCATCGCATTGCCGGCAGCCGAACCGTCCCCGCCGCAGCTCGCACCAGGCATCGACAGCTCGACACCGCTGTCCGGAGCACAGCTGCAGTACCGCAGTGCACCGCCACCGACCTATCCGCTGCCGGCCCTGCGCAATCATGAGCAGGGCACGGTGCTGCTGCGGGTGGAAGTCGACAGCAGCGGGCAGCCGGTCGCGGTCAGCATCGAGCGCAGCAGTGGCTCGCGCAGCCTGGACCAGGCCGCGCGTCAGCAAGTGCTCAAGCGTTGGCGCTTCGAACCGGCCCAGCGCGATGGCGTGGCAGTGCCGGCCATCGGGCTGGTACCGGTGCAATTCTCGCTACCGGACTGATTGTCCAGGGCCGGCCCGGCCACCTGCCGGGCCGGCCCGCACCGCCGAAGTGCCAAACTCGGCAAAGTTTGGATTCAACGTTACGGATTAAGCAAAATTTCACTACTTCGTCACCCGTCGGAAACCTAGATTGGCCCGTCCCGGCCCCCTTCCGGAGACAGCCCTCAACGCTACGGTTTTCCAGTTAGGAGAGAAGCTGTGAAACACCTGATCCAACGGCCCGCCAGCCGCCGCCGCACCACACTGGCATCGTCCATCACCCACATCCTTACCGGCGGCACCCTGCTGCTGGTTGGCGCCGTGGCTTCCACCTCCGCCTTCGCGCAGGAAAAGGCCACCAACCTGGACCGCATCACGGTTACCGGTTCGAACATTCCGCGCACCAACACCGAAACACCGTCCCCGGTGCAGGTGGTGACCCGCCAGGAAATCGACCGAACCGGCAAGACCACGGTCGCCGAATACCTGCAGACCCTGACCGCCGACGGTTCCGGCTCGATCCCGAAGACCTTCGGCAACGGCTTTGCCGGCGGTGGCGCCGGCATCTCGCTGCGCGGCCTGGGCGCGGGCTCGACCCTGGTCCTGCTGAACGGCCGCCGCATGGCCACCTACGGCCTGGCCGATGACGGCCAGAAGGTCTTCACCGACCTGAGCACCATCCCGCTCGACGCTGTTGAACGCGTGGAAGTGCTGAAGGATGGCGCCTCGGCGATCTATGGCTCCGATGCCATCGCCGGCGTGGTCAACATCATCCTGCGCAGTGATTTCCAGGGCGCGATCCTGCGTGCCTCCTACGGCACCTCCGGTGACGGCGACGGCAACGCCAAGAAGGCCACCCTGACCGCCGGTACCGGCGACCTGGCCACCGACGGCTGGAACGCGTTCTTCAGCCTGGACGTTGGCAAGACCGACGCGATCAAGATCAGCGATCGCAAGAACCGCAAGTGGATCGGCACGGGCGACATCCGTCCGTGGGGCTATGGCAACAACGCCCAGTTCCTCGGCGGCGCCTACCTCAACAACCGCACCAGCGGTGGCGTGGGTCCGAACGGCTCGGTATTCGACGACCGCGTCCCGCCGGGCACCTCGGCCCAGCTCGTGCCGCTGCCCGGCTGCCAGGGCCTGACCACCATCCCGGGCCAGACCGATGCCTCGGTGGCCGCACAGGGCTGCCTGTGGGATCCGAACCAGCTGTACCGTGATCTGACCCCGGAAGAGAAGTACGTCAACGTGTTCGGCCGCGCCAGCTTCGCCTTCGGTGAAGGCGGCGAGATCTACACCGAGATCGGCTACTCGAAGAAGGAAACGATCTTCAGCAACACGCCCTCCGGCGTGTCCGGCAGCTGGGGCTATCCGCTTGGCCCGCGCAATGCGAGCAGCGGCCCGGGCGCCGTGGTGCTGTCGCCGACCCATCCTGACAACCCGATTCCGGGCCAGGCCTCGCGCCTGCGCTACTCGGCCTGGGATGTCGGCCCGCGCGTGACCAACAACACCAACGAGTTCAATCGCTTCCTGGTCGGCGTCAAGGGCAATTGGGGTGACTGGAGCTACGACACCGCCTACCTGCACTCCGGCACCGATCTGGTCAACAAGCGTACCGGCTTCCTGCGCTACAGCGCCGTGCAGTGCGCGCTGGGCAACCCGAACTGTGCCGGCGGCGTGTGGCGTATTGGCGACAATGCCAACCTCAATTCGCAGGCACTGTACGACTACATTTCGCCGACCATCAGCGCACGCGCCAAGTCCAGCCTGGACATGTTCGACTTCACCGTATCGCGCAGCCTGATGGACCTGAAGGGGGGTCCGCTGGGCCTGGCGATCGGTACCGAGTGGCGCAAGACCAGCAACAGCCTGAGCCCGCAGACCTACACCGACCAGGGTGACATCATCGGCCTGGGCTACTCGGCCTACGACGGTACGCAGAATGTCTACGCCGGCTACGTTGAACTGTCGGCACCGGTGCTGGAGCAGCTGGAACTGTCCGGCGCGCTGCGTTACGACAAGTACGAAAGTGGCGAAGGCAAGGCGACGCCGAAGCTGGGCATCAAGTGGACGCCGGCCGACTGGATCGCACTGCGCGCCAGCTACGCAGAAGGCTTCCGCGCCCCCAACCCGGCCGAGAACGGCGACGGTGGCCTGGCCGCCTTCTCCAACGCCCGCGATCCGGTGCGCTGCGCCGCCAGCCCGCCGGCCGATGTCGGCACCAACTGCAGCTCGCGTCCGGTTGCAATCATCACCCGCCCCAACAAGGACCTGAAGCCGGAGGAATCCAAGAGCTACTCGGTGGGCATCGTGCTGCAGCCGACCCCCACCACCTCGATGACCGTCGATGCCTGGCAGATCAAGCGCACCAACGAGATCGCCCAGGGCTCCACGGCCGATGCCATCGCCGCCGGCAATGTGCTGCGTGACATCGACCTGATCAACGGCATCGCTGGCACCGGCAGCATCCTGGCGGTCAACACCGCGTACATCAATGCCGCCTCCACCCGCGTGCGCGGTATCGATACCGATATCCGCCAGACCTTCGATATCGGCCCGGGCCAGCTGGAAATGGATCTGCAGTGGAGCCATGTGCTGAAGTACGAGCGCACCGACTCCGACCAGACCTTCGACTATGCAGGCACCCACGGCAACTGCGACGTGACCAACTGCATCGGTACGCCGAAGGATCGCATCAACTTCGGTACCACCTGGCGCCAGGGTCCGTGGAGTGTGAGCGGCGTTGCCAACTACATCTCCAAGATGGACAACAAGGATTTCCGTGGCCCGGACGGTTCGTACCAGTTCTCGTACGCCGACGGTACCGACGTCACCAAGATCTCCTCGTTCACCACCTTCGACCTGTCCGGCCGCTGGAACATCACCGAAGCCTTCGAACTGAATGCATCGGTGCAGAACGTGTTCGATCGCATCGCTCCGCTCGACCCGACCACCTACGGTGGCGTGAACTACAACCCGCTGCACTTCAGCGGCGCCATCGGCCGTTACTTCACTGTCGGCGCCAAGTACACCTTCAAGTAATACCGCTCAACGCACCACCGTCGAAGGCCCGGGCACCTGCCCGGGCCTTCGTCGTTGTGCGCCTTGCAGGCATGTTCACGGGCCCACCGCTACCGTGTGCACGCGGCATCACCGCCGCAGGGGATCTGCATGGCTGCGACATCGCAACGCCTGGGCCTGCCCGCGTTGACCGCTCTGGTGGTCGGCTCGATGGTTGGTGCCGGTATCTTTTCTTTGCCACAGAACGTGGCGCGCAGCGCCGGACCGGCCGCGGCGCTGGTCGGCTGGGCGGTCAGTGGCGCCGGCATGCTGATGCTGGCCTTCGTGTTCCAGGCGCTGGCCAACCGCCGGCCGGATCTCGATACCGGCATCTACGCGTATGCGCGCGAGGGCTTCGGCAACTACATCGGTTTCTCCGCGGCATGGGGTTACTGGGTCGCCTCGGTGCTTGGCAACGCCAGCTTCTTCGTGCTGATCTTCAGCGGCCTCGGACATTTCCTGCCGATCTTCGGCGAAGGCAATACCCCGGCCGCGGTGGCCGCGTCGTCACTGCTGCTATGGACCGTGCATCTGCTGGTGCTGCGGGGCCTGCGCACCGCTGCCATCGTCAACGGGCTGGTGACCGTGGCCAAGCTGCTGCCCATCGCGCTGTTCCTGATCCTGGCCGCCGGCGCGTTCCGCATGGACGTGTTCCGCGCCGATTTCTTCGGTACGCCCGCACTGGGTGATCTGGGTCAGCAGCTGCGCGGCATGATGCTGGTGACCGTGTGGGTATTCATCGGCATCGAAGGCGCCAGCATCTACTCGCGGCGCGCGGCCCGCCGTGCCGATGTCGGCCGCGCCACGGTGATCGGTTTCCTCGGCGTCTGGCTGCTGCTGGTGCTGGTCAGCCTGCTGTCGATGGGGGTGCTGTCGCAGGCCGAACTGGCCGGGTTGCCCAATCCATCCATGGCGTACGTACTGCGTGCGATCGTCGGCGAGTGGGGTGCAACGGTGATCATCGTCGGATCGATCATCTCCGTGCTGGGCGCGCTGCTGGCCTGGGTGCTGTTGTGCGCCGAGGTGCTGTACGCCGCGGCCGGCGACGGCACCATGCCCGCGTTCCTCGGCCGCGAAAACGCGCACGGCGTGCCAGCCAATGCGCTGTGGTTGAGCAACGGTCTGATCCAGATGTTCCTGCTGCTGGTGCTGGTCAATTCCGGCAGCTATACCGGACTGGTGCTGCTGGCCGCGTCGATGAGCCTGGTGCCCTACTTCCTGTCCACCGCGTTCGGCGTGCAGCTGGCCTGGCGTGGCCAGGCCTATGCGCATGAACCGGGTGCGCGCTGGCGCGATTTCGTCGTTGCCCTGCTGGCCAGTGCCTATGCATTGTGGCTGGTGTATGCCGGCGGCCTCGACAACCTGCTGCTGTCGGTCCTGCTGTACGTCCCCGGCGTGGTGCTGTTCGCGTTCACCCGGCACCAGCGAGGGGAAAAGGTATTCACGCGCTGGGAGTGGGCGCTGTTCGGCGCGATCCTGGTGGTGGCGATCGCCACGTTGGTGGCGTTCTCCAGAGGTGAGCTGGCACTGTAGAGCCGAGCCCACGCTCGGCTTCGCACGGGCAGCCGAGCATGGCTCGGCTCTACAACTGGCGTTCGGGCAGCATGCCGATATCCCGCATCCAGCGCTCGGCCAGCTGTGGCCACACCGCCACCGGTGCATCCTTCATGCGCAGACCGAACGCGTGGCCACCGCGCGCGAACAGATGCATCTCGACCGGCACGCCTTCATCGATCAGCGCCTGGTAGTAGGCGAGTGATTCGCGCACATCGTCGGTGCGATCATCGGTGGCCTGCGCAATGAACGTCGGCGGCACCGCGTCATCCAAGACGATGTCCTTGACCAGGGACAGCCCCTTGCCATGCCCGGCCCACAGATGGCCGGAGTACATCACCATCGCGAAATCCGGGCGACTGGACTGTGAGTCGGCCGCGTCGACCGCCGCGTAGCTACGACGTGCGTGCGTACTCAATCCCGCCACCACGTGTCCGCCGGCCGAGAAACCGATCACCCCCACCCGCTTCGGGTCGAGGTTCCAGCGTTGTGCCTGCAAGCGCAGCAGGCCCATTGCACGTTGCGCGTCCTGCAAGGCCATCGGTACCGTCGGATTGTCGCGACAGTTGCAGTCGGGATCCCAGTTGGGCCCGGACGCCGGCACGCGGTACTTCAGCAGCGCGCAGGTGATGCCCTGCGCGTTCAACCAATCGCAGATTTCACTGCCTTCCAGGTCCATCGCCAACACCCGGTAACCACCTCCGGGCACCACCATCACGGCGGTGCCATTGGCCGGTCCTTTCGGCGGAAACACGGTGAGGGTCGGCACGGCCACGTTCTGCAACATCGTCCAGCGTTCTCCGCTGGCCCTGGAGGTTGCTTCACTGATCTGCTCGGGACCTTTCAGTTTTGGCGGTGCCTTCACCCTGCCTTCCGGCCACAACGGCAGCTCGGTAGTGCCCTGCGGCGGGTGCCAGGTCGGTGGTGCCGCATTCGCTGCGGCGAACGTCAGCGGCGCAAGCAACAGAGAGACGACGGACAGGAGTGCGCGCACGATCGGCATCCATGGTTGGAGCAGCAGATTGTAGAGCCGAGCCCATGCTCGGCTTCCAGGGTGCAGCCGAGCGTGGGCTCGGCTCTACAACACGGCAAAAAAAAACCTGCATCTCGCGATGCAGGTTTCTCAAAGTGGCGCCCGAAGTTGGACTCGAACCAACGACCCCCTGATTAACAGTCAAGTGCTCTAACCGGCTGAGCTATTCGGGCAGACGACTAGTATAACCACTCTTCACGCGCGATGGTAGGGGTGATTGGCAATCATTGCGGCAGCCCGGTACAGCTGCTCGGCCACCACCAGGCGCACCAGCATGTGCGGCAGCGTCAGCGGTCCGATCGACCACTTCTCATCGGCCAGCGCGGAGACTTCCGGCGAGTGCCCTTCCGGGCCACCGATCAGGAACGCCAGGTCCCTGCCCTGCCCGCGCCAATGCTCCAGGCGCTGTGCCAGCTGTTCGGAACTCAGCTGGCGGCCGGGCACGTCCAGGGCCACCACATAGGCATTCTTCGGCAGCGCGGCGATGACCCGCTTGCCTTCGTCTTCGGTAGCCCGACGCGGATCACGCCCCTTGCCACGCAGGCCGGGCTCGATTTCCACCAGTTCGAACGGCAGCCAGTGCGACAGCCGCTTCTGGTACTCGGCGAAGCCCTGCGCGACCCAGCTGGGGGCGCGTTCACCGGTGGCGATCAGGCGGGCTTTCATCAACGGTTCTCCAAAACGTCGACGGCGCCATCGGCGCCGTCGAAGGATGCATCAACGTGTGGCTCAGGCCACTTCGTCGTCGCTGGACGGCGGCTGGTCGCCGACGGTCCACAGGCGCTCGAGGGCGTAGAACTCACGCACGCGCGGCAGCATCACGTGGACGATCACGTCGCCCAGATCGACCAGCACCCACTCGGCTTCGCGCTCGCCTTCAACACCCAGCGGCATCACGTCGATGTTCTTGGCGAAGCGCACGACTTCATCGGCGATTGATTTGACGTGGCGGGTCGAGGTGCCCGAAACGACGATCATGTAGTCGGCAACACTGGACCGGCCGCGCACGTCGATCTCGACCAGGTCCTTGGCCTTCAGGTCTTCGGTGGCTTGGCGGACGCTGGCCAGCAGTTCCGGCACGGACGGCGGCGGGCTGGGCAGATCGACCTTGATGGTCTGGGGCTGGGTCTGGTTGCTCAAAGTGGATCGACTCGATAAACGTGGGGGCGATTATACGGGGATGGCGCCGCCGCGCCATTCACGGCGTGGCCGGGCGGTACAGCCCGTGTGCAGCCACATAGTCGGCCACGGCCGGCGGCAGCAGTGCGCGCCAGGGACCGCCGGAGGCGATCTGTGAGCGCACGGCGCTGGCCGATTCCTCGCGCAGCGGGTGGTGCAGGCGCAGGATGCGCCCGGCCGCGCTGGCGAACAGGGCCTGTTCGTTGTCGGCCCAGCGCCCTTCCAGCGCGTGGCCCAGCTCGCCGTCGAGCGAGGCCCGCAGCGGGCTGCCCGGCCGTTCAGCCACAACGAAATGCGCCAGCCCGAACAGGGCCTCCCATTCGTGCCAACCGGCCAGGCCCAGCAGGCTGTCCGCGCCGACCAGCCAGGCCAGCGGCCGGCTCGGGCCGAGTTCGCCACGCAGTTCGCGCAGGGTATCGACGGTATAGGAAGGACGACCGGGATAGCGGGCGGCGCGGTCCAGCTCGCGCCGGTCCAGCAGCAGGCCAGGTTCGTCGCCAATGGCCAGAGACAGCATGCTGCAACGCTGTTCGGCAGTGGCACCGGGCACCGCACGGTGCGGCGGGTCGGCCGCCGGCAGCATGCGCACGGCAACCTGCAGTTCGTCACGGGCGGCCCGCGCGATCGCCAGGTGCCCGAGGTGCACCGGATCGAAGGTGCCCCCGTAATAGATCCGCAGGCTCATTGCTCAGGCCCGCGCCAGCAGGCGCACGGCACGCGGTTCGGCCACGGCCACCAGCAGGCGCTCCAGTGCCAGCCAGGCATCGCCGTCGGCCCGCCCCTTGGCGATGCGGTCGACCAGGCCCGCTTCGGCCACGAAGCGCTCCCAGCGCTTGCCTTCCGGGTGCCGCTGCAGCGCGCGCTTGTACGGCGCCTGCCGCGATTCCCAGATGCCACGCGATTTCATTTCGGCGGCCAGATTGCCGCCGCGGGCCTGCACGCGGGCCAGGCCGGCGCCGGCCAGCAGCTCGCGGATCACCATCGGCATCAATGCGGCCACCGCCTCGCCTTCACCGCGCAGACCGGCCAGCATGCGCAGCACGGCCGGCGACTGGCCGGAGAACGTCGCCTCCATCAGCCGGAACACGTCATAGCGGGCAGCGTCAGCCACCAGCGACTCCATCCGTTCCACATCCAATGGCTGGCCATCAGCCAACAGCGCCAGCTTGTCGATTTCCTGTGCGGCAGCCAGCAGATTGCCTTCCACCCGCTCGGCCAGACGCTGCACTGCGGCCGGATCGGCGCGCAGGCCCTTGCCGCGCAGGCGGCGCTCGATCCAGTCCGGCAGTTCGTGCGGCTTGATCGCCCACGCCACCGACAGCACGCCGACGCGGTTGACCGCCTCGGCCCACTTGCCCTGATGGGCCTTGCTCCATTCGTTGGCCGTGATCATCAGCACCACGTCCGGCGCCGGGTTGGCGCAGAATTGGCTGATCACCTCGGCGCCGTCCTTGCCCGGCTTGCCGCTGGGCAGGCGCACCTCAACCAGGCGGCGGGCGCTGAACAGGCTGGGCGCATTGAAGCTGGCGTCGAGCTGGTTCCAGTCGAAATCGCGGCCATCGGCGTCGAACACCTCGCGCTCGCCAATACCGGCGGCACGCGCACGTGCACGGATGGCGTCGGCCGCCTCCAGCACGCGCAGGGTTTCCGGGCCGGCAATCAGATAGACCGGTGCCAGCGCGGTATCAGCGCTCTGGCCGGCCAGCTGCTCCGGACGCAGTTCCATCGCCGCAGCTCAGTGCTTGGCTGCGGGGACCGGCTCGGCCGGCACCGCACCCTCAAGCGGCTTGGCCTTCGGTGCCGACAGGCTGCCGCCCTTCTCGATCTCGGCGCGGACCACGCTGTCGATGCGGCGGATGATCGACGCCGACATTTCCCGGCGCAATTCATCGGCCAGGATCTCGCGTTCGGTGGTGGTACCGGTGGCGTCGGTCGGTGGCGACACGTAGTCGCGCGAAAGCTCGATCACCTGCTGCGGCACCAGCTCGCTGCCATCCTCGCGACGGAAGATGAAGATGACCGCATAGCGCAGGCTGTACTCCTGGGCACGGCCCTGCGAGTCGATGGCGATCGGCAGGTCGCCCCAGCGTTCGGACAGCACCTGCAGCTGGGTACTGGGTTCCTTGCTGTCCTCATCGGCCAGCTTGGCGCCGGACGCCAGCAGGCTGCGGTTGAGCAGCTTGACCAGTTCGCTGTAAGGCGCGGTGGAGACCACCTTCACCGGCGCCGTATCGGTCGGCAGCATCAGCTTGTTGCGCAGATGGAAGCCGCAGCCGGCAAGGCCGAGGGCAAGAACGAGGGCAAGCAGGATTCGGGTCATGGAGACAGTCTGGCGGAGCCGGGCGATCACGGCAACACACAGCGTGCCCGAAGCCGCGTGAATGCAGGGCCATCATGCACATGGCCCTGCATCGGAAAGGCACCGGCCACCACGCGGGTGGCCGATGCGGGGTGCATCAGGCAGCGACGATGTTCACGATCTTGCCCGGCACAATGATGATCTTGCGCACCGTCAGGCCTTCCATGAACCTGGCCGCGTTCGGCTCGGCCAGGGCCAACGCCTCGACCTGCTCGCGTGCGGCATCGGCCGCCACCTCGATGGTGCCACGCAGCTTGCCGTTGACCTGCACGGCCAGGGTCAGCGCATCGCGCACCAGCGCGCCAGCGTCGGCCTGCGGGAACGGCTGGTCTTCCAGCAGCGTCTCGCCATGGCCCAGCACCTGCCACAGGGCGTGGCTGGCATGCGGGGTGATCGGGTTCAGCAGCAGCACGATGGCCTGCAACGCTTCCTGGCGCACCGCACGGCCCTGCTCGCTGCCGTCCTCGAACTTGGCCAGCGCGTTCATCAGTTCCATCACTGCGGCAATGGCGGTATTGAAGCTGTGGCGGCGGCCATAGTCGTCGCCGACCTTGCCGATGGTCTCGTGAGTCTTGCGGCGCAGTGCCTTCTGGTTGGCATCCAGTGCGGCCACGTCCAGCACCGGGGCGGCACCGTCGGCGGCATGCTTCTGCACCTGGGCCCACAGGCGGCGCAGGAAGCGGGCCATGCCGTCCACGCCGGCTTCGTTCCATTCCAGCGACTGTTCCGGCGGCGCGGCGAACATCGAGAACAGGCGCACGGTATCGGCGCCGTACTTGCCGACCATCGCCTGCGGGTCCACGCCGTTGTTCTTCGACTTGGACATCTTCTCCGTGCCACCGACCACCACCGGCTGGCCGTCGGCGATCAGGGTGGCGCCCGTGATGCGGCCGCGCTCGTCGCGCTGTACTTCCACATCGGCCGGGTTGATCCAGTCCTTCGAGCCGTCCGGGTTCGGGCGGTAGTAGGTCTCGGCAATCACCATGCCCTGGCACAGCAGGTTGCGCGCCGGCTCGTTGCTGTCCACCATCCGCGCGTCGCGCAGCAGCTTGTGATAGAAGCGGAAATACATCAGGTGCAGGATCGCGTGCTCGATGCCACCGATGTACTGGTCGACCGGCAGCCAGTAGTTGCCGCGCTTGTCGACGGCATCACGGGCACCCGGCGAGGTGTAGCGGGCGTAGTACCAGCTCGACTCCATGAAGGTGTCGAACGTGTCGGTCTCGCGCTCGGCCGCGCCACCGCAGTCCGGGCAGGTGGTCTTGCGCCATTCCGGGTCGGTCTTGATCGGCGAACCGGTGCCGGAGAACGCCACGTCCTCCGGCAGCACCACCGGCAGCTGCTCTTCCGGCACCGGCACCGCGCCGCACTTGGCGCAGTAGATCACCGGAATCGGGCAGCCCCAGTAGCGCTGGCGGCTCACGCCCCAGTCGCGCAGGCGGTAGTTGACGCGGCGCTGGCCCTGGGCCTTGCGCTCGAAACGTTCGGCCAGCGCTTCGAAGGCGCCCTGGAAGTCCAGGCCGTCGAATTCGGCCGAATTCACCAGCTCGAAGGCGCGGCTCTTGTCGCTGTACCAGTCCTGCCAGCGGCTGCCGTCCCAGTTGCGCTCCTCTTCGGTGCGCGCATCCTTCAGCGCGATCACCTGCTTGATCGGCAGGCCGTACTTGTTGGCCACTTCGTTGTCGCGCTGGTCATGGCCCGGCACGGCCATCACCGCGCCGGTGCCGTAGCCCATCAGCACGAAGTTGGCGACCCAGACCGGCACCGGCTCGCCGGTGACCGGATGCAGCGCGCGCAGGCCGGTATCCATGCCGCGCTTTTCCTGGGTTTCCAGCTCGGCCTCGGATACACCGCCCTGCTTCAGGTCGGCCAGCATCGCCGCCAGCTCCGGGTTGTTCTTCGCCGCATGCAGCGCCAGCGGGTGCTCGGCGGCGATCGACACGAAGGTCACGCCCATCACCGTGTCCGGGCGGGTGGTGAACACGCGCAGCGGGTCCAGCGCGCTGCCGTCGACATCGCGCACGTCGAACTGGATTTCCAGGCCCTCGGAACGGCCGATCCAGTTGCGCTGCATGGTCTTGACCGATTCCGGCCAGCCGTCCAGCTCATCCAGGCCGTCCAGCAGCTCCTGGGCGTAGTCGGTGATGCGCAGGAACCACTGCGGAATCTCGCGCTTCTCGACCAGCGCGCCGGAGCGCCAGCCGCGACCGTCGATGACCTGCTCGTTGGCCAGCACGGTCTGGTCGACCGGGTCCCAGTTCACCACCGCGTTACGGCGGTACGCCAGGCCCTTGCGCATCAGGCGGGTGAACATGCGCTGCTCATGGACGTAATAGTCCGGGCGGCAGGTGGCGAACTCGCGCGACCAGTCGATGGCATAGCCCAGCGACTGCAGCTGGCTGCGCATGTGATCGATGTTCTTGTAGGTCCACGCCGCCGGCGCGGTCTTGTTCTTGATCGCCGCGTTTTCCGCCGGCAGCCCGAACGCGTCCCAGCCCATCGGCTGCAGCACGTTGTGGCCGGTCATGCGCTTGTAGCGGCTGATCACATCGCCGATCGTGTAGTTGCGCACGTGGCCCATGTGCAGCGCACCGGACGGATACGGAAGCATCGACAGGCAGTAGTACTTCGGCTTGTCCGAAGTCTCGTCGACTTCGAAGGCACGGGTAGCGTCCCAGTACTTCTGGGCGGCGGATTCAACCTGCTGCGGATCGTAAACGTTGGGTTCGACGCTGGTCATGTAACACGCGGTTGCGGCGGCAAAGCGGTACAGCGTACCGCAGTGCGGCAAATGGCTCCAATCCTGCCCGTCGACCGCCGGCGCCGATTGCGTCCGGAGGCGGTCTCAGCGCGGTCGCGACAGCGGCAGGGCCAGTGCCAGCCAGACGGCCCAGCAGGCGAAGGCAAGCCGCTGTGCCAGCGGCGCCGGCAACACGCCCTGCAGGGCAAAGGCCGCCAGCGCGGCCAGCACGCCGCAGCCCAGGGCCAGCCCACCCAGGCCGCGGCCATGCCCCTGGCGCAACCGGGAGATGCCCAGCAACAGGGTGCCAGCGACGAAGCCCAGCACCCAGACCATCCAGGCACTGGCATGCAGCTGGCTGGCTGGCCCGTGCAGATCGTCCACATCCAGCGGCAGCAAGCCCATCGCGGCGAAGGCCAGCCCGCCCAACAGCAGCATCTGGCTGCCCACCCGCGGCGCCCAGCCAGCGCTGGCCGGCAGTCGCCGGCGCAGGCATTCGGCCACCACCACCGCCAGCAGGCCCGGCAGCACGAAACCCAGCAGATTGAAGGCCAACGCGTGCGGCACGCCCCGCGCACCCAGCAGGGCCACCGGGTGCCGCGCCTGTGCATAACCTTCCAGGCCGGAGCCGAAGCCCATCACCGCCAGCACGAACAGCAGCGCGGCGATCACCCCGGACAGGCGCAACAGCGGGGACAATGACGACATGCGGGCTCCGGAACAACGGCGGCAGGAAGGCCGCATTGTCGGGCATTTGCGGCATCGCGGGTTGAGACCGGCATCGATCGTCACCATAGAATCGGTCTCCAGATGCCAAACGATGCCTCTCCCATGACCGAGACGACCTACGTATTCGACGCCACCACTGCGACCTTCGAGGCCGAAGTCCTGCAGAAGTCGCTGCAGACGCCGGTGCTGGTCGACTTCTGGGCCACCTGGTGCGGGCCGTGCAAGACCCTCGGGCCCATGCTGGAAAAGCTGGCCGCCGAATACAACGGCGCCTTCGAGCTGGCCAAGGTCGACGTCGACGCCGAACAGCAGATCGCTGCGGCCTTCCAGATCCGCTCGGTGCCGACCGTATTCCTGGTCAAGGGCGGCCAGCTGGTGGATGGCTTCCCGGGGGCCATCCCGGAAGGTCAGCTGCGTGAATTCCTGGCCCAGCACGGCATCGTGCCGGCCGACATCGGCGACGCCGCTGCCGAAGACCAGACACCGCTGGACCCGCAGGCACAGGTGGATGTGCTGCGCGCGCAGATCGCCGCCGAGCCGGACAAGGACGAGCTGAAGCTCGACCTGGCCCTGGCCCTGCTGCAGATCGGCGGCGTGGACGAGGCCGGCACGCTGATCGACGGCCTGCCCGCCAATCTCGCCACCGACGACCGTGCCGTGCGCGCCCGTGCCCGCCTGTCCTTCGCCGCCGCACTGAAGGACGCACCCGCGGCCGAAGTGCTGGACGCGCGCATTGCCGCCGACGGCAAAGACCTCAAGGCCCGACACCTGCGTGGCGTGCAGCTGTTGCTGGGCGGCCACGATGAGGCCGCACTTGCCCAGTTCCTGGAAATGCTGCGGATCGACCGCGCCTTCGAGGAAGGGCTGCCGCGCAAGGCCCTGATCGACGCCTTCAATGTGATCTCCGACGAGGACCTGGTTGGCCAGTACCGCCGCCGGATGGCCTCCCTGCTGTTCTGAACGGGAACGGACTTCGTTCAGAATCCCTGCACTGAACGCGGGCAATAATGCGCGGGATGGCGGCCGTTCGGCCGCCACGATCCGTTCGGGGGGATGAGGTCGGGGCCATGGGGTCTTGCAGCTGCACCCCCGTTTTGCCGGGATTGCAAACTGTGACCTTCGTCCGCTCGCTGTCGTTCGCCATGCGCTTCCAGGGCATCCTGCTCTGTACCCTCCTGCTGCTGCCGGGTCTGGCCACCGCCCAGGACTGGAACTACCGGGTCCGTCCCGGCGATACCCTGTGGGATCTGGGCAGCCTGTACCTGAAGCCGTCGGTACGCTGGCAGCAGCTGCAGCAGCACAACCGCATCGACAATCCTTACCAGTTGCCGCCGGGCCAGCTGCTGCGCTTCCCGATCAGCTGGCTGCGCATCGAGCCTGCGCCCGCCCGCGTGCTGTCGGTGCGCGGCAAGGTCGAGCTGTCAGGCGCCGATGGCAGTGCCACCCGCGCGATACTCGCCGGGGAACAGCTTCGCATCGGTGACACCGTGCAGACCGAAGGCGACTCCAGCGTCACTCTTGAATTCGCCGACGCCTCGCGCCTGCAGCTGCGCGAGTATTCCCGGCTGCGCCTGGACCAGCTCAGCCGCTATGGCCATACCGGCATGGTCGATACCCGCCTGCGCCTGCAGCAGGGCCGTGCCAGCAACCGGGTGACGCCCGCCCGCGGCCCGGCATCGCGTTACATCATCGACGCCCCCACCGCGACCAGCAGCGTGCGCGGTACCGTGTTCCGGGTCAGCGCCGGTGACACCCACCAGGTTGCCGCCACCGAGGTCCTGCAGGGCAAGGTGCAGGTCGGCAACACCCACGGCCAGCGCATGGTCCAACCTGGACAGGCTACCCGCAGCAGCAGCGCAGACGCAGCCCCCGCTGCGGTCTCGCTCCTGCTGCCGGCGCCGACGCTGCGAAATGACCAGCTTCGGCTGGCGCCGCTGCCGACCCTGCTCGCCTGGGACCCCGTCGACGGCGCCGCGCACTACCGCGTGGAAGTGGTGCAGGCGGCAACGCCGGAAATCCTGCTGTTTGCCGCAACCACCGAAGACACCCGCCTGGCCATCGGCGACCTGCCGCCCGGGCAGCTGCGCGTGCTGCTGCGCGCCGTCGACGCGCAGGGCGTGGAAGGCCTGGATGCCAGCGTTGATTTCGAACTCAGCGACCAACCGCCGCCACCGCTGACGGTGGCCCCGCTGCATGGACAGACGATCAACGGCGACCGGCCGCGTTTCCGTTGGAGCCAGGCCCCCGGCGCACGCAGCAGCGTGCTGCAGATCGCCGCCGAGCCGAGCTTCGTGCAGCCACTGCAGGAACAGACGACCCAGGGCACCGACCTGCGCCTGGCACAACCACTGCCGCCGGGGCAGTACTTCTGGCGCGTGGCCTCGCGCGATGGCAACGGTCACCAGGGCCGCTATGGCCAGGCGCTGCCGCTGCAACTGAGCAATGAACCGGTCGATCCGGCCCTGCAGCCGCCGGAGGCCGCGCACGGTGAGCTGACCCTGCGCTGGCAGGCCGGCAGCGACGGCCAGCGCTACCGGGTGCAGGTCGATCGCCGCGGCGACTTCAAGGCCCCCCTGGTCGATGAGACGGTTGCCGAGCCGCAGGTCAGCTTCAAGCGGCCGTGGAGCGGCACCCTGCATGTACGCGTGCAGTACATCGACGATGACGGTCATGCCGGCGAGTACTCGCCGGCGCAGCAGATCAAGCTGCCGTGCCGCCTGTGCTACGGCGCCGGCGGCGGCGCCCTGCTGCTGTGGCTGTTGTTATGAGGCGCTCGCCACTGCCGTGGTCGAAGAGGATCCTGCTGGCGCTGCTGGCTGGCGTGCTGACCGTGATCGCCAGCCAGGGCCAATGGCTGTGGCGGCAGGATGAAGCTGCCTACGACGCCATGGTCGGCAACTGGGACTATCGTCCCGACCCCAGCGTGCTGATCGTGGCGATCGACGAAGGCAGCCTGCAGCGCATCGGCCAATGGCCTTGGCCCCGCTCGATCCATGCCCGCCTGCTGGACCGGCTGACCGATGCCGGTGCCGAACGCGTTGCACTGGACCTGATGCTGTCCGAACCGGACCGCCGCGACAGCCGCCAGGACGAGGCGCTGGCCGCGGCCATCCGCCGCAATGGCCGGGTAGTGCTGCCGGTGCTGGCCGCGCCCGCGGCCGGTGATCGCATGGCAGAGGAAATGCTGCCGGTACCGCAGATTGCGGCCAGTGCCGCCGCCATCGGCCACACCGACGTTGAAGTGGACGGCGATGGTGTCGCCCGCGGCGTGTACCTGCACGCCGGCATCGGCCAGGCGCATTGGCCGGCGCTGGGGCTGGCGCTGGCCGACCTGCCGCCGGGCGCGGTGCACGGCCTGCCTGACCCCCATCCGGAGATCGGTTCGCCCTATCAATGGCGGCGCAACGATTATGTGCGCGTGCGCTATGCCGGGCCGCCCGAGCGCTTGCCGCAGGTGTCCTATGCCGACGTGCTGGATGGTCACGTGGACATGGCGATGCTGCATGGCCGCCGCATCATGGTGGGCATGACCGCCAGCGGCATCGCACCGCGGCTGCTGACCCCGACCACCCGCGAGTTCTGGATGAGCGGCAGTGAGTACCAGGCCAACATCGCTTCGATGCTGCTGCAGCACAAGCAGATCGATCTGCTGCCACGCCTCTGGCAGCATGCCATCAGCGGCGTGCTGGTGGCGCTGTGCGTGATCCTGCTCGGCCTGCGCCTGCCATGGCTTGCTGCGCTGTGCTCGCTGCCGCTTCCACCGCTGCTGAGCTGGTTGCTGTTGCGCGCCGGTGACCTGTGGTGGGCACCGGCCAGCGCAATGCTGGGCGTTCTGCTGGTGTTGCTGGCCTGGGCGATCTGGCGGATCTCGGCCTGGCACCGCCAGGCCAACCGCGACGCGCTGACCGGTCTTGGCAACCGCCTGCGCTTCGAGCAGTCGCTGCAGCAGGAATGCGATGCAGCCCGGCGCAGTGGCAAGCCTTTGAGCCTGGCGCTGATCGACGTCGACCACTTCAAGCGCCATAACGACCGCCATGGCCATCAGGTCGGCGACCGCGTGCTGCGCGATGTCGCACGCCTGATCGGTGCGCATGCACGCCGCCCACGCGACATGGCCGCGCGCTACGGCGGCGATGAGTTCGCTCTGGTGCTGCCGGATACCCCGGCCGAAGGCGCGCGCCAGGTCATCGAGGACCTGATCGCCTGCGTGCGTGCAGTGCCGGCGCCCGGTGACGGCAGCGAAGCAGGCGTCACCCTCACCATCGGCGTGTTCACCCGCGTACCCGATGGCACGCTGCAACCTCACCATTTCGTCGAAGGCGCCGACACCGCCTTGTACCAGGCCAAGGCCAACGGCCGCGACGGGTATGTCATCGACGGCGCATGACGCAGGATGTGCACACCGCCTGTAGAGTCGAGCTTGCTCGACTGCCTCCGCCTCATTCCAGCGGCCAGCGACACCACGCAAACGGATAGTCTCCCAGCCGCGGTGTCAGGCCCGCGCGCACGGGGTTGGCCAGTACATACAGTGACTGTTGCCGAACATCCGCCTCATTCCGGATCAGATGATCGTAGTAGCCCCGCTGCCACACCGGCTGTCCTTCATCGGAGTGCACATTGACTGCAATGGCCACTCTGGACTTCAGTGACTGCATGCATCGCCCCAGGGTTCCTTGACGCAGCTGCATGACCCAATGCAGATGATCGGGCATTACCACCCAGGCAAATGATCGCGTGAGTCCACGGCGGTCACTGTCACGAAGGCCGTCCATCAGGGTCGCCGCGTGTCGCGTATCTGCAAAGATGCGTCGACGACCCGCGGTGACAGCGGTGACTACGTAGAAGCATCCGATTGCGGAAAATCGACCGCGCAACAAGGCAGGGCTGGGCATGTAAACAGCATGGGCCGGAGACCGGGCCGTACCCATCGGGAAAACGCTGAAATAGCTATCGGATGGCGTCGAGCGTATTCGCTGCTGCCCTGAAAGCAGTCGAGCAAGCTCGACTCTACAATTCGCCGGACCACGTCCGAATCGTGCGGACGCTCGCCAAGGCTACAACATACGCATGCGAATGGTTAGACTGGCAGCCTCGCCTCCTGCCCGGCCTTCGCATGAACGCCCGCCTGTTCCGCTTCGGTATCAATCTCTGGCCGCCGTTCCTGTTCACCGGCATCCACGTTACCCGCATCACGCCGGACTACCGGCAGATCGATGTCGAACTGCGCCTGCGGCCATGGAACCGCAACTATGTCGGCACCCACTTCGGCGGCAGCCTGTTTGCGATGACCGATCCGTTCTGGATGCTGGGCCTGCTGCACATCCTCGGCCGCGACTACTACGTATGGGACCGGGCCGGTGCCATCGATTTCCTCAAGCCCGGCCGCGGCACCGTGCGTACGTCGTTCCGCATCGACGATGCGCTGCTGGATGAACTGCGGGCCGAAGCAGCTGGCGGTGAAAAGGTGCTGCGCTGGTTCAGCAACGACGTGGTCGATGAAAGCGGCGAGGTTGTCGCCCAGGTGCGCAAGCAGGTCTATCTGCGCCTGAAGCCGCACGCACGCTGAATCAACGCTGGGGCGCTATCCTCTTTGCCCTCTGCCATGGAGGCCCGATGCGCCCCTACACCCTTGCAGCACTGCTGAGCACCCTGCCGTGCGCGGCCCATGCGCTCGACCTGCCGACGGTGCAGTACCCGACGCTGCCGGCCCAGGCTGCCACTGCTGCCGGCTTCGTGCCCGACGGCTGGACGCTGGAGTCCAGCATCGAAGGCGATCTCGACCGGGATGGCCGCGCGGACCTGGTACTGGTGCTGCGCCAGCAGGATCCGCGCAATGTCATCGAACACGATGGCTTCGGCCCATCGCCATACGACAGCAACCCGCGCATTCTCGCCGTGGCATGGTCGCGCCCAACCGGCTATGTGCTGGCGGTGCAGGACCATCAGCTGATTCCGCGCCCGGACAACCCGGTCATGAGCGATCCGCTTGAAGAAGGTGGTGTCAGCATCCAGCGTGGCACGTTGAGGATCGCGCTGTTTTCATTCGCCAGCGCCGGAAGCTGGTCGATGGGTACCACCGCCTTCACTTTCCGCTGGCAGGATGGCGCGTTCGCGCTGATCGGCTACGACCAGGATTCGGTGATGCGCAATTCCGGGAAGACCGAATCGCTGAGCGTGAACTTCTCCACGCGCAAGGTAAGGCACGCCGAAGGCAGCATCGAGAACGACAAGGACAGCGTGCACTGGCAGGCACTGCGTGGCACCCGCCGCTGGACGCTGCAGACCGTCGGCGATGGCTGGGCATTCGATCCGCAGGCCGGTACCGACTGAGCTACGGTTCAGTCGCGGGCCGCGGCAGTTGCGTCGGCGTCGGCCATCAGCGGTACGGACAACCAGGGGCTCTCAGCGTCACCCTGCGGTGGCGAACGACGCGGCACCAGCAGATGGCGGCCATCGACGGACAGCCGCGGCGACCGCACCGGCGACCGGAACTGCGCAGGCAACCGCTGCAGCGCCTCAGCCGGGTCCTGCGCCTGCTGCCGCAACCAGCGCTGGGCGCCGAGCAGGCGCAGCATTGCCGCCGCGTCCTGGGACCGTGACGAATACGCAGGATAGACGGGCGCGGCAATCTCGGTCAGCACGCACCCCATCACATTGGACAGGCAACCGAAATCCCGCTGCGGCGGCGCCTGTACCGGCAGCGGCCGATCAGCCTCCAGCGCGGCCGTGGCGGCTGCGCCACAGGCCCAGCCAAGATTGCCGGCCACGCGCGCCAACGTGCTGCTCCGATCCAGCACCAGGACGCCACCAAATTCCTGGGCCGAGGACTCGATCGCCGCCCGGCTCATCGCGTACTCGCCCTGCATCGCACGGCACAGGTTCTGTTCCTCGGCCCGCAACGGCTGCATGGCCTGTTCGCACTCGGCCGGCAGGGGGTGGTCGGCAGGCAGTTCGACCAGCATGTCAGCCAGCAGCTGGGCATTGGCCTGCACCAGGCTGGCACCGATGATGCTCTCGACCAGATAGCGGCCGCCGGGCACCAGTCGCCGGCCCAGCTGCAGGCCACGGCAGGCACCACGCAGGGCACCGTCAATGTCACCCTGCACGTAGGCCAGCGCGCGTGCACTGGTGGCGTCCATCACCACGCCATAGGCCGGCAACGGGACCAGAATGCCCTCGCCCTTCGGCCGGAACGGCGACACGAAGTAGTCCGCTTCGGCGAGCTGATCCAGCCGCGCATGCAACTGCTGGTGCCCGGCGTGGGCCTCCACAAAGCGTTGCGGGTCCGCGCGGACCTGGGCGAGACAGCCGCTGGCGGCCGGCCCGCAACTGGCCCCGGGCCGCGAGTGCAGCTCGGCATGGTTGGCCACCAGGTGTGTCCGGCCGCTGCTTCCGCCATGTGCATCGGCTTCCCAGCGCCGTACATCCTCGGCCAGCGCCTGCTCGCGCTGCTGGGCATCCAGATCGTCGAACGGCAGCGTCCACAACAAGGCATAACCGTTGTGGCCGGTCGCCGGCAGGCGTGCTTCCAGTCGCTGCTGCGCCTGCAGGCGCGATTCGGGCACCGGCCACATGCGCGAGGCGCACCACACCACGATGGCCAGCACCAGCAGGCCTGCCAGGGTCCAGCCCAGTCCGCGCAGGATCTTCAACACAGCTTCCCTTCCATGTGCCGTTGCCGCAGTCGATTCCCCAGCGTAATCGACCCACGCCGGCCGCTACAATGCGCACATGTCGCTCGAAGCCCCCGCCCTGGTTCCCCGCCCTTCCCTGCAGCGCCTGTTCCTGACCGGCCTGCTCACCCTGCTGCCGATCTGGCTGACCTGGGTCGTGGTCAAGTTCGTGTTCGTGCTGCTGTCGGGCATTTCCAGCCCGCTGGTGGTACCACTTTCCGAGCAGATCGCGACCAGCTTCCCGCATTACCTCGGCTGGGTCCGCGCCGAGTGGATCCAGGACACCATCGCCCTGCTGGCCACCCTGCTGGTGATCCTGGCGGTGGGCGTGGCCAGCCGCCGCGTGCTCGGCCAGCGCCTGCTGCGCTGGGTGGGCGCGGTCATCAAGCGCATTCCGCTGGCCAGCATCATCTACGACAGCGCCAAGAAGCTGCTGGACATGCTTCAGACCGAGCCGGGCAGCACCCAGCGCGTGGTGCTGATCGACTTCCCGCACCGCGACATGAAATCGGTCGGTCTGGTCACCCGCGTGATCAAGGAACACGGCACCGACCGTGAGCTGGCCGCCGTGTACGTGCCGACCACGCCGAACCCGACCTCGGGTTATCTGGAGATCGTGCCGGTGGAGCTGCTGACCCCGACCGACTGGACCGTCGACCAGGCGATGAGCTTCATCATTTCCGGCGGTGCCGTGGCGCCGTCCAGCGTGCCGTTCACCCGTGCCGGCGAACGCACTGGCGAACGCACCGAATGACACCGGCGCCGATCGAGCGCCCGCTACAGGACCGCGCGGTCCTGCTGTTCATCGTGCTGGCCGCGTTCTTCTGCGGCAACGCGGTGCTGGCCGAGCTGATCGGGGTGAAGATCTTCGCGCTGGAAGACACCCTGGGCATCGATCCGCTGAACTGGAACCTGTTCGGCCAGACCGGCTCGCTCAGCTTCACCGCCGGCACCCTGCTGTGGCCGGTGGTGTTCATCATGACCGACACCATCAACGAGTTTTTCGGAAAGCGCGGCGTGCGCTTCATCTCGTGGCTGGCGGTGGTGCTGATCGGCTACGGCTTCCTGTTCGCCTTCGCGGCCATTTCGCTGGCGCCGGCCAGCTGGTGGGTCACTTCGATGGATGGCCACGGTGTGCCGGACTACCAGGCCGCGTTCGCAGCCGTGTTCGGCCAGGGCATGTGGACCATCGCCGGTTCGCTGGTGGCCTTCCTGCTCGGCCAGCTGATCGACGTGGCGGTGTTCCATCGCATCCGCCAGGCTACCGGCGAGCGCCACGTGTGGCTGCGCGCAACCGGATCGACTGCGGTCTCGCAGTTGGTGGACAGCTTCGTGGTGATCTGGATCGCCTTCGTGCTGGGCCCGCAACACTGGCCGACCTCGCTGTTCCTCGCCGTCAGCAGCGTCAACTACATCTACAAGATGGGCTTTGCGATTGCTTTGATTCCGTTGCTGTACCTGATGCGGCGTGCCATTGCCCGCTATCTGGGTGCAGACAGAGCCGCCGCGCTGCGCGCCGCAGCCGCGGCTGACTGAAGCCCCAGCAGCAGAAAGCTGACTGCGCCTTCACGCTGGCCGTACGCGGCCGGATCGTGCAAGCTCCACGGTCTGTGTTCCACGGAAGCTCCTGATGCCGCATCCCACCCGCGCCCTGGCCGCCGCCATCGCCGCGTTGTTCCTGTTCAGCGCCGTGCCGTCGGCCGAAGCAGCGAAAAAGAAGGCCAGCCGCCCTGCCGCCGCGCAGACCCGCCAGGCCGCCAAGCCCAAGGCCAGGCCCGCCCGCGCCACCGCGCCGGCCCGTGGCAGCTCGGCGCGCCGCGCCGCGCCGCGTCCGGTCGCACCGGCCCGGGCCGTACCCAAGCAGGTGCAGCTGGAGCGCCTGTACGACGAATACTGGGATGCCTCGATGCGGTTGAATCCGCTGCAGGCGACCTTCCAGGGCGAGGCCCGCTACAACGACCAGCTGCCCAACATCCTGTCCGCCGCATGGCGCCAGCAATCGCACGACTTCACCACCGAGTGGCTTGGCAAGGTGGAGAAGCTCGGCAGCGACGGCCTGCAGGGCCAGGACCTGCTCAGCTACGAGATCTTCGTGCGCGATGCGCGCGCCTCGCTGGCCGCAGAGCGCTACCCCAGCTGGATGATGCCGATCAGCCAGTACTACAACGTCGGCAGCATCATGGCGATCCTCGGCGCCGGTGCCGGCGCACAGCCGTTCAACACCGTGCAGGACTACGACACCTGGTCGCGCCGCGCGCTGGGCATTCCCGAGCTGTTCGACCAGGCCATCGAGAACATGCGCCAGGGCATGAAGGCTGGCGTGGTACAGCCGCGCGACCTGATGGAGAAGGTGCTGCCGCAGCTGGATGCGGTCATCAAGCCGACCGCTGAAGAGAGCATCTTCTGGTCGCCGATCCGCACCATGCCCAGCACCATCGCGGCCGAGGACAAGGCGCGCATCAGTGCCGAGTACAAGCGCATGATCGAACTGCGCATCATGCCGGCCTATCGCGCCCTGCGCGGTTTCATTGCCACCGAATACCTGCCCGCCACGCGCGCCAGCAGTGGCCTCAGCGCGCTGCCCGATGGCCAGGCGTGGTACGCCAACCTGATCGTGCAGACCACCGCCAGCGACCAGACTGCCGCGCAGCTGCATGCACTGGGCGAGCAGCGCGTGCAGGAGTTGCAGGCACAGATCGCCACGGTGATGAAGGACGCCAAGCTGCGTGGAACGCCATCCAAACTGCTGCGCAGCATGCGCAATGACCGTCAGTTCCAGTACGGCGACGCCAATGCGCTGATCAACCGCTACCGCCAAGTGCAGCAGCAGGTCAATGCGCGCCTGCCGCAGGTACTGGACACCCTGCCCAAGTCGACGCTGGACGTGCGCGCAGTGGAACCGGAACGTGCGCTGACCGCCGCCGCCGCAGCCTATCAGCCGTCACCGGCGGGGCAACCCGGCGTGCTGTACGTGAACACCCGCGACCTGCCCAGCCGCAAGCGCTGGAACGTGCCGGTGCAGTACCTGCACGAAGCGATCCCCGGCCACCACGTGCAGCTTGGCCTGCAGCAGGAGCTGGCCAAGCTGCCGCGCTTCCGCCGCCTCGGTGGCGACCTCGCCTTCGTCGAAGGCTGGGGCCTGTACGCGGAAACGCTGGGCGAGAACCTGGGCATCTACACCGATCCCTACGACCGCATCGGCTACCTGTACTCGCGCCTGCTGCGCGCCGCGCGCGTGGTGGCCGATACCGGCGTCAACGCACAGGGCTGGAGCAAGCAGCAGGCCGTCACCTACCTGCAGAAGACCGTGGACATGAGCAGCGACGACGCCAACGCCGAAGTCGAGCGGATCATGGCCCAGCCCGGCCAGGCGCTGTCCAACGTGGCTGGCCTGACCACCATTGTCGCCCTGCGCGACAAGGCCAAGGCACGCCAGGGCGCGGCCTTTGACCTGCGCCGCTTCCACGCCGAACTGCTGAAGGACGGCTCGATGCCGCTGGATGTGCTGGACCGCAAGATGGAACGCTGGATGGCGCAGCCGGCCAGCACCACACCCGCGCCTTCACCCTGACCCCTCGGGAGCCGCCATGCGCCCTGCCGTCGCCCTGTTCGCCGTCGTGCTGGGCCTGCTGCCAGTGGCAGGCTGCGCCGCACCGGTGCTGACCCCACCGGACGCGGGCATCGACGGGCTGATGCAGGCCTACGATGGCCAGGTACCCGGCGCCGCAGTTCTGGTGCTGCACGATGGGCAACCGGTATTCCGCCGCGGCTACGGTCTGGCGGTGGTGGAGGACGGCACTGCAGTAACCATGGCCAGCAATTTCCGATTGGCCTCGGTCAGCAAGCAGTTCACCGCTGCGGCGGTGCTGCTGCTGGTGGAAGACGGGCGGCTGGGGCTGGACCAACCTGCCCGGCAGTGGCTGCCCGAGCTGCCACCGGTTGCCGCGGCCATCACCCTCCGCCACCTGCTCTCGCACACCAGCGGCCTGCTCGACTACGAAGACCTGATGGACCCGGCAGACACACGGCAGGTACACGATGCCGATGTGCTGGCCCTGCTGTCGCGCCAGGACCGGCTGAACTTCGCACCCGGCACGCAGTACCGCTACAGCAACAGCGGTTATGCGTTGCTGGCACTGATCGTCGGCCGCGCGTCCGGCCAGGATTACGCGACCTTCCTGCAGCAACGCATCTTCCGCCCGCTGGGCATGGCCCACACCGTGGCCCACCAGGACGGCGTGGATACCATCACCGCACGCGCCTATGGCTACAGCCAGATCGATGGCCACTGGCAACGCACCGACCAGAGCACCACCAGTGCCGTGCTCGGCGATGGCGGCATCTATTCCTCGCTGGACGACCTGGCCCGGTGGGATGCGGCGCTGTACGACGACCGCCTGTTGTCGAAAGCCTCGCGCCGGGCGATGTTCAGCCCGGCCACATCGACGCCCGAACCGGATGTACCGCACTACGGCTTCGGCTGGCGCCTGAATGGTTCGGTGCAATGGCACAGCGGCGAGAGCATCGGCTTCCGCAACGTGATCGTGCGTCACCCGGAGAAGCACCTGACCGTGATCGTACTGACCAACCGCAACGACCCCGAACCCTATCCGCTGGCGCAGAAGATCGCCCAGCGCTGGCTGGACACCCTGCAATGAACACCGCTTCCGACGGCCTGCTGGGCATCCACCACGCCGCACTGATCTGCAGCGACTACGCACGCTCGAAGGACTTCTACGTGCGCATCCTCGGCCTGCGCGTGCTGGCCGAGAACCACCGCGCCGCACGCGATTCCTGGAAGCTGGACCTGGCCCTGCCCGACGGCGGGCAGCTGGAACTGTTCTCCTTCCCCTCGCCGCCGCCCCGTCCCAGCCGCCCGGAGGCCCAGGGCCTGCGCCACCTCGCGTTCCGGGTGACTGCACTGGAACCCTTCATCCAGCGCCTGGCCGCGCATGGTGTCGCCTGCGAACCGATTCGCGTGGACGAATACACCGGACGCCGCTTCACCTTCTTCGCCGACCCTGACGACCTGCCGCTGGAGTTGTACGAAGTCGGTTGACCCCGCATTCCCACGGTCGGTCTTATCCCCGCATGGCGTGGATCTACAGTGTCGACCAAGGTCGACACCTACCAACAGCCGCAGAAATCTGTCAGAGGTGGGGGGGGGGGGGGGGGGGGGGGGGGGGGGGGGGGGGGGGGGGGGGGGGGGG
>NZ_JABEME010000020.1 GCF_013004645.1 Stenotrophomonas africana | reverse complement strand
CGAACTCGGAAGTGAAACGCAGCTGCGCCGATGGTAGTGTGGCTCAAGCCATGCGAGAGTAGGTCATCGCCAGGGTTTACACCCAAAACCCCGCTGCTCACGCAGCGGGGTTTTTCTTTGTGCGCAGTAAATTGGGTCGTGCCGGCGGCTGGCCGGCAACCCGATGGCGTTGCATTGCCCGGCAGATCCACGCCATGCGTGGATGAGATGGTCTCCGCGGAGAGCGGTGCCAACCGAGGTTGGCACCCACCAGCAGCGGGTCCGTTGGCACCCACCAACCGTGGCGCCTACCAGCGGCGGGGCGGTTAGCCACGCAAAAAAAAGCGGCGCCCCAAGGGGCGCCGCTTTGACCTCAACGAAGTTCAGTCGAGCAAGGCTCGACTCTACTTTGCTGCGGCCGGGGTCTTGTCCTTCATCATCGCGTCGCGGGCCGCCTTGAACGGGTTGCCTGCATACCAGTTCGGCCAGCGATCGCCACCGGCCAGTTCCTTGCCCACGCCGTACATCAGCTGCAGGTCCTCGACGGTGCCGTCCAGCTTCCAGGTGGCTGCATCGAACTCATCCTTCGGGCCGTGGTAGCGGTTGGCACCGTAGTCCGCCGCAGCCTTGCGGCCGGCGTCCACGCCACCCTCTCGCAGATCCTCGCCACCATCGGCGTACAGGGCCGGCACACCGGCCTTGGCGAAGTTGAAGTGATCCGAGCGGAAGTAGAAGCCGCTCTGCACCGAGGTCTCGCCGTGCAGGGTGCGGTCCTGGGCGGCGGCCAGCGGCTTGAGGATGTCCTCCAGCTCCGAGCTGCCAAAGCCGGTGACGGTCACGTCCTTCGCACGGCCGGCCACCGACATCGCGTCGATGTTGATCACACCGGCGATCTTGTCCAGCGGGAAGGTCGGATGGGCAACGTAGTACTTCGAGCCCAGCAGGCCGGATTCTTCCAGGGTCACCGCCAGGAACACCACCGAACGCTCCGGCTTCGGCTCCTGGTGGGCCATCGCTTCAGCCACCTCGAGGATGCCGGCCACGCCGGTCGCGTTGTCGACCGCCCCGTTGTAGATGTTGTCGCCGGTCTCACCCTCATGCTTGCCCAGGTGATCCCAGTGCGCCATGTACAGCACGGCCTCGTCGGCACGCTTGCTGCCCGGCAGCACGCCCACCACGTTGCGCGACTGCTTCTGCGCGATCTGGCTCTTCAGGTCGACCGCAGCGGTGGCCTTCAGCGGCACCGGCTTGAAGCCGCGCTTGCTGGCGTCCTTGTAGGCCTGCGCCAGGTCCAGGCCGGCACCGGCGAACAGTGCCTTGGCGGCGTCGGCACTCAGCCAGCCCTGCACCGGAATGCGGGCTTCCGGGTCATCCTTGGCCGGCAGGTCGTACTGCGGGCCCGCCCAGGAGTTCTTCACCACGTCCCAGCCGTAGGACGCGCCGGCGGTGTCGTGCACGATCAGCGCGGCAGCGGCGCCCTTGCGCGCAGCTTCCTCGAACTTGTAGGTCCAGCGGCCGTAGTAGGTCATGCGCTTGCCGTCGAACAGCTTCGCGTCATCGACATGGAAGCCCGGGTCATTGACGAACATGACCACCGTCTTGCCCTTCCAGTCCTGGCCGGCGTAGTCGTTCCACTTCTGCTCCGGCGCGTCGACGCCGTAGCCGACGAACACCAGGTCGCTGGCATCGACCTTCACCTCGGCCTGGCCGGTACGGGTACCCACCACCATGTCGGTGCCGAACTTCAGTTCGGTGGTCTTGCCGCCCTGGGTGATCTTCAGCACGGTCGACTCGTCGGCCGTGGTTTCGGTCATCGGCACATCCTGGAACCAGCTGTCGCCGTTGCCGGGCTGCAGGCCGATGCGCTGCATCTGGTCGCGGATGTAGTTGACCGTCAGCTCCTCGCCCTTGCTGCCTGGGGCGCGGCCTTCGAATTCGTCCGAAGCCAGCGTCTTGACCATCTCGGCGAAGTCGCCGGCGTTGATCTCCGGGGAGAACTGATGGGCGGCCGGCTTCGCTGCAGCGGTGTCGGTGGCTGGCGCGGCGGCCGGGGTGTCTTCGCCTTTGCAGGCACTGAGCGCGGCCGCAGCGGCCAGGCACAGGAGGAGTTTGCGGGGCATCGTCGATTCCTGGGTAACAAAGGGCAGCCGCGCGTCGTGCACGGCCGGTGTCAGCGAGTATCACCGAACCCGAAGGCGCGGTGCGCTCAGTCCGCCGGAGCGGTTTCGGTGTCGAACGGGATCGGCTCGGCGCCGGTGACCGGCCCGATGCGGGCGCTGCGGTGTACGTACAGCACCACCTCACGTTCGAACTGCAGGGGGCCGTTGACCACGGCATTCGGGCCGATGATCACGCGTGGTTTGCGGCTGGCGGTCAGCGAGACGCTGAAGTTCGGCTTGCGTACGTGCACGCCACCGTTGACCTGCGAGCCGATGCCCACGGTGATGTCACCGTTGACGGTCTCCACGTCCTTGCCGACGCGGCTTTCGACCAGGCCGATGCCGCCGTTCACGGTTTCGACGCCGCCTTCGACCTGGGTGCCGCGGTCGGTGAAGATGCTGCCGTTGACAGTGCTGACGCTGCCGCGCGCGATCACCTCACGGCCCAGGCGCACACCGCCGTTGACCGTTTCGATCTTGCCGGTGCGTGCACGGTCGGCCACCTTGACCCCGCCGTTGACGGTGTCGATGCTGCCGGTCTCGACGCCTTCGCCGACACGGATACCACCGTTGACGGTGTCGAGCTTGCCGTAGCGTTGGCCGGCTTCGGCGCTGATGCTGCCGTTGACCTTGCTGATGTTCTCCTGGGCACAGACCGGCCCGGTGGCCAGCAGTACGCCCAACAGCAGCGGAATGGAAAGAGTTTTCATGGAGACCTCGATGGATGTGCGGCTGGCAGGCCGCGTGCGGAGATGTCACCATTCCCCGGTACCCCCTGCAACTGCCTGAAGTCACTGGAAAGCCCTTGCGCGACAACGCCTTCCCATCACGCCGACATCACATCGCCGCCGTACGCGGCGGGCGCTGCCTGCTGTTGGGGCTGGCGATCGCCTTGGCGTTGCCGCTGCCGGGCGCAGCGCAGACCACCCGCGAGACCGAGCGCAAGCTGCAGAAACTGCGCAGTGAGCTGAAGGGCGTGGCGCAGGAGCGTCGGCAGATCGAGGGACAGCGTGGCCAGGCCTCGCAGCAGCTGCGCGAGGCCGATGAGAAGGTGGCCCGCACCGGCCGTGCGCTTGCGCAGACCGAAACCGCGCTGCGCGAGCAGGGCAGGGCCCTGGCCGAGGCGGAACAGCGCCGCAGCACGCTGCAGGCCAACCTCGCCCAGCAGCACCGCGAACTGGCTGGCCTGCTGCGGGCGGCCTATCAGCTGGGCAATCACGCCCCCCTGAAGCTGCTGCTGTCGCAGGACACGGTGGCCGATGCCAATCGCGCCCTGGCCTACCACCGCTACCTGCAGCGCGAGCGGGCACAGCGCATCACCACGCTGACCGCTGACCTGAAGGAACTGGAAGCGCTGCAGGCGCAGATCGCCGAGCGCAAGCAGAAGCTGCAGGGTGCACAGCAGGACCAGAAGCAGCAGGCCGCGGCGCTGGAAGCCGACCGTCGCGATCGCGCAAAGACCGTGGCCTCGCTGGACGAGCGCTTCAAGGACCAGCGCGAGAAGGAACAGGCGCTGGGCCAGGATGCCAAGGCGCTGGAAACACTGCTGGCCAATCTGCGTGCTGCTGCGGCCCGCGCCGAGGCCGAGCGTCGCGCGGCTGCACGTCGAGCCGCCGCCGAAAAGGCCGCTGCCGAGCGCGCCGCACGCCAGGCCGCGGCACAGGGGCGGCCGCCGCCGCCCACCAAGGTTCCGCCGGCGGTGGCGTCCGCACCGGCCCCGAAGGTCGGTGGCCTGGGCTGGCCGTTGTCCGGCAACCTGCTGGCCCGCTACGGCGGCAAGCTGCCCGATGGCCGCACCAGCAGCGGCGTGCTGATCGGCGCCCCGGCCGGAAGCACCGTCACCGCCGTGGCCGACGGCACCGTGGTGTTCTCCGACTGGATGACCGGCTACGGCATGATCCTGATCGTCGACCACGGCAATGGCTACATGAGCCTGTATGCCCACAACGACACCCTGCTGAAGGATGCCGGCGCGCGGGTCAGCCGCGGCGAGGCGGTGGCCAAGGTCGGCAATTCCGGGGGCCAGGGCGTGACCGCGCTGTACTTCGAGCTGCGCCGTGGCGGGCAGCCGGTCAATCCGGACAGCTGGCTGCAGCGGCGCTGAATCCCGGCCCGCCACGTGCGGGCTGGATTCAACGGGAATTTAGCTGTGCTTCGCGCATAATCGGTGCATGTGCCTTGGGCACCATGCCACCGTCGACAGGAGTGATCCATGCGCGCAGCCCGTACCGCCACCCTCTTGCTGGCCCTGTTGCCAGCGCTGTCCTGGGCGCAGCAGACCGCGCCCGCCCCGAGCCAGGAAACCAGCGGGCAGGCAGCGAACAGCGAGGAGGCGGTGACCTCGAAGGTGCCGCTGGAGGAAATCCGCCGTTTCGTGGCCGTGTACAACGCGGTGCGCGCCGCCTATGTCGACCCGGTCGATGACAAGAAGCTGATGCAGTCGGCCGTGCGCGGCCTGCTGCTCGACCTCGATCCGCACAGCACCTACTTCAACAAGGAAGACGCGCAGGCCTTCGACGAGCAGGCCAACGGTGCCTACGAGGGCATCGGCGTGGAGCTGCAGCAGCAGCCGGACAACGCCAGCATGAAGGTCATTTCGCCGATCGACGACACGCCGGCGGCCAAGGCCGGCATCCTCGCCGGTGACCTGATCATCGCCATCGACGGCAAGCCGATCAGCGCCATTGATGCAAGTGAACCGCTGCGTGGCCCGGCCGGCAGCAAGGTAGTGCTGACCATTGTGCGCGAAGGCAAGCCCAAGCCATTCGACGTGAGCCTGACCCGCCAGACCATTCGCGTGACCAGCGTGAAGAGCCGCATGCTGGAACCGGGCTACGGCTACATCCGTCTGAGCACCTTCCAGGCCGATACCGGTTCGGACTTCCAGAAGCAGGTGCAGCAGTTGCAGAAGCAGGCCGGTGGCCAGCTCAAGGGCCTGGTGCTCGATCTGCGCAGCAACCCGGGTGGCCTGCTGACCGCTGCGGTGCAGGTGGCCGATGATCTGCTCGACAAGGGCAACATCGTCAGCACCCGTGGCCGCATCAGCATCAGCGATGCACGGTTTGACGCGACCCCGGGCGACCTGCTGAAGGGCGCACCGGTGGTGGTGCTGGCCGATGCCGGTTCGGCCAGCGCATCGGAAGTGCTGTCCGGCGCGCTGCGCGACAACAAGCGCGCGCGCGTGGTCGGCAGCCGAACCTTCGGCAAGGGCTCGGTGCAGACCGTGCTGCCGCTGGACAACGGTGATTCGGTGAAGCTGACCACTGCGCGCTATTACACGCCCAGCGGCAAGTCGATCCAGGCCACCGGCATCGTGCCGGACGTTGAACTGAAGCCGGCCGCGACGCCGGCGGAAGATGCACTGCCGGCCAGCCTGAGCGACTACAGCGAAGCGACCCTGCCGGGCCATCTGCGCGGCGATGACGAAGGCACCGAGGGCTACCACGCCGGTGCGGTGCTGCCGGGCGATGGCCCGATCAACGACGCGCTGGCCGAGCTGAAGAACCCAGGCTCGGTGGCCGCACGGTTGAAGGCCGAGGCCGCCAAGGCGGATGCGGCCAAGGCCGCGAAGGCCGGTGCGGCGAAGCCGGAAGCCAAGGTCGAACCGAAGGCGGAAAGCAAGCCGGAAGCAAAGCCCGCACCGGCCCCGGCCAAGCCCTGATTCTGCAGAGTCGAGCCCTGCTCGACTGATCTACGAACCGGCCGGTGGGCGTGGAGCCGGCCAGCGGCCGGCACTACCCGGCGTCAGAAGCCGTGGCGCTTGCGCAGGCGGCGGGCGATGGCCGCCCGCACGTAGACCCCGTACACCACGCCGAACACGAAGCCGCCGATGTGCGCCCACCAGGCCACCATGCCGAAGCTGGGGCCGATATGGGCGAACACCACCTGCAGTGCGGCCCAGACGCCGATCAGCAGGTAGGCCGGGGCACGCACGAATTCCAGGAACAGGCCGAGCGGGATCACCACGCCCAGCCGGGCGCCCGGGAACAGGGCCAGATAGGCGCCGATCAGCGCCGACACCGCGCCGCTGGCACCGATGATGATCTGGTCCGGGCTGCCCATGGTGTAGATCGCCACCAGGTTCGATACCGCACCGCCTACAAGGAACAGCAGCAGCAACCGCCACGGCCCCAGCACCCGCTCAGCAGGCAGGCCGAAGATCAGCAGGAACACCAGGTTGCCCAGCAGGTGCGACCAATCGGCGTGCAGGAACAGGGCGGTGAACAGGCGCAGCACGCTGCCGTCCTGCAGGGTGGCCCACCAGTCCAGTGGATGGGTCAGGCCGGTGGACAGGGCGCCCCAGTCCAGCCAGAGACTGCCGCGGGCATCGTCCGGACGCGAGATCGACCACAGGAACGCCAGCCACAGTGCCGCAAACAGCACGGGCGTGGCCCAGCGCAGGGCCGCCTTCTTGCGAGACGGGAGGGAGACGAACATGGGCACTAGCCTAGCGTGCGGGCGCTTGCGGCGGGGATTGTCCTGTTCAGCTTTTGGGACGAAAAAACCGCCACTGCTGTTATTGTTTCATTAACAGCTCTGGGTAATACTCGCATACGGCGTCGTATGTCGGGAGGGGAATCCGGCGCGCTCCGATGGGTCTCAAGACCTGCCGGGCGCAGGCGCACACAGAGCAACATCACCGCTTACCGGAGAGAGAACTACGATGCAAACCGCTTCCACCATTGCCCGACTGACCCTGCTGGCCGTCGGCGTTGCCGGTGCGCTGGCCGCCGCCGATGCCAATGCTGCCGCCTTCCAGCTGAAGGAAAACAGCGCCAAGGGCCTGGGCCGCGCGTTCGCCGGCTCTACTTCGACCGAAGGCGACGCCTCGGTCATCGCCACCAACCCGGCCTCCATGCGCCTGCTCGACGGCACCATGCTGCAGGGCGACGTCAGCGCCATCAGCTTCGGCGCCAAGTTCCGTGGCCAGGGCAAGTACGCCAACGGCGCTCCGATTTCCGGCGGCAACGGCGGCGACGCCGGCATGATCGCCCCGGTTCCGGCGGCCTACTTCCACCTGCCGTTCGGCGAGAACGACAACATGCACTTCGGTGCATCGCTGACCGTGCCGTTCGGCTTCAAGACCGAATATGACCGCGACTGGGTCGGCCGCTACAACGGCGTCAAGACCGAGCTGCAGGCGATCGACCTGGGCGTCGCGTTCTCCTACGACGTCAACCCGTACCTCTCGTTCGGTGCGTCGGTGTTTGCCGAGCGCCTGAACGTCGACCTGACCAGCGCCGTTGACGGCGGCACCGCGATCAACGCCAGCGCCCAGCGCACTGCTGCGGCGCGCGTACTGGCTGCGGGTGGCACTCCGGCCCAGGCCGCAGCGGCGTCGCAGGCGGCTGCACGCCAGGCCGCCCAGCTCGGCTTCTCGCCGGGTACCGCCGATGGCTACCTGCGCATCAAGGGTGATGAAGTGTCGGTGGGCTACACCCTCGGCGTGACCGTCACCCCGGTGGAAGGCACCAACATCGCCTTCAGCTACCGCTCGAAGGTCGAGCACAAGATCACCGACGGCAAGGCCGACTTCACCATGACGCCGCAGGCTGCCGCGTTCCTGTCGCAGGCTGCCCCGGGCACCTTCATCGACAGCAACGGTCGCGCCACCATCACCCTGCCGGCCAGCGCCACCGTGGGCTTCACCCACCGCGTGAACGACCAGTGGCAGATCATGGCCGAAGTCACCCGCACCGCGTGGAGCAAGTTCGACCAGGTCGTCGTCGATTACGACTCCAACCAGCCGGACAGCGTGCTGCCGTTCCACTACCGCGACACCACCTTCGCGTCGATCGGTACCGATTTCCGCGTGAACGACAAGCTGACCCTGCGTGGCGGCCTGGCTTATGACCAGACCCCGACCACCGACGCCCACCGCGACGTGCGCGTGCCGGACACCACCCGCAAGTGGCTGTCGCTGGGTATGACCTACGCCGCTTCGGACAAGATGGAATACAGCGTGGGCTACACCCACCTGTTCACCAAGGATCCGAACGTCAACTCGACCTCGGCCACGGCCAACACCGTGACCGGCAAGTACAAGGTCAGCGGCGACGTGCTGGCGGCTTCGCTGCAGTACAAGTTCTGATTCCGGCGATTGCCTGAAGCAGTGCGAAGGAGGCCCCGCGCAAGCGGGGTCTTTTTTTTGGGGCCTCGGACCACCCGCGCCTGGAATGGATCCAGCGCGAGTGTCTCCATCGGTGACCAGGATCCATGACAATAGCGCCATGAACCTGTCCGATCCGAACTTCCAGCTGGAGCTGGCCGCCAACATCGCCGTCGCCGGCTCGATCCTGCTGGCCGGCCGCAACAACGTGCACACCTGGTGGCTGGGCATCGTCGGCTGCGCATTGTTTGCTGCCGTGTTCGAACGATCGCACCTGTATGCGGACATGGTGCTGCAGTTCTTCTTCATCGCCATCAGCGTGCTGGGCTGGTGGCAGTGGTTGCGTGGTGACCATGGCGCGCCGCTGCCGATCACCGCGCTGCACCCACGTGCCTGGGCCTGGCTGGCGCCGCTGGCGGTAGTGGCCACCTTCGGCTACGGCTGGATGCTGACCCGACTGACCAACGCCTATGCGCCGTACATCGATTCGGCAGTGCTGGTGCTGAGTGTGATCGCGCAGATCCTGATGATGCGACGCAAGCTGGAATCGTGGTGGGTGTGGCTGCTGGTGAACACCGTTGCGGTACCGCTGTACTACAGCCGTGGCCTGCACCTGACCTCGATCCTGTACGTGGGCTTCTGGATCAATGCGCTGGTGGCCTTGCGCCATTGGCGGCACCTGATGCGTGACGAGGCCAAGACGGCCGATGCTGCTGCCTGAGCGCGTTGCACGCGGCCTGGTGGTGGGCAAGTTCTGCCCGCTGCATCTGGGTCACGAACACCTGATCGAGTTTGCCGCCACGCGTTGTACGCAACTGCTGGTGATCGGCTGGTCGCAGCCGGGCTTTGCCGGCTACAGCGCCGAGCGCCGCGAGCGCTGGCTGCGTGCGCGTTTCCCGCGAGCGACGGTAGCGGTGCTGGATGACGCGCGACTGGCGGCATTGTGCACGGAGCACGGTTTGCCAGTGCGAACGCTGCCGCAGGACAGTGATGACGGACAGGTGCAGCGCGACTTTACCGCCTGGCTGTGCCTGAACCTGTTCGGTGGGCCGGTGCAGGCGGTGTACACCGGTGAGGACTACGGTGACGGCTTCGCGCAGGCGCTGGCCACGTGCTTTGGTGCGCCGGTACGCCATGAGCGGCTCGAACGCGCACTGGACGTCGGGCAGGCGTGTGGCACCCAGCTGCGCGCCGATCCGCATGCGCACCGCCGCGGTCTCGCGCCGCAGGTCTATGCCGGCTATGTGCAGCGTGTGGCGTTCATTGGTGGCGAGTCCAGCGGCAAGACCACGCTGGCGCGCATGATGGCCGAGCGCCTGCAGACCGCCTGGGTGCCGGAGTATGGCCGCACACTATGGGAGCAGCAGGGCGGGGAGCTGACGCCAGATGATCTGCTTCGCATCGCAATGGCACAGCCGCAGCACGAAGACGAGGCCGCACGCCATGCGTATCGCTGGCTGTTCTGCGATACCACGCCGCTGGTGACGCTGGGCTACAGCGGCTGGATGTTCGGCACGGCACCGGAGCCGCTGCGGCAGGCGGCACGACGACGCTACGACCTGCAGTTCCTGTGCGCGCCGGATATTCCGTTCGACCAGGACGGAACGCGCGTGGGCGAAGCCTTCCGGGCGCAGCAGCATGCGTGGTACCTGGCGCAACTGCAGGCAGAGAGAGTCGAGTACGTACTGCTGGAGGGCGATCTGGAGACGCGCATCGCGCGGGTGCAGCGCGAGCTGGCGAAGCGTGCGGACAATCGGTTCAGTCTGGGCCAGCCTCTGTAGAGCCGAGCCCATGTTCGGCTCCGCAGGAACCCAAAGCACAAAAAAACCCCGCTTTCGCGGGGTTTTTCGTTTGCCGCATCACGCAGGCGATCAGTCGCCCAGGGTCAGCAGCGAGGCGTTGCCGCCGGCGGCAGTGGTGTTCACCGTTACCGTCTTCTCGGTAGCGAAACGCAGCAGGTAGTGCGGGCCACCGGCCTTCGGGCCGGTGCCGGACAGGCCCTGGCCGCCGAACGGCTGCACGCCGACCACTGCACCGATCTGGTTGCGGTTGACGTAGACGTTGCCGACGTGGACGCCGTTGCTGATGCGATCGACGGTCTCGTCGATGCGCGAATGCACGCCCAGGGTCAGGCCGTAGCCGGTAGCGTTGATCTGATCGATCACCGCGTCGAGCTGGTCGCCCTTCCAGCGGATGACGTGCAGCACCGGACCGAACACTTCCTTCTGCAGCTGGCCCAGGTCCTTCAGCTCGTACGCGCGCGGTGCGAAGAAGGTGCCGTTGGCGGCTTCGGTGGACAGTTCGGCGGCCGCGATCAGGCGCGCTTCGCGGTCCATGCGCTCAGCGTGGTCCTGCAGGATCTTCAGCGCATCGGCATCGATCACCGGGCCGACGTCGGTGGACAGCAGACCGGGGTTGCCGACCTTCAGTTCCTTCATCGCACCGGCCAGCATGGTCATCACCTTGTCGGCGATGTCGTCCTGCACGAACAGCACGCGCGCAGCCGAGCAACGCTGGCCGGCGGAGGTGAAGGCCGAACCGATCGCGTCCTTGACCAGCTGTTCCGGCAGTGCCGAGGAGTCGGCGATGAAGGCGTTCTGGCCACCGGTCTCGGCGATCAGCACGCCGATGGCGGCGTCACGTGCGGCCATCGCGCGGTTGATCGCACGGGCGGTATCGGTGGAGCCGGTGAAGGCCACGCCAGCCACGCGCGGGTCAGCGGTCAGTGCGGCACCGACGGTGGCACCGTCGCCCGGCAGGAACTGCACCACTTCGGCCGGCACGCCAGCGTCGTGCAGCAGCTTCACCGCGTAGTAGCCGATCAGGTTGGTCTGCTCGGCCGGCTTGGCGATGACGCTGTTGCCGGCGGCCAGTGCAGCGGCCACCTGGCCCAGGAAGATCGCCAGCGGGAAGTTCCACGGGCTGATGCAGACGAACACGCCGCGGCCATGCAGCTGCAGCTCGTTGGATTCACCGGTCGGGCTGGGCAGCTTCTCGGCGTGGCTGAACTGCTCGCGCGCCTGCTTGGCGTAGTAGCGCAGGAAATCCACGGCTTCGCGCACTTCGGCGATGCTGTCGGGCAGGCTCTTGCCGGCTTCCTTCACGCACAGCGCCATGAACTCCGGCATGCGCGCTTCCAGCTGGTCGGCGGCGTGCTCGAGGATGGCGGCGCGGCTGGCGGCCGGGGTGCGGTTCCAGGCCGGCTGCGCGGCCACGGCGTTGGCCAGCGCCTTCTGTACGGTGGCGGCGTCTGCGGCCAGCCACTGGCCAACCACTTCGCGGGTGTCGGCCGGGTTGGTCACCGGCAGCGCGGCGCCGGCCGGGTTGGCACCCGGCACCAGCGGGGCGGCCTGCCAGGGCTTCACGGCCGCGTTGATCTGCTCGGCCAGGGCGCGCAGTTCGTTGTCGTTGGCGAGGTTGGCGCCCATGGAGTTCTTCCTGTCGTGGTTCTGGCTGCGCAGCAGGTCAACCGGCAGCGGGATCTTGGGATGCGGAATCGATTCGAACGAGGACACCATCTCGACCGGATCGCGGATCAGGTCGGCGATCGGCACGCGCTCGTCGGTGATGCGGTTGACAAAGCTGGAGTTGGCGCCGTTTTCCAGCAGGCGGCGCACCAGGTACGGCAGCAGGTCTTCATGCGAACCGACCGGCGCATACACGCGGCAGGGCAGGTTCAGGCGGTCGGCCGGCACCACTTCGGCATACAGGTCGTCGCCCATGCCGTGCAGCTTCTGGTGCTCGTACACGCCGCCATTGGCGATGCTGCGCACGGCAGCGATGGTGTGCGCGTTGTGCGTGGCGAACATCGGGTAGATCGCGTCGGCATGGGTGAACAGTCGCTTGGCGCAGGCCAGGTAGGACACGTCGGTGTTCTGCTTGCGGGTGAACACCGGGTAGCCCGGATAGCCTTCGATCTGCGCGCGCTTGATCTCGGCATCCCAGTAGGCGCCCTTGACCAGGCGCACCTGCAGGCGGCGACCGGCGCGGCGCGCCATGTCGGCCAGGTGGTCGATCGTGTACGGCGTGCGCTTCTGGTAGGCCTGCACGACCACGCCGAAGCCATCCCAGCCGGCCAGCGACGCATCGGAGAACACCTGCTCGATGATGTCCAGCGACAGTTCCAGGCGGTCGGACTCTTCGGCATCGACGGTGCAGCCGATGCCGTAGCTCTTGGCCAGCTGGGCCAGCTCCAGCACGCCCGGCACCAGGTCTTTCAGCACGCGCTCGCGCTTGGCGTGCTCATAGCGCGGGTACAGCGCCGACAGCTTGATCGAGATGCCCGGGGCGTTGTTGACGTCGCCGTCGGGGCGGCCGCCGCGTGCCTTGTGATCGCCACCGATGGCGTGGATCGCCCGACGGTAGTCTTCCAGGTAGCGCAGCGCGTCCTTCATGGTCAGCGCGCCTTCGCCCAGCATGTCGAAGGAATAGCGGTAGCTCGCGTTGTCGCCCTTGTGCGAGCGCGACAGCGCTTCGCTGATGGTGCGGCCCATGACGAACTGGTGGCCCATGATCTTCATCGCCTGGCGCACGGCCAGGCGCACCACCGGCTCGCCCACGCGGCCGACCAGGCGCTTGAACGCGCTGGGCGCATCGGCGCGGGTGGCATCGTTCATCTGCACCAGCTTGCCGGTCAGCATCAGGCCCCAGGTGGAGGCGTTGACCAGCACCGAGTCACTGCCGCCCAGGTGCTTTTCCCAGTCGGCATCGGCCAGTTTGTCGCGGATCAGCTTGTCGGCGGTGTCCTGGTCCGGAATGCGCAGCAGCGCCTCGGCCACGCACATCAGCAGCACGCCTTCCTCGCTGCCCAGGTCGTACTGGCGCATGAAGGCTTCGATCGCGCCCTGGTCCTTGGCGCGCACGCGTACGCGGCCGACCAGGTCGGCGGCCAGCGCCTGCACCCTGGCCTGTTCCTCGGCGGGCAGGCGGGCCTGCGCCAGCAGCTCGCGCACGTGGCTGGCCTCGTCCTTCAGCCAGGCATCGGTAATGGCCTGGCGGAACGGGTTGGGGGGCGCCGGCAATTCCGGCGACAGCAGCGCGCCGGGACGCAGGGCGTCGTGGGCGGCAGGGGAGGAGGAGGGTGCGTTCATGCCGGTCCGGCCAATGGAAAACTTGGCGATTTTAATCATTTTTGCGGGTTGCGGAAGTGCCCTGCAGCCACCTTCGTGAAGTGCTGATAGCCCCTAGCTGCGGTGGATTCAGCGTGTTCAGCAAGCGCGACAGAATTTGTGCTGAATTCGTCATTCGTGCCGCCGACCTCATGCTGTGTTGCAGCATGGGAAAAAGTGTGAATGCACCCTTGCTACCGGCGAGAGGGCGGGGCTACCATCGAGACGTTTCCCGCGGCAGGAACGCGGTTGCGACATGATCGAGGTGCTTCCAGCTCCGGATGGGTCAGGTACGCAGCTGCGGCTGCGTCCCCCACGGGCGCTCGATGCCCGGCAGTTCGTCCTGTTGTTCACCGTGTTGTCGGGTGCGATGTGGCTGGTGTCCGCCCTCGGGTGGTTGGCCGGCAATGCATTCGCCCCCCTGTTCGCGCTGCTGTACAGCCTGGTGCTGGCGGCGGCGCTGCGTGCCTTGTGGCGCAGTGGTGAACGGCAGGAGGAGATCCGGGTAGTGCCGGCGTACGTGGAGGTCATCCCCGTACCCGGTGGATCGCCGGTGTTCCGGGCCCACCCCCACTGGGTGCGCCTGCTCACCGACGATGAGAGGGTCCGGCTGGCATCCAGCGGCCGGCAGGTGGAGGTGGGGAGTTTCCTCGCGCCGGCCGAACGTCAGACGCTCGCAGAGACACTTGAAAGCTTGCTCGCCGCCAGCGATGGCGGCAACCGACGACGCTAAGGGTCTAGGCAATGAAGCAAAGCAGCAGGTGGGGCACGAAGTGCGTGAACGCGGTTGCCGCAGTGCTGGCGACCGGGGGACTGATGCCGGCGTTGGCTTGGGCCCAGGCGGCCGATCCGAAGCCGTGGCAGCTGAACATGGGGAAAGGGGTGACCCAGACCTCGCGCCTGGCCTGGGAATCGAACAACCTGTCGTTGATCATCTGCACGGTGATCGGCGTCATCGTGTTCGGAGCGATGGCCTACGCCATCTTCAAATTCCGCAAATCCAAGGGTGCGGTTGCGGCCACCTTCAGCCACAACACCAAGGCCGAGATCATCTGGACGGTGATCCCGGTGATCATCCTGATCGTGATGGCATGGCCGGCCACGGCCAACCTGATCAAGATGTACGACACCCGCGACGCCGAGATGACGGTCAAGGTCACCGGCTACCAGTGGATGTGGAAGTACGAATACCTCGGCGAGAACGTCACCTTCACCAGCCGCCTGGACCGCGAGTCCGACCGCGTACGGCAGAGTGGCGTCGTGCCGACCCGCGAGAGCCATCCGCATTATCTGCTGGACGTGGACAACCGGCTGGTGCTTCCGGTCGACACCAAGGTGCGCTTCGTCATCACCTCCGACGACGTGATCCACGCCTGGTGGGTGCCGGCGCTGGGCTGGAAGCAGGACGCCATCCCCGGCTTCATCAACGAAGCCTGGACCCGCATCGAGCAGCCGGGCGTCTACCGCGGCCAGTGCGCCGAGCTGTGCGGCAAGGACCATGGCTTCATGCCGATCGTGGTCGAGGCGGTGTCCAAGGAAGAGTTCAAGCAGTGGCTGGCGCAGCGCAAGCCGGCGCCGCCCGCGGAGCCGGCAACGCCTGCGGCACCTGCTGAACCGACTGCACCGACGGGAGAGGCACCTGCAGCGCCTGCCGCTGCTGAAGTCGGCAGCGCGCCTGCCACCGCGGCCAGCGGCGCGTGATGTAAAGCCCGCGGCCGTTCGCGGCCGTGGTGACAACCGATTCTGAGAGGTGTTTTGCAATGGCGCACTCGGCAGTTGGGCACGACGATCACCATCACCAGCAGAGTTTCTTCGAGCGTTGGTTCTTCTCGACCAACCACAAGGACATCGGCACGCTGTACCTGGGTTTCAGCTTCATCATGTTCATCATCGGTGCGGCGATGAGCGTGGTGATCCGCGCCGAGCTGGCGCAGCCGGGCCTGCAGTTCGTCAAGCCCGAGTTCTTCAACCAGATGACCACCGTGCATGCGCTGGTGATGATCTTCGGTGGCGTGATGCCGGCCTTCGTCGGCCTGGCCAACTGGATGATCCCGCTGCAGATCGGTGCGCCGGACATGGCGCTGCCGCGCATGAACAACTGGTCGTTCTGGTTGCTTCCGGTGGCCTTCAGCCTGCTGCTGCTGACCCTGTTCCTGCCGGGTGGTGCACCGGCCGGTGGCTGGACGCTGTACCCGCCGCTGTCGCTGCAGGGTGGCTACAACGTCGCCTTCAGCGTGTTCGCCATCCACGTGGCCGGCATCAGTTCGATCATGGGCGCGATCAACATCATCGCCACCGTGCTCAACATGCGCGCGCCGGGCATCGACCTGCTGAAAATGCCGATCTTCTGCTGGGCCTGGCTGATCACCGCCTTCCTGCTGATCGCGGTGATGCCGGTGCTGGCCGGTGCGGTGACCATGCTGCTGACCGACAAGTTCTTCGGCACCAGCTTCTTCAACGCCGCCGGTGGCGGTGACCCGGTGATGTACCAGCACATCTTCTGGTTCTTCGGCCATCCCGAGGTCTACATCATGATCCTGCCCGCCTTCGGCGTGGTCAGCGAGATCATCCCGACCTTCAGCCGCAAGCCGCTGTTCGGTTACCAGGCGATGGTGTACGCCACCGCCGCGATCGCCTTCCTGTCGTTCATCGTCTGGGCCCACCACATGTTCACCGTGGGCATGCCGCTGGGCGGCGAGATCTACTTCATGTTCGCCACCATGCTGATCTCGATCCCCACCGGGGTGAAGGTGTTCAACTGGGTCAGCACCATGTGGCGTGGCTCGCTGACGTTCGAGGCACCGATGCTGTGGTCGGTGGCCTTCGTCATTCTGTTCACCATCGGTGGCTTCTCCGGCCTGATGCTGGCGATCGTGGCGGCCGACTTCCAGTACCACGACACCTACTTCGTGGTGGCCCACTTCCACTACGTGCTGGTGACCGGCGCGGTGTTCGCGCTGATCGCCGCGGTGTACTACTGGTGGCCGAAGTGGACCGGGCGCATGTACAGCGAGAAGTGGGCCAAGGTGCACTTCTGGTGGTCGATCGTGTTCGTGAACCTGCTGTTCTTCCCGCAGCACTTCCTCGGCCTGGCCGGCATGCCGCGCCGCATTCCCGATTACAGCGTGGCGTTTGCCGACTGGAACCTGATCAGTTCGATCGGCGCGTTCGGCATGTTCGTCACCCCGTTCATGATGGCGGCGATCCTGCTGTCCTCGCTGCGCAGTGGCGAGAAGGCCGAGGCGCGGTCCTGGGAGGGTGCACGCGGCCTGGAGTGGACGCTGCCGTCGCCGGCACCGGCGCACACCTTCACGACGCCGCCGACCATCCGCCCGGGAGATCTGGCGCATGACGACATCACGCATTGAGGTGGGGCATGCATAACGAGAGCCCGCTGCAGACCTGTAGAGCCGAGCCATGCTCGGCTGACGTGGAGCAGCCGAGCATGGCTCGGCTCTACAACAGCCCGGGCGACGCCCCGGAAAACGGCATCGAACAGCAACGCCAGCGCGCCAGGCGCACGGCGATGTGGGTCGGTGCCATCGCCGTGCTGGTCTACGTCGGCTTCATCCTCAGCGGGGTGATCGGCCGATGAGCGAGGCACCGGCCAGCACACCGTCACGCAGTGCGGGGCTGCCGCGCCTGATCGGTGTGGCGGTGGCGGTGTTCCTGCTCACGTTCTCGCTGGTGCCGCTGTACCGCATCGCCTGCGAGAAGGTGTTCGGTGTGCGCCTGGAGCGCGGCCCCGGTGGCGAAGCCAGTGCGGGGGCGGCGGCCGGCAAGCGCACTGTGCGCGTGGAGTTCGATGGCGGCGTCAATTCGCGCCTGCCGTGGTCGTTCCACCCCGAACAGCTGACCATGGACGTGGTGCCCGGCGAGCTCAACGAGGCGCTGTACTTCGCCCGCAACGACAGCCAGCAGGCGGTAGTCGGCAGTGCGGTGCCTTCGGTGGCGCCGGCGCGTGCCTCGGGCTACTTCAGCAAGACCGAATGTTTCTGTTTCACCGCGCAGACGCTGCAGGCCGGCGAGAAGCGCGACATGCCGGTGCGTTTCATCGTCGATCCGGACCTGCCGCCGGAGATCAGGACGATCACCTTGTCCTACACCTTCTACCGCAACGACGCGCTGTCCGATCGGCTGGCTCCGGCCGCTACCTCGGAAGGCGCGCACGCCGCACCCTGACCCGGATACCGACATGGCCCAGACACCGACCGATGCCAACGTGTACTTCGTCCCGGCCCAGAGCAAATGGCCGTTCGTGGGTTCCATCGCGATGATGGTGACCATGGTGGGCGTGGCCAGCTGGCTCAACGATGCCAGCTGGGGGCGCTGGACGTTCTACATCGGTATCGCGATGCTGGTGCTGACCCTGTTCTGGTGGTTCAGCGACGTGGTGCGCGAATCGCAGGCCGGCAACTACAACCACCAGGTCGATGGCTCATTCCGGATGGGGATGATCTGGTTCATCTTCTCCGAGGTGATGTTCTTCGGCGCCTTCTTCGGTGCGCTGTTCTACACCCGCAACCTGGGCCTGTCGTGGCTCAGCGGCGAAGGCCGCGGGGTGATGACCAACGAGCTGCTCTGGCAGGGCTATTCGGCAGGTTGGCCGACCAACGGCCCGGCCGCGATCGGTGGCGCGTTCCAGACCATCCCGGCCTGGGGCCTGCCGCTGATCAATACGCTGATCCTGCTGACCTCCGGCGTGACCCTGACCATCGCCCACCACGCACTGAAGGCCGGCAACCGCCGCCAGCTGCTGATCTGGCTGGGCCTGACCGTGGTGCTCGGCCTGGGCTTCCTGACCCTGCAGGCGGAGGAGTACATCCACGCCTACAAGGAGCTGAACCTGACGCTCGGCTCTGGCATCTATGGTTCGACGTTCTTCATGCTGACCGGCTTCCACGGCGCGCACGTGCTGCTGGGCACGATCATGCTGATCGTGATGTGGCTGCGTTCGGCCAAGGGGCACTTCACCCGCGACAACCACTTCGGTTTTGAAGCGGCCGCGTGGTACTGGCACTTCGTCGACGTGGTGTGGCTGATGCTCTTCATGTTCGTCTACGTGCTTTGACCGCGCACGCATCGGTGGCCTCAGCCGCCGATGCCGTGCGGTTTTATCCAGCCCATGTAGATGCTCACGATCACCAGCAGGATCAACGCCACCGATACCGCGATGCGGCGGGTCAGTGCGTTGACCGTGCGCTTGGTCTGGCCGCGGTCGACCAGCAGGTAATACAGGCCGGCGCCCAGATTCCAGACGATGACAATCAGAAACGCGATTACCAGCAGGGTCTTCAACGAATCACTCATGCGCGGCTCGAGGGCAGGGTGGATGGGCCTATCTGACCGCGTTTGCGCGGACTTGTCATGATGCGCCAGCACACGCGCGTGATCGGATGGCTGCTGGCAGTGCTGGCCATGGCCGGTTTCACCGCATTGGGGCTGTGGCAGCTGCAGCGCATGCATGCCAAACAGGCAATGTTGGATGCGCAGGGTCCAGCTGTGGCACAGGCGTTGCCGCTGTCGCAGGCACTCGCGGCGACCGGCGCGTTGCACGGCGTGGCCGACCACGGCCGCTTCCTGCCCGGCGTGGTGCTGCTGGACAACCAGACCCGGCATGGCCGCGCCGGGGTGAAAATCTATCGCCCGTTCCGCAGTGACGAAGGCAGCGTGCTGCTGGTCGATCTCGGCTGGCGCGCGCTGCCGCCGGATCGCACCCTGCCGGATGTGCCGTCGCCGCCTTCGCCGGTGGCCGTACGTGGGCTGCTGGCGCCGCCGCCGTCAGCGGGACTGGCACTGGGCCCGGCGTTCTCCACCACCGGTGAGGCCGGGCGCTGGCTGGCCAGCCGGTTGCCGGCCGAGGGGCTGGCGCGCGCGCTTGGCCTGCCGGCATTGCCCGACCGCGTGCTGCGGCTGGACCCGGCGCTGCCCTTCGGCGACGAACGCGACCTGGACCTGCTGCCGAACACGCTGCCGCCGCAGCGCCACCTGGGCTACGCCGTGCAGTGGTTCGGGCTGGCCCTGACCGTGCTGGTGGTCGCGCTGGTGCTGGAGTGGCGCCGGAGGCGCGTGATTACCCGGTAGTGCCGGCCGTTGGCCGGCAAGCCCTCGGTTTCCTGGATGCCGGCCGGCAGCCGGCACTACCGGCATCCCTTACCCAACCATGAGAAAATGCCCCGCATGAACACTGCTACGTCCCCGCAGGCGCGCGGCTCCGGCCGCCGGACCCTGGTGCTGCTGTTTGCCGTGTTCTTCGGTGCGATGGCGCTGGCCGCCGTGCTGCGCTTCACCGGCTGGCAGCCAGCCGGGCACCGCAATGCCGGCCAGCTGCTGAAGCCGCCGGTGGACCTGCGCCAGCAGGCGCCCACCCTGGCCAGCGGCCAGCCTTATCCGTGGAATCCCGAGGCCCGTACCTGGCGCCTGCTGGTGGCGCCGGCCGGTGCCTGCGACGCGCAGTGCGTCACTTTGTCGCAGGGACTGGGCAAGGTGTGGCAGCTGTTCGGCCATAACGCCGATAATGTCGAGATTCTGTGGCTGGGAACGCCACCGGCGTCGATCGCCTCGCTGCCCGCGTTGCGGCCGTTGGCTCCGTCGCCAGCCCTGCGCGCGGCGCTGCCTGGCGTCGATGATCCGGCGGGATTGCCGGTCTACGTGATCGATCCGAACGGCTTCGTGATCATGCGTCATGCCCCGGGCACCGACCTGGGTGGCCTGCGCAAGGACATGGCCACGTTGCTGAAACTGAAGTGAGTCCCGTTTGATGAGCCTTTCCGCGCGTCCGGCGCTGCACCGCAATTTCCACCGCCTGGCGTGGTTCGCCATGATCATGACCGCGAGCACGATCATGTTCGGCGCCTTCGTGCGCCTGTCCGATGCCGGCCTGAGCTGCCCGGACTGGCCAACCTGCTATGGCCAGGCCACCTGGCCGCAGCACGTGGAAGAGACCATCGGTCACCCGGCGGCGGAGATCCGCCCGCTGGAGACCCACAAGGCCTGGCGTGAGCAGGTGCACCGCTTCCTGGCCGGCGCGCTGGGCATCGAGATCCTGACCCTGGCGCTGTTGGCCACGCGCAAGCGGCGATTCGGAAGCACGGCGGTAGTGACCGCCTGCGTACTGGTGGCCGCCGGCATACCGCTGTACATGATGGGCTGGCATGGCACCGCCAGCGCGCTGGCGCTGATCGGCGAGGCGATCCTGCTGATCGCCGCGCTGCGCTGGAGCAACATCGACCTGGCGCGCGCTGCACTGCTGACCCTGGCGGTGGTGATCTTCCAGGCCCTGCTGGGCATGTGGACGGTAACCCTGCTGCTCAAACCCATCGTGGTGATGGGTCATCTGCTGGGCGGCATGCTGATGTTCGCGCTGCTGGTGTGGATGGCCTGGCGCGCCACGCACATGCCGATCACCCTGGCCGAGGCGCCGAAGCTGAAGTGGCTGTTGCGCATCGGCGTGGCGGTGCTGGTCACCCAGATCGCGCTGGGTGGTTGGGTCAGCGCCAACTACGCGGCGCTGGCCTGCGGCGGCGGCAGTGCCTCGCTGGACAATTTCCCGCGCTGTGCCAACCAGTGGTGGCCGCAGCACAACTTCGTCGAGGGCTTCACCCTGTGGCGCGGCATCGGCGTGGACTACGAAGGCGGCGTGCTCGATGGCGCCTCGCGTATCGCCATCCAGATGGCGCACCGCCTGTTCGCGGTGGTGGTGGCCGTCTACCTGCTGTGGCTGGGCGTGCGCCTGTTCCGCCTGCCGAGCATGCGTGGCTGGGCCAGCGCGCTGATCGCGCTGCTGGTGCTGCAGGTCACCCTCGGCATCCTCAATGTGAAGCTGGCGCTGCCGCTGGAAGTGGCGGTGGCCCACAACGGCGTGGCCGTTGCCCTGTTGTTCGTACTGGTCAGCCTGCTGGCCCGCCTGCGTGCCCCGGACTGATCCCATGTTTTCCAATTACCGCCAGTACTGGGACCTGACCAAGCCCAAGGTCGTCGCCCTGATCGTCTTCACCGCCCTGGTCGGCATGGTCTTGGCCATTCCTGGCGTGCCCAGCTGGGAGCAGGTGCGCGCCGGCGTGCTCGGCTTCCTCGGCATCTGGCTGGCGGCCTCGGCCGCGGCGGCGATCAACCAGCTGCTGGATGCGCACATCGATGCGCAGATGGCGCGCACCTCGTGGCGTCCGCTGGTGGTGGGCAAGGTCAAGCCGTGGCAGGTGCTGGTGTTCGCCGGCGTGCTGATCGTGCTGTCGATGACCATCCTGGTGCTGTGGGTGAACCTGATCACCGCCGTACTGACCTTCGCCTCGCTGATCGGCTACGCGGTGATCTACACCGTGTACCTCAAGCGCGCGACCTCGCAGAACATCGTCATCGGTGGCCTGGCCGGCGCGATGCCACCGATGCTGGGCTGGGCCGCAGTGACCGGCATGCAGGGCCCGTCGGACTGGGCGTACTCGTCGCTGCTGGTGCTGATCATCTTCATCTGGACGCCGCCGCACTTCTGGGCGCTGGCGATCTTCCGCCGCGAGGACTACGCCAAGGCGGAGATCCCGATGCTGCCGGTGACCCACGGCGTGGTGCATACCCGCAAGCAGATCATGGTGTATTCGGTGGTGCTGGCGCTGGTGTGCCTGCTGCCGTACCTGGTGGGCATGAGCGGCGCGTTCTACCTGGGCGGTGCGATCGTGCTCAACGCCGTGTTCCTCTGGTATGCCTGGCGCATGCTCAATCCGCCGGACGAGCTGTTCTCGATGAAGATGTTCTATTACTCCATCGTCTATCTGATGGCGTTGTTCGCCTTCCTGCTGGTGGACCACTGGATCCTGCCTTGGTTGTGACCGGTTGGTGTATCCACGCATGGTGTGGATCAACTGTAGAGCCGAGCCATGCTCGGCTGAGGGCTGATCGGAGAAGCAGCCGAGCGTGGGCTCGGCGCTGCACTTGATCTCTTCCAGCTGCGTCGCCATTGCTGTTCCTGACCCCAAGGAAAGGAAGGCGCAGGGATGCATTCGATCTTCCGCTGGACCGCCACGCTGCTGCTGGCGCTGGGCATGGCCCTCAGTGCGCATGCCGACGACACCGCCGCGCAGATCCGCCAGCATGCCGCTGACCATCGCCTGCTGGTACTGGGTGAGTTCCACGGCACCCGCGAGACGCCGCTGCTGGTACGGGAGCTGATGGAGGCCTACGCGGCCGATGGCACACCGGTGCGGTTGGCATTGGAGCTGCCGACCGACGAGAACGCCGCGCTGGCGACCTATACGGCGTCTGCCGGCACAGCCGAGGCGCGCGCTGCATTGCGTGGCACGACGTATTGGAACGTCCGCAGCCGGATGCATGACGGCCGTCGCAGCGAGGACATGCTTGAGCTGATCGAGGCGGTACGCGTGCTGCGCAGCCAAGGGCGCGACGTGCAGGTGTTCGGCTTTGATCGCATGCTTCCCGCCAACATGGCCGGCACTGGTACGCGTGACCGGGTGATGGCCGAAGAAGTAAGAGCACGCGCGCGGGCGCTGCCGAAGAACGGGCGGCTGCTGGTGCTGACCGGTAACGTACATGGCATGCGTACGCAGCCGAAGATGATTGCGTACCCGCCGATGACGGCACTGCTGAAGGATCTGGACCTTTACAACGTGCGTATCGAGGCGCGTGGCGGGGAAGGCTGGGGCTGCACGGCACCTCAACGCTGTGGTGTACGTCCGCTGCCCAGTTACAACGGTGAGTCGCCCAGGCGGCACACTGCTGGTGACCGCAGTTATGACCTGCAGGTATGGCTGCCGCGCTTCAGCGTGGCGCGGCTGCTGGACAGCGATTCGGTCTGGTGATCATCCACGCGCCGTTCAACCGCCAGCCGAGCATGGGCTCGGCTCTACAGTAGATCCACGCCATGCGTGGATGGATTTGCGGCTCAGGGCTTGCGCCGCGCATAGCGCTGCGCGATCACGCCGCAGACGATCAATTGGATCTGGTGGTAGATCATCACCGGCAGCACGATCGCGCCCAGGCTGCCGCCGGCGAACAGCACCTTGGCGATCGGCACGCCGGTGGCCAGGCTCTTCTTCGAGCCGCAGAACACGATGGCGATCTCGTCCTCGCGGTTGAAACGCAGGCGGCGGGCGATGAAGGTGATCAGCGGCATGGCGATGCCCAGCAGTACCGCGGCCACCACTGCCACGGCCAGCAACGACAGCAGCGGCGTCTTGCTCCACAAGCCTTCGGTGACGGCTTCGCCGAACGCCGAGTACACCACCAGCAGGATGGTGGCCTGGTCGGTGTAGCGCAGCAGCGCGCGCTGCTTTTCCACCCAGCCGGCGATCCACGGCCGCAGCAGATGGCCGGCGACGAACGGCACCAGCAGCTGCAGCATGATGCCGCCGATCGCATGCAGCGGGTCGTGCACACCGCCGGAGGTGCCGGCCAGCGCGGTCAGCAGCAGCGGGGTCAGGAACACGCCGAGGATGCTCGACAGTGAGGCACTGCACACCGCTGCCGGTACATTGCCGCGCGCCATCGAGGTGAACGCGATGGACGACTGCACGGTGGAGGGCAGGGTGCACAGGAACAGCACGCCCAGGTACAGCTCCGGAGTCAGCAGCCAGCCCGACAGCGGCTTGAACATCAGCCCCAGCAGCGGGAACAGGATGAAGGTGCAGGCCAGGATGGTCAGGTGCAGCCGCCAGTGCAGCATGCCGCCGATGATCGACTCGCGCGGCAGGCGCGCGCCATGCAGGAAGAACAGCGCGGCGATGGCGACGGTGGTGACGTCATCGAGGACGATGGCGGCGGCGCCCTTCATCGGCAGCAGCGAGGCCAGGCCCACGGTGCACAGCAGGGCGAGGGTGAAGTTGTCCGGTCGCAGGCGCGACCACCAGCGGGTCATGGTGGGCAGAGTCCTTGGTGCGGAGGGTTCAGGGCGAGGTGATCGGCGTGGCCAGGCGCTGGCGGGTGGCGGCTTCCAGTGACTTCAGGCCGGCGCGCTGGCCGAGCTGCAGTGCCTGTTCCGGGCTGGCGTGTTCGTAGCGTGCGTTGACCAGGCCGAGCACGGCGCCGGCGCGGTTGCCGGACGCACAGTGCAGCAACACCGGCCCCTGGCTCTGCTGCAGCACCTGGTGCACGGCGCGCACGTTGGCCGCATCCAGGCCCTCGGCGCCGGCCACCGGGATGCGCACGTAGCGCAGGCCCAGCGATTCGGCCGTGCGGGTCTCATCGAAACCACGGTCCTCGTCGGGCTGGCGCAGGTCGATCACCGTGCGTACGCCCTGTGCGGCCAGGGCCTGCAGCTGTGCGGCGCTGGGTTGGCCACCGGCATACAGGCCGGGGCGGACTTCGTTGAGGGGCGCGTCTTCGGCCAGGGCCGTCAGTGGCAGGCAGAGCGACAACAACAGCAGGCAGGTCAGGCGCAGCAGCATGGTCCTCTCCGTGAAAACGTCCTGCCGCTACAAGCGCAGTCCGGCGCGGGCCTTCAACAGCTCGCGCAGTTCGTATTTGTCAGTATCGTCCAGACCCTGCTGGCGCTGCTTTGCCAACAACTCCTCCAGACGTTGCACCAGCAGCTGTTTCTCCAGCTGGGCCACGGCATCGTGCAGTTCCTGGGTCCACATCGCGTCGTCGCCCGGCAGCGTCTGTGCGGCCAGCGTGTGCAGTGACGCCTGTTCCTCTCGCCCGTCGAAGTGCTCCAGCAGGGCGCCGGTGCTGATGTCCGGGCGCTGCTCGACCAGGCCCAGCAGCTCCAGCAGCAACTCCACGCCCGGCAGGCGCAGGCCCTGGAAATGGTGCTTGCCCCCCAGCGTCAGTGCCAGCGACGGCTGCTGCAGCAGCACGGCGATCGCGCCGCGCACCAGGCTGCGCTTGGCCACCGGTTGAATAGTGCGTGCCGGCTGGCGCTGAGGCATTGGCGCGCGCGCAGACGGGGCGTTGCCGCCGAGCCCGGTCAGCTGCGCCAGCTGCTGCTTCATCAGGTCGCCGAAGGCACCGTCGGGAATCTGCGCCAACATCGGCTTGGCCCGCTCGGCCAGGCGTGCCTTGCCGTCCAGCGTGCCCAGGTTGATCTCACGGGTGAGCTCGTCGAAGAAGAACTGCGACAGCGGCGTGGCCTGCTTCAGGCGTTCGTTGAAGGCCTCGGCGCCTTCCTTCCGCACGATGGTGTCCGGGTCCTCGCCATCGGGCAGGAACAGGAAGAAGGCCTGGCGACCATCCTTCATGCGCGGCAGCACCGACTCCAGCGCCTTCCAGCCAGCGCGGCGGCCGGCGGCGTCGCCGTCGAAGCAGAAGAACACGTCCGGCGCGTTGCGGAACAGCAGCTCGGCATGGTCCGGCGTGGTGGCGGTACCCAGCGTTGCCACCGCCTGGGTGACGCCGAACTGGAACAGCGAGACCACGTCCATGTAGCCCTCGACCACGATCAGCCGCTCGATCTTCTGGTTTGCCTGGCGCACCTGCCACAGGCCGTACAGTTCGCGGCCCTTGTGGAACAGCGCGGTCTCCGGCGAGTTGAGGTACTTCGGGCCGTCGTCCTTCTCGAACACGCGGCCGCCGAAGGCGATCACCCGGCCACGGCGATCGAAGATCGGGAACATCACCCGGTCGCGGAACTTGTCGTAGACGTGGCCGCGGTCGTTCTTGGAGAACAGGCCGGCGCGGTCGAGCAGCTTCATGCGCCGCTCGTCCTTGCCCAGCGCGTCGCGCAGGCCGCTGTAGCCGTCCGGGGCGTAACCGATCTGGAAACGCGCGCGGTTCTCTTCGTCCACGCCACGCCCATCGAGGTAACTGCGTGCCTTCTCGCTGCCCTCCAGATTCTTCTGGAAGAACTTGGTGGCCGCGTCCAGCGCCGAATACAGCTCGCGGCTGTCGTCCTGCTGCTGGGGGCTGCGCGGGCTCTCGTTGCGCGGCACTTCCATGCCGGCGCGCTTGGCCAGTTCATCCACCGCGTCGAGGAATTCGAGGCGGTCGTAGTTCATCAGGAAGCTGATGGCGGTGCCGTGCGCGCCGCAACCGAAGCAGTGATAGAACTGCTTGGTGGGCGAGACCGTGAACGACGCCGAGCGCTCGTCATGGAACGGGCAGCGCGCTGCGTATTCCTTGCCCTGTCGCTTCAACGGCACGCGGCTGCCCACCACCTCGACGATGTCGGAGCGGGCGAGCAGATCGTCGATGAAAGCGTCGGGGATACGGGCCATGGGCAACAGGGCAGGGCGCGGTGCAGGACCACGCGACGGAACCGGGGGCGGTCGGCCTAGTTTACCCCCTGTCGGGCACCTGGCTGGCGGTTGCCGGATCAATGCCGGCTGCGGCCAGGTGATGACGCGCGCGCAGGCGCTCATCGATCACCGCCGTCATCAGGGCGCCAACGAAGAACACGACGGTGGCGTAGTAGATCCAGACCAGCGAGATCACCAGCGCACCCATCGAGCCGTAGGCACTGCCGGGGGCCACGGTGGCGATGTAGACGCCGATGCCATAGCGGCCCAGCGCGAACAGTGCCGAGGTGATGACGCCGCCGATGAAGGCCTGGCGCCACGCCACGCGACGGTCGGGCAGGTAGTGGTACATGAAGGCGAACCCCACCGCGTACAGCAGCAGGCTCGTGACGTACCCCAGCGCGGGCAGGATCGAGGGCAGTTGCGCGAAGGCCACCTGCAGCACCGTGGTGGCGGTCATCGACAGGATCAGCAGGAAGCCCAGCGCCAGCACCACGCCGAACGAGAACACGCGCTTGCGCAGCCAGGCCTTGAGGCCTTCCAGGCGCTCGCCGCTGGTGCGGAAGATCAGGTTCAGTGCGTTCTGCAGCTGGGCGAACACGGCGGTGGCGCCGACGAACAACAACAGCGTGCTCCACACGCCCGCCAGCGAGCCGACATCCGGCTGGTTGTCGGCGTTCTTCAGAACGGTTTCGGCCACGGTAGCCGCGCTGCTGCCGGCCACCGAGCTGATCTGGTCGATCAGCGCCTGCTGGGCCGGTGGGTACAGCGAGGCGGTCAGCCACAGCAGCAGCACCAGCAACGGTGCCATCGACAGCAGGGCGTAGAAGGAGACGGAAGCTGCCTGGGTCAGCACGTCGACGTCGATGAAGCGCTTGGCCACCGCCATCGGGAAGCTGTCCTGCAGGCGCTTGATGTACTTGTGCAGTGACACGGGAACGTTGGGCTCGGGTTCAACCATGTGTGCGGTTGTAGCAGGCGACCGACGAAGGTGCGGTGAAGCGGGTGCATCGATGGGGTCAGAGCCCTTTCGCGAGCGAAAGGGATCCGACCCCGGCAATGGCTTACGCCAGCTGCTGCTTGACCAGCTTGGAGACCAGGCCCATGTCGGCCTGGCCGGCGAGCTTGGGCTTCAGTGCGCCCATCAGCTTGCCCATGTCGGCCGGGCCGGAGGCACCGGTTTCGGCGATGGCGGCCTGGATGGCGGCCACGATCTCGGCTTCGCCCATCTTGGCCGGCAGGTAGGCTTCGATGACCACGATCTCGGCGCGCTCGATCTCGGCCAGGTCTTCGCGGTTGGCGGCTTCGAACTGGCTGACCGAGTCCTTGCGCTGCTTGACCATCTTGTCGAGCACGGCGATCACGGCGGTGTCATCCAGCTCGATGCGCTCGTCCACTTCGCGCTGCTTGATGGCGGCGTTGATCAGGCGGATCACGCCCAGCTTGTGCTTCTCGCCCGCCTTCATGGCGGCCTTCATGTCTTCGGTGAGCTGCTGCTTCATGCTCATGAGGAACCTCGTGGTGGTAGGTGGGGCGGGGCGGATGCCCGAACCCGGAAACGCAAAAAGCCGGCGACGCTCGCGCGTGCCGGCTTCGGCTCCATCGCGGCAGGCAGGCCCGCCGCAATGAAGATGCGTCCGATCAGTACAGGCGCTGACGCTTGGTGACGTCGCGCGACGAGCGGCGCAGCTGACGCTTCACAGCAGCGGCGGCCTTGCGCTTGCGCTCCTGGGTCGGCTTTTCGTAGAACTCGCGCTTGCGGGTTTCGGCCAGCACACCGGCCTTTTCGCAAGTGCGCTTGAAGCGGCGAAGAGCAAACTCGAAGGGCTCGTTCTCGCGGACTTTGACGCTGGGCATGGAATCTCCGGGACACAGTAGAACCGGGTCACGCCCGGCGAGCCGCACATTATAGCGGCGAAACGACAAACTGCAAGCGGCCAACCCTGAATACGGGCCGGGGGTTCGAAAGCAGTGAGATCTGCACGTCCCCCGAGGGGGCGGCAGGGGCGTCATAATAGCAGGCATGCGAGTCCTTGGCATCGAATCTTCCTGTGATGAGACCGGCGTGGCGGTGTATGACACCGACCTGTCCGGCAGCGCGGCCCTGCGCGCCCATGCGGTCTACAGCCAGATCGCCCTGCACGCCGAATACGGTGGTGTGGTGCCCGAGCTGGCCAGCCGCGACCACGTCCGCAAGCTGCTGCCCCTGGTACGCCAGACCCTGGCCGAAGCGGGCCTGGGCGTGGGCGATATCGATGGCGTGGCCTACACCGCAGGCCCCGGCCTGGTCGGTGCGCTGCTGGTCGGCGCGGGCGTGGCCCGGTCGCTGGCGTGGGCGCTGGAGGTCCCGGCGGTGGGCGTCCACCACATGGAAGGCCACCTGCTGGCCCCGCTGATGGAGGACGACCCGCCGGAAGCGCCGTTCGTGGCGCTGCTGGTGTCCGGTGGCCATACCCAGCTGGTGGCAGTGGACGCCATCGGCCAGTACCGCCTGCTGGGCGAGACCCTGGACGATGCTGCCGGCGAGGCCTTCGACAAGACCGCCAAGTTGATGGGCCTGCCGTACCCGGGGGGCCCGCAGCTGGCCAGGCTGGCCGAGCAGGGCACGCCGGGCGCGTACCGCTTCGCGCGGCCGATGACCGACCGCCCGGGGCTGGATTTCAGCTTCTCCGGCCTGAAGACCCAGGTCCTGATGGCCTGGCGCGACAGCGACCAGAGCGAACAGACCCGCGCCGACATCGCCCGCGGCTTTGAAGACGCGGTGGTCGAGACCCTGTCGATCAAGTGCGAGCGTGCGCTGGAAGCGGCCGGAACCAATGTGATCGTGGTGGCCGGTGGCGTCGGTGCCAACACCCGCCTGCGTGCGCGCCTGAAGCAGATGGCCGAGCGTCTCGGCGGCCGTGCCTGCTTCCCGCGGCCGGCACTGTGCACCGACAACGGCGCGATGATCGCCTTCGCCGGCGCGCTGCGCCTGCAGGCCGGCCAGCACAGCCCGCCGAAGGTGGATGTGACCCCGCGTTGGGACATGGCGACGCTGCCGGCGGTGTGAGCCCCCGGCCGGGCGAACCGCTCGATCGGCGTTTGTAGAGTCGAGCTTGCTCGACTGGGCGCAATGACGGACACAGAGCAGTCGAGCAAGCTCGACTCTACAGGCAGGCCTCCGTAGCGCCGGGCCACGCCCGGCGGACGCATTACGGACGCCCTGCCAACGGCGACGCGGCCAACACCGTCGTCGCCCGCTCATGGCGCTGCAGCCACCCCAGGGTGTGCGGGCAGCGGGCGTGGATCAGCCGCCCGATCGCGGCCAGGTCGGCGCCGATGTCACGTTCCAGGATGGGCTCGTGGTGCGCGATGCGGTTGCGTAGGTGGCGGATGCGTCCGATATCCGCATGGATGGCTTTCCTGACGGCACTGGGATGAGCAGAGGGAGCATGCTGCAGAACCCTGCTGAGTGCGGGTATCCAAAGCGTGGAGTCGAAGCGACAGGTGAAGAGCTGCTGCCAGAACACCATTGGCAGGTTGGCGACGATCCCAGGTGTATCGGTTACGCGGCTGGCAAGTTGTTCCAGTGCCGTGCGCGGAGAAGTACTGGATGAGGTTGGCAGCCTGCGTCGAAAGGCATCATTCCAGGGCCAACGCGGGCCATGCTGCCGGGCGAGCACAGCTGCAGCGGCGTTGCGGGTGACCACTTCGCACAGATGGACCGGCATCATCAGTGCACTGCACATCCGCATGTTCCACAGGTACAGGGATTCGGCCGTGACGTCGGGGCTGCAGGTCGATGCGATTCTCTCGTAAGTAGACAGACGCTCCGCTGACAACGCGCGCCGCAGTACATCGTAGGGAGCCATCGTCATGTGCGGTGGTGAAGGAGGGATCGATGTTCGCCAGAGTGGGCGGCGGCGACCATCAGGGAACGTCGTTGTCCGCGCGGCTGATTTTCTGCGTTTTGCCTCGGACGAATACCTGACCTGCCTGTCGGAATTGGCCTTGACCGGCGATCTGGTCCTTGCCTAATCTGCGTGCCTGCGCCACCGGGACTCGCGGCTGGATTCCAGCTCCCCCCGGGGACAAACGGTAGTACCAAAGGGCCCTGCTAGTGGGGCCCTTTGTCTTTTCCGGCGCAGTCTCCCTGCCGGCCGCTCATCGCCCGTTCCGGGCAGGCTCACCGCCGTGCCGTTACCATGGCCGCCTGTATTCGTGCCGGTAAGCGCAATGGACAAGGTTTTCATCGAAGGGCTGACGATCGACGCCCTGATCGGGATCTACGATTGGGAACGACGGATCCGCCAGGACCTGGTGTTCGACCTGGAAATGGGTTTCGACAACCGTCGCCCCGCTGCCACCGACGACATCGCCCATACCTTGAACTACAAGGCGGTGAGCAAGCGCCTGGAGCAGTTCGTGCGCGAATCGGAATTCGGCCTGGTCGAGACCCTGGCCGAGCGCTGCGCGCAGATTGTGCTGGACGAATTCGACGTGAAGTGGCTGCGCCTGAAGCTGAGCAAGCCGGGCGCGGTGCGCGGCGCGCGCGCGGTGGGCGTGATCATCGAACGTTCGCGGGACTGACCCGGCCGCGCCGGTCATTGGCCAGCAACCCCGGTAGCGCCGGTCGTTGGCCGGCAACCTCAACAGCAATCAAGAAAGGAGACAACTGATGGTGGACGCGGTGGTGGCGGTACAGTGGCTGGAAAAGCTGCAGAACACACTGGAACCCTATCCCGGCGCCTACCTGGCGTTGATGATCTCGGCGCTGCTGATCGCAGCCGGCCTGGCCAACTGGGTGACCAAGCGCATCCTGGTGCGTGGCCTGCGGCGCCTGCTGCAGCGCCTGCCGGGTGCCGAGTCCGGGCGTGGCAGCCACCTGATGCGGGTCATTTCGCGCCTGTCCAACGTGGTGCCCAGCCAGGTGATCGCCTCGGGCATCACCCTCATCCCCGACCTGCCGCCCGGCCTGGTCAACGTCATCATCAAGCTGTGCATCGTGTGGGCCGTACTGACGGTGTCGATGGCGTTTTCGCATGCGCTGGACGCGGCCAACAGCCTGTACGAGCGCAAGCCCGATGCGCGCAACAAGCCGATCAAGGGCTACCTGCAGGTGGTCAAGATCGTGGTGTTCGTGGCCGCTGGCCTGTCGATCATCGCCACCCTGCTGGGGGTGAAGCTGGGTCCGCTGGTCACCGGCCTCGGCGCAGCCACCGCAGTGCTGATGCTGATCTTCCAGGACACCATCCTGTCGCTGGTGGCCAGCGTGCAGATCAGCGGCGATGGCCGCGTGCGCATCGGCGACTGGATCGAGATGCCCAGCCAGAACGCCGATGGTGATGTGATCGACATCGCCCTGCACACCATCACCGTGCAGAACTTCGACAAGACCATCACCACCATCCCGACCAAGAAGCTGGTGACCGAGTCGTTCAAGAACTGGCGCGGCATGCAGGAGGCCGGTGGCCGCCGGATCAAGCGCGCGCTGTACCTGGACCAGCACAGCGTCGGCTTCCTGGATGAGGGTGATCTGGCCTTCCTTGGCGAATTCGCGCTGTTGCGCGACTACCTGCAGGCCAAGGAGCAGGAACTGGGCCAGTGGAACGGGCGTCTGCGCGAGCAGGGCGTGGCCGAGGTCAACAGCCGCCGCGTGACCAACCTGGGTACCTTCCGGGCCTATGTGGAGCGCTACCTGCGGAGCCACCCGGGCATCCATACCGATATGACCCTGCTGGTACGTCAGCTGCAGCCGACCACCGAAGGCCTGCCGCTGGAGCTGTACTGCTTCACCCGCAGCACTGCCTGGGGCGAGTACGAGGCGGTGCAGTCGGACATCTTCGACCACCTGTTGGCGATCCTGCCGGCGTTTGGCCTGCGGGTGTTCCAGGCCTCCAGCGACGCCATGTTGATGGCCGGGCAGCGCCAGTTGGCCGGCTCGGAGTAAGCTGCGGTGCCCCCGGCGGGGCCATACGGTCCCCGCTGGTGGCTGAAACTGAATGAAGAAACCTCTCGCCAAACGGCTCGGGATCGCTAGAATGCCGGGCTTGTAAACGTTTTCATCAAGGACTGCCGGTGGCCTCCGATCGCATCGAATCCCTCATTGCCCAGATGACCGTCGAGGAAAAGGTCGGCCAGCTGGGTGTCTTCGCGGACATGGTCCGCCCGTTCGCCCCGGACGTGAACCCGGAAGCCAACGTGCGCAATGCCGACCAGGTGCTGCAGCAGGTGCGCGAGGGCAAGGTCGGCTCGCTGTTCAATGGTGTGGGCGCCGAACTGGGCCGCCGCATCCAGCAGGTCGCCACCGAGGAAAGCCGCCTGGGCATCCCGGTGATCCTGGCTGCCGACGTCATCCACGGCATGCGCACCGTGTTCCCGATCCCGCTGGGCGAGGCCGCCAGCTTCGAGCCGGACCTGGCCGAGCGCACCGCGCGCGCCACCGCCATCGAAGCCACCGCCGCCGGCCTGCACTGGACCTATGCCCCGGCCGTGGACATCGCCCGCGACCAGCGCTGGGGCCGTGGCGCCGAAGGTGCCGGTGAGGACGTGGTGCTGGGTTGTGCGTTCGCCGCCGCCCGCGTGCGTGGCTTCCAGGGCAGCGACCTGCGCGCCGCCGATTCGCTGCTGGCCACGCCCAAGCACTTCGCCGCCTACGGCGCGGTGATGGCTGGCATGGAATACAACATGGTGGATATTTCGCCGCAGACCCTGCGCGACGTGCATCTGCCGCCGTTCAAGGCCGCTTTCGATGCCGGCGCGATCACCGTGATGTCCTCGTTCAACGACATCAACGGCGTGCCGGCCAGTGCCAACGCCGAACTGCTGACCGACATCCTGCGCGGCGAATGGAAGTTCCCGGGCGTGGTGATTTCCGACTACACCGCCGACATGGAACTGGTCGCGCACGGCTATGCCGCCGACGACCGCGATGCCACTGCCAAGGCGTTCACCGCCGGCCTGGATCTGAGCATGCAGAGCGGCTTCTACGCCGAGCACCTGCCGGGCCTGGTCGAGAGCGGCGACGTGCCGATGAGCGTGCTGGATGAAGGCGTGCGCCGCATCCTGTGGCTGAAGGAAACCATCGGCCTGTTCGATGACCCGTACCGTTCGCTGGACCCGGCGCGTGAAGCCGACACCTCGCACATTGCTGCGCATGACGCACTGTCGCGCGATGCCGCGCGCCGTTCGATCGTGCTGCTGAACAACCGCGACAACGTGTTGCCGCTGCAGAAGAACGGGCAGAAGATCGCGCTGATCGGCCCGTTCGTGCAGGACCGCGAGAACATCGAGGGCTGCTGGACGCTGTTCGGTGACAAGCAGCGCTATGTGGATCTGGAAACCGGCGTGCGCGCCGCCATCGGCGATGAAGCACTGCTGGAGATCGTGCCGGGCTGCGAGCTGGAAACCGCGATTCCGGGCGGCACCGAAGCCGCGGTGGCGGCCGCGCTGCGCGCCGACGTGGTGGTGTTGGCGCTGGGCGAACCGCAGCGTTACAGCGGTGAAGCGCAGTCGCGCGTGGAGATCACCCTGCCGCCGGCACAGCAGGCGCTGGCCGAAGCCGTGGCGATGACCGGCAAGCCGCTGGTGGTGCTGCTGCGCAACGGTCGCGCGCTGGCACTGCAGGGCGCGGTGCGCAATGCACAGGCGGTGGCGGTGACCTGGTATCTGGGCACGCAGACCGGCCATGCCGTGGCTGATGTGCTGTTCGGCGACTACAGCCCGTCCGGCCGCCTGCCGGTCAGCTTCCCGCAGGTGTCCGGCCAGCAGCCGTACTTCTACAACCACCCGCGCACCGGCCGCCCGGAACTGCCGACGATGTCGGAGTTCAAGGCCCGTTGGCGCGAGATCCCGAACGAACCGCTGTACCCGTTCGGCCACGGCATCGGCTACACCACCTTCGCCTACGGCGTGCCGCAGCTGAGCGCGGCGCAGCTCGGCTGGGAGGACACCCTGACCGTCACCACCACGCTGACCAACAGCGGCGACGTGGCCGGGGAGGAAGTGGTGCAGCTGTACGTCCACGACCGTGTCGCCAGCCGCGTGCGTCCGGTGCGCGAACTGAAGGACTTCCGCAAGGTGGCACTGCAGCCGGGCGAGTCGACCGACGTGGTATTCACCCTCACCCGTGAGCAATTGGCGTTCACCGGCCGCGACGGCGTGCTGCGTGCCGAGCCGGGCCACTTCGACCTGTGGGTCTGCGCCTCGTCGGCGGCAGGCGAAGCCGTGCAGTTCGAGCTGCTGAAGGCCTGATCGAAGAAAAGGGGACGGAGGGGATTGAGTCGTTTGTGGCACTAACGACTCAATCCCCTCCGTCCCCTTTTTGTTGTCCTCACTGCGGCGGCGCTACCATCGGTGTTCTTGAACCGATGGATGCCCGCGCATGCGTACGATCGCTGTGTTGATTCCCGCCCTGCTGCTGGCGGCCTGTTCGCAGCCGGCGCCGCCGGCCGAGCCCGCGGCCGATGCGCCGCCGCCGATGGAGGCCAGTGCTGCAGCGACGCCTGCGGTCGAGCCTGTCGCTGAACCCGCCGCCGCACCGGCTACGCCTGCAGCAGACCCGGCCGCCGAAGATGCGCGTGCGCGCATCGAGACGCTGCTCGGTGATGCTGCGCAGTACGAAAAGGTCTTCAACGCGTTCAAGACCGCCGTGGTCGGTGGTGATCGTGCTGCCGTGGTCGAGGAAGTGCGCTTTCCGTTGAACATCAGCGGCGGAAAGAAGATCACCGGCCCCGGTGAGTTCCAGCGCAACTACGAGAAGATCATCACCTCGGCGGTGGTCAAGGCGGTGTCCGAACAGGACTTCGGCAAGGTCTTCGTCAACCAGCAGGGCGTGATGATCGGCGATGGACAGGTGTGGTTGAAAGGGCAGTGCCTGGACCAGGCCTGCACGAAGACCGAGGTGAAGGTCATCACCATCCAATGAACGCAGACGGCCCCGCGTGCGGGGCCGTTGCGGACAGACGTGCCGGGCAGCGGCCGGCACTACCGGGGCATCAGGTCTTCGGTGTCAGCTTCAGCAGGCGCGCCTTGCTGCCGTCTTCCAGCAGCCACAGCGCGCCATCCGGGCCCTGTTCCACTTCGCGGATGCGCTCGCCCATGTTGAAGCGCTCGGCTTCGCGCGCGCTGTCGCCATCAAAGGCCACACGCACCAGCGAGGTCGACGACAGCCCACCGATGAAGCCGCTGCCCTTCCATTGCGGGAACAGGCTGCCGCTGTAGATCACGAAGCCGGCCGGCGAGATCACCGGTGTCCAGGTCACCTTCGGTGCGGCGAATTCCGGGCGCGTGCTGTGGTCGGGAATCGGCCGGCCGTCGTAATGGTCGCCGTTGGAGACGATCGGGTAGCCGTAGTTGGCGCCGCGCACGATCAGGTTCAGTTCGTCGCCGCCGGCTGGGCCCATTTCATGCGCCCACAACTTGCCGTTGGCATCGAAGGCCATGCCCAGGATGTTGCGGTGGCCCAGTGACCACACCTGCGCGGCCACGCCGCCCTGCGAGGCGAACGGGTTGTCGGCGGGCAGGCTGCCATCATCGTTGAGGCGGATGATCTTGCCGAGGTTGCCGCCCATGTCCTGCGCCGGATCGAACTTCTGGCGCTCGCTGGAGCTGATCCACAGCTTGCCGTCCGGACCGAAAGCAAGGCGATGGCCGTAGTGGCCTTCACCACTCACCTTCGGGCTCTGTCGCCAGATCACCTTCAGGTCCTTCAGCTGGCCGGCACCGTTGGCATCCAGCGCCAGCGTGGCACGGGCCACGGCAGCGCCGCGGGTGTCCAGCGTGCCTTCCTCGGCATAGCTGAGGTAGATCACGTGGTTGCTCGCGAATTGCGGGTGCAGGATCACGTCACCGAAGCCGCCCTGGCCGCCGTAAGCGACCTTCGGAACGCCGGTGATCTCATGCTTGTGGCCGCTGGCCAGGTCCAGGTGCTGCAGCTTGCCGCGCTTTTCGGTGACCAGCAGGCTGCCGTCCGGCAGGAAGGTCATCGCCCACGGCTGGTCGAAGCGGCTGATTTCGGTGGCGGTGAACGGGCGCTGGTCGACGCTGGCGGCCGGGGAGGCCTTGGCGTCCTGTGTCGTCTCCGGACCGGCAGCGTTGCAGGCGGAGGTGGCGAGGATCGGCACCAGGCCGAGGGCGAGCAGCAGGGGCGTGCGGGTCATGGGTATCTCCAGTGCGGGGATGCGGATGGCCGGGCTGTCCCTTGTATACCACTGGCGCCGTGAGCGTCGTGGCCCGAAGGTCCTGCGACCCCTGTGCGAGCGCGGCGGGATCGTCTAGGGTGGGCACGCCCGGGCAAAGCGTGCCCGTCTGCCTGCCAAGGATCTGCAATGAACACTGCCATGCCCCACAAGCCCTCCACCGCCTTCATCGCCGCCTCATGGGTGGCCCTGCTGCTGGGTGCGGCGGCCTACCTGATCGGTCTGTTCAACGCCACGATGGCGCTCAACGAAAAGGGCTACTACCTGACCCTGCTGCTGTTCGGCCTGTTCGCGGCGGTGTCGCTGCAGAAGAGCGTGCGTGACCGCGTCGAGGGCATTCCGGTGAGTGGCCTGTACTACGCGCTGTGCTGGTTCGCACTGCTGTCGGCGTTGATGCTGCTGCTGGTTGGCCTGTGGAATGCCACGCTCGCACCGAGCGAGAAGGGCTTCTACGGCATGGCGTATGCACTGTCGCTGTTCGGCGCGGTGGCGGTGCAGAAGAACACCCGCGACCTGATCGCCGCCGGTGGCGGTGAGAGCAAGCGCAGCGCGGTCGTGCCGCCGCTGCCGGAACAGGAGTGAATGTGTAGAGCCGAGCCAATGCTCGGCTGTCGTGCGGCGTTTGTGGAGTCGAGCCGAGCGTAGGCTCGGCCCGACAAAAGCATGGCGTTATCGCTTCAACCGCGGGTCCGCCAGCTGTGCATCCTCCCAGCCACGGCGAACGGCACCGCGCGCCTGCGCCCATTCCAGCCGGCTGCGGCCACGCTCGCTGGCCCAGCGCGACTCCAGTTCAGCTTCGACCTGTTCGTAGGCGCGGATCATGTCCTGCGCACGCGCGGCGTGGCCGATGCGGTAGGCCGGTTCATAATCCTCGAAGAACAGCTGGTCGTCGTAATACGGTTCGGCCGTGTAGCGCTCACGCCAGTAGTTGCTGACCGCATCGCGCGGCGTGCTGTCGTCCGGTACGCGGCCGGGGATCTGGTACTCGGTCATGGAAGGCTCCGTTGTGGACGAAGCCTGATCGTGCCTGCGTGGCGGTTAACGGCCCGGTCCGGCAGCGTGATCGCCAGATCAATCCGCCGGGCATGCCCGGCGCTACCGGTCATCCGGCGTCGGCATCTTTTCGCGGCAGCTTGTAGATCACCGCGCCGATGGCGAACGCCACCAGCGCCGCTGCAGTGTTCTGCCAGCTGGCACTGGCGAACAGGGCAACGCACAGCAGCAGCGCCAACACCGGAATCAGTGGACCACCCGGCAGCTTCAACGCGCCGGGGCGGTCGGCATAGCGCTTGGCCAGCACCAGTACCGCAGCGGCCGTTCCGATGTAGGCGAACAGGCGCGTGGTCATCGACAGCAGGGCCAGCTGCACGAACGAACCGGACAGGGCCAGACCGAGCGCGATCAGGCCCTGGCACAGGATCGACGCGGCCGGTGTGTGGAAGCGCGGATGCACCTGCGCCAGGATCTTCGGCCCGTAGCCATCGCGGGCCAGCGCGAACAGGAAGCGCGGGCCCATCATCATCGTGTTGCTGTTGGTGCCGAGGATGGAGATGGTCGCGCCTACGGTGAGGATCAGCGCCAGTGCTTCGCCGCCAAAGCCGGCAGCGGCGTCGGCCAGCGGCGTGGCCGAGCTGGCCAGGCCGGCCAGCGTGCCTTGCGCCACCACCTGCACCGCGCCGTAGATGACGGTGACGGTGATGATCATGGTGATCAGCGCGAACGGAATATCGCGGCGCGGATTACGATACTCGCCGGCGGCGGCCGGGATGTTCTCGAAGCCGGCATAGGCGTACAGCAGCAACAAGGCGGCTTCACCCATGCGCTGCAGGTCATGCGGGTCCGGGCGTTGTCCGGAGAAGGCCAGCTGCGGGTCGATGTAGAACGCGCCGATGGCCACGAACAGCAGCAGCGGCAGCATCTTGCCGATCACCAGCACCACGCCGGTGCGCGCGGCCGAGCGCACGCCGATGATGTTGACGCCGGTGAGGAAGCCCAGCGATATCACAATGATCGCGATGCGCCCCATGCCGGCACCCGCCCACGGCCAGAACCGCGCGACTGCATCGGCCAGGGCATTGCTCAATGCGGCCGCCGAGCTGATGCGGGTCAGCCAGATCATCCAGCCGATCTCGAACCCGGCGAAGCGGCCAAAGGCCTCGCGGGCATACAGGTAGCTGCCACCGGGCTCATCGAAGTAGCTGGCGGCCTGCGCGTAGCACAGCACCAGCAGCGCGACGACGATGCCGGCGGCGACCACGCCCCACAGGCTGAAGGGGCCGAGCAGGGCGACGGTGGCGGCTGGGAGCAGGTAGATACCGCTGCCGATCACATCGTTGATCGACAGGCCGACGATCTGCCAGCGGCTGACCGCGCGCTGCAGCTGCGGTTCGTCCTGCGCGCTCAACGGGCGTCTCCGCGCAGTGCGGGCAGCTGCCACTGGGCCTGCAGGCGCGTGTACTCGGCGCGCGGCAGCAGCACGAAGCGCGGCGCATCCTGCGGGCGCAACCAGTCCAGCAGGGCCTGCATGCGTGCCTGCGGCATGGCGGTGCAGCCGGCGGTGGCCTCACCCGGCTGGCGCCACAGATGGGCGAAGATGCAGCTGCCCTTGCCGGGCTGGTTGTCCGGGTTGTGGGCGATCACGAAGCCTTCCTGGTAACGCACGTCGCCCTTGTTGTGCAGATCCAGCCGCATCGGCTCGGTGGAGCCCTTGACCGCTGCACTGCCGACCTTCTTCTCATCGACGATGCGGTTGTAGAACGGCGAGCCGGGTACGTCCATGCAGTAGCTGCTGTCCAGCATCGGCTGGTAGGGCATGGCGGTGCCGGGGCGGGTGACGGCATAGCCGAACGCGCTGCCGAGCGCGAACACGCCCGCCGGGCTGCGGCCGTCGCCTTCCTGCTTCTGCGGGCCATCGGCCTGCGCCGGGTGCAGGCCAAGGCCCCAGGCGCTGCCGGTGCGGCCCAGTGCCACCGGGAACGCCTGTCCATGCGCGTGCCAGCCCTTGCCATCACGCACATAGGCCTGCAGCTGGCCCTGCGTGCTGTCCCAGCTTTCGCTGGTGACCACGATCAGCTGGCGCGCACCTTCCAGCGGCGCAGCGTGGACGGACACCGCCGCGGCAAGCAGCAGCGCAGCGGTAGCGAGACGGACCAGCGATTTCATCAACAGGTGCTCCGGTCAGGAATCCAGCAGGTGGTCGATCCGCTCCAGGTTCACCGCCAGCTGCTGCTGGCGGTCCGGATTGGTGTGGCAGAGCAGCACGAACAGGAAATCGAGCAGGGCGTGCATGGCGCTACGGTACAGCAGCTGCGCGACCTGCGGCGTGCGATCGTGCGCGCACACCACCAGTGCTGCGTCAGCATGCGCGCGTAGCGGGTTGGCGGTATGGCGGGTGATGGAAATCACCTTGCCACCCATGTCCTGGAACTGGCGTGACAGCTGCGAAAGCTGCGGCAGGTTGCCGAATTCGGAGAACACCAGCAGCGCATCGCCGGGGCGCGCAGCCGAGAGGTTGGCCAGCATCAGGATCGGGTCGGTATGCGGCACCACCAACAGGCCGAGCAGCGACAGTCGCATGGCGAACTCGCGCGCGAACAGGCCATCGTCACCCAGGCCGTACACGAACAGCTTCGGTGCGCCATCAAGCAGCTGCACGATGCGCTCGATTTCCTCGCGTGGATTGGTCTGTCGGGTTTCCTCTTCAGCCTGTGCCTTGCTGCGGCGCAGGGCCTCGCCCAGGCGCAGGTAATCGTCGCCGCTGTCGGGTTCGCTGGGCGCCTGTTGTGGATCGGCACCGACGCGGGCTACGTCCTGGCCGATGGAGTACTTCAGGTCGGGGTAGCCCTTGAAGCCGAGCTTCTGGCTGAACTTCACCACGCTGGACTGGCTGATGCCGAGCGCACTGGCCAGCTGCTGCGACGAGTAGTCACGCAGAAGGTGGGCGTTGTCGAGGATGAAGTCGGCGATGCGGCGCTCGATGGCCGACATCTGCCCGCGCTCGGTGCGGATTTTCAGCAGGGGCGGCATGCGGGGTGTCCGAGGGGCGTGCGTTGGAGCATAGGGGAACGCGTTGCGGTTGGCAGCGTAGAGCAGGTCATGGAG
>NZ_JABEME010000002.1 GCF_013004645.1 Stenotrophomonas africana | reverse complement strand
AAACGGCTCCGACCCCACAACGAGTGCGCGCAGCGCGCGACCCGCTTTTGATTTTCTTTTTCTCTTCCGTGGCTGGCAGCACACCGAAACTGTCAGAGGTCGGGCGGGGCGGGTTCGCGGGGGTGTCCGCGGCATGGATGCCGCGGCCAAGCCCCCAAGGACGGGTTCACGGCGTCCCCCGCGAACCCACCCCGCCCGGCCAAGCGCGGCTTTTGCTTTACGCGGCCAAGCAGCCAGCCACGAGGGGCTGCGCCGTTGGCTGAAAACTCAGTACCGCTTGATCCCCGGCACCGTGCAGCCTTCAATCTGCGCATGCGCCGACACCGCATTTTCCTTCTCGCCCCGCGCCAGGCGCGACTGCTCGATCGTCGCCCAGTGCCGGCGGCACAACGGCCCCGTCTTCGAACCCAGATCCACCGCTTTGCGCGCGAACGTCTCCGCCTGCGCCCACTGCCCCTGCAGCAGCGCCAGTTCGGCACGTTCCTGCAGCACCGCCGGGTCGCCGGCGACGATTTCAAGCGCATGGTCCAGGCTGCTGGCGGCACCGGCCAGATCGTTGGCCTGGCGCTGCGCCTGCGCGGTCACCCGCAGATCTTCCACCTGCGAATCACGCAGTGGCTGCACCGACAGCTCCTTGTCGTCCGGACCCGCTGCGGCATTCACGGCTGCCAGGCGCTGCGCCGGCGTGGTGGTATCGACCGGCTTGACCACCGGCGGTGCACTGCTCACGCAGGCGGCCAGAGCCAGGCTGAGGCCGGTCAAGGCCAGGGGCTGCAGCAGGGATCGCATGTTCATCGGCTTCATCGGCTCGGAGGAGGAGTGGCAGCGGCAGGTGCTGCGGCAGGTTCGGCGGGCGCTTCCGGCTTGCGGTCCAGGCCGAACCAGCTGCGCCAGCCACCGCCTTCGCCTTCTGCACCGCCCTGCCCGTCCGGCGACACCGCCGGCGCGCACGGCGCATACGCCGGCGCATAGCCGACCACGAACGGGAAGCGGCGTGCACCCGGGCAGCCTTCATCGGTCGTGTTGAGACCGGTGGGCGCCACCGACTGCCAGTCCAGACCCTTGTTGCTGACACGCAGCGGTGCGCTCGGCAGGCGCTGGAAGATGCCCGACCACACCCGCATCGCGCCGGTGGCGCCGTACAGACCGGCCTGCTCGTTCTGGTCGTTGCCGATCCAGATCACCGCCAGATGATCGCCGGTGTAACCGGCATACCAGCTGTCACGGCCGTCATTGGTGGTACCGGTCTTGCCGGCCGGCTGCAGCCGGCCCAGACCGTCGGCGTTGAGGCGTTGCGCGGTACCGCTGGCAACCACCTGCTGCAGGCCGACACTGATCAGGTTGGCGGCGATCGAGTCGCCTTCCTGGGCCGGCGCCGGGGTCTTGTCATACCGCTTGAGCAGTTTGCCCTGCGGGTCGAGCACGCCACGCACCGCGTGCAGCGGCTGGATCTCGCCGCCGGACGCGAGGAACTGGTACAGCTGCGCCATCGCGTAGGGACTCTGGTCGGTAGAGCCGAGGATCACCGCCGGATTCGCTTCGGCCTTGATACCCGCCAGCACGTGGATCAGCTGGGTCACCCGCTCGGGGCCGACCTGCATGCCCACGCGCACGGTGGCCTGGTTGTAGGAATGCGCCAGCGCGTCGATCAGGCGAACGGTGCCATGGCTGCGGTTGTCGGCATTGCCGGGGCTCCAGTTGCGGCCACGACCGAGCTGGACGGTCACCGGTGAATCGTCGACCCAGGTGGCCAGCGAGTAACGGTCCGGCTGAGCCAGCGCCAGCAGGTACACGAACGGCTTGAGCAGCGAGCCGACCGGGCGCTGTGCTTCGATCGCGCGGTTGAAGCCGACCTCGGACACCTCACGGCTGCCGATCACCGCCAGCACGTCACCGTTGTGCACGTCGGTCAGCACCATGCCGGCCTGCAGTTCGGGGCGACGCTTGCTTTCCAGCGACTTGATGGTGCGGGTCACCGCGCCTTCGGCATAGGCCTGCGCGGACGGCGACATACCGGTCATCACGCTCAGGCCTGCGCCCTGCAGCGCCGATTCCGGATAGTCATGGCCAAGCTGGCGACGAACCAGGTCGACGTAAGCCGGGAAGCGGTTGGCCGCGACCAGGCCCGGCGTCTTGGGCACGCCCAGCGGCGCCTTCAGCGCACGCTGGTATTCGGCATCGTCGATCAGCGTGGCTTCGTGCAGCTTGCCCAGCACGAAGTTGCGGCGATCCAGCGCCCGCTCCGGGTTGCGACGCGGGTCGTAGAAGGACGGCCCCTTGACCAGGCCGATCAGCAAGGCGATCTGCTCGGTTTCCAGCGACGACAGGTCACGGCCGAACCAGAATTCGGCGCCGGAAGACATGCCGTGGATCGCCTGGCTGCCACGCTGGCCCAGGTACACCTGGTTGAGATAGGCCTCGAAGATGGTGCGCTTGTCGTAGCGCGCTTCCATGATCAGCGCGTAAAGCACTTCGTTGAACTTGCGGGTGACCGTCTGTTCCTTGCCGATGCCGAGCAGGCCGCTGCGGGCCAGCTGCTGGGTCAGCGTCGAAGCGCCCTGGCGGCTCTGGCCACCGGAGCGGATGGTCACCCACACCGCGCGGGCAATGCCGGAAAGGTCGATGCCGTGATGACGGTTGAAGTCCTTGTCCTCCACCGCCTGCAGGCCGGTCACCAGCAGATCCGGCGCCTCATCCATGCGGATCAGGCGGCGCTCTTCCTGCTTCTGGCCGTACAGCGTGGCGATGCGGGCCGGGTCCAACCGTGCGGCCTTCAAGGCCTTGCGGTTGTCGGCGTCGCGCAGCGAAGCGACCGCACCGTCGGACAACGACAGCTCCAGCCGGCGCGGAGCAACGCGGCCATCGACATCGTTGTAGCCGCGGCTGGAAATAACGAAGCGCCCACCGTTCACCGCATAGGTGGCCGGCTCCTTGCCCTGCCCGTCATCGCGGTAGGCGGACGCGGCGAGCTCGGTCTTCAGGGTTGCCGCGTCCAACGCCTTGCCCGGCGTAAGCACCAGCGGACGCGCGTACACACGGGTCGGAATCTGCCAGCGCAGTTCACCGAACCGCTGGGTCACCTGTTGGTTCAGGTACAGCGTATAGGGGATCAGGAAGCCCAATCCCAACGCGACCGCGGCCATGCTCCAGGTGATCAGGCGGCGCCGCCACAGCGGGCCGTTGTCCTGCTGGTCGTCGTCGTAATCGTCGATGTCGTCGGAATCGTAGCGTCGGGGCACGGGGATGCGGGCAGGTAGGGTCTGGCGAGTCTAACGCAGCCGCCGTGGCGGCTGGCAGGCGATGGGCTGCGGTTTCACTGCAGTTCAAGCTGGGCGCGACGTCCGCTGGCCTGCCGCGGCCCCTGCCAGTGCCGCCCGGAGGCCCTTCCAGCCGGCTCCAGCCAGGCAGACATTGGCCAACCGAGCGATCAGGCGCGGCACGTCATGGGCGATCCAGCGCCCCTGAACATCCGCGCGGCGATACAGCTGCAGCCGAGACCACGCCATGCGCCAGGCCAGCGCGTGAAGCCCCTGGAAGCGCTCCGGCGCCACGACCACGCCACGCTGTCGCAGCAGAGCATCCAGGGCCAGCAGGCGCCCCGCCGTGCGCTGGCGCGCCTGCGCATCGAACAGGTCGAGATGGCGCAGGCGCTGCAGAAAGCCGCGCCGACTGGCTCCGATCTGGTTGTTGCCATGCTGCCGATAGTCGATGGTCGGTTCGGCCAGCATGTCCAGCCCTCCACACAGCGAGGCGTGGATCGCAAGCCATTCGTCGTGGCTCCAGCCGGCAGGCACGGGCAGTGAATCGGCCAACAGTGTGCGACGCACGGCACAGGTGGCGCCGGTGATGAAGTTCCGTAGCAGGATCGCGTCGATCGCAAGACCCGAACGTTCCAGCTCCACTTCAGCCGGATGCACCACCAGCACCTCCAGCAGGCGCTGGCCCAGCGGCGCGCCCTGCGCATCGACCAACCGCGCGTCGCTGTGCAGCAGCAACAGGGCCGGGTCTGCCTGGAAGCGCTGCACGTAGCTGCGGACCCGCCCCGGATGCCAGACATCATCCTGATCACACAGGAACAGGATATCGGCCTGGCAACGCAGCAGCGCGTCGGCGAAATTGCGCACATAGCCAAGATTCTGTGCGTGCTGGACGATCTCGACACGTACGCCCAGCGCCTGCGCGCGCGGCACGAACGCCTGCAGCAGTTGCAGCGTCTGATCGCTGGAGCCGTCATCGCCGATCACGACTTCGTTCACCGGCAGATCCTGCTCGAGGATGCTGTCCAGCTGTGCCTGCAGGTAGCGCGCACCATTGTAGGTGCACAGTGCGACGCCAATGCGTTCGGCAGCGGCCGATCGGGATGGCGTGTCAGGCATCGAACGTACTCGCGGAAAACAAGGCTGGGGGATGGTAGCAGAGCCCCCGCCAGCGCACGGAAACCGGCGCTGACTATCCGTTGCCGGGATGGGCAGCGATACGCTGCAGGGCCTGCGCAGCGCTCATCGGCTGCCACATGCCCGCCTCTGGCTGGAACGGTCGCGGCGAGATGCCCAACAACGCCTGCAGCGGGCCGTTGTCTGCAACCAGGTCCTGCTGCAGGCGTGACACCGGGCCGCGAGCGCGCGGAACCAGTGCGGCCAGGCCACGCAGGGCACTGCCCGGCAATGGCAGCGCGAGGGTCGGCTGCGCCAGGCTCGCATGCACGCGGCGGAACATCGCGTGATAGGGCAACCGTTCGCCGCCACCGATTTCCAGCACCCTCGAGGACCCCGCGCCGCTGCTGATGCAGGCCACCACGGCACGGGCGATGTCATCGGCATGCACCGGCTGGCGCAGGCCATCGGCCAGCGGGATCGGGAAAAGGCGCAGACGCAGTGCGCGCTGCACGATCGGGGTGATGCTGCGGTCGATGCCGGCGCCGTAGATCAGCGTTGGCCGCAGGATCGTCCACGCCATGCCGAGACGTTCGGCCTGTTCGATCAAGCCTGCTTCGCCCCGCTGCAGCATCGCTACCACGTCCTGTTCGTCGGCCTGCTCGGAATCCTGCTTGCTCAGCACGCTCATCGAACTGGTGGCGATGACCTGACCGGCCGGAGCCACGCTCTGCTGTGACAACCACTGCGCCAGGCCTTCCAGCGGTCCGAAGCTGGCGATCGCTTTCCAGGCAGGGGACGGCACGCTGTCCAGTGCGCTTGCGAGATCTCCGCACAGCCACTGCACACCGTCCTGTGCCGGTTGTGGCCGCCGGCTCACCGCCTGCACCCGCTCATGCACCTGCACCAGGCGCGGCAGCAGGAACCGGCCGATCTGGCTGGTGGCTCCGGAAACAAGGACGGTCATCGGCACTCCGTGGGGATGTTGCGGGGCTGGTTACTATAGCGAGCCCTCCGGCAACGGCGAGGCTCAGGGGGAGGACACCCCGATGTCGCGCAGGCGCTGCCGCAGCTGCTGGTACTCGCTGCTGGAAGCACCAACCCCGAGCTCGCCGGCCTGCTGCAGGGCGCGCTCGGCAAAGGCCACATCGCCATTGCCCAGACGCTCGCTGCCAATTGCCAGCCATCGCTGTGCCAAGCGCTGGCGGGCAGCAGCCAGGCCATTCGCAGTGGGTGACAGGGTCTGCCAGGCCTGCAGGCAGGCCCCTGCCGCCTGCACCCGGTTCTGCCGCAGGTTGTCATCGAAGCAACTGCGGCTGGCGGGCAGCAGGCGGGCGGCTGCAGCTTTCACCCGTGCATCGCGTGGCGCCAGTGATTGCGCTTCACGCAGCGCATCAAACGCACTATGCCCGGGCGGGCTGATCCACTGCCCGGCGCGCTCGGCACGCTCCATCCTGCGCAGGTGATCGCGCAGCTGTCGTTCACGTTGCGCCGTACTGACGGCCGGTTGTTTCAGAGACTGCTGCGCCTGCTGCGCGCGTTGCAGGCGCTGCGCCAACTGCTGACGTGCTGCTGCCGACGCTCCCAGCTCTTCCGCCAGCGCCGCATCGCGCTGCGCAGCCTCGAACTGGAAATCATCGGCCTGGCTCTGGCTGCGCGCAAGCACCGCCTGCAGCGCCTGCTCCCGCCCACGCTGGGCCGCAGGATCCTCCGGTGCCACCGCCAGCACGGCCAGGAATCCTTTCGCTGCCTTTTCCAGCTGCTGCCGCTGCAGCGCGCGCTGCGCCTGCCGCAAGCGTTCGTCCACCGCCCGCGCCAGTGCTTCCTGGCTGGCCGGCAGATCGGCATGGCCCGCATCGAACTGACGCGCGCGCTGCACGATCGCGGCGGCTTCGGCCAGTTCCCCGCGCGCGCACAATGTACGCGCGTGCTGCAGCAGATCGCTCAGCGCATCCTCGCGCCCTTCCAGTGCCGGCAGGTTGTCAGGCTGCAGCGCCAGGATGCGCTGGAACAGCGGCAGCGCGCTGCTGTCGCCATCGTCCAGCCGCCCGGCAGCGAAGGCATTGCGGGCCTGGGCCAGCAGCGCCCCGATGCCGGCGCCCGCACTGCGCCGTGCCTGCAGCTGGCGGTCGACGGCATCTGCATCGACCTGCGGCACCTGCAGCTCGCGAGCCAGCGACAGTGCCTGTGCACTGCCGTCGAGGTCGTCGTTCTGCAGTTTGTCGCGGGCCTGCTGCAATGCGGCCGCAGCGGTTCTTGCCAGGCCCTCGCGGGCCTGTGGGCGATCACCATCCAGCGCCAGCACGGCCTGGTAGCGCTCGCGCGCACCACTGCCGTCGGCCGCGCTCAGCCGGCCGGTGGCAAGCGCGCGGTCACCTTCGGCCAGCAGCTGTTCGATCTGCGGCTCACCCCAGAACCAGTCGGCCAATGGCTTGCGCAGCAGCACCAGCAGCACGAACACCGCCAGCGCCGCGACCAGCGCCCAGCGCCACACCCGGCGCGCGTGGCGTGCCTGCAGCCACCACCAACGGCCTTCGCGGCGGACGCGGTCCAGCGCAGGATGTTCAGCGCCATGCGGGCGATGCGGGGGCTCGCGTTCCATGCGTGCAGGGTAGCCGGGGCAGCGTGAAGCTCAGCCGAGGCGACGCGCCTCGCTCACGCCAGGCAGCGCATCCAGCTTGCCCAGCAGGGTCGACAGCTGGCCGTAGTCACTCACCTTCAGACGCAGGCGCAGGTGGGCACGGCCACTGTTGCGTACGTTGTCACTGTGGATGTCGAGCACGTAGGCGTCTTCCTGGGCGATCAGGTTGGTGATGTCCTTCAGCAGCCAGCGGCGGTCGACTGCAGTGACCACCACGTCCACTTCGTAGCCACCACCGGCCTGGCCCCACTCCACCGGCAGGATGCGCTGTGGGCTGGTGGCTGCCAGCCGGGCCAGCGCGGCACAGTCTGCACGATGCACGGTGACACCCCGGCTACGGGTCAGGTAGCCGACGATCGGCTCGCCGGCCACCGGCTGGCAGCAGCGCGCCAGCTGCACCAGCAGATTGCCCACGCCCTGCACCGTGAATTTCGACTTGCCCAGGTTCTCGCGGCGGGCAGTCGGCCGCGGCAGGGTTGGCGTGGGCGCCGGCTGGCTCGCTGCACGTTCGGCTTCCAGCAGGGTACGGCTGACCTGGTTCGGGCCGGTATCGCCCAGCGCCACCTGGATGTAGAGGTCGTCAACGCTGTCGGCATGGAACTTCTTCGCCGCCACCGTCAGGTCCGAGTGCTGCAGGCCCAGCCGCTTCAGCTCACGCTCGAGCAGCTCGCGACCGGCCTGCACGTTGCGCGCACGGTCCAGCTTGTGGAACCAGCTGCGCACCTTCTCGCGCGAGCGGTTGCTGGCCAGGAAGCCGTTGGCCGGCATCAGCCAGTCGCGCCGCGGGTCGGCCTCCTTGCCGGTCAGGATCTCGACGCGGTCGCCGCTGCGCAGGCGATAGGTCAGCGGCACGATACGGCCATTGACCTTGGCGCCGCGGCAGCGGTGGCCGACCATGGTGTGCACCTGGTAGGCGAAATCCAGCGGCGTGGCACCCTGCGGCAGGTCCAGCACCTCGTCCTTCGGGCTCAATGCGTAGACCCGGTCCTCGGTCAGCTCGGCGTCGAGCGCCCCGGCCAGCTCATTGCCCTGCCCGTCCTGTGCCTGCTCCAGCAACTGGCGCATCCAGGTGATCTTGCGGTCGAAGGACTTCTCCGCGCCCTTGCCGCCTTCCTTGTATTTCCAGTGCGCGGCCACGCCCAGCTCGGCCTGCGAGTGCATCTCATGGGTACGGATCTGCACTTCGATGGTGCGCCCTTCCGGGCCAACCACGGCGGTATGCAGCGAGCGATAGTCGTTGGCCTTGGGCCGGGCGATGTAATCGTCGAACTCGCTGGGCACCGGCGCCCACAGTGCATGCACCACGCCCAGCGCGGCGTAGCAGGCGGCCACGTCGTCGACCATCACCCGCACTGCGCGGATGTCGTACAGCTGGTCGAACGCCAGCCGCTTCTTCTGCATTTTCCGCCAGATGCTGTAGATGTGCTTCGGGCGGCCGCTGACTTCGGCCTTGATGCCCTGCGCGACCAGCTCGCGCGACAGCACCTTCTTGACGTTCTCGACATAGCGCTCGCGCGCGATGCGGGTCTCGTCCACCTCGCGCGCGATACGCCGGTAGGTCTCCGGTTCCAGATGGCGGAACGCCAGGTCCTCCAGCTCCCACTTCAGCTGCCAGATGCCCAACCGGTTGGCCAGCGGTGCATGGATGTCGCGGGTCAGCTGCGCCAGCGCGCGGCGTTGCGCGTCATCGAGCTTGTCGGCCGCGCGCATCCGCGCCAGCTGCCGTGCCAGCAGGATCGGCACCACGCGCAGGTCTCGGATGATCGCCAGCAGCAGGCGGCGCAGGCCTTCACTGTTGCGCCCCGCCTCGCGGCCGGCATGCAGCGCCCACACCGGATCGGCTGCATCCTGACCGTCGAGCAGGCCGATCACCGCCGCCTTGTGGTTACCCAGAGGCAGTTGCTCCAGACTGGCACGCAGGCCCGGCAGGTCGAACAGCAGCGCCGCGACCACTGCGCCCTCATCGGCCGAGAGCATCGCCAGTGCGTCAAGGGTATCGCCCAGCACCGACCAGCTGGCGCGCATCTGGTGGTCGCACTCCGGCGCTTCCCAGTGCTCGCGCAGGGCCTGGCGCAGCGGAGCGGGCAGCACCGCTGCCGAGGGACGGTTCAACAGGCCATCCAGGCCGGGGACGGAAGCGCGGTTCACAGCATCGAGCAGGCAAGACAGAAGCCTCTACACTAGCGCCGGCGCCGTTCAGGGACAATCACCACGGCCACCATCACCCGGCATGAAGACATGCCGCTACACTCGTGGGCAAACCCAGGAGAGTCCCGCCATGCCCTCGATCGTCCCGCGTTTCCGCCCACAGCTGCTGGCCTGCGCCGCGCTCCTGCTGTCCCTGTCGGCGCCTGCGCTGGCCCAGCGCGTGGTGGAGGGTGACCTGCAGCAGCAGATGTCGCCGGCCGAGTTCAAGGCGGCCGGCCTGAACAAGCTCAGCGCGCAGGAACTGGCCACGCTGAACCGCTGGCTGCAGGGCAAGGTCGAAGCGGCCACCACCCAGGCGGTTGCTGCGGTACGGGAATCGGCGCGCGAGGAAGGCCGCCAGGAAGTGATCGTGAAGAATCGCGGCTTCTTCGATTTCGGCAGCAACGAGCCGATTGTCGGCGTGCTGCAGGGCGAATTCCGCGGCTTCGGCAAAGGCCGCGTCTACGTGCTGGACAACGGCCAGGAATGGGAGCAGACCGATGCAAGCACCCTGGCCGGTGTGCGCAAGCAGTCCCCCACCGTCAGCATCAAGCCCGGCGTGATGGGCGTCTGGTACCTGAAAGTCGACGGCGTGAACACCCAGCCGAAGGTACGCCGCACCAAATAACGCCGCCCATCGTGTAGAGCCGAGCCCACGCTCGGCTGCGATCTGCACGGGACGATGACGAGGCATCAAAAAAGCAGCCGAGCATGGGCTCGGCTCTACGTCATCACATCATCGGAGTCACGCCTGGCGCAGTGCGGTCACCCGCTGCGCCAGCTTCTTCGCCGAGATGCCGGTGCGTGCACCCAGCTCCTGCGCGAACAGTGACACCCGCAGTTCCTCCAGATCCCAGCGCAGCGCCTGCCACTGCGGGCGCTCACGCAGGCCCTGCTGTTCGCCCACCTCCAGCGCCTCCAGGAACGGATGCAGCTCCAGCATGCGCGCCTGGTCACGCGGCGGATCACGCTTGGCACGCTCGGTGCGCAGGATCATCGCCTTCAGATAGCGCGGGTACTGCGCCAGCGCGTCAGCCGGCGTGTCGCGCAGGAAGCCGGGATGGATCAGTCCGACCAGCTGCGCTTCCATGTCGTCCAGATTGCCGCGCGCCCAACCCATCAACGGCGCTTCCAGCATCGGCTTCAGTTCCGCCACCAGGGCCAGGATGGTTTCAGCCAGTTTCAGCCGCGACATGGCCTCACCAAACAGTGCCTTGGCCGCATGCTCACGGCGCTGCTCGAAGGCCGCCGCATCGCGGATGTCTTCCAGGCCCTCGGCCAGCACGGCATTCATCGCTGCATCGACCAGGTCGCCGCGCAGGCGCTCCTGCGACTCGATCGCGGCATACAACAGGCCGGTCTTGGCACCGACCGGCAGCTGCTTGCGCGCCTGCTTCACCTTCTCGGCCAAGGCGATTTCCAGCAAGCGGCGCACGCCCAGTGGATGAGCCTCCAGCGCCTGATGGCGGTCGGCGAAGATGCGCAGCGCAACACTGTCGCCCTCGTCCAACAACGCCGGATACGCAGGTACACCCGCTTCACCGGGCACCTGCAGCGGAATCGGCGCGGCCGGGAACGTGCGCAGGCCATCGGCCGCCATCTCGCGCCCAGCGCGTGCAGCGAACGCATCGCCGGCACGACCGCCGAATTTCGCGCGCAGTGCGTCCAGATCGCGCGAAGTCGCCAGCACCTTGCCCTGCTCGTCGCGCAGCCGCAGGTTCATGTGCAGGTGCGGTTCGATGGAACCGGGCTCGAAATCCAGCGCAGTCACCGTGGCGCCGGTTGCGCGTGTCAGGAAGCGCGCCAGTTCGCCGGTGATGGCATCGGCACTGGGCTGCGGGAACGCTTCGTAGAACGCGCGACCGAAGTCCGGTGCCGGCACGTAGTTGCGGCGCATCGCCTTGGGCAGGCTGCGGATCAGTGCCGAGGCCTTGTCGGCGACGAAGCCCGGCGCCAACCAGCCCAGCTGCACCGGGTCCAGCGCGTTGAGCAGGTGCAGCGGTACGTCCAGGGTCACGCCATCATCGTCGGCACCCGGCTCGAAGCGGTAATGCAACGGCAGCCGCGCCTGACCCAGCGCCAGGTACTTCGGATAGCGCTCCTGCTCGCTGCCCTCGCCCGGCAACAGATCGACCAGCGACCAGTGCAGGGTCTTGCGCTGTTCCGGCGCCAGTCCCTTCCACCAGGTATCCAGGCCCGCCGCCGAGTGGATCTGCGGCGGCACCCGGTCCAGGTACCAGCGGGCCTGCCAGTCCTCGTCGGCAACGATGCCGGCGCGGCGCAGCTTCGCCTCTTCCTCGCGGGCGATCTCCAGCACTTTCTGGTTGTCGGCCACGAAACTGGCGCGGGTGTTGATCTCGCCGGTCACCAATGCCTGGCGCACGAAGATGTCATGTGCCTCGCCCGGTTCGATGCGGCCGTAGTGCACTGGCTTCCTCGGTGCCAGCACCAGGCCGAACAGGCTGATCTGCTCGGACGCCAGCACCTGGCCCTGCGCGCGCGACCAGTGCGGATCGAAATGTTTGCGCAGCAGCAGATGCGGCAGCTCGGCGATCACCCAGTCCGGTTCGATCGCGGCCAGGGTCATGCCCCACACTTTCTGCGTATCCAGCAGGTTGGCCACCAGCAGCCACGGCGGCGGCCGCTTGGACAGCGTCGAACCGGGGAACGGCAGGAACCGGCGCTGGCGCGGCGCCTGGAAATCGCCCTTCTCGGTGCGGTGGCCGATCTGCGTTGGCAGGCCCGCCACCAGCGCACGGTGCAGGGTCTGGTAGGCAGCGGCACGCACGCGTTCGCTGAAACCCCCACCCGCCGGTGACTGGTCCTTCTGCGCACGCACGGCCACCGGGGCCGGTGCGGCCTCGGCCTTGCCTTCGCGGGCCAGGCGCGCGGCGCGGTGCAGCTGGCCGCGGGTGGCTTTCACTGCGGCAGCATCATCACGCGCTGGCGCCGGCGCACTGCTGCCGGCCAGCAACGGTGCCATCGAGGCCTCGCTGGCCTCTTCCTTCCAGCCCAGTTCTTCGCACAGCAGGCGCAGCTGGCGATGCAGCTCGCGCCACTCGCGCATGCGCAGGAAGCCGAGGAAATGACGGCCGCACCAGTCGCGCAGCTTGGACTGGGTCAGATCTTCATGGGCCTGCCGATAGGCATCCCACAGGCGCAGCACGCCAACGAACTCGGAACGGCCATCGGCGAACTGCGCATGCGCGCTGTCGGCTGCACCGCGTGCTTCGGGCGGACGTTCGCGCGGATCCTGGATGCCCAGGAACGAGGCGATCACCAGCATCGGCCGCAGGCAGCCGGCGGCCTGCGCGGCGACCAGCATGCGCGCCAGCTTCACGTCCACCGGCAGGCGCGCCATCTGCTTGCCGATGGTGGTCATGCGCCGCTCGGCGTCGATCGCGCCCAGTTCGGTCAGCTGCTGCCAGCCATCGGCTACCGCGCGCTCGTCCGGCGCTTCCAGGAACGGGAAGTCCTCGATGCGGCCCAGGCCCAGCTGCAGCATGCGCAGGATCACCCCTGCCAGGCTGGAGCGGCGGATCTCTGGATCGGTGAACTCCGGCCGCGCCTGGAAATCGGCCTCGGCGTACAGGCGGTAGCAGATGCCCTCGGCGATACGGCCGCAGCGGCCCTTGCGCTGGTTGGCACTGGCCTGCGAGATCGGCTCGATGTGCAGGCGGTCCAGCTTGTTGCGCGGACTGTAGCGCTTGACGCGGGCAAAGCCCGGATCGACCACGTAACGGATGCGCGGCACCGTCAGCGAGGTTTCCGCCACGTTGGTGGCCAGCACGATGCGCCGGTTCGGCCCCGGATTGAACACCCGGTCCTGGTCCTGGTTGGACAGGCGCGCATACAGCGGAAGCACCTCGGTGTTGCGGTACTTGCGCCGTTCCAGCGACTGGTGCGCATCGCGGATCTCGCGCTCGCCCGGCAGGAAGATCAGCACGTCACCGCGCGCATCCAGGCGGGTGATCTCGTCGATGGCCGACACGATGGCGTCGTTGACCGTGCGCTCGCCCTGGTCTTCGCCCTCGCCTTCCAGCGCGCGGTAGCGCACTTCCACCGGGTAGGTACGGCCTTCGACGCTGATCACCGGCGCATTGTCGAAATGCTGGGCGAAGCGTTCGGTGTCGATGGTGGCCGATGTCACGATCAGCTTCAGGTCCGGGCGCTTGCGCAGCAGCTGCTTCAGGTAGCCCAGCAGGAAGTCGATGTTGAGGCTGCGTTCGTGCGCCTCGTCGACGATGATCGTGTCGTAGTTCGACAGCCAGCGGTCGCTCGCGATCTCCGCCAGCAGGATGCCGTCGGTCATGAACTTGATGCGGCTGTCTTCGCTGACCTTGTCATTGAAGCGCACCTGGTAGCCCACCAGCTGGCCCAGCTCACTGTGCAGTTCCTGCGCCACGCGGCTGGCCACCGCACGTGCGGCAATCCGTCGCGGCTGGGTGCAACCGATCATGCCGGCCTGGCCACGGCCTGCGGCCAGGCACAGTTTCGGCAGCTGGGTAGTCTTGCCCGAGCCGGTTTCACCAGCGATCACCACGACCTGATGGTCGCGGATCAGCCCGATGATGGCGTCGGCTTCACGCGCAATCGGCAGCTGCGGGTCCAGAGTAATGGACGGCTGCTGCTGCGCCCGTGTCATCCGGCGCTGCACCGACGCCTGCAAGGCCTGCTCAAAGGTGGCGGCCAGTGCCGCATCCTGTGGCTTGGCCTGGCAACGCGAGAGCATCCCCAGCAAACGGCCCCGGTCGCGGCTCATGGCGCCGTCGATGGCGGCACGCTGTTGGCGCAGGCGGGGCGATGGATTTTTATCGATAGAGTTCATCAATCGGTTCGTTCAAAACTTTGAAAGCGACCAGTCATCACGACCGGTTTATTGTGAAGGCCAACGATTCCACAAGGAGGAACCCCATGGCGAAGACCAAGAGCACGACCAAGCCCAAGACCGGCAAGCAGAAGCTTGCAGCGGCGGCACCGTCGGCGCCGAACATCGATATCGGGATCACCCAGGGCGACCGCAAGAAGATTGCCGACGGTCTGTCGCGGTTCCAGGCCGATGCGTTCACGCTCTACCTGAAGACGCACAACTTCCACTGGAACGTGACCGGGTCGATGTTCAACTCGCTGCACACCATGTTCGAGACGCAGTACACCGAGCAGTGGGCGGCACTGGACGACGTGGCCGAGCGCATCCGCGCGCTGGGCTTCAATGCCCCGGGCTCCTACCGGGAATTCGCTGCGCTGACCTCGATCGCCGAGGAACCGGGCCTGACCGACAGTGCGGACTGGCGTGAAATGGTACGCCAGTTGGTGGTCGCCAACGAAGCGGTCTGCCGTACGGCACGTGAAGTGCTGGAGGTGGCGGCCAAGGGTGACGATGCCCCGACCGAGGATCTGATGACCCAGCGCCTGCAGACCCACGAGAAGTACGCCTGGATGCTGCGCTCGCTCCTCCAGTAAGGGTTGGGGGTGTTCGGCAGGGCTGCGCCCTGCACCCGCAGAGGCCGAAGCAACAGCAACTACCAGAGCAAGAGCTGGTTTCCTGTGGGTTGGCGGGGTGGGTCCGGTTGCGGGAGACGCCGTAAACCCGTCCCTGGGGGCTTGGCAGCCGCATCCATGCGGCTGACACTCCCGCAACCGGACCCACCCCGCCCTTGACAGGCTTCCGCGATCTGCCGGAACAGCGTCCGCTCTGGTAGGTGTCGACCTTGGTCGACACGGATGAATTCATTCGATATCTGACAGATGTGTCGACCAAGGTCGACACCTACCAACAGCCGCGTGAACCTGTCGAAGGCGGGGCGCAGCCCTGCCGACTCCCCCGCCGGGGTAAACTAGCCGGATGGCTTCCCGTCCCGCGCACGACCTGCTCCAACGCGTCTTTGGTTACGACGATTTCCGTGGTCCCCAGCAGGACATCGTGGAGCATGTGGCTGCCGGTCACGATGCCCTGGTGCTGATGCCCACCGGCGGCGGCAAGTCGCTGTGCTACCAGGTCCCGGCCCTGCTGCGTGACGGATGTGGCATCGTCATCTCGCCGCTGATCGCGCTGATGCAGGACCAGGTCGAAGCCCTGCGCCAGCTCGGCGTGCGTGCCGAGTACCTGAATTCAACCCTGGATGCCGAGACCGCCGGCCGCGTCGAGCGCGAACTGCTCGCCGGTGAGCTGGACATGCTCTATGTCGCGCCCGAGCGGCTGCTGACCGGTCGCTTCCTGTCGTTGCTGTCACGCAGCCGGATCGCCCTGTTCGCCATCGACGAAGCGCACTGCGTCTCGCAGTGGGGTCATGACTTCCGTCCCGAGTACCGCCAGCTGACCGTGCTGCACGAGCGCTGGCCGCAGATTCCGCGGATCGCGCTGACCGCCACCGCCGATCCGCCAACCCAGCGCGAGATCGCCGAGCGCCTCGATCTGCAGGAAGCGCGCCATTTCGTCAGCTCCTTCGACCGCCCCAACATCCGCTACACCGTGGTGCAGAAGGACAATGCCCGCAAGCAGCTGACCGATTTCCTGCGCGGCCACCGTGGCGAGGCGGGCATCGTCTACTGCATGTCACGGCGCAAGGTTGAGGAGACCGCTGAATTCCTCTGCGGCCAGGGCTTCAACGCCCTGCCCTACCACGCCGGCCTGCCCCCGGAAGTGCGTGCCAACAACCAGCGCCGCTTCCTGCGCGAGGATGGCATCGTGATGTGCGCCACCATTGCCTTCGGCATGGGTATCGACAAGCCGGACGTGCGCTTCGTGGCGCATACCGACCTGCCCAAGTCGATGGAAGGCTACTACCAGGAAACCGGCCGCGCCGGCCGTGATGGCGAAGCCGCCGAAGCCTGGCTGTGCTACGGCCTGGGCGACGTGGTGCTGCTGAAGCAGATGATCGAGCAGTCCGAGGCCGGCGAAGAACGCAAGCAGCTGGAACGGGGCAAGCTCGACCACCTGCTGGGCTACTGCGAGTCGATGCAATGCCGCCGCCAGGTGCTGCTGGCCGGTTTCGGCGAGACCTATCCCCAGCCCTGCGGCAACTGCGACAACTGCCTGACGCCACCCGCCTCGTGGGACGCGACCATTCCGGCGCAGAAGGCGCTGAGCTGCGTCTACCGCAGCGGCCAGCGTTTCGGCGTCGGCCATCTGATCGACGTTCTGCGTGGCAGCGAGAACGAGAAGGTGAAGCAGCAGGGCCACGACAAGCTCAGCACCTATGCGATCGGCCGCGATCTGGATGCGCGCACCTGGCGCAGCGTGTTCCGCCAGCTGGTCGCCGCCAGCCTGCTGGAAGTGGACAGCGAGGGCCACGGTGGCCTGCGCCTGACCGATGCCAGCCGCGATGTGCTGACCGGCCGGCGCCAGATCAGCATGCGCCGCGACCCAGCCAGCAGCACCAGCGGGCGCGAGCGCAGCGCCCAGCGCACCGGCCTGTCGGTGCTGCCGCAGGACCTGGCGCTGTTCAACGCGCTGCGCGGCCTGCGTGCCGAACTGGCCCGCGAACAGAACGTGCCGGCCTTCGTGATCTTCCACGACAGCACCCTGCGCAACATCGCCGAACAGCGGCCGACCAGCCTGGACGAACTGGCCCGGGTCGGCGGCATCGGTGGTACCAAGCTCAGCCGCTACGGCCCACGCCTGGTCGAGATCGTGCGCGAAGAGGGCTGACGGTATCGCGTTGCCGCGCTGCGCGGCCGCCGGGCATGGTCCCAACGGTGCGCGGGCGCCCCTGTAGAGCCGAGCCCACGCTCGGCTGCTGTTCGCGCAGAAGCAGCCGAGCGTGGGCCCGGCTCTACACTGGTGCCGGTCCAACCTTGAACCAGCCATTCAGCCAGAAGTGCATCGGCGCCCACTTGCAGCTAGATTAACGCCATGTCCCTGGCCTCGACCCTGCTCCGTGTCGTGCTCATGCTCAGCCTGTTGCTCAACGGGCTGAACGCGGCCATGGCCAGCGGTCACGAGGAAATGGGGCGGATGGCACACGCCGTCGCGGCCGCCGTAGATGGCGGTGACCCCGACTGCCACCACCACGCCGCCATGCAGGCCAACGAGGCCCCGCAGGCCAAGGCCCCCGCCCACGACGCCCACTGCCAGATCAAGGACTGCGTGCGCAGCTGTGCCCAGCACCCGTTGCTGGTCGTGCAGCCGTTGCCGTTCATGGCCGGCCCGGCGCTCTCGCTGGCCCCGCAGCCGATGCCGGCCAATGGCCGTCCGGCGCCGCCGCTGCCGCCGATCTCCCGCCCTCCCATCGGCTGATTCCACATGCACCGTGCGCCCTGCGCACCGTAGCCGGCCACCTGCCGGCGTCTTTACGTGTCTGGAGTCACCACCATGAATACCCGCATTCCCCCCGGTCCGGGCGCTGTGCCCATGCCGTCGCGCCGCCTGTTCGTGCAGGGCCTGGCCGCCGGTGGCGTGGTTGCCGGCATCGCCGCTGTCGGCGTGCCGCAGCGCGCGCTCGCTGCAGCCACTGCCGCCCCACGCCTGGCCGGCGCCCCCGCCGTGCTCAGCGACACCCGTATCGAACTGGCCATCGGCGAATCGCTGGCCAATTTCACCGGCCGCACCCGTCCGGCGATCACCGTCAACGGCTCGCTGCCGGCACCGATCCTGCGCTGGCGCGAAGGCCAGACCGTGGACCTGTTCGTGCGCAACACCCTGGAACGCCACCCGACCTCGATCCACTGGCACGGCATCCTGCTGCCGGCCAACATGGACGGCGTGCCCGGCCTGAGCTTCAACGGCATCGGCCCCGGCGAGACCTACCACTACCACTTCGAACTGAAGCAGTCGGGCACCTACTGGTACCACAGCCACTCGATGTTCCAGGAACAGGCCGGCCTGTACGGCGCGCTTATCATCGATCCGGCCGAACCGGCGCCCTACCGGCACGACCGCGAGCACGTGATCATGCTGTCCGACTGGACCGACATGGACCCTGGCGCGCTGTTCCGCCGCATGAAGAAGCTCGCCGAGCATGACAACTACTACAAGCGCACCCTGCCCGACTTCCTGCGTGACGTGAAGCGCGAGGGCTGGTCAGCCGCGCTGTCCGACCGTGGCATGTGGGGGCGGATGCGGATGACGCCGACCGACATCTCCGACATCAACGCGCACACCTACACCTACCTGATGAACGGCACCGCTCCAGCCGGCAACTGGACCGGGCTGTTCCGCAGCGGCGAGAAGGTGCTGCTGCGTTTCATCAATGGCGCCTCGATGACCTACTTCGATGTGCGCATCCCCGGCCTGAAGATGACCGTGGTGGCCGCCGACGGCCAGTACATCCATCCGGTCAGCATCGACGAATTCCGCATCGCGCCGGCCGAGACCTACGACGTGCTGGTCGAACCCACCGGCCAGGACGCCTTCACCATCTTCTGCCAGGACATGGGCCGCACCGGCTACGCCGCCGGCACGCTGGCGGTGCGCCACGGGCTGCAGGCCCCGATTCCCGCGCGCGACCCACGCCCGTTGCTGACGATGAGCGACATGGGGCACGACATGGGCAGTGGTGGCCACGACATGGCCGCGATGAAGGGCATGGAAGGTGGCTGCGGCGCCAGCATGGGCCACGGTGCGCACGGCGGTGGCGATGCTGCCGGCAAGGCACCGAAGCATCCGGCCAGCGAGCGCAACAACCCGCTGGTGGACATGCAGAGCTCGGCCGCCGAACCGAAGCTGGACGACCCCGGCATTGGTCTGCGCGACAACGGACGCCAGGTGCTGACCTACGGCGCGATGCGCAGCCTGTTCGAGGATCCCGATGGCCGCGAGCCAAGCCGCGAGATCGAATTGCACCTGACCGGCCACATGGAAAAATTCTCCTGGTCGTTCGATGGCATCCCGTTCGCCGGCGCCGAACCGCTGCGGCTGAACTACGGCGAGCGCATGCGCATCGTGCTGGTCAACGACACCATGATGCAGCACCCGATCCACCTGCACGGCGTGTGGAGTGATCTGGAAAACGCCCAGGGCGAGTTCCAGCTGCGCAAGCACACCATCGACATGCCACCCGGCACGCGCCGCAGCTACCGCGTACGCGCCGATGCGCTCGGCCGCTGGGCCTACCACTGCCATCTGCTGTACCACATGGAAGCGGGCATGATGCGCGAAGTGAGGATCGAAGAATGAGCCGCTCACTGCTTTCCCCCAGCCTGCTGGCCCTGGGTCTGGCCGCCGCATTGCCGGTCTTCGCGCAGTCGCACGCCGGCCATGACATGGCTGCGATGGACGCGCCCGCAAAGACCGTCAACGCACCAGTCGAACAGGTCGATCATTCGAAGATGGATCATTCGAAGATGGATTCGGGCGCGATGGACCACTCGGCCATGGACCACTCGAAGATGGACCATGGCGCGATGCAGCCAGCGGCGATGGACCATTCGCAGATGGACCATGCGGCGATGGGTCACGGCACGCCCGCACCCACCGAACCGCGTGAGCCGATTCCGGTCCCCACCGATGCCGACCGTGCCGCCGCATTCCCGCCCATCGCCCACGGTGCAATGGAGCATGCGCCGGAGATCAACAGCTTGCTGCTGATCGACCGCCTCGAACACTGGGACGGCAAGGACAGCAACGGCCAGGCCTGGGAGGCCACGGGCTGGATCGGCGGCAACATCAACCGCCTGTGGTTGCGCACCGATGGCGAACGCAGCCGCGGCCGCACCGAGTCGTCATCGCTGGAAGCACTGTATGGCCGCAGCGTGTCGCCGTGGTGGGACGTGCTGGTCGGTGTGCGCCAGGACTTCCGCCCGGCCGACTCGCGCACGTGGGCGGCCATCGGCATCCAGGGCCTGGCGCCGTACAAGTTCGAGAGTTCGGCCACGCTGTACCTGGGCTCCGGCGGCCAGGTGCTGGCCAAGGCCGAGGTCGAGTACGACGTACTGCTGACCAACCGCCTGATCCTGCAGCCGCTGCTGGAAGCCACCGTTGCGGCCAAGGATGAACCGGAGTACGGCATTGGTCGCGGACTGAACAAGGTTGAAGCCGGGCTGCGCCTGCGCTATGAGTTCAGCCGTCGCTTCGCGCCGTACATCGGCATCAGCCACGAACGTACGTTTGGCGACACCGCCGACTATGCCGGTGACCACGCGCGCGACACGCGTTGGGTGGCGGGCGTGCGCATGTGGTTCTGAGCAGCGGTTCGTGAGCAATGGCCAGCCCCGGCAGCCGCCGGGGCCGGCTACACTGCGCCACGCTCCATTGCAGGCACCGCCATGTCGTTGCAGATCCGCCGCGCCACCCTTGCCGATGTCGACGCGCTGTCGGCCATCGCAATTGCCACCTACAACGAAACCTGGGGCGATTCCTATCCGCCGCAGGAGCTGCACGATTTCCTGCAGGCGCACTACAGCAGCGAACCGCAGCGCATCGAACTGTCCGACCCACGCAGCGCGATCTGGCTGCTGATGGAAGGTGATGCCGTGGTCGGCTATCTGGCCGCCGGTGCCAACACCTTGCCGCACACGGATGCACGCGAGGGCGACATCGAACTGAAGCGGTTCTACATCCTGGCTGCACACCAGAACGGCGGCCACGGCGCGCGCCTGATGGATGCGTTCATGACCTGGCTGGACCAGCCGCAGCGCCGCACCCTGTGGGTGGGCGTGTGGGAAGAAAACTTCGGTGCTCAGCGCTTCTATGCGCGCTATGGCTGCAGCAAGGTTGGCGAGTACGACTTCATCGTGGGCGACACCCACGACCGTGAGTTCATCCTTCGGCGGCCGTGATCATGCGCGCCCTGTAGAGTCGAGCCATGCTCGACTGCTTTCCTTTCCGGCCCTTGTAGAGTCGAGCCATGCTCGACTATTGGCGGCAACAGACAGTCGAGCATGGCTCGACGCTACAAAGAGCGAAGCGGCTAGAAATCGAACAACTCCGACAGGAAGCTCTCCTTCTTCTTTTTCTTGTAGCCGTGGCCACGGTTGTCCTCGTAGCGCTGGCCGAGGTGGCGGGTATCACGGTGCATCACTGGTGGCGGCGCGGACGCCGGCTGAACCTGCACGGGCGCTGGCGGCGGTACGGCCGCACCTGCACCAGCACGTTCGATGATCTTGTCCAGCTCGCCACGATCCAGCCAGACACCGCGGCAGCCCGGGCAATAGTCGATCTCGATGCCGTGGCGTTCGGCCATCTGCAGGGTCTGGGTCGTGCATACGGGGCACAGCATCGGCATTGCTCCTGTCGGTCTGGCAATGACTCTACCTGCCCTGTGATGACTGTGCGGCAACCCATGACCGATGGCACGGGGACTTCCGACGCGTGCCCGTGCCACGGCAGTCGCACACACTGGGCCCCTGTTCCGCAAGGAGTGCGTACATGACCAGGTTGTCCCGCCTACCCAACGGCGTGCGCATGGGGCTGGTACTGCTGGGCGTTGGCCTCGGCCTGAACCTGCGCGATATCGCCGCGGCCATCGGCACACCGATTCCCGCACTGCCCATCCCCTATGGCGGCAGCCTGGTGGACAACGCGCTGGCGGCGCTGGTTGCACTCCTGCTGGCCGCGCTGCTGCGCCCCCGTGGAACAAGCCTGCTGGCCAGCCTCGGGCTGCGCGGGAATGGCTGGGGCGGCCCGATGTGGGTGCTGCTGGCCACCCTGCCGTGCTGGCTGGGCCTGGCACTGCTCGCCACACCAAACAAGGCACTGACCGCATTGGACGCCACGATGCTCGCAGTGCTGTTCCCGCTGGCCGAGGAAGTGCTGTTCCGTGGCCTCGGTTTCGTCTTGCTGGTGAAGATCGTTCGCGGCCCCTGGCCGTGGCTCGCACTGCCGCAGGCGCTGTTGTTCGGCATGGTCCACTGGCTGGGCTTCGGCGGTTTCGAGGGAGGTGGCACCGCCCTGTTCGTCGGCGTGGTGATCGCTCTGGGCGGCTTCATCTTCGCCTGGCTCGACCACCTCGACGGTGACACTCTGTGGTGCGGCCTGGTCCTGCACGTTTCGATGAACCTGGCCTGGAATGCGTTCAGCCTTGATGACGCCGTTGCACTGGGCTGGCAGGCTACCGGCCTGCGCATTGGCACCGCCCTGCTCGCGGTCGCGGTGCTGGCCTGGCACGTTCGGCTCCGGCGCCAGAGAGACCTGTAACGCCCGCTTGGCTTGCCGTGCACGCCGGGATCACCACCGGCTTGCGCATACTTGCGCGCCTTTTCACCGTTGCTGTCCGGAGCTGCCGCGTCATGTTGCTGTCCAAGCGCCACGTCGAACCCCGCGTCCTGCTGATCGAGGACGCGGAGGAAACCCGCGAACTGAGCCGGCTGGCGCTGGAAAGCCAGGCCTGCCACGTGGTGGGCGTGAGCTCCGCCGAAGCGGCACTGGGTCTGCTGGCCGCCGGGGAGCGTTTCGATCTGCTGTTCACCGACGTCAATCTGGGCCTGATCAGTGGCATTGAAGCCGCCAACCGGGTTCGCAGTCTCTACCCACACCTGCCGATCCTGGTCACCTCGGGGATGGACCAGCACCAGGTGCTGCCGCAACTGCGCGACGGCATCCATTTCCTGCCCAAGCCCTACAACATGAGCGAACTGCTCGATGCCATCCGGCTGTGCTTCCGGCACGCGGATGTGGGCGTGTTGGTCGGGCCGGATGCACAGGCGGCGTGAGCCATTGATCCACGCATGGCGTGGATTGAACAAGGCATCAACCGCCGGTATACGGCCCTTCGCCTGGTATCACCTCCAGCAATGCGCGGGTGATTACCCGCGGGTACACCGTGAGATGGTCCTCACCGTCGATCACCACATTCTCCACCTGCAGCTTGCGGCCATTCCGCCCAAGCTGGGCGGCAAAGTCGGCAGTCTGCCGCAGCATGTCGTTCCCGGTTGAGTAACGCGCCCCTGGCTTGTCCGTCTCGTAGCTGCCTACCGACAGCAGCACGCGCGTCGGCTGCGCCGGGATGGCGGCGGCATCCTGCATGCGCGGCAGCCGCAGCTGGTCGAACCACAGCGAGGGACTGGACAGGATGTAGGTGCTGAACATGTCCGGCTGGGTGGTCAGCACATAGGCGCCGAACAGAGCGCCATAGGAGTGGCCGGCGAATACGCGCCGTGCCGGGTCTGTGCGGTAGCGCGCATCGACCATCGGCAGCACGTGCGCCGCCAGGAAATCGCGATAGTGCGCGGCACCACCGTAGGTGACGTCATCACTGTAGTACCCCCCGGCGGTACGCGCCGGGTCGCTGGGCGTGTAATCGCGCGAGCGGCTCTGCTTCGAAGTCAGCCCCTCCTGCGGCGGCAAACCGACCAGGATGAAGTTCTCGATGTTGATGCCCTGCTGCCCCACCAGATTGCGCACGCTGCGCACCAGCGGGAAGCTGTACAGCGCATCGGTCACGTACAGCACCGGATAGTGCTTTTCGGGGTGCGCGGCATAGTCGGCCGGCAGTGCCACCCATATCGGGTAATCACGCCCAACGGGGTCATGTACGCGCAGCGCTTCCGTATCCGGCAGCATCACGCCCGGCACGGCCGTTGCCGCGCTTTCCTTCGCGTCACTCTGCATTGCCGGTGGCGCCACCGACATCGCACATCCCGCCAGGGTCAGGCAGGCCACCACACTCCATCCACGTACACGCTGCATCCGCGCTCTCCTGTTGCGGGCGGCGCACCCGGTGGCGCCGCTACCGCATCCTCACACGCCGTGCGGCGTGGCGCCACGCCAGGTCAGGGCGAGGCCGGCGGCGGTGCCGGGAACAGCGTGCGCAGCGCCTGCAACGCGGCCGGATGATAGATGGTGGCGTGGGTTTCCTCCGGCAGCGGCAGGTACTTCACCAGTGGCGATGGCGACGCCTGCTCCAGCAGCGTAGCCAGCTGTGCGGCAGAGGCTGCCAGCTCTGGCTGCCCACTGCTGGCCAGGAACACGCGCGGCTGCGCGCGCGTTACCGCCGGCAGCTGCTTGGCTGCGCCGGCCAGCATCGTGCCTCGGTTCCACCACAGGCTGGGATCCAGTGCGATGTAGCTGTTGAACAGCGTCGGCTCCTGCAGCAGCGTTTCGACCACGAACAGGCCGGCCAGCGATTCACCGATCAGTGCTCGCTCGTCGGTGGTCGGGTAGCGCTGGCGTACCTGCGGCATCAGTTCATCGCGCAGGAAGCGGCGGTAGGCCGCCGATCCACCAATACGCGGTGCGATCTTCTGGTCCTGCGGGTCGTTGCTGGGCCCAGTCATGTCGCGACGGCGCTCGGTATTCTCGATGCCGACCAGCAGGAACGGACGCATGCTGCCGTTGCCGCTCAGTACCTGCACCAGCCCGGCCACATGCAGGAAATCCTCGCCGATGCCGCCATCGGCCATGTACAGCACCGGCAACGGTGCCTTCGGGTCCAGGCCCCAAGGCTGCGGACGGTAGACATTGATGCGGCGGGTTTCGCCCAGCGCCTTCGACTCGATGGTGAAGGTCTCGCCGATGACCAGTGGCGAGGCGGCAGCGGGCGATACGGTTTCGGCGGCCATCAGCGGCGCGGCGGAGACGACGGACAACAACAGCGACAGCATGATCAAGCGCATGGAGCGGCCCATCCTGGGAAAGTGCCGAGCATAACGCCAAGGCCAAGACGTCTGCCGATTCGGCATGCCTGCACGTACGCTACGGCGCTGCGCGATGCTTGAACTGTATCGGGAAATGACTGCAATCGCGTTTGCTAGCATTCATCGTTTCCTACAAGGAGTTGGGACATGGGGGGCTTCAGCATTTGGCACTGGATCATTCTTCTGGCGGTCGTCCTGATCCCGGTCGGCATCGCAGCCGTCATCGCAGCGATTGTTCTCAGGCGAAAGTAGATCCACGCCATGCGTGGATGCGCATTCTGGGGACGCCTCAAGCGCATCCGCGATGGCGACGGCGACGGCGACGGCGCCGACGGTCTGCCCGGGCCGGAAACCGATCTGCCGCCCGGGCGGGAACTCGCGATGGCACACGCGGAGCGTGCCGCCATTGGCATGCTGACCGTGGTGGAAATGCTGGACGCCGCCGAACGCTACCGGTCGATGGGCACGCCCGACCGCCATCCGGATGAGGGGCTAATCGATCGGTTGTTCCCGCCTGCCGCGGGCTGATGGAACTGGTGTGCCGGGATATCCGGCCGGCGTAGTCGCCGTTGCACCCAGAACCGGTCCATACTTGGGACGGGCTGGTCGCCAGCCCCTTCGAAGCCTACAAGGAGGTTTGCATGTTGAGTGTCGTGCTCATCGGCGCGCTGGCCGCCAGTCCGGCCGCGCCCGTACCGTATGCCGATTGCCTGCTCGGCAACATCCAGCCCGGGCTGTCTGATCGTGCCGTGCAACTGGTGCAGGAGGCCTGTGCTGCAAAGCATCCGGAGAGCTTCGCGGCAGCAATGGAGCTGGAACGCAGGACCAGTCTGCAGCGGCTCACCTATTTCGAGGCGGCAAGAGCGGAGGCGGCACGTTCCGCGAATGCGGCAGCAACGGCCGCACAGGAGGCTGCTGACGCGGCGGCGGCTAAAGCGAAGGCTGCGCGGACGAAGTAGTAGCCCTGGACGAGCGCCACAAAAAAGGCACCGCATTGCGGTGCCTTTCTGAATGACCTGGGTCATGGGATGCAATGGTGGGCCGTGAAGGATTCGAACCTTCGACCAAAAGATTAAAAGTCTTCTGCTCTACCGACTGAGCTAACGGCCCATTGCACTGCCCCAGCCTTTCGGCGGGGTGGGCATTCTACCCTACTTTGCCGGGCCGGGTGAAACCCTGGTGCGTCGAGGTTGCCGGCCAGCGGCCGGCACTACCCGATCTGGTGAGCCCGCTTAAACCTTCCGGGCATCCGACGCATCCCAGCTGTGATTCCTGCCCGGAGCCACGGATGCGCCTGCCCTTCTGCCTCATTGCCGCCCTGCTGCTGCCTTGTACGGCACTGGCCACCCAATCCCAGGTCGTCACCGACGACATCGGCCGCTTCTGGGCCACCTATGACGCGGTGCGCGCCGAGCCCGACGTTGAACGCCAGGTCGCACTGGTGCAGGAGCGCTACATCGATCCAGGCAGCCCCGGCCTGCATGCACTGATGCAGGTGCGCAACTACACTGCCCGCGAATACGCCGCGGCCATGCGGGCCTGGCCGCGCTTCTGGGCTTCGGTGCGACCGCTCACCGCCGATGCGCAGGAGGCCAGCGCCACACTGGAACGGGACCTGGCCGCCTTCCGCACGCTCTACCCCGCCCTGCGCCCGGCCACCATCACCTATGCCGTGGGCGTGCTGCGCACCGGCGGCACCACGCTGGGTGACAAGGTGCTGATCGGAGCCGAGATGGCGCTGGGCGATGAGCGCGTGGACGTGAGCGAATTGCCGGCAAACATGCGCGATCGCCTGCGGATCTTCTACGACAGCCGGCCGGGCGCAAACAACGCGCAGAATAACCTGCACGAGTACGTGCATACCCAGCAGCGCGAAACCAGCGGCAGCGTGGCCCAGTACGCAGTGCGCGAAGGCGTTGCCGAGTACGTGGCCGAACGGCTGAGCGGGCGTCGGCCGGCGTTGCCGATGTATCGCTACGGGCCCGCGCACGAAGCGGAAATCCGCACGCGCTTCATTGCCGAGATGGACGGGAACAACCTGGACAACTGGCTGTACAACAGCGCCCGCAATGCGTTCGGCGTGAGTGATCTGGGCTACTACGCCGGCTACCGTATCGCGCAGGACTACATGCGCCAGCAGGCCGACGAGAGAGCCGGCATCGCGCGGATGATCGAGCTGGACTATGCCGATCCGAGTGCGGTGCGGGCGTTTATTGAAGCGTCGGGGTGGTTGCAGGCCCGGTAGACCAAGGAGTGCGAACCAACGATTCGCACCCACCGAGGGAGTGACTGCGCGATCAAGCGTACAGCGTCGGGTCCGGCACGCCGGCTTCGGCGAAGCCCTGCGCGCGCAGGCGGCAGGCGTCGCAGTGGCCGCAGGCGGCGCCGTTGGTGTCAGCGTTGTAACAGGACACGGTCAAGCCAAAGTCCACCCCCAGGCGCACGCCTTCGCTGACGATCTGGCCCTTGCTGAGGAACTGCAGCGGCGCATGCACCTTGATGCCCGCCCCCTCCACGCCGGACTTGGTGGCCAGGTTGGCCAGCGCCTGGAACGCGGCCACGAACTCGGGGCGGCAGTCCGGATAGCCGGAATAATCCACGGCGTTGACGCCGCAGAAGATGTCGTTGGCACCGAGCACTTCGGCCCAGCCCAACGCCAGCGACAGCATGATGGTGTTGCGCGCAGGCACGTAGGTGACCGGGATGCCGGCACCGCCGGCCTCGGGCACGTCGATGTCGTCGGTCAGTGCCGAGCCGCCGATGCTGCGCAGGTCCACGTCCACGGTCTTGTGCGCGACCACGCCCTGGGCCTTGGCCACCCGGGCGGCGGCATCCAGTTCGGAGGTATGGCGCTGGCCATACCGCACGCTCAGCGCATGCACGGCGAAGCCCTGTTCCTGGGCCATGGCGATGACGGCGGCTGAATCCATGCCGCCGGAGAGAAGCACGACTGCCTTCTTCATGGGAAAAACATCCGGTTGGGAGGGGAAAGCCAGCACGCTGTCCCGCGCCGGAGCTACATCAGGGAACGTTGCCTGGGCTCATCGGCCCGGCTCGTCGTTCCACAGGATTTTATGCAACTGCATCTGGAAGCGCACCGGCAGCCGGTCTTCGACGATCCAGTCGGCCAGCTGCCGCGCGGTGATCTCGCCCTTGCTGGGCGAGAAGAACACGGTGCAGCGCTTGACCAGATCGTGCTCGACCAGAAGGGCCTTGGCCCAGTCGTAGTCCTCGCGGCTGCAGATGACGAACTTGATCTGGTCGCGTGCGGTCAGCAGCGGCAGGTTTTCCCAGCGGTTGCGCGCCGTTTCGGCCGAACCCGGGGTCTTGATGTCGACCACCCGCGATACGCGTGGGTCTACCGCGCTGACGTCCAGCGCACCGGAGGTTTCCAGCGAGACATCCATGCCGGCATCGCACAGCTTCTGCAGCAACACCAGGCAGCGCTTCTGCGCCAGCGGCTCGCCGCCCGTCACGCAGACGTGGCGCACGCCTTGGGCCAGCACCTCGGCCACGATGTCGTCGATGTCCCACCAGGTGCCGCCATGGAAGGCATAGGCGGTATCGCAGTACTGGCAGCGCAGCGGGCAGCCGGTCAAGCGTACGAACACGGTCGGCCAGCCGGCGGTATCGGCTTCGCCCTGCAGCGAGGTGAAGATCTCGGTGATCTTCAGGCGCGGCAGTGGCGATTGCACGATGTCGCTGGGGGTGGCGACGGCGTTGGACGGAGTAACGGCGGTCATGGCAAACAATTCTTCATGGGACGGGCGACCGATTTATCGGCGCCGGAAACGAAAGCAGCCGAGCATGGGCTCGGCTCTACAGGAGGCTGCCGGAAATCAGCCCAGCGCCAGAGTACGCATTGTACGCCCGGTCAGCGGATCAGCGGATCTGCTTGCCGAGGCGGATGGACTGCAGACGGTCCTGCGCGGTGCGCGCGGCGTCAGAGCCCGGGTATTGCGCCACGACGGTCTCCAGCGTCTGCTGGGCTTGGTCGACCTTGCCCTCGCCATACTGCGAGAGGCCGACCTTGAGCAGGCCGCCAGCGGCCTTGTCGTGGGTTGGATAGCGCGACAGCAGTTCGCGGAACTGGGTCTCGGCCATCGGGAAATTGCGGGTGGCGTAGTAGCTCTCGCCCAGCCAGTACAGTGCGTTCGGCGCGTAGACGCCGTTCGGGTACAGCTGCAGGAAGCTCAGGAACAGCTGCGCCGAATCATCGTACTTGCCGGCCTTCAGCGAATCGAAGGCGACGTTGTAGGAGGTCCGCTCATCGCCGGTGGCGGCAAGACTGCCGGCATCACCATGGACGGAAGGCGGCCGCTCGGAAGTGGCCGCCGCTGCGGGTTTTGCCGGGGCCGGAGCGGCCTTCGGCGCGCTCGCCGGAACGGGCGGCAGGGCCGGGGCGGCATTGCCCCCTTCCAACCGGTTCAGGCGGCTGTCCAGATCCAGGTACTGATCCTGTGCGGACTGCTTGAGCTGGGCATTGTCGTGCTGCAACTGCTCGATCGAGGCCTGCAGGCTGGTGACCTGCTGCCGCAGCTGGTTGAGCTGGTTCAACAGGTCCTGGTTGGCACTGTTGTTGTACATCTGCTGCTCGAGCGCGCCGACACGGTCAGCCAGGCTCTGTCGCTGTGCATGCGCCGGTGCGGCAGCCACGAGGGCTGCCGCAACGACCAGCATCAATTTGATGCCAATGCGCATGGATTACTGCGCGGTGTAGACGATTTCGACGCGACGGTTCTGCGACCAGCAGGACTCGTTCGACTCGGTGCAGACCGGACGCTCTTCACCGTAGGAAACGACGGTCAGCTGCGAAGCCGAGCCACCGTTGGCCTGCAGGGCCGAGTTGACGCCGTTGCCACGACGCTCACCCAGGGCCTGGTTGTACGCGCGCGAACCGCGCTCGTCGGTGTGGCCCTGCAGGGTGATGCGCGAGGACGGACGGTCACGCAGGTACTTGGCGTGGCAAGCCATGATGGCCTGGAATTCCGGCTTCACGTCTTCCTTGTCCAGGTCGAAGTAGACAACGCGCTGGCGCAGGCAAGCGTCGGTGTCCAGGTCGCCCGGGCCGTACAGGCCCGAGGTCGACGGACCGGTCGGGGTGGTGGTCGAGGTGCCGGTGTCAACCGGGGCTGCCGGCTCTTCCTTCACCTTCTTCGAGCAACCGGCCAGGACGGCCACAGACAGCAGGGAAACAAGCAGAACGCGGGTGGACTTGTTCATGGCGATACCTTTGTGGCTCCTAGGCCGATGAGGGGTTCAAGACAACGAAAATATTAACACTCTTTTAGCGCTGGGTACGGTATGGGGACCATGCCGGTTCGCGCACATCACCATCGGCCAGGACCAGGCGCTGGCGGACCCGCGCATCGGCCGAGACGGCATACAAAACACCACGGCCACCTTCGCGGGCGGCATACAACACCATGCTTGCGTTAGGCGCAAAGCTCGGCGATTCATCCAGAGAACCCGGGGACAGCGTGCTCCAGCGCGGCGAACCCAGCGAGCTGTCCATCATCGCGATCTTGTAGCTGTTGCCCGAGCCCTGGGCGACGGCGATCTTCTTGCCGTCGTAGGAGACCGAGGGCTTGGCATTGTAGTTGCCCTGGAAGGTCACGCGCTCGGCGCTGCCACCGCCCGCGCCGACCTTGTAGACCTGCGGACGGCCACCACGGTCGGAGGTGAAGTACACCGCGCTGCCGTCCGGTGCCCAGGTCGGCTCGGTATCGATGGCGAAGTGGTTGGTCAGCTGGGTCAGCTGCTTGCTGCCCAGGTCCATCACGTAGATTTCCGGATTGCCCGAACGCGACAGGGTCAGGGCCAGCTTGCGGCCGTCCGGGGAGAACGCCGGGGCGCTGTTGATGCCGCGGAAGCTGGTGACCAGCTCACGCGCACCGGTGCCGATGTTCTGGATGTAGATGGCCGAATTGCCACGCTCGAAGCTGACGTAGGCCAGCTTGCTGCCATCCGGGCTCCACGACGGCGACAGCAGCGGCTCGGCCGAACGCACGATGGTCTGCGGGTTGTAGCCGTCGGAGTCGGCCACCATCAGCGCATAGCGCATGGCGTCGCCCTTGCCGCTGGCGGTCACGTAGGCGATGCGGGTCCAGAAGGCGCCACGGATGCCGGTGATCTTCTCGTAGATGGCGTCGGCCATCTGGTGGGCAACATCTCGCATGGCATTGCCACGGGCGGTCATCGCCAGGCCCAGCAGGCGCTCGCCCTTGGGCACGTCGAACAGTTCGTATTCGACGCGGTAGGCGCCGGCACCCGCGTCGAGCACGCGGCCGACCACGATGTAGTTCTGCTTCAGCGCGCGCCAGGTGGCGAACTGGATGTCGCCGCCACGCACGGGCTTTTCGACGATCTGCGCTTCCGGCAGCGTGCGGAACTGGCCCGAGCGCTCGAGGTCGGCGCGGACCACGCCGGCGACGTCGGTCTGCGGTGCAGCCGCCGAACCCTGGTAGGGCATCGGCACGATGGTGATCGGCAGGGCGGAAGCATTGCCGCCGATGATGTCGATATCCAGCCCCTTCTGCTGCGCGACGGCAGCAAAGGGCAGCAACAGGGCCGCAAACACGGCAAGCCAGCGAGGCATCTTTTTCATGGAGCGCTCAATAGGGGGAAACCGGAACGAGGGATAGCAAAGCGGAAGTGAACCGCTTCGCAATCATGAACCAAGGGTACGTGAATTCCGGGTCAGTTCCAGCCCGTCCTCTCACGCACCGTTAACGTCGTGGCTAACATCGCACCGTCTGCCCAGGTCACACCGCCCCACAGGACGGTGTTCGACAGCAGCCCACAGCCTGCCCGGTCGAGACCGGGCCTGCCAGAGGCAAGTGCGACATCCGTGGGCGCGGGTAGCCGGGAGCCACCCTGCCCTGCCCGCCTCAGCGATCCTGGGCGGTAAAGGTGAAGTTGAGCGTGCGCGCGAACACCGACTCGAAGCCGCGGTAGGGCAGTGGCTGCGCATTGAGCACGGCGGCCTCGATCGAACGCTTGCCGGCCTCGTCGTACGGGCAGTTCGGGCTGACCTTGGCCTGCATCACCGTGCCACCCGGAATCTGGGTGATGGTGATCTGGCAGCGCTGGCCCAGCGGCACCGTATCCGGGCGCACCCACTGCGACAGCACCTTGGCCTGGATCGCTGCAGCATATTTGGCCGAAAGATCGTCGCTGTTGCCACCACCACCGGCGGCGGGCTGGGAGGCACCGCTGGCGCCGGCGGCGGCACTGCCGGCAGCATTGCGCGCGGCGGCCACCTGGCGCAGCTTCTGCTCGGCCAGCTTGGCTTCCTTCTCGGCCTGCTCGCGGCGGGCACGGATCTCGGCGATCTTCTTCTGCTTCTCGGCCTCGGCCTTGTCAGCGGCCACGCGCTCCTGCTCGGCCTGCTTCTTCTTCTCGTCCGCTTCCTGCTGCTTGGCCAGGCGCAGCTTCTGTTCCGCTTCTTCCTGGCGTTTGCGTTCGGTCAGGTCGATCTGCTCCTGGCGGCGTTTGGCTTCCTGTTCCTGCTTGGCCTTCTCCTGGGAGATGGCCAGCGCACTCACCGCTTCCTGGTCCTTGGTATCCGGCTGTGCGACACGCTCCTGCGCCTGTTGCTGCTGGGGCGTGGGGGCATCCTGCGGGCGCGGCTCGGGAATCGGCTGCGGCGGCGGAATGGTGTCTTCCGGCACCGGGATCGGCTCGGCGACCGGCGGCGGCAGGTCCTCCAGCTTTTCCGACTGGCGCAGGGCCTGGCGTGCAGCGGAGGCCTCGGACGCGGACAGCGCGAGGCTGGCCTCGACCGACGGATCACCGGCGGCGGCATCGGTGTTGCGCTGGGGCGACCACAGCCAGGCCACGATGAAGACCAGCGCAACCAGCAGGTGCACCAGCAACGCCAGCGCCAGGGGCAGGCCCCAGCCGGGTTCGCGCTGATGCGGGGGTGGCAGGGCGTCAGCGTGCATCGGTGGCCAGGCCTACCTTGTCTACCTTGGCGCGCTTGATCACGTCCATCGCGGCAATGACCTTTTCATAGGCCACGGCGCGGTCGGCGGCGACGATCACGCGCACGCCCTTGTCCTGGGCGGCGATACCGGCCAAGCGGCCTTCCAGTTCCTCGGCCGACACGGCGGTCGGCTCCTTGGCGTCGGGCAGCTTCAGGCTGAGCTGGCCGTCCTGGCGCACCGAGACGATCACCGGGTCCTGCTTGCTCTCCAGCGCCTTGGCGTTGGACTGCGGCAGGTCGACGTCGAAGCTCAGGGTGAGCAGTGGCGCGGTGACCATGAAGATGATCAGCAGCACCAGCATGACGTCGATGTAGGGAACGACGTTGATTTCCGATTTCAGCTTGCGGCGCTTGCGGCGACCGATGGCAGCGGACATGGCTTGGACTCCCGGGTCAGGCGCTTACTCGTCGCCAGCGCTCTGGCGCTGCAGGATGGAGCTGAACTCTTCGGCGAAGGTCTCGAACCGCACCGACATACGCTCCACGCGCGTGGTGAAGCGGTTGTAGGCCCACACCGCCGGGATCGCTACGAACAGGCCGATGGCGGTGGCGAACAGGGCTTCGGAGATGCCCGGGGCGACGGCGGCGATGCCGGCCTGCGCACCGCTGCTGATCATGTCGTGCATGGTCACCATGATGCCGAACACGGTACCGACCAGGCCCACGTACGGGGCGGTCGAGCCGATGTTGGCCAGCAGTTCCAGGTTGCGCTCAAGCTGGTCCACTTCGCGGGTATAGGTAGTGCGCATGGCACGCTGCGCGCCTTCCAGCTGCGCACGGCCATCCAGACGGCGCTTGTCGCGCAGGCGGGTGTATTCGCGGAAACCGGCTTCGAAGATCGCTTCCAGGCCGCCGACATTGCGGCTGCGGTCGGTGGCCGAGCTGTACAGCTTGCCCAGATCGGCGCCGGACCAGAAGCGGTTCTCGAACTCGTCGGCTTCGCGGGTGGCCTGCTTGAACACGCGGGCCTTGCGGAAAATGATCACCCAGCTGACGAACGAGCCGACCAGCAGCAGCAGCACGATGATCTTCACCGGCAGGCTGGCCTTGGCCATCAGTTCGAGGTAGTTGATGCCGCCGCCGGTGGTGGCCTGGGCAAGGGTCTGGGTCGCGGCGTTGCTGACGTCGGCCGGCAGTGCCTCGGTGACCGTGGCCTGCAGGGCCAGGAGCGTTGCGATCATCCGTTGTTCCTCAATGTTCGGATTCGGGGTGGAGGTGGGGTTGCAGCACGGCAAGGACGGCCTCGTCCATGCCGCGCGGGCGGAAACTGGCCGCTTCCAGTGCGGCGATGCGGACCTGCGCCGACAGCAGCAGCTCGCCGTCGCGCAGGATCTGCTGGTCGAAGACCATGCTGGCCTTCTTCAGCTGGACCAGGCGTGCGCTCACCTGCAGGGTGTCATCCAGCCGTGCCGGCTTGATGAAATCCATCTGCATCGAGCGCACCGCGAAGACCATCCCATGCTCGGCGCGCATGCGCTCCTGGCCGTAGCCCAGCGCACGCATCCATTCGGTCCGGGCCCGTTCCATGAAGGCCACGTAGCGGGCGTGGTAGACCACGCCACCTGCGTCGGTATCTTCCCAGTAAATGCGTGTCGGCCAACTGAATAGTGGCTCAACCGACATCGGGAACCTCCGCGAACAGGTCCTGCGGCGGATTCTTCGGCTTCAGGCCCATGTGCCGGTAGGCCTTGTGAGTCGCCATGCGGCCGCGCGCGGTACGCACCAGGAAGCCCTGCTGGATCAGGTACGGCTCGACCACGTCTTCCAGCGTGCCGCGCTCTTCGGACAGTGCCGCGGCCAGCGATTCGATGCCGACCGGGCCGCCATCGAAGTAGTCGACCATGGTCTTGAGCAGGCGGCGGTCAAGCTCGTCGAAGCCCTCCGGGTCGACCTTCAGCATCTGCATGGCAGCCTGTGCCACGGCCTCGTCGATGTGGCCGCCGGCCTTGACCTGCGCGTAGTCGCGCACGCGGCGCAGCAGGCGGTTGGCGATACGCGGGGTGCCACGCGCGCGGCGTGCGATCTCCCCTGCCCCATCGGCGGTGCAGTCGATGGCCAGAATGGCCGCCGAGCGGCGCACGATCCGGGTCAGCTCCTCGACGCTGTAGAACTCCAGGCGCTGGACGATGCCGAAGCGGTCGCGCAGCGGCGCGGTCAGCAGGCCGGCACGGGTGGTGGCGCCAATCAGGGTGAACGGTGGCAGGTCGATCTTGATCGAGCGGGCAGCGGGGCCCTCGCCGATCATGATGTCGATCTGGAAATCTTCCATCGCCGGGTACAACACTTCCTCGACCACCGGCGACAGGCGATGGATCTCGTCGATGAAGAGCACATCGTGCGGCTGCAGGTTGGTCAGCAGCGCAGCGAGGTCGCCGGCCTTCTCGATCACCGGACCGGAGGTCACCCGCAGGGCCACGCCCAGTTCGTTGGCGATGACATGGCTGAGGGTGGTCTTGCCCAGGCCGGGCGGCCCGAAGATCAGCACGTGGTCGAGCGCGTCGCCACGCCCCTTGGCCGCCTGGATGTAGATTTCCATCTGCTCGCGCACCGGCACCTGGCCGAGGTAGTCGGCAAGGCGCTTGGGGCGGATGCTGGCGTCGGCGGCGTCATCCTCGCGGGTGGCGCCGGCGCCGATGATGCGGTCGTCGGTCATGTGCTGATTATGCGGCAAAAGTACGGGTTTCGGCCGGGCTGCGCCCGGCACCCGCAGAGGCAACGTCAACGTCAACGTCAACGTCAATTGCGAATCTACTGGGGATGGCGGGGTGGGTCCGGTCGCGGGGGACGCCGTGAACCCGTCCTTGGGGGCTTGGCCGCGGCATCCATGCCGCGGACACCCCCGCAACCGGACCCACCCCGCCTTCGACAGTTTCCTGCGGTCTGTCGGAACGGCGTTCTGCTTTGGTGGGTGCCGACCGTTGGTCGGCACGGTAGATCCACGCCATGCGTGCATGGATCTCTGGATGAATCGACGGTGGAGATTAAATCTCCACCTGCGCGCCCAGCTCCACCAGCCGGTTGCCCGGAATACGGAAGAAGCCCGTGGCCGGCGCGGCATTCCGGTGCATCAGCGCGAACAGCTTGTCGCGCCAGATCGGCATGCCGCGGTTGGCGGTGGCCACGATGGTCTCGCGGCTGGCGAAGAAGGTGGTGTCCATCGGGTCGAAGTAGATGCCGCCGTGGTCGCACGAGCGCATCAGCGCCAGCGGCACGTCCGGGGTTTCCATGAAACCGAAGCGCACGTAGACGCGATAGAACTCGTCGCCCACCGATTCGATCTTCAGCCGCTGCCCTTCCATCGCATACGGAATCGGCAGGGTTTCCACGTGCAGGAACACGTTGCGCTCGTGCAGCACCTTGTTGTGCTTGAGGTTGTGCATCAGCGCGTGCGGGGCCACGGTCGGGTCGGCGGTGAGGAACACCGCGGTGCCCGGCACGCGTACCGGCGGTGCCAGCATCAGGCCCGGCAGGAAGGTATCCAGGCGGATGCCGTCCTTGCGGATCTCATCGCGCAGCAGCTCGCGGCCACGGCGCCAGGTACGCATCATGGTGAACAGGAAGATGCCCAGCACCACCGGGAACCAGGCGCCCTGCAGCAGCTTGGCGCCGTTGGCGATGACGAAGCCGAGGTCGATGATGAAGAACACCACGCACAGCGGCAACAGCCAGCCGCGCGACTTCGGCCACAAGGTGCGCGCCACCACGGCCAGCAGCAGGGTGTCGATCAGCATGGTGGCCGACACCGAGATGCCATAGGCCACGGCCAGGTTGGACGAGCTGCGGAAGGCCAGCACCAGGCCGAACACCATCACCGCGATGCCCCAGTTGATGCCCGGGATGTAGATCTGGCCGATGGTGTCGTGCGAGGTGTGCTTGATGCGCATGCGCGGGATGTAGCCCAGCTGCATGGCCTGGCGCGAGACCGAGAATGCGCCGGTGATGACCGACTGCGAGGCGATCACCGCGGCCATGGTGGCCAGGATGATCATCGGGTACAGCGCCCACGACGGCACCGCCTCGAAGAACGGGTTCTTCAGGGCCTCGGGGTGATTGAGCACCAGCGCGCCCTGCCCAAGGTAGTTCAGTACCAGGCACGGCAGCACGAAGAAGTACCAGGCGTGACGGATCGGGCGCAGGCCGAAGTGGCCCATGTCCGCGTACAGCGCTTCACCGCCAGTCACCGCCAGCACCACCGCGCCGAGGATGAAGATGCCGTGCCAGCCATGCTCCATGAAGAAGCGGATGCCCCACCACGGATTGAAGGCCTTCAGCACTTCCGGCGCATCGACGATGTTGTAGACGCCGATCGCCGCCAGCGACAGGAACCAGATCACCATGATCGGGCCGAACGCTTTGCCGATCTTCTCGGTGCCGAAGCGCTGCGCGGCAAACACTGCCAGCAGCACCACCAGCGTGACCGGCACGATGAAGACATGCAGCCCGGGCGCGGCCACCTCCAAGCCTTCAACCGCACTGAGCACGGACATCGCCGGAGTGATCACGCCATCGCCGAAGAACAGCGAGGCGCCGAAGATGCCCAGGATGCCCACCACATAGGCCGAGCGTGAGCCGTTGCGCAGCGTGCGCTGGGTCAACGCCATCAGCGCCATGATGCCGCCTTCGCCATCGTTGTCGGCGCGCATGATGATGGTGACGTACTTCAGGGTCACCACCAGGTTCAGCGCCCAGAACGCCAGCGACAGCACGCCCAGCACGGTGTCGTGGTCGCTGTTGAGCCCGTAGTGTGGCGAGAACGCCTCCTTCAGGGTGTACAGCGGGCTGGTACCGATATCGCCGAAGACCACGCCGATCGCACCGATGACCAGCGCCAGTCCTCCAGCAGAGGGGGCGTGGCCATGTCCGCCGGGGGCGGCTGCGTGCGGGGTTTGACTGCTGGACATGGGTCTCCTGGCGAAGCTCAGGCGGTTCGTTGAGGGAAAGAGACGCGGCTCAGCGCAGCGCGGACTGCAGCGCCTTGCGGATCACGGTGGCCACTTCGTCACCTTCGTTGAAGGCGTCGCGGGCCATGCGTGCCGCTTCGGCCGGCTTGTAGCCCAGCTGCTGCAGCGCCACGGTGGCGTCGGACAGCGGATCGGCCGGCGCGGGGCCGCTGCCGGTGGGCAGCGCGCCGCCTGCACCGAACTGGGCGGCGCGGTCGCGCAGCTCCAGCACCATGCGCTCGGCAGTCTTCTTGCCGATGCCAGGAATGCGGGTCAGCGCGGTGATATCACCGGCCTGGACCATGCGCGCGAACTCCTCGACGGTGACGCCGGACAGCACGGCCAGCGCGATCTTTGCGCCGATGCCACTGACCTTCTGCACATCGCGGAACAGGCGCCGCTCACCTTCGCGCAGGAAGCCGTACAGCGAAACACTGTCTTCCTTCTGCGAGTAATGGGTATACAGGGTGACCTCGCGGCCGAGCTCGGGCAGGTCGTAGAAGGTGCTCATCGGCGCCTCCAGCTCGTAGCCCACTCCGTTCACGTCCACCACCAGCCACGGCGGTGCCTTGTAGGCGACGATGCCGCGCAGTCGACCGATCATTGCGTGCAGCTCCTCATTTGCGACCCCAGGCCTGGCGGGCACTGAGCCCCAGGCGGTTGGCCGTCGCCCTTACGTGGGCATGGGTGATTGCCACGGCCAACGCGTCGGCCGCGTCGGCCTGCAGCTTGGTTTTCAGGTTGAGCATGAGCCCGACCATGTGTTGAACCTGTTGCTTTTCGGCGCCACCGCGCCCGACCACCGCCAGCTTGATCTCGCTGGCGGCATATTCGTGCACCGGCAGGTCGCGCAGGACCACGGCCGAGATCGCCGCGCCACGGGCCTGGCCCAGCTTCAACGCCGAATCGGGGTTGCGGGCCATGAACACCTTTTCGATGGCCACTTCACTGGGCTGGTATTCCCGGCACAGATCGGCCAGGCCGAGCACCAGCAGCTTCATGCGCTGCGGGAAGTCGTCGGCGCCCAGCAGCACCAGCGGCTGGTGATGCACGTGGCTGACCTTGCCAGTGGCATCGACATCAATGATGCCGACCCCGGTCCGCTGCGAACCGGGGTCGATGCCGAGGATGCGGGTCATGCTGCACTCCTGGCGGGGCGGAACGGGAAGCGCTGGCAGGCGTATGGGCTCATGACTGTCCGCGGTGACCGTTCAACGGCCCGCGCCCAGGCCGTCGAGGACGGCTCAGGCGTAGGCGTCGGCGCCGAGTTCGGCGTTGGAATACACGTCCTGCACGTCGTCCAGGTCTTCAAGCATGTCCAGCAGCTTCTTGACCTGCAGGGCAACCTCGCCCTCGACCTTGATGTCGTTGTCCGCGCGGAAGGTGATTTCGGCGTGGTCGGCGACATGGCCGGCGGCGGCCATTGCGTCCTTGACCGCGTTGAACGCGTCAGGGCTGGTGACCACGTCGATCGAGCCGTCATCCGGATAGACCACGATGTCATCGGCGCCGGCCTCGATGGCCGCTTCGGTGATGGCTTCTTCGTCGGCACCCGGTGCGAAGCTGAGCACGCCCAGGCGCTTGAACATGAAGGCCACCGAGCCTTCGGTACCCATGTTGCCGCCGCACTTGCTGAACGCATGGCGGACATCGGCCACGGTGCGCACGCGGTTGTCGGTCAGGCAATCGACGATCACGGCCACGCCACCCGGGGCGTAGCCCTCGTAGCGGATTTCCTCGTAATCGACGCCTTCCAGTTCACCAGTAGCCTTCTTGATGGCGCGCTCGATCACGTCCTTGGACATGTTCACGGCCAGGCCCTTGTCCACGGCCACGCGCAGGCGCGGGTTGTTGTTGGGGTCGCCTCCACCGCCGCGCGCGGCCACACCGATCTCGCGGATGATCTTGGTGAAAATCTTGCCGCGCTTCGCGTCGGACGCGTTCTTGCGGGCTTCGATGGAGGGGCCTCTACCCATGGGTGCTACCGTCTGGCTGCTTCAGGATCAAGGCGCGGATTCTACCTGATCGGGGGCGGCAACCGTGTCTAGGGCCGTATTGTTGTAGAGCCGAGCCAATGCTCGGCTCAATGGGCCCGAGGGAATGCAGCCGAGCATGGGCTCGGCTCTACAGGGCGGCCCCGCCTGCCCCGCCCTTTATGCCGCCGCCGCGTCGCGGCTGTGGTCGAACTGGCCGTGGCGCAGGAAATGCGCGGTCTGCCGCGCGGCATCGGGAGACACCACCAGGCCACTGTGGCTGGTGCGCACCACGCAATGGTCGGCCAGACCCGGCAGGCGGGTCTCGGCCAGTGCCACGGTGCCGTCGGAGGCATCGTCGATGGCCCCCAGCAGGCTGCCCAGCCCATGCGGTACCGAGCCGGCGATCAGTCCGACTTCGGCCTTGCCCTGCCAGTCCGGCAGGCCATCCAGCAGCAACTCGCTGCTGCGCCCCAGCGCCAGCCCCCAGCCGTGCTCGGACAACGAACGCGCAGTACCACTGCCGCGCAGCGGCGAGCCCAGGCAGACCACGCGCTGTACCGGCAGCTGCGGATTGCGGCGCAGCGCTTCCAGCGCCAGCAATCCACCCAGGCTGTGGCCGACCAGCGACAACGGACCGGCATCGGCCAGCCGCTCCAGCAACTGCGGCACGGCTACGTCGGGGCCACCGAACACCGAGGAGTAACCGAACGCGTGCACCTGGAAACCACGCGCGCGCAGGCGCCAGGCCAGCGGCCCGACCCAGGCGCGGGCATTCCAGATGCCATGCAGCAGCAATACGGGGGGAGTCATGCAAACAGCCTGGCGGTCAGCGGGGCAGAAACGTACGGCAATTGAACACGCGCGCGCAGCAAGCGGCGGTGAACGTCAGGCCGCGCGCGGTGCGCGGCGCAGGATGAATTCAAGATCGTGGGTGTCGCCGACCGGGAACAGGTACTCGCCGGCCTTCTCGAAACCATAACGGGCGTAGAAACGCTGCGCGCCGAAGTTTTCCGACCACACGCCCAGCCACAGCGTGCGCGGGCCGTCGCGTTCCAACCAGGCCAGCGCGGTTTCCAGCAGGCGGCTGCCCCAGCCGCAGCTCTGCTGCGTCTTGACCAGGTACAGGCGCTTGAGTTCGCCGTCGCCGGGTTTCACGTCCGGGTGCGGCAGGCCACAGGGGCCGGCGGCGGCATGGCCGACCGCCTCCCCGTCCAGCTCCAGCAGCCACACCGCGTAATCGGGGTGGGCCAGGATCACGCGCTGGCGCTCGACCGTGTAGGCCTCCTCGAGGAAGGCCTGCAGGTCCTGCGGCGGATACAGATGGCCGAAGGTTTCGGTGAACGTGCGGGCAGCCAGCGCCGACAGGGTCGGCGCGTCGTCCACGGTGGCGCGGCGGATCGAATACATGCAGGAAGTTGACGTCAGGGCGAAGCGCGGGTCAAGCCTTTTCAGGCGATTCCGCTTCTTCTTCCTCGTCCTCTTCCTCGTATTCCTCTTCGTCCTCGTCCTCTTCTTCCTCGCCTTCCTCGTCCTCGTCGTACTCTTCCTCTTCGTCGTCCTCGTAATCCTCGACGCCGAAGTCTTCACCGTCCCAGCGACCTTCGCCGTCAGCGACGAAGGTCAGGGCCATGGCCGACGGGTTGGTACCGACGCGGACCAGCCAACCACCGAACACGCGTGCACGCTCGGTGACCAGGTTGGCCTCGGAGCCTTCATTGCCCAGCTTTTCCCACTCCAGCGAAAACGCAAACTCGGTCATTGCCTGGATCTCCTGATCAGTTGGTCTTGGGGCGAACCTGGATGTGCACTTCGGCCAGCTGCGCGTCGACGATCGGCGACGGCGCGTCGGTCATCAGATCCTGTGCACCGGTGGTCTTCGGGAACGGGATGACGTCGCGGATCGACTCGGTGCCGGCCATCAGCGCGGCGATGCGGTCGATGCCGAAGGCGATGCCACCGTGCGGCGGCGCGCCGTAGTTCAGCGCGTCGAGCAGGAAGCCGAACTTGGCGCGGGCTTCTTCGGCACCGATGCCCAGCAGCTCGAACACCGCGCTCTGCATGTCCGGACGGTGGATACGGATCGAACCGCCGCCGATCTCATTGCCGTTGAGCACCATGTCGTAGCCGCGCGAAACGGCGGTACGGGCATTGGCGCGCAGGTCGACGATGTCATCCACGGCCGGTGCGGTGAAGGGGTGATGCAGGGCGACGTAGCGCTGTTCTTCCTCGTCCCACTCGAACATCGGGAAGTCGGTGACCCACAGCGGCGCCCAGCCGTCGGCGACCAGGCCGAAGTCCTTGCCGGCCTTCAGGCGCAGCGCGCCCATGAAGTCGGAAACCTTGTTGTAGCCACCGGCACCGAAGAACACGATGTCGCCGTTGCCGGCGCCGACGTGCGCCACCAGCGCGGCGAAGGATTCCTCGCTGAAGAACTTCTGGATCGGCGAGCTGACTTCACCGTTGTCGGCAATCTTGATGTAGGCCAGGCCCTTGGCGCCGTACTTGGCGGCATGCGCGGCGTATTCGTCGATCTGCTTGCGGCTCAGCGACGCACCGCCCGGGATGCGCAGCGCGGCGACGCGGCCCTCGGCATCATTGGCCGGGCCGGTGAACACCGGGAACTCGCTGTCCTTGACCAGTTCGGCCACGTCCACCAGCTCCAGCGCGATGCGCAGGTCCGGCTTGTCCGAACCGTAGCGACGCATCGCCTCGGCCCAGGTCATGCGCGGGAAGCTGGCATCCAGCTGCACGTCGACCACTTCCTTGAAGATGGCGCGGATCATGTCTTCGACGAAGTCCTGCACGTCACGCTCGCGGACGAAGGCGAACTCCATGTCCAGCTGGGTGAATTCCAGCTGGCGGTCGGCACGCAGGGCCTCGTCGCGGAAGCAGCGCGCAATCTGGTAGTAACGGTCGAAGCCGGCCACCATCAGGATCTGCTTGAACAGCTGCGGGCTCTGCGGCAGGGCGTAGAACTCGCCCGGGTGCATGCGCGCCGGCACCAGGAAGTCGCGCGCGCCTTCTGGAGTGGCCTTGGTCAGGATCGGGGTCTCGATATCCTGGAAGCCCTTCTCATCCAGATGGCGGCGCAGCGCCTGCACCAGCTTGATGCGGGTGCGCTGCATGCGCTGCATTTCCGGGCGGCGCAGGTCCAGGTAGCGGTACTTCAGGCGGGTTTCCTCGCCCGGATTCTCGTGGGCGTGGAACGGCAGCGGCGCGGCCTTGTTCAGCACGGTGATGGCGGTGGCGATCACTTCCACCTTGCCGGTGCGCATCTTGTCGTTCACCGCGTGGCGGGCACGCACGACGCCTTCCACCTGCAGCACGTCCTCGTAGCCCAGCGACGCGGCCACGGCGAACACTTCGGCGTTGTCGACTTCCACGGTCACCTGCACGATGCCTTCATGATCTCGAAGATCGATGAAGCAGACGCCGCCCTGGTTACGGGCCACGTCGGTCCAGCCGGCGAGGGTGACAGTCTGGCCAATCAGGGTCTCATCGACCAGGCCGCAGAAGTGGGTACGCATGGGGGGGAAGCTCCGCTGGAGAACGCCGGCACCGGATGGGGGCCGGAAAGCCTCGTATTCTGCGGCCGAGGCCCCGGCCGGGGCAAATCCGGCCAGTCACACCGGCTTGATCGCCCCCCTCCCTATAGTCGGGCACCTGCCACCGTATGGGATGCCGCCATGAAACCGCTGTCCCTGGCCAGCCTGGCCGTGACCCTCAGTCTGGGTGCCCTGGGCACCCTTACCCTGCCCGCCCCGCCCGCATCTGCGCAGAACGGGGTGATCCGCTGCGAAAGCCAGAGCAACCGCGAACGGGTCTGCAACACCGGCTGGCGCGGTGCACAGCTGGTCCGCCAGTTGTCTGGCAGCCCCTGCGAGGAAGGGCGCTCCTGGGGCAGCCGCAATGGCAGCATCTGGGTCACCAACGGTTGCCGCGCCGAGTTCGTCGAGGCCCGCGGTGGCTGGGGCGGCGGCAACGGCGGTGGTTGGGGTGGCAACAACGGCCGCCCCGGCGAGACCATCCGCTGCGAGAGCCAGAACAACCGTGAGCGCAGCTGCCCGGTGGGTTGGCGCAATGCCCGCCTGGTCCGGCAGCTGTCCGGCAGCCCTTGCGATGAGGGCCGTACCTGGGGCGTGCGCAACGGCGCAGTCTGGGTCAGCAATGGCTGCCGCGCGGAATTCGCCGAAGCCCGCGGCTGGGGCGGTGGCGGCGGTGGCTGGGGCGGCGGCAACAGCAATTACTCCGTTACCTGCAGCAGCAACAACAATCGCTCGCAGACCTGCGACTGGGATGAACGCCAGGGCCGGCCGGTGCTTCAGCAGCAGCTCTCCGGCAGTGCCTGCCAGGAAGGCCGCAGCTGGGGTTACTCGCGTGGCCAGGTATGGGTGAGCAACGGCTGTCGCGCGCGCTTCGGCACGCGGTGAGTGCAGGGTCGGGGTCGGAGCCCCCCGCAGGAGGGATCCGACCCCGGGATCACGGCGCCGGTGGTTTGTCATCGCCCCACGGCGGCGGCGGCAGGGCAACCGGCTTGCTGAGGTCGAACTGCACGCGGAAGCGGCGGCCATCCGGACGTGTCAGCTCGTAGACGAACGTCTGGTCGGGATCGATCTCCATCGCCCACGTGTTGTGGGTCGAGGCCAGCATGTCGGCACGACGGAACATGGCCACCGAATCGCCATCGGCCGGGAACTGCTGGCGCTCGGCGGTGCCCGGTGGCGTGCTGTCGCCGCCGTACAGCGTGATCGCGTCGAGGCTGCCGTCTTCATGCCGATGGTCGTGCTTCAGGCGCAGACCGGTTTCGGTGCGGGTCAGCACCCAGGTCCGCGAGTGGTCATTGCCGACATGGAACGGGATGCGCAGCTCGTGCGCCGGATCGGCACAGCCACGCACGTGCATGACCAGGCGCTGGCCGGCGAACGGATCCTTGCCGGTCGGTGCCGGCGTGTCCTCCACCACCTTGCCGGCATAGGCCTGGCCGCAGTGCGCGGCAATGGCGGCCATGAAGGCATCGGCCGGTGCGGTTGCCAGATCATGGGCAACCGTGTCGGAGCGCTGCGAACAGGCAGCGAGGCTGAGCAGGAGGGCGGAAGCGGTGACCACGGCAGGCAGTTTCATGCCCCAACCCTAACGGCCCTGGCCGACGGGCGCAAACCGCCCGCAGCAACCGATCAGCGTTCGACGGTGTGCGGTTCCGGCAGCGTCTCGGTGGCCGCCACCGGCGCGGCCGCGCCCTCGCCTGCCGGCTCCTGTTCAACAGGATCGACATCAAACGGCGTACGGAACACCAGCGACGGCAGCAGCGTGGTCAATGCGGCATACAGCAGCAGCGCGCCGAACAGCACCGCCGGAATCTGGAAGCGCTCGCGCATGATCGCGGCCAGCACCAGGGTGAAGATCAGCGTCGGTGCCAGCGCCAACGAGACCCGCAGGCTGCTGCGGAAGCTCTCGCCGAACATCACCCGGCGCTGCAGCCAGACCACGCCGATACGCAACGGCAGCACCACCAGGGTGATCACGATGCCCAGCCCCAGCGCCTCGAAGCTGAGTGCTTCGCTGGGCACCTTGGTACCGGCATTGAAGAAATAGAACGGCACGAAGAACGAGGCGAACAGGCGCAGCGCGTGCAGGTTCTCATGCGAGGCCAGCAGCGGCATGCGCTGGTGCAGCAGGCGCGCGACCAGGCCGGCGATGAACGCGCCAACCAGGTAGTACACGCCCAGCAGGTACGTGATGTAGGCCGCGACCATGCCCACCATCACCAGCAACGAGAACTCCGAGCCGGGCGCATGCGGTGCCACCCAGCGACCCAGCGCGATGAACAGCAACGGCAGGCCGACCATCATCGCCAGCAGCGCCAGGCTGGACAGCGCCATATGCCCCGGATCGCCGGCCTGCAGCACGATGAACAACGCCGCCAGCGCCAGCAGTTCGCCGGCGATGGCCTTGCTGGTCACCCAGAACCGCTCGTCCTCGCTCAGGCCCAGCCGCGACAGCGAATCCATGATGAAACCGGTAGACGGTGTCAGCAGCGCCAGTGCAAGCAGGCCGGCGGCCTGCCAGGGCAATCCCGCGTAGCGCCAGGCCAGCCAGCCCACACCGAACAGCGTGCCGGTACGGATCACCAGATGCGCCAGCAGCGGCCACATGCCCCGCCGCAGCGCCTGCAGGTCCACTTCCAGGCCGGCGAACAGGAACAGCGAGGAAATGCCCAGCGTGGCCAGCAGGCCGATCACCGCATCGTGGGCCTGGTCGCCCAGCCAGAGCATGCCGATGATGCCGAACAGCAGGCAGGTCAGCGGCGCGGGCAGGCTGAAACGCTGCAGCGCGCGCGGGATCACCAGCAGCGCGAAGATCAGCAGCAGGTAGATCAGTTCATGGCTCATGGGGGACTTCCGTGTGGTTCGAACGCGCGCAGGATGCGCGCGCCGAACCGATCCGGCAAGCCGTTTACGGATGACCAGCGGTTACCTCATTCGATCAGTCGATCGGCAATGCGCCCGACCTGTGCCAGCACCACGGCTTGTTGTTCGTAGCTGATCGCGCCGGCCTGCAGGTAGGCGGTCAGCACCCACGGCGTGCCGCCGGCCAGCGGCCACAGCACGGCGATGTCGTTGCGCGCGTCCTCACCGTTGCTGCCGGTCTTGTCGCCCACCCGCCAGCGCTTGCCGAGGCCTGCACGCAGGCAGGCATCACCGGTTTCATTGTCGATCAGCCAGTCGGCCAACTGCTGCCGCGAGGCCGGTTGCAGCACCTCGCCCAGCACCACGCGCTGCAGGGTCGCGGCCATCGCCGCCGGCGTGGTGGTATCGCGTGGATCGCCCTCGGCGAAACTGTTCAGTTCCGGCTCTAGGCGGTCACTGCGGCTCACCGCATCACCGCTCGCGCGCAGGAACGCGGTCACTGCGGGCGGGCCACCGACCACGCCGAACAGCAGGTTGGCGGCGGTGTTGTCGCTGGTGATGATCGTGGCACGGCACAGATCGCGCACCGTCATGTTTTTGCCTGCATGGCGGCGGGTGACCGGTGCGTGCGAGAGCAGATCGACGTCGCGCACCGGCACGCGGGTGTCCAGCAATGCCGGTGTGCGCTCGGCCTGGCTGAGCACGGTGGCCGCCAGCATGCTCTTGAAAGTGCTGCACATCGGGAAGCGCTCGTCCTGGCGATGACCGAAACGGCGACCGCTGGCGGTGTCGAGCAGGGTCACGCCGAGGCGTCCGGCGCAGGCCTTTTCCAGCGCGGCAAAGTCAGTGGCGGCGGTGAGGGTGGCATCGGTGGGTGCGTTGGCGGTGGTCTTGCCCGCAGCACGTGCCAGCAGCGGCAGGGCAAGCGAGGAAGCCACGGCAGCACCACTGAACTGCAGGAATCGGCGACGGGCGAGCATACGGGTTCTCCTGGGGACCGCTCGATTATTGAAGCCGCTATCGGGGGCGACCAGCGCAAAAAATCAACAGGAGGCATGAAGTGAATTAATGCCTGACGCATTCAACCCCTTAATTTTCCGAAATCCATCGTTGAAGCGTTAGGATCAGCCATCACTCCAGCTCACGACTGCGCGATGTTGCACCCTACCCTGCCCCTGAACGCGCTGCGCGCCTTCGAGGCCGCCGCCCGCCACCAGAACTTCACCCGTGCCGCGCTGGAGCTGTGTGTCAGCCAGGCCGCGCTGAGCCATCAGATCCGGGGGCTGGAGGACCGGCTTGGCATCCGCCTGTTCCATCGCCTGCCACGCGGCGTGGCGCTCACCGATGAAGGCGCAGCGCTGTACCCGGTGCTCAACGAAGCGTTCGAGCGCATTTCCGCCAGCATCGCGCGCTATACCGGTGGCCCGGCACGCGAGGTGCTGACGCTGGGCGTGGTCGGCACCTTCGCCACTGGCTGGCTGCTGCCACGGTTGGGCGCGTTCGAAGCCGCGCACCCGGACATCGAGCTGCGCCTGCAGACCCACAACAACCGCATCGACCTGGCCGGCGAAGGGCTGGACCTGGCGATCCGGTTTGGTGATGGCGACTGGCAGGGCCAGGCCTGCACCGCGATCCTCGATGCGCCCTTCGCACCGCTGTGCGCACCGGCCTTGGCGCGGCGGCTGAAGCAGCCGCGCGACCTGGGCACGCTGCCGCTGCTGCGCTCCTACCGCAGCGACGAGTGGCCGCGCTGGCTGCAGGCGGCAGGAGTGAGCGGCGTGGAAGCCCGCGGACCGGTGTTTGATTCGTCGTTGACAGTGGCGATGGCCGCGGTCGGCGGCGCCGGCGTGGCGCTGCTGCCGCTGCGCATGTTCGAGCAGGAACTGGCCGAGGGTCGCCTGCTGCAGCCGTTCAGCACCACGCTGGAGCTGGGGCGCTACTGGCTGACGCGGCTGCGATCGCGTGCCGAGCGCGAGCCGGCCAAGCGGTTCCGCGAATGGCTGCAGGCGCAGGGCACGTAACAAAAAAGGGGACGGAGGGGATTAAGTCGTTTGTGGCACAAACGACTTAATCCCCTCCGTCCCCTTTTTTGCGTGATCAGGACTCCAGCAGTTCCATCCACGCTGCCTCGGCTTTTTCCAGCTGGGCGGCGGCGGTTTCGCGGTCACGGCCGATCACGGCCATGCGGGTGGCATCGGCGTAGTTGGCCGGGTCGGCCAGCTGGCGATCCAGTTCGGCCAGTGCGCCTTCCAGCTCGGCCACCTTCGCTTCGGCGGCGGCCAGCTTGTGCGGGTTCACCGGCTTCTTCTGCACCACCTGCGCCACCGGGGCGGTCTTGACCACTACCGGCTCTTCCACCTGCTCCATGCGCGCCTTGGTGCCCTGCGCCTGCGGGCGGGTGCGCAGCCACGCGGCGTAGGCGTCGAGGTCACCATCGAACGGTTCGACCACGCCATCGGCCACGCGCCAGTAGGTGTCGCAGACCAGGCCGATCAGGTGGCGGTCATGCGAGACCATCACGATCGCGCCCTCGAAGGTGGCCAGCGCTTCGGCCAGCGCTTCGCGCATTTCCAGGTCAAGGTGGTTGGTCGGTTCGTCCAGCAGCAGCACGTTCGGCTGCTGCCAGGCGATCAGCGCCAGCGCCAGGCGCGCGCGCTCGCCACCGGAGAAACCATCCACCGGCTCGAATGCACGGTCGCCCGGGAAGTTCCACTTGCCGAGGAAATCGCGGAACGACTGGTTCGGTGCGTCCGGGGCGATCTCGCGGAAGTGCTCCATCGGCGACTGGCCTTCGTGCAGCGACTCCACCGTGTGCTGGGCGAAGTAGCCGATCTTCAGGTCCGGATGCGCCATGCGCTCGCCAACGATCGGCGCCAGCTCGCCCACCAGGGTCTTCACCAGGGTGGTCTTACCGGCACCGTTCGGGCCGAGCAGGCCGATCCGCTGGCCCGCTTCCAGGCCGAAGCCGACGTTGTGCAGGATCACCGCGTCCTTGCCGTAGCCGGCCTCGACGTGGTTCAGGCGGATCAGCGAGAACGGCAGCTTGGCCGGCGGCGCGAACTCGATGCGGAACTCGCGCTCGGCGCGCACCGCTTCCGTGCCGGCCAGCTTGGCCAGGCGCTTCATGCGGCTCTGCGCCTGCGCGGCCTTGCTGGCCTGCGCCTTGAAGCGGTCGATGAAGCTCTGCAGGTGGGCGCGCTCGGCCTGCTCCTTCTCGTGCGCGATCTGCTGCTGGCGCAGCTGTTCGGCGCGCTGGCGTTCGAAATCGGTGTAGCCGCCCGGGTAGAGCTTGGCGCCGCCACCGTGCAGGTGCAGCGTGTGGGTGGCCACGTTGTCGAGGAACTCGCGGTCATGCGAGATCAGCAACAGCGTGCCGGGGTACTTCAGCAGCCACTGTTCCAGCCAGTACACCGCGTCCAGGTCCAGGTGGTTGGTCGGTTCGTCCAGCAGCAGCAGGTCGCTGGGCATCATCAGCGCGCGTGCCAGGTTCAGGCGCACGCGCCAGCCACCAGAGAACGAGGACACCGCACGGTGATGGGTCTCGGCCGGGAAGCCGAGGCCGTGCAGCAGCTTGCCGGCGCGCGCTTCGGCGTCGTAGGCATTGAGCTCGGCCATCTTGGTGTGCGCCTCGGCCACGGCCTCCCAGTCTTCGCGGGCGGTCGCCTCGGCCTCGGCGGCCAGCACTGCGGCCACCTCGATGTCACCGCCGAGCACGAAGCTCAGCGCCGGGTCGGGCAGCGACGGGGTTTCCTGGGCGACGCTGGCGATGCGCACCTTGCCGGGCAGATCGACATCGCCCTTGTCGGCCTCCAGCTCGCCCTTCACCGCCGCGAACAGGCTGGACTTGCCAGCACCGTTGCGGCCGACCACACCCACCCGGTAACCGGCGTGCAGGGTCAGGTCGACATTGGACAACAGCAGCCGCTCGCCACGGCGCAAGGCGAAATTACGAAGGGAAATCATCGGGGGAGGCGTCCATATAACCAGATGGAATGTGCTGGTGAGCACTGTTCCTGCGACGCAATTCTAGCGTTAACGAATACTTGACGCGTCCCGGGATGCGCGGCGGCCGGCGTTCCTCTCTCCCACGTCCTCGCCGCGCGCGTCCCGGGCTCCCTCCCCCGCCAGTGCCAATTCGGGCTAAATGGTTGCTGCTGCAACGTTTTTCCCGATGACCGGCATTTGACAGGCGCTGAATATCCCGTTAATTCCTGTATTGCGCACCGCAACAACCGCCGTCCGCCTCACCCCCGTGATGTCGATTCCGGTGCCGCCCCCGCCAACCGGAGCCCCATCCCGATGACCCGCAAGACCAGCCTGATCGCCGCCGCCGTCGCTGTCGCACTCGGTGGCTCTCCGTTCGTTGCCGCTGCCCAGCAGGCTGGCACCGCCGCCAACACCCTGGACACGGTGATCGTCACCGGCACCCGCGTGGCCGACCGCACCGTCGCCGAATCGCAGTCGCCGATCGACATCATCACCCCCGAAGCCCTGCAGTCCACCGGCACAAGCGAGCTGGCCACCGCGCTGTCGCGCGCGCTGCCCTCGCTGAACTTCCCGCGCCCGGCCCTGACCGACGGCACCAGCGGCGTGCGCCCGGCGCAGCTGCGTGGCCTGTCGCCGGACCAGGTGCTGGTGCTGGTCAACGGCAAGCGCCGTCACACCTCGGCGATGATCAACGTCAACGGCAGCATCGGCCGTGGCTCATCGGCGGTGGACATCAACGCGATCCCGATCGCCGCCATCGAGCGCGTGGAAGTGCTGCGCGACGGCGCGTCGGCGCAGTACGGCTCGGACGCCATCGCCGGCGTCATCAACATCGTGCTCAAGGGCAGCGGCCGTGGCGGCAGCCTGGCCGTGGACTACGGCCAGTACTCGGCCGGTGACGGCAACAAGTACCAGCTCTCCGGCGATACCGGCGTCGAGTTCGGCAATGGCCGTGGCCGCGTGCATGTGGCCGGCCAGATCAGCCAGCAGGACGAGAGCAACCGCGCCGGCCCGTACCGCGGCACCACGCCGAATACCGGCAACTTTCCGAGCATCGGCCAGAAGACCTTCATCGTCGGCGACCCGCGCGTGGATGCCACCGCCGCCTCGGCCAACGCCAGCTTCGATTTCAGCGACCACGTAACCGGCTACGCCAGCGCGCTGCTCAGCAACCGCGACATCACCTCGTTCGCGTTCTACCGCTCGCGCAACCACAACGGGCAGACCGCGCTGCTGGCGCAGACCTACCCGGACGGCTTCGTGCCGGAGATCAACCAGTACTCCAAGGACCGCTCGCTGGTGGCCGGCGTCAAGGGCAACACCGACAACGGCTGGACCTGGGATCTGAGCCTGAACCACGGCGAGAACACCCTCGACTTCCACACCCGCAACAGCATCAACTACAGCCTCGGCGCCAGCAGCCCGCGCTCGTTCTACGACGGCACGCTGAAGTACCAGCAGGACATCTTCAATGCCGACCTGACCAAGTCGCTGGACTGGGGCCTGGCCTACCCGGTCACGCTGTCCTTCGGCGGTGAGTACCGCAAGGAAAAGTGGGACCAGAACCCGGGCGAACTGAACTCGTACACCGGCAGCGGTGCGCAGGGCTTCGCGGGCTTCACCCCGACCAATGAAGTGCATGCCGACCGCCACAACTACGCGGTCTACGCCGGCCTGGAAGCGGACCTGACCGAGAAGTTCTCGGCCGGCATCACCGGCCGCTACGAGGACTACTCGGACTTCGGCGACCGCTTCTCCGGCAAGCTTTCGGCGCGCTATGCATTCACCGACAAGGTCGCGCTGCGGGCCACCGCCTCCAGCGGCTTCCGCGCGCCCTCGCTGGCGCAGCAGGGCTACCAGGCGGTCACCAGCCAGTTCCTCAATGGCGTATTCGTCGAGCGCGGCACCTTCCCGACCACCAGCCCGGCTGCGCAGGCGCTGGGCGCCTCGCCGCTGAAGGCCGAGACCTCCACCTCCTACAGCCTGGGCCTGGTGCTGCAGCCGGTCGACCGCCTGTACATCACCGTCGACGCCTACCAGATCGACATCGATGACCGCATCGCACTGTCGTCCAGCATCACCACCAATGCCGCCACCAGCGCGCTGCTGGGCACCCTCGGCCTGCCGCAGGTGACCGCGTTCTCGTACTTCACCAACGGCCTGGATACGCGCACCCGTGGCGTCGACTTCGTGTCCAGCTACACGGTGCCGTTCAGCGCCAGCAGCCTGGAGCTGACCGCCGCCTACAGCTACAACGACACCGAAGTGCGCCGCGTCGGCGGCACCCCGGCGGTGTTCGGCACGCTGGGCCTGACCCAGTCGCTGATCGGCCGTGATGAGATCGGCCGCATCGAGGACAGCTACCCGCGCGACAAGGCGATCCTGAGCGGCACCTGGCGTTCGGACCACTGGGAACTGGGCCTGGCCGCGACCCGCTACGGCAGGTTCACCGTGCGCAACTCGGCCACCGCGCTGCGCGACCAGACCTACGGCGACGCCTGGGTGGTGGATGCCTCGGCCAGCTACAAGCCGAGCAGCAACTGGACCCTGACCGTGGGCGCCGACAACCTGCTGGACAAGTACCCGGACCGCACCGAAGACCTGCAGAACTCCACCTTCGGCATGCTGCCGTACAGCAACTACTCGCCGTTCGGCTTCAACGGCGCGTATGTGTACGGTCGGATCAAGTACACCTGGTAACGGGTAATGGGTAATGGGTGCGCCGGGCCCTGCCCGGCGCTGCTCCACACGCCCGCCGGCGGCCTCGGGGCAGGCGCGGTCCTGACCGTATACCGTTGCCAGCTCCTGCACCCGGTTTCCAGGCTGTGCTCTGTCGCACGCGCCTCATAGGTCGCCCTGTGCATAATCAGCGGACCAACGAAGGAGCCGCTCCGTGACGAGAGCCTGCATCACTCGCCGCCATGTGTACGCTGCGCTCGCGTGGATTGCGCTGGCGGCCCCCCTGTCAGGGTGTTCAGGAGATCACGTGAAACCCAGCTATTCCAAATCGAGCCTTGAGCCGATCGTCGTCACCCAGGTCTCCGCGTCGAAGCTCCAGGTCCAGTTCAATGAACCGATGGAAAGCATGTATTACGCGGCAGGGATGAGCTATGTGGTGGAAGGGGGCACCATGAAAGTCGTTGTTGATCGCTGCCCCATATCCGGCCAATGCACAACCATGCTGCGGCGCGACGTGAAGCCCGGACCTGCTGGCCCGGCCCGTCAGGAAATTCCCTTGATGGCGCCGCGCGTGGTGATGCTGTTCGCCGATGGCGAAACACAGATTTTTCCGTAAGAGCATCCCATGAGCGACAAGGTCGTCCTCGGCATCCATAGTCACGTAGACCCCAATACACAGGGGTCGTTCAATCAGTTCGTGGACGGCCACGCCTGGATCTCGGTGACGCGAGACGGCCAAGCGCCGGCAGATGGTGTGATCGTCGACGGCTACGCCTGGAGCCCCCCATAGGTAGGCACCATTCGGCCCGTCGGGGCCTGCCCTCTCTCAACAAGGCTTGATATCTCGCCCGTACAAGCCGCCCACGCAACGATCCGATACGCTGGCCGGGTTTGCCGTATGTGGCCGCATCGGTGAAAATCGGGGCATTCCCCCGATTTCCTGCGAGTGCCGATGCACCATGACACCGACCTGATCAACATCGTAGCCGTTGGCCTGGGGCTCGCCTTCATCTTCGGCGCGCTGGCCAACAAGCTCCGCTTGTCTCCCCTGGTCGGTTACCTGGTTGCTGGCATCTGCGTAGGTCCGTTCACCCCCGGCTTCGTCGCCGACCAGGCGCTGGCCAACCAGCTGGCCGAGCTGGGCGTGATGCTGCTGATGTTCGGCGTCGGCCTGCACTTTTCGCTGAAGGACCTGATGGCGGTCAAGGCCATCGCCATTCCCGGTGCCATCGGCCAGATCGCGGTTGCGACCCTGCTCGGCTGGGGCGTGGCCTCGCTGATGGGCTGGCCGGCCATCCATGGCGTCATCTTCGGTTTCTCGCTGGCCACCGCCAGTACCGTAGTGCTGCTGCGGGCGATGGAAGAGCGCCGACTGCTGGAAACGATGCGCGGCAAGATCGCAGTCGGCTGGCTGATCGTGGAAGACCTGGCCTGCGTGCTGGCACTGGTGATGATGCCGGTGATGGCGGGTGTGTTCGGTCCCGATGCCGCCAAGGAATCACACTCGCTGGGCAGCGTGCTGGCCGACATCGGCTGGACCTTCGTGCAGCTGGGCCTGTTCGTGGCAGTGATGCTGGTGGTCGGGCGCCGGGTCATTCCGTGGATCCTCGAACGCATTGCCGGCACCGGTTCGCGCGAACTGTTCACTCTGTCGGTGCTGGCGATCGCGCTGGGCGTGGCGTTCGGCTCGGCCATGTTGTTCGGCGTCTCGTTCGCGCTGGGCGCGTTCTTCGCCGGCATGCTGCTCAACGAATCGGAGCTGAGCCACAAGGCCGCAACCGATTCGCTGCCGCTGCGCGATGCATTCGCGGTGCTGTTCTTTGTGTCGGTCGGCATGCTGTTCGACCCGAACATCCTCATCCAGCACCCGTGGCAGGTGCTGGCCACGGTGCTGATCATCATGTTTGGCAAGTCGGCCGCGGCGTTCTTCATCGTGCGCGCATTCGGCCACCCGACCAGCACCGCGCTGACCATCTCGGCCAGCCTGGCGCAGATCGGCGAGTTCGCCTTCATCATCGCCGGCCTTGGCGTGGCGCTGCAGATCCTGCCGAAGGAAGGCCAGTCGCTGGTACTGGCCGGCGCGCTGGTGTCGATCATGCTCAACCCACTGGTCTTCGGGCTGCTGGACCGTTGGCAGGCCAAGCAGGAACAGCAGCCGCAGCCGGCCGAGCCGGAAGAGGCGATCGGCCCATCGCGTGATCTGAACGGGCACGCAATCGTGATCGGCTACGGCCGGGTGGGCAGCGAGCTGGCGCAGGTGCTGCGTGATCGCGGCGTGCCGGTGCTGGTGATCGATGACAACAAGGAACATGTCGAACAGGCGCACGCCAAGGGCCTGGCGGCGATCCGCGGCAGTGCCGCTGCCGACCGGGTGCTGGCTGAGGCCCACCCGGAGCGGGCGAAGATCGCGGTGCTGGCCATTCCGCAGCCGCTGGAAGCCGGTGAGGCGCTGGCCAAGCTGCGGGCGATCAACCCGGACCTGACCCTGCTGGCGCGCGCGCACAGCGATGCGGAAGTGAAGCATCTGCTGGAGCACGGCGCCGATGGCACGGTGATGGCCGAACGTGAGCTGGCGTATTCGCTGGCGGAGATGGTGATGTCCACGCCGCCGTATCGTGGGTTGGGACAGCACAGTATCCCGGTGGTGTGAGGGGTGTGCGTGCGGCAGGGCTTGCAGCCCTGCACCTGCCGAAACATCGGCAACGGCAAAAGCTGGCATTGTGTGGGATGGCAGTTTTCCGCTGCTGTTGGTGGGTGTCGACCTTGGTCGACACGGCGGCAAAAAAAATCCCCGGTCGACCCGCATCGACCGGGGATCTGGATCGCCACGTTGCCACTGCCTTGGAGAGGCAGTTCCACCGTAGCGCATCGCGTGGCCGGTGGTGATCGCATATGGCGATATGCACCAAGCGCGCGGCTATCAGGCGCCGGCCAAGGCCTGTTCCAGGTCGGCACGCAGGTCACCGATGTGCTCGATGCCGATCGACAGGCGCACGGTGTCCTCGCTGACACCGGCCTTGGCCAGCTCCGCTGCATCCAGCTGGCGATGCGTGGTCGAGGCAGGATGGGTGGCCAGTGACTTCGCATCCCCCAGGTTGACCAGGCGGGTGAACAATTTCAGCGCATCGAGGAAGCGCGCGCCTGCTTCACGGCCGCCCGGCAGGCCGAAGGTCAGTACGCCCGAGCCGTGTCCACCCAGATAGCGCTGCGCGGCGGCATGCTCGGGGTCGTCGGCCAGTCCCGCGTAACGCACCCAGGCGACCTTGTCGTGCGCCTTCAGGTACTGCGCAACGGCCAGCGCATTGGCATTGATGCGCTCCATGCGCAGCGCCAGCGTCTCGATGCCCTGCAGGATCAGGAACGCATTGAACGGCGACAACGCAGCGCCGGTATTGCGCAGCGGCACCACCCGCGCGCGGCCGATGTAGGCGGCCGGCCCCAGCGCTTCGGTGTAGACCACGCCGTGATAACTCGGGTCGGGCTGGTTGAGGCGAGCGAAGCGCTTGGGCTGCGCCGCCCAGTCGAAGCGGCCGGAGTCGATGATCGCACCGCCCAGGCTGTTGCCGTGGCCGCCCAGATATTTGGTCAGCGAATGCACCACGATGTCGGCGCCGTGCTCGAACGGGCGCAGCAGGAACGGCGTGGCCACGGTGTTGTCGACGATCAGCGGCACGCCAGCGGCATGCGCGACCTCCGCAATCGCAGCGATGTCGGTGACGTTGCCGCGCGGGTTGCCGATCGATTCGACGAACACCGCCTTGGTGCGTTCGTCGATCAGGTCGCCGAACGCGGATGGATCTGCCGGGTCGGCGAAGCGCGCCTGGATGCCGTACTGCGGCAACGTGTGCGCCAGCAGGTTGAGGCTGCCGCCATACAGCGCGCTGGAGGCGACGATGTTGTCACCGGCCTCGGCGATGGTCTGGATGGCATAGGTGATCGCGGCCTGCCCCGAGGCCAGCGCCAGTGCACCGATGCCGCCTTCCAGCGCGGCCAGGCGCTGCTCCAGTACATCGGTGGTGGGGTTCATGATGCGCGTGTAGATGTTGCCCGGTACCTTCAGATCGAACAGGTCGGCGCCGTGCTGGGTATCATCGAAGGCATACGCCACCGTCTGGTAGATCGGCACAGCCACCGCCCGGGTGGTTGGGTCGGGACGGTAGCCACCGTGCACAGCCAAGGTTTCCAGTTGCCACTGCGGGTCGCTCATTGCACCAGGCTCCATCCGGGGAAACCGCCACCATAGGACAGCCGGGGGCGCCCGCTGAAAGCCACTGGCGATGACGCCCGTACCGCCGGTTATCACGTTGGCCGCGATTCAGGCAGCCGTCATGGGCCGTTGCTAGGCTTCGCCGCCGGGCGCTCCTGCCCGGGCACGGAGGCCCCACGCATGCAGCCATCCCCCTGGACCCCCACCCCCAGCAGTGCGCCCACGTCGGTACTGCTGGTGGAGGACGACCGTCGCCTGGCCGAGCTGGTCAGCGATTACCTCCACGAACATGGCTTCGCCGTGCAGCACGTCGCGCGTGGCGACCTCGCCGGCGCCGCCTGCCGCCAGCATGCGCCCGAGCTGGTGGTGCTGGACCTGATGCTGCCCGGCCTCGGTGGCATCGACGTATGCCGGCAGATCCGCGGTTTCTCCGATGTGCCGATCCTGATGCTGACCGCCTGCGAGGACGACATCGAGCAGGTGCTGGGCCTGGAATCGGGCGCCGACGACTATGTGCACAAGCCGATCGAGCCGCGCCTGCTGCTGGCCCGCCTGCGCGCGCTGCTTCGCCGCCGCCATGGCAGCAGCAACACCGGCACACCCTGCCGCCTGATGCACGGCGAACTGCTGATCGACCGCATGCAACGCGAGGTGCACCTGCATGGACAGTCGGTGGACATGGGCACCACCGAATTCGAGATCCTGTGGCTGCTGGCCAGCCAGCCTGGGCAGATCCTCTCGCGCGACCAGATCCTGCAGGCGGTGCGCGGCATCGGCTTCGACGGGCTGGACCGCAGCGTCGATGTCAGCATCGGCAAGCTGCGCCGCAAGCTGGGCGATGACGCGCGCGAACCGCGGCGGATCAAGACCGTGTGGGGCCGTGGCTATCAGTTCAACCCGTCGGCCTGGACGGCATGAAGCGGCTGTTCCTGTGGTTGTGGTTCGTCACCGGTGCCTGCTTCCTGGTGTCGGTGTTCTTCCTCAACCACATCCTGGACGGCATCTACACGCCCGTGCAGGATCGCGTTTTCGTCCAGCAGGTGCGCGGACAGGTGTACGCCCTGCGCAGCGGCCTTGCTGGCCTGGATGCCGGCCAGCAACGTGAGCGCCTGCAGCAGTGGCAGCCGCACTATGGCATCGCATTGACCCTGTTCGACACGCCTCCGGCACTCGCCCCGCAGGAACAGGCGGCCGTAAAGGCGGATGGCTTCATCGTGCGCGATCAGTACCAGCAGGTCCTGCTGCCCATCGAAGGCGTCGGCGGTCGCTGGCTGCAACTGCGCCTGCCAGGCGCTGTGCAGATGACCACGTACATGACCATCGCGGCCTACCTCAGCATCCTGCTGCTGGTCGGCGCCAGCCTGTATGCCTGGGTACGCCTGCTCTGGCGCGACCTGGAAGCGCTGCGCCGGCACGCCGACCGCATCGGTTCGGGCGATCTGCAGGCGCGCGCGCAGGTTTCGCCACGCTCGCAGATCCGGGTGATCGTCGACCATTCCAACCGCATGGCCGCGCGCGTGGCCGAGCTGGTGCAGCGCCAGCGCGACCTCACCCATGCCATTTCGCACGAACTGCGCACACCCATCGCGCGCGTGGCCTTCGGCCTGGACCTGATGCAGGACAGCGACGATCGCGAACGTCGGGCACGGCTGGCACAGGGGCTGCACGGCGACCTGGCCGAACTCAACCGGCTGGTCAGCGAACTGCTGGCGTATGAACGTCTGGAGCATCCCAGCGAAGGCGAGCCGATGCAGCGCATCGAAGCCAACGACTGGCTGCAGGCCTGCCTGGCCGATGTGCGCCGTGATGCCGAACGTGCCGGCGTGGTCCTGCGCGTGCAGCCCAGTGCGTTGCCACGGGTGGATGCCGAGCCGCGCCTGCTGCAACTGGCACTCAGCAATCTGGTGGGCAATGCGCTGCGCCACGCGCATTCGCAGGTGGAAGTCTCGCTGGTCGGTGCCGGCGGTCGCGCCTGCCTGCGCGTGGACGACGACGGCCCCGGCATCGCCGAAGCCGATCGCGAGAAGGTGATGCGTCCGTTCACCCGCCTGGACGACAGCCGCAGCCGTGACACCGGCGGCTTCGGCCTGGGCTTGGCCATCGTCAACCGCATTGCGGCCCGCCACGGCGGCGAACTGCGCATCAGCCGCGCCACGCTGGGTGGCGCGCGCCTGGAAATGCACTGGCCGCTGGCTGCCAGCTGAACGCCCACGGGCGCGATTACAGTTGATTACAACTCCCGCACAACTGCGGACGGATCGGTCGCCGGCGTATCGCCACGCTAACGACCCTGCAGCACTCGCCGGATGCGAGCGCTGCTTTCCTCCCATTGTCGAGAGTTTCCATGTCCCAGCTTCGCCGTTCCCCCACCCTGCTCTGCCTGGCCCTGCTGCCGCTGTTCGCCGCCCCGATCGCCCAGGCCAAGGATGACCACTGGACCTTCGAAGTCGCCGCCGGTGCCGGTGCGACCCCTCGCTACAGCGGCAGCAAGGAGTATCAGGCGTCGCCCATGCTGTCCTTCGATGTCACCTCGCCGGGTGGCTGGTTTCTGGGCACCAGTGGCATCGGCTGGGGCACGTCCATCGGCGAGCACACCCGCGTGCGGGCCTATGTCGGTGCCAGCGGCATCCGCAAGGACAAGGATTCGCTGCTCGGTGGTTCCGACTTCCTGCGCGGCATGGGCGATATCGATTCCCGTCCCCTGGTCGGTGTCTCGGCTGGTTATACGCTGGGCGAAGCCGTGCTGAGCGGCTCCTGGCAGTTTACCCGCAAGGACGAGGACAAGGCCGAAAACGGCCTGGCCACCCAACAGATCCACTTGAACCTGAGCATGCCGCTGTTCGACCTGGCCGGCGGCGTGGTCAGCGGCAGCGTCTCCACCGACTACGGCAACCGTGGCTACATGCAGACCTGGTACGGCGTCAGCCCGGAACAGGCCGCGCGCACCGGCTTTGCCGAGCACAAGCCGAAGGCCGGCCTGGTCAGTGCCGGTCTCGGCCTGAAATGGAGCCACCGCGTGGGCCGCAACGGCAACTGGTACATCTCGGCCGAGGGCACGCGCCTGCTCGGCGATGCAGCCGACAGCCCGATCGTGCAGAAGCCCAACCAGTTCGGGCTGATGAGCGGCTACACGCACCGCTTCTGATGCAGGAAGGGCGCCCCTCGGCGGCCTTTGATCCCTGCGGTCAGCGGCAGGCCGGTGCCTGCCCGCTGCCGCACAGCTCGACCTCGCGCAGCCAACCTATCCACTGCACGACGTCATCCTTCTCCGGCTCGGAGCGGAACGATTTCTGCACGGTGTGGAAGCCCTCTGTGCCCTGGATGCCCTTGATCCAGGTGAACTCGGGCTTGCCGGTGCCCGGGTTCTCCGGGCAGCTGAGCATCAGCAACGCGAACGGGCGACCACCTTCCTCGCCCTCGCGGATCCAGTGACTCTGTGCATCGGGGCAGGCAATGCGCCAACCGGCTTCGATGATGCCGAGGAACTCGCGCGGGCTTGCGTGGCTACTGTTCGGCGCGTCGTTGACGGTGACCATGTCGGCCCAGTCCTGCACGGTCTGCCTGTTGGGCACGTACTCGGTGATGCGGTTGCCCTGCGCATCGGTGTTCTGGTGGGCCTGGTGGTAGCCCCTCATCGGCGGCAGCTGCACCTGCTCCGCAGCGGCGGCATGGGTGCCCGACGTAGCGAGTGCCAGTGCGATGCAGAGTGAAGCCAGGCGTGTGCCATCCATGCGGTTCTCCTTGTCCGGGCAAAAGTGCAACAAGGCGATTCTGCACCGGGAAAGCCCGCGATGGCGCCCCCACTCGAAGAGGGGGGCGCTTGCGGGGTCAGGCCTTGGCGAACACCAGGTGGCCGCCGTCGTTGCCGACTTCGATGGTGTCGCCGTTGACGAAGGCCCCGGACAGGATCTTCTGCGCCAACGGATTCTCCAGCTGCGCCTGGATCGCGCGCTTCAACGGACGCGCGCCATACACCGGATCGAAGCCGACGTTGCCGAGCAGCTCGAACGCTGCATCGGATACCTCCAGCTTCAGCCCGCGCTCGGCCAGGCGCTTTTCCAGGCCCCGCATCTGGATGCGCGCGATCTGCTTGATCTGCTGCTTGTCCAGCGGGTGGAACACCACGATGTCATCCAGGCGGTTGATGAACTCCGGACGGAAGTGCGCCTGCACCACGCCCATCACCGCCGCCTTCATCTGCGTGTAGGCCTCCGGGCTGTCGTCGGCGCTCATGTCCTGGATCTGGTGCGAGCCCAGGTTCGAGGTCATCACGATGACGGTGTTGCGGAAGTCCACGGTGCGGCCCTGACCATCGGTCAGGCGGCCATCGTCCAGCACCTGCAGCAGGATGTTGAACACATCCGGATGCGCCTTCTCCACTTCGTCCAGCAGGATCAGCGAGTACGGACGGCGACGCACGGCCTCGGTCAGATAGCCGCCTTCCTCGTAGCCAACGTAACCCGGGGGGGCACCGATCAGGCGGGCGACGCTGTGCTTCTCCATGAATTCGCTCATGTCGATGCGGATCATCGCGTCGGCGCTGTCGAACAGGAACTCGGCCAGCGACTTGCACAGCTCGGTCTTGCCGACGCCGGTCGGGCCGAGGAACAGGAACGAGCCGGCCGGACGATTCGGATCGGACAGGCCCGCACGCGAGCGACGCACCGCATCGGAGACGACCTTGATCGCTTCCTCCTGGCCGACCACGCGGTTGTGCAGCACCTCTTCCATCCGCAGCAGCTTGTCGCGCTCACCTTCGAGCATCTTGTTGACCGGAATGCCGGTCCAGCGCGAAACGACCTCGGCGATCTCTTCGTCGGTGACCCGGTCCTGCACCAGCTTGAAGTCCTTGTGTTCGGCCTCCTGCGCAGCGGCCAGCTGCTTTTCCAGCTGCGGCAGCAGGCCGTACTGGATCTCGCTCATCTTGGCGAAATCCTGGCGGCGCTGCGCGGATTCCAGCTCCAGCTTGGCCTGCTCGACCTGCTCCTTGATCTTGGTTGCCCCCTGCAGCGCAGCCTTCTCCGACTTCCAGATTTCATTGAGGTCGGAGAACTCGCGCTCCAGCGCATCGATGTCGTTTTCCAGATCAGCCAAGCGCTGCCGCGAGGCCTCGTCCTTTTCCTTCTTCAGCATCTCGCGCTGGATCTTCAGCTGGATCACGCGGCGTTCCAGGCGGTCCAGTTCCTCCGGCTTGGAGTCGATCTCCATGCGCAGGCGCGAGGCCGCCTCGTCCATCAGGTCGATGGCCTTGTCCGGCAGCTGGCGGTCGGTGATGTAACGGTTGGACAGCGTGGCCGCCGCGACGATGGCCGGGTCGGTGATCTCGACGCCATGGTGCACGGCGTACTTTTCCTTCAGCCCGCGCAGGATCGCGATGGTGTCCTCCACCGACGGCTCACCCACGAACACCTTCTGGAAGCGGCGCTCCAGCGCAGCGTCCTTTTCAATGTACTTGCGGTACTCATCCAGCGTGGTGGCGCCCACGCAGTGCAGTTCGCCACGTGCCAGCGCAGGCTTGAGCATGTTGCCGGCATCCATCGCACCGTCGGCCTTGCCGGCGCCGACCATGGTGTGCAGCTCATCGATGAACAGGATGATCTGCCCTTCGCTCTTGGCCAGGTCGTTGAGTACGCCCTTCAGGCGCTCCTCGAATTCACCGCGGAACTTGGCGCCGGCAATCAGCGCGCCCATGTCCAGCGACAGCACCCGCTTGCCGCGGAGGCCTTCCGGCACTTCGTCATTGATGATGCGCTGGGCCAGGCCCTCCACGATCGCGGTCTTGCCCACGCCGGGTTCGCCGATCAGCACCGGATTGTTCTTGGTCCGGCGCTGCAGCACCTGGATGGTGCGACGGATTTCCTCGTCACGGCCGATCACCGGATCAAGCTTGCCGCTCTCCGCACGCGCGGTCAGGTCGATGGTGTACTTCTCCAGCGCCTGTCGCTGTTCCTCAGCGTTTTCCGACTGCACGTTCTCGCCGCCGCGCAGCTTGTCGATCGCGGCCTGCAACCGGCTCTTGTCGGCACCGGCGGCGCGCAGCGCCATGCCCAGCGTGCCGCCGTCTTCCAGCGCGGCCAGCACGAACCACTCGCTGGCGATGAAGGCATCGCCATTCTGCTGGGCAAGCTTGTCAGTGTGATTGAGCAGGCGGCCGAGGTCGTTGCCCATCGACACATTGCCGGCCTGGCCGGACACCTTGGGCAGCGCATCCAGCGCCTCGGTCAGGCGCTCGCGCAGTACCGGCACGTTCACCCCGGCCTGGGCCAGCAACGGGCGCGTGCTGCCGCCCTGCTGGTCCAGCAGCGCGCTGAACAGGTGAACCGGTTCGATGATGCTGTTGTCGCGGCCCACGGCCAGCGACTGTGCGTCTGCCAGCGCCTGCTGGAAACGCGAGGTAAGCTTGTCCATCCGCATTGCGAAACCTCATCGGTCATCTGGGCCGGCCCGAGCCGGCGATGCTGGAAAGATGCGGTTGCCCCACCCGGTTTCAAGGGTGACTGCGACTGCACCCCGAGGCCAGTCAGCCTGCGGCCAGCATGCCGGAACAGGTGTGGTCGGCGCGTTGATCCCGATCAGCTCCGCACGGTGGACGGGTTCAGCGGGTGATCGCGCTGCGGAGCGCCCGCAGCTGCTGCTTGACCGCCCGGGCCTGCGCCACGTCCATGCGCAGCAGGGCCTTCTGGCCGATGGAGCGCGACTGCAGGGTGGGATCGACGAAGCGGTAGCGGCCGCGCTCATCGCGTTCCACCAGCGGCGCCTGGGCCAGTTCCGGGGTCTCCAGCAGGTGATCGATCACCGCGACCAGGCGGTCGTTGAAATAGCCCTCCGGCCGGCCAAGGTCGACATAGGCCTGCTGGATCAACGGATAGAAGCGCTTGTAGGTGGTCGCCGTCGCCGCCGGGTCGAGCGCGGTGAAGGCCTGCACATAGGGCGCATAGCGCGCCGCGTTGCCGGCGGCGATGCGTTCGCCGCCCTCACCGGGCTCGACCTGCAGGTTGCCCGGCAGCGGGCGCGCGGCCAGCGCGGTCGGCGGCACGCTGGGCTTGTCCAGGTTGTCGACCTGGGTGACCAGGCGCTGGATCAGATGATCGCGCAGTAACAGGGTCAGCGGCCCCTCGCCCTGGAACAGCTGGCTCAAAGCGCCCCAGGCAGCGGCATCGCTGTCAGCCAGCTTCGGCAGCGCCGGATCTGCCGCGGCCTCGGTATCCAGCGGATGCTCGATCGGCGGCGGCGCTGGCGCGGGTTCTGCGGCCGCCTGCGGTTGTGGCGGTGCGCTGGTACTGGCGGGGGTTGATTGAACCGGCACCGAAACACCGTCGGCCAGGCGCTTCAGCTGATCGCGGAACAACCAACCGCCCGCGCCACCGATCACCACCACGCCCAACACCCAGGGCCATACCGCCTTTCCGCTCTGCATGATGCAGCACCTCGTTTCACACGCATGGAGAAGGTGTGACCCCATCGATTCCAACGGGTTCCCCACCTGTTCCGCTGCCGTTCGGGTTCGGGCCTGCACCAGAGCCGCGCTCACGCCTGCTTTGCATGCCCCGCGCGACGCTGTGGGTCCTGTCCTGTGGAGGCACTGCCATGCAGTACGCGCTGTATTACTGGACCGGCATCCAGGGCCGTGGCGAGTTCGTGCGCCTGGCGCTGGAAGACGCCGGTGCCGACTACATCGACATGGCGCGGGTGCACGGCGATGCAGTGATGCAGCCGTTTCTCGATGGCAGGAGTGAAGGTGCGCAGCCCTTCGCACCACCATTCCTGAAGGCCGGTCGCCAGGTCATTGCACAGGTCGCAGCCATCCTGGATTTCCTGGGCCCGACGCTGGACCTGGTGCCGCAGGCGGCCTCACGGCGGGTGCAGGCGCTGCAGTTGCAGCTGACCATCGCTGATCTGGTGGCCGAGGTGCATGACACCCACCATCCGATCGCTGCATCGAAGTACTACGAAGAGCAGAAGACCGAAGCCAAGGCACGCGCTTCGTCACTGCGCAGCGAGCGGCTGCCGAAGTTCCTCGGCTACTTCGAGCAGGTGCTGGTCGCCAATGGCGGCCGTCATGCGCTGCGCGAGCACTCCTACGTGGATCTGTCGCTGTTCCAGCTGCTGAGCGGGCTGGACTATATGTTTCCACGCCGGATGCGCGCACTGGCACCCACCCTGCCCCTGCTGCGTGCGCTGCAGGAGCGGGTGGCGAAGCGGCCGAACATCGCCGCCTATCTGGCCTCGGAACGGCGGTTGCCGTTCAACACCAACGGCATCTTCCGCCATTACCCGGAACTGGACGCCGAACGTTAGCGCCGGCCGCTGGCCGGCAGCGCGCGCTGTGAGCATTCGCCGCCTGCAACACGCCCCTGTAGAGCCGAGCCATGCTCGGCTCGGAGCAGCCGAGCGCAGGCTCGGCTCTACAGAGCACCAGAAGTGGAAGAAGCGGTAGCGCCGGGCCATGCCCGGCGTCACCGGTCAATGATCGGTGCGATCACCCAGCGGTTTCACCGGCTGCTTCTGCAGCGACAACAACCCCAGCAGCAACGCCAGTGCCACGTAGGCACCGGCGAACTGCCAGCTGATGATGCGTGCCAGCCCGTCCAGATCCCACGGCAGGTAGATGCCGCCGCGCGGGTCCACCGAGTGGATCAGGCCGAACAGGGTCAGCACCGCCGCCACCAGCAGGAAACCGCAGGCACGCCGCAGGCGGCCGTCGACCATCGCCGCCACTGCCGAAATCCACAGCATCGAGGTGATGATGAAGCCGTTGCCGAGGGTGAAAATCACCGCCAGTTCCGGCAGGCCATGGCCATCGAGCTTGGTCAGCAACTGCGGCAGCTGGTCCGGTGCGATCCAGCCGGGCGCCTTGATCGCCAGCAGGTACGCGACCGACGGCAGGAAGCCGAACACCATTGCACCGGTGTGGTGTCGTGGCGTGGCCTGGAAGGCCTGGGTGGTGATGTCGATGGCCACGTACACGATGATTGGTGCCAGCACCGCCAGCGGCAGCCATTGCACCAGCCCGGAGATGATGCCCAGCATGCCGCCGATGCCGACGAACAGGCCGGTCAGCAGCGTGTAGCCACTGCGCGCACCCATGTGCTTGTAGGCCGGCTGGCCGATGTACGGCGTGGTCTGTGCAACGCCACCACAGACACCGGCCACCAGCGTGGCTACCGCCTCCACCAGCAGGATGTCGCGGGTGCGGTAGTCATCGCCAGCCGCGCGTGCGCTTTCAGAGACGTTGATGCCGCCGACCACCATCAGCAGGCCGAACGGCAGCAGCAACGGCAGGTAGGTCATCGCCGTAGGCAGGCCCTCGAGGAAGCCCAGCGTCGGCAGCGGCAGCACCACCTGCGGCGGCACCCACTCCGGCACGTGGAAGCCCGGCGCGCCCAACCCGGCCAGGCCGAGGCCGTAATAAAGAACGGTGCCGAACACGAAGGCCAGCAGCACGCCGGGGCCACGCACCGGCAGCTTGCCCTTGGCAATCAGCACGTACAGCAGCAGGCCAAGGGTGGTGAAGCCGACCAGCGGCGAGCGCAGCGTTTCCAGCAGCGGCAGCAGGCCCATCAGCACCAGCGCGATACCCGCGATGGAACCCAGCAGCGCAGCCCGCGGCAGCGCGCGGGTGACCGCTTCGCCGAAGAACGACAGCACGAACTTGAGCACGCCCATGATGACCAGCGCGGCCATGCCCAGCTGCCAGGTGGCGATGCCCGCAGCATGCGGGTCCATGCCCTGCTGCTTGAAGGCGATGAAGGCCGGGCCGAGCACCAGCAGGGCCATGCCGATGCTGGTCGGTGCATCCAGGCCCAGCGGCATGGCAGTGACATCGTCGCGGCCGGTACGCGCAGCCAGCCGGCGCGCCATCAGGGTGTACAGCAGGTTGCCCACCAGCACACCGAAGGCGGTGCCGGGGAACATGCGGCCGAACACTACGTCGGCGGGAAACTGGAAGATCCCCACCAGGGCCATGGCAATGAAGCCGAGGATGGAGAGGTTGTCGACGACCAGGCCGAAGAAGCCGTTGAAGTCGCCGGCGACGAACCAGCGACGCGGTGCGGCGGAAGCGGGAGCGGACATGGAAGGGGCGGTGGGGGTGGGGACCGCCGATGGTAGGCCCAGCGGGGCCGGCGCGCCAATTCCGTCGTGGAATGATGGGTTCCAGCCAACGGCGGGGCCCCTCGTGGCTGGTCGCGGGTAGAGTCGACTGTTAGTCGACTGGCATTGCGAGTTGGGCCGGTCGGGGTGGGCTGCGCGTGCCAGCCACGGAAGAGAATCAAAGATCAAAAGCAAAGGCAGGCTATCTTTGTAGAGCCGAGCCCATGCTCGGCTGCCGTACGCGAAGCCTCTCAGCCGAGCATGGCTCGGCTCTACAGGAGATCATTCCAACCATTCTTTTGTTCATCCACGCATGACGTGGATCTACCGTGTCGACCAAGGTCGATGCCTACCAACAGCCGCGGAAATCTGTCGAAGGCGGGGTGGGTCCGGTTGCGGGGGTGTCCGCGGCATGGATGCCGCGGCCAAGCCCCCAGGGACGGGTTCACGGCGTCCCCCGCAACCGGGCCCACCCCGCCATTCCTTAGGAAACCCGCTTCTGCTGTTGCTGTTGTTGTTGCTGTTGCCGGCCAGCGGCCGGCACTACCGCGGGTGCAGGGCGCAGCCCTGCATCGACCCACCCCTCACTTCTTCAGGAAATTGTCCACCAGCAGATGCTTCACGTCGTCGAATCGGCCGTTCAACACCGCCTTGGCCGCATACAGCGCCGTTCCGGCCACCTGCTTGGCCTCGATCTGCGGTGGCATCACCAGCTCGGCGCGGCTGGTATGCACATCCAGCAGCGCCGGGCCACGCTGTGACAGGAAATCCTGCACCGCTTCCTCCAGATCCTCGCTACGCGTCACCGTGCGGCCGTGGAAGCCGATCACCTCGGCCAAGCGACCGAAGTCCGGGTTCTTCAGGTCGGTGTAGTTGTCCAGCAGGCCTTCCACCTTCTGCTCCAGCTCGACGAAATTCAGCGAGCCGTTGTTGAACACCACCACCTTGATCGGCAGGTTTTCCTGCACCGCGGTCAGCAGGTCACCCAACAGCATCGCCAGGCCACCATCGCCGGACAGCGAAATCACCTGCCGGCCAGGGAACGCCTTCTGCAACCCCAGCGCCTGCGGCATCGCGTTGGCCATGGTCCCGTGCAACAGGCTGGTCAGCGTGCGGCGGCGGCCATTCACCCGGATATGCCGCAGCACCCATACCATCGGAGAGCCACCGTCTGCGGTGAACAGCGCATCGTCGCTGGCGTGCTTCGACAGCAGCGCGGTCAGGTGCTGCGGATGGATCAGTTCGCCTTCGCCCGGTTGTTCTTCCTGTTCGCGTTTCTTCAGCGCCTTGTCGCGACGCTCGATGCACTCGTCCAGGAAACTGCTGTCCTCGCGCGGCGGCAGCAGCGGCAGCAGGGCATCCAGCGTCGGTGCAATATCACCGACCACGCCCAGGTTCACCGGGTGGCGGCGGCCGAGATGACTGCCATCGCGGTCGACCTGGATGATCGTGGCCTTGTCCGGGTAGAACTGGCCCCAGGCGAAATCGGCGCCGAGCAGCAGCAGCGTGTCGCACTCCATCAGCGTGTGGAAGCCGGACTCGATGCCGAAGATGCCGGTCATGCCCATGTTGTACGGGTTGTCCGGCTCGACGAAGTCCTTCGCGCGCGACGTGTGCGCGATCGGTGCCTGCAGGCGCCGGGCCAGTTCGAGCAACTGCGCGTGCGCGCCCTGGCAGCCAGCGCCGGCATAGACGCCGATGCGCTTGCCCTGCCCCAGCAGCTCGGCGATGCGCTGCAGTTCCGCATCGGAAGGGCGCAGCACTGGCTGGGTGTAGTGCACCGAGAACGGCACATCGTGCTTCACTTCGGCCTGGCTGATATCGGCCGGCAGGATCACCACCGCCACGCCGCGGCGGCTGATCGCGGCCTGGCAGGCCAGCGTGACCACGCGACGGGCCTGTTCGGCGCTGTGCACCTGCTCGCAGAACACCGAGCAACTGGCGTACACCGCCTTGAAGTCCACTTCCTGCGGGAATTCCATGCCCAGCTCGCTGGTCACCACCTGGCTGGCGATCAGCACCATCGGCGCGCGGTTACGGTTGCTCTCGAACACGCCGTTGATGAAATGCAGGCTGCCGGGGCCGCAGGAGCCAGCGCAGGCGGTCAGCTCGCCGCTCACCAGCGAATCCGCGCCAGCAGCAAAGGCTGCCACTTCTTCATGCCGCACGTGCACCCAGGCGATCTCGCTGCCATGCATCGCATCGGTCACATGATTGAGCGTATCGCCCACGATGCCGTAGCAACGGCGGACACCGGCCTGCTGCAGGGCGTCCACCACGATTTCGGCCACGCGCTTGCTCATCGGATACATCCTCGAACGGGGGAACGTCCGAGGCTAGACCCGATGAAGTGATGCCTCCGTGGGCAAATTACCCATCGCCTCGATGTGCAAACTGCGGGTAGACGTCTCGTCAATCGTTGACGTTGATCCAGCCCACCACCGCGCCCTGCTTCGGGTTGCGATAGCGCAGCTTCACCCAGCCGTCCTGTTCATCCAGCAGTTCCACGCGATCCCCCTGCACCAGGTAACGCTTGGTGCTGGACGCACCAGGCCGGTCGAACAGGAACAGGCGCGCGGGTAGCACGGTGGCCTGCTGGCCGCGCAACGGCCCATCCGGCGGTGCGCCCAGGCCATCGGCAATGGCACTTTCCAGCACACGGCCGGCGGGATCATAGGTGCGCCAGACGGCCAGCGGACCCAGTTCGTCCGTCTGTTCCCACTGCAGCGCAGTGTTCAACGTATCGCCCAGCATCAGCACGCTCTCGGCGCGGTACAGATAGAGTTTCGCGCCTGCAAACCGGTACTGGTCGGTGTACCACATCGGGCCGCTGCGGCAGCTGCTGGTCAGGGTGCGGCTCGGACGATCGACCGCCAGCCCCATCAGGTCACCGCAACTGTCCTTGCCGTGGGTGTCGGCCTGCAGCGCGCGGAAACCTGCACCGGCCGGATCGAAGCGGTACACCGTCACCGCTTCATTCACCATGCCCACCGAGGCGCGCGCAATCAGTTCCGGGTAGCCATCGAAATCGATGTCCTCCAGACCCCATCGCGAATTGCCGTCGGCATCGGCCGCGCCGGCCAACGTCTGGCGCTTGCCCGACGGTGACAGCTGCACCGCGATGCTGCCGTCCTGCTGGGGATCGGCATGCGCCTGCACATGCGCGGCCACCTGGAAGCGCAGCGTTTCGCCGTCGTCCCCACCCGCCTGCGCCGTCGGTGCCAGCACACCTGCCATCACCAGGCCCAGCAGGCATTCCCTGTAGTTCATCATCGCTCCCTGCGGCACCTCGGCGGCACCTTCAACTCAGAACGATACCTCGACCGGCTGCCGCGACCACAGCACCGATTGATGCTTGGTCTGCTGCTTCCACGCCAGGCGGATGGCTTCGATATCGGCGCGGCGCTGCGGGGTGTCCTCGTGAAGCACCACCAGCACCTTGGTGCGCAGGCGGTTGGGCGAGGCATCACCGCGGAACAGCCACTGGCCGTAGGCATCGAACACGGTCAGGCCATCCGGAAAGCGCGGGGTCACTTCCTTGTCCAGGAAGGTGCGCCACTGCGCCTCGCTGATGGTGTCGGCCTGCGGGCGGTTGCCGGCGCCTTGCTCTTCGCCTACGCCGAAGTACAGCTCGCTGCGCACCCAGCCCTGGCCGGCGGACGGGCGTGCGGCATCGCCCTTCAGTTCGGCGGTGGTGGCTGTGGCATAGGCGCTGGGCGCCTGCGAAGAGAGGCTGGCGCAGCCACTGGTGGCCAGCAGCACGGCGAAGACGAGGCCAAGGTGTTTCATCGGTACAGCTCCGGGGAAGGGGGGACAAGGCGAGCCGGCAGCGTACAGCGCCACTGGCCCGGCGTGCTGATGCCAACCGGGCATCAGCTCATGCCGGACCGGCAGGGACTTGCATCGGCACCGGCCATCACGCGAAGATAATATATCGCTTCATCCGGATGGATGTAAGTGAAACTATCTCCCCCTTCCCCGTCGTCGTTGTTGCTGGAGCCCCCATGTCCGTCCGCCTGACCGCGTCGCCGCTCGGCCTCGCCATCGCCCTCGCGCTTTCCTCCGCCGCCGTCCCGGCCCTGGCCCAGGACGCCACCAACCTGGACACGGTGATCGTCACCGGCACCCGTGCCGCCGACCGCACCGTGCTCGAATCCACCTCGCCGGTAGACGTGCTCACCGCCGAGGACATCCGCAAGGCCGGCGTGGTCAACGGTGAACTGGGCAGCGCGCTGCAGGCGCTGCTGCCGTCATTCAACTTCCCGCGCCAGTCCAACTCCGGCGGCGCCGACCACGTGCGCGCAGCACAGCTGCGTGGCCTGTCGCCGGACCAGGTACTCGTGCTGGTCAATGGCAAGCGCCGCCACCACACCGCCCTGGTCAACACCGACAGCAAGATCGGCAAGGGCACCACCCCGGTTGATTTCAATTCGATCCCGGTCAGCGCGATCAAGCGCATCGAAGTACTGCGTGATGGCGCTGGTGCGCTGTATGGCTCGGATGCGGTGGCCGGTGTGATCAACGTGATCCTCGACAACGGCGGCGACGGTGGCGAGATCGAGGCCAGCTACGGCGCCAACCACACCGACCTCAAGCCGATCGGGCGTACCCTCACCGACGGCCAGACCGGCAACATCAGCGCCAAGGTCGGCACCTCGCTGGGCGAGGACGGCGGCTTCCTGCGCGTCGGCCTGGAATACAAGCACCGCAACGGCACCAACCGTGCCGGCTTCGACCAGATTCCGCCGTGGGACCAGACTCCGGGCAACCTGGCGCTGCAGGGCAAGCGCAACTATGTGCTGGGCGATGGCAAGAGCAAGGACATCAACCTGTGGCTGAACACCGAGATTCCGGTGGGCCGGACCTCGACGTTCTACGCGTTCGGCACCTTCAACCAGCGCGATACCGAAGGCGCAAACTACTTCCGCTACCCCGATGGCGATGCCAACTGGAAGCAGGTCTATCCGAACGGCTACCGGCCGATCTCCGAGGGCGAGAACCGCGACGTGCAGGCCGTGGCCGGCGTGCGCGGGCAGTGGGGCGAATGGAGCTACGACGGCAGCCTGGATTACGGCCAGAACGACTTCACCTATCGCCTGCGTGATTCGCTCAACGCGTCGCTGGGCCCGACCAGCCCGACCCGCTTCAAGACCGCCGACTACGAATACGCGCAGACCGTGGGCAACCTCGACCTGAGCCGCGTGTTCACCCAGAGCGACAGCATCAGCCACACCCTGGGCCTGGGCGTGGAAGCGCGCCATGAGCGCTACCAGACCCGTCCCGGCGACCCGGCCAGCTATGCCGCCGGCCCGTACACCGACCGACCGACTGGCTCGCAGGCCGGTGGCGGCCTGACCCCGCAGGACGCAGCCACGCTGTCGCGCGATGTGGCCAGCGCCTACGCCAGTCTGTCCAGCCAGTTCGGCGAGAAGTTCTCCACCGATCTGGCCGCCCGCTACGAGCACAACGACGATTTCGGTGGCGAACTGACCGGCAAGCTCGGCCTGCGCTACGAATTCACCCCGGCGTTCGCGTTGCGTGGCGCCATCTCCAACAACTTCCGCGCGCCGTCGCTGGCGCAGATCGGCTACGAGTCCACCTCCACCGGCTACAACGCTGGCGGCCAGCTGGTGCAGGGCCGCCTGCTGTCGGTCAACAATCCAATCGCGCGTGGCCTGGGTGCGCAGAATCTGAATCCGGAGAAATCGCTGAACACCTCGCTGGGCTTCACCAGCCGCATCGGCGAGCATTTCGACCTGTCACTGGACTTCTTCCAGATCGACATCGACGATCGCATCGCGCTGTCGGAGAGCATCACTGGCGATGCACTGACCGATTACGTGGCGGCCAACTACGGCGTCAGCGGCCTGCAGAGCGCCAGCTTCTTCGTCAATGCCGCCGACACCCGTACCCGAGGCGCCGAGCTGGTAAGCAACTGGCGCCAGTCGCTGGGCGATGGCCAGCTGCTGTTGACCGGCACCTATGCGTATACCAAGACCACGCTGAAGAACGTGCTGGCCACGCCGGCACAGCTGCGTGCGCTGAATCCGGACTACGTGCTGTTTGGCATCGAAGAGACCAACACGCTCACCGATGCCACACCGCGTACGCGCGGCAGTTTCTCGGCGGCATGGAGCAACGACCACTGGTCGCTGAGCACCCGCGTGAACCGCTACGGCAGCGCCACCCGCGTGTTCAACTTCGGTGACGGCTACATCCCGCGCCAGACCTACCAGGCCGAATGGCAGCTGGATGCCGAAGTGGAGTACCGCATCACGCCGCAGTGGAGCGTGGCCATCGGCGGCCAGAACCTGACCGACAACTATCCGGATCGATCCAACAGCGATATCCACTACTTCGGCAACCTGCCGTACGACGTGCTGTCGCCGATCGGCAGCAACGGCGCCTACTACTACGGCCGCGTCCGCTATACGTTCTGATCGCTCTTGTTGGGTGCGGACCGTTGGTCCGCACGACACGGTGGTGCCGGCCGCTGGCCGGCAACTTCATGATCCGGGTGCAGATCTGCTCTGGGTGGGTGCGGACCGTTGGTCCGCACTACCTGAGCTCGATGCAGGCTGACCTGCCATGCCGACCAACGGTCGGCACCCCACCGAAGCAGGGTCGTAGCCTGCCCTCGACCCCACGTACACGCGCACGCTGGCAAGCTGCGCGTCATGGCTGAACCGCTCCCCCTGCGCCCGCCACCGCCATTGCTGGACGACGCGTGCGCGTTGTTCCTCGATGTCGATGGCACCCTGATCGAATTCGCTGCACGCCCGGACGCCGTGCAGCTGCTGCCGGATGTGCGTGAAGCCATCGGCCGCATCAGCGACCGCCTGGAAGGTGCCGTGGCACTGGTCAGTGGTCGCCCGCTTGAACAGCTGGATCAACTGTTCGCGCCTTTGAAGCTGCCCGCCGCCGGCCTGCATGGCCACGAACTGCGTGGCGAGGACGGTCGTGTGCTGCGCGACGAACACGACGACGATACCGCCGAGTGGCTGCACGCGCTGCACCAACAGGCGATGCGCTTTGCCCACGGGTATCCCGGCGTGCTGGTGGAAGACAAGGGCGTCGGCCTGGCCCTGCACTGGCGCGGCGCGCCGCACGCCGCCAGCGATGTCCGCGCCTTCGCCGACCGCCACGTGCGCGGCCGTGCCAGCTACCGCCTGCAACCTGGCGACCATGTGGTCGAGTTCGTGCCCGTCGGCACCGACAAGGGCCGTGCCGTGCGCCGGATGATGCAGTACCTGCCCTTCCGTGGCCGCCTGCCGGTGTTCCTCGGTGACGACCTCACCGACGAATTCGGCTTCGACGCCGCCAACGGCCAGCATGGCTGGAGCGTGCTGGTGGGCGAACGTGAACCCAGCAAGGCGGTGTTCGCGCTGCCCGACATACGCAGCGTGCACGCCTGGCTGCGTGAGAATGCCTATTGACCCGGCCACCCCACGGCCGCAACCGAGATGTACCGCGTGATGACCCAACCCGATCTTGAACTGGGCGTGGTCGGCAACGGCAGCTTCGGCGCCCTGGTCGACAAACGTGCCCGCGTTGTCTGGAGCTGCCTGCCCACCTTCGACGGCGACCCCACCTTCTGTGCCCTGCTCGGCCCCAACCAGCAGACCGGTGGCGACTTCGCCATCGAGCTGGAGGACTTCGCCAGCAGCGAGCAGGAATATCTGACCAACACCGCGATCCTTCGCACCGTCCTGCGCGACGCGCATGGTGGTGAACTGGAAATCCTCGATTTCGCCCCCCGCTGGCGCCAGAACGACCGTTTCTACCGCCCGGTCAGCCTGATCCGCCAGGTGCGTCCGCTGGCCGGCAGCCCCCGCATCACCGTACGCGCACGCCCGCTGGCGGACTGGGGCGCACGCGTGCCCGAGTCCACCTGGGGCAGCAACCACGTGCGCTGGATCCTGCCGGAGCATGTGCTGCGGCTGACCACCGACGTGCCAGTGCGCTTCGTACGCGACGGCCTGCCATTCGTACTCAACCATCCCGTCCACCTGATCCTGGGCGTGGATGAATCCCTCAACCGCTCGATCAGCGGCTACGTGCAGGAAGCCTTCCAGCGTACCCGCGACTACTGGCGCGAATGGGTGCGCTACCTGTCCATTCCGCTGGAATGGCAGGACGCGGTGATCCGCAGTGCGATCACCCTCAAGCTGTGCCAGTACGAGGACAGCGGCGCGATCATCGCGGCGATGACCACCTCCATTCCGGAAGCCCCCGGCAGCGTGCGCAACTGGGACTACCGCTACTGCTGGCTGCGTGATGCCGCGTTCGTGGTGCGTGCGCTGAACCGCCTCGGCGCGACGCGCACGATGGAACAGTTCCTCGGCTATATCTTCAACCTGGCCACCACCGACGGCACGTTGCAGCCGCTGTATGGCATCGGCTTCGAGGCCAAGCTGGACGAGGATGAGGTTCCCAGCCTGTCCGGCTACCGTGGCATGGGCCCGGTGCGGCGCGGCAACCTGGCCTGGGTGCAGCGCCAGCACGATGTCTATGGCAGCGTGGTGCTGGCTTCCACCCAGCTGTTCTTCGACCGGCGCCTGCAGGACCCGGGCGATGCGCACACCTTCGCCCGCCTGGAACCGCTGGGTGAACAGGCATTTGCCCTGCACGACGTACCCGATGCCGGCCTTTGGGAGTTCCGCGGCCGCACTGAAGTGCACACTTACACCAGCGCGATGTGCTGGGCGGCGTGCGACCGCCTGTGCAAGATCGCCGTGCGGCTGAAGCGTGATGACCGCGCACGCTACTGGCGCGAGCGCGCCGACACCATCCACGCCCGCATCATGGCCGAATCCTGGAGCGAGGAGCTGGGCCACTTCACCGATACCTTCGGTGGCCATCGGCTGGATGCCTCGTTGCTGCTGCTGGCCGACATCGGTTTCATCGACGCGATGGATGCGCGCTTCATTGCCACCGTCGATGCCATAGGGCGCGACCTCAAGCATGGCAATTCGCTGTACCGCTATGTCGCACCGGATGACTTCGGCGAGCCTGAAACCAGCTTCACCATCTGCACCTTCTGGTACATCGATGCGCTGGCGGCAATCGGGCGCATGGACGAAGCGCGCGAGATGTTCGAGCTGCTGCTGAAGCAGCGCAACCACCTGGGCCTGCTGTCGGAGGATCTGGCCTTCGACAGTGGCGAAGCCTGGGGTAACTTCCCGCAGACCTATTCGCACGTCGGCCTGATCACAGCCGCGATGCGCCTGTCGCGGTCCTGGCAGGAGGCATCGTGAGTCGACTGGTGGTGGTTTCAAACCGCGTGGCCGTGCCGGGCGAGAACCGCGCCGGCGGCCTGGCGGTGGGCCTGTTGGCCGCGCTGAAGGAACGCGGTGGCATGTGGTTCGGCTGGAGTGGCAAGAGCGTGCGCGACGGCAGCGGCACGCTGCACACACAGAAAGACGGTGACATTGAATTCGTCACCCTCGACCTGAGCAAGCGCGAGGTGGACGGCTACTACAACGGCTTCGCCAACCGCACCTTGTGGCCGCTGCTGCACTTCCGCCTGGATCTGGTCGACTACGACCGTGGCACCCGCGAGACCTACCACAAGGTCAACGCGCTGTTCGCTGACAAACTGGCGCCGCTGCTGCGCGAGGACGACATCGTCTGGATCCACGATTACCACCTCATCCCGCTCGGCGCACTGCTGCGCGAGCGTGGCATCGGCTGCCGCATCGGCTTCTTCCTGCATATCCCGATGCCCTCGGCCGACCTGCTGCAGGCGATGCCCGACCACCTGCGGCTGTTCTCCGCGCTGTACGCCTATGACCTGGTCGGCTTCCAGACCCAGCGCGATGCAGATCGCTTCCAGACCTACCTGCGCCTGTTCGGTGGTGGTCGCGTGCTCGACAACGGCGAGCTGGAAGCACCGGGCGGGCGCCGCTTCCGTGCCGCTGCCTTCCCGATCGGCATCGACACCGAATTGATCGCACGCCAGGCCGGCACCGCCGCCACCAAGACCGCGGTAAAGAACCTGCGCGCCAGTCTGCGCGATCGCCAGCTGGCGATCGGCGTGGATCGCCTGGACTACTCCAAGGGCCTGCCCGAGCGGTTCCTCGGCTTCGAGCGCTACCTGGAGCGCCACCCCGACCAGCGCGGCTCGCTGACCTACCTGCAGATCGCCCCGGTTTCACGCGGCGACGTCACCGAGTACCGGCAGCTGCGCAGTCAGCTGGAACAGATCGCCGGGCACATCAACGGTGGCCACGCCGAACCTGACTGGACACCGCTGCGCTACGTCAACCAGAACTTCACCCATGCCACCCTCACCGGCTTCTACCGGGCGGCGGCGGTCGGCTTGGTTACGCCGCTGCGCGATGGCATGAACCTGGTGGCCAAGGAATACGTCGCCTCGCAGGACCCGGAAGATCCCGGCGTGCTGGTGCTGTCGCTGCTGGCCGGCGCCGCCGACGAACTCAAGCAGGCACTGCTGGTGAACCCGCATGATCTGGATGGCGTGGCCGACGCCATCGCCACCGCGGCAACGATGTCGCTGCGCAAGCGCAAGGAACGCTGGCACGCGATGATGGATCACCTGCGCACCTATGACATCAACCACTGGCGCCGCAGCTACCTGGACGCGCTGGAGGGCTGAACGCCCCTCATTGCGGGCTGGTTCGACACGTCACCAACGTGTCGACACGGTCCGCAAATTGTCGCTTTCAGCATGAAATTGGGATCGCATGAAACCATCAAGCGAGGGTGATGACGCGCCCTGCCCTCGCCGACACGCATTATCCCGTCCTGCGTAAAGCCCCTCGGCACAACGGTTTTCCCGGCTCCACCGCACCCACCGGCCACGGGCCAGCGAAAACGAAAGACGCGGAAAGCATCTGTCTTCATTCTGCATTGACGCGCGCTCACCAAAGTGACGCCCCCGGAGCGACCGCACGCCATCGCCAACGCGTTTGCGAGGCGCCGCGCACATCACATCTGGGGGGTCACCGCATGTCCGCTTACGAACGTCTCATCGAAGATGCCGCCACACGCCTGGAGCTCGGCCCACGCACCCGCTGGGTGGTCGAAGTGCTCATCGCCTGGGTCGCCTCTCACCCACACGGACTGGAGGGGGTGCAACAGCGTTTCGAAGCGGCAGGGCTGGCCGCCCGCTATCACTCCTGGCGGCATCCCGCCTCGCTGCGCCTGCCCATTGTTGCCAGCGAACTGGAGCGCGCCCTGGGAGCACACACGCTGGCCATGATCGCCCACCGCAGCGGCATGTCACCCGGCCCGTTCCGGGTGGTGGCCAGCCATCTGCTGCCCGCCATCGTTACCCTGCTCTCCTCACCACAGGCCGCAGTGGCCGCCCCGGCCGCCACCCGACCAATGCAGGGCGGCGCGGCCTCCAGACACATGCGCTGTTTGCTGGCCACGCGCACGGTGTACGGCATGGCGCTGCGCAGCCTGCTGTGGACCATGGCGGTTATCACCGTGCTGGGCCTCACCACCTGGGTGCTTTTGATGGCGCGTACACCGCGGTGGATGGCGCAGGACCTGCCACGTCATCACGAAGCACAGTTGTCCATTCATCAGCACGGTAGGCGGGTGCGGGTGCAGGGGCGCCTGCCTGGCGAAAGTGACCGGCGTCGCGTCTGGAATGCACTGTCGGCGGTGCATGGTGCGCAGAGCCTGCATGGCGGCATCGCACTGGACCCGCACGCCCGGACGCCGCGCTGGCTGGACCGCCTGATCGCCGACCTTCCCCACCTGCAGGGTGACGGCCTGCACCTGGTGATCGACGGCAACCGGTTGCAGATCGATACCCGCAGCATGCAGGAGGCCGAGCGGTTGGCCATCTCCCGGCGCCTGCGCGAGGACTTCCCGACACTGGAAATGAGCGGACTGTGGGGGCCAGGCCTGGCCGCCCTGGCGCAGCTGTCGCCAACTGCCGACGCAACGCAGCGAGTGGCCGCGATGAACCAGACCACGCTCAAGTTCCATGCCGGGTCGTCCGATCTGACCGGCGACTCGCGCCAAACACTCGAAGCGGTCGCCGACGCACTCCGCGGCACACCCACCGGCACGCGCGTGGAGATCGGCGCGCACACCGACAGTCGCGGCCACGCCGATGCCAACCTGCAGCTCAGCCAGCAACGTGCCGAAGCGGTGTTGCAGGGGCTGCAGGAGCTGGGGGTGGCGCCTGACACCCTGGTCGCCGTGGGCTACGGTCAGGAACACCCTGTGGCTGACAACCGCAGCGACAGTGGCCGCGCGCAGAACCGCCGTATCGGCTACCGGCTGCTCGACTGAGACCTCCAGCGCTGGAGGGCGGAACAAAAAAAGGGGACGGAGGGGATCAAGTCGTTTGTGCACAAACGACTTGATCCCCTCCGTCCCCTTTTTCCTTCAATCCAGGAACCGCGCGGCCTGCTCCGGTGCGGGCAGGTAACAGGCGTCGTGCCGCCCGAACCAGCGGTAGCGGTTGCGCGCGAGCGCGCGATACGCGGCATCACGCCAGCCGCGTGGCACTGCCCGCAGCACGCCGGTCAGGCGCCAGGCGCCGCCCAACCCCGCCAGCACGCGCAGGATCGCATCGGTATCGGTCCAGGCGCCCTGCGCATCCAGCAACAGGAATGACATCGGGTCCTGCGGATCCAGCCCGTGCGTGCGCAGCATCGCACTGCCCTGCGCCCCCTGCATCGCCGCAAAGCGGTAGCGCCCCCTGCGGTCGAAACGCAGCAGGAAACGCACCCAGCGGTTGCACAGCGCGCACACGCCATCGAACACGATCACCGCGCTGCCCGTCTCGCCGGCGGCCTCACTGCGGTTCGAGCCAGCCTTCATAGCGGATCAGGGCTCCCACCCAGGGCAGCGTCACATCGACCAGGAAAGTGTAACGCTCACCCTGCCAGGCTTCACGGCAACGCACGCCACCAAACCAGCGACTCGGCAGCGGCAGCAGCCCGAAGGCCCAGACCCGGCGCACCGACCAGTCGATGCCACCCGCGTGCGCCTGCAGATCAAATTCGAAGCGCACCGCGCCCAACTGCTCGCGCAGGTATCCCTCGTGGGCCCACAGCCGCGACACCATCGGCCAGCGGCCAAAACGCCGCGCCCATTGCTCGCCCTGCCCGCGTGTATTGAACGCCACCTCGGTCGGCAACGCATCGCCGTCCTTCGGCAGCCGCGCCAACGCAGCCAGCACGGGTACCAGCCAGTGCGGCCCACGCTTGATCCGTGCCTGCCCTGCGTAGCGGCACGGCAGTGGTGCGGCATGCAGCGCCTGCACCGGCGCCGCCAGGCTGGCGAAGGCCGGCCCCAGCACGCGCGCGAACAGCGGCAGGGTCAGGGCGCGATCCAGGCCAGCGTCGCCATGCGCCCGGTGCGACGGTCGCGCCGGTGCGAATACAGGTCCGGATCGGCCATGGTCGATACCGTACCGCCATGCACCTGGGCCGGGTCCATGCCCGCCGCCTGCAGGCGCTGCCGTGCCAGGGTGAACAGGTCCACCTTCCAGTGGCCCGGCCGGGTCGCCACGAAGGCCGCCTCGGCAGCCGGATCGTGCCCGACGAAGGCGTGGTAGACCTCCTCGCCGATCTCGTAGTCAGCCGGCCCGGCCGCCGGGCCCAGCCAGGCCCGCAGCTGCGCCGGTGGGGTCTGCATGGCGGCCACGGTGGCCTCCAGCATGCCGTCGGCCAGCCCGCGCCAACCGGCATGGGCGGCGCCCACCTCGCTGCCATTGGCAGCGGCGAACACCACCGGCAGGCAGTCCGCAGTCAGGATCGCCAGCACCACGCCCGGCACCGAGGTCACCGCGGCATCGGCCACCGGCTCGCTCGCTCCTTCCGCAGGTGGTGCGTTGAAGCGCAGCACCGTACTGCTGTGCACCTGACGCAGCCAGTGCGGGGCCGACGGCAGCGCCAGCCCCTGCTGCAGCAGCTGGCGGTTGTGCTCCACATTGGCCGGGGTATCACCATCGGCCGCGTGCCGGTTGCCCAGGTTGAACTGCGCGAACGGTGCCGGCGAGATGCCCGCGCCATGCCGACGCGTGGTCAGCGCATGGACGCCCGGAGGCGCCGGCCAGTCCGCCTGAAGCAAGGGCAGCGCGGCGGCCATCACCAGCGGTCCCGCTCGCGTGCGGCGAAGGCTTCGCTGTCTTCGCGCAGCACCTTCATCAGGTGCAGCATGTCCTCCGGCACCGGCGCAGTGTTGCGCACCGGCTCACCGGTGATCGGATGGGTGAACTCCAGGGTCTCGGCGTGCAGGGCCTGGCGCTTGAAGCCACGCAGCGCGGCCACCAGCTCGTCGCTGGCGCCCTTGGGCAGCTTCAATGCGCCGCCGTACAGCGGGTCGCCGATGATTGGATGGCGCACGTGCGCCATATGCACGCGGATCTGGTGGGTACGGCCGGTTTCCAAGCGGCACTCCAGCGCGGTGTGCGCACGGAAGCGCTCGCGCAGGCGGTAGTGGGTGATCGCTTCCTTGCCGTCTTCGCGCACCGCCATCTTCAGGCGGTCACGCGGGTGGCGGTCGATCGGGGCATCGGCGGTACCGCCGGCCACCAGCGCGCCCATCACGATGGCCAGGTACTGGCGATGCACGTCGCGTGCGGCCAGCTGCTCGACCAGCGCGGTCTGCGCTTCCAGGGTCTTGGCCACCACCATTACGCCGCTGGTGTCCTTGTCCAGGCGGTGCACGATGCCGGCGCGCGGCAGCACCGCCACCGACGGGTCGCGGAACAGCAGGGCGTTGACCAGGGTGCCGCTGTGGTTGCCGGCCCCCGGGTGCACCACCAGGCCCACCGGCTTGTTGATCACCAGCAGGTGCTCGTCCTCGAACAGCACGTCCAGCGGGATGTCCTCCGGCTGGGCGTCGGTCTGGGTTTCGAGCACCACGTTGAGGGTCACGACCTCGCCGCCGCGCAGCGGATCGCGCGGGCGCACCTGGGCACCATCCAGCAGGACGTCGCCCGTCTTGATCCACTCGGTCAGGCGCGAACGCGAGTATTCGGGGAACAATTCGGCCACCACGGCGTCGAAACGACGGCCGGCGGCGGTGTCGGGGACGATGGCCTGGCGGGCCGATTCAGAGGGTTGTTCAGACATGGCAGGGGGGATTCTTTGAAATTTTGGGGTCCCGGCGGCCGGTTTCAGTCGCTGGACAGGACACTAGGCTATCATCGACCCTTCGTATTCCAGCCGCGTCCCGCCTCGACCTCATGATCCGACGCTCCGCCATGCTCTCCGCGCCCGTCCGCCTCACCGCCCTGCTGCTGGTGCTGGTCATCGCCGCCACTGGCTGCCACCGTGGTGCCAAGAAGGGCGATCGCCCCGATGAAGGGACGCCGGTCGAACAGTTGTACGAGAAGAGCCACAAGCTGATGCAGGGTGGCAACTGGAGCGGGGCTGAATCCAGCTTCCGCCGCCTGGTGGCCCAGTATCCGTACGGCCCGTACACCGAACAGGCGATGATCGAAACCGCCTACGCACAGTACAAGGCCGGCAAGCACGATGACGCGGTGTCCAGCATCGACCGCTTCATCCGTACCTACCCGACCCACCGCAACATCGCGTACATGTACTACCTGCGCGGCCTGGCCAACTCCAACCGCAGTACGGTTTTCCTGCGCCGCGTATGGTCGCTGGATGCAAGCCGCCGCGACCTGTCCACTCCGCACCAGGCGTATTCGGACTTCAACATCGTGGTCGACCGCTACCCGAACAGCCGCTATGCCGCCGATGCGCGCCAGCGCATGCTGGAGCTGCGTGACGTGTTCGCCCAGCACGAGCTGGACAACGCCCTGTACTACATGCGCCGCGGCGCCTGGGTCTCGGCCGTGGGTCGCGCCAACTACCTGCTGGAAACCTACCCGCAGAGCGCCTTCCAGTACGACGCCGTAGCTGTGCTGGCCGATTCCTACACCCACCTGGGCAACAAGACCCTGGCCGACGACGCCCGCCGCGTCCTGCAGCTGAACCAGCCGGACCACCCGTGGCTGGAAGGCAAGTGGCCGAAGTACCCGTGGATGATCCGCAAGCTGAACCCGTTCGCCGGCGAGAAGTCCGCCAGCACCGGCCAGCGCAACGCGCGACTGGAAAAGAAATAAGAAAAAGGCCCCGCAAGGGGCCTTTCTTGTTTCTGTAGCGTCGAGCCATGCTCGACTGCTCTCCTCGTCGGCCTCCCTGCACCGGTCCACGGCACTAGGAATTCTACGAATCCCCGGCGGATGCGACGCCGGTCGCAGCCTGCTCTGGCGAGGCCCTCCACACTGCGGCGCAACGGCCATCCCGGCCGTGAAGGAGCGCCCCATGACCCCACCGCCCCGCCGTATCCGCCCCCTGGCCTGCCTCCTCGCCACCACCCTGCTGACGCTGTCCTCCGGCCCCTTGGCTGCCGCACCGGATGCACCGGGCGATCTGCTGTCCGCGGCCCCCTATCGCGCGTCATGGGTACCGTCCAAGGCCGCGCAGGCCTACAAGCTGCACTACCGCACCCCGGACCATCGCGGCCAGCTGGCCGAAGGCACCGGCCTGCTGTACCTGCCCGCCGGCGCGGCTCCTGCAGGTGGCTGGCCGGTGGTGTCGTGGGCACATGGCACCCAGGGCATCGCGGACCGCTGTGCGCCTTCAGTGTCCGGCCCCTACCAACCCGAACGCGACGGACGCTTCCTCGATCAGTTCCTGGCACAGGGCTATGCGGTGGTGGCCGCAGACTACCAGGGCCTCGGCAATCCAGGTGACCATGCCTATCTGCATGTGCGCACTGCCGCGCGCAACGCCATCGACCTGATCAAAGCCAGCCGCCAGTACCTGGGCACCGCAACGCTGTCGCCGCGCTGGGTCTCGGTCGGCCATTCGCAGGGCGGCGCCGCCGCGCTCACGGCAGGCCACATCGCCCCCACCTATGGCGGGCCGGCGTTGCACTACCGCGGCAGCTTCACCACTGGTACGCCCACCGCGGTCGAGCTGACCGCGCTGGTGATGAAGCCAGGCAACCGCACCGCCAATCCTGGCGCGCTCAATGCGTATCACGCGTATCTGCTCGATGGCCTGCTGCAGGTCGCGCCGCAGATCGACCGCGTCCTCAGCAACACCGGCCGCGCCCGCGTGGCAGTGGCACGCGAGCAGTGCCTGGGCGAACTGGCCGCCACGCTGGACGGTGCGGATACCGGCAGCATGTTCACTGCACCGCTGACCAGCGTGCCGGGCATCTGGGCCGTGTTGTACGACTATCTCGGCGTACCACGTCGCGGCTTCAGCCAACCGCTGATGCTGGGCCACGGCAGCGAGGACCGCGACGTGCCCTATCTGACCACCCTGCTGTATGCCGCAGGCCTGGCCCTGCGTGGCGAGCCGGTCGCGTTCCGACGCTACCCGGTCGACCACCGCGGCACGCTGGACGCGGCCGCTGCGGATGGCCTGGCGTTCGTGCGCGCACGGCTGGGGGATGCGCACTTCAATGAAGCGGCCGAGACCGCCCATCTGGAACAGGTACTGGACGAGTCCCCGTAAATCCACGCCATGCGTGGACAGCCCGAAATGTAGAGTCGAGCCACGCTCGACTGTCTCTGAGCCGAGCATGGCTCGGCTCTACAACAGATCCACGCCCACGCGTGGAGGGCCCGGTAGCGGCGGGCCAAGGCCCACCGCCCGCTGCCTCAGCCCTTGTAGCCGTTGCTGATCGGGTAACGACGCTCACGGCCGAACGCCCGGCGCGAGACCTTCGGCCCCGGCGCGGCCTGATGCCGCTTCCACTCGCTGATGCGCACCAGGCGCAGCACGCGGTCGACTACGGCCGCGTCGTAACCGGCGGCCACGATCTCCGTGCGCGACTGCTCCTGGTCGATGTAGCGGTACAGGATGCCGTCCAGCACGTCATAGGCCGGCAGCGAATCCTGGTCCAGCTGGTTCTCGCGCAGCTCGGCCGACGGCGGACGGCTGATCACCGCCGGCGGGATCACCGGCGCGCCGCCCACGGTGTTGCGCCACTTGGACAGCCCGAACACCTCGGTCTTGTAGAGGTCCTTCAGCGGCGCGTAGCCACCACACATGTCGCCGTAGATGGTGGCGTAGCCGACCGCGTACTCGCTCTTGTTGCCAGTGGTCAGCAGCAGGCCGCCGAACTTGTTGGCCAGCGCCATCAGGATCACGCCACGACTGCGCGACTGCAGGTTTTCCTCGGTCACGTCCGGGGTCGTGCCTTCAAACATCGGCGCCAGTGATTCCATCAGGCCCTTGAAGGCCGGTTCGATCGACACCGCCTCCAGCTTCACGCCCAGTGCCTGGCACTGTTCTGCAGCCAGGTCATTGGACAGGCCGGCGGTGTAGCGCGACGGCAGACGCACGGCAGTCACGTTCTCCGCGCCCATCGCGTCCACGGCCATGGCCAGCACGATCGCCGAGTCGATGCCGCCGGACAGGCCCAGCCACACCTTCTTGAAGCCGTTCTTGCGGCAGTAGTCCTGGATGCCACGGGTCACCGCGCGCCAGGCCAGCGCGTCCATGCTCTCGTCGCCGTCGTCCATCCACACGTGCGGCATGAAGCGGCGGGTTTCACCGTCGTACTCCACCACCAGCCATTGGTCGACGAAGGCGGCGGCGGCCGGGTGCACGGTACCGTCGCCATCGGCCACCACCGAGGCGCCGTCGAACACCAGCGCGTCCTGGCCACCGACCACGTTGAGGTAGGCAATCGCTGCCCCGCTCTCACGGGTGCGCGCCGCCAACACGGCGTCGCGCTGGGCGTGCTTGCCACGCTCGTACGGCGAAGCATTCGGCACCACCACCAACTGCGCGCCGGCGCGCATGGTGTCGGCCATCGGCTCGGCAAACCACAGGTCCTCGCAGATCAGCAGGCCCACCGGAATGCCGTTGATCTCGAACACGCAGCTGCCGCCATCCGGATCGACATCGAAGTAGCGGCGCTCATCGAACACCGCGTAGTTGGGCAGCTCGCGCTTGCGGTAGGTCTGCTCCACCAGGCCGTCACGCAGCACGCTGGCGGCGTTGTAGACCACCGCGCCGGCGGCCTGCGGCCAGCCGACCACGGCGGTGATGCCACGGCAGGCGGCGGCGATACGACCGATCGCCTGCTCGCATTCGTACAGGAAGCCGGGACGCAGCAGCAGGTCTTCCGGCGGGTAGCCGCTCACCGCCAGCTCGGGGAACATCACCAGCTCGGCGCCATACTCGTCGCGCGCCTGGCCGATCATCTCGATGATGCGCTCGGTGTTGCCGGCGACATCGCCGACCGGGAAATCGAACTGCGCCATCGCGATGCGGATCGAAGCCATGGGAATCCAGCCTGTGGTTGCAATGCCGCCATTGTAGCGCTGCGCCATGCGCGCGCCGGACACGCTCCCTGCGTGGACAGCCCTGGCTCAGTAACTCCACGCCATGCGTGGATGGGGTTACCGGGATGGCCGGGCACCAGACGCAGAAAGGCCGCCCGGAGGCGGCCTTTCTGTTTCAGTAGCCGGCCAGCGGCCGGCTCTACAGCATCGTCTGCCGGAGGCAGTCGATCTTATTTCACCAGCTTGGCGATGGCAGCGCCCAGGTCGCCCGGCGAGCGCACGGTGACGACACCGGCCGCTTCCATGGCAGCGAACTTGCCTTCGGCAGTGCCCTTGCCGCCCGAGGCGATCGCACCGGCGTGGCCCATGCGCTTGCCGGCCGGAGCCGACGCACCGGCGATGAAACCGACGACCGGCTTCTTCACGTGGTTCTTGATGTACTCGGCGCCAGCTTCTTCGGCGTCGCCGCCGATTTCGCCGACCATGATGATGCCTTCGGTCTGCGGGTCTTCGTTGAACAGCTTCAGGCAGTCGACGAAGTTCAGGCCGTTGATCGGGTCACCACCGATGCCGATGCAGGTGGACTGGCCCAGGCCGACTTCGGTGGTCTGCTTGACCGCTTCATAGGTCAGGGTGCCCGAACGCGACACGATGCCGATCTTGCCCGGCTGGTGGATGTGGCCCGGCATGATGCCGATCTTGCACTCACCCGGGGTGATGACGCCCGGGCAGTTCGGCCCGATCAGCACGGTGTCCGGATGCGAACGGGTCAGCACGTTCTTGACGCGCAGCATGTCCAGCACCGGGATGCCTTCGGTGATGCAGACGATGACCTTGATGCCGGCAGCAGCGGCTTCCAGGATTGCGTCAGCCGCGTACGGCGGCGGCACGTAGATGACCGAAGCATTGGCGCCGGTGCTCTGCACGGCGTCGGCAACGGTGTTGAAGACCGGCAGGTCGATATGGGTGGTGCCACCCTTGCCCGGGGTCACGCCGCCAACAACCTGGGTGCCGTACTCGATCATCTGAGTGGCGTGGAAGGTGCCCTGCTGGCCGGTGAAGCCCTGCACGATCACCTTGGTGTTCTTGTTAATCAAAACAGACATGGGAATTCCTTGGTGTCGGATCAGGCAGCGTTCTTGACAGCTTCAACGATCTTCTTGGCGCCATCGTTGATGTTGTCAGCCGGGATGATGGCCATGCCGCTGTCACGCAGCAGCTGCTTGCCTTCTTCCACGTTGGTGCCTTCCAGGCGCACCACGACCGGAACCTTGACGCCTACTTCCTTCACGGCGGCGATGATGCCTTCGGCAATCATGTCGCAGCGGACGATGCCGCCGAAGATGTTGACGAAGATGCCTTCAACCTTGTCCGAGGACAGGATCAGCTTGAACGCTTCGATGACGCGCTGCTTGTTGGCACCGCCGCCCACGTCCAGGAAGTTCGCCGGCTCGCCGCCGTTGAGCTTGATGACGTCCATGGTGGCCATGGCCAGGCCGGCGCCGTTCACCATGCAGCCGATGTTGCCGTCCATGGTGACGTAGTTGATGTCCAGCTCCGAAGCGATCACTTCGGTCGGATCTTCCTGGGTCTTGTCGCGCATGGCGACCAGGGCCTTCTGGCGGAACGCGGCGTTGTCGTCGCTGTCGAACTTGCCGTCCAGCGCGTACAGGTTGCCGTCGTCCAGGATGGCCAGCGGGTTGATTTCAACCAGGGCCAGGTCCTTTTCGTTGAACAGGCGGTACAGGTTCACCATGATGCTGGCGAACTGGCCGGCCTGCTTGGCGGTCAGGCCCAGCTTGAAGCCGAAATCACGACCGTGGTAACCCTGCACGCCTTCGACGAAGTCGACGTTCAGCGAGTGGATCAGCTCCGGGGTTTCAGCGGCGACCTGCTCGATCTCCACGCCGCCTTCCGAAGAGGCGATGTAGGTGATGGTCTTGGTGCCACGGTCAACCAGCACCGACAGGTACAGTTCCTTGACGATCTCGCCGGCGGTGGTCACCAGCACCAGGTTGACCGGCAGTTCAACGCCAGCGGTCTGGTAGGTGGCCATCTTGGTGCCGAGCATCTTGGCCGCAGCGGCCTTCACGTCGTCGGTGGTCTTGCAGAACTTGACGCCGCCAGCCTTGCCGCGGCCGCCAGCGTGGATCTGCGCCTTGACCATCCAGGGGCCCTGGCCCAGGGAGTTGGCAGCGGCAACCGCTTCGTCCGGGGTCGCAGCGACCTTGCCGGCCGGGACCGGGATGCCGTACTCGGCAAGCAGTTGTTTTGACTGGTATTCGTGGAAATTCATGCGTCACCGTGGGAATAGGAACGACCGCACGCAATTCCTCAGGGCCCCGGCGGGGCGCCGGCATGGACCGCGGCGGGCCCACTATTGTGGCCGAGCCAGCGCCGGGGCGCAAAGAAGTCTGTACAAAACGCCACAGCCGGCCAGATTTCTACCGTCATTCAGGCAGTTGCGCCCGGGCCGCGGTTGGCCACCGGTATCCACCGCGGGCCAAATGCGCGATCCAGAGGGCTCCGGCGGCACCTGTCCGTGGGCCCTATACTGGTCAGCCAGGGTGTGTAGAGTCGAGGTTACTCGACCGCTTCCACCGCAGGCCACATCGAAGCGACGAACCCGCCCGGCTTCAGGGGATGCCAGGCAGGCCCGCCGCAGATTCCAGACCCAGGCAGCCAGAAGGGGAGTTCCGGCGTGTCACCCAGTGCTTCATTGATCGACCGCATCGAATCGATCCCGCGGCGTGAGCTGTACTTCTTTGCGCTGTACCGGGTGCTGATCGCCGCGGTCATCGCCGGCCTGCTCTACAGCCCTTTGTCGGGCATGGTCGGCGAGGCCCATCACCCGCGCCTGGCCGATACCGTCGCGGCCATCTATCTGGTGCTTTCGCTGTTGGCCCTGGTGATTGGCCGCAACGAACGCTGGCTGCGCCCGATCGTGGTCAGCAGCGTGCTGGTGGACATCATCGCCGCCACCCTGCTGGCACACGCCCTGCCCGGCGCCAGCGCCGGCATCTCGATGTCGCTGCTGTTCAACATCGCCGCTGCCGCCACCCTGCTGCCGTTGACCTGGGGCCTGGGCCTGGCGGTCGCTGCCAGCCTGGCCACCGGTACCGAATACCTCTGGAAGGTGCTCGAAGGCGGCGACCCCACCCGCACCCTGGCCGAGCTGGCCATGTTCGCCACCAGCTACCTGGCACTGGCCTTCATCAGCTACCAGGTGGGCAGTCGCGCCCGTCGCAACCAGCAGCTGGCCAACCAGCGCGGCGACGAAGTGGCCAACCTGTTCCAGATCAACGAACTGATCATCCGCCGCATGCGCACCGGCGTGCTGGTGGTGGACGCCGACAACCGCATCACCCTGGCCAATGAAGCGGCCTCGATGCTGCTCGGCGACAACGACGGCATTGGCGAGACAGGACGCCTGGACCTGGCCAGCGCCGCGCCGGAACTGGCGCGCCGCCTGCAGCGCTGGCGCAACGGCTGGGCGCAGGACGAACTGCCGCTGCAGCTCAACCCCGACCAACCCGAAGTGCAGCCACGCTTTGCGCGCCTGCTGGCCGGCAGCGAGCTGGCCCTGGTGTTCCTGGACGACTCCAGCGTGGTCTCGCGCCGCGCCGAATCGCTCACCCTGTCAGCGATGGGCCGCTTCTCGGCCAGCCTCGCCCATGAGATCCGCAACCCGCTGGCGGCGATCAACTACGCCGTGCAGCTGCTCGAGGAAGGCACCGGTTTCAACGAGAGTGACCGCCGCCTGCTGCAGATCATCCGCCAGCAGTGCCAACGCACCAACGGCATCGTCGAGAGCGTCCTTGGCCTCGCCCGCCGTGAACGCGCCACGCCCGAGAACGTGGACCTGGTCGCCTTCGTGCGACGCTTCGTGCTGGAGTACAAGCAGGGCCAGACGCTGGAGACCGACAGCATCGAGCCGATCATCAGTGACACGGCGGTGATGGCGCAGGTCGACACGAAGCACCTCTACCAGGTGCTGACCGTGCTGGTGCACAACGCACTGAAATACGGCCGCATCGGCCAGCAGCCGGCGCGCGTGCGCCTGCGCGTGGCGCAGCACGAGCGCAGCGCGGTGATCGACGTGATGGACCGCGGCCCCGGTATTCCCGAGACCGTGGCGGCGCAGTTGTTCCGCCCGTTCTTCACTACCTCCGAGCATGGCACCGGCCTGGGCCTGTATATCGCCCGCGAGTTGTGCCGCGCCAACCAGGCACGGCTCGACTACATCCCGGTGCCGGCTGGCGGCTCCTGCTTCCGTCTGGTGCTGCCCGGCCCGCACACGCTGTTGCCCACCTGATTCCAGATCTGTGCGTCAAACATTTGTCGCTTCCAGCCCCCTCGTTTATCTTTCACGCCCATGAACGAAACCCGCAGCGCCCTCGTCGTCGACGATGAACGCGACATCCGCGAACTGCTGGTACTGACCCTCGGCCGCATGGGGCTGCGCATCAGTACTGCCGCCAACCTGGCCGAAGCACGCGAGTTGCTCGCCAGCAATCCGTACGATCTCTGCATCACCGACATGCGGCTGCCGGACGGCAACGGCATCGAGCTGGTCAGCGAGATCGCCCAGCACTACCCGCGCACGCCGGTGGCGATGATCACCGCGTTCGGCAGCATGGACCTGGCGGTGGAAGCACTGAAGGCCGGCGCCTTCGACTTCGTCAGCAAGCCGGTAGACATCTCGGTGCTGCGCGGCCTGGTCAAGCATGCGCTGGAACTCAACAACACCGAACGTCCCGTGCCCGGCCCTGCTGCCGAACAAGGCGCACGCCTGCTGGGTGCTTCGCCGGCCATGGACGTGCTGCGCACCACCATCGGCAAGGTTGCGCGCAGCCAGGCACCGGTCTACATCCTCGGTGAATCGGGCGTGGGCAAGGAACTGGTCGCGCGCACCATCCATGCCCAGGGCGCACGTGCGGCCGGACCGTTCATACCGGTCAACTGCGGCGCCATTCCCGGCGAACTGATGGAGAGCGAGTTCTTCGGCCATCGCAAGGGCAGCTTCAGCGGCGCCCATGCCGACAAGCCCGGCCTGTTCCAGGCTGCGCACGGCGGCACCCTGTTCCTGGACGAAGTGGCCGAGCTGCCGTTGCAGATGCAGGTCAAGCTGCTGCGCGCGATCCAGGAAAAGTCGGTGCGAGCGGTTGGTGCGGCCAATGAGGAGCCGGTGGACGTACGCATCCTCTCGGCCACCCACAAGGACCTGGCCGAGCTGGTCGAGGATGGGCGCTTCCGCCACGACCTGTACTACCGCATCAACGTGATCGAACTGAGGGTGCCGCCGCTGCGCGAGCGCCGCCAGGACCTGCCGGAACTGGCCGCCGCGGTACTGGCACGCCTGGCCCGCAGCCACGGCCGTGCTACCCCGCTGCTGGCGCCTTCGGCGCTGGAGGCACTGGCGCAGTACGCCTTCCCCGGCAACGTGCGCGAACTGGAGAACATCCTGGAACGCGCGCTGGCCCTGGCCGAGGAAGACTGCATCGGCGCCGACGACCTGCGCCTGCCGCAGCACGCGCCGCGTGCGCCGGGCAGTGCCGCGCCCGCCGAAGCCGTGGCCGACCTGCAGCCCGGCAGCGCCGCCCTGCCCTCGTACATCGAGCAGCTGGAGCGCAGCGCCATCCAGCGCGCGCTGGAAGAGAACCGCTGGAACAAGACCCGCACTGCTGCGCAGCTGGGGATTACCTTCCGCGCGCTGCGCTACAAGCTGAAGAAGCTGGGGATGGAGTAAGCGGTCGGGACCGCGCCATCCACGCATGGCGTGGATCTACTGTAGAGCCGAGCCCACGCTCGGCTGCTCTTCGGTCCCTCAGCCGAGCATGGGCTCGGCTCTACCTCAATCCTTGGTAACGCGATTGATCTCGGCCAGGCTGGTCACACCCGCCGCCGCCTTCTTCAACGCCGACTGCCGCAGGTCATTCACCCCGATCTGCTGCGCCGCCTCGGCAATCTGCAGTGCATTGCCACCGGCCAGCACGATCGTAGCGATCTCATCGGTCATCGGCATCACCTGGTAAAGACCGGTACGGCCCTTGTAGCCCTCGGTGCACTCATCGCACCCCACCGCCTCGTACAGCTCAATGCCTGCGTCCAGCTGCGCCTGGGTGAAGCCCTCGGCCAGCAATGCATGCTCCGGCAGATTCGCCGGGCGCTTGCAGTTGTTGCACAACCGGCGCGCCAGGCGCTGCGCGATCACCAGCGTCACCGAGCTGGTGATGTTGTACGGCGCGATGCCCATGTTCATCAGGCGCGCGATGGTCTGCGGCGCATCATTGGTATGCAGCGTGGACAGCACCATGTGGCCGGTCTGCGCCGCCTTGATCGCAATCTCGGCCGTCTCCAGGTCGCGGATTTCGCCGACCATGATGATGTCCGGATCCTGTCGCAGGAACGAGCGCAGTGCCGCGGCGAAGGTCATGCCGCGCTTGTTGTTCTGCTGTACCTGGTTGACGCCGGGCAGGCGGATTTCCACCGGGTCTTCGGCGGTGGAGATGTTGCGCGTCTCATCGTTGAGGATGCCCAGCGCCGTGTACAGCGACACCGTCTTGCCCGAACCGGTGGGGCCGGTCACCAGCACCATGCCGTACGGCTTGTGGATGGCCTCCAGGAACAGCTTCTGCTGGTCCGGCTCGTAGCCCAGCTTGTCGATACCCAGCTTGGCCGCGCTGCCATCGAGGATACGCAGCACCACCTTCTCGCCGAACAGGGTCGGCAGCGTGCTGACGCGGAAGTCGATCTGCTTGGTCTTGGACAGGTTGAGCTTGATGCGACCGTCCTGCGGCACGCGCTTCTCGGCGATGTCCAGCTGCGCCATCACCTTCAGGCGCGCGGCAATGCGTTGGTTCAACTTCACTGGCGCGCGCGCCACCATCTTCAGCAGGCCGTCGATGCGCAGGCGCACGCGGTAATCGTCTTCGTAGGGTTCGAAGTGGATGTCCGATGCGCCCTTGCGGATCGCGTCGACCAGCACCTTGTTGACGAACTTCACCACCGGGGTGTCGTCACCCTTGGCGTCGATGCCGGAGTCGCCACCGGCATTGTCCTCGTCACCCAACCCGACATCGAGGTTGGCCATACCCTCGTCATCGCCACCGAGCGCGTCGCCGATGGTGTCGTGGCTGGCGTGCCACTGCTCCAGCGTCCGGCGGATCTGGTCTTCATCAACCAGGATCGGTTCCACCACCAGATTGGTGTGGAACTTGATCTCGTCCAGCGCATGGGTCGGATTGCTGGTAGCGACGAACAGCTTGCCGCCGCGTTTGAACAGCGGCAGCACGTTGTGCTTGCGCAGCAGTTCCTCGCTGACCAGGCTCATCGCATTCTGGCTGGCGTCGAACGTGGACACGTCGAACAGCGGCATGCCGAACTCGACAGCGTTGGCGGCGGCGAGCTGCGAGGCGCTGACCAGCTTGTTCTGGGCGAACCAGGTGGGCAGCGGCTGGCGGGCGGCGGCGGCCCTGGCCATCGCGTCGCGGGCGGTAGCCTCGTCGAGGGCGCCGTCCTGGACCAGGCGGCGGGCCAGGCCGGTGATGCCGACGAGGTTGGGGGGGGAAACAACGCTCATGGTCTTCCTCGTATCACTTTTGCCCTGACGGCTGGGAATCAGCGGTTGCAGCCGGAACCGGGCCGGTGGAGGCCAGGTAACTCAGCAGGCGCAGTGGCCCGTTCCGTCGAGCGTCAGGCGCAAGCGCCTGCCAGTACTGGTCCGTCAGCTGCCGCGACGCTGCGGTATCCCCCAGCGACCGTGCGGCATGTTGCATTGCACCGAACAGATAATAGCCCGAGCCGGCATCGGCCAGCAGCGCCGGGCCACGCTCGCCCTGCAACAATCGACGTCCTTCCGTTAGTACGGTGTGGTGATCGTCGGTGGCCGCCGCAGCGACCAGGGCCAGGCTGGCAGACACGGTCGCATCCTGCGGCGAGCAGTCCATCCATGCTCGCTGTGACCACAGCGCCGCACGTTGCTCTGCCGCCAGGAACGGCGAGGTATCACTGAACAGCGCGAACAACAACTGAGCACTTTCCAGCGGCGCCTTGTCCAGCTCGCAGCGAACCGCAAGCCCACGCAGCGCCTGGGCACGCAACCAGTCAGCAGCACTGACATCCTGCGAAGGCGCAGCATTGCCTTGCAGAAGAGCGGCGAGCGCCCGCGCGGCCGGACGCTTGTCATCACGGCTCGATGCGGGCTGGGCGCGATCCTGCGCTGCGCCACCCACGCGCGCGTCATCGGCGCGAGACACAAGCGCCCAAGGCGCCACCATCACTTCTTGGAAGTCACGGGTGAATGCGCCCTGGAAGCGCGCCACGGGTGCCTTCAGCCTCAGCGTAGGGAAGTAATCGGAATTACGTGCGGCCGGATACAACGGCACGAAGGCTCTCAGCGCAGCGTCGTCCATCGACAGCGTGCCCTGCAAGTCCGCCAGCGAATGCACGCCGATGCGCGCAAGCTCTGCACGCAGTGCAGGTTGCTTGAACAGGCTGTCGTTCATCGGCGGCAACTTGCCCTTCGGCGTTGCCACGAGGATCAGGTCGCCGCGGTTGGCCAGGTAGGCGCGCGCATCGGAGAACTGCTCCAACATGCCTGCCAGCACCGAACTGACCAGCTCGGGCGTGATCTCATACATTTGCAGCCACTGCACGAACACGCCACCTTCGTTGAGCTGCTGCGGCACGAACGCATAGAACTCATCGCTGAACAGCGCCGCCGTGCCACCTACCCACGGGTTGGAAGGTTCGGAAATGATCAGATCGTACTTGCGTGGGCTCGCGGCGAAATAGGACTTGGCGTCGTCGATCACCACATGCGAACGCGGGTCCTTGAAGGCGCGTTCGACACGCTTACCAAACAGGCGCGCGCCTTCGACCATGGCCGGTTCGATCTCCACCGTGTCCACCCGGCCAACGCGACCATCGCCCAGCAGCGTGTGCGTGCTGAGCCCGGAACCGAAGCCGATCACGCCGACGCGCTGGTAGTCCTCGCGCAGTGCCAGCGGCAGTGCCGCCAGCAGGATCATCGTCGACTCGTCGCTGGTCGGCACCTGCTGCATCGACACCGACATGGCCGCGTCCACCTTGCCGTTGGTGGCAATGGCGCGCATCTGGCCGCCCGCATGCGGATTCTCGTAGACCGCCACGGTCGCGGTCTGCCCATCTCGGGAGAACAGCATCCGCGCGGTATCGGCCAAGCGTACATTACCGTGCCGGTAAACGGAGGAATTCAGCACCAAGGGATCAAACCGTACCAGCAGCACCGCCGCGATCACTCCGGCGACGCCCAACGCACCGGCCCGCAGCAGCGGCGAACTCAACCCGCGCTCGTCCGCTGCACGCATACGATGCAGCAGCACCCAGCCCAATGCGATATCCACCAGTGCAGCCACCAGCAGGGCGTACTTCAAGCCTAACAGCGGCATCAACAAATGGATGGCTGCCAGCACGCCCACGATCGCGCCCAGTGTGTTGAAGGCGTAGGCCTGGCCGATCGAGCGTTCGCCGTGGCCACTGCGCAGCAGGGCCAGGGTCAGCAGCGGCAGCGTCATGCCAGCGAAGAATGCGGCCGGGAACATCACCAGCCCGGCAATCACCGCACTGGCCAGGTTGTACAGCACGTATCCGTCGGTGCTGCGCACGATGACCCGCATCAACCAGCCCACCCAGTCAAAAGCCTGGGCGTACACGAACATCGAGGCCAGCGCGGCCAGCCCCATCCAGACCTGCACCCAGCCGGCCACCCGCAGCGGTGATTGCATGTGGTCAGCACGGCGGCGCAGCCACAGCCCACCGAAGGCGATACCGAGGATGAAGGCCGCCAGCATCAGTTCGAAGGAATGCAGCGTGGTGCCCAGCGCCAGCGACAACATGCGCACCCAGGTGATCTCATAGACGAACGACGATGCACCTGTACCGGCGGCCACAAGTAGCACCAGCAGCACCGGCACCGCACTGCGGCGCAAGCCATCGGATCCCGGTGTGATCGCCGGACTGGCGATTACCGCCGGGGCACTGGCGTCACGGGCCAGGGGATAGACGAGGATGGCGACGACGATGTTGAGCAGGCCGGCACTGAGTACGGTGCCGGGCAGACCAACTGCGGGAAGCAGCAGGTAGGTGGCCACCAGCGCACCGGCCGCCGCGCCCAGACTGTTGGAGAAATACAGCCCGGCAAGCACTTCACCCTGCGCCATCGGCTGCAGGCGCATGTAGCCGGCGCTCATCAGCGGGAAGGTCGCCCCCAGCAGGATGCACTGAGGCAGCACCAGCGCGGTGGCCAACGCCCAGCGCAGCGCCGTTGAGGACGCCCCCTCCATGCCGGGCATCAAGTGCGTGTAGGCCCAGCCGGTCACGCCCTGGAACAGACCGTCGAAGCCGATGCCGAGTACACCGATCACCAGTTCGATGACCGCATAGGCCAACAGGGGGCGCTGCAGTAGTGCGCTGCGCCGGCTCACCAGCCACGCGCCCAGCGCCATGCCGCCCATGAACAGGATCAGCACCAGGGATTGTGCATGCGAGGAATGCCCGAGGAACAGCCCCAGGTACTGCGTCCAGATAGACTGGTAGATCAGCCCGGCGATCCCGGACAGGATGAAGATCAGCAGCAGCCATGGGCCATGGCTGTTGGATGGACGGTTCATTGCGGCTCCCCAGTCGCACGGTCAATCGTCAACAAAACACCAACGCTGCGCAACGTGCAAGTCCCGGATGGGTCAACGACGTGGGTCGCTTCCTTGCGCAGGCCTTGGCGCAGCCTTGAAACTTGGCTGTATCACTCCTCGATGCGCGGCCGCTCCTGCCGCCCCATCGGAATGGTCCGCAGCGCCGCGGCCGCTTTCATGAAGGGGCTGCACACCTGCATCAGGAACGCATTGTGCCCGGGCTCGTCCAGCCCGGTCGGCTCGCGGCACGCGCTGGGCACGTAGTACGTACCGAACGTCTGGTCGAACACCGAAAAGACCGTCGCGAAGTTCTTGCCGACTCCTTCGCCCTGGCGCACATGATGCCATCGGTGCATCGCCGGCGAGACCAGCACCCGCCCCAGCCACCCAAGTGTCCATGGCACGTTGGCATGGGTCAGCAGACCGTAGTAGTGCCTGACCAGTGCGTTGGCGTAGATCGCCCAGAGCGGCACGCCCAACAGCAGCAGGATGCCGATGTCGATCAGCGCAGCGTTGAGCCGGTTCAACGGGTGCTGGCGATATGCCGAGAACCAGGTCAGCTCGCGATCGCTGTGGTGCATGGCATGGATTGGCCAGAACCAGCGGGTGTGTTCGAGGCGGTGCCGGACATAGCTGATACCGTCGGCCACGAACACCACGATCAGCAATACGCCCCAGGCCGGCAGTGAACCCCACAGCTCCGCCGCCCAGGTCATTTGCCAGCCCCGACTGGTGCGGTACATCCAGATCAGCAGCATCCCCAGAAGCGGCATCAGCAGCACCACCTCCAGTGCCAGACACAGCAAGTTCACGCGGGCGCCCTGCGGCCACAGACGCCGCACCAGGCCCGCAAGGTTGCGGCGCTGCAGGATCAACGCGAGCAGCAGGAAGGCCCCGGCCTCGACGCTGACCGAGGCATAGGCTTCATGCAGTTGAGTGCCCAGGTCGAACTCCATTTTCGGCACAAGAACAGCCAATGCACCCACGGAGCTCCTCCACTTCAGATTTCCACGCATTCAACAACCAACAAATAAAAAGGCCCCGTTCTCACGGGGCCTTCTTCAATCACACTCAGCCGCAGCGCTTACAGGGAAGCGGCCGGCTTGCCCTGGCAGGAACCCGGGCGGAACTTGGTGTCGATCGAGCCTTCGCAGGTCCATTCCGGGATCACGCCATTGGCCACCTTGGTGGCGTCCGGGGTCAGGGTGATGGTCTTGCCATCAATGTTGGTGTCACCGATCGCCTGCGCGGTAGCAACAATGGCAGTACCGTTCCAAGCCAGCGACTTGACGTACTTGGTTTCCTGGAAGTCCGGCTGCCACTTGTTGTCCGGCAGCTTGTTGTTGCTGGCCACGTATTCCGACAGGTCGGTACGCAGGGAAGAAGCAGCCAGGATCACTTCCGAGACCTTGGCCTTCTTGGTGTAGTTCGAGTAAGCCGGCAGCGCGATGGCGGCCAGGATGGCGATGATCGCAACGACGATCATCAGTTCGATCAGGGTGAAGCCCTTCTGGTTCTTCATGGTGGTACATCCCCAAGATAAGTGGTGGTTGATGTCGGGGGTGGCGGCCGGCCGGCCAGATGACCGGATGAGCAGGCTGCCCGTCCCCGCGGGTGGATCAACGCAGGTTACGTGCCAATCTCCCATGGCAGCGTCTCCCCGATTTCCCCGCGCCAATGATGGCAGCAATTTCGCGGATGGGAACCCCCCAGAAGCGAATCTGCGATGGACGCGGCAATGTGACGCGGTACGTCACCTTTCGTCTCGTCAGGTCGAAAACCCTGCGCGGCGTCACGCCAGCAGGCTCCCCGGATGGCCGTGAACCGGCTACCATCGCCGGTCATGATGCCCGTCTGGGGATGGCGGGCCTTGGGGAGCCAACATGTCTGTCAGTCGCAGTGCGATCAAGAAAGAGCCCGTGGCGCGTAGCACCATGGAGCTGCAGCCGTTTGTCTGGGAGGGGACCGACAAGCGGGGAATCAAGATGAAGGGCGAGCAGTTGGCCAAGAACGCCAATCTGCTGCGCGCCGAACTACGCAAGCAGGGGATCAACCCCGGCCAGGTCAAGCCGAAGCCTAAGCCGTTGTTCGGCGCGGCCGGCAAGCCGGTGAATGCCAAGGACATCGCCTTCTTCAGCCGGCAGATGGCCACGATGATGAAATCCGGCGTACCGATCGTCTCGGCATTGGAAATCATCGGCAGCGGGCACAAGAACCCGCGCATGAAGAAGATGGTGGACGCAGTTCGCACCGACATCGAAGGCGGCTCATCGCTGCACGAAGCGATCAGCCGCCACCCTGTCCAGTTCGACGAGCTCTACCGCAACCTGGTACGGGCTGGTGAAAGTGCCGGTGTGCTGGAAACGGTGCTGGATACCATCGCCACCTATAAAGAGAACATCGAGGCGTTGAAGGGCAAGATCAAGAAGGCCCTTTTCTACCCGGCCATGGTGCTGGTGGTGGCCTTCCTGGTAAGCACCATCCTGCTGGTCTGGGTGGTGCCGCAGTTCGAGGAGGTCTTCAAGAGCTTTGGTGCAGACCTCCCGGCCTTCACCCAGATGGTGGTCAACCTTTCCCGGTTCATGGTGTCCTGGTGGTGGCTGATGGCCATCGTCCTGATCGGATCGGTGGTCGCCATCGCAATGACCTACCGGCGCTCGGAGAAGATGCAGCACACGGTCGACCGGCTGGTGCTGAAGGTGCCGGTAATCGGGCAGATCATGCATAACAGCGCCATCGCCCGTTTCGCCCGGACCACGGCGGTGACCTTCAAGGCCGGCGTGCCACTGGTAGAGGCCCTGGGCATCGTGGCCGGCGCCACCGGCAACAAGGTCTATGGCGAGGGGGTGCTGCGGATGCGCGACGACGTCTCGGTCGGCTATCCGGTCAACATGGCCATGAAGCAGCTGAACCTGTTCCCGCACATGGTCATCCAGATGACCGGCATCGGCGAAGAGGCCGGCGCCCTGGATGCCATGCTGTTCAAGGTGGCTGAATACTACGAGCAGGAAGTGAACAATGCAGTGGATGCCTTGAGCAGCCTGCTGGAACCGATGATCATGGTGTTCATTGGTACCATTGTCGGTGGCTTGGTCATCGCGATGTACCTGCCCATCTTCAAACTCGGCGCCGTCGTCGGCTAAAGGTATCAATGGCATTTCTCGACCAGCATCCCGGCCTCGGCTACCCCGCCGCGGCCGCCCTGGGACTGCTGCTGGGCAGTTTCCTGAACGTCGTCATCCTGCGGCTGCCCAAGCGGCTGGAGTGGCAGTGGAAGCGCGATGCGCGCGAGGTCCTGGAGGAACCGGACTTCTATGAACCACCCCCACCGGGGATCGTGGTCGAGCCGTCGCACTGCCCGCACTGTAAGCACAAGCTGAGCTGGTACGAGAACATCCCGCTGTTCAGCTGGATCATCCAGGGCGGCAAGTGCCGCCACTGCAAGGCGCCGATCTCGCTGCAGTACCCGCTGGTGGAGGCGCTGACCTCGGTGCTGGTGCTGGCCTGCGTCTGGCAGTTCGGCTTCGGCTGGCAGGGCTTCGGCGCCATCGTGCTGACCTGCTTCCTGATTGCCCTGTCCGGCATCGACCTGCGCACGCAGCTGCTACCCGACCAGCTCACCCTGCCGCTGATGTGGCTGGGGCTGATAGGCAGCATCGACAACCTGTACATGCCGGCCAAGCCTGCCCTGGTAGGCGCGGCGGTGGGCTACCTGTCGCTTTGGACGGTCTGGTGGCTGTTCAAGCAGTTGACCGGCAAGGAAGGCATGGGCCACGGAGACTTCAAGCTGCTGGCGGCGCTGGGTGCCTGGTGCGGCCTGAAGGGCATCCTGCCGATCATCCTGCTGTCGTCGGTGCTGGGCGCCATCATCGGCTCGATCTGGCTGTACAGCCGGGGCCGTGACCGCGCCACGCCCATCCCGTTCGGCCCCTACCTGGCCGTTGCCGGCTGGCTGTACTTCATGTGGGGTGCGCCGCTGGTGGAGCAGTACATGGTGATGAGCGGGCTGCGCTGAGGGGAGTCCCCATGAGCCGCTATGTGGTTGGCCTGACCGGTGGCATCGCCTCGGGCAAGAGTGAAGTAACCCGGCGCTTCGAGGCGCTGGGCATCGTGGTGGCCGACGCCGATCTGGCCGCCCGCGCCGTGGTGGCCGCCGGCAGCCCGGCGCTGGCCCGCATTGCCGAGCGTTTCGGCGCCGACATGCTGCTGGCCGATGGCGGCCTGGACCGGGCCCGCCTGCGCGCCCATGTGTTTGCCGACCCGGCCGAGCGGACGGCACTGGAAGCCATTACCCACCCGGCCATCCGCCTGCTGATGCAGCAGCAGTGCGAGCAGGCTGAGAGCCCCTATGCGATTGCGGCCATTCCGCTGCTGACCGAGGTGGGTGGACGGAAGGCCTACCCGTGGCTGGACCGGGTGCTGCTGGTGGATGCGCCGGAGGCCGTGCAGCACGCCCGGCTGATGCAGCGCGATGGCATTGATGCCGCACTGGCCGACCGGATGATTGCGGCGCAGGCCAGCCGCGCACAGCGGTTGGCGCTGGCCGACGATGTGGTGGTCAATGATGGGCAGCCGGAGGACCTGCAGGTGCAGGTGGAACAGTTGCATGCGCGGTATCTGGGGTTGGCCAGGGGTTGAGGCCTGGTTGCCGGCCAGCGGCCAGCACTACCGAAGCGTATCCACGCGTGGATCTGGGGATCTGCTGTAGAGCCGAGGCCATGCTCGGCTGCGACCATCAAGCCCAAGTGCGGCGCGGGCTTGCCAATGCGTGCGCGGGAACACGCGCGGGGCGCGGCAGCGATCACGGTGGTGTCGTGTTGGGCCAGTGATGCGATGCTCGCTTGCGGGGGATTCAGTGGCAGAAGCGACACAGGGCGCGATGCAAGGTCGGCAGGGTTCGTGCCGACCAAGGTCGGCACCCACCAAAGCAGGTGCCCTTTACAAGGGCTTCGGCGAGAACGTCAGGGTGGCGATCACGCCACGCTCGCCACCGGGGCGCACGCTCACCTGCCAGCCGTACAGATCGCACAGGCGGCTGACGATCGACAGGCCGATACCGCCGCCCTGCGAGTGCCCGGCATGGGTGCCGCGGTACCCGCGCTGGAACAGCTTGGCTGCATCTTCCTCGCTCAGGCCCGGGCCACTGTCGGTTACCGACACCGAATTGGTGCCGACGAACACGCGTACCTCGCCATCCTGCGAGTACTTCACGGCGTTGCCGATCAGGTTGCCCAGTGCCACCGACAGCGCCGCCTCGGGCGCATCGATCACCAGGTTGCGCTCGCCTTCCAGCGCCAGCTCAAGCGGCTTGCCGCCCAGCTGCGCGCGGTGCGCGTCCAGCAGCTGCTCGGCCACGCGGGCGACGTTGCTGGTGCCCTGCCCGCGCTCGTTGCGCGACAGCAGCAGCAGCGCGCCGATCAGATCGCTGCATTGCTGCTCGGCACGCTGGATGCGCTGCAGGCGCTGCAGCACCTTTTCGTCCAGGCCGGGCCGGGTCAGCAGCAGCTCGGTGGCGCCCCGGATCACCGCCAGCGGCGTGCGCAGCTCGTGGCTGACGTCTGCATTGAACTCGCGGTCGCGCTGCACCACCTCGGTCAGCCGCGACGAATAGTCGTCCAGTGCCTGTGCCAGCTGCCCCACTTCGTCGTCGGGGAAGCGCGGCGCCAAGGGTTCCGGATCGCTGGTGCCGCCGCGGTAGGCGCGCAGCCGCGCGGCCAGATCCGACACAGGCTTCATCACCTTCGATGCCGACCACCAGCCCAGCACCAGCGACAGCACGCTGAACACCAGCACCGACAGCACCAGCGCGCGGTTGAGCTGCTTGCCGCCGCGCACGCTGTCGGTCATGTCATAGGCGAGGAAGAACCAGGCGTCGTCAGCCTTGCGCACCGCCAGCTTGTAGGCGTACGGCTGCCCCTGCTCGTCGGTGCCGCTCAGGTTGTAGTTGCCATTCTGCAGGTCAGCCCACTGCGGCCAGGATTCGCGGGCCTTGTCGAACTTGTCCGCCGAGTAGGCGTACGCCCGGATCTGCTGCACGGGCACCGCCGGATTGCGCCCCGGATGCTCGTAGAAGCGGCGCGCGTACTCTTCGATGTTGTGGTTGATCACGTCTTCCACCAACTGGTTTTCCACCCGCATGCGGGCCCAGTTGGTGGCAAACGCGAACAGTGTTGTCAGGCAGAAGCCCAACAACACGAACGACACGATGATGCGGCTGCGCAGGCGCCGCCGATAGGGCGTGCGCCGGCGCTCCCCCTTGGTTGCCACCGAATCAGGCTTCCGGGGTGGCGATGCGGTATCCGATGCCATGGCGGGTCTGGATCAGCGGCACTTCAAACGGCTTGTCGACCACCGCACGCAAGCCATGGATGTGCACGCGCAGCGAGTCCGAGTCGGGCAGTTCTTCGCCCCACACGCGGGTTTCCAGTTCCTGGCGGGTCACCACGGCGGGCGCCGCTTCCATCAGTGCCTGCAGGATCTTCAGCGCGGTCGGGTTGAGCTGCAGCAGCTTGCCCTGGCGGCGCACTTCCAGCGTATCCAGGTTGTATTCCAGATCGCCGGTTTCCAGCACGCGGGTCTGCACGCCCTTGCCGCGACGCGACAGGGCGTTCAGACGCACTTCCACTTCCTGCAGCGCGAACGGCTTGATCAGGTAGTCGTCCGCGCCGGAATCGAAGCCGGCCAGCTTGTTGTCCAGCGAATCGCGGGCGGTCAGCATCAGTACCGGGGTCTGCTTGCGCGCTTCATTGCGCAGCTTGCGGCAGACTTCGATGCCGTCCATGCCGGGCAGGTTGAGATCCAGCACGATCGCGTCGAACTCGTGCACCACGGCCAGATGCAGACCGGTAACCCCGTCAGCCGCGAAGTCTACGGTGTGCCCCCGGTCTTCCAGGTAGTCGCCCAGGTTGGCCGCAATGTCGCTGTTGTCTTCGATTACCAGGATTCTCACTGTCACCTCTAATTGACGAATTTGCCAACGCGCTGGGCCTGGCCCATATCACGCTGTGCCTTGTCCTTCCGCCGGGCGCGCTCGGCAACGGTCATGCACTGCGTCGTAGCCCGGTTCGAACCCGTGGCCTTTTCACGTTGGCATATTAGACGACTATCTTCACGTGCCTGTGTCAAAACCGTGTTCACGATCTGCTGGTCGTTGAAGACATCGGTTCGTACCTGTTCAGGCATCGAATCACGGTTCGGATGCTGCTCGACGGCCGTACGCATGCGCACCAGCGCTTCGCGCACCCGGCTGCGGTCGGTCTGCTTCAGTTCGCTGTAGGTCTCGCCATCGTTGAGTTCGATTTCGATGCGCTCGATCTGCTGCTGCAGCGGCTTGCCCGGGATAAAGACCTCACCGGCCTGGTTCGATGCGGAGGCGGCGGTGGCCAGGGTCAGGCCCGAGATCAGGACCGCCGACATCAGAAGGGACTTCATGACAAACGAATCCTTGTTTGAGTTGAGTGCTGACTGTATTCGCACCACCTTCACGCCAGCAAGTGCCATGCGCAGGGGCGTCGGCCGGCCTAGTGGTTGGTGGCGGGGTTGAAGTTGTTGAAGGTGCGCTGGTCGTTCAGCAGTGCCTTGCCCTTTTCCTCGATCCGACGGCGCTCGGCCACGGTCAGGCAGCGGCTTTTAGGCATGTTGCTACCGGTGGTGCGGGTGTGCTGGCAGATCTGGCGGCTGTCTTCGTGCGCCCGGACAAGAACGGTGTTGATCCGCTCCTGGTCGTTGAAGACCTCCGCCTGGACCTGCGGCGGAAGCTCCTGAAGCGTGCGGTGGTCCCCCATGCGCTGGGTGATGCGCGCCAGGGCCTGCTGCACCTGGGCACGGTCGTCAGCGGAAATCTCGCTGTATTCGCCGTCATCGAGGGCCTTCTCAACCCGCCGGACCTGCTCGGCCACCGGTGCCTGCCCGTCCATCTGTATGGCGGTCTTCTCCGGCTTGGCGGAGGCAGCACCGGACAACCCCAGCAACAACGCGATCATCGTGATGCGGTACATCGCCAGCCTCCGGATCCATCCAGGAACGATGGGCGCCACTCTACGATCGTCACGTTGCCTCCACAAGGGGCCCGCGGCGGGCATAAAAAAGACCCAGGCGGTGCCCCCGCCTGGGTCTGAAGTTGTATCCCGATACCGATCCTGCTGAGAGGCAGAGCTGCGGTTCGCTGAAGGCTACGCCGGGGCCGATTAAAGGCGTGTTAAACTAGGCCTCATTCGCCCGTGAGAATCGCAAGCGATTGAACAATCAGGGCTTTTTAAGCTTCTCGACGTGCTCGATGATGCGTGTCGCCACGTCCACCCCACAGGCGGCTTCGATCCCTTCCAGCCCCGGCGTGGAGTTGACCTCCAGCACCAGCGGGCCACGGGCGGAGCGGATCAGGTCCACCCCGCATACCGACAGGCCCAGCGCCTTGGCCGAACGCACCGCCACCTGCTGCTCGGCACGGCTGGCCTTGGCGGCCACCGCCGTGCCGCCGGCGTGCAGGTTGGAGCGGAAGTCACCTTCCGGCGCCTGCCGCTGCATCGAGGCCACCACCTGGTCACCGACCACGAAGCAGCGCAGGTCGGCGCCCTTGGCCTCGCCGATGAACTCCTGCATCAGGAAATTGGCATACAGCCCGCGCAGGGCCTCGACGATGCCACGTGAAGCACTGGCCTTCTCGGTGAGGATCACGCCACGCCCCTGGGTACCCTCGTTGAGCTTCACCACGTGCGGCGGCGGGCCCAGCATGGAGAGCAGGTCGACGGTGTCATCGGGGTTGTCGCCAAACACCGTGACCGGCATGTCGATCCCCTTGGCCGCCAGCAACTGGTGCGCGCGCAGCTTGTCGCGCGAACGCAGGATCGCATCGGACGGGTTGGGCGTGCGCGCGCCCATCAATTCGAACTGACGCAGCACCGCGGTGCCATAGCGGGTGATGGAAGCACCGATGCGCGGAATGACCATGTCCACGCCGGTCATCGGCCGCCCCTTGTAGTGCATCGAGAAACCATCGGCGGCGATGCGCATGTAGCAGCGCAGCGGATCCAGGATGCGTACGGTGTGGCCGCGCGCGCGCGCCGCCTCGACCAGCCGGCGGGTGGAATACAGGGAGCTGTTGCGGGACAGGATGGCGAGCTTCATCGCGGCAGGATCGGGCGGCAGGCGCGCAGCATAGCGCGGGCGTGTGGCGGGTGGATGATGCCCGTCGCCGACGATCACGACCATTGTGGATGAAACTTCAGCTGTTCCGTTCAGCACTGGTCTGTAAGCCACGGGCCGCTTCGCCCAGCGCCGCGATGCAGGCGATCCGGATCGCCGATCCACTGAATTCCTCCTGATAGATCTACCCGATCAACTGCGCCGCTTGCGGGCCACCGGCGCGCCCGAGTGCTCGAACCGCTTCAACCTGTTCGGCCGAGCCGATGCCGGTGAAAAGAAAGATCCGGTGCAGCGCGGGACCACGTCATCCCTGCGATCCATGCCTCCGGACTCCCTGAAATGAGAGCAATTCGCTGGCGGAGGCCACAGCGGCGGGACATGCGGATTGTCTGAATCCGCGCGCCGTGCGCAAGCGAAAAACCCCGGAAACAACAATGCCGCCTCCGGGGCTTGGTCACCGCCGGCAGCCACCGAGGCTCCAGCGCTTCCTGGACGCGCTCCAGCTTCTTGCTTCCCGCTGCAGCCGAGCGGCGGGCCTGCTACAACTGCTCGATAGCTAGAGGCAATGCCGGCACCAGCGGCGGCAGTTCGGTCGGTGCACTGTCCTCCAGACGTGTTACCGCTTTCGGTCGCCTCAGCTCGGATTAGGGTCTGGCCGCGCACCACCGCTCGGCGTGGCGCTTGTTCTTCCCGATGATCGATCTTCAAGCGTGTAGAGCTTTCTTCTCCATCTCAGCCCTGCTCAACGCCGCCACGAAGGAATTCCCTACATTCCCATTGGACGAACGCCCATTGCCGAACCTTGCTCGTCATTGCGATAGTCGGTCTACAAAGAAGTGGCCAGCCACCGATCATGCAAACAAGAAGAGGCATCGATGGCTCAATTCCTTCCAGGAACCGAGTTTCAACCACCACCGATTGGATTGCATTCGATCCGAATATTGAGCGGCAAGTGTCAGCAAAGAAGCGCAATTCTCCATGGAGATTCCAATGTCACCCTCCACTCCAAAATACGGCTTTCGCTGCAGGCACATGCGCCTAGCCACGATTACACTCATCGCTGGGATGGCCACGGCCTGCTCGCTGCAGAACAACGATGCTCAACCGGGCAGTAGTGGATCATCGGCTGGAGAACCCGCCGCAAGCGCAGACACTCACGGCGTCAAGCCAACACTGATCGCAGTTCAGGCCGACCTCGAATCTGCCCAGCGACTGCCAGATGTTCCAGTGGCGGACCTATATGCGTCGCTTAGAAACAGAGCAGATGCAGGGGACTTGGAAGCGAAGCGACAACTTTTCCTGGTACTGAACGAGTGCCGCGTTGCAATGCAGCCTGACAGACCAATCGATTACTCCAGCAGCCAGGTTTCCCCGGATTTACTCAAGGCCAGCGGGAAAACGCGAGAGCAATTCCTGGCCGATCAGCAACTGAAATCCCTCAGTTCCGCAGAAGAAAAACTAAAGCGTTGCGAGGCCATTCCAAGAGATGCGCTGAAGGACACAGCCAGATGGCTGAAAGAAGCGGCCGAAGGGGGTGATACCTACGCTCGACTGGCCTACTACAATTACCTGGATCTTGTTGTTGGAGATCAACGAACGCAAGAAGCCTCACCCGAAAAAGTTGAAGAATTCAATACCGACTCCTTCCGCTACTTAAAAAGTGTAGCGGATGCTGGCAGTGCAGACGGCCTTTTCTCGCTCGGAACGGCGTATCAGCGCGGCATCATTACGCCGAAGGATCCTGTCCGCGCCTACGCCTACAAAAAGGCTGCGGGAGAACTGACGCCCATTGGTGGAAACGCTCAGGCACTGGATCTGATGGCTAGGTCCATGACTCCGTCTGAGCTTGAGCAAGCCAATGAACTAGCCATCTTGCTGGCACAAAGGAGCGGCAAATGGAGGCCTGGTTGACCGCAAGCATTCTGTTTACTTTCCTATCGGCGGCGACTGCGTATGTGCACGCGCAGGTGCCTGGCTCGAGAAAAATAGGCACTTATCCATGCACCAACTGCATGCTCGGCTACCCGAGAGTTGATCCTGCTACTGCCAATGAGCTACTGCTCGCTCAAGACAGCTTCAACCGGCTCGTTTCCATACAGCCTCTGTGGATCGTCCCCGGCGACGTTATAACAATGTGCAACGGAGCTGCCTGCGTTGACTACCAAGTGACCGTGGGCGGCGACGGTTACGTCGGAATCAAGTACGAGACCCAGACCAGCACCACCCCGGTGGCAAAGCAGGGGGGCTTTTGGCAAAGCTATTGGGGTTTAAGGAAATGCTTGTGCACGCTTTTCCCGTTTTCGAAAAGCAGATCGGGCGAAATTTTTTCCCCAAGTTCCGCTTTCACCCGCCCGCCCCTTGAGCCATGCAGCTCGGCTGAGCGTGGCCTGCGATCTCTTGCGCGGAGAAGCAAACCGCTGACACCTCAGCCAAGACGGTGACGACTGTAACGAACGGCAGTGCACGCTCACGCGCTGGACCTCACTCGCCTGGAACGCGCCGTGACACTGCACTACATTCCTCCTCCCCTGATCCGATCAGCGGGCGAAGCACAGATCTGGGGCACCCACGGCGTCGTGGTCTCGCAACCCCAACCACTGCGCTCCGAAGCATTTGAGCTGCGGCAGGCCTACGAGCCAAAGCTCCTGGAGCCGGACCTTCACCCGCTCCTGCTGCTTTCGTCACGACTGAATCGGGTTCACTCCCAAGCTTACAACGGGGACTTCCTGCTGCCCGTCAGCGCCGGCGAAAAAGCCCACAAGGCAATCGCGCCCCTGAGCCCAGCGGATCTGCGCACAACCGACGCCTTGATCGCCTCACTGACGTCTGCAGCAGGACTACAGGCACCTTCGCTTCGATCAGATCGTGCCTGGGTTGCAGGACGAGGCCCCAAGGAGGCGGTGCTCGTGCTGCCACCGGTCGCGGTCGTCGATCCGCTGCTCGCCAATCTCCTGGCCACCCTCTCCCAGCACCAATCCAACTGCAACGAGCACCTCGACGAGGCTCTGGCGCATCAACTGCTGACGATCCACCCATTGGCCGATGGAAACGGACGGATCACACGTTCCTTGCTGATCAAGCTCGCCGCTCGCAAACGCAGTTTGTTCCCGCTCTACATTTGCTGGCTGCTGATGTTTGACAAGTTGGCAACCGTTGCTTCGTGGAACGACGCCTCCCTCACCGGGCAGCACACGCCCGAGCCCGCAAGGATGGAGCGGTGGCTGGCAGCGGCGCGCGCCCTAGTCTCCGTGTGGCAAGAAGCACGAAAAGAATTAGACGTCAGGGCAACTGACGCCCTGCTGTTCACAGGAGCCGTGACCGAAGACGCCGTGCAGGCCGTCAGCGAGAACTGTTCCCCACCGCTGGCCCGGCGAATTGCCTCGACCTACGCCGCATCCTCCCTCCCCTCCCAAAGAGACCTCGAAGAAGCCATTCAAACATGCATTGGAACGTGCAAGAAGCTCGCATCGCCCGCTTTGAAGCCCCCAAGGACTGATGGTGATTCATGAAGAACAAACCGACGTTAACTCCCGAAGACATCTCCACATCGCAGAACCTCAAACGCCAGATCCGCGACATTCTTCGCATATCGCTGATCGTGGGCGGGTCGTTGCTCGCAGCCCAATCAGGCATGGCCGACACCACCAACGATCGAGGAACGACCAACCTTCCTCCGGTTGATGCGATACCGCCTCCTTACGTCCCCCCCATGGATCCCCCCTCACTTCCCGGAGTTGGGGGCTACGACCCAGGCGAAGGAGGTGGTGGTGGGGGCAACTCTTCTCCCCCCTCAGCAGACACTTGGAAACAGCGGGTTTGTGCAGAACACATTGCCAGGAAGCCCGCCTCCTGCCCTGCGCGCATCCCGTTCCCATCGGGGGCCAGCTACGCAAAAGATCGCTTACCTGGCGCTTCTTGGGGGGCAAAGTCCACTGTCCTGATGGCGATTTCCTTCAGCGAAGGCCGAACGCACGGGTTTGGTCGAACCGTGCCGCCTGATCCGAACGCTCAGGCTTCTATGAAGGACGCCCTGGAACGCCAGACCCAGAATTACGCCAACCTGACAAAGGACTTCGACAGCGCGACCGGGGAGTTTCGCTACGCGGTTATGCATGCATGCGAACAGCAGCTTCAAGCATCGAGTGCGACCAGGGCTGGCATCAACATCACCATTCCTGAGTCATACTGTCTCAGCATCCTTAAGGCGATAGACGATGAGGTGGGGGCTCCCGGTCTCGTTGAGACCTTCGTAGAGTGGGCACGTCGCTACGGCGTGCCCGTGGAGGAATACATCACGCCGCAAGGGGCAGGTGCGGTTGAGCTGGAGAAATCCCTGAAAGAGAAATGGAAATATGTCTCTGAAGATGCCCAGTGCTCAACATGGTGGACGCAACTGGACCAACAGCAATGTTCAATTCCTTGACAGGTGAGCGCATGAAAAACTTCGCAATCGTGGCCATGCTTGCCTGCGCACTTTCCGCTTGCGCGGACAAGTCCTCCCCCGCAGCGGACGTTCAAACGACTGAACAGAAAGCCCAGCAGGGCGACCAGACACCAAAAGGCGAGACGTCACGGCCCACGCCATCCTCCAACGCCGGCGTAAACGCGGCCGATCGATCTGCCGAAATTCAGCAGAGGCTGTGCCCTGCGGTGGATCCGTCCTGTGCGAGCGCCGGCCCACTGAGCGCCCGCTCTCCAGCCGAGGCCCAGTGGTTGATTCAGCATGGCTATCCCTCTGAACAGGAGAACGCCAAGTTGCATGCCGCCAGCCTGCAATCCCTCCAAGAGATGGCAGCGTCCGGCAATAGGCCGGCCGCCGTTGTCTACGCGGAGAGAATTGCTCTGGAAGCCGGGAAGTTCACGGAAGGCTCCGTGCTTCTCTATGAGCAAGCCAAATCAGGCAACCTGTTCGCCTACTACGGGCTTTCCAAGATCTACTATGACGACCCCAGCCACGGCTCCTTGGTGGATAGCGCCGCGTATCTCAAGGTTGCCTACCTGCTGGGTGACTCAAGGGCCTCGGAACTGCTGGATCGTCCGAAACTTGGCACCGCTGAACTGTTGTCAGCAGACAGGCGAGCGGCAGGGCTGCTGGAGACGTTCTCAGGCGGCGTGGAGCGCTCTCCTCGCCCGCTGGAGTAAGCATGGGCTTGTAGAGCGGTAACCGCTCTGCTCAACGCCAGCGCCAGCAAGTGAGTAGAAGTTCCAGTTCAGCTTCAGGAAGGCCCCCGCTCAGCTGGGGGCCTTTTTCTTTCCTCCACGCCGACCAACTTCCCGCAGCTTCTGCTCGGCCGAGCGCAACGCCAAGTCAAACTGCCCCGGTTGATAGCGCGGCAACACAACCGGAGGCGAGAACCTGCCCAACGTCGCCACGCGGTCCGGCAGGGTGGAGCGGTGAATGTAGTGCTTCTCCAAAACCGTCTGCCCCGCAGCATGTCCGGTGACCGCGCCGATGGCCGCTGGCGACGCACCTGCGGCGTCGAGGCGATCGGCCAAGGTGTGGCGAAAACCGTGAAAGCCCTGCCCCTTTTCCTCGACGCCTTGCCGCTTGATGTAGGTGGAAAACTGGCGTGACAGCTGCCTGCCAAATCCCAGACCGGTGCTGTTCGGGAGATTGGGGAACAACTGCACATGGCCTGCGGCCTTGGCCTCCTGCACGTAGTCCAGGAACCCGGCCCTCCAGCACGGGTTGCGCCAAGGGAATAAAACGGCGCGAATGCTTGCCCTTGATCCGTTGGCCCCTGGCCACCACCCGGACGTAGAATCCGGGAACGCCATCGACCGTTGCGATGTCATCCACTTGCAACTGAGCCACTTCGTTGACCCGAGCACCGCTGTAGAGCCCGAGCATCGGACCAAACCACCGATGCGGATACTTCGACGCCCAGGGAACAAACGCGCTTCCAAAAATGGCGCCCAACTCGCTGTCGGTGAAGGGAGATCCCCTGTCTTCTTCGTCTGGGGTCGCCACCGCTCGAACGCCTGCCAATGGATTGACCTCCACTCGCTTGGCCTCGACCAAGGAGATAAAGAACACCGACAGACGCTGGCGGTGCTTTTTGATGGTCCAGGCGGCCGGCTCGGGCTCATCGTTGGCCTTTGCCAAGGCCATCACCTCCAGCACCGGCATTCCTCGGTAAGCAGGCCGCTTGGATGCATTCGAAGGCCACCATCGAATTGCGCTGAAGAACTCGCGCACGTGATCTTGCGCAAGCTCGGACACAGGCAGATCTTCCCCTACCACGCCAGCAAACAACCGCAACGTGTGACGGCTCTCCAGAATCGTCTTTGGCTGCAACTTCGCGTTGGTCAGATCCGTCAGGTGGTTTTCGATGGCCTTAGACAGTGACAGTCCAACCGAACGACCTGTCGCCTCCCTCTTCGCATGCGTCTCCTGCTGCTTGAGCAGAAAATGCTCAGGAAGCAGGCCGATGCTTTCTACTGGATCGGCGCTGGCCATCTTTTCGAGGGTCTCGCGCCAGAACGCCATGTCTTCCGGCGTTTTGATCTCCACCTCGGTCACGCCCGCGCCGTTGGGGAACGTGATCCCTTTCAAGATCAGCTGTTGAACGCCATTCCGCCGCACCCTGCGTAACACCTCGTCGATGTCCACCGCCTGCCCCTGTCTCAATGCTTGGAATGCATGAGAGAGTGCCATGCCCATGCGGGCAGCGACCAGCCTGGCCACGTCTCCGAAGGGAGCGTGCAACGGACGAACGAGGAAGCGCGAGCCGACCAATGCTCGCAAGTCTTTCGGGACGAGAAAACGGGCATAAACCCCGCTTGGCCTGGCCAAAAGCAATGGCTTTGGCATGTTTGGCGATACCTCAAACGATACCCAGGAAGGTCGTTTGAGAGGCCGTTATCCAACCCCAAAATTCTCGCGCCTCCAGACACTTAGCGCGGATCTCGGTGCTGATTGGAGCGGGCGAAGGGAATCGAACCCTCGTCAGTAGCTTGGGAAGCTACAGCTCTACCATTGAGCTACGCCCGCGTTGCGGTGGAAAGTCTATGCGCTGGGGGCGGTGTTGCGCAATGGTGCCCCCGCATCAGAGCGGGGCCGGATCCCTTTCGGCAACGAAAGGGATCCGACCCCGCCTGGTTTCTGCTTAGAAGCTGCCGCTGAAGTTGGCGAACAGCGTCGCGTCCTGGGCACGCTTCTGCCCGGCCGAAGCGCTCAGGCCGAAGTTGCTCTGCAGGCCGAACAGCTCGGTACGGGCACCCAGCACCACGGTGGCGTAGTTCTTGTCGAAGTTCAGGCCCGGCACGCGATAGCTGCCCAGTTCCGGCAGGGTCTGCAGCCAGGCACTGGCCTGCTTGGTGTCTTCGAACTCGTGGTCGTAGGTCACCTGCGCGTAAGGCTTGACGGTGCCGCCATCGAAGCGGGCCTGCCAGCCGATGCGACCGACGGTCGAATCGACGTTCTGGCGGTCGTAGCCCAGTGCGGTGGCCAGCGTGCCGGCGGCAGCGCTTTCGGTGTAACCGTCGATCTTCACCTTCTGCCAGATCACCGAAGCAATCGGACCGTGGCGGAAGCCGCCTTCGGTGCCGAACTCGTAACCGGCGTTCAGGGCAGCGGTCAGGTTGCTGCCGTCCGGCGAACCACCGTGCTCGCGGGTGGCCGGACCCAACTGGACCTTGCGGTTCACGTCATAGGACAACCAGGTGTAGCTGACCTGGCCATTGACCCAGATGCGGTCGTGGTACCAGCCCGCGAACAGACCAGCGGTGGTGTCCTTCTGGGTGAAGTCGCCACGGCTGTTGCCGAAGTCGGCGTTGAGACGGCCGAAGCCGGCGAAGCCGCCGAACACCATGCCGTCGCGTGCCCAGTCGATACCGAACAGGCCGGCGGGCGCCAGGCCGTCGTACAGGTCGGCATGGTCATAACGCTGCAGGTCACCGCGCACGCCGCCCCACCAGGACAGGCCATCGGCCGGGCGACCCCCCAGGTGCATGCTGACCTGATCGGCACGCGAACGGCCGATGGTCTGTGCCGAGTGGCTCAGCACCTGCTGCAGACGCGGGCCTTCCAGCACGGAGACCGCATACTGGCCCAGCAGCTGATGGCCGGCGGTGGTCGGATGCACGCCGTCGGCGAACAGGTAGGTGTTGGCCGCATCCGGGCTGACGTAGCTGGTCGGGTTGCAGCCGATGATGCTCGCAGTGGAGTTGTTCGGATCGATCTTGCAGGCCGTACCGGTGACGTTGGTGAAGCCGTACATGCCCGGGTTGGCAGCGACTTCAGCCAGCACGGTGAAGGTATCGAGCGGGATGAACTCGATGCCGGCCTGCTTCAGGCCACCGTACAGGGCCTTGTTGTAGCCGGCCGACAGCGCCGTGGCGGTAGCGGCATTCGGGCCGCGGAAGGCCGGGGTCAGACCGACGTTGGGCAGGTTCGGCACCAGCACGTACTGCGCACCGGCCTGCTTCAGCGCGCCGACCAAAGCGATCTGATCGGTGACGGCCGCACCGATGATGGCCTGCGCCTGGGCCGGCGCAGCGGCGGCGGCAAACAGGTCATTGGCACCGCCCCAGACGGTGTACAGGGCATTGGCGTCAGCCTTGCCGCCATTTGCGGCGAGGTAGCGGGCGGCCTGCGACTTCAGCGAAGGGATGGTGCCCATCGCGCTCGGCACGTCCACGCCGACGCGGGCGCCGCCAGCAGCGTAGTTGTCGCCGTTCTGGCCATTGCCGTTGGGCGTGCCGTCGAGGCCGTAGTAATTGGCCACCTGTTGCGACCACACCCAACCCGGGTTGGTAGTGAACTGGCCGGTGACCGGACGTACGCCCGGATCCAGCAGCGGGCGGAAATAGCCGGCATCGGTGAGGCTGTCACCGAAGAACACGGCTCTGGAATACGGGGATTCGCCTGCCATGGCCGGTAGCGCGGCCAGCGCGATCGCGGCCGCCATCAGGGAGCGGATCGGGCGTTTGCTGAGCAGCATGTAAAGAACTCCTGTGGGGAAATCGTTGAGGACCCGGCGGACGTACGCCGGCGCACGGTGAATGGTTTCACCGCGCTGCCATTTGCTCACGCTGCGCCGCCGCATGGATTGTCGCCCGAGCACGGCAAAGCCCGCTGTGCCGGAGCTGGCGCCCGGTTCAATTTGCAAACGTTCCGATCCCGGCGGGCTATCAGCGACAATGTGCGGATGAACATCCAGCTCAACGGCGAACCCCGCACCCTGCCCGCTTCGGCGACCCTCCACGACCTGCTCGAGGCCGAGCAGCTGCTGCAGCGCCGGGTGGCGGTGGAGGTCAACGGCGAGATCGTCAGCCGCAGCCGCCATGGCGCGCATGTCCTGTCCGAAGGCGACGTGGTGGAGATCGTGCACGCACTGGGCGGCGGCTGAGACCTGTCCGGCTTTGCCGGCCTGCCGCCGGCAGTATCCACACCGATCCACGGCCTGCACGCCATTGCGTGATCCCATCTTCAGGCGGATAAGCGATAATCGCGCCATGAACGTTCATGTCTCCCCCGATTCGCTGGTGATCGCCGGCAAGACCTATGGCTCGCGGCTGCTGACCGGCACCGGCAAGTTCAAGGATCTGGAAGAAACCCGCCTGGCCACCGAGGCTGCTGGCGCCCAGATCGTCACCGTGGCCATCCGCCGCACCAACATCGGGCAGAACCCGGGCGAACCGAACCTGCTGGACGTGCTGCCGCCGGAGCGCTTCACCATCCTGCCCAATACCGCTGGCTGCTACACCGCCGAAGACGCCGTGCGTACCTGCCGCCTGGCCCGTGAGCTGCTGGACGGCCACAACCTGACCAAGCTGGAAGTGCTGGGCGACCAGAAGTCGCTGTACCCGGACGTGGTGCAGACCCTCAAGGCTGCCGAGCAGCTGGTCAAGGACGGCTTCGAAGTGATGGTCTACACCTCCGATGACCCGATCCTGGCCAAGCGCCTGGAAGAGATCGGCTGCGCTGCGGTGATGCCGTTGGCCGCGCCGATCGGTTCGGGCCTGGGCATCCAGAACAAGTACAACCTGCTGCAGATCATCGAGGACGCCAAGGTGCCGATCATCGTCGACGCCGGCGTGGGCACCGCGTCGGATGCGGCAATCGCGATGGAGCTGGGCTGCGACGGCGTGCTGATGAATACCGCCATTGCCGGTGCACGCAGCCCGGTGCTGATGGCCAGCGCCATGCGCAAGGCGGTCGAGGCCGGCCGCGAGGCCTTCCTGGCCGGGCGCATCCCGCGCAAGCGCTACGCCAGCGCCTCCTCCCCGGTGGATGGATTGATCGGCTGATGACCAATCCTTTCGACAGCGCCGGTTCCAAGGCCCCGCCCAAGCCCTTCACCGTGAGCGAGGGTCGCCGTGAAGTACGCAGCTTCGTGTTGCGCCAGGGACGTTTCACCCCCGCCCAGCAGCGCGCGTTCGACGAACGCTGGCCGCGCTTCGGCCTCGACTACACCGGCCAGCCGCGTGACCTGGACGCCACTTTCGGGCGCCCGGCACACAAGGTGCTGGAAATCGGCTTCGGCAACGGTGCCGCGCTGCGCTTCGCCGCCCAGCACGACCCGTCGCGCGACTACATCGGCATCGAAGTGCACGCGCCCGGCGTGGGTCGCCTGCTGAACGCGCTGGCCGACGACAACGCCGACCACGTGCGCCTGTACCACCACGATGCGGTGGAAGTGCTGCAGAACGAGATCGCCGACGGCGCGCTGGATGAAGTGCGCATCTACTTCCCGGACCCGTGGCACAAGAAGCGCCACAACAAGCGCCGCCTGCTGCAGCCGGCGTTCGCCGAGCTGCTGGTGCGCAAGCTGCGCCCGGGTGGCCGCCTGCACTGCGCCACCGACTGGGAAGACTACGCCGAGCAGATGTGGGACGTGCTTGATGCCACCGCCGGGCTGGTCAACCGCGCCGGCCCGCGTGGCAGCGTGCCGCGCCCGGACTGGCGCCCGCAGACGCACTTCGAGACCCGCGGCCAGAAGCTCGGCCACGGTGTCTGGGACCTGTTGTACGACCGCACCTGACGATCGCCTGAGGACGCCGCGCCCCACATGGATACCGCGCTGACGCTGACCAACGACATGAAGCTCGTGCTCGGGCTGGTCGGCTTCACGATGGCGATGTTCCTGTTCGAGCGCATCCGCGCCGACGTGGTCGCGCTGGTGGTGCTGGTGGTGCTCGGTGTCACCGGCCTGATCGCGCCGGAGGAAATCTTCGGCGGTTTCTCCGGTAACGCGGTGATGAGCATCATCGCCACCACCATCCTCGGTGCGGGCCTGGACCGCACCGGGGCGCTGAACCGGCTGGCGGCCTGGCTGCTGCGGCGCGGCCACGGTGTCGAGCAGCGGCTGCTGATGATGACCACCGCCATCGCCGGCCTGAACTCGTCCTTCATGCAGAACCCGTCGGTGATGGCGCTGTACCTGCCGGTCGCCTCGCGACTGGCGGCGCGCACCGGGCTGACGATGCAGCGCCTGCTGCTGCCGATCTCGGCGGCGATCGTGATGGGCGGCGCGCTGACCATGGTCGGCAATTCGCCGCTGATCCTGCTGAACGATCTGCTGGCCTCGGCCAACAACAACCTGCCCTCGGGCCTGGCCACCATCGAGCCGCTGCGCATGTTCGCGCCGCTGCCGATCGGCGTGGCCCTGCTGATCGCCTCGCTGCTGTACTTCCGCTACTACGGCGACCGCAAGCTGGTGGAAGAGGAAAGCCTGGTCAACGACGGCGTCACCCCGGCACGCACCGAGAGCTATTTCGCCAAGACCTATGGCATCGAAGGCGATGTGTTCGAGCTGGTGGTGACCGCCGAAAGCCCGCTGGTGGGCATGACCCTGGGCGAGGCCGAAAACCTGCACGATGCGCCGCTGCTGCTGGCCCTGAAAACCGGCAACGACACCCGCCTGGCGCCGCCGGCGGAGATGCGCATCTGGGTCGGCAGCGTGCTCGGTGCGATGGGCCCGCGCGAGCAGATCAACGACTTCGCGCAGAACCAGTTCCTGCGCATGTCATCGCGCCTGAAGCACCTGGGTGACCTGTTCAACCCCAGCCGTGCCGGCATTTCCGAGGCGGTGGTGCCGCCGACCTCGAACGTGATCGGCAAGAGCGCGGCCGACCTGCGCCTGCGCAAGGAGCGCGGCATCAGCCTGCTGGCGATCAACCGCGACAAGCAGGTGATCCGCGAGGACGCGCGCGACGTGCAGCTGCGCGCGGGCGACATGCTGGTCTTCCACAGCATCTGGACCGACCTGGCGCAGGCCGCCAAGAGCCGCGACTTCGTGGTGGTGACCGACTACCCGACCGGCGAACAACGCCCGCACAAGTTCAAGATCGCGATGGCGATCTTCGCGCTGACCATCCTGATCGCACTGACCAGCAAGCTGCCGGTGGCGCTGACACTGATGACCGGCGTGGCCGGCATGCTGCTGACCGGCGTGCTGCGCATGGACGAGGCCTATGCCTCGATCAACTGGAAGACGGTGTTCATGATGGCCGGGCTGATTCCGCTCGGCTGGGCGATGGATTCCAGCGGCGCGGCGGCGTGGGTGGCCGGCCATACCATCGACAAGCTGCCCACCGGCATCCCGGTGTGGGTGCTGGAGGTGGCGCTGGCGCTGCTGACCACGGCGTTCTCGCTGGTGATCAGCCATGTGGGCGCGACCATCGTGATGGTGCCGATCGCGGTGAACCTGGCGTTGGCAGCGGGCGGCAACCCGACCGCGTTCGCGCTGATCGTGGCGTTGTCCGCCTCCAACAACCTGATGACGGCCTCCAACCCGGTGATCTCGATGATCACCGGCCCGGCCAACTACACCCCGCGCGAGATGTGGCGGGTCGGCGGCCCGCTGTCGCTGATCTACACCTGCGTGGTGGTGCTGATGATCAACCTGATGTTCTGAGGGGCTTGATCGGCAGGGCTGCGCCCTGCACCTGCAGAAGCCGAAGCAACAGCAACAGCAACAGCGGGCATTCCGTGGGATGGCGGGGCACTGTGGGTTTGCGGGGACGCCGTAAACCCATCCATGGGGGCTTGGTCGCGGCATCCATGCCGCTCACACCCCGCAAACCCACAGTGCGCCGCCTTCGACAGTTTCACGCGGCGGGTGGTGGGTGCCGACCGTTGGTCGGCACGGATCTCGCTCTGTTAGCTGTCGACCTTGGTCGACACGGCTTTTATAGAGTCGAGCCGTGCTCGACTGCTTCTGGCCTCAAGCCAGACAGACCTGCCCATCGCGGATATCGACCGGCACCGCACGCAGGCGGTCCCCCTTGCACGGGCCAGCGATGCAGTCGCCGCTGTCCAGCGCGAACGAAGCGCCATGCGCGGCGCAGACCAGGTGGCCTTCGCGGCTCTTCAGGAACTGGCCCGGGGCCCAGTCCAGGCGGCGGCCGGCGTGCGGGCAGATGTTCAGGAACGCACGCACCTGCGCACCGTCGCGGTACAGCACCAGCGACTCGGCATCGCCATCAACCACCGCTTCGACCTCAGCAAACGCGCCATCGGCAATGGCATCAAGGGCGATCAGGGCAGCAGCGGCAGTCATGGCGAAGGCTCGGACAGTAAACCCGCATTGTCGCACGCCCACTCAGGTGACTGGCTGCAACATGAACACAAGTCATTGATTCGTAATAAGCACAGGCTATATTTAACGAGTTTTTCACTCAATGACAGTGGCGCGTCCCGATACTCTGGTTTCGCTGATCCCAGCCTATCGAGCCGCCATGTTCAATCGCGCATCCGCCTTCAACCAGTTCCGCACCCTGTTCGCGCCGCGCAAGCCGCGTCACCCGCTGGTGCGCGTGGCCGTGGGCCTGCTCGGCCTGGCGATCCTGGCCGCGATGGTGTTCATCGGCGTATTCGTCGGTGCGGCGATGATCCTGGTCGGCCTGGCGTGGAAGCTGCTGGCTTCGCGTAAGCCGGGTGTCGCCCGTCCGGTCGACCCGACCGTGGTCGAGGGCGAGTACCGCGTGGTGCGCAAGCCGGTGCTGCCGGCCTCGCGCTGACCTGCGCCATCCGCGCCCGCTGACGGCGGGCGCCATGCGTTCTAGACTGCGGGCACGCCCTTCCTGGATGCCCGCATGTCCGATGTCTCCGATGTGATCCCTGCCGTAACCCTGCCGCGTGTGCCGGTAGCCGGTGGCGGCAGTTTTCCCGTGCACCGCATCTACTGCGTCGGCCGCAACTTCGCCGACCACGCCCGCGAAATGGGCGCGGCGGTGCCGGCAGCCGATGATCGCGGCCGACCGATGTTCTTCAGCAAGCCGGCCGATGCGATCGTGGTCGGCCACGACGATGCCATCCCCTACCCACCGGCGACCGCCAACCTGCACCACGAAGTGGAACTGGTGGTGGCGATCGGCCGCGACGCGCCCGCAGGCGAACTGGCCGTGGCCGACGCCGACGCGCTGATCTACGGCTACGCCGTTGGCCTGGACCTGACCCGCCGCGACCTGCAGGCCGCGGCCAAGGACAAGGGCCACCCGTGGGATGCAGCCAAGGGCTTCGATGCCTCCGCGCCGATCAGCGAGATCGTGCACGCTGAGGAAGTGGGCGACCTGGCCGCGCTGAACCTGTCGCTGGAGGTCAACGGCGAGGTGCGCCAGCAGGCGCTGCTCGACCAGATGATCTGGACCGTGCCGGAGATCCTGCATGAGCTGTCCAAGCTCTGGCAGCTGCGCGCGGGCGATCTGGTGTTCATGGGCACGCCGTCCGGGGTCGCCGCCTTGAAGCCGGGCGATCGCTTCAGTGCGCGCCTGGAAAACGTGGCCGAGCGCCACGGCGTGATCGCCGGCTGACATCACCTGCGCTACCCTGCGCGCTGTCCACTTCCCCACCGGAGAAAAACAACAATGGGAATGCTCACCGAGTTCAAGGAATTCGCGATGCGCGGCAACGTCATCGACCTCGCCGTCGGCGTGGTGATCGGCGCGGCCTTCGGCAAGATCGTGACCGCGCTGGTCGAGAAGATCATCATGCCGCCGCTGGGCCTGCTGATCGGCAAGGTGGATTTCTCGCAGCTGGCGTGGACGCTGTCGCCGGCCCGCATCGGGCCGGACGGCAAGGAGATTCCGGCGGTGGTGATCGGCTACGGTGACTTCATCAACACGCTGATCCAGTTCGTGATCGTGGCCTTCGCCATTTTCCTGGTGATCAAGGTGATCAACCGCCTGTCGCGCAAGAAGGAAGCCGCTCCCGCTGCGCCGGCCGAGGAAGTGGTGCTGCTGCGCGAGATCCGCGACAGCCTGAAGAAATAAGGTATCGGGCGCCTACGGGCGCCCCGAATACCTGTAGAGCGGAGCCCACGCTCGGCTGCCTTCGTGCGTAGAGTCGAGCTTGCTCGACTGCCCGGAAAAATCAGTCGAGTAGGGCTCGACTCTACAGAAGCACACGAAAGCCCCGCCCCGGCGGGGCTTTCGCTTTGCCGGACGTGGCGGAAAACAGCGTTCGCGCCAGCCATGACCTCCCGCCCATGCGCGCGGCTGAACGACTGTTAAGCTCCAAGGCTTAGGTCCCTTCCCGGAGTTGTCCATGCGTCGCCGCGTCCTTGCCATCGCATCCTCCCTCGCCCTGCTGGCCGCCCCGGCCTTCGCGGCGCCACGCATCACCACCCTGCCCCCGGCCTCGCTGGCCACCGCCGCACAGCTGCGCGACCAGGCGCTGGCCGATGACACCGGCTGGAAGGTGGTCGAATCGCTTACCACCGAAATCGGTCCGCGCATTGCCGGCAGCGAAGCCGACGCCCGTGCGGTGGCCTGGGCCGAAGCCAAGTTCAAGGCGCTGGGCTTCGACAAGGTGTGGAAAGAACCGGTGACCTTCCCGAAGTGGGAGCGCCGCAGCGAACACGCCGCCGTGACCGGCAGGAACCCGCAGCCGCTGCAGATCACCGCACTGGGCGGCAGCCCGGGCGGCACCGTGGAAGCCGAAGTGGTGCGCTTCGCCGACCTGGCCGCGCTGCAGGCCGCACCGGCCGGTTCGCTGAAGGGCAAGATCGCCTTCGTCGATTACCAGATGCTGCCGTTCCGCGATGGCCGCGACTACGGCCGTGGCGGCGCGATCCGCAGCAAGGGCCCGTCCGAGGCGATCCGCAAGGGCGCGGTGGGCTTCCTGATGCGCTCGGCCGGTACCGACTCGCACCGCGTGCCACATACCGGCATCACCCGTTTCGATGAGGGCCTGACCCCGGTGCCGTCGGCGGCGCTGTCGGTGCCCGATGCCGACCAGCTGGCGCGCCTGCTGGCCCGTGGCAGTACCACGGTGAAGGTGGCGCTGGACTGCGGCTGGGATGGCACTGCCACCTCGTACAACGTGATCGGCGAGATCACCGGCCGCAGCCTGCCGAAGGAAGTGGTGGTGATCGGTGGTCACCTGGATTCGTGGGACCTGGGCACCGGCGCGGTCGATGACGGCGCAGGCGTGGGCATCACCATGGCTGCTGGTCACCTGATCGGCCTGCTGAAGCAGGCACCGAAGCGAACCATCCGCGTGGTTGCCTTCGCCAACGAAGAACAGGGCCTGTACGGCGGCAAGGCCTACGCCGAAGCGCATGCAAAGGACGTGGCCCTGCACCAGCTGGCTGCCGAGAGCGACTTCGGCGCAGGCCGCATCTACGCCTTCAATACCGGTTCGCCGAACCCGGAAGGCTCGCGCGAAGCGACCAGGCAGATTGCCGAAGTGATGAAGCCGCTGGGCATCGAGTACCAGGCCGACAAGGGTGGCCCGGGCCCGGACGTCGGCCCGCTGGCCGCCAGGGGCGGTGCGTGGGCGTGGCTGGCGCAGGATGGCTCGGACTACTTCCACCTGCACCACACCGCCGACGACACGCTGGACAAGATCGACCCGAAGGCGCTGGCACAGAACGTGGCCGCCTACACTGTGTTCGCCTACCTGGCCGCGGAAGCCGATGGCAGCTTCGGCAGCGAGGCCAAGGCGACCACGCCTCCGAACGAGTGATGCGGTAGTGCCGGGCCATGCCCGGCGAGCGCAACTGGAAGCGCGGTGCGAACCAAGGTTCGCACCCACCAAGGCGGGTCCTGAATCAGGAACCCTGCAGGATCAGAGCCCTCGCCTGCGGCGAGGGATCCAACCCCGATCATGCGACCCCGGATACGGGATCAGCCGCGTCGACTGGCCCACTGCGCCAGCAGCACGGCCGTGGCCGAGGCCACGTTCAGGCTCTCCACCGCGCCGCTGCCGGGAATCGAGACCCGCATGTCGCATTCGCTGGCCAGGCCGCGGTCCATGCCCTCGCCTTCAGCGCCCATCACATACACAAGGCGCGACGGCAGCGACGCGCGGAACACGTCATCACCGCCCTCGACCAGGGTTGCGGCCAGGCCGAAACCGGCACTGCGCAGCTGCGCCATCGCCTCTGCAGTCTCCGGCAGCTGCACCAGCGGCACCGACTCCGCCCCGCCTTCAGCCACGCGTGCGGCGGCACCGGACAGCGCCAGTGTGCTGCCAGCCGGCAGCAGCAGCGCCTTGACGCCGAAGTGCGCGGCCGAGCGCAGGATCGCACCGAAGTTGTGCGGATTGCCGACGCCGTCCAGCCACAACGCCAGCGCCGGGCCTTCGCCGAGATCCTCCAGCCACTGCGCCAGCGGCACGACCGGCGCGCGCAGCACGTCGGCCACCAGGCCTTCGTGGTGCGTGGTAGCGGCCAGCTTGTTGAGGTCACCCTCCTCCACCACGCGATAGCCCACGCGGTTGGCCACGCACCACTTCAGCACCGGCTGCATGCGCGGAATCAGCGCGTCCACCAGGTACAACTTGCGCAACGCCTGCGGCCGCTTGGCGAACAGGGCCTGCACGGCGTTCCAGCCATACAGGCGCAATTCGTCGTTGCCGCGCCCCGGTGGCGGCGGGGTGCCGCCCTCACGCGGTGGCAGCGGGGTGGCCCGCGGCGGTCGCGACGACGGGCGGCGGGCGTTCTTCCAGGGATCATTCACTACGGGACAACTCCAGCTTGCGTTGACGCCAGAAATCGGCGTTCTTGATGCCCAGGGCATCGGGGTCGAAGGTCGGATCGAGGCCGAGCTTCTTCTGTCGTTCGTAATCACGCAGGGCCAGCATGGCCGGCTTCTGGATGATGAGGATGGCAATGATGTTCAGCCAGGCCATCAGGCCCACGCCGATGTCACCCAGCGCCCAGGCCAGGGTTGCATTATGGAACGCGCCGAACACCACCATGCCGATGATGCCCAGGCGCAGCAGCAGCACGGTCAGCGGGCGCTTCTTGTTGTGGTTCACATAGCTCAGATTGGTCTCGGCCATGTAGTAGTACGCCATGATGGTGGTGAAGGCGAAGAAGAAGATCGCGATCGATACGAACGCCGAACCCCAGCCCGGCAGCACCGCTTCCACGCCGGCCTGCGCGTAGCCCGCGCCTTCCGGAATGCCGGCCAGGCCCTGGAAGATCGGCTCGGCGCCGGCCACGGGCGAGTACACGTTGTAGGTGCCGCTGGCCAGGATCAGGAACGCGGTGGCGGTACACACCATCATGGTGTCGAAGTAGATGGCGAAAGCCTGCACGTAACCCTGCTTGGCCGGGTGCGAGACTTCCGAGGCGGCTGCCGCGTGCGGGCCCGAGCCCTGGCCGGCTTCGTTGGCGTAGATGCCGCGCTTGATGCCCCACTCCACCGCCAGGCCCATCATCGCGCCGAACGCGGCGTGGGTGCCGAAGGCGCTGCTGAAGATGATGTTGAACATCTCCGGCACGCGGTCGTAGTTGATGATCATGATGACGATGGCCATCAGGATGAAGCCGGCGGCCATGAACGGCACCACCACTTCGGCGAAGTTGGCGATGCGCTTGACGCCGCCGAAGATCACCACGCCCAGCAGCAGCGCGACCACGATGCCGATGCCCAGCTTCAGCGCCTGCACCGATTCCATGCCGAAGGCCTGGCCATCGAGCGGCCCGCACAGCGCGGTGCCACGGCAGGCGTTGATGATGCTGTCGGCAATGGCGTTGGCCTGCACGCCCGGCATCAGGAAGCCGGCGGCGATAATCGTGGCGATGGCGAAGGCCAGCGCGTACCACTTCAGGCCCATGGCCTTTTCGATGTAGTACGCCGGGCCACCGCGGTAGCGGCCTTCGGCGTCCTTGGTCTTGTAGATCTGCGCCAGGGTGCATTCCACGTACGACGTGGACGCGCCAAGGAAGCCCATCACCCACATCCAGAAGATGGCACCGGGGCCGCCGAAGGCGATGGCGGTGGCCACGCCGGCGATGTTGCCGATGCCCATGCGGCCGGCCATCGACATGGCCAGGGCCTGGAACGAGGACACGCCGGCGTCGGATTTCTCACCCTTGACGGTGAGGCGGCACATCTCGAGGAAGCCGCGGATCTGCATGAAGCGCGTGCGCAGGCTGAAGAACAGGCCGGCGCCCAGGCATACGAAGATCAGTGCCTTGCTCCAGATGATGCTGTTGATGAAATGTACGGTTGCTTCCACGCGCGCTCTCTCCAGTCGGCGGGTTGTAAGGACGTCCCGTCGGCTGGAAGGGACCGGTCGATTCTCCCTGATCGAAGGCCGCTGCGGTAGCGCTGTTTTGTAGAGCCGAGCCCATGCTCGGCTTGGGCCCCCGAGGGCAGCCGAGCATGGGCTCGGCTCTACAGCGGCCAGCCCGCGTGTTCAGGGCAGCTGCGTGCGTACCCGGGCAAAGCGGCGCAGGTCGTGCAGGACGCCGCGCTTGTAGACCGCGGAGCGCTCCACGCCTTCTTCCTGAAAGCCGTTCTTCTCCAGCACCCGGGCCGAGCCGAGGTTGAAGTCGACCACGGTGGCCTGCAGCCTGAACAGGCGCAGTTCGTCCATCACCCACGGTGCGAACAGGCCGACCACGCGGGTCATCACGCCCTGGCCCCAGTAGGCCTGGCCCAGCCAGTAACCCAGTTCGGCGGTATGCCCACGTTCGGCCACGCCCTGTTGGGCACCGACGCTGCCGCAGGCCTGGCCGTCTATCTCGATGGCCAGGTTCAGGGTGCCGGGGGCCAGCACGCGGCCCGCGAGGAAGGCCTCGCCATCCTCGCGCGTGTACGGGTACGGAAAGCGATCACGCAGGCCCCGCGACACTTCGGCGTCGTTGGCATGGCGCAGCAGCGATTCCAGATCATCCGGGCGCCAGGCCCGCAGCTGGAAGCCGTCGCCCCGCAGCAGGGTGGTCGGATCAGGCATGGCCACCCACCGAGGGCGATTCCGCTTCCTGCTTCTCCAGTTCGCGCTTCACCGCTTCCGGCGAGCGGGTGTATGGGGCCAGCCGCGCGTAGAACGCCGGCACCACGAACAGCGACAGGAAGGTGGACAGGGTGACGCCGAAGATGATCACGATGCCGATCGTGCCACGGCTGGCCGAACCCGGGCCACCGGCCACCACCAGCGGGATCGCGCCGACGACGGTGGCGATGGAGGTCATCAGGATCGGGCGCAGGCGCACCATCGCCGATTCGATGATCGCCTCGCGCACGGTTCTTCCGTCGTCGCGCAGCTGGTTGGCGAATTCGACAATGAGGATGCCGTTCTTCGCTGCCAGGCCGACCAGCATGACGATGCCGATCTGGCTGAACAGGTTCACCGTGCCCCCACTCACCCACAACCCGACCAGTGCACCGAGTACGCCCAGCGGCACGGTCAGCATGATGGTCAGCGGGTGGATGAAGCTCTCGAACTGCGCGGCCAGCACCAGATAGACCACCAGCAGGGCCATCGCGAAGGTCAGCAGCACCGCGCCACCGGCGCTCTGGTATTCGCGCGATTCGCCCTTCCAGTTCACCTGCGCGTACTGCGGCAGCTCTTCGCGCGTGACCTGCTGCGCCCAGGCGATGGCCTCACCCAGCGGATAGCCCGGCGCCAGGCCGGCGCTGATGGTGATCGAACGCAGTCGGTTGAAGCGGTTCAGGGTGCCGGCCTCGGCCACTTCGCTCAGTGTGACCAGATTGGACAGCGGCACAAGTTCGCCGGAGGTCGCACGCACGCGGATCGCGGCCAGATCGGCCGGGCTGGCGCGGCCATCACGGCCGGCCTGGACCAGCACGTCGTATTCCTCGCCGTTGTCGACGAAGGTGGTGACGCGGCGCGAGCCCATCATGGTTTCCAGCGCCGAACCGATCGCGGTGACCGGCACGCCGAGGTCGGCCGCACGCTGGCGGTCGATGTTCACCCGCATCTGTGGCCGGGTTTCCTTGTAGTCCGAGTCCGGGCCGACCAGGCCGGGATTGTCGGCCATGCGCAGCAGAATGCGGTCGCGCCACTGCGCGATCTCGGCGTATTCCGGGCCACCGAGCACGATCTGGAACGGCTGCCCGCCACTGCGCACCAGGCCGCCACCGACCTGGGTACGCACGCGCACGCCACGGATGGTGTCCAGCTCCTTCTGCAGTTCGTTGGCGACTTCCGGCGTGCCTTCGCTGCGCTGACGCCACGGCTGCAGGAACACGCTGACGCGGCCGGTGTGCATTTCCTCGCTGGCGCCGAAGCCGCCGGGCACGCGCGGGTTGGCGCGCACGATCGGCTTGTCCGCGCCCACGTGCGGCGCCAGCAGCGCTTCCACCTGCTGTACCTGCTGCACGGTGTAGTCGTAGCCGGCGCCTTCCGGTCCATCGATCATGATCTGGAACGAACCGCGGTCTTCGGCCGGCGCCAGTTCCGACGGCAGCACCTTGATCAGCAACCAGCTGGCCGCCAACGCAGCAACCATCACCAGCAGATAGATCCAGGTGCGATCCACATGATGATCGAGCACCCGCCCATAGGCGCTCGCCAGGCGTTCCAGGTTGCGGTTGATGAAGCCGTGCAGCCCGCGCGGTGCCTGCCCGGTATGCGGCTTGAGCAGCTTGGAGGCCATCATCGGGGTCAGCGTCAGCGCCACGAACGCCGACAGCGCCACTGCGGCGGCCAGTGCCACTGCCAGTTCGCGGAACAGGCGCCCGGTGTTGCCTTCCAGGAAACCGACCGGCAGGAACACCGCCACCAGCACGGCGGTGGTGGCGATCACCGCGAAGGCGACCTGCGCGGTACCGCGCTTGGAGGCCACCAGCGGCGGCTCGCCCAGGTCGATGCGGCGCTGCACGTTCTCCACCACCACGATCGCATCGTCCACCACCAGGCCGATGCACAGCACCAGAGCAAGCAGGGTCAGCAGGTTGATCGAGAAGTCGAACGCATACAGCGCGATGAACGCCGCGACCAGGCACACCGGTACCGTCACCGCCGGAATCAGTGCGGCGCGGAAGCTGCCGAGGAACAGCCAGATCACCGCCAGCACCAGGATCATCGCCTCCACCAGCGTGGCGTAGACGCGGTCCACGGCGGCTTCGATGAAGGTGGTGTTGTCGAACGCAACGAAGATCTGCGTGCCCTTGGGCAGCGACAGCGCCACACGCTCGGATTCGGCACGCGCAGTGCGCGCCACGTCCAGCGAGTTGGCGGTAGAGGTCTTGACGATGCCCAGGCCGATGCCCGGCTCGCCGTTGCTGCGGTAGTACGCGCGACGCTCGGCCGAGGCCAGCTCGATCTTCGCCACGTCGCCCATGCGCACCACGTAGCCGTCGCGGCCCTTGCCCAGCGGGATGGTCGCGAAGTCTTCCGGCTTGATGTAGTTGCGCTCAACGCGCAGGGTGAAATCGCGGTCGGTCGACTCGATGCGGCCGGCCGGCAATTCCACGTTCTCGTTGCGCAGCGCGGTTTCCACGTCGCCGGTGGTCAGCCCGCGTGCGGCCAGCTGGTCACGGTCCAGCCAGATGCGCATCGCGTAGCGCTGGCGGCCACCGATGCGGACCTGGGCCACGCCATCGAGGCTGGAGAAGCGGTCGACAACATAGCGGTCGGCGTAGTCGCTCAGTTCCAGCGTGTCCATGGTCGAGGAGACCATGTTGAACCAGATGATCGGATCGGCATCGCTTTCGACCTTGGCGATTTCCGGCGGCCGCGCTTCTTCCGGCATGCGGTCGGCGACACGGCTGACCGCATCACGCACGTCATTGGCCGCCGCTTCGATATCGCGGTTGGAGGTGAACTCGATGCTGACCTGCGAGCGGCCGTTGGTGCTGCGCGCGTTGATCGTATCGATGCCTTCGATGCCGGCCAGCGCATCTTCCAGCACCTGGGTGATGCGGCTTTCGATGACCGCTGCCGAGGCGCCGGTGTAGTCCACCGATACCGAGACGATCGGCGGATCGATGGCGGGCAGTTCGCGCAGGGTCAGGCGGGTGAAGGACATCACGCCCAGCACCAGCAGCAACAGGCTCATCACCACGGCGAACACCGGCCGCTGGATGGAGACGTCGGACAGCTTCATCCGCCGTGGCCCTCGGCCGCGACCGGTGCAGCGGCGTCAGCGGGCTTTGCACCGCTGGCCGGTGCCGCATCCTTGGCCGCGACCTTCAGGCCTGGGCGCAGCTTGCCGGTGCCATCGACCACGATGCGCTGGCCCGCTTCCAGGCCCTGCTTGATCTCGACCACGCCGGCGCGGCGCGCACCGGTCACCACGTCCACGCGCTCGACGCTGTCGTCGCTCTTGATGCGGTACACGAACGTGTCGCGGCCCACCTGCACCACGGCGATTTCCGGCACCACCAGCGCCGGGCGCTCGGGGCGGAACAGGCGCACGTCCAGCAACATGCCCGGGCGCAGCGCGTGGTCGCTGTTGGCGAAATCGCCGCGCACGGTCACCGCACGGGTCGCCGGGTCGATGCGTGCGTCGATGGTGCTGACCACGCCCTCGAAGGTGCGGCCCGGCCACGCCACGCTGGTGGCGCTGACCTTGTCACCGACGCCCAGCGCGGCCAGTTCCACTTCCGGCACCTGGAAATCGATGTGCATGTGCTCGATGTCGTCGAGCGTGGCGATCACCGTGGTCGGCGTCAGCAGCGTGCCCGGGCTGACCTGGCGGATACCCAGGACGCCAGCGAACGGCGCACGCACGCGGCGGTCGCCGATATCCGCCTGCATCTGCGCCACACGCGCCTCGGCGGCATCGCGGATCGACTTCTGCGTATCCAGCGTGGCGCTGGACACCAACCGCTGGGAGGCCAGCTCGCGCTGGCGCTTGTACAGCTGGTCGGCCTCGTGGAAGGTGGCCTGCGCCTGCACCAGGGCCGCTTCCTGGGCCTGCCCGCGCAGGGTCACGATCGGTGCGCCGGCGGCGATGTGCTGGCCGCTTTCGAAGTGCACCTTCTCGACGATCTCGCTGACCTTGGCGGTGACGCTGATCGACTCGCGTGCCTTGGCCGTGCCCAGTGCCTGCAGGGTGTCGTTCCACTGCCGGGACTGCACGACCTGCGCGGTGACCGGCACCGCTTCTCCCTGCCGACGCGCGGCGGCCTCCTGTTTGCCTGCGCACCCGGCCAGCACGGCCAGGCTGAGGCCAAGGGCCAGGGTCGAAGCGATACGAGCCAACATGAATGGTCCTGATTGATCCACGGCCGCCGAGTGTAGGCAAGGGCCCGCAAAAGCGGTATGTGCCAAGCGTTTACCAGCGTGGAACCAGTGCCGTGATAGCGCCCGGAATCCGTTCCGTGCAAGGCGGGTCGTGGCGATGTCGGCGTGTGTCGAGGTGTATCCAGCCGTGCACCGCAGGCGTTGCCATCGTAGAGTCGAAGCTGCCCGGCAGAGGGCGTCGGGCGGGGACGGATCCTGGCGGGGATCCGGCCCCGGTTTTTTTACACCCGCCGGATCAATACCGGTAGTTCACCTTCATCCACAGGCTGCGGCCCGGCTCGTTGATGCGCACCGGATCGGCCGGGAAGCCGAAATCGGCGCTGCCGGCCAGGTTCAGATGCTCGCTGTAGGCACGGTCGAACAGATTGTCGACACCCGCGCTGAGCTGCAGCTGCGAACTGAAGCGGTAGGCCGCATTGAGCGCGAAGGTGGCGAAACCGGCACTCGGCCCCAGGTCCTGCGCGACCACATTGCCTTGGCCATCGGCGACACGATGCTGGTGGGTCACCGCGCGCAGCAGCGCACCGGCACTCCAGCGCTCGCCTTCCCAGTTCGCGCTCAGGCGTGCTTCCAGCGGCGGCATCTGCGGCAGCGGACGCTGCTGGTCGCGGTTCTCGCCCCAGGCGTAGGCCAGCGTACCGCCCAGCTTCCACTGCTCGGCCACGCTCACCTCCAGCCCGGCTTCGGCACCGGCGATGCGCGCATCGACGTTGCTGGCCTGGCTCATGCCCATCATGCCGCTGCCATGGTAGGTGAACAGGATGTAGTCCCGGATCTGCCCGGCGTACGCCGAAACCCACGCCTGCACGCGCGGTCCCTTGTACTGCAGGCCGACGTCGAGCTGGGTGGTGCGTTCGGGCTGCACGCCGGTGAACGCGTTCACTGCGCCAGACGGACCGTGGTTGGGCGAGAACAACTCCCAGTAGTCGGGCATGCGCTCACTGTGGCCGAGACCGGCATACCAGGTCAGGCCATCGGCCAGGTCCTGCTCGTAGCGCAGGAAACCGCTGCCGAGCCATTCCTTGCGGCGCTGGCCCGCAGTCGGATTGGGCATGTTCCCCATCATGCCGCGGATCGAGTGCCGCTCATCGCGCACGCTGGCGCGGTCAATGCGCAGGCCACTGATCCAGCGCTGGTCGGTGCCGGCGCCCAAGGTCAACTCGGTGAACACGCCATAGCGGCGGAAGTTGGCATCGGTCTCCCAGGCGGCCTGTCGGTAGGTGTCGCGGCCCATGCCCATGCGGCCACGATGGCGGCTGTCCTCGCCATCCACACCGGCCACCAGCAGCACGTCCTGCCAGCGCCACTCGGAACTGACCCGGCCGCCCTGGGTACGGCGATCCACGTTCGACGCCATCGGCATCGGCATCATGCTGTGCGGGTTCGGCGTGCGCAGCGTGTAGTTGTCCATCACGTGGTCGGCCTCGTTGTAGTACACGTTGGCCTGCAACGTGTCCCACGCACCGGGAAGATTTCTTTTTTCGAAGCGCGCGGCATAGCTGGTGCGTTCGAACGCGGCACCGTCCATGCCGCGCCCGGCGTAACGCGCGATGGCATCACCGGCACCGGCGGAAATCTCCAGCAGCGTGTCGGCATCCGGCGTCCAGCCAACGGCCACGTCGCCATTCCACTTGCGCCACTTCGAGGGCACCACATCACCGTGGCCATCCTTGTAGTCGTCAGCTTCGGAACGGTTGCCGCTGGCGCGTACATAGCCGGTCGGATTGCCCAGGGTCAGGTCCAGCACCTGGTCGTTGCGGTTGCGCGAGCCAACCAGCGCACTGGCGTCCGCCCGCAGGCCAGGCTCCTCGAAGCGCGGCGTATCGCGTTCGAAGCGCACGGTGCCGGCCGAGGCACCGGCGCCCCAGCGCACGCTCTGCGGCCCCTTGATGATGGTCAATCGGTCGAAGCTCTCCGGCGCGATGTAGGACAGCGGATTGTCCATGCGCGATGGGCAGGCACCGATCAGGTTGCCGTCGTTGCTGAGGATGTTCAGGCGCGAACCGAACATGCCGCGCAGCACCGGGTCACCGTTGGTGCCACCGTTGCGGATGGCGGAGAAGCCGGGAACGGTCTTCAGGTAATCGGCGCCATCGCTGGCGGGCACCGGCTGCCGTGGCAGGCGCGGATCGGTCACCCAGTGCAGCGGCGAGGACGGTGCGGCGGCGGTGACCACCATCGTGTCGAGGGTACGCGCCTCTTCGGCGGGCGCAGCGTGGGCCAGCGTTGCAGCCACGGCCAGGCCAAGGGCAACCGGCAGGCGCGCGCAGGCGCCCGCGGGGCGGGAAGTCATTTTCATCGGAACAGCTCCAAGGTACGCACGCGCGCACGGCGCCGGTCAGGCGTCGTGCGGCAGATTCGATAGGGACATCAGCGAACGATGGAGAAACGCGGCGGCCCACGCGCGGCATGCGCCGGCCAGCGCAGCGCGGGCAGAACCTGCTGAGACCACGGGAACACCAGGCGCGGCCGCCACAGCAGCGGCAACAGCAGCACCAGTACTGCCAGCCATGGCAGCAGGCGCATCGCCAGCACGCAGTACTCGCAGGCTTCGCCGTGCATGGCGTGGGGGTCGGGCGGACGGTCAGGCGCTACCGGTGAGGACCCGTGTTGATCGTGCCCGGCCATGGCCATGCCGTGCATGTCATGGCCCATGGCAGCGTGGTCCATGCCTGCCATCGCGACGTGCTCCATCGGCTGCGCCTGCAGCGCGCGACTGACCAGTGGCGCAAGCACCATCAGCAGCGTCGCCAGGACGGCGAGCTGGAGCAGAAGGCGCTGCGGGCGGGACAGGCGGGTCACCCCGCTAGTGTAGAGCCGGGTCCAGGGTTACCCGTGCGACGAACCGTCGCAGGAGGGGGTTTATCGGCAGGGCTGCGCCCTGCACCCGCTGCGAGCTGGAGCAACAGCAACAGCAACAGCCGAAGCAAAAGCGGGCTTCCTGTGGGTAGGCGGGGTGGGTCCGGTTGCGGGGGACGCCGTAAATACGTCCATGTAGGCTCGGTCGCCGCATCCATGCGGCTCACGCCCCCGCAACCGGACCCACCCCGCCTTCGACAGCTTCCTGCGGTCTGTTGGAACGGCTTTGGGGTCAGATCCGTTTTCCGAAGGAAAACGGATCTGACCCCAGATGTATTTCGATATCTGACAGCTTTCATCCACGCATGGCGTGGATCTACCGTGTCGACCAAGGTCGACACCTACCAACAGCCATCGAAATCTGTCAGAGGTGGGGCGGTGTGGGCAGGCAGGACCGTTGGCGCCATGGATGGCGCCATCAAGCCCCCAGGGATGGGTTTACGGCGTGTCCTGCCTGCCCACACCGCCCCGCCCCCACGGAAGCCAGCTGTTGCTGTTGCTTCGGCTTTTGCCATTGATTCGGCAGGTGCAGGGCTGCAAGCCCTGCTCGACCCACCTCACACCGTGATGGTCTGGGTCAGTGACTCCCACGTCGGTGGCACCGGCCACGCCGCCGCCTGGTTGCCATCCAGCACCCTGCGCAGGTCGCGCGGATCAATCTGCGGTGCCAGCACATGCACCAGCTCCAGCGCGTAATCACGCAGCACACGGTCGCGCGGCAGCACCGCCCAGGCAATGCACTCCGTGATCGGCTCCGGGGCCGGCCACGAGCGCAGGTCTTCATCGTTGGAACTGACCGCCATCTCCGCCAGCAGGCCTACACCCAGACCGGTACGCACGTAGGTCTTGATCAGATCCGCATCGAGCGCGGTCAGTGCCAGGTCGGGCGCCAGCCCATTGGCGGCGAAGGCGCGCTGCAGCGACGAGTTCGGACGGGTCGAGGACTCGTAGCTGATCAATGGCTGGCGGGCCAGCGCGGCCAGGTCCGGGGCGCGGCCAGCGCGGTCCAGCGGGTGGCCCTTCGGCACCACCACCAGACGCCGCCAGCGGAACAGCGGCACCGCGATGCCATCGGTGGGCTCACCGCCGGCGGTGCTGATGATGGCGATATCGGCATCACCCTGGTTCAGGCGATCCAGCGCATCGGCTTCGCCGGCCTGCTGCAGGTGCACGCTCACCTGCGGATAGGCCTGCTTGATCGCCGCCACCGCCGGCGGCAGCACGAAGCGTGCCTGGGTGTGGGTGGTGGTCAGGATCAGCTGGCCCTGGCTCTCGCGGCGCTGGTTGGCCGCATAGGTGCGGATGTTGTTGGCCTCGGCCAGTACCGCACGGGCGCGGGCAATGACCTCGGTGCCGGCCGGGGTAACCGACTCCAGACTGCGGCCCTTGCGTACGAACAACAGGAAGCCAAGCTCGTCCTCCAGCTGCTTGAGCTGCTTGGACAGGCCGGGCTGGGTGGCATGCACGCGCGAGGCAGCCAGCGTGATGTTCAGCTCGGCGTCGGCGATGGCAACCAGATAGCGCAGCTGGGTCAGCGTCATGGGAGGCAGGCGGCGTGGGGCGGAGGTCCACTCTAGGGTCATTTGCCGTCACCAGCTTATAACCAAAGGTTGTTTAAGAAAGGTATCTGGTCATTTCCGGGCGTCATATGCCGGCGCTACGGTCAGCCGGCAGCCGCTGGCCTGAACAGCCAGCCCTCCCCCTTCGCCCGCCGAAACCCGGCGCGGCCCCGTTTCCGGAGCGCTTCCATGGCCCTGTACGACTCCATCCTCGATACCGTCGGCAACACCCCCATCGTCAAGCTGCAGCGCCTGGCGCCACCGCAGGTCAGCGTCTACGCCAAGGTCGAGTCGTTCAACCCGGGCGGCTCGGTCAAGGACCGCCTGGCGCTGGCGATCATCCTCGACGCCGAAGCGCGCGGCGTGCTCAAGCCGGGCGACACGATCGTGGAGGCCACCTCGGGCAACACCGGCGTGGCACTGGCGATGGTCGCCGCCGCGCGCGGCTACAAGTTCGTGGCCACCATGGTCGAGACCTTCTCGGTGGAGCGCCGCAAGCTGATGCGCGCCTACGGCGCCAAGGTGATCCTGACCCCGGCCGCCGAGCGCGGCAGCGGCATGGTGCGCAGGGCACGCGAACTGGCCGAGGAGCACGGCTGGTTCCTGGCCAGCCAGTTCGCCAACCCGGCCAACCCGGCGTATCACCGCAACACCACCGCCGCCGAGATCCTGCGCGACTTCGCCGGCAAGCGGCTGGACTACTTCGTCAGTGGCTGGGGCACCGGCGGTACGCTCACCGGCGTGGGTGAAGTACTGAAGGTCGCGCGCCCGCAGACCCGCATCATCGCCACCGAGCCGGCCGGCGCCGCACTGCTGAAGGGCGATGACTGGAAGCCGCACAAGATCCAGGGCTGGACCCCGGACTTCGTGCCGGATGTGCTCAACCGCGATGTGGTGGATGAATTGGTGACGGTGGAAGATGACCGCGCCATCGCCACCGCACGCCGACTGGCTGCGGAGGAAGGCATCTTCGTCGGCATCTCCGCCGGCGCTACCGTGGCCAGCGCACTGGACGTGGCCGCACGTGCCGAACCGGGCTCAGTGATTCTGGCCATGCTGCCGGACACCGGTGAACGCTATTTCTCCACGCCGCTGTTCGCCGATGTGAATGAGGGTTCCGACGACGACTGGCTGGCCGGCCTGCCGTGACACCCGGGGTCGGCTCCCTTTTCCGCAGGGGAAGGGAGCCGCCCTCCTCCGCTTCAGCCTGCGTGAAGGCGTCGCCCGCCATCGTGCGTGAAGACCGTCGGATCGCAGCGCGTGAGACGGTCATGACGCAGTATCGATGCCCTGTCCCCTACCGTGGGAACAGCCGGCGCAGATGCTGCGCGGATCACCTCACAGGCAGGAGACGGACGCATGAAGATCGAAGTTTGGCAGGGCGACATCACGACCCTGGCGGTGGATGCGATCGTCAACGCGGCCAACGAAACACTGCTCGGTGGCGGCGGGGTGGACGGCGCGATCCATCGTGCAGCGGGCCCCGCATTGCTGGCCGAATGCGAGCAGCTGCCGGAGCTGCGCCCGGGCGTGCGTTGCCCGACCGGCGAAGTACGCGCCACCAGCGCTTACGCTTTGCCTGCACGCTATGTACTGCACACGGTGGGCCCGGTCTGGCACGACGGCCAACGCGATGAACCGGCGTTGCTCGCCAACTGCTACTGGAAGTCGCTGCAACTGGCCGAATCGCTGGGTGTGCAGTCGATCGCGTTCCCGGCCATCAGCTGCGGCGTATACGGCTATCCGCTGTACCAGGCCGCACAGATTGCAGTGACCGAAACACTGGCGTGGCAGCGCAGCCATGCACAGCCGATGCGCATCGTGCTGGTGGCGTTCAATACCGCTACGGCCAAGGCCTACCAGCAGGCGTTGAGCGCCGCCGGGCAAAGCGCGGACAACGAACCGCGCGCGTCGATGCTCCCACCTCTGGGCGATGCGGGCTTCGCCGCTGCGCACTGAACCGCAGCGCGGCAGGTAGAAGAAAAGGCCGGGCATTGCCCGGCCTTTTCCGTTGCAGCCTTGATGTCATCCACGCTACGCGTGGACCACCTCAACGGCTGGCAGCTTCCACCGCTGCAGCGTCATCGGCCACGGCGGCGGCATCGGCCGCAGCGCGGGCCGCAGAGGCCGCAGCACCGTCAGCACTGGCCCCATCCACCTGCACGCGCACTTCCACCATGCCTGCGCCATTGTTCAGGCTGGAAACGTCGACAGTGTAGTGACCGGCCGGCAGGGTCTCTTCCAGGCGCGAGTTGGTACCGTTGCCACCGTCGTCGTCGGTCAACTCGACATCGCCACCGACCACGCGCAGCACGGTATCGACCTGGCTGGAAATCGCATCCAGGCGCACGTCGGCCGGGCGGTCCAGGGTCAGCAGGAAGCGGCGGCGGCCATCGTTGTCGAGCATCGTGTACACGCTGCCCGACTTCGGCAGCGCCGTGCCATCGCGCTCGACCAGATTGCCGGGCAGCTCGATGCGGTTGGCCGACAGGGTGAACATGCCATTGACGCCGTCGCCCAGGCCACGTGCGGTCAGGGTGTACTTGCCCGGCTTCAGTGACAGGGTCAGGCGCGAGTTGGTGCTGTCCCCGCCATCGTCATTCTCGGCATCCACGCCCTGGCCCGACAGCTTCAGCACCGGATCGAAGACCTCCGACACCAGGCGGATCTCGTACAGGCCGGCCTTGTCGACCTGCAGGGTGTAGTCCTGGGAACCACCGGCCAGCATGTCGACGATCTCGCCACTGCCCGCGAGCGGCTTGCCGTCGTACGGCACCAGCTTCTCGGCGCGCAGGCGGTACGGACCGTAATCGGTCGAGCCGTTGGCGTTGACCGCCACCTGGTAGGTGCCGCCACCGTTGGCACGGAAGGCAAGCGAAACGTCGCCTTCGCGCTCGTAGCCGGTGTTGCTGCTGGCCACCAGGCTGCCGTTGTTGAACACGGCGATCGAGCCGCTCAGCGAACCGGTCAGCTTCAGCCCGACCAGCTGCTTGTCTTCCAGCTTGATCTGGTAGAGCTGGTGGTGGCTGCCGTCGTTGTAGTTGATACCGCTGCGCGAGGTGATCTCGCCGGACACCGGCTTGTCGAAATCGAGCGACGCGGCCTTGCCTGCGTCACCACCGCCACCGAGACGGTTGCACCCGCCGGCGACCAGGACCGTGGCGACGGCCAGTGTGAGTGCTGCCAAACGCATGTTGTTTCTCCTTGGCCTTCCATGTGGTTCCCGCGTACCGGCCGGGCACGCGGGGGCGGAAAAGATACCCGCAAAAGCAAACGCCGGCGTGATGCCGGCGCTGCCTTGTTCATCCAGCGATGGGACGGATCAACCGTTCCACTTGCCCAGCGCAGCCAGGCCGTTGTCCTTGGCGCGCTCGTACACGGTCTTCTGGGCAGCGGCGTAGTTGCCCTTCATGTCCTTGGCCCACAGCTTCAGCGCGGCCTGCTGCATGGCGCGGCCGTAGGAGAAGCTCAGCGGCCACGGCAGGTTGCCCAGCTGGTTCATCGCGTTCAGGTGCTCGGTGGACTGCTCGTCGCTCTGGCCACCGGACAGGAACACCACGCCCGGCAGGATCGCCGGCACGGTGCTCTTCAGGCACATCACGGTCGACTCAGCCACTTCCTCGACGTCGGCCTGCTCATCGCAGTTCTTGCCGGAGATGACCATCGAGGCCTTCAGGATGGTGCCTTCCAGCAGCACGTTCTGCTGGTACAGCGCGTCGAACAGCGAACGCAGGGTGGCTTCGGTGACTTCGTAGCAGGTCTCGATGTCATGGTCGCCGTCCATGATCACTTCCGGCTCGACCATCGGCACCAGGCCGCATTCCTGGCACAGGGCAGCATAACGGGCCAGCGCGTGAGCGTTGGACTCGATGCAGGTGCCCGACGGAATGCTCTCGCCGATGTTGATGACCGCACGCCACTTGGCGAAGCGCGCACCCAGCTTGTAGTACTCCTGCAGGCGCTCGCGCAGGCCGTCCAGGCCTTCGGTGACCAGCTCGCCCGGGCAGCCGGCCAGCGGGTGCGCACCCTTGTCCACCTTGATGCCCGGAATCATGCCGTGGTCAGCCATGTACTTGGCGAACGGCACGCCGTCCTTGGTCGACTGACGGATGGTTTCGTCAAACAGAATGGCGCCGGAAATGTGCTCGTTGAGCTTCGGCGTGGTCAGCAGCAGTTCGCGGTAGGCACGACGGTTCTCCTCGGTGTTCTCGATACCGACGCCAGCGAAACGCTTGGCGATGGTAGCGGTGGATTCGTCGATCGCGATGATGCCCTTGCCCGGGGCAACCATGGCCTGGGCGGTTTCAGCCAGCTGTTCGATGCTCATGTACTTCCTGTGGCGGGTGCGGGAAAAACGTAAGTATAGCCCCGCTACCCGTTGCCCCGACGTGGAGGCCAGGCTGGAAACGATTCCAATGCCCGCGCAGGACAATCATTGACCCATGCGGACTGGGCGTGGGTACCGCGCAAACCCGGATCCCGGGACGAGTGCCCCCTGAGTCAGGGGGCGGCCGTGCAGCGGCGGGGGTCTGGATGCTGGTAAGAAGGGGCCCACGATCTGCACAGCAGATCGTGGGGCGGCAGCGCGCATGCGATGGCGCGTACCTTACAGGTCGCCCAGCCCAATGGCGCGGCCGTCTTCGCCCACTTCCAGCAGGCGCAGGGTATTGGTGGCACCGTGGGTTTCCATGTGCTCACCGCTGGTGAACACGACGCGGTCGCCGGCCTGCAGCAGTTCGGCTTCCACCAGCAGGCGGATGCTGCCACGCGCCGCTTCGCGCGGGGTCAGGCCACGGCTGTCGAAATTGATCGGATAGACGTCGCGCATCAGCGCCATCTGCCGGCGTGCGCCGTCATGGCGGGTGACCGCGAACACCGGCGCCTTGGCGCGGAAACGCGACAGGTAACGCGCAGTGCCGCCGGATTCGGTCATCGCCACGATCGCGCGCACGCCCACGTGCTGCGACAGGAACATGGTGGCCATGGCGATGGCCTGGTCGGCACGTTCCAGGTTGCGCGGCGAAGCGTTGAAGTCGGTCTCGGTCTGGAACTGGCGCTCGGCACCCAGGCAGATGCGTGCCATCGCTTCCACGGCCTTGACCGGGTAGGCGCCGGCAGCGGTTTCGGCCGACAGCATCACCGCGTCGGTGCCGTCGATGACCGAGTTGGCCACGTCCAGCACTTCGGCGCGGGTCGGGATCGGGCTTTCGACCATCGACTGCAGCATCTGCGTGGCAGTGATCACCACCTTGTTCTGCGCCAGCGAGGCCTTGATGATCTTCTTCTGTAGGCCCGGCAGTTCGGCGTCGCCGATTTCCACGCCGAGGTCGCCACGGGCCACCATCACCACGTCGCTGGCCTCGACGATCTCTTCCAGGTTCTCGATCGCCTCGGTACGCTCGATCTTCGATACCAGCGCAGCATCGCAGCCATGCGAGCGGGCGATGTCACGCGCATCGTTCATGTCCTGCGCGTTGCGGCAGAACGACACGGCGATGAAGTCGACACCGATCTTGGCGACGATGCCGATCAGCTCCTTGTCACGCTCGGTCAGCGCGCCCAGCGAGAGGCCGCCGCCCTGCTTGTTCAGGCCCTTGCGGTCGGACAGCACACCGTCGTTGAGCACGGTGTTGATGATGCGCTCGCCCTGCACCTCCACCACCTGCAGCTGCATCAGGCCATCGTCCAGCAGCAGCACATCGCCCGGGCCCACGTCCTGCGGCAGGCCGAGGTAGCTCACGCCCACCTGGGTCGTATCGCCGGGACCGGCGTTGGAGCTGGCGATCAGGTCGAAGCGGTCACCCGCCTTGAGCTGCACCTTGCCTTCAGCGAAGCGTTCGATGCGGATCTTCGGGCCCGGCAGGTCGGCCAGGATGCCCACTTCCACGCCGACGCGGGCCGCAGCGGCGCGTACCTCGGCCGCACGCTTGGCCTGGCCGGACGGATCGCCGTGGCTGAAGTTCAGACGCACCACGTTGACGCCAGCGCGGAACAGATCCTCCAGCACGCCCGGCGGATCGGTGGCCGGACCGAGGGTGGCAAGGATCTTGGTGCGACGCTGACGCTCGAACATGGTGAAGGGGCCTCTCCCGTTAAAGAACGGAAATTAGCACATCCTTCACGCCCCATGTATACGGTTACAGCCTTGCGCCGCCTGACTTCGCGCGTCATCGAACGGACATCGTCCGGACATACGGTGGCGCAGGGTATTTTGTAGAGCCGAGCCCTTGCCCGGCTGGGCACTCGCCGGAGCAGCCGAGCATGGGCTCGGCTCCACAGGAGGCTAGGCCAGCAGCGTTTCCAGCTGCATCGGCTCACGGGCCAGCTGGCCGGCACCGGCTTCAGTGAGTTCCGCCTCGCCGCCAAAGCCCCACAGCACACCGACACTGCGCAGGCCGTGGTGGCGCGCGCCTTCGATGTCCATGCGACGATCGCCGATCATCCAGCACTGCGCGGGCTGCACCTGCAGCCGACGCAGCGCCTCACCTACCAGTTCCGGCTTGTGGCTGCGGGAGCCGTCCAGGGTGGAACCGACGATCTCCTCGAACAGCCCGCCGAACGGCAGGTGGGCGAGAATGCGGCGCGCGTGCGGCTCGTTCTTGGCCGTGACCACCGCCAGGCGGTGGCCACGACCATGCAGCGCGCGCAGGGTGTCTTCCACCTGCGGGTACACCGTGTGCTCGCGCCAGCCTTCGACGTCGAAGCGCTCACGGTAGTAGCCCACCGCCTGTTCCACCCGCGCCGGTTCACCGAACAGCGGCGCGAAGGTAGTCCGCAGCGACGGACCGATCCAGCCCAGCAGCGTCTCCTGCGGCGGCACCGGATGGTCCATCTTCTGCAGCGCATAGGCGATGCAGGCGGTGATGCCCACCTGCGAATCGATCAGCGTGCCGTCCAGGTCGAAGAACAGGACGTCCTTGCTGCGCGCGGCACTCATGCGCCGCGCGCGTCGAGTGCGGCCACTGCGGGCAGGGTCTTGCCTTCCAGGAACTCCAGGAACGCACCGCCACCGGTGGAGATGTAGCTGACGTCCTTGGCGATATCGAACTTGTCGACTGCCGCCAGGGTGTCGCCGCCACCGGCGATGGAGAATGCCGGCGAGCTGGCGATGGCGCGAGCCAGCGCTTCGGTGCCCTTGCTGAAGGCTTCGAACTCGAACACGCCGACCGGGCCGTTCCAGACCACGGTGCCGGCCTTCTCGATCAGCTGCGCGTACTGCGCAGCGGTCTGCGGGCCGATGTCCAGGATCAGGTCGTCCTCGGCAACGGCATCGACCGCCTTCACTTCGGCAACAGCATCCGGCATGAACTGCTTGGCGGTGACCACGTCGACCGGCAGCGGAATGTCGGCGCCACGCGCCTTGGCATCGGCCACGATCTTCTTCGCGGTGCCCAGCAGGTCCGGCTCGTACAGCGACTTGCCGACGTTGTAGCCAGCGGCAGCAATGAAGGTATTGGCGATGCCGCCACCGACGATCAGCTGGTCGACCTTGCCGACCAGGTTGGCCAGCAGTTCCAGCTTGGTGCTGACCTTGCTGCCGGCGACGATGGCCAGCAGCGGCTTGGCCGGCGCATCCAGCGCCTGCGCCAGCGCGTCCAGTTCGGCCATCAGCAGCGGGCCACCGGCAGCAACCGGGGCGAAGCGGATGACACCGTGGGTGGAGGCCTGCGCACGGTGCGCGGTGCCGAAGGCATCCATCACGAACACATCGCACAGCGCCGCGTACTTCTTCGACAGGGCTTCATCGTCCTTGCCCTCGCCGACGTTCATGCGGCAGTTTTCCAGCAGCACCAGCTGGCCCGGCTGCACGTCGACACCGTCGACCCAGTCACGCACCAGCGGGACCTCGCGGCCGAGCAGCTCGGACAGACGCTGGGCGACCGGCGCCAGCGAATCGGCTTCGCTCCACACGCCTTCCTTCGGGCGCCCCAGGTGCGAGGTGACCATCACCGCCGCACCCTGCTCCAGCGCGCGCTTGAGCGTCGGCAGCGAAGCGGTGATGCGCTGTTCGGAGGTGATGCGGCCATTCTCGATCGGCACGTTCAGATCCTGGCGGATCAGCACGCGCTTGCCGGAGAGGTCGAGGTCGGTCATGCGGACGATGGACATGGGCAACTCTTTGGCTCAGGGACGGGATGCCGGGCTACGGCAGACGGCCATTGTATCGGGTGGCGATGCCTGCGGCAGGCAGAGGCGTACGGCAACAGCGAACTGCAACAGCCAAAGCGCTGGCGCTTCTTGGTGCTGGGGGGGAGCCGGGGTGCTGTGGGATGGCAGGGGACGCCGTAAACCCGTCCATGGGGGCTTGGTCGCCGCGTCCATGCGGCTCACACCCCTGCCAGCCCACACCGCCCCGGCCTCGACAGGTTTCATGAGGCGGAGCGGATGGCAAAGGCAGGAGCAAGAGCGGTTTCTGGTGTCGGAAAAACTAATGTAGAGCCGAGCCCATGCTCGGCCGGGTCTACCGCGAGCAGCAGCCGAGCGTGGGCTCGGCTCTACAAGAAGCGCCCAGCGAAGCTGCTTTGCTTTTGCTCTTCTTTCTTCTCTTCCGTGGGTGGACGCAACCGGAAACTGTCAGAGGCCGGGCGGGGTGGGTTCGCGGGGGTGTCAGCCGCATGGATGCGGCTGCCAAGCCTAAAGGACGTACTTGCGGCGTCCCCCACGAACCCACCCCGCCCGGCCAAGCGCGGCTTTTGCTTTTGCTTTGCACGACCAACCCCACCCACGAGGGGCTGCGCCGTTCGCCGGAACCTACGCCGAAGGCGCCGGCTTCTGCCGCAGCAGGCTGACCGCCAGGCCGCCAACGACCAACACACCCAGCCCCAGCAACGCCCACAGCAACCACGACTTCCAATCGTGCTGCGGTTTCAGCGCCGCGTCGCCGGCCAGCGGCTCCGGGCTGCCTTCCAGGCGGGCCAGCGTCGGCTGCCACGACGGATCATTGCGCTGTCGCAGTTCCTCGATCAGCACACCAATCGGCGCTTCCATGCGGCGCGCGGTCGCGCTGCCCACCGCCAGTGCATACGGCGCTGCACCCTGGCTCAGGAACACCAGTACTTCCGGCTGATAGCCCAGGCGCAGGGTCGGTGCGGTCGCAGTTTCCGCCGGGTTTGCCACCAACTTCCAGTAGCGGTCGCGATGCACGCCGCCCAGCGGCTGGGCCGCTGATTGCTGGCGCTGGCCCTGCGCGCCCTGCTGCAGCTGGTAGGCAATCCACGGCGCACTGCGGCGCTGCCACTCTGCACTCTCGTCATCGCGACTGAACAATGTCCACTGCACCAGGCTGTTGTCGGTGCTGGCCACGTCGGCACGCGCCGCCGGGAACCGGCCATCCATCTCGAAGGTGTACTCGCCCTTGCCCTTCGAGGTCGGTTCCAGCGACAACCACTCCCATGGCAGTGTGGCCGGTGCCGGCGGCAGCTCGGCCAGCACACTGCGCAGCGTCGGCAGACGCGCATCGCCCTGTGCCAGTACGCGCAGGTAGCGTGCTTCGCCATTCACCTGCAGCCGGCGCTGCAGCAGGCGCTTGCCGGCGCGCTGCAGGTCCACCAGCGGAATGTCACGCCCGACCGCGCGCCAGTGCTGCAGATCGTCACTGGCATCCAGCTGCACCTGCGCCTGCAACGGCTGTCCGCTGTCAGCCCAATCCAGCACCAGGGCCGCCAACGGTTGCTCGCCGAGCACGCTGGCATCGATCAGCCAGCCCCCCTGCCCGTTCGTTGCCGCACCGCCGCTCACGCGTGCTTCGACGCGACGGACACGGCCATCGGTATCGCGCTCGGTCAGCAACTGCAGATCGTTGCGCTGTGCTTCGGCCAGCGGCGGCAACGCGAACCACGGCAGCTCACGCTGCACGGGCGGCTGGGCCAGCGGCTGGTCCGGCGCCAGCAATGCCGATGGCAACGATTGGCCGGCGGCGTTGAACACCTGCAGGTCACCGAGGTCTGCGGCACCGGCACGGCGATAGATGGCCGGCTCCAGAACCACCCTGTATGCACCGGACTGCGCGCTGGACAGCGTCAGCGGCCACTGCTCGGCGTACTGCGTGCGGTAGTCGGCGGCCTGCACCGCCACGGCGGCCAGCATGCCGAACATTGTCGGCAGCAGCGCCCTGCTCCACTTCCTCATTGTTTTTCCTCCACGGACGGCGCCGCGCTGGGCGGTGCCGGTGCCAGATAACCCACGACCGTGCACAGCAGGCCGTAGGCGATGAACGATGCGATGCCCAGCAGATTGCCCAGGTGCTGGCGATCGACAATGACCAGTTTGGCCAGTACCACGCCCATCAGCACGGCACCGACCATCCACAGCACGCGCTGGCCACGGCGCGATCCCCACACCCAGGCAATCACGCCGAGCACGCTCCACAACACGGTCAGGCTGGTCTGCGCCAGGCTGAAGCGCATCATCGACACATTCCACGACAGCCCGCCCCACTGGTGCACGCCATGCAGCACAACGCTGGTCAGCGCGACGAAGGTTGCCAGGGACAGCAGCGGCATGCGGATGTTCAGCAATGCCTGCGGTGCCTGATCGCTGTACAACCAGCGCGCCAGAAGCAGCAGGCTCAACCATTGTCCGACCTCGGCCGGATTCAGCACCGGCAGCCACAACAGCGGCGCGGCGTCGCCCGGCAGCAGCTGGCCGAACAGCCATCCCATCGACAGCAGCCCGAACAGCACGCACTGCAGCGGCTGGCGCACGCTGTCGAACGCTGCACCCAGCGGCCAACGCAGTGCATTCCAGCGCCACAGCGACAGCGCCGCCATCAGCAACCACGGCAGGGTCACCAGCAGCGTCGTCCAGCCCTGTGCCAGATCGGCCTCGCCACCGCCCCACAGGGCCAGCAGCGAAAGCAGCGACGGCCACAGCAGCCACCACAGGAACTGCGCGATGCGCGCCACCGTGTCGCCCCCCTGGCGCAGGCACAGCAGCGTGCGCACACCCAGCACCGCGAACACCGCCCAGGCCAGCGCACCGTAGCCGGCGAACGGCTGATGGTGCGCATCGCTCTGCAAAAGCGCCAGCGGGAAGCCCAGCGCCAGCATCGCCAGCGCGGTCACGCCCAGTGCGCGCGCCGGCTGGCGGCGCTGCATTTCGGCGGCCAGCCATGCGGTGACGGCAGCCAGCACCAGCAATGCATCCCCTTCGGTGCGGTACGGGAAGAAACGGGTGATCTCATGCACCAGGCCACCCAGCCACCACAGCAGGCCCCACAGGTAGTAGACCAGGGCGATCTCGTGGCGTGACCTGCGCTGGTAGCTCCAGGCCGACGCGAAGCCTGCCAGGGCCAGCAGCAGCGCGCCGATGGCAGTCGGGTTGATCAGGAAGCGCAGGTCCTCATGCCAGTGATCGCCGCCGGCCACGAAGGCGAACGCAGCGCCGATCTGCAGCAGCGCACCGGACACCTGCGGCAGCCAGCGCTTCTGGCGCAGGCCCAACCAGGCCAGGCCGGCGCCTTCCAGCGCAAAGACCGCGCCGGTGGCGCGCGCCGACAAGGCCAGCGGCACCGCCAGCGTGGCGAAGCCCACCGCCAGCACCGCATGCGACTGCGCCAGCACGGTGTACGACGCACGCGCGATCAGCGCCCGCGCCAGCACCGCATAGATCGCCGCCAGGCCCAGCGCGCATAGCGCCAGCGTCATCGGCTGCTCGTGCAGCATGCCGGCCTGCAGCGAGAACGCGACCAGCGGCGTGCCGAACACCAGACTGCCGTCGACCAGGTCGCGTCGCCCGGCGGGCTGCCGGCGTGCGTACAGCAGCGGGATCAACAGGTAGAAGGCGAAGAACAGCAGCAGGAACGGCTCGGTGCTGCTGAACTTGTCCGGCGCGTACTGCAGCACGCCCCAGAACGTACCGATGCCGAAGGTAAAGGCGAAGCCAAGCAGGTTCAGCGCTCGCCATGGACGGAACCAGGCGATGGCGAAGATGCCCGCGTTGAGCACCGCGTAGTAGCTGAACAACCCCACATGGTTGCCACTGCCGGTGGACAGCCACAGCGGGGCCATGAAGCCGGCCAGGATGCCCAGTACCGCCAGCGTGCGCGAGTTCTGCACCACCGCCAGTACACACAGCCCGGCCACCAGTGCAATGGAGCTGACGAAAGCGAAGCCGGGCGGAATCAGGTCGAAGCGTTTGAACGCCGCGAAGATGGTCAGCAGCAGCACACCGATGGCGCCGCCCTGCAACGCCAACGCAAACAGGCGCCGGCGCTCGCGCTGGTGCCAGCCGAAGGCCAGCAGGCCCAGCGCACCCACGGTGATGCCGGCCAGGCGCAGTTCGATCGGCAGCACCAGCCAGCCCTGGTCGCTGACGTACTTCAACAGCGCGGCAACACCGGCCAGCAGCACCAGCATGCCGATCTTGACCGGCACGTTGCCTTCGGTGAACCAGCGCTTGACCGCGCCAATGCCGCGCTCGATGAAGTTCGGCAGCGCCGGTTCGGAAGGCAACGGCGGCTGCATCGGCGCGGGTGGCACCGGCGGTGGTGCGATCGGGCGCGGCGCCTCCGCTGCCGTGGGCACCGCTTCGCGCACCGGCGGCGTTGGCTGAGGCGGAGGAGGAGGCGGTGCAGCCGCCGCCACCGGCCGCAGGAAGGGTGGATCGGCACTGGCCGCAGGGGGGGCCGCAGGCCGTTCAGGCGCGGGCGTGGCGGCGGCCGGCTTGGCAGCGACAGGCGCAGCGGCCATCGCGCTTTCCAACGCGGCGACGCGACGGCGCAGGCCGGCAATCATCACCAGTGCCACCACCAGCAGCAGCGGGATGGCCAGCAGGACCAGTACGACCAGGGCTATCAATGCTTCCATTGCGTGCTTCCATTGCGTTCCCGCGCCCCAGCGGCGGCGGTCGACCGGCCCATGCTACGACAGGGCCGGCCCCATAAACGACGAACCCCGGCCAGGCCGGGGTCCGTCTGCGATCTACGCCCGCCTTACTTGGCGGCGATGACCTTGGCCATTTCCAGGCACTTGTTCGAGTAGCCCCACTCGTTGTCGTACCAGGTGACCAGCTTGACGAAGGTGCCGTCGAGGGCGATGCCGGCGTCGGCGTCGAACACCGAGGTGCAGGTCTCGCCGCGGAAATCGGTGGCCACCACCTTGTCTTCGGTGTAGCCCAGGATGCCCTTCAGCGGACCTTCGCTCTGTGCCTTCACTTCCGCACAGATCTCGGCGTAGGTGGCTTCCTTCTCCAGCTCGACGGTCAGGTCGACCACCGACACGTCCGAGGTCGGGACGCGGAAGCTCATGCCGGTCAGCTTCTTGTTCAGTTCCGGGATGACCACGCCGACGGCCTTGGCCGCACCGGTGGACGACGGAATGATGTTCTCCAGGATGCCACGGCCACCGCGCCAGTCCTTGTTGGACGGGCCATCGACGGTCTTCTGGGTGGCGGTTGCCGCATGCACGGTGGTCATCAGGCCGCGCTTGATGCCCCACTTGTCGTTGATGACCTTGGCCAGCGGAGCCAGGCAGTTGGTGGTGCACGAAGCGTTGGAGATGATCGCCTGGCCGGCGTAGGTCTTGTCGTTCACGCCGTACACGAACATCGGCGTGTCGTCCTTCGACGGCGCCGACATGATGACCTTCTTGGCGCCGGCATCGATGTGCTTCTGCGCGGTTTCCTTGGTCAGGAACAGGCCGGTGGCTTCCAGCACCACGTCGGCGCCGACTTCGTCCCACTTCAGGTTGGCCGGGTCGCGCTCCTGGGTCAGGCGGATCTTCTTGCCGTTGACCAGCAGGTCGTTGCCCTGCACCGCCACGTCGGCCTTGAAACGGCCGTGCACGGAGTCGTACTTGAGCATGTAGGCCAGGTAATCCGGCTCCAGCAGATCGTTGATGGCCACGATTTCGATGTCGTCGCCGAAGTTCAGCACCGCCGAGCGCAGGACATTACGCCCGATGCGACCGAAACCGTTGATACCAACCTTGATTGCCATTTCTCAAGCTCCTGCAGCCGCGACGGGTGCGGCGGGATGGATAGGGCCCACAAGTCTAGCAAACCGCCGCTGGCCACCGTGGGCCAGCCGGGCCCCGCGGCGGGCTGCCGGACAGGATTTGATCCGGATCAAAGCGTTAGCGCGGCGTGAGGCCGAGACTGTCGCCATCCACCCAGCAACGAGAACATCCCCATGCGCAAGACCTCCCCCCTGATCGTGGCCAGCCTGGCCGCCGCCCTGTCCCTTGCCGCTGCCCCGGCCATGGCCCAGTCCAAGGGCGACTGGACCGTTTCGGCCGGCATCCACCAGGTGGCGCCGAAGTCGAACAACGGCTGGCTGGCGGGCCACACCCTGAAGGTCGACGTCGACAACGACGTCAAGCCGACCATCACCGGCGAGTACTTCATTGCCGACAACCTGGGCATCGAAGTGCTGGCCGCGCTGCCGTTCAAGCACGACATCAACATCAACGGCCTGGGCCGCGTGGGCAGCACCAAGCAGCTGCCGCCGGTGGTGACCCTGCAGTACCACTTCAACAGCAAGGGCAAGGTATCGCCGTTCGTTGGCGCGGGCGTGAACTACACGACCTTCTTCAGCGAAGACACCACCGGCGCGCTGGCCGGCAGCAAGCTGAAGCTGCAGGATTCGTGGGGTCTGGCCGCGCATGCGGGCGTGGACTTCGCGATCGGCGAAAAGGGCGCCCTGCGCGTGGACATGCGCTGGATCGACATCGACAGCAAGGTGAAGTTGAACGGCGAGAAGATCGGCACGGTCAACATCGATCCGCTGGTCTACGGCGCTTCGTACGTCTTCAAGTTCTAAAGCGGTGTATTGGGCGCGGGGGCTTCGCCCCCGCTCCCCCGCTACACGCAAAACCCTCGCAGCATGTTGCCCCGGTAATTGCCGGGGCTTTTTTGTTTGTGCGAGAAGCACCGGCTTCCGGAATTGGGCGGAGAGGGTGAGGTGATCGGGACACGCCGTAAATACGTCCCTGTAGGCTCGATCGCCGCATCCATGCGGCGAACGGTCCCGCCCCCCCCACCCTCTCCACCCTTCCCATCTGCGCGCGCCAGCTCAAGCAGAAGCAGAATCTGTACATTCGAGGCGTACTGGTGGCCTGCAATTGCAGGATGCAGATTTTGATCCTGCATTTGTCTTTGATCTTGCCTTTGACGTTTGCATCCGCCTCCGCGGCCATGTTTGGAGGGGAGCGCAGAGGGAGGGGCGGCGGGACCGTTGGCGCCATGGATGGCGCCATCGAGCCCCCAGGGGTGAGGGCGCTTTGCTTGCGAAGCACTGCTTCGCAAGCGCCCGAACGCACAGCCGCCAGCGGCTGGGCCGGACCGCGGAGCGGGGTTCACGGCGTGTCCCGCCGCCCCTCCCTCTACGCTCCCACTTCGGAACAGGAACGCGCCGCTCTTCAATCCACCTACCCCGCTAGAATGTGCGCATGAAAGCCCTGCACTCCCTGTTCCTCGCCGCCGCCCTCGCGCCGGCCCTGCTGTTCGTCTCCGCCCCCGCCCATGCCTGGGGTGCGCAAGGCCACCGCCTTGTCGCCGAAGTCGCCGACGCCCGCCTCACCCCCACCGCCCGCGCCGAAGTGGACCGCCTGTTGGCCACCGAACCGGACGCCACCCTGGCCAGCATCGCGCCGTGGGCCGACCAGCTGCGCGCCAAGGACCCGGGCCTGGGCCGTCGCTCGGCCGGCTGGCACTACGTCAACATCGCCGAAGACAACTGCCATTACGAAGCACCGAAGCACTGCAGGAACGGCAACTGCATCGTCGAGGCATTGAAGGCGCAGAGTGCCATCCTCGGCGACCGCAACCTGACCGATGGCGAGCGCCTGCAGGCGCTGAAGTTCGTCGTGCACCTGGTCGGCGACATCCATCAGCCGATGCACGCCGGCTACGCCCACGACAAGGGCGGCAACGATTTCCAGCTGCAGTTCGGCAACCGCGGCACCAACCTGCACTCGCTGTGGGACAGCGGCATGCTCAACACCCGCAAGCTGGACGACGCGGGCTATCTGCCGCTGCTGCAGGGACTGCGCGCACCGAAGCTGGCACGCCAGTCCAGCCCGCAGCGCGACCCGCAGACGTGGGCCGAGGCCAGCTGCCGCATCTCCATGCAAGCTGGCGTTTATCCGGCCAAGCGTAAAATCGGTGACGAATACACCGAGCGCTACCGGCCGCTGGCCGAAGCGCAGCTGCGACTGGCCGGTGAAAACCTGGCGCAGTTGCTGAACCGCGTGCTCGGCGCGCGCTGAGGAGAGCTCCGATGTCGGTCCAGGTGCAGTCGTTCTTCCACCGTGACAGCAACACCTTCAGCTACCTGGTCAGCGACCCGGCCAGTAGCGAGGCAGCGCTGATCGACCCGGTACTGGACTACGACCCGGATACCGACGCCAGCAGTGAAGCGCCGCTGCATGGCGCGTTGCAGGCCATCGAGCAACAAGGCCTGCAGCTGCGCTGGCTGCTGGAAACCCATGCCCACGCTGACCATGTGTCGGCCGGGCGCCGCCTGAAGCGTCGCTTCCCGCAGGCCACGCTGGCCATCGGCGAAGGCATCCGCGCGGTACAGGCAACGTTTGCACCACGCTATGGCCTGCAGCTTCCTGCCGCAGATGAAATCTTCGATCACCTGTTCAGCGACGGCGAAACCTTCGCTCTGGGCGAACTACGCTGTCAGGTGATCGCCGTGCCCGGCCATACCAGCGACAGCATTGCCTATCTGATCGACGACGCGCTGTTCACCGGTGACTCGCTGTTCATGCCCGACGGTGGCACTGCCCGCTGCGATTTCCCGGGCGGCGATGCCGCGCAGCTGTACCGCTCGATCCAGCGCCTGCTGGCCCTGCCCGATGCAACGCGCGTGTTTGTCTGCCACGACTACGGCCCGGGTGGCCGCGGCTTCGCCAACGAAACCACCGTCGGCGAACAGCGCGCGCACAACATCCACGTGCACGACGGTGTAGCCGAGGCGGAATTCGTCAGCGTGCGGCAGGCCCGCGATGCCACGCTGGAAGAACCGAAGCTGATGCAGCCCGCGGTGATAGCCAACATCCAGGGCGGGGCCTGATAGGCGCCGCGGTACCCGCCGGGCAAGGCCCGGCGCTACCGTTCCGTCGGGAATCAGCCCCGTTCACTTCCCCTGCGTGCGCACCACATGCTGGCCCTTCACGACCTCGAAGGTGAAGGCGTACTGCAGGGTGACAGCCACCGGTTCGACCCGCTCGGCACTGCGGCAGTCGCCGCGATCAGCCGGCACCTTGCCCGGTGCGAAGTGGCAGACCGCGGCAGACGAGTATTTCCACATGGCAACCGCCTCCTGCGCTGCCTGCAGCAAGGGCGCATTCTCCGGTGCCTCACCCGCACGGCATTCGCTGCGGTCGGTCAGCGGGATGCTGCGCTCAACGCTGCCCTGCGCATCCACCACCACCTGCAGGCAGACCGTAGTCGGCGGCAGCGAGGTGCGTGGATCACGCTCGCCCACTACCGGATCCGGTGCCGTATGCAGCTGCGGCATGCGGTAGCCTTCGCTGGCGGCCAGCGTGTAGCGCTGGATCTGGCCGGTCCCTCCCCCCGCATCGGGCCGCAGGCGCTGGTGACCGACATTCTCGCTGCGGGTATCGACCGTGGTCAGGCGATCCTGGGTTGCACACCCCACCAGCAGCGCCGCCATCATCAACAGCGGCGCGGACTTCACTTCGCGTCCTCGGTGTCATCCATGGCGAAGGTGATCGGAATCTTCACCGCCCCTGCAACCGGCTGGCCATGCTTCACCGCCGGCCGATAGGTCCAGCTGCGTGCGGCGGCGATCGACACCGCATCGAATACGCCCGGGTTGGTGGCACTGAGCACCTGGACATCAGTGGGATGCCCTTGGGCGTCCACTTCCACGCGCAGGTTCACTACGCCCACCTGGCGCTGCTCGACCGCGGACTTCGGGTAGGACGGTGGCGGCATCTTGTCGACCTGGATCTCCCGATCCATGACGGGCCCTGCCGGGCCTCCCGCCGTACCGCCCTGGCTGGCCCACGCCACCGCTCCCATTCCCAGGCACAACCCGACCACCAGTACCTGGCCCGACACCCACGGCAATGCCTTCCGCTTGGACTGCTTCAACATGGCAATACGCTCCTTCAACACGGGTTGGCCGCGCCAATGGCAGACCGCGGGCGCAACCGGGTGGACCAGCTGCGCCTTCAGCAGCGTGCTGGCGTAGAGGCCGCGCAGCGCAGGCTGCGGGGCCATGGTGCGGGCATCACAGGCCAGCTCCTGATCGCGCAGGAAGCGGCGTGCAGCCCACGGCACCAGCGGGTGGAACCAGAACGCCGCGCGCATCAGCAGCAGCGCGCCGTTGGCCCAGTGATCGCCGTTGCGACGGTGGTTGCGCTCGTGTTGCAGGATCAGGCCCTGCTCCTGTGCACTGAACTGCTGATCGAATTCCGGGCCGACCACGATGCGCGGCCGCCACAGGCCCACCAGCGCGGGCAGGCCTGGATCGCCAATGGCCTGCCAGCTTCCATCGGTGCGCAGCGTCAGTGGCCCCATGCGCCGTTCGAAACGACGTTGTGCGTGCAGGTCACGCAGCAGGCAGATACCCGCGCCCAGTGCCCACAGCGTGAACAACAGCCCGGCCCATGAAAGCCAATGCCCGGCCACGCTATCAAGGGCACCGGGCATCACTTTCAGCGGCAGCGTGGGCACCTGCTGCAACAGCGCAACCTGCGGCAACGGCAGCATCAGCGCCACCAGCAGCATCGGCAACAACCACCAGCTGCGATAGGCCAGTCCCGCGCCGCCCAATCGCACCAGCAATGGCCGCATCACCGCCAGCAGGACCACGCCCACCGCCAGCCACAGGCTGGCCTGCCACAGTCCGTCGAGCAGCTCAGTCATGGTCCAGCTCCTGGATGAGCTTCTTCAGTTCGGCGATGTCCTGCGCGCTCAACTGGCCACGTTCGCTGAAGTGCGCGACCAACGGCGCCACGCGCCCTTCAAAGACTCGCCCGATGAAATCCTGGCTCTGCGCCTCCACCCATGCCTGGCGCTGCAGCAGCGGCCGGTACAGGTAGCGCCGTCCATCACGTTCGGCGGCGATCGCGCCCTTGGTCAGCAGGCGGTTGAGCAGGGTCTTGATGGTCGGCTCGGCCCAGTCGCGGTGGGCCAGCGCGGCGACCACTTCGTCGGCGCTACGCGGTGCCTGCTGCCAGAGCACCTCCATCACAACGGCTTCGGCTTCGCTGATCGGGCTCATGGTTTACATCCGTAATCGACCATCCGATTACGCGCGTAATCGAATCGTCTGTCAAGCCCCTCGACTCCAGGTTCATCCCGGCTGCGCCAGCATCGGTTCCTCCCGCTCCAGGCCCCGGATGAAAGCGCTGCCCAAGAAGGATTTCCCGGTCGAGCAGGCCCGCCACTTCCTCGAACCCGGCCCGATCGTGCTGGTCAGCACGGCCTGGCGCGGCCAGCGCAACCTGATGACGATGGGCTGGCACATGGTGATGGGCTTCTCGCCTTCGCTGGTCGCCACCTACCTGTGGAACGAAAACCACAGCCATGCGCTGGCCCGTGGCAGCGGCGAGTGCGTGATCAACGTGCCCGGCGTGGAGCTGCTCGATACCGTGGTGGACATCGGCAACTGCAGCGGCCGCGAGGTCGACAAGTTCGCCCGTTTCGGTCTCGACGCATTGCCCGCGCGCGAGGTCGGCGCGCCGCTGGTCGGCCAATGTCATTCGTGCTTCGAATGCCGCTTGTACGACGACAGCCAGGTGCAATCGAGCAACCTGTTCATCTGGGAAATCGTGCGCGCCCACGTCGCGCCCCGGCCGAAGCTGCCGCGCACGGTGCATTACCGGGGCGATGGGCAGTTCATGGTGTCCGGCGCGGAAGTCTCGCGTCGACGGCGGTTCAAGCCCGACATGCTGTAATGCCAGCACTCCCCCACACGCAGGACCGCCCCGCATGACCGAACACCTCACCGACCTGGACGCCGCTGTCGACTGGTTGTTTGCGCGCGTGGACGGGCCGCTGCGGATCGGGGCACCGCTGGCACTGGGCAAGCCACACCGGCTGCTCAATGCCCTCTACGCACGCGTCGAGCACGACCCTTCGCGGCCGCTGCAGCTGTATACCGCGCTGTCGCTGAATCCGCCGAAGGCGCGGGGCAACGGCCTGGAAGCGCGCTTCCTGGCGCCGTTCGCGCAGCGCCATTTCGGCGACGACTTCCCGCGCCTGGCCTATGCCGATGCGATCGCGCGCGACGCGTTGCCGGCACATGTGCAGGTGGAAGAGTTCTACATGCAATCCGGCGCCCTGCTCGGGTCGCGGCAGGCGCAATCCAGCTATACCAGCCTGAACTACACCCACGCCGCCGATGCGGTGGCGCAGCGCGCGCCGCAGGTGATCGTGCAGAAGGTGGCGATGCGGCCCGATGACCGCCGGCTCTCGCTGTCGTGCAACAACGACATCACCCAGGACACGCTGGATGCGATGACCGCGCGCGGGCTGCCGCGCCCGTTGCTGATCGCCGAGATCGACCCGCAGCTGCCCTATCTGGGCGGCTCGGCGACGGTCGATGTGTCGTTCTTCGATCTGGTGATCACCCCGCCACCGCCGTACCCGGCGTTGTTCGGCCTGCCGCGGCAGCCAGTTGGCGATGCTGACTACGCCATTGGCCTGTACGCCAGCACGCTGGTGCGCGATGGCGGCACCCTGCAGATTGGCATCGGCACGCTGGCCGATGCGCTCAGCCATGCGCTGGTGCTGCGCCACACCGACAACGCCCGCTACCGCCGCGTACTGCACGCGCTGGACCCGCAGCTGGCCAGCCACCCGCTGGTGCAGGAAATCGGCGGACTGGATCCGTTCGAGGTGGGCCTGTACGGCTGCAGCGAGATGCTCAACGAGGGCTTCCGCCGGCTGGTGCAGACCGGGGTGATCAAGCGCAAGGTGCACGACGACCTGGCGCTGATGCAGCGCATTGAAAATGGCAGCACGCTGTCCATCGATCACGCCACCCTGGCCGCCGAGGGCGAGTACCTGCATGGCGCGTTCTACCTGGGCTCGCCGGAATTCTACGAGTGGCTGCGCACGTTGCCGGAAGACGAGTGCCGCGCAATCGGCATGCGCCGGATCAGCGAGATCAACCAGCTGTACGGCGGCAACGAAACGTTGGAACGCCTGCAGCGCCGGCACGCGCGCTTCTTCAACTCCTGCATGATGGCCACCGCGCTGGGTGCGGCGGTGTCGGATGCGCTGGACGACGGACGCGTAGTGTCCGGCGTAGGCGGCCAGTACAACTTCGTGGCGATGGCACATGCGCTGCCGGAAGCGCGCAGCGTGCTGATGTTCCGCGCCGCGCGCGATGACAAGGGCCAGCGCAAATCCAACGTGCGCTGGAACTACGGGCATACCACCATCCCGCGCCATCTGCGCGACATCTACCTCAACGAGTACGGCATCGCCGATCTGCGTGGGCTGACCGACGAGGACTGCGTGCATGCGATGACCGCGATCACCGAAGCCCCGTTCCAGGGCGGCCTGCTGCAGCAGGCACATGCCTCGCGCAAGCTGCTGGCGGCCGCGCAACCAGATCCGGAACAGCAGCAGCGCAACACGCCACAGGCGTTGGCGGCGGCGCTGGCACCGTTCCGCGCCGACGGCAGCCTGCCCGACTATCCGCTGGGCAGCGACTTCAACGAGATCGAGCAGGTGCTGGTGAAGGCGCTGGGTTGGCTGAAGGCCAACACGCAGACCCGTGGCGACAAGCTGCGTACCGTCTGGGCAGCGCTGCGCCAACCGGCCGGCGATGGCGATGCGGTGTACCTGCAGCGCATGGGCCTGCAGGCCCCGAAGGATTTCGCCGAACGCCTGGACGCGCGCCTCCTGCGGCTGGCACTGGCGCGCACCGCCTGAGAAAGGGGACGGAGGGGATTAAGTCGTTTGTGCACATACGACTTAATCCCCTCCGTCCCCTTTCTCATCCACACGTGGCGTGGATCTACTGTCCTATCCTCACTGAGTCCTCAAGATACAGGCGGGCAATGGGCGGATGTTCTCGATGCTCGACCTGCCACAGGTCGTATGCCGCCTGCATCGCCAGCCACATGCGGGCATTGCCCAGACCTGCAAGCTCAAGGCGGAATGCGAGTTCCGCGGAGATGCCGGCGTGCCCGTTGATGATCGTCGACAGCTGTCCACGTGAATAGCCAAGATGCTGCGCCAGCGCACTGATCGACATGCTGATCGCTGGCAGGATGTCTTCGCGCAGCGATTCCCCGGGATGCGGCGGATCATGCAACGGCATCGAGCAGACTCCTAGTGGTAATCAAGGTAATCGACCAGTTCGACGTCGAGCCCACGAAAACGGAACACCAATCGCCAACTCGCCGAGACACTTACAGCCCAGTAGCCGCTATAGCTTCCCCGCAGAGGGTGCAGGCGATTGCCGGGCAGACCCATGTCTCCAGGCAGCCGGGCCTGATCCAGCTGCAGAAGCAAACGCCGCAACCGAGCCACATGATCCGCACGGACTCCCGAAATGTCGCCCCGCTCATAGAGCGCTTTCAGGCCCTTGTGCCTGAAGCTGACGATCATGAGCCGCAAGTGTAAGGCAACACCTTACACATCGCAAGTATGCCGTGTGTTTTCGCGCCGCTTTTGCTGTCCATGCCTACTTCTGAGGGAGCCTCGGCAGCCCTCCTTTTCGCAGACATCGCAGGTCAGATGAGGAGGCCAACGCGACAGCGGCACCGCCGAGCGGAGCATGCCGGACAAAGGGAAAAGGGACGGAGGGGATTAAGTCGTATGTGCACATACGACTTAATCCCCTCCGTCCCCTTTTTCCTGCGGCAAAGAAAAGGCCGGCGTGCGCCGGCCTTTCCTTCATCACGCTGCGATGCTGCTTACAGCGACTTGGCCGCTTCCACCACGTGGGCGGTGGTGATGCCGAAGTGCTTGTACAGCTGGTCGGCCGGGGCCGAGGCGCCGAAGGTGTCGATACCGATCACGGCACCGTCCAGGCCGACGAACTGGCGCCAGAAACCGGTGACGCCGGCTTCCACAGCCACGCGCTTGCGCACGGCATTCGGCAGCACCGATTCACGGTAGGCCGCATCCTGGCGCAGGAACACGTCGGTGGACGGCATCGAGACCACGCGGGTCTTGAGGCCGGCCGCGTCCAGCTGGGCCTTGGCTTCGGTGGCCAGCGAGACTTCCGAACCGGTGGCGATCAGGATCACGTCCGGGGTGCCGGCAGCATCGGCCAGCACGTAACCACCGCGTTCGATCTGGGCGATCTGCTCGGCGCTGCGCGGCTGGTGCGGCAGGTTCTGGCGGCTGAACACCAGGCAGCTCGGGCCGTCCTGACGGGTGATTGCGGCCTTCCAGCTCACTGCCGACTCGACCGCATCGCACGGACGCCACACGTCGTTGTTCGGGATGTAGCGCAGCGAGGCCAGGTGCTCCACCGGCTGGTGGGTCGGGCCGTCTTCGCCCAGGCCGATCGAGTCGTGGGTGTAGACGTGGATGGCGTGGGCCGGGATCAGCGCGCTCATGCGCACGCCGTTGCGGGCGTAGTCGCTGAACACCAGGAAGGTGGCGTCGAACGGAATGAAACCACCGTGCAGGGCCAGGCCATTGGCAATGGCGGTCATGCCGAACTCGCGCACGCCGTAGTACACGTAGTTGGCGTTGGCGTCGTCGCTGGCAACCGATTTGCTGCCCTTCCACAGGGTCAGGTTGGAGTGCGCCAGGTCGGCCGAGCCGCCGACGATTTCCGGCAGCAGCGGGGCGAAGGCTTCAATGGCCAGCTGCGAGGCCTTGCGCGAAGCGATCGTCGGGCCTTCAGCGGCCACCTGGGCGATGTAGGCATCGGCCTTGGCAACGAAGTCGGCCGGCAGCTCGCCGTGCGAGCGGCGGGTCAGTTCGGCGGCTTCGCCCGGGTACTGGCTGGCGTACTTGTCGAACAGCTGTTCCCACTCGGCCTGGCGCAGGGTGCCGGCGCCATTGGCGCGCCAGCCGTCGTAGATCGCCTGCGGGATCTCGAACGGACCGTACTCCCAGCCCAGCTGCTTGCGGGTGGCCTCCAGCTCGTCCTTGCCCAGCGGTGCGCCGTGGCTGGATTCCTTGCCCGCCTTGTTCGGCGAACCAAAACCAATGGTGGTGCGGCAGCAGATCAGGGTCGGCTTGTCGCTCTGCGACAGCGCGGCCTCGATGCCGGCCTTGATGCTCTCCGGGTCGTGGCCATCAACATCGCGGACCACGTTCCAGCCATAGGCCTCGAAACGCTCCGGGGTATTGTCGGTGAACCAGCCCTCGACGTTGCCGTCGATGGAGATGTGGTTGTTGTCCCAGAAGCAGACCAGCTTGTGCAGGCCCCAGGTGCCAGCCAGCGACGCCGCTTCATGCGACACGCCTTCCATCAGGCAGCCATCGCCCATGAACACCCAGGTGCGGTGGTCGACCACTTCCAGCTCCGGGCGGTTGAAGCGCTGTGCCAGCAGCTTCTCGGCCAGGGCAAAGCCCACGGCGTTGGCGAAACCCTGGCCCAGCGGGCCGGTGGTGGTTTCCACGCCCGGGGTCTCGTGGCGTTCCGGATGACCGGCGGTGTGGCTGCCCAGCTGGCGGAACAGCTTCAGCTGCTCGATCGGCAGGTCGTAACCGCTCAGGTGCAGCAGCGCGTACTGCAGCATCGAACCGTGGCCGTTGGACAGCACGAAACGGTCGCGGTTGAACCAGTGCGGATTGCTCGGGTTATGGCGGAGGTAGTCGTTCCAGAGGACTTCGGCGATGTCGGCCATGCCCATGGGCATGCCGGGGTGGCCGGACTTTGCGGTTTCAACCGCATCGGCGGCAAGGAAGCGGATGGCGTTGGCCAACTGGCGACGGGTAGGCTGCGTCATGGTTCTGTCGGAATCGGGAGGCGGCCGCGGACGTGCGGGCGGCCTATTGTCCCATAGTCGTCGGGCCGGGGGTCGGTTCACCGTGCCCGGTCGTGGCGGCCGCTGGCCGGCACTTCATGATCTCCGCCGGATTCCGCATGTGAAAAGGGGTCGAATCCCTTTCTTTGCGGAAAGGAATCCGACCCCGATCAGGTCGCCAGCAGTGGCTCCGGACTCAGTCCTGCTGCGGGCCCAGCGCCGGGCCATCGTGGCCTTCGCCCTTGGCCACCAGCGTGGTCAGGGCCAGGTCGCCAGTCACGTTCAGCGCGGTACGGCACATGTCCAGGAAGTGGTTCACGCCCAGGATCAGGCCGATGCCGAGCGGGTTCACGCCCACCATCGCGCAGATCATCGCCACCACCGGCAGCGAGCCCGACGGCACGCCGGCAGTGCCGATGCCACCGAGGATGCAGACCGCCATCACCATGATCTGCTGGCCGATGCTCAGGTCCACCCCGAAGAACTGGGCCAGGAAGATCACCGTCACGCCCTCGAACAGCGCGGTGCCGTTCTGGTTGGCGGTGGCGCCCACGGTCAGCACGAAGCGCGACACGCGCTGCGGCAGGCCCATCTGGTCGGCCACGCGCAGCGCGGTCGGCAGGGTGGCGTTGCTGGAGGCCGTGGAGAACGCCATCACCGTCGCTTCCTGGGTATCGCGGAAGAACGACAGCGGCGAGCGACCGGACAGCCATACGGCCGTACCGTAGGTCACCACCATGTGCAGGCCGAGGGCCAGCACCACCACGCCCACGTAGGCGCCCAGGCGGATGATCAGCTCAAAGCCGAACAGCGCGGCCAGGTTGAACATGAAGCAGGCCACCGCATACGGGGCCAGGCGGATGACCAGGTTGATCAGGGTCATCGAGATTTCGAACACGCCTTCGATGGCGCGGCGCAGCGGGGCGACCTTCTCGTTGTCGGTCAGCACCATGCCGATGCCGAACATCAGCGCGAAGAACATCAGCGACAGGATCGCACCGTTGTCAGACGCAGCCTGCAGCACGTTGCTCGGCACGATCGACAGCAGCATGTCCATGCCCTTCGGCGTGCCATGGATGCCCGCGACAATCTCCTTGCTGCGCTCGGCGTTCTCCGACAACATCATCGCGGCGACCTGCGGGTCAACGCCGGCACCCGGCTTGAGCAGGTTGACCAGCACCAGGCCGATGCCCACGGCAATGCCGGACAGCAGCACGGTGTAGGCCAGCGTTTTCCAGCCGATGCGGCCGAGGGCGCGGATGTCGCCCATCTCCGACACACCCATGATCAGCGCCGAGAAGATCAGCGGCACGATCAGCATGAAGATCAGGTTGAGGAACAGGCCCGATGCCGGGGTAGTGACGTAGTCCATTACCCACTTGGCACCGGCCTGCAGACCATCGACGCTGCCGCCCAGGGCGTGCACGATCAGTCCCAGGACCAGGCCGATCGCAAAGCCGATGCCCATCTTCCAATGCAGGGGCAACTTCTTCTTGTCGGCAGCAGCTGCTGTCATACGCGGGTTTCCTCGAAAAATGAATGCACTCTAACAAAGCGCGCAAGCGGCGCCGGTTCAGGTTCGCCGTGGCGGATACAGCGGCGCCAGCCCAGTGTCGACGGCACCCGCGTCCGTCGACCAGTGCGGTCCGTCACGGAAGACTTCGCGCAGGCGCGCACGCAGCGGCGCCAGATCACCCTGCCCGCCCCAGCGTGCCTGCTGCAGGTCCTGCAGCACCTGGCGCTGGGCTGCATCCTCAAGCCGCGCGATGACCTGTTCGATGCGTTCAACGCCGGCCATCGCACACAGCTGTGCTTCAACCTGGTCGAACCCCTCGCCATCGAGCGCGCGGCGCAGTTCGGCCAGGCCGGCACGTCCGCTCGCCACAGTCGGCACAGAGGGCTTGCCAGCGACAGGCGTCACTGCACGCGGGCGCCGGCCTCGCTGCCAGCCCCACAACAGGGTCAACAGCCACAGCAGCGCCAGACCGATGGCCGCCGCCATCCACGGCCACGGACGCTCGGCCAGGCCGCTGGCGCGCGGATCGGTGGCCGCGATACGGCTGTCCTGGCCATCGGTGCCCGGCAATGCGGCGTCGGTGTCGATCGGCGGCAACGTTGCCGGTGAGGCAGTGACCGTGCCGGTGCCGGCCGCAACCGTCAGTGTCAGGTCCGGCAGCTTCGCCTCCTGCGCCTTGCCGTTGCGCACGTCCCACCAGGGCAAGCGCGGCCCAGGCACCGCCAGCGCGCCCGGCTGGCGCGGCACGATCGAATAACGGCGGGTGATCTTCAGCCGCGGCGTACTGCCGTTGAAGGTCTCTTCGTACTGCGCGGGTTCGGCAAACACCTGCGCATTGGCGCCGACATCCGGCACCGGCAGGTCGGTGAACTGCGCGCGGGTCGCGCCTTCAGCAATCGCCTCGACCACCACGTTGGCCGCTTCGCCGGTACGGGCACTGGTCGGCGCACTGGTGTAGCGCAGCTGGAGACTCTGCAGTGGCAGCCATGGCTGCGGCGCCTGTGCCGGCTGTGCCTGCACCTGCAACGTGCGGTCAGCGCCGGTGGCATTCATGCGCCCGTCGCCACCACCGAAGAAGTCATCAAAGAAGCCGCCCGCGCTGCGCCCGCTGAAACGGGCACCGGCGAGGCGCAACGCGCCGCTGCGCTCCGGAATCAGCAGGAAGCGCCGCTCGACCACGTTGTAGCGGCGGCCATTGACCTGTCGCACATCGGTGCGATCATCGCCCACCCGCTGCAATGACGCGCCTGCCGGGGTATCCAGCACCAGTTCGCCGGAGGCCAGCTGCGAAGCGAAATACAGCCGCACCACCACGCCTACGCTCTGCTGCACATACGGTGTCTGGTCATCGACAACGGTTTCGATGAACGCCACCGCATTGCTGTCAGGGCCGGCCACGGCAGCGGCATCCACCTGCAGGGTCAGCGGCGCGGTACGTACGCTGCCCACCTGCAGGCCCGGCACCACCAGGGCACCGCTGCGCCGTGGCGTCAACGCCACGCCGTACAGGTTGCGCTGCTGCATGCTGCCGTTGCTCCACTCCACCTGGCGGCTGCTGGTCTGCCCGCTGAGATCGAAGTCGGTACGCAATGGCGTGAAGTCCGGCGCGCCCTGGTCGCTCTCGACATTGAGCGTGACCGTGTCGCCCATCGCGATGCGGTCGCGGTCCAGCCACGCGCGCGGCTGCGCCCAGGCCAGCAGCGGCAGCCACAGCAGCAGTGCCGCCAGTACCTGCAGTGGCCAGCGCCCGTGCATGTTGATCGCCCGCGTCATCGCCCTTCCCTCTTCCTGCGTTCGTTTTCCAGCTGGAACTTGGCCCGCAGCAGTGCCCCCGGATCATCCGGTACGCGCCGCATCCAGGCCTCCACCGCTTGTTGCTCCTCGCGTTGGCGCGGGGTGCTGCCGTCACTGCCTGGCACGGGCTTGCCATCCTGTTCGCCCTTGCCCTCACGTGCCTGCTGCATTGCCTGCTGCATGCGCTGGCGCTGCTGCTCATCAGCCTGGGCCTGCGCCTTGGCATCTTCCACCTGTGGTGGCGCCTGTTGGCCATCGCGGCCACGCTCGCCGGGCTGCGGGCTCGACTGGCTCTGGTCGTCACCGGGCTTGGGCTGGCCCTGCGGGCGGCCCGATTGCGGCTGGCCCTGGCCGGGATTCTGCTGGCCCTGCTGCGGCTGCTGGCCCTGGCCGTTCTGCGGTTGCTTCTGCTGCCCGTTCTGCGGCGGTTTCTGCTGATCCTGGCCTTTGCCACCCGGCGGCTTGCGCTTGCGTGCGGCATTGACCACGGCACGGTTGGCGACCGCATCGGCCATGCCGGGATGCAGCGCCAACGCGCGGTCGTAGGCGGTAATGGCTTCGTCGTAGTTGCCCTGGCGCGCCAGCGTATTGGCAAGGTTGTACCAGCCGGCATCGCTGTCGATGCCTTCGAATTGCTTGCGTGCGTTGGCAAAGTCGCCACTGCGGTAAGCCTGTACGCCTTCCGCCAAGCGTTGGTGCTGCAGTTGATCAGCACGCTTCCACAGCGTGCCCTGCACGGGCTGCGAAGCGGCCGCTGGAGGTGCCTGTGCCTGCACATTCCCCATCCACGGCAGCAGGCCCACTGCCAGCACGGCCGCCAGCACCGCGCGGCGACGGAAGGCGAGCAGCGCCAGCAGCATCACCGGTGGCACCAGCCAGAACCCCTCATCACGCCTATGCTTGCCCTCGCCCGGCCGCTGCGCCGCGGTACCTTCGCGTGCATCAAGTACACCGAGTGCGTGCAGGTCACTGTCATCGGCGGCGATGCGGGCATAGCGGCCACCGCCTGCGGTGGCCACTGCACGCAGGCTGCCTTCGTCCAGCGCAGCCTGGCGGATCTGCCCACTGCCATCCCGGTACGCCGCACCAGCGGGCGTGCCCAGGCCCAGTACCGACACCTGCAGGCCGAGGCTGCGCGCCTGCGCTGCGGCCAGTGCCGCTTCATCATCCGCCTGATCGCTGACCAGCAGGATCTGCCCCCGCAATGCCCCGATCTGGCGCATCAACCGCGTCGCCCAGTCGATGCCGCGGTCGGCACGTTGGCCATCACGTGGCATCACATCGGGCGACAACGCGTCCAGATACAGCGCAACGTTGCTGCCGTCGTCGGTCAGCGGCGCCACGGTGTAGGCATCTTCGGCATAGACCACCAGGCCCACCTGGCCGCCCTGGCGTGCGCGCAGCAGCTCGCCCACCTTCGCCCGCGCCTGCAGCAGGCGCGAGGGCGGCAGATCGGTGGCGGTAATCCGGCTGGACAGATCCAGCACCACCAGCAGCGGTGCGCTGGCCTGGAACATCGGCTGCGCCTGCTGCCGCCAGCTCGGTCCGGCCATGGCCAGCGAGGCCAGCGTCCAGCCCAGCAGCACGGCCCAGGGCAGGCGTGCACGCCGGCGCTTGCCCGCAGCCAGCAGATGCGGCAACAGGTGGGCATCCACCGCGGTTCGCCACACATCGCTGCGCCGCTGCCGGTACAACGCCAGCGCAAGAATGACCGGCAACGCCAGCAGGGCCCACAGCCATTCCGGGCGCAGGAAGTGCAGCGCATTCCAGTCGGGAAGATGGGAAGCCAACGCGATCATCGGCGACGCTCCGGCCACACCCATGCCAATGCGCCCAGCAACAACGCCAGACCCAACGGCCAGGCATAGCGCTCTTCGCGCGGGCGCAGGCTCGGCCCCTTCGCTGCGATCGGTTCCAGCCGATCCAGTTCGGCATAGATGCCGGCCAGCTGCGCGGTGTCGCGGGCGCGGAAGAACTGGCCGCCGGTCATGCTCGCGATCTTCTTCAACGTAGCCTCGTCGACCGGATCCTGGTCGGCGGATATGGGAATGCCGAACAGGCGCATGCTGCCATCACCACCAAATGCCACGGTATGGATACGCACACCTTCGGCGCGGGCCACTTCCGCCGCGCGCAGCGGTTCCAGCACGCCGGCGTTGCTGACGCCGTCGGTCAGCAGGATCAGCACGCGCTGTCCCTCGGGTTGGCTGCGCAGGCGTTTCACTGCCAGGCCGATGGCATCACCGATGGCCGTCTCGCGCCCGGCCAGGCCGACCACGCTGTCGCGCAGCTGGTCACGCACGCTGGCCAGGTCGGCAGTAAGCGGTGTAAGCGTGTAGGCGCGGTCGCCGAAGATCAGCAGGCCGATGCGATCACCGGCACGACGATCAAGGAAATCGGCCAGCACGGCCTTGGCTGCGGTCAGGCGATCCACCGCCTGCCCACCCAGCACCATGTCGCCCTCGCCCATGCTGCCGGACACGTCCATCGCCAGCATCATCTGCCGGCCCTGCTGCGGTGGCGTGATCGCTTCGCCCAGCTGTTGCGGGCGAGCCAGCGCGACGCACAGCGCGCACCAGCCCAGCCACAACAGCAGCGTACGCAGCCACGAAACATCAACGCGGCCGCCTCCGGCCAGCGCTTCCAGTTCCGTCGCCGCATAGGGCACGCGCAGCGCAGCGCCGGGATCGGCACGACGCTTCCACCAGCGCATCAGCAACGGCAACGGCAGCGCCAGCAGGGCCAGCGGCCACGCCAGCTGCAGGTCCGGCCATGGCCAGTAACTTGCCAGCAGGTTCATCGGCGCCGCTCCAGCAGCATGGCCAGATAGCGCTCGCGCGCCCAACTGCGCAGCGCCGCCACATCGCTGGCGTCCACCCGTGGGCGATAGGCGCCTTCCGCCAGCAGACTGCGACGTGCCGGGGGCAGCGTGCCTTTCGGATCCACACGCTGCCACCACGCATCATCGCGCAGGGATTCACTGCCGGGCTGTGCCTGGCGCGCGGCGCGACGCAGCAGTCCGGCGATTGCCGCCAGTTCTGCAGCAGCATCGGCGGTGGTCGCCAGCTCCTGGTCGAACAGCTGCAACCAGCGCTGGCGACGTCGGCGACGCTGCCACCGCAGCAAGGCCAACGCCACCAGCAACAGCAGCACCCCACCGCCGATCATCAGATAGCCTGGCGCCGGTGGCCACCACGATGGGGCCGGCGGCAGCTGCACATCGCGCAGCGGCAGGTTGGCGCTCATGCCGGCACCTCGGTGGGGGAGGGTGCCAGCCAGGCATCGCTGGGCGCATCGGTGGACAGCACCTGCACATCAACACGGCGCGCGCCAAGCTGGCGTCGCAGTTCCTGCAGCGGTTCGACGAAGTGGGCCTGCCAATGGGCCTGCACCTCGCTGCGTCGCAGGTCGAGGCCGATACGCTGCTGCGCGGTCTGGAACTGCAGCGCGGCCGAGGGCGGCTGCATCTCCAACGGATCGACCAGCAGCACCAGGCTGAGGTCATGGTGCTGGGCCAGCGCGCTCCAGCGCGCAGGTGGAATATGGATGGCCTGCTGCGGATCGGCCAGCACCAGCATGCGCGCGCCCGGGCGCAGCACGCGGGCCGCATGGTCCAGCGCGCGCTCCAGGCCAAGGTCATCGGCCGGGGGCTGCGCGTACCAGCGGGTGAGCGCATCCAGCACGCGCAGCACGCCACGGGGGCCTCCTGCCGGTGCAATCGGTGGTTCACGGTCGCTGCCACGCAGGGCGCCGATGCGATCACCACGACGCTGCGCCGACCACGCGGCAACGGCGCCCGCACGTGCAGCCTGCACCGACTTGAAGCGCACGCGGGTGCCGAAGTACAGGGCCGGCGAGGTATCGGCCACGATCAGGCTGACCCGCTCGCGCTCGGCCTGGAACAATTTGGTGTGGGCACGGCCGGTACGCGCGGTCACCCGCCAGTCGATATGGCGAGCATCGTCACCGGCCACGTACTCGCGCGACTCGGCGTATTCCATGCCGCGGCCGCGCAGCGGGGAAGGTGCCTGGCCCGCGTTGCCGGCACGGCCACGGCGTGGCGGCGGCGGTCGCTGTGCAAGGCGGCGCAGCGCCACCAGCTCGGCCAGCTGCGGGCGCAGCCCGTCACCGTCGCTGACGGAAGAGACGTCGTGCAGGGATGGATCGGTCATGCGCAGGCTCAGGGTGCCGGCACCCGGGCCAGCAGCTCCTGCACCAGGCGTTCGCCATCCCAGCCTTCAGCGGTAGCTTCGTAGCTGGGCAGCACGCGATGGCGCAGCACATCGGCGGCAACCGCTCGCACATCATCGGGGGTGACGAAATCGCGGCCAGCCAGCCAGGCACGCGCACGCGCGCAGCGTTCCAGCGCGATGGAACCACGTGGGCTTGCCCCCCAGGCAATGCGACGGCCAAGGCCAGCGTCATAACGGGACGGATCACGCGAGGCCAGCACCAGCTCGATCAGGTAGCGTTCCAGCGCTGGCGCCATGTGCAGGTCCAGCACTTCGCGGCGGGCATCGAACACATCCTGCATCGGCAGCTTCTCCGGTGCCGGTGCTGCCTCGCCCAGCGCGCCGCGGGCACGCTCGCGGGCCAGGCGCAGGATCTCCGATTCGGCGGCCTGATCGGGGTAGCTGATGCGCACGTGCATCAGGAAGCGGTCCAGCTGTGCTTCGGGCAGCGGGAAGGTGCCTTCCTGCTCGATCGGGTTCTGCGTGGCCATCACCAGGAACAGCGGCGGCAGCGCGTAGGTGTGGCGGCCAACGGTGACCTGGCGCTCGCCCATCGCTTCCAGCAGTGCCGACTGCACCTTGGCCGGCGCGCGGTTGATTTCATCGGCCAGCAGGATCGGGTGGAAGATCGGGCCAGGTACGAATTCGAAGCGGCCTTCCTGCGGGCGCCAGATCTCGGTACCGGTCAGATCGGCCGGCAGCAGGTCCGGGGTGAACTGCACGCGGGCGAAGTCAGCCTCCAGGCGCGAGGCCAGCGCACGGATCGCCGTGGTCTTGGCCAGGCCCGGAGCGCCTTCCACCAGCAGGTGACCATCGGCCAGCAGCGCGATCAGCAGGCGTTCGACCAGTGCCGCCTGGCCGACGATCTCGGCCGACAGGGCGTCCCGCAGCTGGGTGAAGGCGCCATGCAGGCGGGAGGCGGCCGGCGCGGGCGGCGGCGTGGCGGATTCGGGCATCGGCGGTGGCAGGTTCATGGGGGCCTTTGACCGGCGCGGGACGGCACGGGTTCCCGACATCATCGCAGGGTGCTCTGCGATTGGCATCAAGAACGGCTGAACGGCCCATCCACGCATGGCGGGGATCTACTTGTGGAAACGAAGAAGGGCCGCGCATGGCGGCCCTTCTTCGTTTCGCCGGTGGCGCGGGCTCAGTTCTGCTTGGCCACGCGCAGCACCTTCGGGGTGACGAACACCAGCAGCTCGGCCTTGTCCTTGTTGCGGCCGCGCTTCTTGAACAGATTGCCCAGGAACGGCACGTCGCCCAGGAACGGTACCTTGCTGATGCTGCTGCGGTCGGTGAACTCGTACACACCACCGATGACCACGGTCTGCCCGTCCTCGACCAGCACCGCAGTATTGACCTCGCGGCGGTTGATCGACGGCACCGTGCCGTAGCCCTGCAGTTCGATCAGGCGGTCGACTTCGTCCTTCTTCACCTGCATGTTGAGGAACACGCGGTTGTCGTTGGTGATGGTGGGGGTTACCCGCAGCTCCAGCACCACTTCCTTGAACTGCACGTTCGGGGTGGAACCGGCGCCACCGGCAGCACCGGCGCCGCTGATGGTGACGTAACCGATTTCCTTGCCCTGCTTGATCATCGCCTCGCGCTGGTTGGTGGTAACCACGCGCGGGTTGGAGATCACTTCACCACGTGACTCTTCCTGCATGGCCGACAGCTCCACGTCCAGCAGGTAGCCTGCGTTGAGGATCGACAGCGCCAGCGAGCCGGGGTTGTTGGCCGCTGCCACCGGCAGATTCCAGTTCAGGCCGCGCTTGATGGTCGAGCCACTGGGAATCGGCGCCGGGCCGACGCTGCCACCGGCCTGCCACTCGCGGACCGCCTTCTCGTTGGCCAGTGCCGTGTCCACCTGCGACTTGCGGGTTTCGGCATTGGCATCCAGGCTGCCGCTGAAGTACACGTTGTCGCGGCTGCCGCTGATGCCGAACTTCGCACCCAGCTCGCGGGCGAAGGTATCGGTGGCGATGACGATGCGGCTTTCGATCAGCACCTGGTCCACAGGGCGGTCGATCACCCCGATCAGCTCACGCATGCGCGCGATCTTCTTCGGGATGTCGCTGATCATCAGCGTGTTGGTGCGCTCATCGGCGACGATGCGGCCGCGCGAGGACAGGAAACCACTGTCCTCCTGCGACGAACCGCCACCACCACCATTGCCGCCACCACCGCCGCCACCGATGCCCTTGGCCTCGGTCAGCGCTTTGAAGATCTGGGTGGCGCTGTGGTAGTTGATCTGGACGTAATCGGTGACCAGGTCTTCGCGGTTTTCGATGGCGATGCGCGCGTCTTCCTTCTCCTGCTCGAACTTGGCCAGTTCGGCCTGCGGCGCCACCCAGATCACGCTGCCGTCGCGGCGCTTGTCCAGGCCCTTGGCACGCAGCACGATGTCCAGCGCCTGGTCCCACGGCACGTTGACCAGGCGCAGGGTCACATTGCCCTGTACCGAATCGGACGCCACCACGTTGAGATTGGATTCCTCGGCGATCAACTGCAGCACCGTGCGCACCGGCACGTCCTGGAAGTTGAAGGTCACCGGCTTGCCGGTGAAACCGCGCTGGCCGACAGCCTTGGCCGCCTGGGTGACGCTGCCGGCAGTGACCGCACCGACAGCGGCCGGAGCCTGCCGCGGGCTGATCTCCACCACGTACTCGTTGCCGCTCTGGTAAGCCAGCGACTCCACTGCGCCACCGGTGCTGAGCACCAGCTGGGTACCGGCACCGGACGGCTTGGCGTCGATGCGCTGCACCGGCGTGGCGAAGTCGGTGACGTTCATCGGCTTCTGCAGGTTGGCCGGCAGTCGGGCATTGCCGACGTCGACCACCACGCTGTTGCCCTGCGTGCGCAGGTCCGGGACCGCGCCCTGGCCGTCGAACTGGACGATCAGGCGCCCGGCGCCGTCATCGCCACGCTTGAAATCAATCTTTGCCACAGACAGGCCCGCCGGCGCTGTCGCCGGGGCCACGGTGGCGCCCACCGGCTTTTCCGCCGGTGCCGCGGCCAGCGCCGGAGCGCAGGCCAGCATCAGCGCGACTCCCAACGCGCTGACACGGTTCAAGGTAGAGCGCCGGATGGGACGCAGCCCCTTGGCTTGGTGAAAGGTCATCGTGCTATCCCCAGTAAACGATCATTGATCTTCAAGCGAGAGCGTTGCCGGCCGTTCCAGCCAGCCGCCCGCGCCATCCGGCACCAGTTCGATCAGCTCCACGCGGTCTTCGAAGACCGCCGTGATCCGCCCGTCGCTCTGCCCGAGGTAACCGCCCGGGCGCACCCGGTAGGTCACCTTGTCCGGCCCCATCACCAGCGCGACGGTGCCTGCACCGGTGCCGATGGTACCGACCATGTCCAGTGCATCCAGCGGGAAGCCTTCCAACGGCTCCTTGCGCCGGTTCGGATCCGGACGCAATCCGCCATTCCCCTGCTGCGGATTGGTCCAGGCATCGGTGAACGGATCGCGCATGCCCTGCGCGGAGTATTCGAAGGTCTCGAACTGCTGCATCACCGGCAGCGGCTCCAGTGGCTGTGCCGGTCGCGCACGCTCACCCTCCACCCACTTTTCAAGATTCGGCGCATCACCCGGCGTGCTGGTCACGCCGCGGCCGCAGGCGGACAGCAGCAGCACGGCGGCCACCATTCCACAACGTGCGAAGAAGGAACGGATCACTTCTTGTCCTCCTTGCCGGCTTCAGCCTTCTGCTGTTCCTGCACCTCGGTCTCGTCCAGGTAGCGATAGGTCTTGACCGTGCCGGACAGTTCCAGCGCGCCACTGCGGACGTTGCCGCTGGTCTTGTCCTTGGGCTTGAGGTTGATGTCGTGCATGGTCAGGATCACCACCCGCGGCAGCGAGGCCACGCCGCTGACGAACGCACCGAACTGGTGGTAGCTGCCCACCATCCGCAGCTTGATCGGCTTCTCGGCGTAGAACTCCTTGACCTGCTCCTGCTCCGGCTCGAACAGCTCGTTGGTCAGGCCGCTGGACAGCGCGGTCTGCGAGATGTCGATGATCAGGTCGGGCATTTCGGTCTTGCTGGGCAGCTGCCGCAACATCTGCTGCAGCACCTGCTCCATCTGCGCCAGCTGCTGCTTCAGCGGCGCCAGGTTCACCGCGCGCTCCTGCTGCTTGGTGAACTCCGAACGCAGCTCGGTTTCCTTCGATTCCAGGCCGGCCAGTTCCTCACGCTTGCCGCTGATCAGCAGCATCCACGCAACGAACATGATCACCACCGCCAGCAGCGAGCAGAAGACGATCTTGGCCTTCTGCGGCCAGTTGCCGATGTCGTTGAAATCCAGGTTCTTGAGATCGATCTTCTGGCTCATGCGCGGTCCCCCTGCAGCGGGGCATGGAAGGCCTGCGGCGGCTGCGCCAGGCGGCTGCCCTCAGGCTTCGGGGCGGGCTGGGCAGCCGGTGCGGCCGGTTGGTTCGGCTTGGCCGGTGCGCTGGCCGGGGCAGCAGCAGGTGCCGCCGGCGCCGGTGCACCCGGGCTCGCTGCCGGGCCTGCCGCCGGAGCCGCAGGGGTGGCCGCATCCGGGCCTGCGGCAAGCGGTGCCACTGGCGCCGGCGCTGCCGTTGCCACCGAGCCGTCTGCGTTCAGACCGGGCGTCGCCGCCACTTCTTCGCTCTGCGCCGGCAGCTTCACCTTGACCACGAACACATAAGGCAGCGCCTTGATGTCCGCAACAGGGCCGGTCTTGCCGTCCTTGTCCTTTTCGGGGTCACGCGCTTCGATGATCGACAGTTCCGGGTTGGTCATCCAGCCGGAGGTCTCCAGGTTGCGCATGTACGCCGAAACACGGGCGTTGGACTGGGTGCGGCCTTCCAGGGTCAGCACGTCGCCTTCCTGCTTCAGCGCGGTCAGCACCAGGCCATCGGGAATCGTGCGCACCAGCGCATCGAACAGGTGCACCATCTGCGAGCGCTTGGCCTGCAGTTCCTCGATCACCTTCTTGCGGGCCAGCAGGCGCTCCTTCTGCGCGTCAAGGCGGTCGATCTCCTTGTTCTGTTCCTTGACCTTCTCGATCTCGGCTTCCAGATAGGCATTGCGGTCCATCTGGCCGCTCACCTGGCGGTCGTAATAGAACCAGATCAGCAGCGACAGCAGCAGGCCACCGATCGCGGCCATGCCCAGCATTGCGTAGAACTCGCGCTGGCGTTGCTTGCGCCGTTCGGCGCGCCAGGGCAATAGATTGATGCGTGCCATCAGTCGAAGCTCCTCAGCGCCAGACCGGTGGCGATCATCAGCGCGGGGGCATCCTGGGCGAGCGCATGCGCGTTCACCTTCGGCCCCAGGGTCATCTGCGCCAGCGGGTTGGCGACCACGGTCGGCACGCCCAGCTGTTCCTCGACCATCTCCGGCAGCCCGCCCAGCACAGCGCAGCCGCCGGCCAGCACGATGTGGTCAACGCGGTTGAACTCACTGCCTGCATAGAAGAACTGCAGCAGGCGGCTGATCTGCTGGACCGTGGCTTCCTTGAACGGTTCCAGCACTTCCATCTCGTAGCTTTCCGGCAGCCCGCCCTGGCGCTTGGCCAGGCCGGCTTCCTCGTAGCTCAGGCCGTAGCGGCGCATGATCTCGTCGGTCAGCTGCTTGCCACCGAACACCTGTTCGCGGCTGTACAGGCTGCGGCCACCACGCAGGACATTGAGGGTGGTCATGGTGGCGCCGATATCGACCAGCGCGACCACGCCCTCGATGGACACCGGCAGCTCGCTGGCGACCAGGGCGTAGGCGTTCTCGACCGCGAAGGCCTCCACATCCATCACCTTGGCCTGCAGGCCACCCAGTTCCAGGGCCGACTGGCGCAGTTCCACGTTCTCCGAACGCGACGCGGCCAGCAGCACCTGGACCATCTCCGGGTTGTTCGGGATCGCCCCGATCACCTCGAAGTCCAGGTTCACTTCCTCGATCGGGTACGGAATGTAGTTGACCGCTTCCAGCTCGATCTGGGCTTCCATGTCGTTTTCGTCGAGCTCGGCCGGCATCGGGATCACCTTGGTGATCACCGCCGAACCGGCGACGGCGGCAGCAGCCAGCTTGGCCTTGCTCCCCGAGCGGTTCATCGCCCGGCGGATGGCCTCACCCACGGCCTCCACTTCCACGATGTTCTTCTCCACCACCGCATTCGGCGGAAGAGGTTCCACAGCGTAATGTTCCACACGAAAACGGTTGCCACTGCGGGACAGCTGCAAAAGCTTTACCGCAGTCGAACTGATGTCGACGCCTACAAGCGGCGACTGACTTTTTGGGATGAGCCCCACGGTTTCTCCCCTGCCGACGGGCACTTGGACGCAAGACCTGCGCCCGAGCATTAATAACGTATTCTTAGCAAATGGCAACGGCCCTGCTGTGAAGTCCCTCACGGATTCACCATGCAGCCCCTGACTGTTCCCCTTGCGCTCCCCGGTGACGACCCCAGCCGCCACCTTGCGTAATCTATACTCTGCGACCACGAAATTCGCAATCGGAATCTGAACCCGATGACTCGACTCCGCCGCTGGCTGCGCTGGATCTTCCTGATTGTCCTGGTCCTGGCGCTGATCGGCGCGGCCGCCGTGGGCGGTCTGTACTACGCCGTGTCCTCCAAGCTCCCTGACGTGCAGACCCTGCGCGACGTGGAAATGCAGGAGCCGATGTACGTCTATGCTGCCGACGGCAAGCTGATGGCGGTGTTCGGCGAGACCCGGCGTACCCCGATCACCATGAAGGACGTGCCCGAGCGCCTGAAGCAGGCCTTCCTGGCCACCGAGGACGCCCGTTTCTACGAGCATGGCGGCGTGGACTACATGGGCATTGGCCGTGCGGTGTGGCTGCTGGCCACCACCAACGACAAGCGCGTGCCGGGTGGTTCCACCATCACCCAGCAGGTCGCCCGCCAGTTCTTCCTCAGCTCCGAGTACAGCTACACCCGCAAGCTGGCCGAGATCCTGCTGGCGCGGAAGATCGAGTCCGAGCTGAGCAAGGACGAGATCTTCGAGCTGTACCTGAACAAGAGTTTCTTCGGCAACCGCGCCTACGGCGTGGCCGCCGCGGCCGAGTTCTACTACGGCAAGAAGCTGAACGAGCTGGACCTGGACGAAATGGCCTCGCTGGCCGGCATCCCCAAGTTCCCGTCCTCGGGCAACCCGATCTCCAACCCGGAGCGTGCCCGCCAGCGCCGTGACAACTATGTACTGCAGCGCATGGCCGACCTGAAGTTCGTCAGCCAGGCCGAGGCCGACGCGGCCAAGGCCGTGCCGATGCACGCCACCGCGCATGAGCCGCCGGTGCAGGTCGATGCCCCTTACGTGGCCGAACTGGTGCGCCAGGAAATGATCGCCCGCTTCGGCGGCGATGTGGTCAACAAGGGTTACCACGTCACCACCACGATCGACTCCACCCTGCAGACCGCCGCTAACCAGTCGGTGCGCGACGGCCTGCTGCTGTACGACCACCGCCACGGCTGGCACGGCGTGGAGAAGCAGGTAGCGGTCGGTGCCGGTGAAGACGCCGCTGCCCTGGCCGAGCACCTGCGCGGCATGTTCGGCCAGGCCGGCCTGCTGCCGGCCATCGTCGCCAGCACCGGCGCCGATGGCAGCGCCACCGTGGTCCTGGCCAACCGCAGCGAGATCGTGCTGCCGGCCGGCGCTGCCAAGTGGACCAACAAGACCCCGGGAAAGCTGGTGCAGCGCGGCGACATCGTGCGCGTGCGGGCCGGCGCCAAGGAAGGTGAGTGGCTGCTGGACCAGATCCCGCGCGGCCAGTCCGCGCTGGTCTCGCTGGATGCCCACAATGGCGCACTGAAAGCGCTGGTCGGTGGCTTCAGCTTCTCCGGCAACAAGTTCAACCGCGCCACCCAGGCCCGTCGCCAGCCGGGTTCGAGCTTCAAGCCGTTCGTTTACGCGGCCGCATTCGACAAGGGCTACAACCCGGCCTCGATCGTGCTCGACGCCCCGGTCGTGTTCCGCGACCGCCGCGGCAAGACCTGGGCCCCGCAGAACGACGGCGGCGGGTTCCGTGGCCCGATGCGCCTGCGTGAAGCGCTGGTGCAGTCGCGCAACCTGGTCTCGGTACGCCTGCTCGATGGCATGGGCGTGGACTACGCGCGCAAGTACATCAGCGAGTTTGGTTTCGCCGAATCCGAACTGCCGCCGAACCTGTCGATGTCGTTGGGTACCGCCTCGCTGACCCCACTGTCGGTGGCCCGTGGCTACGCCGTGTTCGCCAATGGCGGCTCGCGCGTGGACACCTGGCTGATCGACCAGGTCAATGACCGCGACGGCAACCTGGTATTCAAGGAAAACCCGGCACTGGCCTGCCGCGACTGCGCCGGCAGCAGCGACCAGCCGGTCAACCAGGTGGTGGACGGCTTCAACTTCGGCGCCCCGGCCCCGAAGGTGGACCCGGCCGCTGCGGCCAAGACCGAAGCCAAGACCGAAACCCCGGCCGCGCCGGTCAACCCCGATGCCCGCACCGCCCCGCGCGCGATCGACGCCCGCACCGCCTACCAGCTGGTGTCGATGATGCGCGACGTGGTCCAGCGCGGTACCGGCGTGCAGGCCAAGGTGCTCGGCCGCGAGGACGTGGGCGGCAAGACCGGCTCCACCAACGACCACCGCGACGCCTGGTTCTCCGGCTTCGGTGGCCCGTACGTGACCACCGTGTGGGTGGGCCGCGACGACTTCCGCTCGCTGGGCTACCGCGAATACGGTGGCAAGGCCGCCCTGCCGATCTGGATCGACTACATGCGCACCGCGCTGAAGGACACCCCGATCGCGCAGAACGAGCCGCCCAGCGGCATGGTCCAGGCCACCCTCAACGGCGCGACCGAGTGGGTGAAGGTGGAAGACATGGACCGCCTGACCGACTACGACCTGAACCTCAATACGCCGCAGGCCGACGCCGCCGCGTTCGATATCTTCTGAGGAAGGTTCTGGTGGGTGCCAACGGTGAGTTGGCACCCCTGCGGCTGTAGAGCCGAGCCCATGCTCGGCTCCGGGCGCCTGCGGTAGAGCAGCCGAGCATGGGCTCGGCTCTACAGGATCAACGACACCCGCTTGCTCGCCTCCATGAAATACCCACGCAGATGTCACATCCTTGCGCTAGTCTGTAGCCAGGTCGCAACAGGAGTCATCGCATGCATCGCGCCCGTCAGCATGCTGCCAGCCAGACCCGCGAGCGGCGCCACCGCCTCGCCCACGAAGCCGCCCGCCTGATGGCCGAAGGCGGCATCCGCGACTACCACCAGGCCAAGTTGAAGGCCGCCAGCCGGCTCGGCATCCACGATGATGCCTCCCTGCCCCGCAACACCGAGATCGAAGACGCCCTGCGCGAGTACCAGCGGCTGTTCTCCGGCCCCCAGCATGGCAACGAACTGCAGCGCCGCCGAGAGGCCGCCATGCGTGCGCTGGAGTTTCTGCACGGCTTCGCCCCTCGCCTGGCCGGCCCGGTGCTGGAGGGCACCGCCGACGCCAACAGCCCCGTGCAGCTGCACCTGCACAGCGACGACCCGGAAGCCGTGCACCGCTTCCTGGACGAACACGGCATTCCCGCCGAATCGCGGACGCGCCGGTTGCGGATGGACCGCGAACGCTGCCTGGACGTGCCGGTGTGGGTGTTCAGTGCCGAGGAGCTGACCTTCGATCTGGCCGTGCTGCCGTATGACGCCCTGCGCCAAGCCCCGCTGTCGCCGGTGGATGAAAAGCCGATGCGGCGCGCGTCGGTGGCGCAGCTGCGGCAGCTGCTGGCCGAAGCGGAGATCACCGCGTACATCGGCGGGTGACGGTAGCGCAGCGGTGCCTGCCTTGGGTGGGTGCGGACCGTTGGTCCGCACGGTGCTTCAGGCATTTCGATGGCTGACCGGAGAGCAGTCGAGCAAGCTCGACTCTACAAATGCGTGGCACCCGCGGGCGCCACCCAGCATGGCCAATGCTCTACAGCGGCATGCCCTTACCGGTTGTCGGCTCCGGGCCAATCAACCACTCCGGCAACCACGGTGCAGGTGCACGCTTGGGGTACTCCGCCATCATCCGCGCGTGCATGGTCTGCAGATCGTTCAACAGCCATACCTGGTGAAAGATGTCACTGAACGAATCCGACCAGCCGCTCTTCACCCGCTGGCGATCGACGCTGGTGAGACCAGGCACCAGATCACGCGGGCCATCCAGAATGGGCTGCAAGGCCCTGTTGATGCCCGCGTTCTCCGTCGCGGCCTCACGCAGCTGGCTGATATGCGTCTGCACCCGTGTGCATTGATACGGCACGCAGCCCGCGGTCGCCTCGATGTAATCGGCGATATCCGCCAGCAGGTTGGCCTTCAGCCGCCATGCCACCTCGCCATCCAGCACCTGCCGCACCTGCATCGTTCTGCGCGTACTGGCGCGGATATCCTCTGCCGTGGTGAATGGCTGGCCCGGCGTGCTGCCACCGTGACGCACCAGAGTAATGCGGTTGATCGCCTCGTTGGTGATGCCCTCCACCCGTAGCGCCGCTACCTGCGGATGCATGCGCGGAGGCGGCACACTGGTGAACCGCCAGTAGTACCAGAGCAGCGCCACTACCCCCAGGAAGCACAGCACACTGGCCAGCATCCAGACGTCCAGATGCCGGGTGTAGTAGTAAAACTGAGCCCGCCAAACGTAGAACGTGCGGTAGCTGGCGAATCGACTCACCCATCGATACATTGCCATCTCCTCGGCAAGGACCCCGGCGCGGCGGGGTTTATTACGCGCACCACGCCGGGGTTGCATGGCTTACCAGCCGATGCCCACGCCGACGCCCATGCTGCGCTCACCGCTGTTGGTGAACGCGCCATTGAGGCTGAAGGTGGCCGAACCCTTCTCGTTGAGCACGCGCTGGTAGCCCACCGCCATCGCCGACTCACCCTCGCTGTAGCCCACGCCCGCACCGAGGCGGTTGTAGGTGGCCAAACCGGCGGTGTTCATCGCCATCGCGCTCTGCGCGCTGCTCATCGCCGCCATGCGGTTGAAGCGCTTGTCCATCTTGTCCAGGCGACGCTCGAAGTTGCTGATCGCACCATCGGTGTACTCGTTGGCACGGGCCAGCATCTTTTCCAGGTCCGCGGTGTCGACCTGCGGCTTGGGCGTGTCGTCCTGCTTCGACTTCGGCTGCGGCGTCGGCTTGTCACCTTCACCGGTAGAGGCGATCTGCGGCGAACCGCTGGTTTCCGGCATCGGCGCGATCTCTTCGGTGGATGGCGAAGGCGTGGACGCTGTCGCCATGGCGCGGGCCTGCGGCTGATCATCGATGCGCTTCTCCAGACCATCCATGCGGCCGTTGAGCTGCTGCTGCATCGAATGCAACTGGCCGCCGTTGACCGCATCGCGGCTGCCGGCCGCGATCAGGCCGTTGGCCACGTTGGAGATGACCATGCCGTTGGCACCGGCCAGGGTGAGCTGGTGGGTGCCGTCTGCGCGGACCGAGGGGGTTTCCTGGAACACGGAGCGGAGCTGGGATTCAACTTGGGTTACCCGCGAGGTGGTGCTGACGACTGCGCCGTCGAGCGCTTCCAATGCACCATTGAGGGTGGATTGGGACTGGCCCTGAACGTTGAAGCTGGGGCCGACGATATTGCCGTTGGCATCGACTTCACCGCCGAGAGCGGATAGTGCTCCGCGCAGTTGGCCTACGGTGGCGGCGTTGTGGTTGGCGGTGCCGTTGGCGATGTTTACGAGGCGGCGCCGCGCGGTCGCGTTGCCGAAGGAGGCAACTCCAACTTCTGTAGCCGCAGAGTTGGCGCCCAAAGCCAGAGATCCTGCTGCATATGAGTCAACTACCGAGCCACTGCCAATCGCAATACCTCGTGCGGAGTGCACTTGAGATCCAGTGCCGACCGCAAAACCGTAAGGAGCGTCAGCAGAAACGCCCGAGCCACGACCAAGAGCGACAGAGTTAACACCAAGCGCTCTCGCATAGGCCCCCAGTGCCGTCCCCCCCTCGCCCTGCGTACGAGCCGAGTCACCAATTGCGACACCCAAGAATCCTGCGAACGCATCCTCGCTCAGCTGATCCGTATCAATTTTGAGGAAGCGACTCTGATGCTCAATCTTAGATACCCGATCACTGACGACAAACAACTGGCGACCGGTAACTACGTCGTGGCTATCCGCAGAGACTGAACCGTCGGCCACGCCAGTCAAACGCGCACCGCCAAAGTCGATTGGACCGCTCGCATCCAATCCACGCATTGCCTGCGCGCCCATCTCCCGCTCCTTGCGCATCGCCTCCAGATCATTCCGATTCTGCGAGATCTTCTGCTCTGCGGCGTGCAACTGGCTTCCGGTTACGGCATCACGGCTTCCTGGCTCCACTCGGCCGTCAGCCAGGTTGGTCAGCACCATGCCATTCACGCCATTCAGCGCGATCTGGTTCATGCCATCGGCACGGGCGGAAGGTGAATCCTGGAAGATCGAGCTCAGCTGACCTTCCACCTTGTCCGCGCGACGGCCTGCGGTGATGACAGCGCCATCGAGTGCCATCAGTGCATCCTCGACGGTGCTCTGCGTTCCACCCTGCACCGCGTAGGTCGGCGCGATGATGTTGCCGCTGGCATCCATGCCTGCACCGCCGCCGAGGGCTCCGAGGGAATCCTTAAGCTGAGAGACAGTCGTGGCGTTATGGTCGGCGGTGCCGCGTGCGACGTTTACGAGACGGCGCTGGATGCCAACGCCGCCAAATGACGCAACTCCTTCTTCATCTACTAGAGAGCTAGCTCCAAGTGCCAGCGAGCCGTGAGCCCCGCTTCCAACTCTTGCGCCAGCACCAATCGCGACACCCTCGTTCGCACCGCCCGCGTCTCCACCGACCTGTGCCCCGACCCCCATCGCGAATCCATTCTCGGAATCCACAGAGACAGTCGCCGCTCTACCAATTGCGGTCGAGTTCTTTCCCATGGCCTCCGCAAATGTCCCTACCGCAGTGCCTCCCTCCAGTCCCGTCTTTGCTGAATTTCCCACCGCAACGCCTGCCGCACCCGCTTCTGCGCGCTCACTGAAGGGCGCTGACCCGATACTTACGAACTGCGCGACGCCCTCAAGTTCTGAGACGCGCGAATTGGTTGAATACAGCTGCTTCCCAGACACTGCTTCGGCACTGCTGGCGCTCAATATCCCATCCGCTACACCACTGATCTTCCGATTGGCATTGGCGCTGTTGCGCACGTCCAACGTCGTACCGCTGTTCTTCCCGCCCAGGCGCACATTGCCAGTTGCAGAAACCTGCGCCACCAGCCCGCCCAGCGCCGCCGTCTCGGTCAACGCCTTGGCTGCATCAGTTTTCGCCACGGCAGCGTCTTCGCCCGCAGACCTGGCCACGCCCTCCACCGTGGTCACCTTGTCATTGGTGGCACTGAGCTGCCTGCCGTTGACGGCCTCGTAGCTGCTGGCGCTGACCACGCCATCGGCCACGCCGGTCAGCTTCCGGTTCGCATTCGCGCTATTGCGCAGATCCAGTACGGTGCCACTGTTCTTCTCACCCACGCGAACATTGCCGCTGGCACTGACCTGATTCAGCAGCCCGTTGAGCGTCCCCACCTGGGTCAGCGCGGTGTTCGCTGCGGTCTTGGCGGAACTGGCATCGCTCATCGCGGTGCTGACGTTGCTGTTGGTGGTGTTGAGCTGCCGGCCAGTCACCGCATCGGTACTCGTCGAGGACAACGTCGCGTCCGCAACACCCGTGATCCTGCGGTTGGCACTGGCACTGTTCCGCACGTCCAGGATAGTGCCACTGTTGGATGCGCCCAGCCGAACGTTCCCCGAAGCAGAGGTCTCGCTCAGGAGGCCCGAAAGCGTGTTGGCCTTTGCCAGTGCGCTGTCAGCATTGGTCTTCGCGGAGTCGGCGACGGAGCGCGCGGCCGCTACATTGCTGTTGGTGGAGTTCAGCTGCTTGCCTGACACAGCGTCCGTGCTTGTCGTGCTCAGCGTGGCATCCGCCACGCCCGTGATCCTTCGATTGGCGCTGGCGCTGTTTCGAATATCCAGCACGGTGCCGCTGTTACTTGCACCGAGGCGGACGTTACCTGATGCAGAGGTCTGACTCAGCAGGCCCGAGAACACATTGGCCTTTGCCAGCGCGTTGTCAGCAATGGAGCGCGCAGCTGTGACATTGCTGTTGGTTGCATTCAGCTGTTTGCCCGTTACCGCGTCCGAACTTGTGCTGTTAAGTCGCGCATCCGCCACATTCACCACTCGTCGCTTCACTGAGCTATTTCCAACAGAAACTGCGTTCTGTTCCGAAGCAACAGAGTTGGCGCCCAGGGCTACTGAGTTTGCTGCGGAAGCATATGACCCACTACCAACCGCAATCGCATTATCGGCAGACGAGTGGGAGTCGTTGCCAACAGCAACCGCGCCAACGCCGTACGCCTTCGAATAAGCGCCGAATGCGGCAGCGTACCCTCGCGTCGCTCTTGCGCTGTATCCGAAGACAGCGTTACGGTCACCCGAAGCAACGGACTGATGCCCAAAAACGATCGATTCCTTTCCTGTTACCGACGCGCCATTTCCCATTGCGAGAAAGCGCTCACTCCCAGACCCAGAGCTTGCGCCCACGTACTTGGTGTCATGCCCAATGAACGGCGTGCATTGGTAAAATCCGAACACGTCCTTATTGCAAGGCGAGTAGAAGATGTCTGCTCGGGCTGTGTTCACGCCAGTCACAGCGAGCAGACCACAGGCCGCGCTTACGGCCAGCCTTCGGGCGGCTCCTGAAGATCGCTTAGCGCGTGGCGTAGCAAGCTCGCTTCCCACGACCCAGCAGTGCTTTGCGGTACTCCAGATACGTCGATAGACGTGATTCATGATTCGTCCTTAACAAGGTAGATAATGAAATGCCCCTTGCCGCGCAAGGAGCGGGAGATGAACTTCTCAGCTGACGCTGCTTTCCAGGGTCTGTGTGTGTTCTCGATGGCCATCGCGGCTCAATCGATAGCGAAGCTGCAGTGAGTCGCCGGGCGCAATCTGGAAAGGCAGGGTCAGATCGGCATCGGGATAGAGGCTGCGCGACAGGTCCTGCGGGGTGCAGACACCTTCGGCCGTGCAGACAGCCGCGCCAGTGATGCCGACGCGCAGTGTTCCGGTGTTACGCAGGGTGTCTCCCTGCAGTTGCAGATCCACGCTTCCGTTGGCGGGCAACACGTTCACCAACGCACCCCAGACCAGGCTGACGCCGACGTTGGCTTGGGCAGCCTGTTCCTCATCTTCGAGAAGGGTTCCATCCGGGCCCCTTACTCCCTCGAAATAGACTCGGTACGCCGCTTCCTTCTCGACAGTACGCAGCGGAATGACCCGGATCAGGCGATTGCCACCACCACTGAGTGCGAACTTTCCAGGCGTGATGGCGACCGCGGCATCGGCCGCCTCCATTTCCACCTCTTCTTCGCCAACCTGCGCGGGATTCGAGATGCGCAGCAGGCGTGCCTGCACGTACTGCGGCTGGGTGGAGTGCGAGTACACGCGGATCTGCGTACCGCGTTTGCTATCGACGGCCGCACGCATCGGATGGATGGAGAGGTTGGCATTCGCCGGCGGCGCCAGCAGCGCGCTCAACGGCAGCAGACAGAACAGCAGCTTCTTCATGATGAGGCTCCGTGGGGATCAGGGTTTGGCGGTCGGCACGCGCAGCTCTACCGTCAGCTCGCCGTCGTAGAGACCGGGCCGCTTGCTGGCGATGGGTGTAGGCGGGGTTTCCAGCGTCAGCGGCGTCGGAACGCAGTACACGGGCTGGCTGATGCCCGGCAGCATCACCAGCCTCAGCTCTGCGCTGTCGATGCCGCGTAGCAGCTGTTCTTCGTCGTTCTTCATCGCCAGGCGATTGCCGCCGTAGCTCAGGCTGACCTGGTAATCGAGACGCTGGGTGTCGTCACTGCCGCCATCCCCGTGCCAGACCGCATAGTCCCGACCCGGTGGTGGTCGTGGCCCGCTGTCGCGCACGGTGACGCCGAGGAACTCGCTCTGCGAGCCCACGCCGTCGTACAGGCACATGTCCACTTCCTTGTAGCCCCCGACGACCTTGCGGATGGGGTCGTAGCGCAGGTCCATGTTGACCAGCGGTGCGATGCCGTCGAAGCCGGGGAAGTAGATCGAGATCGCGTCGTAGTCGGTGACGGTGAAGTCGAAGTTGAAGGTGGCCGTGGCGACCGGAAGTGCGGTCGGATCGGCCTTGATGTTCAGGCGCATTGTGGCCTTCCAGTGGCCTGCCACGAGCCTCGAAAGCTCGGATTCCGGAACAATCAGAGCAACACCTGTGCCGATCGGTTCGTCCGATGCACATCGGTACCAGAATGCGCTATTCAGAATGTGCTTCCGACTTTCCCAGTAATCGAAACTGCAGCGAGGACCCGACATAACTCGCTGCAGGCTTCCTACCGCGCGAATCTCCGTTTGCAGGCCAGTCCTCAGCTCAACGAGACGTAACGCAATCTCTGTTGTCCCCCCTGACATGCTCGGCTCACTTTCCGTCGGGCACTTCCCAAACTCACTGTCAGAAGCAGACCCACAAACCACGTGGATCTGCCCGTACTTGAACGCCAGGTCATGACTGAACCCCAGCACCGTCCGCGGCGCCCACAGCTCCACATCACCCGGCACCGCCGAGCGATCCCAGCTCATGACGATGTCCCGGCTCTGATCCGCTGGATGCGTCTCCGGCGGCCACTGCGCCCACGCCCGTGGCATCACCAGCACCAGCGCACACACCAGCATCAACACACACATCCAACGCCGGCTCATGGCGTACCTCCTGCAGCAGCGGTCTGGGGCGTGGCGGCAATCAATGCGCGCTCCTGCAGCAGGCGGGTCACGCGGGCCTGCTGGCGGATCTCGGGCGGCAGCTGGGCCACGGCCAGCGGCTCGCAGTGCACGGCGCCGACCAGCAGCACCACCTGGCGGCGCTCGCGCACCTGCAAAGGGCAGTGCAGCAGGCGGTCGTCCTGCAGCAGGTACAGCGTTGTTTCGCGACGCGCGAAATCGGCAACGAAGCTGCCGTTGGCGCTGGTGCCGGGCACCGGCGCGTTGAGGATGCGGGCGCCGCCCAGCGGCGACCCCGCAAGGTCCTTGGCGCTGCCGATGAAGGTGTAGGTCACTTCAATCGGCACCGGCATGCGCATCAGCTTGCCGGGGGGGAGGAACATCGGCCGTGCACCACCCACGCCGGTCACGCGGATGGCGGCGATGCTGTCCAGCGTGCTGGCGTCCTACACTTCGGCGCGATGCGACTGGTACGACGACAACGGCAGCAGCCGACGCTCGCCGATCTGCAGGCGCTGTCGGCGCAGCCCGCCCACCTGCAGTTCGGCGGCCACGCCACGCAGGTCGATGTCGTCCGTGCCGTCCACGTGCACGGCCAGGCCGGCCTCGGCGCCGTTGGTACCGCTCCAGTAGAAACCGCGGCGGCCCAGTGCGAAGCCCGAGCTGTGGCTGCCGCTGTAGCCGGTCTCGCCACGCCCGCGCTGCTGATAGTGCGCGATGCTGGCGGTGGTGTTGCCGATGCCGTTCTGCAGCTGGCCACTCAGCGAAGCGCTGTAGCGATCGTTGTTGTTGGCGCGCAGTTCGGCGTTCAGCTCGCGATAGTGCGTATCCCGCTCCTGGCGCAGGCTCTGGCCCACGCTGTAATCGATGGCCGGGCGGTGATGCTGGGGCTGGCGTACATCCACGGCGTAGCGGCGCTGGCCACTGCTGTCATGGTTGCGCTGCAGGCGGGTCAGGCTGAGGTTGAAGTAGATGCCACGATCGCGCTCGTTGCTGCCGCGCACGCTGTCGGTGCTGCGTTGCTGCCACAAGCCCACGCGCGTGGACACGCTGAAGTCCTGCCAGCGATGGCTGCGGCTGAAGCTGGCCTGCCAGGTGCGGCTGAGCACCGGCTCACGGCGCGGCTCCAGCGGGCCGGGCGGCAGCAGCGGATCGAGCCCGAACAACGGGTCCTGCTCGAACCCGGGCTGATGCCAGCCGGTGCGCCAGGTCTGGCGCCGGGTGTAGCCCACGTAGGCGTTGCCACCGGCCACTGGCAGCGACATCGAGCCGCTGAGTGAGTTGGTGCAGCCCAGCTGGTCGCGCGCATCGGCCTCGAACTGGCAGGCCTTGCCACGCATGCGCTGTTGGTAGAGATTCCACGATGCCTTGCGCCGGTACGACAGCTGGTGCTGCTGGCCATTGCTGCCATCACTGCCACGCATGCCGCTGAGCGAGGCGCGCACTTCCTGGGTGGCCAGCACGCGGCGCAGGTCCAGGCGCAGCTCGCCGTAGCTGTGGCCGCCGAGGTTGGCGACGCCGGCGGTCATGGCGGCATCGCGGCCCAACGGCACGCGTACGCCGGCCATTGCCACGCTTTCACCATCGAAGCGGTCGCTGCGACGCTCGTTGCGGCGGCCGCCCTGCACGAACCACTGCCACTGGCTGTTGGTCCAGTCGCCGCCCTTGTCGAACGGCGCTTCCTCGGTGCGCACCAGCACACCGTCCTCATAGATGCGCATGCGTACCAGGTAGTTGCCGAACGGAAAATTGCGGGTATCGATCTGGTTGATGCCCGCCTGCAGGTAGAACGTCTGCAGCAGGCGTTCGCCGTCGAACACATCGACGCGGGCATCGCGCGCCAGCAGCACGGTCAGCGGTGTGGCCTGCACGGCGGCATCGGTATCCACATAGGCCTGGGTGGTGCCCACGCGCGCGCCCTGGAAGCGGTCCAGCGGCAGCATGCTGAAGCTGAAAGTGCCGCCCTGCGGGCTGGACAGGTTGCGGCGGTCCATGCGCCCGGCCTGCAGGTAATGCGCCTGGCCCAGGTCATGACGGTAATAGACGTTGTCGAACTGGAAGTCGTCGTCGCTGCCACGGCTGCGGTAGCGCTGCTGGGTGTAGTACCAGTCGGCGGACAGATGGCCGCGATCGAACAGGCCCAGCGTGCCCATGCCGCGCGCGGACAGCGCCTGGTAGTCGCGGCCGCCGCTGACGTTGAGTGTCTGCTGGTGCAGGAAGGCGTTCTCGGCATTGGGCGTGACCTTGTGGTAACGCTCAGCCGCCGGTTCACCGGGAATCCACTGCCGCGCCACGAACAGGCGCACGGCACCCTCGCCTTCGTCGTACAGCGCACGCGCCGCGGTTGGGTCTTCGGGTGGATCGAGATAGCCGCAGCCGGCCGTGGCGCCACCGAAGCGGCAGGCCAGGTGGCTGTTGCGCGGCAGCGGTTGCGACAACGCCGGTAGCAACGCTGCCTGTGCTTCGGCAGGCAGGTCCAGCGCCTGCAGCACGCGCGCGGGGTCTTCCAACTGCACGTGCTCCAGGGTCACGCGCACCGGTGACAGCCCGGCCGAGCGGCCGAACAGCTGGATGTCGAGTTGTTCGGTCTGGCCTTCAACCAGATCCTCAAAGCCAGCGGGGACGCCGTGGGCCGCTACCGAAGGGGTAGCCAGCGCAAGGGCGAGCGCGACCGCCAGCCGGGTAACGGCGGGGGCGTGTGGGGTCATGGGGGTACCGCTGCAGAAGCGGCCGGCCCGCAATGCGGGCCGGCGCGGGGAAGCCGTGAATCAGGGCTTCTGGTTCATGATGATGTAGACCATGCCTTCGTAGCGGCCCTGTACGGTAAGCGGCCCGCCGGTACCCGCTTGGGCGATGGTGAGCGGCATCGAGATGGACGCACCCGGCGTCGAGCTGGCACCGTTGAACAGATCAGCTGCCTTGTACTCTGTGACCGCGGTGGTCAGCGCATCGGTGTTGAGGCTGACGGCCAGCGGCACGCGGGTGCTGCCATTGAGCAGCACCGGATCGTGGCCGAGGCGAACTTCGATGTCCTTATCGATATCGTTGGAGTGGATGCGCACCTGCTGCGTGGACGGCAGCAGGCCGCGCAGCGGATCGTGGGTCAGCTGCACGGTGTCCGGCAGCGGGGTGCCATCGTCGCGCAGCAGCGCCAGGGTCGGGTCGACGTCGGCGTAGACGGTGATCTTGGTTTCCAGCGCGTGCGCGGACAGCGAAGCAGTGGCCAGCGCTGCAGCGAGCGCGGCCTTCTTGAGAATGGCGTGCATGGGTGTCTCTCTCGGACAGGGGGAATATGAAAGCCCCCCTCCCCTAAGGAGAAAGGGAGGGAGGCGCCGCCCGCAGAGGTGGTTGCAGGCGACGGAGAGAATGTTAGGAATCCATTGCCACGCAGGCCATGCAAGCATTCCTAAAACGTGGGACGTTAAGAAGAATTCTTGAAGGCGCTCAATGTTTGAGGGTTATGCAAACTCCCTCACTGCTTGAATGCAACAAACCTCATTGCTTCGCTCTTGTAGAGTCGACTGTCAGTCGACTGCTCTTCCGACACTGCGCGATATACCCGCGCTGCGCGCGTGAGTCGAGCAAGGCTCGACTCTACAATGGGTCATCCACGCATGGCGTGAATCTACCGGATGGGGTTATGCAACTATCCTCACCCATTGAATACAACAAACCTCATTGCCTTGCCTTTGTAGAGTCGAGCCACGCTCGACTGTTGTTCGCGCCCTACCCGCGAATCGCCGGATAGGCGACGCTACCTCCCGGGCAATGACAACAGGAAGGACTCCATGGCCGCCACCAATGCCAAGGGCGTCTCATTCATCGGGTAGTGCCCTGCACTTTCGATGACCTCCAGCGTCGCGTTTCGATAGCGGCACAGATAGGTCTTCTCCATCAGTGACCGGTTGAACGTTGGATCATTTCCGCCCACCACCACCTTCAACCGATGTTCGCCAACGATCTCATTGCTGAAATCCGTATCTGTCCACGCGGAAAGATAGGCAGCAAACGCACCGGGCGCGGAGCGCTGCATTGAGTAGCCGGCCTTCCAGTCCAACCAGGCGGCAGGCAGCCGCCCGCCGGTGCTGCGATCGATGATGGTCCGCCGGTTGGCGAGGCTGTCGGCAGCACTCTCCAGCAGGCGCCGCGTGGGCGTGTCATAGGCAATGCCACCACAGGGAACGGGCGCGATGGCCAGCAGGGACCGCACGCGCTGTGGCGCGAGCACGGCAATGCGCTCGATCGCCATGCCTCCCATGGAATGCCCTACCACGCTGAAGGTGTCGATCCGCAGCGCATCGGCGAGCGCCAACGCATCATGCGCCATCTCGTCGATGCTGAACTGACCCGTCGCATCACGCATGCCTCCGTAGCCACGGCAATCCATGAAGACGTAGCTGAAGTGATCGTGCGACAGCCACGGCTCGATCGGCTCGAACGCATGCGCGTCGCCGAACCAGCCATGCAGGACCAGGACGAAGTGAGGCCCCTGGCCCACGCGATGAAAAGTGTTGGCCATGAAAAATCGCCACAGTCAGAAGGAGTACAGATGCTAGGCAGCGCAGGTGCGGCCCGCCGTCGGTGGCGGGTCAACCGCTATAGAATCCGGGCCATGCGCAATTCGCTGCTCGATCCCTACGAAGACCTGCCGCGCGATGTCGTGGTGACCTCGAACGACTACGCGGCCGCGTCCACGTTTCCCCGCCATGCCCACCGACGCGGTCAGTTCGCGTTCGCCGCGCGCGGCACCATCAGCGTGACGACACCGCAGGGACGCTGGCTGGTGCCGCCGCAGCGCGCCTGCTGGGTACCGGCCGGGCTGGACCACGAGATGACGATGCGCGGGCCAGTGACGATGCTCAACGCCTTCCTTTCCATCGAGGCAGCCACTGCTGTAGCACTGCCAGCGCACTGCCGCGTCTATGCGGTCTCTCCCTTGTTGCGGCAGTTGCTGGAGGATGCAGTGGACCTGCCGCCGCTCTATGACGAGGACGGGCGTGCGGGCAAGCTGATGCAATTGCTGGTGGCGGAGATCGCGTCGATGTCGACGCTTTCCCTGCATGCGCCATTGCCTGCCGATGCACGCCTCGCGCGCGTCTGCCGGGCGCTGTTCGATGCGCCTTCGCTCGCCATTGGGCTTGATGAGGGGGCTGCGGATGCGGGCATGAGCCGTCGCACGTTCACGCGGATGTTCCGCGCCGATACCGGGGTGAGTTTTGCCGAGTGGCGGCAGCAGGTGTGCCTGCTGGTGGCCATCGAACGACTGGGGCAAGGGCAGGCGGTGACACGCGTGGCACTGGACCTGGGATATGCCAGCCCGAGCGCATTTGCTGCGGTATTCCGGCGCGTGCTGGGGTGTTCGCCGAGCCGGTACGCGGAAGCGTAGTACCGGGCGGGCGTCTGGCCGGCGTGCGCGCTGATCGCTGCGCGCGGGAGTCGAGCATGGCTCGACTCTACAGATATCAGGCCGCCTTTCGGCGGCCTGATGAGACATCGCGTTGGCGCACGATCAGAAGAAGATCGCGTACAGAATCAGCAGCGGAATCGGCACGCCCAACAACCAGAGCAGAATCATTTTCATGACAGGTCTCCTTGCACGGAATACGGGTTAGAGGTCGCGGCGGCGGCCGCCCCAGGTAGCGCTGAGGCTGGCGAAGAACGCGCCGATCAGCAGGGTGATGAACAGCCACAGTGCGGCATAGGCGGTCGCCTTTCGGGCGTCGTCGGCGGCCTGCTTGGCGGTGTTCTTGGCCTTTTCCAGCGCCGCACGCATGCGCGTCTGCACATCGGTCACACGCGCCTGCGCTTCAGCCGGGCTCATGCCGGTTTCGCGCGCGATCAGCTGCGACAGGTACTGGGTGTCGCCCGGATCCAGGCCTTCCCCCTGCAGGCTGTTGACGATGATGCGGTTCACTTCGGCGCGTACTTCGCGGCGGTCGGCCATCGGACCGTTGCCCGGCATCGGGCGCGGCGGCGGCGGGGCCATGCGCGCGTCGCGCGGGCCGACGTTGGCAGCCGGCGGCGGCGCGGTGGGGTCCATCGGTACTGCGCCCGGCGCACCCGGTGCCGGCGGTGCGGCGGCGGCGTCCGGGCCCGGGTTGGTGGCGTTGCGGAACAGCGAGTCGACCCAGTAGTTGAGGTCGCCTTCCGGCGCAGCGGCGGCGGCGCTGCCAGCACCCGTCGCGGCAACACCGGCGGTGGAAGCGGCTGCACCTGCGGTGGCGCCTGCGACCTTGGCGCCGGCGCCGAGCACGCCACCGATGGCCGAGGTCAGCAGACCGGCAGTGAGCAGCGTGGCGACCGCCCACGAAACGAAACCGTGTGCGGTATCGCGGAAGTAGGTTTCATCGCCGTGGATCTGCGTCCACTTGGTGCGCAGGCGACCGGCCAGATAGCCGCCCAGGCCGGATGCGGCCAGTGCGGTGAAAGTGAGCCAGATGATGCTGGACCAACCGAAGGTTTCCTTGCTGACGCCCTCGAACGACCACGGCGACACCGACGACAGGCCGAGGCCAACGCCGAGGATCAACAGGATGAGGGAGAGTGCGGCAGCGGCGACCGCGCCTGCGAAGATCGCGCCCCAGGACACGGCGCTTTCGCTGGGAGGGGCGACGATGGGGGCGGTGACGACAGTGGCGACGTCTGGGCCGAGCGGGCCGCGCTCGGGTGGGTCGAATCGGGTACTCATCGGGGTGGATGCTCCATTTCAGGTGCTGCGGATGCAGTTGGTGTCCTGAGGCTGCGCGAGCGGTTGTGAAGCTGGCGAGACCCTTGAATCACGCGGCCTTGGCGCGGTGAAGCGCGTGCCAACCAGGGTTGGCACCTACCGAGGGCGGTTGCGGTGGTAGATCCACGCCATGCGTGGAAGATTTTTCGCGGGCGCCGAACTCGTGCGGACCAGCGGTCCGTACCTACCAGGTCCGCTCCAAAAAAAACGCCCCGCGGATGCGGGGCGTTCTCGGCACAACCTACGCGGGGCGATCAGCCCTGGTAGTCGCGCACGTCGCTGCCGGTGTAGACCTGGCGCGGACGGCCGATCTTCATTTCCGGATCAACCTGCTGTTCCAGCCAATGCGAGACCCAGCCGGAGGTACGGCCCAGGGCGAACATGACGGTGAACATTTCGGTCGGGATCTGCAGCGCCTTGTAGATGATGCCGCTGTAGAAATCGACGTTCGGGTACAGCTTGCGGGCGACGAAGTACTCGTCCTGCAGGGCGGCCTGTTCCAGCTTCACGGCCACGTCCAGCAGCGGATCCTGCACGCCCAGCTGCTTGAGCACCTTGCTGGTCATCTCACCGATGACCTTGGCGCGCGGGTCGAAGTTCTTGTAGACGCGGTGGCCGAAGCCCATCAGGCGGAAGCCGGAGGTCTTGTCCTTGGCCTTGACCACGGCGGACTCGACGTTGTCGGCGCTGCCGATTTCTTCCAGCATCTTCAGCACGGCTTCGTTGGCACCACCGTGGGCCGGACCCCACAGCGCGGTGACACCCGCAGCGACCGACGCGTACGGGTTGGCACCGGTCGAACCGACCAGACGCACCGTCGAGGTCGAGGCGTTCTGCTCGTGGTCGGCGTGCAGGATGAACAGCAGGTCCAGCGCCTTCACCACGTCCGGGTTCAGATCGTACTGGCCGTCAGCGGACTCGAAGGTCTGCTTCAGGAAGCGGCTGACGTAGTCCAGCGAGGTGTCCGGCTTGTTGGCCGGCAGGCCCTTGCCGTGGCGGTAGATCAGCGCCGACAGGGTCGGCACCTTGGCGATCAGGCGCACGGCGGCCTGGCGGCGCTGTTCGGCGTCGGACAGGTCCAGCGAGTCGTGGTAGATGGCCGACAGCTGCGCGATTGCAGCAGCCAGGATGGCCATCGGGTGGGCGTCCTTGGCGAAGCTGCCGATCAGGGTGTTGATCGAATCGTCGACGTTGGCTTCAGCAGCCAGCTCGTCGGTGAAGGCCTTCAGCTGCTCGGCGCTCGGGCGCTCGCCGTTGATCAGCAGGTAGGCCACTTCGACGTAGCTCGACTTTTCCGACAACTGTTCGATCGGGTAGCCGCGGTACAGCAGCACGCCCTTGTCGCCGTCGATGTAGGTGATGGCGGACTTGCAGCTGGCCGTCGCGGTGAAGCCGGAATCGTAGGTGAAATACCCCGTTTCCTTGGTCAGCTTCGCGATGTCGACGCAGTCGTTGCCAAGGGTGGGTTTGATGACGGGCAGAACGACCGACTTGTCGCCGGCGTTGAGCGTGACCTGATCAAGATCGGACACTGTGTGCGCTCCTTCATGGGAAGGCGCCTGCCCAAGCGCATTGGTCAGGCACGTGAATGACGTCCTCGGCCTGTGCCGGGGATCAGGTCATTATCGCACAGCAGCATTTGCCCGGCGCTAGACAGAAGTCGTATACGACAGGCAGCCAGACACCGGCCGTTGAGCGGCCCGGATCGGCAAAAGCGTTGTCACACGAACGCAGTGTTCCGCCCATCCAAACGCCCGTTGGGTTGGCGTTGGGGAAAAACAAACGGCCGCGCAGAGCGCGGCCGTTGGTTCGAAGCTGGATCGACAGATCAGCGCGCGTAGCGCTTCTGGAACTTGTCGATACGGCCCGAGGTGTCGATGACCTTGTGCTTGCCCGTGTAGAACGGGTGCGAAGCCGAGGAAATTTCAACCTTGACCAGCGGGTATTCGTTGCCGTCTTCCCACTGGATGGTTTCCTTCGTCGCCATGGTCGAGCGGGTCAGGATCTTGAAATCGGAGGTGACGTCATGGAAGACGACGTCGCGGTAGTTCGGATGGATATCGGCCTTCATGGGCTCACACCGTAAATGGGCTGGTGGTCAAGAGCGGCATTATAAGCACCGGTTGCCGCCCGGGGCAACCGGTGCCGGTCAATCGACGTCAGTCCGCACCCAGGGCCTGGCGCACCAGGGCCTCGAAACGCTGCTGGTCGTAGGCCATCAGCAGATCGCAGTTGTCCGGCTGGCCGGTCTGGCGGTTCCAATCAACGATGGTGGCGCCGCGGCTGAACGTGCCGTTCAGCTCCACGTTCAGCGGGCGCGACTCGACCCGCAGCTGCCCTTCGGGGTTCAGCGCCCAGGCCATGGCCACCGCATCGGCGGTGTACCAGCGCCCGCCCTTGCTGTCTTCGGACAGGCCACGGGTCTTGCGCGAGATCAGTTCGTAGAAGCGGGCGCGATCGGAATCGGCCTGCAGCCACTTCTCGGCGTCCTGCAGCGGCAGGCCATGGGCGACGGTGGCCTCCCAGTCCGACACCAGCAGGTGCTTGAACGAGGTGAACACCACGTGCGCCGCTTCCGGGTCGAACGCAATGTTGAATTCGGCCGCCGGGGTGATGTTGCCGTGGCAGGTGACCGCGCCGCCCATCACCACAATGCGCTTGATGCGCTCGGGCAGGGTCGGGTCCAGCTTCAGTGCCAGGGCAAGGTTGGTCAGCGGGCCGAGCATCACCAGCATCAGTTCGCCGGCGTGCTCGTGCGACAGGCGCAGGATGGCCAGTGCGGCGTGTTCGGCTTCAGCCTGACGGCTCGGCGGCGGCAGGTCCACGTCGCCGTAGCCGTCACGGCCATGCACGTGGGCAGCGTCAACGGAGGGATGCAGCAGCGGATCCGGGCTGCCGGCAAACACCGGTACGTCGGTGCGGCCGACGATGTCGCAGAGCTTGAGGGCGTTGCGGACGGTGTACTGCAGGCCGACATTGCCGGCGGCGATGGTCAGGGCGACCACGTCATGCCGTTCGTCGGCAAAGGCCATCAGCAGGGCCAGGGCGTCGTCCACACCGGGGTCGGTGTCGATCAACAGGGGGATCTTGTGGGTCATCGTTGCCGTCTTCAGATCGGCAACGAAGTGTGGACCGGGATGATGACCGTTGCAAGTACGGGGGGTTCTGGCAGGGCTGCGCCCTGCACCCGCCGAATCAACGGCAAACGCCAGAGCAACGGCAGAAGCTGGTTTCCTGGGGGATGGCGGGGTGGGTCCGGTTGCGGGGGACGCTGCAAGTACGTCCATGTAAGCTCGGTCGCCGCATCCATGCGGCTCACGCCCCCGCAACCGGACCCACCCCGCCTTCGCCAGTTTGCTGCGGTCTGTTGGACATGCCGATGGGGTCAGATCCGTTTTCCTCCGGAAAACGGATCTGACCCCAGATTGATTTCGATATCTGGCAGAAGTGTCGACCAAGGCCGACACCTACCGACAGCCGCAGGAATCTGTCAGAGGTGGGGCGGTGCCGGAGTGTGGGGTGTCAGCCGCATGGATGCGGCTGCCAAGCCTACAGGGACGTACTTGCGGCGTCCCCGCACTCCGCACCGCCCCGCCCAACCACGGAATGCACGCTGTTGCTCTTGCGGTTGACGTTGCTTCGGCGGGTGCAGGGCGCAGCCCTGCAAAAACCCCCTACTCCTGCGGATCGCGGGTGATGTGGATATCGGTCGGGGTCGACAGCGGAATGTTCCGCTCCGCCAGGATCTGCAGCAGGCTGAAGTACAGATCGCTGCGGGTGGCATACACCTGCCGCGGGCTGGCCACGTACGCGAAGCTGTTGATGGTGATCTGGCCACCGGCAATGCTGTCGATGTAGACCGTTGGCGCCGGCTGCTTCAGCACGTTGGTGTGCGCGGTGTACGCATCCAGCAGCGCCTGCCGCAGGTTGCCGACGTCGGTGCTGGGCGGCACCGCGAACTGGATCTGTATGCGGCCCTGGTTGTTGCCCATCGTCATGTTGCGGATGGTCTTGGTGATCAGCTCCGAGTTCGGCACGATCAGCGTCGACCGGTCACCCACCTGGATCTCGGTCGAGCGCACGTTGATGCGGCGGATGTCGCCCTCCTGATCACCCAGCTTCACCCAGTCGCCGATCTTCACCGGGCGCTCAGCCAGCAGGATCAGCCCGGAGACGAAGTTCTGGATGATCGCCTGCAGGCCGAAACCGATACCCACCGACAATGCGCTGACCAGCAGCGCCAGGTTCTTCAGGTTCAGGCCCATCGCGGTCAGCGCCCACAGGCCCACCAGGATGATGCCGACGTAGCCGGCGATGGTGCTGATCGAGTTGCGCGCGCCCAGATCCAGCTCGGTCTTGGGCAGGTAGGTGTCGGTCAGCCAGCGCTGCAGCAGCTGGGTCAACCCCATGCCCACCAGCAACACCAGCACGCCGGTGACAATGCGGCCGGGCTGCAGCGTCAGATCCTTGTTGATCTCGATGCCGTTTGACAGCGAGGCAATGCGTTCAACGATCGTGCCGACGTTGCCGAACGGCGCGGCAAGAGCCAGCAGGGCAACCAGCACAACAAGGGTTCGCAGCATCGCTGACAACAGTACGCCCGCCTGTTCCAGCCGCGATACGCTCAAGCCAGTGCTGAGCAGGATGGTCTGGCCGACCTTGCTGTCGGCGTTGAGCATCCAGGTGCTCAGGTCATCGACGAACTTGAACAGCAGGGTTGCCGCCAGCACCACGATGCTGCCGCCGATCAGCTGCTGGTTGACGAATTTGGCGAAATTCACGTAGCCCAGCAGCGTCGCGATGATGGCAGCCACCACCGCGATGTTGCCCGCCACACGTGCCAGCACCAGCCAGCTGCTGCGCCGCACTGGCGTGCTCACCGTCAGCCCGTCGGCCTGTGCCTCCAACTTGGCTTCGGCCTCGGCGGTCTGCCGCCGGTGCAGGCGCGCCAGCGTCACCAGCATCGCCATGATCAGTCCCAGATAGGTCAGCGCGATCACGCCATCCAGCGCTACCGTGGTGACGTCGCTGGTGCGCGTGGCCTGATCGATGGCGACCAGCACCGTGCTCAGCCAGGCCAGCGCTGCCGCGCCCCAGGCATACTTGCGCAGCTTCAGCGCAGCGGTGTCGTCCAGGTTCAACAGCCGCCATGATGGGCGCTTGGGCACCAGCAGGCAGGCGCTGAGCGCAGCGATGAATGCGGCGGCAAAGGTGGCCTGCTCCACACCGTCGGCCACGTTCTGCAGGCGCGGGGCGATCGCACCGATGGCGTTGAGCGAGGCGATGAACACGACCACCGCATAGCCGGGCAACAGCGTGCCCACCAGCAACAGCCACATGGCCAGACCGGAGCGGCGCAGGCGACCGTCCGGCGCGCGCTCGGAGGCTGCGAACCGGCGGCCCAGCCTGCGCAGCCACAACCGCAGCGGGAACATCATCACCAGCGCGGCCGCCAGGCCAAGCAACGGTGTGCCCCAGCCATTGGCGCGGACGGCGGCGATCAGCGTGTCACGTCCCTGCTTGGCCAGCGGCGCAACCCGCGCGATATCGATCGGCAGGCGCTCGGCCACCTTGCTCCACAGTGCAGGCGACAACGGCGAGGCTACCTTCTGGCCCAGCTCCTCGGTCCGTTGCGCGGCGCGTTGCTGGTCGATGTCGGTTGCCAGCTGCTGGGCACGCACGGCACTGGTCTTGGCCTGCGCCACCGACGCGGCCAGGCCGTCGCGCTGCTTGGTGATGGTGCGTCGCTGCGCTGCCAGTTCCGGCGGCTCGGCAGTGCCTTCCGCAGGCGTACCCAGCTGCGCCAGCTGTTCGTCGAGGCGAACCAGCTGTGGCTGCAGCGCCTTTTCCAGCGCCTCAGCATCACGCCGCGCCTGCGAGGCATTCTCGGACAGCATGGCCAGCGTCTCGATGGCCTCTGCATCGCCACGCTTGCGCTCGACCTCCTTCAGTCTCGAATCGATATCCGCCAACTGCTGCTTTGGCGTGGGGTCCTCATCCTGTGCCAGCACCGGCGCGGACAGCAGGAAGGCAGTGCACAGCAGCAGGGCCAGCCAAGGCCCCCGTGCACGGATCGATCGCAGGAAAGAAGACACGCCAGCCACACCGGTTCGCGCGGACCACCGCGCCTGCGCGCGACTATACGGCAGAGACGGTAAAGGGCGGATGGGGGCGCAGAGGACCACACCCACCGCGATGGGAGCTTCGACGGGGTAATGGCGGCGGGGTGATGCCGCTGGGTGGTCACGACTCGGCGATGACGGCCTGGCGATTGCGGCGGGGTGATCGTTGCCGGGCGAATCGACTCTACCCCGTCGGTTTGCTCCGTCGATTCGCCCGGTCAATTCACCCAGCCCGCGTTTACGCGCGCCCGCACGCCACGCCGGCGAAATCAGTACTTCAGGCGCAGCTCTTCCACGGCCGGCTGCTGCAGCGCGTACCAGTCCTGGAACTCTTCCTCGGTGATCTCATCGGGCGCGTACACCGCCACCGGGTGCCAGTCGTGGTCGGTCGGCAACGGCTGGCGCGGGCCGGCACGCAGGCTGTAGGCCACGCCTTCATAGTCGACCAGGTCATCGACCTGCGGCCACTGTTCGCGTGCGAACGCGGATTCACTCTTCAACAGGATCACCTGGTACATCGGCACCTCCACCTCGGTTGGATCAGGAAAACACGGCGCTGGCTGCAGGATACCGCCACGCCGGTGACAACGGGCGCTCCGCCGGGGCGACGGAACGTTCTGGACACGGCCATCGCCCCGGCTTCACCCGCCCATGGCAAGGCCATCGGCATCGTGGAGGCCCACCCCTGCCACGATCACCGATGACCGACCATCCGCCGCTGAAAACCGTCGCTGACCTCAAGCTGCCCCGCTACCTGGGCACCTGGTACGAGATCGCACGCCTGCCGATGCGCCATGAACCGGAAGGCTGCACCGACGTGTCAGCGCACTACAGCCTGCTCGACAACGGCAACGTCGGCGTCACCAACCGCTGCCGTATGGGCGGCGAGGTCGAGGAAGCCACCGGCGAGGCCTGCGCCGTCGACAACGACAGCGCGCGCCTGGAGGTGAGTTTCCTGCCCAAGGGCCTGCGCTGGTTGCCGTTCGCCAAGGGCGACTACTGGGTGATCCAGGTCGCGCCGGACTACAGCGTGTCGCTGGTCGGCAGCCCGGACCGCAAGTACCTGTGGCTGCTGGCCCGCGAACCGCAGCTGGACGCCACCGTGCAGGACCATTATCTGGCCACCGCCCGCCTGCAGGGCTTCGATCTGTCCGAACTGATCCAGACCCCGCACACCGGCCGCCCCACCGCCTGAGCAACGCACGACCATGGACCTGAAGAGTGGCTACCCGTGGTGGGCGGTACGCAATGGATTGATCCACGCCTTCCCACCGTTGGAAAAGGACCTGCGCTGCGACGTGCTGGTGGTCGGCGGCGGCATCACCGGTGCGCTGATCGCCGACGAACTGTCCCAGCATGGCCACGACGTCGCCCTGATCGAGCAACGCGACATCGGCTGGGGCAGCACGGCTGCCAGCACGGCGCTGCTGCAGTACGAAATCGATACCCATCTGCTGGAACTGGCCCAGCGCTACGGCCAGGACGCCGCCGCGCTTGCCTACCGGGCGTGTGCCGAGGCCATCCCGGCCCTGGGAGAGGTCGCTCGCGGGTTGAAGGACGTGGATTTCCAGCGCATGGACAGCCTGTACCTGGCCAGCCGCCATCGCGACGTGCCCCGCCTGATGGCCGAGGGTGAGGCCCGGCGCAGCATCGGCCTGGACGCACGTTGGCTAGGCCCGAAGGCACTGCAGGAGCGCTTCGGCGTGGACGCCGGTGGTGCCCTGCTCACGCGCCAGGCGGCGCGGGTCGATCCGTATCGGCTGACCTATGCGCTGCTGCAGCGCCTGCGTCGGCGCGGCGGGCACGTGCATGACCGCACGGTGCTGCACAGCCTCGACGCCACTGCGCGTGGGGTGACCGCCCGTACCGAAGACGGTGCCACCATCCGCGCCCGCCACGTGGTGCTGGCCATGGGCTATGCCAACCAGCGCTGGCTCGATCAGCGGGTTGCGCGCAACCGCAGCAGCTACGCGTTCATTACCGATCCCATCGAGGCAGACGTGCTGGGCCGCCTGCAGCGCACGATGGTGTGGGAAAGCGCACGCCCGTACCTGTACCTGCGCGCCACCGGCGAGCGTCGCCTGCTGGTGGGCGGGCTGGACGACGCCGTCGACATCCCTGCCCGCCGCGACCGGCGCGTTCAGGGCAAGGCCGACAAGCTGATGAAACAGCTGCGGCACTGGTTCCCGCGCCTTGATCCGATACCCGCCTTCTCCTGGGCCGGTACCTTCGCCGAAACAGCGGACGGCCTGCCGTTCTTCGGCCCGCACGATCAGTGGGGCCCAAGGGTGCACTTCGCCATGGCCTACGGCGGCAACGGCATCACCTATTCGATGATCGGCGCGCAGCTGCTACGGGCCCGGATCGAGCGCCGCAGGCATCCGCTGGCGGGGCTGTTCGGGTTCGGGCGGTTGTAGCGTGCAGCCAGGCATGGCCTGGCTCTACCCCAATCCGGCGCCGACAGGCATCATTCAAGCAGCCCCTGCTAGCGTCGGCCTGTACCGCCGCGTGTTGCGTGGCCACCTGTCCGCTGGAGCGCTGTCATGATCCGCCCCCTGACCCTGCTGCTGTGCTTGGCCCTGCCGGGAACCGTGCTGGCCCAGTCCGCTGCCGGCGCGACCGCGCCACAGGCGACCGGCCTGGATCTGTCGCTGCCGCAGGCACCCATGCGCTATCTGAATGACCCGACCCTGCAGCAGGACCCGCCAGGCACGTACTACGGCGACAAGAGCGGCCCGCGCGTGCACGACGACGCCAAGATCGCCGACGTGACCGACGACAAGGTCAAAGTGTCCGGCAGCTTCACCACCGGCATCGGTTATTCCAAGAACGGCGGCAACAGTCACTACAACGCCGCCACGCTGAACCTGAGCAAGAACTACACCACCGATGAGGGCAAGACCCACGGGGTCAACGTCAACATCCACGTGAGCGAGGGCAAGGGCCCGGGCTTCTTCGGTCCGTATGGCGGCTACTACGGCCGCGGCCCGGGCTGGGATTACCCGCCGCCGTTTGGCTGGTAAGCCCCGCGTCAGGCCTGGGCCGACCAAGGTCGGCCGCTAACGCTGCACGTGTCCGGTGGGTGTCGACCTTGGTCGACACGCTTTGCGCTCCGTGCCGACCAAGGCCGGCACCTACCGGTACGCGAATCAATCCAGCCAGCCATCACGCTCGCTGTGCAGGATGCGGCCGTCATAACCGCTCAGGCGCACGTCCACCTTCTGGTTGCGGGCATTGCGGGCTTCCAACGACCAGGTCGCACCATCGCGTTCCAGTGAATGGATTTCGCGCAGGCCATGCGCCTGTGCCCGTGCCAACACCTGCTCGGTGGTCAACAGCGCGCGGCTGCTGTGCTCGTCGAAGATCTCGCCGGTCTTCGGGTCCACGTAAACCTCGCTGAAGCGGCCATCGGCGCGGCTCACGTCGGCCTCCCACAGGCCATCATCGCGTTCGATTTCGTGGATCTGGGTGTAGCCAGCCTTGCGCAGGGTCTGTTCAACCTGGGCCATGCCCAGCGGCGCCGCCTGGGCGGTCGGCGCGATGACCAGCAGGGCAACAGTGGCGAGGGTGAGCGACTTCAACATGGGGGTTCTCCGTTCGTGTTCGTGGCCGGACCATCCCGGCAACGCCACAATGCACCCCGTGGTTAACAGCGCCTTAGCCGCCACTGTTAGCCAGCTGTTAGTCACCCCCGCCACACTCACGCCTGTTCCTACCGCCCGCCCTGTGCACCGATGCTCTCCACCCTGCCCCTGCTGCTGGCCCTGGCCAGCGCCCCGACCGCCGCCGCGTCCGCACAGGACCCGGCGCAGCAGGTCGCGCGCCGCGCGGTGCAGCAGGGCCGCTACGTGCCATTGGAAAGCGTGGTGCGCGATGCACTCAAGCGCTACCCCGGCCAGCTGCTGGAGGTAGAGCTGGACGACGGCGTCTACGAAGTGGAGATCCTGCGCGGCGACGGCGTGGTGGTGGAGCTGGACTATGATGCGCGCAGCGGAAAGCTGCTGAAGACGGAGCTGGACGACTGATGCGCATCCTGTTGGCCGAAGACGATGCCGCGCTGGCTCAGCGCCTGCTGCCCCTGCTGGAACAGGCCGGCTACGTGGTGCACGCGGTTGCCGACGGGCGCGAGGCCGAGGAAATCGGCCAGATCGAGGACCTGCAGGCGGCCATCGTCGACCTGGGCCTGCCCGGGCTGGACGGATTGAGCGTGATCGAGCGCTGGCGCGGCAACGGCCGCAGCTTTCCTGTGCTGGTGCTGACCGCGCGCGGGCGCTGGCACGACAAGCTGGCTGGCTTCGATGCCGGCGCCGACGATTACCTGACCAAACCGTTCCAGGCCGACGAGCTGGTGCTGCGCCTGCGCGCCCTGATCCGCCGCAGTCATGGCCATGCCAGCCCGCGCCTGCACTGCGGGCCGCTGCAGCTGGACGTCAACGCCGGCCGCTTCGAACTGGACGGCCAAGCGCTGTCGCTCAGTCCGCAGGAGTTCCGCCTGCTCAGCTACTTCATCCATCACAGCGGCCAGGTCATCGGTCGCGATCGCCTGGGCGAACAGGTGTTCGAGGGCGGCCACGACCCGGACTCCAACGCGCTGGACGTGCTGCTCGGGCGCGTGCGCCGCAAGCTCGGCACCGATCTGATACAAACCGTGCGCGGCCAAGGCTGGCGGTTGGCCGCGCCATGAACAGGCAACGCTCGCTGCGGCGGCGACTGCTGCTGGCCGGCGGCGTCGGCCTGCTGCTGGTCTCGCTGCTGGCCAGCGCGCTGCTGGGCGAACTGTTCAAGCGCAACGCGCGTGACCGCCTCGACCACGAACTGCAGCAGGACATGCTGACCCTGCTGGCGCAGGCCGAGGTGGATGCGGACGGACAGCTGCGCCTGCGCCAGGAACCGAATGACGCGCGCTTCCAGCGTGTGTTCTCCGGCGCCTACTGGCAGATCGCCGGTGCCGATGGCCGCGTGCTGCTGCAGTCGCGCTCGCTGTGGGATGAAACCCTGCCGGCGCCGGCTACCGGGCCGGCCACGCGCAATCTGCCCGGACCGCTGCAGCAATCCCTGCGCGCACGCGTGCAGCAGGTGCGCCTGCCACGTGCCAGTGAACCATTCGTGGCGGTGGTTGCCACCGACCGCAGCGCGCTGGATGCCGATGTGGCCGCGTTCCGGCAGCGCACCGCCATCGCGTTGGGTGTGCTCGTCGCAGCGTGGCTGGCGGTGCTGGCCAGCCAGGTGCACTTCGGGCTGCGCCCGTTGCATCGCCTCGGTGCACAGCTGGAGCGCGTGCGGCGCGGTGAGGCGCAGCGCATCGAGACGCGCGGGTTGGGCGCGGAGGTCGCGCCCCTGGGTGACGAACTCAACGCACTGCTGGAGCACCAGCAGCGCATGGTCACGCGGGCACGCACCAGCGCACAGGATCTGGCGCATGCATTGAAAACCCCCTTGAGCGTGCTGGCCACCGAGGCCGACGGCGACGGTACGCATTGGCGTGCCACCGTGCGCGAACAAAGTGCGCGCATGCAGGCCAGCGTCGACCGTTACCTGGCTGCCGGACTGGCCGCAGACCATCGCCAGCGCACCAACGTGGCCGCCGTCGCGCAGGCGCTGTGCCGGCTGATGGCACGGGTGCATGGCGAACGTGGCATCGCGTTCACGGCGGCAGGCATCGATCCAGCGTTGCAGTTCGCCGGTGCCAGTGCGGATCTGGAAGAGATGCTGGGCAACCTGCTGGACAACGCCGGGCGCTGGGCGCAACAGCAGGTCACTGTCGAAGCGGAAACCAGCGAAGGGCAGCTACGCGTCGAAGTGCGCGACGACGGCCCCGGCCTGGCTGCAGACGCCCTGGAACGGGTCACCCAGCGCGGCGTGCGGCTGGATGAGCGCGAAGGGAGTAGTGGACTGGGGTTGGCGATCGTGGGGGATATCGCCGCCAGTTATGGCGGACGCGTGGCGCTGGAGAATGCGCAGCCAGGGTTGCGCGCAACGTTGTGGTTGCCGGTGGGGTGACTCGTCAACGCTGGAACGCCAGGCGGGTAGAGTCGACTGTTAGTCGACTTTCGCGCGCAGCGCGGGATTTCCCAGCACCGCAGCCAAGAGCAGTCGACTAACAGTCGACTCTACCGCCTTCGCCGGGCATTTCAGTTCCCCATCAACGGTGATGCATCCACCAGCAATCAATCGCGTCCAGCACGATGTGGATGATCAAACCGATGCCTACCAACCGCGTCTTCTTCGGCACGCACAGCCCGGCATAGAACGCGATGGCCGGTGCGGTGTGCAGCGGGTGGAAACCGATGCTGCAGCGGTTCGGTGCATAGATCGGATCGGCCAGCAGGTGGTCCAGATCGATGATCCAGCCCAGCAGCATCAGCAACCATGCCGAGGCAAAGCGCTTGCGCCAGAACAGCCATGCCAGCAGCGCTGGCACGGCGGCATGCAGGAACAGGTGGAAGATCGCGCGCGCGCTCATCTGCAACGGTGGCGCCGGGCAGGCCCGGCGCCGTCCATCAGACCAGCGGTTCGTCGGACAGGTAGGTGTAACCGGTCAGGCCGGCTTCCAGCGCCTCCGACAACTCCTGCGCGCGTTCCGGCGACAACTGGGCCTCGGCCACGCGCTGGGCATAGGTCGCGCGCAGTTCGTCCAGGCGGTAACCCACGTAGTCCAGCATCACGTCGGTGGTGTCACCACGGCGCTGCTGGGTGATCGCGTAGCCATCGGCATCGGCCAGCACTTCCACCGCGTCGGTATCGCCGAACAGGTTATGGATGTCGCCCAGGATTTCCTGGTAGGCGCCGACCATGAAGAAGCCGATGCGGTAGCTCTCGCCCGGCTTCATCTTGTGCAGCGGCAGCGAGCTGTCCAGGCTCTCGTTCTCGACATAGGTTTCCACCATGCCGTCCGAGTCGCAGGTCATGTCGGCGATGATGCCGCGACGGTCCGGGGTTTCGTCCAGGCGCTCGATCGGCACGATCGGGAACACCTGGTCGATCGCCCACACGTCCGGGATCGATTCGAACACGCTGAAGTTGACGAAGTACTTGTCGACCAGGCGCTCGTTCAGTTCGTCCAGCACCGGGCGATGGCTCTTCTCGTCATAGCTCAGGCGCGCACGCACGCCGTGGGCGATGGCGTAGAACAGATCGTCGATGCGCGCACGCTGCGGCAGGTCGATCTGGCCCAGCGCGTAGCTGGCCAGGCCTTCAGCGTGGAAATGCTGCGCTTCCTGGAACAGCTCCACCGCCGGGCGCACGTCCAGCTCGTCGTGGATCTCACGCAGGTGGCGGATCGCCGCCGGCTCGTCGTCGTGCTGGTCCGGCACGCGGCCTTCCTGCGCCTCTTCCACTTCCGAGACGTTGGCGATCAGCACCGCGTGGTGCGCGGTCATCGCGCGGCCGCACTCGGTGACGATGCGCGGCGGGGTCAGGCCGAACTCTTCGCACGCATTGGCCAGCGGCTGCACGATGTTGCTGGCGTAGGAATGCAGGCCGTAGTTGATCGAGCAGAAGCTGCGCGAACGGGTGCCTTCATAGTCCACGCCCAGGCCACCGCCCACATCGACGTGGGTGATCTTCGCGCCCAGGCGCGACAGCTCCACGAAGTAGCGGGTGGCTTCGCGCATGCCGTTGGCGATGTCGCGCACGTTGGAGATCTGCGAGCCCATGTGGAAGTGCAGCAGGTTCAGGCAGTCGGCGTACTCGGTGTCACGCAGCGACTTCCACAGGTCCAGCAGCTGGCGCGGCGACAGGCCGAACTTGGCCTTGTCACCACCGCTGTTCTGCCACTTGCCGGCGCCCAGCGACGCCAGGCGCATGCGCACGCCCAGGCCCGGCTTCACGTCCAGCGCCTTGGACTCTTCCAGCACCAGCTTCAGCTCGGACGGCTTCTCGATGACGATGAAGGTCTGCAGGCCCAGCTTGCGGCCGATCAGGGCCAGGCGGATGTACTCGCGGTCCTTGTAGCCGTTGCAGACGATCAGGCCACCCGGGCGCGACAGCGCCAGCACGGCCATCAGCTCGGGCTTGCTGCCCGCTTCCAGGCCGAAGCCTTCGCCGTGGTGGCTGGCCAGGGTGCCGGCCACGCCGCGGGTCTGGTTGACCTTGATCGGGTACACAGCGGTGTAGCCGCCGCTGTACTCCCAGTCCTGCTGGGCCTGGCCGAAGGCTGCCTGCAGCTTGCCCAGGCGCTGGCCGAGGATGTCCGGGAAGCGCACCAGCAGCGGCAGCTTGGCGCCGGCCGCGCGCGCCGCATCGACCACCTTGGGCAGCGACACCACCGGGCCGTCCGCCCCGGTCGGTCTCACCACCATGTGCCCGGCCTGATCCACGTCGAAGTAACCGTCCGCCCAATGCGGGATCGAGTAGGTCTTGCGGGCTTGGTCGAGGGACCAATCGGTCATTTCAGTCGGCCTTGTTGGCAATAAAAGGGGGGGCATGATAACGCCTATATGCCCACAGGTTCGTTATCATGCGCGCCCGCGCCCGTGACAGGTTCCAACCTGAACGGGCCGATCCGTCCGGATGTGGCATCTGTGCCACGCGGCCCCGCCCGCCAGCCCGGCTCCACCCCTCCGAACAGGACTGTTTTCCAATGACTGACAGCAACAACTGGTACATCGAACACTTCGAGCGCACCGGCTCGGCCATCGGCTACCGCATCACCGGCAAGCTGGACGAGGTGCAGTCGCCGTTCCAGAAGATCGAGATCTTCCAGACCACCGACTGGGGCAACCTGATGACCATCGACGGGGCCATCATGCTGACCAGCAAGGACAACTTCTTCTACCACGAGATGATCAGCCACCCGGTGCTGTTCACCCACGCCGCGCCGAAGCGCGTGGTGATCATCGGTGGCGGCGACTGCGGCACCCTGCGCGAAGTGCTCAAGCACAAGGGCGTGGAGAGCGTGACCCAGTGCGATATCGACGAGCAGGTCACCGTGATGGCGCGCAAGCACTTCCCGGAACTGTGCGACTCCAACGACGACGCCCGCGCCGAGCTGCTGTTCGACGACGGCGTGGCCTACATGGCCAACTGCCCGGCCGGCAGCGTGGACGTGGTGATCGTCGATTCGACCGACCCGGTCGGCCCGGGCGAAGGCCTGTTCAACAAGGCCTTCTACGAGAGCTGCTTCAAGGCCCTGAAGGACGACGGCATCCTGGTGCAGCAGTCCGAGTCGCCGCTGATGCAGCTGGACCTGATCAACGAAATGCGCACCGAGATGGGCAAGGCCGGCTTCGGCTCGTTCAAGACCCTGCCGTTCCCGCAGCCGTGCTACCCCACCGGCTGGTGGAGCGTGACCATGGCGCGCAAGGGCGACAGCAGCTTCGACTTCCGCCAGGCCGACTCGGCCGCCAAGACCTTCAACACCCTGTACTACACCGCCGCGCTGCACACCGGCGTGCTGGTGACCCCGCCGTTCGTGCAGGCGGCATTGAAGTAAGGCGTGCCGACCAACGGTCGGCACCCACCAATGCAAAAGAAAAACCCGCGCTGGCGACAGCGCGGGTTTTCTGCTTTCTGTAGAGCCGAGCCATGCTCGGCTGCTCTTCGGACAGGTTGCGATAAATCAAGCCGAGCATGGGCTCGGCTCTACAGTTACAGCGCCCAGATGCCGGCGATCACCGCCACCACCAGGCCCCACTTGATCAGCTGGTAGGCCACCACGCTGCGCTCGCGCAGCGCCTTGGCTTTCAGGCGCACCTTGTAGACGCTGCCGAATGCCTTGTTGACGCCACCGGTCGGGTCACCCGGCAGGTTCGGCGAGGCACCACCGGCCAGCAGCGTGGCCGCCACCGCACGATTGAACAGCCCCGGCAGGCCGAAGCGCAGCGGGCGGGCGATGTCGCAGAACAGGATCACGCGGTCATCGGGCGTCTCGTTGTGCGCGTGGTGGATGTAGGTCTCGTCGAACATCATCCACTCGCCATCGCGCCAGCTCTTCTTGATGCCGTCCACTTCGATGTAGCAGCCGTCGTTGTTCGGCGTAGCCAGGCCCAGGTGCAGGCGCAGCGATCCGGCGAACGGGTCGCGGTGCGGACGCAGCTCGCTGCCCGACGGCAGCTGCGCGAACATCGCCGCACGCACGTCCGGCAGCGACTCCAGCAACGCCGTGGTCTTCGGGCACATCGCCTTCGCCGACGGGTGCGACGGGCCGTACCACTTCAGGTAGAAGCGCTTCCAGCCACGGCGGAAGAACGAATTGAAGCCAGCATCATTGAACGTGCTGGAGGCAGCGATCTTCTGTGCATCGCGCAGCGCCAGCGCCTCGTCGCGGATCATCTGCCAGTTCTGGCGCAGCGGCTCCAGCTGCGGGAACTCCTTGGCCGGGTCCAGGAACGGCGTGGTCGGCACCTTCGAGAACATGTACATGACCACGTTGATCGGGGCCATGAAACTGGAGTGGTCCAGCAGCTGGCGCGACCAGCGCGCGCGGACCTTGCCACGGAAGTGGATGTACAGCACGCAGGCGACGAACAGCGCTGCAATGACGATTTTGATGATCAAAGCACTTTCCTCCAGCCGCGGCCGGAACGGGAATCGGGGCGATGCACGGCCTGGTGGCCAGCATCGGTAAGGAACGCGGCAGGGAACGGGGACGTGCCGAAGGGTGCGGCCGCCGATGTCGCGAATTAACAGCTTATGGTCGGCAGGCCGTGCGTCGGGGTCAAGCCGGACGTGCGCGACGTTCAGCGGGCCGCGGATGAACGAACCGATGCGACGCCCAACCTATTGATTCGGAAAGAACCGTCGACCAAGTGAGACATAATTGTCCGATTGAGCGCGACGAACTGTTCCAGCCACGCCCCTGACATTTCTCCGACAAATCGTGGAATAGCGAACTGGCGAGTACTAAAATTAACGAAAACTTAGTAACTCCCTGTAACACCGGTTCGCTTGACGCTTTGCGCCACCCACCGGGTCGTCCGAGACCCCGACATGTATCTTCCTGCTCTGCCCCCCTCCTCCTGCGGCGATGAGGCCGCCACCCCGCTGCTGCTCAAGCGCGGCGAACGCTTCCTGGCCCCTGACGTCTATCGCACCTGCCTGGACGGGCGCGAGGCAGTCATCAAGGACTATTCCCGCTACCGCGGCACTCCCGTTTCGCTGATCGCGCGACTGATGGTGCGCCGCGAGGCCCGCATGCTGCAGCGCCTCGGCGGCTGGAAGCACGCCCCCACGCTGCTCGGCACCCTCGGTGGCCTGGCGCTGGGCATGGAGTTCATCCCCGGCCAGACCCTGAGCACCGCACAGGCCGTCGGCAATGAGGTGTTCGAGCAGCTGCAGCACGCGCTCAGTCGTTTGCACGCCGCCGGCATCACCCACAACGACCTGCATGGCACCAACGTGGTGGTCAGCGGCGGCGTGCCCGTGCTGCTGGACTTCACCTCGGCCTGGCGCGTACCGCGCTGGCTGCGGCGCGGCCCGCTGAGCCGGCAGATGCGCCGCAGCGACATGAAGAACCTGCTGAAGATCCGCCAGCGCGTGACCGGCCAGGCGCCGAGCGCCGCGCAGGCTGCACTGGTGGCCGACCCTGGGTGGGTTGCTGCCGTGCGCCAGGGCTGGAAGCGGTTCTACAAGTGGGCCAAGCGCCGGTAAATGCTTTGCTTTGGTAGGGGTCGAGCTTGCTCGACCGCTCTACCTGCATCACGCGAAATGCAGCCGAGCATAGGCTCGGCTCTACAACATGCCGCCAAACGGGTTACAACGCGTCCGCGTCCAGCTCACCGGTACGAATACGCACCACGCTGCCCAGGTCGTACACGAACACCTTGCCGTCCCCAATCTTGCCGGTGCCGGCGGCCTTCACGATGGCCTCAACCACCGCCTCCACCTGGTCATCGGTCACCGCCACTTCCAGCTTCACCTTCGGCAGGAAATCGACCACATACTCCGCGCCACGGTACAGCTCGGTATGGCCCTTCTGGCGACCAAAACCCTTCACTTCCGTCACCGTGATCCCGGTGACCCCACGCTCGGCCAGCGCTTCGCGCACGTCGTCGAGCTTGAACGGCTTGATCACCGCCATGACCATCTTCATCGTCTATCTCCTGTCTTCCGGCGTGGAGGATAGCGCCTGAACGCGGCCCGTGCGAAGCCGCTGCCGCCTGTCCGGGCAGTGGGTGCCGGCAGTATCCTTGTGCCCGAATGGCCTGCCCGCGCCGGATGCACGGGCCCACCCCCACGGAGCACCCCATGATCGACCTGAATCAAATCGATGACCTCGCCCGTCGCCTCAGCGACCTGGTGCCGCCGGGCCTGCGCGAGTCGCGCGAGGAACTGCAGGCCACCTTCAAGAGCGCGCTGCAGGCCGGCCTGGCCAAGCTGGACCTGGTCACCCGCGAGGAGTTCGAAGTGCAGCGCGCCGTGCTGCTGAAGACCCGCCAGAAGCTGGACGCGCTGGAAACCGCCGTGCGCGAGCTGGAAGGGCGCGGCGCCGCAGAATGAAAAAAGGAGGCGCACCGCGCCTCCCGTTTACAGATTATTTCCCGGATGGGGCCTTGCAGCAAGGCCCACCGGGCGCCCTAGACTCGCCGGCCTGTCGATCCGGCAGCACAGAGAGGGGCAGCAGCGATGGCACAGGACACCGAATGGACACCCGTTTCGCATGACACCTGCGACCAGGTCGCCGGGCCGTTCTATCACGGTACCCGCGCTGACCTGGCGGTGGGCGAGCTGCTTAGTGCGGGCTTCCGCTCCAACTATCGCGACAATGTGGTGATGAACCACATCTACTTCACCACCATTGCCAAGGGCGCCGGGCTGGCTGCGGAGATGGCCCGGGGTGAAGGGCGGCCGCGCGTGTATGTGGTGGAGCCGACCGGGCCGTTTGAAGACGATCCGAATGTGACCAACAAGAAGTTCCCCGGGAATCCGACACGGTCGTATCGGAGTGCGCAGCCGTTGCGGGTGGTTGGGGAGATTACGGAGTGGGAAGCCTATGACGCGGAGTTCGTTCGGCAGTTGAGGGCGTTTGTTGCTTCGGGGAGCGGGGAGATCATCAATTGATGGAAGGAAAGACCCGTGCTTTGGCTGACGGAAGATCAATGTCTTCGAACGATGTCCGCTTTCGGCCAGAAGCGGACATTGGTTGTCGGCTACCACGTGCCGGTCAAGAGATGAGAAGGAAGCTCCTCTAGCGCACACTGCGGTGCATCCACTTCCCAATACACGAAGCAACAACCGCACCCCTCAAAGTTTTCGGGGCAGGTAGCCATGTTGTCTCGCCAGCGGTCCAACCATTGCTCGACAAGCTCCCACTCGGCATTGAACTTAGCCTCGGATCCGGCGTCGTCACCTTCACCTAGCAGGACAGTTATGGCAACTCGCGGCATTGGAGGAGAATGTCTGCTTTGGGTCGAAAGCGGAGAATAGCACCGGACTAACGCCTACGCAGTGCTGATGTCTGCTTCCGGCCAGAAGCGGACGTTCACCACAGGCGCGGATTCACAAACCGAGTCTTCGCGCCAGAAACCGGGCATGAAAAGCAAGTGGAACCGCGCCTTCATCGCGCACCGCACCGAAGCCAACTAACGCTATAACTCCTCTATCTCTATTTTTACAACGAAGTCTAGATACTGAGGAAGCCCATTTCTCAATGGACACTTAAGCTCATCGTACGCGTAGTGGATTTGAACTTTCCGTCCGATGGCGTATGCAGAAATGGAATTTGGATCATCCGTCAAGATTGTTTCCGACCTTGAACTCCCATCATTTAGAGTGAACTCGAATTCGTTTGGGTGATCGAGGCACTCCTGCCCCGCAACGTACAGGCTCGTAATTACACCCGTGACGCACTCACCCTCAATGACTCCGGACTCGATATTGGACCACCATTCCTCGCTACCAAATAGACCCTTATCGCCTTTTAATCCAAGCAATGGCATCGCGTCGTTCAACGTCAAGGATTGCGCATCTCGAATCCTGGACAGATCTTTCTCAAGATCATTGCGCAAGCTGTAGACGACCTTCATCCATCGCTCCTGACAGTGTGAGCCCGTGGTATCGGGAGATCGTATTTGATGACATTCGCGTTGAAAATATAGAGCGTAGTCCCCGCTCCAAGCACAGTTTTCACAATCTGTCCTTGTATGAAATTCATCTCACCTTCCTTGATTGGCAAATCACTGGCGCGCAAGAGCTGGATCTCTATCTGGCAATCGCCGCCGAGCATCGTTGCGCTGGCGATGGCTGAGGATCACTTAGATCAACCCGACGTTAGCAAGTAAGTTCGAGCCCCAATAAACCTCACGTCTTCACCCGTTAGATAAAGTGCACCGGTCACGCCATCAGGTAACGCCTGTACTCGCCGCCTGTTTGCATCTATTGCATCCACACCAATAGAGATGTCACGGACGTTTTCTGGAGAGGTGCACCGGCGTCCCAGTTGGATGTCTTCCAGTGTCCTCGGAATTTCATACATCGAGACAAACTTGTCTCCGACGCATATCGGGCCGCCCGTGACAACAAAACCTACGTACACCGGCTTCCCAGTGCGATCCTTGGCGATCGTCTCAACAAAGAACTCGACGGTCGAACTCATGACTGGCCTCTAGCTATTTGGATGCGCAGGACTTCTGCGATTCGTTCCAGCGTAAATTCCTGTTGCTGCGTTCGAAAAGTGCTATCAGCGCCACCCGGCATCTCATCCCGTGAAGAGCAATCGTGTTGTTCAGCCAATCAAACTAACATAATCAATTGAGCGTGCAGATATGCATCTCTAAGATCCTCGCCCCCCCCCCTGAGCCGAAGTCATCACCTGAAATGGTTCTTCATGCTCCACGTAGGTGTGTAGAGTCGAATTCTGGCGTCACACTGGCATACGTCATTTATCCGATTGATCGTGTCCGTACTCTCTTACAAGCGGATGGCTGCACATATATCGGAATCATCTGGACTGCGGGTCCGCTTTCGGTCAAGAGCGGACTCCCGCAGTGCCTCCAACCGGCCCAAGAATCTGCGTGGCCTAGAACGAAGTATCGGGCCGAACCCTACTTGAACATCTCCAACAGATCCCTGTCTTCATGCCGCTGCTCCCACGTGGAGAGAAAGCAGAAACTCGCGCCGCTTTGCATGGCAGCCTTCTGGAACCCCGCCAGTTCCTCCTTCGTAACCGGGTACTCAATCGGATCAAAGTGCAGAATCCCCCACGGCTTGACGAAAGAGAACCCGGGCATGAGTTCCGAGAAGATCGCCTTGAGCAGGGGCCGGATATTCGAAAAGTCTTTGATCGGGCCCGCGCGATTGCCAAGGGCATGGCACTGGCGACGGATGGTCCTGTCTCCACCGACCAACCGCGCAGTAAAATGGTCCTGGTGCACTTTGACGTAGATCAGCTGGCGGCGAAAAATCCTCATCTTGCTCTCAACTCCGCACGCTCAATCATCGCCCAAATGCCTGCACACCCTTCCATCAATGCGCAGGCTGCGCCGTCAGCGCGCTTGAACCCCTGCGCAGCAGGTACAGCGCAACCAGGAATGGCCACAGCGAGTTGATCGACGAGAACAGGCGCTGTGTCAGCCCCCTGAACCCATCCGGATCCGCTCCCACCACGTTCAACCAGAGATAGACGATGCCCGCGATGCTCGCCATAGCAGTCAAGGCGTACGCCCTTCGGTTGGCAGACCACGCGCTCAGTTCGATGTGCGACATCGCCGGTGCAATGACGTTTGCGATACCGATGGTGTAGAAGCCATGCATCGGATGGCCCATGGGCCAGAGCCCGTTGGTCAGCATGGAAATGCCAAAGACCAACCAGCAGATTGCACCTACGGCAATCCGGCGACCGGACTCCCGCCACACCCCGATGGAGAACGCCACGAAGCCGACACTGGAGCCGATGGCGGCGATCCTGGCGCAAATGCTTGCGAGCGTTGGCGCCTGCAGCAGCTCGCTGGCGTGCTGGGCAAGCGGGTTGTAACCCGGCGCGAGCAGGGCAGCAACGCTGGACCAGAACAGGAACCACGGAAGCGGGAGCAGACCCGCAGACAGAAGAAGTCGATTGCGGCGTAACACGTACAGTGATCCTTGTAGCGGCCTGCGCCAGTGGGTGGAGTCCGTTCAAACGCCGCAGAACCTTCCTGCTGCGGGCAGGACAGTTCCGATTGACTACAGCGGTAGTCAGATTCAGCGTGACGCCCTGCGGGGTCAATAGGCAGAAAGTCACTCACGCCCGCAAGCGATGCAGACAACAACCTCATCATTCTGGTCCAGCCTGAGTTTCCACCATCTCACGCTGTAAAGTCGACGTGTCCCATGCTCAGGTTTGCCATGTCCGTCTTCGACCAGAATGAAATTGTCGGTGCGCAGCACGAGGTGCAACTGCTTCTTGGCCGTTGCATTCTGCGACTTCAGCAGTGCGAGCAACTGATGAAGTCCATGCTGGCCTTTCAGAAGTTGTTCGGTACGCCGGAAACGCTCCCAATGGCCTTGGACAAGCGCAAAGCAGAGATCAGCGGCAAGACAATGGGGGGGGCTGGTAGGTCACCTGACTACCGAATGCGTGGTCAAAGAGGGCAGCGAAGCCCCTGGCGGCCCATCGGGTTACGACAGCAATTCAAGCTTCGTCGCTCTGCACATGGGGCTAGAGTTTCCAGAGCAATCCCATGCAACGCTGCAAGCCGACCTGCGCGATCTGGTGAATCTCAGGAACGTGCTCGTTCACCACTTCATCGAGCAATACGATATCCAGACTATCGAAGGATGCCTGGAGGCACAGGTTGCACTCAGCAGTTCCTACGCTCAGATCGACCGCCAATTTCAACGGCTGCGTGCACTTGCGGCTGATGTTGCGCGGGGAGCGAAAGCGTTTGCGGAGCTGGTTCAGTCACCCCAGTTCCATGAGTTTATGGTCAACGGCATCGCGCCTGATGGGCAGATCCATTGGCCGCTCACAGGTATTGTCAGTGCGCTGAGAAAGGCCTTCCGAGAACGGGCGATCGACGGCTGGGTGAATCTGGACACAGCCGTTCGCTGGGTAGCAGAGCACCACCCGGAACAAACCCCCAAGAAGTACGGCTGTGCCCGATGGCGGCACGTCATTCACGAATCTCGTCAGTTCGAACTGCGCCACTTCGCGCACCACGGCCAGCTCGGGGCTTGGTTCCGCGAGCGGCCAGATTCGACTGGCTAGCCAGGCGCCGCTAGTAGCAGCAATACGCTTTCGCCTACCCTGTGCTGTCGCATTTGCCGCTCCCTGCGTCTCTGGCGGAAGGTTCTGACGACTCCGTTACAGAAGCGCCGTTCCGCCAAGCACGCCAAGGCTCTCGCCGCATCCGGGGCTATGCGACAATGCCAAAAGCGTCTCGGGTTTTGGCGGCATTGCCCCCTACCCGTTGGCATTCCGAACAACAGCAGGTAATCGTTACTGCGCCACCGTGCATCGGTGGTCGGGACTCGAAAACCCGTTTTGTTGGGAAGTAGTTTGCGCTTGCCAGCCGGCACCACCGCGCGTGGTGCCGGCTGGCAATCCGTCTGCCGGCTATGGCGGGCGGGGCGTGGGGGTCTTGTACCCGCCGGTTCCCAACATCCGGTTTTCGAGCCACGCTCTGCCCGCCACCTTTATCGGTGGCGGCTTCTGCCTGCATGCACGGAGCCTGCCATGACCACGCCGCACTCCCCTCCCCCGCGCCCCATCCAGGAAGCGCGCTCAAACGCTCCGGCCCCGGATCCCAACAGCCTCATCGCCATCCTGCACGCCATTGGCGCGGGCGCTGCGGCCGATGGCCAGCCGTGGCCTGAGCGCCATCACCTGCGTAGCCGGCAGATGGCGTTGTCCGACGCCGACTGCGCACTCACCGGCCAGCGCATCGTGCAGGAGATCCTGCTGGCGGCCGAGCGCACGCGCCAGAACGGCGAGCCGGAGCAGTACGTGGGCGACCGGGTGATGGAGGGGCTGGTGATGGCCGATCTGGCGCTGACCGCCTTCATCCACGAGCGGATGCGACCCAAGGACTGAGCGCGCCTATGGCGCGAACCTTTCTGCCTGTGTGCGGGGTGACAAATGAAGAAGCACGGCTTGGCCGCTGCGGCGGTGTGCATCGCGGTGATCGGCGCGATGTGGATGGAGTGGCCCGAGCCCGCGGGCGATCAGGTGTGGGCCTACCAGAAGCTGCAGCCGGCCGATTACCGCCTGCTACACAGTGATGCGCTCGGCTTTGTGACCGCGAAGGCACACGAGGGTTTTGAACTGCATGCGCGCCATACCGGGGCAATGTCCTTCGAGATCCGGTGCAAGGGGGTTCTGGTGATGGACGTAGAGAATGCACCCTCGCGCGTGCTGATCCGCATGCCTGCCGATGCCCACTGGCGGGCACCGGATATCGAACGGCTGCGTCTCAGTTTCGAGCGGTGGCTGGATCTCCACCAGAGCCAGGGGCGGTTGCTGGTGGAGAATGCGGGGCCATCGTGGGTTGAGGCGCGGCTTGGGCGCTTTTATAGGCCGGTGTCTGATGACCAGCGATGCGTGTTCAAGGACCCAGGCCGCCCTTGGTCGGAACCTTCCTCGTGGCTTCGTCCACCCAGCGGACGACTGCAGGCAGTCGAACGAATCGCACCACCCTCTTCTGCGTTGCTCCGAACTTTCCCAAGTAGCCCACGTCTATGGCGGGCTCCTTCAAACGGATTCTTGAACGAAGTCGTGCACGTGACAGGCACACCAGTTTTTCAAGGACACTGTCTGATCGAACAGATTCTGTTCGATCAAGGCCAACTACTGAAGCCGCTTGCCAGTCAAGCTTTCCCGGCGTTGGCCCGCGCTCCCGCGATGCTCATTGCCGGGACTGCCACGGTACTACCGCTCTGTTCTGCGAGGTCATACACCACCAATGCCTCGTCTTCAGTTCCGGCGCGGCATTTCAGCGCACCACTGTTGTCCCAGGCTGCAGACTCTCCCGCCATCTCGAATCCATCGGCATGGCCAACGCCGTTGCATACCAACACGTTCATCCCAAGCTCCCGCGCGACTGTTGCGTAGTGGCGGTGAGCCCGCTCCATACCGATCATGTTCTTTGCAACACTGGCAACGTAGACCGTCGCTCCCGCGTCCTTGGCCCGCAATGCACTTTCCATCTGTAGCGACTCGAAGCAGATGGCGGGGACCAGAATTTCCTGCCCAATGGTTACTGACAGGGGCGTGGTTCCTGCCTTGAAGTAAGGCAGTTCGTCGGCGTGCAGCATCTGCTTGGTGTAGACAGCCAGTGCCTGACCGCTGCGGAAGACGAACATGCCGATCTCCGGACCATCTTTGCCGCGATATGGCCCGCCGACTGCGACCAGAATCTGGTGCCGATCGCTCAGAGACTGGAATACCTCCAGACGTGCATCATCTGCCGTCATTGCCAGCTGTTCGGCCAACCGCGGCTCATAGCCGGTGAGCGACATCTCTGGAAAGAAGACCGCTGCACCGCCACACGAGGCGGCCCGTTCAATGAAGTGCACGTGCCGTTCGATATTGCCATCGATGTCGCCAGGAGCGGATCGCATCTGTGCTGCAACAATCTTCATTCCATCCTCTCTACTCAGACGCATGCCGAAGCAAGAACCGCTTCGTACGCTGATTATGCAACCGCTCGTTGGGTGTATCCATCGGGGATCGAGGCGCGATCCTGGCGCTTCAACGAAGGGACTCCTGATGCGCAGCGAAGACTATTCAGGGCGAAGGATCGCCCTTGACCGGAATCCCCCTAGCCGTTTCACCCGCAATGCCCGATGGCGCCGTGCCGAATGCCTGCCGCACCATCGAACATCCATCTGCAGGAAACCACACATGAGCCTGGCGCTGGTCCACAGCCGTGCCCGCGCCGGGGTCGATGCCCCGCTGGTGCGGGTGGAAGTGCATCTCTCTGGCGGCCTGCCTGTCACCCAGATCGTTGGCTTGGCCGAAACCAGCGTGCGCGAATCCCGCGAGCGCGTCCGTGCCGCCCTGCTCTGCGCACGCTTCGACTTTCCGCAGCGGCGCATCACGTTGAACCTCGCGCCTGCCGACCTGCCCAAGGAGGGGGGCCGCTACGACCTGGCCATCGCGCTGGGCATTCTGGCGGCCAGCGGCCAGGTCGATCCGCAGTCGCTGCTGCAATACGAGTTCCTGGGCGAGCTTGGCCTGACCGGTGAACTGCGGCCGGTGGCCGGTGCGCTGCCCGCCGCGATTGCAGCCGCCGAAGCCGGGCGCATTCTGGTGGTACCGCCGGGGAATGCCGCTGAGGCAGCATTAGCCGAGCACGCTGATGTGCGGGTAGCGCGTACGTTGCTGGAGTGCTGCGCTGGATTGGGGAACCCACGCCTTCTACTGCCAGTAGAGCGCGTAGACACGACGCCGTTGCCGCTGCCCGATCTGGCCGACGTGCGCGGGCAGGCGCATGCGCGGCGTGCGTTGGAGGTTGCCGCAGCGGGTGGTCACCATCTTCTGCTGATCGGCAGCCCTGGCTGCGGCAAGACGCTGTTGGCCTCGCGCCTGCCCAGCCTGTTGCCGGATACCGAGGAAGCCGAGGCTTTGCAGCTGGCCGCTATCGCCTCGGTGAGCGGTGAAGGGCTGGACCCACGCCGCTGGCGGCAGCGCCCCTTCCGGGCACCGCACCACAGCGCGAGTGCGGCGGCACTGGTGGGCGGCGGCAACCCGCCCTGCCCCGGCGAGATCTCGCTGGCCCATCACGGTGTCCTTTTCCTCGATGAGCTGAAAGTTAGGTTGTCAAGTTGTCTGTAAACGCGATAGGTGTTACCAGCGCAGAGTAAGGCGCGCAAAGGAGCGGCTCACGAAACAGGACAACGTACACGCCAAGACTCCGAGAGAGTCTCAGCGGCCCGAACTTGCCCCGCAGCCCGGATGATTCTGCCCCCTGCCCCTGCCCCCTGAACGCAACCGCGAGAAATTTGCCTTTGACAACAATGACTTCAGTCCACTTGGAGCCAACGAAACATCTATAGCTTCTCGAACACTCGGTCAACACTGCTCCTTTTTGCCGACTCCTTAAGAACCCTTCGTTCAACCAATCGCTGGAGCTGCATCTCGAATGCACCGTCAAGCATCTCCTCATCCAAGACTCGATAAAGAACTAAGCTACGCCGCCTCACTAGGTTTTTGAACATCAGCTCGCGAAGCTCCGCTTCCTCAATCAGATGTCCTCTCGGAAGAATATCTAAGTGACTACCCACTTCGACGAGGATGCTCCTGCTAGTCAATCGCGCAATCAATGATGCCTCAGCTCGTTCGCGGATCCACGACCATGCAAGCAAAGCAAGAGATATCGCGAACGCATAGGCAAGAACAACCATCCCTGAAGGTGAAGCGAAGAACCGCCCTAGAAAAGGATGCTCCGCGAGCGATGGAGCTTGTGTAAAAAGGAAAGCGACAACTGCCGCGGCCACACCTGAGCTGATCTTTGGCGTCAGGTACCTTCGCGAAATATCCTGCGTTGCACTGCGCTTGAATTCGCGCTCCAATTCTTTCGCTGACGCCTGGTGCTTTTGGGCTGATCCATTCAGTGCCTCTATTAACGCAGGCAACTGCGAGAGCGGAATGAGCTCCTGGCCAGAGGTCTCACCCTGAGATCGAAGCTGGTCCAGTTCGTCCTCGATCTCCAGATAACGCTTTTGTGCCGCAGGAGAAACAAATTCGCCACCGTTCTTGTCCGGATGAAGACCAGAACGCTCCTCTCTTAGGGCGAGAATCCTCTTCTCAAGCGTCAAATCATTATGGGCCACGCTATCCTCCATCTGTCACGGACGGCTGAAGCCACCACCTGGCTTCTCAGTTGACGTGGCGCACCGGCAGCCGCACGACTTTCTGCATAGGCGCCGTATGACTGAGCCACTTCGATGCATCCTCATGTTAAGACGGCTGCAGCCGACCAACAAGCATCACAATTTAGAATTTCTATTGCTTTCAATTCCTGATCATTCGAACGAGCCCCTATTTGCTTTCGGCCAGAAGAGGACCCTATCTGTTCGGCCACGAAAGGCGGCACGTACTTACTGTCGCGCAAGAGCGGGCGGGGATGCGTCTAGTCGCCTTGGCAGCCCATCAGAGCCTATTCCGTCGATTCTACGATTAACCTCGCGCGTTCGTAGAGTTCGTCGAAGGTCAGAATGTCGGGGGAGAACAAGTGGCGTCTATAGAGCTCAAAGCTACGGAATTGATCCTCGTTTACGCCAAATTCTTTGACGAACTCCGATAGAGAGCCACACACGATGACCGAACGAGGACGCGCCACAACCGCCTCCTCTCCCGTGGGGTTTCCTTCGTCGTCATTCATCACTAGCAAGCGCTGGAACTGACGCTCCATTCCATCTACGGACATCAGAATCTGAGAAACGGCTCCCGTGAGCTCTTGCGACGGTTGCCACGTCCCTGCCCGATAGCTGGCCTTGGCAAGCAACGGGGTCCGGTGATGCTTGATCTCAACCAGGCACGCGGCGCTAATACGCCCTCGCGTCCTTAGAAGGCCATCGATACGTTTCCCGGGAGTAGCAACGGTGGAACCTGCTACCACTTGCTCTAACTTCTCATCGCTGAATCCATCTGCGGACAAATGAAACAGACCGTACCCGAAGATCCAGCGATTCCGCTCGAAGAAGGCCTGCCAAGTCGCCTCCTTGCGTCCGTTGAAGCGCTCTGCGGTCACCCGATCGAAGTGGGCGTCCTCGTGCAGAAGACGCTCGAATTCCGCCAACTGCCTGCGCCGGTATGCCACCGCCACTACGTCCCGGGATGTGGCTTCATTCGCCACAAGCTCACGTAAGGCATCTGGGTGCTTAGCGATCCAAGCCCTTGCTGCTGAATCCATGTCCACAGCGACGTGCGCGAGCGACGCTCCATCCAAGCGCAACTTTCGGGTGTTATCAAGCTGCACGTTGCTGACGAGCCGTGCGAACTCGACAAACTCAGTGATCTCTTGGCCCCGTAGATTAATGCCGTACTGCTCGTTCGGCCGTATGCCGTCTTTATAGACGCGAAAGCTTTGCAGCGTCAGATGTCTTAGGCCCTCCTGGTCGCTTGTAACGACGGCCTTGATCTGCACCTTGTCGTCATGAGTTGCTCTGATTACGATCTCACCGTCTACCGAATCGAAGCAGGATCTCTGACCATCATCAAAGACCCTAGTGACGTATCGAGCATCCGTATCCTTACTCACTCCAATCTTGAATGGTCGGGAGACATATACCCTGTCGCTGCGTTTGTTAGCCACATAGTCTTCGTCACTCATAAGCCAGCCCCCGGGGTCCAATTTAGCCAAGCATACCGAGACTCGAACGCTAGCTTAAATTGAGAGCGATTCCAAAGAGTTAGGCTATGAGCCTTGCTCGCCTGCCAGTGTCCTAGCAACCTCGCGGACATTCTTTATCCAAAGCCGGCCTTCTGCCAGAACGCGATAGAGGCAGCCCCCCCCACCGGGGTTACGCCCGGCATGCGTCCCGGTCTCTCCCCCCCCTTCAACGCGGCACTCGTTCAAGTCAAAGGATGACCGATGTGTCGCAGTACACTGTGCTCGGTGTTGCTTGCGATCTCAATGACCGTCAATGCATCTGCACCAAAGCGCTTGCATGCAGGGATGACCAGTCTGCAGCTTTACGCGGATCACGGCGCGCCGCGGTAAGCGTCCCGCTACACCATGCCGGACCGTAGGGTGAGCACAAATCGGTTCCTGCGGCGCACACCTGCCATCGCCGTTGTGCCCAAGCGAGGCGGTATCTCCCATATCAATTCCGTACGGGACTCGACCGCTTTCACCAATTGTGCAATCGACTCGTTCAGCGCACCGCGGGCCCGCCGGTAGGTTCACGCCCGGCTCCCAGGACCGGATTGCACTCCGGCTCGGCCCAGGCAAGAAATCCCACTGCTAGCGCAATGACCGGACTTTTCAGGCATTTATTTCGGGCACCACCGCGCTAAACAACTGGAACATCGCGGTAGTCGGCTGCCCCTCAGACGCCTTGTGGCACCGCAGTCCAGTCCAGTCCAACCGAAGCAGACGCCGAAGCTCATCGGATTCGATTGGGCACAAGCGCATCGCCCAGTAGGGCAGTCGCCGAATAGACGACTGCCCACGCCCAAGCTCCACGATCTCTCGGTGGCTGGAAGCAGTAAGAATTCGGCTGTATACGACCGCAATCCCATCGTCAGGGCCTTCAACGTACTGCATGAAGCGGGTGCCATCGTGGAGAAGCACTCCCGTCACGCCGGCTTGAATGTTGAACCTAGCCGCAGCACGCGCCAGGTCATCCACATCATCTATGGTGAGCCCGGCTCTGGCCTCACTGGCATACACGATTGACCGAAGAGGCATTGTTGTTCCTTTTTCAACAGAGAGCCCATCCCAAGTACGCCGGCGCTGCGGCGCCTGATGGAGAGCTCATACCAATTACCAGAATCAAGACGACCATCAATTCGATAGAGTGCCGAGGCGCACCCCAGATATGTGAACGCTCTATTTGCGGTTGATCGTCCACGCAATGCTGAAACGCACACTTACCGAAAAGGTCGATTTCATATCCCCGACAAAATGCCAGATTTAGAGAATCATCACCTAGACCAACCTAAAAAGGATAATCCCCTTGTTCCGCGCGTCTCGTATGAATTCGTAAATTTGGATTTCCATATCGCTCCGAACCCCCATTGGATCCAGCTCGCTTACCAAGATTTTGATGATGTGATCCAGCGTATGCATGCCATCACACAATTCAATGATTCTCGCGCCTGTGGAGTTCACGGAGCACAGCCATCCCAGTAGCGGGTTCACTACCACCATCTCCTCTCCACTGTTCTCGAACATTAGGTAGTGATATGCCTTGGGGCGGCTCATGAAGTCCTTTGCGTACAGAAAGGCCACGCCACTAGGCTGGCCCAAGAATTCCCCGTCTACGGCGCCTGACGTCGCACCTGACCTGGAAGAATGCATCCCAGAACTCAAGGGCAACTGCTCGGGCTCAGCGCCGCAACTGAAAAGCGAGCACTCAATCTGTCCGTATAGATCAGAGATCTTTGGAGGCAAGTACTGCCCCATCGGGTGCCTCGTTGATACTGAAGGGCTGACGCTGGACGGCCGAGAGATTCCCTCCGGAATGTGCTCGACCGCCGCTGCTGTCGTGGACATGGCCAGCCCGCCGAGGCGGACTGGCCCAACTCGCCTTGGGATCCCAGTTAGAACTTGTAGTTGAGACCCATGTACATAAATCGGCCGACATTGTCGTAGTGGGCCGCACCAACGTTCTGGCCGAAGTAGTTTACGGGCGGATCCTTATCAAAAACGTTGTCGATGCCTCCATAAACCTCAACGCCAGAGTCCGAAATCTTGTACCCAACTTGAAGGTTGTGATATGTGAACGAGGGATTCCAGATGGGGCTTTGTGAGCCCGGATTGCTCCTGTAGCTATCGGGCGTCACCCGGAGGTTGCGATGCACATAGCGCATATCCCAGCTGGCTCTGAAGTTCCCTTGCACATACTTCGTAGTGAACTGCCCTTTCCAACGAGGATCCGTAACCGAGTTGGAGTTCTCGGTGTACTCGTCCGGATAGTCCTGGAATTCCCACTCACGGGATTGCAGCAGGCGAGTACCAACCAATCTAGTACTCATGCGCCCAGGCCCGAGACCAAACTCATAGCTAAATTCAAAGTCGACACCCTCACGCCGGCTCTTTGCGAGATTCTCGGCGGTGGCAACCCAGCGGCTGACGCTGTATTCAGGGAAGCCCTTGCTACCTCCGCTTGGTGCGCGTGTGATCAGGGAGCAGAACTTATTGCTGACACCTCCAGGAGCGTCAACACACCTGGTGGCGATGGTTTGCGCAGTGACGGATCCAATCGCATCTTCAAGGTTGATGCGCCAGTAATCAACTGACATCCCAAACCCTTCAAGGACCTCTGGCTGCCATACGAAGCCGGCAGACATCGTTTCAGCGCGCTCCGGCTTGAGATTCGGATTGCCGCCACTCACGCCGGGCCTGGATGCGCCGTACGAATCGACCCATCCTGCGGGGATCCCCAACGCGGCACAGTTTGCAGCGCGAAGTGCTGGGTCTGCAGCGGTTGAGGGCCGATTGGGGTTGGTTCTGTTGGTATCACATGGGTCATTGATCTGCGCAAAGTTCTCGAGTTGCGGTCCAAACATCTCTGAGATGCTGGGCGCACGAATGGCGCGTGCGATGGTCCCGCGTGCACGCAGCGTAGAGGTGATCTCCCAATCAAGCCCAACATTCCACGTCTTCGTTGAGCCAATGGTGTTGTACTTGGAGTATCGCCCAGCGAGGTCAAGAGACAGCCGCCTGATGCTGGGAATGTCCGCCAGCAGAGGGACGTTGAACTCGGCGAAAGCCTCTTTTACATTGTAGGAACCGCCACTTCCAGGAATTGCATTCAGGAAGGTATTACCTGCGGCGGAGAGGGGATCCGTGCGCTCCGAACTCTTCTCCCTCCTGAACTCGAGGCCGGCGGCAACGCCAACATCGCCGGCAGGAAGAGAGAACAGTGCATTGTTCGAGACGGATCCACTGAACACCGTCTGCTGCATCTTTGCTCGATACGGGGACCGGGCATTGAACCATTCGGCAGCCTCAGGCGAGACCGCTCCGTGGCCCATGATGCTGAACGGTACGCAGCGCCCTCCCATCAGATCACGTCGATACGGCTCATCGGTATCCGGATTGATAGCGCCGGGATCCAGATCCATGCGGCAGACGACCTTCCCACTCCCGTCCTTGACCGCGTCGAGCCCAGCGAACCACCTCTCGTTAATTCGGTTGTTGACGTTGATACGATCTACGACGGTCTCGCCATAATTGGCAGAGGCTTCGTAGCTCCAGTTGTCGCCAAACGAGCCCTCGAGACCAAGGACAATTCGCTTGGTTTCTCGCTTGACTTCTTCACCACGACGCCCCGCATCGACGTTGAATCGCGAGATCGACAACGTATCCGCACCATTTGCATCCATCAACGCGCCAAGCTGCGGCGATATGAATGCATTGTCTCGCTTTACAACAATCCCTCTATCGAAGGAGGGTTGCGTAAAGAACTCAGACTCTGTCTTCGTGTACTTGCCTTCGAAGAAGGCTCGATGGTTGTCAGTGATTTCAAAGTTGACAAGCGCATTTACGCTGTAGCGCTCAAACTTTGGCTGTAGATCCTCTACTGCATTCAGGTCCGAGAAGTCACAATTGACACACGAGTTTGGATTTGGCACTGGTCCGTCAAATCGATTTTTGCTGAACGTTCCGTCGGGGTTGAAGTGATGACGGAATCGATAGCTTTTGGGATCCCTGTAGTTGAATTTTCCACCAAGATCGAATGTTCCACCGTAGGAAAGCGCATAGTTCCCACCTGGCCGAGCAAGAATGTTTTCCGGGTTGCCCTCACTAGGAGGCCGGGTCGGATCAAACGCTGGGTTTGGAACGGAAACATCGTAGCGGCGTGCAATGCTCCGTTCGCTCCTGCCAAATCGCCCCTGACGACTTAGCTCCACGGAAATTGCTGCATTTCCGCGCCCCTCTGCGAAGGATCTGCCAGCAGTGGCGGAGACAAATGACTTGTTAAAGCCACCCTCACCGGCAAGTCCATGCTGGGCGCGTACTTCAAAGCCTTCGAACTTCTTCTTCATGATGAAGTTGACAACACCAGCAACAGCGTCGGCACCATAGATTGCCGATGCTCCGCCCGTAATCACTTCCACGCGTTCAATGAGCTCAACAGGAATCGTATTGACATCAACCGTCGTTTCGCCAGCGTCACCGCCGACATGGCGCCGACCATTGACTAGCACGAGAGTTCTGCTTGTTCCCATGCCACGCAGATCAATCAAACCAAGGCCTGCAGTGCCAATCGCGCGCGTTGAATTTCCAAGCGTGAAGGTCGGCGACATCTGCGGAAGACTGCTCAGCACCTCGCCGATGGTCACCGCCCCAGTCTGTCGAATTTCTTCGGCTGTCAGAGCGAGGACAGGCGATGACGTCGTGAAGCCAGTCCGAGCAATACGGGAACCAGTAACATTCACCTTATCCAGATCAGTAGTCCGTGTAGCGTCGCCTTGATGACTGTCCTGTGCTGCTGCGACCACCGGCGCCATATGTGCTGCCAGCATCGCAAGTACCAACATGCGTTTCCGTGGATAACCTGTCTTTCGCATAGAGAGCTTCCTTCAATGGATGCGGAATCGGCAAAACCTCAGCGGCCCTTGGTTCGTACCGCTCGCTGAGACAGGTGGACCTTAACGTCACTTTCACTCCATTACGCGAATGTAAATACTTACAGACATACCTGAACTTATTTTTCATTCATCGGATCGCGAGGCGATCAGAAGATCCATATTTTGGAGGCGTGAACCTCTATGCACTCATTTTGGCTATCGAACGCCTCGGCGCGGCGCACGGGAACGGGGCCGCAGAAAATCATTTGGCAACAGGGGCCTACGCTGCGCCGGACCTTGGGCCTGTTACCAGCCTGGATCAGCCATACAGAGTAGCGCCCCTTTTTTGCTCTGCAGGGCTTGAGATGAGCTCCCCGATCGGGTTGATGAAGCACTCCACCAACTTCTGTTTCGTTTCGACGGTTCCATTGCGGTGCGCAGTTACTACGCAACTTCGAAGACGATCTTCCGAGGACAGAGTCATTCCCGTGATTCTACTGAGGCCCCCTTGAGGACTCGACCAGTGATCGTGCTCAGCTGGCCAACCTACTACTTACGAGGGCTCTGCCTCTCCCAGCTCGGCACCACGCTCCTTTCCTCCGGGCCATACAGCGCGTGAATCGGCGCGTGGAGCAGTAGAAACGCGTCCAGCACAAGTTCTCCGTCGCGTTCAATGCTGAACTCCTCCGGATCGAGGATGGCGCCGTATAGAACACCAGATATACCGGTGTATAGACTGCGTGCCGCAACGGTGACGTTGGTACGCTGAAGCAGCTGCCCTAGCTCATCCGCCCGTTGCAACACCCGCTCCAACGTATGAAGTTCGACCAGCGCTCCTCGCTGCGCAAGCAGACGCACACCATCGAGACTGGCCGACGGGCCTGCGTGAAGCAGCACCTCGAACATATCCCGAAGTCGGACGTTCTGCGAGAATTCCCGAAGGGACTTCAAGAGCTCATAGCGAAGTAGCTTCAGAGGCTCATCCGATTTCCTCACCGCATCCCAGCGCAGCCTGCCGTGCCACGGGGCCAGCTCCAGCTCCGTCAACACACTCAGGATGTGCTCCTTCGACTTGAAGTGCCAATAGATGGCGCCCCGTGTGTTGCCTGCATGCGACGCAATCATCTCCATCGATGTGCTGGAGAAACCAAACTGCAGAAAGCAACTGCGTGCGGCGTCGAGAATCCGTTTCCGCGTCGCCTCTGCATCCTCTTTCCGTTGTCGTGCCATGTTGGAATCAGCCCTTCCTGTATCGATATACCGGAGCTGCGTTGCAGCTCCGCCCTTGGCCTGCTGGTCAGCGACTGCTGATCCGGTTTGTGGCAGGCGGTCCACCTGATGTGGTCGCCAGCGAGAGGCGGATGTCCGCCTCGCATTTCTGCTGGACGGTTGCGATCAGCCTCAGGCGCTCTTCCAGCGTGCTCCGCCTGATCGCCAGATCTTCGCGCCGATTGATCAGGCCGGATTCAAGCCTCGCGTCAGCAATCAGCATGGCGCGATCGGCAGTGCTCGCCGCTACCCTCTGCTGCTCGCGGGACTTCGAGGCACGCGAGACATCTGCAACCGCAGCGTCGACGTCCTCTGCTGCTAGAAGAATCGCCTCTGCATAGGTGGCGCCGGCACGGTCAAGACGTGCCTGTGCGGCATCCTTCTCTGCACGGGCCCGGCCGAAGTCGAGCAGTTGCAGGCCCAGGGAGCCGAGCAGCTGGCTGGCCAGGTTGCTCCCTGCGATCAGTCCGCCACCGCTGCCCTCCCTCGCCCAGCCCCCCGTTCCGGACAGGGTCAGCGTGGGCCAGTTCGCGCGTTCGGCAATGAAGCGATCTGCCTGGCTGGCGCGCAGCAGTGACTCCGCAGCCATGACTTCCGGGCGGCTGGCGACAACGCTGATCGGAATGCCAATCGGCTCGGGACTGGCGCATTGCGGCGCCGGACGGTAGCGGGAGGCGATGTCGTCGAGCAACGGAGGACTGATCCCGGTGAGGGTAGCCAGCCTGGCCATGGCCAATGCGCGGTTGTGAAGGCCCTCCTCCAGGCTGGCCTGGCGATTGGCGATCTCCACTTTCAGGGGCGCGGTCTCCGCAACCGACTGCAGTCCTGCCTGCTCAAGCGCCTCGTCGATGCCGGCAATCTCGCTGAGGACGATCGCCAGTTCTTCTTCAACCCGCTGCTGCTGGTCACCCGCGCGCAACATCATGTACTGCCGCGCGATCTCGGCGGCCAGCCGGGCCCGCGTGCGGATGAACTCCAGGCGTTCCGCTTCCTGGCGGGCAGCGCTGCTGGCCAGGGCGGCGCGCTTTCGGCCAAACAGATCGATCTGCCACCGCAGCGTTGCATCCAGATTGCTCTGGGTGAAGTAGCGTGGAGATCCCGTGCTGCTGACTAGGGCACTCGACTCCGGGCGCTGCGTGCGCTGCACGCCACCGTTGGCCGTCAGCTCTGGCCAGCGATTGGCCTGCGCACCGGCCGTGGCGGCGCGCGCTTCTTCTAGGCGTGCGGCCGCCTGCGCCAGCGTCGGAGAGCTTCTGGATGCGAGCGACAGCAACCGCTCTAGCTCCGGATCCTCCCAGTGCACCCACGCGGGCTGGCTGGCCTGTGCGAGCGCTGCAGGAGACCCGATGGCCCCCAACACGGCGGTGATGGTGATGGCCATGAAACGACGGCGGAGGGTCATGTACTTCACGGGGCAGTCTCTCCGTTCAAGGGGTGGTTCTTGCGACGGCGCAGCCATCGGTTCTCCAGGTCATCCATCAGGGTGTAGGCCACCGGGACAAACAGCAGGCTCAGCAGCGTGGAGGCCAGCAGACCGCCGACCACCGCGATCGCCATCGGCGCGCGGAAGCCATCGTCGCCACCGAAGCCAAAGGCTGCCGGCAACATGCCGCCAACCATGGCGACGGTCGTCATCAGGATGGGGCGGATACGTTCACGGCCCGCACTACGCACGGCCTGCTCCCGGTCCTGGCCCTTCTCGCGGTCTTCAACGATGTAGTCCACCAGCAGGATCGAGTTCTTGCCGACGATTGCGAACAGCATCAGCAAGCCAATCACCGTGGAAATGGTCAGCGAATGGCCGGTAAGCAGCAGCGCCAGCGCCGCACCACCGAGAGACAGCGGAAGTGCCGTCATGATGGTGATCGGCTGCAGCCAATCACTGAAGAGCAGCACCAGCACGGCGTAGACGGCTACCAGCCCCAGCAGGATGGCCACACCGAACTGCGTGAACATTTCGGTCATGTACTTGGTGTCGCCGTACTCGGTGTAGCGCACTCCAGCGGGCATCTGCGCGTAGGTCTTCAGCTGGCGGACCTGCTCGACCGCCTGGCTGAGCGTCAGTCCGTTCAGGTTGGCGGTTAGTTCAACGACCCGCTCGCGGTCAAGGCGACGCACGCTGGCCGGTGTTTCGGTGGGAACAAGGGTGGCCAACGCACGCAGCGGGATGGTCTTCCCGGACTTGGTCTGCACCGGAAGATCCAGGATCTGTTCCGCACTGATACGCGTACCACCGGCTACCCGGATGCGGACGGGCACCTGTTCGTTGCCCACCGGCACGCGTGGCAGCAACGTATCCAGGCCACCGTAGCTGGCGGTATTGAGCATGGACGCAAGATCCTGCGGAAGGACGCCCAGTCGGGCGGCATCCTGCTGATTGATCTTCAGGTCGTAGCCCGGGCGCGGCAGAGGAATGGTGGTGCTGACATCGCGCAGGCCCGGGATCGATTTGGCCTCACGCCCCAACTGGGTAACGAATGCATCGAGGGCAGCGGTATCCCGGCTGCGGAACGACAGCGACATTTCCTTGTTGCCCTCCCCCAGCAGCAGCTCCGGGCGAATGTCCTTCAGCCCCTCCAGCCGCTCGCGGATGGATTGCTCGATCGCCGCGTTCGGCCGCGACCGCTCGCCGCGTGGCTTCAGTACAAGCAGGGCCGTGCCGGTGAAGGCGCTTCCGCCATCGGAAAGGAACACGTGCTTGACCTCCGGGATGCCATCCACCGCCCGGCGGATGGCTTCGGCGCGATGCACCGCGCGCTCGTACGTGATGCCGGGCGAGAGCTGGTAACGCACCTGGTAGGCATTGGGCTGCGGCGTGGGGATGAAGCCGGACGGAATCATCGACAGCAACCCGACAGTGGCGACCATCACCAGCACGGCGGCCAGCACGCTGGTCTTGCGATGACGCAGCGTCCAGGTCAGCAATCGATCGTAATGACGGGTGAGCGCGGATTCGGTGGTGCCGGCCTGCGCATGCGGGCGCGGCTTCAGCAGCACGGCGCAGAGCAGCGGGGTCAGCAGCCGCGCCACGATCAACGAGGCGATCACCGCGATGCTGGCGGTCAGGCCAAACTCCCGGAAGAACTGGCCGATCATGCCCGGGATCAGGCTGACCGGAAGGAACACGGCGACGATGGTGGCGGTGATCGCGATCACGGCCAGTCCGATCGCATCTGCACCGAGTAGTGCCGCCTGGCGCGGACTATCCCCTTGCTCGATGCGCCGCTCGATGTTCTCGACCTCGACGATCGCGTCATCGACGAGGATGCCGATGACCAGGATCAGGGCCAGCAGGGTGATGACGTTGAGCGAGAAGCCCAGCGCGTACATCGCGGCAAATGTAGGCAGCAGCGAGAACGGGATGGCGAGCGCTGCGACCAGGGTGGCGCGCCAGCTGCGCAGGAACAGCAGCACGACGAGAACGGTCAGCGCGGCACCTTCCAGTAGGGTGCTGCGTGCGCTATGGAAGCTCTCACGCGTGGTCTGCACACCGTCATTGAACAGCTCGAAGGTGGCCAGGTGCGGGGAACGCTGCATGTCGGCCAGTGTCTTGGCCACGGCATCGGCCATGCTGGTTTCGCTGGCGCCGCGCTTCTTGCGCAGTTCGATGACGGTGACCGGACGGCCGTCCAGCATCGCGTAGCCTTCGCTTGCGTTGCCGGCGTCCAGAATGTGGGCGACCTCGTCCAGGCGGATGCTGCCACCAGCCGGGAGGCTGATCAGCTTTTCGCCCAGCGCAATGGCCGAGGCACTTGCGCTGGTGATGCGGATCGACCGGTCGCCGACCTCGTTGCGGACACTGCCGCCCGGCAGGTTGGCTTCACTGGCAATGAGCTGCCGATGGACCTCGGCCAGGCTGAGGCCGCTGGCCGCCAGCCTTTCGGGTTCCAGCTCGACACGGAACTCGCGACGGGCACCGCCGCGGCGGGTGACTTCCTGGACGCCCGGCACGGCGAGCAGTGCTGGGCGCACCTCCTCGTCGATGTAGCGGCTCAGCGCCACCTGGGACAAGGTGTCCGAACGCACGGCGTAGCTCAACTGCACGCCACCGGAAACATCGACGCGCTTGATCACTGGCTCGGAGACGTTGCCCGGCAGCTGAGGACGGACGCGCGAGACCGACTCGCGCACGTCCTGCGTTGCGCGATCCAGGTTCGCATCAAAGGCAAACTCTGCCGTGATGACCACGGAGCCTTCGCTGATGACCGTGTTGAGATGACTGAGCGAGGCAATATCGCTGAGTCCATCTTCGATACGGCGGGCGACGTTTCCCTCAAGCTCCGCTGGAGTGGCGCCGGGTTGATCGACGCGCACTTCGACGATGGGAAGCTCGACCTTCGGCGATCCAGCCAGCGGAAGACCGGCATAGCCACCGATGCCCATCAGGGTCAGCAACACGAAGAGAAGAATGACGGGCGTGGGATGCTTGACCGCCCATTCGGAAATGCCGATCTTCACTTGGGCTTCCTCGCTGACGGAGCGGCAACCGGGCTGCGCGGATCGACTGCGGTGATCTGGTCACCTTCGACAAGCAGCGCACCGGAATCGCCGACGACACGATCCCCTTCCTTCAACCCACGGATGACCTCGTAGTGGTCGCCGTTGGCAACGCCAAGCTCCACGTCCTGGCGACGCACGACGTTGCGCTCATCGACCTTCCATACCCAGGGAGTCGGGTCAAAGCGCAGCGCATCCACCGGCACGGCTACCGCCTGGCGGCTGGGCAAGGTGATCAGGATCGATGCGGGCGCGCCACTGGCGCCGAGCGCAGAGGCATCGGCAGTGACACGTACGCGGCCACTGCGGGTCTGGCCATCAACGGCGACTGCAGCACTCTTGACCTGGCCTGCGGCCGGCACCTGGCCGTCAACCTGGATGCGTGCGGCCATGCCGGGCTTGATCTGGTCGAGCTGGCGGAGACTGGCGAACGCTTCGAACTCCACGCCGCCGTCCTTGGCAAGAACGAAGTACGGTGTTTCGGCGGCGCCGGTGCGGTCGCCCACCTCTACGTTTCGCTGAAGCACCAGCGCATCAAAGGGGGCGCGGAAGGCTGCCTGCTGCAGCCGGGTACTCGCCAACGCTTCCGCAGCGTCGGCGGCATGGGCGGTCGCCTCGGCCGCCTTCAGCTGAAGCGCGTTGCTTTCAATGGTATTGCGCGAAATGCCTCCAATGTCGGCAACCGCTCGCATCTTTTCCAGTTCGCGGCGCATGCGCTCGACATCCGCCCACGCCCGCTGCCGTTCTGCGGCGGCTTGCTGTTGCTGCAGCTTGGTAGTGGTCACATCAAGCGCCAGCAGGGGCTGGCCCGCACGCACATGCTGCCCGGCTTCGACCAGCACCTTCTGCACGATCAGTCCATCAACCTGCGGCTGGACACGCACCATCTCCTGCGGCACCAGCTGTCCGACGATGCGGACTTCCGGCGTCAGTTCATGACGATGGACAAAGCTGACGCTCGCGGTGAGTGCAGTGGGCTTCTGCGTTTTCTGGGGTGCGTCAGGCGAACAGGCAGCAAGGCCGATGACGAGCAGGCCTATCGCCAGTTGGCGCGGCCATTGAGGGGGGCGGGTCGTAAAGCGCATGGGTGGTTGCTCTGATGTTATTGGATGGAGTACTTCGTCGCACATTTATGCAAAAAATGAGGGCGCAATCTGGCGCCCTCCCTGTCAGGAAGAACCTGTTGGCTCGATCATGTTTTCAGCACGTGACTCCTGAGGAAGTCGCGGACGGCTTTGGCTGACTGCTCCACATCCGCGGTCTTTTTCAACGACTGCTCAAGCCACAACCCGTTTGTCACCGTGACAATCAGTGACGCCGTGCCTTCGGGGTCGATCCCGGGTCGGACCCATCCCTCTCTAATGCCCGATTCCAGAGTAAGGGCCAGGTCCTTTCGCGTCTCTACATCCAGGTCTAGGATCTCCCGGTGACGGTCAGGATCGCGAACCAGCTCCATCCATGCATCCAGGCCGAGACCGTTGTCAGACTCCTTCCAACGCTCCTTCAGTTCCTCGGAGCTCGCCCTGGCCAGCCACTCGAGCCCTTCCCGGCTCACGAGCGCCTTGGCATCGTTTGCGTAGCTGGAGATTTCCCGAGAGACGATGGCATCGATCATCTCGCGTTTGTCCTTGAAGTAGCGGAACACTGCACCAGCACTCATCTCGGCCTGAGTGCAGATATCTTCCGTACGTGCCGCGTGAAAGCCCTTTTCGCGGAAGACGCTGGCGGCGGCCTCCAGGATCTGAGCACGGCGCTCTTCGTGGAGTTTGTCGTTACGGATTCGAGCCATTGTTTGCTTATTTCAGAACGGTATCGGGGTGGGTGGACGCTTCAGCGGCATTCGAAGTGCCAAGCCTGATACTACCGGCGTCGCCCTACCCTTACACGCGCCAGCAGCGAACGTGTTCCACTCTTGATTCGCCCCCAGTATTCTTTTCCAAGCAAGGCGACCGCGATCAGGAACAGCGCTTCGCCGAGCACCACGAGGCTGCTGATGATCAAGGCCTTGTAGGGGATGTCGAGCAAAGCGACGAAGGGAAAGGAGATCCAATAGGCGGCTACCAGCGCCAGAAGCACCAGGCCGACCTTCTTCTTGAGGGAGGAGCCGGATTGGCGGGTCTGTCGGGTACAGCCGGCTTCAGCAGTGGCGATGCGCATCGTGGCTTCCATTAATTAACGGAGTAGTTCGTCGCATAATACGCGGAATGCCAACCGGGTCAATCCTCCCGGCCGGTTCAGTCAGGATCCGTTCTGCTTCGTCTCGCATCTGGGGCGAGTTCCAACACCGCCCTAGAGTAAGGAGCCAACCGTAGAGTCCCAGTCATTGACTTGCCTCTGGCCGCCCGCCTAGGGCACCACGCTCTTCTTTCGGACGCAGGTCGAGCTTCGCTTAGTGCCATCACCAGCAGGAGACCTTGTAAGGGCAATCGCTGGCGGCTCAATGAGCGCAGGTCTTCCTCCGCATCACCATTTCCCACTTGGAAGTCAATTGCAAAGACGTGGACATCCACGGGGCAAGGCCGGCCGCATCTGAAGCAAGGCAGCTAAGCATTGATTCGACGATCAGAACAGGGGGCATTGCCACTGATCAAAGAGAGAAGTCCCGCAGTACAGCGCCTGGTATCGACGGAGCTTGATGTCCATCGCAGTGCACGCGGCCTTGTACTGCATTCACTGGCTCCTACGGGGTCCAAGGAACGAGCTCTTGTTTGAGATCAAACTCAAAGTTCAGTACGAAAAGTCCGGGCAACTTCCCGAACTCTCACGACCTCCCACGCCCAAGTCGAGGTGAGCTGCCTGATGGAACTCTGGCGCGTGCGTCAACTGCCGCCTAGGCCAATCACACTGAGCGAGATCGCGTGGCAGTTTCCTCCGAGCTGATATCCCAGGATTCACAGCTAGAGGACACGTCTAGCTACGACCTCAGGTGAAGAGCAACAGAAGATCTGATACGTATCGCCTCTCGGAAGAACAACCGTCGACACCGTTTCAACTACTGAGCAACGGAAGATCCTTGGTCAAGCTGGATTTCTCAAAAAAAGTCCAAGCACCAAGTAGGAGCAACGGCTAAAGCCGCTGCTCCCGCCACATCACCTTTCCTGCTGGTTGTTGCAGCAAGAATGGGTCGAGCTACTGCAACTATTGCCCATCAGGCCGATCGACGAGTCCATCATCAAGCGCTGCAGATTCAGTACACGGTTCATAACAACTCTCCATAGTTGCGAAAAATCCGGCGACACCATGCCGCCGGATACACACCGATCAATGCACGGCTGATCATCTGCACAGACCGGAATTTTTCAGACTGGCGGCGTCAAACAACGCGTGAGTTCCTATGCCAGCGCTTCAATGGGCGAACGGTGACAGCCCCCGTTGCCAACGTCAATACAAAATAATCAGAAAACGCACCTGTTGCTTCGCAGCAATGAGAAGTGCGAAAAAAATGTCACCCCGCAATGTTCCGGCAATGTTCTTGATCATTCGTCATCTAGACTCGGCCCAATCTTTGAAGCACCATCAAATCCAGTTGCAGTCGAACATCGTCCTTCGAACGTGATGATGCTTAGCGGACTGCACGCATTAAGGAGTATGTATCGGCATGGAATGGCCAGAGCATCCCAGTGCGCCCTGCATCAGCATGCGCACAGATCTCCGGTTGAGTAGACCGCTCCCCTATCTGCATGCAAGACCATTCCCTGCCCAAGCATCTGCGCAGCTGATCAGTCAGCCGTGCAGTACCCCGCCGACTGCCCGGCCCATGGTCGAGGTTGCTCGGAATTTCGTAGTCAACTATGGAGAGTTGTTATGAACCGTGTACTGAATCTGCAACGCCTGGCTCTGGATACCAACGTCAGCCTGATGGGCAATAGTTGCAGTAGCTCCACGCACAGTTGCTGTGACGGCAGCAGCCAGGAGCAGCAGCTTTAAAGCCGCTGACGCATGACGTGCCGCCGCTGGCTTCCTAGGTGCCTCGGCGGCACCTCAAGCACTGCCACGTCATCCGATTGATTTCCCGCAGAGGAGTACTCACCGACGCAACCGGCTCGACGCGTTGGCCGAAAGCGGTTCATCGGCGAACCTCCTATCAGAAGAGGATCCTTCAATGAATAGAGTTCTCAGCTTGCAGAAATTGCTTCTGGACAGCAGCGTATCGGCGCTCGGAAACAGCTGTACCAGCTCGCAACATAGCTGCTGCGCGACGCCTGTCGAACAAGCACGTTGATACAGGCAACCGCCAGCCGATTGTATGAATCTCAGCTGGCGATTCCATCACCTACCAGCAAGGCGCGCGCTCATCCAAGGATGATGAACTGAAGAGAGTGGCGCTCCCCTGAGACGTAGAGGAAAGCAAGGATGAATCGTGTACTGAATCTGCAGCGCCTGTCTCTAGATACCTCGTACAGCCTCTTGGGCAACAGTTCAACAAGTTCGACCCATACATGCTGCGGTCCCGCACAGGAACAGGAACTGCAGTAGGTAATAAAGAGGGCGCCGGAAATCCGGCGCCCTTCCATGACAGTACCGGCTGCCAGTGCGTGATTGAGACTGCAGGCCGATCATCTCCAAGGATAGCGTGTGATGTCAGCAGGAAACTCTACGCTGCGTGAGCTGCGGCATGTCGACAAGATCAACTTCATTGGTAGCGACGAACGCTTCTACGAACCGAACTACGAGCATTACAAGCCAACCGATGAGCTGGTATCGATCGTGAACTCGATTCTCCTGGAGCATGGTCGAGACTGGAGCATTCGACAGATCGGAGTGTGGTCCCATGTCTTGCCGCCTGCGAAGTCTGGCGTGCGCCCACTTCCATCCCAAGGCTGGAAGATCCACCTTTCAGCAATCGAGGAGAACTGTAAGCAGACTCTCCAGCGTGTTGCTGAGCTGTTGCTCCAGCGGGATGTTCAGTTCAAATTCGCCAACGACTGCCGCACCATGCGGATGATGACGTCAAAGCGCTGGCCTCGGGGTGGATCTGGAAAGTTCATTACCGTCTACCCTCACACCGATACCGAATTTAAAGAGCTAATCGAGCTTCTTTATCAGGAGGTGGGAGCGAGCATCGGATCGTACATCCTGTCCGACAAGCGCTACAAAGACAGTCGCTGCATCTACTACCGATACGGCGGCATCATCCAGGTGAACCGCCTGGACTTCATGGGAAGAATGATCCCGATGCTGGTTTCGCCATCAGGAGATCATGTACCCGATCGCCGAACACCTTACTTCGAGACTCCAGAGTGGGCGCAGGATCCCTTTACTTCCGATGAGGAGAACGCAGGAGAATTGACCCTGAACAACGGTCGCTACCTGATCGAAAGCGCCTTGGGCTTCTCGAACACCGGTGGCGTATACCTGTCAAGGGACACTTGCACCGATCAGAAAGTCGTCATCAAGGAGGCCAGACCCCATGTCGAGCTCTATGAGAACGGCGGTGATGCGACCACTCGCCTGAAAAGAGAGATGGCCAATCTGAACATCCTCGGTCCACTAGGAATAGCCCCTGCGGTGCTGGATTCGTTCTGGGATTGGGAGAACTTCTACATGGTAGAGGAGCACTTCGATGCCCTGGATATGCGGCAGATCATGCTCCAATTTTCGCCACTCATGAAGGTACGCCCATCTGCGGCGGATAGCGAAAAATTCTACGTAATGTATCGCACGATCTTTACCAACATCTTCAGAGCCGTTGATCTGGCACATCAGGCGGGGCTGGTGATTGGCGATCTGTCGCCCCCAAACATCTTGGTGAAGAGAGAATCCTTGGAAGTCCGCCTGATTGATCTGGAAGCCGCATTCCAGCCATCTCAGGGAGAGTCGGACGATATCCACACGCCTGGCTTCAGAAGCAAGATGAAGAGCAGAACAAAGGTCAGCAACATGGAGGACGATCTGTACGCAATCTCTGCAATCATGATGTACTCCATGTTCCCGATCGTGGCGATGGCGTATGTTAGAGACGATCTTTTTGACAATGTTCTCCCTACTCTTGTACGGGACATCGGCTGGGAAGGGACGCCGGTGCTCAACGTCATTCGTGATCTAGCGCAGGGACGGACCACTCTGCGGCAAGCCGAAGAAAGGCTACTGCCAAATGTCTCGATACGTGAGCCGTATGATTCGCGCGAGACCTCCTCTGAGCCATTGGGGCCGCTGCTTGAACGGCTGTCGCGATTCGTTCTGCAAAACTACCGATTGAACCCGAAGTACACGCTGTTCCCTTGCGATCCCTTTGCCCTCTCCACTAACGCAACCAGCTTGGGATTCGGGTCGTCGGGAGTAATCTACTCGCTCACACGCGCTGGCGTGGAGGTGCCGAATGAAGTGCTCGAACGACATTTTGCGGACGCAGGTCGTCTGCATGAGACCAACGCGCCGCCCGGCGTGCTGACGGGACTAGCTGGAATTGGATGGGCCCACCTGGCCATGGGTCACAATGCTGTTGGACTCAATTTCATTGATATGGCCAACAGGAGTCCAGTTCCGATGGGCCAAATCTCCCTTTACTACGGAGCAGCTGGCATCGGAATGGCAAACCTGGCAGCGTTTGTCGCTTCGCACGACTTGAACTATCTCGAATCCGCCCTAGAGCTGGGCCTGCGACTGGCATCATCTGCAGTTCGAACGGAGAACGGCATCTACTGGGAAGACGACGGCGTCATCCGGATTGGACTTGGCTACGGTCAATCAGGAGTAGCACTCTTCTTTCTTCGCTTGTCCCAAGCTACTGGTGATGCCAAGTGGCGAACCATGGGACAGCTGGCCCTGGCTTACGACCTGGCACAGGGAAGCGAGTTGGAAGCAGGTATTTCCACGTTCGCTGCGGCGCCTAATGGCGTGGCCACCTACGAACCTTACGTGGAGCAAGGCACCGCCGGCATCATTAAGGTCGCCATCAGATACGGTCTATGGGAAACAGTTGAATCTCTAGTGATGGACCTCTACCGCAAGTACTCAGGATTCCCGGGACTCATCTATGGCCTTGCCGGCTTGATTGACACTCTGGTGGATGCCTATGTGTACTCAGGGGATGCTAGGTACCTAGATCTGGCTAAGCGACCTTATGACGGCCTCACCGATATCTATGTCTTTGGTGACGACGACACAGCGGCTATTCCGGGAGAGAACCTGTTTCGTATTTCCTGCGACTACGCCACAGGTATCGCTGGAAGTATCCTGGCCTTGCATCGACTGAGTTCACCTCATCCAGATGATTTTTGTCTGGACATCTTGGACGCCAATTTTTTGAAGGCACGAGCACATCAACCGATCGTTGCCTTCGTCGAAGATCCTGCGTGAGGGTTAAGACAAAAATGAACACGCCGAGCGGCAGCAATCTGTCGGATCCTGTTCACGCCCACACACCCTGGCGTGACTTCTCACGTTTGCTAGGCGCCAACCGTCATGAGTACCTAGCGGTGACGATCATCGCTGCGACAGTTGGTGCAGTTGAAGGTCTGATACATCCTCTTCTGATCAAGGCGATTCTTGATGAGGCGTCGCTAAGGGGCGACTTCTCGCGCCTGATGCACCTAGTAATTGGCTATCTCGCGCTCGGCGTGTCACTCAATGTTGCTGCCTACGTGACGTCTCTTTGGCAGCAACGATTGGACAACCGCATTGTGAGGCGAGTCAGTGAAGATCTACTGAGCGCCTTCTACAGTGAGCGCTACGAAGATTTCCTACGAAATGGAGTTGGGTACTACGTCTCGCGAATCAGATCTGATGTAAAGGATGGCCTGTTACCAATGCTGGCCTTAGTAAGAGGAGTGGCAGTCAAGATCTCCATGTTCGTAGCGTTGGTTACCGCTCTGCTGTACATCTCCTGGCAGGCCTTCGCAGTGCTCGCCGCGCTCATCCCTGTGGCCACGATTGTCAGTCTGATTGTCGGAAAGCGTGTCAGAGCTCTTACATCTACAGAACGGGAAAAGGAAGCCGAGGTCTTAGGCGTCCTCACCAGAGCCATTGGTAGCCTCAAGATGGTTGGAACATTCGGCCTGGCAGGAAAAACGTTGAGCTCGTTCGACAGGAGCATTCACGGCCTGCTGGACACCAGCTACAACCGATTCAAGGTGGTGCGCACACTCCAAGGCGCAAGTGACTTGACGATGGTTCTGTCGGATGTGTGCTCAATATTTGTTGGCGCGCTATTCGTCTTTCAGAAGAAGATGACCTTTGGATCATTCATCGCATTCATGAATGCATTCTGGCGTGCAGCAACAACCCTCATCGCTATCTTCAAGCACTGGGCAGAGCTGCAGAGCTACGGCACCACGGTTCATCGAGTATCAACATTTCTCCAGTTGCGGGGTGCGACCGAATTTCATATTTCGGAAAGTGTCGTCCTCGATCGCGTGTCCTTCCGCTTCGGCCAAACTAGCGTTCTCCAGGATGTGTCGACAGTCATCGATCGCGGTCAAAGAGTCCTAATTTCGGGTGACAACGGATCGGGCAAAACCACGCTCGCCAACATCCTCGCGAGGCACCTACAGCCAACAAGCGGCATCATTTCACTTCCTTCAAGAATCAGTTCATCCACTCTGCCACTCGCCTTTCCGCCGCTCGCTGTGAAGGACCTTGGCATTGACATTGAGCTTCTGAAGAAATTAGCCGTCTCTTCGTCAGAAGTTCTTGAGGCTTATCCTGAGCAGCTCTCGGCAGGTCAACAGCAGAAGGTTGCCTTGGCCATGGTACTCAGTAGAGCGGCCGATCTCTATGTATTAGACGAACCACTTGCGAACCTGGATGTCGGCATCCAGCGAGCTGCCATGGAGATGATCATGACGATCACGAAGGGAAAAACACTGGTAATGATCATGCACGGCGGAATCGAGTACCGCGCCTTCTTTGATAGAACGCTGGATCTTGGATCAGCGAGTGCTTCGACCGTCGAGGACGCCGCACTTCAACAGGCGTAGTAGAGATCCGTGGGCCGTCGCTTAGAAGGCGGGACAGCAAAGGAGCGTTGCTTAGATGTTTAGCTACTATGTGAAGGTTGCTCTGCACAACGCAGCAAGGAACAAGGTCATTACTGGCTTAATGATCCTAGCGATAGCAGTTGGCATTGGAGCGAGCATGACAACCCTTACAGTCATGCATCTCCTGTCTGGAGATCCTCTTCCAGGCAAGAGTGGTGACATCTACTACCCACAGGTCGATGTGAATCCCGAGTCCAAGGGGCGAGAACCCTATGATGTTATGGACTACAAGACTGCGTTCGACCTGTGGTCCGCTAAGCAGGCGGATAGCCAGACTCTGGTGGTCTCGAATCCTGCCAAGGTTAGATCAGAGATTCCTGGCGCAGCACCGCTGATGATCTCTTCGATATCGACAACCGCAGATTTCTTCACCATGTTCGATGTACCGCTACAGTACGGGCGGACTTGGGTTGCCGAGGATGACGCACGTCGCAGTCGTGTGGCAGTGATCTCCGACCGACTTAACCAGAAGTTATTCGGCGGCCGCAACAGCATCGGTCAGAGCCTCAGGGTCAAAGATACGAATCTTCAGATCATTGGCGTTCTAGGCCCATGGCGCCCTTCCCCGCTGTTCTACAAGATCAGAGGCGGACGCTTCTCTGGCGGCGAGACCTCAGGTTTCTACGGCGCCGCGGACGACGTGTTTCTACCTCTTTCAGCTAGCCTCGAAATCAATGAGGGCGACTTCCAACCATTCACTTGCTGGGCCACCCCAGATCGCCCAGGTGTGCTGGAAGGCTCGCCCTGCGTCGCCGTTGCGCTGTGGGTAAAGCTAAGTGGTCCGCAGCGCGTTCAGGACTACGATCGCTTCCTCCGCAATTATGCTGCTGAGCAGAAGCGTTTAGGACGCATCAAACATGACGATAACACCCGATTGAGATCCTTAATGGGATGGCTGGACTTCAATCAGGTCGTACCCAGCGATGTAAAAGTTCAGACGGCCTTAGCCTTCGCCTTCCTTCTGATCTGCCTCGCAAACGTAGTCGGCCTGCTGCTCGCAAAGTTCATGAGACACAGCGGGGAGATAGGCCTCCGCCGTGCGTTGGGGGCAAGCAGACTAGCTGTCTTCACGCAATGCTTGGTCGAGGCCGGCGTAATCGGCGCCTTGGGCGGCGTACTTGGTTTGTTCCTAACGTTACTCGGCCTGTGGACGATTCGCATTCAGCCAGTCGCCTATGCCGATCTTGTCCACCTGGACACCGCAATGTTCTTGGCAACATTCGTTCTTTCTTTGCTCACAAGCCTCTTGGCGGGTGCTATCCCTGCGTATCGAGCGAGTTCCATCCAGCCAGTTGCCCAACTGAAACTGCTTTGAGGGAAGATGCCATGCAAGTTGGAATCATCGTCGCGGCGCTGAAGAAGCACAAATTGTCTACGTTCTTGATCGCTATTGAGATAGCTTTGGCATGTGCGGTTCTGTGCAACGCGATCTTCATGTTCATGGAAAAGAATCGAGCGCTCAACCTTGATAGCGGCATTCAGGAGCAATCACTTGGGATCGTCCAACTGACGGGATTCAGTGCAGAGAATGCAAATGACATCAACGCGCGTGTAATAGACGCTATCCGCGCCATTCCGGGTGTGCAGGCTGTGGGCGTCATCAGTGCCGTCCCCTTTGGCGATCCCGGTGTGCGTGCTGGTGTGAACATCGACGAGGCGCTTGAGCGCTCTGGCGGAGTGCTGGATTTCTATCTTGGGGACGCTGTGGCGCTGAAGGCCCTCGGTTTGAATGTGGTGTCTGGCCGTATGCCAGAGCCGGCCGAGTATGCGCCCATCGCGCAGTTCGTCCCGTCCAACGCGCCTGTGCTGGTGACTCGGCAATTGGCTGATCGCTATTGGCCAGGGCAAAGCGCAATTGGTCAAAGCGTGTGGGCGATGGATACCCGTTTCACTGTAATTGGTGTCGTCGACCACCTTGTCGTCTCGCAACCCGGCGGTGGAGAGGCATTGGGCAATGATTGGTCGCTCATCGTTCCAGCCGTCGCTGGGCCACAGCTCGCAGGCAGGTACTTGGTGCAAGCCAATCCGAAAGATCTTCCGCGAATTTTCGGTCAAGTGGGGAAGGTCGTATCCGCTGCCGCACCTGATGTGGTCTTTGATCAATCTGCCAGTCGCCCGGTATCCGAACTCAGATCAGACTATTTCCGCAGCGCCAAGGTCATGATGGGGCTGCTTGCCGCGGTGATCATTGCCCTTCTTGGAGCCACTGCGTTAGGCATAGTGGGCTTGGCCAGCTACTGGGTAGAGCAGCGCCGAAAGCAGATCGGTATTCGGCGCGCGTTGGGAGCCACTCGGTCGGACATTTTGCGCTACTTCCAGATCGAGAACTTCCTGATCGTCAGTATTGGCATTGCGGTTGGCGTGGCTCTTTCTTACGCGATGAATCTTGGTCTGATGCGGTTCTACGAGTTGCCTAGGCTGCCGGCAATCTACCTTCCGGTCAGTGCCATGGCACTGTGGCTGCTAGGCCAGGCCGCAGTCTTGGCCCCAGCTCTGAAGGCATCAGCAGTCACGCCTGTACAAGCTATCCGCTCACTCTGATCCATTTCCCACGTGCCGACCCTTAGTCGGCAAACGACAAGGTGCGACATGCTCAAGATGCAAGGGCTTAGCAAGGTATTTCAGATCCAACAGGTACAGACGCATGCGCTTAGGGAGCTAAATCTACACGTGCAAGAGGGCGAGTTCGTAGCGGTAACAGGTCCTTCCGGCTCTGGAAAATCGACGTTTCTCAACATTGCAGGCCTTCTTGAGGAATCTTCCGGCGGCACCTATGCGCTAGATGGGCAGGATGTGTCCCGCTTGGGTGATCGCGAGCGCAGCCGGATCAGAAATGAGAAGGTCGGATTCATCTTCCAAGGATTCAACCTGATTCCTGACCTGACGCTCTACGACAACGTTGACGTCCCCTTGAGATATCGAGGCCTTGACGCGAAGGATCGTAAGCAAAGGATCATCAGCGTCCTTGAGAGAGTCGGCCTCGGCTCAAGAGCTAACCACTACCCCAGCACGCTGTCAGGCGGGCAGCAACAGAGAGCCGCCATTGCGCGAGCCCTCGCCGGCAGTCCGAGGCTACTGCTTGCCGACGAACCAACCGGTAATCTCGATACAGAGATGGCGCGGGGCGTCCTCGAGCTGCTCCAAGAGATCAACATCGCGGGTACGACGATCATCATGGTGACTCATGATCAGGAGCTGGCCCTTCAAGCCGCTCGAAACGTACACATCGTGGATGGCCATTTGTCAGATTTGATCAAGCCAGTGGGCGAGTTCGCTGCCGTGTAGTTGGAACTCTTGCGGAGCAAACAGCTTGTCCCGTCACAATCACAACATGCTTCACGTGTGCCACAGCCGGCTGCCGCACTTAGGCGTCAGGGGACCGGTAAGGCAATCTGGATTCCTTCCGTCGCCTCTGCGTCTGCCTGAGCAGAGGTTGGGCTCCACTGATTTACCCGTACAGTGCTGCGTGCATGGAGCAACAACGGCACCGCACCATTTCCGCTATTCCTGGGCAATTCCAATGACTTGAGCTTACTAAGTCTCAAACAATTCATACTCTCTTTAACTGGAAGATGACGTGCGAAACGTTGCTCAAGTAGGATTCTTTGTCGAAAGTCTGCACGCGACACATGACACCAAATGATGCGACGCGTGGAGTAGCCTCTATTGACTGCCCTGAAACTCCCGCTTAGCGGCCATCAGCGCGCGTCTTGGGTCCGTTTGAAGCACCTCAATGAGAGCGCGAGTCTCGAGAAGCACATGACCAGTCATGAGCCACTCAACTTTGCCCCTGCCGGTGGAGCGACCTTGGGCGCCCAGGAACAGACCACTTTCGTGCAGAATTCGCACGATGCCCGCAGGGAAGGGACGCGATCCTGTTTGGTGCGGCCCTCTCTGGCCTTAGATGGAGCAACTTTGCAGCACATTCCCTGAGCATCAGACCGAGTCGGAATGGAGATGTGTTAGGAGTGCAAATGCGTCTTCCTTAGAGATTTCGAGCACCCGGCATAGCTGAACAAATTCAATGATGTCGAGACGGCGCGCTCCTGCTTCTACTGCCGACAGGGCCTGCTGAGACCAGCCCAGTGCCTTCGCGACCTCCGTCTGACTTCTTGCAAGCGCCTCACGTCGACGCCGCAGGGCTTCGATCAGGCTTCTATACTCGGCCTGGTAGATCGTTTTTCGGGCCATCGAACCATCGCCAAGCTTGGGCGATAGGTACGGTATGACTCACTCACCGATTACACGAAAATCATGTAGTATCAGGCGGACCCGTCCAGCTAACCCCGTGTGCTTGGCCGGCTTTGCGCTTGGGTATTGGCCGCATCCCGCCGGATGAGGAGACAAGATGATCGAAGTGATCTTGAGTTGGTCCGTTCGTGAGGTCCGGGATGGAGTATCTGGTCCGGAGGTTCAGGCCGTGACCGACTTCCGACTGGGCGTGACGGAGCGCGACTCAGGCGCTGACGCATTTAGAGATAGCCTCCTACGACAGTTGTCGATCTATCTGGCCGAAACCGTCTTCCTGGATGTCGTCCGGGTTGCGGAGCTCAACCGGGATCTTCTCGCCGGCGATGGTGCCCTATGAAAGAGATCTTCGCTTCATATCACCGAATACGGAGGCATCGTCCGTTGACATGCCCCTGTAGCTCAATAGGTAGAGCAGCGGTTTTATAACCCGTCAGCGCCAGATAAGCGGCTTGTGTCGGTTCGAGCCCGACCGGGGGCACCATCCATCGCACGGACTTGTCGTCTCGACAACCTGTGCCAACCCCCTTGAGTGTTCCTCACTCAGCCGGAGCTAACCTCTATGCGAAGCATTGGAAGCCCGATCTCACTAGAGCATCTTGCAGTCGCGCGGCGAACGGACCTCGCCACCCGATGGCCGACTGCAACCCAAGTCGAGCGAGCTCTTAGCGACGGGCGAAGCGGCCAAGCGCCATTCGCTATGCGGTGGTTTCGTGAAGGAAGACTTCTGGCAGCCTATCTACCTGACTCGGGCGGCAGCTGGCACTTTCCACCTTGGCAGTTCGGTTGCGATGGCAAGCCGGTCCAATGCCTCGCAGAGATCCTTGGATCGATTCGGCGCACCGGCCAGTTTCTCGACGCCAAGGGTCGAACCACTGGTTGGTCAGAGATTGAATGGTTTCTCTCCGGCCATGCCCTTCTGGATGGGCGAACGCCTGCAGAGCTGCTCGCAACAGTGCCCCACCAAGTCTTGAGGGCTGCGCTTACTGAATTCCAGCCAGAGAACTGACCAGGCATCGGCACAAAGGTCCTCAGATTGTGGCTACAGGCTTGCTGAACCTCATCCTCGCCCCTTCTTCATTCGGAGTCGCTCAACCGTTGACTGCGCAAAGGCCAGCTCCTCACGGGCATCATGCAGGGCCGCTGCCAGCTCACCACACAACGTGGTGAGAATCCCGACCTTCTCAACTTCGCGCCTGAGTCGCTCTCGAAGAAGATCGATTTTCAAGGCTACGTCCCTTTCGCGCTTTTGCGGGTCTGAGAGCTCAGCAATCTTCGCAACCACGCATTGATGGGACCGATAGACGGACTGTCTCGAGATCCCACAGCCTTCTGCGACCGATCTAACTGATGGCTTTCTGCCACCCGCCCTCCAAGCCGCCAGCTGCAGCTCGAACTCGGTCAAAAGACACTCACGGTTCATCACTTCCCCCAATAACAGAGAGAATCTTCACTGCCTGTGCCAATCTCTCAGCGGCGATCCTCTTGGACTGCGCCGGAGTTCCTCGAAACCTGGCGAACTCTTCCAAGTCAGCAACGCGCCGCCTCCACCACTCGGCATGCCGAGGCGTCGCTGCGAAGTTCAAGCAGCTCGCACAGGTAGTTGGAGTTCTATTTGCCTTGTTCGGTCCGTCTTCATTCCCCTCGCACTTCGATCGCTCTTGCCGGTAGAAGCAGTATCCCCAATCGCAAGGACCCAGGACAACCCCGGCACCCAGCATTCGAAACACCTCCTTCTGGGTACTCACGCGCGACAGTACAGCTTCGATCCTCTGCCTAGTCGCTTCCATCACTTCAGCAGGAACATTCGTATGTACTGAATCAGAGCGCGCAAGATCCTCCATGGCCCTGATCACTTCTAAGCTGGATTCTTCGTTCAGTAGCTTGGTTAGCTCTGGGTCGTTGCCGACATAGTACGTATCAGTGATCTGCGCATCCAAGTGTCCGTACTGAAATGCGAGGGCGCCGAGACTGGAGCGATCTCGCCTTGCAACGAATCGGGCTAAGAACCTCCTGGTCTTCCGAAAAGTCAGGTGCTCCAGCGCCGTTCCTCCCTCAGGGCACGACAGCTGAGCGAATTCTCTCACCCTGCATAGCAACATCGAAGCCCATGCAACCTTAGATGGTGCGCGCGTCCGGCCACTTAGATACGGTTTTCTGCTCACCACTCGCGCCGCCAGGAGCGCCTTAGTGCCGCTATTAGCTCGTACTTCTGCCCCCAATAGTTCAATTGCCTCCACAGCAGCTTTGACCTCTGGGACGACTATCCAAGTGTGGGCACGCCCACTTTTGGCGAGAATTCCTTTGATGACCCAACTGCCGAACTCACCGTCACCCTCTTTCTCAACACACCCGACACATAGTCGCTGCAACTCAGACGTTCGCATAACCGAAAGCAGCGCGATCACCGCGATAGCAGCTCCGATCACCGTCCCAATCATTCGCTCTTCGCTCAAACACGTGCGCTCTCCAAGCCTCTTCATGGCCTCAGAGCTAAAGTTCGGCCGATCCCCTACCCACTCTGAGTGCCAATGACGACGTCCACGTCTGGCAGTCCTTGTGGCCCTGGGTCCGGCAAACTTGCTGACGAGCCTAAGTACCTCCGGTGCGTCCTCCTGTACCACCACCAGTGCGTCCCTCAGCACCCTTAGAATCAGATCCTCGCCGAGAGCGTCTGTTCCGGCCTCATTCCCAGCCATCCTAATTCTCTTGCGCGATCGCTGCGCGACCGCAGAGCAGGCCGCCCGTACCTCGACAGAACAGTCAGTATGTCCTCTCAGAAAATCCTCCACGTTCGCAGACCTACAGCCCTCCGCACGTGGCGTGATCCGCCTACCCTTCTGAAATCCGACAACCTCGCGGCCCCAATACTCAATCAGCTCAGAATCAATTTCTTTGGGCGACGCAGCGCCGTGCTCCTTACACCAGACGGCGAAAGACTTGATGGCGTAGAACCGCTCTCTCAACGTCAATGGGATAGTCGACGCCCGCGGAACCAACCCTAGAAGGGTTTTAGCAAAGTAGTCTTTCGCGGAAGACCTCCAAGCGGAGGGAAGCTTATGAAAGTCTAAACAGACCCTATGATAGGAATCGCCAACGACGTACTGACGGAGCTCCCAGCAGCCGTCTTCATACCGGACACCAAATTTTGTGAGATCGAAATCAACCTTCTCTGGCGCAGAGCGGACCCTATTCATAGATCACTCCATACTCAGATGCGGGATCTTCAGAGCGAGCGGCCTCGCTACTTCAAGCACTCTTTTGGGAATCCTTTCCAGTAATGCCAGCAGGACTTGGTGCGTTTCCTCAAAAGCTGCCAGATAGCGTGCTCGGACATCGACTGATTTAGTGGCCTCCTTCTTCATTCGCTCTAGCGAACTTAGTGTCGCGAGCATCCTGGACACATGCTTCGCGCTGTCAATCACCACAATGCTATTGGGACATGTCGCGCACTGCAGGTACTGGAGACACTCCTTCCCAACAATTGACTGCGGCGCGACCCCCGAAGATGGATCAGAGCACTGCAAACCCGTCACTGTTTCGTAGCGACGCACAGTTGGACGCCTGGCCTCTTCCAGAACCTTGCCAATGAACGTCGCAACTCTTCTTCGAGCTTGTGACGAGGGAGGATGCTGACTCAGGTACCGCTGCGTTGTCCTAGGATGGCTGTGCTGCATCTTCCTCTGAATGGACTCAATTCCAACACCGGATGTACTCAGAGCTTCTGCACCAGACGCGCGAATGTCGACGAAGTTGAAGTCCGGAAGATCATGCTCCTTGATAAATTCGGCCAGCGCGTTGTGCCAACCCTGGACATTAGGAGTCCTCGCTCCCGCCCCGAAAGGACTGATGAACAAGCGCGCTGAAAAGTCACCAGCAATCGGGCGTAGGACGCGAGTTTTTTGAGTGATATCGTCTACCAGAGCAGGAACTGAGTAACGGCCATCTGCACTTACGTCTAGCACCTGTTGCCGCCCGGCCCTGTACTTGTCCCATATGACACGCCTTTTCAACGGGTCAACCGGGTGCGCTTCAACACAGTCCACAGAGATCTCCATTGCCGACTGAGGATTAGCGAGTGTCTGGCACATCAGACAAATGAGATATGGGATGAAATCACGTGCGTCCAGGACGACGTAGCGACGAACCTCCCTGTACCGGCAGCTGTGCTGAATCAAGCCCCTCCTTGTCAGCTGGTGCTTTGCTAGCACTCCTCGCTGCAACCCCTTCTGGATGCCAACCAATGTGGCAACGTCACGGCCGGAGAGCTCCTCACATTCACCAGTTCTGATCGCGATCTCGCCAAGCTCTAATCGTCGACGCACACGATCAATGCCCTTCTTACTGGCCGACAAAATCATAGATAGGTCGCTGACAGACAATCTGATACTGCGCACAGACTTCGCCTCTCGCGTCAATCCACAAGGACCAGAATCAACATTCATCCACAATATTGTGTTCGCTGCGTCGTTCAGCGACAGCCATCTATAGATCGCTGCAATGAAGTTGTAGTGAGAGATCGCAGTTGACTGGCGAACATTCCTATCCATAGAGCAGAGGAAGTCCTTAATGACTGATTGACGCTTCATTGCCGCATCAGGGTCATGCTGAGTTGCCAAGTATCTGCAGTACTTTCTTACCGAGGCCCAAGCTTGCCTTCTGCTTACGGATCTGTAGGTCGCCGTCAATGCTTGGAATGACTTTGCTAGATGCGAGGCGACGGCAGGACTAAGACCCAACAGACGAAAATCGTATGAATCCACGTCCCGTCCGGGAATGTCGCTCACAAACCTGATGACTAGGGTCTCATTCTTCATTCAAGACTCTCCTGCACTTCGATCAGCGCTCGCAGCACTCCGAGGTCCATCGCTTTAACGGTATCCAGGTACAGCTCTGTTGTCGCAGGACTGGAATGACCAAGAATGTGCTGCAGAACTTTGGTCGGATTTATCCCGACACCACTAGCTGCACAACGCTCGAGGGCAGCGTTCATGTGAGCGGCAAAGGTATGACGTGTACAGTGAGGTGACGCGCGTATTCCCGCCAGCATTGCGGCACGTCGAAACGCGCTGTAGTAGGAGCTGGAAGTAGCAGGCATTCCCTTTTCATTGACGAAGATGTGATCCGTTTCTATGCGCGTCCTCGACAGAAGCCTCGGCCTAACCGTTTCAATGTAGTCCCAAGTCACACTCATTAGAGCTCTGGCAACAGGGACATCTAGCGGCTTGCCTCCCTTTACCGTCAGCCTGACATAGGCAATTTCGTCGACTTCCTCAGGGAGTTGCGCGATAGTTAAATTTGCAACGTTGGTCCGCCTAAGTCCCGTGGCTATGCACCACTTGAACATCAGCGAGTAGGGAAGCTTCAGTCCAGCAGAGATGCTCTGAGCATCTTGCGCAGAGAGCGCCTTCGGAACTTTTTTGTAGGCTTTGGCGGCTGCCACTTTCGATGCCGCATGCAGAAACCTATCAATCGGATATCGGTCGATCTCTTCCGAAGGATGATGGAGGCGCCATCTGGTCCAATCGACCAGGAAGGCATAGAAGTCCCTGACAATTGCAGTTCTTAGATTGACTGTAGAGTTTGAGACAGGATGCCCTCGCCCGATACCCTGTGCCATGGACCGTCTGAAATCACTCAGTGCCACTGGAGGTGGTCTGGTCCAGTCCATACCCCGAGCGTCAAGGTGCTGTAACCAGTCCTTCAATCCTTCGGCATAGGTCTGGAGCGTTCTCCGACGATCCCGAGCACTATCTATCCGGTACTTCTCCAAGAGATAGCAAAAGCAGGCCCAATTTAGCTTCCCCTCACCATCGATGAGCAATGGAAAGCCTTCAGGAAGCCTGCTTGCTATGTTGGCCCCCAGTTGAGTACCGGCAGGAAGATACTGACTGAACAGGCTGGGATCACGCACCTTCACTATCAGCAGAAGCATAGGATGATCTCCCAAGTGGAGTCCCTCGGATACAGTGTAGCCGCGTGACATGACACAGGATGACCTAATTCCAGAGTGGAACCGCAGCGCGCTGGAGACCCTGCGCGAGCCACTGGAGTCCGGCCACATCCGCATCGCCCGCGCGGCACGCAGCGTGCAGTACCCTGCGCGGTTCCAACTGGTGGCCGCGATGAATCCCTGCCCGTGCGGCTGGGCCGGTGACCGCAGCAACCGCTGCCTGTGCAGCGATGAACGGATCAACCGCTACCGTGCACGTGTGTCCGGACCGTTGCTGGACCGCATCGATCTGCATATCGGCGTGACGCGTATGGATGCGGTAGAGCTGCGGGAAAGCACGCCACTGGGTGAGCCCAGTGCTGCGGTACGTGCACGGGTAGAAGCCGCCCATGCCCGGCAGCAGGCGCGTGGCGCGCTCAATGCACATCTCCCGCCGGCGGCGCTGCGGGCGTGCACGAAGCTGAGCGAGGCCGACCAGGATCTGTTGGAGCAGGCCATCGAGCGTCTGCAGCTTTCCGCACGTGCGATGCACCGGATTCTGCGGGTCGCGCGAACGATTGCTGATCTGGCGGGTTGCGAGGGCATCCACACCGCGCATCTGGCTGAGGCGATCGGGTATCGGCAGTTGGATCGGGGAAATACATGAGCCTGATTGCCGGGAGCCCTCGTCCGCACGGGAGTCGCAACAATCAAAAAAATACCCCGGCCGCATGCCCAGAAGGACAGAGACGGTACCGGGGTGTACTTCACCACCGTACCCCACACGGCAGCACACTGCAATCGGCATCAGTGGAGGCGTCCAGGCAGCGATGAGCCATGACAGATTCGAAGAAGCCCTTTCCCTGGAGCGCTTTGGCCGCTACCTGGATTGGGCGGGGGGCGACCGTAGCCGAGCCATCGCCCTGTATGGATGCAATACGCACTTGTCTGAAAGCCTCTACGCACCGCTGCAGACGTTGGAAGTGGCACTGCGAAACCGCATCCACACCGTTCTGACCCAAGCCAAGGGCGAGGCGTGATACGGCCGAGGCGCTGGCGCACTGAAGGTTGCTCATAAACTCGAGCAGGTCGCCAAAGCCGTCAACGAATTGATCAGAGCGGGAAAGACGGTAACAGCAGGCGGTGTGGTCGCCAGTCTCACCTTCAGTTTCTGGACAACAATGTTCAACAAGGACTACGAGGCCCTTTGGCAGCAGATCCTTCACCGGATTGCGGACCCCGGTGCGCCCAGGGGACTGAAGAGGAGGAGCTTTTCGGGACCGCTGACTCGCATACGCGTGCTACGCAACCGCATCGCCCATCATGAACCGATCCTCGGCTGGAACCTGCGCAGGCACCACGATGAGATTCTGATGCTGATCGAATGGCTATCGCCGCCCGCCGCGACATGGTGTCGTGAGAACAACCGCTTTCCGCAGGCATACCCGGAAGACGGAATCACCTTGGTATGTTCGCCGGAGTCGAATAGACACTGACTGCGCGTGTCCTCCTGCGGCCGGGTGCGAAGAGCGGTCGACTAACAGTCGACCCTACCAAGGGCAGGCATCAGGCTGCCGAATGCAACCGCCCCCGCTTTGCCAGCAACGCCACCCGACGGCTGACCAGCGCGTGGAGCTCCGCCAGCTCCGACGCCCGGTCAGCCGTCATGTTCCCGCCAAACAGCACCCGTGACAGTCCCGCCGCCTGGCTGTCCTCCGGGTGCTGCCACCGGTCCCGGTACACCTTCTGGCACACCAGCCAGGCCTGCGGCAGCCCACCACCGGGCAGTGGGCGGACCACGCGTTCATAGACCTGCCAGAACTGGTATTCGGCCCGCAGGTCGATCGCCGGCGCCACGGACAGCGCCTGCCGGGGCCGTCCTGGGCCCCGGATGCCGAACAGCAGGGTTCGCGGGTTGTGCTGTGCCATGCCAACAGGATGCCCCGGCAACATTGTGGGAACCTTGCGTCGCTGCCGGAAAATCGCTGTTGATTGCCCAAGGGGGGGGGCCAGGTGGGATTGGGGGGCCGCCAAGTGCATCCACGCATGGCGTGGATCTACCTAGAAGGTCATCGAGGTGCTGAACATCAGCTGCCGTGGCGCGCTGCGCTGCAGGGTCTGGTAATCCCCCGAGAACGACGAGCCGGCGATGGTGGCGGTGCCGATGTTGTGGCGGTTGAACAGGTTGCTCACGTCCAGCCGCAGCTCCAGGCCGGGTACCGCGCTGTCGGCACCGAAGCGGTAGGCGGCATAGGTGTTGACCTGCCAGAAGGTCGGCACGCGGATGTCGTTCTCGTAGGTGAAGGGCTGGCGCAGGTACGAGGTGCTGGTGGCACCGAAACGCCAGTCACCGAAGTGGGCGGACAGGTCGCTGACCAGCGAGATCTGCGGGTAACCCGGCTGGGCATTGCCCTTGATCGGGTACACCGTGTCACCCACCACGAAATCACTGTCGTAGTACGAACGGGCCACGGCCACGCCCTGGTAGAACTGCAGGTGGTCGCTCAGATCGGCGGTGATGCCGAGGTCGGCACCGATCACGTGCATCTTCGGCATCAACCGCACGGTATTGATCTGTGCGAACTGGGTGCCGATGGCGGCCGACAGCAGGCGGTTGCGGATGTCGTTGTAGAACACATCGCCGGTGATCGTCAGCCGGTCGAAGCGGTGCGATGCGCCCACGGTGAGGTTCCAGTTCTTCTCCGGGCGCAGCGTGCCCGCCACGCGGTCAAACTCTTCCTGGTCGGTGATGGTCCAGGCCGAGGCGGTGTAGCCGATGTTGCCGCGCTGGGCGACGCGATAGCCGTTCATGGTGTTGGCCAGGTCGATGAAGGCATCGGTGGATTCAGTCGGGCTCCAGAACAGCGAGACATGCGGCAGGAAGTTGCTCTTCGCGCGCAGCGTGCCGTTCACCGGACGATCCTTGGCATCACCGAGGCCGCCACCGCTGGTGCGGAAGTCCACGGCCTTGAAGCCGACACCCAGCTTCAGTGTGTCGTTCAGCACGATGTCGTCCTGCAGGTAGAACTGGCGCGAGCGGGTCACCCAGCTCGATGCGTTGTCGGTCTTGAACGCGGGGCCGTACACATCGAACGGACCGGTGGCCTTCAGCGGCGGGCCCTCGCCCAGCAGCGGCTGCTGGTACCACTCGGTCTTGGCCGCGGCCTTGCTCTTCTCCTGCCAGAAGCCGGCGGTGAAGGTGTGCGCGCCGGTCTCGAACTGCAGGTTGACCATGCCACCCAGCCGATTCACACGCGGCGTCTGCACCTGTTCGGAGAACGGCGCGCCGTTGGGCGACGGTACGGTCGGGTCGGTCAACGTGGCCTGGGTGTGGCTGTTGGCGTTGTACAGCTGCACGTTGCCGCTCAGCGCCGGAGTGATCTGGAAGCGATGGTTGATCGAAGACACGCGGTCGCGGGTGGTCTGGCCGGTGTCGTACGGAATCAGTTCGGACAGCTCACCGCAGGTGTAGGCGCCGCAGGACTTGTCCGCATTCTCCGGCGAGGCCACGTACCAGGCCCACGCATAGTCCGGATAGAAGATGTCGGCCTTCCAGCCCAGCTTGCGGATCATGTCGAAGGAGATGTTGTTGTAGCCCCATACCTTGGCCTTGCTGTCGGACAGGAACACGGTGAAGTCACCCCAGGCAACATCCTGCTGCAGCTTCAGGTCGCCGCGCAGGAAGTTCTGGGTTCCCTCACCCTGGTACTTGTCAGCCGATACGCGCTGCAGGTCGACCAGTACTTTCGGGCCATGCTCGCCGAGCTGGCCGCTCTGCCCGGATACGGTGGTGACCAGCGTGTTGTTGCTGCCCACGCCCTGCTTCACGCGCAGGCTGGGCGTGTCCTGCAGCTCGCGCAGGCGGTATTCCAGGCTGCCGCCGTTGACGCTGCTGGAGAACACGCTGACCGGTGCGCCACCGGGGCTGACCGTGATCGCGCCGATGCCATCGGGCACGCCCACGTTCACCACGCTGGTGCCGGTAAGCGAGAGGAAGCCGTTGTCGTTCAGCGGCACCCCTTCGAAGGTGATGCCCATTTCGTTCATGCGGAAGCCACGCACGAACAGGCTGGTGGCCGAGATATCCAGGCCCAGCCCGTCGGTGGCGGTGTAGCTGGCACCGGGCACCTGCTTCAGCATGGCCAGGCCGTTGTTGCCGGTGACCATCGCATCAAGGTCTTCTGCCTTGATGATGTAGCGATTGGGGCCGACCACCTGGGTCGGTGCCACGGCCGCACCGCGCGGCGTGGCGATCACCTGGAGGGCGTTGAGCGTGGTGGGCGAGTCGTGCGCGGCATCGTGCGTTTCTGCGGCGTACGCAGGTGCGGCGATGGCCGCGATGATGGCCAGGGCGAGGCGCGTCGTGGGTGGGGTGTTCATGGGCAGATCCAGGGTGCAGGGAGAGAGCGGCGCAGGCGCACGCCCAGCGCGTTGCAGCACCGGTGTCGGCGCCCTGGCTGGCGGTGCGATTGCGTTGAGGGAGTGACGGCGCAGTGCGCGCCGGTCAGTGGCAGAGGAAGACGATCCTCTGCCTCAGAATTCGATGGCGTGATTTCGACGTGCGAAATTCTTGCATCGCACTGCCGTATTCGCCATTGCGCGGTGGTACAGCGCCGATGGCGATGGGGATGGGTGGGTTATACGTGGGTATAGCCCCGGCGTGGTGGGGGCCGACCTTGGTTGGCACCTACCAGAGCATAGGGACGCGCGGTTACTGCAGGACGAAGCGCTCAATGGCGCGCGCCACGCCGTCATCAGCATTGCTGCTGGTCTCAAACCGCGCCACCGCCTTCACCGCATCAATGGCATTGCCCATCGCGACGCTGGTGCCGGCGTACTGCAGCATGGTCAGATCGTTTTCCTGGTCGCCGATGGCCATCACGTTGGCGCGGTCGATGCCCAGGTGCTCGGCCAGCTTCTGCAGGCTCGGGCCCTTGCCGGCGCGGTGGTCGAACACTTCCAGGAAGTACGGCGCGCTCTTCAATACTGCGAAGCGCTCGGTCAGTTCGCTGGGCAGGCGCGCGATGGCGGCATCCAGCACCTCGGGTTCGTCGATCATCATCAGCTTGATGAAGGACATCGACGGGTCCATGTCTTCCACGCGGCGATAGGACAGCGGCATCCGCGAGAGATGCGAATCGGCCACGGTGTAGTAGCTGATGTCCTGGTTGGGCGTGTACATGCGCTGGCTGTCCAGCGCCTGGAAGTGCACGCCCACTTCGCGGGCCACCTGCTCGCAGAACAGGAAATCGTCGAAGCTGAGCGGATACTCGACCACGGTTTCGCGCGTGCCGATGCGTTGCACCAGGCCGCCATTGCAGGCGATGCAGTAGTCGTCGTTGCCGGTGATGCCGAGCTCGTGCAGGTACGGCGCCAGGCCCGGAACCGGGCGGCCACTGGTCAGCACGATGTGCACGCCCAGCGCCCGCGCCTGCGCGATGGCCTTCCTGGCGCCTGGGGTGAGCTGGTGCGATGGGTCCAGCAGGGTGCCATCCATGTCGATGGCGACCAGTTCGATGGTCGATTGCCTGCGGCCCATGTCCATTGCGTTCAACTCATGCGGGGCACGCCAGTTTACCCCCTCATGCCCGGTTCACCTCTTTGGCCACGTTGGCCGGGATACTGCAGGAGCCTGTGCGTCCCCCACCGCAGGACGGCCCATTGACCGCCCTTCCCTGGAGAACCTTGCGACGCATGACCTACCGTGCCCCCGAAACCAACGACAGCGCGCCCCTGGCCCAGCAGATCGAGCAGATGATCGACGAGCTGCCCGGCGACCAGGTGAGCGTCGGCACCCTGCTCAGCGCGCTGGGCGATGAGGGCCTGCTGCTGATCGTGATCCTGCTCTCGGCCATCTTCATCATTCCCGTGTCGATTCCCGGGCTCAGCACGGTGTTCGGCGCCTCGATCCTGCTGATCGGCCTGAGCCGGGTGCGCAACCGCCCCCTGTGGGTGCCGCAGAAGCTGGCGCGCCGCGAGATCGCCACCGACAAGCTGAAGGCCAACCTGGGCCGTGCGCTGAAATGGGTGCACCGCATGGAGCGGCTGTCGCGGCCGATGCGGCTGGCGGTGATGGTGCGCTCGAAGAAGATGATGCGCCTGAACAACCTGATGCTGGTGTTTGCGACCCTGCTGCTGATGGCGCCGGCCGGGCCGATTCCCTTCAGCAACACGTTGCCGGCGCTGGCGCTGATGTCGTTTGCGATTGGCTTCATCCAGCGCGATGGCGCGGCGGTGGCAGCCGGTTATGGTTTCGTGGTGGCCACGGTGGTGTATTTCGGCGTGCTGCTGGGCGGCGTGGGATTTGCCGCTGAATCGGTGTTCAGCGGGTTCCGCAGCAGTACCGCAGAACTGTAGAGCCGAGCCCATGCTCGGCTGCCATTCGTTCGGTGCACGGAAATCCCCGCGCTGCGCGCGTAAGCCGAGCATGGGCTCGGCTCTACAGAATTACTTGGCCGACACCCTCCACACCACGTCGCCCACGTCGTCGGCCACCAGCAGCGCGCCTTCTGCATCCATCGCCATGCCCACCGGTGCGCCCATCAGGGTCTTCTCGTCCTTCGAGGTGAAGCCGCTGACCACGGTCTGCGGCCGCCCGGTCGGCTTGCCGTCCTTGAACGGTACGTAGACCACTTCGTAGCCGCTCAGTGGTGAACGATCCCAGCTGCCGTGTTCGCCGATGAAGGCGCCGCCGTGGTACTGCGCCGGCAGTGCCTGGCCGGTGTAGAACAGCAGGCCCAGCGGTGCCACGTGCGAGCCGATGGCGTAGTCGGGCGTGATGGCCTTGGCCACCAGGTCCGGCCGCTGCGGCTGCACGCGCTCGTCCACGTGCTGGCCGTAGTAGCTGTAGGGCCAGCCGTAGAAGCCATCCTCCTTCACCGAAGTGAGGTAATCAGGTACCAGGTCAGCACCGATCTCATCGCGTTCGTTCGCTACCGCCCACAACGTGCCGGTGCTCGGCTCCCAGTCCAGCCCGGTCGGGTTACGGATACCGGACGCAAAGATGCGGCTGCCACGGGTGGCTACGTCCACCTCCAGCACCACCGCGCGGCGGTATTCGACGGCCAGGCCATTTTCAGTGATGTTGCTGTTGGACCCCACGCCCACGTACAACTTGCTGCCATCGCGGCTGGCCAGCAGTTCCTTGGTCCAGTGGTGGTTGATGGTGCTGGGCAGGTCGGTGAACTCGCGGCCCTTGTCGGACATGCGGGTTTCGCCGGGTACATAGCGGTACTGCATGATGTTGCCGGTGTTGGCCACGTACAGCGTGTCACCGATCAACTGGATGCCGAACGGCGAATGCAGGCCTTCGATGTAGACGTGCTGGGTCCAGGTGTTCGTTCCCGGCGTGCGGCGCAGCAGGGTGACCCGGTTGCCGCCCTTGCCGGCCTTGCCCGAGCGCGCCTTCACCTTGCCGGCGATCCACTGCTTGGGCGTGGTGACCGGCTCTTCGCCGGGGCCATTGCCCTCCACCACCAGCACATCGCCGTTGGGCAGCGTCAGCAGCCGCCGCGGATGCTGCAGGTTGGCGGCGATGCGCTCGATCTTCAGGCCTTCGGCCACCGTGGGGGCCTGGCCGTCGGCCCAGCCCACGCCCTTGGGCACCTGCATCGGCGGCATCAGGAAGTTGGCCGGCTTGGGCAGTGGCGGCTGCGGTCCCGACTGGTCGGTGGGGTGGTATTCGGCCTTGCCCGCGCAGGCCGACAGGGTGACGGCCAGTGCCAGCGCGGCGACGGTGGGCAGGATGTGCTTAGCCATGACGACCTCCCTGCAGCACCGGCGGCTGCAGTGACAGCAGGATCAGGCCCAGGGCGATCAGGGCCACGGTCAGCGCCGACAGGATCGTGCCCGGCACCGCGACGGCATAGGCGTCGCGGCTGTGCACGAAGGCGTTCCAGATGGCCAGCACCACGGCGACCAGATTGAGGAAGAAATCGATGCGGTCGATGCGGGTGGCCGTGCCGTTGCGGCGCCAGACCGCGAACAGGTTGATCAGGCGCGGCACGATGGCGATCAGCAGACCGAAGGTGATCAGCCAGGCCGCGGCCTTGCCCCACATCACCTCGGCGCTGTTGAGATAGATCGCGTCGAAGATCAGGGCACCGACGAAGAAGCCGAAGGGTATCGGGTTCAACAGGCTGAACAGCGTGGTGCCGAGGCCGCGATGGGCCTGGGCCAGAGGGTTGACCATCATCGTGCTCCGATGCGGAAGGGTGCACAGGCTGTAGTAGCACAGTGCGATGTGAGGGCGCGCGATGATGCTGGGTAGATTCGCGCCATGCGTGGATACGCGTGCCAACCAAGGTTGGCACCTACCAGATGCGGGCCGCTGCAGCCGTCATTACCCCACGGCATAAGCGTTTGTGACGCAATTGGCACATCTGCAGATTGCTTGTGTGAAGAGGTAGGGAGTTCTTCGTTGTGTCGCGTTTGGCTCGTTGCGATGGGGCAGATCCGCCCCGCCGTCCTGCCATGCCGATTCACAACAGAAGGATTCGTGTATGAAGCGACACACGCAACGCACCGCGCCACCGCGCTCCGCGCGCCTGGCCCTCGCCACTGCGCTGGTACTGGGCAGCCTGGCCGTCACCGCCCAGGCTCAACAGGCTGATCCGCTGGCGGGTATCCAGTGGCACCTGCTCAACACCGGGCAGACGGTCCCGGCTGACACACTGCCGGTGGCCGGCAACGACCTGAACGTGGATGGCCTGTTCCGCAACGGCATCCGTGGCCAGGGCGTCACCATCGCCATCGTCGATGATGGCCTGCAGATCGCCCATCCGGACCTGGCGGCCAACGTGGCGGCGGTGGCCGGCAAGAACTTCACCAACGGCTCGAACAACCCCACCCCGACCAACCCGGATGTCGACAACCACGGCACCATGGTCGGTGGCATCGCCGGCGCGGTGGGTGCCAACAACCTGGGCGTGCGCGGTGTGGCCCCGGCGGCAACGCTGAAAGGCTTCAACCCGATTTCGCGCTCAGCCCTGGGCAACCAGCAGAGCAACATCGAGTACGCCTGGTGGGACGGCGCGGAGTCGGCCGACGTGCAGGTGTTCAACAACAGCTGGGGCGCCGGCCCGGGCAATCCGAACCTGCCGCTGGCGTACAGCGAAAACACGATTCGTTCGTACGAGCAGGCACTGTCGGGCACGCGTGGTGGCCGCGGCGGCATCTACGTGAAGTCGGCCGGCAACAACTTCAACAATGCCTCGATCAGCCAGACCCAGGATGTCTGCACCACCGACACCAAGAACCGCAACACCGGCTGCGTCCCCGCCGGACGCGATCCGCGCAACAACCTGTTCAACGTGATCACCGTAGGCGCGGTGCGCGCCGATGGCGTGCGCTCGTCGTACTCCTCCACCGGCTCGGCCCTGTGGGTGTCGGCCTTTGGCGGCGAGTACGGCCTGCAGGCACAGTACGCCCCCGGCCTGGTGGCGCGCGCCTACGACCCGGCCATCGTCACCACCGACGTGACCGGGTGCGCGCAGGGCAGCAACAAGAACACCAACCGCCAGAACACCCTGGACAGCAACCTGTCGGCCATCGACAGCACCTGCAACTACACGGCCAAGATGAACGGCACCTCGGCGTCAGCGCCGATGGTCTCGGGCGTGGCGGCACTGGTGCTGGAAGCCAATCCGAACCTGTCCTATCGCGATGTGAAGTACATCCTGGCCACCACCGCCACCCGCAACCACCCGAACCAGCCGGCGGTGACGCTGGCCGATGGGCGCACGCTGGTGCCAGGCTGGACGGTGAATGCGGCCAACCGCGCCTACAGCAACTGGTACGGCTTCGGTGTGGTCAACGCTGCGCGTGCAGTGCAGGTCGCCGAGAACTTCCAGTCGCTGGGACCGCTGGTCGACAGCGGCTGGCGCAACACCACGCGCACCGTGGCCATCGGCAACACCTCGGCCGCCGCCGCACGCCTGACCTTCCAGTTGGCCAATGGCGCGCGCAACATCGAAAGCGTGCAGCTGGGCTTCCGGGTCAACCACCGCAACACGCGCCAGCTGCAGTTCGTGCTGGTGTCGCCCAGCGGCACCCGCAGCGTGGTGCAACCGGCGTTCACCGCGATCGGTTCGGGCACGGGCGGCGCGCAGAGCAACTTCACCAGTTGGGACCTGCTGTCCAGCAATGCCTTCCTGGATGAGAATGCCAGCGGCACCTGGACGCTGGAAGTGACCGACATGGGGCAGGCCGCGACCGCTGCATCGCGTGGCAACCTCGAATTCTTCAAGATCCGCGTTCTGGGGCACTGATGATGAAGACCACCATTCTGTTGAGCACGCTCGCCTTCGCGGCGATGACCTCCCCTGCCTGGGCACAGAGCTCGGGGCAGACCCCTCCAGCCAGGACCCTGTCGACCGTGGATGCGCAGGAACTGAAGGCGTCCGCTACCGGCCGCTCGTTCGATGTGGGCGGCACGCGCTTCCAGCTGTCTCCCTCGACCACCGTGAAGCAGACCAGTGGCGGTCAGTTCACCATCACCCCGCAGGCGGCAGCGACCACCAGCTCGCGTACCAAGCGTTCGCTGGATGGCGCCGCGGCCGCGCCTGCTGATGCCGGTGCCGGCAAGTTCGCGGCGGCGGTCTCCCGTGACGGAGCGCCGGTGGTGGCGACCTCCCGGGTCAAGGTGTTCTTCACCGATGCAGCATCGGCCCAGCGTGCGGCTACCGCCACCGGCGGCACCGTGGTGAAGGTGTCGAAGGCATCGGGCCAGGCCATCGTGGAGTACCCGTCGGTGAACGCGGCGCTGGATGCGACCACCAAGCTGCTGTCCACCGCCGGTATCCGCGCGACCGAGCCGGACGTGGTGCAGTGGGAAGAGACCAAGTAAAGCGTTGAGTGGTGCCCCGGCCGGTTGGCTCTCCTGGCCGGCCGGGGATGGGTGTGTGGGGGTATGCCGACCAACGGTCGGCACCCACCGGGGCGGCGAGCATGTAGAGCCGAGCCTATGCTCGGCTGCTGTTTGCAGGCTGCGCGGTAAGCACGGAGCCGAGCATCGGCTCGGCTCTACAGCTGTGCCAACCAAGGTTGGCAACCATCAGGAGCAGTGGTCGGCACACACCAGCATCAGCGCGCGGCGAGTGTGTCGCTGTGCTTGAGGCTGCAGCTGGCCAGCGCGTCATTGCCTGCCGCCGAGTGGGCCGGCTCCAGCAGCAGTCGCTGCACGTCCGAGAACAGCTTTTCCACCGGCATGCCGTACGGCGCGAACAGGCGCAGGCGGCCCTGGCGGTCGAACACGTAGCCACCGGCGATGTGGCTCATCGTGTAGGTATCCGGTACCTGGCCGGGCTCCTTCTCGTAGAACGCCTTGAAGTCGCTGGCCATCGCGGCCAGTTGTGCTTCATTGCCAACCAGTGCGATGGCCTTGGGGTCGAACGCTTCCACATAGGTGCGGGCGACTTCGGGCGTGTCGCGTGCGGGATCGACGCTGACGAACACCACCTGCAGCTGGTCGGCATCCTTGCCCATCAGGTGCTTCACCTGGCTCAGCTCGACCATCGTGGTCGGGCACACGTCCGGGCAGCTGGTGAAACCAAAGAACAGATAGGTCACCTGCCCCTGCAGGTCCTTCGGGCCACGCACGGTGCCGTGGCTGTCGGGCATCGACCACTGCTGGCCAAGTTCTTCGCAGGCGATGTCCTTGGAGTAGAAGTCCATGCGCGACTGCGCGCTGCAGCCAGCCAGCAGGCCGATGGCGAGGCCTGCCAGCAGCGGCAGGCGGAATCGGGGAGAGAACAACGAACGGACAACAGCAGCAGGACGCTTCACGGGTACCACCAACGCAGACGCGGGCGGGGTCTCGGTCAGGCCTGCCCTTGGGGGAAAGAGGACGGAGGTGCCGAGGTGATCGCGCGGTCCATGCCGATCACCCCGGCCACGGTCAGTTGATCATCATGTGGTAGTGCATGCTCCAGATGATCCACACCGACAACGCGACGATGATGAACAGGATCACCAGGGTGAACACGAAGCTGGCCAGGTTCCAGCCACCTTCGGACTTGCGGTCCATGTGCAGGAAATAGACCAGCTGCACCAGGATCTGCGCCACTGCGAAGCCGACCAGCAGGAACAGCGTGAGCGGCCGCGACAGCACCGGGTTCATCACCAGTGCGAACGGCACCACGGTCAGCAGCGCGCACAGCACGAAGCCGATCAGGTAGGACTTGGTGGAGCCGTGCGCATTGCCGGCGCGCGAAGTTTCGACGTGGGCCATGTCAGAAGGCTCCGATCAGGTAGACGAAGGTGAAGACGCAGATCCACACCAGGTCCAGGAAGTGCCAGAACAGGCTCAGGCACGACACGCGGGTGATGTTGGTCGGGGTCAGGCCACGGCGGTAGACCTGGTGCATGACCACCGCCATCCAGATCAGGCCGCTGGCCACGTGCAGGCCGTGGGTGGCGACCAGCGCGAAGAACGCCGACAGGTAGGCACTGGTGCTGGGGCCTGCGCCTTCGTGGATCAGGTGCGAGAACTCGTAGATCTCCATGCCGATGAACGAGGCACCGAGCACGAAGGTCACGCCCAGCCAGCGCAGTACTGCCGAGGTGTCGTGGCGATGCATCGCCAGTACGGCCTGGCCGTAGGTGATGCTGGAGACCAGCAGCAGGAAGGTCTCGGCCATCACGAACGGCAGCGAGAACAGGTCCTTGCCGGTGGGGCCACCGGCGTAGGCGGTGCTGAGCACCGCGTACGAGGCGAACAGCGAACCGAACAGCACCAGGTCGGACATGAGGTAGACCCACATGCCGAAGACCTTCATGCCGCCCTGCTCGTGGCCATGGTCGTGTTCGTGGTGGTCCTCGTGCGCCTGCGTGTCGCTGGCCAGCTCGGGGCGGGTCAACAGGTTCATGCGCTTACCTCCTTCAGCTTGGCAAGGTTGGCCGCTTCGGTGCGCGCCACCTCTTCGGAACTGACGTAGTAGTCCACGTCCTCGTCGTAGGAACGCACGATCAGGGTCACGATCATCGCGATGAAGCTGGCTGCGGCCATCCACCAGATGTGCCAGACCAGGGCGAAGCACAGCACCAGGATCCAGATGTTGAGGATCAGCGGCACGCCGGTGTTCTTCGGCATGTGGATCGGTGCGTACTTCTTCGGCGGCGGCGGCAGGCCGCGCTTCTTCGCTTCGTGGAAGGCGTCCAGCTCATCGGCCTTGGGCACCACGGCGAAGTTGTAGAACGGCGGCGGCGACGGCGTGGCCCATTCCAGCGTACGTGCATTCCACGGGTCCCCGGTCAGGTCCAGGTTGCGCTTGCGGTCACGCACGCTTACGTAGATCTGCACCAGCATCAGGATGATGCCCGCGAACACGAAAAGTGCACCGATGAAGGCAGCGATCAGGTACGGCGTCCACGCCGGGTTGTCGTACTGGTTCATGCGGCGGGTCATGCCCATGAAGCCGAGCATGTACAGCGGCATGAAGGCCAGGTAGAAGCCGATCACCCAGCACGCGAACGACCACTTGCCCAGGCGCTCGTTGAGGGTGAAGCCGAACACCTTCGGGAACCAGTAGGCGAAGCCGGCCAGGTAGCCGAACAGCGCGCCGCCGATGATGGTGTTGTGGAAGTGCGCGACCAGGAACAGGCTGTTGTGCAGCAGGAAGTCCGCGCCCGGGATGGCCAGCAGCACGCCGGTCATGCCACCGATGGTGAAGGTGACCAGGAAGGCGATGGTCCACAGCATCGGTACGCTGAACTCGACGCGGCCGCCGTACATGGTGAACAGCCAGGTAAAGATCTTCACGCCGGTGGGAATGGCGATGATCATCGTCATGATGCCGAAGAAGGCATTGACGCTGGCGCCGGAACCCATGGTGAAGAAGTGGTGCAGCCAGACGATGAACGACAGGATGCCGATCGCCAGCGTGGCGCCCACCATCGACTTGTAGCCGAACAGCTTCTTTCGCGCGAACGTGGCGGTCACTTCAGAGAAGATGCCGAACGCCGGCAGCACCAGGATGTACACCTCCGGATGGCCCCAGGCCCACACCAGGTTCACGTACATCATCGGGTTGCCGCCCAACGTGTTGGTGTAGAAGTTGAAGTCCAGGTAGCGATCCAGGGTGAGCGCACCCAGTGCCACGGTCAGGATCGGGAAGGCGGCGATGATGATCACGCTGGTGACCAGCACGGTCCAGGTGAACACCGGCATCTTCATCAGGGTCATGCCCGGCGCACGCATGCGCAGGATGGTGATGAACAGGTTGACGCCGGTCAGCAGCGTGCCGATGCCCGAAGCCTGCAATGCCCAGATGTAGTAGTCGACACCCACGCCTGGACTGAACTCGATGCCCGACAGCGGCGGATAGGCGACCCAACCGGTCATGGCGAATTCGCCAACGCCCAGCGAGATCATCATCAGCGCGGCGCCGACCACGAAGATCCAGAAGCTGAAGGCGTTGAGGAACGGGAACGCCATGTCGCGCGCGCCGATCTGCAGCGGCACGATGATGTTCATCAGGCCGACCACGAACGGGGTGGCCACGAAGAAGATCATGATCACGCCGTGAGCGGTGAAGATCTGGTCGTAGTGCTCCGGTGGCAGGAAGCCGTCACTGCCCGGCCCGGCCGCCGCCAGCTGCGCGCGCATCATCAGCGCATCGGCAAAGCCACGCACCAGCATGACCAGCGCCACCACCACATACATGATGCCGATCTTCTTGTGGTCCACGGTGGTGAACCAGTCACGCCAGAGCGGGCCCCACAGCTTGAAGTACGTCACCGCACCCAGCAGCGCAAGGCCACCCAGCACCATGGCCGCCAATGTGACCACGACGATCGGCTCGTGCAACGGCACGGCCTCCCACGTCAATTTACCCAACATGTTCGTTACTCCTGGGAAACCTGGGCACCGCCGGCAGCGCCCGCCGGGGTAGCAGCAGCGGTGTTCTCACCGACGCCGATGAACTGGTCGATGACCTTCTTGAACAGCAGCGGTTCAACACTGGAGAAGTGCTGCACCGGTGCGTTCTTCGACGGCGCGGCCAGCGCCTTGAACTGCGTGAAGCTGAGTGCGTCGGGCGCGCTGCGCACCTCGGCCACCCAGCGCTCGAAGTCTTCGCTGCTGCTGGCAGTGGCGATGAACTTCATGTTCGAGAAGCCATGCCCGCTGTAGTTGCCGGACATGCCGCGGAACTGGCCGGGCTCGTTGGCGATCAGGTGCAGCTGCGTGCGCATGCCGGCCATCGCGTAGATCTGCCCACCCAACTGCGGGATGAAGAAGGTATTCATCGTCGAGTTGGAGGTGATGTTGAACGCCAGCGGGCGGTTGGCCGGGAAGTTGAGCTGATTGACCGTGGCGATGCCCAGGTCCGGGTACACGAACACCCACTTCCAGTCGGTGGCGATCACGTCCACGTGCAGCGGCTCTCCGGCCACGTCCAGTGGCTTGTACGGGTCCAGTTCGTGGGTGGACTTCCACACGATCACCGCCAGCACCGCGATGATGATCAGCGGCACGCCCCAGACCACGATTTCCACCTTGGTGGAGTGCGACCAGTCCGGCGTGTATTTGGCCTTGGTGTTGCCGGCGCGGAAGCGCCAGGCGAACACGAAGGTCAACACGATGGCCGGTATCACCACGATCAGCATCAGGCCGATGCAGATCAGGATCAGGTCGCGCTGGGCGAGCCCGACCATGCCCTTCGAATCCAGCAGCACCCAGTCACAGCCCGACAGGCCGACGCAGGCCAGGGCGACCAGCGCCAGGCGGATGCGGTTCCAGCAGATATTCATTGGAGGTCAACCCTGTTGAAGAAGCGCGCTTGACCGGCTCGCCTGCGCGCAGCGCCCGGGCGTGGAGCGGCTACACTGTGGGTACGAGGTCGCCTACAAGCAGGCGAGCCACTCCAATCAAGCCCATACAAGATACATCATTGTATGGACTTGTGCACCTGCACGTATGGAAAAACCTGACCGATGACGCCACCTGCCGCCGGCCGCCGCCTGAAACACCCCAATCGCACCTGGGTTCGCCCTTTCCGCGAGGGCGCCGGCCCGCTGTATCTGCAGATTGCCCAGCAGGTGCGCGAGGCGGTGGATGACGGCGTGCTGCGCCCGGGCGACCGCCTGCCGCCGCAGCGCGACCTGGCCCAGCAGGTGGGCGTGGACCTGACCACGGTCACCCGTGCCTTTGCCGAGCTGCGCCAGGCCGGCCTGCTCGATGCGCAGGGCGCCGGCGGCACCTTCATTGCGCTGTCGGCCGGCAACCGCAGCACCTCGGTCGACCTGAGCATGAACATCCCGCCGCTGCTGGGCAGCGCGCCGTTCGCACAGGGCATGGAGGCCGGTTTCCAGCACGTGGGCCAGCAGCTGGGCCAGGGCGAGCTGATGAGCTACCACGTCGGCGCCGGCACCCGCGAGGACCGCGCCGCCGCCGTGCAGTGGCTGGCGCCGATGCTGGGGACAGTCGGTGCCGATCAGGTGGTGATCTGCCCTGGCGCGCAGACCGCGCTGTGCGCGCTGATTCTGGCCCGTACCCAGCCAGGCGAGCTGATCGCCGCCGAACAGCTGACCTACCCGGGCCTGCTGGCCGCCGCGCGCGTGCTGCAGCGGGGCGTGGTGCCGGTGGCGATGGACGCCGAAGGCATGCTGCCCGACGCCTTGGAAGAAGCCTGCCAGCTGCGCCGGCCGCGCCTGCTGTACCTGGTGCCGACCATCCAGAATCCGACCACGGCGACGATGTCGGCGCAGCGCCGGCAGGCCCTGCTGGCGGTAGCGAAGCGCCACGATCTGACCGTGATCGAAGACGATCCCTACTGGTTGCTGGCCGGTGATGCCGCGCCGCCGCTGGCCGCCCACCGCGACGCCGGCTGCCCGGTCTACTACATCTCCACCCTGTCCAAGTGCCTGGCACCGGGCCTGCGCACCGCCTACCTGGTGGTGCCGGCCGGCGAGCCAATGGAACCGGTGCTGGACGCGCTGCGCGCGATCGCGCTGATGCCGACCCAGTCGATGGTGGCGGTGGCCTCGCAGTGGATCCGCAGCGGCCAGGCCCAGGACATGGTGCAGCGCTTCCAGCAGGAACTGCGCGAGCGCCAGGCGATTGCCGCGCAGTACCTGCCGTCCCGTGCCCAGGCGCATCCGGCCGGCCTGCATGTGTGGCTGCCGCTGCCGCCACGGCTGGACCAGTACCGGTTGATCCAGGCCGCGCAGGAACAGGGCCTGGGCATCGCCAGCTCCGATGCCTTCAGCGTGGAAGAGCCGCCGCCGGGCAACGCGATCCGCCTGTCGCTGGGCGGCGCGGTCGACCAGAGCGCGCTGGCCGGGGCGCTGGCCAAGCTGAACGAGATCCTGTCCGAAGTTCCCGAGGCCCGCCACAACGCCATCGTCTGAACCGGGTGCATGGCGCCGAATCCATACAAAATGATATTTTGTATGCAATGTATGGATGAAGGGACGTGCATCGATGCGCGCCGAGAGACTGAAGTTCCACCTGGTAATGGCCGGGTGCGGTGGCTTTGTGGTGTTGATGCTGGCCGCGCTGGCCTGGGTCTGCCTGCAACCGCAGACCGTGGATGTGCAGGCCGCCGAACGCCACGCCATCGAGCAATGCATGCAGCGCAGCGAGGATCCGTCGCGTAGCGAGATCCAGCGCCGCTCGCAGGCCGATTCCTGCCGCGAGATGCGCAAGCAGTACGTGCACAAGTTCGGCGGGGACGCGTCCTGATGGGCGCAGCCGCGCCGCGTCGCCGCTGGCTGCTGCCGACGATGATCGCCCTCGCCTGCCTGTTCATGGCCGGCGTGGCGGCTGCGCTGTGGCAGTACTTCGGCTACAGCGCGCAGTCCACCTTCACCGAACAGGCCATCGTCTTCGACGACTCGCAGCTGCGCCTGCCGGCCGATCTGGCCGGAGATAACGGCCGCATCCGCGTGGTGCATTTCTGGGACCCGGCCTGCGGCGTGTGCAACCGCGAGACCGGTGCGCACCTGAGCTACCTGATCAGCATGTACCGCCGCGCCGGCATCGACTTCTACGCGATCCGCCGCCCGGGTACACAGGGCGCGCTGCCGGAGCCGCTGCGCAACAAGGTGATCAACCTGCCGACCATCGACGGTATCGAACACATCCCGGCCAGCCCTGCCGTGGCGATCTGGGACCGGCACGGCCATCTGGCGTACGCCGGCCCGTACAGCATCGGCATGGTCTGCAACTCGGCCAACAGCTTCGTCGAGCCGCTGCTGGACAGACTGGTGCGCGGCGAGACCGTGCGCCCGAAAGGACTGCTTGCCGTGGGCTGCTACTGCCCCTGGCAGGCCAAGCGCTGAGGACGCGCAATGACATCACCGACGCGGGCCGGTGCGGCCGCCGCAAACAACAACGGCGGTCACCTGTCCGAACCGACCGATGGTTATGGACAGGCTCCCGCCGTTGGAAGCAACGATACGCCCCGACATGCTCCGTACATGCCGCGACCGGATGTCGCAGCCCGCGAGTGGGTGCAGGACGTACTCGCCCACAGCGGGCCGATCTACCTGCGCATCGTCAATTCGCTGGAACGCACAGTGCGCCGCGGTGGTCTTGCACCCGGACAACGCCTGCCCTCGCAGCGCGCGTTGGCGCAGCAGCTCGGCGTCGACCTGACCACGGTCACCCGCGCCTTCGATGAAGCACGCAAGCGCGGCCTGATCGAAGCACGGGGGCCACAAGGCAGTTTCATCGCACCGCCCAAGGCCGGCTTCGACCAGGTGGTGGACCTGAGCATGAACGTGCCGCCGGTGCCTGATGCCGACGCGCTGGCAGAGACGCTGCGCCGTGGTGCCGCCGCCGTGCTTGCACGCAGCAACGCACCGAACCTGATGACCTATCACCTGGGCGGCGGCAACCCGACCGACCGCCACGCAGCGGCGCGCTGGCTGCAACCAATGCTGGGAAAGGTGGAGGATGCCAGCCTGTTGCTGACCGAAGGCGCGCAGGTCGCATTGGCCGCGATCCTGCTCAGCCAGGGCCGCGATGGCGACGCGATCCTGTGTGACACGCTGGTCTACCCGGGGCTGCTGCAGGCCGCCGGGGCGCTTGGGCGGCGGCTGGTACCGGTGGAAGGCGATGAGTACGGGATGTGCCCCGAGGCACTGTTGAGGCAGGCGCGCGGGAGTGGCGCGCGGCTGGTCTATCTCAACCCCACCTGCCAGAACCCGACCGCGCTGACGCTGTCGTTGCAGCGGCGCGAAGCGCTGGCACGCGTCTTGGAAAGCGAGAACCTGTTGGCGGTCGAGGATGATCCTTACTGGCACCTTGCCGAAGAGGCACCCATACCGTTGGCAACGCTGGCACCGCGCCACGTGTTCCATGTGGCGACGCTGTCGAAGGTGATCAGCCCCGGCCTGCGCACCGCCTTCGTGCGCTGCCCGGGTGCCGCGCACGCCGAGGCGATGGCTTCGGCCTTGCGCGCCACCCGGTTGATGGGGCATCCGCTGGTGGCGGCGCTGGCCAGCCAGTTGCTGCTGGATGGTTCGGCGCAATCGCTGCTGGCGCAGGTGCGCAGCGAGGCACGCGAACGCATGCGCATGGCGCGTTACCTGCTGGCACCGTCGCTGCTGCAGCGCGCGGAAGGGCTGCATGCGTGGTGCCGGATACCGGCGCCGTGGACCGATGCCACGCTGGTGCGTACCGCCCAGCTGCAGGGGCTGGCGATTGCGCCGTCATCGGCGTTCTGTCCGCCGGGGGTCTCGCACCAGTGCGGCGTGCGTTTGTCGCTGGGGCTGGCAGCGGACCGACGGCAGCTGGAGAGTGCGCTGCGGCGGATCGACCGGTTGTTGTTGTCCGATGCGTTGCCGGCGATCGAGCGGTAGTGCCGGCCGCTGGCCGGCGGAAGATTCCCCAGCACGGTCGGAATGTGCCAACCAAGGTTGGCACCCACCAGATCGGAGGTAGATCGTGGAATGGGATGTGCCGACCAACAGTTGGCACCCACCCGACCGGTAGCGCCGGCCGCTGGCAGGCGGAAGATTCCCCGGCACGGTTGGAATGTGCCAACCAAGGTTGGCACCCACCAAAGCAGGGTCAGGCCAAGGCGGAGAGGGCCTTCACCAGCGCATCCATCTGCTGCGGCCGGGTGAACACCGACGGCGTCACCCGCACGCAGGCGCCGGAGTCCAACCCGTCGCGATGGGTGGTGAACACGCGATGCTCGTCCAGCAGGCGCTTCTGCAGCGCCATGTTGTCTGCCACGCTGGTGCGCCCGCGCAGGCGGAAGCTGGCCAATGCGCTGGCCTGCGCCGGTTCGGGCGAAGACAGCACTTCGATGTGCGCCATCTGCCGTGCCGGCAGCGTCCAGCGCTCACGCAGGTAGCGCAGGCGCGCCTGCTTGTTGGCGGCACCTATGCGCTGGTGCAGGGCGATTGCTTCCGGCAGCGCCAGGTAGGCGGCAAAGTTGACCGTGCCGGTGTGCACGCGGCTGCCCACGCGGCCGTCGTCGGTCTCGCCCATGTACGGATCGAGGTCCGCAACGCGGCCCCTGCGCACATACATCGCGCCGACGCCGACCGGCGCACCGATCCACTTGTGCAGGTTGATGCCCACGAAGTCAGCCTTCAGGTCCGGCACGGCGTAGGCGATCTGACCGAAACCATGGGCAGCATCAACGATCACATCGATACCGCGTGCGCGCGCACGCTCGGCGATCTCCGCCACCGGCAGCACCAGCCCATGGCGATGGCTGACCTGGGTCAGCAGCACCAGCTTCAGGCGCGGCAACCGCGCGAATGCGTCCTCATACGCCTGCAGGGCCTGCGCGTGGTCCGGCACCGCTGGCAGCGCGATACGCTCGACCTGCACGCCGCGACGCTGCTGCAGCCAGCGCATCGCACCGATCATGCTGTCGTAGTCGATGTCGGCATACAGCACCTGGTCGCCAGGCTGCAGGCGGTTGTAGCCGCCGATCAGCGCCAGCATCGCCTCGGTGGCGCCGCGGGTCAGTGCGATCTCGTCGGCGCCCACGCCCAGCAGTTCGGCCACCTGCCGCTGCACCGCCATGTACTGCGCCGGGAACTCACGACGGCCGTACCAGGCGTTGCCACGGTTCACTTCAGCGGTATGGCGCTGGTAGCTGGCCAGCGTCTCGCGGCCCATCGCACCCCAGTAGCCGTTCTCCAGGTGGTTCACTTCATCGGTGATGTCGAAGTGGCTGGCCACGGTGGCCCAGTAGCCTTCATCGCGGGCCAGCACGTCCGGCGCCACGGTCGTTGCGGGAATCTGCATGGGCGCAGCGTAACCCGCGGCCGCCATGGCGGGCAGTGAAGACAGTGCGGCGGCGGCCGGCAGCAGTGCACCGGCACGCAACAGGGAGCGGCGGTTGCGGTCCATCAGAAGCTCAGCCGGTACTGCGCGTACAGGTTGGCGCCGTCGGTGTCATACGGTGCATTGCGCGAGTAGATCAGGCCGCGGCTGGCCTGGAACACGGCCTCATCCGGATAGCGGTCGAGCACGTTGTCGGCGCCGACACGCAGGCTGTGGTGCTCGTTGATGCGATAGCCCACCGCGAGGTCGAGGAAGCTCATCGCACTGAAGCGCTGGTAGATGTCGCCCACCGCATTGCCGCTGGCGTCGGTCCAGGCGCCGTAGTAGCGCATGCGCGCCATCAGCGACCAGGCGCCGATGTCCCAGCTGCCGGTCAGGCTGCCCTTGTGCTCGGGCAGGCGGTCTTCAAACAGCACGCGCTGGGTTTCGTTGGTGGCCACCGAGGTGCTGCCATTGTCCACGCGGGTGCGGTTGTAGTTATAGGCCAGGGTCAACGTCATGCGGCCGGCGCCGAGGTCGCGCAGGTAGTTGCCGACCACGTCCACGCCGGTGGTGGTGGTATCGAAGTCATTGGTGAAGTAGTTCACCGAGGTGTAGCCCAGCGGGTTGGGCGTACCGGCCGGAATGGCGAAGCTGGCCGACTGGCTGAAGCGGTCGGTGAGCTTGATCTGGTAGACGTCCACCGAACCGGACAGGCCCAGGTCGGTGCGCCAGGTCAGGCCCAGCGAGGCGGTACGCGATTCCTCCGGCTTCAACGGCCTGGCACCGAGCAGCTGCGCCAGCGGATCGTTCGGCGACAGGCGGCCACTGGTGAAGATCTGCAGCGTGCGCGTGTCCAGGCCCTGGGTGGTACTGGTGGTGTTGAGCTGCGCGGGCGTCGGCGCACGGAAGCCGGTGGACACGGTGCCGCGCAGGGCTACGTCCGGGGTGATCGCGAAACGTGCCGACAGCTTGCCGTCCAACGTGCTGCCGAAGCTGGAGAAGTCCTCGTAACGGCTGGCCGCGCCGATGCTCCAGCGCTCGCCCAGCGGCACTTCCATATCCACGTACGCCGCCTTGCTGCGCTGGCTCCACTGCCCGGCCTGGCTGGCCGAGAAACCCGGCGCACCGTTGGAATTAGCCTCCAGGCCCGCGGCCGCACCCGGGCCCACCGCGTACGAGGCGGGGTCACCGGCGCGCACCTGGTAGGTCTCCTGGCGGAACTCGCCACCGAAGGCGACGTTGATCGGCTTGGACAGCGCGCCCACCTCCCACTCGTAGTTGAAGTCGGCGTTGGCGTTCTTCTCGGTCTGGGTCAGGCGGCCGAGGTCGAACGCGGTCGGGCTGGCCGGACCCAGGGAAGCATTGATCGAGTTCTTCAGGCTGTAGTCGATGGCGTTGCGACCATACGAAGCACTGACATCCCAGCGCAGCTTGGGCGTGATCTCACCGCGCAGGCCGCCGACCAGCTGCAGGTCGTTCTGCACGTTGCCGTACTGCGGGCTGAAGCCCACCGGGTACAGCGAACGCAGGTTCCAGCCTGGGAAGATCGGGGTGGTGCGGTAGGCGCCGGTGGTGGTATCGGGGTTGCGCCAGTTGAAATCGCTGACGCCATCACTGTGGCTGTATAGGCCGAAGGCATAGAGCTCCAGCGTCTCGCTGGCGTTGGTCTTCACGTTGAAGCCGACGCGGCGGCTTTCCAGTTCCGGTTGGCCCCAGCGCTGTACCGGGTTGGGCACCTCCAGCTCCGGATGCGCGGCCTGGAACGCAATGGCATCCGGGCGCTGGCGGGTGCGCGAGGTGGCATCGGAGTTGGACGATTCGGCGAACAGCACCAGGCTGCCGTAGTCGCCCAGCGACCAGCCGGTGCGCGCACTGAAGTCCCGCGACGCACCGTCACCCTGCGCGTACTGCGAATAACCGGCGGTGATCTCGGTGCCCGGGCCATCCTCAAGAATGATGTTGATGACACCGGCGATGGCATCCGAGCCGTACTGTGCCGATGCGCCGTCGCGCAGCACTTCGATGCGCTTGATCGCACTGGTCGGGATCTGTGCCAGGTCGGCTGCCTGCGCACCACGGTTGCCGAGCAGCGCGCTGCGGTGGAAGCGGCGACCATTGACCAGCACCAGGGTCTGGTCCGGTGACAGGCCACGCAGGGTCGCCGGGCGCACGAACACCTGGCCGTCCGCCATCGGCAGGCGCTGCACCACGAACGATGGCACCAGCTGGGCCAGCACGTCCTTCAGGTCGGTGGATTGAACGGACGTGATGTCTTCCTTGGTGAACACGTCCACCGGCGCCAGCGTTTCGAACTGGGTGCGGTTGGAGGCGCGGGTGCCGGTGACCAGCATCGCGTCGAGCTGGGTGGGTGCGGCGCGGCTGCCGCCTGCGGTATCGACCGCATCGGCCTCCGCTGCGATCGCGCCTCCTGCGCTGGCCATGGAAAGGGCAAGGAGGATGGAACGCGAAAGCTTCGAACGATGCACGGCAGGGCTCCGGGAGGACGCGACAGGGCCAGCACCTGTGCGGACACAACAGGCCTGGACAAGGCGCGCAGTCTCGGCCCGATCTGTGAAGGAGGCATGACGTCAGTACGACAGCTTGATGCCGCACAGGCGCAAGAACTGCTAAGCGCCGCGCCTGCCGATCCGCTACTGTGCCGGCATTGGATTCGGGGAAAGGCAGATGAGCGCGGCGGGCAAGGCGTTGTGGTACATCGAAACCCATGCGGACCGGCCATTGGCGCTGGCCGATATCGCCACCGCAGCGGGGCTGTCGCCGTTCCATCTGTCACGTCTGTTCCAGGCCCGCACTGGCACCTCGGTGGTGCGCTATCTGCGGGGACGGCGCCTGACCGCTGCCGCGCAGCGGTTGGCGAACGGCGCGGGCGACATCCTGCAGGTCGCGCTGGGGGCCGGCTATACCACCCACGCCGCGTTCACCCGCGCCTTCAGTGAACAGTTCGGGCAGACGCCGGAGCGCGTACGCGAACAGGGCACCGATGGGCTGGCGCTGGTACAGGCGATCCGCGTGGATGATGCGCCGGTGCCCTGCGGTGAAGCGCCGCGGCTGCTCGACACGCCCGCTTTCCAGGTGGTGGGCATCGGCATGCGGCATACCCGCGACAGTGGCGGCGCGATTCCCGGCCAATGGGCGCAGCTCAACCGCGAATGGCCGAAGCCGGCACCGATCAGCTTCGGCGTGTGCTGCAACAGCGACGACGATGGCGGCTTCGATTACATCGCCGCACTGCCGGCCAGCGTGGTGCCGAGCGTGCCTGCGCACTGGCAAAGTGTGCACATTCCGCCGCGTCGCTATCTGGTGGCCTGGCACGGCGCGCACATCTCGACCATCCGCTCGACCTGGTTCTGGCTGCTGGATCATTATCTTCCTGCTTCCAACCTCAGCCTTGCCGATGCACCGGATCTGGAACGCTACGACGCCCGATTCGATGAGCACACCGGCAACGGCGGCGTGGAGATCTGGCTGCCAGTCGACGAACGTCCCAACTGACAAGGAACTGAAGATGCGCATGATGGCCGCTGTGCTGGGAATGATCCTCATGGTCTCCACTGCCGTGGCCGATGCCAGCGAGACGCGGGCGGCCGGCGAGCGCCACGGCGCCACCACGGTGGCCAGCGCGGCTGTGCGCGATGCGCAGCACCACGACGCGCTGCGCTACACGGTCTGGTACCCGGCGCTGGCCGGCAGCCGGGAAACCGCGCTGACCATCGGCCCGCCCGACGCGCCGCTGTTCGACGTCGGACGTGCAGCAATGGATGCACCGATCGCGGGTGATCGCCTGCCAACGCTGCTGCTCTCGCACGGCAACGGCGGCAGTGCGCGCATGATGGGCTGGCTGGGCACCGCGCTGGCGCGTGCCGGGTATCTGGTGATCGCAGTCGATCATCCCGGCAACAACGGCGTGGACACGATGACCCTGCCCGGCAGCATGCTGAGCTGGCTGCGCGCGGATGATCTGCGCGCTGCGCTCGCGGCCGTGCGGGCCGATCCAGTGCTGGGCCCGCATGTCGATGCTGAACGCCTGGGTGTTGCCGGGTTCTCGGCCGGCGGCTACACCGCGCTGCTCGCAGCCGGTGCACGACCGGACCTGCAGCGACTGCTGGCCTTCTGCCTCGCACATCCGCATGACGGCGTCTGCCGGCCTCAGCAGGAGGCGGCAACCCACACGATGGAGGCGCGTGTTGCCGCTGCGGCCTCTCCCACACTGGCGCCATGGATCTCCCAGGCCAACGACGCGCGCGCGATCCCCGGCGTGCGGGCGGCATTCCTGCTGGCTCCGGCGATCATCCAGGCCTTCGCGCCCGAGCAGCTGTCCTCGTTGCGGCTGCCCGTGTCGATCGTGCTGGGTGAGGCTGACACGGTTGCGCCGCCACAGACCAATGGCGCGGCCGCCGGTGCCCTGATTCCGGGCGCGGAACTGCAGCGCTTGGCCGATGTGGGCCACTATGATTTCCTGGCCGCGTGCACCGCGACCGGGCAGCAGCGGCTGCAGGAGCTGTGCACTACGTCGGTGCCAAAGGCGCAGACCCACGCGCAGGCAGTGGATGCAGCGATACGGTTCTTCGACCATTCACTGCGCTAGTGGCCGCCGCGCTGCGCCCGGCGCTACAGTGGAGGTGTCCACGGAGGATCGATCATGCGCCTGCTGCACCTCACTCTGCCGGTATCCGACGTCGGTGCCGTGGCCAGCTACTTCCACGATGTGCTGCAGCAGCGCGTGGTCGGCACCCATGTGCACATCGGCTGGAGCACGATCGAACTGCAGCCCAGTGAAGGACGTCCTGTCGGAGGCGTGCACCTGGCCTTCAACGTACCGGACAACCGCTTCGGCGAGGCCATGACCTGGTTGCGCGAACGCACGCCACTGCAGCGCAATCCGGCCGGGCTGGATTACTTCGCGCTGGAAAGCAGCTGGCAGTCGCAGTCGGTGTACTTTACCGGCCCCGATGGCTTGATCCTGGAACTGATCGGCCGCCGCCGCTTGCCGTCCAGTACGCATCAGGGCGCCTTCCACGGCAGCGAGCTGACCTGCCTGAGCGAGGTCGGCCTGCCCAGCCACGATGTCGACGCTGTGCGCGAACAGTCCAACCTGCGGTTCGGCCTGCAACCGATCAGCCCGCCTTCGCCGCAGTTCGCGCCGATGGGCGACGACGAGGGCCTGCTGATCGTGGTCGCTGCGGACCGGCGCTGGTTCCCCGAGCAGAAGGACCTGCCCAATGCGCAGGGCCTGTTGCTGCAGGTCGGCGACGTGGCCGGCCCGGGTGTTGTGGAGGACACTGCACTCGGCTGGCGGGTACAGGCGACCTGAACTACCAGCTGCCCGATGCGCCGCCACCACCGCTGCGGCCGCCGCCTCCAGACCAGCTGCTGGAACTGCTCGACGACGAACTCGACGAGGACGACGAACGGGACGACGTGCGTTCGCGGGGTGATGAAGCCCGCCCACGTGCGCGCTCGCCCGGCGACATGGTGAACAGCCATACGAAGTACAGCAGCACGCCACACACACCGGACACGATCATCGCCAGCAGCCGTGGATCGTCACCTTCGGCACGATGGATCGCCAGCAACGCGCCCGCGGCATAGCCGAGGGTCAACAGCACCAGCGCCGTCATGCGCACGGCGAAGCTGCTGCGGTTCTTCTTCCAGCGTGTGCGACAGGCCTGCACCAGCAGGAACACCATCAGGGTGACAACGCCCGCGGCGGCCTGCAGCAGCAGATGCCGGGCCAGGCCCGGTGGCAGCTGGCCGCGAAGCAACGCCTGCACCAGAAAGACCGCGCTGAGTACCAGCATGCCGCACAGGACGACGCGCACCCCGCGGCTGCGACGCCAGCACCAGCCGAGCAGGGCCGCCACCGGCACGCCCAGCACCATCACGAAGCACAGGCCCGGCAGCAGGTGGCGTGGCAGCAGCAACGCCACGGACAGCGCGCCTGCGGCAACCACCGCTGTCAGCAGCATCGGACGCCCCCAGGCCGGCAAGGTCGGCCAGCTCGGTCTTGGTGCCGACGCATTGGCGGCCAGTGCCTTGCGCCGCCGCTCCCGACGGCTGCCGCTGAAATCGTCCTCGGTCTTCGCCGGCGGGAGAGGCGGCGGCGAGCGCCACAGCCCAGCCAGGAAGCCGGCCAGCAGGGTCAACGCCACCACCGAGTCTGCACGGCGCCAGTCCGCAGGCAGCACGTTGCTGGCCGACGGTTCTTCCCATGCCGGCAAGTCCTCGCCCTCGATCAGCGCCACCATGATCGTCGTGCCATCGAGCACGCCCTGATCGAAATCGCCCTCACGGAAGCGCGGTACGATCGCGTTGTCGATGATGCGAGCGGCGTACGCGTCCGGCAGCGCACCTTCCAGGCCATAGCCGGTCTGGATGCGTACGCGGCGGTCCTGTACCGCCACCAGCAACAACACACCGTCGTCGACACCAGCGCGACCCAGCTGCCATTGATCGAACACCCGCTGTGCGTAGGCCTCGATGCCCTCGTTGCCTACGCTGGGGACCACCAGCACCTGCAGCTGCGCACCTTTCTGCACCTGCAGCTGCAGTGCCTGCCTGCGCAGGGTGGCGCGGGTTTCAGCGGACAGCGCGTTGGCAGTGTCCACCACGGGATCGTCCAGCGCGGGGACCGGGATTGCCGCCAGTGCCGCCATCGGCAGCAGGCACAGCAGCAACAACAGCCACGTCCTGGCTGCGGTCTGCTGTCCTGCGCGCAGCATGCTCACGTACCCTGCCCTGCCTCGATCCGCGCATGCAGCGCTTGAAGCTGTGCCGCCGTCCGGTTGAACACCTGCAGGTCGGCATCCACCAGCGCCGCCCAGTCGGGCGCATGCCCCAGCAGTTGCGCCACCTGCGCGTTCGGTGCGCGATCAAAGCCCTCGCCAAGCACGGCAAGATAGCGCTCACGGAAGCCTTCGGGGTCACGCTGGTCCTGCACGTACAGCTGCACGGCCAGCAGCCCTGCGTACAGGTAGTTCACCAGATAGTTCGGGTCTTCATACATCAGGCGCTTGCCGATCCAGGTGTTGCGCAGCTGAGGGTAGCGCTCAGGTTGCTGGCCGAAGCGCGCCAGCACCTGCCCGGTCAGCGCGTCCAGGTCGTCGGCGGTGCCCAGCGTGCCGGCGGCAACACCCTGGTAGATCGACTGCTCCAGCTGCGCTTCCTCTGAAGAGGTGAACAGCTGCAGCACCATGTCGTCCAGCAGCGACTTCAGGTAATAGGCCTTGGCGCGCGGGTCCTGTGCCTGCTGGTACAGCTGGTCGCGGAAGCGCAGCTCGTTGTAGATCGCGAACGCTTCGGTCAGCCACGGGCTGCCATTGCGCTGCAGCGGCGACGCATGACCGCGCTGCATCCACTCGCCATGCATGGCATGGCCAGCTTCATGCGCAATTTCGACATCGCTGTCCAGATCACCACGGCGCACGCCAACGAACAACATCGCCGGCACACCGGGAGCGCTCACCGGGAACGCGTCCTGGCTGCGGTCACCGCGTTCGGTGGCCAGATCCATACGCTGGTTGGCCGGATCGAGCAGTGCGCGCAGTTCGGCGACGTACGCCGGCCCCAGGTGCTGCATGGCATCGGCGGCGTTGTCGCGCAGCTGCGCCAGCGTCAGCACCGGTGGCGTGTAGCCGGCATCGGGCACCGTGGTATCCCAGATCTGCGGCGCAGCGATGCCCGATCGCGCAGCGTGGTGCAGCAGCATCTCCTGGTAGGCGCGGCGGTCACCCGCGTGCTGTTCGATGGCCACCAGCGTTGCATCCACTACGGCGGTATCCAGGCCCATGCGCTGGTAACCGTGCGCCGGTGCCGAGCCATCGCCCTGCAGGCGTGCGGCAGCATCATTCACCTGCACCAGCCCCAGCAGCACCGAAGCCATCGGCTCACGGCGCGAGTGCAGCCCCTGCCAATAGCCCTTCCAGCCGGCCTCGCGCAGCGCGCGGTCGGGCTGCTGGGCCAGCGCCTGCTTGTCGCGCCCCGTGTCCCAGTGCCGGCCGCCGTGCTCGATCTGCGGGTACTCGGCACTGCGCAGGATCTGCCCGCGCAGGCGCGCGAAGCTGTCGAGCGCCGGATCGGCCAGTGCCTCCACGGCCTCATCCAGCGCGGCGTTGGCCGGGGTGGCGGACTCCTTCAACGCACGCGCGCGCAGGAAGGCATAGGGCGCTGCCCACGGCGCATCTGCGGGCGCCTCGCGCAGAGCGGTGCGGCCGCTGCGGGCAATGCGGCTGCACAGCCCCATCACCTGATCCAGCGCCTTGGCCGGACGCTGATCACGCGCAGTGCGGGCGGCCTGCAGGTGCAGGTAGCCGTGATGGCGCAGGCACTGCGCCTCCAGTATCTCGGCCTGCCGGAAGCGTTCCGCGGGTGCAAGGGTGGACGCCTGCTGCAGGGCCTCGACGCGCTTGCCCAGCGCGTCACGCGCGGCCTGTTCGGCGGTGGCATTGGCGAAGTAGGCGCGATCATCGGCATGCGCCGGCTGTGCCTGGGCGCCGCTGAAGTGGGCTATCGCCAATACGGCGGCGACGGCGGTGGTGGCGTGCTTCCTGAAAGCCTGCATCGGCGTCTCCCTGCCTGGACCAGGGATCGAGACTAGCAGTCACTGGCCCGCCGCGCCTGTGCCGGATCAGGCTTCAGATCGACTCGTCCTCACGCTTGACCAGCGTCCAGCACGGCGTCTGAGCAAAGGTGTAGGTCTGCTGGTCGCTGCTGTCCGGAGTACGGATCTGCACCTGCCGCTGCCCGTCGGCCAGGAGGCTGACCTGCATTTCGCGGCCCTGCCCGGCCAACGCGGCAGGATCGGGCATCACCGGCCACTCCACATCGGCCAGCGCCAACCGGCTTTCCACCTTGCGCGGTTCCGGCTCGGCCTCTGCATCGATGTAACTGTCCAGCAGCGGATCGGCAGTAGCCTTTTCCTGCAGCGCGATCTCGTTGCCGAAATGCTCCAGGAACGTATCGAATTCCGGGTGGGTGCATTCACTGCGTGCAGCCACAGCTGTGGGCTCGGCGACGGTGGTCGCCGGCGCCGCTGCGGCAGGCGCGGCGTCGGCGGGCATTGCCTGCGGCGCAGGCTTGCACCCCACCAGCACCGCGCCGCAGGCAAGCGTCAGCACTGCGGCAGAACGGTATCGACGCATGGGCTCATCCTGAATCCGGTCCGGTCGCCCCATGCTACCGCGCATCCTACAATTCCGGCATTCCGCCTGTCCGAGAGTCCTCATGCACCGCCTTCTGCTCCTGATCGGTCTGCTGCTGCCCGCCCTGTGGCCTGCCGTGGCGTTGGCCGTTGATGTCCACGAAGGCGACCTGCTGTTCGTCACCGCCGGCCGCAGCGGCCTCAGTGCGGCCATCGACGATGCCACCGGCAAGCAGGGTTCGACCAGCTTCGATCACGTGGCCCTTGTCGCCTCGGCGCCGAAGGGCTGGGAGGTGCTGCACGCGGACGAGAAGGGATCGCGCCGGCAGTCGCTGGCCGAGTTCCAGCAGGACGCCCAAGCCAAGCAGCGGCAGGTCGTGGTCTATCGCCTGCGCGCGCCGCAACAGGCGGCCATCAAGGAGGCGGTCGCCACCGCGCGCACGATGCTGGGCAAGCCGTACAACACGTCGTATGTGTTGAACGAGAACAGCTACTACTGCTCGGATTTCATCGAGCGCGCCTTCCGCCGGCATCACGTGTTCGCACTGCAGCCGATGAACTTCCGCAACCCGCAGACTGGAGAGATCGCCCAGCACTGGGTGGATCTGTACCGCAGCATGGGCATGGGCGTACCGCAGGACCAGCCCGGCACCAATCCGAACGACATGTCGGCGGCGGCAGTGCTGCAGCGTATCGGCGTGCTGGAATAAGCAAAGCCCCGCGGGGGGGCGGGGCTCTGCGTATTACAGGAGGTGGGTACCGACGTCACTCTTCCTCGTCCTGCCCACCCTGCTGCTGGTTCTGGTTGCGCTTCTGCTGTTCCTGCTGCTGTTGCTGCTGCTGGTCGCGGCCACGGCCCTGCTGCTGATCCTGCTGGTTCTGCTGGCCCTGCTGCTTCTGGTTCGGGTTCTGGTTCTGCTGTGCCATGTCCGATCTCCAAAGCCACTCGCGGAATGCGGTGGACGTGGCCATCGTCTGCAGCGAATGGTTAATCACGCGTGGGTGGATGGCTACATCTGTGTGTACGCCTGTGAATGAACGCGCAGAATCCCTTGTGGCACAAGCGGCTGAAGGATTCATGCAGGTTCGGCATGTGCTCATGCCATCGTCAGCGTGCACGCATTCATGGCGTTCGCAGCTGGAAACACGCGCTGAACAAGGTTGGCTTCCCGGCTCACGCAGGGACGCCAACGCTTCATTCAGGGCATCACCGGCGGGACGTACGCCAAGGTCATCCCCAGCAGCCACAGCAGGCCCAGCACCAGCGGGATGTGCACCAGCAGCTGGATGAAGGTGAAGCCGACGATGTCGCGTGCCTTCAGCCCCAACACGCCCAGCAGTGGCAGCATCCAGAACGGATTGATCAGGTTCGGCAGCGCTTCGGCCGCGTTGTAGACCTGCACCGCCCAACCCAGGTGCGCCTTCAGTTCATTGGCGGCCTGCATCACGTACGGCGCCTCGATGATCCACTTGCCGCCGCCGGACGGCACGAAGAACCCCAGCACCGCCGAATAGACGCCCATCACCAGCGCGAACGAATCGGTGCTGGCCACGTGCACGAACAGGCTCGACAGCCGGTGTGCCAGGGTCTGCCCGTCACCACCAGCGGCGTGGGTGAGGATCATCGCGATGCCGCCGTACAGCGGGAACTGGATCAGCACGCCGGTCGTGCTCGGCACCGCCTTGGCCACCGCGTTGAGGAAGCTGCGCGGCCGCCAGTGCAGCAGCAGGCCCAGCGAAATGAACAGGAAGTTGTAGGTGTTGAGGTTGGCGATGGCGGTGACCACCGGCTTGTTGGCGAACTCGTTGAACAGCCAGCCGAACGCCAGCAACGAGAGCAGCACGGTCAGCAGCGGGCTGTATTCCAGCCACTCGCCCGGGCGCGTGCGGCGCTGCAACGGTTCCGGCTCGGCCTGCGCGGCGCCCGGGAAATCCTCGGCGGTACGCGCACTGCCGGCAGCCGGTGCGGTAAGCCAGGCGATCAGCAGCGAAACCAGGATCAGCACTGAGGTCAGGGCGATCGACTGCCACAGGAAGATGGTTTCGGTGAACGGCAGAACGCCGGTGATCTCCACCAGGCCAGGCGGCATGCTGGCCGGGTTGGCCTGCAGCTGTGCAGCGGACGAACTCAGTCCCATCGCCCACACCGCACCCAGACCGAGATAGGCCGAAGCACCGGCCGCGCGGTAGTCCATGTGCAGTTCGGTACGGCGGGCCAACGCGCGGACCAGCAGGCCGCCGAACACCAGCGAGAAACCCCAGCTGAGCAGCGAGGCGAGCATGCTGACCAGGCCCACGTACACCACCGCGCCACGACCGGTGCGCGGCACACGGGCGAGGAAATCGATGAAGCGTGCGACCACCGGCGCCGTCGCCACAGCGTAGCCACCGATAACCACGAAGGCCATCTGCATGGTGAAGGGAATCAGGCTCCAGAAGCCGTCGCCGAAGGCGCTGGCGGTGGCCTGCGGGGTCGAGCCGAAGCCCATCGCGGCCAGCGCGACGATGACCACACCCAGTACCGCGAATACATACGCATCGGGGAACCACTTTTCCGCCCAGGCGGCCGAGCGCAGCGCTGCACGCGCCATCCAGCCGTCCTGTACTGCTGCCGTCGAGGCCATCGCCTACCCTCCCAGGTTCGATGGCTCGATTCTGGGCGGTGGGGTGCGGGCTGTCAGCCACCTATTGGTCGTAGGTGGTGGGATACCCGGCGCTGTGCGGCCGACGCCCGAGCACGGGCTCGGGCGCTACGGATATCCGGTTTCGGGGTTGCCCCCTGTAGAGCCGAGCCCACGCTCGGCTGCGCTTCTCAGCGCAGCGCCAGATCCACGGCGATACTGGCAAACAGCGCGGCACCCACCCAGTTGTTGTGCAGGAACGCCTTGAAGCACGGGCCACGTTCGCGGTTGCGGCAGATCCAGAACTCGTACACCACCAGCACCGTGGCCACCGCCACGCCCGCCAGGTAGTAGCCGCCCAGCCCCCCGCGCACGCCAACCAGCGCCATGGTGGCCAGGAACAGCGCGTACAGCACGCCCTGGATGACCAGGTCGAGATCGCCGAACAGGATCGCGGTGGAATGCGAGCCCATCTTCAGATCGTCCTCGCGGTCGACCATGGCGTACCAGGTGTCGTAGGCGGTGGACCACAGGATGTTGCCGGCATACAGCAGCCAACCCAGCATCGGCACCTCGCCCTGCACGGCGGCGAACGCCATCGGGATGCCCCAGCCGAACGACATGCCCAGGTAGACCTGTGGCAGATGGGTGTAGCGCTTCAGGTACGGGTAGCTGGCGGCCAGGAACACGCCGATGAAACTCAGGCCAATGGTCAGCCCGTTCAGGGTCAGCACCAGGCCGAACGCCACCAGCATCAGCACGGCGAACAGGGCGAGCGCGGCGCGGCCGCTGATTGCGCCGGTGGCCAGCGGACGCGCCTTGGTGCGTTCCACGTGCGGGTCGAGCCAGCGGTCGGCGTAGTCGTTGATGACGCAACCGGCCGAGCGGGTCAGCCACACGCCGGCGGTGAACACGAACAGCGTCCACAGCGGCGGCAGGCCGCCTGCGGCCAGCCACAACGCCCACCAGGTGGGCCACAGCAGCAGCAGCGTGCCGATCGGGCGATCGGCGCGCATCAGACTCCAGTAATGCCGCCAACGCGGCGTCGCCGGCGACTGCGGCGAAGTGAGGGGGGTATCAGCCATGGCGATAGGATACTCCTGCGCCTCCGGCAGGGCTTTGCCCGTGGGGGGAGATTTGTTCGGCGAAACTGGATAGAATGCCCGTCCCGCACCGCCTCATGGCGCTGCGATGCCCGCCCCGGCACTGGCCGACGGCGCGGCGGTTCTACAACGCGCCCGTAGCTCAGCCGGATAGAGTAGTGGCTTCCGAAGCCATTGGTCGGGGGTTCGAATCCCTCCGGGCGCGCCATCTGTTCCATGGCGTCAATCACTTACGTCGCTTGGCCCAATCTAGCCTACTAACGACCCGCCTACGGGTGCGTGCTGGGATATGTTGCGCTCATGGTCAATCCGCGACTGACACCCGACCAGCTCGGCCTCGCTCGTGCCTTGCTCGATGAAGTGTGGGCAAGACTCGTGGACCTGAGCGGCGGCGGCAAGGAGCTGCTCTTTGGCTATCGCAGGGAGCTCGCGAAGGAGCTGTCCTATGACGAGCGCAGCAAGCCAATGGAACGGCACAGGCTATGAAAGCACATGGCGGCATCTGCCCCATATGCAACGAGGCACTGCCCGAGCGAGGTGCCGTTCTGGACCGCGTCCGGGCCACGACGGGTACACGCTCGAGAATACCCGACTGATCCAGGCCGACTTCGACAATGCCCAGCAAGCGGCGAAGGGATATGCCTAAGCTGGAACTGCTTCGCCTTGCAGCCCCTCTGGTGCGGGGGGGATCTCAACAGCGCCTTCGTCCTTCACTAGACGTTCCCGGAAGTTTCGCAGTGCGTCCTTCGCGGCAATCACGCCTGCCTCATGCTCGTGCAACTCCTCATTGGACAGCAGTCGCGCCTTCCAGTCGCCCTTTACCTGCTCAAGGACAGCAATGCGGATGGGGGCGTTCACGCCACCGGGATTCACCTTCACCGCGTGGTCGAGCATCCACGTCGTGGCAAAAATTGCGTCCTGAACCGTCGGGGGATCATCGCCCCAAAAAACTTCGCGAAATAGGCCCAAGAATGGGTCGATGATGGACTGACCACTGCCCATCGACACGTACCAGAGATTCTTGTTCTTCAACTCCGGTTGAAAGTCTGCGACTGCGTACTCGACAAGATGACGGCCAGTCTTGCACGGAAAGGCGACGAGGGCGCCGTATTGCCCAGTATTGCACTTCGTTTCCGCAAAATCGCTTACTGCAGCAACTGTCAGCGCCTTTGAGAAAGCGAATTCGTCATGGCATGGAATTTTCTTGTTCGCCCACAGGGCGCGCACCTGATTGCAGAATCGCTGACCCATGCCGATCTGTCCGGTGCCGGCGATGATGATGCGGTCATCGACAATGTCGATCTTCATCACGGGCTGTTCGATGGTCCTTTGTCCACCCGCTGTGGCTGAAGTCGCTGCGCTGTCTGCTCCGATTACGATTCCGTCTTTACAGTAAATTCCTACGAGTGCAGTCACGCTTCATCCCCTGAATACGCTGTTTACTTTCATTTCCGGATAGTGCTTGTAGATGGAAGATACAAGCGTTGTGAACGAAACCTTCTGAACGAACTCAGCGATTGACTTCATGTAGTCGCGGACCTCGGGTTGCAGCTTTGCGATTACTTCCTGAGCGCGCGCGCGACCTTCGTCGTTAAGGCGGTAGCGACGCCCCTTACCGTCACCATGACAGTCACCCATCTCAAGTTCCGAGAGTACAGAGAACTCGTTGTAGACCCCAACATCAAAGGGGCCGTAGTCATAGGGCTTGAAATCGAAGAAAGGTCCACCAATAGCTGAGCCGATGTTGCGGTCTATCAGGAACATCAGCTTCTGAAGCTGCACCGGCGAAAACTCCTCGTGAGCGCCAGACGCGAGTGCGGCAAGCATGACCTCCATGCGGTCCATAGACACAACCCTTGTAAGGCCAATGCGGCCGTTCTGGATTCTTGCACGTTTCCCGTTCAGGAAAAACAAAATGCGTTCAACAATGGCCAAAGCCATGTTCTGGCTCACGGAAAGATCACCGCAGACTCTCGCCCAGCAGGCTCCGCGATTCGCCCTTCGTCCCGCTGATACATTCGTCCGTGTACTCGGCGACGACTTCATGGCCACGCGCCTCGGCCCAATCCCCAGTGCGAATAGCTGCGCTTCCAGGGACTGGTCCTTGTTGGGCATAGAGGGCGGCACCGCCCTTGTACCGCCCTGCCATTAGATCGTCTCGCAGCCGAATGATACAGTATCAGCGGGGCTTGAGACGCATTCGAAAATCGACCAATAGGCGAGGTTTCGCAGTGCCGTTCGGTGATTTCCACGAAAAGCCGCCTCGGCCGGCGCCATTTCCGAAGACGTTTTCGGAATCTTGTTGGCTGGCAGCGGGGCGTTACGGCGCTGCGAATCCACTCAGGGGAAGGGCGAAACGCTGTGGGGCCGAGCGCAGCAGAAGCGTTCAGGCCAGCCAGCAACCCATGGGCCTTTTTCCACTCCGGAACGCTGAAACGCTGGAATAGGTAAAAATCTTCGGAGAACAGCAAACGCTCGACTCGCTCTGCCCCCTGCGTAAGCTCCCCCTTCCCCACCCGGATGGCTACCACGCTGATGGCAGCCGCAGCATACAGTCAATGCAGCAACGCCGGGCATGACCCGGTGTTGCCGTTGGTGTGTAGATCAGTATTTACCGTCAAATGCGAAGATCGGCTTGCGCTGCTTCCACGCACCCGCAGTAAAGTCCGGGAACTCCAGCGTCTGGAAACCGTTGGCGATCGACTGCTCGCTCAGCGGCGTGATCGCGCTCCAAGTCACCGCGTCGTAGATGTCGATCGGCATCGGTGCCTTGGCCTTCAGCGCTTCCACGAAGGCGTGAATGACGAACCAGTCCATACCACCATGGCCGGCGCTGGCGGCGGTGTCGGCATTCTGCTTCCACAGCGGGTGCTCGTACTCGTCCTGGTACTTCTTGAACTCCTCCCACTGGTGCGGCGGGCTGCGGCCTTCGATGTGGATCGAATGGTTCACGTCCATCCACAGGCCCTTGGTGCCCTGCACGCGGAAGCCCATCGAGTACGGGCGCGGCAGCGAGGTGTCGTGCTGCAGCAGGATGGTCTCGCCGTTCTCGCAGGCCAGCGTGGTGGTCACGATGTCACCCAGCTTGAACTTCACCTTGGTGCTGGGGTGGGTAGTGCCGCCACTCTTGGCCACGGTGTATTCGTGCAGGCCACGCGCCTTGGTCGCGAAGGCATTGATGTGGGTGAAGCGGTTGCCACGGTTGATGCCGGTGTACATCGCGCACGGGCCGATGCCGTGGCTGGGATACAGCTCGCCGTTGCGCTCCACCGAATGCTCGGTGCGCCAGCGGGCTTCGCTCCAGCCCTTGGGCCCGAACTCCACGCCGCTGTCGTAGGGCAGGTTCGGGTCGCCGGAATTGAACTTCACGCCGCGCAGGTCGTGCTGGTAGCCGGCCTGCAGATGCACCAGCTCGCCGAACAGGCCCTGGCGCACCATCTGCAGCGCGGCCATCACGTCGCGGCGGTAGCAGACGTTCTCCAGCAGCATGTACGGGGTGCCCGTGCTCAGCTGGGTCTTCAGCACGTCCCAGTGGTCCTGCAGGGTGATGCCAGCCACCACTTCGCAGCCCACCGCCACGCCGGCCTGCATCGCGGCGATCGCCATCGGCGCGTGGTACTCCCACGGCGTGGCGATGATCACGCCATCAATGCCCTTCTGTTCCAGCAGGCGTTTCCAGGCGTTGGTGTCACGGTCCTGGCCGTAGGTCTTCGGTGCCGGATTGCCGGCCTTGGCCACCATGTCCATGGCACGGCCGAGCATGATCGGTTCGATGTCGCACAGCGCGACCACCTCGACATCGTCGCGACGTACCAGCTCCTTCAGCAGCACCAGGCCGCGCATGCCGGTGCCGATCATGGCCAGGCGCACCTTGCGCCCGCGTGCCCAGGCCGGGGTCTGCGGCAACAGGCTGCTGGCGGCGACAGCGGCACTGGCCGCGATGAATTCCCTACGCTTCATGGCAAACATCTCTCCTCTTGGCAGCGAGCCGGCCGTAGCCGGCCCGCCGGGTCACGCAAACGGAATTACTTGAAACGGTAGCCAATGGTCACACTGTAACCACGGCCGAAGATGGTTGCGTAGTCACTGGAGTCACCCAGGAAGCTGTTCGGATCGTAGAACGGCAGGCGATTGAACAGGTTCTTGACCGTGAAGCTCAGGTTCCACGCATCATCCGGGCGCCAGGTGACGCTCATGTTGGCGGTCCACCACGACGGCGCACCGTCGCACTTGCTCTTCTGGAGGGCCAGGTAGCCGCCGGTGCAGGTTTCCTTGTTGTTGCTCTTTTCGTCGACCTGGTCGGTGGCCCACTTGGTGCCACCCACGTAGTTGACGAACATGCTGGTGGTGACCTGCTTGTAGGTCCAGTCGGCATTGAGCGTGGCACGCAGGCGCGGGTTGTTGTAATAGCCCACCACATCGCCGTAGTACCAGCCGTTGGCTTCATCCATGTAGAAACGGTTGCGGTTGGCGATGGTGGCCGCCAGGCCGATGTTCAGGTTGCCCCAGTCACCCAGCGAGAAGCGGCTGCGCGCATCGATGTCGAAGCCGTCGATCAGCGTCTTGCCACGGTTCTTGTACTGGCCCACCACGCTGGCCACATTGCCGGCAGAGTAGCCCGGCAGCACCGACGGGCAGCTCACGCCACTGGCCGGGTCGGCACACATCGCCGCCAGCTGCGCCAGGTTGGCGCGGTCACTGTCAGTGATCGGCGAGCGCGACGAGGAGATGATGTCTTCCATGCGGCGGTAGTCCGGCGCGACGATCTCATTGTCGCGATAGATGAACCAGTAGTCGGCCGACACCGACAGCCAGGTCGCCGGCTCGTAGACGAAGCCGAGGGTGGCGATCTTCGCCTTCTCCGGCTTCAGGTTCTTGTTCGGCTGGGTCATGCGTGCCACGGTGCGGCTGCAATCCACGTTCAACAGGTTCTTGCCCAGATCGACATCGCCCGGACGCTGCGAGCGCAGCAGCAGGTTGGCGATGGCGTTGGTCTCGTTGCAGCGCAGCTCGTCACGGTAGCCACCCAGCTGGGCGAACACGCCACCATTGCCGGACTCGGCCAGGCTCGGAGCACGGAAGCCGGTGGAGTAGGTACCGCGCAGCATCAGCTGGTCGAACGCCTGGTACTTGAAACCGATCTTCGGCGCGACGTTGGCACTGAAGTTCGGGTACTTGTCCACGCGCACTGCGGCATCCAGCTCCAGCTTGTCGGTGATCGGCGCCACGGTCTCGGCGAACAGCGCGTAGGTGTTGCGCTTGCCGTCGAACCAGGAACCTCCCTGCTGGGTGATCAGGCCGTTGGCTGCATCGGCGTTGCCCGGGGTGTAGAAGGTTTCGCGGCTGGCGTTGAAGCCGAACGCGGCGCGCATCTCGCCGGCCGGCAGCTGGAACAGCGGGCCTTCGATCTTGCCATCCAGGGTATGCAGGCGGGTCCACGACTGGATGTCGAAGGTCGGGAACGCTTCACGGATCAGCGCGGCGTTGGCTTCGCTGATCTCGCCGAACTTGTACGCCGGGTGGTCGGAGATGATCACGCGGCCGGTGGTCGGATCGACCGAGTACGGTCCGAACGCCTTCTCGAAGCCCTTGATGTTGACGTTGATCGTCTGGTACGTGGTGGAGTGGGTGCCTGCACTGGCGAAGGCAGTCTCCCAGTTCCAGTCACCCCGGTTGCCACGCGCACCGGCCAGCACGCGGTAGCTCTTGTCGGTGTTGCGCTGGCCGAAGTAGTTCGGGCCCGCATCCTGCAGCAGGTAGTTCAGGCCGACCACACCGCCCATCATCGCCTTCATCTGCGGGCTGGCGTGGTTGTACTCGTTGTTCGGGCCCAGGAACGGGTACAGGAACTGGTTGACGTTGTTGCCGGTATTGCGCGAGAACCAGCTGGTCGGGTTGCCGGTGGTGGTGCCATAGGTGCGCGGCGTGCCGCCGTTGGCGCGCAGGTCGATGTCGGTGTAGGTCGCCTCGGCGAAGATCTCGGTGCTGTCACCGACCAGGAAGGTGCCGTTGAGGTAGGCGGTGTTGCGCTCGGACTTGGCGCCGGCATCGATCTCGTTGTTCATCCAGGTTTCCCAGACGCAACGCGGGCCGGCCGCTTCACTGGTCAGCACGTTCTTGCAGCCCGGCGCAGCTTCCTGCACACGGCGGCCGGTGACCGGATCGAAGGCGAAGTAAGTGCCCGGATTGAATTCACCCGGCTTGCTGCCCACGCCCAGGCGCAGGTTGTTGAGGTAGTTCGGATTGTTGACGTAGTACTGGTCAGGCCGCTTGTCGTAGAAGTCGCTCAGCGGAATCGCGTCGCGGCGGTACATGTTCACCGCGCCGTAGATGTTGAAGCGGTTCTCGGCCAGGTCGCCGAAGCCGGCGGTGATGCTGGCCTGGCGTTCGCCGTAGGAGTCGATGCGCGAAGAGGTGTCGTTGGTGAAGCTGACCTCGGCACCCTGGAAGTTGCGCTTGGTGATCACGTTGATCACGCCGGCCACCGCGTCGGTGCCGTACACCGCCGAGGCGCCGTCGGTCAGCACTTCCATGCGCTCGATGGCCGCGGCCGGAATCGCATCGATGTTGACGAACTGGGTCTGGAAGCCAGCTGGTGCACCGTAGTACGACAGGCGACGACCATTCAGCAGCACCAGCGTGCCCTGCGCGCCCAAGCCACGCAGGTTGGCCTGCGAAGCACCGTCGGAACCGGTAAACAGCGAGCGCGCGTCCTGCTGCGCCGGGCGAGCGGCCGGCAGGTTGTCGAGCACCTGCAGCAGCGTGCGCGCACCCATGTTCTGGATGTCCTGCTTGCTGATCACCTGCACCGGCGACGCGGTTTCAACGTCGGTGCGGCGGATGTTGGAACCGGTGACCTCGATGCGGGCCAGGTCGGTGGCCTTGTCCTTGCTCTCCTGGGCGAAGGCAGGAACGGCAACCGACAGCAGCACGCCGGCAATGGCCAGCGACAGCGGTGCGATCGAGCGACAGGGGGGGCGGTGGTGGCGGGCGGGCAACATCGGGGGTCTCTCCTGGCAGGGGTGCGGCGCGAATGGTGAGCGCGTGGGCGTTCGGCGGGCAAAACGCTCCCGGGCCACGGCCACGAGGGCCGTAGTCGGAATGGGCGGGGGGAGGAGCGGTGTTACGAGGGCGTCATGGGGCGACGATGCTGGCGGAGTCGCCCTCCTGGCCGATCAGTACGGCGTTGGCCCAGTTGGCGCAGACCTGGGCGGGTTGGCTGCCCTGCGCACCCAGCGTGCGCAGGCTCAGGGTGGAAAGGCCACGGATGTCCAGCTCCGGCTTGACCACGCCGGGCGCCTTCACCAGGCCGCTGTCGTACAGCAGGCGGTTGTCGCCCCAGACCTGGAACTGCAGGCCACCGGCGCTACGGCAGGCATCGTCGATGCCGAGGTCAGCACGCAGCAGGTGCCAGCCGCCCTGCAGACGCAGGTCGATGCGGCTGTTGGCGCCGACGCCCAGGCCACGGCGGAACTGCAGGCCGTTCATGCGCATGCCGGCGTCGCCACGGAAGGACTGATCGGTGCGCAGCTGGCTGGCCAGCGCGGCCGGCACCGGCAGCTCGGAGAGATAGCGCTGCCGGGCCGGTCGCTCCGGTTCCTGGTGTTCAAGAATGTGGAAGGTGGACAGGGCGATCGGACCGACATCGCGCGGCTGCAATGCATCGAACGCGCGGGCGCTGCCCTGTGCGGCAGTGACCATCGGGTCGGTGCTGCTGGCGCCGTCGCCTTCGGGGTTCTGCACGCTCAGCACGCGGAAGCGCAGCAGGCGCCCGGCGTGGGCCGGGAAGTCGATGCGCTGCACGCCTTCCTTCAGCTGCAGGCGGCCGCGGGCGATCGGCTCGCCCCACTCGCCATTGCTGTCACCCAGGTAGACCTCGTAGTCGCGCACCTGGCCGTGCTTCCAGTTCTTGTCGTTACGCGGCGCAATGTCGATGCCATCGATCATCCTGCGCTCGCCGAAGCCCACCACCCATTCGTGGGCACCGGTGCGCACGGCCTGGTTGCGCACGCTGCGGAACCATGTGTTGGGATCGTCGTCGAAGGCATTTTCCAGCGCATGGCCAGGTTCTTCGGCCGGGCGGTTGACCACCAGCAGGCTGTCGGCCGGCAGTTCGCGGCCCAGCACCGGCGCGGCCGGATAGGCGTCGTCTGCGACCGCCGCAGCCACCGCGAAGTCCAGCTGCAGCTGCAGCGGCTGGCGGATGTCCTGGGTGGCGGTACGCACGTGCAGCGTGCCGCGACGCTCCTTGGCGTCGAAGTACCAACCTTCAGCAGCACCATTGAAGGCGGCGGCATCAGCCAGCGCCGGCAGCGCGCGGCCACCGGCCTGCACCGCACGCGGCGCTTGGCGGCTGAGCACGCGCAGGCCATAACGACGCTTCGCCAGCTGGCCGTTGTACTGGCCCTGCACCGGATCGATCTGCACCTGCACCGGGCCACTGCCCTGCGCCGGCGCCTGCACGCGGACTACCTGCGTGCTCGACTCACCCTGCTGGTAGCGGCGCGTGTTGCCATCGTCTTCGTACAGCGTGTACTGCGACTCGCCCTGCGGGTACAGGTCGAACGTCACTTCATCCAGCGGCTTTTCGCCATCGAACAGCATCGACGGGTACATCGGCAGGATCGCACCGGCGCGCACGAACACCGGCAGCGTGGCCAGGTCCACCTGGCGGTCGAGCTGGCGGCCATCGGCGCCGGCCTGCACGCGGCGGCCGTCCCAGTAGTCGATCCATCCCCCCGCCGGCAGGTGGATGTCGCGGCGCCAGCCACGGCTGGCGGCCTGGCTGCGGTACACCGGCGCCACCAGCAGGTCGCGGCCAAGCAGGAACTGGTACTTGTAGGTTTCATCCTGCGCATGCGGGTCGCGCGGGTTGTCCCACATCAGCCCACGCACCGGCGGTGCACCGGTCTGCGCGGCCTCGTGCACCAGTCCGTACATGTACGGGGTCAGGCGCATCTTCAACTTCAGGTAATCGCGGTTGATGCTGCGGTAGGGCTCGTCGTACCACCACGGGTGCTTGCGCGCGTTCGACGACCAGCCGCTCATGCCCATCAGCACCGGCGTGAACGCTTTCCACTGCAGGTCGCGGGTGAAGGTTTCGGCGCTGCCGCCGAAGATCGCATCCACATCGCCACTGGCGTAGGCCATGCCGGACAGGCCCGAACCGACCAGGGTCGGCACGTGCCAGCGGATGTAATCCCAGCTGCTGCTCTGGTCGCCGGTCCAGGCCACCGCATAGCGCTGGATGCCGGCCCAGCCCATTACTGTCCACAGGAACGGGCGAGAATCGGAATTGTCGAGGATGCCGTTGAAGGCCTGGCGGTTGGCGTCCATCGCGAACTGATAGCCCTTGCCGGTCCAGGCCACGTCCAGCTTCTGCACGCGGCTGCCGGCCTTGCCCACTTCCCAGGCGATCTTGTCGACGCCGTTCTCGGTCCACAGGCCGGTACGGAAACCATACCCGGCCAGGCCCTTCACCGTTTCCGGCAACTGCTTGTAGCCGCAACCGTAACCATCATTGGGCAGGATCCAGCCACCGGGCATGTCGTTGGCGCGGTACTGCTTGGCCACGCTGTCGATCACATCCGGCGTGGTGCCGGTCGGGCCGTCACTCCAGCCCTCGGGGACGGTGCCGGGCTTCTTGCTGTTGTCACCGTCGTTGTAGCAATCGGCATCGCCGTAGGACAGCGCCCAGCGCGCGACCATGTTCGGGCGGCCGGTCAGCTGGGTGTAGCGCTCGATCAGCTTCGGCAGGTCGGCGCCGACGAAGTAGTACGCATCGAAGCGGTCTTCACGGTGCAGCAGCGTGGCCTGGTCGGCCTCGCGCAGATCGTAGCTGCCGTCGCTCCACGTGTTGCGCAGCATGCCCCAGCCGCGGCTGCTCAGCAGTATCGGCGCCGGACTGGGGCGATCACCTTCTTCCCAGCCACCGGAATAGGACACGTCCAGCTCGCGGCCCTTGAACTGGTAACGGCCGTTCTGCTGGCCACCACCGAAGTAGCCCTCATCGGCCTGCGAGGACAGCACCTGCACGCTCTGCGCGGCATCCAGGTCCAGCGGCTGCAGTTCCTGCCACAGCGCGCTGGTCTGGCCGTTGTCCAGTCGTTCCAGGCGCATGCGCAGTGGCTGCCGCTGTACATGCAGCACCAGGGCATCGGTGCGCACGCGGATTTCCTGCGCGTCTTCTTCCAGCTGCGCCTGCACGTTCGCCTTGGGCTGCGGCAGCACGATCGGTGCGGCCTTGTCGCCGGCACCGGTCAGCGTGCCGTTGCGGCCGGCCTGCACGCGGATGATGTCGGTGGCCGGCAGTTCGATGCGGATGCGTGCGCCCTTGTCGGTCTGCAGGTCCCAGCCCTGCACGCCATCGTGGCTGGCGCTGGCGCTGACCGTACGCAGGTTGCCGACCGACTCGGCCCGGGCCGGCATGGACGCCAGCATCAATGCCGGCAACAGGGCCAGCATCAGCGGCGAGCGACGAACGCAGATTTCCACACGGACTCCCAACCCGTTCACCGGGCGTTTCGAAAGCGGTTGGGCCGACTCTAGGGCAGCGATTCGAAAGATGTCAACAAATTGAAAGGAAAAAGGAAGATATATTCCATTGAAACGAAAGTTGTTGCGTTGCAATACTTTGTGTAAGCGCTTGCAGGTGCCTGTTAAGCATTGTGCGATACGGCATTAGGCCCGATCTTTCGTTTCCCCGGGCACTCGGCAGCGGGAAAAGCCATCGCTCCATTTTCTTTCTTTTTACTTTCGCTATTTGACATTTCGAAAGAAAACACAGATGGTGCGCTGGCCCAACTGGAACCTCCGAATGGACGTCACCCTGCTTTCCGATGTGTCCGCCTGGCAGCGCCTTGGCGGAGCCGATACCGCTACCGAAATCGCCCAGCAGCCTGCGCTGTGGGAAGCCCTCGCACAGGACCTGTCGCGTGCCCGCGACCGCCTGCAGGCCTTCCTCGGCGACAGCCTCAACGATCCGAACCAGCGCGTGCTGTTCACCGGCGCCGGCAGCTCCGGCTTCATTGCCGAAATGGTGGCCGATGCGATCAACGCGCAGTGGCCAGCTGATATGCGCGTGGTGCACACCACCAGCCTGCTGACCCACCCGGCGCTGTACCTGCAGCGCGACCGCCCGACCCTGCTGGTCTCGTTCGGCCGCAGCGGCTCCAGCCCGGAGAGCGTGGCGGCGGTGGACCGCGTGCGCAGCGACGTGGATGACGCGCGCTTCCTCGACATCACCTGCAACGCCGATGGCGAACTGGCCCGTCGTGGCGCCGGCCGTGCCGATACCTGCACCCTGCTGATGCCGTCGGCCAGCTGCGACCGTGCCTTCGCCATGACCAGCAGCCTGACCTGCATGCTGTTGGCCGCATTGACCGTGTTCGATCGTTCGCCGTGGGATGCGCGCGTGGCGCGCCTGAAGCAGATCGCCGGCCTCGCCCGCGAAGGCCAGGCACAGTGGGATGCACCGGTGGCGGCGCTGGCGCAGCGCCCGTTCAACCGCATCATCTACCTAGGCAGCGGGCCGCTGGAAGCGCTGGCACGCGAGTGCGCGCTGAAGGTGCTGGAGCTGACCGCCGGCCGGGTGCTGGCGCTGGCCAACACCCCGCTGGGCTTCCGCCATGGCCCGAAGTCGACGCTGGATGGCAACACCCTGGTGGTGGTGCTGCGCAGCGTGCAGCCGTTGGCGCGCCGCTACGAACAGGACCTGCTGGAAGAACTGCGCCGCGACGGCGTGGCCGGCCAGGTGCTGGCGATCGGTCCGCATTCGGACATCGGTGCCGATGACGAATACACCCTCACCGTGCCGGCACTGGACGATCCGTGGCTGGCGCCGGTCTGGCTGGGCTTCGCACAGCTGTTCGCGCTGCAGCGCTCGGCCGCGCTGGGCCTGACCCCGGACAACCCGTTCCCGGACGGCACCGTCAACCGCGTCGTCAAGGGCGTCACCATCCACCATGGCTGAGCTGATCGCGCACGCCTGCTACGGCATCGACATCGGCGGCACCAAGATCGAGCTGGTGGCGTGCGATGCGGCGATGCAGGTCACCTGGCGCCGCCGCGTGGCCACCCCACAGGGAGACTACGACGGCTTCCTGCAGGCGGTGGTGGCGCTGGTGGGTGAGGCGGACGCTGCCCTTGGCCGTAGCGATGCGGCGATCGGCATCGCCCTGCCCGGCGTGCGTGACCGCCGCAGCGGCCGCCAGCTCAGCGCGAACGTGCCTGCACTGACCGGCCAATGCGTGGCGCAGGATCTGCAGGCACGCCTGCAGCGCCCGCTGCACTTCGGCAACGATCTGCAGTGCTTTGCCCTGTCGGAAGCCCATGGCGGTGCCGCCGACGGCTACCCCAGCATGTTCGGCGCCATCCTCGGCACCGGTGCCGGCGGTGGCTTCTGCCTGCAGGGCCGGCTGCTGTCCGGCTTCAACGGCCTGGCCGGCGAATGGGGACACTGGAGCGTGCCCGGCCATCTGCTGCAGCGCCACGGCCTGCCGCTGCTGGACTGCGGCTGCGGCCTGCAGGGCTGCGTGGAGCGCTATGTGTCCGGCAGCGGTGTGGCGATGATCGAACGTCATCTCGGTGGCAGCGCCACCGATGCCAGCGCGGTGATCGCACTGGCCGAGGCCGGCGATACGCGTGCGCGCAAGGCGCTGGACATCCATCGTGATCTGCTTGGCCACAGCCTGGCCGCGCTGGTGCTGGCCCTAGACCCGCATGTGATCGTGCTCGGCGGCGGCCTCTCACAGTATGCGCCGCTGTACCAGCAGCTGCCGGCAGCCATCGCCGCCCATCTGTTCAACGGCGTGCAGGTACCGCCGATCGTGCCGCCGCGCTTCGGCGATGCCGGTGGCGCACGTGGTGCCGCCCTGCTCGCCTGCCAACCCTCGTTTTCCTGATGTCCGGAGCCTGATCATGTCCCCGTTGCAGACCCTGCTTGCCTCCCACCGCGCCGGTGCCAACGTCGGCCTGTACAGCGTCTGCTGCAGCAACGAGCAGGTACTGCGAGCGGCCATGCACGTGGCACTGGCGCATGACACCGTGCTACTGATCGAGGCCACCTCCAACCAGGTCGATCAGTTCGGCGGCTATACCGGCATGACCCCGCCGCAGTACCGCGACTACGTCGGTACCCTGGCCGATGAGGAAGGCTTCCCGCGCGAGCGGCTGATCCTCGGCGGTGACCATCTTGGCCCGAATGCCTGGCAGAAGCGCCCGGCTGCCGAAGCGATGACCCACGCGCGCGTGCTGATCGAAGCCTACGTCGCCGCCGGTTTCCACAAGATCCACCTCGACTGCAGCATGTCCTGCGCCGATGACCCGGTGCCGCTGCCCGATGCCATCGTTGCCGCACGCTCGGCCGAGCTGGCCGAGATCGCCGAACGCACCGCCGCCGAACACGGCCTGCCGCCGCCGGTCTACGTGATCGGTACCGAGGTGCCGATTCCCGGTGGAGAAGCCTCGCTTGCCGAGGGCCTGCAGGTGACCACGCCGGCCGCCGCCGCGCAGACCCTGGCCATCCACCAGCAGGCGTTCGACACGCCGCAGCTGCGTGATGCGTGGCAGCGCGTGATCGCGATGGTGGTGCAGCCGGGCGTCGACTTCGACCACAGCAGCGTGCACGAGTACGACCCGGCCGCCGCCAGCACGCTGGCCGACTTCCTGGAACAGCAGCCACGCATCGTGTTCGAGGCGCACTCCACCGACTACCAGCGCGAAAGCGGCCTGCACGCGCTGGTGCGCGACCACTTCGCCATCCTCAAGGTCGGCCCGGCGGCGACCTTCGCCTACCGCGAAGCGCTGTTCGCGCTGGCCGCGATCGAGGCCGAACTGCTGCCGGCCGCACAATGCTCGCGCCTGCCGCAGGTGCTGGACGAGGTGATGGTGGCGCAGCCGAAGTACTGGCAGTCCTACTACCAGGGCGATGAGGCAGCGCTGCGCCTGCTGCGCAGTTACTCCTTCAGCGACCGCTGCCGCTACTACTGGGGCGAGCCGGCGCTGGTACAGGCGGTGCAGACCCTGTTCGCCAACCTGGAACAGCACGCGCCGCCGCTGGTGCTGCTCAGCCAGTACCTGCCGGAACAGTACCGCGCCGTGCGCGAAGGCACCCTGGCCAACACCCCCACCGCACTGGTGCAGCACCGTATCGGCCTGTGCCTGGGTGAGTACGCCCGTGCCTGCAGCGCCAACCAGGCCGGAACCCGCACTCACCACGCAGGTTCGGCTGCCGCCGTTGCTGCGAACGGCTAATCTCTACCTTTTCCCGCGAAACCGAGAATGGCCATGCGCAACACCCGCTCCCGCCGGCAACAGATCCTGCAGCTGCTGATCGAGCACGGTTCGGTGCAGGTGGCCGATCTGGTCGAGCGCTTCGGCGTGTCGGCGGTGACGATCCGTGCCGACCTGACCCACTTCGAGTCGCAGGGCCTGGCCAACCGAACCCATGGCGGTGCCACGCTGGTGCGCACGCCGCCGCAGGAACAGGACATCCATGAAAAGGATGCACTGAACCTTCCGCTGAAGGAATCGATCGGCGCGCGCGCCGCGCGCCTGGTGCAGCCCGGCGACAACATCATCATCGACTCCGGCTCGACCACGATGACGCTGGCACGCCATCTGCGCGCACATCGCGACGTGACGGTGATGACCAACGGCCTGAACATCGCCTGGGAACTGGCCAATGCGGCGGGCATCACCGTACTGCTGACCGGGGGGTTGCTGCGCCAGCAGTCGCTGTCGCTGCAGGGCAGCCAGGCCGAGGCCAGCCTCAACTCCTACAGCTTCGACACCCTGTTCCTGGGCGTGGATGGCCTGGACCTGCAGTTCGGGCTGACCACCCATGACGAAGCCGAAGCCCGCCTCAACCACCGCATGGTCGAGCGCGCGCGCCGCATCGTGGTGCTGACCGATGCCTCCAAGTTCGGCCGCGTCAGCCTGCACCGCATCGCCCGCCTCGACCAGATCCACGCCATCATCACCGACGCCGGCATCGACGACGCAACCCGTGAAGGGCTGCAGCGGCTGGGCATCGAAGTGATCATCGCCGAGCCCGCCGCATGACCGACATCCGCACCCTGCAGGGCCGCATCCTCACGCCGCTGGGTTGGCGGCGTGGCCACGTCCACTTCGATTCGCACGTGCGCCAGCTGCAGGTGGACGACCACAGCGGTGCCGATGACCTGCAGCTGCCGGTGATCCTGCCCGGCTTCATCGACCTGCACGTGCACGGTGCGGCCGGCGTGGACCTGATGCAGGGCGGCGACGTGGCACGCACCATCGCCCGCACCCATCTTCGTTTCGGCACCACCACACTGCTGGCGACCACCATGACCGCCGGCCTGGATGAGATCGAGCACGCGCTGCACGGCGTGGCCGCCACCATGGCCGCGCCCGATGCAGACGCCGCCAGCATCGTCGGCGTGCATCTGGAAGGACCGTTCATCAGCCCGCAGCGGCTGGGTGCACAGCCCAACCGTACGATCGAGGCGACGCTGGCGCTGGTGCAGCAGCTGCACGTGCTGGCGCCGATCCGGGTGATGACGCTGGCACCGGAGATCGGCGAGCACACCGCATTGATACCTGCGCTTTCGGCGATGGGCATCCGCGTGCAGCTCGGCCACAGCGCCGGCACCTACGAAGAAGGTGTTGCTGCCCTGCAGGCCGGCGCCTCCGGCTTCACCCATCTGTTCAACGGCATGACCGGCGTCGATCACTATCGCCCGGGCATCGCGGCGGCGGCACTGGCGCATGCGCAGTACGCCGAGATCATTCCCGACCTGCAGCACATCCATCCCGGCGTGATCCGCCTGGCCGCGCGCGCGATTCCGCGCCTGTATGCGGTGACCGACGCGACTGCCGCCACCGGCATGCCCGATGGCGAGTACGCGCTGGGCGAGCAGCGTGTGCACAAGTGCGGCGGCTGCGTGCGCCTGGCGACCGGTTCGCTGGCCGGCAGCGCGCTGACCATGGACCAGGCGCTGCGCAACCTGGTGCGTGTGGGCCTGGAGCTGGCCGATGCCTCGCAACGTGTTTCCACCTTCCCTGCCGACTACCTGGGCCTGGGCGATCGCGGCCGCATCGCGCCCGACGCCCGTGCCGACCTGGTAGTGCTGGATGCGGAACTGCGCTTGCAGCAGGTGGTGGTGGGCGGGCGCGTAGTCGATTTGAACGCCGCAAACGCCTGATATCTGCGTTTTTGTAGAGCCGAAGGCAATGGCAGGAGCCATTGCCAACGTCGCTTGCGACGGCCCGGAGGGTGCCGATCAGGACGATCGGCATAGCCATGCTCGGCTGCTTTCCGTACCGACATCGACACCGCCCGCGCCGTGCTTCGCGCGGCAAGCCGAGCATGGCTCGGCTCTACATGAAGCGCGCAAGCGCAATGCCTCAGCCACGCACCATCCCCGTTATTCCAGGAATACGCCGATGACCGCAGCCGCCGCACCTGCCGTACCCGCTTCCACCGCTCCGCGCTGGCCCGTACGCTACCTGCTCTTCATCGGCGGCCTCGGTGGCCTGCTGTATGGCATCGACATCGGCATCATCGCCGGCGCCCTGCCCTATCTTGAAGCGACCGCCAGCCACGCCTGGCAGCTCAGCAGCCAGCAACTCGGCTTCGTGGTGGCAGCGGTACTGCTGGGCAGCGTGCTGTCCTCGCTGTTCGCCGGCATGATCGCCGACCTGATCGGCCGCCGCGGCGCGATGCTGCTGGCCGGCCTGCTGTTCACTGCCTCGATTCCGATCATGGCACTGGCCTCCGGCTACACGCCGCTGCTGCTGGGTCGCCTCCTGCAGGGCATCAGTGGCGGCTTGATCGGCGTAGTGATTCCGCTGTACCTGGCCGAAGTGCTCAGCCCCGAACGACGCGGGCGCGGCGCGGCCATGTTCCAGCTGCTGCTGACCGTTGGCCTGGTGCTGGCAGCCCTGATCGGCCTATACCACGCCCACGCCGTGGATGCCGCCGCCGAAGCCGTGCGTTCGCTGCCGGTGGCGCAGCAGGCGCAGGAGCTGTTTGCGGTGAAGGACCACGCCTGGCGCACCATCTTCTGGACCTGCCTGGCGCCGGGCCTGCTGTTCTGCGCCGGTATCTTCTGGCTATCCGAATCACCGCGCTGGCTGGTGCGCCGCGGCCGCATCGCTGAAGCCCGCCGCAGCCTCCAGCGCGTCCTTCCCGCCGCAGACGTCGAGCCCACGCTGGCCCAGATCCAGGCACCGGAATCGAGCAGCAGCGACGGCAAGCGCGACCCGCTGCTCAGCCGCCGCTACGTGGTGCCGTTCGTGCTGGCCTGCGTGGTGCTGGCCTGTACCCAGGCGACCGGCATCAACTCGGTGCTGGCCTACGCGGTGAACATCCTCAACCAGGCCGGCCTGTCCGGCTCGGTGGCCAACGGTGCCGACGTGGCGATCAAGCTGCTCAACGCGGTGATGACCGTGGTCGCGCTGCTGCTGGTCGACCGCAAGGGCCGCAAGTTCCTGCTGATGCTCGGCAGCGGCGGCATCTGCGTGGCCCTGCTGGCGGCGGCCACGCTGTTCTTCCAGGCCGAGCGCGGTCGGGCCGATGTGCAGCCGCAGCTGCAGGCGGCGGTCAGCGGCGACGGCCTGCGGCTGGTGCTGGATGACGCACAGTGGCAGCACCTGAGCGGTGGCATCGACAGCGAAGGCCGACCGATGCAGTTGACGGTGTCGTACGCCTACGGCGACTTCACCAACGTGCGCGCCCTGCGCAGCGACAACCTGACCGACCGCGAGCTGCGCGTGGAACGCGCGGGTACCGTGCAGCCGGACAGCGTGATCGGTGCGTTCTTCCGCAAACTGCATCTGAATCCGTTCGCCGACCCAGCGAGTGCCGCGCGGGCACCGCTACGCATCGAGCAGGCCCGCATCGGCCCGGTGCCGCCACCGGCACACGGCTGGGCCGTGGCCGCCTGCATCCTGGTGTTCGTCGCGTTCTTCGCGGTCGGCCCCGGCGTCTGCGTGTGGCTGGCACTGTCGGAACTGATGCCGAACCGCATCCGCTCCAACGGCATGAGCATCGCGCTGCTGATCAACCAGTTCGTGTCGACCACCATCGCCGCCCTCTTCCTGCCCACGGTGGGGCACTACGGCTACGCCAGCATGTTCGTGTTCTGGGCGGCGTGCACCTTCGTGTTCTTCCTGGTGGCCGCATTCTGGCTGCCGGAGACCAAGGGCAGGTCACTGGAAGAGATCGAAGCACGGTTTGCCCGGTAGCGGTCGACCTGGGTCGACCTCCGTGAGCAGTGCGGGGTTGTTGGCGCGCCCGTCACTCGCCCGTGATGTGCTTCGCCAGCGCCTGCGCCTCGGCAATGCTCGGCAGCCCGCTCAGCATCATCGATTCGCCGAACGGCCCTTTCACCGTCGCCACCATGAGCACGCGGCCATCCACGCTGATCGCCGCTCGCTGGCCCACCAGTGCTGCCGTGCCATCGTGGATGCGCTGGTGCGCTTCCGGCCGATAGCGGATCTGCAGGCCGGGCTGCTGGCCCGCGTCCAGCACATAGCGCACATCGGCGATGTCGGCGCTGACGGCGATCGGCGGCTCGCGCAGGGCCAGGGTTTCGCCCTGCCACTGCACCGATGTGCCCTTGCCGGCTGTATCGACCGCACTCAGGCGCACATCCACGCCGGGGCGTGGCGCATGATCCTTGCCTGCCAGGGCACCGGGTGTGGCGCCCGGCATGCATCCGGCCAGGGTCAACGCCACGCCCAGCAACAGCGGAAGCGCAGCCCTCACTTCAGCTTCCGCAGCTTGAATGCCACCAGCACCTGCAGCAGCCCATACAGCAGGCTGCCGATGCCGATCCACAGCGTGGTCACCGCCACGCCCGCATATGGGTTGGCCGCGAACAACAGGCCCAGCACCACCGCCAGCACGCCGCTGAGAATCAGCAGCCACTCGCCCTGGATCTGCTTGCGTACGCGGATCGCGAACACGATGCGATAGATGCCGGCCACCAGCAGCCACGCCGCCAGGAACAGCACCAGCACGCTGGCGGTGGCCAGCGGATTGATCACCGCCAGGATGCCGAAGCCCAACGAGGCGATGGCGTACAGCGCCAGCCACCCACGCGAGGCACCACTGCCGCCGCTGATCAGTGCGAACAGGCTGATGACACCTTCAACGATGGCCATCACGCCCAGTGTCCACGCCAGCGCCATCGCTGCGGACAACGGCCAGCCGATGGCAACGATGCCGAAACCCAGTGCGACAAGCCCGTACAGCAGCAGGATCCACCAGCTGCGCCCAACTGCCGACAACAAGGGAGACAGGGGGGAATTCATGGCCACTCCTTCGATCCGGAACCGGCCTCATCCTAGCCCCTGTGGATGAAGAGGGCGATCACGGCGCCCGCGCGCAGACCCACACACGCACCTCCGCAGCGCCCGCCAGGCGCAGCGTCTCGGCGACCTCCATCACCGTACTGCCGGTGGTCATCACATCATCGACCACGGTCAGCCGCGTGGGCACCGGACCACGAACCGCAAACGCGTCGAACAGATTTTCCCGGCGCTGTTCGGCCGTGCGCTCGGACTGTGGTGCGGTATGCCGCCGCCGGTACAGCCCCTGCCAGACCGGCATCGGCAGCAACCGGCACAGCTCGCCCGCCTGGTTGTAGCCGCGCTGGCGCAACCGGCGATTGTGCAGCGGCACCGGCACCAGCGGCGGACACCACCACGGCGGCGGTGCGCGTTGCATCAGCTGCGCGAGCAGGCGTCCGGCTGCGAGATCCTGATGGAACTTGTAGCGCACCAGCAGCTGATCGACAGGCGGCAGGTACAGCAGGCTGGCATGGGTGGCGGCCTGTGGCGGGACCTCCTCACGGCAGGTCCCGCAGACGATCAACGCGGTGTCCGGCAACGGCAACGCGCAGCGCAGGCAGGCCCGACCGGCCCAGGGCAGTCCGGCCAGGCAGGCATCGCAGAGATCGAGTCCATCGTGGCCTGGGTCACCGCAGACCAGGCAACGAAGCGGTAGCAGCACGCGAAGTGCGGCCTGCACGTGGCGGCCCGGGTCGAAGAAGACAGACATGCACTTCAGCATGTCGCCGCCGTCAGCGGGCTGCCATCGGGGGTGCCCTCAACGAGCCGTAGGGGTTTTATCGCCCACCCGCTACCCCGATCACCTCACCGCGTTGGCGCAGGATTCGCATCCACCCGGGTGCGATACACCATGTACGGCGTCTGCCGACGATCAACGCCACCATTGAATCCGGCCTGCCGATGCAGCTGGTTGGCGGTGAAGTACAGATAGCCATCGGGTCCCATCGACAAGGTATCGGGCCACAGGATGCGTGGATCGTGCACCACGGTCGTCCAGCGCCCCTGCGCATCACGGGCATGGATGGCGTTGTGCTCGTAGTCGCTGGCATACAGCCGGCCGTTGGCGTCCATCTCCATACCATCGGACGCGCCCTTGTCGCCCAGGTCGACCACGGCCGCAGCCAGCGCCGCCTCACTTACCTTGGGGTCGCGCAGCAAGACGGTCGGCACGCTGTACAGATGGCGGCTGGACAGCGGGGTGTAGAACAGCGTGCTGCCATCGGGCGACAACGCAATGCCATCGGCAGCCACGGTGAACGGCTGCGTCGAACCATCCGCGTTACGCAGCCGCATCTGCTGTCCTTCCACGATCGGTACGAATGCCGGATCCGCCGATGTGGACACATGACCGATCAGGCGCTTGGACGCGGCGCCGGTCGCCAGGTCGATCACGATGATGCCGCCGATGCCGCTCAGCGACGAGTCGGTCACGTAGGCCACGCCCTCGCGACCGACACGGAAATCGAAGCGCACATCGTTGACGTAGGTGCGCGCGTCGATGACGTTGGCCGGGAACACCAGCGTTCTGGCCACGGCATTGGTGGCCAGATCGATCGCCACCAGCTTGGCGCCGCCGGCCAGTGGTGCAGAGAACCCGGGCGCGGCGGTATCCAGCACCCACAACCGGCCCTGGCCATCGGCCACCACACTCTGCACGCTGATGAAGTGGGCCGCCGGATCGGGGCCGTCCTTGCGGTTGATGCGCGCATCCGGATAGGGCACGGCATGGCCATCGCGCCACTCGGCCACGCTGTAGGGCACCTCGTCGCCCCAGCGCGGGAAGTTGACGAAGATCCGCCCGGTCTCGGACACCGCCACGCTGGTGGGCATGGCACCTTCGAAACGCGCCACCGGCTCGATGACACCGATGCTGCGTTCGCTGGGAAGCACAGGCGTGCCTGCCAGCGCCAGCGCGGGGGAACTGGCCAGGGCCAGGACGGCAGCCGCCAGGCGGCGGATACGGCAGTTGATCATGGTCGCTCTCGATGCGGGTCCGGGCGCAGCCCCGGCGTGGGTGCATCTTCAGCGGCGCACCTGGCATCGGGTAGACGGTGCAACGGGGAATCAGCTTCACTACAGGAGTGAAGATACGAAATGATTGATCCTGATTATCCGAGCAATGGAACGTGCCTATCGGCAGATCGTGCAGACCGCTGTCGCCCCACAGTTGCGGCGCGCGCCCTACAGGAGCAGAGCAGCCCGTTTTGCCGTCCGCCAAGCCAACAGTGCGGCGACCAGCAGGACGCCGGCGCTGGCCATGAAGTTGCTGGCATAGCCGAGACTGTCGAACAACAGTCCCCCCAGGGTGGAGCCCAGCGCGATCGAGCACTGCACTACCGCCACCATCAATCCGCCACCGGCCTCGGCATTGCCGGCGAAGGTCCGCGCGACCCAGCTCCACCAGCCCACTGGCGCCGCGGTGGCGAGGAAGCCCCAGATGGCAAGGAGCGTCACCACCGGCCATGCGTATGCGCCCAGTGGCACCAGCGCTACAGCCACAGCTGCCATCAGTACGGGGATTGCGATCAGGGTCCTGGACAGACCACGCGCAAGAAAGACACCAATGACGAGCGTCCCGACAACGCCGCTCGCGCCAATGGCAAGCAGCATCAATGGCAACGCGGTGCTGCCAGCATGGGTCACGGCTTCCAGGAACGGCCGGATATAAGTGAACAGTGCGAACTGCCCCATGAAGAATGCGCCGCAGGCCCCCATCCCGAGGAGCACGACGCGGTGCCTGAGCAAGCCCAGCACACTGTCGGTCGCGGCAACGGGCGATGCCGGCAGGCGGGGCAGGCTCAGCCATTGCCACACCAGTGCGACGGCCGCTATGGGCAACAGGCACAGGAAGGCACCCCGCCAACCGATCACACCGCCCAGCCAGCTCCCCAGCGGCGCGGCAATCACAGTTGCCAATGCATTGCCCCCGTTGAAGATCGCCAGTGCGCGTGGCACCTGTGCCGCAGGTACCAGTCGCATGGCGGTGGCGGCGGACATCGACCAGAAGCCACCGATGACGATGCCGATCAGCGCGCGGCCCGCCATGTACATCGCATAGCCGTTGGCCCATGCCACCACCGCGCCGGAGACTGCCATCAGCGAGGTCAACGACAGCAGTAGTGTCCTGCGGTCCATGCGAGCCGCCACGCGGCTGATCGACAGGCTGGTCAGCACCGCGAACACACCTGAGATGCCGATGCCGTAGCCGGCCATGCCTTCGCTTACGCGCAGATCGGCGGCCATGAGCGTGAGCAGGCTGACCGGCATGAACTCCGAAGCGATGAGAGCGAACACGCATAGCGTCATCGCCAGCACACCGCCCCAATGCGCACGCGCAGGAGTGCCTTCCGCCGTTGCGTTGGATGCGATCGAAGCACTCATCTCAACGTTCTGCCAGGTTCTGCCTGAAGAAGCTGCCCAGCTTCGCAAACGGAATCAGATCGGTGCGGTCGTACAGATCCACGTGGCCGGCTCCCGGCACGATATACAACTCCTTGGGTTGACCCGCCAGTCGGTAGGCGTCTTCGCTGAATTCACGAGAGTGCGCTTCGCTGCCGGCGATGAACAACATGGGACGTGGCGAGATCGTTTCGATGTCGTTGAACGGATAGAAATTCATGAAGCGCACTTCGCTGGTCAGCATGCGGTTCTGGGTCTGTTCCAGCGTATAGCCCTTGGGAAGGGCGGCGCCGCGCGTGGTGCGGTAGAAATCCCAGAATTCACGGGTGACCGGGTCTGCATCGGGCGGCAGCGTGGCCGGCAGATAATCGAGGAAGACGCCCTTGCCACTATCGAACTCGGTGTAGCGCTGCTCGGCGGCTTTTTCCAGCAGTGCCTTGCGCTGGTCTGCGCTCTGCGAATGCTTCAGGCCATTGCGTGTAACCGCGCCCATATCGTACATGCTGACGGTGGCGACGGCCTTCAGGCGTGGGTCCAGCTTGGCGGCTGCGATGGAAAAGCTGCCGCTGCCGCAGATACCGAGCACGCCGATGCGCTCCCGATCGATGAACTCGCGCGTCCCCAGGTAGTCGACCGAAGCGCTGAAGGCTTCCACATAGATCTCCGGGGCCACCAGATTGCGCGGCTCACCCTGGCTTTCGCCCCAGAACGGCAGGTCGATCGCCAGCGTCACAAAGCCCTGCTCGGCCAGCTTCTGCGCGTACAGCTGCGCGCTCTGCTCTTTCACCGCGCCCATCGGGTGGCCGACGATGATCGCCGGGGCGTGCTCATTCCCGCGCCGGGTTTTCGGGCGGTACAACGTACCCACTACGCTCATCTGGTACTGGTTGCGGAACGTCACACGCTCGCGGGATACATCGGCGCTTCTGTAGAAGTTGTCCGCGCCCGCCGGCTTTACCGCAACAGGAACATCGGCGGCCATCACGGTCAAAGGGGCGAATGCACTGGTGATCAGCGCCAGCAGCAGGGGGGTGCGCTTCATGGTCGTGGCCTTGGAGGAGGATGCAGGGCGCCACGATAGGCGGGGGGGCCTGCCGTGATAATCCACCTGCCGATTGATGGATTGCTGAGCTGTGCTCACAAGTCCGTGCTAGGGTTCGGCCATGCCTCCGAACGATGCAGCGCCATGGCCTTCGTGAAATCCAATGATCTCCAGGCGTTCCTGGTTGTTGCGCAGGAACAGAGCTTTACCAAGGCAGCTGCGCGCCTCGGCGTCACGCCTTCGGCGTTGAGCCATTCGATGCGCCTGCTGGAAGAGCGGTTGGGCATCCGCCTGTTGGCCCGCACCACCCGCAATGTGTCGCCCACCCAGGCCGGCGAGCGTCTGATGCACTCCATCGGCCCTCACTTCGCGGCCATCGGCGCCAGCATCGAGGCACTGGGCGAACTGCGCGACACCCCGACCGGAACACTGCGGATTTCCTGTACCGACGATTCGATCGAGATGATCATCCGCCCGCGTCTCGCTGGCTTCCTGGCCGCGTACCCGGACATCACGCTGGAGTTCTACGTGGACTACGGGTTCACCAACGTGGTCGAGCAGCGTTTCGACGCCGGCATCCGCCTGGGTGAGGCGCTGAGCAAGGACATGATCGCAGTGCGTGTCGGTCCGGACTGGAGGCTGGTCGTAGTGGCCTCCCCTGCATACTTCGACGCGCACCCGAAGCCGAAGAAGCCGGCCGACATCACCCGCCACCGCTGCATCAACATCCGCCACCGTCCCAACGGATCGATCTACGCCTGGGAATTCGAGGACAAGGGCAAGGGAAAGGGAAAGGGAAAGGAGTTCAGCGTGCGCGGGGAGGGACCGCTGGTGTTCAACAGCATGACTCACGTCATCAACGCCGCGCTTGACGGTCTGGGGCTGGCCTATGTTCCCGAACCACTGGTCACCGAGCATCTGGCGGCTGGGCGCCTGGTGGCCGTGCTGGACAAATGGTGCGTGCCCTTCGCCGGTTACCACCTGTACTACCCGAACCGACGCCAGCCATCGCCCGCGTTCTCGGCACTGGTGGCCTGGCTGCGGCAGGGCACATGAGCCTGCCTCAGGTCCGCGCTCCAGGATCGGTGCCCCCCGCGACGTCTGGCGCACGGGGCGCCATCAACAACTCCGCCAACCCGCGGTAGATCGGCACCCTGCACACCAGCCCGGACACGCCACGCGCGATCAGCACCGTGGCCAGGATCGGCAGCAGCAGGTCACCACTGTCGGTCAGCTCCAGCGAGATCACCGCCGAGGTCAGTGGCGCCTGGGTGACGCCGGTCAGGTAAGCACACATGCCCAGCAGCACGAACGCGCGCGGGTCCACGCCCGGCATCAGCGCCGCCAGGTTGTGGCCGAGTCCCGCGCCGACCGCCAGCGCCGGCGAGAACAGGCCGCCGGGAATACCGGCCACGTACGACGCGAGATTGGCCAACAACTTCATCAACCCGAACTCATGGCCGACCATCGCCTGCCCCTGCACCAGGCTGCGCGCCTGCTCGTAGCCGGTGCCGAACGCGCCTTCACCGAAGACCAGGGCGAGCAGTACCACCACCAGGCCGCAGCCTGCGGCCAACAGAACCGGATGCCGCTGCCGCAGTTGCCCGAGCCAGCGCGGGCGGCCCGCCGCACTGGCCAATACTGCGCGTGCGAACAGGCCTCCCAGCAAGCCCGCCACCACGCCGCACAGCAGGATGGCCAGCCAGCCCTGGCCGAGCGGCAGGCGTGCGCTCACGTGGCCGAAGTAGGTGTAGTTGCCCAGCAGGCCCAGCGACACCACGCCACCGACGATCACCGCGGTCAGCAGCGTGCCTGAGAAGCGATGCTCGAAGCGGCCGCTGAGCTCTTCGATGGCGAAGACGATACCCGCCAGCGGTGTGTTGAACGCCGCCGCAATGCCGGCAGCACCACCGGCCAGCAGGAAGTGCGAGAGCTCGCGCGGATCCTTGAAACCGAACCAGCGGCCGAACAGGTACATCAGGCTGGCGCCCACGTGGACGGTGGGCCCCTCGCGCCCGACCGACGCGCCGCCGAGCAGCGACAACGAGGTCAGCAGCAGCTTGCCGGCTGAGACCGCAGGCGAAAGATTGGTCTTCCGAAATGGCTCATCGGGCTTGTCCAACGCAGCGATGACCTGCGGAATACCGCTGCCCCGCGTGGGTTTCAGCACACCGGCGGTCAACCAGGCCAGCAGCGCGAAGATGCCGGGCGTGAGCAGCAGGGTCCACCACGGCGAGTGCGAGGTGATGCGCTGGAACAGATGGAAGGCCGCGTCACTGGCCTTGGCGAACAGGATGGCTACCAGCGCCACGGCCACAGCGCCACCCCAGAGCGCGGCGCGGCGGCGCCAGGCCTCACTCAGGACCAGTGTGGTGATGCGGTCGCGGAGTCGGTGAAGACCAATCATGGGAGAGAGTCTGCGCGCCAGCGCTTGCGTTGGGCAGCAGGCACTGTGGCTGGACGCCTTGCAGCATGCGGTGAAATGCGGCGCTTCGGTCGATGCTCGATTGCACGAACGGCCCGTAAACCAAATTAGAATCTATATGGTTGACAGCCTTCGCCGAGCCACCCACACTGCCGCCCTCGCTCCACTCGTACCCAAGGTCCCGCCATGGCTGCTGCCATCCGCCACGACTGGCAACACGACGAACTGCAGGCGCTGTTCGAGCTGCCGTTCCCCGAACTGCTGTTCCGCGCCGCAGCGGTCCATCGCGAGCACTTCGACCCGTCGCAGGTGCAGGTGTCCACCCTGCTGTCGGTCAAGACCGGCGGCTGCCCGGAAGACTGCGCGTACTGCCCGCAGGCGCAGCGCTACAGCACCGGGGTGAACGCGCAGAAGCTGATGGACACCGACGCGGTCCTGGCCAAGGCCCGCCAGGCCAAGGCCGCCGGTGCGTCGCGCTTCTGCATGGGTGCCGCGTGGCGTTCACCGAAGGACCGCGACATCCCGAAGGTGGCGGCGATGATCGCCGGGGTGAAGGCTCTGGGCCTGGAGACCTGCGCCACGCTGGGCATGCTCAGTGGTGAGCAGGCGCGTGCGCTGAAGGATGCGGGCCTGGACTACTACAACCACAATCTCGACACCGCGCCGGACTACTACGATTCGATCATCCACACGCGCCAGTACCAGGACCGCCTGGATACGCTGGAGCACGTGCGCGATGCAGGCCTGAAAACCTGTTGCGGCGGCATTGTCGGCATGGGCGAGACGCGCGCGCAGCGCGTTGGCCTGCTGCTGGCACTGGCCACGTTGCCGGCGCATCCGGATTCGGTGCCGATCAACAAGCTGGTGCAGGTGGCGGGCACGCCGCTGCATGGCAGTGCCGAGCTGGACCCGTTCGAGTTCGTGCGCATGATCGCGGTGGCGCGCATCGCCATGCCACGCTCCATGGTGCGGCTGTCGGCCGGGCGCGAGGCGATGAGCGACGAACTGCAGGCGCTGTGCTTCCTGGCCGGTGCCAATTCGATCTTCTATGGCGACAAGCTGCTGACCACCGGCAACCCGGAAAGCGAACGCGACCTGGCCTTGTTCGCGCGCCTGGGTCTGCAGCCGATGGCGGTGCAGGTGGATGCCGAAGGCCACGACCACGGCGGCACCGTGCACGCCGATATCAGTGCCGATACGCCCGGCTGTGGCTGCGCTCACGCGGCCTGAGACGGGCCGCAAGCAGGCGCCGCGGCAACGCGCTACCCTAGCCGCCCCGTCGACGCAATCAGCCACCATGGCCCGCCCCGACCTGACCGCCCGCCTCCACGCCCAGCGCGCTCTGCGCGATGCCCAAGGCCGTCGCCGCCCGCGACGCACGGTCACCCGTCGTGACGGCGTGCGCCTGGAAGTGGACGGCCAGTGGCTGACCGGCTTCTGCAGCAACGACTACCTGGGCCTGGCCCAGCAGTTCAGCGTGGTCAACGCACTGCAGGACGCCGCCGCGCGCGAAGGCGCTGGTGCCGGTGCCTCGCACCTGGTCTGCGGCCACCACGCCCTGCATGAGGCGCTGGAACGCGAGGTGGCCGAGTGGCTGGGCTATCCGCGTGCGCTGCTGTTCGGCAGTGGCTTCGCCGCCAATCTGGCGGTGCAGCAGGCACTGCTGAGCGAAGAGAACGATGTCTGCGTACAGGACAAGCTCAACCACGCCAGCCTGCTCGATGCCACCCGGTTGGCCGGCGCACGCCTGCGCCGTTATCCGCATCTGGATGCGGAAGGCGCAATGCGTCAGCTCAAGCACGCGCCCGATGGCGCGGCAATGCTGGTCACCGATGGGGTCTTCAGCATGGATGGCGACATCGCACCGCTGCGTGCATTGTCGCTTGTGGCACGCCTGCAGCAGGCGCTGTTCTATGTGGATGATGCGCACGGTGTAGGCGTGGTCGGTGATGGCCGTGGTGCCGTGGCCGCCGCCGGGCTGGGCGTGGACGATGTGCCGCTGCAGCTGGTCACGCTGGGCAAGGCATTGGGCGGTTCCGGTGCGCTGGTGCTGGGCCGCGACGACCTGATCGAGCATCTGGCCGAAACCGCACGCCCGTACATCTACACCACCGCCGTGCCACCGGCGATGGCCGCTGCTGCGCTTGAAGCGGTGCGCCTGGCGCGCCGCGACCACTGGCGCCGCACCAAGCTGACCGACCTGATCGCGCTGTTCCGCAGTGAAGCGCGTCGCCATGGGCTGGACCTGATGGCTTCCGACACACCGATCCAGCCGCTGCTGTGCGGTGATGACCACACCGCCGTGGCGATGTCCACGGCGCTGGAGCAGGCCGGCTGGCTGGTTGGTGCAATCCGCCCGCCGACGGTGCCGGAAGGCAAGGCACGCCTGCGCGTGACACTGTCCGCGCTGCACACGCCGGAACAGGTGCGCGGCCTGGTGGAAGCCATCGCCAGCGCGCGCGACCGCGTCACCCTGGCCGTGCGCGAAGCCGCGCCGCCGCCGCTGCCCGCTTTCGCCTGAGTTCCGCGTCGTTGCCCATGCATATTGAAGTCACCGGCCGCGGGCCGGACCTGGTTCTGATCCACGGCTGGGCCCTTCAGGGCGGTGTGTTCGCACCACTGGTGCAGCGCTTGGCCGACCAGTTCACCCTGCATCTGGTCGACCTTCCCGGCCATGGCCACAGCCGCGAGGACACCACGCCGCTGCGCCTGCCGTTCGTGGTCAATGCCATTGCCGCGTCCACGCCACCGGCGGTGTGGTGCGGCTGGTCGCTGGGTGGTCTGTTCGCACTGCATGCGGCGGCGACGCTGCCGAAGGTGCGCGGGCTGGCGATGATCGCCGCCACGCCGCGCTTCGTACGTGGCGAGGACTGGCCGCATGCGGTGGAACCGGCCGTGTTCGAGCAGTTCGGTCGCGAGTTGGCCACCGACTTCGCCGGCACCCTGGAACGCTTCCTCGCGCTGGACGTGATGGGCTCGGCGCACGCCCGCGAGGAGCTGCGCACGCTGCGCCAGCGCCTGGTCGAGCGCGGTGCGCCCACCGAACGTGCACTGCTGGAGGGATTGCGCCTGCTGGAAAGCACCGACCTGCGCGGTGCACTGCCGACCCTGGGCAAACCCAGCCTGTGGATCGCCGGCCAGCGTGACCGGCTGGTGTCTCCTGCGGCGATGCAGGCCGCCGCGGCGCTCGCTCCGGGCGCGCAGGCGCTGACCATCGCCCACGGCGGCCATGCGCCCTTCCTCGGTCATGCCGACGAAGTGGCCACCGCGCTGCAACACTTCGTTGCCGGCCTGTCACCGGCCGTTGGCGGACAATGAGCGCCTTCCGAATTCCGCAGGACTGACGCATGGATCTGGGTATCAACGGCCGCTGGGCACTGGTCTGCGGCGCAAGCAAGGGGTTGGGCCTGGGTTGCGCGCGTGCGCTGGTGCGTGAGGGCGTCAACGTAGTGATCGTGGCCCGTGGTGACGCTGCGCTGCAGGCTGCCGCCGAAGAGCTGCGCGCACTGGCCGGCGCCGCCGAGGTGCGTGCAGTCGCCGCCGATGTCACCACCGAGACCGGCCGCACGGCGGCACTGGCCGCATGCCCGCAGGTGGACATCCTGGTCAACAACGCCGGTGGTCCGCCGCCCGGTGATTTCCGCAATTTCGAGCGCGACGACTGGATCGCCGCGCTGGACGCCAACATGCTGGCGCCGATCGCGCTGATCCGCGCCACCGTCGACGCGATGATCGAGCGCGGCTTCGGCCGCATCGTCAACATCACCTCGTCGGCAGTGAAGGCCCCGATCGACATCCTGGCGCTGTCCAATGGCGCGCGCAGCGGCCTGACCGGGTTCGTCGCCGGCCTGTCGCGCCGCACCGTGGCCCACAATGTCACGATCAACAACCTGCTGCCCGGCCAGTTCGACACCGACCGCCTGCGCGCCAACTTCGCCCACAGCGCGGGCAAGGACGGCGATGCCGGCGAAGTGGCCGAGCGCCGCCGCCAGCAGATTCCCGCCGGCCGCTTCGGCACGCCGGACGAATTCGGCGCCGCCTGCGCCTTCCTGTGCAGCGCACAGGCCGGTTACCTCACCGGGCAGAACCTGCTGATCGACGGCGGCGCCTACCCCGGTACGTTCTAAGAGACTTTCGCAATGCCGTCCCACTTCGATGCCCGCCATGTCCGCCGCGCGTTCGCGCGTGCCGCCAGCAGCTACGACGCCGCCGCCGCCCTGCAGCGCGAGGTGCAGTCGCGGTTGATCGAATCGCTGGACTACCTGGAGGCGCGCAAGCCCGAGGTGGTGCTGGACATCGGCGCGGGTACCGGCCATGCCAGTGCGTTGATGAAGAAGCGCTGGCCGAAGGCGCAGGTGATCGCGCTGGACGTGGCGCTTCCGATGCTGGACCAGGCCAAGCGCCAGGCCGGCTGGTGGAAGCCGTTCCAGCGCCTGTGCGGCGACGCCGCTGCGCTGCCGCTGGCCGACAACAGCGTGGACGTGATCTTCAGCAACCTGTGCCTGCAGTGGCTGGACGACCTGCCGGCGGTATTTGCCGGGTTCCGCCGTGTGCTCAAGCCTGGTGGCCTGCTGCTGTGCTCGACCTTCGGCCCGGAGACCCTGGTCGAACTCAACGAGGCCTTCGCGGCCGCCGATGACCGCCCGCACGTGAGCCGCTTCGCGCAGATCGCCCAGTTCGGCGACGCGCTGATGATGGCCGGCTTCCGCGACCCGGTGCTGGATCGCGATCTGTTCACCCTGACCTATGACGACCTGCCGTCATTGATGCGCGAACTGCGTGCGATGGGCGCCACCAATGCGCGGGTGGACCGCCGCCACACCCTGACCGGGCGTAGCCGTTTCGCGGCGGCGGCGGCGGCATACGAGCCGATGCGCCGTGCCGACGGCAAGTTGCCCAGCAGTTGGGAAGTGATCTATGCGCATGCCTGGGCACCGGACCCGGGCGCACCGATCCGAGAAGGCGGGCATGACGTGGCCTCGGTGCCGGTGTCGGCGATTCCGATCCGTCGCAAGCAAAGCTGATCGAACGATCGCAGGTCATGCGCCGACCAAGGTCGGCAACTACGATTCATGCACGGAACCCGCTCTGGTAGGTGCCGACCTTGGTCGGCACAGTGCCGGCGGCATCGCGATCTGACAGGTTGTGCCAACCAAGGTTGGCACCCACCAAATGCAGGCCGCCCTCAGGTATTGGCCGGCGAGCTCAGCGGCGGACGCACCAGGTCGCGGTGGAAGAAATAGATCTCCTGCACCAGGAAGCGCCAGCTGGTGTGGAAGCTGCGGAAGCGCGTGCTGGGCGTGGACGAGGCCAGCGCGTCGATGCCCAGTGCCTTGCTCAGGCGCAGCGCGCGCGCCATGTGCAGCGGGTCGCTGACGATGATCACCCGGTGCAGGTCACGCTGGTCCATCAGCCGCTTGGCTTCGACCAGGTTCTGCACGGTGTTGCGCGAAGCGGTTTCGATCAGGATCGCATCATCCGGCACGCCATGCTTCAGCGCATAACGCCGCGCCACCTGCGATTCGGAGAAGCGCGCGCCGGTGCCGCCATAGCCACCGGTGAATATCAGCAGTGGCGCGTACTGGGCCTCGTACAGATCCAGACCGTGGCGGATGCGTTCTTCGAACACCGGTGACGGTTTGGCGTCGTAGGCCGCTGCACCAAGCACGATGATGGCGTCGGCCTTGGCGGCCTGGTCACGTTCACCGACCCAGACAATCCAGGCGGTCACGCCCAGCAGCCAGATCACCAGCACCACGAACAGCCTCCACAGCCAGCCCAGCAGGCCGGTGCGATGCCGGTTGCGCTCGCGGCTCAAGGCGCGCCCCAGCGCAGTGCGGGCAGGTCGACGTTGCCACCGGACAGGACCAGGCCCACGCGCAGGCCGGCAAAACGCTGCGGCTGCGCCAGTACCGCGGCCAGCACGGTGGCCGAGGACGGCTCGACCACCTGCTTGAGGACTTCCCACAGCAAGCGCATCGCGGCCATCGTCGCCGCGTCATCAACCACGATCACCTCGGCACCGGCCGCGCGCAGCAGTTCGAAATTGGGCGCGCCGATCAGGGTACGCAGTCCATCGCAGATCGTGTCGGGGGTGAACGCCCCCTGGCGCTCGCCTGCGGCCAGTGATCGCGCGGTGTCATCGGCGCCGGCCGGCTCGGCCAGCACCAGCCGGGTCTGCGGGCTGGCATGCTGCAGCGCCAAGGCGGTACCGCTGGCCAGGCCGCCACCGCCCACCGGCACCACCAGCACATCAAACGGGCCGTCGCTGTGCAGCAATTCCAGGGCGGCGGTGCCCTGCCCGGCCATCACTGCCGGGTCGGCATAGGGATGGACGAGAGTCGCGCCGGTATCGACCTGTACCTTGGCGCAGGTGGCCTCACGGTCGGCAATGGTCGGCGGGCAGCGCCAGAGCGTCGCGCCATGGCGGGCAATGTTGGCCAGCTTGGCCGCCACTGCGCCTTCGGGCACCACCACGTGGCAGGGAATGCCACGGGTGCGTGCGGCCAGTGCCAGTGCGGCGCCGTGATTGCCGGAGGAGTGGGTGACCACGCCGGCACTGGCGCGATCGGCCTCCAGTGACCACACCGCGTTGCAGGCACCACGGAACTTGAATGCGCCACCGCGCTGCAGGTGCTCGGCCTTGAACGCCAGGCTCGCGCCGGCCAGCGCATCGAGCGTGCGCGAGCGCAGCACCGGCGTCACGCTGGCGTGCGGGGCGATCCTCGCGGCAGCAAGCAGGACGTCGTCGGCGCGGGGCAACAGTGAATCGCTCATGACGCAAGATTAACGTATGGCTTCGCGCTGGCGACCGGGACAAGGTCATGCCAGCATGTAGCCCTACGCCTCCATTCATCCTGGCCGGCGGAATTAAGGGCCGATTCAATGCTGGCGCCCGAAGCTGACTGCACACCCGTCCTCTGGGGGGACCCACCATGAAAACGCGCCTGATGCTTGCCGGTGGCCTGTTGCTGGCCCTGACCGGCTGCACCACCTACGACTATGTCGGCGGCGGCCGCAGCGGCAGCTACTACCACGGTGCGCCGTCGGTGGAATACCGCTACCCGGCCGGTTATCCCTACAACTACGGCCCCTACTACGGTGGCTATGGCGGCTATTACGGCGGCTACGGCAACCCGTATTACTCGCGCCCGATCTACCGCCCGCCGCACAACCACCGCCCGCCGCCGCGCCCGGGCAATGGAGGGGAGAACCGTCCGCCACCGCCGTCGCGGCCGTCGTACAACGGGGGTTCGCCATGGCGGAACATGGACTCGATGCGCCGCCCGCCGCAGTCCGGCGTGCGGCCTTCGGCCCCTCCGCCGCAGGCCCGTCCGGCGCCGGCGCCGAGCGCGCCGAGGATGAACGGTTCCCCCTGGCGCAACATGGATCGTGCGACGCAGCGCACAGTTGAGCGCTGAACCATCTTGCATTTCACACGGTCTAAGCCCCAATCTACGCGGACAGTGACGGCCCGCGTCACAAAGTGACAAAAACGACACGGGTCGCCGCAAAAAGCTCTACGTCGATATCCGACAGGAACATCTGGATCCCCCCTGTTCCGGCCCTGTCGGATGTCGGCACCTCTGAAGGCAGACGGCCCCGCAATGCGGGGCCGTTTGTTTTGTTGGGTCGCCAACCGACGAGGGCCCCGGCTTCAGTAGATCCACGCCATGCGTGGATGGCGCCTTCCCGACAGCCGCAAAAAAAACAGGGCCGGACAGTCCCCCGACTGCCGGCCCTCTGCTCCCCCACCGTGCGCCTGTACCGGCCCCTGTTCCAATTCCGGTCACGGGCGCCTACGGCGCCAGCCACGGTGGGTGCTATTGGGTTATCTGCAAAAATCCTGCCAACTTTAGGGCTGATTTCGACGCCGGCCAGTGGACGCCGACGCCCCGGCCCCGAATGGCGCTAAAATCGCCACCCCGGCGCCGCCCCAGCCGCGCCCGCCCCCAGCTGAACAACCCCCATGAACCCGTCCTTCCATCGTTACGACGTCATCGTCATCGGCGGTGGCCACGCCGGCACCGAAGCCGCGCTGGCCGCGGCCCGCACCGGCGTGCGCACCCTGCTGCTGACCCACAACATCGAAACGGTGGGCGCAATGAGCTGCAACCCGGCCATCGGCGGCATCGGCAAGGGCCACCTGGTCAAGGAGATCGACGCCTTGGGCGGTGCGATGGCGCATGCCGCCGACCGCGCCGGCATCCAGTGGCGCACGTTGAACGCCTCCAAGGGCCCGGCCGTGCGCGCCACCCGCTGCCAGGCCGACCGCAACCTGTACCGCATGGCGATCCGCGCCATCGTCGAAGGCCAGGCCAACCTGACCGTGTTCCAGGCGGCGGTGGATGACCTGGTCATCGAGGGCGACCACGTGCGCGGGGTCATCACCCAGACCGGCCTGCGCTTCGACGCGGAAGCCGTGGTGCTCACCGCCGGCACCTTCCTGGCCGGCAAGATCCACGTCGGCCCGACCCAGTACGCCGCCGGCCGCATGGGCGACCCGCCGGCCACCACGCTGGCTGCGCGCCTGCGCGAACGCCCGTTCCAGGTGGATCGCCTGAAGACCGGCACGCCGCCGCGCATCGACGGCCGCTCGCTGGACTACAGCGTGATGGATGAGCAGCCCGGCGATTCGCCGCGGCCGGTGATGTCCTTCCTCGGCTCGGTGGACGAGCATCCGCAGCAGGTCAGCTGCTGGATCACCCACACCACCGAACAGACCCACCAGATCATCCGCGACGCGCTGCACCGCTCACCGCTGTACAGCGGCCAGATCGAAGGCATCGGCCCGCGCTACTGCCCGTCCATCGAGGACAAGGTGGTGCGCTTCGCCGAGAAGGCCAGCCACCAGATCTTCGTGGAACCCGAGGGCCTGGGCATCGTCGAGATCTACCCCAACGGCATCTCCACCTCGCTGCCGTTCGACGTGCAGCTGGAAATGGTGCGCAGCATCCGTGGTTTCGAGAACGCGCACATCACCCGCCCCGGCTACGCAATCGAGTACGACTTCTTCGACCCGCGCGGGCTGAAGGCCTCGCTGGAAACCAAGCTGGTCAACGGCCTGTTCTTCGCCGGCCAGATCAACGGCACCACCGGCTATGAAGAAGCCGCCGCGCAGGGCCTGCTGGCCGGCCTCAACGCAGCGCGCCAGGTGCGCGGGCTGGACGGCTGGTGCCCGCGCCGCGACGAAGCCTACCTGGGCGTGCTGGTGGATGACTTGATCACCCACGGCACCAACGAGCCCTACCGCATGTTCACCAGCCGCGCCGAGTACCGCCTGCAGCTGCGCGAGGACAATGCCGACCAGCGCCTGACTCCGGCCGGCCGCGAGATGGGCCTGGTGGATGACCGCCGCTGGAGCGCGTTCGAGACCAAGCAGGTAGCCGTCGCTGCCGAGCGCGCACGTCTGGGCGCGCTGTGGGCAACCCCGGCCAATGCACTGGGCCGCGAGGTACAGGACACGCTGGGTGTAACGGTCAGCCGCGAAACCAATGTGCTGGACCTGATCAAGCGCCCCGAGCTGGATTACGCGCAGCTGATGCAGGTGCCGTCGCTTGGCCCGGCCGTGGCCGACGCCAAGGTGGCCGAGCAGGTGGAGATCGGCGTGAAGTACGCCGGCTACCTGGACCGCCAGCGCGAGGAGATCGAGCGCCAGCAACGGCATGAAGCCACGCCGATCGCTGAAGCCTTCGACTACGCGACGGTGCGCGGGCTGTCGGCCGAAGCCCTGCAGAAACTGGAGCGCGTACGCCCGCAGACCATCGGCCAGGCGCAGCGGATTCCCGGCATGACGCCGGCAGCGATCTCACTGCTGCTGGTGCATCTGGAGCGCGCACGCCGGGGCCGCGTGGCGTAAGCGGTCGCACCTGCTTCTGGTGGCTGCCGACCTTGGTCGGCACATGAATCTGCCCTGGTGGCTGCCGACGTTGGTCGGCACGAATCATCAGATCGCGACACTCCATGCTTCCGTGCCGACCAAGGTCGGCACCTACCAGAGCAGATCGTGTTACCGCGCGTCGGCGCCGCCGCCCAATACCTTGAACAAGGTCACCCGGTTGCCCGCTTCCTGCTGCTGCAGCGCGATCAGGTCCTGCTGCGCGGCATACAGGCTGCGCTGTGCATCCAGCGACTGCAGGTAGCCATCCAGCCCGGTGCGGTAGCGCGCATCGGCCAGCGTGTAGCTGCGCTGGCTGGCGGCCACCAGCGCGCGCTGCGCGTCCATCTGTGCGGTCAGGTGGTCACGCGTGGCCAGCGCATCGGCCACTTCGCTGAAGGCCTGCTGGATCGCCTTCCCGTACTGCGCGATGCCGATGTCCTTGCCGATCTTCGAGGCATCCAACGAGGCCTTCAGTGCGCCGGCATGGAAGATCGGCGCGGTGATGCTGGGTGCGAACGACCAGCCACGGGTGCCGGCCGAGAACAGCGTCGACAACGCGGTGGAGCTGTGGCCGTAGTTGGCGGTCAGCGTCAGCGTGGGGAAGAACGCAGCGCGCGCGGCACTGATATCGGCATTGGCCGCCTGCAGTGCGTGTTCGGCGGACAACACGTCCGGGCGCTGCAGCAGCACGCTGGACGGAAGGTTGGCCGGCAGCGGCGCCAGTGCCACGCTGCCATCCAGCGCCTGCGTGGTTGGCAGCAGGGCCGGATCCAGCGGCGCCCCTACCAACAGCTGCAATGCATCGCGATCCTGCGCCTGCTGCGTCTGCAGCTTGGCCAGCGCACCGCGCGCGGCGTCCACGCTGGTCTGTACCTGCGACAGGTCCAGGCCCGAGGCCAGGCCCTGTGCATGGCGGGCCTCGGTGCGCTGCAGGGTCTGCTGCTGGCTGTCCAGGGTCTGTTGCGTGAATGCCAACGACTGCCCATCGGCCGCCAACGCGAGCCACGCCGTTGCCACTTCGGCGACCAGGCTGGTGCGTGCGGCACGCTGGTTCTCGGCGCTGGCCAACCAGTTCTGCAGGGCCTCGTTCTTCAGGCTGCGGATGCGCCCGAACAGGTCCAGTTCCCAGCTGCTGATGCCGACCTGCACCGCGTCGGACTCGGTCACCTGGGTGGCACCGGTCTCGCTGTTGGCATCGCTCACCCGCGAGCGGGTGACACTGCCGCTGGCATCCACCGACGGCAGCAGCGCTGCGCGCTGGATGCGGTACTGCGCGCGTTCCTTCTCCACCTGCAGCACCGCCACGCGCAGGTCGCGGTTGTTCTGCAGCGCCAGCGCGATGACCTGCTGCAGGCGCGGTTCCAGGAACACCTCACGCCAGGCCGGCATCGCCACTGCCGGCTCGGCCTGGCCGGCAGCGGCATTGCCGAACTGCGCCGGTACCGGCGCCTCGGGGCGCTGGTAATGAGGCGCCATGCTCACGCAGCCGCCCAGCAGGGTGGTCATCGTCGCGGCCGCCAGGGCGCGCAGCAGCATCGGCTTCATGGGCGTGCCTCCGGGGCAGTGGCGTCGGCCGGCGCGTGGCCCGGGAACATGCGGCGCACCAGCAGGTAGAACAACGGCACGAAGAACATGCCCAGCACCATCGAGGCGACCGTACCGCCGGCCACGCCGGTACCCAGCGAACGGCGCGCGGCCGAACCGGCGCCGGTGGCGAACACCAGCGGCAACACGCCCATCAGGAACGCCAGCGAGGTCATCACGATCGGCCGCAGCCGCAGATAGACCGCCTGCAGGATCGCCTCACGGGTGCTCTTGCCCTGCTGTTCAAGGATGCGCGCGAACTCGACGATCAGGATGCCGTTCTTCGCCGCCAGACCGATCGTGGTCAGCAGGCCGACCTGGAAGTACACATCGTTGTTGAGGCCACGCAGGTTCATCATCAGCACGGCACCGAACACGCCCACCGGCACCGCCAGCATCACCGCGAACGGCACCGCCCAGCTTTCATACAGCGCGGCCAGGCACAGGAACACGAACAGCAGCGAGATGCCGTACAGCATTGGCGCCTGGTTGCCCGACAGCTGTTCCTGGTAGGCCATGTCCGACCAGGCATGGCTGAAGCCTTCCGGCAGTGTGTCGGCCAGCCGCGCGATCTCGGCCATCGCCTCGCCGGAGCTGACGCCCGGCGCCGGCTGTCCGGTGATTTCCATCGCTGATACGCCGTTGTAGCGCTGCAGTGCGGCCGGCGCGCTGGTCCAATGCGTGCTGATCAGCGACGACAGCGGCACCATCTGCCCGGCCTGGTTGCGTACGCTCCAGCGCTCGATGTCCTGCGGCTGCATGCGTGCTTCGGCGGTGCCCTGGATGAACACCTTCTTGATGCGGCCCTTGTAGATGAAGTTGTTGACGAAGTCGCCGCCCAACGCCGCGTTCAAGGTGTCATTGACGTCCTGCGGGTTCACGCCCATGGCCTGCGCCTTGGCGTCGTCCACCTTCACGGCGTATACCGGCGCGTCTTCCAGGCTGGCGTAGCGCACGTTGACCAGCTTCGGGTCCTTGGCGGCTTCCTTCAGCAGCGTGTTGCGCGCGGCCACGGCGGCAGCATGGCCGGCACCGCCTTCGTCCTGCAGTTCCAGGGTGAAACCGCCCGCATCGCCGAGGCCAAGGATGGCCGGTGGCGAGGTGATGAACACCTGCGCATCGGGCACGCTGGCCATCGCCCGCGTCAGCCGTGCGGCGATGGTATCGGCATCGTCCTTGCGGTCATCCCAGTCCTTGAGCCGGATGAAGGCCTGGCCAACGTTCTGGCCGCTGCCGGTAACACTGAAACCGGCGGTGGCCTGGATCGAGAGCACGCCGTCGTCCTTCACCGCGACGGCACTCAGACGATCCATCACCGCCCGCGTCTGCTCCAGCGTGGAACCGGCCGGCAGCTTCACCAGCGCGTTGAGCATGCCCTGGTCCTCATCGGGCAGGAATGCGCCGGGCAGGTGCCACAGCAGCAGGCCGGTGGCCACGCTCAGCACCAGGTAGAACAGCACCCCCAGCGTGCGCCGGCCGAGGAAGCCATCCACGCGTCGACGCAGCCCGTTCGAGGTGCGTTCGAAACGGTGGTTGAACCAGATGAAGAACTTGCCCAGCAGGCTCGGCTCGCCCGCGTGGTCGCCATGCGGATGGCCGCCCTTGGGAATCTGGTGCAGGATGCTGCCGCACAGCGCCGGGGTGATGGTCATCGCCACCAGCACCGACAGGATCATCGCAGCAGCGATCGTCACCGAGAACTGCCGGTAGATCACGCCGGTGACACCGCTGAAGAACGCCATCGGCAGGAACACCGCGGTCAGCACCAGCACGATGCCGACCAGCGCGCCGGTGATCTGGCCCATCGCCTTCAGCGTGGCCGGCTTCGGCGCCAGCCCTTCGAAGGTCATCACCCGCTCCACGTTCTCCACCACCACGATGGCATCGTCCACCAGCAGGCCGATGGCCAGTACCAGCGCGAACATGGTCAGGGTGTTGATCGAATAGCCGAATGCGGCCAGCACGCCGAACGTGCCCAGCAGCACCACCGGTACCGCAATGGTCGGGATCAGGGTGGCGCGCCAGTTCTGCAGGAACAGGTACATCACCAGCACCACCAGGATGATGGCTTCGATCAGGGTGATCACCACTTCCTTCAGCGAGATGGTCACGAACGGCGTGGTGGTGAACGCCACGTGGGCGGTATAGCCGTGCGGCCAGTACTTCTGCAGCTGCTGAAGCCGTGCATCGATGGCCTTGGAGACGGCGATCGCGTTGGCACCGGCATTGAGCTCGATGCCCAGCGAGGCCGACGGCTTGCCGTTGAAGGTGCTGATGCTGTCATAGCTCTCCGGCCCTAGGCCGATCGTCGCCACGTCACCCAGGTGCACCACGCTGCCGTTGGCATCGGCCTTCAGCACCACCTGCGCGAACTGTTCGGGCGTGTGCAGGCGGCTGCGCGCGGTCACCGTGGCGTCGAGCTGCTGGCCCTTCAGTGCCGGCTGGCCACCCAGCTCACCGGCCGAGACGTCGGTGTTCTGCGCCTGCAGTGCGGTCTCGATGTCCGAGGGCATCAGCGCGTACTGGCGCATCTTTTCCGGATCCAGCCAGATGCGCATGGCGTATTCCTGGCCGATCGGCTGGATGTTGCCGACGCCGCTGACACGGCTGATCTGGTCGTCGATGCGCGCTTCCATGAAGTTGGCAACATCGAAGTTGTCCATGCTGCCGTCTTCGCTGGTGAACGACAGCACCTCGAAGATGGAACCACTGGACTTGGTGATGGTCAGGCCATTCTGCTGCACCGCCTGCGGCAACGTGGCCATGGCGGCCTGCAGCTGGTTCTGCACCTGTACCTGCGCGGTGTCCGGGTTGGTGCCGGTGGCGAACACCAGGTTCACCTGCGCCGAGCCATCGGAGGCACTGGTCGAGGTCATGTACATCAGGTGGTCCAGGCTCTGCTGGGACTGCTCGATGACCTGGGTGACCGCGTTTTCCACGGTCTGCGACGAGGCGCCGGTGTAGGTGGCGCGGATGGTGATGGTGGGTGGGGCGATCTGCGGGTAGCGGTCCACCGGCAGGATCAGGATCGCGAGCAGGCCGAGCAGGCTGACCGCGATGGCGATCACCCAGGCGAAGATCGGCCGGTCGATGAAGAAACGAACCATGCGCGGCGGGCCTCAGTGCGACTTTTCGTCGGTGTTGCCGTTCGGGTCGATCGCCGGCATGGCGGCCAGCTGCGCCGTAGTGGCTGCTACTGCCTTCACCTGCTGGCCGAGCGAAACCGCACTGCCGTTGCTGACGATCACCCGCTCGCCGGCCTTCAGGCCCTGCGTGATCTGCCACTGGTTGCCCACCACCTGACCGGTACTGACCCGACGTTCCACCACGTGGTCCCTGGCATCGAGCAGGCGCAGCAGCGGCTCGCCACGTTCATTGCGCAGCACCGCCTTCTGCGGCACCAGCAGGGCACGCGCGTCGGTGGCCATCGGCAGCACCGCCTTCAGGTACATGCCCGGCAGCAGCAGGCCGTCCGGGTTCGGAATGACCGCGCGCAGCACCACGTTGCCGGTGCCCGGATCGACCGCGCTGCCGACGAACTCCAGCGTGCCTTCATGCGCATAGGTGCTGCCGTCCTCCAGCAGCACCTTCACCTGTGCCTTGCCATCGATGGCCTTCACCAGGCCGGCATCGAGCTGCTTGCGCAGTGCCAGCATCTGCGTGCTGGACTGGGTGACATCCAGATAGATCGGGTCCAACCGCTGAATGGTCGCCAGCGCCGCATCCTGGCCAGCAGCGACCAGCGCACCAGCGGTGACGCTGGAGGTACCGATGCGGCCCTCGATCGGTGCGGTCACCCGGGTGTAGTCGAGGTTGATGCGCGCGGCCTGCAATGCGGCGCGCGCGGCGATCACATTGGCCTGCGCCTGCTTCAGCGCCGAGGTGGCATCGTCGGCGTCCTGTTTGCTGGCCGCGTCCATGCCCAGCAGCGTGCGGGTGCGCTCGGCTTTCGGCTGCGCCGACAGCACGGTGGCCTCGGCCTGCGCCAGCTGGCCACGCGCGGTATCGAAGGCGGCCTGGTACGGTGCCGGATCGACCTGGTACAGCAGCTGTCCAGCCTTGACCTGCTGGCCTTCGGTGAACAACCGCTGGCGGATCAGCCCACCGATCTGCGGCCGCACCTCGGACACCTCGAACGGCACCGCCCGGCCGGGCAGGGTCTGCTGCAGTGCCAGCGGCTGCGCGCTGGCGGTGATGACGCCCACTTCGGGGGTGGCCGGGGCTTCGGTCCTGCCCGCCGAGCAGGCGGCCAGGGCCAGCAGCAGGGGCAGCAACAGCGGACGGGAAGAACGGGACAGCGGGCGCACGAATGACATGGGGGCGTGGGGGGCCTTGCGTTGACCCGTGCACGCTGCCGTGAAACTGTGCAGAGAATATGGAGATTGTGCGACCGGCTCAGCCGGCGCTTGCTTTCGGCGCCACATGCGCCGCTAATGGCCCCCGCGATGGCGAAGATTCGACTCAAATTCGGCCTGACCGCGAAGACCTTCCTCGCGATCTTCACCGCCTGCCTGCTGGTGCTGGCAGTGAACGGCATTGCCAGCCGCGTGGCGTTCCAGACCGGCTTCCTGGACTACCTCAACGACCAGGGCGATCTGCGCATGCAGCGGCTGATGCCACACCTGCAGCGTGAGTACAGCGCGCACGGCGGCTGGGAGCATCTGCGCGGTGACAGTGACCGCTGGGCGCGACTGCTGCGCCCGGACCTGTCCCATGGCCACGAGGGGCCGGTGCCGCCGCTGTCCGACCAGACCGGCGTTCCCTCGCGGCTGGGCCTGTTCGATGCGCAGCACCGCTTCGTGGCCGGCAACCCCGATGCCACCAGCGATGACGAGCCGCATCCGGTGCAGCTGGACGGGCAGACCGTCGGTTGGCTGGGCATGGTGCCGTTCCAGACCGTCATCGCCACCAACGACCTGAACTTCTACAACACCCAGGTGCGCGCGTGGTGGGTGATCGGCATCTCGCTGCTGCTGGTGACGGTGTTGCTGGCCTGGCTGGTGTCGCGCGCGCTGCGCCAGCGCCTGGCCAAGCTGGCCGCGGCCACCCACCGGCTCGCCGCCGGCGACTATGCCACCCGCATCGAACGCACCAGCGATGACGAGCTGGATGCACTGGTCAATGACTTCAACCGGATGGCGCAGGCGCTGGACGACACCGAGCGAAACCGCCGCGCCTTCATCGCCGACATCTCGCATGAGCTGCGCACGCCGCTGGCGGTGGTGCGCGCCGAGTTGGAGGCAATCGAGGACGGCATCCGCCCGCTGGACCGCGCCAACCTCGGTGCACTGCAGGGCGAGATACGCCAGCTGGGCAAACTCATCGACGATCTGCACGACCTGTCGATGACCCAGTCCGGTGGCCTGGCCTACCGCTTCGCACCGCTGGACCTGGCGGCGCTGCTGCGCAGCGAGCTCACTGGCATGCGCGTGCGCTTCGCCACGGCGGGGCTGGCATTGGAAGAAAACCTGCCCACTACTCCGCTGCAGGTTTCCGGTGACGAGCGGCGCCTGCAGCAGGTGCTGGCCAACCTGCTGGAGAATGCGCTGCGCTATACCCATACCGGCGGCCGTGTACGCGTGCAGGCAGCGCGTGTATCTGCCGGGGTGCAGCTGATCGTGGAAGACACCGCACCGGGCGTGCCGGCCGACAAATGCGCATTGCTGTTCGAGCGCTTCTACCGGGTGGAGAGCTCGCGCAACCGGGCCAGCGGTGGCAGCGGGCTGGGTCTGGCCATCAGCCACAACATCATCCTCGCCCACCACGGCCACATCCACGCCGAGCCTTCGGTGCTGGGCGGCCTGCGCGTGGTCATCACCCTGCCGGAGCCTGCATGAGCACGTCCCCCGCCACGTCCGCGAAGATCCTGATCGTCGAGGACGAGCCACGCCTGGCCTCGGTACTGCGCGACTACCTGGCCGCCGCCGGCATGGCCAGCGAATGGGTGGACGATGGTGGTCTGGTGATCGACGCGTTCGCGCGCTACCAGCCCGATCTGGTGCTGCTGGACCTGATGCTGCCGCAGCGCGATGGCGTCGACCTGTGCCGCGAACTGCGTGCCAGCAGTGACGTGCCGGTGATCATGGTCACCGCGCGGGTGGAAGAGATCGATCGCCTGCTCGGTCTGGAGATCGGTGCCGACGACTACATCTGCAAGCCGTTCAGTCCGCGCGAGGTGGTCGCGCGGGTGGTCGCAGTGCTGCGCCGCTACCGCCCGGACCCATCGGCGCGTGCCAACGACGGCCTGCACATCGACGAGCCGGCCGCGCGCGCTACCTGGAACGGCAGGGGCCTGGATCTGACGCCGGTGGAATACCGCCTGCTGCGCACCCTGCTGGCTACGCCAGGCCGGATCTGGGCGCGCGATGAACTGCTCGACCGGCTGTACCTGGACCATCGCGTGGTGGTCGACCGCACCGTCGACAGCCATGTGCGGAACCTGCGCCGCAAGCTGGCCGACGCCGGCATGGAAGGCGAGCCGATCCGTTCGGTCTACGGCATGGGTTACAGCTACGAGCCCTGAGCTCCCTGTAGAGCCGAGCCCATGCTCGGCTGCGCAGGGAGCCAAGCATGGGCTCGGCTCTACAACGCACCACGCAGGTATCATCGTCGCGAACGCCCTGATTTCCGGAGACATCGATGAACCCGCTGCGCCCCTTCCGCGACAAGATGCCCGTCCTCGGCGAGCGCGTGTACATCGATCCGGCCTGCACCCTCATCGGTGATGTGGAACTGGCCGACGACGTGTCGGTGTGGCCGGGCACGATCATCCGCGGTGACGTCAACCATGTGCGCATCGGCGCACGCACCAACCTGCAGGACGGCACCATCATTCACGTCAGCCACCACAGCCCGTACAACAAGGCCGGCTACCCGACCCTGATCGGCGAAGGCGTGACCGTTGGTCATGGCTGCATCATCCATGCCTGCACCATCGGCGATTACAGCCTGATCGGCATGGGTGCCTGCATCCTCGACGGCGCGCGGGTCGAGCGCCATGGCTTCGTCGGCGCCGGTGCGGTGGTCGGCCCGGGCAAGGTGGTCGGCGAAGGCGAGCTGTGGGTGGGCAACCCGGCCCGCCCGGCGCGCACGCTGAGCGACAAGGAGGTCGAGTCGCTGCACTACTCGGCCGACCACTACGTGCGGCTGAAGGACGAGTACCTGGGCTGAACGGCCAACGCCGCCATGCGGCTCTGCTAAAGTCTGGGCCCGACCAGGACCTGTCGAGACCCCCATGCCTGTGGCTGCCTGCCGGAGAGGACTCCGCCGCCCACAACCAAGGCCATCGCACTGATGGCCGCGCCGATGCTCGATACCTACCGCGAGGTGGTGACGCCGGAGGGTGTGCTGCTGCAGTTGCCGGCCGCCGGCCCGCTGCCGCGGGCGATGGCCTGGCTGGTGGATCTCGGTGTGCGCATCGCGGTGCTGGTGCTGATGTCGATCCCGCTGGCACTGCTGGACAAGTTCGGCTCCGGCCTCTACCTGGTGCTGATGTTCCTGGTCTACTGGGCCTACCCGATCATCTGCGAGGCACTGTGGGGCCGTACCCTCGGCAAGCGCGCACTGGGCCTGCGCGTGCTGTCGCGCGATGGCGCACCGGTGGGCTGGATGGCGTCGGTCACCCGTAACCTGCTGCGTACCGTGGACATGCTGCCGTTCGGCTATGCATTGGGCCTGATCAGCAGCCTGTTCGACCCGCATGGCCGCCGCCTGGGTGACCTGGTGGCCGGCACGGTGGTGGTGCACGCGCCTGCGCTGTACCTGCCGCCGCCACCCACCATCGACAGCGTGCTGGCCCCGCCGCAGCCGCTGCGCCCGGATGAACAGGCGGCGCTGATGGCCTTTGCCGAGCGCGCGCCCCGCTTGTCGGCGGCGCGCCAGCAGGAGCTGGCCGGCATTGCCGAGCCCCTCACCGGCACCCACGGCCAGGTCGCCGTGCTGCGCCTGTATGCCATGGCCAACTGGCTGCTGGGGCGGCGATGAAGCAGGAACAGTTCGTCGCCCGGTACCAGCAGGAATGGCAGGACCTGGAGCACTGGCTGCTGCTGCGCGCCGGTGCTTCGCGCCGCACGCGGCGCAAGGCCAGCGGGCTGGCACTGGACGACACCGCCGTTCCACAGCGCTACCGCCGCCTGTGCCAGCAGCTGGCGCTGGCCCGTGAGCGCGGCTACAGCCCACAGCTGGTGCAGCGCCTGCAGCAGCTGATGCAGCAGGGCCACAGTGTGCTGTACCGCACGCGGCCAACGCGCTGGCGCGCGACACTGGAATTCCTGGTGGCCGACTTCCCGCTGCTGGTGCGCAGCCAGGCACGCAGCATGTGGGTGGCACTGCTGATGTTCGCGTTGCCAGCAGTGGCCTGCTTCGTGCTGGTGCAGGTCTATCCGGATCTGATCCACATGCTGATGGACAACCGCCAGATCGCCGAGATGGAGCGCATGTACGACCCCGCGGCCGAGCGCCTGGGACGCGACAGCGGCACCGACTGGATGATGTTCGGCCACTACGTCATGAACAACATCAGCATCGCCCTGCGCACCTTCGCCAGCGGCCTGCTGGCCGGGCTGGGCACGCTGCTGGTACTGCTGTTCAACGGCGTGACCATCGGTGCGGTGGCCGGCCACCTGCAGCACATCGGCCACGGTAGCCCGTTCTGGCGCTTCGTGGTCGGCCATGGCGCTTTCGAGCTGACTGCGATCGTGATCGCCGGCGGTGCCGGCCTGCAGCTGGGCATGAAGCTGCTGGCCCCCGGCCGGCGCAGCCGCCTGGATGCACTGGTCGACGGTGGCCGCATCGGCGCGCGGCTGTGCCTCGGGGTCGCCTTCATGCTGTTGGTCGCCGCCTTCATCGAAGCCTTCTGGTCATCAATCGCCGAAGTACCCGCATGGGGCAAGTTCAGCGTGGCCGGCGTGCTCTGGGCCGGCGTGCTGTTGTGGCTGTGGCGCGGCGGACGCGGAGGCGGCGATGCGCATTGACCGTCTGGACGTGGTGCTGCGCGCGCGCAGCGGCTGGGAAGCGATGGAGCTGGGCAGTGCCCTCACCCGCCGCCATGCGCGCGCAGTGTGGGGCAGCTGGCTGCTGGCCAGCGCTCCGCTGTTCGTGATCTTCAATGCACTGGGCTGGTGGCTGGATGCCTTCGGCTGGGCGTGGCTGGCGATGTGGTGGTGCAAGCCACTGTTCGAGCGTGCGCCGCTGTACGTGCTGTCGCGCGGCATCTTCGGCGAACCGGTCGGCACGCTGGCGGCGCTGCGCGCGCAGGGTCACTGGGGCAACAGCGGCTTCTGGGGCTACCTGGGCTGGCGCCGCTTCAGCGTGCTGCGCAGCCTGTGCCTGCCGGTGAACCTGCTGGAAGGCAACACGCCTGGCCAGCGCGGTCCACGCCGACGCGCGGTGGCGGCCGGCGCCGCAGGTGCGGCAATGGTGCTGACACTGACCTGCATGGCGTTCGAAGCGGTGCTGGTGTCAGGCGGGATCGGTGCGGTGTTCATGTTCATGCCGCTGGAGCTGATGTCCGAATCCTGGCGCGCCGCATGGGACATGATCGGCCAGGACACACCCGCATGGGCGCGGGCGGGCTTCAACCTGGCGTGCTGGCTGGCCTCGGTGCTGATCGGACCGTTCTACGTCGGCGCCGGCTTCGGCCTGTACTTGAACCGGCGTACGCAGATGGAAGCGTGGGACGTGGAGATCGCCCTGCGCCGCCTGCGCGATCGCCTGCTGCCGGCGGCGTCGACGCTGGCGCTGCTGCTGTGCCTTGCCCTGCCGCTGGCCTCCGCGCCGGTTCATGCGCAGGCGCAGACGGTCGCTGAGCAGGCCGACGATGCCGACGATGCTGAGGTGGACGAGGACAGCGCGGAAGAACCGGCCACTGCAGCCAACGACCCGGCCAATACCCCGGCCATGATCTTCGGCGGTACGCCGGTGGACACCGCCGGTTTCCGTCAGGCAGTGAACCGCGCCTATGAAGACCCGCTGCAGCGCCCGACCCGCCAGGTCACGCGCTGGAAGCCGATCGAGCGGGCCGAGGAAAAGAAGAAGGAAGACAAGCAGCTGCAGCGTGACACCAACAGCAAAGGTGAACGCAAAGCGCGCAAGGATGGCATCGCCTGGCTGGCGCGGCTGGCCGAATGGGGCCTGTGGGGCCTGCTCGGCATCCTGCTGCTGGTGTTGTTGCTGACCGCGCGGCTGTGGCTGCCGTGGCTGCGGGGCAGTGGCCGGCGCAAGGCCGAGGCAGCACCGCAGGTGCTGGAGGAGCAGGTGGAACTGCCGGTGGTGCTGCCGCCGGACGTGGCCACCCAGGCCGGCCTGCTGTGGGACCAGGGCCGGCCGCGGCAGGCACTGGCCCTGCTGTACCGCGCCAGCGTGCGCACGGTGGGCGAGCGCAGCGGTATCGCGCTTCCACCCGGTGCCACCGAAGCGCAATGCCTGCGCGCTTCGCGGCGCATGCCCGAGGCCAGTGACCGCGACCTGTTCGCACGCGTCGTGCGCATGTGGCAGTACGCCGCCTACGGTGGCCGCCTGCCCAGTCGTGCCGATTTCGATGCATTGGCCGATACCCTGCGCCAGCAGTTCGGGTGGCAGGCATGAGTCCGCGCCTGTTCTGGTCGCTGCTGCTCGGTGCACTGGTGCTGTTCGGCGTACCGCTGACCATCCTCTACCTGCGCACGCACGAGCGGGTGACCGAGACGATCCGGCTGCCGCCACAGGGCGAGGCCGCCTACAACCCGCTGTATGTACTTGGCCAGGCCCTGCGCGCCGATGGCATCCAGGTGCACTCACGGCCGCGTCTGGAAGTGCGGCAGATGACGCCGGGGCGCCATGACACGGTGGTGCTGCTGCAGGACAGCAGCGAACTGCCGGTGCCGGCGGTGAAACAGCTGCTGGACTGGGTGGACCAGGGCGGCCACTTGCTGGTGCGTACACCGCCACCGGCCGAGGACGATGCCAGCAGCACGCAGGGCCCCCTGCTGGACCAGTTGGGCGTGGACAGCCTGTTCCAGCGCAGCGACTGCCAGGCCTTCCATGTCGACGACGATCCGGGCCACGTCGAATTCTGTGGTGGCCGCCGCTTCACCCTGGGGTTTGCGGCCAGTGCGCAGGCCGAACGCCGCTGGGGCACGGATCGCGACCTGGTGTTCGCGCGCCTGCGCCATGGCCAGGGCAGAGTGAGCGTGCTGGCCGACATGGAGTTCATGCGCGGCGAAGTGGACTCACCGGCGGCGCGCCTGGCCTCTGCCGCAGGCAAGGCCAGCGACGGCCTGCACGATCCTGCCCATCGCGACCTGACCCGCTACCTGCTCGATCCGAACTACGGCAAGGGTGCGGTCTGGCTGGTCTATGCCAGCCGCCCGCCGTCGCTATGGTCGCGCATGTTCTATCAGGGCTGGCCGCTATGGGCACCGCTGCTGCTGGCCCTGCTGGGTTGGCTGTGGAGCCGCTCGCAGCGCTTCGGCAGCCGGCTGCCGTCACCGGTGCTGGAACGCCGTTCGCTGCTGGAGCACGTGCGCGCCAGTGGCGAACTGCTGCTGCGCTTCGGTCACGGCATACGCCTGTACGAGGCCGTGCTCGCCCTGTTCCTGCACCGCCTGCGCCTGCGCGCACCGATTGCCGCCGCACTGGAGGGTGCGCCACGCGATCAGGCCATCGCCGAGCTGCTGAAATGGCCGCAGGCCCGCGTCGCCAGCGCGCTCACGCCCCCTCCGCCACACGATTCCTCCGCCCTGCGCGAGCGCATCCGCTTGCTGCTCCAGATGAGATCCCTGCTATGACCGAAGTCCCCGAGCTGCCGGCGGCCGCCAACGCCCGCCTGATTGAACGCGTCGATGCCATCCGCGATGCCATCGGCCACGCCTTCATCGGCCAGGCCGAAGTGCTGGACCAGATCCTGGTGGCCCTGCTGGCCGGTGGTCACGTACTGATCGAGGGCGTGCCCGGGCTGGGCAAGACCCTGCTGGTGCGCGCACTCGCACAGGCCCTGGAGCTGGACTATGGCCGCGTACAGTTCACCCCCGACCTGATGCCCAGCGACGTCAGTGGCCACGCGGTGTACGACCCGAAAAGCGAGAGCTTCAAGATCCGCCGCGGCCCGGTGTTCACCAACCTGCTGCTGGCCGACGAAATCAATCGTGCACCGGCCAAGACCCAGTCGGCACTGCTGGAAGTGATGCAGGAAGGCCAGGTGACCATCGAAGGCAAGGCCTTCACCCTGGCGCCGCCCTTCATGGCGCTGGCCACGCAGAACCCGCTGGAGCAGGAAGGTACCTACCCGCTGCCGGAAGCACAGCTGGACCGCTTCCTGCTGAAGGTGCTGATCGACTACCCGCAGCTGGAGGACGAGAAGCGCATGGTGACCGCGATCACCAGTGGTCGTGCCGCCAGCGATTTCGACCTGAGCCAGGTGCCACGCGTGCTCGGTGCCGGCGAACTGCTGGAGTTGCAGCGTGCCACTGCGGCGATCACCGTCGATGACGAAGTGATCGACTACGCTGTACGGATTGTGGCCGCTACCCGGCAGTGGCCGGGCATCGCGGTCGGTGCTGGCCCGCGCGGCAGCATCGCGCTGGTACGTGCCTCGCGCGCGCAGGCGGTGCTGGCCGGCCGCGACTTTGTCACGCCGGACGACGTGCGCGACATCGCGCGCCCCGCGCTGCGCCACCGCATTGCACTGGCCCCGGAACTGCAGATCGAAGGCCAGGACGCCGACGACGTGCTGGGCGCGCTGCTGGCCAAGGTGGAAGCGCCGCGCCGATGAGTCCGGCCCCGCTGCTGCTGGCGCTGCTGCTGACCTGGGCTGCCCTGGGCGGCCTGGTGCTGGGCGGGTTGCTGCCGCGCTGGAGCTGGGCGCTGGCGGCGCTGGCGATTGCCGTGCCGGCGTTGATGGATCTGTGGCGGCAGTCGCGGCGTCCGTCACCGCAGGTGCAGCGAGAACTGCCCGAAGCGCTGGCACTGGGCGTGCGCCGCGAGGCTGCACTGCGGTTGCAGGCAGACGCGTCGATGACGGTGCAGGTGTTCGACCTGGTGCCCGGCGGTTGGCCGCTGGAATCGCTGCCACAGCGCGTGCACCTGCAGGCGGGCACAGCTGCCACCCTGCACTACCTTCTGCAGCCGCTGCAGCGCGGGCATTTCCGCTTCGAAGGCGTGCACCTGCGCATACGCTCGCCGTGGCGCCTGTGGTGGCAGCAACGCACGCTGCCCCCCGCGCTGGACGTGCGTGTCTATCCGAACTTCGTGCCGCTCACCCGCTTTGCGTTGTTCAGTGCCGACCAGGCCTCGCGGCTGGTCGGTGCGCACGTGAAGCGCCGCCGGGGTGAAGGCACCGACTTCCACCAGATGCGCGAGTACCGCATCGGCGACAGCCTGCGCCAGCTCGACTGGAAGGCCACCGCGCGTGCGCGCAAGCTGATCTCGCGCGAGTACCAGGACGAGAAGAACCAGCAGCTGCTGCTGATGCTCGACAGTGGCCGGCGCATGCTGGCCAGCGAAGGCGGGCTTTCGCACTTCGACCATGCCTTGAACGCTTCGCTGGTGGTGGCCTACCTGGCGCTGCGCCAGGGCGATGCCGCCGGCCTGTTCGCTGCCGGCGGCGAACGCCGCTGGGTGGCGCCGCAGCGCGGCATGGGCACCGTCGAGCACCTGCTGCGCGCCAGCTACGACCTGCAGCCGCGCGCGGTGGCCACCGATTATCTGGCCGCCGCCACCGAGGTATCGCTGCGCCAGCGCCGGCGTGCGCTGGTGATGCTGGTCAGCAACGTGCGCGACGAGGACATCGAGGACCTGCTGGCCGCGGTGCGCCTGCTGCAGCGGCGCCACCTGGTATGCGTGGCCAGCCTGCGCGAGCGCGAGCTGGACGGCGTGCTGGAGGGCGAAGTGCAGACGCTGGAGGATGCCACCCAGGCCGGTGCAGCGGCGCTGTACCTGCAGCAGCGCGCGAAGGCGCACGACGCGCTGCGCAGCGAAAAGGTCATGGTGCTCGACGTGACCGCCGATGCCCTGCCGGGCGCACTGGTGGAGCGCTACCTGGCGGTGAAGCGCGAAGGGCTGCTCTGATACCAGTGATCGCTCTGGTGGGTGCCAACCTTGGTTGGCACGAAACCCACAGCGCCGACCAAGGTCGGCATCCACCAACACCGGTTGCCGGCCAGCGGCCGGCATTACCCCTGCAACAACCGCCGCTGCAACCGCTCCACCGCACGCTGCAGCAGCACCCGGTTGCGGGCCAGCTTCATCCACTGCGGCAGGCGCGAAAACATGGATCCATTGGTGACGCCCGCGCGCTCGCGCAGAGGCGCGGCAGCGTAATCGTGCAGTGCCTGCAGATGGGCCTCGTTGTAGGCCCACAGCACGCCAGCCGCGGTCTTTTCGATCAACCGCAGCGGCAGGCCGAAGTGCGGGTCGATCGCCTCATTGCCACGCCACCGCGACAGCGTGACCTCCACCTCGCTGCTGCGTCCGCACTGACTGCAGTCCGCCGCCAGCGTCCGCAACGGCGACGTTGCACGCGCGCGGTGCAGCTCGACGCGGACCCATTTGTGCCCACAGTATCCGCAGGGACGATAGCCGCTGTAGCGCACCGGTCCGACCCAGTCGCCCGCAACACAGCAACCGCAGCCGCATCCACTGTCGAGGGCTGCGCTACAGCCCAGGCAGCGGAAACGTCGCGATTCCGACGTCCCCACCACCCAGCCGGGCGTATCGCAGCGATGGCAGCGCACCGCGATCCGGTCCGAATAGCGCCACAGGGCGTGGCCGTCATCCAGATGCCGACCCGGCAGTGGCGCAGGCCGCATGTCGCGATTGCGCCGCACCGCCATCAGACGTAGATCCGCGTCGGCGCCTCATCGACGATCGCGTGCGGCACGAAGCGCGCACTGTCACGGGTGATCGCGCTGTCGTCCTCACGGATGCCGATGCCGCAGGCGTGGTCACCGATCACCCAGCTGCCGATCAGCGGGTAGCCGCCTTCGAAGCGGGTGAGCGGATGCGCGCGCTGGATGATCGCCGGGCCGTCGTAGGGACCGTCACTGCGCTGGGTGCTGCCATCGGCCAGGTGCATCTCGATGTTGGCACCTTCGCGCGAGAACAGCGGCTTGCGCACCCACCCCGACGCCAGCGTGCTGCCGTCGTCGAAATGCGCTTCCAGCAGGTTCGGGTGACCGACGTTGCGCTGCCACAGCAGCGGCAGGATGCCCTTGTTGCTCAGCACCGCCTTCCAGGCCGGCTCCAGCAGCTGCACGCCCGAACCGGGCAGCGCGCGGCCGAATTCCTCGGCCATCAGGTCTTCCAGCGGGTACAGCTTGAACAGCGTGCCGATCACCGAATCATCCAGCGCGGTGAAGCGTCCGTCGTCGGACAGACCAATGTCCTCGATGGCGATGGCCTGGCCATGCAGGCCGGCCTGCGAGGCGCAGTCGCGCAGGTAGTCGACCGTGCCGCGGTCTTCTTCGGAACTGCCCACCGCGCTGAAATACAGCGGCGGTGGCAGCTGCGTGGCCAGTTCGCCGAAACGCTCGACCAACGCCTCGTGGATGGCGTTGAACTGGTCGGCATGCTGCGGCAGGCGACCGGCGTTGCGCTGGTCTTCCAGCCACTGCCACTGGAAGAAACTGGCCTCGAACAGCGAGGTCGGCGTGTCGTAGTTCAGTTCGTACAGCTTGGCCGGGCCGGTGCCGTCATAGGCCAGGTCCAGGCGGCCGTAGAGGTGTGGCTGGCGCTGGCGCCAGCTGTCGGCGATCCAGTCGCGGTAGTGCGACGGAATCGCCAGCTGGTCCATCAAGCGTTCGCTGGCGATGACATCGCCAACCAGGTCCAGCGCCATCTGGTGCAGCTCGGCGCTGGGGTCTTCGATGTCCTGTTCGATCTGGCGCAGGGTGAAGGCGTAGTACGCGCTTTCATCCCAGTATGGCTGGCCGTCGATGGTGTGGAAGCGGAAACCCGCCTCTTCCGCGCGTGCCCGCCACTGGGCACGCTCGGCAATACGGATACGTTGCATGGGTCGATCAGCCGCCGTAGCTGCCGCTGGTGCTGCGGCGCGCGCTGGTGTTGCCGAAGCCACCACGGCTGGCAGTGACCGCACGGTTCGGCTCGCTGGTGACCGGGGCCAGGCCGGCCTTGCCGGCGCCGATGCCGCTGGCGGTGTTCAGGCCGCCGCTGCCGCCCGGAGCCGGGCGCGCCCAGCCGGCGCTCTTGTCCTGGTAGGCCGGCGACGCCGCCGGCGCCTGCGGGGCCAGGCCACCGCGGTTGCTCAGCATCTGCGACATGAAGAAGCCCATCATCATCGGGCCGATGAACGAGGTACCGGCCGAGGTGTGCTGCTGCACGCACTGTTCCGGCTTGTAGTCCTTCTCGCAGGCTTCCTTGCTGGCGTACTTCGGCGCGGCATCGGCGGCCTGCTTCTGCGCTTCGGCAAAGGCATTGCGGCACGACGACGGATCGCCGGTGGCCTCGGTGCAGGCCTCCACCGAGGTGTACAGGCCTTCCTGCACCTTCACCTCCGGCTCCTTCTGGCAGGCGGTGAACAGCAGCGGCGCGGCGCTCATCAGCAGCAGCGCGGTGGTGCGGGAACGTTTCATGGCCTCATGCCCTGTCGACGGATCAATGCCCCAATGATGCCAAATCCGGACCAGCAACCGGAATCGGCAAAGTCCGAAAGATGAACGGACTTTCATTTTCGTCATTCCCCATAATCCACGCATGGCGTGGATCTACCGTGTCGACCAAGGTCGACACCTACCAGGAGCAGAGCGCCGGCCCCGACAGATCGCAGGAAACTGTCGAAGGCGGGGTGGGTCCGGTTGCGGGGGCGTGATCCAGTGGTTGCAGCAGCAACCGAAAAAATTGGCCATGATCATGCGACCCCCACGTCGTACGGCCCGCCCGTTCCGCCAGCCATGCCCGAATACCGTTCCCGCACCTCCACCGCCGGCCGCAACATGGCCGGCGCCCGCGCCCTGTGGCGTGCCACCGGCATGAAGGATGGCGACTTCCACAAGCCGATCATCGCCATCGCCAACTCCTTCACCCAGTTCGTGCCTGGCCACGTGCACCTGAAGGACCTCGGCCAGCTGGTGGCACGCGAGATCGAACAGGTCGGCGGCGTTGCCAAGGAATTCAACACCATCGCCGTGGACGACGGCATCGCGATGGGCCACGACGGCATGCTGTACTCGCTGCCCAGCCGCGAGATCATCGCCGACGCCGTGGAGTACATGGTCAACGCGCACTGTGCCGACGCACTGGTGTGCATCAGCAACTGCGACAAGATCACCCCCGGCATGCTGATGGCCGCGCTGCGCCTCAACATCCCGGTGGTGTTCGTCTCCGGCGGGCCGATGGAAGCAGGCAAGACCAAGCTGTCCGAGCACAAGCTGGATCTGGTTGATGCGATGGTGGTGGCCGCCGATGACAGCGCCTCCGACGAGAAGGTCGCGGCGTTCGAGCGCAGCGCCTGCCCCACCTGCGGTTCCTGCTCGGGCATGTTCACCGCCAACTCGATGAACTGCCTGACCGAAGCGCTGGGCCTGTCGCTGCCCGGTAACGGCACCACGCTGGCCACCCATGCCGACCGCGAAGCGCTGTTCCGCCGCGCCGGCCGCCTGATCGTCGAACTCTGCCACCGCTGGTATGGCGGCGAAGACCCCAGCGCGCTGCCGCGCGGCATCGCCACCCAGGCCGCATTTGCCAATGCGATGACCCTGGACATCGCCATGGGCGGCTCCACCAACACCATCCTGCACCTGCTGGCCGCGGCGCAGGAAGCGGAGGTCGACTTCGACCTGACCCACATCGACGCGCTGTCGCGGCGCGTACCGCAGCTCTGCAAGGTGGCACCGAACACGCCGAAGTACCACATCGAGGACGTGCACCGCGCCGGTGGTGTGTTCGGCATCCTGGGTGAACTGGACCGTGCCGGCCTGCTCGATACCACGGTGCCGACCGTGCACAGCGCCAGCCTGGCCGACGCACTGGAACGCTGGGACGTGGTGCGCAGTGACAACGACACCCTGCATACCTTCTTCAAGGCCGGCCCAGCCGGCATTCCCACCCAGGAGGCCTTCAGCCAGGCCACGCGCTGGCCGACGCTGGACGTGGACCGCGCCGAAGGCTGCATCCGCTCGCTGCAGCATGCGTACTCACTGGAAGGCGGCCTCGCCGTGTTGCGCGGCAATCTGGCCGTGGATGGCTGCGTGGTGAAGACCGCCGGCGTGGACGAGTCGATCCACGTGTTCGAAGGCCCCGCGCGCGTCTACGAAAGCCAGGACGCCGCCGTCGCCGGCATCCTCGCCGACGAGGTGCAGCCGGGCGAGGTGGTGGTGATCCGCTACGAAGGTCCGAAGGGCGGCCCCGGCATGCAGGAAATGCTCTATCCGACCAGCTACCTGAAGTCGAAGGGACTGGGCAAGCAGTGCGCGCTGCTCACCGACGGCCGCTTCTCCGGCGGCACCTCGGGCCTGTCGATCGGCCACGTCTCACCGGAAGCGGCCAGTGGCGGTGTCATCGGCCTGGTGGAAGATGGCGACCGCATCCGCATCGACATCCCCGCCCGCCGCATCGATCTGCTGCTGGACGAGGCCACGCTGGCCCAACGCCGCGCCGACGCTGATGCACGCGGCTGGAAACCGCGTGCGCCGCGCCCGCGCAAGGTCACCAGCGCGTTGAAGGCCTACGCCCTGCTCGCCACCAGCGCCGACAAGGGCGCGGTGCGCAACACCGCCCTGCTCGGCGATTGATGCCGATCCGGTAGCGCCGGCCGCTGGCCGGCATCTGGAAAAGGGGACGGAGGGGATTAAGTCGTTTGAGGCACAAACGACTTAATCCCCTCCGTCCCCTTTTCTCAGCCGATCACGCGCTTGAACGGGGGCAGCGCGTCGATGATGCGCTTGCCGTAGCGGCGGGTCAGCAGCCGCGAATCGAGGATCACCACGCGGCCGGTGTCGGTGGAGGTGCGGATCAGGCGGCCGGCGAACTGGGTCAGCGTGCGCAGCGCATGCGGAATGGCGATCAGGTTGAAGGCATTCAACCCGCGCCCTTCGAACCACTCGCTGAGGGTGGCGGTCTGCGGGTCGGTCGGCACTGCGAACGGCACCTGGGTGATCACCACCGTGGTGCAGGCTTCGCCGGGCAGGTCGAGGCCTTCGCCGAACGAGTTCAGCCCGAACAGCACCGAGCCCTCACCTGCGGCCACGCGGCGCAGATGCTCGTCGATCAGCCGGGTCTTGGACATCTCGCCCTGCACCAGCACCTGCTTGCGGCGCGCGGCCGACATCAGCCCAGCCACCTTCTCCATCTTCCAGCGCGAGGTGAACAGCACCATCGAGCCTTTGGCCCAGTCCAGCTCGGTGTCGAGGTAGCGCGCCACTTCGCGCGGGTGGCCTTCGCGGTCGTCCGGGGTGACCGGGAACTTCGGCACGATCAGCTCGGCCTGGTTGGGCAGGTCGAACGGCGACGACAGCGAGACCATCTCGGCCTCTTCGGGGATGCCGTTGTCGATCGCCAGCGACTGGAAGTCGCCACCGCCGGTCAGCGTCGCCGAGGTCATCACCACCGAGTCCACTTCATCCCACAGCAGCTTGCGCAGCACGTGCGCGGCCGATACCGGCGAGCCGTGCAGCACCAGGTCGCCATCGCGGGTAGCGGTGACCCAGCGCGCCATCGGCGGCGCGCCGTCCTTGTCCTCACGGCGCCAGGCCTGCCACAGGTTGTACTGCTGCTCGATCATTTCCAGCGCCATGCCCAGGTTGCGCTGCAGGCGCTCGCGCGCGGCATCGTCCGGCTTGCCCTTGGCCACCTGCGCGGTGGCGGCGTGCGCCCAGTTGTAGAGGCTGCGGGTATCGTCGGCGAGGGCCTCGATCGGCTCGCGCCAGGCCTCGGGCAGGCGCCCGTTGGCCGCGCGCCACATCGGCTCTTCGTCCGCCGGTGCCGGCATCCACACCCGCTCGATGTGATCGCGGAACGCGCGCAGCTGCTTGGCCACGTTGCTGGCGACTTCGATCGCTTCGTTCGGCAACAGGTTGCCGAGGCGATCCTTGTCGACCGCGCGGTAGGCACCGGCGATCAGGATCTGCAGGCGGCCGGTGCGCTTGGCCATCTCGTCCAGTGCCAGGCTGGCCGCGCCCTGGTCGATCGCCACGTTGCCGATGTGATGGCCTTCGTCCAGCACCAGCAGCATGTCCGACGGCGGCGCGATCAACGGTTGGCCATTGTCGCTGTCGCCGATCGACAGCGCCGACAGCAGCAGCGCGTGGTTGGTGACCACGATCTGTGCGTCGCGCACCGTGTTGCGTGAGCGCAGCACCGCGCACTGCGCCGAATAGGCACAACGGCGCCCGGCGCAGCCCGAAGCCGGCGTGGTGATGCGGCTGCGCAGGCCGGGGCTGATGGTCTCCGGTGCGTTGTCGATGTCGCCGTCCCAGCTGCCGCCGGTGAAGGCGTCGGTCAGGCGCTTGGCGATGTCCATCTCGATCGGCGCCAGCGGCCGGTCGAACAGTGGCGCGTCATCCTCGAACATGCCGCCCTGCGAGCCCTCGCCCTGCGCCTCGGCGGCATTGCGCGTGCACAGGTAGCGGGTACGGCCCTTGGCCAGCGCCACGGTCGCTTCCAGGCCGGTGGCTTTGAGAAAATTCGGGATATCGCGCTCGACCAGCTGCGACTGCAGGGCCACGGTGCCGGTGCTGATCACCAGCTTCTTCTTGGTGGCCAGCGCGATCGGTACACCTGCGGTGAGGTAGCCCAGGCTCTTGCCGACACCGGTGGGCGCCTCAACCACGCCGACGCCGCCGCTTTTCGACAGCGCGCGCGACACCACACCGATCATCTGGCTCTGCGAGCGGCGGGTGGAGAAGCCGGGTGTATTGGCCTGCAGCGTCGTGTACGCCTTGCGGATCGCGTCCTTCAAGGCGTCATCAAGCGTGCGCGGAGCGGCGACGGTTTCGGTCACGCCGGGAATTACCGTGGCTGGATCAGGCCGGTCATTGTCGCATGGCCGGCCACGTTCACTGCTGCTGGCACCCTGAACGGGCCAGCGACGACGCCCGCTGGCGGTCCCGGTCCAGTGGCCGGACCATCCCAGGGGCAGATACGCCGGGCATGGCCCGGCGCTGCCGCTCAGGTGGCCGGGATCGTACGGCTACGCAGCAGGCGCACCAGTGCCCAGACCAGCAGCACCACGCCGATGGCCTCGACCATTGCCAGGGCGAAATGCAGCACGCCGAGGATGGTGCCCATGCCTGAGATGGCGCTGAAGTTGCCACTGCTGACCAGCCACATCGGCAGGACACCCGCCGCCAGGCCGCCCAGGCTGGACAGCAGCAACAGCACCAGGCCGACCAGGGCGCCGGTGCGGGTGGCATCGCGCGGTGCGCCGACCACCCAGACCAGCCCGATGCACAGCGCGATCAGCACCGGCAGGCGCACGCCGACCATGCTCAGCACGGTCACCATCAACGTTGTGCTGTCCATCGATCAGTCCTCGCCGGCCAGCACCGCCGCGCCCTGGCGCAGCGACTGGTAGATCTCGTCGGTCTGAGGACGCACGCCATGCCACTGCAGGAAGCTCTCGGCCGCCTGTTCGACCAGCATGCCCAGGCCATCCACGGTATTGCGGCAGTTCGCCGCGCGCGCCCAGGCCAGGAAAGCGATGGCGGCCTCGCCGTAGTTCAGGTCGACCGCGGTGGTCATTGAATTGACCAGCGACAACGGCAGCTTGAACTCAACGGCGCGGTCGCGGCCGGCCGAGGTGGCATTGACGATCAGCTCGAAGTCGCCCAGGTCACGCAGGTCTTCCCAGTAGCGGCTGATCGCGCGGCCCGGTTCGCCCATCGCGTCGATCAGTTCATCGGCGCGTTCCGGCGTGCGGTTGACCACCACCAGTTCGGTGATGCCGGCATCAAGGAAGGCCGGGGCAACGCTGCGCGCGGAGCCACCGGCACCGATCAGCAGCATGCGGCGGCCGCGCAGGTCCAGGCCATGGCGGTCGGTCAGGTCACGCACCAGGCCGATGCCATCGGTGGTATCGCCATGCCAGCGTTCGCCCTTGCGCAGCAGCGTGTTGACCGAGCCGGCACGGCGCGCACGTGCGGTCAGGGTGGTGCACACCGAGAACGCGGCTTCCTTGTGCGGCGAGGTGATGTTGGCGCCGACACCGCCGTCGGCGGCGAAGGCTTCCAGGCCGGCCAGGAACGCATCCGGGGCCAGGTCGATCGCACGGTAGTCGATGCTGATGCCTTCCTGGCGACCGAACGTCGCGTGGATCTGCGGCGACTTCGAGTGAGCAACGGGGTGTCCGAAGACGGCGTAACGGTCGGTCATGGAATCCTCAAGCTGGCTAGACTGATGCTCTTTCGTGCACGGACCCGGATGATGCGCATCACCCCGCCCCTGCTGGTGCTTGCCGCCAGTCTACTCTCTGCCCCCGTGGCGATGGCGTTGAACGAGTACGGCATCGAAGGCATGGGCGTGGTCTCGACCCGTGCCGACGAGGGCCGCGCCACGATCAGCGCCGATGGCCAGCGCATCGTTTTCGCCCGCCGCGGCGAAGATGATTGGGGCCTGTGGGAGGCGCGCGTGGTCGACGGCCGATGGCAGCAGGCGCAGGCACTGCCGGTAGGCGTGGCCGGGGAAGCCCGCGATCCCTACTTCAGCCGTGACGGCCGCTGGCTGCTGTTCGCGGCCGGCCGCGAGGGCAAGCTGGCGCTGTACCGGGCCGCAGTGGAAGCCGATGGTCGGCTGGGCCCGGCGCAGCCGATGGCGGGGGACGGCGGTCGCCGGGAAGAGCGCGGGCCGGCCCTGAGCACGGATGGCCAGCGGCTGTTGTTTGCGCGCCAGCAGGGCCGCGGCGCCGGCTGGGACCTGTTCGTGGCGCCGCTGGACGCGCAGGGCGTGCGTGGCCCGGCCACCGCACTGACCGCGTTGAACAGCGCCGACGATGAGACCGACGGCGACTGGCTGGGCAACGACGGCGCGGTGGTGTTCAGCCGCGGCAGCGGCGCGAGCGCACAGGTGTGGAGCAGCGGTTGTGCGTGGACTGGCGCGTCGCTGCAGCCATTGGGGCTGTCGTTCAACCAGACCGGCGGCTGGACCGGCGCGCCGGTGATCGACAACGCCAAGCCGGGCGAGATGATGGTCGCCAGCAGCGCAGCAAAGGCGCCGCGTGCCGGTGGCGTGGACGTGTACCGGTTGGCCGTGCCGAAGGTGGCGGCGGCGGCCGGGTGCGTGCCGGGCGCGCGGTAACGGCAGGTGCCAACCAAGGTTGGCGACTACCAGGGCGATGGATGCGCCGGATGCGTGCGGTAGATCCACGCCATGCGTGGATGATCGTTGGTAGATGCCAACCTTGGTTGGCATGCAGGAAAGTGCCAACCTTGGCTGGCACCCACCCGTCAGCGCGACAATACCTTGGCGCGCAACTGCTCGTACTCCACTTCGCTCAACTGGCCGTTGTCCTTGCGCTGGTTCAGCGCGGCCAGTTCGGCCTGCACGCTGTCCGGCAGGGCCTGCTCACGGGCCACGTGGCGGGCGGCGGAGAGCTGCTCCGGCGGGCGCTTGCCAGCCCGCCAGGCGGCGATGAAGACACCGACGATGATGGCGCCGAACACCAGCGTGCCGGTGCCCCAGATCAGCCATTGCATCCATCCCAGTTCGGGTCCCATCGCGCAGTCCTCCGTCTATCGTGGCGCTATTGTCAGCGCTCGCGCAGCCATCGCGCCACCTGCGGCGCGAAATAGGTCAGCACGCCATCGGCACCGGCCCGCTTGAAGCCCAGCAGCGACTCCAGCACGCAGGCGCGCTCGTCCAGCCAGCCATTGGCGAAGGCGGCCTTCATCATCGCGTACTCGCCACTCACCTGATACGCGAAGGTCGGCACGCCGAATTTTTCCTTCACCCGGCGCACCAGGTCCAGGTAAGGCATGCCCGGCTTGACCATCACCATGTCGGCGCCCTCTTCCAGGTCCAGCGCGATCTCGCGCAGGGCCTCGTCGCCGTTGGCCGGGTCCATCTGGTAGGTCTTCTTGTCGGCCTTGCCGAGGCTGGCGGCGCTGCCCACCGCATCACGGAATGGGCCGTAGAACGCCGAGGCGTACTTGGCCGAGTACGCCATGATACGCACGTTTATGTGGTTGTCGGCATCCAGCGCACGGCGGATCGCGCCGATGCGGCCGTCCATCATGTCCGACGGCGAGACGATGTCGACACCGGCCTCGGCATGCGACACCGACTGCTTGACCAGTGCGTCGACGGTGATGTCGTTCAGCACATAGCCCTTGTCGTCGATGATGCCGTCCTGGCCGTGGGTGGTGTACGGGTCCAGCGCCACGTCGGTCATCACCCCCAGTTCCGGGAAGCGCGACTTCAGCGCGCGGATCGCACGCTGCGCCAGGCCGTCCTCGGCCCACGCCGCCGATGCATCCAGCGACTTCAGCGACGGGTCGATCACCGGGAACAGGTCGATTACCGGAATGCCCAGCTCCAGCGCCTCTTCGGCCACCTTCAGCAGTTCTTCGATCGACAGCCGCTCCACGCCCGGCATCGACGGTACTGCGGTGCGGCCAGCCAGTTCGTGCACGAACACCGGGTAGATCAGATCGTCGGTGGTCAGCGTGTTCTCGCGCATCAGGCGACGCGAGAACTCGTCGTGGCGCATGCGGCGCGGGCGGTAAAGCGGATGAGACATGGCAGGCTCCGAGGAGTGGCTATTGCAACAGGTAACCCTGCGGCAGCAGGGGTTCGGGCAAGGGGCGTTCGCCGAGCGCGTCGAGCTGGTCGATCTCGATCGTGCGCACCAGCGCGTCCAGCGGCAGGTCGTTCGGCTCCAGGCCGAACGGGTCTTCCATTTCTTCGCCCAGCTGGTCCAGGCCGAAGAAGGCATAGGCCAGCACCGCCGACAGCACCGGCGTGCCCCAACCCAGCGAACTGGCCAGGCCGAACGGCAGCAGCACGCAGAACATCCACGCGCAGCGGTGCAGCAGCAGGGTGTAGGCGAACGGCAGCGGCGTGGTGAGGATGCGCTCACAGCCGGCCTGGATCGACGACATCGCGTGCAGGCGCTCTTCCAGCTGGGTGTAGAGGATCGGGTCGAGCTCACCGGCGCGCAGCGCCTGGGCCAGCTCGGCGGCGATCATCGAGAGCAGCGCGTCGGGCACGTTCTCGCGCTGGCCCAGCTGTTCGCGCTGGCGCTTGTCCAGCCACGGCAGGGCCATCAGCGCCACGATGCGCCCGCGCAGGCGCCCGGCCAGCGCGTGGGCGAACGCGGTGGTGAGGTAGGCGATGCGGCGACGGCGGCCGGTGTCATCGGCCAGCAGCAGGTTCACCTGGCGGGCCAGCGAACGCGATTCGTAGACCAGCTGGCCCCACAGCTTGCGGCCTTCCCACCAGCGCTCGTAGCAGGCGCTGTTGCGGAAGCTGAGGAAGATCGACAGCACCAGGCCGAGCAGGGTGAACGGCGTGACCGACACGCGTTCAATGCCGGTCGGCGGCGCCAGTTCCACCACCGCAGCCACGGCGATGGACAGGATCAGGATGGCCAGCACCTTGGGTGCGATCGCTTTGACGATCGAACCGCGCAGGATGTACAGCAGTTGCCAGCCGTGGGGACGGGGTCGGATGATCATGGGGCAGCCGCGCCGGGCGCGGATTCACAGGCACGCGGGGGGCTCGCGCAGCCATTCATTGTACGCCCCTGCCCGGCCATGGACCGTGCGCCTGCGACGCCCTGTCGCACCCGGGCGTGGGCTCAGATGACGCCACCACCCAGGCCGAGGCGGAGGATGCCCACCACCACCACGATGCCGTTCAGGACCAGACCGGCCCAGGCCCGGCCACGCTTGCTCGGGTGGGTGAACAGGATGCCCAGCGCGGCGATGACCGCGCCCACCGCAGCGAACGGGATCAGGAACCAGTTGCCCCAGCCGAGCAGTGGAATCAGCGCCAGGATCATCCACAACAGCGCCAGTACGCCCCACAACAGACTGATCACACCCATGCCGCTCTCCCGCAGTTGGTTCCTGCCCCAACCATAGACGTTCCCGCTGCCGCCGCCTACTGCCATTGGCGGGGCTGTCACCCGCACCGTGCTAGCGTGCTGCCGTGCGAGCCCTGGCCCGGGTGTTGGCGCCGATTCAGAGTGGCCCGCCGATGATCGCAACCAGTCCTACAGGGGTCGTGCCATGAACATCCGTTGGGCCGCGTTGGCGGCCATCCTGCTGGTCGCCGCTGGCTGTGCCAGCACCTCCAAGGTGATGCTGGGCCACGCCCGCGCACCGATCGATCCGGCGCTGGTGCAGATCTATTCGACTCCGCCGGCCGGTTCCCAGGAAATCGCCCAGCTGGAATCGGCGTCCGCCGTCGGCTTCGGCACCCAGGGCCAGACCGATGCCGCCGTGGCACGCCTGAAGCGTGAGGCCGCCGCGCTCGGCGCCAATGGCGTGGTGTTGATGGGCGTGGGCAGCAGTGGCTCGCCGGTGGGCATGTCGGTCGGCGCCGGTTCGTTCGGGTCGCACGTCGGTGGCGGCGTCGGCATCGGTATTCCGACCACGCAGAAGCGCGCCGCCGGCGTCGCGATCTGGGTGCCGAATCCGGCACCGCCGGCGCGGTTGCCGACACAGGTGATCACCCCGCAGCGGTGACGCAGCAGCGTCACCGCGGGTAGTGCCGGCCGCTGGCCGGCACATCCCTGCAACGGCCAACACATCGCTCTGGTGGGTGCCAACCTTGGTTGGCACGAACCCACAGCGCCGACCAAGGTCGGCATCTACCAACACCGGTTGCCGGCCAGCGGCCGGCACTACCGGAGGGTGTTCAGCGCTTGTACTTCGGCACGAACACCTTGTTCACCGCGTCGGCCAGCTGGTCCGGCGGCAGCAGGCCCTGGTCGAGCAGGAAGTTGTTGAAGGCCAGGCGGTCGAACTTCGCACCCAGCGCCAGCTCGGTCTGCATGCGCAGTTCGAGGATGCGGGTGTAGCCATAGAAGTAGCTGCCCGCCTGGCCGGGCATGCGCACCATGTAGCGGTCCAGTTCCTGGGTGGCCATCGCCTTGGACAGGCCGACCTGCTCCATCAGCACGCGCTCGCCATTGGCGCGGTCGGTGAGGCCGAGGTTGAGCATCGGGTCCAGCATCGCGCGCGCGGCCCGCAGCAGGCGGAACTGCAGGGCGATCATCTGCCCGTCCAGCGGCTCGTACGGCACCATCTCGGCCTCGGCATACAGCGCCCAGCCTTCCACGTTCACCGAATTGAACGCGAACATGGTGCGCGCCAGCGAGATGCCACGCTCGACCATCGCGGTGAACTGCAGCTCGTGGCCGGGGCGGCCTTCATGCGCGCTCAGCGTCCACGCCGCCGCACCGAAGTTGAAATCGTCGTACTGTGCGCCCGGGCCCGCCGCCGGATTGCCCAGCGGCAGCACGAAGGTGCCCTGCTGCCCGGTGTTGTTGACCAGCGGCGCCGGCAGGAAATGCGGAGCCGGGCTGGCCGCGCTCTCGGCAGCCGAACCCAGGCGCATCTGCATGGCGCGCTTGGGCACGTCGACGATGGCGTGCTCGCGGATCAGCGGGTCGATCGCATCGATCACCTTGCGGTAGTGGCCTTCCAGATGATCGTCGGCAATCTTGTCGGCCTTCAGTGCGCGGATCACCGCCACCGGGTCGCTCGGGTCGGCCACTTTCAGGCCCTTGTCCTTCACCACCAGCGGCGCCAGCTGCTGCATCGCCGAGCGGGTTTCCATGAACTCCAGCTGCGCGCGCTGCATCAGCAGCTTCGGGTCGATGTCGATCCCGACCTGCTTGAGCTGGTAGGCGTACAGCGGCGCCGGCAGGCGTGCGTCGGCGCGCGCCTTCGGCAGCACGGTGGTGCGCGTCCAGCTGGCGTAGTCCTTCATCTGCCCGGCCAGTGCCTTCATCGCCTCATCGGCGCCGGCGATCTGGTACTTCTTCAGCAGCGACTCGATGCCGGTGATGTAGGTCTCGACGTTGTCCAGCGACTGCTGCACTTCGATCTTCGTCGGCTGCAGCAGGCTGCTGTCCTTCAGGCGTTCTTCGTAGCGCTGGCGGGCCAGCGTGGTGAAGGCGGTGCCGCCCTGCTGCAGGCCCGCATAGGCCTTGAGGCGGTCGAGCGCCTTGGCCCGGCGCTCGGCCGGCACCTGGTCGGACAGCAGCAGGTTGAGGCCGCTGAACACGGTCTGCGGCGCATCGCTCCACGGCAGCAGGTACTTCTCGTTGAGCTCGCTGCCTTCGATGTTCTGGCTGGCGGCGTGAATCATGATCTCAAGGTCCTGGCGGACATTGGGATCCTTCTCGGTGGCCAGCTTCGCCTTCAGTTCGTCGCGGGCCTTGGCCATCGCAGCGCGGTAGCGCTTGCCGTTGTCCGGACCGAGGTCAGCCACCTTGTCGTCGTAGCCGGGCACGCCGAAGAAGCCGGTCTCTTCCGGCTGGAACGGCCCCTGCGCATCCAGCAGGATCTGCGCCAGCGCATTGCTGCGGGCGACCCAGGCCGGGCTGGCCGGTGTGGCAGCCTTCGCAGCCGGCGCGGCCAGGGCCGGCGGGGCGGACAGCAGCGGGGCGGCAGTCAGGGCCAGGGCAACGGCGAGCGCAATCGGCTTCATGGGACACTCCAGCAAAGGGTTGCCCGCACCCTACGCGCTCACGGCGATGGCGACAATCGGCGGGAAGTCATGGCGGGCTGGTTGTGCAGCCGGCGCTCCGCGGAAGCCTGCCGGCGTAGGGTCGACTGTCAGTCGACTATCGCGCGCAGCGCGGAGGTTTCGCTATCTGATCGAAGAGCAGTCAACTGACAGTCGACTCTACCCAGCCGACGTCCCGCAGTCGCCTGCCCGCGGAGGTCACAACGCGGCGGTCAGCGGGCATTCGCCGCGTTCGCGGCAGGCCTGCAGCTCGCACTCCTGCGCGGCTTCATCATCATCCAGCGCCGTCAGGTCGAAGGTCTGCTTGTTCTCGCCCAGCACGTACATCACCGGGTAATCCCAAACGTCGTCACTGCGGGTGCCCTTCACGAACAGCCGACCGTGCGCGTGCGGACCCTCCAGGGCCACGGTCAGGCCGACATCGCGCTGGCCGTTGATCGCGGTCTGCATGCTGCCCAGTGGCATCGATTCAATATGCAGCGGCTCGCCGAAGGCTTCCACCAGTTCGATGCTGCAGCCCGCGCGACGCAGCGCTTCGCGCATCGGCGGGCTCTCGCGTGCCGCCTCGCTCCAGCGCAACACGCTCCAGGTCACCACGCCACCTGCACCGCCCAGCACCAGCACCACCGTCAACGGCATCGCCCAGCGCCAATGACGGCACCACCAACCGGCTGGCGTCTGTCGGTGGGCGGGAATCGGGGGTGGCAGGGTCATCGGCGGGCTCCTTCCCGGCTGCGGATCAGGGTTTCAGGCAACGTCCCAGGAAGGCTTCGGCCACGCGGTAGCGATGCAGGGCATCGGCACCGGACAGGCCATGCTTGGCACCCGGGTAGGTCATCAACTCGAACGGCTGCGCACGCTTCTGCAACGCGCTCATCAGGCTGGTTGAATTGGTGAACAGCACGTTGTCGTCGGCCATGCCGTGGATCAGCAGCAACGGCGAGCGCAGGCCGTCGATATGGGTCAGCACGCGCGCTTCGCGGTAACCCGCTTCATTGCGCGCCGGCAGATCCATGTAGCGTTCGGTGTAGTGGCTGTCGTACAGGCCCCAGTCGGTGACCGGCGCACCGGCCACGCCACAGGCGTACTGGTTCGAGGCCTTGGCCAGCAGCATCAGGGTCATGTAGCCACCGTTGGACCAGCCCTGCACACCGATGCGCGCCGGGTCCACCCACGGTTGCTGCTTCAGCCAGGTCACGCCGCGCAGCTGGTCGGTCACTTCCACCGTGCCCTGCTTGCCGTACAACGCGCCACCGAAGTCGCGGCCACGTCGCGGGGTGCCACGGTTGTCCAGCGAGAACACCACGTAGCCCTGCTGGGCCAGGTACTGGTTGAACAGGTGGTCGCCACGGCCGGGCCAGCTGTTGGTAACGGTCTGGCTGGCCGGACCGCCGTAGACGTACACGGCCACCGGGTAGCGCTTGGACGGATCGAAGCCGGCCGGCTTGATCAGGCTGTAGTTCAGCGGAGTCTTGCCATCGGCAGCCATCAACGTGCCGAACTCGACCGGGCGCTGCGCATCGCGGTAGCGCGCATACGGATGCTTGGGATCGGCCAGGTCGTTCTCGAGCAGGGTGGCGATCTTCTCGCCATTGGCGCGGAACAGTTCGATCTGCGGCGGCGTGGTGCTGTTGGACCAGCTGTCCACATAGACGCTTGCATTGCGGGCGAAGCTGGCGCTGTGCATGCCCGGTGCCTTCGACAGGCGCTGCGGCTCACCGCCCTGCAGCGATACCGCGTAGATCTGGCTTTCGCGCGAGGTCTCGATGCCAGCGCGGAAGTAGGCCTTGCCGGCCTTTTCATCGACCGCCAGCAGCTCGTCCACCGGCCAGTTGCCATGGGTCAACGCGGTGGTCTTGCCCTTGCTGTCGATGCGGTACAGGTGCTGGAAGCCGGTGCGCTCGGATGACCACAGCACGCTGCCGTCTTCAAGGAAGCGCAGGCTGTTGTGCAGCGGCACCCAGGTCGGGCTGGTCTCGTGGGCGAGCACGCGCTGGCGGTTGGAATCGAGCGCCACTTCCACCAGGTCCAGCTGCCTCTGGTCGCGCGACTGGCGCTGGAAGCTCAGGTGCTGCGCATCGCGCCAATCGACGCGGGCCAGATAGATGTCCTGTTCCTTGCCGAGGTCGACCCAACGCGGCTGCGCATCGGCGGCCGGTGCGATCACGCCCAGCTGCACGCGCACGTTGGCATCGCCGGCGGCCGGGTAACGCTGTTCGATCACGTCGGTGCAGTCTGCATAGACCTCGTAGCGCTTCTGCACCGGTACCGGGGATTCGTCGATGCGGGCAAAGGCAATCGCCGAATCGTCCGGCGCCCACCAGTAACCGGTGTGGCGATCCATTTCCTCGTCGGCGACGAACTCGGCCACGCCGTTGCCGATGGTGGTGCTGCCGTCGCGGGTCAGCTGCAGCTGCTGGCCACTGGCCAGGTCGATCACCCACAGGTTGCGGCCGCGGATGAAGCTGACGAAGCCGCCCTTGGGCGACAGCTTGGCGTCGGTGGCGAAGCCTTCACCGTGGGTCAGCTGGCGTACTGCGGCCTGGCCCTGCTGCTTGAGGTCGTACAGGTACAGCTCGCCGCCCAACGGGAACAGCAGGCGCTGCGCGTCCGGCGACCACTGGTAATCGACGATGCCGGTCATCGCGGCGATGCGCTGGCGTTCGCGGCGTGCCTTTTCCTCATCGCTGAGGGTCTCGGTGCCGGGCAGCACTACCTTGGAATCGACCAGCAGGCGGGTCTGACCGCTGCCGATGTCGTAGGTCCACAGGTCCAGCTGGTTGCGGTCGCTGTCCTTGCCGCGCAGGAAACTGACCTGCGAACCGTCCGGCGCCACCTTCGGCTTCATCAGGGTCGGGCCGGACAACGGCAGCGGGCCGGTGATGGCTTCCAGGGTCAGCTTTTCAGCGTGGGCGGCGGTTGTGGTGGCGAGCATGAGGGCGAGCGAAGCGAACAGGTGGCGCATGGAGGATCCCGGCAAACGGCAGGTCCACCCCGGCTCGGAGCACGGGGTGGTCGTTCCCCATCCTAACCAAGCCCGTGCAGGAAGGCAGCATGACCTTCTGCCCATACGCGGTGCCGACCGACGGTCGGCACCCATCTTCAGCTGCCCGGGTCAACGCTGGCCGAACAGGTGCCTGCGCTCTTCGTCGCTGAGCGGCTTGCCGGCGTTCGGGTTCACCTGCTGGCGCAGGGCATAGGCGCGCTGGGTGGCCGGGCGCGCGGCAATCGTCTCGTGCCAGCGCTTGAGGTTCGGGAAGGAAGCGAAGTCCACCGGCAGCTTGTCGTAGGCGCCGACCCACGGGTAGCTGGCCATGTCGGCGATGGTGTATTCGTCACCGGCCAGGAAGGCATGCTGGGTCAGACGCTTGTCCATCACGCCGTGCAGCCGGCGCACTTCGTTGTCGTAGCGCTCGATGGCATACGGGATCTTCTCCGGCGCGTAGACGTTGAAGTGGCCCATCTGGCCGCTCATGGGACCCAGACCGGCCATCTGCCAGAACAGCCATTCCAGGGTGGTGACGCGGCCGCGCGGGTCGCTGGGCAGGAACTGGCCGGTCTTTTCGGCCAGGTACAGCAGGATCGCGCCAGACTCGAACACGCTCTGCGGGGCGCCGCCATCGGCCGGGGCATGGTCGACGATGGCCGGCATCTTGTTGTTGGGGGAGATGGCGAGGAATTCCGGCTTGAACTGGTCGCCCGAGCCGATGTTGACCGGGTGGATGCGGTAGTCCAGGCCGGTCTCCTCCAGCAGCAGGGTCACTTTGTGGCCGTTCGGGGTGGGCCAGTAATACAGGTCGATCATGGCGTCGGCTCGGGGTGCGGAAAGGAACCTGAAGTCTAGTGCGTGAGTTGGGTTGGCACCGTCATGGCAGGCCGGTAACCTCGCCTCTCCCCCGCAACGCAGCATCCCTCGCATGAGTGCAAACCGCCCGCCGCTCTCCCCCTTGTCCACGCTGATCTTCGCCTCGCGCTGGCTGCAGCTGCCGCTGTACCTGGGCCTGATCGTGGCGCAGTGCGTCTATGTGTTCCTGTTCGGCAAGGAACTGTGGCACCTGATCTCGCATTCGGTGTCGATGGGCGAGCAGCAGATCATGCTGATCGTGCTGGGCCTGATCGACGTGGTGATGATCTCCAACCTGCTGGTGATGGTGATCGTCGGTGGCTACGAAACCTTCGTCTCGCGCCTGCGCCTGGAAGGCCACCCGGACCAGCCGGAGTGGCTGAGCCACGTCAATGCCAGCGTGCTGAAGGTGAAGCTGGCGATGGCGATCATCGGCATCTCCTCGATCCACCTGCTGAAGACTTTCATCGCCAGCGGTGCGCTGGGCGGTATTCCGCTGTGCACGCCGGAGCAGATGAGCGTGGCCGCGGCCAACATCGGTGTCGCCCGCTGCTCGATGCTGACCCAGGACGGCGTGCTGTGGCAGACCATCATCCACTGCGTGTTCATCCTGTCGGCGATCGGCATTGCCTGGACCGACAAGCTGATGTCCAACAGCCACAGCAGGTCGCACGACAAGGCGCACGACCACTGAGGTCGGCGCCACCAGCGGCTTGACCGCCGCTGCCCCGTCCCGGCCCCTGCCCCTTGTACGCGGCGGTGGCCGGGATGCTAGATTGCACCCTCGCCGTTGCCGGCGGTGGCGTCGGGAAACGTCACCCTGCCGCGCCCGGACCGCAGGTCCCGGCCATGCGTATCAATGATTTACGTCACGTCGTCTTCTAGAGGGGAGCAGGATGTCGCACGTCTCAACGATCACCGCCGCGCGCCGGTGGCTGCCGGTTGCCCTGGCACTGGCACTGGCCGCCTGCTCGGGCAAGGAAGAAACCGCAGCACCGGCCCCGGCCGCCGCACCCACCGCCGCTGCACCGGCCGCACCGGTGGTCGCCGCCAAGGTGCAGTCGATGGGCACCGAGCAGCTGCGTGAGTCGGCCAGCCAGGCCCTGCGCGAGAACCGCATGTACGCGCCGGCCGGCGACAACGCCATCGAGTACTACCTCGCCCTGCGCGACAAGACCCCGGACGACGCCTCGGTGAAGAGCGCGCTGACCGACCTGCTGCCCTACACCCTGATCGCCGCCGAACAGCACCTGGGCCGCGAGGACTACACCGAAGCGCAGCGCCTGGTGGCACTGATCGAGAAGGTGGATGCCTCCGCGCCGGCGCTGCCGCGCCTGAAGGATGGCCTGGCCAAGGGCGTGCAGAACGCGGCCAAGCGCACCGAAGCCGAAGCCGAGAAGGCGAAGAAGGACGCCGAGGACCGCAGCAAGCAGCAGACCGAGCAGCAGCGCCTGACCGAGCAGCGCGCCAAGGAAGCCGACGCCGCCAAGCAGATTGCCGCGCAGCAGGATGCCGCGCGCCGCGACAACGAGCGCCAGGAGGCCGAGCGCCAGGCCGCCGCCCGTCGTGAGGCCGAGCAGAAGCAGCAGCAGGCCGCCGCGCAGCAGGCCAGCGCCGCACGCCAGGCCGCCGCACCCGCAGCGCCCACCCTGCGCCCGGTCAGCACACCGGCGCCGCGCTATCCGGGCGAAGCCCTGCGTTCGGGAACCTCCGGCGAAGTACTGGTGGAGATCACCGTCGGCACTGACGGCTCGGTGGTGAACGCTCGCGTGCTGCGCGCGACGCCGGGACGCGTGTTCGACCGTGAAGCCCTGAACGCGGTCAAGCGCTGGCGCTTCGAGCCGGTCAGCGCGCCGGTGACCACCCGCCGTACGCTGGTGTTCGCGCCGGGCAACAACTGAACGAAAAAGGGGACGGAGGGGATTAAGTCGTTTCTGCCCCTGCAATGACGCCAAGGCCCGGCATGTCCGGGCCTTGTCCGTTTCAGGCCGCTCCATCGATCAGGCGTTGCAGTGCCGGATCACGCGCTGTCAGCACCTGGAACAGACCCAACGCATGCAGGCCCGGCAGCAGCGCACGCAGGTCGGCTTCGGCAGTGACACGGGTGGCGGGATCGCTGGCCGGATCCTGCCAGTCACGAACGCTGGCGAGGAAAGCACCCACACTGCCCTTGCGCACGGTGAGGCCGTTCACCTGCACGTCGTTCTGATGGTCGGGAAGAATGTCCTGTGGCTGCATGGGGAAGCGCTCCGTTAAGTGGGCTCCAGTGTCGGGGCACGGACGCGACGCTTCTGCCGTATAACTGCCAATGGATATGGCAGATCAGACAACTCCTCCATTGCTCGACCCCACGTTGGCCGATGCCGCCGATGGGCCGATGGTGCTGGCGGCCCGGCTGCACCAGCTCGGCAAGCGTCGCACGGCCCGCCACCGGCATGCCCGTGGGCAGCTGCTGGGTGCGCATCAGGGGCTGCTGCGGATCGCCGCCGACGACCTGCACTGGCTGCTGCCCGCAGGTCACGTCGCCTGGATACCGCCATTGCTACCCCACGCACTGCTGGGCGCAGACGGGTTCGATGGCTGGAGCCTGTACTTCAACGCCGAGGCCTGCCTGGGTCTGCCCACCACACCGCGCATTTTCCAGCCCGATGCACTGCTGCAGGCGGCAACAACACGTGCGCTGCGGTGGCCCCACCCGCCACTGGATGCTGCGCAGGCACGACTGGCCGGTGTGATCGCCGATGAGATTGCCGCCAGCACGCCCCTGCCGCTTGCCCTGCCACAACCGCGTGACCGGCGACTGCAGAAGATCGCTTCGGTGCTGGCGCGTTGGCCGGACGACCTGCGCAATGTCGAGGCGTGGGCGGCCACCAGCGGGCTGTCCAGCCGCAGTCTCGCCCGCCGTTGGCAGGCCGAAACAGGCATGACCTTGAGCCAGTGGCGGCAGCGCCTGCGCGTACTGCTGGCGCTGCCACGCCTGCTGGCGGGCGAGCCGGTGATCAGCGTCGCCCTGTCGATGGGCTACGAGACGCCCAGTTCCTTCATCAACGTGTTCAAGCGTGAGATGGGGGTGACGCCTGCGCGGTATGGAAAAGGGCTGACGCATTCGGCACTTCCGCCGCCTTTCCGCACCTCCTAAGCTCGCTGTCGATCTCAAGGGAAGAACAGATGAAGTACGACGACGCCAGCTGGCATTCCGGCGGTGATTTCCCCACGGATCTTCCTGCAGAGGCTGGGGCTACTCACATTGGCATGTACCTGGCGTGGCTGCTGCTACAGGGAATGGCAAGCGCGGAACTGGCAGAAGACGCAGTAGAAGACCTGCAAGCGCTGCTGGAACGCAGAACGACGCCAGGCCTGTTCCTGCTGGAGTGCAGCGACGGCAAATTCGTCGACGATCTGATCAGTGATGAAGCCGACACGTTCACCGCTGCGTACTACGACCTCGAGAATGGCCAGTACCTGGATGACTATGAGGAACAGCTGGGCGCCAATGTCCCGGATCTGTACCACGTCGCTGATACCTGGGAGAACTTCGACCGGCTGGCACCGGTGGTCGCCCAGCGCTTCGCCGCTTGGCAGGCAACGCAGTCCTGAAATCAATGAGGCCCGGAGTAACCGGGCCTCGTTCGAAATCCGCCGGGTATGGCCCGGTGCCACCACCCGCGCTCAGCCAGAGATGGCCAGACGCTCGTTGTGATAACGGCGCACGGCGGCGAACCACAGCACGGCGGCCAGGCCGAGGCTGGCGCCGAGGTAGATGGCCCAGACCGCCGGTGTGATGGTCTCGTGGCGGATCACCTTCAGCAGCATCTGGTTCTGCGACAGGAACGGCACGGCGTACTGCCACAGCTGGCTCTTCACCGGGTAGGCAATCAGCGCATAGCCCGGCAGCATCGGCAGCAGCATCAACCAGGTCATGTGGCTCTGCGCTTCCTTCATGCTCTTGGCGGCTGCGGCCAGGAAGGTCAGCAGCGAGGTGCCGATCAGCAGCATCGGCAGCATCACCAGCAGCATCTGCACCATCGCCATGATGTTCATGTTGAGCTGGCGGCCGATGTTGCCGGGGGCGATCTGCGCGCTCACCTTGAACGCGGCCAGGGTCAACAGCAGCGACGCAAAGCCGACCATGCAGGCGGCGGCGATCTTGCCGCTGACAATGGCGCTGCGCGACCCCGGCGTGGCCAGCAGCGGCTCCAGCGACTGCCGCTCACGCTCGCCGGCGGTGGTGTCCATCACCAGGTAGGCACCCCCGAGGAACGAGGTGAGGGTCAGCAGGATCGGCAACAACGCTGACAGCATCAGGCCACGCTTGGCTTCGGCACTGGCCATGTCCTGGCTGGCCACGTCCAGTGGCCGTGCGACCTGGGCGTCGATGCCCCGCGCCATCAGCCGCAGCGCCCCCACCTGCCCGTTGTATGTGGCCAACGCCGCCTGCAGGCGCGCAGTGGGCACCTCGGCGGCGCGTCGTGTGCTGTCACTGATCACCTCCACCAGCGCCGGCTTGCCATCGGCCCAGTCCCTGCCGAAGTCCGGGCTGATACGCAGCGCCACGTCGATGTCCTGCGAACGGATGGCCTCGGCCAGGTCCTTCGGCGCAGCAGCGGCATTCAGGCCCTGGGCAGCCAGGAAGCGCACCAGGTTCGGCGCATGTTCGGCGCCGATGGTGGGAATCTGCAGGGGCTGCTCGATCTGCGTGCGCACGCGGCTTTCGGACAGCTTGCCCATGCCCAGGATCAGCAGCGGGTACAGCAGCGGCCCGAACAGCAGGGTCAGCGCCAGCGTACGGCGGTCGCGCGACAGGTCACGCAGCTCCTTGCGCATCACCGTCATAAGGGTCGACATCATGCTCATGCGTGCAGGCCCTCTTCGCTGCCGATCAGTTTCACGAACGCATCCTCCAGGTTGGATTCGCCGGACTGCGTGCGCAGTTCATCGGCGCTGCCGGCGGCCATCACCGTGCCTTTGGCGATGATCACGATGTGATCGCACAGCGCGGCCACCTCCTGCATGATGTGGCTGGACAGGATCACGCAGCGGCCCTCTTCGCGCAGACCCAGCAGGAAGCGGCGCAGTGCGCGCGTGGTCATCACGTCCAGGCCGTTGGTCGGTTCATCGAGAATGACGTTGCGCGGGTCGTGCACCAGCGCGCGGGCAATCGCGGTCTTGGTGCGCTGGCCCTGCGAGAAGCCATCGGTCTGGCGGTCGAGGATGTCACCCATGTCCAGCGCGTGCGACAGCACCTCGATGCGCTCGCGGATGCGCTCGGCCGAAAGTCCATGCAGTTCGCCGAAGTAAGCGATGTTCTCGCGCGCGGTCAGGCGCTTGTAGACGCCACGCGCATCGGGCAGCACGCCGAGATGGCGACGCACTTCCACCGGATTGCGCGCAGCGTCCACACCATCGACGCTGATGCTGCCCTGGTCGGGCGTCATCAGCGTGTACAGCATGCGCATGGTGGTGGTCTTGCCGGCGCCATTGGGCCCCAGCAGGCCGGTGATGCGACCATCCTCGGCGCGGAAGCCAACGTTGGCGACCGCCTGGATGCGGCCCGTGCGGGTGTCGAAGGCCTTGTGCAGGTTGTCGGCGACGATCATGGTTCCCATCCGTTGAACGAGGTGAACGCCGGCACGTAGCTCAGCGTGTCCAGGCAGCCGGCATCCAGCGCCCTGGCATCGGTCGTGTCGATGAACTGGCCGAGCAGGCGCGGCATGCAACCGGCGGTCAGTGTGCCGTGGCCCTGGCCGCGGGCGACCAGCGCGCGTCCATTGGGCAGGCCCTTGAGGACCTGCTCGGCATAGCGCGGCGGGGTCACCGGGTCCAGTTCACCAGACAACAGCAGCGCCGGTACGTCACTGCGCAGCGGCACGGCATTGGCTGCCGGTGCCGGCCGGTGCGGCCATGCCGGGCAGGCGGCAAAGAAGGAACTTGCCACGTCGTTGCCGAACAGGCGCCCGGGATCCTCGGCCGGCGCCTGGTAGCGCGGCGCATCTTCGCTGCAGATCACCGACCAATGCATGCCACGGTTGATCTGGAAATCCATGCTGCGGTTCGCACCGCGCGCCAGCGAGGCGAGCGGTGCGTAGCGGCCGTGCGCGGCTTCATCAAGAACCAGCGGCAGCAATGAGGCGTATTGGGGTACATAGGAAAACGCAAAAGCCAGGCCCACAACGCTGTCCGGTGTCAGCACATCCTTCCGGGTGTCGTAGGTGCCGGGATCGCGATACTCGACCGGAACCGGTGCACGGCGCAGGGTCTCGACCACGCTGCGCAGCTGCGCACGGGTATCGGTCGGGAAGCGCTTGCTGCAGGCAGCGTCCTTGCGGCACTGCGCCGACTGCAGGGCGATCGCATCTTCGAACGTCCTGGCGAAATCGCCGCCCACCACCAGCTCATTCGGCACCACGCCATCGATGACGATGCTGCGGGTGTGCTGTGGATAGGTACCCGCATAGCGCTGGGCCACGCGGGTACCGTAGGACGCACCGATCAGATTGACCCGATCCACGCCCAAGGCCTGGCGGACCGCGTCCAGGTCGGCAATGGCTTCGGTGGTGGTGTAGAAACGTGCGTCCGCACGTCCCTGCAGGGAAGCCGCGCATCGCTGGGCATAGTCGCGCAGCAAGGCTTCGGAGGGCGCCGCGTCCTCGTCCATCGGCAGTTCCTTTCCGTCCGCGCCGAGGCAGCTGAGCGGGTTGGAGCCGCCGGTGCCGCGCTGGTCGACCAGGAAGATGTCCCGCTGCTTGCGCACCTGGCGCAGCGCGGTATCGACAATGACGGCCACTTCGCTGGCGGCCTGGCCGGGGCCACCGGCCAGGAAGAACACCGGGTCGGGCTGGCTGGAGCCGCTGCTGCCCGACTCCAGCCAGGCGATGCGCAGGCCGATGCGCCGGCCAGCGGGCTGGGCCCGGTCCTCCGGCACCTGCAGGGTGGCGCACTGCGCTTCCACGTTGGCACTGGCACCTACCGTGGACAGCGTGCAGGGCTGGAAGTCGATCGTGCCGAAACGGCGGCTGGGTGCATCGCTGGCGCCTTCGGCGCCGGGTGACGGTGACTGGCTGCAACCGGCAAGCATCAGGCTGGCCAACACTGCGGCCAACGCGAGGTGGTGTCTTTGCATCGTGCTCGTTTCCCCTGGAGGACGTTCCTGGCAACCACGACGGGCTGCCGCGGAAGATGTGACTCAACTTACACGGGCACGGCGTCGTCGGCGATGGGCAGACGCGAAATCTCCGCCGGCGTAGCGCAGGTCAGGCGATCGCGGCCCGCGGCCTTGGCCCGGTACAGCGCCGTGTCCGCCGCTGCCAGCAGCGTGGACAGCTCGCCCTGGCCGTCGTCCATCGCCAGGCCGATGCTGGCAGTGAACGTCACCGGCCCGGTGGCCAGCCGCGCCGGCTTCTGCTGCAGGGCGGTACGGATCGTCGCAGCCCGCGCCATCGCTTCAGCCTGTGTGCTTCCGGCCAGAACCAGCACGAACTCCTCGCCACCATAGCGGCCCAGCAACGTGTCACGGCCCTGCAAACCGTGCTGCAGCAACGCAGCGAAGTGGCGCAGTACCTCGTCTCCGGCCAGATGGCCCCAGCGGTCGTTGATCTGCTTGAAGTGATCGACGTCGATCAGCAGCAGGGCCAGTGGCCGGCCCTGCCGGCGCAGCCGCTGCAACTGCACCTGGCCATCGGCCAGCACCGCGCTGCGGTTGAGCAGCCCGGTCAGGCCGTCTGTGCGCGCCGCACGCCGCAGATCGACCAGCATGCGTTCGACCAGCAGCAGCACCATCGCAAAGCATCGCGCCAGTTCCAGCATCACACCGGCAATGTAGGTGACGAACATCGGCGTGCCGGTGCGCATGATGTCCTCACCGGCATCGGGTGCCACCGGCAGGAACAGGCGCACCGCGTACAGAGCCGCCTCCGCCAGGAACACCACCGCCGCCAGACGGCAGCTGGTGCGCTGCTGCACGGGGGCATGCCGCAGCAGCAGCCACGCGATCCAGCCATCAACCAGCAGCGTGAACACACTGAACACCTGCAGGCGCACGCCCAGGTCCGGCCACAGCACCAGGAAGGCGAAGATGCAGGCCATGAACGCGGCCGCCATCAGCAACGGCCGCCACAGCGGCAGCGGTTGTTCCAGATGCAGCGCCACGCCGCGGAGCATCAGCAGCGCGCAGCCGGCCATCGCCGCATTCCCGGCCAGTATGGCCGGCGCCAACGGCAGGTAGGGTCGCAGCGCCAGCAGGGTCACGCCCAGGGTCAGCAGCCACAGGCTGGCGGTCCACAGGCGCAGCACCGGTTGCCCGCGCAACACCACCAGCAACAACGAGAACCCCACGGCAATGCCGATGCAGAGCAGGAAGCCAAGCACGGTGAGGGTGGGGAAATCCAGGGACATGCGACGCTCATCGGCTGGGGCGGCGCGCGCATCTTAGCGCCTTGTGCTGCGATCCCCGTGGCGCTGCCTGGCCCGATGGAGATGCAGGGTCCGAAAACGGCGAGCACGGCGGCCGCCGCATGCGCAGAATCCTCGGAAAACCAAGGAGACGCCCATGCATGCGTGGTACCTCGGTGGCATCGACCACCGCCCGTTCCTGCACCTGTTCGAGAAGAGCGACACCGCGCTGGCCGCGCTGGGCATCCAGCGTCGCTGGGCCGGCGAAACAGGAGGACACCCCTGCCGGGTCAGCCTGAGCGACCCACCCAGTGGCAGCGAGCTGCTGCTGTTGTCCCATGTGCACCTGCCCCTGCACTCGCCGTATCACGCCTCGGGCCCGATCTTCGTACAGCGTGGCGTGACCCGTTGCGTGCTGCCGCCAGGCGAGGTGCCCCCGTATGTGCAGCGCCGGATGATCTCGTTGCGCGCCTATGACCAGGCTGCATTGATGCTGGCCGCCGAGATCAGTGCAGGCACGGATGTCGGCGCTCGGCTGGACGCGCTGTTTGCCGACCCTGCCGTGGCCTTCGTGCAGCTGCACAACGCGGCCCACGGCTGCTTCTCATGCCAAGCGGATCGCGTCGGCATGGCGCCGACATAGCCGGATCTCCACGACGTGATCGTTGCCACGCCGAACACGTGATCGCCAGCGCATCCGTTCAGTCCCACGTGAAGCCCGCGGGAAGGGCTTCACACCCACAGTCACGGATCAGCATTTCCATGGTTCCGCACCCGGCACCGCAACTCGATACTCGCCATGGTGCCGCCGAAAGTCCGCCGCGCAGCGCAACTCTGCGGTCACCGCTCTCTTTCGACGACCACAAGGAAGCGCCATGTCATTCCAATCCACACCGCTGCTGCTGGCTACTTCATTGGCCGCCGCTGGCCTGTTGCTGGCCGGCGATGCTTTTGCCCACGGCACCATGACCACGCCGGTCAGCCGCGTCTATGCCTGTTTCCAGGGCAATCCCGAGAACCCGACGAACCCGGCCTGTGCAGCCGCCAAGGCCGTCGGCGGATCGCAGGCGTTCTACGACTGGAACGGCATCAACCAGGCCAATGCCAACGGCAACCACCAGGCCGTGGTGCCCGACGGCAAGCTGTGCAGCGGCAACAACCCGACCTTCCGCGGCCTGGACGTGAACCGCAGTGACTGGCAGACCACGCCGATCCAGGCCGACGCCAATGGCAAGTTCACCTTCGTGTTCAAGGCGACCGCGCCGCACGCCACGCGCGACTGGCGCTTCTTCGTCACCCGCGACGGCTGGCAACCGGGCAGTCCGTTGCGTTGGGCCGACCTGCAGGAGTTCTGCACGCTGGGCAATACACCGCTCTCTGCCGATGGCACCTACAAGCTGCAGTGCACGCTGCCGCAGCGCACCGGCCAGCATGTGATCTACAACACCTGGCAGCGCTCGGATTCGACCGAAGCGTTCTACACCTGCATGGACGTACGCTTTGAAGGCGGCGGCGGTGGTACGACGCCGGCACCGCAATGGCAGGATGCCGGCCCGGTCACCGCCCGCGGTGAATTGCCGGTGGGTACGACGCTGGCACTGCGCGTGTTCAATGCCAACGGCAACGATGTCGAACGTGTGGAAGCGACGCTGGCCAGCGGCCAGACCTCGGCCGCGCAGTGGCCCTTGGCGCTGGCGCGCAAGGTCAATGCCAGTGCCCAGCATGCGCGCGTGGGCGTGCTTGCCAATGGCGTGATCACGCCGTCGGCGTCGGCCACCGACAATCGCGTGTACCTGAAGGACGGCAACCGCTTCCAGCTCGACACCAAGGTGCCGGACCCGGGTACGCCATCGCCGGGCGGTGATTTCGACCACGTGTACCCGACGGGCATCGGCAGCTATGTGCCGGGCCAGACCGTGGTGAAGAGCAGCGACGGCAAGCTGTATGCCTGCCGCCCGTTCCCGGAAGGTGCGTGGTGCAACGTCAATGCCGAGGCGTACCGCCCGGGTGTGGGTACGGCCTGGCGCGATGCGTGGGTGCCGTATTGAGATGCCATGCCGGGAACGGCGGAAGAACGCCGTTCCCGGCACAGTGTGAGTTTCATCTCAGCAAGGCAGACGCACTTTCCCCTTTCAAACTATTCCTATGGCGATGGGGGGGGCACGTTCCGAAACTCCGAGGGGTTCCATCACCCTCAGGAGATTCTCCATGCATTTGTCCCGGCGAGCCGTCCTCGCACTCTCCGTTGTCGCAGGCGTAGCCGTTTCTGGCGGTGCTTTCGCACACGGCACTCTGTCCAAGCCGTCCAGCCGCGTCTATGCCTGTTACCAGGGCAACCCCGAGAACCCGACCAATCCGGCGTGTGCCGCCGCCAAGGCCATCGGTGGCGCACAGCCGTTCTATGACTGGGCCGGCGTCAACCAGGCCAACGCCAACGGCAACCATCAAGCGGTGGTTCCAGATGGCGAGTTGTGCAGCGGCGGCAACAGCAAGTACCGCGGCCTCGATCTGAACCGCAGTGACTGGCCGACCTCGCCGATCCGCGCCGATTCGCGCGGGCGCTACACCTTCGAGTTCAAGGCGCCGGCCCCGCATGCCACGCGCGAGTGGAAGTTCTACGTCACCCGAGACGGTTGGCAGCCGGGCAGCCCGCTACGCTGGGCCGACCTGCAGGAATTCTGCACGCTGGGCAACGTGCCGGTCTCCGGCGACGTCTACAAGCTGGATTGCCCGCTGCCCAAGCGCAGTGGCCAGCACGTGATCTACAACACCTGGCAGCGCTCGGATTCCGGTGAGGCGTTCTACACCTGCGCGGACGTGCGCTTCGAAGGCGGTGGTGGCATCGAACCGCCGCCGCAGTGGCAGGATGCCGGCCCGGTCACCGCCCGGGGTGCATTGGAAGAAGGCACTACCCTGACGCTGCGCGTGTTCAACGCCCAGGGCAATGATCTGGAGCGCCCGGAGATCACCCTGGCCGCAGGTCAGACCGCTGCGAACCAGTGGCCGCTGGCGCTGGCCCGCAAGGTCAACGCCAGTGCACAGCAGGCGCGCGTGGGCGTGATGAAGAACGGCGTGATCACGCCGGTCGCCTCGGCCACCGAGAACCGTGTCTACCTGAAGCCGGGCAACCTGTTCCAGATCGATACCCGCCTGCCGGATCCGGTCGATCCGGTCGATCCGCCGCCGGGTGACGACTACGACTTCGTGTATCCGGCCGGTATCGGCAGCTACACGCCGGGCGAAACCGTGGTCAAGGGCACCGACGGCAAGCTCTACGCCTGCCGGCCGTTCCCGGAAGGTGCGTGGTGCAACATCAACGCCGAACCCTATCGCCCGGGCACCGGCTCCGCCTAGCGCGACGCCTGGATCGCGTACTGAGGCAGGCGACCGGGGGCGGCGTGATGCCGCCTCCGGTTCTTGGAGTTGCCGGCCAGCGGCCGGCACTACCCGGGCCTACTTGCTGCTGACGTACTTCTCGCGGCGGATCTGCGGGTTGCCCAGGCCGGCAGCCTTCAGCAGGTCGGCACAGGCATCGACCATGTCCGGGTTTCCGCACAGGTAGGCGATGTCGGTGGCCGGGTCCGGCGTGAAGCCGGCCAGCGCCTGCTGCACGTAGCCGTGCTGTACGTCCGGGTGCGGATCAGCCGGCAACTCGCGCGACAGGCACGGAACATAGCGGAAGTTCGGGTGCTTTTCGGCGAAGCTGTAGAAATCTTCGCTGTACAGCAGCTCGCCCGGGCTGCGCGCGCCCTGCAGCAGCACGATCTGCACACCGCGTTCGGCCATGGCCTTTTCCAGCAGCGGCAGCATCGAGCGGTACGGGGTAACGCCGGTGCCGGTGGCGATCAGCAGGTAACGGGCGTTGTGGTCGCCGGGGTTCAGGCAGAACCGGCCATAGGGGCCGGACGCACTGATCTGGCCGCCCTGCTCCAGCGCCTCGAACAGGGCAGTGGCGGCGCCACCGGGCACGAAACTGACCGCGATATCCACCGCCTCGCCCGGGCCCAGCGCATGGTCGTGGATGGTCGCCAGCGAGTAGCTGCGCTTGGTTTCGGTGCCGTCGGCGTAGCTGAAATGGACCTGGATGAACTGGCCGGGCTGGAAATCCAGCGGCTGTCCATCGTCACGCACGAACTGGTAGTGGCCGACGGTCGGGGCCAGCATGCGGCAGCCGACCAGCTTGAGGGGGAATTGAACAGGCACGACTTTTCGGGACAGTGTGTAGCCGGGGCAAGCCCTCGGGGTCTTCTATAATAGCCCCTCCCCGCCCCTCTCCAGCGCCAGCCCATGGGCGCGAAGGCTTCGAGCTTGGCATCCCAGAACGATACGGCGCCCGCCCTGCGCGTGCGCGACCTGCGCAAGACCTACGACAACGGCACCCAGGCCCTGAAGGGGGTTTCCCTGGAAGTGGCCCCGGGCGACTTCTTCGCCCTGCTCGGCCCCAACGGCGCCGGCAAGTCGACCCTGATCGGCATCATCAGCTCCCTGGTCAACCTCAGCGAGGGCCAGGTGGAAGTGTTCGGCAGCGACCTGGTGCGCAACCGCAGCGCAACCATGCGCCTGATCGGGCTGGTGCCTCAGGAAATCAACTTCAACCTGTTCGAGAAGCCCTTCGACATCCTGGTGAACTACGCCGGCTTCTATGGCGTACCGCGCGAGGAAGCCGAGCAGCGCGCCGAAGAGGAGCTGAAGCGCGCGCACCTGTGGGAAAAGGCACAGGTGATGAGCCGCACGCTGTCCGGCGGCATGAAGCGCCGGCTGATGATCGCCCGCGCGATGATGACCCGCCCGCGCCTGCTGATCCTGGACGAGCCGACCGCCGGCGTGGACATCGAAATCCGCCGCGACATGTGGCGCGTGCTGAAGGAGATCAATGCCGCAGGCACCACGATCATCCTTACCACGCACTACCTGGAAGAAGCCGAGTACCTGTGCCGCCACCTGGCGATCATCAACCATGGCCAGATCGTCGAGCAGGGGCCGATGCGCACCCTGCTGGCCAAGCTGGACGTGGAGGGCTTCCTGCTGGACATCGACGGTGACCTGCCGGCACAGCTGCCGGTGATCGAAGGTGCGACGCTGACCGCGCCGGACCCGCACACGCTGGACATCGACATGCCGCGCGCAATGGACCTCAACCGCGTGTTCGCCACGCTCAACGAGGCCGGTATCCGCGTGCGTTCGATGCGTACCAAGAGCAACCGCCTGGAGGAGCTGTTCGTGCGCCTCACCGGCAACCTGGAGAAGCCTGCATGAGCACCACCGAGCTGACCGACGGCCAGCGCAACCGCGTCGCACTGATGACCATCGTGCGCCGCGAAGTCGCCCGCATCATGCGCATCTGGGGCCAGACCCTGGTGCCGCCAGCGATCACCATGACCCTGTACTTCCTGATCTTCGGTAACCTGATCGGGTCGCGCGTGGGTGACATGGGCGGCTACACCTACATGCAGTTCATCGTGCCGGGCCTGGTGATGATGAGCGTGATCCAGAACAGCTACGGCAACATCAGTTCCTCGTTCTTTGGCGCCAAGTTCGGCCGTCACGTGGAAGAACTGCTGGTCAGTCCGATGCCGAACTGGGTGATCCTGTGGGGCTACGTGGCCGGCGCCGTGCTGCGCGGCCTGATGGTGGGCGTGATCGTGCTGATCATCGCGATGTTCTTCACCCCGGTGCGCATTCCGCACCCGCTGGTGATGCTGACCACGGTGATCCTGGGTGCGACGATCTTCTCGCTGGCCGGCTTCATCAACGCGGTGTATGCGAAGAAGTTCGACGACGTGGCGATCGTGCCGACCTTCATCCTGACCCCGCTGACCTACCTCGGTGGCGTGTTCTATTCGGTGAAACTGCTGCCGGGCTGGGCCGAAGCGGCCACGCATGCGAATCCGATCTTCTACATGGTCAATGCGTTCCGCTATGGCCTGCTGGGCAGCAGTGACGTACCGCTGCCGGTGGCCTACGGCCTGATGATCGGATTCGTGGTGGTGCTGACGGCGCTGGCGCTGTGGCTGCTGCGTCGCGGCGTAGGCATGCGCAGCTGAGGGGTACCTGCAGGGCCTGCGGCCCTGCACCCGCCGAATCAACGTCAACGTCAACTTCAACGGCAAAAGCTGACTATCCGGGGGATGGCGGGGTGGGTCCGGTTGCGGGGGCCGCGGCAAGTACGTCCATGTAAGCTCGGTCGCCGCATCCATGCGGCTCACGCCCCCGCAACCGGACCCACCCCGCCTTCGACAGATTGCCGCTGCTGTTGGTGGGTGTCGACCTTGGTCGACACGGTAGATCCACGCCATGCGTGGATGGAGCATTCACGGTAAGGCCGATGCTCGGCTCTTTTCGTTCGGGATTGCGGCTAGGCTGTGGTCATGAAGATCACTTCCCTTCCGTTGGACAAGGCCGTGTCGGATGGCCCCGTCGATGCATTCAGCCATGTCCTGCTGGGCGATTCGCCCACGTTGGATGAGGTGCTGGATTGCCTGGCCTCGCTGCACGTGGCCAATCCCCGCCATCGCTACCTGTGCACGCTCGATGATGCCGGCCAGTGCCGCTACACCAGCATGCACGCGTCAGACGACGCGCGCATCGCGCTGTACGAGGAAGAAGACCCGGAAACCCCCGAAGATGCGTTGGCGGCACGCGGGCGGTTGCTGGCGCATGTGGTCGCGCAGCTCGAGCATTCCTCTCATCGGCTGGAATGGAGTGCACTGGCGGGCACGCTGATGTGCAGCGACGAGGACATCGAGGCGCTGGTCGCCGCCAATGCAACGCCGGACCTCATCGTCGATGAGGTGGTCTGCGTGCAGCAGGTGCCGGTGGACCGCGATGACCTGCTGATTGCCGCACTGCCCAACGGTTACTTCAGCGCGGACTGGGACATCTTCCAGAACCATGCCCTGATACGGCATCTGCAGGAGCGCCACGACTACCGCCTGTTCGGACTTGGCGCATCGTGGCTGGGCTTCCAGCGCGACAGCGCGCCGTCGCCTGCACAGGCAAATGCGTTGGTCGCTGACCTGCAGCGCGTCTACGCTGCCGGAATACACGACACCTGGTCACAATTGGCTGCAACGCTGGCCACCCGCACCACACTGCTATTGGGCTATACCGAAGGCTTCAGCGAACAACTGACCTGAGCACCGCTCTGCACGAGCGAGCGCAGCGAGCGACCCGCTTCCGCTCCTGATCTGTTTTCCGTGGTGGCGGCACCCGGAAACTGTCAGGGGTCATGTGCGATGGGCTCGCGGGGGTATCCGCGCCATGGACGGCGCGGCTAAGCCCCCAGGGGTGAGGGCGCTTTGCTTGCGAAGCATTGCTTCGCAAGCGCCCGAACGCACAGCCGCCAGCGGCTGGGCCGGACCGCGGAGCGGGGTTCACGGCGTCCCCCGCGAGCCCATCGCACACGACCCAGCTCATGAAACCAACTGCGCGAACCACCACGAGGGGCTCCGCCGTTGGCCGCAATCTCCGGCACAATCGCACTCCTGATTCCCCCAGAAAACGGTGAACGTGCAATGCGCATCCTGATCCTTGGCGCCGGCGGTACCGGCGGTTACTTCGGTGGTCGCCTGGCCCAGGCCGGCGTGGACGTAACCTTCCTCGTACGCCCCGCGCGCGCCGCACAGCTGGACCGCGATGGCCTGGTCATCCGCAGCCCGATCGGCGATGCCAGCTTCCCGGTGCAGCACGTCACCGCCGATGCGCTGCCCGCATTGGCCGCGCAGAAGCCGTTCGACCTGGTCATCCTCAGCTGCAAGGCCTACGACCTCGACAGCTCGATCGACGCCATTGCTCCAGCGGTGGGCGCGAACACTGCCGTGCTGCCCATCCTCAATGGCCTGCATCACTACAATGCGCTGGACCTGCGCTTCGGCCGCGAGGCGGTGCTGGGCGGCCTGTGCTTCATCAGCGCTACCAAGGCACCTGATGGCGCCGTGCTGCATCTGGGCAAGCCGGCCAAGCTCACCTTCGGCGAACGCGATGGCGGCGCGGCGTCCGCACGCGTACGTGCCTTCGCCGCCGCCTGCGCGCAGGCCAATCTTGATCACCTGGCCAGCGAACACATCGGCCAGGAACAGTGGATCAAGTACACCTTCCTGACCGCGCTGGCCGCCGCGACCTGCCTGCTGCGTGCGGATATCGGCACCATCGTCGCCACCGATGATGGCGAGGCGATCGTACGTGGCCTGTACGACGAGTGCCTGGCCGTGGCCGAAGCTGCCGGTGAGCCGATTCCCGATGCCGCGCAGGACACCGCGCGCGGCACCCTCACCCAGGCCGGCTCTGCATTGAAGGCATCGATGCTGCGGGACCTGGAGGCTGGCCAGCAGGTCGAGGCCGAGCAGATCGTCGGCGACATGCTGGCGCGTGCACGCAAGGCCGATCAGGAAGCCCTGTTGCTGCAGGTCGCCTACAGCAGCCTGCAGGCCTACCAGGCACTGCGCGGCGCGTGAGCATCCCGTTGCAGGCCAGCGCGCTGCCTACGCGGGTGCTGATCCTCGGTATGGGCTGGAGCGGATGCGTGCTGGCCACGCAGCTGCAGGCACGGGGAGTGCACGTCGTCGGCACGGTGCGTGACCCCTCATCGGCGCCGGACGATGGCCTGCTGCGGCATCAGCTGCACGCTGACACTCCACCGTCGCCAGCCCTGCTCGATGAGATCACGCAGACCGAGGCCTTGCTGTGCAGCGTGCCACCCGATGCCGAGGGCGACCCGGCACTGCGTCCGCTGCTTCCGGCTCTGCACGAAAGTCCGGCGCTGCGCTGGGTGGGCTATCTGTCGTCCACGTCGGTATATGCCGATCGGGCCGGCGGCTGGATCAACGAAACCAGCGTGGCCGATGCCACTGAAACGACGGGCGTACGGCGCCTGCTCGCGGAAGCACAGTGGCGTGCACTGGCTGAACAACGCGGCATCGCCTCGGCGGTGTTCCGCCTGCCAGGGCTGTATGGTCCTGGCCGCAATGCCCTGCTGCAGTTGGCGGAGGGCCGTGCCCGCCATGTGATTCGGCCGGGCCTGGTGTTCAACCGCCTGCACGTGGAGGATCTTGCGGCAGTGATCATCGCGGCGATGCAGCGACCGGCGCACCGGGGCCTGTACCTGCCCAGCGACGACGAACCGGCACCACCACAGGATGTGCTGACCTTCGCCGCGAAGCTGGGCGGGTTTGCGATGCCGCCTGCCGTGGCCTGGGACGACCCGACACTGAGCCCGACGCTGCGGCGCTTCTATGAGAGCAACAAGCGCATCGACAGCCGTGGCACGCGCCAAGCCCTGGGCTGGAAGCCGAGGTTCCCGACGTACCGGGAAGGACTGCGGGCTGCTGGAATCACTCTGACCCGCTTGTAGAGTCGAGCTTGCTCGACTGCTTCTGCACGGCAGTCGAGCAAGCTCGACTCTACGACACACGGTCGCCGCGTTCGACGCGACGAAGGGAATCAACCCGCGTCGGGCAGGCGGAAGAACGTACGCGTCGCGGCAGTTGCATTGGCCGCCGTCACCGCCACGTCCTCGCCACGGTCACGCGCCAGCTCTTCCACGATGTGCGAGAGGAACATCGGTTCGTTGCGTCGGTCCTTCGGCAGCGGCTTCAGCGTGCGCGGCAGCAGGTACGGTGCATCGGTCTCGATCATCAGGCGGTTGGCCGGGATGTTCTTCACCAGTTCGCGCAGGTGCGCGCCACGACGCTCGTCGCACAGCCAGCCGGTGATGCCGATGTACCAGTCCTGGTCCAGGTAGTCGAACAGCTCATCGCGCTCGCCGGTGAAGCAATGCACCACCGCCGGGCCGATGCGACCTTCGAAGTTCTTCATCTGCGCCATGAAATCGGCATGCGCATCACGCTGGTGCAGGAACAGCGGCTTGCCATTGTCTGCGGCCAGCTGCAGCTGGCGCTCGAAGGCACGGTGCTGGGCCGGGCGCGGCGAGAAGTCACGGAAGTAGTCCAGCCCGCACTCGCCCACCGCCACCACTTCCGGGTGGGCATGCAGCGCGCGCATCTCGGCATCGCATTCCTCGGTGTATTCCACCGCGTGATGCGGGTGCACGCCGGCCGTGGCATACAGGAAGCCGGGGTGCTGCTGGGCCAACTGCAGGGCCAGTGGCGAGTGCTCGCGGCTGGCACCGGTGATGACCATCTGCACCACGCCGGCCTGGCGCGCGCGGTCCAGCACGGCATCGCGGTCGCGGTCGAAGGAGTCGTGGGTCAGGTTGGCGCCGATATCGATCAGGTGCATGGGGGCTACTGGACAGTATTCGTGCACATTGTAGCCCCCGCCTCGGCGGTGATGCGGCGGGTCAATGCGTTTGGCGGTCGTGGCGCTCCCAGCGCTCCGGCAAGTTGAGCGCAGCGCAGGGCTCGCACACCAGGTCGCCATTTGGTTGGCGGATGAACCGCATCCCCGCGTCTGGGCGTGCTGCGCAGGACTGGCGCGATCCACCTCCGACCAACAGCCGGAAGCCGTCTGGATTGTGGCACACGGTCAAGGTATTGAAGGTCGGTTCCATCCTGCTGCGCGCGAACTGGGCGAAGAAGATGAAAGCCTGGTCGCCGGAGAGTTCCAGCGAAGGAAAGTCCGGCGAACGCAGAATGCCCTGTTCATAGGCACGCCGGATCGACAGTTCATCGCTCATGCCCTGCGGCAGGTAGCGCTGCTGAACGTCCGCACCCAGCAGGCGCGCCATCGGGTGGGCTCTGTCGGACGGCGCGGCGCTGGCACTGTTGCACGTAGGCAGCAGCAGGAGTGAGGCAAACAGGAGGGTGGGACACATGGGCAGGCCGGAGGCAGGGCGCGTTACCAGAACACCCCGACCTTGAGGGGTCAAGCCACGTCGGTGCCGGGACGTTTATCCTTGGAACATGAAACCGCCTGTTTTCCCGATCTCCGCGCTGATTCCGCAGGTCCTGGACGTACTTCGACAGCACTCTCGATTGGTGCTGGAAGCGCCACCTGGCGCCGGCAAGACCACCCAGGTGCCGCTGGCGCTGCTGGATGCACCGTGGCTGCAGGGCCGCAAGATCATCCTGCTGGAACCGCGCCGGGTCGCCGCACGCAGCGCGGCGCTGTTCATGGCGCGGCAGCTGGGCGAAGAGGTGGGCGGTACGGTCGGCTACCGCATCCGCTTCGAGAACAAGGTCTCGGCGCGCACGCGCATTGAAGTCGTCACCGAAGGCATCCTGACCCGCATGCTGCAGGACGACCCGATGCTGGAAACCGTCGGCGCGATCCTGTTCGATGAATTCCACGAGCGCCATCTCAGTGGGGATCTGGGCCTGGCGCTGGCGCTGGACGTGCAGGCGCAGCTGCGCGACGACCTGCGCCTGGTGGTGATGTCGGCCACGCTGGATGGCGAGCGGCTGGCGCGCTTCCTCGATGCGCCGCGGCTGAGCAGCGAGGGCCGCAGCTACCCGGTGACGGTCAGCCATTTCCCGGCGCGCCGCGATGAGGCGCTGGAACTGCAGGTGCGCCGCGCGGTGCAGCAGGCGCTGGCCGAACACCCCGGCGACCTGCTGGTGTTCCTGCCCGGTCAACGCGAGATCGCGCGCGTGCAGGCGGGGCTGCAGGAATCACTCGACGGCAACGTCGAGGTACTGGCCCTGCATGGTGAGCTGCCGGTGGAACAGCAGGCGCGCGTGCTGCAGGCCGCCAGCGATGGTCGCCGCCGCGTGGTGCTGGCCACCAACGTGGCCGAGTCCTCGGTGACCCTGCCCGGCGTGCGTGTGGTGATCGACAGCGGCCAGGCGCGCGAACCGCGCTACGACCCCAACAGCGGCTTCACCCGGCTGGACGTGGTGGCCATCGCCCAGGCGTCGGCCGACCAGCGCGCCGGTCGCGCCGGTCGCGTGGCCGAAGGTGTGGCCTGGCGGCTGTGGCCGCAGTCGCAGCGGCTGGAGCCGCAGCGCCGCGCCGAGATCGATCAGGTGGAACTGGCCGGACTGGCACTGGAACTGGCCGCGTGGGGCAGCAGCGACCTGCGCTTCCTCGATCCGCCACCGGCCGGCCCAATGGGCGCCGCCCGCGAACTGCTGCAGCGGTTGGGCGCGTTGTCCAGCAGTGGTGCGATCACCGCACTCGGCCGGCGTGTGCTGGCGCTGGGCACGCATCCACGGATGGCAGCGATGCTGCTGGCGGCGCCCGATGCACGCGCACAGGCGCTGGCCGCCGATCTGGCCGCGCTGTTGGAAGCCCGCGACCCGCTGCGTCAGGGCGGCGACGCGCTGGCGAGCCGTTGGCGCGCGCTGGCCGCGTTCCGCAATGGCCGCGCACCGGGTGACGCCAACCGCAGCGGTCTGGCCGCCATTGATGCGGCTGCCAGGCAGTGGCGACGTCGCCTGCGCTGTGATGCCGCGCCGCCGGCCAGCATCGAGGCCCACGAGCTGGGCGACCTGCTCGCACATGCCTTCCCCGACCGTATCGGTTTCCAGCATCCCAGCGATCCACTGCGCTACCTGCTGGCCAATGGCCGCAGCGCGCGTCTGCACGAACTGAGCGACCTGCGTGGCGAACCGTGGCTGGTGGCCAGCGAGCTTCGCTTCGAGGCACGCGATGCGCTGCTGCTGCGTGCCGCACCGGTGGACGAAGGCCAGCTGCGCAAGGCGTGGCCGGAGCGCTTCGTCACCGAAGACGTGGTGCGCTGGGACAGCGAGCGCCGCGCCCTGGTGGCGCTGCGCGAGGCCCGTTTCGACCGCATCGTGCTGGACAGCCGCTCGGCCGGGCGGGTCGATCCGCAGCACGCCGCGCAGGCCCTGACCGACGCGGTCGCCGAACTCGGCCTGCAGGCCTTGCCGTGGACCGAAGGCCTGCGCCAGTGGCAGGCCCGTGTCGAATCGCTGCGACGCTGGATGCCGGAACTGGACCTGCCCGACTGCAGCGACGCGGCCCTGCTGGCAACGCGCGCGCAGTGGCTGCAGCCCGCGTTCGCCGGCAAGAGCCGTCTGGATGCGCTGGATGAATCCAGCTTCGGCGAAGCGTTGAAGTCGCCCCTGGAGTGGTCACAACGGCAGCTGGTCGAACGCCATGCACCGACCCGCATCACCGTGCCGTCCGGACTGGAGCGGTCGATCACCTATGCGCTGGACAGCGAGACTGGTGACCCGCTGCCGCCAGTGCTGGCGGTGAAGCTGCAGGAACTGTTCGGCCTGGCCGACACGCCGCGCATCGCCGATGGCCGCGTGCCGCTGACCCTGCACCTGCTCTCTCCCGGCGGCCGCCCGCTGCAGGTCACCCAGGACCTGCGCAACTTCTGGGAAAGCACCTACGCCGAAGTGAAAAAGGAGATGAAGGGCCGTTACCCGCGCCATCCGTGGCCGGATGATCCGTGGACGGCCACGGCCACGCACCGGGCCAAGCCGCGCGGAACCTGACCGGTCGTGCCGGCACGGCCGGTTGCGGAGCCTGCCTGATCCTGAATGGCTGCGGTAAAGTCACACCACGTGCGTCCCCGGCTGACATACCGTTTACGGGCAACACGCGACACTGGACTTCGACCCGAGGCAAAGGACCCCCGCATGAGCAAGCTGACCGTAATCACCGACCGCGCTCTGGAGCGCGCCCTGGAGCTGGCCCACACCGCCGGCGATGGCCTGAAGAGCGCCGGTGGCAGCCTGCGCAACGCGGACTGGATCAAGACCGGCGCCGCCCTCGGCGCAGTCAAGACCGGCGGCAAGGTCGCCACCAAGTTCGCCCGCCGCAACCCGGCCGTGACCATTGCCGCAGCTGCCGTCGGCGTCGGCCTGCTTGGCTATGCGCTGTACCGGAAGCAGCAGAAGAAGAAGGCTGCCAATGGCCACGTGGTGAATGGGCAGGCGCAGCGCATCAACGCACGCGACCGCCGCAACGACACCGTGGTGGACGAGCACAGCGATATCGGCAGCGACGCCTGAGTTTGCCGGGGTCGGATCCCATCCGCAGGAAGGGCTCTGACCCCACCAGCGACGACAGGGCCGGATACCGGAAGGTATCCGGCCCTTTCTGTTTCAGCCGATCTGCCGCCACTGCCCCGGCTGCAGGTCCTCCAGCCGGTACGGCCCCATCGACACCCGCACCAGCCGCAGCGTCGGCAGGTTCACCGCCGCGGTCATCCGCCGCACCTGGCGGTTGCGGCCCTCGCGGATCGTGATCGCCAGCCAGGCATCGGGCACGGTCTTGCGGAAGCGCACCGGCGGATCGCGTGTCCACAGCGACGGCGCTGGATCGAGGCGCTGGATCTTCGCCGGCAAGGTCGGCCCATCATTGAGTTCCACCCCGTCGCGCAGCTCCTGCAGCTGCTCATCGCTGGGCGTGCCTTCCACCTGCACCCAGTAGGTCTTGTCGGCCTTGTGCTTCGGGTCGGTCAACTTGTGCGCCAGCGTTCCGTTATCCGTCAGCAGCAGCAGGCCTTCGCTGTCATGGTCCAGGCGACCGGCGGCATACACGCGCGGCGGCAGGCCGAACCCGGCCAGCGTCGGCCGCGGCGGCACGCTGCGGTCGGTGAACTGGCAGAGCACGTTGAAGGGCTTGTTGAAGGCAATCAGCATTGCGGGCACGGCAGTCGGCGGGTGGGGCATTGTCCCATGCCGTGCCACGCGCCACGTCCCTGTAGAGCCGAGCCCATGCTCGGCTGCTGTTGTTCCCTGTCGCGCTGCGCGCGATGAGCCGAGCATGGGCTCGGCTCTACAGGGTCAGCGCATGCCCCCCCTTACGGCTTGATGAAGCGCAGGGTCATGCGGTCGCTTTCGCCGATCGCCTGGTACTTCGCATCATCGGCCTTGTCGTGCTGGTTGGTCGGCGGCAGCGTCCACACGCCGTTCGGGTGGTCCTTGGTGTCACGCGGGTTGGCGTTGACCTCGCTGCGCGCGTCCAGCTTGAAGCCGGCGGCCTCGGCCATCGCGATCACCTGCTGCTGGCCGACATAGCCGGTGTCATCCTCGTCGGCCACATCGGCCTTGGCGCGATGCTCGACCACGCCCAGCACGCCGCCCGGCTTGAGCACGTTGAAGAAGCCCTGGAACATACCCTGCGCCTGGCCGGCCTTGCGCCAGTTGTGCACGTTGCGGAAGGTCAGCACCACATCGGCTGAACTGGCCGGGCCGAACACCGGCTTGGCCGGATCGTAGGCGACCACGGCGGTCTTGCCGAACTGTGCCGGTGCACCGGCGTACTTCTTTTCCAGGCTGTCGCGGCTGCGCTGCTGGTAGTCACGGCCGCGGCCTTCGGGCACGGCCATCGGATCGACAACGGCGGCAACGTAGTGGCCCTTGTCATGCAGCAGCGGCGCCAGGATCTCCGAGTACCAGCCGTTACCGGGGGTGATTTCGATGACGGTCTTTTCCGGTGCCACCTTGAAGAACGACAGCGTCTGCGCCGGATGACGGAAGCCATCGCGCTTGACGTTGTTGGCATCACGGGTCGGCGCCTTCACTGCCGCGTCGATGGCCGGCGACACCTGGATCTGCGCCGGCGCCACCGTGGCCGGTGCGGCAAAGGCGGGAACAGCGGCAAGCAGGGCCGAGGCAAGCAGCAGGCGGCAGCCACGCAGGGACGAAGCAGGCATCATCGGGACGACTCCAGCGGAAGATGCGGCGAGACTAGCAGCCACGGCGCCCCAGGTGTTCACAAAACGTTAGCGGCGTGCGCGTTGCGGAACACTGTTTTGTGGCCATCGCCGCAGCACGGTCACACTACGCGTTTTATTCTGGAGCACTTCCCCCAAGGAGTCCGTGCCCATGACGGCAATCCGCGAACTGGGCCGTTCCGGCCTGCATGTACGTCCGCTCGCCTTCGGTGGCAACGTGTTCGGCTGGAGCGCCGATGAGAAGGCCAGCTTCGCCCTGCTCGATGCCTTCGTCGACGCCGGCTTCAACCTGGTCGACACCGCCGATGTGTATTCGGCCTGGGTACCGGGCAATGCCGGCGGCGAATCGGAAACGCTCATCGGCAAGTGGTTTGCCCGCAGCGGCAAGCGCGACAAGGTGGTGCTGGCGACCAAGGTGGCCAAGTGGGCCGAGCGCCCCGGCCTGACCCCGGACAACATCAATGCCGCGGTCGAGGATTCGCTGCGCCGCCTGCAGACCGACGTGATCGATCTGTACCAGGCCCACGAGGATGATGAGTCTACGCCACTGGAAGCAACCCTGGCCGCGTTCGGCCGGTTGATCGAAGCCGGCAAGGTACGTGCGATCGGTGCCTCCAACTACAGCGCCACGCGCCTGGCCGATGCGCTGAAGGTGTCCACCGACTACAAGCTGCCCCGTTACGAAACCCTGCAGCCGGAGTACAACCTGTACGACCGCGCCGGCTACGAAAAGGAACTGGAACCGCTGGTGCAGCGCGAACAGATCGGCGTGATCGGCTACTACGCGCTGGCCAGTGGCTTCCTCAGCGGCAAGTACCGCACGCCGGCCGATGCGGCCAAGAGCCCGGCGCGTGGCGAGAATGTGGTGAAGCGCTATCTGAATCCGCGTGGCCTGCGCATCCTGCAGGCACTGGATGACGTGGCCAGCAAGCACAACGCCAGTGCCGCGCAGATCGCACTGGCATGGCAGATCGCACGGCCGTCGATCACCGCGCCGATCGTCAGCGCCACCAGCGTCGAGCAGCTGCACGATCTGCTGGCAGCGGCCAACCTGTCGTTGAGCGTGCAGGATATCGCGCAACTCGACGCCGCCAGCGCGGAAGCCTGAGTTGTAGTGCCGGCCGCTGGCCGGCATTGCACAACAGCGAAGAAAATAATTGAACAAAATGGTTGCGCGCGAGTAAATCGTGGTTTATCGTGCGCACCTCGTTTCAACAACCACTGGAAACTTCCCTTGAACGCGCATTCCGTCGCCACCGCCAAACTGCTGCCATGCCTGCGCATGGACGTGCTGGCGCGCGCGTTCGGCAAGGAAGACCAGCTGACAACGGCCTGATATCCGCCCTGCGGAGATCGGCCACCCCGATCTCCGAGGCCTGACGACGCCCTCGGAACACAAGTCCCGGGGGCGTTTTCGTTTGCGTCGGCACAAGGAACCGCGATGCCAGAACTGCACCCCGCGCGGCAACCCGCCGCTCACTGACCAAGGCTTTTCCCGCCCCGCCGAAGGATTTACTTCGCGCGACCGGCAGCGCCTGGACATTATCTGCATCGCATCAAAACATTATCGCTCGCCGATAATGTCGGTGGCCTGCACCCTCGATTCTCCAACGGTCCCGTTTCAACCACGGGCTGGTGCGCGCGGCGTTGCCGTGGCGTATGCCGGAGGTCGCGGACATGCCATCGCCTGGATCGCCTGCTGGAGGCAGGCGCCGGTTCGCCGGTACGCGGTTCGATTCCGCGCGGTCCCCAACTGGATAGCTCAGTAGGGTAGAGCAACGGATCCTGATTCCGTCTGTCGTGGGTTCGACTCCCACTCCAAACCACATGACCTGTCACGTCATGACTTGAAGCAACACCCGGGGCGCAAGCCCCAGCGGCCATCGTCGCCGTCCACCGCCATCGCCTTCGGGCGGGGCGTGGAAGGCAACGGACCGCACGCCGGGCCCCGGTCCGCCGCCACTGCCAGCCACGTTCCGCCCCGGTGCTTCCTGCCGGCAACGACGATGGCAGCAGTGCCGGTGCACCGAAGGCTCCGCGCGCGGACCGTCCGCCGATGGCCGCCCTCTTCCGCTGCCTGCACGTGGTGTGCAGGCGGCCTCGCCACGACCTGATCGACCCGGGTCATGGCGGTTCATCCGCAACGGGTCGAACCACCAGAGCCATACAAGGAGAGACTCCCATGTTCTGGACCATCAAGGTCGTGATCGGCGACGGCGAGCGCGGCCTGGTGTATCGCAACCGTCGTTTCCAGCAGATCCTGCTGCCGGGCGTGCACCGCCTGTCGCCGTTCGGCGGCCGGCCGCACGTGGACATCCACACTGCATCGAAGGGCGCGGCCTATACCGGCAGCGACCAGGACAGCCTGATCGAAGCGCTGGGCACACAGTTGGACTCGCACTTCGTGCTGGCCAACGTCGGTGCCGGCGAGGTCGGCCTGGTGCTGCGCAACGGTCGCATCGATGAAGTTCTGCCGCCGGGCAGCCGCCGTCTGTACTGGCGTGGTTCGGTCGATACCCAGGTGCAGGTAATGGCGTTGGGTGACGAGCCGCGCATTCCGGCGGACGTGCAGCAGCGCCTGGGCCAGTTGGGCGTGCTGCCGCGTGTGGCGGTGATCAGCACGGTGCCGAGCGAGTCGGTCGGCCTGCTGTTCATCGATGGCACGCTGCGGCAGACGCTGGACGCCGGCCTGCACGCGTTCTGGAACTTCAACGGCAACGTGTCGGTGGAGCGTGTGGAACTGCGTGCACGTTCACTGGACGTGTCCGGCCAGGAGCTGCTCAGCCGCGACAAGGTGACCCTGCGGGTGAACCTGGCCGCGACCGTGCAGGTGGTCGACCCGCTGCGTGCACACCGCACGCTCAGCAATGCCGATGAGTTCGTCTACCGGCAGCTGCAGTTCGGCCTGCGCCAGGCAATTGCCGCGCGCAGCCTGGACGAGCTGCTGGGCGACAAGGCGGCGCTGGACGGCGAGATCGCCTCACATGTGCAGGCCGCGATCGAGGGCCACGGCGTGCGGTTGCTCGGCGTCGGCATCAAGGACGTGATCCTGCCGGGTGAGATGAAGGAGATCCTCAACGGCGTGGTGCTGGCCGAGAAGCAGGCCCAGGCCAGCGTGATCCGTCGCCGCGAGGAGGCCAACGCCACGCGTTCGCAGCTCAACACCGCAAAGCTGATCGAGGACAACCCGGTGCTGATGCGCTTGAAGGAGCTGGAGGCACTGGAGAAGGTCACCGAGAAGATCGACAAGCTCACCGTGTTCGGCGGCCTGGATGGCGTGCTGAAGCAGCTGGTGACGATCAGGTAGGGGGTAGCGGCGGTGCAGGGACGCGCCGCCGGCCCATCAAGGACATAGACGAAGACATGGACACTCAACACAACTATCAATGGCTGCACGCCGAGGGCACCACGCCGATCAAGGGCTGGGTCAACGGTGTGCCGCTGGAAGCGCAGGCGCATGAGCAGCTGCGCAACATCGCCGCGATCCCGTTCGTCGGGCCGTGGGTGGCCGTGATGCCGGACGTGCACCTGGGCAAGGGCGCGACCGTGGGCTCGGTGATCCCGACCCGCGGTGCGATCATCCCGGCCGCGGTCGGCGTCGACATCGGCTGCGGCATGGCGGCGGTGCGCACCACGCTGCGCGCCAACGACCTGCCCGATGACCTGCGGCAACTGCGCAACAGCATCGAGCGCAGCATCCCGGTCGGCAATGGGCGCGGCGGCGAGCATCACCGCATGCCCGACAGCATCCACACCCGGCTGGTGCAGTCCGGGCTGGCCGCCGGCCTGGAGAAGATCAAGGACAGGCACCGCAAAATCCGCACCGACAAGCTGGACCGCCAGCTGGGTACGCTGGGCGGCGGCAACCACTTCATCGAACTGTGCCTGGACGAGACGGACACGGTGTGGGTGATGCTGCACAGCGGCTCACGCGGTACCGGCAACCTGATCGGCACCTACTTCATCGAGAAGGCGCGCGAGGAACTGGCCCGGCGCGTGCTGGGCTTCCACCTGCCGGACAAGGACCTGGCGTTCTTCATGGAAGGCGAGCCGCTGTTCGATGACTACGTCGAAGCGGTGTCGTGGGCGCAGGACTACGCCCGGCAGAACCGCGAGGCGATGATGTCGCGCGTGCTGGCCGAGATGCGCCACCGGCTGCCGAAGTTCCAGCTGGCGGCGATGGCGGTGAACTGCCACCACAACTACGTGCAGAGGGAGACGCACCACGGGCAGGAACTGCTGGTAACACGCAAGGGCGCGGTCAGTGCGCGTGAGGGCGAGCTGGGCATCATTCCCGGCAGCATGGGCACGCGCAGCTACATCGTGCGTGGCAAAGGCAACGCGGACAGCTTCCACAGCTGCAGCCACGGCGCCGGCCGGGTAATGAGCCGTGGCACGGCGCGCCAGCAGATCACCCTGGCCCAGCACCGCGAGGCCACCGCGCACGTGGAATGCCGCAAGGACAGCGGCGTGCTGGACGAGTCACCGGCCGCGTACAAGTCGATCGACGATGTGATGGCCGCGCAGCTCGACCTGGTCGACGTGGTGCACACGCTGCGCCAGGTGCTGTGCGTGAAGGGGTAACGGCGCGGTGCCGACCAAGGTCGGCACCCACCTGTGCAACGATCAGCGCGCCACGCTGTCCTCGGCCACCAGCGCGTGGTGCACGCCGATGCCCGCACGCACGCCCTCGGCAGCAGCCAACGTGATGTTGCCGACCGTCGTGGCGTCGCCTGCGGCATACACGTTCGGCACCGAGGTCTGCTTCATCATGTCGACTTCGATCAGCACACCGAGCGGACTCTCGGCCAGCGCACAGCCCAGCTGCTGCACCAGCGGCGTGGCCATCGCCTGGGTGGCCGGCACGAACAGCGCACGCTGGGCGACGCGGCGGCCATCGGCCAGTTCCACTTCCAGCCAGGTCGGCTGGTCGCCCTGCACGCCCAGCACCGGCGAGGTCTCGATCTGCACGCCGCGCTGCTGCATGGCGGCGCGCTCTTCATCAGTGACGTCCAGTCCCATGCTGAAGAACGTGACATTGCCCCAGTCGGCGAACAGCGGCGCCTTGCTGGCGGACATCGGATGGCCGCCAAGCAGGCCGATGGCACCACCACCCACTTCATAGCCATGGCAGTAGGGGCAGTGCAGCACGGTGCTGCCCCAGCGCTCGGTCAGTCCGGGCAACGCCGGCAACTGGTCGGCGATACCACTGGCCAGCAGCAGCTTGCGCGCCGCCATGACCTGGCCATCGGCGGTGCGTACTTCCACACCATCGGCGCTGGCGCTGGCCTGCACGGCTTCGGCATGCACCCAACGCACCGTGGGGTAGTCCAGCAGCTGCTGGCGCGCGGTCTTCAGCAGCTCGGCGCCGCTGACGCCATCCAGCCCCAGCACTCCGTGCGAATGACTGGCGAAACGATTGCGCGGCGAACCGGCGTCGATGACGGTGACCGGGCGACGGGCGCGGGCCAGGATCAGGCCGGCGGCAATGCCGGCGTAGCTGCCGCCGACGATGAGCACATCAGGATTCATGGTGACCTTCCAGGGAACGGTGATGGGCAAGATGGCGGGCGAAGTCGGCGCCGAGCTGGTCCAGCGTGGTCGCCTGCAGCCGCGCTTCGAGCAGGCGCTGCGCCTCGCGTGCGCCCTCGAGCAGGGCGCCGTTGACCAGCTGCTGGATCGGGCAGCCGCCACCCGAATCGCGGGCCCCGACCTGCACCAGCGGCGGTGCGCCCACGGCCAGATAGATGTCATGCAGGGTAATTGCGGCAGCATCGCGGGCCAGCAGGCTGCCGCCGCCGTGGCCGCGGGCACTGCTCACCAGGCCGGCCCTCTGGAGCTGCGTCAGCAGGCGCCGGATCACCACCGGATGGGTGGGCAGGCACGATGCCAGCTGCTCGGAGGTGCGCGGGGCGGCCTGGCCGACCAGGTGCGCCATTACATGCAGGGCGTCGGAAAGCGGGTTCGCGGATTTCATGTAACAACAATAGTTACATTTAAATCCTCTGTCGAGAGTCCGCATTCGTTCCATATGGACACATTTGTCCTATGAAACATCTCCTTCACATCACTAAACGAAACGCGAATGTGATGCACGTCCCACTTCAGCATGCGCGCATCGGGTCGATACCGCATTGCCCCTTCCCGAGAGTCCCTTCCATGAAAGCGTCTGTCCGTGCTCCGCGCCTGCAGTCCAAGCTGCTCGGCGCGGTTTCCGTTGGTCTGGCCGTGGTCCTGCTGTGCGCACTGGCGGGCCTGGCCTCCGCCTGGTTGAAGTTGTCCACCGAAGTTCCGCCCGAAGTCGCGCACAGCCGCGATGCGGAACGCCTGCAGCGTGAGTTCCGCGGCCAGGTACAGGAATGGAAGAACGTATTGCTGCGCGGCCGCGACGACGCACTGCGCCAGCGCCACCTGGAGGCGTTCGACAGCGAAGGCCGCCGGGTCGAGCAGCTGGCCAAGGGACTGACCAGCAGCCCGGATGCGCGCACGCGTGATCTGGCACAGGCCTTCATCGGCCTGCACGCACAGCTGCAGCAGGACTACCACGGGGCGCTGCAGGCGTTCGCCGAGGCCAGCTACGACCCCGCCGCCGGCGACAACCTCGTGCGCGGCAAGGATCGCCCGGTGGCGACGGCACTGGATGCGCTGAGCACGCACGCCACGCAGGTGGCCGAAGCGGCGCTGACGGCACGCTCGCAGCAGGCACGCCAGACCCTGCTGCTGTGCGCGGCGCTGACCGTGCTGGCTGCGGTGCTGCTGCTGATGGGGCTGGCCTGGTGGCTGCGGCGTGCCGTCGTGCAGCCGGTGCTGGCGGTGGAAGCCGCCGCGCGTGCAGTGGCTGCCGGCGACCTGCAGCACGTTGTGCAGGTGCGCAGCCGCGATGAGATCGGTCGCCTTGCGCAGGCCATGCAGGCGGTGCAGTCCACGCTGCGCGACGTGCTGGATGCACAGGCCACGATGGCACAGGCGCATGAAGCCGGCAGCATCAGCCACCGCATGGATGCCGATGCCTTCCCCGGCGCGTTCGGCACGATGGTGGCCGACAGCAACGCGCTGGTCGACGCGCATATCCAGGTAAAGCTGCGTGCGATTGCGATCATGGGCCGTTACGCGATCGGTGACCTCAGCGAGGACATGGAACGCCTGCCCGGCGAGAAGGCCGTGATCACCGACGCGTTGGATACGGCCAAGGCCAATCTCGGCGTGATCAATGGCGAGATCCGCCGCCTGGCCGAGGCCGCTGCCGCCGGTGACTTCAGCCAGCGCGGCGACAGCGCACGCTTCGAGCATGACTTCCGCGCGATGATCGACGGCCTGAACCGATTGATGCAGACCACCGAACTGAACCTCGGCGAGGTCTCCAGCATGCTGCGCGCGATTGCCGATGGCCGCCTCGGCGCGCGTATGCATGGTGATTTCCAGGGCGTGTTCGCGCGTATCGCCGGCGACGCCAACACCACCGCTACGCAGCTGGCAACCATCGTCACCGACATCAAGCACGCCTCCGGCAACATCCACACGGCGGCAGCGGAGATCGCCGCCGGCAACAACGATCTGTCACGCCGCACCGAACAGCAGGCGGCCAATCTGGAAGAGACGGCGGCATCGATGGAAGAACTGACCTCCACCGTGCGCCAGAACGCCGAGCATGCGCGCCAGGCCAACCAGCTGGCGATCGGCGCACACAGCGTGGCCTCGCAGGGCGGTGAAGTGGTCGGCCAGGTCGTGGCGACGATGGATGCGATCGAAGGCTCGTCACGGCAGATCGCCGAGATCATCAGCGTGATCGATGGCATCGCCTTCCAGACCAACATCCTCGCGCTGAACGCTGCGGTGGAAGCCGCGCGTGCCGGCGAGCAGGGCCGCGGCTTCGCGGTGGTCGCCAGTGAGGTCCGCACGCTGGCGCAGCGTTCGGCCGCTGCGGCGAAGGAGATCAAGTCGCTGATCGAAGCCTCGGTGGAACAGGTCGGGCACGGTGCACGGCGCGTGCGTGAGGCCGGCGACACCATGGCCGAGATCGTGGCGTCGGTGCAGCGCGTGACCGACATCATGGCCGAGATCTCCGCTGCCTCACAGGAGCAGAGCGCGGGCATCGAACAGGTCAGCCAGACCGTGATCCAGATGGACGGTACCACCCAGCAGAACGCCGCGCTTGTGGAGGAAGCCAGTGCCGCCGCACGCAGCCTGGAACAGCAGGCGAACCGCTTGATCGACGCGGTGGAGGTGTTCGATCTGTCGACATCGGCGGATGCGAAGGGCGGATTGGCCCACGCGGCCTGATGGGTCCGGTTGCCGGCCAGCGTCAGATGGGTAGCGCCCGACCGTTGGTCGGGCGATGGCAGGGGCAGTGCGGACCAACGGTCCGCACCCACCGTAACCTGCGGTAGTGCCGGCCGCTGGCCGACAACCCCACCACGACCTCAGCGCACGTAATCGCTCTGCGCCATCGCATCGGCAAGGTAATCCACGAACGAGCTGATCCGTGCGGACACCGCGGTGTTGCGGTAGTACACCGCGTGGATCGGCTGGTACACATCCAGCGTCTGCGCCGCCAGCACCGGCACCAGCGTGCCGGCAGCGCGGTCGCGGTCGGTGACGAAGTCGGACAGGCAGGTGATGCCGACGCCTTCCACCGCCAGTCGGCGTAGTGTTTCCCCGCTGGACACCGCGATATCCGGACGCACCCGCAGCAGGCCATCGGCGTCGCCCGGCAGCGGCCAGTGATTCAACGATTCCGGTTCGTTGAAGCTGAGCAGCGTGTGCTGGCCCAGCGCGGCGACGCTGGTCGGTTCGCCGTGTGCAGCCAGGTAGGCCGGGCTGGCCACCAGTCGCAGCTGGCACCGCCCCAACGGCCGCGCATGCAGGGTGGAGTCGGCCAGCGGCCCGATCCGGATCGCCAGATCGGTGCGCCGCTCGAGCAGGTCGATGTAGCGGTCGGAGCTGTTCAACTCCAGCTGCACTTCGGGGTAGCGCGCACGATAGCCGCTCACCAGCGGCGCGATCACGTGCAGCACGAACGGCATCGCCGCATCCACGCGCAGGCGCCCGGCCGGGCGCTCGCGGCGCGCCGCCATCTGTTCCTCGGCCGATTCCACCGCATCGATGATCGCCCGTGCATGGCGCAGGAATGCCTCGCCCTCGGCGGTCAGGTGCAGTCGGCGGGTGGTGCGGGTCAGCAGGGTGATCCCCAGCTTGTCCTCCAGCCGGCCCAGCGCACGGCTCACGCCCGAGGGCGTCTGCCCCAGCTGCTCGGCAGCGGCACTGATCGACCCGCTGTCGATGACCGTGAGGAAGGCCTGCATTTCGTCCAGGGTGGTCTTCATGCCGCCATTATTGACTGAGCGGCAATAGTGATTGGCGTGAAGACCGGTTTTTCGGCAAAGGTGCGCCGCGCACACTGCGCGCCTTCCTTCCCTCCGGAGCCGGCCATGATCCGTGGCATTCCCCTCGCCCTGCTGGCGTTGACCCTCGGTGCCTTCGCCATCGGCACCACCGAGTTCGTCATCGTCGGCCTGATTCCCACCATTGCCGCCGACCTCCAGGTCAGCCTGCCCTCGGCCGGCCTGCTGGTCTCGCTGTATGCCCTCGGCGTGGCCATCGGTGCGCCGGTGCTGACCGCGCTCACCGGCCGCGTACCGCGCAAGTCGCTGCTGGTGGCCCTGATGGTGCTGTTCACCCTCGGCAACGTCATCGCCTTCCTGGCGCCGGGCTACACCTCGCTGATCATCGCCCGCATCCTCACCGGCCTCGCCCACGGCGTGTTCTTCTCGATCGGTTCGATCATCGCCACCGCGGTGGTGCCGAAGGAGAAGGCCGCCAGCGCGATCGCGATCATGTTCACCGGCCTGACCGTGGCACTGGTGACCGGGGTGCCGCTGGGCACCTTCATCGGCCAGCACCTGGGCTGGCGCGCCACCTTCCTGGCGGTGGCCGGCCTCGGCGTGATCGCCCTGCTCGGCGCGCTGCTGTTCGTGCCGCGCAGCCTGCCGCAGAGTACGCCGGCCAGCTTCCGCCAGCAGCTGGCCGTGCTCGCCCAGCCCCGCCTCCTGCTGGTCTATGCGATGACCGCGCTGGGCTACGGCGGCACCTTCCTGGCCTTCACCTATCTGGCGCCGATCCTGCAGGACGTCACCGGTTTCTCCGCCAATGCGGTCAGCCTGGTGCTGCTGGTGTACGGCGTGTCGGTGGCGATCGGCAACCTGTGGGGTGGGCGCATGGCCGACCGCATGGGCCCGGTGCCCGCGTTGAAGCGCATCTTCGCCCTGTTGGCCGTCGTGCTGTTCGTGCTCACCTTCACCGCCTACAACACCTGGCTGATGCTGCTGACGGTACTGGCGCTGGGTGCGGTGGCGTTCGGCAACGTGCCCGGCCTGCAGGTGTACGTGGTCAAGCAGGCCCAGCGCTATGCGCCGCAGGCCACTGACGTGGCCTCGGGGCTGAACATTGCCGCCTTCAACATCGGCATCGCGCTGGGCGCCTCGCTCGGCGGCCTGGTGGTGGAGCACATCGGCCTGATGCACACGCCGTGGCTGGGCGCACTGGTGGTGGTAGGCGCGTATGCGTTGACGGTGCTCAGCGGCCGCCTGGACCGCCGCGACGGCATTGATGACCGCGCCGATGGCATCGCCGTAGCCGCGCATTGAGCGATGTCATGCCGTGCCGGCGCCTTGCCGGTACGGTGGTGCAATGCACCGTTGCCGGCACGCATGCAGCCAGTGGCCTACCCTTTGCCGGATATTCGCATCCCTCCCCCTCTGCTGGAGCTCCCCATGACTGTCCCCGCCTTCGGTCTCGGCACCTTCCGCCTGAAAGACCAGACCGTGATCGACTCCGTGCGCAACGCGCTGGATGTCGGCTACCGCGCCATCGATACCGCGCAGATCTACGGCAATGAAGCCGAGGTTGGCCAGGCCATCGCCGATTCCGGCGTGCCGCGCGAAGAGATCTACCTGACCACCAAGGTCTGGATCACCGAGTTCAAGCGCGAAGCGCTGCTGGCCAGCCTGCGTACCAGTCTGGAGAAGCTGCGCACCGACCACGTCGATCTGGCACTGATCCACTGGCCGTCGCCGAACGACAAGGTCGACGTGCCGATGGAGGAGTACCTGACCGCACTGGCCGAGGCCAAGGCACAGGGTCTGACGAAGGCGATCGGCATCTCCAACTTCACCATCGCGCAGACCCGCAAGGCGATCGGCATCCTCGGTGCCGACGCCATCGCCACCAACCAGATCGAGATCCACCCGTACCTGCAGAACCGCCTGCTGGTGAAGTTCCTGCAGGACAACGGCATCCACATCACTGCCTACATGAGCCTGGCCTATGGCGAGGTGATCAAGGACCCGGTGATCCAGGCCATTGCCGGCCGTCACCAGGCCACCCCGGCGCAGATCGCACTGGCCTGGGCGCTGCAGCAGGGTTTCTCGGTGATCCCGTCGTCGACCAAGCGCGAGAATCTCTCGAGCAACCTGGAAGCGGCAGCAATCCGCCTGACCGACGAAGACATGGCGCAGATCGCCAAGCTGGACCGCGGCCATCGCCTGGCCAACCCGGAAGGGATTGCACCCGCCTGGGATTGAACCCAACTGCGGTTGCGGATCGCAATCGGTAGGTGCCGACCTTGTCGGCACTGACCTCTGATCGATCATTGAAACACCGTGCGGACCAAGGTCCGCACCCACCAGAAGCGGCTTTGGCCTACGCCTGCAGCAACCACCCGCGCATCGCCGCACTGACTTCGTCTGGCTTTTCCATCGGTGCCAGGTGCCCGCAGTCGGGCACCACCACCAGCTGCGAATGCGGCACCAGGGCGTGCATTTCCTCGCTGACCGCCAGCGGCGTGATGCGGTCGTTTGCGCCGCACACGATCAACAGCGGATCGCGGTAACCGGCCAGCACATCATGCCCATCGCGGCGTTCCAGCGCGCTCTGGCGCAGGAACACTTCCGCGCCCAAGCGAGCGGTCATATCGCGCACGCGCTGCACCAGTACGTAGTCATCCAGCCGCGAGGCATCGATGTAGCTGCGCATCAGCGCGTCGCCGAAGCCATGGAACTTGCCGGGCAGGCGCACGCTGGCGCGCTGGCTGCGGCGCTGTTCGGCACGTTCCGGTGAATCAGCGTGGATCGAGGTATCGATCAACGCCAGCTGCAGCACGCGTTCCGGCGCGATGCGCAGGATCTGCTGGGCGACGAAACCGCCCAGCGAGAAACCGGCCAGCGCAAAATGCTCCGGTGCCTGCGCCAGCACGTCTTCGGCCACCGCCTGCAGGGTTTCGCCGCGGGTCTGGTCGCCTACCGTGCAATCGGCAATGTCGGCCAGGTCGGCCAGCTGCGCGCGCCACAGCTCGGCATCGTTGAGCAGGCCGGGCAGCAGCAACAGGGGAATACGGTCGGTCATGGGGGTATTGTCGCGCCAGCGTGGTGACGGAACCATGCCGCAACGGGCGATTGCGTTGTAGAGTCGAGCCATGCTCGACTTCTCCACAGCCAGTCGAGCATGGCTCGACTCTACAGAAGGCAGCGATACGGACGCGACCATGGCAGACCCCTACAACAGCGGCACCCCTTCCCCGCCCGCGCTGCGCTTCGACGATTCACTGGTCACCACCGCCTTCGAGCTACCCGGCCATCGCGTGGTGCGCAACCTCGGCGTGGTGCGCGGCATCACCGTGCGCTCGCGTTCGATCGTCGGCAACTTCCTGGGCGGCATCCAGACGATCTTCGGCGGCAACATCACCCTCTACACCGAGCTGTGCGAACAGGCCCGCGAGGAAACCTACCGCGACATGGTCAAGCATGCGCGGCAGCTGGGTGCCAACGCGATCATCGGCATGCGCTACGACGCCACCGATGTGATGACCGGCCTGACCGAAGTGCTGTGCTATGGCACGGCAGTGGTGGTGGAGCCATTGCGATGACGCAGATGCCAAGCGCACGCAGGAGCAGCCGAGCGTAGGCCCGGCTCTACAGGAATTACGCCACCGGCGGGACGTCGGGCACCTCGACCTGCTGCACCGGCAGGGTCACCATCATCACCGTCGGGTCGTCCGGGTCCAGCCGGGTCTTGAAGCCCAGGCTCTGGCACATCGCCAGCATGGTGCTGTTCTCGCGCAGCACCTGGCCTTCGACCACGTCCAGGCCCAGCCACTTGGCGTACTCGATCATGATCGCCATCAGCCGCCAGCCGATGCCGTGGCCCTTCAGGTCCGAGCGGATCAGGATGCCGTACTCGCCACGGTGGTAGTCCGCGTCGGCGTGCAGGCGCACCGCGCCCAGCATCTCGCCGCTGCGCGGTTCGATCGCCACCAGCGCAATCGAGCGTGCGTAGTCGAGCTGGGTCAGGCGCGCGATGAACTCGTGGCTGAAGTGCTTTACCGACTGGAAGAAACGCAGGCGCAGATCCTCATCGCTGACGCGGGCGAAGAACGCACGGAACAGCGCGTCGTCTTCCGGCCGCACCGGGCGCACGAAGGCGCGGCCGCCATCGGACAGTTCGATGATGCGCTCCCACTCTTTCGGGTACGGGAATACCGAAAAACGCGGATGGCCACGGCCCTTGTGCAGAATTCGCGAGGGCGCGATGGCCACGCGGGCGTCGAGGGCGAGGATGCCCTTGCCGTCGACCAGCAACGGATTGATGTCCAGCGTGCGTACTTCGGGAATGTCGGCGGCCAGTTGTGCCAGCTTGACCAGCGCCAATGCCAGTGCGCGCTCGTCGGCGGCAGGCACATCGCCATAGGCCTTGAGGATGCGCGAGGCACGGGTCTGGCCGATCAGCTCATGGGCCAGGCGCAGGTCCAGCGGCGGCAGCGCCAACGCCTTGTCGTTGATCACTTCAACTGCAGTACCGCCACGGCCGACCACGATCACCGGACCGAACGTCGCGTCATCGGCAATGCCAACGATCAGCTCGCGCGCCTTCGGGCGGACGATGGTCGGCTGTACCAGCAGGCCATCGATGCGTGCATCCGGCCGCAACTGGCGTGCGCGCGACAGGATCGCGTTGGCCGCGCTCTGCACCGCCGGCAGCGTGGACAGGTTGAGGCGCACGCCATCCACTTCCGACTTGTGCGGAATATCCGGCGAGAGAATCTTCAGTGCGACCGTGGCACCGCGCTCCAGCAGCGGCTGCGCCAGGTCCATTGCCTCGTGCGCATCGCGCGCATGCATCACCGGCGCGGAGGGAATGCCGTAGGCTTTGAGCAGTTCATGCGTGGCCAACGGGTCCAGCCATTGCTGGCCATTGGCCAATGCCGCATCGACCAGCGCGCGTGCGGCCGCGGCGTCGACACTGAAGTCCTGCGGCAGGCTGGGCGGCGTTTCCATCAACGCGCTCTGCGCTTCGCGGTAGCGCACCAGGTGCTGGAAGCCGCGCACCGCTTCGGCCTCGGTCGGATAGGTCGGCACCCGCGCCGCGTTGAGCGTGGCCGTGGCCTGGTCATCGTTGCCCAGCCACACCGCGAACACCGGCTTGTCGCGGTGATGGCGCGGGCGCAGGCCGAGCGTGCGGGTGAGTGCCTGCGCAGCGTCTGCAGACGAGGTGAATGCGGTCGGCACGTTGACCACCATCACCGCGTCATTCTCGTTGTCGGCCAGCAGCGCTTCGATGGCGGTGGCATAGCGCTCACCATCGGCGTCGACCACGATGTCGACCGGATTGCTGCGCGACCAGCCCTGCGGCAGCACCGCATCGAGCTTCTGCACCGTACTGTCGGACAGGTTTGCCAGCGTGCCGCGCAGCGCGATCAGCTGGTCCACGGCAAGGCGGCCGACACCGCCACCATTGCTGAGAATGGCCAGGCGACGACCGGGGAAGGTCCCCAACCGGCCCAGCGATTCAGCAGCGGTGAACAGTTCGTCCAGCGCGCTGACACGCAGCAGGCCGGCGCGGTTGAACGCCGCACCGTAGACGTCGTCGGCGCGGGCCAGGGCCTGCACATGGGTATCGCGGCTGCCCGGCTGCACCCGCTCGGCGCGGCCGGACTTCACCACCACCACCGGCTTGGCACGGGCGGCGGCACGCGCGGCCGACATGAACTTGCGCGCATCCTTGATCTGCTCGACATAGAGCAGGATGGCGCGGGTGCGGTAGTCGGTGGCGAAGTAATCGAGCAGGTCGCCGAAGTCGACGTCCATCGTGTCGCCCAGCGAAACCACGGCGGAGAAGCCGACCGAACGCGCCACACCCCACTCCACCAGCGCGGCGGCAATGGCCGAGGATTCGGAGATCAGGGCGAGGTCGCCGGCCTGCGGGAAGTGTGCGGCGATGCTGGCGTTGAGCCGTGCATGCGGTGCGATCACGCCCAGGCAGTGTGGGCCAAGGATGCGCAGGCCGTGCTTGCGCGCCACCGTCTCCACCTGTTCCGACAACGAGCCCGGGCCTTCGCCCAGGTGCGCGGTGAGGATGATCGCTGCCTGCACACCGCGTTCTGCGGCGGTACGCACCACCTGCGGCACGATCGCCGCCGGTGCGGTGATCACCACCAGGTCCGGCACCCAGTCCAGGTCCTTCAACCGTTTGATCGTGCGGATGCCATCGATCTCGGCATGCCGCGGGTTGATCCACGCCACCTTGCCGGGGAAACCGGTGCCGCGCAGGTTGCGCATCACCGCGCGGCCGGCCGAACGCTCACGCGGACTGCCGCCGATCACCGCGACCGACTGCGGACGGAACACAGACTGCAGGTGGTAGGTACTCATGCGCCTACGGTACCCAAAAAAGGGGACGGAGGGGATTAAGTCGTTTGTGCCGCAAACGACTTAATCCCCTCCGTCCCCTTTTTTGTTACAGCAGCGTGCCGTGCAGGATCATCGCGGCGATGCTGAAATAGATCACCAAGCCGGTCACATCCACCAGGGTGGCCACGAACGGCGCCGAAGCGCTGGCCGGGTCGAAGCCGAGTCGCTTGAGGATGAAGGGCAGCATCGAGCCGGACAGCGAACCGAAGGTGACGATGCCGACCAGCGCGGCGCCGATGGTGATCGCCAGCAGGATCCAGTGCTCGCCGTAGTCGTGCAGGCCGCCCAGCTGCCAGATCACGATGCGCACGATGGCCAGGCAGCCAAGGATCGCGCCCAGCACCATGCCGGTCGGGATCTCGCGCAGGGCCACCTTCCACCAGTCGCGCAGGCGCAGTTCGCGCAGCGCCAGGCTGCGGATCAGCAGCGAGGTGGCCTGCGAACCGGAATTGCCACCCGAACTCATGATCAGTGGAATGAACAGGGTCAACACCACCGCGCGTGCCAGTTCGTCCTCGTAGTGCTGCATCGCGCTGGCGGTCAGCATCTCACCCAGGAACAGCACGCTCAGCCAGCCGGCGCGCTTGCGCAGCATCTCGAGGAAGCCGATCTGCATGTACGGCTTGTCCAGTGCTTCCATGCCGCCGAACTTGTGCGCGTCCTCGGTGGATTCCTCGATCAGCGCATCGAGCACGTCGTCCACGGTGACGATACCCAGCATCTGCTGCTGGTCGTCCACCACCGGAATCGCCAGCAGGTCGTGGCGGCGGATCAGCCGCGCCACTTCTTCCTGGTCCATCAGCGCGTCCACCGTCACCGGCGGATTGACCTGCGCCACGTCCAGGATCGACTCCTCGGGCAGGCCGGTGATCAGCCTGCGCATGGTCACCACCTGCTGCAGCTGTTGGCTGGCCGGGTCCAGCACGTAGATCGCGTACACCGTTTCACGGGTGCGCTCGACCTGGCGGATGTGCTGCAGGGTCTGCGCCACGGTCCAGCTGGCAGGCACCGCCACGTACTCGGTGGTCATCAGCGCGCCGGCGGTGTTCGGCGGGTAGCTGAGCAGCTTCTGGATGGCCTGGCGGGCGTCGGTGCCCAGCAGCGGGATCAGCCGCGCGCGTTCCTCTTCGTCCAGCTCATGGACGATGTCGGTGGCGCGGTCGTCGGCCATCAGCCCAAGCAGCGCGGCGGCGCGCGCCGGCGGCAGCTCGGCCACCAGCTCCCCGCTGCGTTGCAGTTCGGGCGCTTCGAGCATCTTCACCGCACGCGGCAACGGCAGCGCGGCCAGCGTTTCCGCGGCGCGGGTCAGTTCCAGCGTGTTGAGGAATTCCACCGCATCGGCGGTGTTGTAGTTCGCCAGCGGTGCGGCCAGTGCGGCGGCATCGGCCACCTGGCGCAGCAATTGCTTCTGGTTCATCGGGTTTGCCTTGTGGGGGTGCGACCTCGCGCAACGCCAACGCAGGCAAACCGTCCCGATGTCAGGCGGTGGCCATCGCTGGCGTCGAACGAGGTCGACTTCTACTGTCGCTGGACATGGGTTGGGGACTCCGGGATGCCTATGCCGACGGACGCGCCGCCAGCGGCGGGCAGTCTGGACCCGTGGGCCATGCAGGTCAACCCGGCGGCCCTGCGGCGGGACCCGGCCGGTTGTTCTCGTGCGTACACAGACTGGCGCGCATAATGGTGCGGTGGCGTTCGCCACGCTTTCCCCCACCCGAACGGACGCACTGCGGGCTTCCCCGATGACCAGGTATTCCCATGCATAGCGGTGGTCTGGAACTGGCCCTGGTGCTGCTGCTGGCGGCGGTCATCGCCGTGCCGGTGTTCAAGAAGTTCGGCTTCGGCGCGGTACTGGGCTACCTGGCGGCCGGTGTGGTGCTGGGCCCGGACGGGCTGGGCTTCGTGCAGGATGCGGACCGCATCCTCGGCGCTGCCGAGATCGGCGTGGTGATGCTGCTCTTCGTGATCGGCCTGGAGCTGTCGCCGGCACGCCTGAAGGTGATGCGGCGCTCGGTGTTCGGCGCCGGTGCAGCGCAGGTGGCGCTGTCCGGGCTGGTGCTGGGCGGCCTGCTGCTGCTTGACCATTTCCAGTGGAAAAGCGCGCTGGTGGTGGGCGTGGCGCTGGCACTGTCGTCCACGGCGGTCGGCCTGCAGCTGCTGTCCGAGCACAAGGCGATCAACAGCGACCATGGCCGGCTTGGCTTTGCCATCCTGCTGTTCCAGGACCTGATCGCGATCCCGCTGCTGGCAGCCATCCCGCTGCTGGGCGGGGCGAAGAACGAGACCCTGCGCATCGAGGATGCGATGGTGGCGCTGGGTGCGCTGGCGGTGGTGATCCTGTGCGGGCGCCCGGTGCTGCGCAGGGTGTTCAGCATCATTGCACGCACCCGCAGCCCGGAAGTATTCACTGCCACCGCCCTGCTGGTGGTGCTCGGCACTGCCTGGTTCATGCAGGAGGCCGGCCTCAGCCCCAGCCTGGGTGCGTTCCTGGCTGGCGTGCTGCTGTCCGATTCGGAGTTCCGGCACGAACTGGAAGCGCAGATCGAGCCGTTCAAGGGGCTGCTGCTTGGCCTGTTCTTCATCGCGGTGGGCATGGGCATCGACCTCGACCGCATCGCCGCCGAGCCGTGGCTGATCGCTGCCGGGGTGGCGATCCTGCTGGTTGTGAAGTTCAGCCTGCTGTACGTGATCGGGCGTATCGCCAAACTCAGTTCGCGGCAGTCACTGCTGTTGGGCAGCGTGCTGTGGCTGGGCGGCGAGTTCGCCTTCGTCGTATTCAACGAGGCGCAGCGCGCGCACCTGCTGGGCAACGCCAACCACGACCGGCTGGTGGCGATCGTCGGCCTGTCGATGGCGATCACGCCGCTGCTGATGATCGCGCTGCTCAAGCTGCTGGGCCAGGAGAAGGCGGCGCCGCGCCAGGCCGCCGAGGCCGACAAGGTGGCGCCGGACAACCGGCCCAAGGTGCTGATCGCCGGCATGGGCCGCTTCGGCCAGGTGATCGCGCGCCTGCTGACCGCGCAGAAGGTGCCGTTCGTGGCGCTGGAAGCGAATCCGGACACCGTGGCCGACCTGCGCCGCTTCGGCAACCAGCTGTACTACGGCGACCCGACCCGGCCGGAGATGCTGCGCGCTGCGGGCGGCGAGCACATCGATGTGTTCGTGATCACCGTGGATGACCCGGAAACCAACCTACGCGCGGTGCGCATGGTGCGCCGGTTGTACCCGGACGCGAAGGTGCTGGCGCGTGCACGCAACCGCCAGCATGCGTGGCGCCTGATGGACATGTCGGCCGAGCCGTTCCGCGAAGTGTTCGGCACCAGCCTGGAGATGAGCGGTCGCGTGCTGACCGCGCTGGGCGTGGCGCCGGACGTGGCCGAGCGCCATGTGCAGCGCTTCCGTGAGCACGATGAGCAGCTGCTGCGCGACCAGTACCTGGTGTACGACGACGAGGCGGCGGTGATCCAGACCTCGCGCGATGCGCGCAACGACCTGATGCACCTGTTCGAGGCCGACGCGGAAAGCGACGGCAAGTAGGCGTGCCGGCCAGCGGCCGGCACTACCCTTTTCCAGGGATCAACCGTTGTCGCGCAGGAACCGCGCCATCGACGAAACACCCGGCACGCGCGGTTCGAACTCGCCGGCCACGTCGATGAAGCCACGCATCACCGCGATCTCGCGCGGGCTGCGGTTGAGGCTGTCGCGCGCTTCCGGATCGGCACCGGCGCGCAGCAGGCGCTGCACCAGCAGCGGCAGGCCATGCAGCGCGGCCAGGTGCAGCGGACCGAAGCCGCGCGGATCACGCACGTCCAGGCTGACGTCCTCATCCAGCAGGCGCTCTACCGCCGCCATCACCACCTGCTCGTCGCAGGCAGTGCCCGGCTCGGCACGCGCACCCAGCAGCAGCAGCAGCGGCGTGACCGAACCGGCGGCGGCCTGGTCCGGTTCGGCACCGGCCAGCAGCAGGGTGTCGAGCAGGGCCAGCAGGCGCGAGCGGTCGCGCGCACTGAAGCCGTACAGCGCGGCACAGTGCAGCGGGCCCAGCTGCTGCGCATCACCGGCATGCACGTCGGCGCCGGCGGTGAGCAGGCGCGCGACGATGTCCGGCAGGCCCAGCGCCGAGGCCAGCATCAGCACGGTCACGCCGCCCGGCAGGCGGTGTTCCAGCTTGGCGCCGGCATCGAGCAGGGCCGAAACGATATCCACCTGACGCATGCTGACCGCCGCCGACAGCGGCGTAGCCCCACTGGCCGCAGCGTGCTGCGGATCGGCGCCACGCGCCAGCAGCAGGTCGGTCACCGCCAGATGACCACCACCGGCGGCACGCAGCAGCGCGGTGCAGCCCTGTGCGTCGACCGCATCAACGGCGAAGCCCAGGTCGATCAGGCGGCGCACGGCATCCACATCACCGGCCATCGCGGCGGCCGGCAGATCGGCCTCGCGCAGCGTACGGCGCGGCAACGGCCATACCCGCCAGTCGAGCCAGTCGGCCAGATCACGTCGACCGATCGACAGCGCCACGCCCAGCGGCGTCTGGCCGTCGGCGGCACGGGCTTCCGGCGATGCACCGTGCTGCACCAGCAGCTTCAGCGCGCCTTCGCGGGCCAATGCAGTGGCCAGGTGCAATGCGGTCATGCCATGGCTGTCGCGCGCTTCGCGATCGACACCGGCCTTGAGCAGGGCCTGCTGCAGGCGCAGCCAGCCCAGGCGCACCGCCAGCGACAACGGCGGGTCACCGGCCGGCGAAGCGGCGAACGGATCGGCGCCACGTTCCAGCAGTTCCAGTGCCAGCTGTTCCAGGCCACGGGCGGCCTGGTCGTGCTGCGCACAAGCCGCCAGGAAACGCGCCAAGCCACCGCGTCCGGCCGGTGACAGGCCACGCTGCAGCATCACCTGCAGCGCCGGCACCGCATCGATGCCACGCGACAGCAGCGCGAACATCGGCGTGTCCGAGCAGGCATCGCGTACGTAGGGATCAGCACCGTGCGCCAGCAGCCAATCGACCGCGTCCGGCTCAAGCGCAAGTTCGGGGTCAAGCAGCAGGCTGCCCAGTTCTTCCGGCTGGCACAGCTTGGCCAGCGCGGCCATGCCGTCGGTGTTGCCGAAGCCCAGCGCTTCGCGCAGCAGGGTCAGCGGCGGGCGATCCGGCAGCAGGCCGCTGGCCGCGGCCGCTTCGCCGCGCTCGGCCAGACCATCGCTGACCGCAGCCGGCAACGGATAGGAGGGATCCAGCAGGGCCACGATCGCCCAGCGGCCGGCTTCGGCGGCGTAATCCACCGCACGACGGCCGACCGGATCGGTCGCATCGGCGGCAATACCCAGATCGACCAGGCGCTTGATCAGCAGCGGGGAGACGTCCTCGGCCATGACGGCCAGCTGCACCGCATTGCGGCCTTCGCCGTCCACCGCGATCAGGTCGGGCTTGTGCGGCAACAGATGTTCAATCACACCGGCGCGACCGGCGCGGGCCGCTTCCAGCCACGGCGTGCGACCAAGCGCATCGCGCGCTTCCAGATTGGCGCCGGCGGCGAGCAGCACACCGATGATTTCCACGTGGCCGGCCAGCGCCGCCTCGTGCAGCGCACTGCGGCGCTGGCGATCACGGGCGTCGGCGCGCGCCTTGTGCTTGAGCAGCAGCTGCACGCCGGCCGGATCATCGTCTTCGGTGGCGGCAGCGGCGAGCAGCACCGGCGTGCCCTCGGCCGGTTCGCTGCGCGCACCGCGTTCGAGCAGGAAGCGAGCCAAGCGCCAGTTGCCGACCTGGCAGGCCACGGCCAGCGGTGACCAGCCCTCGTTGTTCAACGCATCGACTTCGGCGGCAGCGTCGCGCAGCAGCGCCGCCACGCCCGGGTCGGAACTGCGCGCGGCATGGTGCAGCGGGGTGTTGCCATCGCTGTCGGTAGCACGCGAATCAGCGCCGTTGGCGAGCAGAGTCATGACCGCTTCGGGGCGACCATGCCAGCTGTCACGGGTGGCGGCCAGCAGCGGGGTCATGCCCCGGTGCGGTGCATTCACATCAACGCCGCGGGCGATCAGTTCGCGCAGCAGGCGCAGATCGGGCAGCACCGCCGCCAGCACCGCCAGGCTGCGCTGGTCGCGCCAGTTCGGGTCCGGCAGCGCATACGGATCGGCACCGGCCTGCAGCAGCTGCAGGCCGCGGTCGATGCGGCCATGGCGGGCGGCTTCATACAGTGCCGGGGTCAGCTCCTGCGGTGCCATCGCCTCCAGCGGCACGGATTCGGCCGCGGCGGCAAACATCGGTTCGTGCTCGTTGCTGGCCGTGGCCAACGGGCTGGAGCGCAACGACACCAGCGGCGCCGGCGCCACCCGCTGCAGCAGCAGGTGCAGCAGCGGCGACAGCACCAGCACCGCCAGCGCGGCAGGCCAGCGTGCGCTTTCCGGCAGCAGGTCGGGCCAGGCCGGCAACACCACCAGTGCAGCCAGTGCGATCACCAGCGCGGCCACGCCGAGGCCACGCCAGGCGGTCAGATCGCGCCCTGCCAGCGCCTGCCAATGCTGGGCCAGGCTGCCGTCAAGGCGTTCAACGTCGTTCCACAACGGCCAGGTACGCCAAGCCGCCAGCAGGCCGGCACTGACCAGCACGCTCAGACCCAGCACAGCGGCCAGGCTGCCGCTGTCGCGCAGCGCCGCCAGCGGCCAGGCCAGCAGCAGCGCCAGCAGCAGCGGTGCGGCGGCCCACAGCGCCAGCAGCGCGGGCAGGTCCTGGCGTGCGACCACCTTCAGCGGCAGCAGCGCACGGCTGCGGCGCCACCACGACACACCCAGCGCGAACGCAGGCTGCGCCAGGGCGGCAAGGATGGCACCCGGAATGCCGCCCACGGCGGCGCCCAGCGCCAGTACGGCACCCACGGCAAAGGCGATCGACAGTACGCGCGGACGGGAGGCGTCAGTCATAGTGCCGCGGCATCAGGCTGGCCACCGACGGCGGCACCTGCAGGTAGAACCCGCGTTCGCTCATTTCGCTGCGGACCTTTTCCGGATCGGCCTGGGCCAGGCGGCGCTGGGCATCCAGGGCCACCTCCAGGACGAAGGCAAGCGTCCCCAGCGAGGTGAGCAGCGGCGCAGGCAGCGCGCTGAAATCATCGCGTCGGGGAACGTAGACGTAGGTGTCCGGCTTGAGTTGGCTTTTATAGACGTAGGCGTGCATGTCCGCGGGACGATAACCCGGGAAGAGCCATGATTGTGTCGGAAAGCCGACACCGGGGAAAGCCGTCAGCCGACGATGGCGGCGCGATCGGCGGCGTTTCCCCTGCGGGGTTCAGCAATGTGGCGGTGGCGTTCAGCCACTCGCACACCTGGCGGCTGCGGGATCACTCGCCCCAGCGACGGAACACCAGGGACGTGTTGATGCCCCCGAATGCGAAGTTGTTGCTCATCACGTACTCGGCCTGGAGTTCGCGGCCCTGGCCGGTGATGAAGTCCAGCTGGCCGCAGCGCGGATCGACATCCACCAGGTTCAGGGTCGGGGCAAACCAGCCGGCACGCATCATCTCGATGCTCACCCAGGCCTCGAATGCACCGCAGGCGCCCAGCATATGCCCGACGTAGCTCTTCAGCGAGCTGATCGGCATCCGCGAGCCGAACACCTGCGCGGTAGCCTGGGTTTCGGCGATGTCGCCGTGCTCGGTCGCGGTACCGTGGGCGTTGACGTAGTCGATCTGCGCCGCGTCCAGTCCGGCATCCTCCAGCGCCAGGCGCATGGCCTGGGCCATGGTGTCCGCACTGGGCTGGGTGACGTGCTGGCCGTCGCTGTTGGTGCCGTACCCCACCACCTCGGCAAGGATGGTCGCACCACGCGCCTGCGCGTGCTCCAGGTCTTCCAGGATCAGCGTACACGCGCCCTCGCCCAGCACCAGGCCGTCGCGGCCGGCATCGAACGGGCGGGGCGTCGACTGCGGGGCGTCGTTCTGCACGCTGGTCGCGAACAAGGTGTCGAACACGGCAGCCGCGGCGGCGTCCAGCTGCTCGGCACCGCCGGCCACCATCACCGTCTGCTTGCCGCTGCGGATTGCCTCATAGGCCGCGCCGACGCCCTGGCTGCCGGATGTACAGGCACTGGACGTGGTGTAGACGCGCCCGGACAGACCGAAGAACACACCGATGTTGACCGGTGCGGTGTGGCTCATCATCTTCAGGTAGGTGGTGGCGCTGATGCCATCGGTGGTGAACTCGTTGAGCATGCGGCCGAGTTCGCCGATGGCCTCATGGCTGCCGGAGGAGGAGCCATAGGCCACTCCGGTACGCCCGCTGCGCAGCACCGGATGGTCGTGCAGCCCCGCTTCGTGCAGGGCGATTTCGGTGGCACGCACCGACATGATCGCCACCTTGCCCATCGAACGGGTGCTTTTGCGGTTGTAGGTCGGCGGCAGCTGGAACGGCTGCGCCGGTGCGGCCAGTCTGGTGTTCAGCCCGGCATAGACATCCCACTCGGGCATCGCGCGCACGGCGTTGCGGCCGCTGCGCAACTGCGCGTGGATGGTCGGCCAGTCGTGGCCGAGCGGACTGATGGCGGCGGCACCGGTCACCACCACGCGATGGTCGATGCCCATCAGAGCATGCCTCCGTTGACCGAAATCACCTGCCGGGTGATGTAGCCGGCCGGCTCGGACAGCAGGAAGGCCACCGTCGCCGCCACCTCATCGGGACGACCAACGCGGCCGGCAGGAATCAGTTTCAGCGCGTGCTCCACCACTTCCTCGTTGAGCATCTCCGTCTCGATCAGGCCCGGCGCCACGCAGTTGACCGTGATCTGGCGGCTGGCCAGTTCCAGTGCCAAGGCCTTGGTAGCGCCGATGATGCCGGCCTTGGCCGCGCTGTAGTTCACCTGGCCACGGTTGCCGGCAATGCCTGACACCGACGACAGGGTGACGATGCGGCCCGGCTTGCGCCGACGCACCATCGGCATGATCAACGGATGCAGCACGTTGTAGAAGCCATCCAGGTTGGTGTGGATGACCTGGTCCCAATCCTCCGGCGACAACGCCGGGAAAGCGCCGTCGCGGGCGATGCCCGCATTGCAGACCACGCCGTAATACGCGCCATGCGCGTCCACGTCGGCCTCCAGCGCCGCGCGGGCGGCATCACGATCGGACACATCGAAGGTGAGCACGCGCGCCTGCACGCCCAGCGCCTGGATCTCGGCGACCACGGCCTGTGCCTCGTCCACCCGGCTGCGGCAATGCACCGCTACATCGAATCCGTCATGGGCAACACGCAGCGCAATGGCGCGGCCGATCCCCCGGCTGGCGCCTGTCACCAGCACGCATCGATTCCCAGTCATGCCTGTCCACTCTCCAGATAGGCCTTCGCGTCGAGCGGCTCGTACACCGACACGTTGGCAACCGCCCATTCTTCCTCGCCCGCCAGGATCCGGCAGGCGAACATCCCCAGCCCATTGTCGCCCAGCAGTTCGCGACGCGCCTGCACACGCAGGCAGGTTCCGCTCGGGAAACCACTGCGCAGGCTGCTGTAGCGCCGACTGCCGAGCAGGAAGCCCAGCGGCGGCGCTGCGCCAGCCGCACGCGCGCGACACCCCGACCAGGCGGCAATCGCCTGCGCCATGTACTCGATGCCGATCCAGGCCGGCATTTCACCGTTCTCGATGAACAGACCCGTCCCGGGTACCACCAGTTCGGCCTCGATGCTGTCCTGGTCCCATCGCAGTATCCGCTGCAGCAGGCACATGTCCTGGCGATGTGGCACCACTTCCTCGATCGCGTAGAGAGGGTTCATCGGCGTTCCAGTGCCAACACCGCATTGCTGCCGCCGAAGGCAAACGAGTTGCTCAGTATCCGTCGCAGCGGGCGTGCCAGGCGGGTGCCTGGTGCCACCAGTGACAGTTCCGGCAGCGCCTCATCCACGGCGCCATCCCACCAGTGCGGTGGCAGCCGCTGCAGCGGGTTCTCGGCCAGCATCATCCAGCACAATGCCGCCTCGATCGCGCCGGAGGCGCCGAGCGTATGCCCGGTAAGCGGCTTGGTCGAGCTGGCCGGTACATCGGTACCGAGCACCTCCGAAACCGCCAGGCTTTCCATGGCGTCGTTGTGGTCGGTGGCGGTGCCATGCAGGTTCACGTAATCGACATCGGCGGGCGACCAGACAGCGCGCTTCAGTGCCTGCCGCAGCGCATCGATGGCGCCTTGGCCTTGTGGGTCGGGTGCGGACATGTGGTGGGCGTCGGAGGATTCACCCCATCCTGCCAGCGCCACCGGGCCGATGTCGCGGGTGAGCAGGAACAGCGCGGCGCCTTCCCCGATGTTGATGCCGGATCGATGTTGCGAGAACGGATTGCAGCGCAGCGCGGACACCGACTCAAGCGCGCTGAAACCCGCCACGGTAAAGCGGCACAGAGAATCGGCGCCACCGGCGATGACCGCATCGACCACCCCGGCGCGTAACAGGCGCGCAGCCGACACCAGGGCCTTGGCACTGGATGAACATGCCGTGGACAGCGTCCATGCCGGGCCCTGCGCACCACTGCGCAGCCGCACGAACTGCGCGGCCGTTCCCATTTCCTGCTGCGCGTAATCGTAGTCCGCCGGCCAATGACCGTTGCTGGCGTGGGAGCACATGGCCCGCTCGCCTTCGCCAATACCCGAAGTGCTGGTCCCCATCACCACAGCCACGCGCTCGGCGCCATAGCGGGCGATGGCCGCGGCCACCGCAGGCGCGATCTGCGCCAGCGCAACCGCCAGCAGCGCGTTGTTGCGCCCACGCAGGGCCAGCGGGAGTTCGTCCAGCGTCGGCAGCGGCGTGCACACCTCCCCCAACGCCAGGGTCCGCCCCGGCAACAGGCTGTCGTTGTTGCTCAGCCCACCCGGCACCTCGGCGAACATCGCCTCCGCCACCGCCGCGCGGCCCTCGCCCAGCGCGCAGACAATGCCCAGGTCGTTGAGGAAAACGGCAGTGTCCATCAGTCCTGCCCAGCCATATCGATCGATTCGATGCGCAGCGCGTAGCCTTCTGCGCGGTTGTCCAGCTGCAGGCTGCCATCCTGCAGGCGCTGCAGCTGCAGCCACACCGTACCGTCGCGCGACAGACTGCGCTGGTGGCCGTCATCACCGACCTGCCAGCCAGGCGGCAACACGGCGGCGATCGCGGCCGTCGGCCACAGCGCGAACTGCAGATCGTCCAGCACACGCTCCGCGCGAACCTGCGGCGGCAACCACGATGCACGCTGTTCGGTCAACTGCCGGCCATCCCAGCGCAGACGAACGCCGGTCTGGCCCATGGCCTGCACCGCCAGCTGCACCTGCTGCGCATCGGCTTCCAGCAGAGCATCGAGATCACGTTCGTGGCGCCCGAAGCGGAAATGCAGCTGCTGCTGCAGCGCCAGTGGCGTCGGCAGGCTGGACGGGGCCAACCGCAGCGGCGGCAGCTCGACCTGCGGCCTTGGCATGCGCCCGGCGCAGGCGGACAGCAGCGCGCACAGCAGCAGCGCCGCAATGCTGCGCACGATCAGCGGCGGCACGCGGCCTCCAGCACACGTGTACGGCAGCCGCTGTTGATGGGATTGTTCATGTAACGCCCTTCCGGATACGGGTCGAGGGGGGATAGATGATGTTCCCGAAGTGGTCGTCGCGCCAGCGTCGGGCCAAGGCGCCAGCGCTCCGATTCAGGACGGCGGCAATGCATGGGGTGACGGTCGGAACAACGGCGAGATAAGCCAGACCAGGCCGATGCCGAACAGCAACGTGAGGCCGAAGGCGCGCAGCGCTGGGGTCTGCGACAGCCCCAGCAGGCCGAACGACAGCCAGGTGCTGGCCGCGCCCACGCACACCGCCAGCCATGCGCTGGCATCGCCGCGGTGCTCGATCAGGAAGATGCCGTAGTCGATGCCCATGCCCAGCAGCAGCATCAGCGCCAGCACGTTGAACAGCTGCAGCGGCTGGCCGAACAGGCCCAGCAAACCCAGGGTCAGCGCACCGGCAATGAGCGTCGGCGCGAATACTCGCCAGGCCTGGCGGCGGTAGCGCAGCCACAGCGCGCCGAACACCAGCGCGATACCGACCAGCAGCAGCCCTCCCATCAGCTTGCGGTAGTGACCCAGCAGCTGCGAGAAATCGGCAGTGCGGTCCACCCAGCGCACGCCCGGCAGGCCTTCGGCCGCGCCCTGAAGGGTGGCCAGCGCATCGGCACGCGAGAGGTCATCGACCATCACCACGCTGATCATCTGCCCGCCCACGTCGCCCACCCACAGGTGGCGGAACGGCTGCGAGGCCGGCGAGGCCAGGAAGGCTTCGGCGGTGAGCGGCGCATTCGCGAACTGCGGTCGCTGCAGCGGCTCGCCCACGGCCTCGGACACGGCCGACAGCACACCCGGTTCCACTTTCGCGGTCAGCGCGGCATCGGCCTGCTGGCGCGATGGCGACGGCAGCCAATCGCTGATCGCGCGGTAGCCACCAATGCGTTTGTCGTTGGCCAATACACGCAGGCGCCCGGTCAATGCTTCCTCACGCTGCAGCAGCTGCGCGGCATCCACACCCTGCACCAGGTAGAACTGCGCCGGGCTGGGCATGCCCAGCAGCTGGCTGAGGCGGATCTGCTGTGCCATCAATGCCGGCGGCGAGGACTGCAGGCTGCGCAGGTCGTCGTTGCTCTGCAGGCGGGCGATGCCGATCGCAGACAGCGCCAGCGTGATGACCACGAACAGCGTCACCGCACGGCGACCATGCAGACGCGGGAATCGCTCCAGCGTGCTGCCCAGCCACTGCGAGAAACGGGTCTGTCGGATTTCACCACCATCCAGCCACGGGAACCAGAAGATCACCGTCAGGAACGCGGCCGCCAGGCCGACCACCGAGAACAGCGCCATCTGGCGCAGGCCCGGGAAAGGCGTCAGGCCAAGCGCCAGGTAGGCCAGTGCGCTGGTCAGCAGCGCCAGCCACAGGCCAGGCAGCAGGTGCCTCAGCAGCTTCCAGCGGCGATCAGCCGGCTCGGCCTGGCGCGAGGCGAACCAGTGAATGCCATAGTCCTCGGCCACGCCCACCAGCGAGGCACCGAACACCAGGGTCAACACGTGCACGTTGCCGAACACCAGCACGGTCACCGCCAGCGCCACGCCACAGCCGATCAGCAGCGACGTGGCCACCAGCAGGATCGGACGCAGCGAGCGGAACGCGAGCCACACCAGCAGCAGCACCGCCGCCAGCGAGCCCCAGCCGATGGTATTGATCTCCCGGTTGGCCTGCACTGCCGCCGCTTCGGCATGCAGCGGCACGCCCGCATGCAGGATCTCCAGGTCCGTAGCGGCAGCCTTCGCCGCCTGCCCGGCGCGTTCCAGCAATCCATCCAGATGGCGCTCGCCATCGAGCTTGAACGCCGAGCCCGGCGTATCGAACTGCAGTGCAGCCCAGTGCCTGCCTTCGGCGTCGAGCAGGCCATCATCGCCCAGCCGCAGGCCCGCGCCCTGGGCCTGCTGCTGCCACCATTGCGGCCACAGCGACAGCGGATCCTGCCGCCACTCGGTCAGACGTGGGGCCCCCATCGGGCCGTACAGCGCGGCCAGCGCCTGCTCGGCCAACGCGCCCGGTTCGCCGCCCTGCAGCTGCTCGCGCTGGGCCGGAGTCAGCAGGCGGTCGCGGTACGGCGCGTAGAACGCGCGTGCCTCATCGAACCAGCCTTCGATCGAGCCGCTGGGTACCAGCAACGCGTGATCGGCGTCCTTGGCCATGGCCGCAGCAAACGCGGCCTGCGCACGCTTGGCGGCAGCGCCGTCCTTGCTGCCGAGCAGCACCACCACCTGCCGCGAACTGCCATCGGCGATGCGCCGGGTGACGTCGCTCAACAGACGGTCATGCGCGTCCTGCGGCAGCAGCGCGAGGATGTCGGTGTCGATCCGCGATTGCTGGCTCCACAGGTGCCACTGCTGCACGCCCAGCGCCAGCAGCAGCACCAGCCAGGCGATGCCCAGCCAATGCCACCAGCGGCGCAACCGGTCCGGTGCATTCAACGCCACGTCCTCACTCAAAGCGGCGCGCCTCGTCTGCGCTGAGCGCGGCCGGAGCCTCGCTGAGCGCGTTGAACTGGATCAGCGTGCGGTCCTTGCTGGCCTCGACAATCTCGACCTGGCGCACGTAACGGTCGCCCTGCAGAGTCAGCGACTGGAACGCCTTGGCCAGCATCGCCGACTTCGGCGTCAGCTGCAGCCGCCAACCCTGCCCTTCGCGGCTGACCGTCACGGTGAACGGTCCGGACAGCGCCTGCACGTCGCCACTCATCAGCGCGAACATGATCGCGTTCACCGAGCGCATCGCCGGCTGCTGCCGCGCATCGAGCTCGACGCGGGTGCTGCCGTCACGCTGGCGGCTGAGGATGCGGTCGGCAGTGACCACCACCTCGGAGGGAAACGGCTTCAGCGTGGTCCAGATCACGCCATGCTGGCGCGCGACCACGAACCGGCCCTGCGAGCGCAATGGGTTCCTGAAGCCGCTGACCTGCTTTTCCTGCGTGAACTGGCCACGCAGTACGTCCGGCCGCGCCACCGCCTGGGTGATCGCGTCGATGGCCGGATCGGCGGCCTGCACCAGCGGTGCGGCCACCAGCAACACCGTGCACAGCAGCGCACGCGCGAAACGGTTGGCTCGGTTCATGGCGCAGGCACTCCCAGGCGTTCCCACAGTACCGGCGGGCACTGGTACAGCATTTCCCTGCTGGCCGCGTCCACCGCCACCTGGATGGTCATTGCGCGCGTCAGCACCTGGCCGCTCTGCGCATCGAGGATTTCATAGTCGATCTTCAGCCGGTTCTCCCATTCCACGAGGCGCGCGACCACGCGCAGCGGCTGGTTGAACAGCAGCGGGCGCACATACTTCACCCGTGCATCGACCACCGGCCAGAGGTAACCCGATTCGAGCATCTGCGGGTAGTCGTAGTTGTAACGACCCAGCAGCGCACAACGCGCGATCTCGAAGTACTTGAAGTAATGGCCATGCCAGACCACGTTCATCGGGTCGCAGTCATGGAAGGCCGGGGCCAGCGCAACTTCGGCCACCCGTTCGATTGCTTCATTCACCGGCATACAGCTCCCAACGTTGCGCGCGGATCTCCATCAGCAGGTCCCGCAGTTCGCGATCCAGCGCGCGGTCTTCTTCGACCAGGGCAATGCGCTGCCCCAGGTCGGCGTACATATCGGCCAGACTGCCATGCAGCTGCGCGTTCAGGCCAACCCGTTCGCGCAGCGCCAGGCCCTGGCGGGCAGCCACCAGCATCGCGGCCACCACCTGTTCGGTCAGTTCGATCACGCGCAGGCAGTCGCGCGCGGCGATGGTGCCCATGCTGACCTTGTCCTGGTTATGGCATTCAGTGGACCGCGAGAACACGCTGGCCGGCATGGTCTGCTTCAGTGCTTCGGCAGTCCACGCCGAAACGCTGATCTGCAGTGCCTTCAGGCCATGGTTGATGGCCGCACGCGGGCCGGTGGCGGCCGACAGGTTGGCCGGCAGTCCATGGCTGTAGCGCGCATCGACCACCAGCGCCAGCTGGCGGTCGAGCAGGTCGGCAATGTTGGCGACCGTGTTCTTCAGGGTATCCATCGCCAGCGCGATGTGGCCTCCGTAGAAGTGGCCGCCGTGCAGGATGCGCTCGCCATCCACATCGATCAGCGGATTGTCGTTGGCGCTGTTCAGTTCGGTTTCGATCAGCTGGCGCAGGAACGGCAGGCTGTCTTCCAGCACGCCGATCACATGCGGTGCGCAACGCAGCGAATAACGGTCCTGCAGGCGCTGTTCATTGCGCGGCGGGCGCTCGCTGTGCAGGTCGCTGCGCAGGCGCGCGGCAATGCGCATCTGGCCCGGGTGCGGCTTGGCTGCGAACAGGTCTTCGTCGAAGTGGTGCGCGTTGCCGTCGCTGGCCAGCACATTGAAGGCGGTCAGGCGCGTGGCCATGCGTGCCAGATAGTCGGCGCGCTGCCAGGCGAGGCAGGCCAGGCCGGTCATCACCGCGGTGCCGTTCATGATTGCCAGGCCTTCCTTCGGCCGCAGCTTCAGTGGCGCCATGCCGATCTTCGCCAGCACTTCGCCCGCTGGCTGCACGCGGCCGTCGTGCAGCACCTCGCGCTCGCCACACAGCACCGCCGCCACGTAGGACAGCGGGGTCAGGTCACCGCTGGCACCGACCGAACCTTCGGCCGGAATCAGCGGCAGTACATCGTGCTGCAGCAGCGTAGCCAGGCCTTCCAGCAGCGGTACGCTGACACCGGACATGCCACGCACCAGCGAGGCCAGGCGCGCGGCCAGCACCGCGCGGGTCTCGACCGGGTCCAGGTAACGGCCGAGGCCGCAACCATGGTAGGTGTACAGATGGTGCGGCAGTTCCGCTACCAGCGCCGGCGGAATGTTCACCGTGCACGAGTCGCCGTAGCCGGTGGTCACACCGTAGATGACGCCGTCATCGCGCAGCAGGCCGTCGAGGAAGTCGGCACCGCGCTGGATGTGCGCGCGGAACGCCGGCGCCTCGCTCAACGCGGCTTCGCAACGGCGCCGGGCCAGGGCAACCACGTCTTCGATGGTCAAGGGTGCATCGCCAAAGCGGCACACAGGTAAGGCGTCAGTCGTCATGCGGAGCCTGATCCCAGAAGGGGAAGAAATTGAACCAGTCCAGCGGCGACTGGATGACCTGCTGTTCCAGCCAGCCCGCATAGCGCTGCACCTGCGCGGACAATGCCGCATCACGCGACCCCCGTGGCAGCACGATGCGATCGGCGAACGGCTCGAACACGACCCGATAGCCCTCGCCCTCATGCAGGCAGGCCATGGTGTAGACCGGGCAGCCCAGTGCGGCGGCAAGTACATACCCACCGATGGGGAACGGCGCACGATGCCCGAGGAAATCGGCGCTGAGGCAGCGCCCACCACCGACCGGCGTGCGATCGCCGACAATGGCCACGAAACCGCCAGCGGCCACCTTGTCGGCCAGCATCATCGCCGTGGCAGGCCCCATTTCGGTGACCTGCACAAGTTCCACTGCTGCAAGCGGATCAAGCCGGCGCAGCAGGCGATTGAAGCGCTGCGCATGCGCGGTATGCACCAACACGGTAATGCACAGGCCGGGGACCCGCTCGGCCAGCACCTGGCACAGTTCCAGGCAGCCGATGTGCGCGGTAAGGATCAGCCCGCCTTCGCGCTGCGCGATCCTCTCCAGCACCGGGGTGCGATGCAGGTGGATGCGTTCGGGCGGATAGCGCCCACCGATGCCGAGGATCTTGTCCAGCATCGTGTCGGCAAATGCAAAGAAGTGGCGCAGGCTGTCGCGCCGGGTCGGCGCGCGACCCAGCACGCCGCTGTAGGCCTGCAGCCGCTGCAGATACTGCATCGAGGCCTCGCGGCCAACGCGGTTGCCCAGCCAGTGGCAGGCCACCACCGGCCACACGCACATGCGGAACGGCCAGCGCCCGAACCAGCGGTGCACCCAGTACAGGACCAGCACGCCGGCCACCGAGGTGGATTCACCGATATCGGCCCAGTGCGGGGCACCCTGAGGGGTCGCCATTTCAGCGCTGCCCCCGCAGGCGGCGGCGCAGCAGGCGCGGTGCGCGCCAGAGCATGCCGAAGAACAGGCGGGTGTGCATGCGGGTGATGCGTACGTTGTCGCGCCACATATCAAAGTGCGACACGCCATCGGAAGGATAGGTCACGCGCGTGGCCAGGTGCTCGACCGGCACCTGCCGCCAGTACAGGCGCACGATCACCTCGGTATCGAAATCCATGCGCCGGCCGATGGTCTCTTCGCCGGCCACGCGCAGAACCGGTGGCAGTGGGTACACGCGGAAGCCGCACATGGTGTCGCGCAGGTGCAGCGACAGCGTATTGATCCAGACCCAGATGTGGGTGGCGTAGCGGCCATACAGCCGTGCCTTCGGTACGCTGGCATCGTAGGCCGGGATACCACAGATCACTGCATCCGGATGGGCACGCGATACCTCGATGAAACGTGGCAGGTCGCTGGTATCGTGCTGGCCGTCGGCATCGATCTGCAGCACGTGGCTGTAGCCACGCGCGTGGGCCTCGGCGAAACCGGCCAGCATCGCCCCGCCCTTGCCCTGGTTGATGTCCAGGCGCAGCAGGTCGACCCCCTGGCGCTGCGCCAGCGAACGCAGCACTGCCGCACACGCGTCATGTGAGCCGTCGTCCACCAGCAGGCATGGAAGGCCGGAAGCCAGCACGCCGTCGACCACCGCCGCGATCGCATGTTCGTGGTCGTAGACAGGAATCACCACCAATGGCGCGAACGCGGCACTGGCACTGGAGGAATCAATCCGCATCGGCGAACACCACTTTTCCGCTGGAGTGCATTCCGTGGCTGGAGGTAAAGCGGAAACCCAGCACGCCACGCGCCGCATCCCAGTCCAGATGCAGGGTCAGCACGTCACCCGGCCGCGCGACGTGTTGGAACTTCACCGCGTCCATGCGCAGGAAACCCGCCGGCATCGCGAACGCCTGGCGGCCGAAACGCACCGCCCAGTCCAGCTGGGCCACACCGGGCAGGATGGGTGCCTGCGGGAAGTGGCCCTGGAACGGCCGCAGCGCCGGGTCGAGGGTCATGCGCAATGTCGCGCTGGACGTATCGCGGTGATCCCACAGCGGTACCGGCATCAGCGGCTGGAACAGTGCCGCCAGCGCCGCCTGGGTGACCTTGCCCTGCGCATTGAATGGCAGCGACTGGACCAGTCGCCAGCGACGTGGACGGGTCACTGCGTCGTGGCTGTGGGCCAGCCGCGCACCCAGGCGCTGGCCGAGTGCACGACGCGCCGCGTCACCACCGTCCAGCAACGCGGCATCTGCCGGCACCACCACCGCTGCAAGCTGCTCGCGCTGGCCCGGCAGCACCAGCACGCGTGCATCCTCCACTTCGGTGTCTTCGCGCAGCGCACGTTCCAGCGCATCCAGCGAGACACGCCGCTCTTCGATCTTGACGATGCGATCGGTTCGGCCCAGCAGGCGGAAACACCCATCGGCCAGCGCTTCGACGCGGTCCTGGGTGCGCCACCAGCCGGCGTTCTCCAGGTGTGGCGACGCCACGGCCAGGCATCCCTCCTCGATCCGCCACTGCACGCCCGGCAGTGGCTGCCACGGCGGCAGGTCGGTTTCCCAGCGACGCCAGGCGATGCCGCCGGTCTCGCTGCTGCCATACACCTCGGTGGGAGCCACGCCCAACCACTGCCGCACCTGCCGCGCCGCTTCTTCAGGCAGCGGGCCACCGGAGGAGAACACTGCGCGCAGGCGGCCATGCAGGCTGAACCAATCCAGCTGTTCGGGCAGGCGCTTGAGGTGGGCCGGGGTGGCCACCAGCACTGTTTCGGTACCGGACAGCGCCGCCACCAGATCTTCATGGAAGAACCGGCGCGGATGAATCAGGCGACCGGCGGCCAGCGGCCACAGCACACGGAACAGCAGCCCGTAGATGTGCTGGTGCGAAACCGTGCCATGCACCTCCGCCCCTTCCAGCTGCGCACCGAACGCAGCCTGCAGCGCGTCGACTTCGCGCGCCAGCTGGTCCAGGCGCTTGCTGATCGCGCTGGGTTGGCCGGTGCTGCCAGAGGTGAACACGCACAGCTCGCAGGCGCGCTCGTCCAGCATCCGCAACGTGCCGTCCACCTCTGCATCCACCACCGCCAGCGGGCGGTAGTCGGCGGGGACATCGCCAGCAAAACCACTCACCTGTGACTGCAGGGCCTGCAGCGTGGCCGGCAGGTTGTCAGCCGCCAGGAACACCCGCTTGCCGGCATGCCAGGCACCGTACAGCGCTGCAGCGAAGGCCACGGCATCGTCGAAGTACAGGGCCCAGTCGCGCCCCTCGGCAGCGGCAAAGGCCGAGCGCCACGCCAGCACGCGCCGGTGGAACCCGGCGTGGTCGAGCAGCACACCGTCGCAGACACCGACCGGGCGTTGCGGCCGCGCATCCAGCAGCAGCCGATCCAGGGCAATCCACTCAGCCATGCGTATGCACCGCCCTGACCCGTTGCCGCACCAGCCACTCACCCGCAAACAGGATTCCCATCAACACGTACGCCAGCAAACCGTTGTAGAGCATCCAGACCCGGTCCGACGCATACAGCGCGGTCAGCAGGGCCAGGCTGCCGTTGAGGACAAAGAAGCCGCACCACACCTGGGTGACGCGACGGGTATAGGGCACCGCCGACGCAGGCAGGTTCGGCTCCTGCAAGCGGGCCAGGCGCTCGACCACGGGAGGACCGAATCGAAGGCTGCCGGCAAACACGACCAGCATTACGGCATTGACCAGCGCCGGGTACAGCTTCAATGGCAGCGCCTGGTTGAGTACCGTCGCCAGCACTGCGAGCAGGCCGGCACCCGCTGCCGCGCCCCACCACACCGGTTGCCGCGCGCCCAGTGCCCGCAGCAGGGCCAGCGCGAACAACAGCAGCGACGACCAGCGCGGCTCGAAACGGCCCATCGCCAGATAGACCAGCAGCGGATAGGCCAACGAGATCGCAGCCACCGCCACCGTGCGTGCGCGTGCCATGGGAACGACGCTCGCGCTGCGGTCAGGCGGCCGCCTGGTCCGGCAGCAGGCCATGCGTCACATCGACGATGTCCTGCACCGTACGCACGGTCTTGAATGCTTCCGGCTGCAGGTTGCGACCCAGCAACGGCTTGAGCTGAACGATCAGATCGACCGCATCGATGCTGTCAATGTCCAGATCGTCGTTCAGCCGGGCCTGGGGCGTGATCCGGGCCGGTTCAATCTCGAAGCTGTCGGTGAGGATGGAAACGATGCGATCGAACAGTTCATTCTTGGTCATGGCAGTTCCTGGCACCGGTTACGACCGATGGGCGGCGACGAACTCGCCAAGCGCGCGCACGCTGGAAAAATGGCGGCGGGTCTCTTCCGAGTCGGATGACAGGCTCACACCGTACTTCTTCTGCAGCGCCAGGCCCAGTTCCAGCGCATCGATCGAATCCAGGCCAAGGCCCTCGACGAACAGCGGCGCAACCGGATCGATATCCTCCGGCGTGATGTCCTCCAGTGAAAGCGAGGAAATGATCAATACCTTGATCTCGTGCTCAAGTGCTTGCACGGGTGGGGTCTCCAGATAGGTCGAAGTAACGGGAAAGGTGCTCGGTGACGCGACGTGCCGCCAGGGCATTCCCTCCTGGCGAGTCGTCTTCGACCAGAAATGTCGAGATCGGGATATCTTCGCCGATCTGCAGCCGAACGTGAAAGCAACGTGAGGGAATACGATACCACTTCTGCCCTTTGGCCAGGGTCGGCGGAGTACAGGTGATCCGCACCGGCGTGATGTCCAGACGGCCGCGGACGGCGATGTTGGCGGCGCCGCGCTGCAGCCGCAGTGGCTGCCCGGGCACGCTGCGGGTGCCCTCCGGAAAAATGACCAGGCTGCCACCCGCACGGACCGCCTTCACGCAGTCATCGACCAGGCCCGGCCCATCGTCGTTGGCAATGTAGCCGGCGGCCCGCACCGCACCGCGCATGAACGGGCTGCTGGCTACCGCGCGCTTGACCACGCAGTCCGCGTTGGGCAGCAATGACACAAGGCAGACCACATCGATGAGTGTTGGATGGTTGGCCAGCACCAGCAGGCCGTCGCGCTGCAGGCGTTCGCGCCCTTCGATCTCGCAGGTCATCACACCCAGGCTGCGCATCAGCCGCAGCTGGCCGGCAAAGGCGAGCTGGACCAGGCGGCGGGCACGGCGGCGGCGCGCGAGTGGGTCGCGCATCAGCAGCAGCAGCGGCATTACCACCGTCCCCAGCACCAGCCCGCCCAGCCCAAAAGCAAGAAAGCACAGCGCCGTGCCGAACACACGCCAGGCATGATCGAGGCGGCGCAGCCCCTCAGCCACGGCGGCCCCAGGACCAGCGTTGTCCCTGCGTTACATGCTCAAGCGCCGGCATCCCCGACAACAGGAAACGGTGCAGGTCCAGTGCGTGCGGCAGATGGCCCGGCACGCCCTCGGCAGCACCCGCCGGTTCCCAGCGCAGTGACAGGGTTGGGCAGCCCTCGCGGGGCTGGGTGAGACGCCAGCACCATGCGAAGAACACGTCGGGTTCGTCGGCGAACGGCGCGTATATGCCCGGCAGGGGCGATTCGTACACCACCACACGCACCTCACGGGCGCCGTCGGCCAGCAGACCGACCGCTTCCAGGCAGGCGGCTTCCGCCGTGGCCCGGCCCGCGGCCAGCGCCAGGTAGTTGCCGCGATGACCACGGGCAATCGAGTACAGGGCGGCAATGGCGTTGTGCACCGACAGCCCGAAGGTCGTGGGCGACAGGGGTTCTTCGGCTGCCAGCGATGCCAGCAGATCCATCGAGCGGGGCACATCGCCATGTCGGCTGGCGAAAACCAAGGGCACCTGGCTGTCGGCACCCTGCGCGTCCTCGCACCAGCATGCGGCCTGGATCGCCATCCGGCCCAGCCGTTCGATACGCCGACGCTGCATCGCCGGGATTTCGGTGAGCGCTGGCGCGCCCTCGCCCACGGGCAGGAACGGCGCATCGGCCCAGCGCAGCCATTGGCTGCGCTCGGTCAGGCCAGGCGCCCAGGCGGCCCAGTCGACGACGGAGAATTCAATCATCTAGCGGTGGTGTTTCACTGGGGGAACGATAGGCACGGGCCACTCAAGGCGACGCGCGGCTCCCCCTTCCTGCAGCCGTGCGTCCGTCCAGGACGTTGCCGGCTACCCCCTTGGCTGCCGGAAAGGAGCGCACGCTATCACGTCCAACGCAGGGAATGCAGTCTTCACAAACAACAACGCGGGAACGGCCAGCCGCAGTTCCCGCGCAGGGTTCTCAGTGGTAGCCGGCGTCAGCGTGCACTTTGCCGCGAAATACCCGGTAGGACCACGCTGTATAGCCGAGGATGACTGGCAGCAATATGACCAGCCCGACCAGGGTGAATCCCAGCGAAGACGCCGGCGCGGCGGCCTGCCACAGCGTCATCGACGGCGGCAGCAGGTACGGCCACATGCCCAGCACCAGGCCAAGGAAGCCAAGCACGAACAGGGCCAGGCTGAGCAGGAAGGGCGGCAGATCGCGGCGCGGATGAGTGGCACTGCGCCACAGCGCGGCAGCCACCGCCAGGGTCAGCAACGGCACCGGCGAGAGCCACCAGAAGTTGCCGTCGCTGAACCAGCGTTCCATCAGGCGCGAATCGAGGAACGGCAACCAGCTGCTGACCAGGCCCATCGCCGCGATCACCGCCACCACCAGCGGGCGGGTCATCTGCCGCGCGAGCGCCTGCACGCGCCCTTCGGTCTTCAGGATCAGCCAGGTGCTGCCCAGCAGCGCATAACCGGCCACCAGCGCGGCACCGGTCAGCATGGCGAACGGGCTGAACCAGGCGAACGGGCCGCCGTGGTAGGCACCGTCCACCAGCGGGATGCCCTGCACCAGGGTGCCAAGGATCACCCCCTGGGCGAACGTGGCCAGCAGCGAACCGAGGCCGAACGCCACGCTCCACAGCCGGCGCGAACGATGTGCCTTGAAGCGGAACTCGAAGGCCACGCCGCGGAACACCAGCGCCACCACCAGCAGCAGCACCGGCAGGTACAGCGCCGACAACAGCGCCGCGTACGCCTTCGGGAACGCCGCCAGCAGGCCGGCGCCACCGAGCACCAGCCAGGTCTCGTTGCCGTCCCAGATCGGCGCGGCGGTGTTCATCATCAGGTCCAACTGATCCTCGTCCTCGGCGAACGGGGCCAGGATGCCGATGCCGAGCACGAAGCCGTCCAGCACCACGTACATCAGCACACCGAAGCCGATCACCGCGAACCATGCCACCGGCAGCCAGGTCATCAGGTCCATGTCAGCGCTCCTCCAGCGGTTCGTCGGCGGCCGACAACGGACGCGCCGGGGTGTGGCTGCCGTGGTCCAGCGACGGCCCTTCGGCATAGGGCTGCGGCCCGTGGCGCAGGATCTTCACCAGGTACCAGATGCCCCAGCCGAACACGAAGGCGTAGCCCACCACGTAGACGCCCAGCGACAGCGCGGTCATCCACGCGCTCTGCGGGCCCACTGCATCGGCGGTGCGCAGCACGCCATACACCACCCACGGCTGGCGGCCCATCTCGGTAACGAACCAACCCGACAGCAGCGCGATGAAACCGCTGGGCAGCATCCAGTTCCAGCCGCGCAGCAGCCACGGCGAATCCAGCAGCTTCTTCCGCCACAACTGGAAGGCCGACACCCAGGCCAACAGCAGCATCAACGTGCCCAGCCCCACCATGATGCGGAAGGCGAAGAACACCGGCGTCACCGGCGGGCGCTCGCTGGCCGGCACCGAGGTGAGAGGATCGAAGGTGCCGTCCAGGCTGTGGGTGAGAATCACGCTGCCCAGCTTCGGGATGGCCACTTCGAAATCGTTGCGCTCCTCCTTCTCGTTCGGCAGCGCGAACACCACCAGCGGCACGCCCTCGCCTTCCCTGGTTTCATGCCAGTGCGCTTCCATCGCCGCGATCTTCATCGGCTGGTGCTTGAGCGTGTTCAGGCCATGCATGTCGCCGACGAAGATCTGCACCGGCACGGTCAGTGCGGCGAACGCCACCGCCGCGATCAGCATGCGCCGTCCCGCTTCCACGTGCGTGCCCTTGCGCAGGTACCACGCGCCCACGCCACCGATCACGAAACAGGTGGTGATGAACGAGCCCAGCGCCATGTGTGCCAGGCGATAGGGGAACGACGGATTGAATACCACCTGCCACCAGTCCACCGGATGCACGATGCCGTTGACCATCTCGTAGCCGGCCGGGGTATGCAGCCAGCTGTTGGACGACAGGATCCAGAACGTGGAGAACAGCGTGCCCAGCGCGACCATGCAGGTGGACAGGAAATGCAGGCGCGGCGAGACCCGGCCCCAGCCGAACATCATCACGCCGAGGAAGCTGGCTTCCAGGAAGAACGCGGTCAGCACCTCGTAGGTCAGCAGCGGTCCGATGACGGTACCGGCCACCTCGCTCAGCCGCGGCCAGTTGGTACCGAACTGGAAGGCCATGACGATGCCGCTGACCACGCCCATGCCGAACGACACCGCGAAGATCTTCTGCCAGAAGAAATACAGCTCGCGCCACACGGGCAGCTTCGTGCGCAGCCAACGCCATTCGATGAAGGCCAGCCAGCTGGCCGTACCGATGGTGAAGGCGGGGAACAGCACGTGGAAACTGATGACGAATCCGAACTGGATCCGGGACAACAACAACGCGTCCAAGGGACGCCTCCTGCCTGAGACCGGTGGGATACCGGACCACTTTAGGAGGATTTCGTTAAGGTGGGATGCGACCGGGTGACGCGCTGCTTCACTTTGTCGCAGGGGGACCCGAATTACAGGATGAATGGGCTACAGAGGCTTCAGCAAGGTCAAGGGCGGCTCCTTGGCGATTCGCAGGGCCCGGGGTACCAGTGCAGTCAAGCAGGCCGCCATCACCAGCACGACAGCGCTCGATATCGAGAACCACGGTGAACCTGTGATGCCGTCCTGCGGCGACCCTACCCACTGCAACGACGACGCACCGAGCAGGGCGCCCAACGTGGTGAACAGTGAAACCTCGAACATGATTTCGGCAAAGATCACAGATCCGCGCGCACCCAAAGTGCGTCGGATTGCGATGGAGTGCCGGCGTCGATCAAGCCATGCACCTACAACTCCGGAAATTCCGGCCATCAGCACACCGAGAACAACGGCCGTCATGACCGCGAGCACGGTCGTAGCGAAGCGATCAGCTTTGACGTAGGCGTCGCGATATCCCGCCATCGTCTCGACACCGGTCGGATTCACGATCCGATAAGGCCGTTGCAGCGCATCGACAATGCGATCAAGCGATGAACGATCGACCATAGACCTCCACTTCGCCAGATAATAGCGACTCGCGCCCATGGGAAGGCCCGGAAGCAACGCCCACTGCGAGTCTCGCTCATTGCCTCCTGGCGCCGGCCCAGCAACAGACGCAAATACGCCCACGACGACCCGGCTGCTGCCGGGGCCGAAGTACAGGTGGCGGCCAACAGCACTCTCCGTTCCGAACAAATGTGCAGCCAGCGTTTCACTTATCAGCACCACCGGAGCGCCTTCAAGCATGTCGTCCTCTGCGGCATCCCGCCCCAGGACGATTCCCGCGCCCAGCATCGCCAGCAAGCCAGTGCTGGCAGTTACCACGGGAATGCGATCACATCCAGCAATGTCTGTCGTGCCGGAGCTCATCGAGTGCGCCATGGCCGACTCGCTGGTGCACACGCCGTATCGATGAGCTCTTCCCCCGAACGGAACGGAGTCGCTCACAGCCGCGCCCTGAACACCGGGTAGCCGGATCGCGGACAGGTCTGCCCGCAGCACTGCTTCATCCGCGCCTTCTTCGACATCCGAGACTCTGACCACACCAATCGATGCTGCCTCCCGGATGCTCCCGGTGTTCAATCTGGCGAAGCTGTCCAGCGTAGATTGCAGTGCGAACGCACATGCCAGGCTTGCAAGCGCTGCCTGCACTGCAAGCAGTGCGGCGCTTCCCAGGTGTCGTCGGGTCTCCCTCATCGATTCGAACATTTCAGGCAGCTCCCTTCGCGAAGGCACTCGACAGTGAGCTGACCCTGCAGATTTCAAACGATGGGACCAATGAGCAGAGCAACGTCGTGACGACTCCCAGGGCAGCCGCCATCAGCATTGCCCCAGCATGCATCGCTGTGATCGCGCTGGGCAGAACGTCTCCCGCAGCAACCACCCGGATTCCCAGTGCATAGGTGCCGACAGCGAGTGCACTGCTTGCGACTCCCGCCGCGATGGATTCCCACATGAGCTGGACGAACACGTCCCGGCGTCGCGCTCCCAGTGCACGTCGTATCGCGAGCTCCCGCCTACGGCGCCCCAGACTGAAGCTCAGCAGTGCCGCCGCATTGACGACGCACACACCGAGAAGGATCAGTGACAGCCGAAGCTGCATCCTGGCCCGCTCCGGAACCAGTCCCAGCCTGTCCAGCCACTCCATCAACGGCCAGAGTGCCACCTGTTGGGTACCTGGCGCGGTCCGAAGGCCCTTTGCCTGCGCATAGGCGTTCAGACCCGCGCGGTAGGCGGCGACATCATCTGCGGTAGGCAGCCACGCCCACAGTTGAAGCCATGAAACGTTCCCCCCTGCAAGATCCGTGTCCTGGTCACCACCCCAGATCGCCGTCCCGTCCACAACAGTCAACTTGTCCGCGATTGCGGTTTCAACTGGCAGGTAGATCTCGTCAGGCTCTACAAACGGCCGGCGTGTGAGATCTCCCTGAAACATCGGCACCGGATGCCAATCCTCCGCGACACCCACTACGGTGTAGGTGCGTCTGCCCAGTTCCAACGGATGACCAACGCAGTTCTGTGCACACTCACGCTTGGCGAGCGCACGCGACAGGACCACCATTCGACTCGCAGCATGTCCCTCCTCGGCAGTCCATGCCCGCCCTTGAACAACGGCAATGCCAAGGACACTGAAGACTTCGGACGTGGCGAACCTGGCGCGCAGTCTTGCGCTGGACTCTCCCGGCCGGGAGAGCGTCACCGCCCCCCCTGCCATAGCTGCCTGTTTCCACGTCCCGCCTTGGTTCAGAAGCGCCTTCGCGTCTGGCCAGGTCAGTGCCTGACCAGAATCCGGAGAACCACTGCGGAGTGCATCTGGACGCGCGTCAAGGTACGGGCGGAACAATGTCGAGCTCCGGTCTGGTGCGGGATCGGACGATGCCTGGAAAACAATGGAGAGCATCACAGTCGTGATCCCTACCCCTGCACCCAGCATGAGAGCGATTGCCAGATGAGTGCCGATTCGCTGCTTGAATCGGGCAAGCGAAAGCTGGATGTAGTAGAGCATCATCCAACTGCATCCGGTGTTGACTTACTGGCGCACCTGTCCATGTGATTCTCACTCCAACCCGTGGAAGCTGATGGTTGAGAGTCTCTGATTGTGAAACTCCGCCTCAAGCGGAGGCATGGAATTTGCAACTTTCCTCAGGAAACACACGTAGCTCGTGGACCTTGGATAGAGCGCCCGCCACTGATGACGAGACCGACGTGACGGAATCTGTCGGGAAAGGCCAACTGTCGATTTGCGGACAACGCCCGATGCCTGGATTTCTGATCGGGAGTTGGAGGAAGAAACGTCCCAAGGCAGGTGCAGACGTCAATGTTTCCCTAGACCCAGAAGTACCAGACCGCCGCAGCCACCAACGCGCCCAGCAACACCACCTGCACCACCACATAGCCCACGCCACTGTCGCGTGACTCAGCGGCGATCCGCTTCTGCAGCGCCTCGCTCACATCCGGCGTTTCTTCCTGCTGCACCTGCTCACGCAACGCGTGCGCCAGCGCGCGCTTTTCCGCATCGCGAGGGTCGGTCGATTGAGTCACAGCAGTTCTCCGGCGGCGGCATGCCGCGTCAGTTCCTGCTTCAGGACCTGGCGCGCGCGGTACAGGTGGCTCTTGATGGTACCGCGTGCCAGTCCGGTCACCTGCTCGATCTCGGCCAGATCGAAATCCTCCAGGTAATGCAGGCCGACGATCAGCCGCTGCGGCGCACTCAGCCGCTCGAGTGCCGCACCAAGCTGGCGCCCGGCCTGCAGCGCCTCGCTCAACTCAGCGGGCCCGGGACCTTCATCGCCGATCCCAAGTTCCTCCGGCACCTCCACGGCCATCATCCATTGCGCCTCCAGCCGCCGCCGGCGCAGGTGCTGCAGCGCCGTGGTGTAAGCGACCCGGGAAATCCAGGTGCGCAGCGAGGATTCAAAACGAAACCGATGCAACTGGCGGAACACGGCCAGGAAGGTTTCCTGCAGCAGGTCGGCCACCTGATCGCGGTCGCCCACCATGCGCCCGATCACGTGCGCGCAGGTGCGTTGATGGGTCTCGACCAGCTGCGAAAACGCCGCCTGCGAGCCGTCGATGATGGCTCGCACCAGAGCTTGGTCCGCATCCAGCGGTGCAGCGGGTGCCGCCGTCGCCGCCGTATCGTGGCGGCGGCGGCCCCGCAGTGCCGACAATGCTTCGCCGAGCAGGCTCATCTATGGGGCGCCCCCTGTGCCCATGGCATGGGCCGGCTCAGCCCTTGCGCGCAGCAGGACGGGTGAAGTGCCAGGCCAGCAGCTGGCCGAGGCCGGCACTACCGACCAGCGCGGCGGCGGCGCCAAAGGTCAGGTCACGGGCACCGATGGCTTCCAGCAGGGCCATGGCCAGGGCCAGGCAGACCAGGCTGATGCCCCAGCGCAGCGCGCCCTGGCGGCGGCGCTCTTCTTCCAGCACGGCCAGCGAGCGGATCACTTCCTCGGGCACGTGCGGGGCCACCAGTTTGCTGCGGGCGCGGGCATCGGCAATGGCATGGATCGCGTAGGCGATGCAGATGAAGAGGGTGATCGGGATCAGTTCCTGCATGGTCGGGCTCCTGTTCGGTGGATGATGCGGGTTCAGGAGAATGGATGCGCGAGGCCGGCCACCGGTTGCACCACTTTGCCAATCCCGCCGCCATGACCTGTGGCCCCTGCCCCGGGCCCTTGCGGCTGCTACGCTTGGCCGGTTTCCTCTACTGGTGCCGTCCGCCCATGTCCCGAGTGCTGCCCCTGTCCCTCCTGCTGTCGGCCGTGCTGGCCGCACCGGCTGCGCATGCCGCGCCGACGCCGATCACCATCGAACAGGCCATGGCCGACCCGGACTGGATCGGCCCGCCGGTCGAGAAGGCCTGGTGGTCGTGGAACAGCCAGCAGGTGGAATACCAGCTCAAGCGCAACGGCAGCCCGGTGCGCGATACCTTCCGCCAGCCGGTGGCCGGTGGCATGGCCGCGCAGGTGGCCGATGACCAGCGCGGCACCCTGGACGTGGCCGAGCCGGTCTATGACCGCAGCCGCAGCCGCAGTGCCTTCGTCCGCAATGGCGACGTGTTCGTGCGTGACCTGCGCAGCGGCGCGCTGACCCAGCTGACCCGCAGCAACGAGCGCGCGGGCAACGTGAACTTCGCCGCCGACAACGGCGTGATCTGGCGGGTCGGCCAGAACTGGTTCCACTGGACCGCCGCCAGCGGCGTGCAGCAGGTGGCCAGCCTGAAGGCTGAGAAGGACCCGCGCACGGCACCGAAGGCTGACGTGCTGCGCGACCAGCAGCTGCGCACGCTGGAAACCCTGCGCCGCGACCGTGACCAGCGCGAAGCACTGAAGGACCAGGACCAGCGCTGGCGCCAGGCCGACCCGACCCGCGCGCCGGGCCCGGTGTACCTGGGCGCCGACGTGGAGATCGCCGACAGCGTGCTGTCTCCGGACCTGACCCACTTGATCGTGGTGACCAAGCCGAAGGACTTCGACGACGGCCGTGGCGGCAAGATGCCGCTGTATGTGACCGAATCGGGCTACGAGGAAACCGAAGACACCCGCACCCGCGTCGGCCGCAACGGCTTCGAGCCGCACACGCTGTGGTACGTGGACGTGCGCACCGGCAAGGTCGAGAAGGTTTCGCTGGCCGGCCTGCCGGGCATCAGCACCGATCCGCTGGCCGAGCTGCGCCGCAAGGCCGGCAAGGACGCGCTGAAGGGCGAGCGCAGCCTGCAGGTGATGAGCGACTTCATGGGCGGTGGCATCCGCTGGAGCGCCGACGGCCAGCAGGCTGCGGTGATGCTGCGTGCCAACGACAACAAGGACCGCTGGATCGTCAGCATCAACGCCGCCGACGGCCGCGTGCAGAACCGCCATCGCCTGACCGACAACGCCTGGATCAACTGGGGCTTCAACGATTTCGGCTGGATGGCCGATGGCCGAACGCTGTGGCTGCTGTCGGAGGAATCGGGCTTCTCGCACCTGTACATCCAGACCGGCACTGCCAAGCCGCAGGCGCTGACCAGCGGCAAGTGGGAAACTTCGGCGCCGGTGCCGTCGGCCGATGGCAAGGGCTTCTACTTCCTGTGCAACCAGCAGGCGCCGCATGACTACGAAGTCTGCGCGGTCGACACCGGCAGCCGTCAGGTGCGCGAGCTGACCAGCCTCAATGGCGTGGAAGATTTCTCGCTGTCGCCGGACGGCCAGCAGCTGCTGGTGCGCTATTCCGGCGCCTACCTGCCGGCGCAGCTCGCCGTGCTGCCGAGCACCGGTGGCCAGGCCCGCGTGCTGACCGACACCCGCACCGCCGACTACAAGGCGCGCCAGTGGATCCAGCCGAAGCTGGTGGCAGTGCCGTCCAAGCATGGCGCCGGCGTGGTCTGGGCCAAGTACTACGAGCCCGAAAACAAGGAACCCGGCAGGAAGTATCCGATCGTGATGTTCGTGCACGGCGCCGGCTACCTGCAGAACGTGCACCAGCGCTACCCGGCCTACTTCCGCGAGCAGATGTTCCACAACCTGCTGGTGCAGAAGGGCTACATCGTGCTGGACATGGATTACCGCGGCAGCGAGGGCTACGGCCGCGACTGGCGTACGGCGATCTACCGCAACATGGGCCACCCGGAACTGGAAGACTACAAGGACGGCCTGGACTGGCTGGTCGACACCCAGCAGGGTGACCGCGACCACGCCGGCATCTACGGCGGTTCCTACGGCGGCTTCATGACCTTCATGGCGCTGTTCCGCTCGCCGGGCACGTTCAAGGCTGGCGCCGCGCTGCGCCCGGTGGTCGACTGGCACCAGTACAACCACGGCTATACCAGCAACATCCTCAACACCCCGGACATCGACCCGGAGGCGTACCGCGTGTCCTCGCCGATCGAGTACGCGCAGAACCTGCAGGACAACCTGCTGATCGCCCACGGCATGATGGATGACAACGTGTTCTTCCAGGACTCGGTGAACCTCACCCAGCGCCTGATCGAACTGCACAAGGACAACTGGTCGATCGCACCGTACCCGCTGGAGCGCCACGGCTACGTCCGCGCCGATTCCTGGCTGGACCAGTACAAGCGCATCCTCAAGCTGTTCGAGCAGAACCTGAAGTGAGCAACGCCGCGGCCACGATCCATATCGTGGCCGCGGTCATCCTGGATGACCGCGGCCGGGCGCTGGTGGTGCGCAAGCACGGCGCCAGCCGCTTCATCCAGCCCGGTGGCAAGCCTGAAGCCGGCGAAGCACCGCTGCAGGCACTGGCGCGCGAACTGGACGAAGAACTCGGTGTGCAGGTGTGCGCCGGGACCGCCGTCGCGCTGGGCACGTTCGAAGACTGGGCGGTGAACGAGCCCGGCCACCTCGTGCAGGCGCAGGCATGGTGGGTGCAGGTGGACGGCACGCCACAGGCACGCGCGGAGATCGCCGAACTGGCCTGGGTGCCGCTGCAGCCGCCGCACGGCCAGCCCTTGGCACCGTTGAGCGAACACCATATCCTGCCGGCCGTCGCCACCCGGGTGACAGCCCGCTGAGCGTGCGGGCGCCGACCGCAAGGACACCGGATGTCAATGTCGATCCCGCCGATTCCTTCGCTGGTCCAGCCGGGCTATCACGCCTGGGTGCGCCCGATCGCACAGGCTTCGTTCTGGCTGTCACTGCTGCTCACGGTCTACTTCGTGATGCAGGGACTGCTGCTGTGGCCGCTGCACAACCTTCCGATCTGGCACCTGGTTGAGAGGGAAGTGCAAGACCAGCACCTGCACAGCCTGATCTGGCTTTTGGCGCATCCGGTGGCCGCGTCGATGATTGTCGCGCTGCTGTGCCTGGCCTCGACCCTGGCCAGCTGGGGCCTGCTGCGCGAGCGCAGCTGGGGCCTGTGGAGCTTTGTGGTGATCCTGCTGCTGAGCGCATTGACCAACTTTGCGATCGCCGGCTGGTTGGACGTGTTCATGCGTGACGTCATCCCGTTTCTCTCCGACGACGCCGTCCTGCAGCAGGAACTCCATCTGAAACGCTGGTTGATCACGCTGACCGTGGTGGCCATGTCATTTGTGATCCTCGGCCTGCAGGGCTGGTTGGCCTGGCGCCTGTTGCGGCCGGACATCCGCTCGCGCTTCCACTGAGCCACACCTTTTCCCGCACGACAAGGACCGTCGCATGCGCTTGCTGACCCTTCTCCCCGCACTGCTGCTGTTGGCCGCGTTGCCTGCTGCCGCCAACGCGCTGCAGTGCGGCGAATACCGCAGCACCGATGGCGGCATGGCGCTGGTGTTCGAATCATCCACCACCGGCTATCGGGCTCTGGACGGTCAGGAACGCGCACCTCTGCGCATCGATCGCAGCGCCGGCGATCTGAACCTGGTGTTTCTCGACGACGGTGCATCCACCGCCATCAGCGTGGCTGCTGACGGGGCGCATATCAACGACGGTATGACCGACTTCGAGCTGCATCGACCCCAGGCTTGCCAGCGCGCCCCCGCGCCCGGCGCCTGCCTGGGCCAACCTGCGCTGTGCATTGCGCGGCTCGCGGATGCGCCCCCGCAACAGGCGCAAGGCGCGTGCGAGGAAGGCGTCGGCGCTGGATGCTCGGCGCTGCTGCGCCACTTTCTCGCTGCACCGGCCGCCGCGGCCGGTCAGCAGGACGCACCATTGCCTGCCGCGCAGCGCACCACGCTGCAGCGGCTCTGCCTGCACCAGCGCGGTGGGCGCTTCTGCACCGAGGTGGCCGAGCAGCAGTTGATCGCGCTGGAACCCACGCTGGCCGTGCAGGCGCTGCAGGTGGTCTGCGATGCGGGGCGCGTCAGTGCCTGCGAACGTACCGCGCCATTGCGTGAACTCGGCGCCCATCTACGCCTGGTGCCGGTCCAGCAGGTGCCCTGTGGCCGCTACCAGGCCGAGGGTGGCCAGGTCGACAGGCTCGACTTCGGCGATGGCACGCGCGGCCGCCTGCATGACGGCGCCATCCACCTGCAGCAGGACGGCGAAACCTTCGTCCTGCGCCAGCTGGGCAACGGCGACCTGCTCGGCATGGACACGCAGACCGGCTACCAGCAGTATCGGCCCCTCCCCAACGCACGCTGCCGGGCCGCGCCCGGCCATGATCACTGACCTTTACGCTGCCGTTCTGCCAGGAGTTACCGCATGCCTTCCGCCACCGACATCCGCCACCGCCTGTCACGGGGGTGGGGTGCTGCGCTTCTGTTGCTGCTGAGTCCGGTCGTGTCCGCACAGGCGCCGCTGTGCGGCACCTTCAAGGACGCCGACAGCGGTACCCGCCTGCAGGTGGAAAGCCCTGTGCAGGGCCGCCTGCTCGCGCCCGGCGTGGCGCCCGAACCGTATAACCTGGAGCGACTGGGCGAGTCGCTGGTGATGGCCAGCCTGGTCACCGGCAACGTCAGCGCACTGAAAATCGCCAGCGACGGCCGCGTCCTGGCCGGCGATGACCACCGCTACAGGTTGGAGAGCGCGACCGAGTGCCGCGCAGCACCGGCGTTTGCGGCCGGGAGTTGCCGCGCGGACATCGCGCAGTGCATCGATGACATGGCACTCGCCGGTCCCGAACGCTGGCGACAATGGTGCCGCGAGGATGTTCCCGTCGCCTGCAATCTGCTGATCGAGGACTACCGCAGCGATGCCCGCAACGACCTGCTGGTGGAAATGGCCCTTGCCAGCGATCGCGAAGAGCCGGCCACGCCAGCGGCCTGTGAACAGGACACCGCGAGCTACGACCGGGACGCGTGCGAGCAAGCCGAGACAGCCAGCCGTGCACGCGATATCGGTTGGGCGTTCTCACTGGCAGGCAGCACGCCGCACCAGGTGCCACTGCCTGCTGAGCAGCTGGACGAGGTCAGCACGCTGTGCCGCGAACATCCCAGCGCCAGCTTCTGCCATGCGACCGCCGTTGCGTTGTGGGCCTCCAAGCGCCTGTTGCCTGCACGCGATGCGCTGCAGCTGGCGTGCAGGGTCAGCGAGGATCCACAGGCCTGCAGCACGGCCACGCCGCTGGCGTCGCTGTCACCGGCGGATCTGGCCATAGCGCCTCTGGACGCACTGCCCTGTGGCCGCTACCAGGCACAGGCCGGCGACCTGGTGTTCGGCGAGGATGGCCAGGTCCGGGTGGCGGGGCAGGAGGCGCAACCTGCCACCCTGCGCGAGGGAGCCGTCCACGTGCGCAGCGGGAGAGGCGAGGACCGGGTGTTCTGGCGGCTGGCCAATGGCGATCTGGTGGCGAACGACCGCGACAACCGCTTCACCCGCTACCAGCGCGATGGGTCGGCCCCCCGCTGCGTCGCGCGCGCGGGTACCGGCACAGGGCCTGCGGTAAAGTAGGCGCCATGAACGAATTCGAGCGCGTTCGCGCCTACCTCACCGACCTGCAGGACCGCATCTGTGCGGCGATCGAGGCCGCCGACGGCCAGGCCCGCTTCCAGGAAGACCTGTGGCAGCGGGCCGAGGGCGGTGGCGGGCGTACCCGCGTGCTGCGCGACGGTGCGGTGTTCGAGCAGGCCGGCATCGGCTTCTCCGACGTGGCCGGCAGCCGCCTGCCGCCGTCGGCCTCGGCCAACCGCCCGGAACTGGCCGGCGCCTCCTGGCGTGCCACCGGCGTGTCGCTGGTGTTCCACCCGCTCAATCCCTACGTGCCGACCACCCATGCCAACGTGCGCTTCTTCCAGGCACAGCGCGACGGCGAAGTGGTGGCCAGCTGGTTCGGCGGCGGCTTCGACCTGACCCCGTTCTATCCGTTCGACGAGGACGTGCAGCACTGGCACCGGGTTGCGCGCGACCTGTGCACGCCGTTCGGCGAAGAACGTTATGCCGCACACAAGCGCTGGTGCGACGAGTACTTCTTCCTGCGGCACCGCAATGAAACGCGCGGTGTCGGCGGTCTGTTCTTCGACGACCTGCACGGCGACTTCGAGCGCGATTTCGATTACCTGCGCGCGGTCGGTGATGGCTTCCTCGACGCCTACCTGCCGATCGTGCAGCAGCGCAAGGACACCGCGCATGGCGAGCGCGAACGCGAGTTCCAGCTGTACCGTCGCGGCCGCTATGTGGAGTTCAACCTGGTCTATGACCGCGGCACGCTGTTCGGTCTGCAGAGCGGTGGCCGCAGCGAAAGCATCCTGATGAGCCTGCCGCCGCGGGTGCGTTGGGAGTACGGCTTCAGTCCGGAAGCGGGCAGCGCCGAGGCGCGCCTGGCCGACTATCTGGTGCCGCGCGACTGGCTCTGATCTTCCGGCGCCACGCCTGACGCGTGGCACTTTCTCCTGCCTGTGGTGCGCCCCGCACCGGACAGGCCCTGTCCCACTTCCTTCAAGGATGACCCATGCCTGCCGCTGTTTCCCTCCGCCCCCGCGCTGCGGGCTGGCGCTCCCTGCTGTTGCTCGCGCTGGCCTCGGCCAGCCTGCCGGCTGCCGCGCAATCGATGGCCTGCGGCACCTACAAGGACAGCGGCGGCAACACCACGCTGACCCTGGAGAGCGAAGGACACGGCTTCCTGTCCGGCCCCTACCAGGCCACCGAGGAACTGCGCGTTGCCCGCCAGGAAGACGTGCTCGGTACCGGCAACCTGTCCACCGGCCAGCTGGAAAACTGGTACTTCTCGGACAACGACCGCACGATCAGCACGCCCTATCGCGAGTTCACCCGTGAGCACGCCGCCGCCTGCAAGACGATGCCGGAACTCATCGAGGGCGGTTGCGTGATGAACACCTCCGACTGCCTGGAAGCGCTGCCGGAGGCCGCTCCCCAGAAGCTTCATGCATGGTGCGTTGAAGGCGTGGGCGCAGCCTGCATGCGTCTGCTGGAGACCTACCAGCAGCAGGCCAAGGACGCCGCGCCCAAAACGGAGGAACCGCCGATTCCCGAGATCTGCAGGAAGGAGCTGCCGTCGTTCGACGCCGAGGGTTGCATGACGGCAGCCAAGGAGATTGCCTCGGAAATGATGGGCAAGGCCCTGCTCGGCCTGCAGCATTCCGTGGATGCGCCCCTGCCGCCCGCGCAGCTTGATGAACTGATCGACCTTTGCCGCGTGCAGCAGGGCGAAACGTTCTGCGCCGACACCGCTGAAACCTTGTGGAGCAGTGGCCGCCTGCAGCAGGCCCGCGATGCGCTGCAGCGATCCTGTGCCCAGCGCGCCGATGCCCCGGCCTGCGGTCCGGCCAAGGACCTTGCCGTTCTCGCCAGCGCCTCCACCTCCGCGCTCACGCCGGTGCCGGCCACCGCACTGCCCTGTGGCAGCTTTGAAGCCGAGCGCAGCGTGTTGTCGCAGCTGCGCTTCCTCGAGGGGGGTGTGGTTGAGGCCGGTGGCCGCGAACAGCCACTGCGGGCGAGCCTGCGCGACGGCCGCATCCTCATCCATCGCGATATCGGCAGCGACTTCGTGCTGCAGCTGCTGCAGAACGGCAACCTGGTCGGCATCGACAGCGGCAACCGTTTCGCCTACTACGAGCGCAAACCGGCGGCCGGCACTACCCGCTGCACACCATGAATGATGCCGTGCAGCGCCGAGCCCATGCTCGGCGCTACACGATCAGGTGCTCTTCCGCGGAATGATGGTGATGTGTCCGGTCGTCTCCAGCAGGGCGATCTGCACGTCTTCGATCTGCAGCCCGCCCTGCTGGCGCAGCGCGGCGTCGAAATCAGCGCGACTGATCAGTTCGCGGCGGAGAACACCCTCCAAAAGCCGGCCATCGCGCGCGATCACGGTGGGTTCTCCTTCGATCATCCGCTCCATACGGCGATTCCGGGTGGTCAGCCAGCCCACCCCGTAATTGAGCAGGATGAGGGTGGCGGCCAGCAACAGGCCTCCACCCAGCGAAGTGTCCGTGCCCAGCAGCGCGTTCTGCACCGCATTGCCCAGCAGCACGATCAACAGCACGTCGAACGGCGTGATCTGGCCCAGCGCGCGTTTTCCGCCGAGGCGGACCATGCCCAGCACCACGACATAGACCACCACCGCGCGCAGGATGAATTCCCACCAGGGCATTGCCAGTGCGAACAGGTCGGGCATGGTCTTCCCCTGTGGAACGGTCGCCCAGCCTAGCATCTGGGGTCCGAAGTGCCGGCGGCGCAAATAAAAAGCCCCGCTGACCAGGGGGAGGTCAACGGGGCCGGGGAACGGGCACTTGGGGAGGAGTCCCCGTTCCGAGATCTGCTCCAGGGGATGGGAGAGATCCACAACAGGCATTGCGCCTGTCGAGAGTTATAGAAGCACTCCGAACACTAACGGTTCGTGAAGGGGCCCAATTTAATGAACATCGACCGGGGAAACATTCATGATCGAGTCAGAAACCTCTGACGAATGAACGAATTCACGTCGTTTTCCGCCTGAAACACCTTCAGTGCGCTTCGTCCCAGTTGTTGCCGATGCCGGTATCGACCACCAGCGGCACCCGCAACTTGGCCGCTTGCGACATGCGCTCCACCACCTGCAAACGCAAGTCTTCGACGAAACTGCTTTCGGTTTCGAACACCAGTTCATCGTGCACCTGCAGGATCATCCGTGCCGGTGCGCCGCTGTCACGCAGCCACTGGTCCACGTCCACCATCGCGCGTTTGATGATGTCGGCGGCGGTGCCCTGCATCGGCGCGTTGATCGCCGCGCGTTCGGCACCGGCGCGCAGGCCCTGGTTACGTGCATGAATGTCGTTCAGGTACAGGCGACGACCAAACAGGGTTTCCACATAGCCCTGGTCGCGGGCCTGCTGGCGCATCCGCTCCATGAAGTCGCGCACGCCCGGGTAGCGGCTGAAGTACAGCGCCACATAGTCCTGCGCCTGGCCACGGTCGATGCCCAGGTTGCGGGCCAGGCCGAAGGCGCTCATGCCGTACATCAGCCCGAAGTTGATCGCCTTGGCGGCGCGGCGCTCGTTCGGCGTCACGTCCTCCAGCGTACGCCCGAACACCTCGGCGGCGGTGGCACGGTGCACGTCGGCACCCTGCTCGAAGGCGCGCACCAGGCCCGGGTCTTCGGACAGGTGGGCCATGATCCGCAGCTCGATCTGCGAGTAATCGGCCGCCAGCAGCTGGAAGCCTTCCGGCGCCACGAACGCGCGGCGGATGCGGCGGCCGTCCTCGGTGCGGATCGGGATGTTCTGCAGGTTCGGGTCCGACGAGGACAGGCGGCCGGTGGCGGCACCGGACTGGTGGTAGCTGGTGTGCACCCGGCCGGTGTCCGGGTTGACCATCTCCGGCAGCTTGTCGGTGTAGGTGCTGCGCAGCTTGGCCAGGCCGCGGTAGTCGAGGATCACCCGCGGCAGCTCATGCTGGTCGGCAATGGCCTCCAGCGCCTCTTCATTGGTACTCGGCTGGCCCTTCGGGGTCTTCACCACCGCCGGCAGCTTCAGCTCGTCGAACAGTACCGCCTGCAACTGCTTGGGCGAATCCAGGTTGAAGCTGCGTCCGGCCAGTTCGGTGGCCTTCTGCTGCGCCGCCAACATGCGTGAGGACAGGTCCTGGCTCTGCCGGCGCAGTTCGTCGGTGTCGATCCGCACGCCGTTGGCTTCGATGCTGGTCAGCACCGGCACCAGCGGCATTTCGATGTCGCGGTACACGCTGTCCAACGCCCGTTCGGCCAACAGTTGCGGCTGCAGCGCACGGTGCAGGCGCAGCGTGATGTCGGCGTCCTCGGCCGCATAGCGGCTGGCTTCATCGATGCCCACCTGCGAGAACGGAATCTGCTTGGCACCCTTGCCGGCCACGTCCTCGAACTTGATGGTGCTGTAGCCCAGGTAACGCAGCGCCAGCGAATCCATGTCGTGGCGGGTGGCAGTGGAGTTGAGCACGAAGCTCTCGAGCATGGTGTCGTCGTGGTAACCCTGCACCTCCACGCCGTGACGGCGCAGCACATGCAGGTCGTACTTGCCGTGCTGGCCCAGTTTCTTCTTCGCCGGGTCCTGCAGCACCGGGCGCAGTGCATCCAGCACCTGCTGCATCGGCAGCTGGGCTGGCGCACCCGGGTAATCATGGCCAACCGGAATGTAGGCGGCCTTGCCCGGCTCGACCGCCAGGCTGATACCCACCAGGCGCGCACGCATCGCGTCCAGCGCATCGGTTTCGGTATCGAAGCTGATCAGGTCGGCCTGCTGCAGGCGCTCGACCCAGGCCTGCAGCTGCTCGGCGGTCAGCACGGTCTCGTATTCACCCGGCGCCGCCAGCGCCGGATCCAGCGTACCCGCGGCCGGTGCCTCGGCGCTGCCGCGGGCAAAGCCGGCGGCGGTGCCGCGCAGGCTTGGGGTGGCCTCACTGGCAGCGGCGGGCGCCGGCAGCGGTGCCCCCAGCTCCTTCAGCGCCTGGGTGAAGCCGTAGCGCGCATACAGCTCGGTCAGCTCCGGAACGTCCTGCTCGCGCAGGGCCAGCGTGGTCGGGCTGGCCTCCAGCGCGACGTCGGTGCGGATGGTCACCAGCTCACGGTTCAGCGGCAGGCGCTCCAGCGCGGCGCGCAGGTTTTCGCCGATCTTGCCCTTCATGGTCGGCGCGGCCGCCATCACGCCGTCCAGGTGCTGGTACTCGGCCAGCCACTTGGCGGCGGTCTTCGGCCCGCATTTCTCCACGCCCGGCACGTTGTCGACCGCGTCGCCCATCAGCGCCAGCAGGTCGATGATCTGGTCGGCGCGGACGCCGAACTTCTCCATCACCGCCGCATCCGAATCCATGCGGCTGCCGGTCATGGTGTTGACCAGCTCGATGCCCGGGCGCACCAGCTGGGCGAAGTCCTTGTCGCCGGTGGAAATGGTCACCTTCAGGTCCTGCGCCACGCCCTGCAGGGCCAGCGTGCCGATCACATCGTCGGCTTCCACGCCGGGAATGCGCAGGATGCTGATGCCCAGCGCCTCGACGATGCGGCACATCGGCTCGACCTGGCTGCGCAGCTCATCGGGCATCGGTGGGCGGTTGGCCTTGTACTGGTCGTACAGGTCATCGCGGAAGGTCTTGCCCGGCGCATCGACCACGAACGCCACGTAAGCCGGGCGTTCCTTCAGTGTCGAGCGCAGCATGTTGACCACGCCGAACAGCGCGCCGGTGGGTTCGCCCTGTGCATTGGACAGGGGCGGCAGCGCGTGGAACGCGCGGTACAGGTAACTGGACCCGTCGATCAGGACTAATCTGCTCATGGGTCGATTCTACGCGCCCGTGCCTGCATCGCGGCGACACGGTCCCCACGCCGCGATGGGGCATAATCGAAGCTCATTCCAGGCAAAGGAACCCCACCCATGAAGACTCTGATGCTGGCCTCTCTGCTCCTGCTGGCCGGCTGCGCCAGCATGGGTGGCGCCGGGGCTCCCCCGGTCGACGTCAAGGGCGCCGATGTCTCCAAGCGGACCATGGACAACGGTGACACCATCGAGGAGTACCGCGTGTCCGGGCAGCTGCGCATGGTCAAGGTGACCCCGTCGCGCGGCGCGCCGTACTACATGTACGACAAGAACGGCGATGGTCGTTTCGACAACGACAAGGACGGCGTGTCGCCGGTGTACTGGAAGCTGTACAGCTGGTGATGTGACCGGGGTCGGATCCGTGCGATCCAGTAGATCCTCGCCATGCGTGGATATGACGGCCCTCGGCCCCACAAAAAACAACGCCGGCGCGCATCCTGCGGCCGGCGTCGGGTCCCCTCCCCGGGAACGCTTGAGTCAGCGGATGACCAGCACCGGCAGCGTGCTGCGTGCCAGCACCTCGGCAGTCTGGCTGCCCAGCAGCACGCGGGTCACGCCACGGCGGCCGTGCGAGGTCATCACAATCAGGTCACTGTTGCGCTCGCCCGCCGTCTCGATGATGCCGTCGGCCGCATAGCGGTCGAGCACATGCACCGGATTGGCGGTAATGCCCTGCTCGGCGGCCTTGGCCAGCGCCGGCTGCAGCACCTTCTGCGCGCCTTCCTCGCGGTCGGCCTTGTACTCGGGGCTGTTCATGTAGCCCACGCTCCAGCCCATTGCGTCGTACATGCCGACGGCCCACGGCTCGGAAACGGTCACGATATCAACCTCGGCATTGAGGTCCTTGGCCAGCTCCAGGCCCTTGGCCAGGCCCTTGTCGGCCAGCTCGGAACCGTCGGTGGCAATCAGGATGCGCTTGTACATGGTGGGGCTCCGTGGCGGTCTGCCAGATGGGAACGACACCATTGCACACCGGATGTGGAGGCCGCGCCTTGAGCAGGATCAATCCGGCGCCGCGCAGCGGCGTGTGCGCATCGTCCGCTTGCCCGCCCCCTTACCGCAGCGCATGCTGGACCAGCGGCACCGCGCTGCCCCGGGAGAACGCACATGCAGGACAGCAAGCCAACACCACGAAGCCCCCTCAGGATCATCCTGTGGAGCCTCGCCGCCACCTTCGTCCTGCTCTGCGGCGGCTATCATCTGGGCAAGGATCTTGCCCAGCGCGACAACGCCCGGCAGTCAGCCGGCCGATAACCTGCTGCCGTAGAGTCGAGCTTGCTCGACTGCTTCTGCTCATAAAAAGGCAGTCGAGCAAGCTCGACTCTACAGCGCCCCCACCTTCAGGCGATCTGCACCACGCGTGCGTTCTGGCACAGCGGGTAGCTGGCCACGAATCCGGCGATCGCATCGCGCATCGCCTCGAACGATTCGCCATACATGTACAGCGCGGTCTCGGTCGGGCCCTGCCACCAGCTGCAGATCTCGCCCAGGCCGTCGATGTTCTCCGACAGCTGTTCGAACACATGGTTGGAATCGCACTGTTCGTAGACTTCGTCCGGCAGATTCAGGCCATCCAGGTAGATGCCCAGGCCTTCGGTCACGCCGAAGCTGCGGTCGGCTTCACCCGCGCCCTGCAGCTGCGAACCCTTCGGAGCACCCAGCTGTTCCAGCAGGTCGATCAGCTTCGGCACGCCGGCCGCATCGACCAGGGCAACTTCGATATCACCGTATTCGACCTCGCCGAGATCGGACATCGCGGTGCCGCCACCAGTCAGCTCGCCCACCTGGGCCGCCTGCAGCAGCGCGTCGAGCGGATCCTCGAACAGTTCGTGGCGATGCTCCGGCTGCAGCCGGGCGTTCAACTTCACGGTGACGTGCAGCGTGGGTTCGGTCATGGGGGCGGTCCTGGAAGAAGTGCCGCCTATTGTAGAGCCGAGCCATGTTCGGCTGGCTTTCCCGCCTCTGACGGTGATCAGATCACCGTCAGGTTGGCGTACGCCATCACCAGCCACTTGCTGCCGGCATCGGCAAACTCGACCTGCACGCGGGCGTGGGCGCCGCTGCCTTCGTAGTCGGTCACCATGCCCTCGCCGAACTTGGGATGGGTGACCAGCGCGCCGAGCTTGACCGGCGGCGCCTCGATCGAGGCATGGCCCATCACCCGGCTGGCACCCATCGAGGCCGGCCGCGAGACCTGTACCTTCGGGCGCACTTCGTGCAGCAGCTCGCGCGGAATCTCGCGCAGGAAGCGCGACGGCAGGCTGTAGTTGTCCTGCCCATGGATGCGGCGCGATTCGGCGTAGCTCAGCACCAGCTTCTGGCGCGCGCGGGTGATGCCGACGTAGGCCAGGCGGCGCTCTTCTTCCAGCCGCCCGCTTTCTTCCAGCGAACGTGCGCTGGGGAACAGGCCGTCTTCCATGCCCGCCAGGAACACCAGCGGGAATTCCAGGCCCTTGGCCGAGTGCAGGGTCATCAGCTGCACGCCGTCCTCGCCGGCCTGCGCCTGGCCCTCACCGGCCTCCAGCGCGGCATAGGCCAGGAACGCGACCAGCTCGTCCATGTCCTCGCCCACTTCCTCGATGTCGTCGGCGCGGCGCACGAAGCGCGAGGCGACCGAGACCAGTTCATCGAGGTTGTCGGTGCGCGATTCCGAATCCAGCGCGTTGCGGCTTTCCTTGCTCCAGTGCTCGCGCAGCTGCGAGCGGGCCAGCACGTGGTCCACGCGCTCGGCCAGGGTCATGTGCACGGTCTGCGCCTGCAGCTCGTTGACCAGCCCCAGGAAGCCGGCCAGTGCATTGCGCGCGCGTGCGGCCAGCGCACTGCCCTGGGTGACCAGCATCGTTGCTTCCCACAACGAGATGCCCTGCGCGCGTGCCTCGCGGCGCACTTCGTCCAGCGTGCGGTCGCCGATGCCCCGGGTGGGGGTGTTGACCGCGCGCTCGAAGGCGGCGTCATCGTTGCGGTTGGACAGCAGGCGCAGGTAAGCCAGCGCGTCCTTGATTTCGGCACGCTCGAAGAAGCGCATGCCACCATACACGCGGTACGGCACCTGTTCGCTCAGCAGCGCTTCTTCCAGCGCGCGCGACTGCGCGTTGCTGCGGTAGAGCACGGCCACTTCAGTGTAGCTGCCACCGTCGCGCACCCACTGACGGGCGCGCTCGACGATGTAGCGTGCCTCGTCCATCTCGTTGTACGCGGCATACAGATCGATCGGCTCGCCGTCGCCGCTGTCGGTCCACAGCTGCTTGCCGATGCGATCCGGATTGTGCGCGATCACCGCATTGGCGGCGCCGAGGATGTTGGCGGTGGAGCGGTAGTTCTGTTCCAGGCGGATGGTCTGCGCACCGGGGAAGTCACGCAGGAAGCCCTGCACGTTCTCGACCTTGGCACCGCGCCAGCCGTAGATGGCCTGGTCATCGTCGCCGACCACGAACACGTGGCCGGAATCACCGGCCAGCACGCGCACGAAGGCGTACTGGATGGCATTGGTGTCCTGGAACTCGTCCACCAGAATCTCGCGGAAGCGGGCGCGGTAGTGCGACAGCAGCGCCGGGTTGTCGCGCAGCAGTTCATGCGCGCGCAGCAGCAGCTCGGCGAAGTCGACCAGGCCGGCGCGGTCGCAGCGCGCCTGGTATTCGATGTAAGCCTGGCGCATGGTTTCCAGCCACGCGTCGTGCGGCTCGGGCTGGATGTGCTGCGGGCGGCGGCCCTCGTCCTTCTGCGCGTTGATCCACCACGCGATCTGCTTGGGCGGGTACTTGCCGTCGTCCAGCTCCAGCGCCTGCACCACGCGCTTGACCAGCCGCAGCTGGTCGTCCGAGTCCATCACCTGGAAGCCTTCGGGCAGCTTCGCGTCCTGCCAGTGCAGGCGCAGCAGGCGGTTGGCCAGGCCGTGGAAGGTACCGATCCACATGCCACGGCTGCCGTTAGGTAGCTGTGCGTCGATGCGGTGGCGCATTTCGCCGGCCGCCTTGTTGGTGAAGGTCACCGCGAAAATGCCGTGGGTCGGCACGCCGTCGACTTCATGCAGCCAGGCGATGCGGTGGGTAAGTACGCGGGTCTTGCCGGAACCGGCACCGGCCAGCACCAGGTGGTGGCCGGGGGGAGCGGAGACGGCTTCGCGCTGGGCCGGGTTCAGGCCATCAAGCAGGTGGGAGACATCCATGCCCCCATTTTACGGCATCGCCGTCGCGGCTCCTGCGACCACCTGGGTGGCCAGTGCCTGCGCCTGCTGACGCAGTTCAGGCACCGCCAGGCTTTCCCACAGGCTGCCGATGCGCAGGCTGCCGAGCACGCCCAGCCGTGCCTGCGGCTGGCCCCCGGCAGCACACAGGCGGTCGCCCGGCACCGTGCTGTCCAGGCCCAACCCATGCGGGCCGGGGCGGGCCAGCCCATCGGCCTGCAGCTGCTGCAGCAGCGGATTGCGCAACGCGCTGGCGCGGGTTTCCACGCCAGTGGCGTTGATCACCCCGCCAATCGTCCACCGCTGTTCATTGCCGGTGGCATCGCGGCCAGACAGCCGCAGGGCGTCGCCTTCGCGGCCGATGCGTTGCAGGCGGGACCGGTGAATACGCAGTTGGCCGCTTTCGATCAGCGCCTGCAGCTGTGCGTCGGCCTCTTCGGCGATGCGGTGGCGATGCACATCCCAGTAGCGCACCACATGGCGCAGGAAGCGGCGCTGGTCGGCCGCGTCGAGGCTGCACCACAGCGCCTGCCCGTGCGGACGGATACGGTCCATCACGCCCTGCCACGGCAGGCCGTCGGCCTGCGCCTGACGAGCGAACCGGCGCAATGCGCGCAGGCGCTGGCGCAGGTTCATCGGCAGCAGCGTGGCCGGGTCGAACGTGGGCAGGCCGCCATGCGCATGCGGCAACGGCAGCAGGCCATGGCGCGAGATCACATGCAGCAGGCCGGTGTGACCAGCGGCAACCAGGGCCAGCACGGTATCGGCCATGCTCAGGCCGGAGCCGACAATGGCCACAGCCTGCTCGCCGGCCAGGGTGCGTACGCCGTCGTAGTCCCAGGCCTCGATCACGTCATCGGCGGGCAGTGCCTCGGCACCGGCCACCGGCAGCGGCCGCATGCTGTTCCCGGTGGCGAGCACCGCCTGCGCGGCGTGCAGCGTGCTGCCATCGCCGAATGTCAGCTGGTAGCCGTGGTCATCCGGCTGCAGGCCCAGCACCGGCTGCGCGATCACCTGCAGCTGCGCCGGGCTGGCCGCAGCGGCCTCCTGCAGGCGCTGCTGCAGGTAGGCCGCAAAGTAGTGGCGGCATACATAGCGCTCGCCCAGCACCTCGCGCGCCTCGCCCGGGTAGGCGTTGGCGGCCATCAGGTAGTCGAGGAAATCGCCGGGCTGATCGGCAAACGCACTCATCTTCGCCGCCGGCACGTTCAGCAGGTGCTCCGGCCACGGCGTGGCGTAGGCGATGCCCTGGGCCAGCTGCGAGGCGGGTTCGAAGATGGCCAGCGCCAACGGCGCCTTGGCCTGGCGCAATACCTGGATCGCTACCAGCACCCCGGCCGCACCACCACCGATGATTGCCAGGTCCAGTTCGCCATTACGCGGTGAATCAGTCATGTGCCGATTGTAGGCCATCGGCGATGATGGGAATGACGGGGGTAGAGTCGACTGTTAGTCGACTGCTCTTGCAGAAAATCCCGCGCTGCGCGCGATAGTCGACTAACAGTCGACTCTACCCCTCCGGTTGCACCCATCCCGCCGGTTGTGCGCGCCACTCACATCAACGCATCGGCCAGCCGTGCGATGCCCTCGCGGCTGCGCCGCCACGTGGGGCGGCTGCGCCATTGCTGCAGATCCAGCTGCCGCGCTTCACGCAGGTAGCCATCCTCGATCGCACACAGCTGTTGCACCAGCGCGCGGTCGTAGCAGATCAGGCCGATCTCGGCATTCAGCGCGAACGAGCGGATGTCCATGTTGATCGAGCCGAGCACGGCGATGTCCTCGTCCACGCTCATGTGCTTGGCGTGCAGGAACTGCGGTTCGTACAGGGCGATGCGCACGCCACAGCGCAGCAGCTCGTCGTAGTACGCCTCCTGCGCCCATGAGGTCAGCCGCTGGTTGTTGCTGGCCGACAGGATCAGCTGCACCTGCACGCCGGACAATGCGGCGATACGCAGCGCACTCAGTGTGGCTTCGTCCGGCACGAAGTACGGGGTGACCATCACCAGCCGGCGTCGCGCCAGATGAATCAACGCCGCAACCGCATCACGCGCGTTGCTGTACGGGTAGGCCGGGCCGCTGGGCAGCAGCTGGGTGGCGATGTCGTCGCTGCACTCGGGCACATCGGCGATGACGTCCAGCCGCTGGCCGGTTTCCATGTACCAGTCGCTGGCGAACACCGCCTCCAGATGCGCCACCGCCGGGCCGCGCACGCGCGCCACCAGTTCGCGGTTCGGGTGGCCGGGCACGAACTGCGGACCCGCCAGGTTCTGTGAACCGACATAGGCCACTTCATTATCGATCACCGCAATCTTGCGGTGGTTGCGCAGGTCCATGCGGCCGCTGCGGCGCCAACGCAGGCCGCCGGGCAGCATCGCGCGTACTTCAACGTCACGTGATCGTAGTCGCTTGCTGTACGCGCGCAGTCCCCGTTTGGCGCCCACCGCGTCAAGCAGCACGCGGCACTGCACGCCACGTGCGGCGGCACGCTGCAGTGCTTCGACAATGGCCTCGCCGACCGCGTCATCGAACATCAGGTAGTACAGCAGGTGCACACGGTCTTCGGCCTGATCGATGTCGGCAATCAGCGTGTGCAGCGATTCGTCGTAGTCGGTCAGCAGGTCGACCGCGTTGCCGTGCACCGGCATGAAATCGCCCTGGCGCTGCACCAGCGGCACGATCTCAGCGCTGGCGGTGTCCGGCTGCGGGGTCCAGCGCAGGCGATGCTGCAGCGCCTGTTCCTCGCGGATGACCTGGGAGGCCTCGGCCTGGCGGCGGATGCGCTCGCGCGACAGCCATGGGTGGCCGAACAGCAGGTACAGCGGCAGGCCCAGCAGCGGCACGAAGCCGACCAGCAGCAGCCAGCTGCGCGCCGCACCCGGCGTGGTGCGGGTAGGAATCCAGCACAGCGCGACCAGCCGGATGAGCCAGTCGATCAGCAGCAGGTACGAACCCAGCAACCACTCGAACAGCATCGCGTCGTCCGTCGGGAGGTGATGGGCCATTCTGCCCAGCAGGGTGTGTAGAGTCGAGCCGCGCTCGACTGCGTTGAACCAGCGTGTCGACCAAGGTCGACACCTACCGGGGGCGGGACAAGTGTGCCAACCAAGGTTGGCACCTACCGGGTGTGGAGGGAGTGTGCCGACCAACGGTCGGCACCCACAGGCACCCACAGGCCCCACCGTCGGGCATGAAAAAACCCGCCACAAGGGCGGGTTTCTTCGGAAGCGACCAGCAATCCTTGCGGATTACTTGATCTTGCCTTCCTTGTACGGGACGTGCTTGCGCACGACCGGATCGTACTTGGAGAATTCCATCTTCCCCGGGGTGTTCTTCTTGTTCTTGTCGGTCGTGTAGAAGTGACCGGTACCAGCGGTCGAAATCATACGGACCTTATCGCGCTTGCCTGCCATGATCGTCTACTCCTCAGACCTTTTCGCCGCGCGCACGCAGCTCAGCCAGAACGGAATCGATACCGTTCTTGTCGATGGTGCGCAGTGCATGCGCGGAAACACGAAGCTTCACCCAGCGGTTTTCGCTGGCAACCCAGAAGCGGCGCTCGTGCAGATTCGGCAGGAAACGACGACGGGTCTTGTTGTTGGCGTGCGAGACGTTGTTACCCGTCTGCACTCGCTTGCCGGAAACCTGGCATACGCGGGACATTGCGCACCTCGATAGTAAGTTGTGTCAGCCCGTAGCCCGGGAGACGGCGGCCTCGATGGTTGCCCACCACACGTCAAGAGAATCAAAGGGTTACGCTGGCGTTGGGCGGCCGGGGACGTGCTCCCGGGGGCGCCGCCCGATAGAAAACCGGACACAGCGAGCCGCGCATTATGCACGGGTTCAAGCACTTGCGCAAGTTACCCACAGGCTGAGGCTGAATGCGACGGCCGCCTTCCTGTAGAGCCGAGCCCATGCTCGGCTGCTTCGGCCCGTAAGACCGAGCCGAGCATGGGCTCGGCTCTACAGCTACCAGGCCAGCTCAGCGCAGGTAGGGAATCACCTGAGCCAGCAGGTGCGCATCCTTCAACGCGCCATGCAGACCACGGTTGCCCGGGATGCGCAGGCGCTGCAGCACATCGTCCAGCTTGTTGCCCTGGCCGGGCCAGCGTCCCCGCGCCAGCTTCAGGCTGCAGGTGATGCGGCAATGCTGGGCCAGCGTGCCGGGGATGCCAGCCAGGCGCAGCTCGTTGTCCAGGAAGCCCACGTCGAAGGTGGCGTTGTGCGCGACCATCTCGCTGCCGCGCAGGAAGTCCAGCAGTTCGGCGGCCTTGCTGGAGAACAGCGGCTTGCCCAACAGCATCGCATCGCTGATGCCATGCACGCGCTGCGCGCCCCAATCGACCCTGCGCTGCGGCTGCAGGTAGGTGTGGAACTGGCGGCCGGTGAGCTGGCCATCGATCAGTTCGACGGCACCGATTTCGATGACCCGGTGCCCCAGGCGGTGGGAGATGCCGGTGGTTTCGGTATCCAGTGCGACGATGCGGCTCATCAGGGTGTGCGTTCTCCAGTACGTGCACGCCGATTTTCGCACGCGACCGATGCATTCACCCCAGCGCTTCCACCACCCAATCAATGAACACCCGCAACCGCTGGCTCATGTGCCGGTTCGGCGGAAACATCACGTGCATCGGCATTGGCGGCAGCTGCCAGTCCTGCAGCACCGGCAGCAGCTCGCCACGCGCCACATGCGGCCCGGACATATAGCTGGGCAGCGCCACCACGCCCAGCCCCGCAAGCGCAGCCGCCAGATAGGCGTTACCGTCGTCGAAACCGACCGTATAGCGGCCCTGCACCTCAACGCGCTCATCGCCGCGCTGGGCGCTGAACACCCGCGCCCGGCCACTACGAGGACTGAGGAAGCCGACCATGTGGTGATCGGGCCCTTCCAGCGCGCGTGGGTCTGTCGGCAGGCCGAAGCGCTGCGCATAGCCGGGGCTTGCGTGGAAACCGATCGGCAGCGCCGCCAGCGGCCGCGCCACCAGTGCCGGGTCGGCCGGGGTGCCACCACGGATCACGCAATCGACGTTGTCGGCGATGACATCGACCTCGCGGTCGCTGACGCCGATGTCCAGCTGGATCTCCGGGTAACGCGCCTGGAAATCCGGCAGCGCCGGTACCAGCTGCAACCGCGCGTAGGGTCCGGGCACATCCACGCGCAGCCGCCCGCGCGGCTGGGTAGCGGCGTCGCCCAGCCCGCCTTCCACCTCTTCCAGCTCGGCCAGCAGGCGGGCGATGCGCGGGTAGTAGGCCGCGCCATCGGCGGTGACGCTGACCCGGCGCGTGGTGCGGTTGAGCAGGCGCAGCCGCAGGTGCGCCTCAAGTTGCTGCACCAGCTGGGTGGCCGTAGTGCGGCTGATCTGAAGGGTCTGCGCGGCCCGGGTGAAGCTGCCGGTTTCCACCACGCGGGCAAAGGCCCGCATCGCCTCGAAACGGTCCATGGTGGGCCATGATTGTTTGGAATTGACAATCAATCTAGGCCGATCATCGCGGTTTATCCAGACAGCACTGGCGCGGAGGATGGCGTTCTCTCCCACGGGATCTTCCCCATGTCTCAGCGTGATGTCGTTTTTCCCGCCGGTCGCCAGGCCCTGTACGAGCGCAACCGCTACTCGCCGGCGATCCGTTCCAACGGCTTCCTGTTCGTCTCCGGCCAGGTCGGCAGCCGCGAGGACGGTTCACCCGAGCCGGACTTCGAAGCGCAGGTGCGCCGTGCCTTCGAGAATCTCAATGCGGTGCTGGCCGCTGCCGGCTGCACCTTCGATGACGTGGTCGACGTGACGGTGTTCCTGGTCGATCCGGAAACGAACTTCGAGAAGGCCTGGGCGATCGTGCCCGAGTACTGGGGCGAGGCGCCGCACCCGACCCTGACCGGTATCGGCGTGACCTGGCTGTATGGGTTCCAGTTCGAGATCAAGGTGATCGCGAAGCTGCCGTGACACGGGTAGTGCCGGCCGCTGGCCGGCAATGTGTCGGGGGTCGAAAAGCGTGTCGACCAAGGTCGACACCTACCAAGGCAGGAGGTCCGCACCAGGCAGGAGGTCGACACCTACCAAAGCAGGCGGCGCCGCCCACCTGAACGGGAGGTTCCGACGAATTCCCGAGGTGACCATTGATATTGTATCCGGCGAAAACCGCTTGCTAGCCTCCCTTCCATGCGCCGGATCACCCGCCAACTGCGTACGTACCTGATGATGCTGCTGATGGCGGCATTCGTGGTCGTTCCGGTGGCCGACGCACTGGTGTGTGCGGTGGAACCGCATGCCAGCAGCACCCATGTCGAGTCCCTTGCGGACGATGCAGGCGGTGACAGCGACAGCAAGCACACCGGTGCCTGCACGCATAACCACTGCCATCACTCCACGCTGAGCCTGCCAGCGAACGATTTCGCCGCCTTCGGTACGCCGCTGCCGGCGCGCTGGATGAATGCCGGCGACGTGGCGACCTATGCGGTCGCCCAGGATGAATTGACGCGTCCCCCCCCGGGCGTGAGTTGAGCGCGTCCCGCAATCGCGGGCTCCCGTTTCACTCACAACCGGAATCCCCCTATGTCGATCCTGACACCTCGGTCGCCGCGCGCGGCCGGGCTGGTCGTCGCCGTGTTGCTGGGCCTGGCCCCGGCGGCATCGGTGATGGCGCAAGCCGCCCCCTCCTACGACACCCTGCTTGAACGCCTGGACCAGCTGCCCGGTACCCGCGTGGGTACGGCACTGGCCGAGGCCGCCGACGCGCGCGCCGACCAGGCGCGTGCGTTGCCCAACCCTTCCCTTTCCTACTCCGCCGAAAACGCCTGGGGCACCGGCTCCTATGGCGGCATGGGCAAGGCCGATACCGTGCTCACCCTGTCCCAGCCGCTGGAGGTCTGGGGCCAGCGTGGCGCGCGTGTCCGTGCGGCCCGCGCCGAGGCACAGGCGGCCAACCTGCGTGGCGCGCAGAGTCGCAGCGATGTGGCCAGCCAGCTCGCGGTGGTCTACGCACAGGCGGAAAGTGCACTGCGCCGCTACACCCTGGCCGAAGAAGCGCTGACCCTCACCCGCGATGACGCCAACGCCGTCAACGCGATGGTCAAGCAGGGCCGCGAGCCGCAACTGCGCGCGGTGCAGGCGCAGAGCGAAGTGGCCAACGCCAGTGCTTCACTGGATGAGGCGCAGGCCTTCCGCGATGCCGCGCTGGCCCGCCTGGCCGGTGCCGCGCTGCTGGATGCGCCGGTGCAGTCGATCGACGACAGCCTGCTCGACCGCATGCCGCCGCTGCCGCGCGGCGCCACCGACGTGGCGCTGGCGGTGCGCATCGCCGAAGCCGAAGCCGATGCGGCGGGCAAGCTGGTCGACGTGGAGCGCAAGCGCGCCCTGCCCGACCTCAGCGTCACCGCCGCGCAGACCCGCTTCCGCGAAGGCGGCGAGCGTGCCTACAACCTCGGAGTCAGCCTCAGCATCCCGCTGTTCGACCGCAACCGCGGTGGCATCCGCGCCGCCAATGCCGACCAGCGCGCGGCCGAAGCACGCCTGGACCAGCAACGCCGCGACAGCGAGGCCGCACGCCTGTCCGCCGTTGCCGGACTGAAAGCCGCCAGCAGCCGTACCCGCGCCGCCGATGAAAGCGTGGTCGCCGCCGAAGAGGCGTACCGCCTGGCCCGCGTCGGCTTTGACGCCGGACGCATCTCGCAGCTGGAACTGCGCAGCACGCGCAGCGCCCTCATCGCCGCCCGCGGCACCGCCGTGGATGCGCGCCTGTCGCGCGTCGCCGCGGAAATCGATCTTGCCCGCCTTGAAGGGCGCGCACCTTTTGTGGAGGCCCCATGACTCTCTCCCGTACTTTCCCGCTGATCGGCGGCGTGCTGCTGACCGTCCTGCTGGCCGGCTGCGCTGGCAACGCGCAGACACCTGCCAATGAAGACCCCGCCGCGGCCAAGGCGGGCACCGACGATGGCCATGGCCACACGACCGACAGCAAGGAAGCCAAGGCGGAAGCCGCCAAGGCCCCTGCTGGCGCGGACGAAGGCGTGGTTGCACTGACCACGGAACAGATCAAGGCATCCGGTATCGAAGTGGTCGCGATCGGTCGCGGTGGCGGTGGTTCAACCCGGCTGTCCGGCAGGGTCGAGCCCACCGTGGGCGCCCGCGCTTCGGTGGCCTCCACGGTGACCGGCCGCGTCGAGCGCGTGCTGGTCGCGCCGGGCACGGCGGTGAAACAGAACCAGGCGCTGGCCATCGTGGTCAGTGGCGAGGCGGCGGTGTTCCGCGCCAATGCACTGGCCGCATCGGCCGAAGCCGAAGCCGCGCGCCTGGCCTATGGCCGCGACAAGGCCCTGGTCGACCAGGGCGTGGTCGCCCGCCAGGAAATGGAAGCCTCGCGCGCACGTTCGCTGGCGGCACAGGCCCAGGCCGCCGCCGCGCAGGCCCAGGCCGCCGCCAACGGGTCGCCGGACAGCAGCGGCCGTGTGCGCATCACCAGTCCGGTGGCCGGCATCGTCGGCAACGTGCAGGTCACCCCGGGTGGCGTAGTCGCCGCCGGCAGTGCAGTCGCCGACGTCGCCGACCCGTCGATGAACGAGCTGGTGTTCACCGCACCACCGGCGCTGGCCGCACAGGTCACGCCCGGCATGAAGCTGGAGGTGAGCGTGCCGGGTGGCAGCTTCACCGCCACCGTCACCGGTTCGGCCGCCGATGTCCGCCAGCAGGGCGGCGTCGCGGTGATCCGTGCCACGCCGGTGGATGCGTCGCTGCCACCGGCCGGCTCGCCGGTATCGGCCGTGGTCGTTACCGAGGGCCAGGATGGCTCGCTCAGCGTGCCGGCCGATGCGGTGCAGAACGTCGATGGCAGCAGCGCGGTGTTCGTCGCCGTTGAAGGCGGCTTCAAGGCGCAGCCGGTCCTGGCCGGGCGCCGCGCCGGTGACCGCATCGAGATCCTTGGTGGCTTGACCGGCAGCGAGCGCATCGTCGGTGCCAATGCCTTCCTGCTCAAGGCCGAACTGGCCAAGGGCGAAGCCGAGCACGGCCACTGAGGAGGCGACCATGTTCAAGCTGATCATTGAAACAGCGGTGCGCCACCGCTGGCTGGTGGTGTTCATGGCCGCGCTGATCGCCGCCGTGGGCCTGTTCCAGCTGGGCAAGCTGCCGATCGACGCGGTGCCGGACATCACCAACCGCCAGGTGCAGATCAACACGGTGGCACCGGCGCTGACCCCGGAGCAGATCGAGCGGCAGGTGACCTATCCGCTGGAAACCGCGCTGGCCGGCATTCCTGGCCTCACTACCACGCGTTCGCTGTCGCGTAATGGCTTCTCGCAGGTCACCGCCATCTTCACCGATGCGACCGACATCTACTTCGCCCGCCAACAGGTGGCCGAGCGCATGCGCGAAGCCACCGAAGACCTGCCCGATGGCGCATCGCCGATGCTGTCGCCGGTCACCACCGGTCTCGGCGAAGTGCTGATGTGGACGGTGGACTTCACCGCGTTCGATCCGGCCAAGCTGGCCAAGCCCGGTGAAGCGGGCTGGCAGGCCGGCGAGGTCTACCGCACGCCGGAAGGCAACCTGCTGCGTACGCCCGAAGAACGTGCGACCTACCTGCGCACCGTGCAGGACTGGATCATCGCGCCGCAGATGCGCTCCAGCCCGGGGCTGGCCGGCGTCGATACGGTCGGCGGCTACGTCAAGGAATACGGCGTGCATCCGGACAGCGCGCGGCTGGCCGCGCATGGCCTCGGCCTGGCCGATCTGGTCACCGCATTGCAGCGCTCCAACGTGCAGGCCGGTGCCGGCTTCGTGCAGCGTGCCGGCGAAGGCCTGGTGGTACGTGCTGACGGCCTGGCGCTGACCACCGATGACCTGGCACAGGCTCCGGTGGCCACCCGCAATGGCGTGGTGGTGCGCGTGGCCGATGTGGCCGACGTCGACCTGAGCCGCGCGCCGCGCCTGGGTGCGGCCAGCCGCAACGGCCATGAAGCCGTGCTGGGCACCGCGCTGATGATTGCCGGTGGCAACAGCCGCACCGTGGCGCAGGCAGCTGCGGCGCGCCTGGAACAGGTGAACAAATCGCTGCCGGCCGACATCGTGGCCGCGCCGGTGCTGGACCGCAGCGTGCTGGTCAATTCCACCATCAAGACCGTGGCCAGGAACCTCACCGAGGGCGCGCTGCTGGTGGTGGTGGTGCTGTTCCTGCTGCTGGGCAACCTGCGTGCAGCGACGATCACCGCGCTGGTGATTCCGCTGTCGTTCCTGTTCGCAGTGATCGGCATGAACCGCTTCGGCATCAGCGGCAACCTGATGAGCCTGGGTGCGCTGGACTTCGGCATCCTGGTGGACGGTGCGGTGATCGTGGTCGAGTCGACGCTGCTGATGCTGGGCCAGCGCCGCGCCGAGCTGGGTCGTGCATTGACCGCGATGGAGCGGCTGCGCGTGGCCGCCGATTCGGCAATGAAGATGGCGCGTCCAGCGGCGTTCGGACAGCTGATCATCCTGCTGGTGTTCGCGCCGATCCTCACGCTGGAAGGTGTGGAGGGCAAGACGTTCCACCCGATGGCGGCGACCTTCATGCTGGCCCTGGTCGGTGCCTTCATCTTCTCCTTCACCTTCGTGCCGGCGATGGCCGCGCTGCTGGTGCGCGAGCCCAAGGTGAAGGATGGCGACGCGCATGCGGACGACGGCGAGCACGAAACCAGGCTGATCCGCGTGCTGCGTGCGCGCATCGAACCAGCGGTGCGCAAGGCCGTGGCACATCCGCGCACGGTACTGGCCGGTGCGGTGATGATGGTGGTGGTGGGCATCGGCGCGTTCTCGCTGCTGGGCCGCGAGTTCATGCCGACGCTGGACGAAGGCAACGTGGCGATGCAGGCCCTGCGCGTGCCGTCGACCTCGCTGGAGCAGTCACTGGCGATGCAGCTGGCACTGGAAAAGGCGATCGCCAAGCAGCCGGAAGTGGAGACCATGTTCTCACGTACCGGTACCGCCGAGGCGGCCATCGACCCGATGCCGACCAATATCTCCGACAGCGTGATCGTACTGAAGCCGCGCAAGGACTGGCCCGATCCGAAGCTGGACAAGGAGGCATTGGTGGCGCGCTTTGAAACGCTGGCCGGGCAGCAGCTGGGCAACAGCTTCGAGTTCAGCCAGCCGATCGAACTGCGCTTCAACGAGCTGATTTCCGGCGTGCGTACCGACCTGGCGGTGATGATCTTTGGCGATGACTTCAGCCAGCTGCAGAAGGTGGCCGACCAGGTGGCGTTGAAACTGCGTGCGGTGGATGGCGCGGCCGACGTGCGGGTGGAACAGATCTCCGGCCTGCCCACGCTCAACGTGGCCATCGATCATGTGGCGGCGGCGCAGTACGGACTGACCGCTGCAGACGTGAGTGACGCGTTGTCCACAGGCATCGGCGGTACCGCGGCCGGCAAGATCTTCGAAGGCGACCGCCGCTTCAACGTGGTGGTGCGCCTGGACGATGCGTCACGCAACGATCCGGACCAGCTGGCCTCGCTGCCGATCGCCACGCCATCGGGGTTGGTGATTCCGTTGTCGTCGGTGGCGCGCATTACGGTGAGCGAAGGGCCGAACCAGATCAGCCGCAACAACGGCAGTCGCCGCGTGGTGGTGCAGGCCAACGTGCGCGGTCGCGATCTGGGCGGCTTCGTCGGCGAGGCGCAGGCCGCGGTGGCCGACGTGGCGCTGCCGCCGGGTGCCTACCTGACCTGGGGCGGTCAGTTCGAGAACCTGCAGCGCGCGGAGAAGCGGCTGGCGACGGTGGTACCGGTGGTGTTCCTGCTGATCGGCAGCCTGCTGTTCATGGCCCTGCGCAGTGGCAAGGAAGCCATTCTGGTGTTCAGCTGCGTACCGTTGGCGCTGGTCGGCGGCATCCTCGCACTGCTGCTGCGTGGCATGCCGTTCTCGGTGTCGGCAGCGGTGGGTTTCATCGCGGTATCCGGCGTGGCCACGTTGAACGGCCTGGTGCTGATGCAGGCGATCCGCGAGCGCCTGGACGCCGGTGACCTGCCGCTGCAGGCGGCGATCAACGGTGCCTCCAGCCGCATCCGCGCAGTGCTGACCACCGCGCTGGTGGCGATCGTCGGTTTCATTCCGATGGCGATTGCCAGCGGTTCGGGTGCGGAGGTGCAGAAGCCGCTGGCGACGGTGGTGATCGGTGGCCTGATCACCGCCACCGTGCTGACCCTGCTGGTGCTGCCGACCTTCGCAGCGCGGGTGGCCAAGCCACGGGCGGTGGGGTGAAACATGACGGGGTCGGATCCTGCGATCCGACCCCGTTTTCCGATCCCTGGTAGTGCCGGCCGCTGGCCGGCAATGTCGAACAATTGCGGTGCATGCGGGTTGCCGGCCAGCGGCCGGCACTACCCTTGCACGGTCAGGCCTTCTTGCGTTCGGCGATGTAGGCCTGGATCTGCTGTTCCAGCACCGGCAGCGGCACCGAGCCCTGCTTGAGCAGGGTGTCGTGGAAACCCTTGATGTCGAACTTGTCGCCCAGCTCCTTCTCGGCCTGCGCACGCAGGCGCACGATGGCGATCTCGCCCAGCTTGTAGCTCAGCGCCTGGCCCGGCCAGGATATGTAGCGGTCCACTTCGGTGGTCACTTCATGCTCGCTCAGCGCAGTGTGGTCACGCAGGTAGGCCAGCGCCTGCTCGCGGGTCCAGTCCTTGCTGTGCACGCCGGTGTCGATCACCAGGCGCGCGGCGCGCCACATCTCGTAGGTCAGGCGGCCGAAATCCTCGTACGGGGTCTCGTAGATGCCCATCTCCACGCCCAGCTTCTCGCAGTACAGCGCCCAGCCTTCGCCATAGGCGGAGATGTAGGCGTTGCGGCGGAACTCGGGCAGGTTCTTCTGCTCGGCGGCGATGGCGCCCTGCAGCGCGTGGCCCGGATCCGACTCATGCAGCGTGAGTGCCGGCAGGTTGTACAGCGGGCGCGACGGCAGGTTGTAGGTGTTAAGCCAGTAGGTGCCCATGCCACCGCGGCCGGCAGTCCAGAACGGTGCGATGTCCGGCGGCACCGGCACGATGGTGAAGCGGGCGCGCGGCAGGGTCATGTACTTGCCCAGCTGGCCATCGGCGCGCTTGGAGATCCACGCGGCACGCGACAGCAGCTCTTCCGGTGTCTTGGCGTAGAACTGCGGATCGGTACGCAGGAAGGTCAGGAACTCGGCGAAGCTGCCCTTGAACTTCACCTGCTTGATGATGTCGTTCATTTCCTTCTGGATGCGTGCGACTTCATCCAGGCCGATGCGATGGATCTCGTCCGGCGACAGGTCCAGCGTGGTGTATTCGTGGATCTGCTGCTTGTAGTACGCCTTGCCGTCCGGCATCGCTTCGGCGGCCAGGGTGGTACGCGCCTGCGGCACGTATTCGTTGACGAAGAAGGTCCGCAGCTGCTGGAACGCCGGCACCACCTTGCCGTTGATCGCTTCACGCGCCTGCGCCTGCAGCCTGGCCTGCTCGGCCGCCGGGATGCTGTTGGGAAGCTTCTTGAACGGCGCGTACAGCGGCGACTCGGTCGGGTCCTTCAACTCGGCGACGGTGGCGATGGACACCTCGCGGCCATCGAGCACCGCGCGCGGCACGCTGAAGCCACGCTTCAGGCCGGCGCGCATGTTCTCTGTCTGCTGCCCGAAATAGCGCGGCACATCGTTCAGCCGTGCGATGTAGTTCTGGTAGTCCTGCACGGTCTTCATCTCGCGCCGGGCCATGAAGGACAGGTTGGACCAGAACGAGGAGTCGGCGTTGAACGGCATCTCGTAGCCGCGCAGGCGCACCTCTTCGGCGAGGTTGAACACCTGGTCGCGGTAGATCGCGTAGTTGACCTGGTTGTCGGGCAACAGGGTCTTCGGGTCGATCTTCTTCAGCGCGGCGAGAGTCTCGTCCCACACCTTCAAGCGCGCCTGCTGCGCGGCCGGGCCGACGTCGGGCATGCGGGTGGCATTGGCCGGGGCGTCCTCGTCCTCGCTGGCCTCGCCGCCGCCATCCTGGCGCCACTTCCATTCCTTCTCGTACACCGCACGGAAGGCGGCGTCGGCGGGCAATTCGGTGGCCACGCTGGCCGGCGCGGCGGTGGCGGGCGGTGCAGCCAGCGCCACAGCGGGGGCGGACAGGGCGATCAACAGGGCAACGGCAAGACGGGTTTTCACGAGCACAGGTTCCCGGGAAGGCAGACCCCGATCATGGCACCGCTCACCGTCGGTGGCATGGGACGAAGGTCCTGCCTGCGCAGCAGGCAGGACCGGGAACCGGCCGCAGGCCGGGACCGCAGCGCCGAAGGCGCGTGGTAGAGCCGACTGTCAGTCGGCTGCCCTTCCGCCATATGTAGCAAAGCCCGCGCTCCGCGCGAAAGTCGACTGACAGTCGACTCTACCCACAGCAGGCAGGACCGGGAACCGGCCGCAGGCCGGGGCCGCAGCGCCGAAGGCGCGTGGTAGAGCCGACTGTCAGTCGGCTGCTCTTCCGCCACATGTAGCAAAGCCCGCTCCGCGCGAAAGTCGACTGACAGTCGACTCTACCCATGGCAGGCACCCCGCAGGCCTCAGTGGCTGGCCTTGTCCCGCTTCCAGCCCCGGTGCTTGATGTCCAGCTGCAGGCTGTACAGCGCGGTGAATGCCGGGAACAGGTTCTGCAGCACGCCCACCGAGTCCTGCTTGGCCGAGAACAGGAAGTAGCTCAGCGTCATCAGACTGCCGACCACGCTCATGTACCAGAACAGGCGCGGGATCACCGGCTTGCCCGCACGCTTGGAGGCGACGAACTGGACCAACCAGCGGCCGCCGAACATCAGCGCGCCGGTATAGCCGATCAACTTCCAGCCGGTCACGTGCAGGCCGGTCCAGTACAGCCAGGTCAGCGGCTGGTCGAGCCAGTGCAGTTCCAGGCCCATCACCGCTCTTCCACCGCGGTGCGCTTGCTGCGGGTGATCAGCCAGGCCACGCCGCGCAGGTCACGGATGCCGACCAGCGCACGGCCCAGGTTGTTGTACTTGGAGACGCCGGCGGTACGGTGGCGGTGGTTGACCGGCACGCTGGTGGTCTTCCAGCCGGCGCGCTGCATCAGCGCCGGCAGGTAGCGGTGCATGTGGTCGAAATACGGCAGGTCGAGGAACGCGCTGCGTTCGAACAGCTTGATGCCGCAGCCGGTATCGGGCGTATCGTCGCGCAGCATGCGTGCACGGATGGCGTTGGCCCACTTGCTGGCCCAGCGCTTGCTGCCGCTGTCCTGGCGGTTGACGCGCCAGCCGGCGAACAGCTTCACCTGCGCCTCGGCAGCGTCGCGCGCGGCGAGCAGCTTGGGGATATCGGCCGGATCGTTCTGGCCATCGCCATCCAGAGTGGCGATCCACGGCGCCCGCGCATGCTTGACACCGGTGCGCACGGCGGTGCTCTGCCCGCTCTGGTTCACGTGGTGCAGCACCCGCAGTTCCGGTGTGGTCGCCTTCAGGCCCTGCAGCACCGCCAGGGTGTCATCGCGCGAGTGATCATCGATGTAGACGATCTCGAACGGCAGCCGGCCACGCAGCGCAGCGGTGATTTCGGCAACCAGCGGGGCGACGTTGTCGCGCTCGTTGAACACCGGGACGACAACGGAAAGCTCGGGTTGGCTCATAAGGCACTCGGCCAAGGGGGGACAAAGACCGCGCATTCTCCGAAACCGAGGTTATCCGAAGATGAACCTGGTGGCGTGAGGATCCGTCCTCAGGCGCGGTCGCCAAAGTACTCGCGGCACCACTGCACGACAGGCGGCAGCCCTTCTTCGATCGGGGTCACCGCGTCGAAGCCGAATGCGTCATGGGCGCGCCGGGTATCGGCCATCGTGCGCACCATGTCACCGGGCTGCATGGGCTTGTAGACCTTCTGCGCGGGGCGGCCGGCAGCCTGCTCGATCACGCTGATGAAGCGCTCCAGCTCGACCGGCGTATGGTTGCCGAGGTTGAACACCCGGTGCGGCACCGGACCGTCGGCCGGATGCGCGAGGGCGCCGAGGATACCCGACACGATGTCGGAAACATGTGTGAAGTCGCGCTGCATGCGGCCTTCGTTGAATACGTCGATCGGCCGCCCGGCCAGCACCGCGCGCGAGAACAGCAGCGGTGCCATGTCCGGCCGGCCCCAGGGACCGTACACGGTGAAGAAACGCAGGCCGGTGGCATGCAGTCCGTACAGCTGTGCGTAGGTGTAGGCCATCAGCTCGTTGGCGGCCTTGGTCGCTGCATACAGCGAACGCGGCTGGTCCACGCGCTGGTCCTCGGAGAACGGCGGCGTGGCCGAATCACCGTAGACCGAGCTGCTGGAGGCATACACCAGGTGCTGCACGCCGCGGTGACGGCACAGTTCGAGCATGTTGACGAAGCCGACCAGGTTGCTGTCGACGTAGGCGTGCGGGTTTTCCAGCGAATAGCGCACGCCGGCCTGAGCGGCCAGGTGGATCACCGCCGTCGGCTTCACTTCGTCGAACAGCGCGGCCAGGCCCTCGCGGTCGGTCAGGTCGAGGGTGCGCAGGTCCAGTGTCGGGCACAGCGCGGCCACGCGGTCGCGCTTGATCTGCGGGTCGTAGTAATCGTTGAAGTTGTCCAGGCCGACCACCGGCTGGCCCGCCTCCAGCAGCGCGCGGGCGGTGTAGGCACCGATGAAGCCGGCAGCGCCGGTGAGCAGGATGGTCATTGCAGTTGCCTGGAAATCAATGAGTACAGGTGCAGAGGATACGCTGCGGGCTCAGAACAGCCCGAAACGCTTCTTCGCCACATTGGCGCGGCCGGGTTCGATCACGTCCTTGATCTTCTTCGCATCGAAGCGGTCGAGCAGCACCTCGGCGCCCTTTTTCAGCTTCAGGTCCATCTCTTCCGGGTACAGCGGAACCAGGCTCATGAAGCTGATGGTCTTGCCGTCCTCCAGCGCCAGCGTGGCGAAGTCCTCCGGGGCGGTCACCGGCGACAGCACGATGGCGCCGTCGAAACCCACGCCCGGCGCGTAGGGCTCGCTGGGATGGCCGTTGGGAATGGTGTGGCCGAAGCCCAGCCAGGTGTCGTACTCGTGCGGCAGCCGCGCCATGCCCTTCAGCAGGCGCACCGGCCAGTAATTGCGTTCGTCCTCGAAGGCATCCTGGGACATCGGCCAGTCGGCCGGCAGGGTCACCATCAGCTCCATGTAGCGCGGCACGTCCGCATCCACCTCGGCGGGCACGGTCATCGGCAGGTCGCTCATGCCGGAGGTGACCAGGCGCAGGTACGGGCAGTGTTCATTGGCCGGCACCACATGCACGTCGATGTGCACCAGGTCGGAGATGATTTCATGGAAGACACCGGACACCGGGCCCAGATGGCGTTCGAGGTGGGCGCTGATCGCCTCGATGTGCTGTTCTTTGCCGGTGGCGAGCACGAAGTCCTTTTCGCGGCGATGTACCAGTATCTGGGTGCCGTCCGGGCTGACGTCCTCGTATTCGTTGCTCATGTCCTGTTCCCTGGATGAGGCCACGGACCGGAAGGCAGTGCATTCCCACGGCGCGCGCGGCGGTACGTTCCCTGTCATTCGCGGGACACGGCAGGAACGGGCCGGCCCCTGGCGCTGCGCCGGGCTCAGCCCTGGCGCGCGCGCAGCTTTTCCAGCACGCCGTCCAGGGTATCCAGGTCGGTGTAGTGGATGATCAGCTTGCCCTTTCCGCCACGGCCGTGGCTGATCGCCACCTTGGCCCCCAATGCTTCGGACAGCTCGGTCTCCAGCGAGGCGATGTCGGCCTGCTGCACCTTCGGCGTGGCCGCCGGGCGGTTGCTCGGCACCTTGCCGGCCGCGAAGGCCTGCGCACGGCGCTCGACCTCGCGCACCGACCAGCCTTCATCGGCTGCTTCCTGGGCCAGCTTGCCGGCCAGCTCGGGAGCCAGGGTCAGCAGCGCGCGGGCGTGGCCCATTTCCAGGCGGCGGGTTTCCAGCAGCAGGCGGATCGCCACCGGCAGCTCCAGCAGGCGCAGCAGGTTGGACACCGCCGCGCGCGAGCGGCCGACGGCCTCGGCGGCCTCGGCATGGGTCAGGGTGAACTCGCTGATCAGGCGCTGCAGCGCCTCGGCTTCTTCCAGCGGGTTGAGGTCTTCGCGCTGGATGTTCTCGATCAGCGCCATCGCGATGACGGTGCGGTCTTCCAGCTCGCGCACCACCACCGGCACTTCGTCCAGGCCGGCCAGCTGCGATGCGCGCCAGCGGCGTTCACCGGCGACGATTTCGTAGTTGCCCGCCGGCAGCTGGCGCACCAGGATCGGCTGGATCACGCCCTGCGACTTGATCGAGTCGGCCAGCTCGGAGAGCTTGCCCTCGTCCATCTCGCGGCGCGGCTGGTACTTGCCCGGCTGCAGCTGACCCACGGCCAGCTTGCGCAGTACTTCACCCGGCAGCGGCTCGATCACCGCGGTGGTGGCCTGCACCTGGCTGACCGCCCCCTTGGGACCCAGCAGCGCATCCAGGCCACGGCCGAGGCCTCGCTTCTTGGCTGCCGGCTTGCTGCTGGTCATCAGACGGTCTCCACGGCCTTGGCGGCCTTGTTGCGTTCGTTGTTGCGGCGGATGATCTCGCCGGCCAGGCCCAGGTAGGCCACGCCGCCGCGCGAGGCGCGGTCGTAGCCGACGATGCTCTGGCCATGGCTGGGCGCCTCGGCCAGGCGCACGTTGCGCGGCACGATGGTGCGGAACACGCGGTCGCCGAAGTGCTCGGTGAGCTCGGCCGAGACCGCGTTGGCCAGGTTGTTGCGCACGTCGAACATGGTGCGCAGCACGCCTTCGATCTCCAGCGCCGGGTTGAGGTTGGCGCGTAGCGCTTCGATGGTTTCCACCAGCGCGCTCAGGCCTTCCAGCGCGTAGTACTCGCACTGCATCGGCACGATCACCGAATCGGCGGCGGCCAGCGCATTGAGCGTCAGCAGCGACAGCGCCGGCGGGCAGTCGATCAGGATGTAGTCGTACTCATCGCGTATCGGTGCCAGCGCACGCTTCAGCCGTTGCTCGCGCTCGCTCTGCGCCATCAGCTGGATCTCGGCGGCGGTCAGGTCGATGTTGCCGGGCAGCAGGTCGTAGCCTTCGGCGGTCTGCACGCGCACGTCGGCGGCGCTGGACTCGCCCAGCAGCAGATCGTAGGTGGAGGAGACCAGCTCACGCTTGTCCACGCCACTGCCCATGGTCGCGTTGCCCTGCGAATCCAGGTCGACCAACAGCACGCGCTTGGGTGCGTTGGCCAGGGAAGCGGCCAGGTTGACGGCGGTCGTGGTCTTGCCGACGCCACCCTTCTGGTTGGCGATGGCGATGATGCGGGCCATGCGGGTGTGCCTCGTCGACGTGTGCTGGGACCGGTCATTATGCGTACAACCGGCCCCTTGCGGAAATCGTGGATCGCCAACCCGTTGTTCCACAAGGGGCTGGCGGCGGGAATCAGGGACCTGTAACAGTGACCAGGTGGCGTTCGCCGGCCAGGCCGGGCACGCTCAACGGGGTCACCTCACGCACCTGCCAGCCAGCCGGCAGGTCCGCGATCTCCTCATGCGGGTAGACGCCCTTCATGGCCAGCAGTACGCCGCCGGGGCGCAGCAGGTGGCCGCCAACGCGGACGATGCCGGCCAGGGTGTCCATCGCGCGCGCGGTCAGCTGGTCGTAGCGGCCGGCCTCGTCCAGCGCCTCGGCGCGCGATTCGGCCACGCGGGCATTGTCCAGACCCAGCTGGCGCACGGCCTCGCGCATGAAGCGCGCCTTCTTGCCGTTGCTCTCGACCAGGGTGACCTGCAGGCCCGGGCAGGCGATCGCCAGCGGGATGCCGGGCAGCCCGGGGCCGGTGCCGAGGTCGGCCAGGCTGCCATCGGCCACGAACGGCTGCATCGCCAGCGAGTCGAGCAGGTGACGGGTGACCATCTCCTGCGGGTCGCGGATGGCGGTGAGGTTGTAGGTGCCGTTCCAGCGGTGCAGCAGGGCCAGGTAGCGCAGCAGCGGCGGCGCCAGCGCGGCGTCCAGGCCCATGCTGGCCAGGCCCTGTTCCAGCGTGGCAGCCACGCTGGCGGGAAGTGGGTGTTCGCTCATGCCGGCATTATCGCCGGTTTTGCGCGCTGATTCCCCGCTTCAGTGCGGATACCAGGCCAACGCCGCACGGAACTGGCCGGTGGCCTGCCATTCGTGCAGGTGCCACCGCGCGGCCTCGCCCAGTTCCGGGTCGCACCAGCGCAGATGCAGGGAACCATCCGCCCCCGGCGCCAGCAGCAGCCGGTGCAGGCCGAACGAAATGCCCTGCCCGTGCGCCTTCAGGATGGCCTCCTTGATGCACCACACGCGGAAGAACCAGTGCTCGCGCCCGGCCTCATCCAGGCTCTGCAGCCAGGCCACCTCCTCGGGATGGAAGAAGCGCTGCACGATCTCCAGCAGGCGCGGCCGCGGCCGCAGCAGCTCCAGGTCCACGCCCAGCCGCACGCCTTCGCCCAGCGCCACCAGCAGCACCTCGCCGCTGTGGCTCCAGCCGGTGCCGTAATGGGCCAGCGCGCCGCTCAGTTCCGGCCGGCCCTTGTCGTCGCGGACCAGCGGCAGCGTCTCCGGGTCGGCGCCCAATGCCTGCGCCAGCACCTGCCGTGCCTGCGGTTCACCGCGGTGGCCCGGCACGTGCGGGCGGCGCCAGACCGTCACCGGACCGAAGCGCCACGGGCCGTCGAGGGTGGCTGGCAGGCTCATCCGCACGCGCCCGTCACGCAATTGCACGACGGGTTCACAGCCGTGCGCGTCAACTGGTCACAGTTCCCCACCGGAGGTTCGATCATGGGCATCATCATCTGGCTGATCGTCGGCGGCATCGTAGGCTGGCTGGCCAGCATCATCATGAAGCGCGATGCCCAGCAGGGCATCATCCTCAACATCGTGGTCGGCATCGTCGGCGCGCTGATTTCCGGCTGGCTGTTCGGCGGCGGCATCAACGAAGCGATCACCATCCGCACGTTCCTGTTCTCGCTGATCGGTGCGGTGATCCTGCTGGCGATCGTCAACCTGTTCACCCGCAAGAGCATACGCTGACGCGGCGGTCGTGCCGGCTACTGGCCGGCAGGCGCATCACAACGGGCCCGGCAATCGTCGGGCCTTGTTCTGTAGAGTCGAGCTTGCTCGACTGCATGGGAGATCAGTCGAGCAAGCTCGACTCTACTTCCACCCACGCCGGCGCATGGTCGCTCGGGCGTTCCCAGGTACGCGGCTCGCGGTCGATGCCCGAGGCCACCGCACTGCCCTTCAGGGCGTCGGAGACCAGGGTCAGGTCGATGCGCAGGCCCAGGTTGCGGCGGAAACCGGCCGCCCGGTAATCCCACCAGCTGAAGGTACCCGCCTCGTCGTTGTGCAGGCGGAAGCCATCGTGCAGGCCCAGCTGCAGCAGCTTGTTCAATGCGCCACGCTCGGCGGTGGAGGTCAGGATGTGGTTTTCGTTCCAGACCTCCGGGTCGTGCACATCGCGCGCGTCCGGGGCGATGTTGAAGTCGCCCATCACGATCAGCTTCGGATGCCGCTGCAGTTCTTCGGCGATCCACGCATGCACCGCTTCCAGCCAGCGCAGCTTGTAGTCGTACTTGTCAGTGCCGATGTCCTGGCCGTTGACCACGTACAGGTTGATCACACGCAGGTCGCCGAAGGTACCGGCGATGACACGCTTCTGTTCGTCCTCGAAGCCGGGAATGCCGATCTGCACGTCCTGCGCAGGCTCACGCGACAGCAGCGCCACGCCGTTGTAGGTCTTCTGGCCGGCGAACACGCTGCGGTAACCCGCGGCGATCAGCGCCGAATCGGGGAACTTGTGGTCCTCCAGCTTGGTTTCCTGGATACCGACGATGTCCGGGCCGAACTCCTTGAGCCACTGCTCCAGGTGCGACAGGCGGACATTGAGCGAATTGACGTTCCACGAGGCGATCTTCATGCGGGCATTCTACCCGGGTGGGCCTTGATGGGCGCCCTTATACCCCGGTAGACGCCAACCTTGGTTGGCGCCGGCAATCACCCTGTGCCAACCAAGGTTGGCACCTACCGGAACCCGATCACCGCACCAACAGCTTCAACAGCCCCGCAATCTTCGAATACGGCGGCCGCAGCCGGTCACTGGCCGCCCAGCGCGACTGCCACAGCACCGGCAGCCGCTTGCTCATCGCATCGAACCCGGCCCGGCCGTGGTACGCGCCCATGCCGCTGGCCCCCACCCCACCAAACGGCAGGCCATCGGCGGCGAAGTGCAGCAGCGTGTCATTCACCGTCACCCCGCCGGCCACCACCTGGCCGAGGATGCGCTCCACCGTCGCCGTGTCGTGGCTGAAGGGATACAGCGCCAGCGGCCGGTCGCGGGACAGCACGTCGGCCAGCGCCGCCTCCAGGTCCGGGTAGGCCCGCACCGGCAGGATCGGCCCGAAGATCTCCTCGCGCATCAGCTCCAGGTCGTCCGGCGGGTCCAGCACCACGGTCGGCACCAGCAGGCGCTCGCGGTCGGCGCGCGCCTCATCCACCTGCGCCAGCGGAATCACCGGCACGCCGCGTTCGCGCGCCTGCGTCAGATAGCCCTGCAGGCGCCGGTACTGGCCTTCGTTGATGATGCGGGTGTAGTCGTCGGCGCTGCTGAAATCGCCGTAGCGCTCGCGTACCTGCTGCTGCAGCGCCTGCACGAATTCGCGCTGGCGAATGGTATCGATCAGCACATAATCCGGCGCGATGCAGGTCTGGCCCGCGTTGAACCACTTGCCGGTGGCCAGCCGCGCGGCGGCTTTGTCCAGCGGGAAATCGCGGCAGACAATCGCCGGCGACTTGCCGCCCAGCTCCAGTGTGACCGGTACCAGATGCTCAGCCGCGGCGGCCATCACCTTGCGGCCGACCGCCGTCGAGCCGGTGAACAGCAGATGGTCCAGCGGCAGCGAAGAGACTGCCGCCGCCACGTCCGCCCCACCCTGCACCACCGCAACCCGATCGGGCGGGAATACGCTCGCCAGCAGATCGGCCAGGAACGCGCTGGTGCGCGGCGTGTGTTCCGAAGGCTTCAGCAGCACATGGTTGCCGGCAGCGATCGCGGTGGCCAAAGGCACCAGCGCCAGGGTGACCGGGTAGTTCCAGGGTGAGATCACCCCGACCACGCCCAGCGGCGTCGGCCGCAGCTGCGCGCGCGCCGGCCACAGCCGCCAGCCGGCGCCGACGCGCTGCGGCTTCGACCAGCGCCGCAGGTGACGGCGCTGGTGGTCGATCGCCGACAGCACGCTCATGCCATCGGCCAGTTTCGATTCGACGTGGGCACGGTGGCCGAAGTCTTCGGCGATGGCCTGGGCCATCTCGTCCAGGCGCGGTTTCAACGCTTCGCGCAGGCGGCGCAGGTCGGCCTCGCGCTGGTCGAGCGAGGGGCGCTGCGACTGCCAGGCGCTACGCAGGGTGTGCAGGATGGCGGCTGGGGCGGTGGTGGTCATGGGCCGACTATACGGGGTGCTGCGCAACGCAATGGTAGTGCGCGCCGAAATGACACGGCGCAGAAAACAGAAAGGCCGCGGTCTGCACCACGGCCCCTGAAACCCGGTGGGTGCCGACCGTTGGTCGGCACACCGTTTACTTGGTGATATCCACGTCCTTGGTCTCGCGCAGGAACAGACCACCGATCACCACCGACATCAGCGCGATGATGATGGGGTACCACAGGCCGTAGTACAGGTTGCCGGTACCGGCCACCAGCGCGAAGGAGATCGCCGGCAGGAAGCCACCGAACCAGCCGTTGCCGATGTGGTACGGCAGCGACATCGAGGTGTAGCGGATGCGGGTCGGGAACAGTTCCACCAGGTAGGCGGCGATCGGGCCGTAGACCATGGTCACGTACAGCACCAGCAGCCACAGCATGAAGATGGTGCCGGCGATGTTGATGCGGGCGCCATCAGCCTTGGCCGGATACCCGGCAGTGGTCAGGGCGGTCTTCAGTTCCGCACCGAACGCATCGGCCTTGGCCTTGCCTTCTTCCTTGGTCAGGCCGGCGGCCTCATACGAGGTGACGCTGGCGCTGCCCACGTTCACCATCGCCAGCGAACCGGCGGCGGCGGGCTGCACGTCGTACGGCACACCGGCCTTGGTCAGCGCGGCGGTGGCCACGTCGCAGGAGCTGGTGAACTTGCGCAGGCCCACCGGATCGAACTGGAACGAGCAGGTGTTCGGATCGGCCACGACCAGGGCCGGCGAGCTGCTGCGGGCTTCTTCGATGGCCGGGTTGGCGAAGTGGGTCAGGCCCTTGAAGATCGGGATGTAGGTAACAGCTGCCAGCAGGCAGCCGGCCAGGATGATCTTCTTGCGGCCGATACGGTCGGACAGCCAGCCGAAGAAGATGAAGAACGGCACGCCCAGCGCCAGCGCCGCCGCGATCAGCAGGTAGGAGGTGGTGGCATCGACCTTCAGCATGCTGCTGAGGAAGAACAACGCGTAGAACTGGCCGCCGTACCAGACCACGGCCTGGCCGGCTGCAGCGCCGAGCAGGACCAGCAGCATCAGCTTCAGGTTGCCGCCCTTCAGGCTGTCACGGAACGGCGTCTTGGAGCCCTTGCCCTCGGACTTCATCTGCTGGAACAGCGGCGATTCGCTCAGCTGCAGGCGGATCCACACCGACACGCCCAGCAGCAGGATCGAGACCAGGAACGGGATGCGCCAGCCCCAGGCTTCGAAGGCTTCATTGCCCAGGAAGTAGCGGCAGGCCAGGATGATCAGCAGCGACATGAACAGGCCGAGCGTGGCGGTGCACTGGATGAAGCTGGTGTACAGGCCACGCTTGTCGTCCGGCGCATGCTCGGCCACGTAGGTGGCAGCACCGCCGTACTCGCCGCCCATCGCCAGGCCCTGGGCCAGGCGCAGGATGATCAGGATCACCGGCGCGGCGAAACCGATTGAAGCGTAGTTGGGCAGCACGCCGACCAGGAAGGTCGAGATGCCCATGATCAGGATGGTGACCAGGAAGGTGTACTTGCGGCCGATGCGGTCGCCGAGGCTGCCGAAGAAGGCCGCGCCGAACGGACGCACGAAGAAGCCGGCGGCGAACGCCAGCAGGGCGAAGATCATGCCCGTGGTTTCATTGACACCGCTGAAGAACTGCTTGGCGATGATGGCGGCTAGCGAGCCGTACAGGAAGAAGTCATACCACTCGAAGACCGTACCGAGGCTCGAGGCGAAGATGACCTTCTTGTGGCCCTGGGTCAGGGTGCCCGCTTTGTGTGCGGTGCTGGGTGTACTGGACATGGGACGCTTCCCCTCCGAAGCAATCGTTGTTGGTGGGTGCCGACCATTGGTCGGCACACAATCTCTGTAGGTGCCGACCTTGGTCGGCACTCCTTTAGAAGCTGTACTTGGTGGTGAACTGCAATCGGGTGATGTCACCCTTGTTGCCGTTCTCCACTTCGCGACGGCCGTACATCAGCTCGGCACCGATATCGACCTTGGGCAGCGGCGAGTAGAAGATGTTGCCGCGGATGCTCTGCACGCTCTTGGTCACCAGCGGGCCGAGGATGCTGTCGTTGTCGTAGTCGCTGCGCGCGTAGATCAGGTTGGTGCGCAGCTTCGGCGAGAACGCATGCCGCCAGCCCACGTAGCCGGCAAGCACGCCGGTCGGGTTGAGCTCGTCGCGGGCCACGTCGTAGGCGCTGTCGGCAGTGATGCCCAGGCCGATGTAGCGGGCGATGCCTTCGCCGCCGGTCAGCTGGTAGTGCAGCGAATCGCTGTCACCCATCACCCACTTGCCGCCCAGTGTCAGGCCGCCAGCCACCTTGTCGGCCTTGGCGCCGGTGGCCTGGTTGTCGACCTTTAGCTGACGGACGATGCCGCCGACACCGAAGGTGCCCCAGTTGCCCTTCCAGCCATAGCGCAGGGTCAGGTCGGGCAGGCTGCCACGGTCGGAGTTGGCGCTGGCGTTGGTCCAGGCCCCGGTGACCGGATTGCGGGTACCGGTGAGGGTGGTGGTTTCCGGGTTTTCCAGTGCGACGCTGAAGCCGCCCTGGGTGTAGCGCACCTGGGCCTGGCGCACGAAGATCACGCCGTCGGTGGGGCCGACGAAGTCGACCGCTTCCGGCAGCGACGCCGCATCCATGAAGTTGGACCAGGTCTGGCCGGCCATCCAGTTGTTCCAGTACATGTAGGCATGACGCAGGGTCACACCGTAGGTATTGGTGGCGGTCTGGTTGCCCAGCGAGTTGCCGAAGAAGTCCATCTCGAAGAACGCACCGGCCTTGTTGCCCGATTCGCTCACGTTGTCGATGCCCAGGTTGAAGCGCGAGAACTTGGCGTGGGCGTTGAAATCGGTGCCCGAACGCTTGCCGCTGCCGCCGGCGCCTTCCACCGGGGTCTGGCCCGGCAGGTACAGCGAGCGGCCGGTGGCGTCGTCGGCCAGCTGGCCATCGCTGGTCTGGGTGGCCAGGAAGTCGGCCTTGATGAAGCCACCGATCTTGACCGTGGTGCCCGGCGCCGCGCCCGGGGTGATGGTGGTGACCTGGATCGGCTGCTTGCCTGCCGGCACAGAGGCGACCGGCTTCTGCTCGGCCTGCACTGTGCGGACTTCGGTCACCGCCTGCTGGGTCTGGCTGATCTGGGTCTGTTGTTGTTGCTGCGAGGACAGCAGCAGCTGGACCTGGCGTTCCAGTTCGGCAACGCGTGCTTCCAGCGCTTTCTCTTTGGCGGTCTCTGCGAACGCCATGCCCGGTGCGACCAGGGCGACCAACAGGCAGGCCGCCAAAGGTGTGCGCACGGCTTTCAACGTACGGTGGCTCATGTTGCCCTCTCTCCCAAGTGGCAAGGTGATGCCGCGCGTGGGGCACGGTCGAGCCGAGACTGCGGGGCGTTCACGCACAGCGGCTATTGGCCATTGGTCGAACCCGGCCCTGCAGGACGCTCACTTTCGACCATGGTCTAACCAAGGTGGTGACGCGGCCGGGGGTGGATGGGGCAAACTGAGGGGGATCGGTCGTTGCGATGCTGCGACCGCACATACAAAGTCAACGTGCAAGTGAGGGTGCCATGGCTGATATCTACCCCGTCGATCCGCAGTTCGCCGCCAAGGCACGCATCGACAAGACGTCGTACGAACAGCAATACCAGGCGTCGGTGACCGACCCGGATGGTTTCTGGGGCAAGGCCGCCGAGCGCCTGCAATGGATGCGCAAGCCGACCAAGATCAAGAACGTCAGCTACGACCTGTCCGACTTCCACATCAAGTGGTTCGAAGATGGCGAGCTCAATGCCAGCGTGAACTGCCTGGATCGCCAGCTGGAAACGCGCGGCGACAAGACCGCCCTACTGTTCGAGCCGGACGGCCCGGATGCACCGGCCCAGCACGTGACCTATCGCGAGTTGTACGAGCGCACCTGCCGCCTCGGCAACGCGCTGCGCAACCTCGGGGTCAAGAAGGGCGACCGCGTCACCATCTACCTGCCGATGATCGTCGACGCCGCGGTGGCCATGCTGGCCTGCGCGCGCATCGGTGCGATCCACTCGGTGGTGTTCGGTGGCTTCGCACCGAACTCGATCGCCGACCGCGTCAGCGACTGCCAGAGCAAGCTGATCATCACCGCCGACGAGGGCCTGCGTGGTGGTCGAAAGATTCCGCTGAAGGCCAACGTCGATGCCGCGCTGAAGCTGCCGGGCACGAACACGGTTGAAACCGTGCTGGTGGTGCGCCACACCGGCGGCGCGGTGGACATGCAGGCCCCGCGCGACCGCTGGTTCCACGATGTGGTGGACAGCCAGCCGTCCACCTGCGAACCGGAACGCATGAACGCGGAAGACCCGCTGTTCATCCTCTACACCTCCGGTTCCACCGGCAAGCCGAAGGGCGTGCTGCACACCACCGGCGGTTACCTGCTGTACGCGGCCTACACCCATGAAGCGGTGTTCGACCTGCGCGAGGACGACATCTACTGGTGCACCGCCGACGTCGGCTGGGTCACCGGCCACAGCTACATCGTGTACGGGCCGCTGGCCAACGGCGCGACCTCGCTGATGTTCGAAGGCGTACCGAACTACCCGGACACCTCGCGTTTCTGGAACGTCATCGACAAGCACAAGGTGACGGTCTTCTACACCGCCCCGACCGCCATCCGTGCATTGATGCGCGAAGGCGAGGAGCCGGTGAAGAAGACCTCGCGCGCGTCGCTGCGCCTGCTCGGCAGCGTCGGCGAGCCGATCAATCCGGAAGCCTGGCGCTGGTACTACGAGGTGGTCGGCGACAGCCGCTGCCCGATCGTCGATACCTGGTGGCAGACCGAGACCGGCGGCATCCTGATCTCGCCGCTGGCCGGCGCGATGGACCTCAAGCCGGGGTCGGCCACCCTGCCCTTCTTCGGCGTGCAGCCGGCGCTGGTCAATGCCGATGGCGAGATCCAGGACGGCCCGACCGAGGGCAACCTGATCATCCGTGATTCCTGGCCGGGCCAGATGCGCACGGTGTACGGCGATCACCAGCGCTTCATCGATACCTATTTCCGCACCTACCCGGGCAGCTACTTCACCGGCGACGGTTGCCGCCGCGACGAAGACGGCTACTACTGGATCACCGGCCGCGTCGACGATGTGATCAACGTGTCCGGCCACCGCATCGGCACCGCCGAAGTGGAAAGCGCGCTGGTCTCGCACCCGAAGGTGGCCGAAGCGGCCGTGGTCGGCTTCCCGCACGACGTGAAGGGCCAGGGCATCTACGCCTACGTCACCCTGGTGGCCGAAGAGGCACCGAGCGACGAGTTGCAGAAGGAACTGGTTGCCTGGGTGCGCAAGGAGATCGGCCCGATCGCCACGCCGGACCACCTGCAGTGGGCGCCGGGCCTGCCGAAGACCCGCTCGGGCAAGATCATGCGCCGCATCCTGCGCAAGATCGCCGAGAACGCGCCGGACCAGCTTGGCGACACCTCGACCCTGGCCGATCCGTCGGTGGTGGCGTCGCTGGTGGACGAGCGCAAGGTGCGCTGATGGCGTGACTGCAGGCGCAGGACGCGCCAGGGACGTGGCCGGGAGGAGGGACCCGGCCGTGTCCGACCCGTCCTGCACCTGCCATCACGTCGCTCTTTTTCCTGATCGATAAGCTCGACCCATGACCACCCTCCTGATTGCCGATGACCACCCGCTGTTCCGCGAAGCCCTGCGTGGGGCCGTGCAGCGGGTCATCCCCGGCGTGCAGCTGTTCGAGGCCGACAGCGTGGAAGCGCTGTACGCGCTGGCCGACCAGCACAACGACGCCGACCTGGTCCTGATGGATCTCAACATGCCCGGTGCGCAGGGTTTCAACGCACTGGTGCACATGCGCTCGCTGCATCCGCACCTGCCGGTGGTGGTGGTGTCCGCGCGCGAAGAGGCGACGGTGATGCGCCGCGCGCTCGACCACGGCGCGCTGGGCTTCATCCCGAAGTCTGCGGATTCGGACACCATCGGTCATGCACTGGGCACCATCCTCGATGGCGAGACCTGGGCGCCACCGGAAGCGCACAACGTGCCGCCCACCGGCAGCGAAGAGCGCGAAGTCGGCCAGCGCCTGCGCGAGCTGACCCCGCAGCAGTTCCGCGTACTGCAGATGCTGGGCGCAGGTCGCTTGAACAAGCAGATCGCCTACGACCTCAACGTCTCCGAAGCAACGATCAAGGCCCACGTCACCGCCATCCTGCGCAAGCTGGGCGTGACCAACCGCACCCAGGCCGTGCTGATGGCCGGCAAGCTGGCGATCGACGACGACGCCATCGTGCTGCCGCCGGAAGAAGATTGAGACCTCCGCTGTAGAGCCGAGCCCATGCTCGGCTGCTGTTCGCCTGAAGCCCGCGCTACGCGCGTGAGCCGAGCGCAGGCTCGGCTCTACAGGACTCCACAGCACCTGCCTTTGTAGAGCCGAGCCTGCCCATGCTCGGTTGCTCTTCGCCGGGTTCCAGATCACGCTTCAAGCGGCCATCGACTCCACACATAGGGGTATTCCCCGATGCGCGCGGCCAGCCCAGCACGCACGGGATTGGCCGCGATGTACATCGCCTGCGTGCGCAGGCACTCATCGCTGCGCAGCGCATGATCGTAGTATCCCGGCTGCCAGATCGGCGCGTTGGCATCAGCGCGCCTGCCGATGGAACGCCCGCTCCGTGATTTGAGGATCTGCATGCAGCCGGCAAGCGTGCCGGTACGGAGTTCGAACAGCCAATGTAGATGATCCGGCATCACCACCCAGGCGAGGGAGGAGGTCCGCCCCGTTCGCTCTACGGTGCGCAGCGCTTCGATCAGCAGATCGACGTTGGCCTTGTCGTCGAACCAAGGACGGCGTGCGCGTGTCACAGCCGTGATCGCGTAGACATTGCCGGTCTGCGACCAGCGACCAAGGCGGAGTGCGGGACTGGCCATGCGAAGAGGCTATGGCACGCATGACAGCCCTTCCATCAGTTCAACACCGCAATGCTTGTCAGCCAATACCCTGAGGTAGAGCCGAGCCCATGCTCGGCTGCCGCTCGAAGCAGCCGAGCATGGGCTCGGCTCTACAGGGGCAGGTGTTACCCCACGCCGTGCAGGTGCTCGTACAGGATCGTCGCACCGATGATCACCAGGATCACGCCACCGATGATCTCGGCACGCTTGCCGACCATGCTGCCCAGCACGCGGCCGAGCATGATGCCGGCGGTGACCATGGTCAGCGTGCACAGGCCGATGACCGCGGCCATCACGCCGATATGCACGTCCATGAAGGCCAGGCCGATGCCTACCGCCATCGCGTCGATGCTGGTGGCGAAACCGGTCAACGCCAGCTTCCAGAAGCCATGGTGCTGGGAGGGGTCTTCGTTCTCGTCGGCACTTTCCGAGCGCAGGCCGTTGTAGATCATGTGGATGCCCAGTGCGCCGAGCAGGCCGAAGGCGATCCAGTGGTCGAAGGCTTCGACGTACTGCAGCGCGGCGCGGCCGAGCAGCCAGCCGATGATGGGCGTGATCGCCTCGATGACGCCGAAGATGATGCCGGCCCGCAGTGCATCGCGGAACACCGGCTTGCGCATGGCCGCACCCTTGCCGATCGCCGCAGCGAAGGCATCGGTGGACATGGCAAAGCCGATCAGGAGGATCGAAATGGGGGACATGGGCAGCTGCTGAGGTCGGGCTAGGACGGACGCACGGCCTGCGCTCGCGCCCAACCTGACGTTGCGCGCGCGGGCCGCTGGTCTCGCCAACCATCATGGTTGTCCACGCCACGGCGCACCGGCCGAGTATGTTGACGTGGACGATTCCTGCGAAGGAATCCGGCTACTCCCCAAGGGGACGCGAAGCTTAGCATCGCGATTCGCGCGTGGCGCATTTCCAGCGAAACGCGCAGGCAGGGCTGGTTTGTATAGCGATGGCTATATCAGCACCGTGCAGCGCGCGGAAGCCGAGCAAGGGCTCGGCGCTACAGAGGGCCCGCGCAACTGGATTTCTGTAGAGCCGAGCCCATGCTCGGCTGCTGTTCGGCCGAACCACGGAACACCATGCCTCGCGCAGGAGCCGAGCGTTGGCTCGGCTCTACACTTGCTATCAGGCATCGCTGTTGCCTGCATCGCGCAACGCGCCCAGGAAGGCGCGCAGCGAAGCCGGTTTGATCGGCTTGGTCAGCACGCGGTAGCCACGCTCGCGTGCCATCCGCTTCAGCTCATCGCGGCCATCGGCGGTCAACAACGCACCAGGCAGCGGGTAACCGGCGGCTTCACGCAGCGCCACCAGCGCATCCAGGCCGTCCATGCGGTCGTGCAGGTGGTAGTCCACCAGCATCACCTGCGGCCGCTCGGCCACTTTCTCCAGCGCCTGATCCACCGTCGATGCCGTAATCACCTGCACCTGCCAGCGGCCGAGCAACGCGCGCATGCCGTCGAGGATCTCTTCGTCGTTGTCCACGCACAGCACGCGCAGGGCCGCCAACGAATCGCTCCGCACCGGCGCGGCGACGGGCTGTACCGGCGCGGCCAGTTCGGTGTAGCCCGGTAGCGGCGCCACCCGCGGCAGAATGATCGAGAACATCGACCCTTTGCCGACCCGGCTGCGCGCATTGAGGCGATGATCGAGCAGGCGCGAGATGCGCTGGCAGATCGACAGGCCCAGGCCCAAGCCCTGCTCGCCCCAGTCGAAGGGCTGCTGGTAGCGGTGGAACTCGTCGAAGATCTGCCGCATGTGGTGCTCGGGAATACCGGGACCGGTATCCCACACCTGCAGCTCCACTTCGTCGCCGCGCTGGCGTACCGCCAGCACGATGCGCCCCTGCCGTGTGTAGCGCAGCGCGTTGGCCAGGAAGTTCTGCAGCACGCGGCGCAGCAGGCGGCGATCACTGCGCACCCATGCCGGTCGCGCGAACAGGTCCAGGCGCAGGCCACGACCGGCGGCGACCGGGGTGTACTGCGCAGCCAGTTCGCGCATCAGCGCGCTCACGTCGAACTCGCCGATCACCGGGTGCAGGCCACCGGCATCCAGCCGCGACACATCCAGCAGGCCATCGAGCAGCTCTTCGGCCGCGCGCAGCGATGCATCCACGCGCTCGGCCAGGTGCTTCTGCTCATCGCTCACGTGATCGCTGTCGCGCAGCGCGGAAGCGAACAGGCGTGCGGCGTTCAGTGGCTGCAGCACGTCATGGCTGATCGCCGCCAGGAAGCGGGTCTTCGACTGCTGCGCGACCTCGGCCTCATGCGAACGCTCGGCGACGCGCTGTTCCAGCGTTTCATTGGCTTCCAGCAGGGCCTTTTCCGCGTGCTTGTAGTCGGTGATGTCGTTGTAGCTGGTCACGTAACCGCCGCCGGGCAGCGCCTGCCCGCGCATCTCGATCACCTTGCCATCGCTGCGGGTGCGCTCGAACACATGTGGTGACCCTGCGCGCATGTAACCGATGCGGCGGTTGATCTGCACCTCGATATCGCCTTCGCCCAGCTCGCCGCGTTCGGCGTTGTAGCGGATCAGGTCGGCCACCGGGCGGCCCACGTAGAGCATGCCGTCGGGGTAGCCGAACATGTCCTGGTAGCGGCGGTTCCATGCGGTCAGGCGCATGTCCGGATCGACCACGCTGACCCCGGCGCTGATGTTCTCCAGCGTGGTCGACAGGATCTCGCGGTTGAAGCGCAGTTCCTGCCCGGCTTCGTCCAGCACCGCCACCACTTCACCCAGGTCCATGCCCGAACCACGCAACAGGCTGGTCAGCAGCAGGCGCGCCGAGGCCGCGCCGATCGAGGCCGCCAACAGGCGCTCGGTGAACTGTACCCAGGGGCGGTCCGCAGGCGCCGAAGATTGCAGCTCACGGCCCAGCGACTGTGCCTGCTCGAAGAACGAACGCCGCGCGTGGCGCTCGCCGACCACGCGCGAAGCCAGCGCCAGCAGATCGCCCACATGCACGTGACCCGGCCAACCACCCGCCACCGACGGGCGTTCGGCATACGGATCGAGGAAGGGTGCGGCACGCAGTCGCTCGTCGACGCCGGGCCGCCAGCGCGCGGACACCAGCATCATCGTCGCCGCATTGACCAGCAGTGACCAGAACGTGCCATGGGTCAGCGGATCCCAGCCGGTCATGCCGAACAGCTGCTGCGGGCGCAGCCACTCGATGCCGAACGGGCCGTGCTGCACCCAGCCGGCATCGACCCAGCCGGCCATGGTCATCGCCGGCAGCAGCAGGGTGTACAGCCAGGTGGTAAAGCCCAGCAGCATGCCCACCTCGACGCCGCGCCGGCTCGCGCCGCGCCAGTACAGGCCGCCGATCAGGCCCGGTGCGAACTGCGCCACCGCTGCGAACGCCATCAGGCCGTACGAGGCCAGCGTGCTGTCGTTGCTGCTGGTGCGGTAGTAGCTGTAGGCCATCAGCGCCAGCAGCAGGATCGCCAGGCGGCGGATCCACAGCACGCGCGAAGCGACGTCGGCCGCTTCCTGGTGGTCACCGCTCCGACGCAGCAGCACCGGCATCACCAGGTCGTTGCTGACCATGGTGGCCAGTGCGATCGAAGACACAATGACCATGCCGGTGGCCGCCGAGAAGCCGCCCACATAGGCGATCAGCGCCAGCGCATTGCGGCCTTCGGCCAGCGGTAGGGCCAGCACCATCGAATCGTCGGCGACGCTGCCGCCGGTGCCGAACAGGGTCACGCCGGCGGTGGCGATCGGCAACACCATGCCCGAGATCAGCACCAGGTAGCCACCGAACATCCAGCGCGCGCGGCGCACGTCACGCACGTCACCGCATTCGACCACGGCCACGTGGAACTGGCGCGGCAGGCAGATGATCGCGAGGAAACTGAGCAGGGTCTGCGAGATGAATCCCACCGGCGGCAGGCCGGTGAACAGCGTGTGCACCGACTCGACCACTGCGTCGCTGCGGTTGCTCAGCCACAGGTAGGCGAACACGCCCACGGCCAGCATCGCCAGCAACTTGATCACCGATTCGAAGGCGATCGCCAGCATCATGCCGTGGTGGTGCTCGGTGGCATCAACCTGGCGGGTACCGAACAGGGTGGCGAACAACGCCATCAGCAGCGCCACGTACAGCGCCGGATCAGTGAAGAAGCCGGTCGGGCCGGTGTTGCCGGTCAACACCTGCAGGCTCATCGCCACCGCTTTGTACTGCAGGGCCAGGTACGGAATGATGCCGATCAGCGCGATGATCGCCACCAGCGCCGCCAGCCGCCGCGAGCGGCCGAAGCGCGAGGAGATGAAATCGGCGATGGAGACTACGTTCTGGCTGCGCGCGATCAGCGCCAGGCGCTCGATGATGCGCCAGCCGAACAGCAGCAGCAGCAGCGGGCCGATGTAGATGGGCAGGTAGCCCACGCCGTTGCGCACGGCGGTGCCGACCGCGCCGTAGAAGGTCCACGACGAGCAGTACACGGCCAGCGCCAGGCTGTAGACCACCGGCCGCAGCCACGGCCGGTCGGGATACATCGGCCGACGGTCACCCCACCACGCCACGCCGAACAGCAGCGCGGCATAGGCAACCGAGACCAGCAGCAGGATCCAGCTGGAGACCACGCGCGCGTTTCCATCGGAAGAACCCGCAGTGTAGGCCAGGCGTGGCCGGGGGTGCGGGCGCGTTGGGGGCAACCACCCCCACCAAGGTGGGGGCCTACGCGGTGCGGGCCACGACCGTGGGTCGTGGCCGGCGTCTTACTGGGCCGGCACGCCCATTTCCTTCAGCAGCTCGGGCGCCGGGTAGACCTTGGCCAGCAGCCAGCGCAGGTAGCGCATGTCCACGTGCACGGCGCGCTTGTAGCGCGGGTCGAACCACCAGCTGGCGCTGACCGACTCCCAGTTGCTGTCGAAGTTCAGGCCGATCAGTTCGCCCTTGGCGTTGAGCACCGGCGAGCCGGAGTTGCCACCGGTGGTATCCAGGTTGGTCAGGAAGTTGACCGTCTGGGTCTTCAGCGCCGGGTCGGCGGTGCTGCCGAAGTCACCCTTGGCGATGGCGGCCAGCAACGGCTTGGGTGCATCGAACGGATAGGCGTTGGTGTTCTTCTCGACGATACCGGCCACAGTGGTCACCGGCGAGTAGGTCACGCCATCGCGCGGGTGCAGCGCCTCGACCTTGCCGTAGCTGATGCGCAGGGTGCGGTTGGCATCGGGATACACCGCGCGGCCCTGCTTGGCACGCCAGGCGAACAGCGCCTGCATGTACGCCGGACGCAGGCGCAGCTGCTCGCCTTCGCGGGTCTTGCTCTCGTTCTCGATGCGCAGCTGCGCGGCCACCAGCGGGCCGGCCACGGCGATCAGCGGATCGGCGGCCAGGGCCTTGCCTTCGCGTGCGGCGGCGAAGCGCGACAGGCGCTGCGCCTCGTCACCCAGCTGGGTGCCGGCATACAGGGTGTCCAGTGCCTTGGCCAGCTGCTGCGGGGTACGGCCGAAGGCCGCGTCGAACTCGGCCACGCGCTGCCCGTCCGGCAGCTGCTGGTAGCGGGTCAGCAGGGTGGTCAGCAGCGCCTTCTCGACCTCCGGCGCGTAACGGCGCTGGACCTGCTTGAGCACGCCTTCGATCATCGCCTGGTCGCGTTGCTGGAAACCGCTCTCACGCTGCGCGTCCGGCTTGGCCGATTCGATGCGCAGGCGTTCCAGCAGCAGTGCCGAACGCAGAAGCTGGCTCTGCGCGGCCATCTGGTCCAGCAGCAGGTCGCGCTCGCCCACCGCCGCGCCCTGCGACAGGTTGGCCAGCAGCGCCTTGATATCGCCCTGGTACTTGCGGTCGGTGGCAGCCAGCATCGCCGTTTCGTCGGCGGCACGCTGGGCCTTGGCGTCGCTGCGCAGCAAGCCTTCCAGCTCACCGGCGGCGCGCTTGCGGTTGTTCTTCAGCGACTGCAGCTGCGAGGCGTAGCGGGTGCGCGCCTGTGCGTCCTTGGCACTGGCGGCCTCGATGGTGTCGATCATCTGCTGGAACACCGACACGCGGCGCGGCAGCACGGTATCGATCTGACCGGCGAACTCGGCCGCGGTGCGGTGGCGGTAGGTGATGCCCGGGTAACCGGCCAGCATCGCGTAGTCGCCCTCCTTCGGGCCTTCCACCGATATCTGCAGGTGTGCCGGCGCCTGGTAGGGCACGTTGTCCTTGCTGTAGGCGGCCGGCTTGCCGTCCTTGCCCACGTAGGCGCGCAGCAAAGTGAAGTCGCCGGTGTGGCGCGGCCACATGAAGTTGTCGATCTCATCGCCGTAGTTGCCGATCGCACGCGGCGGCGCATACACCAGGCGCACGTCGCTCAGCTCCAGCTGGGCGATGCGGTAGAAGTCGGTGCCGTAGTACATGTTGGCCACCGAGCAGCGCACGCTGCCGTCCTTCTCGCACTCGGCCACGATCTGCTTGCTGGCCGCATCGACGGCATCGAAGTAGGCACGGCCGGTCTTGCCACGGGCCTGTGCCAGCACCTGGTCGGTCACCTTGTCGAAGCCGACGGTGACCAGCACGCGGAAGTCCGGGTTGGCCGGGCGCTCGTCGGCACGGTCCCTGGCGATGAAGCCGCCATTGATCAGGTCGTGCTCGGGCGAGCTGTTGTACTGGATCACGCCCATCGCCACGTGGTGGTTGGTCAGCAGCAGGCCGTCGGCAGACACGAACGAGCCGGTGCCACCACCGGCACGGACCACCGCGCTCAGCGGCGGCGCGGTGACATTGGCCAGGTCGGCCGGATTGCCCTTGAAGCCAGCGGCCTGCAGCGGCTTGGCCAGGTCCGGCAGCTGGGTCGGCATCCACATGCCTTCATCGGCGTGGGCACCGGCGGCCAGGGTCAGGCCCAGGGCCAGGGCGGTGGGAAGGGCTTTGCGTGGTGACATGAGGCAATCCGGTACGACAGAACAGCCCGGGACCATAGCCGCTGGGGACCGATGGGGCAACGGCCGATGGTTGGGGGCACGTACCTGTAGAGCCGAGCCCACGCTCGGCTGCTCTTCTGCCCGCCCCACCTTCCCACGCTGCGCGCGCAAGCCGAGCATGGCTCGGCTCTACAGGGATGCCACGGCGGATTATTTCTCCCGCCGCCAGTTGATCGAACCACGGTTTTCCACCGTGCTCGACTCCACTTCCACGTCGAAGCCACGACGCAGCAGGTACTTCAGCGTGATCACCGAACCGGCACCGACCAGCGACACGCCGTAGCCGACGTACAGCTTGGGCGAGATGTACTTGCCGACACCGATCACCGAGCCGCCCAGCGCGCGCGACTGGCTTACGCCGGCATCGTCCAGGCCCAGCTTGGCACCCAGCTGCGAGGCCAGCAGCCCGCTGCCCGCCGACAACGCAGCCGAGGCCGCGTTCACCTGCTGTGCCTGGTCGCTGCTGGCACCGGTCAGGCTGCGCCCCAGCACCAGGTAGGCCAGTGCTTCGGACTGCGACATCGCCGGATCGGACCACACGTCCGCACGCGGTTGCTGCGCACGCCCGGTCACGTCGATGCCGGCGGTGACATCACCGATCCGGCGCTCGGCGCGGATGTTGACGCGCGGGTCGGACACCGCGTTGTAGTTCCAGGTGAGGTTGCCACGGGTGATGGTCAGGTCCTGCCCGTACGCCTTGTAGCGACCACTTACTTCCAGGCCACCATTGGCGGTCATTTCGCGGCCAGGCTTGGCCCAGACCTGCATCTTGCCGGTCAGCGCGCCCTTCAGGCCGAAACCGGTCATCTTCACCTTGTCACCAAGGCTGACCACCAGGTCCATATCCAGCGGTGAAGTGCGCGACTCTTCCGGATCGGCCGGGTCCAGCACCACCACGTCTTCGGACACCGAGGTGCCGCGGTCAAGCCGCTCGATGTCGATGTCCGCTTCGGGCACGTGCACGGTGCCACGCAGCTCCATCGCCGCCTTGGCCAGGGTGAAGTCGAGGTTGGGATTGGCGACGATGCGCAGCTCGCTGGTGTTGGACAGCAGCACGTTCTCGCCATGGATCTTCAGCTGCAGCGGCTGTGCATCACCGAACCACGACAGGCCACCGTCGACATAGAGCGTGCCCTGACCCGAATTGGCCTGCGCAGTGATCTTGGCCGAACCATCGGGCTGGGCGACGAAGCTGCCCTTGCCCTGGTCAAAGGTCAGGCCCAGCGCCGGGAACTCGCCCTTGAAGTTGCTCAGCTGCGCATCACCGCCCAGCGACGGCTGGCCGCGCGTGCCGCGCAGGCTGACGTGGCCTTCGATCAGGCCGGTCGGGCGCACGATGTCCGGCGAGAACAGCTCCAGCCAGTACAGCCGTGACATGTTGAGGTAGAGCTCGCCGTTCAGCGGCGCACTCGCTTCCCAGCCGGTCTGCATCTTCGCGTCGACGAAGCCGTTGCCCTGGAAGCCCATGCCCAGATAGCCCTTGATGCTCGCCGGGGTCATGTCGAGCTTCAGCGAGAACTGGTCATAGCGCACCAGTTCGCCACGGGTGGTATCGCCCACGGTGTTGCGGTTCTCGCCCAGGCGCACGCCGCCTTCCTTCGAGCGCACTTCCACATGGCCTTCCCAGGCATTGCCGCGCGGGCGGATCTGGGCGTCCAGGCTGACATCGCCACGCAGATAGATGCGACGGCCGGACTGCGGCGGCAACCACGGCTGCACCAGCGCCAGCGGCAGCGCATCACTGCGCACCACCAGGCCCTCGCGCGGCCAGTTGGCCTGTGCACACAGCGCGCCGCTGCTGGCGGCGGCCAGGCAGGCTTCGGACAGCGTGTAGGTGCTGCCGTTGATCGCGAACGCCGCCGGTGCACGCAGCGACCAGGCATCGCCCTTCACCGGTGCGATGCGCAGCGCTGCCAGCTCGCCGCGCCACTGCGCGCCCTGCTGGCGGACGCTGCCCTGCAGCTCGATCGCGCCCATCTCGTTGCGGGTCTGCGCCGCCAGGCGCAGGTTGGACACACTGCCCTGCGCATCCACGTTCAAGCGTTCCAGCAGCATGCCGGCGTTGACCTGCTGGCCCTGGATCGCCAGCGTGCCACTGTCGCCGCGCCACGGCAGGTGGCCCTTGATGCTCACGCTCTCGGCGCCGTAGCCGTCCCAGTTGAGGTTGCTGCCGACCAGGTCGGCGGTGATGTCCGGCGCATCGCGCGGGCCCTTCACCTGTACCTGGCCACGCAGGCCGCCATCGGCGCCCGGCAGCAGATCGCTCAGCTGCAGCGGCTCGAAGCGCGCATCGATGTCGAGGCGATCACCGACCTTGCCCGAAGCGGTCACCCGGCTGCTGCCCAGCGACAGTTTCAGATTGCCCTCGCCCTGCGCGCCCTGCAGCGCGAACTTGCCCTGCGCGTCGAGATTGCGCTGGCGCAGCACACCCTTCAGCGACGGCAGATCGACGGTGGCTTCCAGCGTGCCGGCGGTACCCGGCGGCGCGTTTGCCGGCGGCGGCAGCTGGCGTCCCTTGGAGGCCAGGTTGCCGGACAGACGACCGTTCCAGCCCGGCACGAAATAGCCGGGGTCGAAATCTCTCAACGTGGCCTTGGCATCCCAGTCCAGCTGCGGTGCCCAGGCCACCTGGCCTTCCACCTGCAACTGGCCACCCGGCGTCTGCGCCTGCAGCTGGTGAATCGACGCGGCCTGATCGTTGCCGCGCACATCGAATTGCAGCTGCGCCTTCTGCGCCTCGCGCTCGACCTCGGCGCGGCCGATCGCCGCCCAGGCCTTCAGGGTACCGGCCAGACCGAAGCGTGCTTCCTTCAGGGTGACCGGCACCGGCGCGCTGCCGGCGGTGTTCGGATCGGGTGCCGGTACGTAGGTCAGATCATGGGCGACCACCGAGAAGTTGAGCTTCTGCTGGTCTTCCTGACTGAAATCGGCGGTGCCCTCCAGCCGGGCTTCGCCACCAAGGCCCTTCACCAGCAGCGGCGAGACCTTCAGTACCTGGTCCTGCAACGACACCACCGACGGTGCCAGCTCCAGTTCCTGATCGCCCTGCTTCACCTTGCCTCGCAGGTTGGCGTTGCCGCCCTTGCCGGCAGCGGTGAAGTCCAGCGCCAGCGGCGCGATCGCCGAGCTGGCCAATGCCGGCGACAACAGCGAAAGATCCAGTTCGTCACTGCGGATGCTGGCATTCCAGCTCGGATCGGTGCGGCCATCAAACACCAGCATGGCGTGCAGCGGCTTCGGCGCACGCCCGGCCACCGCCACTTCCATGTGCGACAGGTCACCGCGCGCGACCAGACCCACCGTGGCGGCGGTACGCCCACGCGGCGCTGGCAGCACCGCGGTGACGGTCACATCGGTGTCGTAGTCCTTGGCCGGGATGTAGCGGCCCTGGGCGGTGAAGTTGCCCATGTCGCTGTCCACCACCAGCTTGCGCGCCTGGAACTCACCATTGGCGATCTCGATGCCACCACGCACGCGGCTGATGTCGATCACAGGCTCGTTGGCCTGGCTGATGCGGAAGCCATCAATGGCGATGACGTCGGCCTGGATCGCCAACGGCATCTCGATCTGCGGCAGCGAATCGGGCCACGACGGCAGCTTGAACGGCTCGTCACTCTTGGCCAGGTTCAGCGTCGCGTTGGTCAGCTCCAGCTTGTCCAGCAGCAGCTTGCGACCCAGCAGCGGGCGCAGGTCCGGCTCCAGGTGCGCGCGCTCGGCGTGGAAATGGATGTCGTCGTAGCGGAAGTCGACGTTGTACAGCGTCAGCGGGCCGGCCACCGGGCCGTCCACCTTGTCCCAGGTGAAGCTGGCGCCCACCGGCAGCCGTGCGACCACCTGTGCCAGCAGCACATCACGGCCGGCCACGGTCTGCAGCAGCCAGTAGACCGCCAACAGGGCCAGCAGTACCAGGCCGATCACGCCGATGCCGGACCATGCCCAGAAGCGGCGGCGGCGATAGAAACGCACGCGCGGTGGCGGCGTGTTCGGGGTCGGTGCGGGCGTGCTCACAGGTCCGCTCCGATGTTCAGGTACAGCTGGAACTGCGAGTCCGGATTGTTCAGGCCGTGCGCCACGTCGATGCGCACCGGGCCCACCGGCGATTTCCAGCGCACGCCGAAGCCGACGCCGGTGTGCAGATCAATGGTGTTGTCGAAGGCGCTGCCGGTATCGACGAACACCGCCGCACCCCAGGGGCCGCCATTGAAATAATGCTCGTACTCGGCCGAGCCGATCACCAGGTTCTTGGCACCGAGCGCGTACTTGTCTGGCGCCGGGGTCCGCGGCCCCACCTCGCGGTAGGCATAGCCGCGGATGCTGCGGTCACCACCGGCGAAGTAGCGCAGGCTGGGCGGCATCGCCACCAGATCGCTGGTCCAGGTGGTGCCACCTTCGCCGCGCAGGATCAGGCGGTTGCTTTCACCCACCGGGATGTACCAGCGCAGCACGGCGTTGGCCTGCACGAAGCTGGTGTCCGAGCCGGCACCTTCAACGCCGGCACGCATCGTCGCCGTACCGCTGATGCCCTTGCGCGGGAACATCTCGTCATCGACGTTGACGTAGTCGGCAACCATCTGCGGGTAGACCAGCGTCGAGGTGTTGTACACCGCACTGGTGAACTCGGTGCCGGAGGCGTAGCGCCAGCGCTCGCGCAGCGCGTTGATGGAAGCGATCGCGGTCCAGTGCTCGTTGATCTCGCCGCTGCGGCTGGCAATCAGCTTGAAGTTGCGCAGGTCGATGTAGTCGGTCTGCTCGTCATAGGCGCTGGCGGCAAAGGTGTACCAGCCATCGAGCCAGTTGAACGCAGGAATGCGGTAGCTGGTGACCAGGCTCTTGCGCTTCTGCGCGTAGTCCAGCTGCGTGTTCATCTTGTGGCCGCGGTTGTTCAGGAACCGCCGCTCGATGCCGCCACGCACACCCGGGCCGCTCTCACTGCCGTAGCTCAGACCGGCGGTGTAGATGGTGCGTTTGGCGCGGGTCAGCTTCACGTCCACCGGCACGTCGCCGTTTTCGTCGGCCTGGTCCGGACGCGGCTGGATATCGATCACGCTGAAATAGTCCAGCTTGGTCAGCGACTGCCGCAGGCGATCCAGCTTGCCCTCGTGGTAGTAGCTGCCCTGGTCCCAGTACACCAGCGGATCGAACAGCTTGTCGACGAAGTAATCCTGCTCGAAGCGCACCGGGCCCATGTTGTAGCGGCGGCCACTGTCCCAGGTCAGGTCGATGTCGGCCGCATTGTCGGCGCGGGTGATCTGCACCTGGCGCTGGGTGTAGTCGGCGTCGAAGTAACCACGCTCGGCCAGGCGGCGGGTGATGGTGATCTTGCTGGCTTCGTACTGGGTATGCACGAAGCGCTGGCCCTTGCGCGGCTTGAACGCGGCCAGGTCGTCCTGCAGGTACTGGTCATACATCGCCGGGCCGGTGATATCGATGTGCTCGCGGCGCACGGTGACCGGGGTGCCCTTGTCAACGTGGATCAGCACGCGCACGTGCTCGTCCTCGCGCGGCGCCTCGACCTTGATCACCGGGTTGTAGTACCCGAACGGTTCCAGTGCCTGGCGGGTCTGCCGCTCGGCCTGTGACAGCAGGTATTCCAGGCGGGATTCGCCCTGTTCCTTGCCGATCGTGTCGTACAGCGACAGCGATTCCTGGATGTTCTCGATGATTGCGGCGTCGTCGCCCTTGTCCAATCCCTTGATGTCCACCTTGTCGATGGTGCCGCGCGCGTGGGCCACGGTGGTGGCGGCCAGCGACAGGACCATCAGCGGCAGGGCGTATTTCTTTGGCTGCATGCGGCACAGCATACCGACCGAAGGTGACGATGCGAAATGCATCACGTCATTGGGGATCGGTTGTTAAGTGGCGGTCAAAATACGCGCCGTTGTGGCGATCATCGTGATCGCAGCCGAGGATGCCGGCATCGTGCGCAATGCCGGCAATGACCCCGATGGACATCGCCTGCGATGTTCCGGTAGTGCCGGCCGCTGGCCGGCAACCCACAGATCGGTGGCAATGCCGGCCAGCGGCCGGCACTACCGATACCGGCGTCAGCTCGACAGATGCTCGATCGCCGCGACCTTGCCCAGGCGCTCACCCAGCATCGTCAGCAGCGCCAGGCGGTTGCCACGCAGCGCCGGATCTTCCGCATTGACCATCACGCCATCGAAGAAGGCATCAACCTGCGGGCGCAGGCGGGCCAGGCGGGCCAGCACCGCCACGTAGTCCTTGTGCTGCAGGCTGGCGCCGGTGTCGTCGATGGCCGCGGTGACCGCCTCAGCCAGCGCGCGCTCGGCATCTTCCTGCAGCAGTGCCGGGTCGATCTGGGCCGGAATGTCGCCTTCGGCCTTGCGCAGGATGTTGCGGATGCGCTTGTTGGCCGCAGCCAGTGCTTCGGCTTCCGGCAGCGCGGCGAAGGTGCCGATCGCATCCAGGCGGCGGTCGAAGTCGTACAGCGAGGCCGGCTTCAGCTCGGCCACGGCGTTGAAGTGCGTGGCCGGCACACCCTTGTCAGCGTAGTAGCCCTTCAGGCGGTCGAGGATGAAGTCGTACAGTTCGCCGATGTCGGCCTGCACGTTGCGCGCGGCCAGGCCGGCGTTGGCGCTGGCCAGCAGCGCGCGCAGGTCCAGCTCGAAGCCGCTTTCGATGATCGTGCGGGCCAGGCCCAGCGCGTTGCGGCGCAGGGCGAACGGGTCCTTGTTGCCGGTCGGCTTCAGGCCCGCGGCGAAACCGCCGGCCAGCGTGTCGACGCGTTCAGCAATGGCCAGCACCTTGCCCAGCGGCGAGAGCGCGATGTCATCGCCGCCGAAGCGCGGCTGGTAGGCCTCGTCGATGGCCAGCGCCACATCGGCCGATTCACCACCGGTCACAGCGTAGTGGCGACCCGCGATGCCCTGCAGTTCCGGGAATTCGTTGACCATGCGCGACTGCAGGTCGTTCTTGGCCAGCTCGGCGGCGCGCCTGGCCTGCGCCGGATCGGCGCCGACCTGCGGCGCGATCACTTCGGCCAGGGCGGCCACGCGCGCCACCTTGTCGGCCACGCTGCCCAGCTTGGCCTGGTAGGTCACCGTCTTCAGGCCCTCGCCCATCGATACCAGGCCCTGCTTCAGGTCCTCGTCGAAGAAGAACTTGGCATCGGCGAAGCGCGGGCGGATCACGCGCTCGTAGCCCTTGGCCACTTCGGCCACGTCCTTCGATTCGATGTTGGCGATGCCGATGAACTTCTCGGTCAGGGTGCCTGCGGCATCCAGCACCGGGAAGAACTTCTGGTTGATCTCCATCGTCTCGATCAACGCTTCCTGCGGCACGGCCAGGAACGCACGTTCGAAGCTGCACAGCACCGCCGACGGCCACTCGACCAGGTTCACCACCTGCTCCAGGTTGTCGTCGGTGATGCGGGCGCTGCCACCGGCCTTGGCCGCAGCGGCCTCGACCTCGGCGACGATGCGCGCGCGGCGCTCGCTCGGGTCGACCAGCACGAACGCGGCGCGCAGCGCTTCAACGTAGTCCTGCGGCTGCGCCAGCGACACGGCCTGGTCGTGGTGGAAGCGATGGCCACGGCTGACGCGGCCGGCCTGCAGGCCGAACATCTCGGCCTCGACCACGTTGGCGCCGTGCAGCAGCACCAGCCAGTGCGCCGGGCGCGCGAAGCCCCACGCGTGGTCACCCCAGCGCATCGGCTTGGGAATCGGCATCGCCGCAATCGCCTCGCGCAGGATCTCCGGCAGCAGGCTGGCGGTGGTCGCGCCCGGGGTCACCGCACGGTGCACGAAGCGCTCACCCTTGTTGTCGGTGGTCTTCTCCAGCGCGGTCCAGTCGATCCCGGCCTTGGCGGCGAAGCCTTGCAGGGCCTTGGTCGGCTGACCTTCGGCGTCCAGCGCGATGTTCAGGTACGGGCCCAGCACTTCGCTGTGCTGTTCCGGCTGTTCCAGGCCAACGCCCGGCAGCAGCACGGCCAGGCGGCGCGGGGTCGACAGCGGGCGTGCATCACCCAGTTCCATCGCGACACCGCGCTTGCGCAGGCCTTCGACGACACCGTCGAAGAACGCCTGGGCCAGGCCCGGCAGCGCCTTGACCGGCAGCTCCTCGGTGCCCAGTTCGATCAGCAGGGGGGACAGTTGGCTCATCGTTTCAATCCTGTGGTGGGGGCGCAGCGCGCGACGCGTCCGGCGCCCCGGAGTAAGGGGGGAGAGCGGCCCTCAGGCCTTCTTCGCGCCCGGGAAGCCCAGCTTCTCGCGCTGCTCGTAGTACGCCTTGGCCACCGCCTGGGCCAGCGCGCGCACGCGCAGGATGTAGCGCTGGCGCTCGGTCACGCTGATCGCGCGGCGCGCATCGAGCAGGTTGAAGGTGTGGCTGGCCTTCATCACCTGCTCGTAGGCCGGCAGCGGCAGGTTCACTTCCACCAGCTTCTGCGCTTCACGCTCGCAGGCGTCGAAACGGTGGAACATCTCTTCCACGTCGGCGTATTCGAAGTTGTAGGTGCTCTGCTCCACCTCGTTCTGGTGGTAGACGTCGCCGTAGGTCACCGGCTGGCCGTCAGGGCCGTAGGTCCAGATCAGGTCGTAGACGTTGTCGCAGTTCTGCAGGTACATGCACAGGCGCTCGAGACCATAGGTGATCTCGCCCAGCACCGGGCGGCACTCCAGGCCACCGGCCTGCTGGAAGTAGGTGAACTGGGTTACCTCCATGCCGTTGAGCCAGACTTCCCAGCCCAGGCCCCACGCGCCCAGCGTCGGCGATTCCCAGTTGTCCTCGACGAAGCGCAGGTCGTGCACCAGCGGGTCGATGCCCAGTGCCTTCAGCGAATCCAGGTACAGCTGCTGGATGTTGTCCGGCGCCGGCTTCATCGCCACCTGGTACTGGTAGTAGCGCTGCAGGCGGTTCGGGTTCTCGCCGTAGCGGCCATCAGTCGGGCGGCGCGACGGCTGCACGTAGGCCGCATTCCAGCTTTCCGGACCGATCGCACGCAGGAAGGTGGCCGGGTGGAAGGTACCGGCTCCCACCTCCAGGTCGAGCGGCTGGATGAGCACGCAGCCCTGCTGGGCCCAGAACTGGTTCAGGGTCTGGATCAGGCCCTGGAAGGTGATCGGAACGGTCGGGGTCGCGGACATGCGTACGAGTCTTGGCCGGCAAGGGGGTGCGTTAGTATAACGGCCGACCTGCGGGGCATTCCGTACCCGGGAGGAGCAGGCAGATGGAACATCGGCTGCCGGTCGGCACGCCCGGCGAAGCGGGCGGCGTCGCGCTGCCCTGGGGACGGTTGCAGTTCGAGCAGATTGCCGCAGCCGTGGTCGCCGATGGCCTGGTGGCCGAACAGGACCGCGAACGCATGCGGTTTTCCGCACAGGGCGCGCGCAACGCCAGCGAAGTGCACCCGCTGGTGCTGCTGTCCAACCTCAAGCTGGCCGCCAACGGCGGTGGCGAGCTGACCCTGGAACGTCTCACCGAATGGCTGGCGCAGCGTACCGGCAGCCGCTACCTGCGCATCGACCCGACCCGGGTCGACGTCGCTGCGGTGACCGCGCTGGTGTCCCACGCCTACGCGCGCCGCCACCGTTTCCTGCCGTTGGCGGTGGATGCCGAGCGCGTGCTGGTGGCCACCAGCGAGCCCCTGGTGCAGGAATGGCGCCGCGACCTGCAGCACCTGACCCGGCGCCGCATCGAGCTGGCGGTGGTCAACCCGCTGGACCTGCATCGCTACACCATGGAGTTCTACGGGGTGACCCGCTCGGTACGCGGCGCCCGTGGCGACGTGCGTGGCGAGGCCAACACCACCCTGCCCAGCTTCGAGCAGCTGGTGGAGCTGGGCCGCACCGGCGACGTCAACGCCGACGACCAGCACATCGTGCACATCGTCGACTGGCTACTGCAGTACGCCTATGAGCAACGCGCCTCGGACATCCACCTGGAACCGCGCCGCGAGATGGGGCGCATGCGCTTCCGCATCGACGGCGTGCTGCACAAGGTGTTCGAGGTGCCACCGGCGGTGATGACCGCCGTGGTCAGCCGTATCAAGGTGCTTGGCCGGATGGACCTGGCCGAGCGCCGGCGCCCGCAGGACGGCCGCATCAAGACCCGCTCGCCGGGCGGCCGCGAGGTCGAGATGCGCCTGTCGACCATGCCTACCGCATTCGGCGAGAAGTGCGTGATGCGCATCTTCGACCCCGATGCCGCCTTCAAGAGCATCGACCAGCTCGGTTTCAGCCCGCAGGAGGCGGCCGGCTGGAATGCGCTGGTCGAGCGCCCGCACGGCATCGTGCTGGTGACCGGGCCGACCGGCTCGGGCAAGACCACCACTCTGTATTCCACCCTGAAGCGCCTGGCCACGCCGGACGTGAACGTGTGCACGGTGGAGGACCCGATCGAGATGATCGCGCCCGAGTTCAACCAGATGCAGGTGCAGGCCAACATCGACCTGGACTTCGCCAGCGGCGTGCGCACCCTGCTGCGGCAGGACCCTGACATCATCATGATCGGCGAGATCCGCGACCTGGAAACCGCGCAGATGGCGGTGCAGGCCTCCCTGACCGGCCATCTGGTGCTGTCCACCCTGCATACCAACGACGCGCCCTCGGCGGTCACCCGCCTGCTCGACCTGGGCGTACCGCATTACCTGCTGGCCAGCACCCTCAACGGTATCCTCGCCCAGCGCCTGGTGCGCACGCTGTGCCCGCACTGCAAGCAGCCGCACAGCCTCGGCGCCGCCGATTGGGCGGTGCTGGCTGATAGCCATGGCGCATATCCAGATGCCGCCACGCCCTGTCGGCCGGTCGGATGCCTGGAGTGCCGGCGCACCGGATTCCTCGGCCGCATTGGCCTGTATGAGTTGCTGCCATTGGGTTCGCGGCTGCGCGGGCAGATCCGCGCCGACATGGATCTGGCCGGTTTCAGCCGTGCCGCACGGGCTGAAGGGCTGCGAACCCTGCGCCAGGCCGGGCTTGAAAAGGTGGCACAGGGGCTGACTACAATCGAGGAAGTCCTGTCAGTCCTGCCGCCCCCGGATGAATCCAGCCCCGTTCCTGATCGTTGAAACCGGCCGCCCGGTGCCGTCGCTGCGCCGCTACGGGCGCTTTCCGCACTGGATCCGCGTCGCCGCCGGGCTGGAAGAGCACGAGACGGTGGTGGTCGATGTCGAGCACGGCGACACCCTGCCTGATCCGCACGGCTTCGCCGGCGTGCTGGTGACCGGCTCAGCGGCGTTCGTCACCGACCACGCCGAATGGAGCGAGCGCAGCGCCGCATGGCTGCGCCAGACCGCCCACGCGGACCTGCCGGTGTTCGGCATCTGCTACGGCCACCAGCTGCTGGCGCACGCGCTGGGAGGCGAGGTGGCCTACAACCCGGCCGGCCGTGAGTCCGGCACGATCGAGCTGGAACTGCAGCCGCAGGCCGCGCAGGACCCGCTGTTCCAGGGCCTGCCGCAGCACTTCGCCGCTCACGCCACCCACCTGCAGACCGTGCTGCGCGCACCCGACGGCGCCCAAGTGCTGGCACGCTCACCGCTGGATGGCTGCCACGCCTTCCGCTGGGGCCGCCAGGCCTGGGGCGTGCAGTTCCATCCGGAGTTCGCCACCCACCACATGCGCGGCTACGTACGCGCCCGCGCCGACTGCATCGGTCGCCACGGCGGCTGCGCCCGCAGCATCGAGCGCGCGGTCAGCGCCGCACCGCTGGCCCGCCAGCTGTTGCGCCGCTTCGTCCGCCAGGCGCGGCTGTCTTCAGCCCAGCCGGTGGCAAAACAGGGATAATCGGCGGCACGGGCAGCCGCCCGGCCCCCTCCTGTCCTTCCCGGATGTCCATGAAAGAGATTCGCAAGCTGCCGGCTTCGGCGGGCGCCCAGTGGTTGCTGGATACGTTCTCGCTGTACCGGCGCGCGCCGCTTCAGCTGGCCCGGATCGGCCTGGCCTGGCTGCTGGTGAGCTGGGTGGTGACTCTGCTGTCGACGCTGATTCCCGGCGCTGCCGGCATGGCCGTGCAGCTGATGACCCTGGCCATCTCGCCGATCATGTTCGGCGGCATGTTGTACGCCGTGGGCGAGATCGACGAAGGCCGCCCGGGCCTGGCCTCGCACCTGCTGCAGCCGATCCGCGACCACCGCGTCAGCCACCTGCTGGTGCCGCTGGCGATCCAGGTGCTGGCGGTACTGCTGCTGGGCGCGCTGCTGTTCCTGATGATCGGCCGCGAGGGCTTCACCGCCTTCAGCGAGGTCATGACCAAGATGGAAGAGATCAGCCGCAGTGGCCAGCAGATCAAGCCGGACGATGCCGCCGCGCTGGTCGCCAACCTGCCGGCCAAGCGCATCGCGCTGTGGATGCTGCTGGTATTCCTGAGCGCGGTGGCGCTGTCGCTGGCAATGTTCACCCAGCCGGCGCTGGTGGTGTTCGACAAGCAGAGCGGCATGCACGCGCTGCGCCTGAGCCTGCAGGGCTGCATCGAGAACATCGGCGCGATGATCGTGTTCGCAGCGCTCGGCCTGATCGCTGCGTTCTGCATGTACATCCTGTTCGTGATCGTGATCCAGATCGCGATGCTGGTCGGCGGCCCGCTGGCTGCGGCCTTCATCGCCCAGCTGGTGCTGACCACGGTGCTGATGCCGCTGTATGTCGGCGCGGTCTACGCCGCGTGGAAGCAGATGTTCGTGCACCGCGGCAGCCGCGCAGCGCCTCCGATTCCGACCACGCCGACCTCGAGCGACGTGTTCCACGCCTGACGAAAAAGGGGACGGAGGGGATTAAGTCGTTAGCCGCACAGTGGCACAAACGACTTAATCCCCTCCGTCCCCTTTTTTCAGGCAGCGGGCTTCTTCACTACCGACGACGGCACCAGCCAGCGTGCGGCGTGGATGCCCAGCTCGTAGAGCAGGCACATCGGAATCGCCAGCATCAGCTGCGAGACCACGTCCGGCGGGGTGAGCACTGCGGCCAGCACGAAGATGCCGACGATCGCGTAACCGCGGCCTTCCTTGAACTGCTGCGGCGTCACCCAGCCCAGCAGCACCAGGATCACCATCGCCACCGGCAATTCGAAGCTGCCGCCAAAGGCGAAGAAGATCGCCAGCACGAAATCCAGGTAGGCATTCGCATCCGGGGTGATCGCGATCACGTCCGGGCTGAAGGTGGTGAGGAAGTGGAACACCGCCGGCAGCACCAGGAAGTAGGCAAAAGCGCAACCGATATAGAACAGCAGCACCGACGACACCAGCAACGGTACCGCCAGGCGTTTCTCACGCGCGTACAGACCTGGAGCGACAAAAGCCCACAACTGGTACAGCAGCCACGGCACCGCCACGAACAAGGCCACGAAGAAGGTCAGCTTCAGCGGCGCGAAGAAGGCACCCGCCGGATTGGTGGCGATCATCGTCTGCCCGTTGGGCAGCTGCGAGACCAGCGGTTCGGCCAATGCGTTGTAGAGCTTCTGGGTGAACGGCAGCAGCGCCAGCAGTACCACGCCCAAGCCCAGCAACGCGCGCACCAGGCGGCCGCGCAGTTCCACCAGATGTTCAACCAGCGAGCTTTCGCCGAAATCCTGTTCACTCATGGCTGGCGCTCCGTGCTCTGCGCCGGCGGCGGCGTACCGGCTTCAGCGGGCGCAGCGGAAACCGGCTCGGCGGCACCACCGTCCTGCGTCGGTTCAACCGCATCGGGCGCGGCACTCATGTGCGGCGGCAGATCGGCAGGCGCCGGTGAACGTACCTCCTGCGCCAGCGTATCGCCCTGCTGCTGCGCCTGCTGGGCTTCGCGACGGATCGCTTCACCGCTGGCACGCAGCTGGTTCTCGGTGTCCTGCATGCCCTGGCGCACGTCCTGCATCTGCCGCTTGATGTCCTCGGCCTGCAGTTCGCGTTCCAGTTCCTGTTTCACCGAATCCCACTGATTGCGGGCACGACGCACCCACAGGCCGGCGAAGCGGGCCGCCTTGGGCAGGCGCTCGGGACCGAGCACCACCAGGGCGACCACTGCAATCACCAGCAGTTCGCTGAAGCCGATATCAAACACCGCGACCGCTCCGGATCAGCGAGCGTTACGGTCGTGCTCGTCCTGCGCGGTGCGCGAGGCGTCCTGGCTGCGCGACTCATCGCCCAGCTGCGCGTTCGGCTTGTCTTCGTCGCGCATGCCCTTCTTGAATTCCTTGACCGCCGAACCGAGGTCCTTGGCGCCGCTGGTCAGGCGCTTGGTGCCGAACACCAGCAGGACGATGGCCAGCACGACCAACCAATGCCAGATGCTGAAACTGCCCATAAAGACGCTCGTTACGTTAGTGATCAGGCTGTCGAGCATAGCGCACCGGGTGTTAGCCGGCGCGCGTGACGAAAGTCAGTTTCCGCCCAGCGTTTCCGTGCGGATTTCGCCGTCGTTGACCGGCTGGAAGCCCTGCTGCTGCGGCGGCGGGGTCTGCGGCACGTTCTGCAGCGGCGCAGTGGTGGCTTCGGCGGGGGCGGCCGGCGCTGCCTGAACAGGCGCAGGAGCTGCCGCCGGGACCGGCGCCGGACGCGGCGCGTTGCCACCATTGCCGTTGCGGTTGTTGCGGGCGGCGTAGGTAGCCTCTTCCAGGCGATCGCGGAAGGCGACCACGTCCATCGACGGGGAACCGACGGCGCGACCTTCGAAGATCATGCGCGGCGTGGTGTTGCTGCCGTAGGCGTCCAGATTGGCGGCATCGTCGATCTGCAGCACCGCGCCATCCAGCGCGACGCCGGCGAACAGGCCGCGGGCGCGCGACCAGGACCAGATCTCGGCCTTCAGCTGGCCGTCGGTGGCAGCGGCGGCATTGCGGCCGACCGGGCCGGCGGCGACACCGGCATCGGCGCCCAGCGTGAACTTGCCGTTGACCAGATTGTCCAGGCTGCGGTCGTTGCGGAACACCAGCACCACGTCGGAAGACTGCACGCCGGCCTGGAAGCCGATGCTGCCGCCCGTGAGCTTCACGAATACCGGGTTGGACCAGGCGCCGTTGGGCATGCGCACCGACATCAGGCCGTGGCCACGACGTCCGCCAATGACCAGACCGGCCTTGATCGTATCGGGAATGACGATGACCGCGCGGCCTTCGTCGAGCAATTTATCCGGAATGCCCTGTTCAGGGATTTCCTGGATTTCAGCCAGCACGCGCACGGCATTGCGCGCACGCTGGTCTTCCTGCGGTCCGGCCATGGCCTGGCTGGACAGCAGGCTGGCGGCGATCAGCAGGGCTTGGATCGGGCGACGCATGGCAGGCTCCAGAAGTCAGTCCATAGGAAGATATAGCAAGTGACTGAAATTAGTAGTGTTGTCATGAATCGCCAATGAGCGCTCCCCGCTCACATAGATGCCCGCTATGCCTGCAATCCGAACCCTGCATCCCGGCGCGACACCGGATCGGCGACAATGCACCCCATGCTCGACGCACCCGATACCGCCGTGCTGGCGGTCAACCTAGGCACGCCCGAGACGCCGACGGCCCCCGCCGTACGCCGTTACCTGGCTGAATTCCTGTCCGACCGCCGCGTGGTCGCGATCCCGCCACTGCTGTGGCAGCCGCTGCTGCGCGGACTGATCCTGCCGCTGCGCAGCAGCCGTTCAGCGGCCAAGTACGCCCAGGTCTGGCTACCGGAAGGGTCTCCGCTGATGGTGCATACGCGCCAGCTGGCCCAAGCCATGCAAGCGCTGTTGCCGACCCTGAAGGTTCGCCATGCAATGCGCTATGGCGAACCGGCGCTGGCCAGCGAGCTCGACCGCCTGGCGGCCGACGGTGCGCGCCGCATCGTGGTACTGCCGCTGTATCCGCAGTACTCCACCACCACCACCGCCTCGGTCGAAGATCGCGTCGATGCCTGGCAGCGCCGCAATCCGGGCGTGACGGTGAGCCTGGTGCGCGACTATTCGGTCGATCCGGGCTGGGTCGACGCCGTTGCCGGCTCGATCCGCCGCTACTGGGAACAGCACGGTCGCGGCCAGAAACTGATGTTCTCCTTCCACGGCATCCCGCAGCGCCTGGCCGATGCCGGCGATCCGTATCCGCAGCGCTGCGAGGCCAGTGCGCAGGCCATCGCCAAGGCACTGGGCCTGGGTAGGGACGAGTGGCAGATGGGTTACCAGTCGCGTTTCGGCCGCGAGCGCTGGCTGCAGCCGTATGCCGAGCCCAGCCTGTGGGCGCTGGCCGAATCCGGCGTGAAGCAGATCGACGTGGTGTGCCCCGGCTTCGCCACCGATTGCCTGGAGACGCTGGAAGAGGTCGCCATGGGCTTCACCGAAACGCTGGCCGAGCGCGGCGCGACGATGCGCTACATCCCCTGCCTCAACGCCGAGCCGGAACACGCTCGCGCCCTGGCGCGGCTGGCCGTGGCCTCGCTGGCGTGAGTCTGCAACCGTTTGAACTGGAGGTCGGTGGCGCGCGCGTCGCCGGCCTGCGCAATCACGGCGATGGCCCGCGCGTGCTGGCCCTGCACGGCTGGCTCGACAACGCGGCCAGCTTCGTGCCGCTGGCGCCGCATCTGTCGTCGCTGCAATTGGTGGCGATCGACCTGCCCGGCCATGGCCACAGCGCACACCTGCCGGCCGGTGCCAGCTACACCACGGCCGCCGCGATCTGCCACGTGCTCGATGTGGCCGATGCGCTGGGCTGGGACCGTTTCAGCCTGCTCGGCCATTCGATGGGCGCCGGCATCGCCAGCCTCACCGCCTCGGTCAGCGAGCGTGTCGAACGGCTGGTGGCGATCGAAGCACTCGGCGGCCTGCGTGGTCCTGAAGAAGAGACCGCCAACCGCCTGCGCGAGCATGTGAATGCCACGCGTGGGCTGGCGCGCAAGCAGCTGCGCGTGTTCCCCGACCTCGCCGCGCCGATCCGCGCGCGGATGATGACCAACCAGCTCAGCGAGCGCTGTGCACGGCTGCTGGTCGAGCGCGGCGTGGAGCCGGTCGAAGGCGGCTACCGCTGGTGCAGCGACCCGCGCCTGATGCTGCCCACTGCGATCCGCCTCAGCGAAGGCCAGATCGACAACCTGCTGCAGGCCATCGCCTGCCCGACGCAGGTGATCTATGCCACGCCGGCACAGTCGTACTATCCCGAACCGATGCGCAGCGATCGCCTGCGGCATCTGCGCGATGGCCGTCTTGCGGTGTTTGCCGGCAACCATCACCTGCACATGGAAGATCCGGAACAGATCGCAGACGTGATCCTGCGCTTCTTCAACAACGACAACGCGGACTGAGCGAAGGCACCGGCGCGCTTCACTCCGCGCGTTTGCGGCCGATACATCAGTTGCGGGCCCCTGCGTCCGCAGCACGCAGGTCCGGTCGGGCCTGCGGCGTGTGTCTGGTTCTGCAAGGAAGTCCGCATGCCCGCTCTGCTGCACCGTCACCCACAGGATGTGGCCACGGTGTCCCGTCTCCGCGTCGCTGATCGCGTCGCATTCCCTGAATTCCCGGCTCGCGCCCTGGTCACGCACTCCTGCGTGCGCCGCGGCGTGGCCGTTGTCGTTTGCTGATCCAGGAGTCGCCGATGTCCGTTGCATCCTCCCGCCCCCCCGATACCGCCCGCCTGCCGCATCTGCAGCAGCTCGCCCGACACGCTGACCGCCGCCTGCTGATCGGCAGCGCGGCACTGGCCCTGGCTGGCCTGGTGCTGGCCCTGCGTGGTCCGCAGGTGCAGGCCGCCGCGTTGGCGTCCGTCGCCGTGCTGCCAGCCGCCTGGTTGGGCGGACTGCAGGCAGGCCGGGCCGTCGCCCGCAACGGTCTGGCACTGCTGTTGTCGCTGCAGCTGGCCGTGTTGTGCGCGATCGTCGGCCTGTCACCGGCCTTGCCGATTGCGCTGTTGCTGGGCGTGCTGCTGGGGCACCGCGATCGCCTTCCGGTGTGGCTGGCCGGTGGCGTCGGTACGCTCGCCCTGCTGGTACCGTTGCAGGGCGATGCCGCGCTGTGGCCAACGGTGCTGCAGGCCGGCATGTTCGCAGCCCTGACCCTGTTCCTCGGCCAGGTCGCACTGCGCCTTCGGCAGCAGACCGAGGCCCTGGGTCACGGCCCGCGTCGGCTTGCTGCGCTGGCACGCGATATCGCCACCGGTGCCGATCTTGGCGCGCATGCCGATACCGGCGCCTATGCGCCGGGTTCACTGGCCCACGCCCTGGCCGACACTGCACGCCACGTGCAGGCCCAGCGTCGACGCGAGGCCGCGTCACATGCCGAGAACGCGCAGATCCGCCAGGCGCTGGATGCCTCGCGCACCGCGATGATGATCGCCGACAACGACCATGTGATCCGCTATGTGAACCGCTCGGTGGTGGCACTGCTGCGCAACCAGCAGGCGACGTTGCGACAGGCCTTCCCCGATTTCGACGCCGAGCGCCTGGTCGGCAGCAGCATCCATCGCTTCCACGCCAACCCGGACCGCATCCGCGCGATCCTCAACGGTCTGCAGGTCACGCACAACGGCAAGGTGCAGATCGGCCCGGTGCATTTCGCGCAGGTGGTCACCCCGGTGTTCGACGCGCAGGGCGTGCGCCTGGGCTTCGCCGTGGAGTGGCATGACCGCACCCATGAGCTCGCGCTGGAGAACGCCGTGGCCGGCATCGTCGCAGCGGCAGCGGCCGGTGACCTCGACCAGCGCCTGCAGGCCACTGAAGGTGCCAGCTTCCTCGATGGGCTGACCGGTGGCATCAACCAGCTGCTCGATACGCTCGGCAGCACCGTCAACGACGTGCGGCAGATGCTCTCGGCACTGGCCAACGGCGATCTGGACCGACGCATGCGCGGGGAGTATCACGGCGCCTTCGCTGCCATCCAGCGCGATGCCAATGCCACGGCCGGGCAGTTGGCACGCATGGTCGGTCGCATCCAGGAATGTGCGGCGTCGATCAGTACCGCCGCCAGCGAGATTGCCGCCGGCAACGGCGCGTTGTCCGAGCGCAGCGAGCGCCAGGCGGCGCACCTGCAGGAGACCGCAGCATCGATGGAGGAACTGACCGCCACCGTGCGCCAGAACGCCGCCCATGCGCGTGAGGCCAGTGCATTGGCGGCCTCCACGCAGAGCGCTGCCAGTGACGGCAATACGGCCATGCAGCGGGTGGTCGATACCATGCAGGCCATCGAAGGCGCCTCGAAGCGGATCGGCGACATCACCGGCGTCATCGATGGCATTGCCTTCCAGACCAATATCCTGGCGTTGAACGCAGCGGTGGAGGCGGCGCGCGCCGGCGAGCAGGGCCGAGGCTTTGCCGTGGTGGCCAGCGAAGTACGCGTGCTGGCACAGCGTTCGGCGGCGGCCGCACAGGAGATCAAGAAGCTGATCGACGAAGCAGGCCGGCAGGTGGGTGAAGGTGCCCAGCTGGTGGCCGACGCCGGCCAGCGCATCCAGGGCATTGTCGGCGGCGTGGAGGATGTCAGCCACCTGATGCGCGAGATTTCTGCAGCGTCGCAGGAGCAGTCGATCGGTATCGAGCAGATCAACCAGACCGTGGTGCAGATGGATCAGGCCACGCAGCAGAACGCGGCGCTGGTGGAAGAAGCCACCGCTGCCGCACGTGAGCTGCAGTCGCAGGCGGGGACGCTGACCGAAGCAGTCTCGGTATTCCGCCAGCAGGAACCGCACGAGGTCTCGCAGGCCGCCTGACCCGGGCCTTTCATTCGAGTCTGATCAGGACGGCGCCCGCAGGGCGCCGTCTTTTTATGCGTGATCTGCGTGATGGGTCACGCAGAGAGCATCCCTGCACGGCGCGGATCTACGGGTAGTGCCGGCCGCTGGCCGGCAAACGATGGGTAGCTGCCAACCTTGGTTGGCGCCTGGGTCCCGCCCTGAGAGCATCCACGCATCGCCTGGATCTACCCGGCAAACGATCGCCGTGCGGGCCTGCTGTTGGTAGTGGCCACGCTTGGTTTGCGCCGTGGCTACTCGCAGGGGGCATCCACGCATGGCGTGGATCTACCGGCCGATGTAATGCCATCGGGTGACCGGCCCGCGGCCGGCGCTATCCGCATTTCCTGCGCACAAAGAAAAACCCCGCTGCGTGAGCAGCGGGGTTTTGGGTGTAAACCCTGGCGATGACCTACTCTCGCATGGCTTGAGCCACACTACCATCGGCGCAGCTGCGTTTCACTTCCGAGTTCGGGATGGGATCGGGTGGTTCCACAGCGCTAATTTCACCAGGGAGGCTTT
>NZ_JABEME010000019.1 GCF_013004645.1 Stenotrophomonas africana | reverse complement strand
GGCAGGACCGTTGGCGCCATGGATGGCGCCATCAAGCCCCCAGGGATGGGTTTACGGCGTGTCCTGCCCACCCACACCGCCCCGCCATCCCACGGAATCCCGCCGCTGCCGTTGCTGTTGCCTCTGCAGGTGCAGGGCGCAGCCCTGCAACGCCCCCCTTCCCCATACCCCGCCGAATGGGTATACAGTCGACCCGTACCGGCATCGTGCCGGAATGAACCCTGGGAGGGGACCATGCGCAAGACCTTCAAGACCCTGCTGCTGGCACTGCCGCTGTGCCTGGCCGCGCTCTCGGCGCAGGCCGCCGACGGCGCCGCCGGCCGCTGGAAGACCATCGACGACAAGACCGGCAAGGTGAAGTCGATCGTCGAGATCACCCAGGCCGCCAACGGCACCCTGACCGGCAAGGTGGTCGACATCCTGCACTCGGACAAGGGCCCGAACCCGGTCTGCGACGGCTGTGAAGGCGCCAACAAGAACAAGCCGGTGAAGGGCATGACCATCCTCTGGAACCTGAAGGCCGACGGCGCCAACAAGTGGTCCGGCGGCACCATCCTCGATCCGGCCAACGGCAAGACCTACAAGTCGAAGATGGAACTGCAGCCCGGCGGCACCAGGCTTGACGTGTCCGGCTGCATCGCCTTCATCTGCCGCGCGCAGACCTGGCAGCGCGAATAAGCGCCCCGGCCCCCGCTTCATCCCCGTGACCCGGCCCCGGCCGGGTCACCTCGTTGCGGGCATGCGATACTCTGCGGTTCCCCTCGGCTTCACCCCGCGACCATGACCCGTACCGCGCTCGTCACCACCGCCCTGCCCTACGCCAACGGCCCGCTGCACCTGGGCCACCTGGTCGGCTACATCCAGGCCGACATCTGGGTGCGTGCGCGGCGAATGAGCGGCGGCAAGGCCTGGTTTGTCTGCGCCGACGACACCCATGGCACGCCGATCATGCTGGCCGCGGAAAAGGCCGGGGTCACCCCGGAAACCTTCATCGCCAACATCCAGGCCAGCCACGAACGTGACTTCGCCGCCTTCGGCGTGGCCTTCGACCACTACGATTCGACCAATTCGGCGGCCAACAAGGCGCTGACCGAGCAGTTCTACCTGAAGCTGGAAGCGGCCGGCCACATCAGCCGGCGTTCGGTGGCGCAGTTCTACGACCCGGCCAAGGGCATGTTCCTGCCCGACCGCTACGTCAAGGGCATCTGCCCGAACTGCGGCAGCCCTGACCAGTATGGCGACAACTGCGAAGTGTGCGGCGCGACCTATGCACCGACCGACCTGAAGGAGCCGCGTTCGGTCATCTCCGGTGCCACGCCGGAGATGCGCGATTCGGAGCACTTCTTCTTCGAGGTGGGCCACTTCGATGCGTTCCTGCGCGAATGGCTGGCCGGCGATGTTGCCCTGCCGGGCGTGAAGGCCAAGCTGGGTGAGTGGCTCAATGCCGAAGGTGGCCTGCGCGCGTGGGACATCTCGCGCGATGCGCCTTACTTCGGTTTCCAGATTCCCGGCCAGCCAGGCAAGTACTTCTATGTCTGGCTGGATGCGCCGATCGGCTACCTGTCCAGCTTCCAGACCCTGTGCGGCAGGATCGGCGAAGACTTCGAAGCGCACCTGCGCGCCGGCACCGCCACCGAGCTGCACCACTTCATCGGCAAGGACATCGTCAACTTCCACGGCCTGTTCTGGCCGGCGGTGCTGCACGGTACCGGCCACCGCGCGCCGACCCGCCTGCACGTCAACGGCTACCTGACCGTGGACGGCGCCAAGATGAGCAAATCGCGCGGCACCTTCGTGATGGCGCGTACCTTCCTCGATGCCGGCCTGGAGCCGGAAGCGCTGCGCTACTATTACGCCGCCAAGTCCGGCGGTGGCGTCGACGATCTCGACTTGAACCTGGGTGACTTCATCGCCCGTGTCAACGCCGACCTGGTCGGCAAGTTCGTCAACCTCGCAAGCCGCTGCGCCGGCTTCATCAGCAAGCGCTTCGACGGCCAGCTGGCCGCGCAGCTGCCCGATGCGGCGCAGTACCAGCGCTTCGTCGATGGCCTGGCGCCGATCCGTGAAGCCTACGAACGCAACGACCCGGCCGCGGCGATCCGCCTGACCATGACCCTGGCCGACGAAGCCAACCGCTACATCGACGACGTCAAGCCGTGGGTCATCGCCAAGCAGGAAGGCGCCGATGCGCAGCTGCAGGCCGTGTGCAGCCAGGGCCTGAACCTGTTCCGCGCACTGGTCACCGCCCTGAAGCCGGTGCTGCCGGCCACCGCCGCACAGGCCGAGGCCTTCCTGGCCGCGCCGGTGAACGACTGGACCGAGCTGGCACAGCCGCTGCTCGGCCACCGCATCACTGAGTACACCCCGCTGTTCACCCGTATCGACCCGAAGAAGATTGACGCCATGATCGACGCCTCCAAGGACACCCTGCAGCCGGCCGCTGCCGCCGCCCCCGCCGCCAAGACCGAAGCGGTCAAGTCGGCCGCCCCGGCCAAGGACGAAGCAAAGAGCGCCGATGCTCCGGCCTACATCGGCATCGACGATTTCGCCAAGCTCGACCTGCGCATCGGCAAGGTGCTGGTGTGCGAGTTCGTGGAAGGCTCGGACAAGCTGCTGCGCTTCGAACTGGATGCAGGTGAACTGGGCAAGCGCCAGATCTTCTCCGGTATCCGCGCCAGCTACGGCGAGCCGGAGAAGCTGGTCGGCCGCAGCGTGGTGTTCATCGCCAACCTGGCCCCGCGCAAGATGCGCTTCGGCCTGAGCGAAGGCATGATCCTGTCGGCCGGTTTCGACGGTGGCGCGCTGGCGCTGCTGGACGCCGACAGCGGCGCGCAGCCGGGCATGCCGGTGCGCTGATGCCTGCAGCGGGCGTGGTTGCGGCCACGCCCGCCGGCAGCACCGGCCACGGGGCACGCGATGGGAGGCAACGGAATGGAACTGGCGCTGTTCGACTTCGACCACACCGTGACCACCTGCGATACCTATGGCCGCTTCCTGCGCCGGGTGGCCACCGCCGAACAGCTGGCGCAGGCGTGGTGGAAGGTCGGCCCGTGGCTGGCCGCGTACAGGCTGAAACTGATCTCGGCCGAACGCATCCGCGCACGCGTCACCCGTTTGACCTTCAGTGACCGCCACAGTGATGACATCGCCACGCTGGCCGCCGGCTTCTCGCGTGAGTTCCTGCCCGACGTGGTACGCCCGGAAATGCTGGAGCAGATCCGCTGGCACAAGGAACAGCAGCACACCGTGGTGATCGTGTCCGGTTCGCTGGACCTGTACCTGCGGCCATGGTGCGAGCAGCTGGGCCTGCAGCTGATCTGCAACCGGTTGGAGAGCCGGGACGGTCGTCTGACCGGTCGCTATGCCGGTGGCGACTGCGGCCCGCGCAAGGTCGAGCACATCCGTCGCCAGTTCGATCTGTCGCGCTACGTGCGCATCCATGCCTACGGCGACAGTTCCGAAGACAAGCCGATGCTGGCGCTGGCCCACGAGCGCTGGTTCCGTGGCAAACCCCTGAAATGACCCCACCGCGCAGCCTTCGCCACGCATGAGCCTGATCCCGCCCCTGACCGAACGCCTCGACCGCCTGCTGCCGCAGACCCAATGCGGGCAATGCGGCTACGACGGCTGCCGCCCGTACGCGCAGGCGATGGCGCGTGGCGAGGCGAATGTGGACCGCTGCCCGCCGGGTGGCGATGCCGGTGCGCGTGCACTGGCGCAGGTGCTGGGCGTACCGGCCAGGCCCTACGACCGTGCGCGCGGCGAGCACAAGGCGCCGCAGGTGGCGTTGATCGTGGAAGCCGACTGCATCGGCTGCACCAAGTGCATCCAAGCCTGCCCGGTGGATGCCATCGTCGGCGGCGCAAAATACATGCACACGGTCATTGCCGATCTGTGCACCGGCTGCGAGCTGTGCATTCCCCCATGCCCGGTGGATTGCATCGAGCTGGTGCCAACGTAGCCACCGGACCAACCGGCGGTGGAGCGGCGGGGTAGAGTCGACTGTTGGTCGACTGCTCTTCATTCCGGCGGCGCAAAATCCCGCGCTGCGCGCGACAGTCGACCAACAGTCGGCTCTACCACCTCCGCTGATGGGCGGTAACCTTGCCTGCCGTTACGGCACCGCCGCCGTCACCACGATCTCGACCTTCCACTCGGCGTGGGCCAGCTTGGCTTCGAAAGTCGCACGGGCCGGGGTCGCGCCCTCGACCACCCACTCGTCCCACGCCTTGTTCATGCCGTCGAAGTCGGCGATGTCGGCCAGGAACACTTCCGCGCGCAGCACGTGCTGGCGGTCACTGGCGACCAGCGCCAGCAGCTTGTCGATCTCCGCCAGCACCTGCCGGGTCTGCCCGGTGATGTCCTGGCTCGTGTCTTCCGGAATCTGGCCGGAGAGGTAGGCGACCTTGTTGTACACGGTCATTTCGGACATGCGCGGTCCGACGTCGTAACGCTCCATCATGGGCGTGGCTCCTGCGGGTGATCAGGCCTGCATTGTCCTCCAAACCGGTCAACGGTGGGTGCATGGGCAACCTTCGCGCAGCCCCACTACCGGGCTACGACACGTACGCTGGTCAAATGACGGCGACAGGCGCACGATGCGCCACGCCCGCGTTGACACCGCACTCGCCCTTCCTGACGCACCCTTGCGCCGATGACCCCAGACACCGACCCCGCCACCGCTTCCTCTACCCCGGCATGGAAGCGGGTCCTCACCATCGTCGTTCCCCTGCTGATCCTTTCGCTGGCCCTGCATGGCCTGGCCAGTGAATTCGACGAGCACGGCTACCGTGCCATCCGCCAGGCGTTCCGCCAGCTCAGCGGCATGCAGATCGCGCTCACCGTGGTGCTTGGCCTGGCCAGCTACGCCTGCCTGATCGGCTTCGATGCCATCGGCCTGCGCCGCAGCGGCATCCGCGTGCATCCGGCGCGCATCGGCATCACCGCCTTCCTCGCGCATACGCTGGGCCAGACCGTCGGCTTTGCCGCGCTGACCGGTGGTGCGGTGCGCCTGCGTGGCTACCGCAGCGCCGGCCTGGACCTGGCTCAGATCGGCCAGGTAGTGCTGATGAGCACGCTCGGTTTCGTGTTCGGTGCATGGCTGTTGATCAGCGTCGCGCTGTGCATGGAACCTGCGGCGGCGGCGTTGGCATTGCCTTTGAATCCCGAAGCCGTGCGCGTGGTCGGCATCGTCGCCCTGCTCGCCTATCTCGGCACCGTGCTGCTGGTCGGCCGCGATGGACGGCAGTTCAGCGTGTTCGGCCATGCGTTGTGGCTACCCGACCGCCGGACCATGATCGGCGTCACCGTGCTCAGCGTCATCGAGCTGGTACTGGCCAGTGCTGCGTTCTATGTGCTGCTGCCCGACTCCACTCCCACCGGCCTGCCCGGCTTCGTCGGCCTGTACCTGGTGGCGGTGCTGGCCGGCCTGGTCTCGACCGTGCCGGCCGGCCTGGGCGTGTTCGAATGGAGCCTGCTGAAGCTGTTGCCGCAGGTGGCACCGGCGGCGGTGCTGGCGGCGGCGCTGATCTACCGCGTTACCTACTATGTACTGCCGCTGGTACTGGCTACCCTGCTCGCGCTCGCGCCCGCCCTGCGCCAGCCGCTGCAGGCCAGCGCCGGCGCAACCCGTGCCGGCTGGAACGCGCTGCGCCCATGGTTGCCGCAGATCATCGCGCTGGCGGTGTTCAGCATCGGTGCCGCGCTGGTCATCGACGGCACGCTGCCGACGCCGCGCCGTCACCTGGTCAACGCCTCGCTGCCGATCCTCGAAACCTCGCACCTGATCGGCAGTCTCAGCGGCGTCGCACTGCTGCTGATCGGCCAGGGCCTGGCCCGGCGCAGCCACGCCGCGTGGATGCTGGCAATGGCGGTGTGCGTGATCACCCCGCTGCCGCTGTGGCTGCGTGGTGGCCAACTGTTGATCGCCCTCTCGGCGGTGCTGGTGGCGATGGCACTGTGGGCCGCACGTCGCGAGTTCTACCGCCAGGGCGCGCTGCTGGACGAAGCCTGGTCATGGCCGTGGCTGCGCAACCTCGGCCTGGTGCTGGTGGCGGTCACCTGGCTGCTGTTCTTCACCTACAGCCATGTCGAATACCAGAACGAGTTGTGGTGGCAGTTCGCGGTGTCGGGCAACGCACCACGCGCGCTGCGCGCGTTGCTGGTGGTGGCCATCGCGCTGGTGATGTTCGGCCTGGCGCGGCTGCTGCATAGCACGCGCAGCCCACTGCCGGCCGCCGACGAAGCCACGCTGCAATCGCTGGCACCGGTGCTGGCGGGTGCTACGGACACCCAAGCCTGTCTGGTACTGACCGCCGACAAGGCAGTGCTGCGTGACGACGCCAGGCTGGGCTTCGTGATGATGCAGCGCTACGGTGGCTCGCTGATCGCAATGGGCGATCCAGTCGGCCCGCCAGACGTCGCCCGTGCACTGATCTGGCGCTTCCGCGAAGAAGCCGACCGGCTTGGCCTGCGTCCGGTCTTCTACCAGGTCGGCGAGACGTATTGGCAGACCTATCTCGACCTGGGCCTGGGGCTGGTCAAACTGGGCGAAGAAGCGATGGTGCCTCTGCACGACTTCGGCCTGGAAGGTCGCGAACGTGCCGACCTGCGCCAGGCCTGGAACCGCGGCAAGCGCAGCGGCCTGTCGTTCCGCGTAGCGCCAGTGGAGGAAATTCCCAGCCTGCTGCCGCGCCTGCACGCGATTTCCAACGCCTGGCTGGAAGACAAATCCGGGGACGAAAAGGGTTTCTCGCTGGGCAGCTACGACCCGGACTACCTGGTGCGCTTCCCGGTGGCGCTGGTCGAGGCCGAAGGCCAGATCGTGGCGTTTGCCAACCTGTGGCAGGCACCGGCCGGTGCCGAGCTGTCGGTGGACCTGATGCGCCACGTCAACGAAGCGCCGAAGGGGACGATGGACTTCCTCTTCATCGAGCTGTTCCTGTGGGGCCGCGCGCAGGGCTATGCGCGGTTCTCGCTGGGCATGGCACCGCTGTCCGGGCTGGCCCAGCATCGCCTGGCCGGTCGCTGGAACCGGCTGGCCGGCCTGCTCGCGCGGCATGGTGAGCGCTTCTATGGATTCAGTGGCCTGCGCCGCTTCAAATCGAAGTTCGATCCGCAGTGGCGGCCGCGTTACCTGGCCGCACCGGGCGGCATGCACCTGCCGGCGGCGCTGCTGGATGCCACGCGCCTGATTTCACTGGACCCGCGGCGGAGTTGAGGCCGCGATCCGTCGAGCAGGGCTCGACGCTACACTTCGCCGGGTAGGTGTCGACCTTGGTCGACACGTCAGCGACAGCGGTCGGGCATGGCTTGACGCTACATCCCGCCCTTGAGGATTACCTCGGCCAGGCGATCGTAGTCACCACCGAAATGGTGATCGCCCGGCAGCTTCACCTTCCTCACGCCGTCATTGGCCGGCAGGTCCGGGCACAGTGCATCCTCATCCTTTTCGCCGTATACGCACAGCGTTTTTTCCGCCGGCAGCCTGGCCACTTCCGGCGCGATCGGCAGACCGTCACCGCCGCCGCCCAGCCAGTTGCTGACGTGGAATTCGAAGTCGGCCTTCCTGCCCACCGACAGCAGCACGATACGGTCCAGCGCCGCGCGGGTATCGGCATCGAGCTGGTTGATGGTGGCCGGCAGCACGTCGGCGCCCTGCGAGAAGCCGATCAGCATCACCTTGTCGCGGTGCCACTGCTGGCGGTAGTGGTCGATGATCTTCTGCAGGTCACCGGCAAAGCCCTTCGGCGTGCGCTCGCTCCAGAAGTAGCGCAGCGAATCGATGCCGACCACCGCCACGCCATGCTCGTTGAGTGACGACGCCACGTTCTTGTCCAGGCCGGCCCAACCACCGTCGCCGGAAACGAACACGGCAAGCGTGTCGCCGTTGCCGGCGGCTGGCATCTCCACCACCGGCAGGCCCTTCAGCGCGGCCGGCGGCGGTGCCAGGCTGACGCCGGCCTGCGCGCCGATTACCCGCGCTGCGGCCACCAGGCCCGGCGAGGCATCACCGCGCGCGGTGCGCTTGAACTCACGCGCCATCGCGACCTGCTGCACGAACTGGCTGGCCTCCCCCACCTTGCAGCCGTGGTCACCGGCCGCACTCAACCACGGGAAGTTCAGCTCGGCAGGCTGAAGTTTGTTGTGCTTCACACCATCGCCGCAGACCATGCGCTGGTGGTTGTGGTCCGGACAGAAGCCGGTGGTCAGCACGCCGGCGAACACCTGGGTATCGGCCTGCGCTGCGAGCGAATAGGCCATCTCGGCACCTTCACCATCACCGCCGACCAGCGGCAGGTGGTAACCGGGCAGATGCAGCGAGGCCTGCAGCCAGCGCGAGAAGTTCTCGACGTCACCGGAACCGAACGAACAGGTCGGGTCACCCTCGCGCTTGAGCACCCCGCGCAGGTGCGCGATGTCCACGGCGGCAACCATGGCGCCGTCGGCACGCAGGGCCTCGATCGGCAGGCGGCTGGTGTCGCCACCGGCGGTGGGCTCATGGAACCAGATCACTACCCGCTGCGGCGTGCCGGCCGGCATGTGCACTGGAATCTGCTCGAACCGCCCATGGCTGAACTGTTGCACGTTGGCCGCCGCCATCGCCGGCAGCGCCGCCAGCGCCAGAACCACACCCATTGCCCAGCCCAGCCCTGCACGCTTCATATCGCATCCCCGATGGAATACGCACACGATACGCCGCCGCCGCGTGCACGGCACGTACCGGCGCAGGCCGTTGGGGATTCAGTGGGCCGTGGTACGCCGACCGCGCCGGTACAGTGCCAGCGCCAGGTACAGCAGCCAGCCCACGATCACCACGATCACGGCCTTCTGGCCCAGCCCGCGCGGCGGACCGGCGCGCCACAGCACATGCAGCCACAACAGTGCGAACGCCAGCCAGGCCCAACCCCAGAGCAGGCCGGCGGCGGACTGCCAGCCCGGTTCGCGGCGCAGATACCAGGCCTGCAGCAGCATGCCGACACTGGCGCACAGGAACGCGGTGTTGGCCGCCAGCCCGTGGATGAACGGCGCCAGCAGGGGGGTGGCTTCCGGCAGCCAGCTGTCACCGATGGCGACCGTCGCCAGCCCCAGTGCTGAGACGCTGAACAACAGCGGCGCCGCCGCACTGCGCCGCGGACCGATGCTGCCGCGATACAGCGCAATGCCAAGCACCGTGATGGCCAGCGCCAGCAGGCAATATGCCGCACGCAGCGCCAGCCCCCACGGCCCGTGCAGGTAAAGGCTGAGCGTGGCCCGCACCCAGTCCAGATCGGCACGTGCGAACTGCGTCCACAGCGCGGTGGCCACAAACAGCAGCAATGCCACCAGCGCCAGCGCTGCCGCCGGGCGCGTGCGGTTCATGGTGCGGTCTCAGGATGCCGCGCCTTCCATTCGGCCAGCGCCTTGCGATAGCGCTGCAGCTCGTCGGCATACAGGTCAAGTACGCACAAGGGGCAGCCACTGCCGCAGCATTCGTTGGGACCGGGCTCTTCCGGCGGCAGCGGGCGGGGATCGGGATCAGGGTCGGACACGGTTGGAGGCGACAGCCGATGGAAACAGGCCGCCAGTGTACCGGGGTGGCTCAGCGCGCCAGCTGACGGCGCAGGTTGTCGCGCGCGGCCGCATCCAGGCGCTGATGGAAGAAGTCACTGAGGAAAATCCGCGGTGCACGCAGCAGCCCCTGCAGGAATCGACGCCGGCCAGCACGGTACAGGAAGCCCGGCACAACGCCCCTGTATTCCTCGGCTACACCACGGTCATAGGCGGCGAACACCGGCTCCGGCGCGGCCAGGATCGCCATGTCGCAGTCAAGGAACAGCGCCGCCTCGGCATCCACATCGTCCCGGCCCAGCGCACCATGGCGGGCGGTCAACAGGATCAACTGCTCCACGCGGGCGGTGTCGACACCGGCAAGCTCCGGCGCCTGCGCGATCGCCTGCAGGGCGAGCGCTGCCGAGCGTGCCTCGTTGTCCTTGCGGCCGGCCTCGTAGATCGCGTCGTGGTAGAGCACGGCCAGATAGACCTCGGCCGGCTGCCGCCAGCCCGGGCCTTCGGCCACTTCCTGGCAGTGCTGCAGCACCGCGCGCACATGGCCGAAGTGATGGTAGGCGCGTGGCGGCGTTGCATAGCTGTCCTGCAGCGCCTGCCACTGCGCCGGAGCAAGCGTCAGCGGTGAGAAGTCCATGCCCCGATCATCCCGCCTGTGCCGGTGCCGGGCAAGCTGGTGGTTTTTTCACCACTCGCTCACAACGCTTGCCGGGCGGGGCCCACAGCCGGTTGTCCACAGCTTTGTCGAGCGCTGGTCCACATCGGTTGTGGATGAACACGGCGCCGACCAACGGTCGCTGCAGCCTGGCATCCATGGGAATACACTCGCCACAGGCGGGAGCGCCCGCCGCTGCCGGGAACCGTCATGTACCGTTCTGCCGCCCATTGCCTCTGCCTTTCGCTGCTGGCTTTCTGTGTTCCTGCCTTCGGCGCAGGCCAGGCACCGCCCGCCGATGTGGTGACGACCCCGACCGTCACCGTGTCGGCCGCACGTGTGCCGACCCCGGAAGAAGTATTCGCCATTCCCGCGGACCTGCGTGCGATGCTCCAGAAGCGGGTGATCCAGCGCAGCTACTCCCGCGACCAGCGGCTGCAGGCGCTTGTAGAGATGATCTTCGATCAGCACGGGCTGGACCTTCAGTACGACGCCGATGCGACCTACACCGTCAGCGATATCTGGCAGCACCGCCGCGCCAACTGCCTGGCCTTCACCCTGCTGTTCGTGACGCTTGCACGGGAGGCTGGTATCCAGGCCCGCGTGCAGGAAGTGGGGCAGGTGGTGTCCTGGTACCAGAACCAGGACGCGGGCGTGGTCTACAGCGTCGGCCACGTCAATGCCGGTGTCGACGTCGGCGGGCGTTTCGGTACCGTCGATCTGGATCGCAATGTGCTCTATGACCGCCGCGGGCCGGTTCCCGTGAGCCGTGCTCGGGCATTGGCGCACTTCTACAACAACCTGGGTGCGGAGCGCCTCGCCGACGGTGACTTCGGCGGCGCTCGTGCTTTCTTCGACGCTTCCCTGGCTCAGGACAGCGGGTTCGCTCCGGTGTGGAACAACCTCGGCGTGCTCGACCACCGTGAAGGCAACAACGAGGCGGCGCGGCAGGCGCTGGATCGGTCGCTGCAGCTGGACGGCCGCCAGGATGCTGCACTGACCAATGCCTCCGCGCTGTTCCGCAGCCTGGGACTGACCGCGCAGGCGCAGTCACTTGAGCGCCGTTTGAAGTCGGTGCAGCGCGAAGATCCGTTCGCGCAGTACATGTTCGGCGCCCGGGCCGAACGCGCCGGCCAGCTGGACCAGGCGATCCGCTATTACCGGCAGGCCGTGCGCCTGTATGACACCGCGCATCAGTTCCACTTCGGGCTGGCACGGGTCTATTTCCTGGCTGGCCAGCTCAAGCGCGCCGACCGCGAACTGCTGCGTGCACAGGAACTGGGGGGCGCGCCGGAGCAGGCGCGCTACCAGGCCAAGCTGGACAGCCTGGCCCGCTGGCGCGCGCAGCAGCAGGCCCGGCGCTGAAGGCGATCAGGCCTTCTTGAGGAAGCAGGTCTTCAGGACCAGGCCCTTGATCTTGTCCGAGTTGCCTTCGATGTGCTCGGCATCGTCCTCGACCAGGCGGATGTTGCGGATCACGGTGCCCTGCTTGAGCGGGATCGAGGAACCCTTGACCTTCAGGTCCTTGATCACGGTGACGGTGTCGCCGGCCTGCAGGGTGTTGCCGTTGCTGTCACGCACGACCAGGGTCGAACCGGCGCTTTCCTCGGCGGTCCATTCGAAACCGCAGTCGGCGCAGATCCATAGCGCACCATCGGCGTAGGTGTTTTCCAGGGTGCACTGCGGGCAGGCGGGGGCAGAAGACATCAGCAAGTACCTCAAAGTGAATCAACAGCCGCCATTGTAACGCCTGGCCCGGAGACCCATTTCCCTGGCCGGCATCCGGCCAGCGCCATGACCAGCGCCGGAACAGCACGCTCCTGGAACTTGCAGTCGGCCGCGAACTGCAGCAGAGTGCGCGGCCCCTGATCGCCCCCGGAACTCCCCATGCGCCTCGGCATCGACTTCGGTACCAGCAACTCCGCCGCCGCCATCGTGCATGAGGGGAAACTGCTGCCGATCCGTTTCGGCGACGCCGAGCAGTTCCGTACCAGCGTGTACTTCCCCGGCGTGGTGCCCGACCCGGACGACTTCCAGCTCGATGATGGCCAGGAACACCAGCTGCAGCAGATGATCGACAGCGCCGCACGCGCAGCCCGTGTCGCCGGCCAGGAACGCACGCCACAGGCACTGCGCCGCGAAGCCCTGCGCGCACTGCGGCGGGAATGGATGGAAGCCCGCACCGGCAAGGAGCGCAGCGCCAGCGACCTGCTGCAGAACGCGGTCTACGGCGACGACGCGCTGGAAGCCTATTTCGAGGAACACGAAGGCAACCTGGTGCAGAGCCCGAAGTCGATGCTGGGCTACAACCTGCACCCGCGCGCGAAGCAGACCATCACCGGCATCGCCGCGCACATCCTCGAACACATCCGCCTGACCGCCAGCGCCCAGCTCGGCCGCCCGCTGCGTGCCGCCCTGCTCGGCCGCCCGGTGCAGTTCCGCAGCTCGATCGGCGCGGCCGGCAACGACCAGGCGCTGGACATCCTGCGCGAAGCGGCCACCCAGGCCGGCTTCGACCGGATCGATTTCCTCGAGGAACCGGCCGCGGCGGCCATGCATTACCACGCCGAAAGCCGCGAACGTCACCAGGCGGTGATCGTCGACATCGGTGGCGGTACCACCGACATCGCGCATGCAGAAGTCGGCGGCGACGACGCCCCGCGCATCCACCGCGCCTGGGGTATCGCCCGCGGCGGTACCGACATCGACCTGGCGCTGAGCCTGTCCAGCTACATGCCGCTGTTCGGCCGCGGTATCACCCGCGTACCCGCCCACCACTACGTGGAAGCAGCGACAGTGCAGGACATGACGCGCCAGCGTGACTTCCGGCAGCACAAATACGATCACGTCGACGACCCGTGGGGCGCGCGCCTGCAGGCCCTGCAGGACACCGGCAATACCGCCCGCCTGTACCGCGATGTCGAACGCGCCAAGATCGCCCTCAGCGCCGCCAGCGAGCACCGCAGCACGCTGGACTACATCGCCCGCGACCTGCATGCCGACAGCAGCGCCGACGGCCTGGCCGCCGCCGCCCACGGCTACCTGGAGCAGATCCGTGAACTGCTGGCGCAGGTCCGCAGCGACATCGGCGGCGACCCGGATGCGGTATTCCTGACCGGCGGCATGTCCCGTGCCGGCTACCTGCGCCAGGCCGTGGCCGAGGCCTTCCCGGGTGCCCACATGGTCCATGGCGAGCCCTCGCTGGGCGTGGTCCAGGGCCTGGCATTGGCGGCAGCCAGCCAGGATTAACAAAACGTTACGCGGTCTAAGTTACTCTTGGTCGGCTAGAACTCCGCTGCACCTTCCACCGGCCACGCCGGTGTGTGTCCACGGTGCAGCCTGGCCCGCCCTGCGGGCCTAGCGGCCATGCCTTCCTGGCTCGATCATGGTCCGCGCAGCACCTGAGCCGCCATCGAGACCCGCTTTGGGCACCCGCCAGGCCCCTGTGGCCTTACAACCTGACGCAGCACCTGCACCCATCGACTGCCGCCGTTGTGACGCGGTCTGTTGCCGGCTGCCCGTGCTGCTGCAGCCCGGCGACCACGTGCCCGGCCAGTTCCTGTCACGCGACACCCACGGCCGTGCCGTGATGGCGCGCAACGAGGAAGGCTGGTGCGCGGCGATCGATCCCTATCACCTGCGCTGCACGATCTATTCGCAGCGCCCGGCGATCTGCCGCCAGTTTTCGATGGGCGGCGATGACTGCCGCCGCGAGCGGCAGGACTACCTGCGCCAGGCCGACGCCTGGGCGCTTTCCTCCCCTTCCACCTGACAGGAGCAACCATGCCCCGCAAGGCAAAGACCCCCGCGAAGGCCAGCAACAGCATCCGCAGCGAACGCAAGGGCGCGGCCGCCAGCACCGTGGTCAGCAGCGATTCGATCGCTTCGGACCTGGCAGCGTTCCGCAAGGCCGGTGGCAAGATCGAAGTCCTCGGCACCACCTGGGCGCTGAAGAAAGCCAGCTGACCCAGCACCGACCGCGGCGGCGCTGCCGCCGCGGCCTGCCGGACCGTGCTCAGCGATCCAGGCGAACCCGAACACTGCCCGAATGCGACTGGATGCGGATGTCACCGTCGCCGCCGCCCAGACGCGTATCGAGGTGGCTGCCCGGCCCATAGCGCGGTCGCTCCACCTGGCCGGCATCGCTGTTGATCGAGCCGCTGAAGCTGTTCACCGACAGCTGCGCCGACACCGCGCGCGGCAGGCTCAGCGTGACCGAGGCACTGACCGATTCGACATTGATCCGGCCACCGGGTGCCAGTCCGGCTGCTGCCAGATCGATGCTGCCCGAGACGGTCTCCACCGCCAGCCGCTGCACGCGGCCAGCGTCCACCTCGACCCGGCCCGACACCGTCTGCGCACCGATATCGCCAGAGACGCCGCCGCCGGCCTCGATCCGGCCGCTGACCGTGTTCACGTCCAGCTTGGGCGTCTGCAGGCGTGCGCTGACGCTGCCACTGACCGTGTTGAGCTTGCTGTCGCCACTGCGGCCAGCCGCGCTCAGGCTGCCGCTGACCGTGTCGGCCTGCAGTCGTCGCACATCGATGCCACTGATGTCCTGGCTGGCACTGACCGTGCTGAGCAGCAGTTCCACCGAACGCGGTACGTTCAGTACCAGTGTTGCGCCGCCGTTGTTGCTGCGGCGCGGGTACTCGATCTCCCAGCGCACACGGTTGGCGCTTTTTTCCTGACGCAGCTGCAGGCCATCGCTGAGCGTGCCGGTGAGCTGCACGTCATTGCGGTCCCAGCCACGCACGGTCACCTTGCCGGCCACGTTGCTCAGCTCGATGCGACCGCCCGCGGCCAGCGTATGGCGCTCGTCGATGCGGGTATCGGCCAGCGCCACGGCAGGGGCCAGCAGCAGCGCGACACAGCAGGAAATCAGGGTTCGGGTCATGGGGGTCTCCTCAGGTCGTCAAGCCGGACTCGGCGGCATAGGCCGCCTGCCGGGTCAGTTCCAGCCGCAGCGCATAGGTGCGCTTGAGCTGGCCAAGCAGGTGCGGCGCACGCGGGTCCTGCGCCAGGGCGGCACGGATCTGCGCCGCGCTTTCATCCAGTTCGTGCAGGGCCGGCTGCCATTCCGGCGCCCGTCCGTCGGGCAGCGAAGCGACGGCCTGCCGGTACTGCTCGGTCATCGCCGCCGCCTGAAGCTGCAGCGCTGAAGGTACCGGTACCTCTGGCTGCGCATGGCGCCACGGCGCCACGGCGTAGACCGCCAGGCTGGCCGCCAGGGCAGCGCCGACCGGCAGCCACCAGCGGCGCCGCGAGCGCGTTGGCAGGGCCACCACGTTGTCCGTTGGCGCAGGTGCTGCCTGCGGTTCACGCGGCGGCAGCTGGGCCGACAGGCGTGCCCAGCCATCGGTGGGGACATCGCGCTCGTTCGGCAGCCCGCGCAGCCGGGCCAGCAGGTCGTGAACGGAATCGTGTTCGTGTGTACTCATGTCATGTCTCCCAGCCGTGCGCGCAACAGGCCGCGCGCACGATGCAGCTGTGCCTTGGAACTGCCGACGGCCATCTGCAGCTGCTCGGCGATTTCCTGGTGTTTCCAGCCTTCGATGTCGTGCAGTACCAGTACCGCACGCGCCCGTGGCGGCAGTGTCGACAGCGCGCGCTCAAGATCGCGCTCGGTGCCGGCACAACGGTCATGCACCGCCAGTTCCTGCAGGCCTCCGTCGATATCATCGAGGCTGTCGTGGTCCTGCCCGGCAGCCCGGCCGCGCAACTCCATCAGCGCGGCGTTGACGCCCAGCCGATGCAGCCAGGTGGACAGGCTGCTCTCGAAACGGAACCCTGGCAGTGCTTTCCACGCCTGCAGGAAAGCCTCCTGCAGCGCATCCTCGGCACGTGCCTGCTGCCCGCCACACAACCGCCACAGGACAGCGAATACACGCGGCGCGTGACGCCGGTACAGCAGTTCGTAGGCAGCGGTGTCGCCCGCGGCCGCCGCCCGCACCAGGGCGGGTTCGTCGACGGCGTCATTGGCGGCAGGCGGCGCGGGCATGGTGGTGTCGAGCATATCGCTTGGATGCGGCGACCCGGGAAAAGGTTTAGAGCCGGTCGATGATCGATGGCATGCAACCTTTTGGATGGCGGCTGCATCCATGGAAGGTCCTTCGCGAGATTGCCGTCCGGGAGTCCTGCCATGTCCAGCCCATCCTGCGCCGCCCTGCTGGTGATCGCTGCCTGCGTCCTGCTGCAGGCGCTGGGCCTGTCACTGCAGCTGCGCCCCGACAACGGCCGCGCCTGCCTGCAGCAGCACCGCCAGGAGCTGGTGTGCCTGGCCTGGACCCCGGCGGTCGAATCCCCCGCACGCGCCGGGTAACATCGGGGGCCGTTATTGCCACCTGTCGTCACCCCCCATGATGTTGTCGCTGAAGGATCACCTGCCGGCCTGGACCTACCCTTGGCTCCACGACGCCGGAATCGCCGCGAAGATCCTGCTCACCCTGCTGGCCGCGTGGCTGCTGCGGGTGCTGGCACGGCGCTTGATCCGCCGCTTCGCCGAGCACTACACACTGCCGCCGGAGATGGCGATGGGCGCACGCCGGATCAGCAGTTTCGTGGTCTATTTCAGCGCAGTGCTATATATCCTCAGCCTGCTCGGCGCATCGCCGTCGGTACTGTGGACCGCGTTCACCGGCTTCGCGGCCGTGGGCGCAGTGGCCTTCTTCGCGGCGTGGAGCGTGCTGTCCAACATCTTCTGCACGCTGCTGATCTTCACCACCCGCCCGTTCCGCCTGCATGACTACATCGAGGTGCTGGAGAACGGCGAGAAGCCGGGCCTGAAGGGCCGGGTGATCGACGTCAACCTGATCTACACCACCCTGCAGGAGACCGGCGACGGCCACGAGGGCACGGTGCTGCAGCTGCCGAACAACCTGTTTTTCCAGCGCACGGTGCGCCGCTGGCGCGACCCGGCACAGGCACCGGGCGGCATCCAGGGCGACGGCTGAGGGTGGGGTTTTCGGCAGGGCTGCGCCCTGCACCTGCAGAGGCCGAAGCCGAAGCAAGATCAAGAGCGGCATTCCGTGGGATGGCGGGGCGGTGTGGGTGGTCAGGACACGCCGTAAACCCATCCATGGGGGCTCGATGGCGCCATCCATGGCGCCAACGGTCCTGCCCACCCACACCGCCCCACCTCTGACAGATTCCGCGCGCTGTTGGTGGGTGCCGACCGTTGGTCGGCACCCACCATCAGCAGCAGGTTCCAACAGATCGCGGAAATCTGTCGAAGGCGGGGTGGGTCCGGTTGAGGGGGTGTGAGCGCCATGGATGGCGCGACCAAGCCCCCATGGATGGGTTTACGGCGTCCCCCTCAACCGAACTCACCCCGCCAGCCCACGGAAAGCCAGCCTTTGATGTTGACGTTGCTTCTGCAGGTGCAGGGCGCAGCCCTGCAATAAAACACCCCTTTACCTCAGCTGGCTGTCCTTGCTGCCACGCCGGTTGTACCCGGCATGCGCCTGGTCTTCGTCATCCCGCGCCTGCTGGCACGCAACGCACAGCCGCACACCAGGCACAGCCTGGCGCCGCGCCAACGGAATCGGCGCGTCGCATTCCTCACAGTGTTCCAGACCGGGCCCCTCGCGCAGCTGGCGCCGCGCGCGGGCGATCGCATCGTCGACGGTGGCGTCGATCTGGTCCTGGACCGCGCCATCTCCCGCCCAACCGGTGGCCATGGCCATCCTCCGCAGGTGTGTCGCCTGATATGGGGACGATGCACTGCGCCGCAAACGGTAGCGCGGGGCCGTGCCCGGCGGGCGTAGCCGCCGGTTCAGCCGCGCCTTACCAGACCAGGTCGTCCGGCACCTGGAACTGCGCGTAGTAGGCGTCGTCCTCGGCGTTGCCGGTGGAGATCTCGGCGGTCGAGCCCGGCTGGCCGTGGTCGACGATGATCGCTTCCGGCGCGCGTTCACGCACCTTCTCGGCGGCGACTCGCGGCAGCAGGGCGTAGCCCTCGCCATGGGCGACGATGACCAGCACACCCACCGACAGCGCCTTGCGCAGCTTGGGGTCGATCAGCAGGGTGCGGATCGCCGCGCCATCACTGAAGCGGTACTCGTCATCGCCCTTGTGGGGCACGGCATGGGCCGTGATGATCTGCTTCGCCTGCGCCTTCTGTTCAGCCAGCTTGGCCTGGGCGTTGCGCTCGGCGGCCAGCGCGCGGTCGCGCTCGACCTTCTCGGCGCGGGCCCGTTCAGCCTCGCGCTGCACGTCGGCCGAGGTCGATTCGGCCTTGCCCTGCCGGGCCTTGGCCTGCGCGCTCGCGGCAGCGCTGGCCTGCGACTTCTTGGCCAGGCCGGCCTTGAGCAATTGTTCCTGCAACGCGTTGGGCTTTGCCATGGTCGGTGCGTACCGCGTGTAATCTTGGATGCCCCATTCTACCGACGCCCCGCCGCCCCTGCATGGCAGTCCTGAAGTACCTCACCGGCTATCCCGAACCCTTGGTCGCCCAGGTCAGCGAACTGCTGGCGCAGGGCAAGCTCGGCCCCTGGCTGCAGCAGCGCTACCCCGACCCGCACGAGGTGCGCAGCGACCGCCAGCTGTACGACTACACGCAGGAGCTGAAGGACCGCTACCTGCGCAAGTCGGTGCCGCTCAACAAGGTCTGCTACGACAACACGCTGGAAGTGATCAAGCACGCCCTGGGCACCCATACCGCCATTTCCCGCGTGCACGGCGGCCGCCTCAAGGCCAGCCGCGAGATCCGCATCGCCACCGTGTTCCGCCAGGCACCGGCGGCCTTCCTGCGCATGATCGTGGTGCACGAACTGGCCCACCTGAAGGAAGCCGACCACAACAAGGCCTTCTACCAGCTGTGCCAGCACATGGAGCCGGATTACCTGCAGCTGGAGTTCGATACCCGCCTGTACCTGACCGAGCTGGCCAACCGCGGCCAGCGCTGACCGGCCGCAGCGGCTACACTGCGCGCCCCCTGCCTGACCTTTCCGCCATGGAACCGATCCGTCTCGACAAACGCCTGTCCGCCCTGCTCGGCATCCCGCGCGGCGAAGCGCGACGTTACATCGAAGGCGGCTGGGTCACGGTCAATGGCGAGGTGGTGGAACAGCCGCAGCGCCCGGTCGATGACAGCGCCGAGATTGTCGTGGCCGAGCAGGCCAGCGATGAAAAGGCCGAGCGGGTCAGCATGCTGCTGCACAAGCCGGCCGGCGTTGCCGCCGAGACCCTGTGTGCGCTGGTCAGCAGTGACAGCCGCAGCGAACTCGATGCCAGCGACATCCGCCCGCTGCAGCGGCATTTCCACGGCCTGCAGCTGGCCGCATCGCTGCCTGCGGCCGATAGCGGGCTGGTCGTGGTCAGCCAGGATCCGGCCACGTTGGCGCATCTGCAGCGCAATCTGGGCCGCACTGAGCAGGAATACCTGATCGAAGTGGCCGAGGGCGGCCCAGAGCGCGGGCCTTGGTTGATGGCGCGCTTGCAGCAGGAGGCCGGCGGCGGCAAGGTCAGCTGGCAGAGCGAACAGCGGCTGCGGTTCGCCGGCAAGGGGCTCACCGCCAAGGGCCTGCGTGCAGCGGTGACAACCGCCGGGCTGCAGGTGACAGCGGTGCGCCGTCTGCGCATTGGCCGCGTGGCGCTGGGGCCGCTGCCGCCGGGCCAGTGGCGCTACCTGGGCAGCGACGAGCGGTTCTGAGGCCCATCCACGCAGGGTGTGATATTGCCTGGAGCAGCCATCCACGCATGTATGGATCTACTGCAATGGGTCGGCTGGCTTTCATCCGCGCATGGCGTGGATCTACCATCGGGGCATGAGCCTGCCCAAGCCCCTGTGGCGACGCCTGCTGCGCATCGCTGCAATCCTCCTCGCCGCGCTGTTGCTGCTGGTCCTGTCCGGGCTGCTGCTGGCCGACCATCTCACGCCACAGGCGCAGGGCGCGCCCTCGCAGGTACTGCCACTGCAGCCGGCGCAGACCCGTATCGACCAGGAAATCGTGCCGCTGCAGGACGCCCACCCCGGGCAGTCCGGCGTGGCGTTCCTCAGTGATGGCATGGATGCCTTCGCCGCACGCGCGATGATCACCACGCACGCAGGCCGCAGCCTGGACCTGCAGTACTACATCTGGCACGACGACCTGATCGGCCACCTGATGGCCAAGGCGCTGTATGACGCCGCCGAGCGCGGCGTGCGCGTGCGCATCCTGCTCGATGACATGAATGCCAAGGACAAGGACGCGCTGATGATGGCGCTCGATGCGCATCCGAACATCGAGATCCGCTTGTACAACCCCTTCCGCAACCGCACTGGCATCCTGCGCATGGTGGAGATGGTGCAACGCTTCTTCAGCGTGAACCATCGCATGCACAACAAGAGCTGGATTGCCGACGGCCGGGTCGCGATCGTCGGTGGCCGCAACATCGGCGAGGAGTACTTCAGCGCACGCAACGATGTGAATTTCCAGGACCTGGATCTGCTGGTCGCCGGCCCCGCCGTGGAGCAGGCCAACCGTATCTTCGACGACTACTGGAACAGCGAAGCTGCCATTCCGGTATCGGCGCTTGCCTTCCATACCGATGCGCAGCTGCGCCTGCTGGTCCGCGAATCGGATCATGAGGCGCAGCGGGACGTGGCCCGGCCCTACCTTGCGCGCGTGGCCGAATCGCGCAAGCGGCAGCGACCGAGCCCCGAGCCGCTGCACTGGAGCGGTGCAGTGCGCATCGTGTCAGACCCGCCGATGAAGCACCGCAAGGACGATCGCGCTGCCTGGCTGGTGTCGACCCTCATCAGCGAGCTGCAGGCCGCCAGGCACAAGGCCCTGTTGATCTCGCCCTACTTCGTTCCCGGCAACGAGGGCCTGGATGGCTTTTCGGCCATGGCCGGGCGGGGCGTGCAGGTCGGCGTGGTCACCAACTCACTGGCCGCCAATGACGTCGCCGCCGTACACGGTGGCTACATGGGCTACCGCGTGCCGTTGCTCGAAGCCGGCGTCCACCTTTACGAACTGAAGGCACAAGGGCAGTCCGGCGATGCCGGCGTGTTCGGCAGCAGCGGCGCGAGTCTGCATACCAAGGCGTTCCTGGTCGACGACTGCCGCGGTTTTGTTGGTTCGTTCAACCTCGACCCGCGCTCGGCCTATCTGAACACCGAGATGGGCGTGCTGTTCGACGATCCGGTGCTGGGCGCACAGCTGCGGGACGAGTACCTGCGCTTGGCTGATCCCAGGCACAGCTGGTGGCTGGCGCTGGACGATCGTCGTCGGTTGCGCTGGCTGGAGCGCGAGCCACCACCGCACTGGGTGGAGGCCGAGCCAGGGGCAACGGCGCGCAAGCGCTGGATGTCGCGAGTGATCAGCTGGCTGCCGGTGGAATCGCAACTGTAGCGCTCAGATCGCTGGATTGGCCTCGTCCTGTCCGGCCTCATCCAGCGTTTCCACGCTGCGCCCATGAAGGCGCCGCCAGATCCAGCGCAATGCAAGCGGCGGTGCCGCAGGCAACTGCTCCAGCAGGGCCAGCATGCGGCTCTGGCTGGCATGCCCATGCCGGCACAACAGGCTGGCCGCTGCGGCCGCGCTGGCCAGGCGCAGGCTGTCGGCCAGCGGGCCCTCGGCCTCCGGCAACAGCGCCTGGTGCACCGGCTCGGGCAGCTCCCAGGCAGCCGCCACCCGTTGCGCCAGCGGCAACGACCACTGCTGAAGCAGCTGCAGGGCCAGCGCCGGCTCCACGGTTTCACCGCGTGCCTGGGCTTCCTGCAGCAGCTGGCGCATCACCAGCGCAGACCCCAGGCCCTGCACCAGGCCCAGCCACTGCGCGGCGAAGGCATCACCGAAGGTGACCGTGCGTGCGTGGTCTGCAGCCGCGCGCGAGGCCAGCAGTGCGTGCTCCCAGATGATCGTGCTGAACTGCGGAAACACCTCGCACTGCACCTGCATCACCGGCTGCACCAGCACTGCGCTGATGATCTGGCGCACCCCCTCGGTGCCGACGAGGGTCACCGCACGCTGCAGGCTTTCCACCGGGCGCTCGTGCACCTTGTACGCCGGGCTGTTGGCGATGCGCAGCAGGTTGCCGGTCAGCACCGGGTCCTGGCCGATGATCGCGGCCATCACCCGCGCGGAGGCGGCATCGTCGTTGACGGTCTGGATCAGCTGCGGCAGCAGTTGCGGGCGACGCGGCAGCTGCCGGGTGGCCCAGTCGCGGTCCTGCAGCGCACGTGCCACCGCGTCCCCCAACGCCGGATCCTGTACCGGCGTCGGCTCACCGGCCAGTCTTGGGTACAGCGCCAACGCGTGCAGGCCGCGTTGCAGATGTGCAGCGATCTCCGCAGACGGCAGAGCTTCACCCTGCAGGCTCGCAGCCGCTGCCGCCACTGCCTGTCGCGATACAGCCGCCAAGCGGGACGGCGCGGCCCCGGTCGAGCGCGCCAGCCAGCCGCGCAGCGATCGCCACCAGGCCGCCGTCATCGCCGCCCGCCCTGTCGTTGTGGTGCCCGTGCCGTCACTGACTGCCCTGCCTCTTCACACGAATCCGGCCACCCGCCGTCGTCGCAGCATCGGCCGCACTTTCATCTTCTTTAACCGGAAGGCCGCCGATGTCGACGGCAGCGGCCGGGGGAATGGACTAGAATGGCGCCGCGCGACCCGTCTCCCTGCACCGACGACGTCGCTTTTTTTGTTTTTGGGACCCTACCGTTCACTGGCCGTTCGCTGCAGTTCGCCGCTGTTCGCGCCATCGGAGACGCCATGCTATTCGAAACCCTCGCCACCACCGGCCACGAACAGGTGGTGTTCTGCCACAACCACGATGCCGGCCTGCAGGCGATCATCGCCATCCACAACACCACCCTGGGCCCGGCCCTGGGCGGCGTGCGCATGCGCCCCTATGCCAGCACCGACGAGGCGCTGGCCGACGTGCTGCGGCTGAGCCGGACGATGACCTACAAGAATGCGCTGGCCGGCCTCAACGTGGGCGGCGGCAAGGCGGTGATCATCGGCGACCCGAAGGTGGACAAGACCGAGGTGCTGTTCCGCGCCTTCGGCCGTTATGTCGACTCGCTGGGTGGGCGCTACATCACCGCCGAAGACGTGGGCACCGACGTCAACGACATGGAGAACATCTACCTGGAGAGCCAGTTCGTGACCGGCGTGCATCAGGTCCATGGCGGCTCCGGCGATCCCGCCCCGTTCACCGCCTACGGTGCGCTGCAGGCACTGATGGCATCGATGCGCTTCAAGTTCGGCCATGAGGAAGTGGGCAAGACCAGCATCGCCGTGCAGGGCCTGGGCCACATCGGCATGGAACTGGTGAAGCTGCTGCGCGACCGCGGCGCCAAGCTCTACGTCACCGACCTGGACAGCGCGCTGGTTGATCGCGCGGTCAGCGATTTCGGCGCCGAAGCGGTCAAGCCGGACGAGATCCACGAGGTAAACGCCGACGTGTTCGCACCGTGCGCGCTGGAAGGCGCGATCAACGCCGACACCCTGCCGCGGATCAAGGCGAAGATCATCTGTGGCACCGCCAACAACCAGCTGTCGAGCCTGGATATCGGCGACGAACTGCATGCGCGCGGCATCCTGTATGCGCCGGACTATGCGGTCAACGCCGGTGGCGTGATGAACGTGTCGCTGGAGATCGATGGCTACAACCGCGAACGCGCGATGCGCCTGATCCGCAGCATCTACCACAACCTCACCCGCATCTTCGAACTGTCGCAGCGCGAGAACATCGCGCCGCAGCGTGCCGCCGACCGCATCGCCGAAAGCCGCATCCTGTCGATCGGCAAGCTGAAGATGCCGCTGGGCCGCAGCACCCCGCGCCTGGGCAATCTGCGCGGCGGCTGAGGCTGCCGATGTCGCGCCGGGGCTGACGTCCCGGCGCGACCGCCCACTCAGAACCCGGTGCTGTAGCGCAACGCCGCCTGGCGCGCGCCCTCGCCGCCCACGCGCTGGTCGAAGCCCAGGCTCAGGCGGCCAGTGCGGCCCCACCACGATTCCAGCGCCACGCCGATCAGCGCACTGCCGTGCGGCGCGTTCCAGCCCGCCAGCGGCGCCCAGGCATCGACCCCGACGAAGCTGGCCTGCCAGTCCGCATCCGCACCATCAAGTCGTTGCTGCCATTCGGCATGCCCACGCAGCGTCCAACGCCCCCAGCCACGCTCGCCGCGGATACCGGCCAGCATCTGGCTGCGCTGCACGCGATTGGCTTCACCCCGCAGGCCGAAGCCGAAACCGCCCAGCTCATTGAAGGCATCGGTATCCACACGCGTGGTGCTGGCGCCCAGATACGGCGTCAACGACGCCCCGGCGCGACCGAAGCGATAGCCGCCTTCGACGCTGGCACTGCTGAAGCGGCCGCCGTAGCGCGCAGACACGCCGTACGCGCCGGCGCCCAGCAGCAGCTGGCGGTCCAACGCGCGGGTGAACTGGCCACTTCCGACCTGGGCCAGTGCGTAGCCACGCCCCAGGTTCCAGCCGGCATACAGCTGCGCCTGCGCCTGGCGATCACGTCCGCGGTCACCACCGAAGCTGCTGCCACCGTTGCTGCGGGTCTCGCCAAAGGCCACACCCATCAGGCCGTTGCTGCCCAACGGAAGGTCCTGGCCCGCCATCCAGCCACGGCTCTCGGCAGCGTTGCCGGCAAAGCTGCCCTGACCGGCCTCGCCCAGCGCGCTCTGCCAGCTCCCGCGCAGGCGCGGTGCGGCCTGTACACGATCGAAGCGCTCGGCAATCGCACGCCGCGACATGTCGATGCTGTCGAAGGTGGCCGCTTCAGCACGCGCGTGCGCTTGACCGGACAGGCTCTGCAGGCTGGCGGCCAGACCGTCATTGCCACCGCCGGTCCATTGCAGGGCGCCGGCCGCTGCACCAAAGGCCGATCCCTGCAGGCCTGCGTTTTTGTCGAGCGCTGCGAATGCACCCTCCAGACGCTGCGCAGCGGCCTGCGCGGACGCCCCCAGGCCGCTGGCCGCGGCGGTGACGCTGACCTGGGTCAGGTTCAACCAGGCGTTGTTGCTGTCGTAGCCATAGCTGCTCTGCAGCAGCGACAGGCCCTGCAGGCCACTGGAGGTAGCCGGCGTACTGAAAGTGCCACTGAGTCCGCCTGCCGCATGGATCAGGTCCTGTCGGCTGCCGTTCTGTGGCACGTAGCCGGAAACGAAGCCGTGCACGCGCACACCGCCGTCAATCGCAGCATTTCCGGTGACCTGCAGCGCATTGGCGCCGAGCGCGATCATCAGCTGGCCACCGGCCTGCTGGACGTAGTTGCCCTCGATCGTGCCTGTGGTGTTGCCACTGGTGAGGAATACGCTGCTGCCGTTGACCACATTGCCGATCACGCGGGGCGTGCCACCGTTGAACTGCAGGCCGGTCGAATCCGGATCGGGCTGGCCGAGGATGGTCACGTTGGAACGGATCACACCACCGTTCTGCAGCGACAGGATGCCGCGTTCGATGCGGGTGGCACCGGTGTAGCTGTTGTTGCCGGCCAGCACCAGGGTGCCCCCGCCCTGCTTGACCAGGCCGCCGCTGCCGACGATATCGTTGCGCCACGCCGAGCCGGTCGAGGCCAGATCCACGTTGGCGACCACGTCACCCCAGTCGAAGCGCCCCGGACCGTTGATCGCACGACCGATGTCGAGCAGGCCATAGCCGAACACCGGATCCACACCCGGGGCGCCGATGTCCTTGGCGGTGCCCAGCAGGGTCTGCCGGACCAGATCGTTGCCGAAGTACGGGAAGCGCTGCCAGACCAGGGCCGCCGCACCCGAAACCAGTGGCGCAGCGAAAGACGTGCCGTAGTTCCAGTAGTAGCTGCCACCATTGGCATCCGGGTAGACCGCGCTGCCCGGCGCCGCCAGGCAGTAGCGGGCCGCCTGCCCGCAGGCATTGGCATAGCCGGCCAGTGCGCCGGGCGTATACGGATCCACCGCCGTGGCCACCAGCCAGCCACGCTCCAGATCGGCTGCAGGCAGTGAACCGGCCACGCCCTTCTGGCTGGGCAACGCAGCCAGGCTGCTCGGCTCGCTGCGCCCATCATTGCCGGCGGCGAACACCACCAGGCCACCGTGATTGATCACGAACGGCCGGTATTCGGCAGCCACCTGCGCGGTGGTCGGCAGGTCGGTCCAGTACAGGCCGCCCCACGAGTTGTTCATCACCTTCACGTTGTAGTTGATCAGGTCCTGGTGGACCTGGGCCACGCCCAGCGGGCCGCTGAAGGCATTGCCGCGACCACTGCCGTCATCGGTCGGCGGCTTGTCGGAAATGATCCGTGCCGACACGATCTGCGCGCCCGGTGCGATGCCGCCCGGCCAGGACCCTACTGCCGCACCGGCGGCAAGGCTGGCGACGGCCGTGCCATGCCCGACCACGTCGTCGACACCCAGGTTGTTTTTGGCCGGGTCGATGTAATTCAGGTTGGCGACCACCCGCCCGTTCAAGGCCACCGCATTGCGCTGCACGCCCGAATCGACGATGCCGATGCGTACGCCCTGCCCGGTCAGGCCGGCAGCCTGTGCGGCACGCGCGTTGGTGACTGACAGATGCGCATCGAAGGCCGGCTCCTGCGGCTTGGCCGGCGGCGGCGTGGTGGGAGGCGGCGTGGTCGGTGGCACAGGCGTGGTCGGCGGCGGATCGACACGCACATTGCTGCCGCCCCCGCCTCCGCCGCCGCAGGCGGTCAGCGCCACGGCCAGCGCGGTTCCCAGGGCAGACCTCACCATCATCGTGCGTTCCATCGATTCCTTCCCATGTACGTTGTCCTGCCTTCATCCCGGCAGGCGTGCGGCCGCGCTCAGCGGCGGCCCTCCCCGACCCTCTATACTTGGGCCGACCCCCACGCAGTCTGCCGGGAAACCCGGGCACATCCAACGGCCCCCGGTCTCCTTTCCGAACATTGCTTACGCATCAACGAGATTGCCATGTCCAACATCGTCATCGCCGCCGCCAAGCGCACCGCCATCGGCTCCTTCCTCGGCCAGTTCAATGGCGTGCCGACCCCCACCCTTGGCGCGGCCGCCATCGCCGCCGCCCTGGAGCAGTCGGGTGTCCCGGCCAGCGACGTTTCTGAAGTCCTGATGGGCTGCGTGCTGCCGGCCAACCTCGGCCAGGCGCCGGCCCGCCAGGCGGCGATCGCCGCCGGCATCCCGCTGTCGACCGGTGCCACCACGCTGAACAAGGTGTGCGGTTCGGGCATGAAGACCATCATGCTTGGCCATGATCTGATCAAGGCCGGTTCGGCCCGCATCGTGGTTGCCGGCGGCATGGAGTCGATGTCCAACGCCCCGCACATGCTGCCGAACTCGCGTACCGGCAACCGCTTCGGCAACTTCCAGGCGGTCGACCACATGGCCCACGACGGCCTGGTCAACGCCTACGATGGCAAGGCCATGGGCGAATTCGCCGAATGCGCCGTGGACAAGTACCAGTTCAGCCGCGAAGAGCAGGACGCCTACGCGATCGAATCGGTCAAGCGCGCGCAGGCCGCGCAGGCCAACGGCGCATTCGCCGACGAGATCGTCGCGGTCAAGGTCGCCACCCGCAAGGGTGAGGTCGAGGTCGCTACCGATGAACAGCCCGGCCGATCCGACATTGCCAAGATCCCGACCCTGCGCCCGGCCTTCAAGAAGGATGGCAGCGTCACCGCCGCCAGTTCCTCCAGCATCTCCGACGGCGCCGCTGCAGTGGTCCTGCTGACCGAGGAAGACGCGGCCGCGCGCGGCATCACCCCGCTGGCCCGCATCGTCGGCCACGCCACCCATTCGCAGGAGCCGGAGTGGTTCACCACCGCGCCGATCGGTGCGCTGCACACGCTGCTGGAGAAGACCGGCTGGTCGCTGGACCAGGTCGACCTGTTCGAAATCAACGAAGCCTTCGCCGTGGTGGCGATGGCGCCGATGCGCGAACTGGGCATCCCGCATGACAAGCTCAACGTGAATGGCGGCGCCTGCGCACTGGGCCATCCGATCGGTGCCTCCGGTGCGCGCCTGGTGGTGACGCTGGTCAACGCCCTGCGCACGCGCGGTGGCAAGCGCGGCATTGCCACCCTGTGCATCGGCGGTGGCGAAGCAACGGCTATCGCCATCGAATTGATTTAAATGGATTTAACGATGATTTCGCAAAAATGAATGCGGGATCGCTTGACACCCAATCTTGGCTTGTCATCATGTTGTCGGCGCGCAGCATGCGCGTTGCCTAATTCTAACGACGAGGATTTACACAATGAGCATCAACAAGCTGCTGGTCGCGATGTCCCTGGCTCTGGCCCTGGCCGCCTGCTCGAAGCAGGAAGCTGCCCAGGACGCCGCTGCTTCGGCCAACGAAGCCGCCACCGAAGCCCAGGCTGCTGCCGACCAGGCCGCCGCTGCTGGCGCCCAGACCGCCGACGCTGCCCAGCAGGCCGCTGACACCGCCGCCACCGCTGCTGACGCTTCGGTTGACGCTGCTGCCCAGGCTGGCGCTGCTGCCACCGACGCCGCTGCCGGCGCCGCTGCTGACGCTGCCAAGGCTGCTGAAGGCACCGCTGAGAAGGCCAAGGACGCTGCTGAAGAAGCCAAGAAGTAATAACTTCTTTCTTCACGCTGTTCTGGAAAAGCCGCTGGTTCGCCAGCGGCTTTTTCTTTTGTCGAATGCGCGCGACTGAGCCGCTGCATCGCGACTCCCTCTTCACAATGGCATGAATAGGCTGGCGTCCCCATCCATTGCAGTACCGGAGACCGCCATGAAGATTCGTCCGATCACCACCCCCCTGCTGGCCGCCTCCCTGCTGCTGGCCCTGGCGGCCTGCAAGGGCCCGGAAGCCGAACAGGCCAAGCAGGACGCACAGCAGGCCGCCGACAGCGCGGGCGCTGCCGCCCGTGACGCCGTGGACAAGGCCGCTGAAGCCACCCGCAACGCTGCCGACAAGACCGCTGCCGCTTCCGAGCAGGCTGCCGCCGATACCCAGCAGGCGCTGGACAAGGCTGCAGACGCCACCGCCAACGCCGCCGACAAGGCCAAGGACGCCGCAACCGACGCTGCCGCACACGCCAGCGACGCGACCGCCAACGCGGCACAGAAGGTCGCCGACAAGGCCCGCGATGTCGCCAATGACGCCAAGGCCAATGCCGCCAAGGAAGAAGCCAAGCACTAAGCCCTACCGGCAGCCGAGCATCGACTCGGCGCTACAGGAAAAGCCGCGGCACTGCCGCGGCTTTTCTGCTTTTCGCTCTCTGCCTTTTCTGTTGATTCCGTGGTGTGCGCCCCCGGAAATTGTCCGCGGCCGCGCGGGTGGGTTGCGCAGGGGCGTCCGCAGCATGGATGCCGCGGCCAAGCCCCCGAGGACGGGTTCACGGCGTCCCCTGCGCAACCCACTCGCGCGGCCACCGCCGATATCAGCGCCCACCACGAGGGGCTCCGCCGTTGGCCGCCGCTACGGCAGCGCGCGCGCCAGCATCGCCGTCAGCTCCAACCCCGCCGGCAGCGTCCCGAACGCCAGCCCATGCTCCCCCTCCAGCCGGCTGCGCACGAACGCCTCCGCCACCGGGCTGCGCGCACGCAACAGCAACGCGGCCTGCAGCAGCAGCGCAGTACGCTCGCAGAACAGCCGCGCCTGCGATTCTTCCGGTGGCGGCGCCGATGCCCAGCGCTGCAATGCCGATGCGTAGCGCGCGTCACGGTCTGCCACCGACGTCAGCTCATCGCGCAACGCCGCCATCGCCTCCGGTTCACGCGCCAGCGCACGCAGCACATCCAAGCACTGGATGTTACCGCTGCCCTCCCAGATCGAATTCAACGGTGCCTGCCGGTAGAGGCGCGGCAGCATCGACTCCTCCACGTAACCGGCACCGCCCAGGCACTCCTGTGCTTCATTGACGAAGGCCGGCGCGCGCTTGCACAGCCAGTACTTGCCCAATGCCGTGCCCAGCCGCGCCATCGCCGCTTCGTTGGCATCCACACCGGCGCGATCCACCGCGCGTGCGATGCGCATCGCCAACACCGTGGCCGCTTCCGACTCCAGCGCCAGATCAGCCAGCACGTTGGTCATCAGCGGATGCTCGACCAGCAGCTTGCCGAAGGTGCGTCGATGGCGTGCGTGGTGCAGCGCCTGCGCCAGCGCCATGCGCATCTCCGCCGCTGCACCCAGCATGCAGTCCAGGCGGGTCATCATCACCATGCCGATGATGGTGGCCACGCCGCGCCCCTCTTCGCCCACGCGCCATGCCTGTGCGCCGCAGAACTCGACCTCGCTGGAGGCGTTGGCCCAATCGCCGAGCTTGTCCTTCAGCCGCATCAAACGGAACGCGTTGCGGTCGCCATCGGCCAGCCGGCGCGGCATCAGCAGGCAGGTCAATCCGCCCGGCGCTTGTGCCAACACGAGGAAGCCGTCGCACATCGGAGCGGAGAAGAACCACTTGTGGCCCACCAGGCGATAGCGTTCGCCATCGATCGGTTCAGCACGCGTGCTGTTGGCACGCACGTCGGAACCACCCTGCTTCTCGGTCATGCCCATGCCCAGGGTGATGCCGGCCTTGTCCGTCACCGGCACATCGCGCGGGTCATAGACCGGCGCGGCGGCCTTGCGCGCCCACTCGGCCAGATGGGGCTGGGACTGCAGCACCGCCACGGCCGCATGGGTCATGGTCAAGGGGCAACTGGTGCCAGCTTCGGCCTGGTGATGCAGGTAGCTCAACGCCGCACGTGCCACGTGTGCGCCGGGCTGTGGCTCGTGCCAGGACAATCCAGCGACACCGTGCGACTTGGCCGTACCCATCAGCTGGTGATAGGCCGGATGGAACTCCACCGTATCGATGCGGTGGCCCTGCGCATCATGCGTGCGCAGGCGCGGGCGATCACGGTTGGCGTCGAAGCCGATCCGGTACAGCTCATCCCCCGCCAGTGCGCCATAGACCGCCAGGCGAGGCGCGAAGCTGCCGGCCCCTTCGCGCTGCACGGCGTCCATCAACGCCACGTCGTCGGTCCACAGTTGTCGCCCTGCAAACGGCGGCGGCTGGTTCAGCACCACATGGGTTTCATACGGCGCATTGCTGCTGAAGCTGGGTCCACTCATCCGGTCCATCCTGGCGCCAAGAAGTCTGCGGCCCGATTGTGCCGCATCGCCTGCCAAGCCCGTGTTCAGGCCGGTTCTCACCCTCTGCACGAGACGCAGGCCACAGTGGCCGCATGGCAGACAACGATGATCTGGTGGTGCTGCGCCCGGAGGGGCTGTACTGCGCCGCCGGCGATTTCCATATCGACCCGTGGCGACCGGTACCGCGTGCGGTCATTACCCATGGCCACGGCGACCATGCCCGCCCGGGCATGGGCGAATACCACTGCAGCGACGGCAGCCTGCCGATCCTGCGCTGGCGCCTGGGTGATGTGCCGGTGCAGGCGCACGTCGAGGGCGTGCCGTTCCGCCTGGGGAAGGTGCAGGTATCGCTGCACCCTGCCGGCCACGTCCTCGGCTCTTCGCAGGTGCGCATCGACGACGGCCGGCAGGTCTGGGTAGCCTCGGGCGACTACAAGCGCCAGCCCGACCCGACCTGCGCGCCGTTCGAAGTGGTGCCCTGCGATACCTTCATCACCGAAGCCACCTTCGCCCTGCCCATCTACCGCTGGCCGGACACGCCGGCAGTGGCGGCCGAGATCGTGGCGTGGCGCCGCGAATGCGAACAACGCGGCGAGGCTGCGATCCTGCTGTGCTACGCGCTCGGTAAGGCACAACGCGTGCTTGCCGAGCTGCTGCCGCTGGACGACCGCCCGGCCTGGCTGCACGGTGCCATCGCCAATGGCGTCGCCGTCTACCGGCAAGCCGGCGTGCCGATGCTGGAGACACTCACCGTGGCCGAGCAGGGCCGCCAGCCTGATGCCGCCGGCCAGCTGATCCTCGCCCCGCCCTCGGCTGCGGGCACGCCCTGGATGCGCCGCTTCGGCCGCCACCAGCTGGGCTTCGCATCCGGCTGGATGCAGTTGCGCGGCAATCGGCGGCGCCGCAATGTCGATCGCGGTTTCGTCATTTCCGATCACGCCGATTGGCCAGCGCTGCTGCAGACCATCGAACAGACGGGTGCGCAGCGGGTGATCGCTACCCATGGCAATACCGATGCGTTGATTCCGTTCCTGCGCGAGCGCGGCGTGGCGGCCGAAGCCTTCCGTACCGATTTCGGGAGCGAGGAATGAAGGCCTTCGCCGCGCTTTACCAGCGCCTGGATCGCAGCACCGCGACGCTGGACAAGCGTGCAGCGCTGGTCGATTACTTCCGCCAGGCAGGTGCACACGACGCGGCATGGGCGCTGTACCTGCTCAGCGGTGGCAAGGTGGGCGGTGCACGCCGCAAGATCGCTGCCAGCGGTGAACTGCGCGCCTGGATTGCCGAGGAATCCGGCTTGCCCCCATGGTTGGTGGAAGACAGCTATGCGCAGGTAGGTGACCTGGCCGAAACGCTGACCCTGCTGCTGGATGATCCATCGCAGCCAGCCGTCGACCGCCCGCTGGCCGAATGGATCGAACAGCATCTGCTGGCGGTGGCCAATCAACCTGAAGAAGTGCGCCGTGCGGCGGTCGTCGCAGGCTGGCAGCAACTGTGCAGCGGCGAACGCCTGGTGTTCAACAAGCTGCTGACCGGTGCCCTGCGCGTAGGCGTTTCGCAGCGGCTGGTGCAGCAGGCGCTGGCCGAATGGTCGGGCCTGGACATCGCACGCATCGCCCAGCGCATGCTCGGCGAGTGGGTACCCTCGCCCGGGCTGCTGGGCCAGCTGCTGTCGCCCGATGAGCTTCCCCTGGACCGCCAGCAACCCTACCCGTTCTTCCTCGCATCGCCACTGGAAGGTGAACCTGCCGAACGGCTCGGCCCGATCGATGATTGGCTGCTGGAATGGAAATGGGATGGCATCCGCCTGCAGCTGCTGCGCCGGCGTGGCGAAGTCGCATTGTGGTCACGCGGCGAAGAGCGGCTGGATGGCCGCTTCCCCGAAATCGAACAAGCGGCGATGGCGCTTCCCGATGGCTGCGTGCTGGACGGCGAGCTGCTGGCCTGGGACGAGGCCACCGGCCTGCCGCGTGCCTTCACCGCGCTGCAGACCCGCATCCAGCGCCGCAAACCCGGTGCAGCCACCCTGCGCAACACGCCGGTGCGCGTGCTCGCCTATGACCTGCTGGAACTCGATGGCGCGGACCTGCGCGAGCTCCCGTTGCAGGAACGGCGCATGCGGCTCACCGCCGTGATCGGTGCCCTGGATGATGCGCGGGTCCAGCTGTCGCCCGATGTTGCCGCCGGCGACTGGCCGCAGGCTGCAGCGATGCGCGAGGTGGCGCGCGAGCGCGGCGTGGAAGGGTTGATGCTGAAGCGACGTACGTCTCCTTACCAGGCCGGGCGGCGACGCGGCGACTGGTGGAAATGGAAGGTCGATCCACTCACCATCGATGCGGTGCTGCTGTACGCGCAGGCCGGCCACGGGCGACGCAGCACGCTGTACACCGACTACACCTTCGGCGTCTGGGACGGTGACACACTGGTGCCGGTGGCCAAGGCCTACTCGGGCCTGGACGACAAGGAGATCCTGGCACTCGATCGCTGGATCCGCGCCAATACCCGTGAGCGCTTTGGTCCGGTACGCAGCGTACGCGCCGAGCAGGTCTTCGAGCTGGGCTTCGAAGCGGTCAACCGCAGCAGCCGGCACAAGTCCGGCATCGCCGTGCGCTTTCCGCGCATCCTGCGTTGGCGGCACGACAAGCCTGCCAGCGAGGCCGATCAACTGGCCAGCCTGCAGGCGCTGGCGCGATGACCCGCAGCCAGGCGCTGCGCCGGCTGGAAGACTGGTTTGCCGGTCGTGGCTGGCGTTCCCTGCCGTTCCAGCGCGCAATGTGGCGGCATTACCTTGCCGGTGAATCCGGGTTGCTGCACACGCCCACCGGCAGCGGCAAGACGCTGGCGATGTTTGGCGGCCCGCTGCTGCAGGCCATGATCGACCCAGCGCCTTCGCCCCGCCGCGCCAGTGCGGTGCGCCCGCTGCAGGTGCTATGGGTGACGCCTTTGCGCGCATTGGCAAGCGACACCGCACGCGCACTGCAGGCCGTGGTCGATGGATTGGGGCTGGGATGGCGGGTCGGCCTGCGCAGCGGTGACGCCAGCAGCCGCGAACGACGACAGGCGCGCGAAGGGCGCATCGACGTGCTGGTGACCACGCCGGAATCGCTGGCGCTGCTGTTGAGCTATCCGGATACGCTGCCGCGCATGCGCCAGCTGCGCTGCGTGGTAGTGGACGAATGGCACGAGCTGCTGGGCAACAAGCGCGGCGTCCTGCTGCAGTTGAATCTGGCCGTGCTACGCGATGCCACGCCTGCATTGCAGCTGTGGGGGCTGTCGGCCACGCTGGGCAATCTGGAAGAGGCGCGCGACGTGCTGCTGCCCGGACAGCCCGACGCGCCGATCGTGCAGGGCGTGCGCCCGCGTGCGATCAGCGTGCGCAGCCTGCTGCCTGACCCCGGCGAACGTTTCCCCTGGGCCGGGCATCTGGGCCTGGCGCAGCTGCCTCGCGTGCTGGACGCATTGATGCGGGCACGCAGCAGCCTGTTGTTCACCAACACCCGTGCGCAGGCAGAACTGTGGCATCAGGCACTGGCGGCCGTCTGGCCGGAAGACGCAGCTACGTTGGCGCTGCACCACGGCTCGCTGGATCCTGCGCTGCGCCAGCAGGTGGAAGACGGACTGCGCGCGGGCGCGCTGCGCTGCGTGGTGGCCACCTCCAGCCTCGACCTTGGCGTGGACTTCCCCGAGGTTGAACAGGTACTGCAGTTGGGCAGCCCGAAAGGCGTGGCGCGCCTGCGCCAACGCGCCGGACGAGCACGCCACCGCCCGGGTGCCAGCGGCGCCATCCTGTGCGTGCCCAGCCATGCGCTGGAACTGGCCGAGTACGCCGCGGTGCGCCGTGCCTTGGCCGAACGCGTGGTCGAAGCACGCAGGCCACTCACGCTGTCGCTGGATGTGCTGGCCCAGCATGCGGTCAGCCGCGCCCTGGCCGGTGGCTTCGACAGCGATGCGCTACTGACGCAGGTACGGCGCACCCACGCCTTCGCATCGCTCGGCGACGGTCAATGGCAGGCGGTACTGACCTTCATCGTGCAGGGCGGCCAGGCGCTGGCCCAGTACCCCGATTTCCACAAGGTCGTACGCGATGACGACGGCTGCTACCGCATGCATGATCGCCGCCAGGCACTTCGCCACCGGTTGTCGATCGGCACCATCAGCAGCGATGGCAGCGTGCGCGTGCAGTTCCTGCGCGGTGGTGGCCTGGGCGCCGTGGAGGAGCAGTTCGCCAGCCGGCTGCGCCGTGGCGATCGCTTCCAGTTCGCCGGGCGCCTGCTGGAACTGGTGCAGCTGCGCGACATGACCGCCTTCGTGCGCCTGGCACGAGGGCGCGGTGAGGGTGTCGTGCCGCGATGGCAGGGAGGTCAGTTGCCGCTGTCAACGGCGCTCGGCCGCGAACTGGAGTGGGTCCTGTCCGGTGCCGACGACAGCGCGGAATCACGCTGGCTGGCTCCGCTGTTGGCTCTGCAGGAACAGGTGTCCGCACGCCCCGGGCCGGACCATCTGCTGATTGAAGACGTGCGGCGCCGCGACGGCCAGTTCCTGTTCGTCTATCCGTTTGCCGGCCGCCACGTTCACGAGGCACTGGCCGCGCTGCTGGCGCTGCGGCTCACGCGCCGGCAGCGCAACAGCATCGGCTATGCAGTGAACGACCACGGCCTGGTGCTGGCCCCGGCGCAGACGGTCGATCTGGAGGCGCAGCAGTGGCGGGTGCTGTTCACTGCTGATCAACTGCTCGACGATCTGCGTGCGGCGGTGAACCTGGGCGAGCTGGCGCGACGCCAGTTCCGAGGCATCGCTCGCGTCGCCGGGCTGCTGGTTCCGAGCCCGCCCGGTGGCATGCCGCGTTCGCTGCGCCAGCTGCAGGCCTCGGCGGGCCTGCTGTACGACGTATTGCGCGAGCATGATCCCGACCATCTGCTGCTGGCCCTGGCCGAGCGCGAAGTACTGTACGACAGCCTGGATCTTTCCGGACTGCAGCAGGTACTGGAACGGATCGGCATGCGCTCGCTGTCGGTACAGCGCCCTTCATCACTCACACCACTGGGCTTCCCACTGTGGGCAGAGCGGCTGCGCGGGCAATTCAGCAACGAAGACTGGCGCAGCCGCGTGCAGCGCGCCGCACAACAGCTGGAACGCCGCCATGGCCGATGAACTGCCGCTGCTGCTGGCCGGCGAGCCGTTCATGCTGGTCGGCGCGCGCGCCATGTACTGGCCCGCACGGCAGGCACTGCTGATCGCCGACCTGCACCTGGGCAAGGCCGACGTGTTCCGCCGCGCCGGCATCGCGCTGCCCGCTGGCGGCACCCACACAGACCTGCAGCGCCTGCAGTCAGTGCTTGACGCGCACACCTGCCGCGAACTCTGGATCCTTGGCGACATCCTGCATGGGCCCGCACATCGCGCCGCGTGGTACCAGCAATGGTTGGCATGGCGCGAGCGCAATGCCGCGCTGGACGTGCATGTACTGCGCGGCAATCACGACCGGCAGCTCCCGCATGCGCAGCTGCAGGTCCATATCCACGATGAAGTACGGCTGCAGGCGTTCCTGCTTCGCCATGAGCCGATTCCCGATGCGGCATTGCACGTGATCGCCGGTCATCTGCATCCGCAGATCGCCTTGCCGCCGTTGCGGCGGCGCTTCCCTGCGTTCTGGCTGCGCGAGCGCATGACGATCCTGCCCGCATTCTCCGCGTTCACCGCTGGAATCACGCCCGTACCTGCCCACAGCGAGCGGATGATCGCCTGTGTGGAGGATGGCCTGGTGGAACTGCCCGTGCGATGAATCAGGCTGGGCGGACGCTCAGCGCCGGCATCAGCCGGAAATCAGGCGTGTCATCGTCACGCCGCCACGGCAGGGCCTGGATGGCCACCAGCATTTCCTGCGCACAGGCCCGGATGCGTGCGTGATGCTCGGGCGATGCATGGCTGATCAGGCTGCCGACATGGAATTCGAATACGTCCTCCAGTACGTCGGGCTGGTCCTCATGCAGCATCTGCAGCAGTCCGCGCAGCTTGCAGATTTCCGATTCCAGCTCCTCGACCGCGAACAACATGGCGTCCTCCTCTTCAACATCAGCGGCGCGTCCGGGCCGCAGCAGGCCGCAACGGCGGCGCCACCCGGGCCACGCGCGATATCGATCACGGAAAGGAAAACGGGCGACGCGGCTGTCGCGTGCTCCCCTCTTCTCGCACATCTGCGGTGAGGCAACCGTTAATTCACGTGACGGCAAGCCTCACGCGCCGGCAGTTGCGGCGATGATGCGGGGCGGTTCGGCGGCCGTTGCCAACGCGTCGATGAAGGCCGGATCCAGTGCCAGCGAGCCGAACCAGCCATGCTGCGTGCCACTGAGAACGCGCAGCATGTGGCCACGACCACCAGGCAGGCGCCCCATCGGCCCGAGCAGTACATCACGCGCCTTTGCCCAGGCATCGCGGTCAGACTGGAACAGCGGCGTCAGCCAACGACTCCAGCGCTGATAAACCGCCACATGTGCGCGTCGCTGCGCCTGGTAGGCCTGCAGTGCCACCGCACCGCCGCCATGGCTGCGCACGGCATCGCGCAGCGCCAGTGCATCGAGCAGCGCCATGTTCACCCCCTGCCCCAGCTGCGGGCTCATCGCGTGCGCGGCATCTCCGGCCAGTACCATGCGACCCTGATGCCAACGCGTCATCACTGCATCGCGATAGATCGCGCGCGCCATCTGGCCGGGGTCGCGCAGATGGGCGAAGCGCGCAGCGGCCTGCGGCCACAGCGTGTGCAGTTCCTCCAACCAGGCGGGCATGCCATCGCTCTGCCAACGCTCGAAGTCGGCACGTGGCAGGCTCCAGAAGAAGCTCAGGCGCGGCGTGTCATCACCGGGCCGCGTACCGACCGGCAGCAGGCCGATCATCTTGCGCGCAGCCACATAGCGTTGGCGCAGCTCCCGCACGTGTGGCCAGTCCTCGGCCGGCAGCAGGCACCACAACGCCCCCCACGGATACACACGGTCCAGCCCGGCACCGCCTGCGATGGTGCCGCGCAGCGTTGATGCAGCGCCATCGGCGACCACCACCAGATCGAACGGGCCGTGCATGCGCCCTTCGCTGTCGCGCAGGCGGCCCTGCTCGGCATCCACTGCGGCAATGGTGACGCCGGCATGCAGCTGGCCCGCCCCCGCACGCGCTTCGTCCAGCAGCGAGAACAAGGCCCCGCGCTGCATGCCAAGGCCGTGCAGGCGCGTATCCAGGCCGTCGTAGCGCATGTCCATCACTGCGCGTTCGCACGGCGTATCGCCATACAGGCGGTGCACCGGAGCGGCATGCGCGCGCACTGCATCAAGCAGGCCCATCTGCCACAGCACCTGCAGGCCGCTGGGTTGCAGCAGGAAGCCGGCGCCAACCGGTCCCGGCGTGGGCACGCGTTCGAAAATTTCCACCTCGTGGCCGTCACGGGTGAGCAGGATGGACACTGCCTGTCCAGCGGTGCCGTAGCCGATCACGGCAATACGCAGTCGTTCCGTCATGGCCGCATTGTGCCCGAGGAGGGTTGCGATGGAGAAGGGAGTCCGCACACGGCATCCACGCCTGGCGTGGATCTGCTGCCCCCCAAAAAAAACCCCGCCGAAGCGGGGTTTTCAACGCACTGTCGAGTGGATCACTCGGCCGGCGTGATGTTCGAAGCCTGGGCGCCCTTGGGGCCCTGGGTCACGTCATAGGTGACACGCTGGCCTTCCTGCAGGCTGCGGAAGCCCTTGGAGTTGATGGCGGAGAAGTGCGCGAACACGTCGGCGCTGCCATCCTCCGGCGAGATGAAGCCAAATCCCTTGGCGTCGTTGAACCACTTGACGGTACCGTTCGGCATGGTGATGCGAGACCTTATGCAATGAATGGGTGGTGTACGCTGAACCCGCGCACAAGCTGAGTATGCAAAGCTTGCACGGGGAAGACAATCACCCCCGCGCCAATTCGCCCACCAGTTCCGGAAGTCCGTTGCTTGCCGCCTGCACGTTGGCCAGCACTTCGGCCATCGTAATCTCCTCGCCATCACCACACCCGGCAGCCCAGTTGGCGATGATCGCCAGGCAGGCATAATCCAGCCCCAGCTCGCGTGCCAGCGCGGCTTCCGGCATGCCGGTCATGCCCACCAGGTCGCAGCCGTCGCGGCGCATCCGGGCGATTTCAGCGATGGTTTCCAGGCGCGGCCCCTGCGTTGCGCCATAGCAGCCACCGTCATGGACCGTGACGCCGGTCACTTTGGCCGCGGCCAGGATCTTGCTGCGCAGCATCGGCGTGTACGGATGGCCGAAATCGACGTGGACCACGTCGGTGCCTTCTTCTTCACAGATCGTGCTGATCCGGCCCCAGGTGTAATCGATGATCTGGTCCGGGCAAGCCAGAACGCGCGGACCGAAGTTCTCGGTGATGCCACCGACCGTGTTCAACGCCAGCACGCGCTGCGCGCCCAGCTGCTGCAGCGCGGCAAGGTTGGCGCGGTAGTTGATCTTGTGCGGCGGCAGCGAATGCCCCTCGCCGTGCCGCGCCAGGAATGCCACGCGATGGCCGAGCAGTGTACCGACGCGCACCGGGCCGGACGGGCGGCCGAAGCGGGTGTCGACCTCGTGGGTCTGCACGTCGTCAAGCTTGGCCAGGTTGTAGACACCGGTACCGCCGATCACGGCCAGGGCGATCTGTTGCATTCGAAGCACTCCATGAAAAGACGAACGCCGGCACCCTAGGATGCCGGCGATGGAAGAAGACGCGCCGCAGGCGGCTGCGCCGTTATTCCTTCATTGCGTAGATGGCCGGCACGCAGCGCAGGGTTTCGTTGACGTCCATGCCGAAGCCGAACACGTAGCGGTCCGGCAGTTCGATGCCGGCATAGTCGGCAGTCACGTCCGGCAGTGCGCGATCGTGCTTCTTCACCGTCATCGCGGCGATGCGTACGTCGGTCGCGCCCTGTTCCAGGCACCAGGTGCGCACGCCCTGCAGGGTGTAGCCCTCGTCCAGAATGTCGTCGACCAGCAGCACGCGGCGGCCGAACAGCGAGGTGGCCGGCTTGTGCTTCCAGACCAGGTCGCCGCCGGTGGTTTCGCCACGGTAGCGGGTGGCGTGCAGGTAATCGAACTGCACGTCCTGGCCGCGCGCGCCCAGTTCCAGTGCCAGCTGGCCGGCGAACGGCAGCGCACCGTGCATGATGGACAGGAACAGCGGCACCTCGCCCTTGTAATCGCGCGCGATGGCGTCGGCGATACCAGCGATGGCCTTGTCGATGGTGGGGCGGTCGACCAGCAGGTCAGCCTGGGCCAGGGCCTGGGAAATGGTGAGGTTAGGCATCAGACGGTTCTTCCAAGGGTTTCAAGCAGACGGGATTGGGTGTCGCCATGGCGGGCATCGGCCAGCAGGCCGTCCCAGCCAAGCGCGCCGCGGCCGAGCAGGCCCAGCAGCGCAGCAGTATTGAGGGAACGCCCCTGCACTGCGTGCAGGGCTTCATCGACCAGTTCCGGGTGGCAGACCAGCACCACGTCGCAGCCGGCATCCAGATGCGCGTGCACGCGTGCCGGCACGCCACCGGCGCTGTGCGAGGCCGCCATGCCGATGTCATCGGAGAACACCACGCCGCGGAAGCCGAGCTCGCCGCGCAGGATGTCCTGGATCCAGCGCGGCGAATAGCCGGCCGGTTCAGGCGCAATCTGCGGGTAGATCACGTGCGCCATCATCACGGCATCGGCACCGGCGGCGATGCCGGCCTGGAATGGCACCAGGTCCTGCGCGCGCAGCTCGTCCAGCGCGCGCGGATCGATCGCGGTATCCACGTGGGTGTCTTCCAGCACGGTGCCGTGGCCGGGGAAATGCTTGAGCGTGGCGGCCATGCCGACCGCATGCATGCCACGCACATAGGCGGCGGTGAACGCGGCCACCACCTGCGGGTCTTCACTGAAGGCGCGGTTGCCGATGGCGCGGTTGCCGCGCCCCAGGTCGACCACCGGCGCGAAGCTGAGATCCAGGCCGCTGGCACGCACTTCGCTGGCCATCAGCCAGGCGTGCTGCTCGGCCAGGGCCAGTGCCTGCTGCGGATCGGTGGCATACAGCGCCCCGATGTCCTGCAACGGCGGCAGCTCGCTGTAGCCCTCGCGGAAACGCTGCACGCGGCCGCCTTCCTGGTCCACGCAGATCAGCTGCGGGCGCGGCGCGGCAGCGCGGATCGCCGCGCTCAGATCGGTCACCTGCTGGCGCGAGGCGAAGTTGCGCTTGAACAGCACCACCCCGGCCACGGCATCGTGCTGCAGCCAGTCGCGTTCCTGGGCAGTGAGTTCGGTGCCGGCAACGCCGATCAGCAGCATGGTCGATCTCCACAACGCGCGCCCGCATGGCGCAGTGCCGCATTGTCGCAGAACCGGCCGGCAGGCGCAGTGGTCAGAAAAAGGGGACGGAGGGGATTAAGCCGCAATAGGCCCCTACGGGCTGGATACGTCTTGATTCCCTCCGTCCCCTTTTCGGGGCGGTCAGACCTTGCAGCCGTCAGGGCCGCAGGACTCGTCTCCGTCAACCGAAGCTGCCGGGGCGCCCTGTTCGGCCGCGATCTGGCGCAGGGCGTTGGCGAAGGCCTCTGGGGGCTGTGCCCCGGAAATGGCCCACTTTCCATCGATGACGAAGGTCGGCACCGAAGAAATGCCCAGCGCATGGGCCTCCGCCAGCTTGGCTTCGACCTCGGCCAGACCGCGGGCGGAGGCCAGCATCTGCGCGATTTCGCCGCCATCCAGGCCGCCCGCCACACCGGCCTTGATCAGCACCGTACTGTCCGCCAGGTTCTGGCCATGCTCGAAGTGGGCGCGGAACAGCGCTTCGCCGACCGCATCCTGCACGCCGTGCTGGCCGGCCAGCCACAGCACCCGGTGCGCCGGCAGCGTGGTCACCCGCACCTGGCCCTGGCCGAAGTCCATCGGCAGGCCTTCGGCACGCGCCGTGGTCTGGGTCTGGCCGAGAATCTGCTCGGTGCGCTCGACGCCGCCGAACTTGCGCACGTAGGCCTCGCGCAGCGGCACCGGGGTGGCGTCCACATCTGGGTCCAGCTGGAACGGCTGCCAATGGATGTCGAGTTCAGGCGCGTCCGCGCCCAGCAACTGCACACCCTGCTGGAAACGATGCTTGCCAATCCAGCACCAGGGGCAGACCACGTCGGAGTAGATATCGATTCTCATCCCCCCGACATGGGGGCCGCGCCCCTCGATAAAAGGGGACGGAGGGGATTAAGTCGTTTTCAGCACAGGTGGGGTAAAGACGACTTAATCCCCTCCGTCCCCTTTTGGGGGGCTCACCACTCTGAATACGGATGACTGGCCAGGGCAACGTTGTAGTAGCGGGCGTCATCAGTGACTTCGGCGCCGACCCAGTCCGGCAGGTCAATGACCTGGTCGGCGCTGTCGAGCTCGACCTCGGCCACGACCAGGCCGGCGTTGTCGCCGAGGAACTCGTCCACTTCCCACGTCAGGCCGGCGTGTTCGACCAGGTGGCGGCGCTTGTCGATCAGGCCACCCACGCACAACGCCAGCAGCGCGCGTGCGTCCTCCACCGGAATCGGGTAATCGAATTCCTGCCGGGTGTGGCCGATGGTGCGCGACTTCAGGTTCAGCGCGGCGTGGTCGCCCTCGATGCGCACGCGCACCGAGGCGTTCTGGGTGCCGCGATCCAGCGCGCCCATGTCGTTGATATAGCCCTGCGCCATCGGGATCACCCGGTGCGCGACGGTGCGCCAGCCATCACTGCTGACGAGGAATTTGCGTTCGATTTCGATGCCCATCGCGCCATTATGCGCGATGGGCATGACAGCCGATCAGCGCTTCTCGAACACCGCGATGCTTTCCACGTGTGCGGTGTGCGGGAACATGTCCATGGCACCGGCGCTGACCAGGGTGAAGCCCTGTTCGTTGACCAGATAGCCGGCATCGCGTGCCAGCGAGCCCGGATGGCAGCTGACGTAGACGATCCGCTTGAACTGCTTCAGCGGCAGCTGCTGCAGTACTTCGATCGCGCCCGAGCGCGGCGGGTCCAGCAGCAGCTTGTCGAAGCCCTGGCGCATCCAGGGGGTGCTGCGCTGGTCCTGGGTGAGGTCGGCGCTGAAGAACTGCGCGTTGGCCAGGCCATTGCGCTCGGCATTCTCACGGGCACGCGCGACGAGGCCGGCATCACCTTCCACACCCACCACTTCGCGCACGCGACGGGCCAGCGGCAGGGTGAAGTTGCCCAAGCCGCAGAACAGGTCCAGCACGCGCTCGTCCTCGCCCGGTTCCAGCAGGTCCAGGGCGTGGGCGATCATCTTCTCGTTGAGCTTGGCGTTGACCTGGATGAAGTCCAGCGGACGGAACGCCAGCTCTACATCCCACGGCGCAAGCCGGAACGACAGCGGCACACCCTGCCCGTCCAGCGGCTGCACGGTGTCCACGCCACCGGACTGCAGGTAGATCACGAAGCCGTGCTGCTGGCCGAAGGCGGCCCAGGCCGCACGATCGGCGTCGCTGAGTGGCTGCAGGTGGCGCACGGTCAGGACCACGGCCTGGTCGCCGGCAATGAACTCGATCTGCGGGATATCGCGCTTGCCATCGAGCGATTCGATGAAGGTGGACAGCGCCTCGACCTTGGTGCCGATCTCCGGGATCACGGTCAGGCACTGGCTGAGGTCGGCGACGAAACGCGGATCCTGTTCACGGAAACCGACCAGGGTCTTGTCCTTCTTCTCGACCCGACGCACCGAGAAGCGGCCCTTGCGCCGGTAGCCCCAGCTCTCGCCGACCAGCGGCGCCAGCACGGTACCCGGCTTCACGTGGCCGATGCGCTCCAGGTTGTCCATCAGCACGCGCTGCTTGGCCACGATCTGCTGGTCTTCATCCAGGTGCTGCAGCACGCAGCCGGCACAGGTGCCGAAGTGCGGGCACTTCGGGGTCACGCGCTGCGGCGAGGCCTGCAGCACTTCCACCGTGCGCGCTTCGTCGAAATGGCGGCTGCGGGCGGTCTGTTCGGCCATGACCACTTCACCCGGCAGGGCGCCGCTGACGAAGGTGACCTTGCCGCCCTCGCCTTCACGGCGGGCGACGCCGCGACCATCATGGCTGAGGTCGAGGATCTCGGTCTGGAACGGAGTACGGTCGGTGCGGGAGCGGGAGCGGGATCGGGCCACGTGGCAACAGGCTGCGGGCAAAAATGGGGGCGTATTGTCGCAGATCCTGACCGGCAGGGTCCGGACCCGCTTGCGCCCGCCGCCGCCGTGCTTGATGATTGCGGTCAGCTGACATGGAGGCAGCCCTGATGCAGATGACCCCGCGGGCCAGCCGGCCCCGCTTCCTGCTTGTCGAGGACGACATCATCAGCCGCGGTTTTTTCAAAGCGGCGTTGGAAACGTTACCGGCGGACGTGGACACCGCAGATTCACTGGCCAGTGCGCTGGCGAGCGCCGAGCCCGGCGCGCATGACCTGTGGCTGATCGACGTCAATCTACCCGACGGCAATGGCGCGCAGCTGCTGCGCGAGCTGCGCCGTTCACACCCCGATACCCCGGCGTTGGCGCATACCGCCGACGGCGATACCTCGATCCACGCGCGCCTGCGCGAGGCAGGCTTCAGCGACACGCTGGTCAAGCCGCTGGGGCGCGACCAGCTGCTGAAGGCGGTGCGCCGCGCACTGGTCAACAGTCCGGCCGGGATCGTCATGGCCCAGGCGCCGGCCGCGGTCGAGCTGCAGGTACAGGACTGGGACGAGACGGCGGCGCTGGCTGCGCTGAATGGCCAGCGCAACCACCTGATCGCGCTGCGCGAGCTGTTCCTGGCCGAGCTGCCGGGCGTACGCGACGCGGTCGAGCAGGCGGTGGACCAGCATGACGAGCGCCAGCTGCGCAGCCAGTTGCATCGGCTGCAGGCGAGCTGTGGTTTCGTGGGTGCGGCACGCTTGGCCCGTGCGGTGCGCCAGTTGCATCATGCGCCCGAGTCCGGGCAGGCCCAGGATGGGTTTCGCGACGCGGTGGCGGCCCTGCTGCATTGAGGGTTTTTCGGCAGGGCTGCGCCCTGCACCCGCAGAGGCTTCAAGCCAAGGCAACAGCAAAAGCAAAAGCTGGCATTCCGTGGGCTGGCGGGGCGGTATCGGAGTGCGGGGACGCCGTAAACCCGTCCATGGGGGCTTGGCAGCCGCATCCATGCGGCTGACACCCCGCACTCCGACACCGCCCCACCTCTGACAGTTTGCCGCGATCGGGTAGATCCACGCCATGCGTGGATGAATTTCTGTCAGATATCGAAATCAATCTAGGGTCGGATCCGTTTTCCTGTGGAAAACGGATCCGACCCCATGCCATTCCGACAGCTCGCAAGAATCTGTCGAAGGCGGGGTGGGTCCGGTTGAGGGGGCGTGAGCCGCATGGGCCCGAGGCATGCCTCGGGCGGGTTGGGCAGGACGCCCAACCCCGGTCTTGCCGTGTGCGCAGGACAGCGCACACGAGCAAGCGGCGACCGAGCTTACATGGGTGAGGGCGCTTTGCTTGCGAAGCACTGCTTCGCAAGCGCCCGAACGCACAGCCGCCAGCGGCTGGGCCGGACCCCGGAGGGGGACTTGCAGCGCCCCCC
>NZ_JABEME010000018.1 GCF_013004645.1 Stenotrophomonas africana | reverse complement strand
CAAAAGCCCGGCCGAAGCCGGGCTTTTGCTTTTCCATCCAGCGGGCTCCCGAAGGAGCCCAACCAGGCGCGGTAAATCAGCGCTTGGAGAACTGGGTGGCGCGGCGGGCCTTGTGCAGACCGACCTTCTTACGCTCGACTTCACGGGCGTCACGGGTCATGAAGCCAGCCTTGCGCAGCTCGGACTTCAGGGTTTCGTCGTACTCGACCAGAGCACGGGCGATGCCCAGACGGATCGCACCGGCCTGGCCGGTGGTGCCGCCGCCAGCGGCGGTGACCAGGATGTCGAAGCTTTCGGTGTTCTTGGTCAGCTCGAGCGGCTGGCGCACGATCATGCGCGCAGTCTCACGACCGAAGAACTCGTCCAGCGGACGGCCATTGACGGTGATGTTGCCCGAACCCTTGCGCAGGAACACGCGAGCGGTGGAGGACTTGCGGCGGCCAGTGCCGTAGTTTTGAGTGATAGCCATGATTAGATATCCAGAACCTGCGGCTGCTGTGCGGCGTGCGGATGCTCAGTGCCGGCGTAGACCTTGAGCTTGCGGTACATCTGGCGACCCAGCGGGCCCTTCGGCAGCATGCCCTTGACGGCGATCTCGATCACGCGCTCCGGGTGGCGCTCCAGCGCCTGTGCCAGGGATTCGGTCTTCAGGTTGCCGATGTAACCGGTGAAACGGTGATACATCTTGTCCTGCAGCTTCTTGCCGGTGACGGCAATCTTTTCTGCATTGATGACGACCAGGTAGTCGCCGGTATCAACGTGCGGGGTGTAGACCGGCTTGTGCTTGCCACGCAGACGGCGGGCCAGCTCGGTGGCGAGACGGCCCAGGGTCTTGCCCTCGGCGTCGACGAGGTACCAGTCGCGCTGGACGGTCTCGTTCTTGGCAGTGAAAGTGCTCATGAAGAACTCTAGGTTAGGTCGGGCTCATTGCGGCGAAAGGCTCGCCGGAACTCTGCCACGCGTTGTGAAAAGGTGAAGCGTAAGAGGCGGGATTGTACTCACCTTGCAGGGCTCGCGCAACCCGCGCCCTGGGCCGGGTTGGCAGGGGCGCGGGGCCGGGCGAGAATCGGGGGTCTTCCGCCCCACCGTGTACCGCCATGACCGTGCCCCGCCAGATCACCCCGCTGGACCAGCTGCTGACCGAGGCGCAGCGCGCCCTGGACACGGTGTTCGGCAACCCGCCGGCGGCCCGCCCCTACCCGGCCGCGGACACGGGTGAGCCGGGCATGGACAGCGCCGAACGCCGTCACGCGGCCGGGCTGATGCGGATCAACCACGTCGGCGAGGTCTGCGCGCAGGGCCTGTACTTCGGCCAGGCCGCCGTGGCCCGCGACCCGGCCACGCGTGAACACCTGCTGGAAGCGGCCCAGGAAGAGACCGACCACCTGGCCTGGTGCGCCACCCGGCTGGGCGAACTGGACAGCCGGCCCAGCCTGTTCAACCCGCTCTGGTATGCCGGCAGCTACACCATCGGCACCCTGGCCGGGCTGCGTGGCGACGGCTGGAACCTGGGCTTCGTGGTCGAGACCGAGCGCCAGGTGGAGGCGCACCTGGACGAGCATCTGGTTGACCTGCCGGCCGGTGACCTGCGCAGCCGCGCGGTCATCGCCGTGATGAAGGACGACGAGGCCCGCCATGCGGAGCACGCCGAACAGGCCGGCGCACGCCGCCTGCCATTCCCGATCCCCGGCGTGATGGCACTGGCCTCCAAGGTGATGAAGACCATCGCCTACCGCATTTGAAGGGTTGCCCGCACCAACGGTGCGGGCCTACCAAGAGGTGCGGCGGGCCCGACCGTTGGTCGGGCCATCAATCAGTTCGGCGAGACCAGCTTCAGGCCAATCACACCCGCCACGATCAGGCCCACGCAGGCCAGGCGGGCCGGCGATGCGCTGTCGTTGAACAGGTAGATGCCCAGCACCGCCACGCCCATGGCGCCGATACCGGTCCAGATCGCGTAGGCCGTGCCGACCGGGATGCTCTTCATCGCCTGGCTCATCAGGTACAGGCTGATCAGCGCGGACACCACCGTGGCAACGGTGGGAAGGGGTTTGCTGAAGCCTTCGGAGTACTTCATTCCGAGGGCGAAACCGATCTCGAACAGGCCGGCCAGCAGCAGGTAGATCCAGGGCATGGGTGGGGGCTCCTTACCTTTTTTGAGAAAAACGAAACGGCCCGGTGTTTTCACACCGGGCCGTGGGTCGGTACATCACCGTGGAACCATGTCGCCTGCGCGACACCAGTTCCACGGGGCGGGTCGTCCCGCCTGGGCGGCGATGCCTGCGGGCATCGCGCATGGGGCTTACTCGGACAGGTTCCGGCCGTGGAACAGCTCTTCGATCTCGCGCTTGAGCAGCGCTTCGATCTTCATGCGTTCCTTGAACGACAGGTTCTTGGCCTTTTCCTCGAACAGGTACTGGTCCAGGTCGAAGTCCTTCAGGTGCATCTTCGTGTGGAAGATGTTCTCCTGGTAGACGTTGACGTCGAACATCTCGTAACGCGACTTGATGTTCTTGGCCAGGAAGTTCTGGATCGAGTTGATCTTGTGATCGATGTAGTGCTTCTTGCCCTTCACATCGCGGGTGAAGCCACGGACGCGGTAGTCCATGATCACGATGTCCGATTCCAGACTCTCGATCAGGTAGTTCAGCGCCTTCAGCGGCGAAATGACGCCACAGGTAGCCACATCGATGTCGGCGCGGAAGGTCGCGATACCTTCCTGCGGGTGCGTTTCCGGATAGGTGTGCACGGTGATGTGCGACTTGTCCATGTGCGCGACCACGGCGTCGGGAATCAGCTCCTTGCCGGCCTGCTTCTTGTCGATCACCGGTTCTTCGGAGATCAGGATGGTCACCGAGGCACCCTGCGGATCGTAGTCCTGGCGGGCCACGTTCAGGATGTTGGCGCCGATGATCTCGGCGACATCGGTCAAGATTTGAGTCAGCCTGTCGGCGTTGTACTCTTCATCGATGTATTCAATGTAACGCTGACGCTCCTCTTCGGTGCGCGCGTAACACACGTCATAGATGTTGAAGCTCAGCGCCTTGGTGAGGTTGTTGAAACCCTGCAGCCTCAGGCGAGGCAACGGCTTGACCACGGCGGTCGATTCCTGTGTGAGAAGAGAAAGGGGGAATTATGGGGCAAACTGTCCCCGGGGGGAACGTGAAGATCGCTCACATCTGGCACACTGTTTGCCCTTAACAATTGCGCTGGTTAAGCTCCGCTATCGACCCCGTGAATCCGTTCATGCGCAGAGGGAGCGCTCCTATCGTGTCAACCGTGCGCCTAGCTAGCAGTCCACTGGCCCTGGATATCGCCACAATCGATCGTTTCCTGGCGCACAGCCACAGGCGGCGATACCCCACCCGTACCGACGTCTTCCGACCCGGTGACCCGGCGGGAACCCTGTATTACGTCATCAGCGGCTCGGTTTCGATCATGGCCGAGGAAGATGACGATCGCGAGCTGGTGCTGGGTTACTTCGGCGCCGGCGAGTTCGTGGGTGAGATGGGTCTGTTCGTCGAATCGGACCGCCGCGAGGTGATCCTGCGGACCCGTACCGCCTGCGAACTGGCCGAAATCAGCTACGAGCGCCTGCATCAGCTGTTCCTCGGCCCGCTGTCGGCCGATGCCCCGCGCCTGCTGTACGCGCTGGGACAGCAGATTTCCAAGCGCCTGCTCGACACCAGCCGCAAGGCCAGCCGCCTGGCATTCCTGGACGTTACCGACCGGATCGTGCGCACCCTGCACGACCTCGCGCAGGAGCCGGAGGCGATGAGCCATCCGCAGGGCAGCCAGCTGCGCGTCTCGCGCCAGGAACTGGCCCGCCTGGTCGGCTGCTCGCGCGAAATGGCCGGCCGCGTTCTGAAGAAGCTGCAGACCGACGGCCTGCTGCACGCCCGCGGCAAGACTGTGGTTTTGTACGGCACCCGTTGACCGTTGACCACCTGGTGGGTGCGGACCTTGGTCCGCACTCCTTCGCGCGCTAGGCTCGGTGCATGGAACTGAGCAGCGAATTCTGGTGGTTCATCCTCATCGGCCTGGGCGCACAGCTGGTTGACGGCGCACTGGGCATGGCCTTCGGCCTGGTCTCCTCGTCGGTGATGCTGAGCATGGGCCTGCCCCCGGCCCAGGTCAGCGCCAGCATCCACACCGCTGAAGTGTTCACCACCGGTGCCTCGGGTGTGTCGCACCTTGCAGCCGGGAATGTCGATAAACGCCTGTTCCTGCGGCTGGCCCTGCCCGGTGCGGTGGGCGGCGCCCTGGGCGCGTACGTGCTCACCCAGATCCCCGGTGACATCATCCGCCCCCTCATTTATCTGTACCTGCTGGTGCTGGCGATCATCATCCTGGCCCGCGCCGCGGGGCGCTGGATGCCCAAGGGCGAGATCCGCCGGGTACCGGTGCTGGGCTTCTTCGCGGGCCTGCTCGACGCCAGCGGCGGTGGCGGCTGGGGGCCGATCGCCACGTCCACCCTGCTCGCCCGTGGCGGCCAGGCGCGTACCACCATCGGTACGGTCAATGCGGCCGAGTTCGTGGTCACGTTGACGGTGTCGGCGACCTTCCTACTGTCGATGGGCGTGCAGCACCTGCAGATCGTCGCCGGACTGCTGATCGGCGGCATGATGGCCGCGCCGGTGGCGGCGATCCTGGTCAAGCGGGTGAAGGAGCGCTGGGTACTGGTGGCCGTTGGTGTGCTGGTGCTGGGCATCAGCGTGTTCCAGATCGGCCACGCGGTGTACGGGCACCTGTACCGCTGAGCGCAAGGACCTGTAGAGCCGAGCCATGCTCGGCTGCTCCTGGCGGGAAAGCAGTCGAGCACGGCTCGACTCTACAAAGGCAGCCGAGCATGGCCCGGCTCTACAACAGGCTCGAATCAGGCCTTGTCGCCGCCACGGTCCACGCAGCCCCAGTTGAGGATGCGGGTGCCGGCCGGCAGCACGCGGCGGAAGAAGTCCACCCTGCCCGGCTTCGGGTTCACCACCACCGGCGCCTTGGCAGCCAGCAGCAGCGGCAGGTCGGCGGTGCTGTCGGAATAGGCGATATCGATGTCGCCGTAGCCGCGCTCGCGCAGCATGCGCATCTTCTCTTCGTTGTGGCAGTGGCGGGTCGGGCCGACGCCGCCCAGCCGTGGGCCGACCTCGGTGCCGATCACCGGCACGTCCTGATGGGCAACGAAGGTCAGGATCGCGCGTGCAAGCTCCGGCGGCGCGCCGGTGGCGACCACCACGCGGTCGCCCTTGGCGCGGTGCGCGGCGAACACCTCCAGCGCCTGCGGCAGCAGCTTGGCACGCATCTGCGCCTCGTTGCGCAGCACATAGGCGTCGATGACCTTGTTGAAATCACGCGCGCGGTGCAGGCCGAAGCTGCCGATCCACACATAGACCGAGATGCCCGCGCGACGGGTCGGCAGCATCGCCACCATCGGCCCGGCGATTGGCGTGACCAGCAGCGCGGCCAGCATGCGCAGCGGGTTGCGCTTGATCAGCGAGGCGAACAGATGGGTGCCCGAATCGCCGTCATAGAGGGTGTGGTCGAAATCGAAGACCACCAGCGGCGCATCATCGCGCGGCGTCGGATAGTGCGTTTTCATGCCGCGAAGAATAGCTGACGCAGGCCCTCGCCCGGTTCTTCCACGCGCATGAAGGCCTCGCCGACCAGGAACGCATGGATGCCGGCGTCGCGCATCAGCGCCACGTCCTGCAGGCCGAGAATGCCGCTCTCGGTCACCAGCAGGCGGTCACGCGGCACCGCCTTCTGCATGTCCAGCGTGGTCTGCAGCGACACCTCGAAGGTGCGCAGGTTGCGGTTGTTGATGCCGATCATCGGCGCCGGCACCTGCAGCGCACGCTCCAGCTCGTCGATGTCGTGCACTTCCACCAGCACGTCCATGCCCAGCGACAGCGCCAGTTCGGACAGGGTGGCCAGCTGGGTGTCGTCCAGCGCGGCGACGATCAGCAGGATGCAGTCGGCGCCCAGCACGCGCGCCTCGTACACCTGGTAGGCGTCGATCACGAAGTCCTTGCGCAGCACCGGCAGCGTGCACGCCTCGCGGGCCTGCTGCAGATAGGCGTCGGCGCCCTGGAAAAAGTCCACGTCGGTCAGCACCGACAGGCAGCTGGCGCCGCCGAACTCGTAGCTGACGGCGATGTCAGCCGGGCGGAAATCCGGGCGGATGACGCCCTTGGAGGGACTGGCCTTCTTCACTTCGGCAATCACCGCCGGATCGCCGTTGGCCACCGCCGCCTGCAGCGCGCGCACGAAGCCACGTACGGGCGGGGCGCTGGCCAGGGCGGCCTGCAGCTCCTCGAGCGGGCGCTGGGCGCGGCGCTGGGCCACTTCTTCGGCCTTGCGGGCCAGGATCGTCTGCAGGATGTCGCTCATCGTCTTCGGTTCGGTGCGGGGGCGGTGAGGACGGCCATTATCGGCCATCGACGGGGTCAGGCTGAACCGCGCGCTCAGGCAACCAGCGCGCGGGTGGTCTCCACATACTGCTGCAGGCGCTGGCGGGCGCTGCCATTGGCGATGGCGGCCCGGGCGCGGGCCAGGCCATCGCCGATGTCGCTGGCCAAGCCGGCCACGTACAGGGCGGCGCCGGCGTTCAGCGCGACGATGTCCAGTGCCGGGCCCGGCTCGTTGTCCAGCACGGCGCGCAGCATCTGGATGGACTGCTCCGGGCTGTCCACGCGCAGGTTGCGGCTGGCCGACATGGCGATGCCGAAGTCTTCCGGGTGGATCTCGTATTCGCGCACCTTGCCGTCGCGCAGCTCGCCCACCAGGGTGCCGGCACCCAGCGAGATCTCATCCATGTTGTCGCGGCCCCAGACGACCATGGCGCGCTCGGTACCCAGCTCGCGCAGCACGCGTGCCTGGATACCCACTAAATCGGGATGGAACACACCCATCAGTACTGACGGCGCGCTGGCCGGATTGGTCAGCGGACCGAGGATGTTGAAGATGGTGCGCACGCCCATCTCGCGGCGGACCGGCGCGACGACCTTCATCGACGGATGATGGATCGGCGCAAACATGAAGCCGATACCGGTCTGCTCGATGGCAGCAGCCACCTGGGCCGGCTGCAGCTCGATGGCCGCACCCAGTGCTTCGACCGCATCGGCGCTGCCGGACTTGGACGACACGCTGCGGTTGCCGTGCTTGGCCACGCGCGCACCGGCTGCGGCCGCCACGAACATCGCGCAGGTGGAGATGTTGAAGGTATGCGAGCCATCGCCACCGGTACCGACGATGTCGACCAGGTGGGTGCTGTCGGCCACCGGCACCGCCAGCGCGAATTCGCGCATGACCGTGGCCGCGGCCGCGATCTCGTCGATGGTTTCCTTCTTCACGCGCAGGCCGGTGAGGATGGCGGCGGTCATCATCGGCGACACGTCGCCGCGCATGATCTGCCGCATCAGGTCGACCATTTCATCGAAGAAGATTTCGCGATGCTCGATGGTGCGTTGCAGGGCTTCCTGGGGGGAGAAGCTCATCGGAATACTCCTTGGATCAGGCAGCCGGGCGCTGCAGGAAATTGCGCAGCAGCGCGTGGCCATGCTCGGTGAGGATGGATTCGGGGTGGAACTGCACGCCTTCCACCGGGAACTGGCGGTGGCGCAGGCCCATGATCTCTTCGATCGAGCCATCCTCGTTCTCGGTCCATGCGGTCACTTCCAGCGCGTCGGGCAGGCTGTGCTTGTCCACCACCAGCGAGTGGTAGCGGGTGGCCTGGTAACGGTCCGGCAGGCCGGCGAACACGCCCTTGCCTTCATGGCGGATGGGCGAGGTCTTGCCGTGCATGATGTTGCCGGCACGGATGACGGTGCCGCCGTAGACCTGGCCGATGCCCTGGTGACCCAGGCACACGCCGAGGATCGGCGTGGTCGGCCCCAGGCGCTGGATCAGTTCCAGCGACACGCCCGCCTCGTTGGGCGTGCACGGGCCGGGCGAAATGACGATGCGCTCGGGCTTCTGCGCGGCGATCTCGTCCACGCTCATCGCATCGTTGCGCACCACCTTGACCTCGGCGCCCAGCGTCTGCAGGTACTGCACGAGGTTGTAGGTGAAGCTGTCGTAGTTGTCGATCATCCACAACATGGTCAGGTTCCGTCGCTTATCAGGAAAATGGCGTACACGTTTTCGGTGTAGGTGATGGGGCCGGCTTCAATGGATTCGGGCTCAGCGGGCGCGGGCGCGGAGGCGGGCGCGTAGCTGCCGGTCACCGAGATCCTGTCGAGGTCCCCGCCGTCCTCGCCCTGCTGCGGCCATTGCCCGGCCCGGATGCCGTAGGCGAAGTCCGGCGCCACGTCGGAAATGCTGTACAGGCCGCGCAGCCGGGTGCCGTAGGCCTTGGCCAGGCCCTGCGCGGACTGGCGGGTCTGGGCCGCCGCCTCGCCCTTGAGTTCGCGGCGCAGCGCCACTTCGCCCGAATAGGTCGGCGCCAGGCTGCTCACCTGTACGTTCTCGTTGGCCTTCAATGCCCCCAGCACATCCTGCATCGCCTTCACGCTGGCGAAGCTGGCACGCAGCTGGCGCGATACGCGGGTACCGATGAAGACCTGCCGGTTCTGCTCATAGCGCGTGGCCGGGCCGATCCGCAGGTTGTCCGCGCGCACGCTGCCTTCCACCGCCTTGTGCTGCTTGAACAGTGCCAGCACGCGGGCAACGTTGTCCTGCACGCGGCGGCGCGCGGCGTCGGCGTCCATGTCGGTCTCTTCGATGTTCAACTGCAGGCCGAACCGGTCCGGCATCACCGTGCGGCTGCCCTGCCCCTTCACCAGCAGGTGCGGCTGCGAGGGAATGGTATTGGCCTGCGCCCACGCAGACGGCGCCATCGTGGCCAGCAGTGACGACCACAGCAATGCGCTCAGCAGCTTCATGCGGTACTCCTTGTCTTGGATGGGAACAGCGGACGGTGCCACGGCGCAGGCCACGGCACGGGGAGGATCACAGGCCCTTGGCGGCCTGGGCGACGGCGCGGAACAACGCGCGGCCCTTGTTCATCGTCTCGTCCCATTCCTTGTCCGGGTCCGAGTCGTAGACGATGCCGGCACCGGCCTGCACGTACAGGCGGCCGTCCTTGATCACCGCGGTGCGGATCGCGATCGCGGTATCGGCGTCGCCGTGCCAGCCGATGTAACCGATGCTGCCGGCGTAGACGTTGCGCTTGATCGGTTCCAGCTCGCGGATCACTTCCAGCGCGCGGATCTTCGGCGCGCCGCTGACGGTACCTGCCGGGAACGTGGCACGCAGCACGTCGGCATAGCTCAGGCCCGGCTGCAGCTGCCCGGTCACTTCGCTGACGATGTGCATGACGTGGCTGTAGCGCTCGATCACGAACTGCTCGCCCACTTCCACGGTGCCGGCCTTCGAGACACGGCCGGCATCGTTGCGGCCGAGGTCGATCAGCATCAGGTGCTCGGCGCGCTCCTTCGGATCGGCCAGCAGCTCGGCTTCCAGCGCCAGGTCCTGCTCGACGGTTGCACCGCGCGGGCGGGTACCGGCGATCGGGCGCACGGTCACTTCGCCATCCTGCAGGCGCACCAGGATTTCCGGCGACGAACCGACCACCTGCAGGTCGCCCACATCCAGGAAATACATGTACGGCGACGGGTTCAGTGCACGCAGCGCGCGGTACACATCCACCGGGCGCGCCTTGAACGGCACGCTCAGGCGCTGGCTCAGCACCACCTGGAAGATGTCGCCGGCGCGGATGTACTCCTTGCTGCGCTGGACCGCATCGACGAAGCCTTCGCGGGTGAAGCCGGAGACGAAATCGGACTCGTCCAGCACGTCGCTGTTGAGCGGTGCGGGATAACCGGCGCCCGGTGCGCGCAGCTTGGCCGTCAGTGCATCCAGGCGCGCCTGCGCCTGCTCGAAGGCACCCTCGACCCGCGGGTCGGCGTGCACGATCAGGTACAGGCGGCCCTTGAGGTTGTCGAACACCGCCAGCTCGTTGGAGTCCAGCAGCAGGATGTCCGGCGTGCCCAGCTCATCGCGGCCGGCCGGCGGGGCCAGGCGCGGTTCGATGTAGCCGATGCACTCGAAACCGAACCAGCCGACCAGGCCACCGGTGAAGCCCGGCAGGCCTTCCAGTTTCGGCACCGAGTGGGCGCTGCGCAGCGCCTCGACCTCGGCGAACGGGTCGGCCACCTCGCGGGTTTCCACCACCTGGCCATCCTCGCGCACGGTCAGGGTGTGGCCGTGGAAGGCATACACGCGGCGCGCCGGCAGGCCGATGATCGAGTAACGACCAAAGCGCTCGCCGCCTTCGACGGATTCAAACAGGTAGGTATTGGGGCCGTCGGCGAGCTTCAGATAGACCGAAAGAGGCGTGTCCAGGTCGGACAGCACTTCACGGACGACGGGAATATGGGTGTGGCCTTCAGCGGCCTGCTGCTGAAACTGAGCGTGCGAGTTCAAGACGACTTTCCTTCCGGGACACAGCGTTATGGGGGCGGACGACGGCAACGGGCCACCATCGCCACCAACGGCGTGCGGAAGAAAGGGTATGCGGGGTCGTCAGGCTGGACACCCCTTGACTGTATCGCAGGATCGGCGGGAGGGGAACCCTGGGAAACTGAACCACGGGACGGGCGGGGCCAGCCACGGGAACCGACGACGCGGACCGGTAGAGTCGACTGTTAGTCGACTTGCGCGCGTAGCGCGGGGTTTTACGCCGTCGGAACGAAAAGCAGTCGACTAACAGTCGACTCTACCTCCCCTTCCCAGCCAGCAACGGGCAACCGGCCGGCAGGTGCATGCGTACCCGGCCCGGTACGCACTCGATCCGGAACCGCTGGGCCTGCACAGGTTCACCGTCGAGGTTGAGCGTCAACGGGCGCTCGGACTCCACCTGCAGCCACGGCAGCCGCGCGCGCGTTGCCAACTGTTCCAGCGCGGCCTGGGTGCCGGACTTCAGCATCTGGCCGAGCGTGGCCGTGACTTCACCCTCCAGCTCCGGAAGCACGGTCACATCCAGCAGCCCATCATCGATCAGCGCCTGCGGACACAGTTGCTGGCCGCCACCGGCCTGGCGACCGTTGCCGATGCCGAGCGCGATGAAATCGCCTTCCCACGCGAAATCCGGGCCCGACAGGCACGCGTGGATCGGCTCGATCCGCCCCAGCTTGGCGATGCCGGTGATCACGTAGGCCAGCCCGCCCAGCATCTTCTTCAAGCCGGCATCGGTCTCCACCGTCACCTGTGTGCCGAAACCACCGCTGGCAAGATTGGCGCACCACCATTGGGTGCCATCGGCGTCCACGCGCAGAAGATCGATCGCATGCGGCGTCGCCTGCCCGATCAAGGCGAAGGCCTCCTTCGGCTCGGTGGGAATGCCGGCGGCCGTGGCGAAGTCGTTGGCGGTCCCCATCGGAATCAGTGCCAGTGATGGCAGCGCATCCGCTGGTTCCTCACGGTGCGCCAGGGTCTCGGCCACCGCACTGAGCGTGCCATCGCCACCGGCGGCCACGATCACGTCCACACCATGATCGATCGCCTCGGCCACGTAGCGTTCGGCGTCGCCGTCCTCCCACGTCACCCGCACTTCCAGTTGCACGCCCTGCCCGCGCCAATGGCTGACGGCGTCGCGCAACTCATCGTTGCCAGCGGATTTGCCGTTGAGAATCAGGCGCCAGCGCGGGGTGGTCATGCAGAGCTTCCAAAGAGGGGGGCGGCACAGGCTAGCAATGCGCTGTTTGTCCACAGTGAATGTCACGCAGGTGTCATTCAGCTACCGGAGAATGGAAGGCCATAGCAGGGACGACGGATGGAGGCAGGATCAGCCTCCCACGCATGCAGCAAGGCCACGCCAGTGTTTGGCGTGGCTTTTTTTTGCCCGATTCCAGGGGGAACAGATCCGCGGGGCATCACCTCGGGAACTCTGCCGGGGTGCCGCTATTGGCTCTGGAAGTGCCGTCTCTGTACCCGTAAGGTCCGCGTTTCCCCTGTTCTCACAAGCGCACCATGGAAAAGCACGCATTCTGGACGCTGATCGAGGAAGCCCGCTCTGTCGCTGAAGATTCTAGCAATATCGCCGGGCACCTTGCCGAAAGTCTTCTTAGCTACAGCCCCGAACAGATTCTGCGTTGGCACGGAATTCTCGATTGCTATCACTCCCTCTCTCGAAAGAACAAATTGTGGGCAGCGGCATACGTCATCAACGGCGGGTGCAGCGATGATGGATTCGAGTACTTTCGAGGCTGGCTGATTGCGCAGGGGAAGGAGACGTTCCTGAGGGCACTGCAGGATCCTGACAGTCTGGCCGGAGTGGATGTGGAAGCCGACGAGGCTGAAGACGAAGAGATCCTGTCGGCCGGTATGACGGCATATTTTCAGCGGATGGGGCTGCAGGAGCCCGACTACGATGCATTCGACGCGGCTTTCGCCCCTTATGCATTGAGTGAGACCGATGTCGCCCAGCTTCAGGCAGACCTCCGGTATGCACCTGACATCGATAATGTCTGGGACGAAGCGTCGCTGGAGACCGTGCTTCCGAGGCTGACAGCTCGGTTCTATTGAAAGCTCATCTCCGCCGGTCGTGTCCACGCATGGCGGGGATCTGCCGAGGTCGCGGGCAGTGCGAACCAAGGTTCGCACCCACCCACCTGGGGTTTGCCCCCACGAGCCTCAACCGTTGGCGAAATCGTGCAGCGCCTGGCCCTCCAGCCGGTACACGGTCCACTCATCCTGCGGTTTCGCGCCGGCGGCGGTGTAGAACTCGATGGCCGGGGTATTCCAGTCCAGCACCGACCATTCGAAACGACCGCAGCCCTCGGCCACGGCCTGGCGTGCGATGTACTTCAGCAGTGCCTTGCCGGCGCCGGCGCCGCGCTTTTCCTGGCTGACATACAGGTCTTCCAGGTAGATGCCCTTTCGGCCCAGCCAGGTCGAGTAGTTATAGAAATACACGGCGTAGCCGATGGCCTCGCCGTCGGCTTCGCAGATCAGCGCGCGTGCAGTGGCATCGGGACCAAACAGGCTCTCGGCGATGCCGATCTCATCGGTCTGCACCGAATGCTCGGCCTTCTCGTAGATCGCCAGCTCGCGGATGAAATACAGGATCAGGCCAGCATCGGCCTCGGTGGCCGGACGGATGTTCAACAGTGCCATGCGCAGATAAAGGGGACGGAGGGAATTAAACGAGATTAATCCCCTCCGTCCCCTTTTTGTCAGCGTGCCGCGGCGACGTTCGCACGCATCTGCGCGATCACGTCCTGGTAGCTGGTCTTGGCGTTGAAGATGGCCGAGCCGGCGACAAAGGTGTCGGCACCGGCAGCCGCGATCTCGCCGATGTTGTCGGCCTTCACGCCGCCGTCGATCTCCAGGCGGATGTCCTTGCCGCTGGCATCGATCATCTTGCGCACCACCTTCAGCTTGTCCAGCGCCGAGGGGATGAAGGCCTGGCCACCAAAGCCCGGGTTGACCGACATCAGCAGCACCAGGTCCAGGTCGTCGAGCACCCAGTCGAGGATATCCACCGGGGTAGCCGGGTTCAGCACGATGCCCGGCTTGCAGCCCAGCGAGCGGATCAGCTGGATGGTGCGGTGCACGTGGCGGCTGGCCTCCGGGTGGAAGCTGATGTAGGTGGCACCGGCCTCGGCGAAGTCCGGGATGATGCGGTCCACCGGCTCGACCATCAGGTGCACGTCGATCGGGGCGGTGACGCCGTGCTTGCGCAGCGCCTGGCAGACCATCGGGCCGATGGTCAGGTTCGGCACGTAGTGGTTGTCCATCACGTCGAAGTGGACCCAGTCCGCGCCGGCGGCGAGGACGTTGTCGACTTCCTCGCCGAGGCGGGCGAAGTTGGCGGACAGGATGGAGGGGGCAATGAGGCAGTGGGACATGGCCGGGCCTTGCAACGAGGGGAAAAAGGTCAGCGCTTGCGCAGGGTCTTGATGCGGTCGTAGGCGGCATTGATCCGCCGCGACTTCTGCTCGGCCTGCTGCTGCAGCTCGGGGGCGGCGCCGCCAAGCTTGTCGGGGTGGTACTGCGAGATCAGCTTGCGGTAGGCGCGCTCGACCTCGGCATCGGTAGCCTCGGAGGTCAGCCCCAGCTCCCGGTACGGGTTCTCCTTGTTCAGGCGGAACCAGTCCGAGTCAAAGGCATGGCCGATCAGCAGGCCGACCACTGCACCAAACAGCGGATTGGGCCGGAACAGCAGGGCGCCGGCGATGAATCCGAGCAGTTTTCCGTACCAGCGCATGGCGCTCCGGGGTCGACCGACGAAATGGACGCTCATTTTACGTCACAGCGGGCCCGGACGGCTTTACACTAGGCCGCCCGCTGGTCAGCGGGCCCGCCGGGTCCGTTGGGCAGCCGTATCGACAACGCCCCAGGAGTGCCCGTGCCAACCACGCTGTTGCAATCCGATCTCCCCGGCCTGCCCTTGCGCCACCGCGGCAAGGTGCGTGATGTGTTCGATATCCCGCGCGAGCGTCTGCCCGCAGGGACCCCGCCGGGCGACTACCTGCTGATGGTCGCCACCGATCGCCTGTCGGCGTTCGACGTGGTGCTGCCTGACCCGATTCCGGGCAAGGGCGAGATGCTCTGCCAGGTCTCCAACTTCTGGTTCGCCAAGACCGCGCACCTGATGCCCAACCACCTGACCGGCATCGACGTGGCCAGCGTGCTGCCCGAAGGCGTGGACCCAGCCCTGTACGCCAAGCGTGCGGTGGTCACCCGCAAGCTGAAGCCGGTGCCGGTGGAAGCGATCGCCCGCGGCTACCTGATCGGCAGCGGCTGGAAGGACTACCAGCGCACCGGCAAGGTCAGCGGCATTGACCTGCCCGATGGCCTGCGCCAGGCCGAGCAGTTGCCGGAGCCGATCTTCACCCCCTCGACCAAGGCCGCCGTCGGCGACCATGACGAGAACATCGATTTCGATGCGATGGTGAAGCAGGTCGGTGCGGAACTGGCCGAGCGCGTGCGCGACGCCACCCTGCGCATCTACAAGTTCGCGGCCGATTACGCCCGCGAGCGCGGCATCATCCTGGCCGATACCAAGTTCGAGTTCGGTACCGACGCCGATGGCCGCCTGTACATCATGGACGAGATGCTGACGCCGGATTCCTCCCGTTACTGGCCGGCCGACGAGTACGAAGTGGGCACCAGCCCGCCGAGCTACGACAAGCAGTTCGTGCGCGATTACCTGGAGACGCTGGACTGGGGCAAGACCGCCCCGGGCCCGAACATCCCGGCCGAGATCATCGAGCGCACCCGCGCCAAGTACGCCGAGGCGCTGCAGCGCCTGGCCGGGATCAGCGTCGACTGATCCCCCTGCCCCCGTCCGGAAGGGCGGGGGCGTATTGAAGGCGCGACCGCCGACGGCGGTGCGTCTGCTGGGATGCGGTCGACTGCGTAGAGTCGACTGTTAGTCGACTGCTCTTCGTTCCCACAGCGAAAATTCCCGCGCTGCGCGCGATAGTCGACTAACAGTCGACTCTACCCCGGTCGGCCCCGCCCCATCGGTCCCACCCGGTGCGCCCCACCCGTCGGCCCCATCCATCGGGCCGACCCGGTGCGCCCCACCCCGTCGCCCCTCACCGCCCGGCCCCGGCGGAGTATGCTGGCCGCATGCAGACATCCACCGAGCTTGCGCGGCCGATCGACCGCTATTTCGCCAGCTACTCCGACGACCACCGCAATGTGATCAACCAGCGCATCCACGTGGTGGCGGTTCCGGCGATCCTGTGGTCGGTGGTGGCCCTGCTGTGGTGCCTGCCGCCGCTGATCACCTGGTTCCAGTACGGCATCTGGTCGGCGTTCGCGATGTTCAGCGCCTGGTGCTTCTACAACAAGCTGTCGCGCCCGCTGGGCATCGGCATGCTCATCCAGTTCTTCGTATTCGGCTGCCTGTGCCGCCTGCTGGAGGCCGAGATCGGCCTGCACAACCTGTTCTGGTTGGCGGTGGCCGTGTTCGTGGTGGCCTGGATCGCGCAGTTCATCGGACACAAGTTCGAGGGCCGCAAGCCCAGCTTCCTGACCGACCTGACCTACCTGCTGATCGGCCCGGCCTGGGTGATGGCCAAGTTCTACCGCAAGCTCGACTGGCGCTACTGACCTGCCCAGGGTCGACGACGCCCATCGTTTCCTGAACGGGCGGATTCCGTCACCCACACTCCACGGCGGCCCTGCCAGCCTGCGCCGGTGACTCGCTCCCCACGTCCCGCCCGCCGACGGCAGCCCCTGTGGGACAGGGCCTGCGGTCCGCCTGCGTGGGCGTAGGGGTGTCCCCCGAGGGCAACCGGGAGGGACTGCAGGAACGCGATGCTGCACCGCAGAAAAAATGAATCAGCGAACGTTACATGCAATTGATCGCTGTTCGATGGGTTTCGGCGACATTTCGCGGCCTGTTATCCTCCCTGACCTGCTCGTGAATCATGGATTCCCTGCATGCTCCCCAGCCTGCCCCTGCTGCTGGCCCTGCCGTTCCTGATGGCAGCGGCTGTTGCGGCCTTCCCCCGTAGTTCGCGCTCGGCTGCTGCCTGGCTGGCGGCGCTGGCGCCGTTGGGTGGGCTGGCCATCCTCGGCTGGCTGACCCCGTCCGTACTCGACGGTCAGGTGGTGCGGACGATGGTCCCTTGGCTGCCGCAGATCGGGCTGGACTTCACCCTGCGCCTGGACGGGCTGGCGTGGATGTTCGCCGGGCTGGTGCTGGGCATCGGCGCGCTGGTGGTGCTGTACGCGCGCTACTACCTGAGCCAGCAGGACAACGCGCACCGCTTCTACTGCTACCTGCTGCTGTTCATGGGCGCCATGCTGGGCATGGTGCTGTCGGGCAACCTGCTGTTGCTGATGATCTTCTGGGAAATGACCAGCATCAGCTCGTTCCTGCTGATCGGTTTCTGGTCGCACCGCCAGGACGCCCGTGAAGGCGCGCGCATGGCGCTGGTGATCACCGGCGGCGGCGGCCTGGCACTGCTCGGTGGCGTGCTGCTGATCGGCCGCATCGTCGGCAGCTTCGACCTGGACGTGGTGCTGGCCGCCGGCGAGCAGATCCGCGCCAGCGCGCTGTACCCGTACGCACTGTTTCTGGTGTTGGCCGGCATCTTCACCAAAAGCGCGCAGTTCCCGTTCCACTTCTGGCTGCCGCACGCGATGGCCGCGCCGACCCCGGTCTCGGCCTACCTGCACTCGGCCACCATGGTGAAGGCCGGCGTGTTCCTGCTGGCGCGCCTGCATCCGGCGCTGGCCGGCAGCGACCTGTTCTTCTACACGGTCAGCGGCATCGGCGCGCTGACCCTGCTGATCGGCGCCTGGAACGCAATCTTCCAGCACGACCTGAAAGGCCTGCTGGCCTACTCGACCATTTCCCATCTGGGCCTGATCACCCTGCTGTTCGGCCTGTCCACGCCGATGGCGGTGGTGGCTGGTGTGTTCCACATCCTCAACCACGCCACCTTCAAGGCTTCGCTGTTCATGGCCGCCGGCATCATCGACCACGAGACCGGCACCCGTGACATGCGCAAGCTGGGCGGCCTGCGCAGGCTGATGCCGTTCACCAGCGCACTGGCGATCATCGCTTCGCTGGCGATGGCCGGCATCCCTCTGCTCAACGGCTTCCTGTCCAAGGAAATGCTGTTTGCCGAGGCGATCACGGCCGGGGGCCCGGGGATCATGCGCACGGCGGTGTCGATCGCCGCGTTGCTGGCTGGCGTATTCGGGGTGGCCTACAGCCTGCGCTTCGTGCACGACACCTTCTTTGGCCCCGGCCCGCACGACCTGGACCGCGTGCCCCACGAACCACCGCGCTGGATGAAGGTGCCGGTGGAACTGCTGGTGGTGATCTGCGTGGCGGTGGGCGTGGCACCCGCACTGACCGTGGCGCCGGTGCTGCATGCCGCTGCGGCGTCGATCCTCGGCAGCGCCATGCCCGAGTACAGCCTGGCGGTATGGCACGGCTTCAACCTGCCGCTGGCGATGAGCGCCATCGGCGTGGTCGGCGGCGTGGCGCTGTACTTCGGCCTGCGCAAACTGATCAACCTGCACGCGGTGACCAACGTCAGCACTGGCCGCAACGTGTTCCACGCGCAGCTGGACGCGATCTCCGCGCTGGCCATGCGCCTGACCAACGGCATCGCCAACGGCAGCCTGCAGCGCATGCTGCTGGGTCTGGTGCTGGTGGCTATCGTGGTCGCGGCCGCGCCTTTCGTGGCCAATCCGGCCTCGCCGAACTGGACCGCGCCACAGCCGATCCCGCTGCTGGGCTGGGTGCTGTGGCTGGTGATGATGGCCTGCGCCGTTGCCACCCTGCGCATCTACAAGCAGCGCCTGCTGGCGGTACTGCTGGTGGGCGGCGTCGGCCTGATGGTGGCGCTGACCTTCGTGTTCCTGTCCGCACCCGACCTGGCCCTGACCCAGCTGCTGGTGGAAATGGTGACCCTGGTGCTGATGCTGCTGGGCATGAACTACCTGCCCGCGCAATCCGGGCCCGAGCGGCCGCGCTGGCGCAAGCGCCGCGATGCAGTGATCGCGATCATCGCCGGCGCCGGCATGGGTGCGCTGGCCTATTCCGCGATGACGCTGCCGCCCAACACCATGGCCGGCGAGATGCTCGCCCGTGCCCTGCCCGAAGCGTATGGGCAGAACGTGGTCAACGTGATCCTGGTCGACTTCCGCGGCTTCGATACTTTCGGCGAGATCACCGTGTTCGGTATCGCCGCGCTGGTGGTGCATGCCCTGCTGCGGCGCACGCGGATGGCGCCGGAGCAGATCATGCCCGGCCCGCCGATCAAGCTGCCGGTGCCGGCCGACCTGGCGCAGATCATGTTCCCGCTGACGCTGACCGTGTCGATCTTCCTGTTCCTGCGCGGCCACAACGCGCCGGGCGGTGGCTTCATCGCCGGCCTGGTGCTTGCGGTGCCGCTGCTGATCCAGTATGTGATCCAGGGCACCGCGTCGGTGGAATCGCGCTTCGGCTTCGACTACATCCGCTGCATCGGCATGGGCCTGCTGATCGCCCTGCTCAGCGGCAGTGCCTCGATGCTGTTCGGCGTGCCGTTCCTCACCAGCGGCCACCTCGACCTGCACCTGCCGCTGATCGGCGACGTGCCGTTGGCCAGCGCGATTGGTTTTGACATCGGCGTGTATCTGGTGGTGTTCGGCGGCGCCATGCTGATGCTGTCGATGATGGGCACGATCAAGCCGTCGCGTACCCGCACTGCCCGCAAGGGTGAGATCGACCTGCAACGCCGTTCGGCCCGCACCGGGGAGATGCACTGATGGAACTGGCCCTGGCGACCGCGATCGGCGTGCTGACCGCCATCGGCATCTACCTGCTGCTGCGTGCGCGCAGCTTCGATGTGATCCTCGGCATGACCTTCCTGTCCTACGCCACCAACCTGCTGATCTTCGCCGGTGGCCGCGTGGTGCTGGGCAAAGCGCCGGTGCTGCAGGAAGGTGTGGACAGCCACCTGGGCAACTACACCGACCCGCTGCCGCAGGCGCTGGTGTTGACCGCGATCGTGATCGCCTTCGCGATGACCGCGGTGAGCATCGTGCTGGCCATGCGCAGCCGCAGCGACAACCACAGCGACCATGTGGACGCCCACGAGCCGGATGACGACCTGCAGGATGAGCGCGTGCCGCCACGCCAGGGCGAGGACCGCGCATGAACCACCTGGTGATCCTGCCGATCCTGATTCCGCTGCTGGGTGCTGCACTGTCGCTGTTCGTCGAACACCGCCGCTATGGCCCCAAGGTGCAGCGCGCGGTGGCCTGGACTGCGCTGTCGGCGCTGGCGCTGGCGGTGGGCCTGCTGTTTGCCACCACCGCCAGTGGTGAGATCAACGTCTACCTGCTCGGAGACTGGCCGTCGCGGCTGGGCATCGCGCTGGTGGCCGACCGGCTGTCGGCGTGGATGCTGCTGACCACCCTGCTGCTGGCCATTCCCTGCCTGCTGCACGCCTGCTCGGGCTGGGACCGCCGCGCTCCGCACTTCCATGCACTGTTCCAGTTCCAGCTGGTCGGCCTCAACGGCGCGTTCCTGACCGGCGACATCTTCAACCTGTTCGTGTTCTTCGAGGTGATGCTGATCGCCTCCTACGGCCTGCTGCTCAGCGGTGGCCGCGGCCTGCGCATGCGCATCGGCCTGCACTACGTGGTGTTCAACGTCACCGCCTCGACCCTGTTCCTGATCGCGCTGGGCCTGCTGTACGCCACGCTGGGTTCGCTGAACATGGCCGAGTTGTCGCAGCGCATCGCCGAGGTGCCGCCGGCGCAGCTGACCCTGGTGAAGGCGACGATGGGCCTGTTGCTGCTGGTGTTCTGCGCCAAGGCCGCGCTGATGCCGCTGTACCTGTGGCTGCCGGAAGCGTATTCGCGCGCACCGGCCGCCGTGGCCGCGCTGTTCGCGATCATGACCAAGGTCGGCCTGTACTCGGTGCTGCGCATCCAGATGCTGTGGTTCGGCGACGACGCCGGCGCGATGGCCGGCTATGGCCGCGACTGGCTGCTGTGGGCCGGCGTGGCAACGCTGGTGCTGGGTGGCCTTGGCGCATTGGCCGCGACCCGCCTGCGCGTGTTGATCTCGTACCTGGTGATCGTGTCGGCAGCCACGCTGTTCATCGCGTTCTCGGTGGGCACGCCGCGGCTGCTCTCCGCCGGCCTGTACTACCTGCCGCACAGCAGCTTCGTCGCTGCCGCGCTGTTCCTGATCGCCGACCTGATCCGCCGCCGTCGCGGCGGCGCCAGCGACCGCAAGGAAGTGGTCGCGCCGATGCCGGGCAAGGAAACGCCGGCGGTGCTGTTCCTGATCGGCGCGGTGTCGGTGGCCGGCCTGCCGCCGCTGTCGGGCTTCCTGGCCAAGGCCGCGCTGCTGGCCGGCATGCCGGCGCAGTACACCGCCCCGGTCTGGACCGCCGTGCTGGTCAGCAGCCTGCTGGTGATCATGGGCCTGACCCGCGGCGGCATCCGCCTGTTCTGGCGCGTGCCGCCGGTCGATCCGGAAGCACCGAAGCCGCGCAAGGCCCGCCTGCGCCGGGTCGAGCTTTACGCGGCCTGCCTTCTGCTGGCCTACGGCATCGGCATGACCCTGGCCGCAGCACCGCTGATGCGCTACACCGACGCCACCGCCGCACAGCTGCTGCAACCCAGCGAATACGTGCAGCAGCTGCGTGCGACCACGCCGGAGATCCGCCAGCCATGACTGCCCAGCGCTCCCTGTTCCGTCGCCTGATTCCCTCGCCGATGCTCAGCATCATGGTGGTGGCGTTCTGGCTGCTGATGTCCGACAGCTTCACCCTCGGCCAGATCGTGCTGGGGCTGCTGCTGGGCCTAGTGGTGCCGCTGTTCGCCGCACGCCTGGACCGCGAATTCGCCCGCATCGGCACCCTGCGCCCATTGCCGAAACTGCTGTGCGTGACCCTGTGGGACATCCTGATGTCCAACATCCGCGTTGCCCTGCAGGTACTGGGCCCGGAGAAGAACATCCACCCGGGTTTCATCTGGCTGCCGCTGGACATCGCCAACATCCACGGCATCGCCGCGCTGACCAGCATGATCACCCTGACCCCGGGCACGGTCTCGGCCGCGCTCAGCGACGACCGCAAGTTCCTGCTGGTGCACGTGCTGCACCTGGAGGACCCACAGGACCTGATCGATACGATCAAGCGCCGTTACGAGGCGCCGTTGATGGAGATCTTCCCATGACCGGTTTTGAAGTCATCCAGACCACCCTGGTGGTGTGCATGCACGTGGTCGGCCTGGCGATGCTGCTGGCCACCTGGCGCCTGCTGCGCGGGCCGACCGTGCCCGACCGCATTCTCGCGCTGGACACGCTGTCGGTGACCGCAATCGCCGAGCTCATGCTGTTTGGCATGTACCTCAACTCGCCGATCTACTTCGAGGCGGCGCTGATCATCGCCATGCTCGGCTTCGGCAGCACTGTGGTGCTGAGCAAGTTCGTGCTGCGCCGGGACATCGTCGAATGATTACCGCGATCCAGATCGGCCTGTCGATCCTGCTGCTGTTCGGCTGCTTCTTCATCCTGGTCGGCGCACTGGGCCTGGTGAAGCTGTCCACGTTCTTCAAGCGCCTGCACGCACCGACCAAGGCCAGCACGCTGGGCGTGGGCTGCGTGCTGGTGTGCTCGGTCTGCTACCACATCTTCCTCGGCCAGGACCCGCAGCCACGCGAGCTGCTGATCACCGTGTTCCTGTTCATCACCGCGCCGATCAGCGCACACATGATGGCCAAGGCCGCGCTGTCGCTGCTGATGGAGACCCGCCCCACCCTGCCGGGTAACGAACGTGCCGCCGAGGAGCAGCTGCCGCCGCCGGAGCCGGTGCGGGAAGAAGAAACCACGCAGAACCGATAATTCCGGTAGAGGCCGACCTTGGTCGGCGCTTTTTCCCCGAGTGCCAACCAAGGTTGGCCCACCGGGTGACCGGTGGTGGGTGCCGAACGTTGGTCGGCACGAAATCAACCGCATCCACGCATGGCGTGGATCTACAACACCGGTGCGCCCACCAGCAGCAGTTCCAGCACGAACCAGCCGACGAACGCGACCAGCAGGATCGCGCCTTCGCCACGGCTGATCTTCAGGTCGCCGCGCAGCATCGGGTACAGCACCAGCGCGAACGCCAGCAGCGCCGGCAGTTCCAGGCGCACGAACGAGGCCGGCAAGGCCAACGGCTGCAGCACCGCCATCGCCCCGATCACCAGCAGCAGGTTGACCACGCTGGAGCCCAGCACGTGGCCCAGCACCATGTCGCCATGACCACGGCGTGCGGCAGCGATGGCGGTGGCCACCTCAGGCAATGCGGTGCCGACTGCTACCGGCAGCAGGCCCACCAGCAGCGGCGTCCAACCCAGGGCTGCACCGAAATCCGCTGCGGCCCCCACTACCAGGCGTGCACCCCAGTACAGGGCCAGCGCCGCGATCAGCACCCGCAGCACGTTCAACGGCAGGCTGGTGCGGCTCACTGCGGATTCGGCAATGGCCACCTGCACCTCCTCACTCTCGCTGCGACCACCGCGCAGCAGCAGCACCTGCACCACGATGAAGCCGGCCAGCAGTACGCCGCCTTCCCAGCGTGCAAGGCCGCCATCAAGCCCGAACAGGATCAGCAGCACGCCGGCCGCCAGCAGCGACCACCACAGTACCGTCTGCAGGCGCGCGCGCAGCAGCAGGGGTGCAGCCATTGCCGCCACCGCCAGGGTCAGGCCCAGGTTGACGATGCTGCTGCCCACCGCGTTGCCCAGTGCCAGCTCCGGTTGACCCACCGCCAGCGCGCGTGCGTTGACCGCCAGTTCCGGCAACGAGGTGGTTATCCCGAGCAGCAGCAGCCCCGCAGTGAACGCGCTGGCCCCAAAGCGCTGGGCCAGACCGGACACGGCCTTGACGATGGAGTCCCCGCCCAGCGCCAGCAGCAGCAGGCCGAGCAGGAACCAGGCAATGGCAATGGCGATCATCGAGCACTCCCCAGCAGTGGTGCCGCGATTCTACGCTTGGCCCGCGCGCGTGGCTGGGCCGTGGATCAAGGATCAGCCACAGCCTTCGGCATAGTCGACCTGCGGGGTCTTCCCGACCCGCCATGCGCCGACTCTGCCGTCCGCACCGAGCGCGAAGTCGATCACCGCATCGCCTTCCTGCGCCGGCCGCACGCGCAGGTGCTGGGCCTTCTCATCGTACTTGTCGGGGCCGACATCAGCGCGCTCGGGGTACAGCACCTGCAGCTCACCCAGAGTCATGCCGACCTTGCCGCCACCTGGTGCCGTGATGGCTGCGCTGTGCACGTCGTAGCGCACCAGCTTGCGGCCTTCGATCATCAGGCGTGGATCCTCGGCATCCTGCGGGCGCAGGAAGTAGCAGCCGTCGTTGCTGTCGTCGGCCGGCAGCGGTTTGCCGGCCGCGTCCGTGCCCAGCCCCTGCAGTGGCGTTTCGAAACCGCTGCGGATCTCGGCGATGCCAGCGCCCAGCTTCGCGCCGGCGAAGCCGTCCAGCCGCGCAGGGCTGTCCTTGCGGAGGTCGTTCGCTGGGCGGGCTGCCAGATCAGGATCCGTCGACTGGGCTGGCCCGGTCGCCGAGGCGGTTGCTGCCGGGGTATCGCTACCGCTGCCGGCCGCCCCCTGCTTGTCGGGGCCGGCACTGCAGGCGGTGAGCGAAAGGAGCAACAGACCAGCAATCGGGAGGTGCTTCATCGGTGCGGTTCCCTGGCGCGAAGATGGCTGCACGCTAGCGCAGCGCACGTGCAGATGCTGCATTGTCATCGCGGTTTCATCGCCTTCGTTCAGGCTCGGCGTGCACCGACTTGGCTGTCCCTTCCATGCAACCGCGCAAGACCGACCTCGCCCGAACCGCGCTGCAGGCCCACCGCGCGCCGCTGGACATGCGCCAGCGCCGGCTGCTGATCCTGTGCGACGGCCAGCGCAGCATCGCCGAACTGACCGGCCTGCTCGGCGCGGAGGCGCCGGCGATGGTCATCCAGCTGGTGCAGGCGGGCTACCTGAGCACAGGGCAGGCCACGGCCACGCCCTCCCCCAGCGCTGTCATCGCACCCGAACCGGTTGCCGCAGCACCGGCTCCGGCTGCAGCGCCTGCCACACCGGTCGAACGCCGCCGCTCGCTGGTGGCCGCGCGCATCTACGTGCTGGGCATCCTGGAAATGCAGCGCCACCCGCAGGCGGCGGCGCTGTTCCGCGACCTGCAGCAGGCGCGTGCGGAGGACGAGGTGCTGCAGCGACTGCAGTCGGCAATGCAGCTGCTGCCCACGCTCACTTCGGATGGCTATTGCCAGCGCGTGCGGCAGCGCCTGCTGGAGGCGTTGCCGCTGGAGCATTGCGACGCGTTCGCCGAGGCCGCTTGAAGAAAAAGGGGACGGAGGGGATTAAGTCGTTTCAAGCACACGTGCGCTGTTTGCGACTTAATCCCCTCCGTCCCCTTTTCCGGGTCAGCGGAAGTTGTTGCGCAGCCCGTTCCAGCACTGCTGGTAATCCCCCTGGCGATGGCCGGCCGCCAAGGCCTGCGCGGTCGGGCGGATCACCGCGCGTGTCTCGAACATGAAGGCCATCGTGTCCTTGATCACGTCCGCCTTGGACAGATCGGCATTGGAGGCCTTGTCGAAGGTCGGCGCATCCGGACCGTGGCCGCTCATGCAGTTGTGCAGCGACGCGCCGCCCGGCACGAAGCCTTCGGCCTTGGCGTCGTAGGCGCCATGCACGAGGCCCATGAACTCGCTGGCGATGTTGCGGTGGAACCACGGCGGGCGGAACGTGTTCTGCGCCACCAGCCAGCGCGGCGGAAAGATCGCGAAGTCCATGTTGCTGGTCCCCGGCGTGTCGCTGGGCGAATGCAGCACCAGGAAGATCGACGGGTCCGGGTGGTCGTAGCTGATCGAACCGATGGTGTTGAAGCGGCGCAGGTCGTAGCGGTACGGCGCGTAATTGCCATGCCAGGCCACCACGTCCAGCGGCGAATGGTCGATCGGCGCACGCCACAGGCGGCCCTCGAACTTGGCGATCAGCTCGAAATCACCATCGACATCCTCGAACGCCGCGTGCGGGGTCTCGAAGTCGCGCGGGTTGGCCAGGCCGTTGGAACCGATCGGACCGAGGTCCGGTAGTTTCAGCAGCGCACCGTAGTTTTCGCAGATGTAGCCGCGACTCGGGCCATCGGGCAGCTCGACGCGGAAGCGCACGCCACGCGGAATCACCGCGATCTGCTGCGGCTCGATCTCGATCACGCCCAGTTCGGTCAGCAGGCGCAGCGCGCCCAGCTGCGGCACGATCAGCAGCTCGCCGTCGGCGTCATAGAAGTAGCGGCCGACCATGTCGCGGTTGGCAGCGTAGAGGTGGATGCCAACGCCGGCATGCGCATCGGGCGAGCCGTTGCCGCCCATCGTGTACAGGCCCTCGACGAAGTCGGTCGGCAGTTCCGGCAGAGGCAGCGGGCTCCAGCGCAGCTGGTTTGGCGAGGCCGGCTGAGCGCCGAAATCACACTGCAGCTGCGACTGCGCGAACGGGGTGAACTCGCCATGGGTCACCGCCGGGCGGATCCGGTACAGCCAGCTGCGGCGATTGCTGCCGCGCGGCGCGGTGAAGGCGGTGCCGGTCAGTTGTTCGGCGTACAGGCCGTGGGCCACCTTCTGCGGCGAGTTCTGCCCGACCGGCAGCGCGCCGGCGACGGCCTCGGTGGCGAATTCGTTGCCGAAGCCGGACTGGTAGCCGCGGGCGGTGATGGCGGGGGACATGGGGGCTCCTGGGTACGGCGAGACCGGAACGGAAAGCAGCCGAGCATGGCCCGGCTCTACAGATGGGCAGGCGCCGGGACTGGCCCGGCGCTACCGATGACCTTACAGCACGCCGCGGCGGATCTGGTCGCGTTCGATGCTCTCGAACAGCGCGGTGAAGTTACCTTCGCCGAAGCCTTCGTTGCCCTTGCGCTGGATGATCTCGAAGAAGATCGGGCCGATGCAGTTCTGGGTGAAGATCTGCAGCAGCTTGCGCTGGTGGGTTTCCGGATCGGCGTCGATCAGGATCTTGTTCCTGGCCAGGCGCGGCACGTCTTCACCGTGGTTCGGCACGCGCTGGTCGATCACGTCGAAATAGGTCTCCGGCGTATCGAGGAAATCCACGCCCTGCGCGCGCATCGCTTCGACGGTCTCGTAGATGTTCTCGGTGAAGCAGGCGATGTGCTGGATGCCCTCGCCCTTGTACGCGTCCAGGTACTCGTTGATCTGGCTCTTCGGGTCGGACGATTCGTTCAGCGGAATGCGCACGATGCCGTCCGGTGCGGTCATCGCCTTGGACACCAGGCCGGTCTTCAGGCCCTTGATGTCGAAGTAGCGGATCTCGCGGAAGTTGAACAGGCGCTCGTAGTAGTCCGACCACTGCTGCATGTTGCCGAAGTACAGGTTATGGGTCAGGTGGTCGATGAAGGTCAGGCCGAAGCCCACCGGGTGCAGGTCGGCGCCGGCGATCGGCTCGTAGTCGCCATCGAAGATGCTGCCGGCGCTGCCGTAGCGGTCGACCAGGTACAGCATGCAGTCGCCGATGCCCTTGATGACCGGCGCGCTGACCGCCTTGCTGTCCGGCTTGAAGGCGATGGCTTCGGCGCCGTTGCCCAGCGCGGTCTGGTAGACCTCCTGGCCCGGCTTCTTGAAGCGGATGGCGAAGCCGCAGGCGCACGGGCCGTGCTTTTCGGCGAAGTCCGAGGCGAACGAATCGGGGTCTTCATTGACCAGGAAGTTGACGTCGCCCTGGCGATAGACGGTAATCGGACGCTGCTTGTGCTTGAGCACCGCGCTGAAGCCCATCTTCCGGAAGTACTCGTGCAGCTCCTGGCCACGGCCGGCCGGGGCGGCGAATTCGACGAACTCGAAGCCGTCGATGCCCATCGGGTTCTCGAAGGTGGTGACCTGCATGCCGGGGTTGGGATGCGAGGCGGTCGGGACTGCGGTATTCATGGCGTGGCTCCGAATCGGTACCGCATCGGTACAAACCAGGTGCGGGCAGGTAGGGACCCGGCGAGAATGCAGGGTCTGGACCCACCCCTTATAGTTACACTTGAAACCACCAGCAAGGTGCACCGCAACATGAGCCCCGATCCCGCCTCGACCCGCCTGCGTGCCTCGCACGTCCTGCTCGACCTGGAACAGTTCCTGCCGTACCGGCTGAGCGTGCTGTCCAACCGGGTCAGCGGCAACATCGCCAAGCTATACGGCGATCGTTACGGTCTGGCGATTCCCGAGTGGCGGGTGATCACCATCCTGGCGCTGTACCCGGGCTCCTCGGCCAGCGAGGTCTCCGACCGCACGGCGATGGACAAGGTGGCGGTCAGCCGTGCCGTGGCCCGCCTGCTGGAGCGCGGCTTCATCAAGCGCGAGACCCACGGCGACGACCGCCGCCGCTCGGTGCTTGCCCTGTCGGCAGCCGGTTTCGAGGTGTACGAGACCATCGCGCCGATGGTGATCGAGATCACCCGCAAGCTGATGTCGGTGCTGAGCGACGAGGAAGAGCAGGTGCTTGAGAAGCTGATCCTGCGCCTGGCCGGCGAAGGCCTGGAGCGGATGGGCGAAGGGGTCTGAAAGAAAAAGGGGACGGAGGGGATTAAGCCGTAATCAGCACACATGTGCCTGAAACGACTTAATCCCCTCCGTCCCTTTTTTCAACTCAGATGCTTGCGCCGTGCATGGATCCACGGCACGGCCAGTGCTGCAATGGCACCGCCGGCGAAGCCGAGCGAGGCCGCAACCGTGGCTGCTTCGACCGCCCCCGGCAGCGCCAGCGCCGCCGCCACCAGGAGCAGCGACGGCAGGCCGACGAAGGTGCCCAGGAAGAAATGCCAACGCGGTGACCAGGTATTGAGCTGCAGCAGGCTGACCGGTTGCCAGGCGTTGGATGCGGCATCTTCGGCGATCTTCGCCACCGCCTTGGCCAGGTCCACTTCCGGCAGTGCGCGCCCCTGCCGTGCGGTCGCCAGCAGCTCGGCCACGGCCTCCACCGGCGGGAAACTGGACGGCCACGCGACCGGCGCCGGCACGCCATACGCGGTCAGCACCGGCACGCTCAGCCACGGCGCCACCAGCGGGCGCATGCGACGGCGGCCATGCACGCACCAGATCTGTTGCTGCCCATGTGCGGTGACGCTGTACAGCGCCAGTTCGTTGGCCGGCGGGTAGCCGAGCATGGTCACCCGCGCGGCCAGGCTGTCCTGGCCCATCGCGCGCAGGAAGCCGGGGCGGCTGCGCCCTTCCTGCATCCACGCCAGTCCCAGCGCACCCACCAGACAGGCCTCGGCCACGTCCTTGCTGCCAGCGGTGGCGCGTTCGTCGCTGGCCAGGTACCAGGCCAGCGATTTCGGTTCGGCGACATCGTCCAGGCCCCAGCGGCTGTCGTCTCCCAGAACGTGGCGCACCGGCAGGCGCGCGGGCGCGGTTTCGCCACGTTCGCCGGGTTGCAGGAACGGCAGCACGCCCTGGATGAAGGTGGACAGCTCGATCGCACGCACGCCGTGCCCCTGCCATTCGGGCGGCAGCAGCCCGGCCAGCTGACCGTCGGCGGCCAGCGCATCAAGCCGGGACTTCTGCTCGACCAGCTTCTGCACCGCCCCCTTCAGCACCACGTTGTCGGGCAGCGCGATCTGCGGCAGGCGATGGCGCGGCGGGGCCAGTTCAACGCTGTCCTCGCCGGTACCGGCGTCATCCAGCAGCACCTCCTGCGGCGGCAAGGTTACGCCCTCGCCTGCTCCACCCTCGGCCAACTCACGGGCGGGTTCGGGCAGTCGTTCGGCGTGGTCGCTGTGCATGGGCGTTCCGGAAGGTTGCATCGACGGGATGTCGACTGAGGTCCTTGCCGGTAACGGCGAGCACGTTGCGATATTGAGATGCCGATTCCGGGAATGTGACCGCAACCACACTAGATCCACGCCATGCGTGGATGCGACCCGACATCAGTGCCGACCAACGGTCGGCACCCACCAGAGCTTGCCGGCCAGCGGCCGGCGCTACCCCTATTCCGGTTTGTCAGGCGCCCACTGCTTCAGGAATGCGGTCACGCGCGCGGGCTGGAAGGCTTCGCCCTTGCGCAGCTCTCCGGTGGCCTGCGATACCAGCAGTCCGCCGTCGGCATCGAGCACCAGCAGGTACGGGTAGTCGCGCTCCATCATCGGGAACTGGGCGAAGAAGGCGGTGTTGGGTTGTTCGTCGCTGGCGTTGACCTTCACCCACACGTAGTGGGCGTCGCGGAAGCGGCGCAGGTCGCCGTTGCCTTCCACCACCTCGTCCAGCGCCCGGCAGCGATCGCAGGCGGCGTTGCCGACCTCGAGCAGGATGCGCTTCTTGCCGCGCTGGGCTTCCACCTTGGCGGTGGCCAGATCGTCGGCGGGGTCGCGGGCCGGGTCGAACTGCGCGCCGAGCCCGGCGATGGCGGCGATATCCGCCGCCACCGGGGTGTTGCCCGAGGCCACCGGTTCGCTGGGGTCAGCGACCGGTGGCTCGGTGGGTCGGGTATCCAGGGGCTGCGTAGGCTCGGCGGCGGCAGGCGGTTGCGGTTGGGAACAGGCGCCGATCAGCGCCGCACAGACCACCACTACCGCAGTACCGAGCTTGCTACGCATGCCTTCTACCCTCTCATCATTACTTGACGCCGTGCATCAGCTTGTTGATCAGCGGGGCAACCAGGAACAGCACCACGCCGGAGCCGATCAGGGCCCAGAACCCGAAGGTATACCCCTTCAGGGCCGACTCGACCGTCATGCCACCTTCACCACTGACCACGCCAGCGAAGATGCCCGACAGGTTGTTGCCGATGCCGGTGGACAGGAACCAGCCACCCATGCCGAAGCCGACCAGACGCACCGGGGCCAGCTTGGTGACCATCGACAGGCCGATCGGCGACAGGCACAGCTCACCCACGGACTGGATGACGTAGACCATGAACAGGGTCCAGAACGGGATCTTGCCGTCCACGACCATCTGCGACAGGGCGAACATCAACAGCGCGAACGCGGCGCCGTTGAACAGCAGGCCCAGGCCGAACTTGCGCGGGATGGACGGATTGGCACGGCCCATGGCCACCCAGATCCAGGCGATGATCGGTGCCAGGGTGATGATGGCCACCGAGTTGACCGACTGGAACCACGCGGTCGGGAAGGTCCAGTCACCGAACTGGCGGTTGACGATGTTCTCGGCGAGGAAGGTGAACGAGCTGCCGGCCTGCTCGAAGAACATCCAGAACATCACGTTGAAGGCGAAGATGATCAGCATGGCGATCACGCGATCGCGCTGCACCTTGCCCTCGCGGATGCCCTCGACCAGCAGCAGGATGGCCAGCGCGGTGAACATCGCGCCCAGGATCCAGGCCAGCGCGGTGGCGCCGGTGGCCAGCAGGAAGTACGCAACCGGGATGGCGACCACGGCACCGACCAGCACCATGATGATGCGGCCGAAACCTTCAGCACCGGCCGGCGGTGCACCGATGCCCTTCAGGCCGGCGCGACCGATGTAGAACCACACCAGCGAGATCAGCATGCCCACGCCGGAGGCGATGAACACGACCTTGTAGGACGGCATTGCATCGGTACCGAAGACCTTGCGGGCCAGGTACTCGGTCAGCACCGGGGCGATCATCGCGCCGATGTTGATGCCCATGTAGAAGATGGTGAAGCCCGAGTCGCGGCGCTCGTCCTTCAGGCCGTACAGCTTGCCGACCATGGTCGAGATGTTCGGCTTGAACAGGCCGTTGCCGACGATGATCGTGGCCAGGCCGAGCTTGAAGATGTGCTCCTGCGGCAGCGAGATCATGAACAGGCCAGCGGCCATGATGATCGCGCCGGTCAGGATCGAGCGCTGGTAGCCCAGTACCCGGTCGGCCACGTAGCCGCCGAAGATCGCTGCGGCATACACCAGGGCCAGGTAGGCGCCGTAGATGCGGCTGGCGTCGCCTTCACCGGCAGCGCTGCCGTTGTAGAACTGGGCAACGATGTACAGCACCAAGGCCCAGCGGATGCCATAGAACGCAAAGCGCTCCCAGAACTCGGTCATGAACAGCATCCACAACGGACGCGGATGGCCCATCGTGGTCTTGAAGTCCGGCAGCGCCGGCTCTGGGGTGTTCGCAGTGGCGTTTAGGCTCATGCGGATTTCCTGGTTCGGTGGATGACGAGCACGTCCGGTGTGCAGTTGGAGCAACGCGCGAGGATCACCGACTTCTGGCGTTCACGTCAAATACACGCCGTTTGAGGCAGGTGGCAGCCTGCTCCCTGAACTTGCATCTGAAACGATCCAGCCGCCGGCCGGGATCCAAGCTGAATGGGGGTCAGCCCAGCTCTGCCGGGGGCGCGGCCTGCAGGCTGGTGCGCACCTGGAACAGTTCGGGGAAGAAAGTCAGCTCCAATGCCTTGGCCAGGAAGCCCACGCCGGACGAGCCACCGGTGCCGCGCTTGAAGCCGATCACCCGCATCACCGTGCGCATGTGTCGGAATCGCCACAGCTGGAAGGCGGTCTCCAGGTCCACCAGGTCCTCGCACAGCGCGTATTCGCGCCAGTAGCGGTCGGTGTCCTGGTAGATGCGCTCGAAGACCGGCTGCAGTGCGTCGTCGGCCACGTGCGGCTGGGTCCAGTCATGGGCCTCGTAGACCGCCGGCACGGCATGGCCGAAGCGGGCCAGGTACTTCAGGAATTCCTCGTACAGGCTGGGCGCCTCCAGCACGGTGCGCAGCTGCGCCTGCCCGGCCGCATCGTGCTCGAACACCTGCAGCATCTGCGCGTTCTTGTTGCCCAGCAGGAACTCGATGTAGCGGTACTGCAGCGACTGGAAGCCCGACGACGGGCCCAGCACGTCGCGGAAGCCCATGTACTCGGACGGCGTCAGCGTTTCCAGCACCGACCACTGCTCGGTCAGCTGGCGCAGCACCTGCTTGCTGCGCGCCAGCACCTTGCGGCACTGCCAGACTTCATCGCGCTGCAGGAAGCCGATTGCGGCACGCAGCTCATGGCCCAGCAGCTTCAGCCACAGCTCCGAGGTCTGGTGCTGGATGATGAAGAGCATCTCGTCATGGTGCGGCGGGTTGGACAGCGGCTGCTGCGCGCTGAGCAGCTGGTCCAGCCGCAGGTAGCCGCCGTAGGTCAGGCGTCCCTGCAGGTCGGTGTGGATGCCGGCTTCGAGATCGCGTTGGTTGTTGTCGACGGACATGGGCGGGACCAGATCGGGGGCGGCAAGGGTAGCGCGTTGCCGCCGCGCTGGCAGCCGCCGGGTCCATACCCGGGCGTGCGGTTGGCCGTGGAGCATCGGCCGATCCCGGGCCTGCGCGTGGAACCGTCCAGGCCGTTGTACTGGCGGTCAGCCAGAGGCGTATTCTGATGCTTTGCAGCAACGACTGAATACGTTGTTGTTATTGGCCCCCCACCCGCCGGCAGGGGTAAAACGGGGAATCGCCGTGTTGCGGCGCAGGAAGGCTATTCCGTACGCGTTCCTTAACATGGCGATTCATATCATTTGTAACTTCTCTGTCGAAGGTGCAGTACGCAATGACGGTTGCCGCTGAATTCAAGATCGAATACCTGCAGTACCTGGATACGGACGGCACGCTCGTCCGCGATGACCTGCCCGCGTCGCTGCGCGACCCCAAGGTCCTGGTACCGCTGTTCAAGCAGATGCTGTTCGTACGTACGTTCGACAGCAAATCCATCGCGCTGCAGCGCACCGGCAAGCTCGGCACCTACGCCGCCTGCCTGGGCCACGAAGCCTCGCACGTGGGTATCGGCGCTGCGATGCAGAAGGACGACGTGTTCGCGCCTTCGTACCGCGAGTATGGCGCGATGTTCATGCGTGGCGTGCGCCCGCACGACGTGCTGATGTACTGGGGCGGCGACGAACGCGGCAATGATTACGGCGGCAACGCGGCCAAGGATTTCCCGTTCTGCGTGCCGATCTCCACCCAGTGCCTGCATGCCGCGGGCGCGGCGCTGAAGTTCAAGCTCAACAAGGAAGCGCAGATCGCGGTGGCCGTGTGCGGCGACGGCGGCAGCTCCAAGACCGACTTCTACGCGGCACTGAATTCGGCCGGCGCCTACAAGCTCCCGCTGATCCTGTGCATCGTTAACAACGGTTGGGCCATCTCGGTCCCGCGTTCGGCCCAGACCGGTGCCGAAACGCTGGCGCAGAAGGGCCTGGCCGGCGGCCTGCACTGCCTGCAGGTGGACGGCAACGACCTGATCGCCGTGCTGGCGGCAATGGAGCAGGCGCGCGAGCGTGCGCTGGCCGGCGACGGTGGCACCGTGCTGGAACTGATGACCTACCGCCTGTCCGACCACACCACCGCCGATGACGCGCGCCGCTACCGCGACGACGCTGAAGTGAAGGATGCGTGGCAGCGCGAGCCGATGCTGCGCCTGCGCAAGTACCTGATCAACGCCGGTGTGTGGAGCGAAGACGAGGAAGCCGCCTGGGTCGCCGAGTGCGGCACGCGCGTGGACGAGGAAGTGAACCTGTACCTCAACACGCCGGTGCAGCCGGTCGAGGCGATGTTCGACTTCCTGTATGCCGATCCGCCGCCGGACCTGCTGGCCCAGCGTGCCCAGGCGATCGCCCTGGAGAAGCGCCATGGATGAGATCAAGAACGGCGCGCCCGGCGCGCACACCAACGCCGCCGACAGCGCTGCGGTCGCGCGCGGAGAAGAGAGCATGACCACCACCCCGATCACCCTCATCGAAGCCATCACCCAGGCGTTGGCCTGGGAGCTGGAACACGACCCGTCGGTGCTGGTGCTGGGCGAAGACGTGGGCGTCAACGGCGGCGTGTTCCGCGCCACCGCCGGCCTGCAGCAGCGCTTCGGCTCCGAGCGCATCCTCGACACCCCGCTGGACGAAACCACCATCGCCGGCCTGACGATTGGTCTTGCCGCGCAGGGCATGAAGCCGGTGGCCGAAGCCCAGTTCGATGGCTTCATGTACCCGATGGTCGACCATATCGTCTGCCACGCCGCCCGGCTGCGTTACCGCACCCGTGGCCGTCTGCACTGCCCGATGGTGCTGCGCGTGCCGTGGGGCGGCGGCATCCGCGCGCCGGAACACCACAGCGAAGCCAACGAGGCGATCTTCACCAACGTGCCGGGCCTGCGCGTGGTGCTGCCGTCGTCGCCGCAGCGTGCCTACGGCCTGCTGCTGGCCGCGATCCGCGAGCCGGATCCGGTGATCTACATGGAGCCCAAGCGCATCTACCGCCAGTACAAGGAAGTGGTCGTCAACGACGGCGAAGCCTTGCCGCTGGACGTCTGCTTCGTGCTGCGCGACGGCACCGACGTGACCCTGGTGACCTGGGGCGCGCAGGTGAAGGAAGCGCTGGAAGCGGCCGACAAGCTGGCCGGTGAAGGCATCAGTGCCGAAGTCATCGACGTGGCCACGCTGCGCCCGCTGGACTTCGCCACCATCGCCGAATCGGTGGCCAAGACCGGCCGCTGCGTGATCGTGCAGGAGGCCCCGAAGACCGCGGGCTTCGGCGCCGAGATCGCCGCGCGCCTGGCCGAGGAATCGATCTACGACCTGCTGGCCCCGGTCGAGCGCGTCACTGGCTATGACACCCACATTCCGCTGTTCCGCCTGGAAATGAAGTACCTGCCGAGCGTTGAGCGGATCGTGGCTGCGGCCAAGCGCGCGGTGGCGGCCGGCTGACATGCGGGCCCGCCTTCTGGGGGCTTACCGCAGCCAGTATCCCAACCCGCTCCGGTTCCACACCGGCCAGATCGTCGAAGTAGGTGTCCGTGACGAGGAATGGCCGGCGTTTGCCTGGGTACGCACCAACGATGGGCGCGCTGGATGGGCGCCCATCGCCTGGTTGCAGCTGCTGGACGAGGGTCGCGCCGAAGCCCTGTGCGACTACGACGCCCGCGAGCTGGATGTGGAAAGCGGCGAGATGGTGAAGCTTCATCACGAACACGGCGGGTGGTGGTGGTCCGAGCGCGCCAATGGCGCGACGGGTTGGCTGCCGGCCCGCGAACTGGAACTGCTGGAAGAGAACTGCAAATGAGCCAGACCAAGAACTTCAACCTGCCCGACCTGGGCGAAGGCCTGCCGGACGCGACCATCGTCGAGTGGTTCGTCAAGGAAGGCGATGTGATCAAGCTGGACGAGCCGCTGGTGTCGATGGAGACCGCCAAGGCTGTGGTGGAAGTGCCCTCGCCGTTCTCCGGGAAGGTGCTGAAGCTGTCCGGCGCCGCCGGCGACATCATCCCGACCGGCTCGGTGCTGGCCAGCTTCGAACTGGACCCGAACCTGCCGCAGCGCGCCGATGGCCAGGACACCGGCCACAGCCACGGTCACGCCGCACCGGCGGCGCCGGCTGCCGCACCGACCCCGCCGCCGCTGCCGGCTGCGCCGGTCGCTGCGGAGGAAGCCAAGCCGGCCGCCGCCGAGCGTGACGACGCCGGTACCGTGGTCGGCGCCATGCAGAGCTCCAATGCCGTGCATGCCGAACAGGCGCTGGCCGTCGGTGGCGTCAAGGCCGTCCCGGCCGTGCGTGCGATGGCGCGCAAGCTGGGCGTGGACCTGAGCCGCGTAGCCGCTACCGGCACCGATGGCGCGGTCACCATGGCCGACGTCAAGCAGGCCGCCGCCAACGGCAGCGCCAAGCTCGGCGCTGCTCCGGCGCCGGTCGCTGCCGCCGCGTATGCCGCGCCGGCCCCGGCGCAGGTGTCCGCCCCGGTGCAGAGCGAAGCCCGCACCCCGCTGTCCGCCACCGGCAAGCCGATGCGCACCCAGCCGCCGGGCGTAGTCGCCAAGGGCCAGCCGGAACCGCTGAAGGGTGTGCGCCGCAACATGGCCCGCGTGATGGCCGATGCGCACAGCAAGGTGGTGCCGACCACGCTGAACGACGACGCCGACATCCACGCCTGGCTACCGGGCAACGACGTCACCGCGCGCCTGGTGCGTTCGATCGTGGTCGCCGCTCAGAAGGTGCCGGCGATGAACGCCTGGTTCGACGGTGAAGCGTTGACCCGCACCCTGCATGCCCAAGTCGACATCGGCATCGCCGTGGACACCGACGACGGCCTGTTCGTGCCGGCCCTGCGCAATGCCGACATGCTGGATGCACGCGGCATCCGCGAAGGCGTCAACCGTCTGCGCGAGCAGGTGGAATCGCGTTCGATCGCCGCTTCGGAACTGAGTGGCTACACCATCTCGCTGTCCAACTTCGGCATGTTCGCCGGCCGCTACGCGACCCCGGTCGTGGTGCCGCCGTGCGTGGCCATCGTTGGTGCCGGCCGTGCCCGCCACCAGATGACCCCGGTGATGGGCGGCGTGGAAGCGCACAAGGTGATCCCGCTGTCGGTCACCTTCGACCACCGCGCGGCCACCGGCGGCGAAGCGGCGCGCTTCCTGCGCGCAATGATGGACGACCTGGCGCTGGCCAGCTGATCGGCCACCTGATCGGTGGGTGCCAACCGTTGGTTGGCACATGACGTGGAAAGAACGCCGGGCATTGCCCGGCGTTTTTTTGTGCCTGCTCTACTGTAGAGCCGAGCCATGCCCGGCTGCTTTTCAGTAGATCCACGCCACGCGTGGATGAGGGCATGAAGCAGCCGAGCATCGGCTCGGCTCTACAGAACGCATGCGATCAATCGCGCGCGACCAAGCCCTCGGCGCGGCTGTACACACGTAGGCGGTGGCCATCAGGATCTGCCCCGACGAAGGTGTGACCGAACTCCAGCGTCACCGGCGCCTGCAGGATCTGCACGCCGAGCCCACGCCACGCATCGTGCATCTTCTGCACGGCCTCGGGGTTTGCGACCACCATCGCCAGTTCGGCGGCGCCGGCCTGCGCAGACACCCGCGGTTGCACGTCATCGCGCTGCCACAAGCCCAGTGCGGCGCCATCGCCGAGCAGGAACAGGGCAAATCCGGGCGACTGCTCGACCGGCGGTCTACCGAGAATGCCGCTGTAGAAGGTGGCGCTGGCGGCGACGTCGCGCACGTACTGCAGCAGGGTGCTGGGCGTGAACATGGGGAAGCTCCGTTGTTGGGAGCGCTTATGGTGGTACGGCCCTGCTGACAGATTCTGTCAGTAGAGTCGACTGTCGGTAGAGTCGACTGTTAGTCGACTGCTCTTCCCTCAACCTGCCTAAAACTCCGCGCTGCGCGCGATAATCGACTAACAGTCGACTCTACACGCCCCGGATCCCGGCTGTTGCTGTGGTCATGAGCGATCCAGCCAGTCCGGCGCGATGCCCTGCGCCTTCTGCCAGCGTCGCAGCAGGGTGGCGCGTGGCACGAGGTAGTGATCCTCCAGCACACGCGCCTGGCGGATGCGGTCCAGACGGAAATGGCGGAAATCCTCGCGGCGCTCGCACCACGCCGCCAGCATCGGCACCTCATCGAAGTAGCCCAGCGCGAACGGCCAGACGATGCGCTCGCTGCGCTGGCCGTGCGCGTCCTCGTAGCCGAACTTCAGGCGCTGCTGTGAACCGACAGCCTCTCGCACTGCCTGCAGACGAGCTGGGGGAACCTTGGCCGCCGCACGCGAAGGGCCCACCCGCAGGCCACTGTCACGTAAGGCTTCCCGGCGCGCGGCTGGCAGCACATGCGCGATACGCGCCAGGGCATCACGCGCGGCCTCGGCCAGCGCCGGCTCGGTGCGCGCGGCAACCCAGCGCAGGCCCAGCACCAACGCGTCAATCTCGGCCGGGGGCAGCGTCATCGGTGGCAGGGTATCGCTCGGCGCCAGCTGGTAGCCGACGCCGGCCTCGCCGCGCAGGTCAGCGCCCTGCTCGCGCAGCGTCTCGATATCGCGGTACAGCGTGCGCAGACTGATGCCCAGCGCGTCGGCCAACACCTGCCCGGCCACCGGCCTCCGATGGCGGCGCAGCAGCTGTTGAAGCTGTGTCAGGCGCAGCGCACGCGACATCAGCCGACCAGTGCGCCCGATGCCACCACGTGCTCACCCGGTTGCGGGGCCAGCGCGGCCTCGACCAGTGCCTTGGCGATCTCGCTGGCCGGGTTGATCCGCCACGCCCGTGGCAACACCGGCCCCAATGCACCCAACACCGTCAGGGCCAGGTGCTCGCCACGACGCACCTCGTTGCGCTCGCCCCCGATCAGCCCTGGGCGGACCAGGGTCAACGCGTTGAAGCCCAGCGCGCGCAGGTCACGCTCCAGCTCGCCCTTCACCCGGCTGTAGAAGATCGACGACTGTGGATTGGCGCCGGCCGCGGAATTCAGCACATAAGTCTGTGCACCCTGTGCCTGCGCCAGCCGGGCGAACGCCAGCGGGTAATCATGGTCGATGCGATGGAAAGCCTCGCGGCTGCCAGCCTGGGCAATGGTGCTGCCGAGCGCACAGATGACCGCGTCCACGCGCGCCCACCCAGCTACGGCGGGCAGCGTATCGAAGGCCAGCACCGGGTTCTCCAGCTTCCCGTCGGTCACGCCCAACGGGCGGCGCGTGGGCGCCACCACGGCGCTGCAGCGCGGGTCATCCAACAGCCTGGGCAGGGTCAGCCCGCCGACCAGGCCGGTCGCCCCCAGCAACATCACGCGCATCACCACCTCCACTGCGGCATTCTGTCGCCCATCCTAGCCGTTCAAGCCGTCGGCGGCCGCGCCGATATGCTGGAACCAGCCCCTGCCAGCCCCCAGGATTCGCTCCATGACGGACCAGCCCGACCACCGCCCTGCCCCCGGTACCGCCCTTGGGCCGCCGGCACGCGTGCGCGCGGTGGTGGACGATGGGCTGGGCGACCGCGTGGTATTGCAGGGCGGCGGTGGCGTAGCCCTGCAGCAGCTGTTCGCCGGCGCCGACGCGCCCGAGCCGCTGCTGGCGGCGTTCGCCAACGGCATGGCCACCCTGCCCGGCGAACTGGGCGACATGGGCGACCGCCTGCAGTCGGCGCAGGCCAGCGCCGATTGGCCGCGCTACGGGCGCGCCATGCGGCAGTTGATCGACAAGTACATCCGCACCATCGAACAGCATTCGCCAGATGGGCAGCCGGAAAGCCTGCGCCTGTCCGAGCAGCTGCGGCTGCTGCTGGGTGGCGCCGTGGTGGCCCTGCTGCAGCACGACCCGGATCTACGCGAACAGGCGCAGGCCCTGGCCACGCGCCTGCGCCAGTGGCAGCCGGGTACCGCACTGGAACCGATCGAACAGGGCGTGCGCGAACTCGGCCACCAGGTCGGCGTGCGCGCCGAGAGCTGGCAGGAGCAGCAGGCACTGCTGCTGGAGCTGTTCGCGCTGCTGTTGGAAAACGTGAGTGAGTTGCTGGACGACCGCAGCTGGCTGCAGGGCCAGATCGCCGCAGTTCGCCAGCTGCTGGACGGGCCGCTGGAAGCTGAAGCGGTCGAGCGTACCCGCGCTGAACTGCGCGAAGTGATCTACAAGCAGGGCCTGCTGCGCCAGGGCATCGACGATTCGAAGGCGGCGATGCGCGGGTTGATGGGCGAGTTCATCGAGCGCATGGATGGCATGGCCACCAGCACCGGTGAGTACCACGACCGCATCGGCAGCTACGCACTGCAGCTGCGCGAAGCGCGCAGCATCGCCGATCTCAACCAGCTGCTGCAGGACGTGATGCGCGACACCGGCAAGGTACAGCAGCAGGCCGCGCAGGCACGCGATCATCTGGCCAGCGCGCGGCAGGAAGTGGAGCGCGCTGAACAGCGCATCGCCGAGCTGGAACAGGAGCTGCGTGCCGCCGGTGACCTGGCGCGCGTCGATCCGCTGACCCAGGCACTGAACCGTCGCGGCCTGGACGAACTGCTGCAGCGTGAACTGGCGCGTGCCGCACGCAACAACTCACCGCTGGGCGTGGCGGTGATCGACCTGGATGATTTCCACCAGACCAACAATACGTATGGCCACGCTGGCGGTGATGCGCTGCTGCAACATCTGGTGGCCGTGTGCAAGCTGCTGCTGCGCGCCACCGACGGCATCGCACGGCTGGGTGGCGACGAGTTCGTGCTGGTGCTGCCGGAAACCCAGGGCGCCGACAGCATGGCCACCGTACAGCGCCTGCAGCGCTCGCTGGCGCACCGCGTGCTGACCGTGCAGGACCAGCGCGTGCCGGTGCACTTCAGCGCCGGGCTGGCCCAATGGCAGCCCGGCGACGATACCGAGACCCTGCTGCGCCGCGCCGATGACGCGCTGTATGCAGCCAAGCGGCAGGGCAAGAACCGGGTGCAGGCGGGGTAGTTCTTCGGTACACCGGAAACCGCTTTGGTAGGTGCCAACCTTGGTTGGCACGCGTGGGAAACAAAGCGCCGACCAAGATCGGCCTCTACCGGGGAACCCGCCGGTGACTACTTCCCGCGCAGCTTCTGGAACCCGGTCACCGCCGCCAGCACGATGGCGCCGGCAATGATGCCGACCACCATGTTGGCCGCAGCACTGATCAACCAGCCCCACTGCCCTTCGCCGCCCAGCGCCTGCACCGGGTGGTGCAGCGCCGGCACGTTGTGCACCAGGATGCCGCCGCCGACCAGGAACATGGCGATGGTGCCGGCCACCGACAGGAACTTCATCAGCCACGGCGCCGAGGCGACCAGGCCACGACCGAAGGCAGCGATGGCACCGCCCTTGCGCGACAGGTACAGGCCGACGTCATCAAGCTTCACGATGCCCGCCACCAGCCCATAGACGAAGACCGTCATCGCCAGTGCAACCACGGCCAGCGTGACCAGCTGGTTGGTGAACGATGCGGTGGCGACCACGCCAAGGGTCAGCACGATGATCTCGGCCGAGAGGATGAAGTCGGTGCGGATCGCGCCCTTCACCTTGTCCTTCTCCCACGCGACCATGTCCACCTGCGCGTCGGCCAGCGCCTTGCGCCGCTCGGCCTGGCGCTCGGCATCGTCGTCGGACGAATGCAGGAAGCGATGTGCCAGTTTCTCAACGCCCTCAAAGCACAGGAACGCGCCGCCGATCATCATCAACGGCACGATCAGCGGCACGTTCCAGCCGCGGCTGTGCAGCCACGCTTCCAGCGCGCTGATCGCCAAGGCCGCCGGTACCAGGATCACCTTGTTCACCAGCGAGCCCTTGGCCACCGCCCACACCACCGGCAGTTCACGGTTGGCGTTGACCCCGGTGACCTGCTGCGCGTTCAGCGCCAGGTCGTCGCCCAGCACGCCGGCGGTTTTCTTCGCCGCGACCTTGGTCAGGACCGAGACATCGTCGAGGAGGGTGGCGATATCGTCGAGCAGGGCGAACAGGCTGGCACCGGCCATGGGAAGTCCAGAGAGGGAATGAGCGGATTCTGACCGATCCGGTGTGGACTGCGGAAGACGTCGGATTCACCGCGTGCCCACCGCCCCCCGGCGACACTGCGGAATCCGGGCATTGCCGGCCAGCGGCCGGCGCTACCTGTCTTCGCCGCATGGAGTTCCGCTTGAGCAATCCGCCCACCGCCAATGGCAATCCCCCGCTGGTCAAAGGCATGAACCGGCGCAGCCAGATCCTGCGCCTGCTGATGCGCTACCGCCATTCGGGCGTGTTCTCGGGCATGAACCTGGACGCCGCCAGCAACCAGGCCGACGTGCCCGCCGACGGCAATCCGGAGCAGTTCGTCAGCGACCTGGAGGCCCTGGGGCCGACCTTCGTCAAACTGGGCCAGATGCTGTCCACCCGCCCGGACATGGTGCCAGTGGAGTTCGCCACCGCGCTGGAGCGCATGCAGGAAAAGGTGGCGCCGATCCCGGTCGAGCGCATCCATGCCATCGTCGAACAGGAGCTGGGTGCGCCGGTGAACAAACTGTTCGCCACATTTGATCCCGAGCCGCTGGGCTGTGCCTCGATCGCGCAGGTGCATCGGGCGGTGCTGCACGATGGCCGCCAGGTAGCGGTGAAGGTGCAGAAGCCCGAAGTGGCTGCACAACTGCGCTCGGACCTGGAGGCACTGCGCAGCTTCGCGCTGGCGGCCGATCACCTGACCCAGGTCGGTCGCCGCGTGCGCCTGCGCGACTGGCTCAACGAGTTCGCCAAGACCCTGATGCAGGAGCTGGACTACCACGCCGAGGCGGAGAATCTGGCGCGTTTCGGTCGGCACCTGAAGCCCTTCCGCCGCCTGTGGATTCCGCAGCCGCTGTGGGATTACAGCAGCCAACGCGTATTGACCATGGAACTGGCCACCGGCGTGCGCGTGGATGCGATTCCCGATGTGCGCCGCACCGAACAATCGATGGACCCATTGGCAGCGGCATTGATCCGCGGCTACCTGGACCAGATCTTCGTGCATGGCGAGATCCACGCCGACCCGCATCCGGGCAACCTGCGGGTGATGCCCGACGGACGGCTGGCGATCTTCGATCTGGGCATGGTCGCGCACATGCCGCCGCGCCTGCGCGAGCGCCTGCTGAAGATCCTGTTCGCCGCGGTCGATGGCCGTGGCGAGGAAGTAGCCGATGACCTGATCAGCATCAGCACGCGGCTGGAGGCGTTCGACGAAGAGCGCTACCTGCGCGAGACCGGCCAGCTGATCGCACGCTATGCGGCCAGTGGCAGTTTCTCCGAAGGCCGCGTGGTACTGGACATGGTGCGCATCGCCACCGCCTGTGGGCTGCGCACCCCGCCGGAGCTGAGCCTGCTCGGCAAGGCGCTGCTCAACCTGGAAACCGTATGCCGCTTGCTGGCACCGGACCTGGATACCCGCCGCATCGTCGAGCGCCAGCTGCAGCACGTGATGCGCGCACGCCTGAAGAAATCGCTGTCTGCCGCCAACCTCGCCAGCGAGGCGATGGAGCTGCAGCAGCTGCTGCGCGATGGGCCGCGCAAGCTGTCGGACATCATGGCGCTGCTGGCCGAGAACCGCCTGCAGATGAAGGTGACCGGCCTGGAAGAATCACGGTTGATGGAAAACCTGCAGAAGATCGCCAACCGCGTGGCAGCCGGCATCATCAGCGCGGCATTGATCATGGCCGCGGCAATGATGATGAAGATCGACACCGGCTGGCACCTGTTCGGTTACCCGCTCATCGCCCTGATCCTGTTGTTCATCGGCGTGGTGCTCGGCCTTGGCATCGTGACCAGTGCATTGCTGTTCGACCGTCGTGCGCGGGCACGCGAAGAGCGTGGGCATCGCTAGCGAATCTACGAAAACACTCGTATTCATGCGGTTTTTAATGCAATCCAACGGCGCCTTTCACGCTCGTTTTACCTTCTGAGCGCGATTTCGCGCGCGTTATTTCAACAAACATTTCAGTCAGGTTCGTGCATGCACTATCGGGTCATCGGCCTGTCATGTGCATGTGCTTGTGGCAGCGCCGGTCGGATGGACACGCGTCGGTACGACGTCCATCACCACCACCCCGTCACTGCCGAAGCTGCCTATGCTCTGGATACTGCTGCTGTCGTTGTTGCTGCTGTGCTGGTTGTTCCTCGCGTCCGACAAATGGGTGTGGTGGAAGGCCGGTGCGTTCTCGCTGCTGCTGCTCATGCTCAGCGCGTGGTGGCTGATCGACAAGCTGTCCGGTGATGGGCTCAACGCTGCCACCCTGTACCACCTCGGCGCCGACATGGAAGGCGCCGGTATCTCCGACTTCAAGGGCTATATCGCCGGCTTCATCGTGCTGGCGCTGGTCTCGCTGCTGCCACTGTTCGCCACGCGGGTGAAGCGCTGGCGGCGACCCGGCCACGGTGGCCCATTGTTTGCTGGTTTCGCGGCCGTGTGGGTGGCCACGATCTTGATCAGCCCGCTGGCCCGCGACGGCCAACGCCTCTACCAGCAGCTGCGCCCGGTCGACTTCGCTCGCATCGCCCCCGAATACCAGGTGCCGACGCAGCCGCTGCAGCGCCCGCGCAACATCGTCTGGATCTATGGCGAAAGCCTGGAGCGCACCTACCTGGACGAGAACGTTTTCCCGGGCCTGATGCCCAACCTCAACCGCCTGGCCACGAAGTCGCTGGACGTGCGCGGGCTGGCCTCGGCCGAAGGCAGCGGCTGGACCATCGCCGGCCTGGTGTCGTCGATGTGCGGTGTACCGCTGACCACTTCGCAGGGCGATGAGAACAGCATGGACCGCATGGGCAGCTTCCTGCCCAAGGCGGTATGCCTGGGCGACTACCTGAAGCAGCAGGGCTACACCAACCACTATCTGGGTGGTGCCAACGGCCAGTTCGCCGGCAAGGGCCAGTTCCTGGCCAGCCACGGCTTCGATGAAGTGCATGACCTCGCCTGGTTCAAGCAGCAGAAGAAGATCGGCCGCATCCACTACTCGGCCTGGGGCGTGCACGACGATGTGCTGCTGGATACCGCCTACCAGCGCTTCGAGCAGCTTTCGCGCGCCGGCTCGCCGTTCATGCTCACCACGCTCACCATGGACACCCACCACCCAGCGGGCCACCTGCCCGTGTCGTGCAAGGGCGAGCGCTACCAGAGCCAGTACGGCAACATCAACATGCTCAACGCGCTCAAGTGCAGCGACCGGCTGATCTCGCAGCTGGTCGAACGCATCCAGGCCAGCCCGTACGGCAAGGACACGCTGATCGTGATCGCCTCCGATCACCTGGCAATGCCCAACGATCTGACCCACATCCTGACCCGGCAGAAGCGCGAGAACCTGCTGCTGTTCCTGGGCGACGGCATCGCCCCGCAGCAGCTCAACGCCGACGCCGGCACCACCCTGGATTCGGGTGCGACCCTGCTCAGCCTGCTGGACCCGAACCTGAAGACGATGGGCTTTGGCCGTTCGCTGATCGATAGCCAGCGCGCGCCCAGCGCCAGCGTGGCCACCCAGCGCGATGGCGGCCGCGATTACCCGCAGTACCTGGCCTTCGCGCGTTCGCTGTGGCTGGGTGAACCGACCCGCGAGCTGAAGATCGATGGCGATGACCAGGTGGTGGTCGGCCTGCAGCACGTGCAGCCACCGGTGCTGCTGGAGTACGACAAGGATTGGGGCTTGAAGTCCGTGTATCTGGAAAACACCTCGCGCCAGTTCGATGATGCCAACCCGGACAACACCCTGGCCTACGTCGACCGTTGCACCGCGTTCGAGGATGGCTCGGCCGACGGTGACTGGTGCGCCCTGCTGGTCAACCGCGACAACGGCATCAAGCTGTACCGCGATAACGACCTGCGTGGCGGCATTGCCGTGGATGCACCGCTGGACGCATTCCAGGGCCCGCGCCCGAGCGTGCGCCAGGCACACATGATCACCCAGAAGGGTCGCCGTACCCGCGCTGGCCAGTACATGCTGCAGCTGGTGGCGAGTACGCGCCCGGATCGTGGTTTCTGGATCGAGGCAGTGTCCTCGCAGCGCAAGGTGGTGCTGGCCCAGCAGTGGGTGCAGCCCGATGCCAACGGCAAGATCAACGTGTCGTTCGGGCTGGATCACGAAGTGGATGATCTGGAGATCCGCGCGTGGTTGAACCATGCCGAGAAGCTGGCGGTGGATACGTTCGCACTGGTGCCCTCGCGCAGTCGACCACGGGGGTAGGGTTCTTTGCAGGGCTGCGCCCAGCACCCGCTACAAGCCGGAGCAACAGCAACGGCAACAGCGTGCATTCCGTGGTTTGGCGGGGTGGGTCCGGTTGCGGGGGACGCTGCAAGTACGTCCATGTAAGCTCGGTCGCCGCATC
>NZ_JABEME010000017.1 GCF_013004645.1 Stenotrophomonas africana | reverse complement strand
TCAGAGGTGGGGCGGTGTGGGTGGGCAGGACCGTTGGCGCCATGGATGGCGCCATCGAGCCCCCAGGGATGGGTTTACGGCGTGTCCTGCCCACCCACACCGCCTCGCCCAGCCAGCAGTAACCCAGAGCCGCTTTGGCTTCTGCACTTGCACTTGCACTTGCTTGAAAAAAGCGGTGCAGCCGCAGGCTGCAAAACCCCCTCAATCCTGATCGTGCGCGCGTGCGGCCTCCGCCTGGGTCTCCTCCTGCGCGGCCATCTCGCGTGCGATCCACGCATCGATCATGTGCCGCTGGCGCTGCGCCTGCCGCCGCTCCCGCGTGTACTCCTGGTCCAGCACCCGGTACAGCGACACCATCACCAGCACCATCAGCAGCGCAAACGGCAACGCCGCAATGGTGATCATGCCCTGCAGCGCATCCAGGCCGCCGGCCAGCAGCAGTGCGCCGGCAATCAGCGCCACGCCCACGCCCCAGGCAAGCTTGCGCTTGGGTGGCGGATCGCCGGCTTCATCGGTGGACATGCTGGCCAGCACCAGCACCGCCGAGTCGGCCGAGGTCACGAAGAAGATCATCAACAGCACCAGCGCGATGCACGACAGCAGCAACGGCAGCGGCATGCTGTCGAACATCGTGAACAGCACCGTCTCATAGCCATTGCCCAGTGCCTGCATCAGATCGGCCTGGCCGAAGATCTGCATCCAGATCGCGGTGCCACCAAACACCGAGAACCAGAAGAAGCCCAGCAGCGTCGGTGCCAGCACCACGCCGATCACGAACTCGCGCACGCTGCGCCCACGCGAGATGCGTGCGATGAACGAACCCACGAAGGGCGCCCAGGAAATCCACCAGGCCCAGTAGAAGATCGTCCAGTCGGCCACCCAGGTGCTGGATGAGAACGGCGACATGCGCAGGCTCATCGTCACCAGTTGGTTGAGGTAGGAGCCCAGCGTGGTGGTGAACGTGTTGAAGATCGCACCGGTCGGGCCAAGCACGAGGACCAGCAGCAACAGCACGGCGGCCAACGCCAGATTGAAATTGGACAGCCATTTGACGCCGCGGTCGACGCCGCTGAGCGTGGAGGCCATGTACAACACGAACGCCACCGCAATGATCACCAGCTGCAGCGGAGCACCCGCGTGCAGGCCGAACACGCGCTCCATGCCGGCGGCGATCTGGATGGTGCCGAAGCCCAGCGTGGTAGCGACACCAATCGCAGTGGCGACGACGGCAGCGATGTTGACCGCGCGGCCGATCCAGCCGCGGTGGTGGCGGCCGATGATCGGCTGCAGCATGTCACTGACCAACCCACGGCCGTTGCGGTTGAACTGGAACCAGGCCATTGCCAGGCCGATCAGCGCATAGATGGCCCAGGGGTGCAGGCCCCAATGGAAGAACACGTAGCGCATGGCAGCACGCGCAGCGTCCATGCTTTCAGGTGCCAGCCCTTCCGGTGGCTTGCTGAAGTGCGAAATGGGCTCGGCGGCGCCCCAGAACACCAGACCGATGCCCATGCCAGCGGCGAACAGCATCGACATCCAGCTGGCCCGCGAGAACTCCGGTTCGGCGTCTTCGCCACCGATGCGCAGGTTGCCGAAGCGGCCAAAGGCCAGATACATCAGGAACACGAGCGCCAGGAACACGACCAGCAGGTACAGCCAGCCGATGCCGCGGATGAGTTCGCCGAGGATGCTCTGCACCACGGTATTGAAGGGGCCAGGTGCAACACCGGCGAGCAGCACCAGCAGCAGAACCAGTGCGATGGAAACGCGAAACACCATGAAGGGGCTTCTCCGATCAAGGGATTGAGGGGAGCGAGCAGCGCTTGCTGCGAGGGGCCGGCGACATGCAGCACAGACCGGGCAGGGGCCGCGAAGGCGGCGAGGAAACATCGGCCGCAGCGGCACGATGCGCGTGCACGTTACTGAATGCGATGTCACGGTTCTGTTAATACAGAAACAGCGGATCCACGTCGTGCGTGGCTGGAACAGCCAGGAGCTGCAGTGCGTTCTATGCTCTAATGCACGTCAAGAAGCGGGGGTACCGCGGCCATGTGGCCACGGTTGAGACAGTCCCTTGGAACCTGATCCGGCTCATACCGGCGTAGGGAAGCTTTGCAGTGCAGCCGTGCCCGGACACCGCCCAAGGACCGTTCGTGCGCGGGCGCAGTGCGCCGCCGCTTCGTCCCTGACCTTCCTGGACGATGCCCGATGAACGCACAGCTCTCCGCCCTGCAGCAACAGGCCCAGCAACTCTCCGAATCCGTGACCCGGCCCATTCCCGGCTCGCGCAAGATCCACGTGCCCGGGTCACGCCCGGATCTGCAGGTGCCGATGCGCGAGATCGCGCTGACCCGCACGCCGACCTTGTTCGGTGGTGAAGAGAATGCACCGGTGACCGTTTACGACACGTCGGGCCCGTACACCGATCCCGAGGTGCGCATCGATCTGTCCGCCGGTTTGCCGCAACTGCGTCGCGGCTGGGTGGAAGAGCGCGGTGATACCGAGCAGCTCGAAGGCCTGAGTTCATCGTTCGGCCGCGATCGCGAGCATGACCCGAAGCTTGATGCGGTGCGCTTCCCCGCGCGCAGCCTGCCACGCCGTGCGCGTGCAGGTGCCAACGTCACCCAGATGCACTACGCGCGCCGCGGCATCATCACGCCGGAAATGGAATTCGTCGCCATCCGCGAAAACCAGCGGCTGGACGCGATCCGCGATGCCGGCCTGCTGCAGCAGCACCCGGGCGAGGCGTTCGGCGCGTCGATCCAGAAGATCATCACCCCGGAATTCGTGCGCGACGAAATCGCCCGTGGCCGTGCGGTGCTGCCCAACAACATCAACCACCCGGAGAGCGAGCCGATGATCATCGGCCGCAATTTCCTGACCAAGATCAACGCCAACATCGGCAACAGCGCCGTCTCTTCGGGCATTGCCGAGGAAGTGGAGAAGCTGGTGTGGGCGATCCGCTGGGGCGGTGACACGGTGATGGACCTGTCCACCGGCAAGCACATCCACGAAACCCGCGAGTGGATCATCCGCAACTCGCCGGTAGCGATCGGTACCGTGCCGATCTACCAGGCGCTGGAAAAGGTCGATGGCCGTGCCGAGGCACTTACCTGGGAGATCTTCCGCGACACGCTGATCGAGCAGGCCGAGCAGGGCGTGGACTACTTCACCATCCACGCCGGCGTGCTGCTGCGCTATGTGCCGCTCACCGCCAAGCGCGTGACCGGCATCGTCAGCCGCGGTGGCTCGATCATGGCCAAGTGGTGCCTGGCGCACCACAAGGAAAATTTCCTCTACACGCATTTCGAAGACATCTGCGAGATCATGAAGGCCTACGACGTGACCTTCTCGCTGGGTGACGGCCTGCGCCCGGGCTGCATCGCCGATGCCAACGACGCCGCGCAGTTCGGTGAGCTGGAAACGCTGGGTGAGCTGACGAAGATTGCCTGGAAGCACGATGTGCAGACCATGATCGAAGGCCCCGGCCACGTGCCGATGCAGCTGATCAAGGAGAACATGGACAAGCAGCTGCGTGAGTGTGGCGAGGCGCCGTTCTACACGCTGGGGCCGCTGACCACCGATATCGCGCCCGGCTACGACCACATCACCAGCGCGATCGGCGCGGCGATGATCGGCTGGTTCGGTACGGCCATGCTCTGCTACGTGACGCCGAAGGAGCATCTCGGCCTGCCCAACCGCCAGGATGTGCGCGACGGCATCATGGCCTACCGCATCGCCGCGCATGCGGCTGATCTGGCCAAGGGCCATCCGGGTGCGCAGGTGCGCGACAACGCATTGAGCAAGGCGCGCTTCGAGTTCCGCTGGGAAGACCAGTTCCACCTTGGCCTGGATCCGGAGAAGGCCAAGGAGTTCCACGACGAGACCCTCCCGAAGGATGCGCACAAGCTGGCGCACTTCTGCTCGATGTGCGGTCCGCACTTCTGTTCGATGAAAATCACCCAGGATGTACGCGACTACGCCGAGGCCGGCATGAAGGAGAAGTCGGAGGAGTTCCGCGCGGCCGGTGCCGAGGTCTACCACCAGGGGTGATGCGTAACGGGTAGTGCCGGCCAATGGCCGGCACTACCGTTCATCACGCCGCGCCCGGCTATCCTCCGCGCATCGCCCAGGGGAAAGGACGCCATGCCCGTTGCCATGACCACCCGCTGGCTGGCCATCGCCCGCCGCCATCCTTCGGCCTGGCTGTTGGCCGCCCAGTTGATCGCGGTGCTGCTGTATCCCGCCCTCGATGACACCGCCGGTGGCCGGGCGGCGCTGGGCATGTTCGGCATGGCGGTACTCGGCCTGGCGCTGTGGGTGGTCCAGCGCAGTCCGCTGGGCACCTGGCTGGCGTTGCTGCTGGCCATTCCCTCGGTGGTGTTCTCGCTGGCTGGCGCGCTGTTGGATCGCACCGGCCTGCTCACCACTGCGCAGCTGCTGGAGAGCCTGCTGTACTTCTATACGGCGGGCGCGTTGATCGCCTACATGCTGCAGGACCATAAAGTCACCCGGGACGAACTGTTCGCTGCGGGAGCGACCTTCACCTTGCTGGCCTGGGCCTTTGCGTTTGCTTTCGCTGTGTGCCAGCAGTGGTATCCGGGCAGTTTCCACGGCACCGGCGGTGGTGATCAGCGCAGTTGGATGGAGCTCCTTTATCTGAGCTTCAGCTTGCTGTCCGGGGTGGGATTAAGCGATGTGGTACCGCTGCATCCGCAAGCGCGGGCTTTGGTAATGCTGGAGCAGTTCGCAGGGGTGATGTACGTCGCGCTTGTGGTGTCGCGGCTGGTCGGATTGACGATGCTGCGGCGTGCGTGAAAATGAACGCCAGATAAAAATATCGCGCCCAGAAGGGCGCGAATGGTGATGCAGATTATGTGAATGCGTCGGCGAGAGAGAGCCTGAGTGTCGACCCCGTCATAGGCGGGGTAACCGGCATAGGCTAATATTCGTATGCGTAATTGTTTTTGCGGTATGCGCCGATGCTTTGTGCGGAATCTGGCTTTTTGTTGTCCCTGCAGGGGGACGGTATCGCTGGTGAAACCTGCCCAGGCCCGTCCCTACTGTATATCGGAAAATGAACAGCAGCGAAATACAGCCGCCCGACGCTGACCGTATCCAGGTTGGCGAATGCGTCGTTACCTTGTCCTCGCGAGAGGTCGAGGTTGCGGGTGCGCGTCGTCCACGCCGGCTCACGCCAAAGGCACTGGGTGTGCTGCGAGTGTTGCTGCGGCAGCCGGGGCGGGTGGTTACCCGCGAGGAGCTGTTTGCCGAGGTGTGGCCCGACACGCTGCCCACCAACGACGTGCTGACCCAGGCGGTCACCCAGCTGCGCAAGGCGTTTGCCAACGACGAAGACAACGGGCAGGCCTACATCGAGACCATCGCCAAGAGCGGCTACCGCTTGTTGGTGCCGGTGCAGGTGCTGGACACGCCCGAGCCTGTCATGGACATCGTCGAGTTGGCCGATCCGTCCTTGCCATTGGCAGCCGCCGTGGCTGCGGCCCCGGACGGTGCTGCGTTGCCGGTGCCGGGTCTGCGCCGGACATGGCGGCAGGTGCGGCGCCAGGTATTGCTGGCCACCGGCATTTTGATGCTCGTGACGGTGATCGTGCTGACGATGCTGTTGCTGCGGCGCGCTCCGGCGGCAAGTTCACCGGTGGACGAGGCTGTCGAGAACGGTGTCCGTGTGATCGGCAGCCCGCAGCGGCCGTACCGGCTGATCACCGCGACCAGTGGGTTCGAGACGTATCCAACGCTTTCGCCGGATGGTTCCCAGGTTGCCTACGAAGGCGCCAATGAGGACGGCAACGGCGGCGGAGCAATCAAGGTGCAGACGTCTGGCAATGCGCCCGCCCGCCAGTTGTTGGTGCCCCCGGCCGGTGCCAGTGATCGTTTCCCGAGCTGGTCGCCGGATGGGCGCGAGATCGCGTTTGCGCGGTTCAGTGCCGATGGTGGCTGCCAGGTGCTGATCGCCAGTGCCACGGGTGGGGCCCTGCGCCAGGCCACACGTTGTGACGGCACCGAACTGCTCAGCTTCGACTGGACCCCGGACGGCCGTGGGCTGGTGTTCGGCAGCATGGTCGGGCGCTACGCGCATCGCGGCATCCGCGTGCTCGACCTGGCCAGTGGCCAATGGCGCGACCTGGACTACAGCGTCGATGCCGATGACTTCGACTACGCGCCGCGTTATTCGCCCGACGGCAAGTGGCTGGTGTTCGTGCGCAATCCACAGATGGGTGATCTGTGGCGGATGCCCGCCAACGGCGGCACTCCGGAGCAGCTGACCAACGAAGCAGCGGAACAGCGAGGCTGGGCCTGGCTGGGGGATGGACGCACCATCGTATTCGGCCGTCGCGTCGACAGCGAAGTGCGCTTGTATTACCTCGACGTTGAGCGCCGTACGCTGCGCGACGCGGGCCTGGACGATGCGCAGTGGCCCGCGGTCTCGCGGCATGGCGGCGTATTGGCGTTCGTTCACCGGCGTGCGCAGTTCGGGGTGTTCAAGGTGCCCACCGAGGGAGGACACGCCGAGCGCCTGTTTGCCTCCAGTGGCCGTGACGGCCAGCCGATGGCCGCCCCCGATGGTCGGCAACTGGTTTTCACCTCCGATCGTTCCGGCAGTTTCGCCCTGTGGTGGGCGGACATGCAGCGGCCGGATTCGCTGCGGCCGATCGAGGGCCTGCGGCCGGAGGGACGGCAGGCACCGGACTGGTCCGCCGACAGCCGCCACCTGCTGGTGGTGGGACGTGATGAGCACGGGCGCACGGTGGTCTATGAAATCTCACCACGCGATGAGCGCCTGCAGCCATTACCGGTGCCTGCGGAACAACCGTTGCAGGCGTTGTACGCGGCAACCGAGAATCAGCTGCTGGTGGTCGAGCGCGACGCGGACCAGCGCACCCGCTTGAGCCTGTTTGATCGCAGCACGCAACCGTGGCGTCGGTTGGCCAGCATCGATGGGGTGTCGCAGGCGCGCTTCGATCGCGGCAGCGGACGGGTCCTGTTCACGCGCCTTGCCGCCGGTGGACTGTGGTCGGTCGATCCTGCGTTGTCGTCGGCCAGCGTGCGCCAGATCAGTGAAGACCGGCCGAGCCGCTGGCGCTACCGCACCTGGACCGTTGCCGGCAGTGGTGGCGTCGGTTACCTCGGAACCTCCACCCAGTGCGGCACGACCCTGGTCAGGATCGAGGCGGGAACCGAGACGCCGGAGCGCTGCCTCGACCCGCAGCGGCTCAGTGCAGGCAATGGAATCAGTGCCAGCGCCGATGGGCGCGAGCTGTATGTGGCCCTGGCGGTCAGTGACGGTGCCGACATCGGCGTCATGCGGCTGCCAGAGCAAGCCCCGGCGCTGTTCCCGGCGATCTCCAGAATATTGATTTTGAAGAAGAATTTTTCTTCGTAATTCTTTCGTGTGGTTCTCGCCGCGAATTCGTGGCGATCTCGGCTGTCTTTCCTGACACGCTGCCGCCCGATTGGGCAAAACGGAGGCCTGTACTTGGCAAATCCGTGGTGCCCCCATGCGTCAACTCTCGCTGGCCGATCGTGGCCAAACCGTTTCCCTCGACAAGGCCCTTGATGACGTGGCGCCCACCTGCCTGGGGGTTGCCCGGCTGGGCAGCCTGCAGACCGCGGGGAACAACTTCACCGTCTGGATGCAGGTTCGTGGCAGTTCCTGGGTGGAGGCCAAGGAAGGTCGCTTCCGGCTGCGTCAGGGCGAGTGGATCGCCTTCGAGAAGGAGTCCAGGCCGTTGGTGCAGGCGGGCCGCAATGGGCTCTGCGTGGGATTGAACCTGAATGTCGAAGCGCTGCGGGTGCTGACCGAGATGGCGGACTGTGGCCTGTATGCCGGCCGCGGCCGGATGGGGCGCAGTGATGCGCGGGTCGGCCTGCGGCTGTGGCGCGATGCGTTGGCCAGTGGCCAGCCCGCCCAGGCTTTGCGGCCCCTGCTACTGCACCTGGCCAGCCTCCAGCGGGGCCTGGCCGAGAACGTGCAGCGCTGCCCAGGGCGTTCGCGCAGCCGCAAGCGCCAGGTGTTCGGGCGCATGCAGCGCGCGCGGCTCTACCTGGAGGGCAACAGCCACCGCGTGGTGCGGATCGGTGAGCTGGCCGAGCTGACCAACTTCTCCAGCTGGTACCTCTCCAAGACCTTCCAGAGCCTGTACGAAGAAAGCCCGCAGTCGCTTTCGGCCCGGTTGCGCCTCGAGCGTGCGGCTGACCTGCTGCGTGATACCGACATGATGGTGGGCGAAGTGGCCGCTGCCAGCGGTTTCGACAACTGCTGCAGCTTCGCGCGTGCCTTCCGCGCGCGTTATGGCCAGTCGGCTTCGCGGTTCCGCGAGAACGGCGGTCTCCTGCCGCCACATTCTGCAAAGTCTCCGGTTGGGTCGCGCAAATACAGCGTCGCAACGCAATCGTAACGTGCTGGGGTGTTTTAACACGCTGCTAACACGTACCTTGGAGAGATAGATGAACGTTTGTAATCCCGCAGTGCGGCTCGGCCTGCTGCCTGCCGGCATCGCGCTGGCGCTGGCGCCGGCTTTTGCTTCCGCCCAGGAAGCAAAGGCCACGACCGACCTGGACCGCATTTCGGTCACCGGCTCGCGCATCCGCCAGGCGAGCATGGAAACCGCGCAGCCCGTGATCGCGCTGCAGCGTGCCGACATCGAGAAGCAGGGCTTCACCAGCGTCGGCGACATCGTGCAGAACCTGTCGGCGACCGGTTCGCCGGCCATCAGCCGCGCTGATGCCCTGACCTCGGGCGAAGAAGTGGGCGGCCAGTACGTCGACCTGCGTGGTCTGGGCCCGGAGCGCACCCTGGTGCTGCTGGACGGCAAGCGCATGGGCGTCAGCACCGGTGGCTACACCGACCTGGCCTCCATCCCGACCTCGGTGGTCGAGCGCATTGAAGTGCTGACCGACGGCGCTTCGGCGATCTACGGCTCTGACGCCATCGCCGGCGTGATCAACATCATCACCCGCAAGAACTTCGACGGTCTGGAAGCCAGCGTCTACGGCGGCCAGTACAACAAGGGCGATGGCGAGAAGCAGGTCTACAACTTCGTCTACGGCCAGACCGGTGAGCGTGGTTCGATCACCTTCGGCGCCGAGTACAGCAAGGAAGATCCGGTCTGGGCGAAGGATCGTGCCTTCAGCCGTTACCCGAACGGTCAGTTCCACCCGAACCCGACGGATACGGACGCCAACGGCTGGTCGCCGGCGTCCAACCACGGCGTGCTGATCGACAGCAACGACAACTGGTACACCCGCGCCAACAACGGCTCGGGCAACACCATGGCCGATTTCCGCGAGTTCGGCACGGCTGACTACACCAATGCCAGCCAGGAAATGTGGCTGCAGAACAAGCTGACCCGTCGTTCGGTGTTCGCCAACGGCAACTACGACTTCACCGACAACATCCGCGGTACCGCGAATGTGCTGTACACCAAGCGTACGGCGACCCAGCAGATCGCTGGCTATCCGTACCAGTCGGAGGTCTATGAGACCCCGCTGTCGGCCAACAGCATCTACAACCCGCTGGGCACGGACGCGAACTTCATCCGTCGTACGTCCGAAGTGCCGCGCCAGACCGAGTCCGAGCAGGAGACCTTCCGCTTCTCGGCCGGCCTGGAAGGTTCGTTCGAGTTCGGCGACAAGTTCTGGGATTGGGACGTGGGCTACGTCTACAACCAGAACAAGGGCGTGAAGACCGGCACCGGCAACCTGTTCATTCCGAACGTGCAGAACGCGGTCGGACCGTCCTTCATGGATGGCGACGTTGCCCGTTGCGGCACCCCGGGTCATGTCATCGCAGGCTGCACCCCGTGGAACCCGCTGGCACCGTACGGCTCGACCGGCAACGGCTCGCTGGCCGATCCGGCCCTGCAGGCCTACCTGTACCTGCCGAGCCACGACACCTACACCAACACCACCAAGGCGTACAGCGCCAACATCGGTGGCTCGCTGTTCTCGCTGCCGGCCGGTGAACTGGCCATCGCCGCCGGTTACGAGCACCGTGAAGAAAGCGGTGAGTACAACCCGGATGCGCTGCTGCAGTCCGGCCTGAGCACTGATCTGGCTGGCAAGCCGACCAAGGGCAGCTACAAGCTCGACGAGTTCTACGTCGAACTGAACGTGCCGGTGCTGGCCGACATGCCGTTCGCCAAGGAGCTGTCGCTCGACATGGCCGGCCGTTACTCGGACTACAACACCTTCGGCGATACCATCAACAGCAAGTTCGGCCTGAAGTGGAAGCCGATCGACGACCTGCTGGTGCGTGCGACCTACTCGACCGGCTTCCGCGCCCCGAGCATCTCCAACATGTACGGTGGCACGTCGCAGACCTTCGACGCCTACACCGATCCGTGTGACAGCAGCTTCGGCTCGGCCGCGCGCAACGCCTCGGTGGCGGCTGCCTGCCAGGCACGCGGCGTTCCGGCCAACTTCCGCCAGATCACCTCCGGCGGTGCGCAGTCGACCGGCCCGGGCACCCAGTCCTACAGCGCTTTCGAGTCGGGCTCCAACCCGGAACTGAAGCCGGAAACCTCCAAGACCTGGACCGCCGGCCTGGTGTACAGCCCGAACTTCGTGCAGGGCCTGGACGTCAGCCTCGACTGGTGGAAGATCCGCATCAACAACGTGATCGCCGCCGAGTCGGTGACCTCGATCCTCAACCAGTGCTACGTGCTGGGCGTGGCATCGGCGTGTGAGCGTTTCCAACGCGGTACCGACGGCCGTGCCGTCAACCAGGTGGTCGACGTCACCCGTACCCTGATCAACGGTGGTTACCAGGAAACCGCAGGTTACGACCTGGGCGTCAAGTACCGCCTGCCGGAGTTCTCCTTCGGCAAGTTCGTCATCGACTGGAAGACCACCTACGTCGATTACCTCGAGTACAAGCGTGACAACGAAGCCGAAACCCCGGTCGAGCAGCACAACAGCTGGGCGACCGGCGATTGGGGTGCCAACTTCCGCGTCCGTTCGAACCTCAACGTCGACTGGACCCTGGGCAACCTGGGCGTGAACTGGGGCGTGCGTTACTACTCGGGCATGAAGGAGCCGTGCTCCTACGATACCGAGTGCAACCTGCCTGACTTCACCTCGGCGTACACCCTGGGTCAGCCGAGCCGCAAGGTGGGTTCGAACACCTTCCACGACGTGCAGGTGCGTTACAACCTGCCGTGGGAAGCCACTGTCTCGCTGGGCGCCAACAACGTGTTCAACCACGAAGGCCCGGTCATGTACAGCCAGCCGAACTCGAGCTTCTCCTACTACGGTGGCTTCGATATCGGTCGCTTCTACTACATGAAGTACACCCAGCGCTTCTGATTGTTTGAAGTGCGATAGCAGTACCGGGAGGGCGGACCGCAAGGTCCGCCCTCTTTTTTTGTAAGGGAATTCCGAAATATCGTGGAAGGTGAGCGAAGTCACGTTCCTGTCGTGTCGCAATCAACACAGTTGCGGAGTCCACTTGCGGACACTTGCACATGGAGAGAGCGATGAAGAGCACGCTGTTGCACAAACTGTCTGCTGCTGCACTGATCTATGCAACATTGGTGGGTGCGGTGTTCGCCCAGACCGGTGGCGTCTGTGGGGGCGGGCTGTACTGCGAGGAACTGCGTCAGGAATGCCTGGCTGCAGGCAAGTCCAAGGTCCTGTGCGATCTGCAGTATCGCCACTGCGTGCAGGATGCCTGCGGCGCGCGCTGATGCAAAAAAGGCGCGCCCTTGGGCGCGCCTTCCAGGTTCTTCCTGCGTTGACGGCTCAGACCTCGCTGGGTACCAGCCCCATCAACGCATTGGCATGCTCGCGCCACTGCGGCAGCTTGTTGAGTACACCCGCGCGTTGCAGGTAGTCCTCGTCCACCGGATCGCCATTGACCAGTGCCAGTGCCACGTGCACCGCGCCGGTCACCCAGAAGCTGCGCGTATTGGCACGCTGCGGCTGCAGATGGAAGGCGACCGCTTCGATGATCGGCATCGGCAGGCCCCACAGGCCCAGCAGATAAGCGCCGGCTTCGGCGTGGCCGGGGCGGGTGTCACCGGCCAGCGACGGCTCGCTGCGTTCGTTGCGTACGCCTGGCAGCAGCAGGCCGATGTCGGCCAGCAGTGCGGCGGTCGCGCCCAGCTCGGCGCTGGATTCGGGCAGCAGGCGTGCCGCCAGGCGCGAGGCAAGCAGGGCGCGCTGCTGTAGTGAATTACGCTCGGCCGTGGACAGCGTCGGTGCCGAGAACACCTCGCTGGCCAGTACCAGATCGCGCAGCGTCGACAGGCCGAGGCGGGTCACGGCGGTGCGCAGGTCGGCGATGGTGCGACCCTGGCTGAAGAACGCCGAGTTCGACAGCTGCAGCACCTTGGCGGCGATGGCCGGATCGGCCGCCACCAGCTTGGCGACGTCGGCGCTGTCGGCGTCATCGTCATGTTCCAGTGCCTGGGTCAGGCTCAGGTACAGGTGCGGCGGCGAGGGCAGCTTCTCGATACGGCCGATGGCGTCGCGCAGGCGTGGGCTGTCCAGCACTTCGCGCAGCTCCTCCAGGCTGGTCAGCGCTTCCAGTAGAACTTCCGGCGCCAATGGCAGCGGCAGGAAGCGATGGGCGACGCCGATCAGGCGTGCCGGCGGCGGCCGGTTGCCATGCTGGGCGTCCACCAGCGCAATGCGGATGGTTTCCGGGCGCAAGGTCCGGATCTGGCCGAGCAGCGTGGTGGCATTGAGGTCCGGCAGCTGCGGGCAGACGATCACCGCATCCACGCCCTGCGTGGCCACCGCGGTCATCGCGGTCTGGCCATCGGCGGCGGTCAACGGCTGCCAGTCTTCCCCAAGATCGGCAATGAATTCGGTCAGCTCAGCCGGCAGGCTGGCTGCATCCCCAACAAGCAGAATACGCACGACACATTCCCCTGGCTGTCTCGACGATGGATGTCGATGACGTGTGAAGTGACGCAATTTACCTAATACGGCGGCACGTGTGATGTGCCGTCGTCGTGAAACGTGACCCGCATCGCTCCGGCAGGGCCTGCCGGAGCGATCCGGTTCAGGCTCAGGCCTTGCTGTCGAGATGGCGCTGGTGCGCCTCGATCAGGATCTGCTTGGCCTCAGCGGCGCCGCCCCAACCGTCCAGCTTGACCCACTTGCCCTTCTCCAGGTCCTTGTAATGCTCGAAGAAGTGGCCGATGCGCTCCAGCCAGTGGCTGGACACCTGGGCGATGTCTTCGACGTGAGCGTAGCCACTGAAGATCTTCGAGACCGGCACGGCCAGGATCTTCTCGTCGCTGCCTGCCTCATCGCTCATCTTCAGCACGCCGACCGGACGACAGCGCACGACCGAGCCCGGCACCAGCGGCAGCGGCAGCACCACCAGCACGTCGGCCGGGTCGCCGTCGCCGCACAGGGTGCTCGGCACGTAGCCGTAGTTGCAGGGGTAGCGCATCGGGGTGGACAGGATGCGGTCGACGAAGATCGCGCCGGTTTCCTTGTCCACTTCGTACTTCACCGGCTCCGAGTCCTTCGGGATCTCGATGATGACGTTGATTTCTTCCGGCGGGTTCTTGCCGGGCGAGACGAGTTCCAGACCCATGGTGTGCTCCAGGTGGGGGATATAGACGGATAGCTCCCCATTTTATGCCTTTGCCGGGCGCTGTGCAGGGGAGGGGGCCGACAGTACGGCACGGCGGCCGCCCACACGTGCTGGTGGGGTTGCCCGATGGGGACGTCGGGACGCCGGGTGCAGGCTGGAACCCTCATCCCAAGGAGCTCCCGCATGAAAGCATCTGCCCTGTCGATCGGCCTGGCCTGCGCGCTGCTGATGGTGCCGCCGGTACAGGCATTTCCCTATGTCGACCTGATCGACTACCCGCACCAGGAGGCCAACTGGGACCGCTTCTTCGCTCTGGAAGGCCGTCTGCAGCATGGCTTCGATGCCATCTGTGGCGACACCTTCTGCGAGGGCGAATACAGCGACATCCGGGCGCTGCGCCTGCGTTGTTCGGTGGATGCGGTGCGCGGCACGGTGCACGAGTGCCTGTGGGCATTCGCCGCCAGTGACCTGGCCGTATCGCGGAATGACGGTGCGATCGTGGCGCGGCAGCCGACCTGGCTGTGCCGGCTGCCCCTCATGCCGGGCACGGCGGTGGAGGACTTCCATGCTGCCCTGGCGGCTCGCAATCCGCTGCACGACCCGCTGCCAGGCACGTCGCAAAGCGCCTATGACGGACTGACCGAGTGTATTCACTGATGGGAACGTGACTGATTCGCATTTACGGAGTAGCATGCGCGGCGCCTTCTGCCTGTCGTCCCGGTTCCGCGCATGTCCTCCAATGCCGCCTCCCTTACCGAACTGCTGATCCGCGAGCGGCCTGCGCTGTTGCGCCGGGTGCAGCGCATCCTCGGCGGCGACAACGGCGCCGAGGACGTGATCCAGGCTGTGTGGTTCAAGGCCCGCGGGGTCGACGACAGTCAGTCCATCGACAATCCGCGCGCCTATCTGTACCGGTTGGCCGCGAACCTGGCCACCGACCACGGCCGCGAATCGACCCGGCGCAGCCGCCTGCTGGCCGATCACTACCTGTGGGGGCCGGACGAGGTGATCTCGACCGAGGAGCAGGCGATGGCACAGGACGAGCTGCAGCGGGTGCTCGACGCGGCAGGACACCTGCCGGAGCCGACCCGCACCATCTTCCGGCTCAACCGCCTGCAGGGCCTGACCCAGGCCGAGATCGCCCGCCGTCTCGGGGTATCGGTGACCACCGTCGAGAACCATGTGCGCAGCGCACTGCAACGACTGGCCTGGGCGCGCAGCGGCCGATGATCGCCCCGGCTTGGGGCTGGCCTTCGCTGAAACGTCTTGATCACTGGACCGTAGATGCGGTCTAGTTCCTTCGCCCGCGCTTGAATGCGCCTGTCCGCCAGCCGATGAGCCCGCCGAACACGCTGCCCGCCGCCAATGACGATGCCCTGGCCGAACAGGCCCGGGGCTGGATTGCGTGGCTGGCCTCGGGTGACATCGGCGAGGGGCGCATGCACGAGTTCGAGCGCTGGCTGGCACAACCGGGGCACCGACGCGCCTTCGAACACGAGCGCGCGCTGTGGCGCAGTGTCGGGCAGCGCCCGCAGGCCACACCGGTCAAACGACGTCGACCGCGGCGGCTGCGCTGGGCAATGACCGCGGCGGCGGCACTGGCGATGCTGGTCGCCTGGCCCGAGGCCTGGTTGCGGCTGCAGGCCGACCATCGCAGCACGCATGTCGTGCAGAACGTGCAACTGCCCGATGGAAGTCGCGCCGTGCTGGATGCGGACAGCGCGATCGCCGTGCGCTTCGATGCATATGCGCGCGAGATCGAGCTGCTGCGTGGACGCGCCTGGTTCGAAGTCAGCCCGGATGCACAGCGGCGTTTCAGCGTGCGTGCGGGCAATGGTGTGGTCGAGGACATCTCCACCGCGTTTACCGTCGCGCGTGGCGATGACCGGGTGGAAACCCAGGTCGGGCAGGGCAGGGTGCGTGTGGCCAGCCCGGCCGACGGTGGCTGGACCTACCTGCAGGTGGGCCAGCGTGCCGTCTATGGCGGGCGCAGCGGCGTGATGCGTCTGCAGGATGTGGCCGCCGACAGCGTCGGTGCCTGGCGCCAGGGCGAGCTGCTGCTGGAGCAGGCCAGCGTCGCTGACGCCGTGCAATGGGTGGGGCGTTATCGTGCAGGCCCGACGTTCGTGCGCGGTGATCTGTCACGACTGCCCGCAGTGAGTGCCGCATTGCGCATCGATCGCCCGGAGCAGGCGCTGGATGCGTTGGCGGCAACAGCAGGTCTTCGGGTTACGCGTCTTCCCTTCGGCGTCGCCATCGTGCAGTAGATCCACGCCATGCGTGGATGACCGTCCCTGTGCCGACCAACGGTCGGCACCCACCGCTGCAACCAGCCGACCAGCGGTCGGCACCCACGCTGCAACCAGCCGACCAATGGCCGGCCCCCGTCGCGACCCCAAATCGCTCTTGGGGTTGCCACGTTTTCATCCGTCTTACTCCGCGAACGTACCCGCCGCCGCCACGTACGTCGCCGTGTCCGCCCGTGTTGCGGATGACGCCGCGCCCGCGGCACTGATTACCTGACAGGTTCCCCATGTTCGACTCCCACCGCACGGGCCGCGCGCTGCGCCCGTCCCGCCTGTGCATTGCATTGCTGGCTGCCGGCCTGGCCACTGCCACGCCATCCGTGCTGGCGCAGAACGCCAGCGGCGATCACGCCGCCGTACAGCGCTTCGATATCCCCGCGCAGCCCTTGGACGAGGCACTGCGCAGCTACATGCGCCAATCCGGCGTGCAGGTGGTGTATCCGGCCACCCTGGCGCAGGGGATAACCTCGCGTGCGGTCAGCGGCAGCCTGTCGGCCAGCGAGGCGCTGCAGCATCTGCTGCAGGGCAGTGGCCTGGCGGTGCGCCGGGTCAGCGCAGATGCAGTCACGCTGGAAGCGGCGACGCCGGCGCAGGCCGACAGCGGTGTGATTGTCACCGATACGCTGAGCGTGGCCGGTGACCGCGTCGACAGCAGCGCGAACAGCGACGAGGCGCGCCTGCTCGACAGCTATCGCAGCGTCGGCTCCACCACCACGCTCAACCGCACGCAGCTGGAACGTTTCCGCGGCACCTCCAACGGCGACATCGTCAAGGGCGTGGCCGGCGTCACCGCTGGTGATCCGCGCGTGGGCAACGGCTTCGACGTGAACATCCGTGGCATCCAGGGCCAGGGTCGCGTGCCGGTGATCATCGATGGCGGCCAGTCCAGCATGGATACCTACCGCGGCTATGCCGGCCAGTCACAGCGCACCTACCTCGACCCGGACCTGATCTCCAATCTGACCATCACCAAGGGCCCGAGCCTGCAGGCCAACGCCTCCGGCGGCATCGGCGGCGTGGTCGAGATGGAAACGCTGAAGATCGGCGACGTGCTGCGCGAAGGCCGTGACTTCGGCGTACGCGTGCGTGGCGGCCTGGCCAACGCCAGCGCCAACAACCTGCCGTCCTACAGCGCCGCGCCGCGCAGCGATCGCAGCGCCACCGGCAGCCAGTTCTTCAACGTGGCTGCAGCCGGTCACTGGGACCGCTTCGATCTGGTTGCTGCCTACGCCTACCGCGACAATGGCAACTACTTCTCCGGCAAGCACGGCTACGACGACTTCCCGCAGACCCGGCGCACGCTGGCACCGCTGAACCCGCCGCACACCGAGGTCTTCAATACCTCGGCGCGGTCGAAGTCGGCGCTGCTCAAGGGCACCTGGCGCATTGACGACGCGCAGACGCTGGAGGCCGGTTACCGCCGCTACGAAGGCACCGCCGGCGAGATCATGCCGTCGCAGATCATCCGTGTGGATCGTGACCGCATTCCGCAATGGGATCCGGGCCACGTCGACATGGACAGCTACACGCTGCGCTATCGCTTCAATCCGGACAGCGAGCTGATCGACCTGCGCGTCAATGCCGCGTACACCGACACCGACAGCGTGATGTACAACAGCCTCACCGGTATCACCCCCTGGTACTTCGATCGCCGTACCGAGTGGTACGACGCGCCCAGCTTCAGTGGCGACCCCGGCTACAAGGATGCCTACCGCAACCCGCTGCGACAGAAGCGCTTCGGACTGGATGCCAGCAACACCTCGAAGTTCGACACCCGGGCCGGCGCGTTCACGCTGGACTACGGCCTGTCCTACAGCGACGAAGACATCGCGCCGGGCAGTTCGGGGCCGGTCATGCACGACGATCTGGTCAACAACCGTTTCCTGCGCAATGCCGAGCGCAAGGAATACAGTGCCGTGGCCTCGCTGAAGTGGCAGCCCGATGAGCATTGGGAACTGCTGGCCGGCGGCCGTTGGAACCGCGTGGATGTGCATGACCGCAACCGCCTGGCCACGCCCGATGCCTATGAAGTGCAGGGCCAGTACCGCTACACCGAGCTGCTCAATGGCAACCCGGCGCTGCCGTCGTGGCGGGCCAAACGTATCGCGCTGCTGAACTGGTACCCGGACGCCAACGGCAACTTCACCCGGGAATCGCTGCTGGCCTCACCGTACAAGAAGGGCACGGTGGGCGACATCGGTGGCTGGAACTTCTACGACGCCGGCAAGGCGCAGGACCTGGAAGTGCCGGTCAGCTGGACCTGGTCGCAGCCGATCCGCCGTCGTGACACCGCGTTCTCGCCGACCGCCAGCGTGGCCTACCGCTTCAGCGAAGACACCATGGTCTACGTGAAGTATGCCGAAGGCACCAAGCTGCCGAGCCTGTTCGAGACCACGCTGGGCCTGTTCACCGCCGCCAAGCCGGTGGGTGAGCTGAAGCCGGAGCGCGCGCGCAGCTGGGAAATCGGTGCCAGCACCCTCCGCTATGACCTGTTCACTGCAGGTGATCGCCTGGCGCTGAAGCTGGCGTACTTCGATACCCGCATCGACGACCTGATCACCCGTGACTACCGCACGCTGTCGGCCGGCCTGATCCGCAACGTCGACCAGTTCAAGGTCTCGGGCATGGAGTTCCAGTCCAGCTATGACAGCGGCAAGGTATTTGCCGATCTGTCCGCGCACTATTACTTCAAGGCCAAGACCTGCGCGCCGGACATCGCCGCCGAGCGCCGTGCCTACGGCGCACAGCGCAGGAACGGCGAGCTGGCCAACACGCCCGACTGCGTGGATGGCGGCTTCGAGGGCTCGTACACCAATACCCAGAATCCGCCGCGTTACATGGTCAACCTGACCCTGGGCTCGCGCCTGTTCGACGAACGCCTGACCTTCGGTACCCGCGTGGTCCACAACGCCGGCCCGATCAGCAAGCTGGACAAGGACTGGAACGTGGGCCTGTCGGCCATCCAGCAGCTGTACCGGCCGAACACCCTGGTGGATCTGTTCGCCAGCTGGAGCTTCAACGACCAGCTGTCGGTGGAAGCTGGTGTGGACAACCTGACCGACCGCTATTACCTGGACCCGCTTGCCCTGGGCGTGATGCCGGCCCCGGGCCGCACCGCGCGGCTGGCGTTGACCTGGAAGTATTGATCACCAGCGCAGAGCGCCTTTGGTGGGTGCGGACCTTGGTCCGCACCGCTTCTGCCGTGCAATCGCCAGCACCTGGCCACGCCCGGCGTCTGCTTACAGCCCGGTCGAAGCCTTCACCGCGTCTTCGTGCAGGGACTCGTTCAGCTCGTCCACCACGGTGGTCCATGCTGCATCGGCCTGCAGCGATTCAGACAGGAACTGGCGCTGGGCATCGTTCCAGTAGGGTGCCTCGACTACTTCGACATCGGTAGCCAGCTGGTGCTCGCGGATGAAGCGGGCGATGCCCTCGGCACTGGCATCCAGGCCCAGCTGCAGGAACAGGTTGGTCATGCGCGGTTCGGTGGTGATCATCGTCGGTTCCTACGGGAAGAAGGGATGCACCATTATCGGTGCACATGGCCTTGGGGAAAGCCCCGTGGCGAACGTCTACAGCAGGACGACCCCCTTGGCATTCCCCCATGAACGCACACATCGCTCCCGAAGACAGCCGCAGCCTGCGGCTCAAGGCCGCCACCCGCGACAGCCACGGTGCCCTGGACAAGCGCATCATGGCCGGCGACATTTTCGCCGACCGCAGCAACTTCGCGCGTTTCCTGCGCGTGCAGTATCGCTTCCACCGCAGCATCGATGCGCTGTATGCCAACCCTGCGCTGGACGCACTGCTGCCGGACCTGGGAGAGCGCCGCCGCCTGACCCAGGTCGCACGCGACCTGCAGGACCTGGAGCAGACCCTGCCGGGGGCTGACATCGCGGCGTTGCCGTCCGATCTGGAACTGCCCGCCGCGTTGGGGTGGCTGTACGTGGCTGAAGGCTCCAACCTGGGCGGCACCATTCTGTACAAGATGGCTGCCAAGCTAGGCCTGGACCGTGATTTCGGCGCCCGCCACCTGGCCGCGCATCCGGATGGCGCGGCGCGCCACTGGCGCGAGTTCACCGCTGCGCTGGACGCGGTGCCGCTGAGTGCCGAGCAGGAGCAGCAGGTGATCGACGCGGCCGACGCCGCGTTCCGCAGCGTGCACGGCCACGTCGAAGTGGAATTCGCCTGATGCACGGCGCGCGCCCACAGGTGAAGCGCTGATGCGCTGGCTCTGGTTCGCGCTGGGCTGGTTGATGGTGGGCCTCGGGGTGATCGGCGCGTTGCTGCCGGTGATGCCGACCACCATCTTCCTGATCCTGGCCGTGGGCTGCTTCGCGCGCAGCTCGCCGAAGTTCGAGCAGCGCCTGCTGGCGCATCCGCGTTATGGCCCGTCATTGCGGCTGTGGCGTGAGCAGGGGGCGGTGTCGCGCAAGGGCAAAGCGTTTGCCAGTGCCGGCATGGCGCTGGGCTTTGCCCTGTTCTGCTGGGGCGCGCACCCGTCCTGGCGCCTGCTGTTGGGCGTGGGCCTGTTCTTCGCGGTCAGCGCCGGCTACGTGCTGAGCCGACCGGCACCACGGCTGGAGCCCCATCCGGTCGTGGAAGTGGACGACGCCAATGATCCGCGCGCGGCCCGTCGTCGCGCAGCGACCCCTGATGCTGATGGAAACCGAGACGATGTTGCCTGCTGACCTGGTCCCTGTGGCCGCCCCCGCATTGACCCCGTGGGGCATGTATCTGGCCGCCGACGTGGTGGTGAAGGCCGTGATGATCGCGCTGGCACTGGCGTCGCTGGCCACCTGGACCGTGCTGCTGTCCAAGGGTTGGGAACTGGCTTGCCAGGCCCGGCAGTTGCGTGCGGCGCGCGCGCTGTTGCTGCAGGCGCCGAGCCTGCCCGGCGAGAGCGCCGATGCCAGTGTGCAGCAGGGCACTGCGCTGGCGATGTTGGATGCGGCCCGCACCGAATTGCGCCTGTCGCAGGATCTGGAAGGGCGCGACGGCATCAAGGAGCGCATTGCATCGCGGCTGGACCGTATCGAGCTGGAGACCGCGCGCGTGCAGCGGCGCGGCATCGGTGTGCTCGCAAGCATCGGCGCGGTGGCGCCCTTCGTCGGCCTGTTCGGCACGGTGTGGGGCATCATGAACAGCTTCATCGGCATCGCACACAGCAACACCACCAACCTGGCGGTGGTTGCGCCAGGCATCGCCGAGGCCCTGCTGGCGACCGCACTCGGCCTGGTCGCGGCGATTCCCGCAGTGCTGGTCTACAACCACTTCAGCCGCGTGCTGGCCGGCCTGCGGGGTCTGCTCGGCGACCTGTCGGCGGCTGTGCAGCAGCTGGTTTCGCGCGATTTCGATCGCACCGTGCCGCGTACCGCAGCGGCACCGCTGCGTGCGGAGCACTGAGGCACGACGATGGCGATCAGGACTGCCTCCGACCGCGACGACACGCCGGAAGAAGCGAACGAGATCAATGTCACGCCCTTCATCGACGTGATGCTGGTGCTGCTGATCATCTTCATGGTGGCCGCACCGCTGGCGACCGTGTCGGTGCCGGTGCAGCTGCCAGCCAGCAGCGCCAGTGCCACGCCGCCCGAACAGGCGCCGGTGTATGTGACCGTGCAGGCCGATCTGTCGCTGCGCGTTGGCGAACAGGCCGTAGCGCGCGACGGGCTGGCGGCTGCATTGCAGGCGGCCACCCACAGTGACACCGCGCAGCGTATCTTCCTGCGCGCCGATACCCACGTGCCCTACGGCGAACTGATGGCCACGCTGGATGCATTGCGTGCGGCCGGTTACCTGAAGGTGGCGCTGGTCGGCCTGGAGCAAGGCGCACGATGAGTGGACTGCGGCGCTGGGCGACCAGCCTGGCGATCGTGCTGCTGGTGCACGCGCTGCTGATCGGCGCGGCCTGCTGGTGGGTGACGCGCGCACCGGTGCTGGCTGCGACGGCGCCGCCCGCCGCGCTGATGCTGGAACTGGCACCGATGGCGCAGGCACCGCCGGTGCCGCCGCGCGAGGTCGCCACCGGTCCACTGCAGCAGCAACAGCAGCGGCAGGTGCCGAAGCCGGCCCTGCGCGAGCAGCCGAAGGCGCCGGCGCAGCCGCAGGGTGACCTGCCACCGCCGCGTACGCCGGAGCCGACGCCCTCGCCGGACACTGCTGACGCCAACGTTGCGCAGACCAGCGCACCGCCGCAGGTGGCGGCCGAGGCGGCCGCACGCTACACCGCACCGCAGACCACGGCCGGCGAACGCAGTCGCGCCGAGGCAACCTGGGAAGGGCGCCTGCTCGGGCATCTGCAGAAGCATCGGCGCTATCCGCGCCAGGCTGAGCGGCTGCGCCAACAGGGCGTGGTCTACGTGCGCTTTGCCGTGGCCCGCGATGGCGCGGTCTCGGGTTTGAAACTGGGCCGCAGCAGTGGCTTCGCGCTGCTCGACCAGGAGACGCTGGACACCGTGCAGCGGGCCAGCCCGCTGCCGGCGCCGCCGGCCGAAGTGGCCGGCGACCCGGTGGAAGTGATGGTGCCGGTGTCGTTCTTCCTGCGCGGGCGGTGACCTTGTAGAGCCGAGCAAGCTCGACTCTACGGGTTTACGCATGGCGTGGATCTACAGCAGCGGTACCAGCAGCAGCGCCACGATGTTGATGATCTTGATCAGCGGATTGATCGCCGGGCCGGCGGTGTCCTTGTACGGGTCGCCGACGGTGTCGCCGGTCACCGCGGCCTTGTGCGCCTCGCTGCCCTTGCCGCCGAAGTGGCCGTCCTCGATGTACTTCTTGGCGTTGTCCCAGGCGCCGCCGCCGGTGGTCATCGAAATGGCCACGAACAGGCCGGTCACGATCGTGCCGATCAGCAGGCCGCCGAGTGCGCGCGGCCCCAGCAGCAGGCCGACCACCACCGGCACCGCCACCGGCAGCAGCGACGGCACGATCATTTCGCGGATCGCCGAGCGGGTCAGCATGTCCACCGCCTTGTCGTACTGCGGCTTGCCGGTACCTTGCATGATGCCGGGGATCTCGCGGAACTGGCGGCGCACCTCTTCCACCACTGCACCCGCCGCGCGGCCGACCGCTTCCATCGCCATCGCACCGAACAGGTAGGGAATCAGGCCGCCGATCAGCAGGCCGATGATCACCGTGTGGTCGCTGAGGTCGAAGCGGAACTCCTGCCCGGGATGTGCAGCCTGCAGGTTGTGCGTGTAGTCCGCGAACAGCACCAGTGCGGCCAGCGCTGCCGAACCGATCGCATAGCCCTTGGTCACCGCCTTGGTGGTGTTGCCCACCGCATCCAGCGGATCGGTGATGTCGCGGATCTCCGAGGGCAGCTCGGCCATTTCGGCGATGCCGCCGGCGTTGTCGGTGATCGGTCCGTAGGCATCGAGCGCGACGATCATCCCGGCCATCGACAACATCGCGGTGGCGGCGATGGCGATGCCGTACAGGCCGGCCAGCGCGAACGCACCCCAGATCGCCGCACACACGGCCACCACCGGCAGCGCGGTGGATTTCATCGAAATGCCCAGGCCGGCGATGATGTTGGTGCCGTGGCCGGTGGTCGACGCCTGCGCCACGTGCTGCACCGGCTTGTACTGGGTGCCGGTGTAGTACTCGGTGATCCACACAATCAGCCCGGTCAGGACCAGGCCGATCAACGCGCAGCCATACAGCGCCATCGGCCCATGCACGTTGTCGGACATCAGCCCGGTGGTGATCGGGTAGAAGGCGATGGCGGCCAGCACGCCGGAGACGATCACGCCCTTGTACAGCGCGCCCATGATCGAGCCGCCCGGCTTCACCTTGACGAACAGCGCACCGATGATCGAGGCGATGATCGAAACGCCGCCCAGCACCAGCGGATACAGCACCGCATTGGCTCCCGCCTCGGCCAGCATGAGGCTGCCCAGCAGCATGGTGGCGATGACGGTCACCGCATAGGTCTCGAACAGATCGGCGGCCATGCCAGCGCAGTCGCCGACGTTGTCACCGACGTTGTCGGCGATCACCGCCGGGTTGCGCGGATCATCTTCGGGAATGCCGGCTTCGACCTTGCCGACCAGATCGGCGCCGACGTCGGCGCCCTTGGTGAAGATGCCGCCGCCCAGGCGCGCGAAGATCGAGATCAGCGACGAACCGAACGCCAACCCGACCAGCGCGTGCAGCGCCTGCTCCATCGGCAGGCCCATCCGCAGCAGCAGTGCGTAGTAGCCGGCCACGCCCAGCAGGCCCAGGCCGACCACCAGCATGCCGGTGATCGCACCGCCGCGGAAGGCGACGTCCATCGCCGCGCTGATTCCGTGGCGTGCAGCCTCGGCAGTGCGTACGTTGGCACGTACCGACACGTTCATGCCGATGTAGCCGGCCGCGCCGGACAGCACCGCGCCGACCGCGAAGCCGATCGCGGTGTACCAGCTGAGGAACACACCGACCAGCACAAACAGCACCACACCGGCCACGCCGATGGTCAGGTACTGGCGGTTGAGGTAGGCACGTGCACCTTCCTGGATCGCCGTGGCGATCGCGATCATGCGTTCATTGCCGGTGGGTTGGCGCAGGATCCAGCGCGCCGAGACGATTCCGAACAGGATCGCGAGAATGGCGCAGCCCAGCGCCAGTGACAGCCCGTGACGTTCCAGCATTAGACCCCTCCGCAGAATGGATGTAGGCATCCAGTGGCGATGAACGGCACCACGAGGGGGACGACGGGCTGCAGCCTGGAACCAACCCGTACCGACCTTGGTGGTCGTCCGACGTATGGCGGTGTTCAGCATTCCCTGGTGCCCGCAGTATGCGTGCCGCCACTTGTAGAGTCGAGCCATGCTCGACTGGCCTCTACGAGGCGCGCCTCCTGATCCTGTGGGTGCCCTCAAGATGGAAGGCATCGCCATGCGCGCGGCGCATGCCGTCGGGCCATGGCCATGATTCGAGAGCCACAGGCCTTTGCGCCCCGTTAAGCCAGGCTCTGCAAGCCTGCGCTCAGTCCTGTAGGAGATCTCCCATGCGCCTGTCCCTGTTGATGCTTGCCGCCCTGGTCCCTGCTGTACCGGCACTCGCTGCGGAAACCCCGGAGCTGCAGCGCGCCGTGGGTGCCCCCCAGGCCATTGGTGCGGTGCACACCCTGCGGCAGATTCCCGAGGCCTGCGCGCGCCTGGAAGGTGCCTTCACCGGTCAGGCGGCCGAGCCGTATCGCTTCGCGCCGGTGCGGACCAGCGAGCAGTGCCAGCCGCGCGCGCGCTTCGTCGACTACGCCAAGGCGCAGCCGAGTGCCGACAAGGGCTGGAAGCTCAATGATGTGATCCGCGTGCCCAGCGCCGCCTGCCCGGCACAGCAGGCCGTCGTGCGCGTCTGGCGCCTGCCGGTGAACAACACCCAGGCGCTGGATGGGCAGGGCCAGTCGCGGATCTATCTGGAAGAAGCAAAGAAGCAGGCTGCGGCCGGCCAGATCCCGAAGGTGACGATGTTCGCCGCGCAGCTGCAGATGGAAGGCAAGGCCTGCAATTGAAATTGCGTGGGTGGTGGACCCACGCGGTCATCCACGGGTAGTGCCGGCCGCTGGCCGGCGTCCGGGTGATCAATCCGCCAGCGTCGCCCCGCGCGCCACCAGCAGCTCGCGCAGGGCCTTGCGGTGGCAGTGCGCCTCATCCTCGCAATAGCACCCCACGCTGATGTCGCTGTGCTGCGACATCGCGGCCAGCAGGTCCAGCGCGTGGGCCGCATCCGGCGCCTTCATCTCGGTCGTGTAGTGGCGGAAGAAGGCGTTCCAGTCGGCGGCCGTTTTCGCCTCGTGCGCCTGCTTCACCAGTGCCGCGCTGGGTGACAGGGTCGGGAACCAGACGTCGTACCAGTCCTGTGTCGCGAACTCGCTGCGCGGCACGCCACGTGGTGGCCGTCGCACGGTACCGATGCGCAGGCCCTCGTCGGGCGCGCGCGGCGTACCCAGTCGAACAACTCGCAGTGCCAAGGTGTGCCTCCACTAAAAAGGGGACGGAGGGGATTAAGTCGTATCCGACCCACTGCTGACGCTGTAGGAGATGACGGAGGGGCAGATGCGACTTAATCCCCTCCGTCCCCTTTTTCGGCTCAGCCCTCGAACGGCGTCAGCTTCTGCTTCACCGCCACGTTCTTGAGGGTGACGTATTTCGGCAGGCCGTCGGTGCCGTACGGCAGCGGGGCTTCGCCCTTGATCAGGGGCGACAGGTAGGCGCGTGCCTTGGCGGTGATGCCGAAGCCATCGCGGCGGATGAAGCCGGCCGGCATCTTCTTTTCATGGTTGGCGATCTTCGACAGCGGTGCCGCTTCGATCTTCCAGCGGTACGGCGCATCGCTGCTGCGCACGATCACCGGCATCACGCCGTTCTGGCCCTTCAGCGCCAGCTGGACCGCGGCCTTGCCCACTGCCTGCGCCTGCTCCCAGTCGGTCCTGCTGGCCAGGTGACGGGCCGAGCGCTGCAGGTAGTCGGGCAGGGCCCAATGCACCTTCAGGCCCAGCTGGTCCTTGACCCGACCCGCCAGGTGCGCCGCTACGCCGCCCAGCTGCGAGTGACCGAACGAGTCCTTGCCGCCGCCAGCATCGGCGACGAAACGGCCATCGGCGGTGGCGATGCCTTCCGACGCCACCACCACGCAGTAGCCGACACGCTCGACCACGGCCTTGACCTTGGCCAGGAACGCGGCCTCGTCGTAGGCGCGTTCGGGCAGCAGGATGATGTGCGGCGCTTCGTCATCGCCGTTACCGGCAAGGCCGGCTGCCGCAGCGAGCCAGCCGGCGTGGCGGCCCATCGCCTCGTAGATGAAGACGCGGGTGGAGGTCTCGGCCATCGCCGCCACATCCAGCGCCGCTTCGCGCACCGAGACCGCGGTGTACTTGGCCGCCGAGCCGAAGCCGGGGCAGGTGTCGGTCACCGCCAGATCGTTGTCGATGGTCTTGGGCACGCCGATGCAGGTCAGGTCGTAGCCGGAGGCCTTGGCCAGCTGTGAGACCTTCAGCGCGGTATCGGCCGAATCGTTGCCACCGTTGTAGAGGAACCAGCGCACGTCATGTGCGCGCAGCACCTCCAGCAGGCGGTCGTAGCGGGCGCGGTCGGCGTCCAGTGATTTCAGCTTGACCCGGCACGAGCCGAAGGCACCGCCCGGGGTATGAGCCAGGGCGCGGATCGCGGCGGCGCTCTCCTTGCTGGTGTCGATCAGCTCCTCGCGCAACGCACCGAGGATGCCGTTGCGGGCAGCCAGGACCTTGATGCCCTTGGCGCGGGCCTGCTCGATCACTGCCGCTGCGGTGGCATTGATGACCGCGGTGACGCCGCCGGACTGGGCATAAAGGAGAGTACCGTTGCGCATGCTTCTACCTGCTCGGGGGAGGGGACATTGCAGTGACATTACCCGTATGCGGTAAAGTGGCGCTATTGCGGTGCAGCGATACCGGTCCGTCCGGGGCGCGAACCTTCTTAATTTTCAACACGTTGGAGTCAGGTCAATGCGATTGGTTCTGTTGGGACCGCCCGGTTCGGGCAAGGGGACACAGGCGACGCGCCTGAAGGAAAAGCTGGGGATCGCCCACATTTCGACCGGTGACATGCTGCGCGCGGAAATCGCCGCCGGCACGGAGCTGGGCAAGCAGGCCAAGACGGTGATGGATGCCGGCAACCTGGTGTCGGACGACATCCTGCTGGGCATGCTGGAGTCGCGCCTGACCCAGGCTGATGTCGCCAAGGGCTTCATCCTTGATGGCTACCCGCGCAATGTGGCCCAGGCCAACGCGATGGACGGCCTGCTGGCCAAGATCGGCCAGCCGCTGGACGCCGTGGTGCAGCTGGACGTGGCCACCGAGCTGCTGGTCGATCGCATCGCCGGTCGTGCCAAGGAGCAGGGCCGCGCCGATGACAATCCGGAAGCGGTGCGCCAGCGCCTGCAGGTCTACAACGACCAGACCGCCCCGGTGGTCGATTTCTACGCCGGCCGTGGCACCCTGGCCCGCGTCGATGGCGTTGGTGAGCTGGACGAGATCGAAGCCCGCATCCTGGCAGCGATCAAGGCCTGATCCGGCAGGGCCGGCACGCGTCCGGCCCTTCGGGCGTAAAAAACACAGGCCTGGTCCGCGAGGATCAGGCCTGTGTCGTTTGATAGGCGCCAGCGGAGGGCTTGCTCAGGGCCCCGCAGCATGAGCTCCCTTGGGGATGGCCTCTTGGGGAGTAGGACCGGTTCGGGTACTGCGGCTGGCAGTTCGAATTGTGTCCGGGTTCACAGAACATCGCTATCGGGAATTCCCTGACAGATGATTGGAGTTTTCTCACATCCTGTGTAGGACTTGTCTTACCCGGGAGCGGACATTGGCCCTATACAGCCGTCATCGGTCACAATCCCCGGTCATGAGCAGCGTACATATCCTTGCAATCGCCGGCACCTTCATGGGCGGCGTGGCCGCCCTGGCGCGGGAACTGGGCCATACGGTCAGCGGCAGCGACCAGGCCATCTACCCGCCGATGTCGACCCAGCTCGAGCAGCTGGGCATCACCCTGGACCAGGGCTACCGTGCCGACAGCGTGCCGGCCGGTACCGACGACGTGGTGATCGGCAACGCACTCTCGCGCGGCAATGCCGCCGTTGAGGCCGTGCTCGACGCCGGCCAGCGCTACATTTCCGGTGCCCAGTGGCTGTCCGAACAGGTGCTGCCGGGCCGTGACACGCTGGCCGTGGCCGGCACCCACGGCAAGACCACCACCACCACCATCCTCACCTGGCTGCTGGAAAGCGCCGGTCGTTCGCCCGGTTTCCTGATCGGCGGCGTCGCCGAGGATTTCGGCGTCTCTGCCCGCCTGGGCCAGGGCCGCGAGTTCGTGGTCGAGGCCGACGAGTACGACACCGCATTCTTTGACAAGCGCAGCAAGTTCGTGCACTACCGGCCGCTGGTGGCCATCCTCAACAACCTTGAATACGACCACGCCGACATCTTCCCGGACGTGGCCGCGATCCAGCGCCAGTTCCATCACCTGGTGCGCACGGTGCCGGCGCGCGGCCGACTGATCGTCAACGGTGAGGATCAGCATCTGGCCGAAGTGCTGGCGATGGGCTGCTGGACCCCGGTCGAGCGTTTCGGATTCGATCCTTCGCTGGAATGGCATGCCGAGCTGCTGGCTGCCGATGGCAGTGCATTCCGTGTGCACCATCGTGGGCAGGCGCTGGGCGATGTGCAGTGGTCGCTGCTGGGCCGCCACAACGTACTCAACGGCCTGGCCGCGTTGGCTGCCGCACATGCAGTGGGCGTGGCGCCGGCCCAGGTGATGCCGGCATTGGCACGCTTCCGCAGCGTCAAGCGCCGTATGGAAGTGATCGGCAGCCATGACGGCATCACCGTCTACGACGATTTCGCCCACCACCCGACCGCGATCGCCACCACGCTGGAAGGCCTGCGTGCCAAGGTGGGCGATGCGCGCATCGTGGTCGCGATGGAACCCCGCAGCAACTCGATGCGGCTGGGCGCACATGCGCAGGCGCTGGCACCGTCGCTGGTGCTGGCCGATGAAGTCGTGTTCCTGCATCGCCCGGAACTGGCCTGGGATGCCGCTGCGGTGATCGCCGAGGTGCGTGGCGAGGCGCACGCCGTGCCCGATACCGACGCGCTGCTGGTGCAATTGCAGGCCAGCGCGCGCAGTGGTGACCATGTGGTGTTCATGTCCAACGGTGGCTTCGACGGCGCACCGCGCCGCTTCCTTGCCGCGCTGCAGGCCCGATGAGCGTCGACGGTTCGCTGCCGCTGTTTCCGCTGCACACCACGCTGGTGCCAGGTGCGGTGGTGGGCCTGCGCGTGTTCGAACGCCGCTACCTGGATCTGGTCCGCGACAGCGGCCGCAGTGGTGAGGGCTTTGGTGTCTGCCTGATCCTCGACGGCCAGGAAGTGGGGGCCCCGGCGACACCGGCGGCGTATGGCGTGCAGGTACGCATCGAAGACTTCGATGTCGGCGCTGACGGCGTGCTGCAGCTGCGCCTGCGCGGCACCCGTCGTTTCCATGTCGAGCGCACGCGCGTGCGTGACAACGGGCTGGTGGTAGCCGACGTGAGTTGGTGCGATGAAGATCCTGACGACGAACTGCGGCCGCAGCATGCACTGCTGGCCACGGTGCTGGGGCACATCATCGAACAGGCCGGCGAGGCCTATGCGCCGGCCAATCCAGCGCTGCTGGACCAGGCCAGCTGGGTCGGCTGGCGGCTGGCCGAGCTGCTGCCGCTGAGCGAGCAGCAGCGCCTGCAGCTGCTGCAGATGGATGACCCGCACCAGCGCCTGCAGCAGTTGCTGGGCTGGATGCCGTAGAAGCCATCCACGCAGGGCGTGGATCTGCTGTAGAGCCGAGCCCATGCTCGGCTTGATGGATCCCGCGAAGAGCAGCCGAGCATGGGCTCGGCTTGATGGATCCCGCGAAGAGCAGCCGAGCATGGGCTCGGCTCTACACTGGGTGATCGCGACCGGTATCGGTCAGGGCGAGGTGGTCTTCAACCGCAGCACCGGCAGCCCGGTTTCGCTGTGCACGTCCTCGCGTTGCGGAAGCTCCTGCACGGCTTCCTTCACCGCGTTCAAGGCCGGGTCGACGCCGCGCAGCGGATGCCACATGCCGATCCACTCGAAGTGACGCTCGTAGCGCAGGGTCTGTGCACTGCCCAGCCACAATGGCGTGTTGCCCGGCTGCAGCTGTGCCGGTGCCGGCCACAGGCGCAGCACGTAGCGCTCCTCCGGCTGCGCGCCCTGGCGCACCATCAGCAGTGCTTCCACACGGGTGTCCAGCGTGGCCGGCAGCACCGGCAGTTCGTCGGCGCCGGTGTTCTTGTCCAGCATCAGCAGCGCCTGCTGCCAGCCGGCCTGTTCCTGCCGCTTCCAGCCACGCGCTTCCAGCTGCGCCTGCAGTGGCGCCAATGGGCCCGCCACCTGCACGTCCAGCGGCCATCGCTGGTCGTCGTCGAACTCGTTGCGGCGCGCCGGCAGCGTCACCCAGTCGTGCTGCCACCAGGCCTGCATGTCCATCGCCTGTGGGGCCGGCAGGGTCGGTTCGAAGCGTTCCAGCTTCACCGGGATGTTGCGTGGCGCGTACCACATCGCCGCCACGGCGAAGACGCCGTAGAACAGCCACGCCACCGGCTTCACCCAGAACGAGCGGTTGAAGCGGCGGCGGTAGGCGATGCCCAGCACCAGCAGCCAGAACGTGCCGAACAGCATGCCGCCGATCACATCGCTCAGCCAATGCGCGCCCAGGTACAGGCGCGAGAAGCCGATCAGGCTGACCACGATGCCTGACACCAGGTAGGGCCAGACGCGGGTGCGGCCGGGCATCTCACGCGCGATCAATACCGCGAAGAAGCCGAAGGTGATGGTGGCCATGGTCACCGACACCGACGGGAAGCCGAAGCCGCTGCTGGCGTCGACCGGGCGCACCACATCCACGGTGGCACCGAGCAGCATGGTCAGCGCCAGGCCGAAGGCGAGGGCGGCGAGCCAGTGCGCGGCCGCCATCCAGCGCCGGCGCCAGATCAGGTAGCCCATTGCCGCCGCGGTGGCCGGCAGCAGTACCTGCCAGGCGCCCAGCGACGCCAGCGCGGCCATCGGGTAATCGGCCAGCGGGTTGCGCAGCGCCAGCATGGCCTGGTGTACGAGCAGGTCGATCGCCAGCGGCTCGCCGTGTGCGACCACCACGGTCAGCAGCGCGAACCAGCCCCAGCCCAGCACCAGCAGCATCAGCGCCAGCATCGCCAGCGGCACCGATTCACGGCGCTTGGGATCAAGCACGCCGACGGTGTAGCGGCCCAGCGTCGGGTGGCGGTTGGACCAGTCCAGCAGGCGCGCCAGCCAGTTGTCCATGCGCGCGGCCGACCAGCGGTAGCCGTACAGCACGATGGCCCAGACCAGGCCAAGGATCACTGACAGCAGGCCGACCACCACCACCAGTCGTCCGGCTACGGCGGCCACCGCGTCATACGCTTCACCGAGGATCCAGCCCGGGGCCAGGAACAGTACGGCCCAGGAGATGCTGGCGATGCCGCTGGCCTGCACGTAGCGGCTGGCGGGCATCTTCATCATGCCGGCGATGGCCGGCACGAACGGGCGGATCGCGCCCACGTAACGTGCGATCAGGATGCTCTTGAAGGCGTTGCGGCGGAACAGGTTCTCGCCGCGGTCGAGCAGCTGCGGATAACGGCTGAACGGCCACACGCCACGCAGGCGGTCGCCCCAGCGGCGGCCGATCCAGTAGCTGATACCGTCGCCGGCGAACGCACCCAGCGCTGCAGCCGCTACCGCGTACGGCCCGGAGATCTGGCCCAGCCCGATGAACACGCCCACCGCGAACAGCAGCGGCAGCGCCGGCACGATGGCGCCAAGAATGATCACCGCATCGCAGAAGGCGATGAGGAAGATAACGGCACCCGCCAGCACGGGGTGAGCGGCAATCCACGCGAGCGTGGCGTCGATCCATGAAGAGTCCATTGTCCGATTATAGGGGCGTGAAGGTGACTGGTTCCCAGCCGCTTGGTGACCGTTTGCAACCGGCGCCATCGCCTAGAATGGGCCCATGCCGCATACGCCAGACGCTCCCCACCGTGCTTTGAAGGCCGACAGTTTCGGTCAGATCCTTCTGGTTGAAGGGCCCAATGGCCCGTTCGTGCGCCGCGATCTTGGCGCCACGCCGCTGTGGCTGCGGTTGCCGGCGTGGTGGCTTGCACGTCGCGAGGCACGCGCGCTGCGCCATATCGATGGCATGGCCGATGTGCCGCAGCTGCTGGCCTGGGATGGCCATCACCTGGACCGCAGCTTCATGGCCGGCGATGCCATGTACCAACGCCCGCCGCGCGGCGATCTGGCCTGGTTCCGTTCCGCGCGCAGGCTGCTGCAGCAGCTGCATCGGAACGGCGTGGCCCACAACGATCTGGCGAAGGAAGCCAACTGGCTGGTGACCGAAGATGGCCGTCCGGCGCTGATCGACTTCCAGCTGGCGGTGATCGGCAACCCGCGCTCGCGCTGGATGCGGCTGCTGGCCCGCGAGGACCTGCGCCACCTGCTCAAGCACAAGCGCATGTACTGCCGTGAATCGCTCACCCCGGTGGAGAAGCGCGTGCTCAAGCGCACCTCGTGGGTGCGCGAACTGTGGTTTGCCACCGGCAAGCCGGTCTACCGCTTCGTTACCCGCCGCATCCTGCATTGGGAAGACAACGAAGGGCAGGGGCCGAAGCCGTGAAGGCTTCGCGGGTAGTGACCGGCCCGCCGAGTGCCGACAGTGCGCTGCGTGCGCAGTTGCCCGGTGCCGACTTCGTGCACGCCTGCCAGGCGACGACCCGTCGCGATGGGCGCTCGGCCTTGCAGGCCTATCGCGATATGGCGGCGACCATTCCCGGCTGGTTCGATGGGCTGATGGCGCTGCGCAACCACGGCATGCGCCTGCTCGGCATGAAGCATCTGGGCTCGTTGCGTGCGGTGCAGGCGGTCGAAGATCCTCAACCCGGCCAGCGGCTGGGCATCTTCACCCTGCAGTCGTTGCACGACGATGCCATCGTGCTGGAAGACGACGACCGCCATCTTCGCGTGCAGCTGGCCCTGCAGTGGCAGGGCGATGTGCTGGAAGTAACGACGGTGGTGCATACACACAACGCGTTCGGGCGTGCGTACATGCTGCCGGTTGCCCCGGTGCATCGGTTGATCGTGCCGCATCTGCTGGAAAAGCAGGTGCAGTTGTACCGGTAGATCCACGCCATGCGTGGATGCGCCGGGCAGAGCCGTATTGTAGAGCCGAGCCATGCTCAGCTGCATTCAATGAGCCGAGCGAGGCTCGGCTCTACAGAGGCCGGTGGCCTTACGGCGTCGCCGGCACGACCTGCTGGCCGATGAAGTTGCGCTTGGCGTCGAAGTCGTAGGCGATCTGCAACTGCCCGACATCCGGGCAAGCGTGGCAGTCGCGCAGCGGTGTGCGGTACATCACGCGGATGCCGCCGTTTTCCAGTGGCGAGGCGCCGGCCGACTGTGCCGGTGCGAACGGCGTGGCCTGCGGGTGGTCCTTCAGCAGGGCCTGTACGGTGGGGTCGGCACGCAGGGTGTCGTCCAGCTGCACGGCATCCACATCGATGCGCTTGCCACTGGCATCGACCAGGCGGGTGCCTTCATTGGTGTTGGCGCGGAACGGATACTCGACCGTGGCAATGCCCAGTCCTTCGCTCTCGTGCCACGCGGTCACATAGGCCAGCTCGCCGCCGGTGGACAACTGTTCGGCGGCGGTGATGGCATCAGCACTGGCGCCACCGGCGCGCATCGCATCGCGCAGGCAATCGCGGGTGGCCGCGTTCTCGCCCTGGCGGCAGGCGTTGAGGTCGCCATCCCAGACCACCGCTTCGCTCCAGCGCATCTTGCCGTCGGCGGCGGCCTTCTCCGCGCTGGGCGCGTCACCGGCGGATGGCGCCTTGCCGGGTTCCGGCGAACGGCCCTGGCAGGCGGTCAGCAGGACAAGCCCCAGGGCAGGCAGCAACAGGCGGGAACGGCGCATGGCGTGGACCTCGTGCGTTGTCTGGAGGCCCGAGTATCGTCAAGGGCGGGTGAACTCCGCGTCGGCGCGGCATACTAGCGGCTCATTGCATACGCTGGAGTGTGGAACGTGGGCAGTCTGCAGGGCAAAACGCTTTTCATCACCGGTGCCTCGCGCGGCATCGGCCTGGCCATCGCACTGCGCGCTGCGCGCGACGGCGCCAACGTGGCCATTGCGGCCAAGTCGTCGGTGCCGAATCCCAAGCTGCCGGGCACCATCCATACCGCAGCCGAAGCGGTCACAGCCGCGGGCGGCCAGGGCCTGGCGCTGAAGTGCGACATCCGCGAGGAAGAGCAGGTGCAGGCCGCAGTTGCCGCCACGGTCGACACCTTCGGTGGCATCGACATCCTGATCAACAACGCCAGCGCGATCTGGTTGCGCGGCACGCTGGAAACGCCGATGAAGCGTTTCGACCTGATGCAGCAGGTCAATTCGCGCGGCAGCTTCCTGTGCGCGCAGGCCTGCCTGCCGTACCTGCTGCAGGCGCCGAACCCCCACATCCTGACCCTGGCGCCGCCGCCGAGCCTGGAGCCGAAATGGTGGGGTGCACATACCGGCTACACGCTGGCGAAGATGGGCATGAGCTTCGTCACCCTGGGCCTGGCCGCGGAATTCGGTCCGCAGGGCGTGGCGGTGAATGCGCTGTGGCCGCGCACGGTCATCGCCACTGATGCGATCAACATGATTCCGGGCGTGGATGCGGCCGGCTGCCGCACGCCGCAGATCATGGCCGATGCCGCGCATGCGGTGCTGGTGCGCGAAGCGGCGGGTTTCCACGGTCGGTTCCTGATCGACGATGAAGTGCTGGCGCAGGTCGGCACCACCGATCTTTCGGGCTACGCGGTGGATCCGTCGCGTCCGTTGCTGCCGGATCTGTTCCTGGATTGATCGCCTGTCGCCGGAACAGGCCGAGGGCTGCGACCCACGGCCTGCTGCGCTAGAATGCGTGGCTGAAATCGTTTTCAACAGGGATGTAAGCACATGTCACGCACTCTTTCCGTCGCGGCGCTGGCCGCTTCGCTGTCGTTGATCCTGACCGCCTGCGGTGGCAAGGCACCGGCAGATGGGGGCGGCGCCGCTGCCTCCGGCACGCCGGACGCCAGCGCTGCCCCGTCTGACACACAGCAGCAGTTGACCGCCAAGCTCAACGCTTACATCGGCTGCTTCAATGCGCTGGATTCGAAAACCCACGGCAGCATCCAGTCCTACACACGCTGGATCAAGGACGTCGACGTTGGCCCGACCGGACGCGAGACGCACGTGTACGGACCGTTCGAGATCAGCGATTACGACATGAAACAGTGCGACGCCCCGGTAACCGAGGCGATCGCCGCCAAGCCGGCGCTGGCCGATCTCGATGCTGCTGCAGGCCATTACCAGCAGGCGCTGAAGGCGCTGGTGCCGGTCAGCAAGGACGCGCACGACTACTACGATCGCCAGGACTACGAAGACGACCAGTTTGCCAAGGGCAAGCAGCTGCACGCTCCCTTGATGGCCGCCTTCAAGGATTTCGTGGCTGCCAGCGAAACGTTCAACGCCGAGCTGGAGCGTCAGAACGACGCCGCCCAGCGCGAACAGCTCAAGGCGCTGGAGCAGGCCGAGGGTCGCACGCGCGAGTACTACCGTCTGGCGATGATGCTGGAAGCCAAGGCCATCATGGATCTGATGAGCGAGGATGATTTCGATCAGGCCAAGGCCCGCGAACGCCTGGATGCCTTCAACCGCATTTCCGATGAAGCACATGCGAAGGTGTCTGATCAGGAGCCGGGCAAGCTGGACTGGAGCAGCTTCGAGCGCGAGGCCGAGAACTTCCGGCGCGAAGGCAAGGAGCGGCTGCAGCGCGTCAGCGAGAAAAAGCCTTACACCGATTTCGAACGACGCATGCTTGATTCGCCGTCGATGGCGCCGCGCGGTTCGGCCAGCAAGCTGATGCAGGAATACAACTCGCTGGTCTTCCAGAGCAACCGCCAGTAGCGCTCCCGCTCATGGCGTGATCAGCGAGCGCCGGTGTACATCGCCGGCGCTCGCATCAATGGTTGAACGCATCCGGCAGCTTGCCACCGCACTTGCGGCAGTGCAGTGCATCTGGTTCATGACCTTCCAGCCCACAGTCCGGGCAGCCACGCGCATCGCGGCGCGCGGCCTGTTCGGCTTCACGCATGGTACTGGCCAGCTCGGCGGTGTAGATGCCGGTGGGTACGGCGATGATGCTGTAGCCGATCAGGATCAGCACCGAGGTGACGAAGCGGCCAAGCACGGTCTGCGGCACGATGTCACCGAAGCCGACCGTGGCCATGGTCACCACCGCCCAGTACATGCTGGCCGGGATATTGGTGAAGCCGTGTTCGGGGCCTTCGATCACGTACATCAGCGCACCGGCGATGATGGTGATGGTGATCACCGTGAACAGGAACACCAGCACCTTGCGACGGCTGCGCCACAGCGACGTCATGAGGACGCCGCTTTCCTCGATGTAGCGGGTCAGCTTCAGGATGCGGAACACCCGCAGGATGCGTAGCGCGCGCACCACCAGCAGGCTCTGCGCGCCGGGGATGAACATCGACAGGTAGGCGGGCAGGATCGACAGCAGGTCGATGATGCCCCAGATGCTCACCGCATACCGCAGCGGGCGCTTGACCACCGCCAGCCGCAACAGGTACTCGGCGGTGAAGATGATCGTGAAGCCCCATTCCAGGATGTACAGGCCGGTGGACCATTCGGCATGCAGGTGCTGCACGCTGTCGATCATCACCACCAGGATGCTGGCGACGATCGCTACCACCAGGATCAGGTCGAAATTGCGCGAGGGCCGGGTGTCGTGGCGGTAGATGATGTCGAACCACCGACGGCGCCAGCCGGTCTCGGTGGCGGGGTTCAGCTGGGGGGCGGAAAACGGTCGCATGCGCGCATTGTGCCGCAGGGGTTCCGGCGCGAGAATGGGGATTCCTGAACCCTGCCGACTGCCATGACCGCCGCTACCGATCCGCTGATCTCCCTTTCGCACTATTACCTGCCGGTCTACAAGCCCCGCCAGGTGGTACTGGAGCGAGGCCAGGGCGCCCGCGTGTGGGACAGCCAGGGCCGTGAGTTCATCGACCTGGCCGCCGGCATCGCCGTGTGTGGCCTCGGCCACAACGATCCAGACCTGGTGGCCGCGCTGGTCGAACAGGCCGGCAAGCTCTGGCACACCAGCAACGTTTTCTACAGCGCGCCGCCGCTGCACCTGGCCGAAGAACTGGTCAAGGCCAGCCGCTTCGCCGAGCGCGTGTTCCTGTGCAACTCCGGCGCTGAAGCCAACGAAGTGGCGATCAAGATGGTCCGCAAGTGGGCCTCCAGCCAGGGCCGCCCGGCCGACAAGCGCGTCATCATCACCTTCCGCGGCAGCTTCCACGGCCGCACCATGGGCGCGGTCACCGCTACTGCCCAGCCGAAGTACCAGGAAGGCTACGAGCCGCTGCCGGGTGGCTTCCGCTACATCGATTTCAACGACGAAGTGCAGCTGGAAACCGCGATGGCCGCCGGTGACGTGGCTGCGGTGATGCTGGAGCCGATCCAGGGCGAGGGCGGCGTGATGCCGGCCAAGTCCGGCTTCCTCAAGCGCGTGCGCGAACTGTGCGACCAGCACAACGCATTGCTGGTGCTGGACGAGATCCAGGCCGGCATGGGCCGCACCGGCACGCTGTTCGCGCACTGGCAGGACGACGTGGTGCCGGATATGGTCACCCTGGCCAAGGCGCTGGGTGGCGGCTTCCCGATCGGTGCGATGCTGGCCGGCCCGAAGGTGGCCGAAACCATGCAGTTCGGTGCGCACGGCACCACCTTCGGTGGCAATCCGCTGGCGGCTGCGGTGGCCCGCGTGGCACTGCGCAAGCTGGCCTCGGCGGAGATCGCTGCCAACGTCAGCCGCCAGTCGAAGGCGCTGCGCGATGGCTTCGCCCGCATCAATGACGAGTTCGGTGTGTTCAGCGACGTGCGTGGTCGTGGCCTGATGCTGGGCGCAGTGCTGAGCAAGGACTTCGCCGGCCAGGCCGGTGCGATCCTTGACCACGCCGCCGAGCACGGCCTGCTGACCCTGCAGGCCGGCCCGGACGTGCTGCGTTTCGTGCCGTCGCTGAACATCACCGACGAGGAAGTGGCCGAAGGCCTGAAGCGCCTGCGTGCGGCGATTGCCGGGTTCATCGCCGCGCGCTGAACCCGGCAGCAACAGCTGTAGAGCCGAGCCCACGCTCGGCTGCTGTTGCCTGACACTGCGATGAGCCGAGCATGGGCTCGGCTCTACAGTGGTTCACGCAATCCGATAACGCCTCAACACCTTCCCCAATCCCCGGCCATCGCGCACGGTTTCCGCGTGCAGGCCGGCGGCGCGTGCGCCGCGTACGTTGGCGAACAGGTCATCGACGAACAGCGTGCGTGCAGGCACCACCCCCAGCGCCTCCAGCGTGCGCAGGAAGACTTCGGGTGCGGGTTTGCGCAGGCCGAAATCCGCGCTGCAGAACACGCGCTCCCGCAGGGCCGGGGACAGCTCCGGCAGCAGGGTGGGCAACACCTGTTTCATCAGCGCGCCGTTGTTGGTCAGTACCGCCATTGGCAGCTGCAGGGCCTGCAGCCGCTGCAACACCGCAGCCTGCGGATGGCTGGCGGCCCGCCGCGCGGCGATCCATGCAGCCGCATCGACAGTCGTGCCCAGAAGCTCTCCCAACTGCGCCAGATAGGCCGGGCCATCCAGCGTGCCATTGTCATGCGCCGCTTCCAGTCCGCTGTCGTACAGCGCCGCCTGCACCGCCGCAGCGGGAATCTGCAGTGCCTGTGCCAGGTGCAGTACACGTTGCACGCGCTGGTAGTGCACCAGCACGCCATCAACATCCAGCAGCAACAGATCGATCCGCATCGGCCGAGCATGCCATTGCAATGAACACTCGGGAAACCCTGGAGCAGCCATGCGACAGACGGTCGCAGACGCGGCCATGGGGGGCTGCCTAGAATGGCGTTTGAATCCGCAGGAGATGCAACGATGAAGGCTTGGAGGGTGGCAGTGGGATTGGGCGCGCTGATGCTGGCGCCGTCGGCGATGGCGCGGGTGTGTGCGGTGAGCATCGACAGCACCGACCAGATGAGCTTCAGCAGCCGCGAGATCAAGGTCGCCGCCGATTGCACCGCCGTGGACCTGACCCTGCGCCACACCGGCAAGCTGGCCGCTACCGCGATGGGCCACAACTGGGTGTTGACCCGCAGTGCCGATTACCAGCCGGTGGCGATGGCGGGCATGCGCATGACCCTGGCCGACAGCTACCTGCCGAAGGCCGACAAGCGCGTGCTGGCGCACACCAAGGTGATCGGCGGTGGCGAAACCACACGCGTGCGTTTCTCCACCCAGGGCCTGCAGAAGGGCGGTGACTACACCTTCTTCTGCTCGTTCCCCGGCCACTTCGCGATGATGAAGGGCAAATTCGTCTTCGGTTGAAAAAAAGGGGACGGAGGGGATCAAGTCGTTTGTGCACAAACGACTTGATCCCCTCCGTCCCCTTTTTGTGCCAACCAAGGTTGACACCTACCAGAGCAGGGGCCCCCTTTTTGCGATCAGCCCTTGGCGGCCTTGAACGCCACGCGTGCAGCGGCCAGCGTCGCTTCGATCACCGCATCGTCGTGCGCACTGGACAGGAAGCCGGCCTCGTACGCCGACGGTGCCAGGAACACGCCCTGGTCCAGCATCGCGTGGAAGAAGCGGTTGAACGCCGGGATGTCACAGGCGGTGGCCTGCGCATAGGTCTCCACCTTCTCGCTGGTGAAGAACAGCCCGAACATCGCACCCACGCAGGTGGTGGTCACGGCCACGCCGGCGTCGGCGGCGGCCGCTTCCAGGCCGGCGCACAGGCGCGCGGTGCGCTCGGCCAGATCGGCGTGGAAGCCGGGTTGCTGGATCAGTTCCAGCATCGCCAGGCCAGCGGCCATCGCCACCGGATTGCCGCTCAGCGTACCGGCCTGGTAGATCGGGCCGGCCGGCGCGATCTGCTGCATCAGCTCGCGGCGACCGCCGTAAGCACCCACCGGCATGCCGCCGCCGATGATCTTGCCGAAAGTGGTCAGATCCGGAGTGATGCCGTAATGCGCCTGCGCACCGCCGAGGGCGACGCGGAAGCCGGTCATCACTTCATCGAAGATCAGCAGCGCGCCATGCTTCGTGCACAGTTCGCGCAGGTGCTGCAGATAGCCGTCGCGCGGCGGAATGCAGTTTGCGTTGCCAACCACCGGCTCGATGATCAGGCCGGCGATGTCGTTACCCTGTTGCTCGAACAGCGCAGTGGCGGCTTCGAAATCGTTGTAGGGCAGGGTCAGGGTCAGTTCGCTCAGTCCAGCCGGGACGCCCGGCGAGGTCGGCACGCCCAGGGTCAGCATGCCGCTGCCGGCCTTGACCAGGAACGAGTCGCCATGGCCGTGGTAGCAGCCTTCGAACTTGACGATGCGGTTGCGGCCGGTCGCACCACGCGCCAGGCGGATCGCCGACAGCGTGGCTTCGGTACCGGAGTTGACCATGCGCACCATCTCGCACGACGGCACCAGACGGGTGATGGTCTCGGCCATGGTCACTTCGGCCGCGCACGGCGCACCGAACGACAGGCCGTTGTCGATCGCCTTCTTCACCGCCTGGCGCACCGCCGGGTGGTTGTGGCCGACGATCATCGGGCCCCAGGAACCGACGTAATCGATGTAGCGGTTGCCGTCGACGTCGTACAGGTAGGCGCCGTCGGCGCGCTCGACGAAGAACGGCTCGCCGCCGACCGACTTGAACGCGCGCACCGGCGAATTGACACCGCCCGGCAGCAGTTGCTGGGCGCGGGAGAACAGGGCGTGGGACTGGTCGTGGTTCATGCGGATTTCCTGGGCATTACGCGAACTGGGCGAGGAAGGCGCGCTGGGTCGCGACCGGGTCTTCGGCGGCGAACACGCTGCTGACCACGGCGACCAGATCGGCGCCGGCGTCGATGATGGGACCGACATTGTCCGGCGTCAGGCCGCCGATCGCCACCCGCGGCACGCCCAGTGCGGCGCTTTGCCGCAGCAGGTCGGTATGGGCGCGGCTGCTGGTGACCTTGGTGGTGGTCGGGAAGAACGCGCCGAAGGCCACATAGCTGGCGCCGGCCGCTACGGCCTTTTCGGCATTGGCCAGCTGGTCGTAGCAGGAGGCGCCGATGATGGCGTTGGCACCAAGCAGCGCGCGCGCGCTGGGGATGTCACCGTCGGTGCCGCCCAGATGCACGCCGGCCGCACCCACCGCCTTGGCCAGCGCCGGGTCGTCGTTGACGATCAGCGGCACGCCGTGCTCCGCACACAGTGCCTGCAGCGCCATGGCCTGCTCCCGTCGCAGCGCGTCGCTGGCGGTCTTGTTGCGGTACTGCAGCCAGGTGGCGCCAGCGGCCAGCAATGGCGCGGTGCGGGCCAGCAGGCGCGCGGTATCGGGCTCGTCCGGGGTGATCAGGTAGACGCCGCGGGGCGCCGGGGAAGCAGAAGTCATTGATGGCTACCGGTGAGTGGACCGCGATGGGACAATGGCGGCCCGTGAATCCAGCCCTGATTATCCGATGAGCGATGCCACCCCCACCACCTTGCGCACCTGGATGTGCGTGGTCTGCGGCTTCCTTTACAGCGAAGCGGAAGGCTTGCCGGAGGAGGGTATTGAGCCCGGGACGCGCTGGGAGGACATTCCCGAGACCTGGACCTGCCCGGATTGCGGGGTGACCAAGGCCGATTTCGAGATGGTCGAGGTCGATTGACTGGAGGGCCACCCGGCCCAGCCGGTGGGTGGGGACCGTTGGTCCACACACCGACTCCCTCAATGCAGCCGCGGCACCGGCCCGCCGAGGTCGATCAGCTTCTCGCGCAGCCACTGCGCATCGCTGGCCTCGGGATTGCGCTTCAGGTACTGCCCCAGGTCATGGCGGGCACCGGCCAGATAATCGAGCTGCAGATAGGCCAGGCCGCGGTCGCGCAGCGCGTCGTCCTGCTCCGGGGCCAGCTTCAGCAGGCGGTCGGCACTGCGTGCAGCGCGGTCCCATTCGCCGGCCTCGGCGTAGACACCGTGCAGGTTACGCAGCATGCGCATCAGGATCGCGCGCGCCGGCGCCGGGTCGAGGATCTGCGCCAGCACCTGGTCGTCGGGCATCTGCCCGCCCAAGTGTGATTTGGCCCGCTCGCGCAGTTCGTCCACGTCCAGCGGGCGGCCACCGTTGAACGGGTCCATCACCAGCACGCCGTCGTCCACCGGCAGACGCACCAGGAAGTGGCCGGGGAAGGACACGCCATCGAGCGGAATGCCCAGTCGGCGCGCGACTTCCATCTGCACCAGCGCCAGCGAGATCGGGTTGCCCAGTCGGCGTTCGAACACCTGGTTGAGATAGCTGTTGCGCGGGTCGTAGTACTCGTCGTGGTCGCCGCTGTAGCCCAGCTCGTCGAACAGGTGGCGGTTGATCGCCGCCATTTTCAGCGGGCTGTCGTCGATGCTCTCCACTTCCGAGCGGAGGTGCTCGACATGGCTCTGGATCAGCGCGTCATAGGTCGACGGCTGCAGATCGGGGTATTCATCGCGTGCGATCAGCAGCGCGGTCGGCAACAGTGGCAGCGCCTCGTCTTCGAGGTCGGCCAGTGCATCCCAGTCGGGGAGAGAGATCCGGTCCTGCATGACCACAGACTGGCGTCATTCGCAGGCGGTTTCAAGCGGTGTCGCGTGAATTCCTCATGTCATCGTTCCCCCCATCCACACATGGCATGGATCTACGTGTCGACCAAGGTCGATACCTACCATCACCAGCGGGAAACCGTCGAAGGCGGGGTGGGTCCGGTGGCGGGGGTGTCCGCGGCATGGATGCCGCGGCCAAGGCTACAGGGACGTACTTGCGCCGTCCCCCGCCACCGGACCCACCCCGCCATCCCTCGAAATACACGAATTTGACGTTGCCGTTGATGTTGACTCGGCGGATGCCGGGCGCAGCCCGGCCGTACCTTACTTTTCGATGCCCGGGCCGAACTTCAGCTCCGTCCCATCCTTCAGCTTGAGCTTCTCGGCCTGGCCAGCGTTGAGTTCCAGCACATAGCGCGCCGGGCCACCGCTGGGGTAGGGCGGGCACATGTCGCCGGCAGAGCACGGCGGCACATCGCGCTGCTGGCTGACCAGCTTGCGCTGGCTGTCGAAGTACAGGATGTCCAGCGCGATCTTGGTGTTCTTCATCCAGTACGCCTGCATTTCTTCGCGGTCGTGGATGAACAGCATGCCGTGGTCGGCCGACATCTGGTCGCGGAACATCAGCCCGCGCGCGCGGGTTTCATCGTTGGTAGCCAGCTCGACCTGGTAGCGGGCGCCATCCAGCTCGACCCAATGGCGGGCCGCGTCGGTGGCGCAGCCGGTCAGGGCCAGCAGCGGAAGCATCAGCAGCGAACGCAACAGCGACATCGTCAGGATCCTTCGAAAGGGTCAGAGCACGACCGGCGGCTCGCCGCCGACGATCACCACATCGGCGCGACGGCGCGCGAACAGGCCGACGCAGACCACGCCCGGCAGCTGGTTGAGCTCGCGCTCCAGCTTTTCCGGATCGGTGATCTGCAGGTTGTGGATGTCCAGGATCTGGTTGCCGTTGTCGGTGACCACGCCTTCGCGCCAGGTCGGCTGGCCGCCGGTCATGTCGCGGATCTGGCGGGCGACCAGGCTGCGCGCCATCGGGATCACTTCCACCGGCAGCGGGAACTTGCCCAGCACCGGCACCTGCTTGCTCGGGTCGACGATGCAGATGAAGCGCTCGCTGGCCTCGGCGATGATCTTCTCGCGGGTCAGCGCCGCTCCGCCGCCCTTGATCAGGCACTTGTTGGCGTCGCACTCATCGGCGCCGTCCACGTACAGCGACAGGTTGCCGCTGTGGTTCAGCTCGATCACCTCGATGCCGTGCTGCTTCAGGCGCGCGGTGCTCTGCTCGGAGCTGGACACGGCACCCTTGATGCGGTGCTGGATGCGGGCCAGGGCATCGATGAAATAGGCCACGGTGGAACCGGTGCCGACACCGACGATCATGCCGTCTTCTACGTACTCGATGGCTTTCTCGGCGGCCAGGCGCTTGGCTTCGGACATGGGAGAACTCTCAGGCAGGGAATCAGGATTTCTTTTCCAGCGACAGCAGCAGCTTCCACTGCGCGGCGGTCACCGGGAACACCGACAGGCGGTTGCCCTTGGCAACCAGCGGGAAGCCTTCACCGAGCGCTTCGGCGTGCAGCTTGATCTCGTCCAGCGCGATCACCTGCTTGAGCTTGCGGTCGAAGGCCACGTCCACCAGCATCCAGCGCGGGTTCTCGCGCGTGCTCTTGGGGTCGTGGTAGTCGGATTTCGGATCGAACTGGGTGTCGTCCGGGTAGGCCGTGCTGGCCACCGTGGCCAGGCCGACGATGCCCGGCACCTTGGTATTGGAGTGGTAGAACAGGATGCCGTCGCCCACCTGCATGCCATCGCGCATGAAGTTGCGCGCCTGGTAGTTGCGCACCCCGTTCCAGGGCTCGACCTTGACCTTGGCCAGGTCATCGATGGAGAAGGCGTCCGGTTCGGACTTCATCAGCCAGTAGCGCTTGCGGGCGGTCATGCGTTCACGGGGGCAGCGGAGGGGAACAGGGTGCCGTCTTCGGTGCAGATCGCATCCACCGGCACGTCCCACGACGCCACCGGCAAGGACTCGACCTGCTGCACCGCAAACGCAGCACCGACCAGCCAGGGCGGCGCCGGCCGATCGTGGCGGAAGGCGAAGCTGCGATCATACCAGCCGCCCCCCATGCCCAGCCGCCGGCACTGTGTGTCGAAACCCACCAGCGGGGTCACCACCAGCGCCATCTGCGCCGGTTCCAGGGTGTCTTCCACCGCCACGTCCGGTTCGGGAATGCCGTAGCGGTTGCTGGTCAGCGGCTGCCCCGGCCGCCACGGTGCGAAGCGCAGCACGTCGCCCGCCAGCACCGGCAGGCAGTAGGTGAGTCCTTCGGGCAGCTGCAGCTGCCAGCGATGCAGGGCGATTTCGCCATCCAGCGCCCAGTAGCCGGCCACGGCGCCTTCGCGCGGGGCGAACGGCAGGGCCAGCAGGGCATCGGCGAGGGATTCGGCGGCGGCGATGCGCTCAGCGGCGGGAAGGTCGCGGCGGCGTTGCCGCAGGTCGTGGCGCAGGGCCTGTCGCGGGTCGGTCATGGCAGCGTGCGGCAAGGATCAGCCGTCATTGTGCCGGAAAGAACAAGGGCGACGCCCGAAGACGCCGCCCTTGCTGGAATATTGCATTCTCCGCAATGTCGATGCATGCGAAACGACCTTGAACCCGGGGGCTCAAGTGGGAACGCTGGAGAACCATCGGGCTTCCCGCTACAAGGCGGACCTGCACTCCCGGCGCTGTCGCGCTCCCGGTGTCGTTCTTAAGGGACAAGGCGAATGTTTGCACATGCCGTCGAGTACCGCAGAGAACGCGTGGCCATTATAGCCAGCGTGCAGCATCTGGATAGGCCGTTCGTCGGCAACAGTCCGTGCCAATTCAGATATGAGAAAAGGGGACGGAGGGGATTAAGACGTTTCCAGCACGGAAGGGGCAAATGCGCCTTGATTCCCTCCGTCCCCTCTTTTATGGGGTGCCGTCGATGGCACGGTCCAGGCGCCGGTTCAGGTCGGCCAGCGTCTGCTGCAGCGCCACCGCCTGGCGGGCGTTCTCGTCGCGCAGCAGCTGCAGTTCGTGGGCCAGGTTCAACGCGGCCAGCACGGCGACGCGATCGACCGCGGCCATGCGGTTGCTGCCGCGGATCTCACGCATGCGCGCGTCCAGCAGGCGTGCAGCGGCCATCAGGCTGTCGCGTTCATCGCCGCCGACGCCCACGGTGTATTCACGATCAAGGATGCGGACACTGACCGGTTCGGCGCTCATGTGTGCTGCTCCAGGGATTTGAGCCGGCTGATCATCGCTTCCACCCGCGAGCGTGCCTGCTCATTCTTGGCCAGCAGCGTCGAACGCTCGGCCACCAGCTGTTCCTGCTGGTGGCGCAGGCTGCGGTTCTCCTCGGCCAGGCGCTGGTTGCGGTCAAGCAACGCTTCCACGCGGGCAGCGAAGTCCTGCAGCTGGGCAAGGGGATCGGCGGGTTCCATGCGGGCACGATAGGCAAGCCGGGTAAGGGCGGTCAAGCGTTGCCGCAGCAAGGCTGGACGGCTGCGGAGAGGATGCCGTCGGGTTGCTACACTACGGGGTCTCACGGGCGCGCGCGTGCGCGCCCCGGGTTTCCTTTCCGAACGAGCCGCACGATGACCGAACTTCCCTCCGTCGACGACGTTACCCGCGCCAGCCAGGAACTGGGCCTGGGCGCCACCGCTGCCGAGCTGCACGGCGCGCTGTGTGGCTGGCTGGCCGCCGGCGGCGCCCCCGGCAACGACTGGCCGGCGCGCGTGCTGGCCGACGACAACCTGCCGCCGGTGGCCGCCGACAGCGTGCTGGGGCAGCTGCTGCAGGCCACCATCAAGCAGCTGGAAGACCGCGACTTCGCCTTCGAGCTGCTGCTGACCGACACCGACGACGTGTCCGCGCAGGCCGATGCCATGTTCAGCTGGACCCGTTCCTTCCTGGGCGGCTTCGGTCTGGGCAGCGGTGGTAACCGGCCAGCCCTGTCCGAAGAGGGCGAGGAAGCGCTGACCGACATGGCCAGCCTGGCGCGTGCTTCCAGCGAGGACTTCGAGGCCGGTGGCGATGATGACGACGAAGCCCTGTCGGAGATCGAGGAATTCATCCGCGTGGCGGTGCTGCTGCTGCACGGTGACGTGGTGCTGGCCTCGCGCCACCGGCAGCGCCTGAACTGATGGACATCAAGCAGCGCACCGGCATCGCGGCCGGCGAATACAAGCGTCGCCGCCGCCAGCTGATGGACATGGCCGGCGAGGACGCGATTCTGGTGCTTCCGGCCGCAGCCGAGAAGGTGCGCAGCCTCGATACCCATTACCCGTTCCGGCAGGATTCGGACTTCCAGTACCTGAGCGGCTTCCCGGAGCCGGAAGCGGTGCTGGTGCTGATCCCGGGCCGCCGCCACGGCGAGGCCATCCTGTTCTGCCGCGAGCGCGATGCCGAACGCGAGGCCTGGGACGGCAGCCGTGCCGGCCAGGACGGTGCGGTATCGCAGTTCGGCATGGACGATGCCTACCCGATCGACGATCTGGACGACATCCTGCCGGGCCTGCTGGAAGGCCGTTCGCGCGTCTACTACCACTTCGGCCGCGACGCGGATTTCGACCTGAAGCTGATCGGCTGGGTCAACCGTGTGCGTTCGCAGGTGCGCCACGGTGCGCAGCCACCGCATGAGTTCCTTGAACTGGGGCACCTGCTGCACGAGCAGCGCCTGTTCAAGTCCGGCGCCGAAGTGGCGCTGATGCACCACGCCGCGCAGATCAGCGTGCGTGCGCATCTGGCGGCGATGAAGGCGGCCAGGGCGGGCATCCACGAGTACGAACTGCAGGCCGAGCTGGAGCGCGTGTTCCGTGCCAACGATGCCGTGCCGGCCTACTGCAGCATCGTCGGTGCCGGTCGCAACGGCTGCATCCTGCATTACCGCGACAACAACGCGCGTTCGCGCGATGGCGAACTGGTGTTGATCGATGCCGGTGCCGAATACCGCGGCTATGCCAGCGACATCACCCGCACCTTCCCGGTGAACGGCCGCTTCAGTGCCGAGCAGCGTGCGCTGCACGACCTCGTCGGCGATGCGCAGGCCGCTGCGTTGGCGCAGGCCAAGCCAGGCGTACCGTACGAGAGTGGCCACCTGGCCGCGGTGCAGACCCTGACCGAAGGCCTGCTGCGGCTGGGCCTGCTGAAGGGCACGCTGGAAAAGAACCTGTCCGAAGGCCTGTACCAGCGTTTCTACCGGCACAAGACCGGGCACTGGATCGGGCTGGACGTGCACGACGTGGGCGATTACCGCCTGGCAGGCGATTCGCGCCTGCTGGAGCCGGGCATGGCGTTCACCATCGAGCCGGGGCTGTACATCGGCGTGGACGATACGACGGTGGAACCACGCTGGCGCGGCATCGGCATCCGTACCGAGGATGATGTGCTGATCACCGACGACGGCCATCGGGTGCTGACCGAAGGCCTGGCGCGCAGTGCCGACGAGATCGAAGCGGTGATGGCGGGGTAAGGGGTGTTCTGCAGGGCTTGCAGCCCTGCACCTGCTTCAAGCCAGGGCAACAGCAACAGCGGGCATTTCGTGGGATGGCGGGGCACTGTGGGTTTGCGGGGACGCCGTGAATCCATCCCTGGAGGCTTGGTCGCCGCATCCATGCGGCTCACACCCCGCAAACCCACAGTGCCCCGCCTTCGACAGGTTCACGCGGCTGTTGGTGGGTGCCGACCGTTGGTCGGCACATCTGTCAGACATCGAATGAATCATCCACGCATGGCGTGGATCTACTGGCAATTGCGGTTGTTGGCACGCGCGGCTGTTGGTGGGTGTCGACCTTGGTCGACACAGAGCGAGCGCAGGGAGCGACCCGCTTTTGCTTTTCTTTTTTCTTTTCCGTGGTTGGACGCGAGCAGGAAACTGTCAGAGGTGGGGCGGGATGGGTTCGCGGGGGTGTCCGCGGCATGGATGCCGCGGCCAAGCCCCCAGGGACGGGTTCACGGCGTCCCCCGCGAACCCATCCCGCCCGGCCAAGCGCGGCTTTTGCTCCAAGCGCCCAACCACGAGGGGCTCAGCCGTTCGCCGCCGCAAACTCCGGCCGCGTCAGGTTGTCCGCTTCGCCCTCGGTGCACAGCACTTCGTCTTCGATGCGGATGCCGCCATACGGACGGAAGAAATCCACGCGGTCCCAGTTGATCGCATCGCCATGGCCGGCATCCTTCACTTCGTTCAACAGCATGTCGATGAAGTACAGGCCCGGTTCGATGGTCACCACCATGCCCGGTTCCAGCACGCGGGTCAGGCGCAGGTACGGGTGGCCGGCCGGGCGCTCGATGCGGCCGCCCTCGTCGCTGGCCGCGAAACCGGCCACGTCGTGCACCTGCAGGCCGATCAGGTGGCCGATGCCGTGCGGGAAGAATGCGGCGCTGACGCCGGTCTCCAGCGCGGTCTGCGGCGAGACCTTGATCACGCCGAAGTCCTTCAGCACGCCCATCAGCGAAAGATGCGCGTCCACATGCAGCTGCTTGTAGTCGAAGCCCGGACGCACCGCCGCGCACATCTGCTGCTGGGCGGCATCGACGGCGGCGATCATCGCCGCGAATTCGTCGTGGCCCTGCGCGGCGTAGGTGCGGGTGATGTCGCTGGCGTAGCCGTGCGCGCTGGCACCGGCATCGATCAGGAAGCTGCGCAGCGGCTGCGGTGCCTTGCGGCCCAGTTCGGTGTAATGCAGCACGGCGGCATGTTCGTTCAGCGCTACGATGTTGCCGTAGGGCAGCTCGTTGGCATCCTGGCCCACGGCCTGGCAGTACGCCATGTGGATGCTGAACTCGTCGGCGCCGTTGCGGAACGCGGCTTCGGCAGCGCGGTGGCCGCGCACACCCAGCACCTGCGCCTGGCGCAACAGCGCGATTTCATACGGCGTCTTGCTGCCGCGGTGCCATTCCAGGTAGTTCACTACCGGCGCCGGATTGTTCGGCACGTAGTTGCCCAGCGCGCTCTGCGGCTCGCCGAGGATCGCGCAGCGCGACGGGTCGGCCGGCAGCAGGGCCAGCGCTTCTTCCGGCTTGCGGATGATGTGGATGTCGAAGTGCTCCACCCACCAGCCACTCGGCGCATCGGGTACCACGTGCCAGTAATCGAAGGGCTGGTGGAAGATCACTGCCGGACGCTTGCCGGGGGTGAACACGATCCAGCTGTTGGGCACGCGGGTCAGCGGCAGCCAGGCCTTGAACTGCGGATTGACCGCATACGGGTAGTCGCGGTCATCGAACACCTGGTAGTGCAGGGTGCCGCTGGGCACCACCAGGTGATCGAAGCCGCCGCGGGCCAGCGCCTGTTCGGCGCGTCGACAGAGCACGGCCAGGTGGTCGGAATACAGGGCGCCGGGGTCTTGCTGGATCATTGCGGTGGCTCGACACGGAAAACGGCCCTAGATTCTGCCGCATAGCGCGAAAAACCGCTGTGCCGGAACCGGCACTCAGGCCGTCGAAACCGGTCCCTCGTCGCTGTCTTCGCCCACCCACTGGCGCAGCAGCTGCCGATGTTCGCGTGAAAGGGTAAGGAAGCGGAAGCCCGTCCAGCTCTGCCCGGGAACGTGCGCGGGCTCACTCCACAGCAGATGCACGCCCACATCAATGTCCTGCTGGCGGCCGTCACCCAGTGGCAGCGGGAAGCGTAGCTGGTACAGCGCATCCTCGCGCAACGGTGCGCTGGCCAGCATCAGCATGCCGGTTTCGGAAACATTGCCGAGACGGCCCACCACGCATTCGCGCATCTGGTCGGTGACCGGGACCAGATCCGAGACCTGGCGGCGCGGCGCGCGACGGGTGTCCTGCGGCTGGGTAGTCATGCGGAAGTCTCCTGCGTGTGGCCGGCCGCCAACGCGCGCAACGCGCCAAGGCTGGCTTCCCAGGCGCGGTCGACCAGCCGGGCCTTGTCTTCGGTGACCAGTTGCGCACGGCCGGCGCTGATCTGCCGGGCCAGCGTATCCAGGTCGGTATCGGCGATCTTCTGCCCGCGCGGATTGACGAACAGGGCGTGGCCGGTCAGCAGGCTGTACCAGGACAGGCGCTGGCGGCGCAGCGTGCCATCACCGGTGTCGATGTCGAACCAGCTGCCGAACGGCAGCGTGGACAGCTGCTGGTAGGCCGCTTCTTCGGCACTGCTGCGGGGCGTTGCAGGCGCCGTGCCGGTGGGCGTGCCGGCGTGTTCGCCCAGGCGCGCGCGCGCCTTCAGGCGGGCACTGAGTTCGGTACGCGAGGTGCTTTCGTCCTCGCCGCCGGGCGTAGCCAGCCTGCGCGCGACGGCGGCGGCTTCCTCGGCGTGGTAGCCGACCTGCAGCAGGGCGGCCTCGACATCGGCGGCGAGCGCGGCATCGGTGCCACCGGGGGCATCGACGGCCTGCGCGGTGATGGCAGCGATGCGCTGGGTCTGCTGCAGGCGTTCCTGCCACTGCGGTGAGTCGTCGCCATGGCGCAGGCGGGTGAGGGTCAGGGCGTCGGCCCAGGCCTGGCGCAGCAGGGTCTGCACGAAGCGCGGCGGTTCCTGCGTGTCGCAGCACTGGTCGATCTGTGCGCTGGCCTGGCGCCGGGCCAGTTCCAGCCGCTCCTTGCCGCGCGCAGCTTCGACGTGGCGGCGCTCGGCCAGCTCGGCGCGATGCGCCGCCGCACGCTGGTGCTGCTGCACGTCTTCATTGGCGGTGGCGAAAGCGTCCGGCGTCCGTGCGTCCTGGCCCAGCAGGCCCTGCACGCTCTGCGCCATGCGCTGCAGCAGCTGCGGGTCGACGTCATCGTCGCCCAGCCAGTTGGCGCCGACTTCGGCAATCTGGTTGAGCAGCTCGCGCGCAGGGTGCTCGTCGCGTACGAAGAAGCCCGGATCGGCCATTGCCGCGCGTGCCAAGGGCACCTGCAGGCGCGCCAGCAGGGCGGCCGGCACCGGATCGGGGCGCTGTTGCTGCTGCACCTGCTGCATCAACATGCGAAGCAGGTCGAGGCTGTCACGGTCGTGGCTGCCCAGCTGCGCCTGCGTACCGTGCTCGCTGCGCAGCTGCGCCACGACGGCGGCCTGCAGGTCGGCAACGCCGGTGGCCGAGCTGGACTGGGCCTGCAGGCGTGCGAGCACCGCATCCACTGCCGCGCTCGGCACAGCATCGCGGTCCGCAGGGGCTGCGCTGGCATGGCGAGCCTGCTGCAGCAGCTCATGCAGCGCGCTGCCGGTGGAGGTGGTCAGGCCGGGCAGGGCCGTGCCGGCTGCGCCGCCATCCTGGAAAGCGTCCTGCACCAGACTCGACCAGGAACCGGCGGGTGCCGATCCGTTCCACCCGGTCAGTGGCGCCGCGGCGCGCTTGGCTGGCTGGGTGGTACGTCCACCGCCCACCGACTGGGTGATGATCCGCCGCGTGCTCGACGAGCGCGCCAGGTAGGGGGTGTAGACCAGGCCGGGCAGCACGCCGTTCTGCGCCAGCAGGGCATTGGCGCGGTCGAGGATGTCGCCCAGACGTTCCAGTACCTGCCGTTCGAAGCTGCGATACAGCGCCAACTGGACTTCGACGCTGAGCGCATCCTGTTCGGCGATCCGGCGCAGCATCGCGCACAGTGCCTGCGGTGCCAGTGGCAGGGTATCGGCCTCGAAGGCCGGTGCCGCGGCCAGCACGCCCAGGCGTTGGCCCAGCAGGTTCAGTGTGTTGGTCGAGCGCAGCGTCTCGCGCCGGATCATCTCGGTCAGCAGCAGGTCGCGGTCCACTTCATGTTCATCGACCAGCGACAGCCCGAGCATGCCGGGCAACGGCGGGGGCGTGGCACCGACGCTGGCGCCGGTGGTGGGTTCGCGCAGCCGTATCAGTGCATCGGCCACCGCATCGAGCATGCGGTCGGCGAAATGGCCGGAAAAGGCATGCAGTTGGCCGCGCTGGGCCATCAGTTCGGCCTGCAGCTGTGGATTGCGCGCGCGATCGGCGTCGTGCAGCAGCGTCTGTTCCAGCGCTTCGACGGTCAGGATCAGAGGGGCGGCTAGCGTCTGCCGGCACAGGCCGATCAAGGCGCCCAGCAGCTCACGCACCCGCGGTGGCAGGTTGCTGGCAGCCAGGCGGGCTTTGTCGGCAGAGGTAATGGAGAAGACAGCTGACATCGGCAGGCGGTACCCGGATTCCCGCGGATCGATCTTGTGAATCTACCGTGTCGGCCGCAGTCGGCGCTACTTTAGGGTGAACGTGACTCACGTTCGCTGGGCAGGGCCGACGGATGAACGGCAATGTCGACCGCTGGCCGGCAGCTCGGGCTTCACCGGAGTGCCGGCCAGCG
>NZ_JABEME010000016.1 GCF_013004645.1 Stenotrophomonas africana | reverse complement strand
CGGTTGAGGGGGGCGCTGCAAGTACGTCCATGTAAGCTCGGTCGCCGCATCCATGCGGCTCACGCCCCCTCAACCGGACCCACCCCGCCTTCGACAGATTTCCGCGATCTGACGGGAATACTCTTGGGATCTGACCCCGGAATTTCTTTCGATATCTGACAGATGTGTCGACCAAGGTCGACACCCACCAACAACCGCGCGGAAACTGTCAAAGGCGGGGCGGTGTGGGTTGGCAGGACCGTTGGCGCCATGGATGGCGCCATCGAGCCCCCATGGATGGGTTCACGGCGTGTCCTGCCAGCCCACACCGCCCCGCCATCCCAAGGATGCTCGCTGTTGCTGTTGCTGTTGCTGTTGCCTTGGCTTGAAGCCTCTGCGGGTGCAGGGCGCAGCCCTGCCGACCAACCTACCTACGCGGCAGGTAAGTAACCAGGGAAAGATCGTGCCGGCTCTCCGGCACCAGCGCCACGTACTGCAGGTCCAGCAGCCCGCGCGTGGGGTGGTTGAGCTTCTTCGCCCCTTCGTCGAACCGCCGCACATCGTGCTCCGGCCACCATTGGCGGAACTCTTCGCTGTGCGCGGCGATGTCCTCCACCAGCGCCAGGAACGGCGCCTTGTCTGGCGCCTGCGCCATCGCCGCGCGGAAACCCGCCAGCAGGCCGCGGGTCATTTCTTCCCAGTTGAGGATCAGCGTGCGGTACGGCGGGTACAGGAACATCAGGCGCAGCGTATTGCGCTCATGCGGCGCCAGCTGGCTGTAGTCCACGAACAGCTCGGCGATGGCCGGGTTCCAGGCCAGGATGTCGAAGCGGGTGTTGCGCACGTAGGCCGGAATCGGCTGCATCGCTTCCACCAGCTGGCGCAGGCCGTCGGTCACGCTCTCGTCCGGCGATTCCAGAGGCACGCCGTAGCCGGACAGCGCGAATGCATAGGCGCGTTCGTCGTCGCTCATGCGTAACACCTGTGCCAGGCGCTCCAGCACCTCGGGCGAGGCGCGCACTTCGCGGCCCTGCTCGATCCAGGTGTACCAGCTGACGCTGACCCCGATCGCCAACGCCACTTCCTCGCGCTTCAGGCCCGGGGTGCGCCGGCGCCCGCCCGGCAGGCCGAGCGTGGCGGGGTCGACACGGGCGCGGCAGGCCTTGAGGAAGCCGCCGAGTTCCTTGCGTTCACTTTCGCTGCGCATCATCGCTACCGCCGTACCCGTTCTAGCGTCGAGCCATGCTCGACGCATCTGCTACTGCGCCAACAGCAGCCGAGCATGGGCTCGGCTCTACCGGAAGCGTGATCAGCCGCCCTCGGCGTTGCGCACGAGGGTGACGATCTCCGCGCAGGCGCGTCGATCAGGCATCGACGCGCTTGGAGCCCACGGCCAGGCCGGCCTTCAGGCTGGCCTCGACGAACTCGTCCAGGTCGCCGTCGAGCACCTTCTGCGTATCCGAGCGTTCGATGCCGGTGCGCAGGTCCTTGATACGGCTCTGGTCCAGCACGTAGTTGCGGATCTGGCTGCCCCAGCCGATGTCGGACTTGGTGGCTTCGACCGCGTCCTTCTCGGCGTTGCGCTTCTGGATCTCCAGCTCGTACAGCTTGGCGGCCAGCATCTTCATCGCGTTGTCGCGGTTCTGGTGCTGGCTGCGGCCGGTCTGGCAGGCCACAACGATGTTGGTCGGGATGTGAGTGATTCGCACCGCCGACTCGGTCTTGTTCACGTGCTGGCCACCGGCGCCGGACGAACGGTACACGTCGGTGCGCAGGTCGGCCGGGTTGATGGTGATGTCGATGTTGTCATCGATCTCCGGCGACACGAACACCGAGGTGAAGCTGGTGTGGCGGCGGTTGTCCGAGTCGAACGGCGACTTGCGCACCAGGCGGTGCACGCCGGTCTCGGTCTTCAGCCAGCCATAGGCATAGTCGCCTTCCACGCGCAGCGTGGCCGACTTGATGCCGGCGACGTCGCCACCGGAGACTTCCATCAGCTCGGTCTTCCAGCCCCGCGATTCACACCAGCGCAGGTACATGCGCAGCAGGATCTCGGCCCAGTCCTGGGCTTCGGTGCCACCAGCACCGGCCTGGATGTCGACGAACGCAGCGGCATTGTCCATCTCGCCGGAGAACATGCGCTGGAACTCCAGCTTTTCGACGTGCGCCTGGTGCTTGTCCAGGTCGGCGACCACCGCCAATGCGGTGTCCTCGTCCTGCTCGGACTCGGCCAGTTCGAGCAGTTCGGTGGCGTCGTTCAGGCCATCCAGCACCGAGGCGATGCCGCCCACGGTCTTTTCCAGGCTGGAACGCTCGCGGCCCAGGTTCTGGGCGTACTCGGCGTTGTTCCAGACGTCGGGGCTTTCCAGCTCCCGCGTTACTTCTTCAAGACGCTCTTTCTTGGCGTCGTAGTCAAAGATACCCCCGAAGCGACAGCACGCGATCGGTCAGATCGGTGATGCGCTGGCGGACAGGATTCAGTTCGATCATGTCGGCGGTTATGCATTCAAAAGATGACTGGTAATGATACCGCAGGCAGGCGACTCCCGGCATGAGCCCCCCCGCCCGCCCGCGCCTCGGTAGAGTCGACTGTCAGTCGACTATCGCGCGCAGCGCGGGCTTCACCAGAACCTGAACGAACAGCAGTCGACTGACAGTCGACGCTACCCTCCGCCCAGCGCCTGCCGCAGCAGCGGCAGCTGGCGCCGGCTGCAGGGCACCTTCGCCCCGTCGGCCATGTGCAGCAGGGCCTCGCCGCCGTCCAGCGGCTCGATCGAGCGCAGCTGGTCACGGTGGATCAGCCAGCTGCGGTGCGGGCGCAGGAACACTGCCGGATCGAGCCGCCGCTCCAGCACCGCCATGGTGATCCGCAACGGGTAATCGTGGCCGCGCACCCGCAGGTTCACGTAGTTGCCCGCCGCCTGGGCGTATTCCACGTCGGCCGTGGCAACCAGGAACTCCTTGCCCAGCTTGCGCACCAGGAAGTGCTGGGGGCGCTCGACCGGCTCCACCGGCGGCCCAACGTCGGGCTCGGCCAGCAGGCTCGCCTCACCCTGCCTGCGCCGGCCGAACCAGCTGGCAAAGTGCTCCAGTGCCACGAACATCGCGAAGGCGCGCACATCCTTCAGGTATTCGTAGGCAAAACGCTCCAGCCAGCCGGCATCGTCCTGGTACCGATAGCCCAGCGCTCCATAGGCCAGGTGCCGCAGCAGCATCATCCCCACCACATGCAACAGCGACCAGCCGACGCTGGCCAGCAGGTACAGCGGCAACCGCCGCTTCCAGGTATCGGCATGCAGCGGCCAGCGCTCGCAGCCCCACCACAGCAGCGGCAGGGTCAACAGGATCAGACCGAGGCTGCTGAACTCCCAGATCATCGGCTCCCACAGCCCGAGATCGGCGCCGCGGCGACTGGCATCCATCACTTCCACCAGCGCATTGGTCACCGCTGAAGCCGACAGGATCGCCGCCCATACCAGCAGGCGGGTTGAAGTACGCCAGCGCGGTGGTCGGCCCTGGGTCATTGCTGCATCCATGTCGTTGCGGTGCTCCAGCCTGCCTCAAGGGACCAAGGGTAGCGGCTCCATTGGTCCCGCCACCCCCGCCATTGGTCACTGCGCGGGTTCCGGTGGCCCCTCGGCAGTGGCTGCACGGGTCGGGCGGCGTCACGTTGGCTGGACCTTCCGGCACACCACCACCATGACCCGACGCCACGACATCGACGCCCTGCGCGTGTTCGCCTTCGCTCTGCTGATCCTTTACCACACCGGCATGGCCTATGTGGACGACTGGGGTTTCCACCTCAAGAGCGTGCATACCGCCGAGTGGCTGCAGTGGCCGATGCTGTTCGTCAACCGCTGGCGGATGTCGCTGCTGTTCCTGATCTCGGGTATCGCCGTCGCGCTGATGCGGCCGGAAGGCAGGCTGCTGCGCATCGCCGGCCTGCGCACGTGGCGGCTGCTGCTGCCGCTGCTGTTCGGCATGTTCGTGATCGTGCCGATCCAGCCCTACTGCGAAGGCGTGGCCAACGGCCACGTGGCACCCGGCTTCGGCCACTTCCTGCTGCGCTATTGGCAGGTGCGGCCGTGGCCGGAAGGGAGTTTCGCCGGTTGGCAGTACGGCATCACCTGGAACCACTTGTGGTACCTGGCCTATCTGTGGAACTACACGCTGGCCCTGGCCCTGTTGATGCCATTGCTGGGAAGGCCGGTGGTGCGCTGCGCGGTGGCGTTCTGCGCTGCATCGCCGATGCTGCTGATCGGCCTGCCGTCCGCCCTGCTGCTGGCCTGGGTGATCTGGCTGGAGCCGATCTATCCGTCCACCAATGCCCTGCTTGGCGACTGGTACCAGCACGCCAAATACGCAACGGTGTTCCTGGCAGGCTACCTGCTCGGTCGCGAGCCGGTGTTCTGGCAGCGTGTGGTCGCCCTGCGCCGCACCACGCTATGGCTGGCGCTGGCCGCGATCGCCTGGTATCTGGGGTTGCGCATCCTCGGCCAGGTACTGCCGGCTGATTCCTTGCTGCGGCAATGGCCCGAACCGTTCTGGGACCTGCAGGGCCGCACCAGCCAGTCGCTGTACGTCTGGACCGCGCTGCTGACCATCCTGGGCTGGGGCAAGGTCGTCCTCGATCGCCCGTTCCGCTGGCTGCCGTACTGCACCGAAGCCATCTATCCGTGGTACATGCTGCACCAGAGCCTGATCATCGTGCTGTTGTTCTGGCTCAAGCCATTGCAACTGGGTCCTTGGCTGGAGCCGTCGCTACTGCTGGGCGGCACCGTCGGCGGCTGCCTGCTGATCCACGAACTGCTGATCCGTCGCGTGCGCTGGCTGCGCCCCCTGTTCGGCCTGAAGGCCGATCCGCTATCGTCACCGGCGGTACGCACCGCCACGGCGCAATGAGGACAACGGATGTTCCAGACCCATTGGCACCTATGGCTGCAGCAGACCTTCGATGCCGGCTGGGTGCTGTCGCAGATGCAGTTCGTCAGCCTGCTCGGCTACGAAACGGCCTATACCGCGCTGATACTGCTTTGCGCGTTTGGCGGGCGACTCCGCGCCGGGTTGTGCGTGATGCTGGCTGCCTAGGCGGCGGTGTGGCGCTGGCGAGGCGGATTCCGCGTGGGACCTGATACGGGCAACGGATACGCGCCCCTTCACGGCATTTGCAACTATTCGCATTGGATGTTCCACATCGCCCTGCCAGCCTAGGAGGTCGCCTTCCCGCCAGAAGGCCCCTTTGCTTGGAGACCTGCAATGGATCAATCCGACCTCAAGCTGCTGGTAGCCTTTGTTGACTCAGAAGAAGCTGCGCTTGCTGAGAAGCGTCAAGGCGACATTTACCCGGCTTATCACTACCAACTCGGCGTACTTGCACCGAAAGCAGGTCGCCACCTGTCTGGAGACATGCTGCAACGCTTCTACTTCCACTGGCTGCGAGTGGGGGACTGGAAGGTCGCCGGACTTCCCGAAAAGGATCTACCGGCACTGAGTGCCGCCTACCGTGAACTCACGCGGCTTCCTGTTGGCTATTACTCGCGCCGGCCAAGGCTCGGCCTTGAGCATCTTTTCTGCTTCGGCTTCGACGAGAACGGCGAGCTCCCAAGTGGCTCTCTTGGCAGCGCGGGAGAGCTCAAGCAGCGCGTGCGCCTGGTCGAGCATTGCAGAAAGTACCAGTCGTATTACGCCCAACGTGACAAAGTGGAAAGATTTCTGCCCTATCGCAGCTTGGCACCACAGGTCCTCGAAGCCATTCAACACGTTCAACACGATGCCGAACAGCTCGACAGCATCCTGTACTGGGGCATGATTCTGGTCACGTTGCTGGATACTCGAACCCGCCTCGGCGCGCTGCGAATTCAGCTTGATCGCGATCACGCAGGGAGCGCAGCCCGTGAACGATTTCTCTCGCTTCTCCACTACACAGCGATGGCAGCCCAGCCGCATGGTCCTGAAGACCCGGCGTTCAACACCCTCTGCGAACAGCTGTCGACACTTCACAACGAGCGCGTCATGGCAGGCGCCGCCATTCAGCTGGTCCAGAGGCAGGCATGGACAGTGGAGAACATCCGAGACTGGAACGCGCGTATCACGCTGTATCAGGATGGCGAGTACAGCTCCCAGAACGGCCATCCACGTGTCAGCCTCACTCTCAGCAGCTGGCCCGATAGTTCGTGGTCGATCAGTTTGTCCGCAGGTGATGGAACGTACGAGGCATATGGGGACCGGCCCATCAGCAGTGACCTCGAACTGCCGCCAATTACAGGCGTCAATCTTGCACAGTTCCCACAATGGATCAGGCAGGTCAATGCACAACTGGGCATCAATCTGACACCAGGCAAAGGCATGGTCGCCAGCGCGCACAAGAACCGCGTGCTGGCAAAACAGCTGGATAGCTGGATACGCGGTTAGAGTAAATGGCCGGGTGGCGCTGGCGCGATGGATTTCGCGTCAGTGCCGGCTCGATGAATAAGGCCGGATTGATTTTGGCTCTTCTGTCGCCGGAAGCCGAGCATCCGAATCTGCGTGGCGTGCGTACTGAGTGGCTCGTCTCGGAATGGGCACACTGGATCTACCCGGAGTGCCCGGTCGGAAAAGTCCGGGTCCTTCGCTCCTATCCTGCACCGCTTGCGGGAGAAATGCAGAGTCGAGCAAGCTCGACTCTACACGGGTGTCCGAGCGTTCAACGCACCTCGAACTCGCCCACCAGCACAGTCTCGGCACGGTCCTTCAGCCGCATCGTCACCATCTGGTCATTCTGCTTGGCCGTGCCCCAGTGGGTGGTCAGGCGCAGCATCAGGGTCGTGGCACCGGTCACCAACTGCTGGCGGCTGCCGAAGTAATTCGCTTCCACCTTGTATTTGCCCGGCTTGGCGTTACGCAGCGAGAACTGCTCGGGGCCATAGCCGCCGGTGAAATCCTGCGACATCTGTCCGCCCTGGTAGGTCAGGCGGTTGCCGTAGTACGCGCGCTCGCCGTTCGGGTCGGTCACCCACAGGTCCATGTCACTGTTGTCGGCGTCCCACGACAGCACCACGCGCAGGTCCAACGGCATCGCCTGCAGCAGGCGCGGGTCGATGCCGGTGGTATCCAGCCGGGGCGTGCTGCGGGCCACCAGGTTGGTCAGCTCATCCAGTGCGATCAGGGCGATGCCATCGAAGCGGCTGTCCCACGGCCGCACCACCACCTGGTACAGCGGCGCAAGCGCCTGCTGCGGCTTGCCGGCCGCCGCCAGCGCCAGGCCAAGATCGCGGAAGCTCTGCGGCTCTTCCTGGCCCATCATCAGCACCTGCTCGAACACCGGCACCGCCAATGCGGGGGCATCAGCCTGCATCAGGCGGTAGCCGAGCACGCGCAGCAGGTGCCGGTTGTCCAGATCCATCTCGGCCAGGTTCGACAGTACCCGCAGTGCCAGTTCGCGCTGGCCCTGCTCCAGCAGCAGATCGGCCACATCGAGGAAGAATGCGCTGCTGTCGGCGTGCGCATCGCGCTCGGCCAGATAGCGGTCATACAACTGCGACGGCGGCCCCTCGCGCAGGCGCTTGGCGATGGCCGAGTCCGGCTGCCAGGCCGCCAACTGGATGCCGAGCTCGCCCTCGTTGGCGGCAGCGGGCGCAGCGACACGGCCACCAGTGACCGTGATTGAATCGAGGGCCATGTTCGATGCAGGTGCTGAGCGACGCGCACGCGCGCTGCTGGCTTCCATGCGCTGCTCGGCGGCGGCGGCCATCGGTGCCGGGGCGGGTGGTGCCGCCGGGGCCGGCGCGGCGAGCATCGCCACCGGCGCTGATTCCATCGCGTAGTCCGCGGAGGCCACTTCCAGTGCCCCGCCCTTTGCCTGCGGCGGCATTCCCTTCGGCCAGCTGCGGTTCCACCACTGCTGGCGCTCCTTCCAGCGTGCCGCCACCTCATCCAGGCGCTGGCGATCAGCAGCCGCGCGATCTCTTACCTGCACTGCGAACCTGGCGTCGTACTCGGCGCGCAGCGTGCCCGAAGGGCGGATCGCATAGCGCAGGTAGTCCTCCAGTGTCTCCAGCACGATCAGCGAGGTATCCGGCCCGACCAGGCCAAACTGTTGAGACAGGCGCTGCATCGCCTCGCGGTTGCCACGGCGATCGGCGGCCAGCTGCTGCAGGCGCGCCTGCGCCCACAAGCCCGCCAGCAGTTCTCCGTCGTTGCTCTTCTGCGTGGCGGGCAGCGCCTGCCATTCGCCGCCACCCACGCGCACCCGCATCGGCACACCGTCGGCCGCCAGTCGTGCATGCAGCCACAACCAGCCCTCGGCTTCACTGCGACGATCGATCACCACGTCCTGCACGCCGCGCCCTGCATCGACCTGCACATCCAGCGGCGACGACAGCAGCTCACGGGCGGCCAATTCGACATCCTTCCCCAGCGCGACGAAGCGACCACCATGCGCTTGGCTCCAGCCACGCAGTCGCACGGCATCGGTGCGCGCACCGGCGCTGCTGACCGCAAACAGGCGTTGGTCCGGCGCCATCGCCGGCAGCTGTTCCGGCCCATAGGTCAGCAGGCCATCGCTGACCAGCAGGTATTCCTTCACGCCCGGCTGCGGCTGCCACTGCGCCAGCGCGCTGGCACCGTCCGGGCGTACGGCCTGCAATGCCGCACGCAGCTCACTCCAGTTACCGGCGCGGATGCGGAAGCGTCTTACCGGCTCGGCGCGATCGCGCAACACGGTCAAGGCCACGGTGCCGTCGCCCATCGCGGCGAAGTAGTGATCCAGCAGTGCGAACTCACGCGTGCGATCGCGCTGCCCCGCCGAACCGGAGCCGTCCCACAGCAGGCCGATCTCGCTGGGCAGCGTGCGGGGCCTGCTGCTGGCCGCCACCGGCAGTTGCGCCAGCAGGTAATGGCCATCCTCCCAGGGCGCCACCTGCACCTGCGCCTGGCGGGCTGCCGGCAGGCTCCACTGCAGCTGCTTCGGCAACTGCGCGCCCTTGCCCTGCCACTGCATCTGGCCCGCGCTGATGCGGAATGGCGCGGTACCTGCAGTGGTCGCGCCGGGCGCCTGCAGCTTCAGTTCAACCGAGGCTGCACCGGCGGCGAACTGCAGCGGCAGCGTCCACTGCCAGCCTTGGCCGGTGAAGGCCAACGGCTCGCGAATCACCAGCTGTACACGCCGACTGCCACCGGCCGGCAGCGGGTAGATGCGCAGCCGGAACTGGTTACCGGCGGTCTGTTCCAGCAGGCCCGGGTCGACGCCGCGGCGGGCGATCTCCTCGAACACCTGGCGGCCGCGGTCCTTGGGCACCGCCACCGCGTCACGCATCTCGCCGTTGATATCCAGCGCGAAGCCGCTGATCTGCTGGCCGTCGCCCAGCGGGAACTGCAACTCGCCCTCCAGCACGCGCCGGTTCGGGTTGTGGAATTCCAGGGTGATCCGGGTCTGGGCGACGCCGGCCTGGACTTCGCCCTCGATGCGGGCACGCTGCAGTTGCACCGGTTGTTCGGCAGCGTGCGCGATCAGGAGAGGCGTGGCGGCCTGCGGCCGGGAGATCGGCGGCGACTGCGCGCCAGCGGGCCAGGCCGCGAGGGCCAGCAACAACACGGCGCAGCAACGGGCGAAGACCATGACCGGACTCCAGTGGGATCGTGAACCGTTGAACGCACAAGCTACCGGAACGGGGTTGGCGGGACCCCAAAAAGGGGACGGAGGGGATTAAGTCGCAATTGGCAAACAAGGCAGAAACGGCTTAATCCCCTCCGTCCCCTTTTTCTAGGCGGGCAGGCAGTGCTCGACGATCAGCTGGATGGCGTTGCCACCACGATAGTCGTCGCAGGCGAGACGATAGGCGAGATGCACGTGGCGACCCGGCGCGTTGCCATGCCAGCCGCCGAAGTGGATCGCGTTGATCGTGCCGGGCACGCCCGGCAGGCGCAGTTCCAGCTTGAGGTGGCGCTCCTTCAGCACGCGCCAGTTGGCCACTTCGAAGTGGCCGTCGAACAGCGGCTCGGGGAAGCCCTGGCCCCACGGGCCCGCCAGACGCAGCGCATCAGCGTGGCGATGGTCGAGTTCGCCCGCGGCCAGTTCGCCGTCGCTGAGGACCTGCTGCTGCAGTGCCGCCGGGTCGAGCATTTCCAGTACCACGGCGACGAAGGCGGCCTTGAAGTCATCGACGTGATCCAGCCGCAGGCTCAGTCCAGCCGCCATGGCATGGCCACCGAAACGTTCGATCAAGCCCGGATGACGCGCGTCGACCAGCGCCAGTGCGTCACGGATGTGCAGGCCGGGAATCGAGCGGGCTGAGCCACGCAGGGTGTCGGCGCCGGGTTCGGCCGGGGCGAAGGCGATCACCGGGCGATGCAGGCGATCCTTCATCTTCGACGCGACCAGGCCGACCACGCCCGGATGCCAGTCCGCATCGAACAGGCAGGCCGCGACCGGGCGCTGGCCGGCCATGTCCAGCACCACGCGGGTCAACGCCTGCTCGGCGTCGTCGGTCATCGACTGCTGCACGGCGCGCCGTTCCGAATTGATCTGCTCCAGCGTCTGCGCGATCTCGCGCGCCTGGCGCGGGTCTTCGGTCAGCAGCAGCGCAATGCCCAGCGCCATGTCTTCCAGCCGGCCCGCGGCATTCAGGCGTGGGCCGAGTGCGAAGCCGATGTCGGTGGCCGTCAGCCGCGCGGCATCACGGCCGCTGGCCTCGATCAGTGCACGCAGGCCGACGCAGCCCTGCCCTGCACGCAGCCGGCGCAGGCCCGCGCTGACCAGCGCCCGATTGTTCGGGTCCAGCGCTACCAGGTCGGCGACGGTGCCGACCGCCACCAGGTCCAGCAGCGTGGTCAGGTCAGGTCCCTTGCCATCGGCAAAGACACCGGCTTCGCGCATCTGCCGGCGCAGCGCCATCAGCACGTAGAAGATCACGCCGACGCCTGCCAACGACTTGCTGGGGAAGGCGTCGCCGTCGAGATTGGGATCGACGATGACATCGGCCGGCGGCAACTGCGGACCGGGAAGATGATGGTCAGTGACCAGCACCTGCCAGCCACGCGCCTTGGCCGCGATGACACCGGCGTGGCAGGCAATGCCGTGGTCGACCGTGACCAGCAGGTCCGGCTGCAGCGCGGCCAGCTCTTCCACCAGTGACGGCGACAGGCCGTAGCCGTGCACCATGCGGTTGGGCACCGCGTGGAAGACATGCTGCGCGCCGAGCATGCGCAGGCCACGCACGCCGACCGCGCAGGCGGTGGCACCATCGCAATCGAAATCGCCGACCACCAGGATGCGCTTGTCGTTGGCGATGGCCTCGACCAGCAGGCCCACCGCATCGTCGATGCCGGTCAGCAGCTCGGGGGCATGCAGATTGCCCAGCTTCGGCTGCGCCAACTCCGGTGTACCTGCGCCACGGCTGGCATAGAGACGCGCCAGCAACGGCAGCGTGCCCTCCGGCCAGCTGCCGGGCGCGACCGCATCGCGGCGGCGGATCGTCGGCGTATCAGAGGCGGGCGGCACAGCATCGGCGGCAAGGGACATCGGCATCGCCGGGTTACGGAAGACCCGGGCATGATACCCCGCCCGGCTGGTCCGGCTCTTCCCGGGCTTGGCGCAGAGGTGGCGATCGCCCATGCTTGTTCGCTTCTGAAACGGAATTCGCCATGTATCGCCCGTTGTCCACACTGATTGTCGGCCTGTTGCTGCCGCTTGCCAGCCATGCCGCAAACACGCCGGTAACACCCGGTATCGAGTTCGCGCACCACGACTGGTTCCTGGCCTGCGACAACACCGGCACCTGCCGTGCCGCGGGTTATGGCCCGGAAAACGCAGGCAGCCTGCTGGGCCTGATGCTGGAACGTGCCGGTGGCCCCGGTACGGCAGTGAAGGCGCGGCTGCGGGTGGGCGAGGATGGCGAAAGCGCAATGCCTGAAGGAGCGCTGCGCCTGCAGGTGAACGGCCGTGATCTGGGCCCGGTGCAGGACACCGGTGCCGACGAGGCCGTGACGCTGCGGCCGGCGCAGGTTGAAGCACTGCTCGCCGCCCTGCCCGGCCAGGCCCGCATTGAGGTGATCGACAGCAACAGAACGCGCTGGCCGATTTCCGACCGTGGGGCTGCCGCCGTAATGCTGAAGATGGACGAGGCGCAGGGTCGGATCGGAACACCCGGCGCCCTGGTGCGGCGTGGTACGCGTGCCGAAACGACTGTGCCGGCTGCGCGTGCCAAGCCGGTGATCGCGAGCGCGGCGCTGGCGGCGCCACGTTCCGGAGACAGCGAACTGGGAAGCAGCGAAGCGCTGCGCGACGCCCTGATCGCCACGCTCGGCGACAGTGACGACTGTCCGCGCCTGATCGAGTACACGGGCACCCCGGAAATGGTGATCGAGCGGCTGGACGAGCACCACGTACTGGTGCAGGCGCTGTGCCAGATGGGCGCGTACAACTACAGCAATGGCTTCTGGATCGCGCGCGACCGGCCCCCGTTCGCCCCGCAGACGGTCACGATGGAAGCAGAGGGCTTCTCGCGCGTCGAACGCACGCTCTACGCGCGCTACAAGGGCCGCGGCATCGGCGACTGTGTTTCCGGCTCGGACTGGGTATGGGATGGCCAGAGATTCCAGCCCAGCAGTGCATTCAGTACCGGCCTGTGCCGTGGCATGCCGGGCGGGCACTGGATGCTGCCAACCCTGCTCAGTGAGGTGCGTTGAATGCATGCATCTTCACTGTCATGCACGCCGCTGCTGCTTGCGTCGCTGACGATGGCCTCGGTTGCCCCGGCTGCCGAACCGGCTGGCACGTCGTGGGTGGAGGGCGACGGCGTGATGGCCTGCGACAACACCCGCACCTGCCGGCTGGCAGCCTACGGTCCACTGGCGCCGCTGATGCTGAGCGCGCTGATCGAACGCAGCGGCGGGCCGCGCACGGCGGTCAGCGCAAGGCTGTCCATGGCCGAGGGCGGAGAGGACGCGCCTTCGACCCCTGCAGCGGTGGCCCCTGAAGGAACGTTGCGACTGCACGTGGACGGAAAGGACCTCGGTGCCATCGGCCACAGCGAAGCACTCGACTCTGGCCTGGAGCTGCCCACCCGCTACGTGACCGCCATGATTGAAGCACTGCTGGCGGGTAAGCGCGTCGAGATGAGCGATGCCTCGGGCCACGCGTGGCCGCTGTCTGACCGCGGCATCCGCACGCTGCTGCTGAAGATGGACGAAGCCCAAGGTCGGCTGGATACGCCCGGCGCACTGGTGCGCAAGGGCTCACTGCCGGAGTCGAAGGTCCCGGCTGCGGTTGCCGCGCCGCCCCTGAAGGCACCGCCGCTTCTGGTCGAAGCACAGGAAAGCGATGCGCAGCTGGCCGAGCGGGCGGATCTGCTGCAGCAGTTGCAACCGGTGGCCGCTGCGGGTAACGCGTGCGACCGGATGTCGTCACGCCAACTCCGCATCGAACGGGTGGATGCCAGCCATGTTCTGGCGCTGTTGAACTGCGCAACCGATCGCAACATCGTGCCGGCGGGCAGCTGGTTGATCCGCGACCGTCCACCGTTTTCGCCCACGCTGATCACCCCGAGCACGCTGTTTCCGCTCTACCCGTACGCCGTATTTCTTGAAGAAGGCGTTGTGACCGCTACCAATGCGTGCGGCACGAACCGGCATTGGGCGTGGGACGGCTCGCGCCTGGTCCTGAGCGCGACGTATCTGGGTGATGACTGCTCAACCCGGAGCCGCAGGCACTGGGCGTTGCCGACCTACGTTACGGACGTCCAGTAGTGATGAAGCCGAGCGTGGGCTCGGCTCTACAGGGAAATCACTCGTGCAGCTGGCGCGGCTTCTTCCAGAACTGCCAGCGCTGGCCGCGGTCCAGCTGGAACTGCAGGCCGTCCTCGAAATCCAGCACCAGCCGCTGCAGCTCGCCGCGCTTCAGCGCGGCCAACAGCGGACGGATCGCATCATCGCCGAGCTGCTGCAGGGAGCGCAGCTGGCGCAGGTCGACCAGTGCATCCACCGCCTGCTCGCCATCCACGGCTACGCCAGCCGCCAGAGCCAGGCCCTGCAGCAAGGCATCGCGGCTGCGCACCTGTGCGTGCGGCGTGCTGACCGACACCGGCATCACGCCACCGCCCCAGAACCAGAGCGAATTGATCGGCTGCTGTCCCTGCGAGGCGCGCTGCTGGTTCCAGGAATGGTTGTGCAGCAGCACCTGCGCCTCGGTCATCAGCGCCCGCCAACGACGGCCGCCCTCGCCTTCCGGCAGGTGCGAGAACAGGTCATCGCCGAGAACCTCGTCCGGACTGTCGAAGTCCGGCAGGGCCAGGTCGATCGGCAGGCGCAGGTACCAGCGCGACGGGTCCGGTGCATCGAGCACGAACCCGGCATCGGCGAACAGCGGTTGCAGCACCGGCAGCAGGGCCAGGCTGTCGGCCAGCGTCGGCCGCAGTGTTTCGCCGTAGGCCATCATCCTCGCGCCGTGCATGTCCGGCACCATGCAGGCCGGATCGGCACGCAGCCAGCTGGCGCCGGCGGCATCGCCGACGTCGCGCTGGCGGGTCAACGCGGCCACCGGCCAGTGCGGCGCGGCCACCGTGAAATGGCGCGTTAGCTGCGCGCGTTCGCCCGCTGCAACCTGCACCGTGGTGGCACGGCCGAGCGCACGTGCCACATCGTCCGGCAGCGCAGCCGCGGCAAAGCGGCTGCGTGCAGGCAACAGCAGGGTCGCCGTCGCCACGTGGTCAGTCCACGTAGCTGACGCTGACGATCTCGTACTCGCGTTGGCCGGCCGGTGCGTCGATCACGATCGAATCGCCTTCCAGCTTGCCGATCATCGCGCGCGCCACCGGCGAGGAAATCGCGATCAGGCCCAGCTTGATGTCCGCTTCCAGGTCACCGACGATCTGGTACTTCTTCTCTTCGTCGGTTTCCACGTCGGCCAGCGTCACGCTGGCACCGAACACTACCTTGGAGCCGGCGTTGAGCTTGCTCACGTCGATGATCTCGGCGTGCGACAGCTCGCCTTCCAGCTGCTTGATGCGGCCTTCGATGAAGCCCTGCTCCTCGCGCGCGGCGTGGTACTCGGCGTTCTCCTTCAGGTCGCCATGCTCACGCGCTTCGGCGATCGCGGCGATCACCTTCGGGCGCTTGACCGACTTCAGGTGATCCAGTTCATCGCGCAGACGCTGCGCGCCCTTCATCGTGATGGGGGCTCTCATGCATTCAACTCCTTGTGCAGCTCCTGCAGCGACCAGACGGGGCCGGTGCCGCGGAATTCCAGTGAATCCACCAGCGCCTTGGCGCCGGCAATGGTGGTCGAGTAGGTGACGCGATGCTGCAGCGCCTCGCGACGGATCGAGAACGAATCGTTGATCGCCGAACGACCTTCGGTCGTGTTGACGATGTAGACGATCTCGCCGTTCTTGATCGAGTCGACAATGTGCGGACGGCCTTCGACCACCTTGTTGATGATCTCGCAGTCCATGCCGTGCTGCTGCAGCCACGCGGCGGTGCCACGGGTGGCGACCAGGCTGTAGCCTCGCGCCAGCAGCGCCTTGGCCACCGGCAGCACGCGCTTCTTGTCCGGATCACGCACCGAGACGAAGGCCTTGCCGACCGGCGGGGCCTTGATGCCACCGGCTTCCTGCGCACGCGCGAAGGCGGCGTTGAAGGTGCGGCCGACGCCCATCACCTCACCGGTGGAGCGCATCTCCGGCCCGAGGATCGGATCGACGCCCTGGAACTTGGCAAACGGGAAGATCGCTTCCTTCACCGAGTAATAGTCCGGCACGATTTCCTTGGTCGCGCCCTGCTCGGCCAGGCTCTTGCCAGCCATGCAGCGGGCGGCGATCTTGGCCAGCGGCATGCCGGTGGCCTTGGACACGAACGGCACGGTGCGCGAGGCACGCGGGTTCACTTCCAGCAGGTAGATGGTGTCGGCACCTTCGTCGCTGGTCTGGATCGCGAACTGGGTGTTCATCAGGCCGACCACGTTCAGGGCCTTGGCCAGTTCCACCACCTGACGACGCAGTTCGGCCTGGGTTTCAGCCGACAGCGAGTACGGCGGCAGCGAGCAGGAGGAATCGCCCGAGTGCACGCCGGCTTCTTCGATGTGCTCCATCACGCCACCGATCAGGACGTTGCCCTCCTTGTCGGCGATGATGTCGACGTCGCACTCGACGGCGTTGTCGAGGAAGCGGTCCAGCAGCACCGGCGAATCGTTGGACACCTTCACCGCGTCGCGCACGTAGCGGGCCAGGTCGGCTTCGCCGTAGACGATTTCCATCGCACGGCCGCCCAGCACGTAGCTCGGGCGCACCACCAGCGGGTAGCCGATCTCGCGGGCCAGCAGCAGGGCTTCCTGGTCGTTGCGGGCGATGCGGTTCGGCGGCTGCTTCAGGCCCAGCTTGTCGACCAGCTGCTGGAAGCGCTCGCGGTCTTCAGCCAGGTCGATCGAGTCCGGGCTGGTGCCGATCACCGGCACGCCGTTGGCCTCCAGCGCGCGCGCCAGCTTCAGCGGGGTCTGGCCGCCGTACTGCACGATCACGCCCTTCGGCTGTTCCAGTTCGACGATTTCCAGCACGTCTTCCAGGGTCAGCGGCTCGAAGTACAGGCGGTCGGAGGTGTCGTAGTCGGTCGACACGGTTTCCGGGTTGCAGTTGACCATGATGGTTTCATAGCCATCCTCGCGCAGCGCCAGTGCCGCGTGCACGCAGCAGTAGTCGAACTCGATGCCTTGGCCGATGCGGTTCGGGCCACCACCCAGGATCATGATCTTGTCGCGGTTGCTCGGTGCCGCCTCGCACTCGTCCTCGTAGGTCGAGTACAGGTAGGCGGTACCGGTGGAGAATTCACCGGCACAGGAGTCCACGCGCTTGTAGACCGGACGCACCTTGTGCGCACGGCGCAGCGCGCGGATGGCGGCTTCGTTGGTGCCGGTCAGCTGTGCCAGGCGCGCGTCGGAGAAGCCAGCGCGCTTCAGCTTGCGCAGGCGTGCGGCGTCCAGCGCGTCGATGCCACCGGCAGCGACTTCGCCTTCTGCGCCGATGATTTCCTCGATCTGGTCCAGGAACCAGTGATCGATGAACGACAGTGCGTAGATCTCTTCCACGCTCATGCCGGCGCGGAACGCATCGGCGACGAAGAACAGGCGCTCCGGGCCCGGCGCCTTCAGCTCGCGACGCAGGGTCTGCAGGTCTTCTTCGTTGGCCAGGTCCAGGCCGGTCGGGTCGAAGCCGACCTTGCCGGTTTCCAGACCACGCAGGGCCTTCTGCACCGACTCCTGGAAAGTGCGGCCCATCGCCATCACCTCGCCCACCGACTTCATCTGGGTGGTCAGGCGGGCATCGGCGGCCGGGAACTTCTCGAAGGCGAAGCGCGGGATCTTGGTGACGACGTAATCGATGGACGGCTCGAACGAGGCCGGGGTCAGGCCACCGGTGATCTCGTTCTTCAGTTCGTCCAGGGTGTAGCCCACGGCCAGCTTGGCGGCGACCTTGGCGATCGGGAAGCCGGTGGCCTTGGAAGCCAGCGCCGAGGAACGCGACACGCGCGGATTCATCTCGATGACGACCACGCGGCCGGTCTTCGGGTTGATGCCGAACTGCACGTTCGAGCCACCGGTATCGACGCCGATCTTGCGCAGCACGGCGATGGAGGCATCGCGCAGGCGCTGGTATTCCTTGTCGGTCAGGGTCTGCGCCGGGGCCACGGTGATCGAGTCACCGGTGTGCACGCCCATCGGGTCAAGGTTTTCGATCGAGCAGACGATGATGCAGTTGTCCGCAGTATCGCGGACCACTTCCATCTCGAATTCCTTCCAGCCCAGCACCGACTCTTCCACCAGCACTTCGGTGGTCGGCGACAGTTCCAGGCCGCGGCTGACGATCTCGACCAGCTCTTCGCGGTTGTAGGCGATGCCGCCACCGCTGCCGCCCAGGGTGAAGCTGGGGCGGATGATGGTCGGGTAGCCGACGCGGGTCTGGATCTCCAGCGCTTCGTCCAGGGTATGGGCGACGGCGGCGGTCGGGCATTCCAGGCCGATCTCACCCATGGCGACGCGGAACAGCTCGCGGTCTTCGGCCATGCGGATCGCTTCGCGCTTGGCGCCGATCAGTTCGACGTTGTACTTCTCCAGCACGCCGTGGTCGGCCAGGTCCAGCGCGCAGTTCAGCGCGGTCTGGCCACCCATGGTCGGCAGCAGCGCATCGGGCTTTTCCTTGGCGATGATCTTCTCGACCGTCTGCCAGTTGATCGGCTCGATGTAGACGGCGTCGGCCATCTCCGGGTCGGTCATGATCGTGGCCGGGTTGCTGTTGACCAGCACCACGCGGTAACCCTCGTCACGCAGGGCCTTGCAGGCCTGGGCGCCGGAGTAGTCGAACTCGCAGGCCTGGCCGATGACGATCGGGCCAGCACCGATGATGAGGATGGTCTTGAGGTCAGTGCGCTTGGGCATTTTCTTCTCTAAGTCAGTACAGCGTGACAAGGGGGGTGATCGCACGCTGTCGATCAGGAATCTTGATCCGCAGCGCCGCGCCAGAGGCAGCAGCGTTGCGGCGGTTTACGGTCCATCGCGACGCCACCGGGGGGCCGGCGGCGTACTGATCAGGCCCTGGCCTCTTCCATCAGCACCACGAAGCGGTCGAACAGCGGACCGACATCGGTCGGGCCCGGCGACGCTTCCGGGTGGCCCTGGAACGAGAACGCCGGCACGTCGGTGCGGGCCACGCCCTGGTTGGTGCCATCGAACAGCGAACGGTGGGTCACGCGCAGGGTCGGCGGCAGGGTCGCTTCATCGATCGCGAAGCCGTGGTTCTGCGAGGTGATCATCACCCGGCCGCTGTCCAGGTCCTGCACCGGGTGGTTGGCACCGTGGTGGCCGTGGCCCATCTTCATGGTCTGCGCGCCCGAGGCCAGGCCCAGCAGCTGGTGGCCCAGGCAGATGCCGAAGGTCGGGATCTTCACGTCGATGAAGGTCTTGATCGCTTCGATGGCGTAGTCGCACGGTTCCGGGTCACCCGGGCCGTTGGACAGGAACACCCCATCCGGCTTCAGCGCCAGCACTTCGGCGGCCGGGGTCTGCGCCGGCACCACGGTCACTTCGCAACCACGCTCGGCCAGCATGCGCAGGATGTTGGTCTTCACGCCGAAGTCGTAGGCCACGACCTTGAACCGGGCCGGCACGCTGACGAAGGCGTTGGCATCCAGGTCCAGCTGGCCCTCGGTCCAGGTGTAGGTCTTCTCGGTAGTGACGACCTTGGCCAGATCCATGCCCTTCAGCCCCGGGAACTTGCGGGCGGCTTCCAGTGCCTTTTCCACGTCGATGTCACCGGCCATCAGCGCACCGTTCTGCGCGCCCTTCTCGCGCAGGATGCGGGTCAGCTTGCGGGTGTCGATGCCGGCGATGGCGACCACGCCACGCTGGATCAGCCAGTCCTGCAGCGACACCTGGCTGCGCCAGTTGCTGGGACGACGGGGAACGTCGCGCACGATCAGACCGGCCGACCACACCTTGGACGCTTCATTGTCCTGGTCGGTCATGCCGGTGTTACCGATATGCGGATAGGTCAGCGTGACCATCTGCCGGGCGTAGGACGGGTCGGTCAGCACTTCCTGGTAGCCGGTCATGGCGGTGTTGAACACCACCTCACCGACGGACAGGCCGGGCGCGCCTACGGATTCGCCCTCGAATACGGTGCCGTCTTCGAGGACGAGGATTGCGGCTTGGGTCACGGGAATCTCACTTTGGCTACCGAGGGGGCTGCCGAAGTCACGCCTGCGCTTCACGGAAATCCGGTTGCAAAAAAGCGCGGACGTACGGTCTGGGACCGGTCCGGCTTTCGTGATTCGGCGAGTGCGAATTGTAGCGCTGCCGGGGCGCTCGCGCCAGCGGTTATCGCACTTGATGAACAGGCGATTGCGCATTCATTTCAATCCGGCGGCGTATGCGGGGTCCGCCACCCGGTAGTGCCGACCAGCGGCCGGCACTACCGACTTACTGCAGCAGGTCCCTTACCCGATAGCTGCCCGGGGCCCGGCCCTGCAGCTGGCGGGCGGCGAACAGGGCGCCGCGGGCGAAGATGTCGCGGTTGGTGGCCCGATGCACCAGCTCGATGCGCTCGCCCAGCCCGGTGAACTGCACCAGGTGCTCCCCGACGATGTCACCGGCACGCAGGCTGGCGTAGTGCGGCTCCGCCCCGCCCCGCTGCGCGGCCGCGCCCAGGGTCAGTGCGGTACCCGACGGCGCGTCCTTCTTCTGGGTGTGGTGAGACTCGACGATGTCGCAGCCCCAGCCTGGCAGCGCCTGCGCCGCGCGCTCGACCAGTTCGTCCAGCACCGCCACGCCCAGACTGAAGTTCGAGGCCCAGACCAGCGGGATCTTCGCCGCCGCAGCCTCCAGCGCCTGGCGCTGCGTGCTGGAGATGCCGGTGGTCCCCGACACAAGTCCTGCCCCCCGATCCACGCACAACGCCAGCAGCGGGTCGAAGCCCTCCGGCAGGCTGAAGTCGATCGCCACATCGAACACCGGCGCGCCGGGGAGCTCGCTGGCACCGAAGAACGGCACGCCGTCGACCACGCGCTGCGCCGGCGCACGGCCGGTCACTGCGGCCACGATCTGCAGGGTTTCGGGATGTTCGGCGGCCAACCGCAGCAGGGCCTGGCCCATGCGCCCGGAGGCACCGTGAATGAGCAATCGCAGGGGAGTCTGGTTCATGCCTGCAGGCTAGCGGCAGCACGCCCGCTCCGGCAAGCGCCATCGCTGCTACGCTGCATGCCCTTTCATGCAATGGATGGCAGCTCCCTCATGCAGATCAGCGAACAGCTGGTGCTGGTCACCGGCGCCGGCCGTGGCCTTGGCCAGCACATCGCCCGCGCGTTCGCTGCGCAGGGTGCGCGCGTCATCGTCAACTATCACCGCAGCGAAGGCGCCGCACGGGCGCTGGCAACCGAGCTGGGCGGACAGGCAATCGCACTGCCGGCCGACGTCACTGATCGCAGCCAGGTCGATGCGATGCTGCAGCATGCCCTGGCCCACTTCGGCCAGGGCGTCACCACGGTGGTCAACAACGCACTCGCTGCGTTCTCGTTCAATGGTGATGCCCGCGACGGCGCCGCCGCTATCGGCTGGCCGGCCTTCCAGGCGCAGTTCGAGGGCAGCGTGCGCGGCGCGCTGAACACCGTGCAGGCCGTCCTGCCCGGCATGCAGGCCCGCCGCTTCGGCCGCGTGATCAACATCGGCACCAACCTGTTCCAGAACCCGGTGGTGCCCTACCACGACTACACCGCGGCCAAAGCCGCCCTGTTGGCACTGACCCGCACGCTGGCCGGTGACCTCGGCCCGCATGGCATCACCGTGAACATGCTGTCCGGCGGCCTGCTGCGTACCACCGATGCCAGTGCCGCCACGCCGGAAGCGGTGTTCGACTACATCGCCGCCAACACCCCGCTGCGCAGCGTCACCACCCCGGCCGAGTTCGCCGATACCGCACTGTTCTTCGCCAGCCCCTGGTCGCGCGCGGTGACCGGCCAGAATCTGGTGGTCGATGGCGGACTGGTGCGGGACTGAGCCGATGCGCATCTCCGAAGTCAGCCGCCTGACCGGCGCCAGTGCCAAGGCCATCCGCCTGTACGAAGCACGCGGCCTGCTGCCGCCGGTGCCGCGCCTGAACCGATATCGCGACTACAGCGAACAGGACGTGGCCTGGGTGCAGCTGATCCGCCAGGCGCTGGGGCTGGGTATCACGCTTGCGTCGATCTCACGCCTGCAGGGCCGCGACGGGCGGCTCGACTGGCCAGCGGTGCTGGCCTTGCTGGAGCAGCAGCGCGGCCGCGTTGCCAACGAACGGGCACGGCTTGCACAGGTCGAGCGCGATCTGCAGCAGGTCAGCGACGAACTTCAGCGGTGGCTGCACTCCGGCAGCGGCGACTGCGTACTGGAACCCGGCGGCTGTACCACCGGGGTTTGACTCTGCCCCAGGGGCAGACCGCAGTCTCGCGCACTTTCCATTGCCCGAGGTTGCGCGTGTCCCGTTCCATCCTGATCCTGCTCGGCCATCCTGACCGTGACAGCCTGTGCGGCGCCCTCGCCCAGCGCTATGCCACGGCCGCCGAGAACGCCGGCCACCGGGTGCGCCTGATCGCACTGGGCGACCTTGAATTCGACCCGGTTCTGCGCCACGGCTACCGCCAGATCCAGCCGCTGGAGGCCGATCTGCAGGACGCCGCCGAGGCGATTCAAGCCTGCGATCACCTGGTCCTGGTCTATCCCACCTGGTGGGGCGCGATGCCGGCGCTGCTGAAGGGCTTCTTCGATCGCGTGCTGTTGCCGGGATACGCCTTCCGCTACCGGCGCGATTCGGTGTGGTGGGACCGCCTGCTGGCCGGGCGCAGCGCGCGGGTGATCACCACGCTGGACACGCCGCCCTGGTACTACCGCTGGATCCACCGCGACCCGGGCATCACCCAGATCCGCGCCACCATCCTGGAGTTCTGCGGCATCCGCCCGGTGCGGGTCAGCCGCGTGGGCGCGGTGCGCAGCAGCACCCCGGCGCAGCGCAGCAAGTGGCTGGCGCTGGCAGCGGAGCTGGGAGCGCGGGCCGGCTAGATCCAGGCCACGGGCAAGGCGTGCGAACCAAGGTTCGCACCCACCTGGGGCGCTCGTTGCGCGTGTCGCATTTGCCAATTGACCTGAAATCACTGCGCCTCAAGGCTGTGGACCCTTCTTCCGGCCCAGGCAGAATGCATGAAATCCGCGACAGTCTTCAGCAGATGTGCAAGGAAAACAGGCTTTGCCGGAACAACGACCACACGCTACCGGTTGCTGGACGGCGCTTCGCTTGTCGTAAATCACCAGGCCGCCAGTCACGGCAGGGGCTTCTATGTAAATGCCGGGCTCTACTTTGCGGAGCTGCTTGAGCACCCGCTTGAACCGTGCGACCTCGAGAAGGCCTTCAGGTACCGCACCAGCATTCCCACCCCCCATGTGGACTGGCGGATCGAAGAGACGCCAGGGCTGCGCCGGGTCTTCACCCAACAGGACCTTCATGACCTGCTTGAAGCTGGTGATCGCAACGCGATGAAGCGCCTGCTGCTCAATGCCCTTGCCGACGTGGCGGGCTTCGCGGCAATCCATGGAAACCGGGAATCGGTGCGGCGATTGAATCAGGATGGACGCTTCCGGGCGATCATCCGGAGGGAGGTTTGAATCCGGAGAGCGTGCGAACCAAGGTTCGCACCCACAGGGGGAGGGCCCACCCACCGGCAGAAGGTTCGCACCCACCAGAGCAGGAAAGCAGCGTCAGTGCTGCTTCGGCGGAGTCGGCCCGCAGCTGTCGCAACTGCCACAGGCACCACCACTCCCGCTCGCCGGCGGCGCGACCTTCCGCCCCAGCGCCTGCAGCCAGGCAGCGCGGCCCGGCTTGAGCAGCGCCAGCGCCAATACCCCACGCAGCTTGCGCACGGTGCCGGGAAACTGCTTCTTCAGCACCACCCAGACACTGACCAGCACGGCCACCGCGATGATCAGGTACTGGATCAGCAGGCCGGTATCCATCAGCCGCCTCCCAGCGCCTTGGTCACCTGGTAGGTGATCAGCGCCGCCACGTAGGCTGCGGCAAACAGGTAGAACGCAGCAAAGCCCATCTGCTTCCACGAGTTGGTCTCGCGCTTGATGGTGGCCAGCGTCGAGATGCACATCGGGGCGTAGATGTACCAGACCAGCAGCGAAAGAGCGGTCGCCAGCGACCAGCCATCGCTGATCAACGGGGTCAGCGCCTGGCTGGCCGCATCGTCATCGGCGGCCGACAGTGCATACACGGTGGCCAGCGAAGACACCGCCACCTCGCGCGCGGCCAGGCCCGGGATCAACGCGATGCAGATCTGCCAGTTGAAGCCCAGCGGCGCGAAGAACACCGCCATCGCATGGCCGATCTGGCCGGCGTAACTGTAATCAATGGCTGGCATCGTGGCGTCGGCCGGTGCCGCCGGGAACGACAGCAGCACCCACAACAGGATGGTCAGCGCCAGGATGATGCCACCGACGCGCTTGAGGAAGATCATGCCGCGCTCGTACAGCCCCACCGCCAGGTCGCGCACGTGCGGCAACCGGTACGACGGCAGCTCCAGCATCAGCGGATGCTCGCTCTTGTCGCGACGCCACTTCTTCATGATCCACGACATCGCCAGCGCGCTGAGAATGCCCGCCGCATACAGGCCGAACAGCACCAGGCCCTGCTGGTTGAACACGCCCCACACCGTCTTCTGCGGAATGAACGCACCGATCAGCAGCGCGTACACCGGCAGGCGCGCCGAGCAGGTCATCAGCGGCGCCACCAGGATCGTGGCCAGGCGGTCACGCGGGTCCTGGATGCTGCGCGTGGACATGATACCCGGCACCGCGCAGGCGAAGCTGGACAGCAGCGGGATGAACGAGCGGCCGGACAGGCCGGCGGCCGCCATCATGCGGTCGAGCAGGAACGCTGCACGCGGCAGGTAGCCGGACTCCTCCAGTACCAGGATGAAGAAGAACAGGATCAGGATCTGCGGCAGGAACACCACCACGCCACCCACACCGGCGATGATGCCGTCGGTGAGCAGGCTGGCCAGCGGGCCTTCCGGCAGCACGCTGCCAACGAAAGTGCCCAGCCAGGCAAAGCCGGCCTCGATGCCATCCATCAACGGCGTCGCCCAGGCGTACACCGCCTGGAAGATCAGGAACATCACCACTGCCAGGCTGACCAGGCCGAACACCGGATGCAGCAGCCAGCGGTCCAGCGCGTCGTCGATCTTCGCGGTCCGCGCCGGCATGCGCACGGCCACCGACAGGATCTCGCGCACCTTGGCGTGGTAGTCGATGCCACCTTCCGGGCCCGGCACCGGCGCATCCAGGTGCGGCACCATCGCATCGAGGCGTTCGACCAGGGCCTTGGCGCCCTGCTTGCGCACCGCCACGGTTTCCACTATCGGGACGCCCAGCTCGCGCTCCAGCGCGGCCACATCCACCTGGATGCCACGGCGCTGGGCCGCATCAACCATGTTCAGCGCCACCACCATCGGCTTGCCCAGCTCGCGCAGTTCCAGCGCGAAACGCAGGTGCAGGCGCAGGTTGGTGGCGTCGATCACGCACAGCAGCACATCCGGCGCGGCTTCGCCCGGGTAGAAGCCCCGGCACAGGTCACGGGTGATCGCCTCGTCCAGGCTGGCCGGATGCAGGCTGTAGGCGCCCGGCAGGTCGAGCACCGCGAATTCACGGCCGGACGGCGCACGCAGGCGGCCTTCCTTGCGCTCGACGGTGACGCCGGTGTAGTTGGCAACCTTCTGCCGGCTGCCGGTCAGCTGGTTGAACAGTGCGGTCTTGCCGCTGTTGGGGTTACCGACCAGCGCAACGCGCAGCGGGGCGGTAGTGGCAGTAGCAGTCATGCGCGTCGTTCCTGGCTGGCGGCGTCGACCACGACCCGCATGGCTTCACTGATCCGCAGCGCGAACCGGGTGAACCCGACCTGCACAAGCAGCGGCTCGCCCCCCACCGGACCCTTGGCCACCAGGCGTACTTCCTCGCCATTCACGAAACCCAGCTCGCGCAGGCGACGGGCAATGGCATCGTTGGCATGCAGGTCCTGCACGGACTCGACCACGGCCGAGGTGTGCAGCGGCAGTTCGGACAGCGTCATCTAGCGTGTTCTCTGCTGGATGTAAATGGTTCTCGATTCTAACATTCCCGCGTCGCGTCATGGCCCATGACCAATGGCCCGCTATGATCCATACAGGTATGGAGTGACCCTGGAATCCCATGAACGATGCTTTGCAGATCGAGCGCAGCGGCGCCGTCCTCACCCTCTGGCTGAACCGGCCGGAGCTGCACAACGCCTTTGACGCCGGGCTGATCGCCCGGCTGACCGCCGCACTGGAGGCCGCCGGCCACGATGATTCGGTGCGCGCGGTGGTAGTGGCCGGCCACGGCGCCTCCTTCTCGGCCGGCGCCGACATGCAGTGGATGCGCGGCATGGCTGCGGCCAGCGAGGCCGACAACCGCGAGGACTCACTGGCGCTGGCGCGGCTGATGCGCACCCTGGACGAGCTGCCCAAGCCGACCCTGGCCCGGGTCCATGGCGCGGCCTTCGGCGGCGGCGTCGGCCTGGTCGCCTGCTGCGACATCGCCATCGCCAGCACCTCGGCCCGCTTCGGCCTGACCGAAAGCCGCCTCGGCCTGCTGCCGGCGGTGATCTCGCCCTATGTGATCGAGGCCATCGGCCCGCGCCAGGCCCGCCGCTGGTTCGCCACCGGCGAGCATTTCGACGCCGACACCGCGCTGCGCATCGGCCTGGTCCACCAGCTGGTCGAGCCCGAACGCCTGGACGAGGCACTGCAACGCCAGCTGGCCCTGCTCGACAAGGCCGGCCCGATCGCCTCGTCCAGCGCCAAGCAACTGGTGCGGCAGGTCCGCGACAGCCATGACCGCGACACGCTGGATCGCGATAATGCCGCCCTGATCGCGCGCCTGCGGGTGTCCGCCGAGGGCCAGGAAGGCCTGGGCGCCTTCCTTGACAAGCGCGCCCCCCATTGGGTCACGGAAGCCTGAACATGCTCGATCATCTTGGTTTGACCAGCGCCGACCTGGCGCGCAGCAAGACCTTCTTCCTGCAGGCGCTGGCGCCGCTGCAGATCGGCGTGGTGATGGAAGTGACCGCCGAACAGACCGGCGCCCACGACCACATCGGCTTCGGCAGCGATGGCAAGCCATTCTTCTGGCTCGGCAATGGCGGCACCGCCAGCCACGGCGTGCACGTGGCCTTCGCCTGCACCAGCCGCGACCAGGTGGACGCCTTCCATGCCGCCGCCCTCGCCGCCGGCGGCCGTGACAACGGCGCGCCGGGCCTGCGCCCGTGGTACCACCCCCACTACTACGCCGCCTTCGTGCTCGATCCGGACGGCAACAACATCGAGGCGGTCTGCCACCTCCCCGCCGCCGGGGTGGCCGCATGAGCGACTACGTCCGCATCGTCGAGGTCGGCCCGCGTGACGGCCTGCAGAACGAAAAGCAGTCGGTCTCCACCGCCGACAAGATCGAACTGATCAACCGCCTGTCGGCTACCGGCCTGCGCAGCATCGAGGCGACCAGCTTCGTCAGCCCGAAGTGGATCCCGCAGCTGGCCGATGCCGCCGAGGTCTACGCCGGCATCCAGCGCCGGCCCGGCATCCATTACCCGGTACTGGTGCCGAACGAACAGGGCTACGACCGCGCCCGTGCGGTGGGCGTGGAGGAAGTAGCAGTGTTCACCGCCGCGTCCGAGGCGTTCAACCGCACCAACACCAATGCCGGCATCGACGAGTCGCTGGCCCGCTTTGAACCGATCCTGCGCCGTGCCGCCGCCGATGGCGTGCGCGTGCGCGGCTACGTCTCCACCGTGCTCGGCTGTCCTTACCAGGGCGAGGTACCGCTGGCCGACGTGGTGCGCGTCGCACGTGCCCTGCACCAGATGGGCTGTTACGAAATCTCGCTGGGCGACACCATCGGCGTCGGCACCCCGCGCAAGGCACGCGCGATGCTGCACGCGGTGGCCGCCGAGATTCCGATGGCGGCGTTGGCCGTGCACTTCCACGACACCTACGGCCAGGCCATCGCCAACATCGCCACCTGCCTGGAAGAAGGCGTGCGCGTAGTCGACAGCGCCGTGTCCGGCGCCGGTGGCTGCCCGTACGCGAAGGGCGCCAGCGGCAACGTCGCCAGCGAAGACGTGGTCTATCTGCTGCAGGGCCTGGGCCTGGACAGCGGCGTGGACCTGCCGGCACTGGCCGAGACCGGCCGTTGGCTGGCCGGCCTGCTTGGCCGCGCCACCGCCAGCCGCACCGGGCAGGCGCTGGCCGCGGCCGGTTGACCACCGCACTGCGCCGCCCCGCAAAGGCGGCGCAGTGCACAACAGCGGCGGTCGCGGCTTCCGTTAGAATCGGCGGTTCTCGAACCTGCAGGACCGTTCAATGCAGCTGTCTTCCGTACGTGCCGTGATCACTGGCGGCGTCTCCGGCCTCGGCCTGGCCGTGGCCCAGCACCTCGTCGCCCAGGGCGGCAAGGTGGCCCTGTTCGACCTCAACGACGACAAGGGCGCAGCCGCCGTTGCCGGGCTGGGTGCCGACAAGGCCCGCTATTTCAACGTCAACGTCAGCGATGAGGCGGCCGTGGCTGCGGCCATCGACCAGGCCCACGATTTCCTTGGCGGCCTGAACGTGGCGATGAACTGCGCCGGCATCCTCGGCGCCGGCCGCGTGCTCGGCAAGGAAGGCCCGATGCCGCTGGCCGGCTTCCAGGGCACGGTGATGGTCAACCTGGTCGGCAGCTTCAACGTCGCCAAGGCTGCGGCCAACCGCATGCAGCACAACGAAGCCGGCACCGACGGCGAGCGCGGCGTGATCATCAACACCGCCAGCATCGCCGCCTATGAAGGCCAGATCGGCCAGGCCGCGTATGCCGCCAGCAAGGGCGGCGTGGTGTCGATGACGCTGCCGATGGCACGCGAACTGTCGCGCTTCGGCATCCGCGTCAATACCATCGCTCCGGGCGTGTTCTGGACGCCGATGGTCGACGGCATGCCCGAAGCCGTGCAGCAGTCGCTGGCCGCCTCGATTCCGTTCCCGTCGCGCCTGGGCAAGCCGGAAGACTTCGCCAGCCTGGTCGGTTTCATCCTCGGCAACACCTACCTCAACGGCGAGACCATCCGCCTGGACGGCGCTACCCGCCTCGCTCCGAAGTGATTCCCCACGGGCGCCGGGACGGCGCCCTCCCCCAACGACCTAGATCACCATGAAAGCCAACGACATCAAGAAGGGCAACGTCGTCGAGTACAACAACGGCGTGTACCAGATCCGCGACATCGAGCGCAGCTCGCCGCAGGGTCGCGGCGGCAACGTCCGCTTCCGCTTCATCATGTACAGCGTGCCGGGCGGCAACAAGCTCGACGCCAGCTTCGATGCCGACGACAACCTGGTCGAGGTCGAACTGCTGCGCCGCCAGTCCACCTATTCGTACAAGGACGGCGACGCGTTCGTGTTCCTCGATGACGAGGACTACACCCCCTACACCCTGGACGCAGACGTGATCGGCGACGATGCCGGCTACATCACCGACGGCCTGACCGGCATCTACGTGCAGGTGATCGACGAGCAGCCGGTGGCGATCCAGCTGCCGGCCTCGGTGGTGCTGGAAGTGATCGAAACGCCGCCGGAACTGAAGGGTGGCACCGCCACCAAGCGCCCGAAGCCGGCCAAGCTCAACACCGGCATCGAGATCATGGTGCCGGAGTACATCGTCAACGGCGAGCGCGTGCTGGTGAACACCGCGACCGGTGAATTCGCGGGCCGTGCCGACTAAGCGCCTCGCGCTGATCGGCTGGCTGTCCCTGCTTGCGGCGTGTTCGCCGCCGGCAGCGGACGGATCATCGGTGGCAGCGGATGTGTAGAGCCGAGCCCACGCTCGGCCGCTGTGGGTTGGACAGGTACTGCAGCCGAGCGTGGGCTCGGCTCTACAGGTAACTTACGGCTGCTTCGCACCGAAGTTGCCACAGCCATGGTACTGGCGCGTGCCCACGGTCAGCATCGCCTTGGCCTCGAAGGCTTCACCACTCATGTCATCCTGGCACGTGGTGCGCTGGAAGCTGAGCTTGACGTCGGTGCCATCGGACGCCTTGCCACTCCAACCGTCGGCACCTTCGGTGGGCGTGGCGACGTCGAAGCGACGCTCGCCATAGTCAACTTCCACCTGCAGGCCCGGCGCGTCGCCGTCGACAACCGCCAGCCAACCGGGCTCATTGCCGGTGGCACGGAACGCGGCCTTTCCGGCACTGCCATCGCCTTCGGTGGGTTCGACCGCGTGGCACTCGCGATCGGCCTCGCCCTTCAGGCTCAACAGGCCGTCATCGCTGCCCTTGGTCCAGAAGCTGTTGCCCTGGCCATCGCCATACTTGGCGCCGGATGCCGCGCGTTCGGAAGTCATGGCGAAGGTACGCTCGCCGATCACCACCGTGGCTGCATCCTCGCCATTGAAGGTCGCGCGTACGCTCAGATCACCACACTGGTAGGCGGTCTCGCTGCCACCTTCGGTGCCGGCCCTCGGCGGCGGCGTGGCACGCGGGGCATCATTGCCACCCGCGGCGGGCGGCTGGGCTGGCTGGCACGCGGCGAGCACCAAGCCGAGGGAGGCTGCCAACAGACTGGGAACTACACGCATGGCTCGACTCCTTGTCGACACTACAGAGAAGCTCGACCCTACCACCTGCCGGTGAGCGGGGCCTGAAAGTGGCCTGACCGCACTCATGCGGCCAGTACCGCCATCGACAGCAGCTGAGCGCCGCTGTCGCCGGAACTGCAGGCCCAGACCCGCAACAGGCGCAGCTTTACCACACGTTCCTGGCCCTGCTGCAACACTGACAGCCGCACATCGCTGGACAGTAGTGCCAGGCGGCCACACAACAGCGTTTCAACCGCGTGCAGCTGCAGGCTTCGTACCTGCAGACCACCGGCCAGCCAATCGCCCAGCCAGGGCAGATCGAGCATGCGGCCGCCGTGGCCATCCATCATGAACAACGCCGGCGATACCAGCGCGGTCAGCGCATCGTGATCATTTTCCAGCAGGGCCGCGCACAGGCGCTGCTCCAGCACCATCAACTGTTGCTCGTGCAGATCTTCAACGATGTTCCGTTCCATCCACGGTTCCTCCCGGCATCGGCCGGCGCCTGCGCAGGCGTTGCGCGATCCACTGCCGCGCGCCCTGCACCACTACATAGAAAACCGGTACGAAGAACACCGCCAGCACGGTCGCACTGACCATGCCGCCGAACACGCCGGTTCCAATTGCCTGCTGGGTTTCCTTCGACGCGCCCTGCGCCAGCATCAGCGGCACCACGCCCAGCGCGAACGCCAGCGAGGTCATCACGATCGGCCGCAGGCGCAGCCGCGCGGCCTCCAGCGCTGCTTCAACCAGGCCGCGACCCTGCTGCTGCAGCTGGCGCGCGAACTCGACGATGAGGATCGCGTTCTTCGCCGACAGCCCGATCACGGTGATCATGCCGACCTTGAAGAACACGTCGTTGGGCATGCCCCGCAACAACACCGCAGCAACCGCACCGAGCAGACCCAGCGGCACCACCAGCATCACCGCCAGCGGGATCGACCAGCTTTCGTACAGCGCCGCCAGCACCAGGAACACCACCAGCATCGACAGCAGCAACAGCCACGGTGCCTGCGCGCCCGATTCGCGTTCCTGCAGCGACTGGCTGGTCCACTGCAGGGCAAAGCCAGATGGCAGCTTCCCGGCCAACCGCTCCATCTCCGCCATCGCCTGACCGGTCGATACGCCGGTGGCCGGCGCGCCGGACAGGTTCAGCGCCGGGAAGCCGAGATAACGCTGCAGCTGCAGTGGCGCCTCGGTCCAGTGCGGGGTAACCAGCTCGGACAGCGCCACCATGCCGCCTTCGCTGTTGCGCACGTACAGCTTCAGCACGTCCTCCAGCTCCATACGGTACGGCGCATCTGCCTGCAGGATCACCTGCTGCAACCGGCCCTTGTTGGGGAAGTCGTTGACGTACTGCGAGCCCATCGCCGCTGACAGCGTGCTGCTGATCTGCTCGAAGCCCACGCCCATTGCCTCGGCCTTGGCGCGGTCGATGTCCAGCCGCACGCTGGTGCCTGCCGGCAGGCCATCGGCGTGCACCTCGGACAGCAGCGGGCTGGCCTCGGCCAGCTTCAGCAGCTGCTGCAGGGCCGCGCGCAGTTCGGCCTGGCTCTGCCCGGTACGCGCCTGCAGCGCCAGCGAGAAACCGGAAGAACGCCCCAGGCTGTCGATGGCCGGCGGCATCACGCTCATCACCTCGCCTTCGGCAACCGTGGCCATCGCCTTCTGCGCGGCCTCCACCTCACCGGCCGCGGTAGCACCTGCGCGCTCGCCCCAGTCCTTCAGCATGGTGTAGGTCAGCGCCGCACTCGGGCCGGAACCGGAGAAGCTGTAGCCGAGGATGGCCTGGTTGGAACCGATGCCCGGGCGCGAGGCCACATGCCGCTCGTACGCTTCCACCACCGCCAGTGTGCGTTCGGCCGTGGCTTCGGCCGGCAGCTGGATCGAGGTCATGAAGTAGCCCTGGTCCTCTTCCGGCAGGAAGGCGCCCGGCAGCCAGTGCAGGCCCAGCAGCAGCGCCGCCACCAGCGCGGCGAACACGCCCATGACCCGCCCGCTCCGCTGCAGCACCGACGCCACACCACGCTGGTAACGCCCGGTCATCCGCTCGAAGCCACGGTTGAAGGCGCCGAACAGCCCGCCACGACCGTGATGGCCATGGGTGTTCGGGCGCAGCAGCGTCGCGCACAGCGCTGGCGTAAGGCTCAAGGCCAGCAGCGCCGAGAACAGGATCGACACCGCCATCGCCACGGTGAACTGGCGGTAGATCGCGCCCACCGAGCCGCTGGCCAACGCCATCGGGATGAACACCGCGGTCAGCACCAGGGTGATGCCGATCACCGCACCGGTCAGCTCGCGCATCGCCTTGATGGTCGCCTCCCGCGGCGGCAGACCCTCCTCGGCCATGATCCGTTCCACGCCCTCGACCACCACGATCGCGTCGTCGACGATGATGCCGATCGCCAGCACCATGCCGAACATGGTCAGCACGTTGATCGAGAAGCCCAGCGCCAGCATCACCGCGAAGGTGCCCAGCAGCGCGATCGGTGCGACCAGCGCTGGAATCAGCGTATAGCGCCAGTTCTGCAGGAACAGGTACATCACAGCGAACACCAGCAGCATGGCCTCCAGCAGCGTCTGCACCACCTTCTGGATCGAGATCTTGACGAACGGCGCGGTGTCGAACGGAATACTCGATTCCACGCCGCGCGGCAGCAGCGGCGCCAGTTCGGCCATGCGCTCACGCACCGCCGACGCGGTACGCACCGCATTCGCGCCCGGGCGCAGCTGCACGCCGGCGGCGGTGGCCGGATGGCCATCCTCACGGGTGCCCCAGGCATAACTCTGCGCGCCCAGCTCGACGCGGGCGACGTCGCCCAGCAGCACCCGCGAACCGTCGGCCCCGGCACGCAGCACAATGGCGGCGAACTGTTCCGGCGTGGACAGCTGGCCATCGGCGCTCAACGGCACAGTGATGCGCTGGCCCGGCACACCTGGCGAATCGCCGATGCGCCCTGGTGAGATCTCCAGGTTCTGCTGCTCGATGGCAGCCGCCACGTCACCCATGGTCAGGCCGTAGCCGGTCAACCGGGTCGGGTCCAGCCACACGCGCATCGCCTGCTCGGCACCGAACAGCTGCACGCGGCCGACGCCATCGATGCGGCGCAGCTCTTCGATGATGTTGCGCGCCATGAAGTCGCCCAGTGCGGCCTCGCTGACGCTGGCGTCCGGCGAACGCAGGCCGACCAGCATCAGGAAACCCGAATCGGCGGCCTCCACAAACAGGCCGTTCTGGCGCACGCTGCGCGGCAGGCGCGGCTCGATCGCCTTGATCCGGTTCTGCACGTCCACCTGCGCCAGCTCCGGGTTGGTACCCGGCTTGAAGGTCGCAGTAATCGAGGCTTCGCCGGAGGTGTCCACCGACGACTCGAAGTACAGCAGGTGCTTGACGCTGGACAGCTCGCGCTCGATCAGGCCGACCACCGCGTCATTCAGCGTCTGCGGGCTGGCGCCCGGGTAGCTGGCGTAGATGCTGACGCTGGGCGGCGCAACCGCCGGATAGCGCTCCACCGCCAGCCGCGGGATCGCCAGCACGCCGGCCAGAATGATGAAGATCGCCAGCACCCAGGCGAACACCGGGCGATCGATGAAGAAACGTGCCATGTTGGATTTTCCTGGAGGGACCGGCCCGGGAAAGGCTCAGCCCTTGCTGCCGGCCTGCACTGCACCGGCGCTGGCGACCGGCATCTGCCAGTCGCGCGCATCGACCACCACGCCTTCCTGCAGGCGTTCCTGGCCCTCGACCACCACCTTCTCGCCCGCCTTCAGGCCCGTACGCACCAGCCACTGGCGATCAACGCTGCCATCGACCTCCAGCGTGCGGATCACCGCCTTGCCATCGCCACCGATCACCCAGGCATAGGCCTGGCCGCCGGCGCTGCGCAGCACGGCCTGCTGCGGCACGGTCAGTGCACTGGCCGGCGCGCCACGCGGCACCTTCGCGCGCACGTACATGCCGGGCAGCAGCTGGCGCTGCGGGTTGTCGACCAGGATGCGCAGGATCACATCACCGGTACGCGCATCGACGTTGATGCCGGAGAACAGCATCTGGCCTCGCTCGGACAACGGCTTGCCGCCCGCACCGATGATCGTCACCGGCAGCTCGCCGCCGCCGGCAGCCCTGCGCTGCAGCGACTCCAGCTGCGCGGCCGGCTGCCGCACATCGACGTAGACCTGGTCGATCTGCTGCACCACCGCCATCGGCTCGGCATCGGCCACGCCGACCAGTGCGCCTTCGGTCACCAGCGCCTGGTCGATGCGGCCGGCAATCGGTGCACTGACCGTGGCATAGCGCAGGTCGAGCTGTCGGCGGGCCAGGATCGCGCGCGCCTCGTTCACTGCCGCACGGGCCTGTTCGTACTCGGCGCTGGCATCGTCGCGATGCTGCTGGCTGACGGCCTGTGCGGCGGCCAGTGCATGCAGGCGCTGCGACTGCACGCGGCTGCGACCCAAGGCTGCCTCACTGCGCTGCAGCGCGGCCAATGCCGAATCAACATCGGCACGGAAGGCCGCCGGATCGATCTGGAACAGGGCCTGACCGGCACTCACTTCCGCACCCTGGTCAAACAGGCGGCGCTGCACGATGCCGCCCACCTGGGCACGGATCTGTGCGGTGCGCACGGCGGCCACGCGGCCGGGCAGTTCGTCATCGCGCTGCACCACCTGCGGGCCGACGGTGATCACGCTGACGCGTGGCGTGGCTTCGGGGGTGGCCTCGGGGGCGGAGCAGGCCGTCATGGCCAAGGCGAGGGCCGCGATCAGCGCGGCCGGAGTCCTGAAGGTTCTCATTGCTGTGCACAATGCCGCGCAAGCGGCTGATAGGTTCTGAAGCGTGGAGTGTGCGTGGCGATGATGGGGTTTCGATGGAGGAACTGTGGAGATACGATGGAGGCAAGCACCTTAAGGCCCCGCCCCTGCATGCATGCCGCCCCTGCCCTCGCCGCCCTCGTCCTGATCGTCGAGGATGAGGCCGAGATCGCCGATATTCTCACCGCCTATCTGGAACGCGAAGGACTGCGTACGCTGCGCGCCGCCGACGGCCACAGCGCTCTGGACCTGCACCGCAGCGCCCGCCCCGACCTGGTCCTGCTGGATGTGCAGCTGCCCCGCCTGGATGGCTGGAGCGTGCTGACCCAGCTGCGCCAGCGCGGTGAAACACCGGTGATCATGCTGACCGCACTGGACCAGGACCTGGACAAACTGACCGCGCTGCGCATGGGCGCCGATGACTACGTGGTCAAGCCGTTCAATCCAGCGGAGGTGGCAGCACGCGTGCGCGCCGTGCTGCGGCGTACGTTGCGCGCATCACGCGTGGACGCACCGACCGCGCTGCGGGCGGGCCCGCTGCTGATCGACTCGGCTACCCATGCCGTGCATGTGGAGGGCGAAGGCTACAGCCACGAAGTGCTGCTCACGCTCACCGAGTTCAAGCTGCTGCACTGCATGGCGCTGGCGCCGACGCGCATCTTCAGCCGCAGCGAACTGATGCACGAATGCCTGCCGGAAAGCGAAGCGCTGGAACGCACCGTCGACAGCCACGTCAGCAAGCTGCGCCGCAAGCTGGACGAAGTAGGCATGGTCAATGTTCCGGCCAGCGTGCGCGGCGTCGGCTACCGGCTGATGGCCGACCGCTGATGGCCCGCCTGCGCCGCTCCGGGCTCAGCCGCCACATCATCGTCTCGATGTCGCTGATGGTGATCGGCGTCATCGTGATGATGATCCTGTCGTCGTGGCTGCTGTACGCGGTGTTGGTCGAGTTCTTCCCCGGCAGTGCCGAAGAGCCGGAAAGCTGGCTGCCGACCGGGCCGGAGCTGGCGTGGATGGTCGGGGTGATCCTGACCGGCCTGGCCTTGGCCATCGCCGCCTCGTTCCGCCTTGCCCATCGCATCCTGTCGCCCTTGAATTCACTGGTGGACAGCGTGCGCGCACTCGCCGGCGGCGACCTCGGTGCGCGCGCCAGCGTCGAGGAAAACTCACCGGGCGAAGTGGCAACCCTGGTCGAGGATTTCAATGCGATGGCGCGGCGCCTGCAGCACATGGAGAGCGAGCGCGCGATGTGGCATGCGGCCATCGCCCATGAACTGCGTACTCCAGTGACCATCCTGCGCGGGCGCCTGCAGGGGCTGGCCGAGGGCGTGTTCCAGCCGGACGAATCCCAGTTCCGCAGCCTGCTGGCGCAGGTCGAGGGCCTGTCGCGCCTGATCGAGGATCTGCGCGTGCTGAGCCTGTCCGACAACGCGCGGTTGGATGTACGCCGGGCACGCACCGATGTAGTTGCCGAGGTGCATTCGGTGATGACGCTGGTCGACCCGCAGTTCCGCGCCGCCGGCTTCGTGCTGGAACTGGAGACCAGCCGCGAGGAACACAACGCGCACTGCGACCCGACCCGCCTGCGCCAGGCCCTGCTGGCGCTGCTGGAGAACGCGCGGCGCTATGCCAGCCCCGGCAAGGTGCGGATCGCCGTGCACGACACACCCGGCCACGTACAGGTGTCGATCGAGGACGAAGGTCCGGGCATCGACCCGGAACTGCACGCGGATATCTTCACCCCGTTCATGCGCGCCGATGGTTCGCGCTCGCGCCAGGGCGGTGGCAGCGGGCTCGGCCTGGCGGTGGTCAAGGCCATCGCCGATGCGCACGGCGGTCGCGTCTACTGCATCCCCGGCAGCACCGGCGGCAGCCGCTTCGTCATCGAACTGCCGCGCCAGTAGCCGGACTGGCTGCCTGCGTGCGCAGGTGTGCACCCAGTGCGGCCAGATTGGCATCGATCGCATCCATTTCGTTGCGCTGCTTCACCGGCAGCTGCTGCCGCAGCTGTACGCGCAGCGCCTGCCACGCCGGGACCGCCCGCGCACTGGCCGTGGCCACGGTTTCAGACAACAGCGACCGCTCGTCGGCCAGCGGCAGCCCATAGCCCCCCTCCTGCAGCAGCGTCCCCGGGCGCAGCCACTGCCCGCTCTGCTCCAGCAACTCCCGCAGGCTGCGCGTTTCAGCGCTGTCCGGTGCGCCCAGCAGCTGACGCTTGAGCACATCGCGCGCACGCAGATCGGCGCGCCGCTGCGCGGCCTGTTCCAGCAGCAACAGGCCGGCGCTGGCGCGCAGGTCGCCCTTCAGCAGCCACGGCGCCCGTTGCTGTGCAGGCAGCTTCAACCAGCCGCGCACATCGCGTGTGGGCAATGCCAGCTGGGCTGCGGCCACGCCGAACAACTGCTGGTAGTGGTCGCGTGCCGAAGCGAAGTAGTAACCCTGCGTCTGTGCTGAATCGCGATCAGCCAGCACCTGCTCATCCAGTACCTGCAGCCGCGACAGGCGCCGCTTCAACCCACGCGGACTCAGCTGTGCCAATCCAGCCTGACCCAGGCGCGGCACCCCCGCCTGCAGCAGCTTTGCGGTTTCCACCGCGCAGTTGTTGCTGACGAAGTAATAGCGCCCGTCATAGCTCCAGTGCACTTGTGCAGTGCGCTCGAGCAGACTGGCGATCTCGTCGCGTTGCAGCCGCAACGGCAGTGACTGCAACCCGCGCAGTTCTACCTTGGTGTATTCGTCCACCACCTGCTGCAGCGGAAGCACGAACAGGCGCGACGGGTAGCCGCCGGTCAGGCCGCGCCAGTTGGAAATCTGTACGTCGCCGACGAACGCGCGGAACGACAGCACGCGGTGATACTCAAGGTCCAGGCGACAGTCCGGCCCTGGTGCGCGGCCCGGCCGGCAGATCACCAGCCGCAGCATGCTGTGCCCCCAGCGACTCATCGGCTGCGCACTGCCTTCGGCGAACAGGTAGTCCACGGCGTAGACGCGCGCCGGGTCGAGTTGCAGCAGCGATGCTGCGCCTTCTTCCGATTCGGCCTGGAGCAAGGGCAGCGTCGTAGTGCATTGCGGCTGTGGCAGCGACGGCGGTGCTCCGAAATGGGCCTGGTACCACTGCGCCAGTGCCGGGCGCCGGCAGGCAAACTCGGCATCGAGCACGAAATGCTCGGCGTTCACCGCCAGGTACTCGGCCGGGTCCTTCAGCTCATAGGCATCCGGGCTGCGGTCATGGAAGTCATTGCCGCCGCGACCGAGATGCCAGGGCTTGCGCTGCCATCCGGCCAGGTCGCGCCAGCGCGCACTGCGCGACCAATTCGCCCCCGTACGGTCGGCAACATGGGTCAGTTCGTGCACCAGCGCACTGCGGCGTGCCCGGCGTGCACCGGGCACGTCATCATCCAGAAGATCGCGGCGCAACGTGATGCGACCGGCGAAGGCGCGGCCATGCACATCAGCCGGCAGGTCATCACTCCAGTGCACCTGAACCTGTGCCGGCAACGCGCGCCGCAGGCGCTCAGGAAGCAGTGACTGCACGTCGGCCAGGGTCTGGCTGGCGAGCTGCTGCTGCGCCGGATCGAGACCGGAGGGATCGAGCTGCAGGCGATCAGCCGCATGGGCGGAAGGGATGAGCAGCCACGCCAATGCGGCGATCCACCCGCACCGCCCGCTGCGCCTCTGTGGAGCCGAGCCATGCTCGGCTGCTGTTGGGATCCGCATGCGCCGGGCATCCAGCCGAGCATGGCTCGGCTCTGCAGAAAGCGATGACGCCGAGGTCATGCAGCCCGGATCAACGTGCGAGCAGCGCGCGAGCCAGTTCCAGATCGCTCTGCTGCTGTGCGGCAGCGCTTTGCTCACGCAGGTGGACCAGCGCGGCCTGCAGGCGGGCGCCACGGATCTGGCCGTCGCTGGCAACGAACGCAGCGGCATCGTCGCGTGCAGCCAGCACCACCTTGTCATCACCCGAGCTGCTGCCCGAGGAACCGGAGGAAGCACCCGTGGCCGAACCGGCCGACGTGCCGGCGAAGCTGGAAGCGAAGCCGGCCAGCGGCAGGGACAGCAGGGCGAGCAGCAGAAGCGGACGGGTCATCGGTTCGAAGCCGGTTGTGAGGATCCGTGGAGCGTAACGGGTGCGTGAAGGTTTTGCCCGGCTCAAACGTCGAAGAGCTTGCCGGGATTCAGCCGCGCTTGGGGATCGAACGCGCGTTTGACCGCCTTCATCAGGGCAATCTCGGCCGGGCCACGGGTGCTGTCCAGGTAGCCCTTCTTGACCAGGCCGATGCCGTGCTCGGCCGAGATGCTGCCGTCGAAGCGCGCCAGCACCTGCGCCAGCAGCTTGGTCACCTGCTCGCACTGCGACACGAAATCGGCGTCGCTGGTGTCATCGGGCTTTAGCACGTTGATGTGCAGGTTGCCGTCGCCGATATGGCCGAACCAGACCACGTCGAAGTGCGGATAGGCCTGCCCGATCAGTGCCTGGGTCTCGGCCAGGAACGCCGGCATCGCCGAGATCCGCACCGAGACGTCATTCTTGTAGGGCTTGTAGCGCGCCAGCGATTCGGTGATGCCTTCGCGCAGGCGCCACAACTGGGCCGCCTGGGCATCGCTGGCACTGATCACGCCATCGCTGACCCAGCCGTTGCCCATGCAGTCTTCAAAGGCGGCCATCGCCGCCGCTTCCTGCGCTTCGTCGTTGGCGGCGAACTCGGTGACCACATAATACGGATGCACCTCGTCGAACGGCGCCTGCGCACCGTGCGCCAGCACATGTTCCAGCGCGCGGTCGGTGAAGAACTCGAAGGCCTGCAGCTGCAGGCGCGCGCGGAACGCAGCAAACACCTGCATCAGCACTTCGAAACTGGGCAGTGCCAGCAGCATCACGTTGCTGGCCGGCGGCGGATCGGTCAGCTTCACCGTGGCTTCGACGATCACGCCCAGCGTGCCCTCCGAGCCGATCAGCAGCTGGCGGAAGTCATAGCCGCTGGAATTCTTGATCAGGCCCTTGTTGAGCTCCAGCAGCTCGCCGCTGGCGGTGACCACCTTCAGCCCGGCGATCCATTCGCGGGTATTGCCGTAGCGGATCACACGGATGCCACCGGCATTGGTGGCGATGTTGCCGCCGATCGTGCACGACCCGCGCGCGGCGAAATCCACCGGGTAGATCAGGCCGTGGTCCAGCGCAGCGTTGTGCACGGCTTCCAGCGGCATGCCGGCCTGCACCACCAACGTGCGATCGACCGCATCGTAGGCCAGTGCCTTGTTCATCCGTTCCAGGCTGAGCACCAGCTCGCCGTTGGCAGCCACCGCGCCACCGGAAAGGCCGGTACGGCCGCCGGATGGCACTACGGCCACGCCCTCGCCGGCACTCCAGCGCATCACCGCCTGCACCTCCTCGACCGTGGCCGGCAGTGCGATCGCCAGCGGCGCCGGCGTCCAGCGCCGGGTCCAGTCGCGCCCGTAATGCTCCAGGTCGGCCGGGTCGGTCTTCAGCTTCAGGCCGGGACAGGCCTGCTGCAGCGAGGCAATGCGGGAATCGGTCATGACGGTCCAGCGCGGTGCGTGAAGAACGGGCAAGCGTGCCAGCGGCACGCGTCAGCGTCCAGCCCCCGCAGCCGTACAGATAGCTACGGATGCAACCAATTGCGCACTGCACCATGGCCGCTGCGATCTGGCATAGTGGTCAGCCCCTGTCCCCACTGGCCGTGTCGCCCCATGTCGCCGAAGAAGACCTCGTTCCCGAAGCAGGATATCCGCGTGCTGTTGCTGGAGGGGGTCAGCCAGACCGCCGTGGAGGTGTTCAGCGCCGCCGGCTACAGCCAGATCGAAGCGCACACCAAGGCACTGCCCGAGGACGAACTGAAGGCGCGCATCGCCGAGGCGCACATCGTCGGCATCCGTTCGCGCACCCAGCTCAGCGCCGAGGTGCTGGCCGAGGCCAAGCGCCTGATCGCGGTGGGCTGCTTCTGCATCGGCACCAACCAGGTCGATCTGGACGCGGCCGAGCTGGCCGGCATCCCGGTGTTCAACGCGCCCTATTCCAACACCCGCAGCGTGGCCGAGCTGGTCATCGCCGAAGCGATCATGCTGACCCGTGGCATTCCGCAGAAAAATGCCGAATGCCATCGCGGCGGCTGGTCGAAGTCGGCCAGCGGCAGCCATGAAGTGCGCGGCAAGACCCTGGGCATCATCGGTTACGGCCACATCGGCACCCAGGTCGGCGTGCTGGCCGAATCGCTGGGCATGCAGGTGATCTTCCACGACGTGGAAACCAAGCTGGCGCTGGGCAATGCCCGTGCAGCGGCCAGCCTGGACGACCTGCTGGCGCGGGCCGACATCGTCACCCTGCACGTGCCGGAGACCCCGTCCACGCAGTGGATGATCGGCAGCACCGAGCTGGCGAAGATGCGCAAGGGCGCGCACCTGATCAACGCCGCGCGCGGCACCGTGGTCGACATCGATGCACTGGACGCGGCCCTGGCCAGCGGCCACGTCGGTGGCGCCGCGCTGGACGTGTTCCCGGTCGAGCCGAAGGGCAACGGCGATATCTTCGAGTCGCCACTGACGCGCCACGACAACGTGATCCTGACCCCGCACGTGGGCGGCAGCACCCTGGAAGCGCAGGACAACATCGGCATCGAAGTGGCGGCCAAGCTGGTGCGCTACAGCGACAACGGCAGCACCCTGTCGGCAGTCAACTTCCCGGAAGTGACCCTGCCCGAACACGCAGACAGCCTGCGCCTGCTGCACATCCACCAGAACGTGCCGGGCGTGCTGTCCAAGGTCAACGAGATCTTCTCGCGCCACAACGTCAACATCGACGGCCAGTTCCTGCGCACCGACCCGAAGGTGGGCTACGTGGTGATCGACATCACCGCCAGCGAGGAACAGGCCGCCGCCGTGCGCGACGAGCTGGCCGCGATTGCGGGCACGCTGCGCACGCGCATTCTGTATTGACGCGGATCCCGCCGATCCCGCCATGCACTTGTAGAGCCGAGCATCGGCTCGGCTCTACAGGTTGCTAGCGCGCCAACCACCGGCGCGCCATGCGCTGCATCGATTCGTCCGATTCCGGATCGGCGGCGACCTCGGTCACCGGCCGCCAGGCCAGGTCAAGTGACTCCTCGCTGAGCACGAAGGCCTCGCCCCCCAGCGCCCGGATCACGAAACGCACGTCGTAGTGCCAGTGCCCCGGCACGTCCTTGCGCTCCGGAATCCAATGCTTGTCCAGATCGAAGATGGCCGGGTCTTCCAGCACCAGGCCGGTCAGGCCAGACTCTTCCTCGGCTTCCTTCAGCGCCACCCGGGCCAGGTCGCGGTCGCCGTCGGCGTGGCCGCCCAGCTGCAGCCAGCGCTGCAGCTTGCGGTGGTGGGTCAGCAGCAGGCGCTGGCCGTCGGCACTGACCAGCCAGCAGCTGGCGGTGAAGTGGCCAGCCAGCCGTTCACGACGGAACGGATCCTCCGGATCGTCAAGCAATGTGCCGAATTCGGCAGCCAGTGCGTCGTGGGCGGGCTCGCGGCGGGCGTAGTCCCGCAGCAGGCCGCGCAGGCGATCGTCAAGCACGGCAAGGGTTTCGGCGGCGTGGCTCATGAATGGGCGGCGTTTGGAAAAATACTGCTCATTATCGCCGTTCATTGTTGCGATTGCGCTTGTGCGTTGGCTTCAGCTTTGGCTAAGGTACAGCGGGCCGTTCGCGCGGCCTTCACCATTCCAGGGTTGCCGGCAACGTATCGGCGGCCCACCCAATCCGATCACTAGGAAGTACTGCATGCTGAAAGCTCTGTTGAGGGTCAAGCCGGTCCAGCCGGCCGGGCACGTCGATGCCGGCGAACCCATCGAAGGCAGCCTGGACGGCGAAGCCACGTTGAAACGGACCCTCACGGCTAAACACCTCATCCTGCTTGGCGTGGGTGCGGTGATCGGCGCTGGTATCTTCGTGCTGACCGGCCAGGCCGCAGCCAACCACGCGGGCCCGGCAGTGATGCTGTCGTTCGTCATCGCTGGTTTCGCCTGCGCCCTGGCGGGCCTGTGCTACGCCGAGTTCGCAGCGATGATGCCGGTCTCCGGCAGTGCCTACTCCTACTCCTACGCCACTCTCGGCGAAGGCATGGCCTGGTTCATCGGCTGGTGCCTGGTGCTGGAATACCTGTTCGCCTCGGCCTCGGTCGCGGTGGGCTGGTCTGCCTACCTGATCAGCTTCATCACCACCACGCTGCACATGCCGTTCCCGGATGCACTCAGCGCAGCTCCCATTGCCTGGACCGGCAGCGAGTTCATCGCCTCCGGCAAGCTGTTCAACCTGCCGGCGGTGCTGATCGTGGCGGCGGTGTCCGGCCTGCTGTACGTGGGCGTGACCCAGTCGGCCTTCGTCAACGCGATCATCGTGGCGATCAAGGTCACCGTGATCTGCCTGTTCATCGGCATCGGCGCGGCGCACATCGACCCGGCCAACTGGCAGCCGTTCATCCCGGAAAACACCGGCGTGCCGGGTGAATTCGGCTGGAGCGGCGTGTTCCGCGCGGCCACCATCGTGTTCTTCGCCTACATCGGCTTCGATGCGGTCTCCACCGCCGCCGGCGAAACCAAGGATCCGCAGCGCAACATGCCGATTGGCCTGCTCGGTTCGCTGGCGGTGTGCACCATCGTCTACATCATCGTCTGTGCGGTGTTGACCGGCATGATGCCGTACCACCTGCTGGGCACCGACAAGCCGGTGGCCACCGCGCTGGAGCCCTACCCGACCCTGTCCTGGCTGAAGACCCTGGTCGAGATCGGCGCCATCGCCGGCCTGTCCTCGGTGGTGCTGGTGATGATGATGGGCCAGACCCGCATCGCCTACACCATCTCCCGCGACGGCCTGCTGCCGAAGTTCTTCGGCAAGGTCCACGCCCGATTCCGCACCCCGTACGTCGCCACCATCGTGGTCGGCGTGATTGCCGCCGCGCTGGCCGGCCTGGTGCCGCTGAACGTGCTGGGCGAACTGGTCTCGATGGGCACCCTGCTGGCGTTCGCCACGGTCTGCATCGGCGTGCTGGTGCTGCGCTACTCCAAGCCGGAGATCCATCGCCCGTTCCGCGTACCAGCAGTGTGGATCATCTGCCCGCTGGGCGCGGCCACCTGCCTGTTCCTGTTCTGGCAGGCGTTCGTGGTCCACTGGCACCTGTTCGTGGGCTGGACGCTGCTCGGCCTGTTGATCTACCTGGGCTACGGCATCCGCAACAGCAAGCTGGCCAAGTCGCCCTGATCCGCCTACGGGCCGGCCTCGCGCCGGCCCGTCCGTTTTCCCCGCGCGCCGCCCGTGGCGCGCTTCGACAAGACCACCACACATGTTCAAGCAACTGTGGGCCACCAAGCACCCGCATGCCGCCCATGAAGACGCCAACGGCCTCAGCCTGCGCCGCCACCTCGGCCCCTGGGGCCTGACCGCCCTGGGTATCGGCGCGGTGATCGGCGGCGGCATCTTCGTCATCACCGGCCAGGCCGCCGCCAACCACGCCGGCCCGGCGATCATGCTGTCCTTCGTGCTGGCCGCCATCTGCTGCGCCTTCTGCGCGCTGGCCTACGCCGAATTTGCCTCGATGGTGCCGGTCTCCGGCAGCGCCTACACCTACACCTACGCCACCTTCGGCGAGCTCTCGGCCTGGTTCATCGGCTGGATGCTGGTGCTCGAATATGGCGTCTCCGCCTCGGCGGTGGCGGTCAGCTGGACCGGCTACTTCCTCAGCCTGCTCAGCCAGTTCGACATCCATCTACCGGCCGCGCTGGTCAGTGCCCCGCTCGACGCACAGCTGCGCCCGACCGGCGCGATCGCCAACCTGCCGGCCGCCGCCCTGGTGCTGCTGCTGACCTGGCTGTGCTACGTCGGCATCAGCAAGTCCTCGGCGATGAACATGGCGATGGTCGTGCTCAAGACCGGCCTGATCGTGCTGGTCATCGTGGTCGGCTGGAAGTACGTGGACACCAGCAACTGGACGCCCTTCATCCCGGCCAACGAAGGTCCCGGCAAGTACGGCATGGAAGGCGTACTGCGCGGCGCGGCGATGGTGTTCTTCGCCTACATCGGTTTCGAGGCGGTGTCGGTGGCGGCACAGGAGTCGAAGAACCCGCAGCGCGACATGCCGTTCGGCATGATGCTGTCGCTGGTGATCTGCACCGTGCTGTACATCGCGATGGCAGCGGTGATGACCGGCCTGGTACCGTTCCAGCTGCTGGGCACCGACGAGCCGGTGGTGACTGCCGTGGCCGCGCATCCGCAGCTGGGCTGGCTGCGCTGGGTGGTCGAGGTCGGCGCGCTGGTCGGCCTGTCCTCGGTGGTGCTGGTGATGATCATCGGCCAGCCGCGCATCTTCATGATCATGGGTCGCGACGGCCTGCTGCCGCCGGTGTTCACCAAGATTCATCCGAAGCACCGCACCCCGCACATCAACACCGTGATCACCGGCATCGGCATCGCCTTGCTGGCGGCGCTGTTCCCGCTGGACATCCTCGGCGAGCTGACCTCGATGGGCACGCTGATCGCATTCGCGGCGGTGTGCGCCGGCGTGCTGATCCTGCGCCGCACCCAGCCCGACCTGCCGCGGCCGTTCCGGATGCCGATGGCGTGGCTGATCTGCAGCCTGGGCGTGCTGAGCTGCCTGGCGCTGTTGTCGGCGATGACGATGCACAACTGGATGCTGATGGGTGTATGGACGTTCGTCGGCTTCGTGATCTATTTCTGCTACGGGTTCCGGCACAGCCGCCTGCGCGCGAAATAAAGGGATTGCAGGGCCTGCGGCCCTGCACCCGCCTTTGAAGCCGGAGCAACGGCAACGGCAACAGCGGGTCTGAGGGTTTGGCGGGAAGGGGCGAGATTGCGGGGGGCGCTGCAAGTACATCCCTGTAAGCTCGGTCGCCGCATCCATGCGGCTCACGCCCCCGCAACCTCACCCCTCCCCACCTCCGACACTCTCCCGGCGCATCCGGTGGATCCACGCCATGCGTGGATGATGGTCATTTCCAGCGACCAGGGCGCCCGACGATGATCATCTGCGGCCAAACCAGATGGTCTTCTGTATCCAGCCGGCGCCGCCCATGCAGCCCATGAAGTGCTCGTGATTCTCCTTGGCGTTGACGTCCACGGTGTGGCGCTCGATCTTTGGCATCAGCATCTTCTTGTATTTGCCATCCAAGTCGCATGTCTCGCCTTCCTTGCAGACGGTCAGCACCTCGATCTCCTCGGTGCGCTCGACAACCTCAATCTTCTCCGGCCACTTCTCGTTGGCCTCTGCCCTGCAGCGCCACCGCGACTCTTCCAGCGGATCAGCATGATCACTGAAGCGGGCCCATTCGGTCGCACAACCGCCGCTCAACAGCGCAAGCCCCGCAGCCACGGCCAGTCGCATACACGTAGCCATCTCCATCATCCTTCTCGATTTCCGGTCGCTGCACGCGCTCGTACTTTCCGTCCACGTCGTACGTGTTCTTGTCCTGCCCCCTGCTCGTCTCCAGCCTCAACGCCTGAACGGCTCGCAGAGCCAGGTCATTCTCCGCTGGCCACTGTTGCCTCGAGTCCGTTGAGCAGCAACCGGTCGAGTCGCTGTCGTCCGCCGCGCCGGCTCCGCCTAGCGGCGATTGAACCAGATGAGCTGCTGCTGCCAGCCGGCACCGGCCATGCAGGCATTGAACTCGCTGCTGCGGTCGGACGCGTTGACGTCCACGATGTAACTCTCCTCTTTCGGCATGGGTACCATGTTGTACTTGCCGTCAATGGCGCAGACTTCATCAAGCCTGCAGGGCACCTTGCGGTCTTCGTAGACGGTGCGCGTGGCCACTTCATTCCTGACCGGCCAGTGATCGTCGGCCTGCGCCCTGCAACTCGAATGGGCGGGGCCGAATGACCGCGCACCCGCATCCATCTTCACCCATTCCATCGTGCAGCCACTGCTGGCAAGCATGATGCCAATCGCCCCCATCATCCCCATCGCGCGCGCGATCATCGAAGTACTCCTTTCCTTGGCGCTCGCCGGAACTTCTGCGGCAATCCGATGATGTTTCGCGGCAAGAGGGCTGTCCACGACCGGAATCGCTTCCAGCGGGAGCGCTGCCCTTCCCATTCAGCCAGCGCTGTGCTTGCCTCGATCCAACCCTTGCGCGCCGCCTGCCAGCACACCGCTTCGCGTTGCCCACGCAGCAGGCAGGCGGTCGCCGCGCGGGCCCAGCATCGGGCCGGATCACGTAAAATGCCGTCCATGGACACCACCACCTTCCCCTACGACACCGCCCGCCTGGGCGAACTGGCCCAGCTGCTGATCGACAACGTCCGCGAACTGGCCCACGCCGGCTGGACCCCGGCCACAAGCAGCAACTTCTCCCACCGCCTGGACGACCGCCACGCGGCGATCACCGTCTCGGGCAAGGACAAGGGCCGCCTGATCGAGGACGACATCATGGTGGTGGACTTCGACGGCCAGGCCGTCGGCCGCCCGCTGCGCCCGTCCGCCGAAACCCTGCTGCACACCCAGCTGTACCGCCGCTTCCCCGAAGTGGGTTGCGTGCTGCACACCCATTCGCCGGTGCAGACCATCGCCTCGCGCCTGTATGCGCCGCAGGGCCACATCCGCCTGGAAGGCTATGAACTGCTGAAGGCCTTTGCCGGCAACAGCACCCATGAGATGGCCATCGACGTGCCGGTGTTCGCCAACACCCAGGACATGAACGTGCTCTCGGCGCAGGTCGATGACCTGCTCGATCGCCAGCCGCTCTGGGGCTACCTGATCGACGGCCACGGCCTGTACGCCTGGGGCCGTGACATGGCCGATGCACGCCGCCACCTGGAAGCGTTCGAGTTCCTGTTCCACTGCGAGCTGGAACTGCGCAAGCTGCGCGGCTGAACCCGCGCGCATGCGCAGATGCCGATCCGGAATCTGTGCCTCGCCCCCACCCTGCTACCCTGTCTTCCCCCCGAGACGTTCAAGCTGCCGCCATGAGCCGACTGCGCATCTACGACGACACCCGCCCCGAATCGCCGCTGCTGGACACCCAGGACGGCGCGGTCATCGCTGCCGAACTGCAGAATATCGGCGTCACCTTCGAGCGCTGGCAGGCCACCGCACCGGTTGCGCCGGGTGCCAGCCAGGATGAAGTGTTCGCTGCCTACCGTGCGGACATCGACCGTCTGGTCGCCGAGCGCGGCTTCAAGAGCGTGGACGTCGCCTCGATCGCGCCGGACAACCCCAACCGCGCCGAACTGCGCAAGAAGTTCCTCGACGAGCACTTCCACAAGGAAGACGAGGTGCGCTTCTTCGTCGCAGGCTCCGGCCTGTTCACCCTGCACGTGGGCGACAAGGTCTATGAGATCGAGTGCGTGAAGGATGATCTGATCGCGGTGCCCGATGGCACTACCCACTGGTTCGACATGGGCGATGAGCCCAGCTTCGTGGCGATCCGTTTCTTCACCGAGCCGGATGGCTGGGTCGGTCACTTCACCGGTACCGACATCGCGCAGAAATTCCCCCGTTACGTACCTACCCAGGCGTCCTGATCCATGCAGCCCCGCGTCATCCTGACCGACATCGAAGGCACCACCAGCAGCATCTCATTCGTCAAGAACGTGCTGTTCCCCTATGCCCGCAAGGCCTTGCCGGCGTTCGTCTCCGAACATGGCCAGCAGCCGGAGGTCCGCCGCTGGCTGGATGCGGTGGCTGCCGAGATCGGCGGCGCCTGCCAGGACAGCCTGGTCGCCGAGACGCTGCAGGGCTGGATCGACCAGGACCGCAAGCACACCGCACTGAAGGCACTGCAGGGCCTGATCTGGGACGAAGGCTACCGTCGCGGCGATTACACCGCGCACTTCTACCCGGAAGTGGCGCCGGTGCTGAAGGGCTGGCACGCTGCCGGCCTGCCGCTGTACGTGTACTCCTCCGGCTCGGTGCCGGCGCAGAAGCTGTTCTTCGGTTTCAGCGATGCCGGTGACCTCAGCCCACTGGTGTCGGGCTGGTTCGATACCGAGATCGGCGGCAAGCGAGAGGCCGACAGCTACCGCCGCATCGTGCAGGCAATCGGTGTGCCGGCCGGCGAGATCCTGTTCCTGTCCGATGTGGTGGAGGAATTGGACGCCGCCCGCGAAGCCGGCCTGCAGACCCGCCTGATCGATCGCCTGGATGATTACCCGATGCCGCGCATCGGCCAGGCCGCCAACGGCCATGAGCGGGTCGAGAATTTCCAGCAGATCCAGTTGTAAGAAGGTGTGCGGACCAACGGTCCGCGCCTACCCGGCTCCGCTTCTGGTGGATGCCAACCAAGGTTGGCACCTACCAAAGCAGGATGCGCCGCCCTCAACGATCGTTGAGGGTCTTCAGCTTCATTGCTTCGCGCAGGGTCGTCAGGTCCACCGGGCCACGCACCGCGATATCGCGGATTTCGCCTGGCAACAGGTCCAGCAGGTTGTCTTCGACCTGCACATCCAGCGCTCCGAAATCGATCCACGTCGCGCGCACGTAGGCCGCGCTTTCCAGCCGCAGTCGATAGTGGTCGCCTTCGATGGACAAGGTGGCCTTGAGCTTCTGCCGCGGCAGCACCTGGTCCTTGGCCTCGACGAAACCGACCACCTGGCGCGCACTGACCTTGCCATCCTGCAGCAACTCGAATACCGCCACGGTGCGCTTCGGATCGGCACCGGCCAGCAGCTCGGCATCGCCGAAATCACCGATGGAGGTGACGCCCTCCCCTTTCAACGTCACCGCTTGCTCGCGACGGCGCAGCACCTTGCCGTCCACGTCCAGCACCTGCAACCGCCAGCGTGCATCCAGCGCGGCACCGTCGTTGAGCAACCGCACCCGTGTGCTGCCCTCGTCACGCAGCACGGCCACCGTTACCGGCGCAAAGAAGCGCCGGGCCGCGAAGTGCAACGCCTTCCAGCGACCAAAGTAGTCCACGCTGGACCATGAAGCACCCGGCCAGACGTCGTTGAGCTGCCAGTACAGCGAGCCCATCGTGTACGGCCGCGAGGCCCGATGATGCAGCGCGGCCAACGCGATGCCATCGGCCTGCATCACCTGGCTGAGGTAGACGAAGTCCTCGAAGTCCTTCGGCGTGCCGTAACCCAGCTCGATGTAGTGCAGCAGGCGGCTGTTGCCCTCGCCGGCCATGAACTTCTGGTGCGCACGGATCACCGGGCTGTCGATACGCTGCTCGGCACGGGTGGCGATCTGGTCCACCGTCGCCACGGATGGCCACGCCTGCAGCCCGTACTCTGACATGAAGCGCGGGGTCTCGCGCAGGTAGGCCTGCACCGGCAGCGCCGGATTGCCCCAGACCTGCCAGTAATGCTTGTCGCCGCGGGTGGAATCGTTGGCCTTCTCATCCAGATCATTGCTGGGCGAGCTGGACCAGTACGGCACGCCCAGCCCCTCCTCATCCACCACCTGGCGCAGGTCGTTGCCGAACAGGTCGACATAGCCCTGCCACACCTTCGCTGCAAACGCCGGGTCGGCCGCCTTCAGGTCGCGACCGTGGCCCCAGTCCTTCCAGGCGGTTTCTTCCTCGTTGTTACCACACCACAGCACGATGCTGGGGTGATGGCGCAGCCGGCGCACGTTGTCGCGCGCCTCGGCCACCACGCTGGCACGGAAGGCCGGATCGTAACCCGGCTGCATGCCGCCGCCGAACATGAAGTCCTGCCAGACCAGCAGGCCCAGCTCGTCGGCGATGTCGAAGAACGCATCATCCTCGTAGTAGCCGCCGCCCCAGTTGCGCAGCATGTTCATGTTGGCGTCGCGCGCGGCCGTCAGTACCTGGCGCAGGCGTGCGGCATCGGCGCGCGCGGGGAAGGCATCGAACGGAATGACGTTGGCGCCCTTGGCGAAGATCTCCACACCGTTGATGACGAAGGCGAAGCCCTGTCCACCCTTGCCGTCTTCCTCACGGCGCAGCTCAACCGTGCGCAGGCCGATGCGCTGCTCGCGCACCCGCGTTGCATCGGCGCCATCATCCAGGCGGGCCTGCACGGTGTAGCGGTCCTGTGCACCGTGGCCGACCGGCCACCAGCGCTGCGGCTTGACCAGTTCGACTGGTACTTCGACAGCGTTCTGGCCGGGCTTCAACAGCACCGTGCGCTGCACCTGGGCCACGCTGCGGCCTTGCGGATCGCGCACGTCCACGTTCACCACGGCCGAGCCGGCAGCGTTGCCCTGCTCCACCTGCAGCAACACCGCCAGCTTCGCCTGTTCCGCGCTCAATGCATCGGTGCGCACGGCAAGATCGGTCAGGCGGTGCGCATCCCAGGCCTGCAGGTCGACCCCGCGCCAGACGCCGGCGGTGACATAGCGCGGGCCCCAGTCCCAACCGAAGTGGTAGGCCGGTTTGCGCGCGAAGTTGCCGACCATCGCGTCTTTGGGCTCATCCCCATAGGGCGAAGGATAGTTGCCGGCGATCCTGCGCGGCATCACCTGCACGCCCGGCAGCAGGGTGCGGATGGGCGATCGGAACACGATCTGCAGTTCATTGCCATTCGCCCGCAGGCGCCGGTCCACGCGCGCACGCCACGTGCGGTGCGCGTTGTCTGCACGCAGCAGCGGCTTGCCGTTGAGGCTGACCTCGGCATAGGTATCCAGCCCGTCAAAGCGCAGCTCGGCATTGGGCTTGGCCAGCGTCGCCGCATCCACGTCGAAGCGGGCGCGGTATTCCCAGGCTGCCAGGCCGATCCACTGCAGCTCGGCCTCGGGCGCACCGACGTACGGATCGCGGATCAGCCCGTGGGCCAGCAGGTCGGTGTGCACGCTGCCCGGCACCTTCGCCGCACGCCACTGCTGCAGGCCCGGATGGGCTGCACCCTGCGCGTCGCCGGGCAGCATGCGGAATTCCCACTGTGCCTGCAGAGGCGCTGAAGCCACCGGGAAGGATGAGGCTGCAATCAGCAGCAGGAGCAGACGGACAACGAGGGAAAGACGATGCACGCGGAGCTCCTGTTTTTCCGCCGGGTGTCGCCCGGCGCTACCGATTTCGGATTGCCAGGCATGGCCTGGCACTACTGCATTCGAACGATCTTCAGCGCACCACGTTCAACACTTCGTAGCACGCGCCCATGGTGTGGTAATCCACCTTGCCGGCCGGGCTCTTCTCGTCGCTGTATTTGCGGTTGTCGGCATCGAGGATGCGGAACCAGGCGCCGTACTGGTGATCGACGAAGTGTTCCCACGAATACGCCCAGATGCGTTCGTACCACTGCCAGTAGCGGTCATCGCCGGTGCGCTTGGCCATCAGTGCGGCGGTCGCCAGCGTCTCCGCCTGCACCCAGAAGTACTTGTCGTCGTCGCAGACGAAGCTGTCGCCGCCGATCGGGGCGCCATCCATGCCCGGCTGCCGGCTCGATTCCGGCGCGAAACCGTAGTACAGGCCGCCCCGGGCGTCGTCCCAGCTGCGCGCCACGGCCACATCGAACAGGTGCTGCGCGGTCGGCACCAGCCAGTCCGCCTGCACGTGGCGATCGAGGATCAGCAGCAGCTTGGCCCATTCGGTCTGATGGCCCGGCTGGAAGCCCCACGGGCGGAACAGGTGCTTGGGGTCGTCCAGGTTGTAGTCCCAGTCGATTTCCCAGTTGGAATCATAATGCTCCCAGACCAGGCCACCGGCCTTGGCGGCCTGGCGGCGGGTCATGTTGTCAGCCAGCTGCAACGCGCGCTCGACATAGCGCTGCTCGCCACTGGCCTCGAACGCCGCCAGCATCGCCTCGCACATGTGCATGTTGGCGTTCTGACCGCGGTAGCCGGTGAAGTTCCACTGGCCATCGGCCTCGTCCTTGTACAGGCCGTACTGTGGCTCCCAGAAGCGCGCTTCCAGCAGCTGCCAGGTCTCGTCCATCCACACACGCGCCTGTTCGATACCGGCCTTCAGCGCGCAACTGTAGGCCAGCAGCACGAACGCCACGCCGTAGCAGTGGTTCATGTCGTCCTCGACCTTGCCATCGCGCAGGGTCCAGGCATAGCCGCCGGTGGCCGGGTTGCGGTGCACCTCGCGCAGGTAGCGCACGCCGTGCTCGACGGCCTCGCGGTATTCGGCATTGCCGAACTCACGGTAGGCCATCGCGTAGTTGAAGACGAAACGGGTGCTGCTCACCAGGTGGCGGTGGCTGGCATCGTAGATGCTGCCGTCATCACGGAAGTAGTGGAAGAAGCCACCGTTCGGATCGATGCAGCGCGGGTGGTAGAACGCCATCGTGTCGGCGATATGCGCGCGCAGGAACGCGGGCGAACGGAAATCGGGCGAGGTGCTCATGCGGTAATGTCCTGGGCCTGCAGCAGCTGCTGCACTTCATCGAGCGAGGGCATCGCGGCGAACGCGCCCTTGCGGGTAACAGCCAGCGCTCCCACGGCGGCGCCGAAGCGCAGCGTGGCGGTGATCGCCTCCGGGTCCTGGCAGAACGCGGCGAAACCAGCGCCCGCCCCACCGCGCTCCAGCAGGCCGACCAGCACGCCACCGACGAAGGCATCGCCAGCAGCCGTGGTGTCGACCGTGGCCACGCGGAAACTGGTGACCGTGCCGTGGTTGTCGCGGGTGTACCAATGCAGCGTAGCCGCACCGTCGGTAACGATGACCCAGCGCGCCTGCGCGGCCAGCAGGCGCCGCAGCACCGTCGCCTCGCCATCAGCGCCCAGCGGCGCGGCCAGGTAGTCCAGCTCCTCGCGCGACAGTTTGACCAGGTCCGCGCGCTCCAGCGCCTGCCACAGGCGCGGCGTCGGGTCCTCGTTGGCCGGCCACAGGGCGGGACGCAGGTTGAGGTCCAGGCTGACAACCGCACCGGCCGCACGGGCACGATCCATGCCGGCGAAGGTCGCCTCGGCGATGGCCGGCTCGGTCAGGCTGTTGGAGCAGACGTGGAAGCACTGCGCGCTGTCGAGGCAGGCAGCCTGGAAATCGCTGTCACGGAACAGCAGGTCTGCCGCTGGCGGGCGGTAGAAGCTGAAGCTGCGCTCGCCACTGGCGTCAAGGGCGACGAAGGCCAGCGCGGTCTTCGCCTCATCGGTACGCACGATGTAATCCGTGCCCACGCCGTGCTCGACCAGGCTGTCGGCCAGGAAGTCACCGAACATGTCACGGCCGAGCATGCCGACGAACTGGGTCTTGGCGCCCAGCCGCGCTGCCGCCACGGCAACGTTGGCCGGCGCCCCGCCGGCGTACTGCAGGAACGCGCGCGGCGTATCGGCCGAGGCCGGCGGCTGCGCTAGTAGATCGATCAAAATTTCGCCGAAGCAAACGATGGAACCCATTCCGGACTCAGCCTCCCTGCGTGCGGACAGCCGGCGGGCGCGAGCCCACAAGACCGTAGAAAATGATGTAGACGTAACAGATCACCGGCAGCACGAAGCTCAGGTGCAGGCCGATGCGGTCGGCCAGCATGCCCTGCAGCAGCGGGATGATCGCGCCGCCGACGATGGCCATGATCAGGAGGCTGGAGGCCTTGTTGGTCAGCGGTCCCAGGCGTTCGATGGCCAGCGAGAAGATGGTCGGGAACATGATGGAGTTGAACAGACCGGTCGCCACGATGCCGTACAGCGCGACTTTGCCGCCCGACGCCAGCGTGACGGCCAGAAGCACCACGTTGGCAGCGGCGAAACCGGCCAGCAGGCGGCGCGGCGAGAATTTGGCCAGCAACCACGCGCCGGCGAAACGGCCGACCATCGCGCAGCCCCAGTAGGCCGACACGTAGTTCGTGGCCTGCTGTTCGGTCATGCCGCCGATCTCCGGCAGCGCCAGGTAGTTCACCATCAGGCTGCCGATGGACACTTCGGCGCCGACATAGAAGAAGATGGCCAGCACGCCGAACAGCACGTGCGGGTGCTTGAGCGCATCCAGCAGCGTATGGTGGCCGCTGTCGGCCTGCTCGGTCGACTCAGTCAGGCTGGGCAGGCGGAACAGGTAGACGAACACCGCCAGCAGCACCAGCGCGATGGCCAGGCCCACGTACGGGCCCTGCACCGACTGCGCCTCGGCGGCACGGTAGGCCATCTGCTCGGCCACCGGCATCGCGTCGATCTCATCGCCGCTCTTCACTGCGGTGCTGAGGATCAGGAAGCCACCAAACAGCGGTGCCAGCGTGGTGCCCAGCGAATTGAGCGCCTGCGCCAGGGTCAGACGGCTCGATGCGGTCTGTTCCGGGCCAAGCAGCGCGACGTAAGGATTGGCAGCGACCTGCAGCACGGTGATGCCGCTGGCCAGCACGAACAGCGATGCAAGGAAGGCTTCGTAGGTGCGCAGCGCGGCCGACGGCCAGAAGCCCAGCGCGCCCACGCCTGCGATCAGCAGGCCCGCGATGATGCCCTTCTTGTAGCCCAGACGGGCCACCAGCCGACTGGCCGGCACCGACATCAGGAAGTACGCGCCGAAGAAGGTGAACTGCACCAGCATCGCGCGGGTGTAGTTCAGCTCGAACACCGCCTTCAGATGCGGGATCAGCACGTCGTTGAGGCTTGTCAGGAAGCCCCACATGAAGAAGATGGTGGTGGCGACCGCCAGAGCAGCACGGGCATTCATGACCGGTGCCTGGCTGCTGGAGGAACCCGATGGACGGGGCGTTGCGGAGATCGGCATGCGGTACGCGCCTCGATGCGCGGAAGGTCGTTGTTGCGTGGAAGGGGTGTATGGAAGGAATCAGTTCGGCCGTGCGGCACTGCTTTCGCGGATGCGCAACTGCACCGGCGCGACCGTGCGCCGTGGCGGCGCGTCCGGTTCGTCCAGTCGTTGCAGCAGCAGCGCCGCAGCTTGCCGGCCACGCTCGCGCGGATCGGCGGTGAGCGTGGTCAACGGCGGCACCGCCACCGCAGCCTCGGAAATATCGTCGAAACCGGTAACGGCAAAATCGCCGCCCGGACGGATGCCACGCGAATTCAGGCCCAGCATCAGGCCCAGCGCGACAGTGTCGTTGTAGCAGACCGCCGCACTCGGGCGATGGCCGTCGGCAAACAACTCATCGGTGCGCGCGGCGGCTTCCAGACGGTTCGGTGCAGATTCGATCATCCAGCCCGGCGGCAGCGACAGACCGGCCTCGGCCAGCGCCTGCTGGAAACCGGCACGGCGCTGGTGGCACGAACTCGATGCGGCGTGGCCGCCGAAGAAAGCGATCTGGCGATGGCCGCGCTCGATCAGGTGGCGCGTGGCGAGATAGGCGCCGTGCTGGTTGTCGAGGGTGAGGAAATCCCAGTCAGCCCCTTCAAGCTCGCGGTTGAACAGCAGCACGTTGGCATTGGCGCCCAACGCCTGCCGCAGCAGCGTGGTATCACTGCCCTCGGCCGGTGACAGGATCAGGCCGGCCGGGGTGTGCTCCATCAGCGTGGACAACACCGCCTGCTGGCGCTCCGGCGATTCACCGGTACTGCCCAGCAGCGTCACGTAACCGCGTCCACCCAGCGCCTCGTCCACACCGGAGGCGAACTCGGCGAAGAACGGGTTGGACAGATCGTTGATCACCAGCGCGATGCTTGATGACGTGCGCCGGCGCAGGTTGGCCGCCGCGCGGTTGTAGACATAACGCTGGCGGCGCAGTTCGGCCTCGACCTTGGCGCGGGTATCGACGTTGACCAGTGGGCTGCCGCGCAGCACCAGCGACACGGTTGCCCGTGACACGCCGATGGCACGCGCGATGTCGGTCACCGTCACCGCCTTGCCGGCGCGCTTGCTGGGACTGCTGCCGTTGTCGTTCATCGTCTTCCCGGACTCCGCTGGATGCTCAAGCCTAATGGATCAGGGCCCTGTCGTGCCGTGCCGTTCGCTGGGTCACCGCGAACGGCACAGTCCGTCTCAGCGCAGCTGGCTGCCCGGTGCCGCGCACCAGGACACCGGCAGGTCCTTCACCGCCGTACCCCAGCCCTGCTCCGGCGCCTTCGCGTCGAGCGCGAACTGCAGCCGCGGGCCCTGCTGCAGCCGGTTCCAGTCCAGCCACACCGGTGCATGCGCCTGGCCATCGACCTGCACGCCCTGCACGTACTGCAGGCGGCGGCCATCGGCACCCGGCGCATCGATGCGCAGCGTGCGGCCATTGCCCATGTCCACTTCCACCTTGCTGAAGCGCGGGGTGTGCAGCAGGAACTGGCCGCTGCCCGGCACCGCCGGGTACACGCCGATGGCGCTGAACAGGTACCAGGCCGACATCGTGCCGAGGTCATCGTTGCCGGTCACGCCGTTGGGCGCATTGGTGAACAACTGCTGCGCGGCGCGCACCACGGCCGCGGTCTTCCACGGCTGGCCGATCAGCGTGTACAGCCACGGCGAGTGCAGGTCCGGCTCGTTGTTCGGGTTGTAGCGGAACTGGTTGTAGTAGCTGTACGGTCCGACCACCCACTCCTTGCGGGCGGCGTTGAGCGGGTCGGCCTGCAGCGCGTCCATCGCGAAGAAGGCATCGAGGCGGCGGCCGGCCTGTTCGCGGCCGTCCATCGCTTCGACCAGGCCCGGCACGTCCTGCTGCGCCAGCCACTGGTACTGCCACGCCGTGCCTTCATGGAAACCGTGATGCGAGCGCGGGCTGTAGTGGCCATCGGCCGGCGTGTACCACTGGCCATCTTCGGTGCGCGGGCGCGGGAAACCGGTGAAGCCGGTCTCGGCGTCGCGCACCTGCGGGTCCCACACCTTGCGCCAGTTGCGGCCGCGCTCACGCAGCGTCGCCGCGTCCTGCGCGTGGCCGAGGCCATCGGCCATCTGCGAGAGCGCGCAATCCGCCAGCGCGTATTCCAGCGTCGCCGAACCGCCGTGATGCGGATCGACGTCCATGCCCTTGGACGGGAACGCGCGGTCGTAGACCACGTAGCCCTTGTCCAGATAGGTCGGGTTGCCGGAGCGGCCAGCCATGCGCGAGTTCAGCGGCGGCGTGCCGAACGCGTTGCGGCGCAGCGCATCCCAGGCCTGCGATTCACGGCCCTTGAGCGCACCGAAGCGCCACAGGTCGACCATGAACGGCGTAACCGGATCGCCGGTCATGATGTTGGTCTCGAAATTGGCATAGCCCCAGCGCGGCAGCCAGCCGCCCTGCTCGTCGATCGCCAACAGGGTACGGCCGATGTCACGCGCCACATCCGGGCGGGTCAGTGCCAGCCACTGGTTCTGCGCGCGGTAGGTATCCCACAGCGAGAAGTACTCGTAGTAGGTCCAGCCGTCGGCACGGTGGATGCCATCGTCATAGCCACGGTAGCGGCCGTCGGCGTCGTTGCCGGTCATCGGCTGTAGCAGCGCGTGGTAGACCGCGCTGTAGAACACGGCGCGGTCGTCGGCGTTGCCGCCCTGCACACGCACCCGGCCCAGCTGCTCACGCCACGACTGCTGCGACAACGCACGCATGCGGTCGAAACCGAGCAGCGCCCCTCCCTGCATGCCATCTGCGCGCAGGTTGATGCGCGCGCCTTCGGCATCCACGTGCGAGATTGCGCTGACCGCCGTCACCGACTGGCCCTTGGCCAGGTCGAAGCTGAGCCAGGCACCGTTCGGCTTCTGCTCGCCTTCCATGCTGTGCCGCGCACCCGGCAGGCCACCGCCCTCGCCCCAGGTGCCATGCGCCTTGAACGGACGGTCGAACTCGATGCGGAACCAGGTGGTGTACTGGTGCCCGCCACAGAAGCTCTTGGTGACCAGCTTGCCTTCCACCACGCGGTCGCCGACCACATCGACCACGCTGCCGATCACCGAGTGGCGTTCGTTGGCTTGGCCGACATTCACCAGCACGTGGCCATCGCCCTGGCGCTGGCTGAAGGTGTAGCGCTCGGCTGCGGCGCGCGTACGCGCGGTGGTCTCAGCATCGATGCCGCCGTAGCTGGTCAGCCGCACCTTGTAATAGCCCGCTTGGCCGATCTCGCCGTCGTGGGTGTACGACGAGGCATACGCCTTGTGGTCGAACTGCTTGGCGTTGCCGGTATCGAAATCACCGCCCGGACCGATCGAGCCGGTCACCGGCAGCACAGACACCTGGCCGCCCTGCTCCCAGCAGCCTGCGCCGGAGATGAAGGAGTGGCCGAAACCGCGGATCTTCTCATCGTCATAGCGCCAGCCCGAGTAGTGGCTGCCGATCGGGCTGACCTGGATCAGGCCGAACGGCGCCGACGCGCCCGGGAACGTATTGCCATCGTCCTTGCTGCCGATGAAGGTATTGACCTCGCGCTCCAACGCTGCCGGTGCGGCCTGCAGCAGCATCGGCGATGCCGACAGTGCGAGCAGGCAGGCCAGGCGCGCCAGCGGACGCGAAGACAATGGGACGGCGGGAGCGGACGGCACTGGACGCATGTCGGGTTCCTGTAGTCGATGACGCGGAGGCAGACGGCGCGGATCGCCGGGCGTCGTTCCGCTGAGCTCCACCATGACTGGCAGAAAGCCCCCCTGGAACGACGCCCGACCCGCCAGACCGTGGATTTAGATCGATTCAAGTAGAGCATGCAGGTTCAGCCGAATGCATTCTGCGGCGCAGCATGAGAGGGGTGTTCGGCAGGGCTGCGCCCTGCACCTGCCGATGCCGAAGCCGAAGCCGAAGCAACAGCAAAAGCCGGCTATCCGTGGGATGGCGGGGTGGGTCCGGTTGCGGGGGACGCCGTAAACCCGTCCTTGGGGGCTTGGCCGCGGCATCCATGCCGCGGACACCCCCGCAAC
>NZ_JABEME010000015.1 GCF_013004645.1 Stenotrophomonas africana | reverse complement strand
GTGCGGGGTGTCAGCCGCATGGATGCGGCTGCCAAGCCTACAAGGACGTACTTGCGGCGTCCCCGCACTCCGACACCGCCCCGCCATCCCACGGAATGCCGCTTTGGCTCTGGCCGTTGCCGTTGCTGTTGCCTCTGCAGGTGCAGGGCGCAGCCCTGCCGAAACACCCTCACTCCGCGACGTGCTCGACCTGCCGTGGCTCCGGCTTGGTATCGGGCAGCTGCCAGAAGATCATCGTCGAGGTCAGGGTGATCGCGCCTACGCACAGGAACGTGGCATGCAGCGCGGCGGTCGCGCTGTTGCTGTCCAGGTGATTGCCGAACGCGGCCAGCAGGCTGCCGGCCGCCGCGGCACCGAAACCGGCGGCGAGCATCATCACCATCGACAGCAGGCTGTTGCCGGAACTGGCGAACTCGCGGTCCAGGTCACGCAGGGTCACCGTGTTCATCACAGTGAACTGCAGCGAATTGACCGCACCGAAGAAGGCCAGCTGCAGCAGGCGCCAGGCCAGGTGCTGGCCGGGTGTCATCAGGATGAAGCTGGCCATCGCCAGGCCCACCAGCACGGTATTGACCATCAGCACGCGGCGGTAGCCGTAGTGCTCCACCAGCTTCACTGCCAGCTTCTTTGAGACCATGCCGGCGGCTGCCACCGGCACCATCATCAGGCCGGCGTTCATCGGGCCCAGGCCCAGGCCGACCTGCAGCAGCAACGGGATCAGCATTGGCATGGCGCTGCTGCCGATGCGCGAGAACAGGTTGCCGAGGATGCCGATGCGGTAGCTGGGTACGCGGAACAGTGCCAGCGAGAACAACGGCGCCGTCGAATTGGCCGCGTGCAGCCAGTAACCCACCAGCGCCGCCAGGCCGGCCACGGTCATCAGCATCACCAGCGCATGTGGCGTACCGAGCCCGGAGATGCCGTCCAGTGCCAGCGACAGCACCACCATCGCGAAGGCCAGCATGATGTAGCCACGCAGGTCGAAACGGGTGCGATGGCTGGCGTAGTGGTCGGGCATGATCTTCATCGCGGCGATGAAACCGATCACGCCGATCGGCAGGTTGATCAGGAACACCCAGTGCCATGAGGCGATCTCCACCAGCCAGCCACCCAGCGTCGGACCGATCAGCGGACCGACCAGGGCCGGGATGGCGATGAAGCTCATCGCGCGCAGGAAATCCTCGCGCGGTACCGAACGCATCACCGCCAGCCGGCCGACTGGCAGCAGCATGGCACCGCCGATGCCCTGTAGCACGCGCGCACCGACCAGTTGGTGCAGGTGCTGGGCCAGTGCGCAGGCCAGCGAGCCAAGCGTGAACAGGATGATCGCCACCAGGAAGGTGCGACGGGTGCCGTAGCGGTCGGCGATCCAGCCGGAGGCGGGAATGAAGGTGGCCACCGCCAGCGCGTAGCTGAACACCACCGACTGCATCTGCAGCGGGCTTTCGCCCAGGCTGGCGGCCATCGCCGGCAAGGCCGTGTTGACGATGGTCGAGTCCAGCATCTGCATGAAGATCGCCAACGAAACCAGCCACAGCAGAGGGCGCTGGCGGTTGTAGGTCGATGGCGATGTGGACATGGGGTGCGGCCGGTGCAGCGTGGGGGCCACCATGATCGCGCACTGCGGGTCACGGCGCGATCAACATCGCGCCGCAACCGCGTGCGCAGTGTTCAGCGCTGGCTGTGCGCGTGCACCGCGTCGACCAGCACCTGCACATGTGCCGGGTCCATGTCCGGCGACATGCCGTGGCCGAGATTGAATACATGGCCCTCGCGCGAGCCGCCGTTGCCGGCAGCATAGGTGTCGAGCACGCGCGCGGCGGCTGCGGCGATCGCATCCGGCGAGGCGTACAGCGTGGTCGGGTCAAGGTTGCCCTGCAGGGCGACGCGGCCACCGGTACGGCGCATCGCCTCGTCCAGGTCCAGCGTCCAGTCCAGGCCGAGCGCATCGGCGCCGGTCTGCGACAGCGCCTCCAGATGCAGGCCGGTGCCCTTGCCGAACAGGATCAGCGGCGTGCGCTCGCTGCCTTCGCCACGCTCCAGACCCTCGGCAATGCGCTGCAGGTAGCGCAGCGAGAACTCGCGGTACATCGACGGCGACAGCACGCCACCCCAGGTGTCGAACACCTGCAGCGCCTGCGCACCGGCCGCGCGCTGCGCGCCCAGGTACGCAATCACCGCGTCGGTGGTGACCTCCAGCAGGCGGTGCAGGGCCTGCGGGTGGTTCAGTGCCATCGCCTTGATGCGCGCGAAGTCCTTGCTGCCGCCGCCTTCCACCATGTAGCAGGCCAGTGTCCACGGGCTGCCGGAGAAGCCGATCAGCGGCACCTGGCCGTCCAGCTCGCGGCGGATCAGGCGCACCGCGTCCATCACATAGCCCAGGTCCTGTTCCATGTCCGGCACCGCCAGCTTGGCGATGGCCGCTTCATCACGTACCGGGTGACGGAACTTCGGGCCTTCGCCTTCGACGAAGTACAGCTCCAGGCCCATCGCATCGGGAATGGTGAGGATGTCCGAGAACAGAATGGCCGCGTCCAAGGGGAACCGGCGCAGCGGCTGCAGGGTGACCTCGCAGGCAATCTCCGGATTCTTGGCCATGGCCAGGAAGCTGCCGGCCTTGGCCCGGGTCGCGCGGTACTCCGGCAGGTAGCGTCCGGCCTGGCGCATCAGCCAGACGGGGGTGCAGTCCACCGGTTCGCGGCGCAGGGCGCGCAGCAGGCGATCATTGCGGAGAGGGCTGGTCACGATGGGCATTCCTTGGACGAAAGTTGGCAGCGGCGTCAGTCGCCGTGCGAAAGGATCTGGAAGCCGCGATGCAGTTCGGCATCGCGGGCTTTTTCGAAAGCATGGCGGGCTTCGTCGGCCTGCAGGAACAGCTCGCGCCGCAGCTGCGAGCGGGCACCGACGCGGCCGCTCTCGCGCAGCAGCTCCCAGCCGCCGAACAGGTCCGGCTGCAGGCTCAGGCGCAGGAAGCGCGGTGCCTGCGCACCGGCGTCGGGATGTTGCAGGTAGACGTGCATGGCGCCGATTGTAGCGGGGCCAGGGTGACCCCGGCCGCAACGCGGTCGTGCCGGCGGCTGGCCAGCAATCCTGCCGCGCAGCCCGGTAGTGCCGGCCGCTGGCCGGCTTCCTCGTCGCTGACGTTGCCGGCAAGCGGCCGGCACTACCGGGACGACAGCACCTTCAGCACCACCGCCTCATCCACATCCGGCACCACTTCGGCGCGGCCCATGCCGCGCCACAGCACCAGGCGCAGGCGGCCGGCCACGTTCTTCTTGTCCAGCCGCATGCGGCCGAGCAGGGCCTGCGGGTCCAGCCCGGCCGGGATCGCCACCGGCAGGCCGAGATGTTCCAGCAGCGCCTGCAGGCGGGCGCGGTCGGCATCCTCGGCCAGGCCGAGCTCGGTGGACAGCCTTGCGGCCAGCACCATGCCGACCGCTACGGCTTCGCCATGGTTCAGCGCGTCGCGGCCCGGGGCCGCGTAGCCCTGCTCGGTCTCGATGGCATGGCCGAAGGTATGGCCGAGGTTGAGCAGGGCGCGCTCGCCCTTCTCGAACGGATCGCGCTCGACGATGGCGGCCTTGTGCCGGCAGCTGCGCGCGATGGCTTCGGAAAGCACGTTGTCTTCGCCGGCCAGCAGCGCATCGGCATGCTGCTGCAGCCATTCGAAGAACACGGCATCACCCAGCGCGCCGTACTTGACCACTTCGGCCAGGCCAGCACGCAGCTCGCGCGGCGGCAGGGTGGCCAGCACGCGGGTATCGGCGATGACCGCGCGCGGTGGATGGAACGCGCCAACCAGGTTCTTGCCGGCCGGAATGTCGACCGCGGTCTTGCCGCCTACCGACGAATCGACCATCGCCAACAAGGTGGTCGGCAGTTGCACGCAGTCCACGCCGCGCATCCAGCAGGCGGCGGCAAAACCGGCGAGGTCACCGACCACGCCGCCACCGAGGGCGAACACGCAGGCGTCGCGGGTGGCGCCGAGTGCGGCCAGCGCTTCGATCGCGCGGCCGAATTCAGCCAGGGTCTTGGAGGCTTCGCCGGCGGCCAGCACATGCTCGCCGACGATCAGGTCGGGGCGGGCAGCCAACAGCGTCTGCTTGACCGACGCCAGATAGCGCGGGGCCACTTCGCTGTCGCTGAGCAGCAGCACGTGGCGGCCGCGAACATGCGAGGCCAGTGCAGCACCATCGGCCTGGGCTCCGGCGCCGATGGTGATGGAGTAGGGGCGGTCGCCGCCAACGGCGACCTGCAGCAGGGCGGGGGAAGTCATGCGGTCAGGTCCTGGCGCTGCCATTGCGTGGCCAGCTTGACCACCAGGTGGGCGGTCGCGTCGGCAGCGGTATACGGGTCGGTATCAAGGGTGAGGTCGGCCAGTTCGCGGTACAGCGGGTCGCGGTGTGCGGCCAGATCGTGCAGCACCTGCTCGCGGTCCGGGCGCTGCAGCAGCGGCCGGCCCTTGTCGCGGGCCAGGCGTTCCAGCTGCGCGGCCACGCTGACCCGCAGGTAGACCACGAAGCCGCGTTGGGCGATCAGTGCACGGTTGTCCGGATCCAGCACCGCGCCGCCACCGGTGGAGACCAGCTGGCCGCGACCTTCCAGCACGCGGGCAAGCGCCTCGCGTTCATGGCTGCGGAAGCCGGCTTCGCCGGAGTGCTCGAAAATGGTCGGAATGCTGGCGCCGGCGGCATCGACGATGGCCTGGTCGACATCGACGAAGTCCAGCGTGAAGCGCTCGGCCAGGCGGCGGCCGATGCAGGTTTTGCCGGCGCCCATCGGGCCGATCAGGATCAGGTTCGGAGCAGGATTCATGCCCTGTGATGCTAACACCTCCGTGCCCTGGCCTTTACGTCCTTCACGTCAGGGTAGGCGTTCCTGCGGGGTTTCCCGCGCCAACCGGAGTACAGGCCATGACGGTCGCCAAGGTTATCGAAATCACCGCCTCCTCGCCGAAGAGCGTGGAGGACGCCGTGCGCAGCGGTCTGAAGAAGGTCTCCGAGACGGTCAAGGGCATCCAGGGCGCCTGGGTGAACGAGACCAAGGTGGTCACCAATGGCAGCGGCGAAATCACCGAATGGCGGGTCAACCTGCGGGTAACCTTCCTGGTGGAATAGGCGCGCTCAGCGCACGTCCTGCACCTGTCGCTGGCCGTCCAGCATCACTACGTGGTCGGCCAGGGCGGGCAGGGTAGCCAGCGCCTGCCGGCTGACCCGTTCGTAGTACTGCACGAAGCGCTCCAGCTGCGGCCGGCTCATGCCGTGCCGGCCCGGCTGCGCGGCCTGCAGGTTCTGCTCCTGCTGCCACCGCCAGCGCGGTACCACCGAGAAATCCGGTGGCTGCAGGAACCACAGGCGGTCGCAGCGCTGCCACAGCGCCGGGTAGTCGCGAGCCAGCGCCTGGTTGCACCAGCGCCGCCAGCGACCATCGGCGTCGGCTTCGCGCTCCAGTGCGTTCAACGGGCTGTCCAGCGCGTCGTCATCCTGCGCAGGCGTGCCCAGGAACCAGCCTTCGAAGACCAGCAGGTCCAGCGGTTGCTGCAGCTGCGGCCATTGCGCCTCGGGCAGGCGTTCATCGGCCAGCTTGTCGAAGCGCGGCATCGCGAAAGGCTGGCGTGTGTCCACGACGTCCAGCACCGCATGGGCCAACGCCAGGTCATGGGTGCCCGGCGGGCCTCGGGTAATCAGCAGCGGGTGCACCTGGCGGGCCAGCCGCTGCCGCTGTGCGCGGGTCAGGTAGACATCATCGATGGACAGCGTGGCGGCGTTCAGGCCGCGCGACTGGGCGCGCGCCACCACCTGTGCGGCCAGCGTCGATTTGCCGCTCCCCTGCAGGCCGCTGATCGCCAATACTGGAACCGCTGCACCGCTGCCCAGTGCATCGTCCAGCACCTGTTCGGCCAATGTTTCGGGGAATCCTTTCACCTGGGGCATATACGCAGCAGCGGCCATGCAGCCACAATAGCCCAATCCGTGTGAGAAGAACGCAATCATGAGCGACCTGTACGCCGAAGCCCTGTCCACGTTTGCCGACCTGTTCGAAGAAGCCAAACAGAGCCGCGAGGTCGAGCCGAACGCGATGACCGTGGCCACTGCCGATACGCACGGCCGTCCCTCGGCACGTACCGTGCTGCTGAAGGCGTTCGACGAGCGTGGTTTCGTGTTCTACACCCACCTGGACAGCCATAAGGGCCAGGAGCTGCAGGCCAATCCGCAGGCCGCGCTGTTGTTCCTGTGGCGCAGCCTGCGCGAGGCCGGTATCCAGGTGCGCATTGAAGGCCGTGTCGAGCAGGTCGCCGATGCCGAAGCCGATGCCTATTTCGCCAGCCGCCCGCGCATGAGCCAGATCGGTGCGTGGGCCTCGCAGCAGTCGAAGACGCTGGCAACGCGCGAGGAATTCGATGCGCGCGTGGCCGAGGTCGAAGCCCGCTTCGAGGGCAAGGACGTGCCGCGCCCGGAGGGCTGGAGCGGCCTGCGCGTGGTGCCCGACCGCATCGAGTTCTGGTACGGCGCGCAGTTCCGCCTGCACGAACGCTGGTGCTATGAAGCCGGCGCCGAAGGGCGCTGGAGCAAGCGTCTGCTGTACCCGTAAGGCTGCCCGATGCAACGCCTGCCGCTGTACCGCGTGGTGGTGTTCGTGCCGTCGGCAGCACTGGATGCGGTGAAGCAGGGCATCCTGGCGGTGGACGCGCTGGCGGCCGGCGACTACGAACACGGTATGTGGTGGTCGGCGCCGGGGTTCGAGCAGTTCCGCCCGCGCGCGGGTGCGTCGCCCGCACAGGGTGAGGCGGGTCGCACCGAAGTGGTCGCCAGCGTGCGCCTGGAGTTCTGCCTGCCGCGTGATCCGCAGCGGCTGCAGCGCATCTTCGAACAGGGCATCGTGCCGCATCATCCGTGGCAGGTGCCTGTCGTGCAGGTGGAGGAGATCGAGCTTCTGCTTACCGACGCACGCTTTTTGTAGAGTCGAGCCATGCTCGACTGCTGTTGCTCTGGCGCGTAAAGCAGTCGAGCATGGCTCGACTTTACAAGAGCGGATTGTCGCATTCGGACCCATTCGCTTCATCTGCGGGCAATCAACCAACCGGCACACTCCAACGAATGTCCTTGACTTCCGGAGTTGCCATGCCCTCCTGGCGTTGCCTGTTTGCGGTGCCGCCGCCGCGTCACGGCGTGGAAGCGTTCCTGCTGTTGATCGCCCGCATCGTGGCCGGGGTGATGTTCTGCGTGTCCGGCTGGAACAAGGTGTTCACCGATGCGGGCCGAGAACGCATGGTGCATACGCTGGTCGATGCGGGGATCCCGTTCCCGGTATTCAGTGCGCCCGTGCTCGGCGGCATTGAATGGATTGCGGGCGGCCTGCTGGTGCTGGGCCTGCTCAGCCGGCCTTCGGCCCTGCTGCTGGCGGCGATCTGTGCGGTGGCGGCGCTTACCGATGGCATCGCGCGCATTCCTGCGGGGCTGAGCGTGCCGGATTGGCTGAGCTGGTTCTTCTACCTGAGCGAAGTGCCGCTGGGTGTGTTGCTGTTGTGGATTGCCGCAGTGGGAAGTGGACGGTTCGCGATAGAAGTGCGCTGGGCGCGTTGATTGCACCTTCTTCCGCGCCCGGCCGACGCGCGTGCTGTAGCGCCTGGGCGCTCCAGTAGATCCACGCCATGCGTGGATGGGGTGCTTGGGAAAAGCGGTGCGAACCAAGGTTCGCACCCGCCGGGGATCGCTTCGCACCGCCCAGGCATCGGGTTGCCCTCAACAGACGTCGGCATCGGTTCGCCCCTGCCAGAGATCGATGTGCACCAGCCAGATGGCAGGACGTTACAATCCCTCCGCGCGCAGCCAGCGCCACAGCGTGGTGCGTGATACGCCCAGCGCCTGTGCCATCCCCTCGCGGTCATTGCGGTGTTCCTGCAACAGCGTTTCCAACTGCACACGCGGCGGGCGCTTGCCGTTGCTTTCCACTGGTAGCGCAGCGGCGCCCTCATTCACCAGCTCGGGTGCCAGCTGCAGCAGTCGCGCGGCATCAATCAGCCCTTCACCGGGTTGCCAATGGATGCGCAGCCGATCCACCAGATTACGCAATTCGCGCACATTTCCGGGCCACTCGGCGGTGGTCAGCACCGCCAGTGCCTCCGCATCCAGTGGCGCGTCGATACCACGCAGCTGGCGGAAGAAATGCTGCGCCAGCAGCGGGATGTCACCGCGCCGGGCACGCAGCGCGGGCAGGGCGATGCGCAGCGCGGCCAGGCGGTAATACAGGTCGCGGCGGAAGCTGCCGGCCGCCACGCGCTGCTCGAGCGACTGCAGGGTCGCGGCCACCACGCGAAGGTCGACCGGGGTCGGTTCGGTGGCACCGACACGCAGTACCTCGCGTTCTTCCAGCACCCGCAGCAGGCGGGTCTGCAGTGGCAGCGGCAGTTCGCCGATTTCATCCAGGAACAGGGTGCCGCCGTCAGCCGCCTCGACCAGGCCGACGCGGCCGCCACGGCGTGCGCCCGTGAAGGCGCCATCGCTGTAGCCGAACAGCTCCGCTTCCAGCAGCGATTCGCTGATCGCGCCGCAGTTCAGTGCCACGAAGCGGCCACGGCGGCCGCTGGCGGCGTGCAGCTGGCGCGCCACCAGTTCCTTGCCGGTGCCGGTTTCACCGGTGACCAGTACGGTGCTGTCATGCGGGGCGTACAGCGCGATCTGTGCGCGCACCTGTGCCATGGCCTCGCTGTCGCCGAGCAGGTCGTGGGCATCGCTGCGCGGTGCGGCGCGGCGGCGCGGCGCGGGCCGGCTGCCGCCGGAGCGGGCAAGGGTCTGGGTCAGTTCCAACGCATGCTCGAACGCCTGCCGCACTGAATCGGCCGAGTACAGCAGCACGCCGGGCAGGCCGGCCTGTTCGGCGTGGTCGATGGCCATGCCGGTGCCGACGATCACCTCGATGCCGTTGGCGCGCAGGTCGGCGATGCAATCGCGCGCGTCTTCGCGGGTGACGAATCGACGGTGTTCGATATCCAGGCCGAAACTCTGCTGGAAGTTGCTGAACACCGGCACGTCGCTGGCGTGGGTGACCAGGCCGATGCGGCTGGCGATTCGACGCGCCCGCGCCAGCGCTTCCATCAGGTCGAAGCCGTTGGCCTGGATCGGCACCAGCGGCAGCTCCAGCCGGCCGCGCAGCCAGGCCGCGTTGGAGCCGCCGGCGATGACCACGTCACAGTGCTCGCGGCGCAGACGCTGGCCGATCACGTCCACCGCTTCCTCGAAGCCGAGGTTGATCTGCTCGATGCGCGCGCGGCGGTCGAACTCGGGAATGACGTCGCCGAGCAGGCCGGTCAGCCGCGAGACGCTGACGGTCCAGATCACCGGGCGGCCGGGGTCGGCATCGGCGTGGCGCAGAGGCGAGCGGGGCAGGTACATGGCGGCGCGCGTTGGACGGGATGTTTCATGATACATCCGTTTCAATGTTTCATATGTTTCACTGTTGAGCGAGCGTCATTCCCGTGAAATCAAGGGCTTGCAGCCTGGCATGGTGCTTGCGCTCTCTATCCCGTACTTCAACCTGGATTGCCGCATGACCGCTTCCGCCCCTTTCTCCGCCGGTGCCCGCTTCCGTGAGGCGCTGGCTGCCGAATCGCCGCTGCAGGTGATCGGCGCGATCAACGCCAACCATGCACTGCTGGCCAAGCGCGCCGGCTTCCGCGCCATCTACCTGTCCGGCGGCGGTGTTGCTGCCGGCTCGCTGGGCCTGCCGGACCTGGGCATCAACACCTTGGAAGACGTGCTGGTGGACGTGCGCCGCATCACCGATGTCTGCGACCTGCCGCTGATGGTCGACATCGACACCGGCTTCGGCCCGAGCGCATTCAACATCGCGCGCACCGTGAAGTCGCTGATCAAGGCCGGTGCGGCCGCCTGCCATATCGAAGACCAGGTCGGCGCCAAGCGTTGCGGTCACCGCCCCGGCAAGGAGATCGTCTCGCAGGGCGAAATGGTGGACCGCGTGAAGGCAGCCGCCGATGCCAAGACCGATCCGGACTTCTTCCTGATCGCGCGTACCGACGCCATCCAGGTGGACGGCGTGGACAAGGCCATCGAGCGCGCCATTGCCTGTGTCGAGGCCGGTGCCGACGGCATCTTCGCCGAGGCCGCCTACGATCTGGATACCTACCGCCGCTTCGTCGACGCGGTGAAGGTGCCGGTGCTGGCCAACATCACCGAATTCGGTGCCACTCCGCTGTTCAGTCGCGATGAACTGGCTTCGGCCGGCGTCGCCATCCAGCTGTTCCCGCTGTCGGCCTTCCGTGCGGCCAACAAGGCCGCCGAGAACGTCTACCAGGCGGTGCGCCGCGATGGTCATCAGCGCAACGTGGTGGAAGTCATGCAGACCCGCGAAGAACTCTACGACCGCATCGGCTACCACGCCTTCGAGCAGCAGCTCGATGCACTGTTCGCCGCCAAGAAATAAGCAGTACCCTGCACCATCAAGTTTTCGGAGGGAAACATGAACGATACGACCGCAACCCCGACCTTCAAGCCGAAGAAGTCCGTCGCCCTGTCCGGCACCGCTGCCGGCAACACCGCGCTGTGCAGCGTGGGCCGTAGTGGCAACGACCTGCACTACCGTGGCTACGACATCCTGGACCTGGCCAACACCAGCGAGTTCGAGGAAATCGCCTACCTGCTGGTGCACGGCAAGCTGCCGACCCGCGCCGAGCTGGTTTCCTACAAGGCCAAGCTGAAGTCGCTGCGTGGCATCCCGGCCGCGGTGAAGGCGGCGCTGGAAGAACTGCCGCCGTCGGCGCACCCGATGGACGTGATGCGCACCGGCGTGTCCGTGCTCGGCTGCGTGGCGCCGGAGAAGGACGACCACAACCATCCGGGCGCGCGTGACATCGCCGACAAGCTGATGGCCTGCCTCGGTTCGATGCTGCTGTACTGGTACCACTGGAGCCACAACGGCCGCGCCATCGACGTGGAAACCGACGATGACTCGATCGGTGGCCACTTCCTGCACCTGCTGCACGGCGAGAAGCCGCAGGAGTCGTGGGTGAAGGCAATGCACACCTCGCTGATCCTGTACGCCGAACACGAGTTCAATGCCTCGACCTTCACCTGCCGTGTCATCGCCGGCACCGGCAGCGACATGTACAGCGCGATCTGCGGTGGCATCGGCGCGCTGCGCGGTCCGAAGCACGGCGGCGCCAACGAGGTGGCGTTCGAAGTGCAGAAGCGCTACGACACCCCGGATGAGGCCGAGGAAGACATCAAGGCCCGCGTCGAGCGCAAGGAAGTGGTGATCGGTTTCGGCCACCCGGTCTACACCGTTTCCGATCCGCGCAACAAGGTGATCAAGGATGTGGCCCGCGAGCTGTCCGAAGAGCAGTCGAGCATGAAGATGTACGACATCGCCGAGCGCCTGGAATCGGTGATGTGGGACATCAAGAAAATGTTCCCGAACCTGGACTGGTTCAGCGCCGTCAGCTACCACATGATGGGCGTGCCGACCGCGATGTTCACTCCCCTGTTCGTGATCGCCCGCACCGCCGGCTGGAGCGCGCACATCGTCGAGCAGCGTATCGACGGCAAGATCATCCGCCCGAGCGCCAACTACATCGGTCCGGAAGACCGCGACTTCGTCGCCATCGACAAGCGCGTCTGATCCACCTGCTGTACCCATCCGGCCGGCCGCGTGCCGGCCGGATGCTTTCGCCGCCGCACCGCCGGCACCCGGCCCGCCTCAAGCACTCCGCCAGCCCATGAATACCGATTACCGCAAGAACCTCCCCGGCAGCGCGCTGGATTATTTCGACGCGCGTGCCGCTGTCGATGCGATCCAGCCCGGCGCCTACGCCACCCTGCCGTACACCTCGCGCGTGCTGGCCGAGAACCTGGTGCGCCGCTGCGATCCGGCCACGCTCGGCGATTCGCTGAAGCAGCTGATCGAGCGCCGTCGCGACCTCGATTTCCCGTGGTTCCCGGCACGCGTTGTGTGCCACGACATCCTCGGCCAGACCGCGCTGGTCGACCTGGCCGGCCTGCGTGATGCGATCGCCGACAAGGGCGGCGACCCGGCCAAGGTCAACCCGGTGGTGCCGGTACAGCTGATCGTCGACCACTCGCTGGCAGTGGAGTGTGGTGGTTTCGATCCGCAGGCGTTCGAGAAGAACCGCGCGATCGAAGATCGTCGCAATGAAGACCGTTTCCACTTCATCGACTGGACCAAGCTGGCCTTCGAGAACGTGGACGTGATTCCGCCAGGCAACGGCATCATGCACCAGATCAACCTGGAGAAGATGTCGCCGGTGGTCTACGTGCAGGACGGCGTGGCCTTCCCGGATACCTGTGTGGGCACCGACAGCCACACCCCGCACGTGGATGCGCTGGGCGTGATCGCCATCGGCGTGGGCGGCCTGGAAGCCGAGAACGTGATGCTGGGTCGCGCGTCGTGGATGCGCCTGCCCGACACCGTCGGTGTCGAACTGAGTGGTCGCCCGCAGCCGGGCATCACCGCCACCGACGTGGTACTGGCCCTGACCGAGTTCCTGCGCAAGGAGCGCGTGGTCGGCGCCTGGCTTGAATTCTTCGGCGAGGGTGCCGCGGCACTGACCATCGGTGACCGCGCCACTATCTCCAACATGTGCCCCGAATACGGTGCCACCGCCGCGATGTTCTACATCGACGGGCAGACCATCGACTACCTGCGCCTGACCGGCCGCGAGGAATCGCAGGTAGCGCTGGTGGAAAACTACGCGCGTACCACCGGCCTGTGGGCCGATGACCTGGCCACCGCGCAGTACGAGCGCGTGCTGCGCTTTGACCTGTCCAGCGTGGTGCGCAACATGGCTGGCCCGTCCAACCCGCACAAGCGCGTGGCCACTGCCGAACTGGCCGAGCGCGGCATCGCCGACGAAGCCAAGCTGGAAGCCGGCAAGGCCGAGCAGGCGCAGGGCCTGATGCCCGATGGCGCGGTGATCATCGCCGCCATCACCAGCTGCACCAATACCTCCAACCCGCGCAACGTGATTGCCGCTGCACTGCTGGCGCGCAACGCCAACGCGCGTGGCCTGCAGCGCAAGCCGTGGGTGAAGTCGTCGCTGGCGCCGGGTTCCAAGGCCGTGCAGCTGTACCTGGAAGAATCCGGTCTGCTGCCGGACCTGGAACAGCTCGGCTTCGGCATCGTCGCCTTCGCCTGCACTACGTGCAACGGCATGAGCGGTGCTCTGGACCCGAAGATCCAGCAGGAAATCATCGACCGTGACCTGTACGCAACGGCTGTGCTGTCGGGTAACCGCAACTTCGATGGCCGCATTCATCCGTACGCCAAGCAGGCCTTCCTGGCCTCGCCGCCGCTGGTGATCGCCTATGCCATCGCCGGCACCGTCCGCTTCGATATCGAGAAGGACGTGCTGGGCGTGGATGCCGAGGGCAACGAGGTGCGCCTGAAGGACATCTGGCCGAGCGACGCCGAGATCGACGCGGTGGTGAAGGCCTCGGTGAAGCCCGAGCAGTTCCGCAAGGTCTACAACCCGATGTTCAACGTGCGCGTGGAGCATGGCGCCGCGGTCAGCCCGCTGTACGACTGGCGCCCGCAGAGCACCTACATCCGTCGTCCTCCGTACTGGGAGGGCGCATTGGCCGGCGAGCGTACGTTGGCAGGCATGCGCGCGCTGGCGGTGCTGCCGGACAACATCACCACCGACCACCTGTCGCCGTCCAACGCGATCATGGCCTCCAGCGCCGCCGGTGAATACCTGGCGAAAATGGGCCTGCCGGAAGAGGACTTCAATTCCTACGCCACCCACCGCGGCGACCACCTGACCGCGCAGCGCGCCACCTTCGCCAACCCGAAGCTGTTCAACGAGATGGTGCGCAACGAGGACGGCAGCGTGAAGCAGGGCTCGCTGGCGCGGGTGGAGCCGGAAGGCAAGGTGATGCGCATGTGGGAAGCGATCGAGACCTACATGGACCGCAAGCAGCCGCTGATCATCATCGCTGGTGCCGACTACGGCCAGGGCAGCTCGCGTGACTGGGCCGCCAAGGGCGTGCGCCTGGCCGGTGTGGAAGCGATCGTGGCCGAAGGCTTCGAACGCATCCACCGCACCAACCTGATCGGCATGGGCGTGCTGCCGCTGGAGTTCAAGCCGGGCACCACCCGCCTGACCCTGGGCATCGACGGCACCGAGACCTTCGACGTGATCGGCGAGCGCACCCCGCGCGCCGAGCTGACCCTGGTCATCCATCGCCGCGACGGCCAGGACGTGATCGTGCCGGTCACCTGCCGCCTGGACAGCGACGAGGAAGTGGCGATCTACGAAGCCGGTGGCGTGCTGCAGCGCTTCGCCCAGGACTTCCTGGAAGGCGCCAGGGTGGCGTGATGCCGGGCTGAATGCCTGCCCCCGGAGACCGGGGGCGGGCTTGTCCGACACCAGGGCAGGGCGCACACTGACTTGGCAAAAACTGCCAAAGGAGAGTTTCATGGCCACCATGAACATTTCGCTGACCGACCCGCTCAAGCAGTTCGTGGACGAGGAAGTGCGCGAAGGCGGCTACTCCAGTACGTCGGACTATGTGCGTGACCTGATCCGCCAGCGCCAGCGCAGCAAGGCCGAAGAACTGCTCAAGCAGCTGATTGCCGAGGGGCTGGCTTCTGGTCCTTCGGCACCTCTGGCGCCGGATCACTTTGACAAGCTCCGTGAGCGTGCACGGAACCGCAAGTGAAACCTTCGCACTGGTCCCCTGCAGCGGTTCGAGATCTTGACCAGGCAGCAGGCCGGTATGCAGATCAAGGCGGAGAAGTGCTGGAAATCGGCTTCATCGATGCGGTGGAATCCGTTGTAAAGCTGATCGAGGCCCACCCGGGTGCTGGTTCCGCACTACATGCGGGTCTGTTGCCCTCGCTGCCAGCGCCGTTGCGTTTTCATCCGGTTCGTCGCTTCAACGGCTACCTGATCTACTACGTGGAGCTACCTGCGCACGTTTCCATCGTGCGCATCTGGAATGCTTCGCGGGGCATGGAAGCACTGTTCGAAGACGAGAAGCTCAACCCCGATATTGGTTCGTCGCATCCAGGATACTGATCCATGACCTTCCTCCCGCAACTCCGTATTCCCGCCACCTACATGCGCGGCGGCACCAGCAAGGGCGTGTTCTTCCGCCTGCAGGACCTGCCCGAAGCCGCGCAGGTGCCGGGCGCCGCGCGCGATGCGCTGCTGATGCGCGTGATCGGCTCGCCCGATCCGTATGGCAAGCAGACCGACGGCATGGGCGGCGCCACCTCCAGCACCAGCAAGTGCGTGATCATTTCCACCGCCTCGGTGCCTGACCACGATGTGGACTACCTGTACGGGCAGGTCTCGATCGACACCGCCTTCGTCGATTGGAGCGGCAACTGCGGCAACCTCAGTACTGCAGTAGGTCCGTTCGCGATCGCCAATGGGCTGATCGATCCGGCCCGGGTGCCGCGCGATGGCCTGTGCACCGTGCGCATCTGGCAGGCCAACATCGGCAAGACCATCATCGCCCACGTGCCGATGCGCGATGGCGAAGTGCAGGAGATCGGCGATTTCGAGCTGGATGGCGTGACCTTCCCGGCGGCCGAGATCCAGCTGGAATTCATCGATCCGTCCGATGACGGCGATGCAGGCGCGATGTTCCCGACCGGCAACCTGGTCGATACCCTGGAGGTGCCCGGCGTCGGCGCCTTCGAGGTAACCATGATCACCGCCGGCATTCCGACGATCTTCCTCAACGCCGCCGACCTCGGCTACACCGGTGTCGAGCTGCAACCGGCGATCAACGAGGACAAGGGAGCGCTGGAGCGCTTCGAGAAGATTCGCGCCTACGGCGCCTTGCGCATGGGTCTGATCAGGAACCTGGAAGACGCGGCGACACGCCAGCACACGCCCAAGGTGGCGTTCGTTGCACCGGCACAGGACTACGTCTCGTCCAGTGGCAAGGCGATTCCGGCGTCGGCAATCGATCTGCACGCGCGTGCGTTGTCGATGGGCAAGCTGCATCACGCGATGATGGGTACCGCGGCCGTGGCGATCGGTACCGCAGCGGCGATCCCGGGCACGCTGGTCAATCGCGCCGCCGGCGGCGGCGAACGCGAAGCGGTGACGTTCGGCCATCCGTCCGGCACGTTGCGCGTGGGTGCGCAGGCGGCACTCGTTGACGGCCAGTGGACAGTGACCAAGGCCATCATGAGCCGCAGCGCCCGCGTGCTGATGGAAGGCAGGGTGCGGGTACCGGCCGAGTGATGCGTTGGTAAACGCCAACCAAGGTTGGCGACTACCGGGCCGCAGAGACCGATTGCTTTGGTAGATGCCAACCTTGGTTGGCAGGGTGCACGGGCAACCGTGCACCGCAACGAGGAGATCGACGATGTCCGACAGCCACACCCCATCCATCGAGCGTGCAGCGTGGGATGCGCTGCTGGTGGACATCGTCGACTACGTACGCGACGCCCGCATCGACTCACCGCTGGCGTTCCAGACCGCACACCACTGCCTGCTCGATACCCTGGGCTGCGGCCTGGAGGCACTGTCCTTCCCGGCCTGCAGCAAGCTGCTTGGGCCATTGGTGCCGGGCATCAGCGTGGTCAACGGGGCGCGCGTGCCGGGTACGCACTACGTGCTGGATCCGGTGCAGGCCGCCTTCAACCTCGGCGCAATGGTGCGCTGGCTGGATTTCAACGACACCTGGTTGGCCGCCGAATGGGGCCACCCGTCGGACAACCTGGGCGGCATCCTGTCTGTCTGCGATTGGCTGGGCCGCAATGCGCAGGCACTGCGTCGTCCGCCGCCGACCATGCACGATGTGCTGCTGGCGATGATCAAGGCGCACGAGATCCAGGGCGTGCTGGCTCTTCAGAATTCCTTCAACCGGGTTGGGCTGGACCACGTGGTGCTGGTCAAGGTGGCGACCACCGCCGTGGTCGCCCAACTGCTCGGGCTGGACCGCGAGCGCGTGCTCAATGCGCTGTCGTTGGCCTGGGTCGATGGCCAGTCGCTGCGCACCTACCGGCACGCACCCAACACCGGCTCGCGCAAGAGCTGGGCGGCCGGCGACGCGACCAGCCGTGGCGTGCGCCTGGCGCTGATGGCGGCCAGTGGCGAGATGGGTTACCCGAGCGTGCTCAGCGCACCGACCTGGGGATTTGAAGCGGTGTCGATGCATGGCAAGGCACTGACGCTGGGGCGACCGCTCGGCAGCTATGTGATGGAGAACGTGCTGTTCAAGATCAGCTACCCGGCCGAGTTCCACGGCCAGACCGCGGTGGAGGCGGCGGTCACGCTGCACCAGCAGTTGCGTGCGATGGGGCGGCGGGTCGAGGACATCGCGCATATCGCGATCCGGACCCAGGAAGCCTGCATCCGCATCATCGACAAGCAGGGCCCGCTGCATAATCCCGCCGACCGCGATCACTGCGTGCAGTACATGGTCGCCATCGCGTTGCTGCACGGGCGGCTGGTGGCCGAGGACTATGAGGACGACGTTGCCGCCGATCCGCGTATCGATGCGCTGCGTGCGAAGATGGCTTGTCACGAGGATCCACGGCTCAGCGCCGATTATCTGGACCCGGACAAGCGCAGCATCGCCAACGGCCTGCGCGTGCGCTTCACCGATGGCAGCGAACTGCCGGAGGTGCTTGTGGAGTACCCGCTCGGCCACGCCCGGCGCCGCGAGGAAGGCATTCCGCTGCTGATGGACAAGTTCCGCCGGCACCTGGCCCATCGCTTCCCGACCGCCCAGCAGCAGCGCATCCTCGCGGCATCGCTGGACCCGGTGGCGCTGGCGGCAATGCCGGTGACCGACTACGTGGACCTGTACCTGCCGGGGTAGGGCGATCGGTAGTGCCGGCCGCTGGCCGCCAATTCCATCCAACCTGCCATGCCGGTTGCCGGCCAGCGGCCGGCACTACCCGCACCCGCGGGAATTGCCGAATTCGCGTCAACACCTTGACGCGGCCTGCCTATAATGGCCGCCTCGATCAGGGAGTGACGACATGAGCGGTCCGGCACGGCGGAAGCGGTGGGGATGGGCGGCGGTACTGGCAGGAGGCCTGCTGCTGGGCCTGGCCGGCTGCCGCAACGACAGCGGGCAGCTGCCCAAGGCCAGCGGTGAAGCGATCACCACCAAAGCCGAGCAGGTGAAGGAATTCACCCTGCTGCGCGCCTACCCGGACCAGAAGAATGACGGCCTGTCGCTGGCGCTGGAGTTCTCGCGCCCACTGGTCGGCACCCAGGACTTCGACAAGCTGGTGCGCTTCGAAGAGAAGGTCGGCACCGACGACAGCAGCTGGACCCTGTCCGATGACGGCCTGACCCTGCGCTACCCGTTCGTCGAGGCCGGCAAGGAGTTCAGCCTTGTGGTCTCGCCGGACCTGCTCGCCGCCGATGGCAGCCGCCTGGGCAAGGAGTTGAAGCAGAAGGTGTTCAGCGGCGAGCTGAAGCCGGTGGTTGGCTTCGCCTCGCAGGGCAGCGTGCTGCCGGCCAAGGACAGCCGCGGCCTGCCGGTGGTCTCGGTGAACGTGCCGGAGGTCGATGTCGAGTTCCTGCGCGTGCGCGAGAAGGACCTGCCGACCTTCTTCAGCCAGTACCAGCGCGGCGGCCGCCGTGGCAGCTGGGAGCTGAGCAGCGACTACGAGCGCAGCCCGATCAACAAGCTGGCCGAGCCGGTCTACGTCAACCGCTTCATCCTGGGCGGCAAGAAGAACGAGCGGGTGCTGACCTACCTGCCGACACAGGACATCAAGGAACTGCAGGAGCCGGGCCTGTACTTCGCCCTGCTCAAGCGCACCGGTGACTACGAGGGCGAGTTCGATACCGCGTTCTTCTCGGTCAGCGACATCGGCCTGCATACCCGTGCCTACAAGGACAAGCTGTTCGTGCATACCGCCGGCCTCAAGGACGGCGCGCCGTTGAAGGGCATCGACCTGCGCGTGCTCGACGCCAAGGGCGAGGTGGTGCTCAAGGGCAGCACCGATGGCAATGGCAATGCGCTGCTGAACTACACCCTGGATGCCACCCACGTGCTGGTCGCCAGCAGTGGCAAGGACACCAGCTTCCTGCCGTTCAACCAGCCGGCGCTGGACCTGAGCGAATTCGCCGTGGCCGGCCGCGACAACGCCTGGTTCGATGTCTATGCCTGGTCCGGGCGCGACCTGTACCGCCCGGGCGAGACCGTGCGCCTGTCCGCCCTGCTGCGCGACAACGACGGCAAGCCGGTGAAGGCACAGCCGGTGTTCCTGCGCCTGAAGCAGCCTGACGGCAAGACCTTCCGCGAGACCCGCCTGCAGCCGGGCGACCAGGGCTACATCAACTTCGAGCAGGTCATTCCCGCCGAGGCGCCGACCGGGCGCTGGCAGGTCGAGTTCCGCACCGACCCTGCCAGCAAGGAAGCGATCCAGGGCATGACCCTGCGCATCGAGGAGTTCCTGCCCGAGCGCATGAAGCTGGACCTGGACAGCGCGCAGAAGACGCTGAAGCCGGGCGAGGATCTGCGCCTGCAGGCCAATGGTGCCTACCTGTATGGTGCGCCGGCCGATGGCAACCGCTTCACCGCACGCATGGCGGTCGCCGCCGAACAGAAGCCGGTGGAGGGGCTGCCAGGCTATTTCTTTGGTGACCCGACCCTGCAGCTGCCGCGCGAGGCCAAGGACGTGATCGACACCACGCTGCCGGGCAATGGCCAGCTGCGTGAGGATGTGGCGTTGCCGGAAGAGGCAGCCAAGGCCAAGGCACCAATCGCCGTGGTGCTGTCCGGCAGCCTGTATGAAACCGGTGGCCGAACGGTCACCCGTACCCTGAAGCGGGTGATGTGGCCGGCCAACGCCCTGGTCGGTGTACGCCCGCTGTTCAACCCCGAGGACGGTGCCGATTCCAACGGCAATGCGCGCTTCGAGCTGATGCGCGTGGATGCCGCCGGCACGCCGCAGCCGGCCAAGGGCCTGAAGATCACCCTGGTGCGCGAACTGCGCGACTACCACTGGACCTTCAACGACAACCGCTGGGACTACGATTTCACCCGCCGCTTCGAGAACAAGGAAACGCGCACCGTCGATGCCGGCAGCAGCGCGGTCGCCTTCGATTTCCCGGTGGAGTGGGGCGAGTACCGGGTGGACGTGTTCGATCCGTCCACCGGCCTGACCAGCCGTTACCCGTTCCGCGCCGGCTGGAGCTGGGGTGATGACAACCGCGGCCTAGACGCGCGTCCTGACAAGGTCAAGCTGGGCCTGGACAAGACCGGCTACAAGGCCGGTGACACCCTGGAAGTGACGGTGACCCCGCCGCACGCCGGCAAGGGCATCCTGATGGTCGAGACCGACCGCATGCTGTACGTGCAGGACATCGAGGCCAAGCCGGGTTCGACCTTCAGGATCCCGGTCACCGCTGACTGGGAGCGCCACGACGTCTACATCACCGCGCTGGTGTTCCGTGGCGGCAGTGCGCCGAGCAAGATCACCCCGGCCCGTGCCGTGGGCGTGGTGCACGTGCCGATGGACCGCAAGGGCCGCACCGTGGCTGTCGGCCTGGCAGCGCCCAAGCAGATGCGACCGGAACAGGACCTGCCGGTGACGGTCAGCGCACCGCAGCTGGCCGGCAAGGTGGCGCACGTCACCGTCTCGGCGGTGGACGTGGGCATCCTCAACATCACCCGTTTCCCGGTGCCCGACGCCGGTGCGCACTTCTTCGCCCAGCGTCGCCTCGGCATCGATGCCTACGACATCTACAGCCGGGTGATCGAGAGCTTTGACGGCGGTGCCGGCAAGCTGAAGTTCGGTGGCGACATGGCGCTGCAGGCGTTGCCACAGGCCAAGCGCCCGACTGCGCGCGTGCAGACCGTGGACCTGTTCTCCGGCCCGGTGCAGCTCGATGCCAAGGGCATCGCCCGCATCCGCCTGAAGGTGCCGGACTTCAACGGCACCCTGCGCGTATCGGCGCTGGTCTACAGCGATGACCAGTACGGCAAGCGCGACGTGGAAACCGTGGTGCGCGCGCCGATCCTGGCCGAAGCCAGCATGCCGCGCGTGCTGGCCCCGGGCGACCGCAGCACCGTGACCCTGGACGTGCAGAACTTCACCGGCAAGCCGGGCCAGTTCAACGTGAAGGTGGAAAGCGAGGGGCCGTTGAACCTGGGTGAGGGCAGCCGCAGCGTGCAGTTGAATGCCGATGCCAAGACCACGCTGAGCTTCCCCTTGTCGGCACGCGAAGGCCACAGCGTGGCCAAGGTGCGGGTGCGGGTGGACGGCAACGGCTTCAAGGCCGATCGCCGCTACGACCTGCCGGTGCGTGCGGCATGGCCACAGGTGCTGCGTTCGCAGGTACGCACGCTGGATCCGTTGGCCGCGGTCAGCCTCGACAACAGCCTGACCGAGGGCCTGATGTCCGAGTCGGTGAACGCACGGCTGCTGGTCAGCCCGCTGCCGCCGATTCCGTTCGCCAGCGCGCTGCAGGGCGCGTTGAACTACCCGTACGGCTGTGCCGAGCAGACCACCAGCAAGGGCTACGCCGCGCTGATCCTGGACCAGGCGACGTCGTCGATGCTCGGTGCCGACGGTCTGGATGCCAAGACCCGTCGCGAGCGCATGGAAGGTGCGTTTGGCCGCCTGGCGTCGATGCAGGTGGCCAACGGCAACTTCTCGATGTGGGGTGACGACGGCTACGTGAATCCGTGGCTGACCCCGTACATCACCGAGTTCCTGCTTGATGCCAAGGACGCCGGCTTCGCCGTGCCCGACAACGTGCTGCAGAAGGCGCTCAACCGGCTCAGCGAGGATCTTCTGTCCGGCGGCAACCAGTTCTACGGCCAGGATGACCGCGAGAAGCTGAAGTTCGCCAACCAGGCGTATTCGGGCTACGTGCTGGCCCGGGTCAACCGTGCGCCGCTGGGTACCCTGCGCACGCTGTACGACAACGAGCGCAGCAAGGCGGTCGGTGGCCTGTCGCTGGTCCACCTGGGCGTGGCGCTGTCGCTGCAGGGAGACGCCAAGCGCGGCCAGGCGGCACTGGCGGCGGCGTTCGCCAAGTCCAGCAGCGAACGCCCGTCGTACTTCGGCGACTACGGCAGCGCCATCCGCGATGACGCGCTGATGATCGCGCTGACCCACGAAAACAAGCTGGCCAAGCCGGCCTGGGACGCGCGTGCGGTCGATCTGGGCCGTGGCCTGGATGCGCGACGCAACGCCGGCTGGATGTGGCTGAGCACGCAGGAACAGGTGGCGATTGCCCGCCTCGGCAAGGCGCTTGCTGCCAACCAGAAGGCGCTGGTGGCCGGTGAACTGGTGATTGGCGGCAACACCGAAGCCATCGGCGAGCGCAAACTGTTCGGCCGCAACTTCAGCGCCAGTGAGCTGGCCAGTGGCGTGCGCTTCACTCCGCAGGGCCAGCCGCCGATGTTCGCCAGCATCGACGTGGCTGGCATCCCGCGCAGCGCACCGGCACCGGACAACAGCGTGCTGGGCGTCGAGCGCAGCTACTACGGCACCGATGGCAAGCCGTGGTCGCCGCGCCCGCTGAAGGAAGGCGAAGCACTGATCGTGCGCGTCACCGTCACCGCTGACACCACGATGCCGGATGCACTGCTGACCGACCTGCTGCCGGCGGGCCTGGAGATCGAGAACTTCAACCTGGGCGATGCCAAGCAGTGGGCCGACGTGGTGGTCGATGGCATCACCATCAGCGATCGCGGTGAAGCGGCCGATACCAAGCACGAAGAGTTCCGCGACGACCGCTACGTGGCCGCGCTGAAGCTCTCGCGTGGCAGCAAGGCCAACGTGTTCTACCTGGTCCGCGCGGTGACCCCGGGAACCTACTCGGTGCCGCCGCCGCTGGTGGAGGACATGTACCGGCCGCAGCTGCGTGGCGTTGGCCGCAGCAACCCGACCACGATCACGGTGGTACAGCCGTGACCGCGCGGACGGGCCGCGACGGCGCGGCCCGTCCTGATGGCAATTCGCAATGAAAGACGCAATGAAGACCCGGCTGGCGGCCCTGCGCCGCCGGCTGCGGCCGCTGTGGCCGTGGTTGCGCTGGGGTACGGCCGCCACGCTGGCGCTGCTGCTGGTGCTGGATTTCGCCTTCCCGCCGCCGCTGCCGAAGCAGCGTGATACCAGCACCCTGGTAGTGGCCGCCGACGGCACGCCGCTGCGTGCATTCGCCGATGCCGAGGGCGTGTGGCGCTATCCGGCTTCGATCGACAGCGTCTCGCCGTTGTACCTGCAGGCGTTGCTGACCTACGAAGACCGCTGGTTCTGGCGCCACCCGGGCATCAACCCGCTGGCGATCCTGCGTGCCAGCGGCCAGCTGCTGCGCGGCGGTCGCATCGTTTCCGGTGGCTCGACCCTGACCATGCAGGTCGCACGCATCCTCGATCCGCATACGCGCACGCCCTGGGGAAAACTCAAGCAGATGCTGCGCGCGGTGCAGCTGGAAGTGCATCTGAGCAAGCAGCAGATTCTGGCCCTGTATCTGGAGCGTGCGCCTTACGGCGGCACCATCGAGGGCGTGGAAGCGGCCAGCTGGGCCTACCTGGGCAAGCCGGCGGCGCAGCTGTCCCATGCCGAGGCCGCGTTGCTGGCGGTGCTGCCGCAGGCGCCGAGCCGGCTGCGTCCGGACCGGCATCCGGAAGCGGCACAGAAGGCGCGTGACAAGGTGCTGTCACGCATGGCCGAACTGGGTGCGTGGACAGCGGAAGAAGTGGAAGATGCGCGCGTCGAAAACGTAGTGGCGCGCTCGCTGCGGCCGCCACTGCACGCCGCCTTGCTGGCGCAGCGCCTGCACTCGGCGCATCCGGGCCTGGCACGCATCCAGAGCAGCATCGACATCGGCCTGCAGCGCACGCTGGAAGAACGCGTGGCCAGCTATTTCTCGACGCTGCCCGAGCGCACCTCGGCCGCCCTGCTGGTGGTCGACAACCAGACCCTGCAGGCACGCGCCTATGTGGGCACGCTGGCGTTCGGTGATCGCCAGCGGCTTGGCCACGTGGACATGGTGCAGGCGTGGCGCTCGCCGGGCTCCACCCTCAAGCCGTTCCTGTATGCGATGGCACTGGACGATGGCCTGATCCATTCGGAAAGCCTGCTGGTCGACGCGCCGCAGAGTTTCGGCAGCTACCGCCCCGGCAACTTCGACATGGCCTTCAATGGGCCGATCGGTGCCTCCAGCGCGTTGCGCCTGTCGCTCAACGTGCCCTCGGTGGATCTGCTGCAGCGGGTCGGGGCCGCGCGCTTCGCTGCACGCTTGTCTCACTCCGGCATCCAGCTGCGCTTCCCGCCGGGCAGCACGCCCAACCTGTCGCTGATCCTGGGCGGCACTGGCGCGCGGCTGGAAGACCTGGTCGGCGCGTTCGCTGCGCTCAACCGCAACGGCATCGCCGGCCGCGTGCGTTACACCGACGACGAGCCGATGATCGAGCGGCGCTTGGCCTCGCCAGGCGCCAGCTGGATCGTGCGCGAGATGCTGGAGTCGAACCCGCGCCCGGGGTACAGCGTTGGTACGTTCGATGTCGGTGGCCGCCCGCGCGTGGCGTGGAAGACCGGCACCAGTTACGGGTACCGCGATGCGTGGGCGATCGGCAGTACCCGCCACTACACCGTGGGCGTGTGGGTGGGGCGGCCAGATGGCACGCCGTTGCCGGGCCAGTACGGCGCGGTCACTGCGCTGCCGCTGATGTTTGAAGTGGTGGACAGCCTGCCGCGACAGCGCGGTGACTCGGCCGCTGCGCCGATGCCGGCCAGCGTCAGCCAGGAAGATGTCTGCTGGCCCACCGGTGAACGTGCCGAGGGTCTGCCTGCGGCACTGTGCCAGCGGCTGATGCCCGCCTATCTACTGGAAGGGGCGGCACCACCGACCTTCCCCGAACGCGAAGCACGGCGTTGGCAGCCGGGTCGGCAGCGCTACCTTGCCGATGCGCGTACCGGTCTGCGCGTGTCAGCCGATTGCCGCTTGCCGCACGAAGAAGTCGCGCGAGAGATCGCGCGCTGGCCGGCGTTGTTGTCGCCGTGGCTGTCCAAGGCCACGCGCGAAGCCTCGCAGCTGCCGGCGCTGTCGCCGGACTGCCGTGATGATGGCCGCGAGGCCAGCGTCGCGCTGCACATCGACGGGCTCAACGATGGCGCCACGCTGGCGCGCGCGCCGAATTCGGAACATGGCGTACGCCTGCAGCTGCGCGCGCTGGGCAGCGAGCAGACGGTGGACTGGTTGCTGGATGGACGCTGGATCGCACAGACCCGCGGCGCGCAGTTGGTGCAGCGGGAGTTCGCCGAGCCGGGCGCGCACACCCTGACCGCGCTGGCGGCCGATGGCGCGTGGACGCAGGTAAGGTTCAGCGTCCTCCGGTAGGTGCCAACCTTGGTTGGCACGCAATGAATGCGCCCACCAGGGTGGGCATCGACCGGATCATTCCCCGATCCACCCATCCAGCAGGTCGGCGAACTCGTCGGCGTGTTCCTCTTCCTGCGCGAGGATCTCTTCAAGAATGCGCTTGGTGGTGGTATCGCGGTCGCCGATGAAGTTGATCATCTCGCGGTAGCTGTCGATGGCGATGCGTTCGGCCACCAGGTTCTCGCGGACCATGTCGCGCAGGTCGCTGCCTTCCTTGTATTCGGCATGCGAGCGCGCTGTCAGCGTATCCGGGTTGAAGTCCGGCTCGCCGCCGAGCTGGACGATGCGCTCGGCCAGCTTGCCGGCGTGCGCCTGTTCCTGCTGTGCATGCTCGAGGAATTCGGCCTTGACCGCGTCGGCCAGCATGCCCTTGGCCATGAAGTAGTGCCGGTAGTAGCGCAGCACGCACACATACTCGGTAGCCAGGGCGTCGTTGAGCAGTTTGATCACCACCTTGCGGTCGGCGCTGTAGCTGTCGGTGATCGCGCCGTCTTCGATGTTGCGCCGGGCGCGCTCGCGCAGCGTCTCGCGGTCGCTGATGCCGGGAACGTTTGCGGCGGGCTTGCTGGCTTTGGCTGGCTTGCTGGACATGGCTGGCCGTTTCCTTCTGCGGTGGGGAATCAGGTGGGGAGATGCTCCAGCACGTACTCGGCCGAAGACACTTCGAACTGGCCGGGCTGTTCAACCCAGGCCTCTCGGACTACGCCGTCGTCGACATACAGGGCGAAGCGGCGCGAACGGATGCCCATGCCCGAGGCGCTGGCATCAAGCTCCAAACCCAGGGCGCGCGTCAGCTCGGCGTTGCCGTCGGACAGCATCAGCAGGCCGTCGGGCACGCTCTGGTCGGCGGCCCAGGCCTTCATCACGAACGGGTCGTTGACGGCCATGCAGTAGACGTCAATGCCGCGCTGGCGGAATGCCTGGAATTTCTCGACATAGCCGGGTAGGTGGCGCGCCGAGCAGGTTGGGGTGAACGCGCCGGGCACGGCGAACAGCACCACCTTGCGCGCATCGAACAGCGAATGCGTATCGAGTGTTTCGATGCCCTCGCGGATGCGCTTGAGGGTCACTTCCGGAATGCGGTCGCCGACATGGATGGTCATGGGGAACTCCTTGCTGGGGCAGGCTAGTGGGCCGGATGGGACAGGGACGTCAAGACATTGGAAACCCGGTGTGCAGGCCCCATCTTCAGGCGTTGTGGCAGGGGCTTCCAGCCACAGCGTGGGGCATGAGGATGGCAGCCGCATTGCGCAGGATCAGTCGGCCTCACCGGGGCCGCACGAGGGGCGGCGTAGCATCGCCGGCGCGTAGAATGAACCCGGGGCGGCGCCACCGGCGCGGCCGAAGCAGATCGAGGTAGCTGGATGGAATTCAAGGATTACTATGCCACCCTGGGGGTGGAACCGAGCGCGGGCGAGGCGGAGATCAAGACCGCCTATCGTCGGCTGGCACGCAAGTACCACCCGGACGTCAGCAAGGAGGCCGGGGCCGAAGACAAGTTCAAGGCGGTCAACGAGGCCTACGAGGCGCTGCGCGACCCGGAGAAGCGCGCTGCCTACGACCAGCTGCGCGCACAGGGCTACCGCCCTGGCGAGGAATTCAACGTGCCGCCGAACTACGGCGGTGCCGGTGGCTTCAACTTCGAGGAAGTGTTTGGCGGCGGTGGCCCCAATGGCGGCTTCAGCGACTTCTTCGAGAGCCTGTTCGCGCGCCAGCGTGGCGGTGGCGGCGCTGGTCCGGGTCCGGGCTTCAGCAGCCAGGGCCACGCCCCCAACCGCGACACCCGCGCCAAGCTGTCGGTACCGCTGGAAGCGGCCTACAGCGGCGACAGCCTGCGCATCACCGTCAACGGCAAGCAGCTGGACGTGCGCGTGCCCAAGGGCATCCGTCCGGGCCAGGTGATCCGCCTGGCAGGGCAGGGCAACCATGGCGGCAACCTGCTGCTGGAAGTGGAATACGCCGCCCACCCGCAGTTCGAGGTCGACGGCCGCAACATCCTCTATACGCTGCCGCTCACGCCGTGGCAGGCCGCGCTGGGCACCAGCATCAGCGTGCCGACCCTGGGCGGTGCGGTGGAGCTGAAGATTCCGGCCGATTCCGATGCCGGCCGCAAGCTGCGCCTGCGCGGGCGTGGCCTGCCGGGCAACCCGGATGGCGACCAGATCGTCGAGATCGAGATCGTGGCCCCTGCCGCGACCGACGAGGCGCAGAAGAAGGCCTACCGCAATCTGGCCAAGGCGTTCGGCGAGACGATCTGAGGCTTTGGTTATGTGGAGTCGAGCATGGCTCGACTCTACAAAAGCGTGCCAACCAAGGTTGGCACCTACCAGACAAGAGCGTGCCGACCAGGGGTGGCACCCATCCGCGCGCGGCTCAGCCCTGCCCGGCGAACACCCGCTCCAGCACCTCGGACAGTTCGTCTTCCGAGAACGGCTTGGTGATGTAGGCCTTCGCGCCCTGGCGCATGCCCCACATGCGGTCGGTGTCCTGGTCCTTGGTGGTCACCAGGATCACCGGAATGTGCCGGGTGGCCTCGTCGCGGGCGAGGGTGCGGGTGGCCTGGAAGCCATTGAGGTTGGGCATCACTACGTCCATCAGGACCAGGTCGGGCAGCTCGGCCTTGGCGGTTTCGACCCCGGCGGCGCCATCGGTGGCGGTCAGGATCTGGTGCCCGAGCTTCTCGACGATGCGCTGTATCCCCAACAGCTGCGACGGTGAGTCGTCGACGATCAGAATGCGTGCCATGTTGTTCCCCATGTAATGCCCGCAGTGTAGTGCGGGCACATTACTGGCGGGAGGGCCGCGTCTGCCGTCCGTCGCCTGCCTGCGACGTTCAGTCGATCCGCACCACGGTGCGGCCCAGCGAACCACCGGCCAGCATCCGCTCGAACACGGCGGGAAGACCATCGAGACCGACTTCGGCGGTGCAGATGCGGTCCAGGTGCTGCGGCTTCCAGTCACTGCCCAGCCGCGCCCAGACTTCCTCACGCAGTCCGCGTGGCGCATTGGCCGAAGACACGCCGAGCAGCGAGACGCCGCGCAGGATGAACGGCATCACCGTCATGTCCAGCGTTGGGCTGGCTGCCAGGCCAGCACTGACCACGCTGCCGTAGGGCACGGTCTGCGCCAGCAGGCTGGCCAGCATGTCGCCTCCGGCATTGTCGAGGCCCCCGCCGAAGCGGGCCGACTGCAGCGGGGCGGTATCGGAGAGCGCCTCGCGCGGCAGCACCTCGGCGGCGCCGATGGCGTGCAGGAAGTCGGTCTGGTCAGGCTTGCCGCTGACCGCGTGCACGGCGTAGCCGGCACGGCTGAAGATCGACAGCGCCAGCGCACCGACACCGCCGCTGGCACCGGTGACCGCCAGCGGGCCGAGCTCCGGGGTCTGCCGGTTGTCCTGCATGCGCAGCAGGGCCAGCGCTGCCGTGAAGCCGGCGGTGCCCAGCACCATCGCCTCGCGCGGGGTCAGCCCGGCCGGCTGGGCGATCACCGCGCGGGATTCCAGCCGCACGTACTGGCTGTAGCCGCCGTCACGGGTCTCGCTCAGGCCGCAGCCGGTGGCCAGCACGGCGTCGCCTTCACGCCAGTCCGGATCGGTGCTGGCCACGACGGTGCCGGCCACGTCGATGCCACCCACCAGCGGGAAGCGGCGCAGGATCTTCCCCTTGCCGGTGCCGGCCAGCGCGTCCTTGTAGTTGACCGAGGACCAGTGGGCGCGGATCAGCACCTGGCCGGGGTTGAGGTCGTCGACATTGAGCTGGGCCAGGCCACTGCGGTAGCCAGCGTCGTCGTTTTCGATGCGGAAGGCGGTGAACGGGGTGGTGGGGGCCATCGGCGTTGCCTGACTTCGAGGAAAACGCCACCTTACCCCGTCACCCCCCTTTCGATCCTGCCGATCCGCCCCATCTTGTATGATCGGTAATGGTTTCACGGCTGGCGGTGCGGGAAGGGCCCGCGCCGCAGCCCAAATCTTGATGGAGCGTGCATGGCCTGGAATACACCCGGCGGCAACAAGGGCGGACAAGGCCCCGAGGACAATCGACGCGGGCCCTTCGGGTCGCGCGGCGGTGGCAATGGTGGTGGCTGGGGCGGACTGCCCGGGCCGCTGAAGGACCTGTTCGACGGTGGCATCGTGCGTTGGGTGGTGGCAGCGGTGGTATTGCTGGTGCTGTTCTCCAGCTTCCAGCTGATCGGCGAACAGCAGCGTGGCGTGGTGCTGCGCTTCGGCCAGTTCTCGCGCATCCTGCAGCCCGGCCCGAACTTCAAGCTGCCGTGGCCGATCGAATCGGTCACCAAGGTCAACGCTACTGAGATCAAGACCTTCTCGATCCAGGTGCCGGTGCTGACCCGTGACGAGAACATCGTCAACGTCTCGCTGAACGTCCAGTACCGCATCGACGACCCGCAGCAGTACCTGTTCGGCACCGTTGATGCCAACCAGGTGCTGGAGCAGTCGGCGCAGAGCGCGGTGCGCGAGGAAGTCGGCCGTGCCGACCTCAACGCCGTACTGAACAACCGTGGCCCGCTGGCCGTGGCTGCCGAGGAGCGCCTGCAGGCGCTGCTGAAGGCGTTCAAGACCGGTCTGACCGTGACCGGCCTGACCCTGCAGGACGCCCGTCCGCCGGAGGAAGTGAAGCCGGCCTTCGACGAGGTCAACGGTGCCCAGCAGGTCAAGGAACGCCTGATCAACGAAGCCCAGGCCTACGCCGCCAAGGTCGTGCCGGAAGCCCGAGGCCAGGCCTCGCGTGCCCGTACCACCGCCGAAGGCTACAAGCAGGCCGTGGTGTCCAAGGCCGAGGGTGACGCGCAGCGCTTCAGCCTGTTGCAGGCCCAGTACAAGGACGCCCCGGAAGTGACCCGCAAGCGCCTGTGGCTGGAGACCGTGCAGCAGGTGCTGAGCGAGAACCGCAAGGTGATTGGTGGCGACGGCCGCCAGCTGATCTACGTGCCGATGACCGGCGACACCCGTCCCACCACGTCGGCCCCGGCCGCAGTGGCCAACCCGGACGTGGTGATGCCGTCGCTGCCGGGTGCAGCGGTGGAAGCTTCCCGTGATCCGGGCCGGCCGGTGGGCCGCCCGACCGGGCGACCGAGCGGCCGTGAGGAGGGCAGCCGATGAAGAGTCCTATCTGGATCGCCGTGATCGTGGCGGTGGTGCTGGGCCTGCTCGGCTCGGTGTACGTGGTCCGTGAGGACCAGACCGCCATGGTCCTGAACCTGGGCAAGGTGGTGCGTTCGGACATCAAGCCGGGCCTGCACTTCAAGGTGCCGGTGGTGGAAACGGTGAAGGTCTTCGACCGCCGCTTCCAGGTGCTCGACACCGCGCCGGCGCGCTACTTCACCGCCGAGCAGAAGGACGTCAGCGTCGACTTCTTCGCCATCGGCTACATCTCCAACGTAGGTGACTACTTCCGTGCCACCGGCGGCGATCCGCGCATTGCCAACGCCCGCCTGGCACCGATCATCACCGACTCGCTGCGCAACCAGATCAACTCGCGCACGCTGCAGCAGCTGGTGTCCGGCGACCGCAGCGAGCTGATCGCCGAGCAGCTGAAGGGGATAAACGAAGCGGTGGCCGGCCTCGGCATGCAGATGATCGACCTGCGCATCAAGCAGGTGGACCTGCCGACCGACAGCCAGGTGATCAACGACGTGTACGAGCGCATGCGCGCCCAGCGCAAGCAGGAAGCCGCCAAGCTGCGCGCCGAAGGCGAGGAGCAGTCGCTGACCATCCGCGCCCAGGCCGACCGTGACAGCACCGTGCTGATCGCCGAGGCCGAGCGCGATGCCCAGCGCCTGCGCGGTGAAGGCGATGCCGATGCGGCCCGCATCTACGGCAAGGCCGGCTCGGCCGATCCGTCGTTCTATGCGTTCTACCGCAGCCTGGAGGCCTACCGTGGCTCCATGACCGATGGCAACGGCGTGATCGTGCTCGACAAGAATGACCCGTTCCTGCAGTACCTGAAGAACGACCGCTGAGGTCGCAGGGCAGTACCCCACGGGGCCCGGCCAAATGCCGGGCCCCGTGCTTTTTCCGGAGTCCCCATGAAAGATCTGTTTGCCGCCGTCTGCCTGGTGGCGGTGCTGGAAGGCCTGTTCCTGTTCGTCGCGCCGTTCGCCTGGAAGCGCATGGCCGAGCGCCTGCTGGACCTGCCCAGCCCGGCCCTGCGCAGCTTCGGCGGGCTGGTGCTGCTGGCCGGCCTGAGCCTGCTGTGGTGGGTGCGGCACTGAAGGCACGGCGCGGCCGCCTGCGTTCACATGCGTGACCCGGCTCTGGTGGATGCCAACCTGGGTTGGCATTGCCGGCCAGCGGCCGGCACGACCGGGCGGGGCGGCTGACCGGCCGGTGAAGCCGTCCGTCGGAAAGGTGGCACCCGACCCTGGAAACCCGGATAATGCACAAAAGCCGGACGGGCCTCCCCGTTCGGCTTTTTCTGTGTCTGGGCCTTCCATCGCCGGCCGCTCCCCGTTTGGAGCCGCCCTCCAGGTGCTGGCCAGCCCCGCCACGGTTTACCCGTCCGCGGCCCCGATGGCCGCAACATATGAGGAGCCCGTCATGGGTCAGTCTGTCGTAGTGCTTGGTGCCCAGTGGGGCGATGAAGGCAAGGGCAAGATCGTCGATCTGCTCACTGAGGAAATCGGCGCCGTCGTGCGCTTCCAGGGCGGCCACAATGCCGGCCACACCCTGGTCATCAACGGTAAGAAGACCGTCCTGCACCTGATCCCGTCGGGCATCCTGCGTGACGATGCGCTGTGCCTGATCGGCAACGGCGTGGTGATCTCGCCGGCCGCGCTGCAGAAGGAAATCGCCGAGCTGGAAGCCTCCGGCGTGGAAGTGCGTTCGCGCCTGAAGATCTCCCCGGCCGCGCCGCTGATCATGCCGTACCACATCGCCCTGGACCAGGCGCGCGAGCGCGCTGCCGGTGGCAAGGCAATCGGCACCACCGGCCGTGGCATCGGCCCGGCCTACGAAGACAAGGTGGCGCGCCGCGGCATCCGCATCGCCGACCTGCATTACCCGAAGCAGCTGGAAGAGCTGCTGCGCACCGCGCTGGATTACCACAACTTCGTGCTGACCAAGTATCTGAACACCGATGCGGTCGACTTCCAGAAGACCTTCGACGAAGCGCTGGCCTTCGGCGAATACGTGCAGCCGATGAAGTCCGACGTGGCCGGCATCCTGCACGACCTGCGCAAGCAGGGTAAGCGCGTGCTGTTCGAAGGTGCACAGGGCGCGCTGCTGGACATCGACCACGGCACCTACCCGTATGTCACCAGCTCCAACACCACCGTCGGTGGTGCGCTGGCGGGTGCCGGCGTCGGCGCCGATGCGATCGACTACGTGCTGGGCATCGCCAAGGCCTACGCGACCCGCGTCGGCGGCGGCCCGTTCCCGACCGAACTGGACGATGAAATCGGCCAGGGCATCCGTGACCGCGGCGCCGAGTACGGCGCTTCGACCGGTCGTCCGCGTCGCTGCGGCTGGATGGACATCGTCGCGCTCAAGCGTGCCGTGGCCATCAACGGCATCAGCGGCCTGTGCATCACCAAGCTGGACGTGCTGGACGGCATGGAAAAGCTGAAGGTCTGCATCGCGTACGAATACAACGGCAAGCGCACCGAGTACGCACCGCTGGACGCGCAGGGCTGGGAAGAGTGCACCCCGGTGTACCTGGAGTTCCCGGGCTGGACCGAGAACACTCACGGCATCACCAACTGGGATGACCTGCCGCCGGCCGCACGTGCCTACCTGCGTTCGCTGGAAGAACTGGCCGGTTGCCCGATCAGCATCGTCTCCACCGGCCCGGACCGCGACCACACCATGGTCCTGCAGGATCCGTTCGCCTGAGGTAGCGCCGGGCGCTGCCCGGCGTAGGTGACAGGAAGAGCCCCGCGAAAGCGGGGCTTTTTCGTTTTCGATACTGTGGCGGCACAGCCGGCGGGGAAGCGCAGCGATGACGGAGACTTCGGCATGAAGGGCGAGACGGTCGTACGGGTGACCCTGTGGCTGCTGTGGAGCCTGTGGACGCTGGCCTGCATCGTGCTGGTGCTGGGCGCGCTCGCCAATTACCTGGCTTCGCGCACGCAGACCCTGCCGTTGGTGCTGCAGCCGGGCGCGACCGCCGAGATCACGGTGTACCGCTTCATCGACGACCCGCTGCGGCTGCGCCTGCGCTATGCGGATGACAGCGCCGATCCGGCGGTCGATCCCGAGCTGCGCCTGCGCGCGGACACCCCGACCGATCGCACCGAGTTCCGCGCGGACCGCCGCTCGGCGACGACCGGTCCAGAGATCCACCGCGCACTGGAATCGGTCGAGCGAGACAGGTTCGCCGCCTCGTACTTCGGCTACGGCCGCGGTGATGCACTGCCGCGTGGCCGTTCCTCGCTGCGGCTGACCGTGCTGGAGGTCGACCCGGCGCTGGCCGGCCGTGCGGCCTCGGTGGACCTGCTGCCGCCGATGGACGTGCTGAAGCTGACCGACCTGGACTACCTGTGGCTGTGGCCGTTCTTTTTCTGGAAGGTGGCGGCCTTGTTCCTGCTGATTCCCGGGGCTGCCCTGGCGGCATTCACCATCACTTTGCGACGCTGGCAGCGTCGGGCGTCGAAGCAGCCGATTCCAGCAACGGATACGGATTGATCGATTTCCCCTTCCACCACTGCTTCTCCGGCCCCAGCACGTGCACTTCAAAGTGCAGATGCGGAGCCTCGGCACTGGCGTTGCCGGTGCTGCCGACATAGCCGATGACGTCTCCGCGCTTGATCACCTGCTTCTCCGCCAGGCCATCGGCGTAGCGCTGCAGATGCGCGTAGTAGTAGCACCAGCGGCCACTGGGCTCGAACTGGTAGATCGTCAAGCCACCGCGTTCGCTGTCGAACAGTTTTTCCACGGTGCCATCGGCCACCGCCAGCACCGGCGTGCCGGCGGTGGCCATGATGTCGATGGCATCGTGCACGCGGCCCTCGCTGCGTGCATCGGTGAACGTGTCGCGCAGCTGGGACGCCTGGATGCCCTGCACCGGCAGCAGCAGACCGGCTGGCGCATCGGTGGCGTTGGACGGCGGCGCGGCCGTGGGAGCCGGGCCGTCCACGCGCGGCGTTGCAGCCGCAGCCACCGCAGGTTGCACTGCGGGCTGGGCAACCGCCACCGGCTTGCCTTCATCGCGGTGCAGCCACCAGCCTGCACTCAGCCCCAGCAGAACGCCCAGTACGATCAGCTGCGAAAGACGCATCGGCTCACTCCTGCATCACCACGGGTACCGAGGTATCCACCGCATCGGCCACACGCAGCGCATCCCAGTTGGTCATGCGCACGCAGCCATGCGACTCGGTCTTGCCGACATGGCCGGGCTCGGGCGTGCCATGCAGGCCGTAGTGTGGCTTGGACAGGTCGATCCAGACCCGGCCGACCGGATTGTTCGGGCCCGGCGGCAGTGTCGCCTTCTTTTCACCTTTTCGGGCATCCCAGAACAGCTTCGGGTTGTAGTGGAACGGCGGGTCGCGGTACACACCCAGGATCTTCCATTCGCCGATCGGCAACGGGTCGTGCTGGCTGCCGGACGACACCGGCACCTGCGCGATCACCTTGCCCTGCGCATCCAGCAGCTGCAGGGTGGAGTCGGATTTGTCGACCACGATCTTCGTCGCCTTCGGCAATGCCGCCGGTGCGATGTTGGGCACCTGGATGCGGTTGCCGGCCTTGCTCAGATCCACGCCCGGATTGAGCAGCTTCAACAGCTCAGGGGATGCGTGGAAGCGTTCACCCAGCGACTCTTCGACGTTGTTGAAGCCCAGCGATTTCAGTTTGGACTGTGCGGCGGGGCCCTTCGGCACCGCCTGGAACGGCCCGGCGACATCCTCGCTGGTCAGCGTGTAGCTGGCCAGGGGGGTGACCGTATCAGCCTGCAGGGCCTTCCAGGTCGCGTCATCCAGTTCACCCGTTACCGTCAGCCCACGCGCCGCCTGGAAACCCGACACTGCGCGCCGCTGGTTGCTGCCCACTTCGCCGTCGATCTGGCCGGGAGAGAAATTCGCGCGATCCAGCAGCACCTGGGCGTGCAGGGCAGATCGTGGTGCGGTGTCCGGTCCTGCCTTCTCGGCAATGGGGGCAGGCAGTCCAGGCGGCGGCGCCTGCGCGAACGCAGGCGATGCCAGGAGCGACAAAGCGAGCAGGGCGGATCGGGACACAAGTAAAGGCATTGGGATCTCCAGCAGATGGCGCCACAACCTTGCCTGCAGCCCGCGCAGAGCCACCGTGAAAGCGATCTGACGCCTGCATGAGCAGCCATGCCCGTAGCAGCCCGGTCCCGGGCGTAGATGCCGCCGGGCCGGAGTCTCACCAAGGTGAACGGTACCCGACGCCATCGATGAGTGGCGATCAAGATTGCCTGCCGGGCCGCCGATAAGGGCGCATCCCCCCGTTTTGGATACCCCCATGAACTACTTGAGGAACGTCAGGGTTGCCTGGCGTCTTGGGCTGGGCTTTGGCCTGTTGCTGCTGCTGGTTGCCGCTGTGGTGGCCACCGGCGCCACCGCCAGTGTCGTGCAGAAGCGCGCGATGCAGCAGGTGGTCGACGTCAGCGTGGCCAAGGTGCGCCTGTTGTCGCAGATGCTCGATGCCAACAACCAGATGATGGTGGTGCGCCGCGAGATGCTGATCCGCCAAGGTGACGACCGCAGCAGCGACGAGAAGCGCATTGCCGATCTGGTCAAGCGCTACGAGGCCAGCTGGTCCGCCTACCAGGCGCTTCCGGGTGATGCCGAAGGCAAAGCCATTGCAGAAACCATCGCCACCAAGCGAGCCATCGCGCGCCCGCTCAACAAGCAGACCAGCGAGCTGATGGAGCAGGGCGACTACCCGGGCGCCGTGGCGCTGACCCTGGGCCCGGTGCAGGACGCGGCCAACGGCTGGAACAAGGCGTTGTCGGACGGCGTGGACTTCGAGGAAAAGGAAAGCCGCAAGGCTGCTGCCGAAGCGATCCGCCTGGGCGAGCGCAGCCTGTTGCAGCTGCTGGTGTTGGGCGGCGTCGCGCTGCTGGCGGGCATCGCCGCCTCGGTGATGATCGGCCGCAGCCTGACCGGCCCGCTGGCGCGCGCGGTGAATCTGGCCGAGCGGCTGTCCAAGGGCCAGCTGGACCAGGAGTTCCGCCTCGGTGGCCGCGACGAGCTGACCCAGCTGGGCGAGGCCATGGCCAGCGTCCGCCAGAGCGTGCAGGCGGCGATCGGCGCGCAGCTGCAGATGGCCGAACAGCACGAAGCCGGCGCAATCCGTTATCGCATGGATGCCAGTGCCTTCCCCGGCGATTTCGGCCGCATGGTGCAGGCCACCAACAGCCTGGTCGAATCGCACGTGCAGGTGGAACTGCTGATGGCTGAAGTGATGCAGCGTTATGCCATCGGTGACCTCAGCCGCGACCTGCCGGACTACCCGGGCGAAAAGGGCACGTTGACCCGCACCCTGGCGGCGGTGAAGCAGAGCCTGATGGCGATCAACGCGCAGATCGATGAACTGGCCCGTGCCGCCCGTGCCGGTAACTTCAGCATGCGCGGCGACGCCGCCGTGTTCCAGTACCAGTTCAAGGCGATGGTCGAGCACCTCAACGGCATGATGGCCAGCTCGCAGTCCAGCATCGCCGATGTTTCCGACGTGCTGCGCGCGATCTCGCATGGCGACCTGACCGCACGCATGGATGGCGAGTACGACGGCGTGTTCGCCCGCATGCGCGACGACGCCAACACCACCACCGCCCAGCTGACCGGCATCGTGCGTGGCATCCAGGTAGCCGCCGACAGCATCAACAACGCGGCGCAGGAACTGGCGGCCGGCAACAACGACCTGTCGCGCCGTACCGAGCAGCAGGCGGCCAATCTGGAAGAAGCCGCCGCATCGATGGAGGAACTGACCTCCACCGTGCGTCAGAACGCCGAGCTGGCGCGCCAGGCTGACAGTGAAGCGCATGCCGCCGGTGCCGCCGTGCGCGAGACCGAACAGGCGATGGCACAGATGGCGTCGGTCATGGGTGAGATCGATCAGTCCTCGGCACGCATCTCGGAAATCTCCACGGTGATCGACGGCATCGCGTTCCAGACCAACATCCTGGCGCTGAATGCTGCGGTGGAAGCCGCACGTGCAGGCGAGCAGGGGCGCGGTTTCGCCGTGGTCGCCAGCGAGGTACGCACGCTCGCACAGCGTGCCGGTGTCGCCGCCAAGGAGATCAAGGAGCTGATCGAAGACGCTGCTGCCAAGGTGAAGAGTGGCCTGGCGGTGACCGTTGAATCGGAAGCGGCGATCGCGCGCGTGGCCCAGGCCAGTTCGCGCACTACCCAGCTGATGAGCGACATCGCAGCGGCCAGCAAGGAACAGGCCGCCGGCATCGAGCAGGTCAACCAGGTGGTGGTGCAGATGGACCAGGTGACCCAGCAGAACGCCGCCCTGGTGGAAGAAGCCACCGCGGCCAGCCGCGCGCTGGAGGAGCAGGCGCATGCGCTGACCACGTCGGTGTCGGTGTTCCAGCTGGAGCAGGGTGCGCGCAAGTCCATCGTGCCTGCGCGCGCGGCGTAAGCCAACGGCGGCGCGATGTTGGATGGCGCCCTGCATGCGATGACCCGCATGCAGGGCGTCGATGCACGCAACGGTTGAGTGCCGCTAGCGCCCGCGCGCAGAACGCTCGATCAACCGACCTGCCGCGTACAGCAACAGCAATGTTGGCGGTACCAGCACCGCATACGCAGTCGACCAGGGTTTGCCGTGCAACAGGCTGCCTGCGCCTATGGCATCAAGCGCCCAGTGCAGCTCAGCAAGTGCCGCACTTTCATCCGCACGCCTCCGTTCAACGGACGTCGAAGCGAGCCTGCAGAGGCAGGCTCACATTCCGCAGCAGATCCTTGACCACCACCTGCGCAGTCCACGTGCCTTTCGGATCACTGGCCTCGGCCACGAACTTCAGGTGCAGGTTGGTCATGTACAACAGGGTTGGCGGGCCGGGCAGGGCAGCGGTGAAACAGGGAACATCGCGTTCGTCGATGCTGGTACTGCCGTCCGGGCGCAGCATGCGCAGATCGCAGTGCACCTTGGGTACGCGGTTCTCATCCAGTTGCGGGTTGGACAGGAATGTCAGCAGGAACAATTCACCGCCCGGGTGGACTTCGTCAGCCTGGGTAAAACCTGGAGTGGTCTCTGGTGGGGTTTCCCACTTGGCCCGCCAGTCGGCATCGGAGGTGACCAGCAGCGATGCCGCAAAGCCACCGCTGGATTTCATGGCATCGGTCTCCGGCATTGCCTTGCCGTCCCCGCTTGTCCAGCCATCGCTGGCGGAGCTGTTCAGTGGCAGCATCATGGCCATCATGGCCAGCGCGTAGGTCCATCGCATCAGAGGCTCTCCTTGGCAGCCGCGTCCCGCGGCAGAGCGGGGAGTATCGCTCAACCTTGACCGGCAAAGCAGCAGGATAGCGGGAGCAGAGGTACCGTTGTCTGCCGATGTGGGCGATGCTTGCCAACAAAGGAGGTGGCATGGGAATCAGGGGCGAGGAAAAGCCGGACTGTGATTCAGGATCGGCCGCGCCGCAGGACGTGCTGATGCTGCCCGGCCTGGATGGTTCCGGCTGTCTGTCGACCCCGTTTCTGTCAGCACTTCAGGCCCATGGGCTGACGACGCAGGCGATCACGCTGCCTGCGCAGGGAGGGCAGGATCACGCCACGCTTGCTCAACGGCTGTGGTCGCAGCTGCCGGGCCATCCCTTCATCCTGCTTGCCGAGTCCTTCTCGGGCCCGTTGGCGATTGAACTGGCCGCGCGACAGCCCAGCGGGCTGCGCGGACTGGTGCTTGCCGCGACCTTCGCGCGTCGGCCGGTGCCATTGCCGGCAGCCAGCGCAGCCCTGATGTCGCCGGCTTGGCCTCTGCCTCCCGTGGCGCTGCTGGCCCGCCTGCTGCTGGGGCGGTGGCGCACCCGCGAGCACCTGTCGATGCTGCGCGATGCGTTGGCCCGGGTTCCGGCGATCACGTTGCGGCAACGGCCGCAGCGACCCTGCGGGTCGACGTACGCGCATTGCTGCCGGCAATCGAAGTGCCGACGCTGTGCCTGCACGCGTGCCATGACCGCCTGCTGTGGCCACCCAGCGTGGCCGAGCTGCAGGCCCTGTTGCCCGAGGCGCGCCATGTGTCGTTGGAGGCGCCACACCTGCTGCTGCAGGCGCGCGCCGACGCAGCTGCAGCCGAAGTCGCCGCGTGGATGAGGATGCTGTCACCCTGATCGCAGGACTCAGCCGCGCGAGCGGGTACGCGCAGCCTTCTTCGCCGCCGCCTTGCGCACGGTCTTCTTTGCCGCACGTGTCTTGGCCGCCTTCTTCGCGGCAGCACTGCGCGAGGCGGCTGTACCGGCTTTCTTGACCGCTGTCTTCTTTGCGGCCTTCTTTGTGGCTGTCTTGCGAGCCGGTGCCTTCTTTGCCGCCGTCGTCCTGGTCGTGGCCTTCTTTGTAGCCGACTTCCTGGCAGGCGCCTTCTTGGCAGCCTTTTTGCTGGTCGCCTTCTTGGTGCCCTTGCGTGCGCTGCCGGCGCGCTTGCCGCCGCCGTCCTGCTTGTTCACGGTGGCCCAGGCAATGCGTTCGGCCGTTCCTTCGCTGGCGCCGCGATCACGCTCGCTTTCCTCGATGTGCTCGGCCTGGCGCTTCTGTTTCTCGGTATATGCGGATTTGTCACCACGGGGCATGACAGTTCTCCTGTTGTTGTAGTCAGGCCAGCAGGCGCAGCTTGGGTTCACGCGCCCATTGGCGGGTGGCGGCGACTGCCAGGAAGGCCTTGGCGTCTTCCGCTTCGACGATGCCGGCATCGTTGCCGACCCGTGCCGCCTTCAGCAGCGCCTGGCCACCGGCATCGCTGGCGATGGCCTTCAGGTGCGCCCACGCCTGGCTGACGAATTCGACGGCTGCACTTTCTTTCGACAAGGCCTTCGCGGCTTCAAGGCTGAGCACCACGGCGACCGCATCGAACACGGCCGACGGGGTGCCCGCCAGCTGCCCATCCGCCGCCTGCAGCGCGCCATCGCTGAGCGTGGCACCCCCCACTTTGGGGGCGACCAGCTTCACGTCTGCACCTGCTTTCCTGGCTGCCTTGCTCAGGTTGGCAATGATGCGGGCGTCGGAGCCTTCATCGAACAGGATGCCGATGCAGCGACCCTGCAGGGTAGGCTTGTTACGCCCGATCACGCGCACCTCGGGAGCGGGCGGCATGTCCCGCACCGGGGTGGCGGTTGGCGCGGGGTCGGGCAGTGCGGGCAGGGCCAGGCCATCGGCCACGCGCTGCGCCAGTGAGTCATCGATGTTGCGCAGGTGGCTGACGGTGCGTACCCGCACCTTCAGCGTTTCCACCTTGGACAACTCGAACACCAGCGCCGAGGCCAGGTGCGCCTGCTCCGGCTTTTCAAGGCTGCGGAAGAACATGCGGGCCTGGCTGTAGTGGTCGGCAAAACTCTCCGCACGGGTGCGGCCCTTGCGGCCGTCGTCGGCACTGGCGTGACTGCGGAAGCCGCTGGGCGTCTCGCGCGGGGTGTCGTCCTGCAGCGAACTGGGGTCGTAGGCCACCCGGCCCTTGGGCACCTGCATCTGCATATGCCCGTCGCGCTGGTGATTGGCAAACGGGCACTTGGGTGCATTCACCGGGATCTGGTGGAAGTTCGGGCCACCGAGGCGCAGCAGCTGTGTGTCCAGGTAAGAGAACAGGCGCCCCTGCAGCAGCGGATCGTTGCTGAAGTCGATACCCGGTGGCACGTTGGCCGGGCAGAAGGCCACCTGCTCCGTTTCGGCGAAGAAGTTATCCGTCCAGCGGTCCAGCACCATGCGCCCGATGACCTGCAACGGTACCAGCGATTCGGGAATGATCTTGGTCGGGTCCAGGTGATCGAACGGGAACGCGTCAGCCTCATCTTCGGTGAACAGCTGCACCGCCAGTTCCCATTCGGGGAAATCGCCGCGCTGGATCGCCTCGAACAGGTCACGGCGATGGAAGTCGTTGTCGGCCGACTGCAGCTTCAGCGCTTCGTCCCAGACCGTTGACTGGATACCCAGCTTCGGCCGCCAGTGGAACTTGACGAAGGTCGATTCGCCCGCCTCGTTCAGCAGGCGGAAACTGTGCACGCCGAAGCCTTCGATCATGCGCAGCGAGCGCGGGATGGCGCGGTCGCTCATTGCCCACATGATCATGTGCATTGATTCGGGCATGAGCGAAATGAAGTCCCAGAACGTGTCGTGGGCCGACGCGGCCTGCGGAAAGGCGCGGTCCGGTTCCATCTTCACCGCGTGCACCAGGTCCGGGAACTTCATCGCGTCCTGGATGAAGAATACCGGGATGTTGTTGCCGACCAGATCCCAGTTGCCCTCCTTGGTATAGAACTTGACCGCAAAGCCGCGCACGTCGCGCGGGGTGTCCACCGAGCCTGCGCCACCGGCCACGGTCGAAAAGCGGGTGAATACCGGCGTCTTCACGCCGACCTCGGTCAGGATGCGTGCGCGGGTATGGGCTGCCAGTGATCGGGTCAGCTCGAAGTACCCGTGTGCTGCGCTGCCACGTGCGTGCACGATGCGCTCGGGAATGCGTTCGTGATCGAAGTGGGTGATCTTCTCGCGGAGGATGAAGTCCTCCAGCAGCGTGGGCCCCCGAGGTCCCTGCCGCAGGGAGTTCTGGTTGTCCGCCACCGGGATGCCCTGGTCGGTGGTCATCGCCGGATGGCTGCCCCCAGCCTGCTGGTGGAGTTCATCGCCATCGCCCCGGCGGTGGTTTTCGGCAGGGGTGGTTGCGCGCTTGCCGGTCGGCTTGCTGGCGGCCATTGACGTTGGCTCCGGATCATCAAAAAGGAACCACGACACTGGAACCAGCCCCGTTAAACCCAGGTCCGGCAAAGGTGAACGTACAGGCAAAAGCAGGCTCGGGTATGCTTGCGGCATGCGAGTCGAGCCTGCCGACATCGAAGCCCTGTTCGACGCCATCCCGGATGTGCTGTTCTTCATCAAGGACCTTCAGGGGCGTTACACCCACGTCAACCAGACCATGCTGCGGCGGCTGGGCCTGCGCGCCCGCAAGGACGTGATCGGGCGTACCGCGGCGGAGATCTACCCGACCGGGCTGAGCGCCGACTACGTCGATCAGGACGCCCGCGTGCTGTCCGGTGAGGTGATCGAGAACCTGATGGAGCTGCACCTGTTCGCCAACCGCGAACCGGGCTGGTGCCTGACCTGCAAGCGCCCACTGGTGGTCGATGGGGCCATCGAGGGGCTGATCGGCATCTCCCGCGACCTTGGCCAGAAGGACAGCCTGGGCACCCAGTACGAGCAGTTGCGGCTGGCCCTGGCCCACCTCAATGCGCACTACGCCGAGAACGTGCGCATGCAGACCCTGCTGGACATCACCGGCTTCTCGCTGTCCAAGCTGGAGCGCAGTTTCCGCAAGGTGTTCCAGATGACCCCGCAGCAGGTGCTGACCCGGCTGCGGATCCAGATGGCCATGCACCTGCTGCATGGCGACGACAGCATCGCCTGCATCGGCCAGGCCTGCGGTTTCAGCGACCAGAGCGCCTTCACCCGCAAGTTCAAGGCTGAAACCGGTTTCTCGCCGCGTGCCTATCGTGCCCGTATCGGTGGCAACGTCGGCGAGCCGGCGCTGGCCTGAGCCGCCTGCTGCGCTGTGCCTATCCCCGCGGGCATGGGACAGGGTAAGGTGTCGCCCCTGTAGCCCGCCGCCAGCCCTGCCGATGCCCAACTCGATTCCGACTGCTTCGCCGTCCCGCCTCGGACATTCGCTCAAGCCCCGCCAGCTGATCATGATGGGCCTGGGCAGCGCCATCGGCGCCGGCCTGTTCCTCGGCTCGGGCGTGGGTGTGCAGGCGGCCGGCCCGGCGGTGCTGGTGTCGTATCTGGTGGCCGGTGCGCTGGTGATCATCGTGATGAACGCACTGGGCGAGATGGCGGCGGCCAAACCGACCAGCGGCGCGTTCTCGGTGTATGCGGCCGACGCCATGGGCGCCACCGCCGGTGCCACCGTAGGCTGGCTGTGGTGGGTGCAGCTGGTGATCGTGATCGCCGCCGAAGCGGTAGGCGCGGCCGGGCTGTTGGCCACGGTCTGGCCTGCGGTGCCGGTGCCGATGGCAGCGTTGGCCTTCATGCTGTTCTTCACCGCGATCAACCTGCTTGGTGTGAAGAACTTCGGCGAGTTCGAATTCTGGTTCGCCATCCTCAAGGTGGCGGCGATCCTGGCGTTCATCGCCATCGGTGTGGCGCTGCTGATGGGTTGGCTCCCGCAGGTGACCTCGCCGGGGCTGAGCAACTTCACCGAGCATGGTGGCTTCGCCCCGAAGGGCCTGGCGGGTATTGGCGCTGCGCTGCTGGTTGTCGTTTTTGCCTTCGGTGGCACCGAGATCGTGGCCGTTGCGGCGGCGGAGACCGAAGACCCGGAACGCAGCATCGCCCGTGCCATCCGCACCGTGGCGTGGCGTATCCTGGTGTTCTACATCGGCTCGCTGAGCGTGATCATCGCCGTGGTGCCGTGGACCAGCGAAGCGCTGAAGTCGCCATTCGCCGCCGTGCTGGACATCGCGCGCATTCCGGGCGCCGGCACCGCCATCACCCTGATCGCGGTAATCGCGCTGCTGTCGGCGCTCAATGCCAACCTCTACGGCGCATCGCGCATGATGTATTCGCTGGCGCAGCGACGTGAAGCCCCGGCCGTGCTGGGCTGGACCGATCCGCGCCAGGTGCCGGTGATCGCCGTGCTGGCCAGCGTCCTGTTCGGTTTCGCTGCCACCGTGATGGAACTGCTGTTCCCGGACCGGGTGCTGCCGGTGCTGCTGAACATCGTCGGTTCCACCTGCCTGCTGGTGTGGACGCTGTCGCTGGTCTCGCAACTGGTGCTGCGCCGTCGTGCGGATCGCCTGGGCACCCGGCTGCCGTTCCGCATGGCCGGTTTCCCATGGCTGACCGTGTGTGCGCTGGGCATCCTGGCGCTGATCTTCGGCCTGCTGCTGAGCGAGTCGCACACCCGCCTGCAGTTCCTGTCGATGGTGGCGCTGACGGCCACCATCGCCGCCAGCAGCGCCATCGCAAGGCGCATGCGCGAGGCGTAATTCTGTAGAGCCGACCCTACGGTCGGCTGCTGTTTGCGCGGTCGCCAGCCGAGCATGGGCTCGGCTCTACAACAGGCACACACTCCGCGTGGCACTGTGCAGGCAGGCCGTCATCGGCCCGTCGACCAGGAGTACCGCATGCTGCGCAGCCGTCCCTTCCTGATGTTCACCGGCCAGGCCGAGGCCGCGCTGGCCCTGTACGCCGAGGCCTTCGCCGATTTCCGCCTGCTGGCAATGCAGCGCCATCCGGATGGCGCCGGTGCCGGCGTGCCCGGGCAGGTCCGCCAGGCCATTTTCCTGCTCGGTGGCACCCACTACCTGTGCTTCGACAGCCTGGACGTGCACGACTTCACCTTCAGCCCGTCGATCTCGCTGTTCGTCGAGTGTTCCGGCGCCGAACAGTTCGAGCGTGCCGCGCGTGTGCTGGGCGAGGGCGGCCACTGGCTGATGCCGGTGGGCGACTACGACTTCAGCAACCGCTACGGCTGGGTGCAGGATCGCTTCGGGGTGTCGTGGCAGTTGAGCCTGGGGCAGATGCCGGACCCGTGACCGGATTGTTGTGGGTGTGGCCTTGGTCCGCACACCCTCATGAAAACGGCCCGCTTGCGCGGGCCGTTCTCTTTACCGATGCAGCGAGGAATCAAGCCTCGACTTCATCATCCTTGTAGGCATCGACCGGGATGCAGGCGCACATCACGTTCTTGTCGCCGTACACGTTGTCGACACGCGCCACCGGCGGCCAGTACTTGCTCTGCTTCAGGCTGGCCAGCGGGAAGGCGGCCAGTTCACGCGGGTAGGCGTGGGTCCACTCGCTGGCGGTCACTGCGGTGGCAGTGTGCGGCGCGTTCTTCAGCGGGTTGTCCTCGCGGTCCAGGCGGCCGTCTTCGATCGCGGTGATCTCCTCGCGGATCTGGATCATCGCGTCGATGAAGCGATCTAGCTCGTGCAGCGATTCGCTCTCGGTCGGTTCGACCATCAGCGTGCCGGCCACCGGGAAACTCAGGGTCGGGGCATGGAAGCCGAAGTCGATCAGGCGCTTGGCCACGTCCTCGGCGCCGATGCCGCTGGTCTTCTCCAGCGGGCGCACGTCGAGGATGCATTCGTGCGCCACCAGACCGTTGCGGCCGGTGTACAGGGTCTTGAAGTGCGGGGCCAGGCGCTTGGCGATGTAGTTGGCGTTGAGCTGCGCGACCTGGGTGGCCTTGCGCAGGCCGTCGCGGCCCATCATCGCGATGTACATCCAGCTGATCGGCAGGATCGAGGCGCTGCCGAAGCTGGCCGCGCTGACCATGCCGACCGGGCCGTTGTCCCCCAGCTTGCCCGGCAGGAACGGCGCCAGGTGCTCCTTGACCGCGCACGGACCGACGCCCGGGCCGCCACCACCGTGCGGGATGCAGAAGGTCTTGTGCAGGTTCAGGTGCGAAACGTCCGAACCCCACTTGCCCGGCTTGGCCACGCCAACCAGGGCGTTCATGTTGGCACCGTCGGTGTACACCTGGCCGCCGTGCTTGTGGATGATTTCGCAGATCTCCACCACCTCTTCCTCGAACACGCCGTGCGTGGACGGGTAGGTCATCATGATCGCGGCCAGGCGGTCGCTGTACTTCTCGGCGTTGAGGCGAATGTCCTCGACGTCGACGTTGCCATTGGCATCGGTCTTGGTCACCACCACCTTCATGCCGCACATCTGTGCCGAGGCCGGGTTGGTGCCGTGCGCCGAGTCCGGAATCAGGCAGATATCGCGATGTTCCTCACCGCGCGAGCGGTGGTAGGCACGGATCGCCAGCAGGCCGGCGTACTCGCCCTGCGCGCCGGAGTTCGGCTGCAGGCTCACCGCGTCGTAGCCGGTGCATTCCACCAGCATCGCTTCCAGCGTGTCGATCAGTTCCTTGTAGCCCAGCGCCTGGTCGGCCGGCACCAGCGGGTGGATCTGCGAGAACTCCGGCCAGGTCACCGGGATCATCTCGGCGGTGGCGTTGAGCTTCATGGTGCACGAGCCCAGCGGGATCATCGTGCGGTCCATCGCCAGGTCCTTGTCGGCCAGCGAGCGCAGGTAGCGCAGCAGCTCGTGCTCGCTGTGGTGGGTGTTGAACACGGGGTGGGTGAGGAACGCGGACTGGCGCAGCAGGCCGGCCGGCAGCGCGTCGGCGGTGCTTGCATCCAGCGCGTCGACGTCGGCCTGCGCGCCGAACACGGCAGCCAGCGCGACCACGTCGGCGCGGGTGGCGGTCTCGTCCAGGCTGATGCCGACCGAGTCGCTGTCGATCGCGCGCAGGTTGTAACCGGCGGCGCGCGCCTTGGCATGGATTTCATCGGCATGCACGCCGGTGACGTGCAGGGTGTCGAAGAAGTCGCCACCGACCTGCACACCGGCGTTGCGCAGCGCGGCGGCCAGGATCGAGGCCAGGCGGTGGGTGCGGCGGGCGATGCGGGTCAGGCCTTCCGGGCCGTGGTACACGGCGTACATCGAGGCCATCACGGCCAGCAGGACCTGCGCGGTACAGATGTTGGAGGTGGCCTTCTCGCGGCGGATGTGCTGCTCGCGGGTCTGCAGGGTGAGGCGGTAGGCCGGGTTGCCCTGGGCGTCGATCGAGACGCCGATCAGGCGGCCCGGCATCGAGCGCTTGTAGGCGTCACGGCAGGCCATGAAGGCCGCGTGCGGACCGCCGAAGCCGAACGGCACGCCGAAACGCTGGCTGTTGCCGACCACGATGTCCGCGCCCCATTCGCCTGGGGCGGCCAGCAGGGTCAGTGCCAGCAGGTCGGTGGCCACGGCCACCAGGCCGCCACGTGCGTGCACGGCATCGACCAGTGCCTTGTAGTCGCCCACCTGGCCAAAGGTATCCGGGTACTGCAGCAGCAGGCCGAAGGCTTCCGCTTCCAGTGCTTCAGCCGGGGTGCCGACGCGCAGCACGATGCCCATGGGCTCGGCGCGCGTGCGCAGCAGCTCCAGGGTCTGCGGGTGCACGGCGTCGTGCACGAAGAAGGTGTCCGATTTCGACTTGGCCGAACGCTTGGCCAGGGTCATCGCTTCAGCGGCGGCAGTGGCTTCATCCAGCAGCGAGGCGTTGGCGATTTCCATGCCGGTCAGGTCGGCGCACAGGGTCTGGAAGTTGATCAGCGCTTCCATGCGGCCCTGCGAGATTTCCGCCTGGTACGGCGTGTAGGCGGTGTACCAGGCCGGGTTTTCCAGGATGTTGCGCAGGATCACGTTCGGCGTGTGGGTGCCGTAGTAGCCCTGGCCGATGAAGCTGCGCAGCACAGTGTTCTTGTCGGCGATCGCACGGATCTTCGCCAGCGCCTGTACTTCGGTCATCGACTCCGGCAGCGCCAGCGGCGCCGGCGACTTGATCTTGGCCGGTACGATGGCATCGGTCATGCCATCCAGCGACGCGTGGCCGACGACATCGAGCATCTGCGCGATCTCGGCGTCGTTGGGGCCGATGTGGCGCTCGACGAACGCGTTGTGGTGCTCGAGCTCACGCAGGGAAGGGGTGTTCTGGGACATGGCGAAGGATCCGTCAGGAAAGGGCACACGCACGGGCACAAGCCGCCGGTCGGCGGTCTGCGGGGCGCCCCTCTGTCCTTTTGCCTGAGAGTTTAAAAGTGCGGCGGACCGCAGCTTCGTGCCCCTTCGGCGCCGGATCGAACCGGTCTCTCCAGAGTTCTGTTACGGGTGGTATCGGGCCTGAGCGATTACGGGCGTTGCGCCTTCGGCAGCGGTGTTCCGCTTCTCCCACCGTGTTGCCTGCTGATTATAGCCCGTTGCGGGCCCGCCGGCCGCCTCCAGCCATGGCCGCCGCGCCTGAATGGACGGTGGCCCGGCCGTGCGTTTTGTGCAGTGCTGCATGGCATCGCGCGCAATCCCCACCTATCATGGGCGGATACCCGAATTCATCTGGCGCCGTCCCTGCAGAAGGGGACCGGCGCCCGCCGTGCGTGCCGCGCATGGCCCTGCCGGACGCCTTCCCCATGACCGCCGCTGTTGCTCCTTCCACCCGTCGCATGGCCCTGCTGCTCGCTGGCCTGGCCATGTTCGGTCCGTTCTCGATCGACACCATCTTCCCGGCGTTCCCGCAGCTGGCCCAGCGCCTGGCGGTGGACGAGGTGGCGGTGCAGCAGACCATCAGCGTGTACCTGCTGTTCTACGGCCTGATGAGCCTGGCGCACGGTCCGCTGTCCGACGCCTGGGGCCGCAAGCGGGTGATCCTCGGTGGCCTGGTGGTGTTCGTCGGCGCTTCGGTCGGCTGCGCGCTGTCCACCGATCTGACCACGCTGCTGGCGTTCCGTGCGCTGCAGGGCCTGTCGGCAGGTGTCGGCATGATCGTCGGCCGCGCGGTGATCCGCGACCTGTACCACGGCCACGACGCACAGCGCCTGATGAGCCAGGTGTCGATGCTGTTTGGCATCGCCCCGGCGATCGCACCGATCATTGGCGGCTGGATCCTGCTCAGTGGCGCCGGCTGGCCGCTGATTTTCTGGTTCCTGGTGGTGTTCGCGCTGGTCCTGCTCGCAGCCACCGCGCGCTATCTGCCGGAGACCCATCCGGTCGAAGCACGCGTGCCGTTGTCGCCGCGCACGCTGATGCGTGATTACGTGCGCATCGGCTTCAACCCGCGCTTCCTGCGTCTGGCGCTGGCCGGCAGCATCGGCTTCGGTGGCATCTTCCTGTACATCTCCTCGGCGCCGGTATTCGTGATGCAGCACCTGCATCTGGGCGAGGGCGGCTTCGCCTGGCTGTTCATTCCCACCATCGGCGGCATGACCACCGGCTCGTTCCTGTCCGGGCGCATGGCCGGCCACACCACGCCGACGCGCCAGGTCGCCATCGGTTTCGGCCTGTGTGCGCTGTCGGTGCTGCTGAATGTCGGCTATGTGGCGCTGTCGCCGCAGTTCGTGCTGCCGTGGGCGGTGCTGCCGATCTTCCTGGGCGGCATGGGCATGGCACTGATCTTCCCGATCCTGGCGCTGGCGGTGCTGGACATGTACCCGCACCAGCGCGGCCTGGCCTCGTCGCTGCAGGCCTTCGTCCAGCTGATGATCAGCACGGTGGTGGCCGGCGTGGTGTCGCCGCTGCTGAGCGCCAGCCCGCTGCACCTGGCGCTGGGCCAGGCCGCGTTCTTCGGCGCAGGCTTCGTGTTCTGGTACTGGGAACACCAGCGTGAACGCGCGGCGCAGGCGGCCTGCACGGGCCATTGAGCAGCGCGCAGGGGTAGGGCCGGCCGCAATGCCCGCAACGCTTGCGACGAGGAACGACCGGACTAGGCTGGACACTCCAGCCAGCCGGTGCGTGGATGCACGACAGCCAGCCAATCCGATGCCGTTGCATGAGGTTCCCCCATGGCTGCGCAGCAGACCTACCGCCTGTTCGAGGTGGCGCTGAAGGAGCGCCGCGTTCTTTCCCCTTCCCTGGACCGCATGGTGTTCACCGGTGCCGACGTGGCGCGGATGAAGACTGAAGGCCCGGACCAGCGCATCAAGGTGTTCTTCCCCTTGCCCGGCCAGGAGGTGCCGCAGGTCCCCAGCGGTGATGACTGGTACCCGCGCTACCGGGACCTGCCGGATGATCAGCGCCCGCCGATGCGTACCTACACCATCCGCCAGTTGCGGGCCGAGCAGGGCGAGGTCGACGTCGATTTCGTGCTGCATGGCGAGACCGGGCCGGCCTCGCGCTGGGCCATCCACGCGCGGCCGGGCGACCGCGTCGTGCTGCTGGCCCCTGACGCCGATTGTGCCGGGAGCAGCGAGGGCTGGGAGTGGAAGCCACCGGCCGGTGTCGGCCAGGTGCTGCTGGTGGCCGATGAAACCGCGTTGCCTGCGGTGGCCGGCATCCTTGAGGAACTGTCAGCCATGGTCGACCCACCGCGCACGCTGGCGCTGCTGGAGGTGGCGCAGGCCGGTGATGCGGTGCACCTGAAGGCGCCCTCCAGCGCCGAGCTGGTCTGGCTGCCGCGCGGGCAGGCCGCCTACGGGCAGCGGTTGCTGCAGGCGGCCCAGGCGCGGTTGGCAGCGGCCTCGGGCGTGGCTGCCGGCGATGCGCTGGAGGAGATCGACGTCGATACGCAGATCCTCTGGGAACAGGCCGATACCCGCGTGGCCGGGCCGCTGTATGCCTGGGTGGCGGGCGAAGCGGGGGCGGTGATGGCGATCCGCCGCCACCTGGTGCGCGATTGCGGGCTGGACCGCCGCGCGATCACCTTCATGGGCTACTGGCGGCAGGGCAAGGTGCTGGACTGACCGGACTGGATCGAGCACGCGTGAAGCAGCGCTGCGGGCGGGGTGCGCTATCCTTGCGCCCCCCTTCGCAGCGGTACCGCACCATGTCCACCAGCTCCAAGACCCGCCGCGACCAGCGCCGTCGCCAGGAAAAGCAGGCCGCCAACAAGGCCGCTGCGCAGGCTTCGCCGGTGGAACCGCATGCCGAACTGCGCGACGCGCAGCGCACCCTGCTGGCTGGTGTCGTGCGCCGCGACGGCGAATGGGTGCTGGGCATGGACGGCCGCATCGCGGGCCACAGCGAGAGCGCTGCGCAGGTGCTGGCGCTGATCATGCAGGCCGGTGAGCTGCACGAACGCAAGGGCACGCCGGTGCGCCTGATGTACTCCGATGCACTGCGTGATGCCGCACAGGCCGAAGCAAAGGAGAAGGGCCAGACCTTCGAGGAGTTCAAGGCCGAGCTGGCCGCGGCGATGGCGGCGAAGAAGAACAGCTGATCGTGCCCAATATGTAGAGCCGAGCCATGCTCGGCTTGCCGTACGCAGCACGGTGGAAATGCAGCCGAGCATGGCTCGGCTCTACAACAAGGAGAAGGGGCGGATCCTCGCGGACCCGCCCCTTTTCTCATTTCGCCGCCGGGGCCGCGTTGGCCTGCCAGCCGCACATCTGGCCTTCGTTCTGCTGCTTCAGCCACTCGTTGACCGGCGTGAAGTACTCGATCATCGGGCCGGCATCGAGCTTGTCGGTGCCGGTCAGCTCCTTCAGCGTGGCCTGCCACGGCTGGCTGGCACCCTTGCTCAGCATCGCCCAGTACTTCTGGCCGGCTTCCTTGTTGCCGTAGAAGGTGCACTCATGCAGCGGGCCCTTGTAGCCGGACGCGTCGCACAGGCCCTTGTAGAACTGGAACTGCAGGATGCGCGCCAGGAAGTAGCGGGTGTACGGGGTGTTGCCCGGCACGTGGTACTTCGCGCCCGGATCGAAGAACTCTTCACCACGGGTGCTGGCCGGCGCTACGCCCTGGTACTTGGCCTTCAGGTCCCACCACGCCTTGTTGTAGTTGTCGGCGGTGATCGAGCCATCGAACACGCCCCAGCGCCAACGGTCGATCATCAGCCCGAACGGCAGGAACGACACACCGGACAGCGCCATGCGCATCTGGTTGTTGATGACCGCCTCGCGGCTTTCGGTCGGCGCATCGACCAGGCCGATCGAGCTGAGGTACTTGGGCGTCATCGCCAGCACGATGGTGTCGCCGATCGCTTCATGGAAGCCATCGTTGGCACCCCCCTGGAACAGCGGCGGCAGCGGGTTGTAGGCCAGGTCGTAATAGATGTGGCCCAGCTCGTGGTAGATGGTGGTGAAGTTCTCTTCGTTCGGCTTGATGCACATCTTGGTGCGCACGTCGCCTTCCATGTTCATGTCCCAGGCGCTGGCGTGGCAGACCACGTCGCGGTCGTCAGGCTTGATGAACTGGGTTTTTTCCCAATACGACTGCGGAAGCGACGGCATGCCCAGCGACACGTAGAAGTCCTGCGCGCGTTCGGTCATCTGCCTGGCGGTACGCAGTTCGGCCTCGCGCTGCGCCTTGTACTGGGCGGCGACGTTGGCGTCCTTGCCGGCCTTGGCCAGCGCCGCGCTCAGGTTGGTCTGGTACTGCTTTTCCAGTGCCGCGGTGATGTCCAGGCTGCCGGCGCCCGGATACGGTTCCAGCTGGTCCCACAGATTCGACCAGTCCTGCTGCCACATGTTGCCCAGCAGGTGCGCGGCGATCAGGCCGTTGCCCACTTCGGCCTTGTCCTTGCCGTAGGTCTTGTCCAGCTTGCCGCGTGCGTAGCAGTGCAGCTGCTCGTACATCGGCTTGACCTGTTCCCACAGGCGGTCGGTTTCCGGGCCGATCTGCTCCGGCGGCATGTCGTAGCCGCTGCGCCACATCTGGCCGGCATCGGTGAAGCCCATGCCCTTGGCGCCTTCGTTCACCAAGCCGACGAACTTCTGGTAGTCGCCGCGCATGCTCTTGGTGGTGCTGTGCCAGCCCTGCCAGGCATCGAGCTGCTTGTCGTAATCGCGGCTGCGCGCCAGTACCTGTTCCAGCTCGCCCAGCTGGCGGCAGGAGTTGGGATCATTGGCGTCGGTACAGTACTTGCCGGCGCCGTAGCTGCCTTCCATGCGGGTGGCGATCTGGGTCAGTTCGGCCAGCTTGGCCGGGTCGCGCGGTGCCGGCATCGAGGACATCAGCTTCAGCAGGTGGATCGCGCGCTTGCTGTCCTCGCTCATCGGCTTGCCGTCGAACTTGGCGGCCTGTTCGATCCAGCTGTTGAGCTGGGTCAACGAGCGTTCGTTGGCTTTGGCTGCGATACGTTCGGAATCACTGTTGATGTAGGTGGAGGACAGCCATTGCGCCGAGGTCATCTCCGGGTAGGCGGCCTTGAATTCGGCATTGATGCGGGCCACGAACTGGTCGGCGGTTTCGCCGGCCGGGGCGCTGTTGCTGGCGGTATCGGTGCCTGGCGCAGCTTCCTTCTTGCAGGCGGCCAGGGCCAGCGTGGCGACGGCGATTGCCGAGGCCAGCAGGAGATGACGGTGTTTCACGGGCGGTCCTTGGGTGGTGAACGACGGCCGAAGGCTAGTGGGCCGTCGCCGCCACCGCAAGTGGCGGAAGTCGGCCGGGCGGCGCCCGGCACCCGCAGAGGCCTTCAAGCAACGGCAACGTCAACTTCAAAAGCGGGGATTCCGCGGTTTGGCGGGGCGGTGTCGGAGTGCGGGGACGCCGCAAGTACGTCCTTGTAGGCTTGGCAGCCGCATCCATGCGGCTGACACCCCGCACTCCGACACCGTCCCACCTCTGACAGGTCTCTACGGCTGTTGGTGGGTGTCGACCTTGGTCGACACATCTGTCAGGTATCGAATGAGTCATCCACGCATGGCGTGGATCTACTGTGTCGACCAAGGTCGACACCCACCAGGGCAATACGTCGTTCCAACAGATCGCGGAAAACTGTCGAAGGCGGGGTGGGTCCGGTGGCGGGAGTGTCCGCGGCATGGATGCCGCGGCCAAGCCCCCAAGGATGGGTTTACGGCGTCTCCCGCCACCGGACCCACCCCGCCAACCCCCGGAATGCACGCTGTTGCTGTTGCTTCGGCCGTTGCCGTTGCCTCTGCAGGTGCAGGGCTGCAAGCCCTGCCGAACAACCCTCAACCTTCGCAGTTGGCGAACAGGTCGCGATCACGCTCGTACAGCGAGGTCTTCACCTGCATCAGGCCCAGCACCGACGGGAACAGGTTGTCATGGTCGGTATAGGCTGCCGAACGCTTGCGCACGCACTGCAGGTCCAGCCCGCGGCTGCTGGCGAAGCCCTGCGAGAACCACATCGTCATCGGCACCCGGGTCTGCTCGGCCGGGGCGATGGCATAGGGCACGCCGTGCAGGAACAGGCCCTTCTCGCCCAGCGACTCGCCGTGGTCGGACAGGTAGATCATCGCTGTATCGTAGTCCTGCATCCCCTGCAGCGTGCCGATGGTCTTGCTCAGGAAGTGATCGGTGTACAGCACGGCGTTGTCGTAACTGTTGGTGATCTCTTCGCGCGAGCAGCGGCCGATGTCACGGGTGTCGCAGGTTGGCTTGAAGCGGGCAAAGGCGGCCGGATAACGCTCGAAATACGCAGGGCCATGGTTGCCCAGCTGGTGCAGCACCACGACGCGGTCGCCGGGCCTGGCTCGCACCTGGGTGGCCAGGTCCTGCAGCAGGATCTCGTCCATGCAGCGGCCGTCGGCGCACAGGCCCGGGGTGGTCGCATCGGACAGCGACTGGAAGTCCAGACCTTCGCACACACCCTTGCAGCCGGACTGGTTGTCACGCCACAACGGTGCGATGCCGGCACGGTTCAATACGTGCAGCAGCGACTGGTGCGCGCGGATCTTCTTCTCGTCGTAGTCGTGGCGGCCCCATGGCGAGAACAGGCACGGCAGCGAAACCTCGGTGCTGGTGCCGCACGAATGCATGTCGGGGAAGTTGATCACCGGTGCCTGGGCCAGTTCAGGGGTAGTGTTGCGACCACCGTTGAGCCCCCAGTTCTGCGCGCGCACGGTCTCGCCCATGACGATCACCAGCAGGCGCGGTTTGCTGGCAGGTGCACGCGGAGTGGCCTTGGCGTCGGTACCGATCGGCAGCTTCGGCGCGCGCTGCACCGGATTGTCGCCACGCAGCGCACGCGGCATGCCCAGCAGCACGTTGGCCGGGGTCGCGAGGTAGCGTACTTCGCGCTGGTTGCGCATCAGCGCCGAGACATCCTGGAACGAGATCAGCGCACCGCCGAGCGCGGTCACCGCAGCCACCGCCAGGAAGCCGAGACGCCACAGCAGGCTGCGTCCCCAGCTGCGACGACGCACCTGCACGCGCCACAGCACCACCATCGGCAGCACCGCCAGCAACAGCACCGGCCACAGCAGCGACACGGTCATCAGCTCGCGGCTTTCCTTGGGGTCGGTCGCCAGCACGTTGCGCAGCATGTCCGCATCCAGGTAGATGTGGTAGCGGCTCATGTAGTGCGCAGCGAATGCAGTCACCAGCAGCAGCAGGCTGATCACCACCTTGGCGTTCCAGCGCCAGACCAGGATGCCGAGCAGCACGCCGTGCGCACCCAGCAGCAACAGCAGCAGCGAGAGCGCGTAGCGCAGGCTGCCCGGATGGCTGGCCATCGCGCTGTGCCAGAACAGGCCGTTGCCGGCCACCGCGAAGAACAGGCTGGTCAGTGCGATCAGTGCTTCGGTGGAGAGCTGCGGCCGCCAGCGGCGAAGGTTCGCCAACGCGGGAAGACGGGCGGGGCGTTGGACCGATGCACTCATGCGTTTGCCTCCTGGCGGTGGGGACGGTCCAGCTGATGGCGGATCAGAACATACAGGCCCAGCGAAAGCAGCCAGCAGATCAAAGCGGTCGCAACGTCATGTGAAAGGAAATGCGCGCCCCGCAGCTGCTGGCTGATGCCGAATACCAGGCCGGCACCAAGGCCGACCCACAACCCCACCCAGCGCCAAGACGGGCGCCACAGCAGAGCGAAATAGTACAGACAGAGCCACGCGTAGCCGGCGCTCGCATGCCCGGCCGGGAAGCAGGCCTGTGGCGCCATGCCGGCTGGGCGCAGGGTGAAGAGCCCGATGAAAGGCTGGTGGCCGCCGTAGCGCAGAAGATCCCAGGGGCATTCCATCGGCACCAGCGACTTCAGCAGGGAAATCACACCCGTGCCCAGGGCCATGGCAATTACGACATAAAGCAGCGCCCACCGCAGGGTGCGATCGCGACCCTTTCGCCAGTGGTGGAAGCACAGCAGGATCGCCACGAGCGCAGCAGCCGTGCTCAGCCACTTGCCGACCTTGTGCACCACCGTGCGGGTGATCCAAGCGTCCTGCAGCGCCCAGTGACCACCCTCCAGGCGGAACAGATGATCGGCCACCCATTGGTCGCCGCCGAAACCCATCAGCAGCGTAAACAACGGCAGACCGATTGCGACAGGCAGCCAGAGGTGAGTTACGGCAAATCGTGACGCCAGTGGCGATGTCGCAAGCGGCGCTACCGAATCAAGGGGACGGACGGGCATGCTGGGAAAGGGCGGTTCGGGAATCCGCAGTCATGCTCGTCACCTGGATGTCGGAGAAGGGTCGGACGCTCGTTCGTGCCGGGTTAATGTGTGCCTGGCACGTGTCAACGTTCAGTCTTCTTCGGCGGTCGACCCTGTCCGCTCGGCGTGGCACTCCGGGTTCCATGCGGTACCGGGAAGCAGTTGCCAACGATTCCTGTTGGCAACACCGATATCGATCACTTTGCTCGGGTCCACGCACGGGCTCATCGCATCATCCAGCACCAGCAGCCAGCGCTTGTCCGGTGCTTCGGCCAGCCACGGGCCGGCATCGTGCCATTGCTCGGCCCAGGGGCGCTTGAAGCCGAATTCGCGCACTGGCCGGTCGGCCTGCAGCAGGTTCTGCTCGCGCCAGGCCACCAGGGCCAGTTCGGCGTCGGGACCGATCCGCGCGCCTACCCGGCGCATCAGTGCCGACGCCGATGCGTAGGGATCCAGCGCCGGGATCAGCACCAGACCGTAGAGCATCCACAGCATGCCGTGGGTCAGCAGCACCAGCGTTGCGGCGCGGCGTACCCGCAGCCACACGATCAATGTGGCCAGGGCGATGGCGAAGGTCAGCAGGCCGTCGCCCAGCACCGGCAGCAACGTATCGGGCATGGCGCGGCGTTCCAGTTGTGCCAACGCCCACGGGTGCTCGGTCATCAGCATCACGCCGAGCACGCCGGTGGCCAGCATCAGCACCACGCTGTAGCCGAACAGGTAGCGGCGCACGCACAGGCGGCGCAGGAGGCCGGGCAGCAGCGGGGCCACGGCCAGCGCCATCGCCGGCAGCATCGGCAACAGATACACCTCGCGCTTGCCCGGGCTGGCACTGAAGAACACCAGTACCAGCACCGCCCAGCCCAGCAGCAGCCACTGGCGGCCATCGCCGCGACGGATGCGGCGCCACCAGGGCTTGAACAGCATCGGCAGCAGCAGGCTGCCCGGCAGCCACAGGGTCAGGATCACCTGCAGGTAGTACCAGGCCGGTTGCCGGTGGTGCCAGGCATTGGCGTAGCGGGTGCCGGTCTGCTTGAACAGCAGCTCATGCGCGTAGGCCTGCAGTTCGGCGCTGGGTGTATGCAGCAGGGCCCAGCCCAGCGGTGCCAGCCACACGCCCACGCCCAGCAGGAACGCCGGAATCAGCCACAGCAGCGTTGCCGGGTGCGGACCCTCCACACGGTGCCCGCGACGGCGCTGGTACAGCCACCAGCCGAACCAGGGCAGCACCATCAGCAGCGGCAGGAAACCCACGCCCTTGGTCACCGTGCCAACGCCTGCGGCGAAGCCGGCCAGCCACAGCGCGGGCAGGTTGCGGCGTTCACACAGGTGGCGCATCAGCCCCCACAGGGCCACGGTGGTCATTCCCACCAGCACCATGTCGATCTGCGCGCGCTTGGCCATCAGCCCGAACTGCAGGGTGCAGAACAGCGCTGCGAGGGCATAGACGGAGTGCCTGGGCGACCACAGCCGGCGAGCCAGATCCGAGATCAGCCACAGACTGAGCAGGGCGCCCAGCAACGACGGCAGCAGGAACGACCACTGCCAGCTGCCGACGATTTCGTAGGCAGCGGCCTGCAGCCACATGAAGACCGGCGGCTTTTCCGCGTACAACTCCACGCCGCGGTGAGGCAGCAGCCATTGCCCGCTCTCGACCATGGTCCGCGCGGCCAGCACGAAGCGCGGCTCGTCCGGCGGCTGCGGCTGCCGAAGGCCGATGCCCGCTGCCAATGCAGCAATGATCAGCAGCCACAACAGGGGCAGGCGCCAACGGCGGGGCAGGGCTACGGGCACGGCAGGCTCCGGGAGCAAAACGGCCATTCTGAGGTGGCGGGGGTGGGAAAAGCGTCAGAAGGGGGTGGGACGACCGCATTCCGACATGGGCAGCGCTACCATGGTACGAACTTCCGTGGATGTTTCGTGCATGCGTCTGTTGGTGATCGAGGACAACCGCCAGCTGGTGGCCAACCTGTTCGACTATTTCGAGTCGCGCGGGCATGTGCTGGACGTGGCTCCGGATGGCATCACCGGCCTGCACCTGGCCGGCAGCCACCCCTACGATGCGGTGATCCTGGACTGGATGCTGCCGCGCATGGAGGGGCCGGAGGTGCTGCGCCGGCTGCGCGCCGAACATGCGTCGGAAGTGCCTGTGATCATGCTGACCGCACGTGACGAGCTGCCGGACAAGATCGCCGGCTTCCGCGCCGGTGCCGACGACTACCTGACCAAGCCGTTCGCGCTGCCCGAGCTGGAGGTGCGGCTGGAAGCGCTGCTGCTGCGTGCGCAGGGCCGCAACCCGCGCAAGCGCCTGCAGGTGGGCGACCTGGTGCTGGATCTGGCGACGCTGGAGGCCCAGCGTGAGGGCCAGGTGCTGCACCTGTACCCAGCCTGCCGCAAGCTGCTGGAAGTATTGATGCGTGCCAGCCCGGGCGCGGTGACCCGCCAGCAGCTGGAATTCGCTCTGTGGGGCGACGAGCCGCCGGATGGCGACCTGCTGCGTTCGCATGTCTACGAGCTGCGCCGCAGTGTGGACGGACCGTTCGCCGAGAAACTGATCCATACCCTGCCGCGGGTGGGTTACCGCTTGGCCGTGACCACGCCCAGCGATGCCGGCAAGGATGATGATGAAGGCGAGTAAGCCGGGGCCGTTGTACCGGCGCGTGGTGTGGTGGTTGCTGGGCTATCTGGCGCTGCTGTCGGTCGCGGTGTTCAGCGTCGGCAACTACGTGCATGAACATGCGGAGCATGCTGCCTGGCGCGCGCTGCTCAATTCCGAACTGGACAGCATCGTCGAGCACACCGAGCACGAGCCCCACTATCGCTGGCAGGACTCGGACACGCTCAGCCTGTTCCGCTTCGATGAAGGCAACATGCCGGAAAGCGTGCGCATGCTGCACCCGGGGCTGCATGACGGGGTGCCGATCAAGGGGCGACAGACTGCGGTGATGGTGCGTGACACCGGTTCGATGGGGCGGGTGGCGCTGGCGCTGGACATTTCCGACTTCCATGACCTGGAACAGTTCGCCACGCGCTGGGTGATGCTGGCCGGGGTGATCATGATCTTCGTCACCGTGCTGATGGCGTCGTTCGGCATGGAACGCATGGTGCGCCCGTTGAGCCTGCTGGCACAGCACATTGCCGGGTTGCGACCAGGGGTGCAGGGCCAGCGCATCGAGGTCGACCCGCGCGGCAGCTCCGAGCTGCATACCATCGCCGATGCGCTGAACGACTACCTGGACCGCAACGAACAGTTCGTCGAGCGCGAGCGGGTCTTCATCAGTACCGCCAGCCACGAACTGCGCACGCCGATCGCAGTGATGACCGGTGCCGCCGAGCTGGCACTGGAACAACCGGGCCTGCCCGATCGTGCACGCCAGCAGATGCAGCGGGTGCTGCGCACGGCGCAGAGCGTGGAGCAGCTGATTGAACTGCTGCTGGTGCTGGCGCGTGATCCGGCGCGCCTGGCCGCACGTGCCGAGCGCATCGCGCTGGACCAGCTGCTGCCGGAGATCGTCGACGACCATCGCCACCTGCTGGGCGACAAGGACCTGAGCATCGGCATCCAGGCTGCCCCGGTGGATATTGTCGCGCCGCTGGCCGTTGTGCAGGCCGCGATCGGCAACCTGCTGCGCAATGCCATCGAGAACAGTGGGCGTGGCCACATTGAGTTGCGCCTGAGCTCGTCGGCGGTGCTGACCCTGCAGGACCCGGGGCATGGCATGAGCCCGGAGGAGATCGCGGCGATCCACGCACGCATGGCCCGCGGTGAACGTGCTGATCGGGGTGGCGGTATCGGTCTGGACCTGATCGCGCGGCTGTGCGAGCACCTGGGCTGGACCCTGCAGCTGCAGCCCTGCGACCCGCGCGGGACACGCGTCACCCTGGACTTTGGCGCCTCGCGCCCGGCCTGACCGGCATCCCGACCTGCTCCGCGCTGCGGCATGACCCGGCGTGAAGACAGTGTTAATCTCGACCTGCGCCGCTTTATGCGGCGCTTTTTTTTCCCGCTCTTTCGATCGACAGAGGATCCCATGCCGACCGAACCCGCTACTACTGCCCTGATAGCAACGACATCGTTGGACTGGGCCTGATTGCCGCCACCCTGGCCCTGATCTTCTGGGCTGCCAGTGGCCCGACCCCGTTGTTGAAGAAGATCTTCGCCTGGGTGCCGGCGCTGCTGCTGTGCTATTTCATTCCCGCCATCTACAACACCGCCGGTGTCATCGACGGCCACAACACTTCGCTGTACAACCCGGTCGCACGCGACGTGCTGCTGCCGGCCGCGCTGGTCCTGCTGACCCTGTCGATCGACCTCAAGGGCATTGCCAAGCTCGGCCCCAAACTGCTGATCGTGTTCTGTGCAGGTACCGCCGGCATCATGCTCGGTGCCATCGTCTCGTTCCAGCTGATGAAGCTGATCCACCCCGAAACCGTGGCCGGTGATACCTGGGCTGGGATGGCGGCGCTGGCCGGCAGCTGGATCGGTGGCGGTGCCAACATGGTTGCCATGCGCGAGGTGTTCGGCACCGATGCGACCACCTTCGGCCAGTTCGCGGTGGTCGATGTAGCCTGCGCCAGCCTGTGGATGGCGATCCTGTTGTTCCTGGCCAACCGCGCGCAGCAGATCGATACCCGCAACGGTGCCGATACCCGTGCCATCGACGAGATGAAGGCACGCATCAGCGCCTACGAGGCACAGAACGCACGCATTCCCAGCATGACCGACCTGATGGTGATCGTCGGCGTGGCACTGGGCGGCGTCGGCCTGGCCCACGCCATCGCCGCACCGCTGTCGGGCTGGTTCAAGGCCAATGTCAGCTGGGCCAGCCAGTTCAGTCTCGATAGCCAGTTCGTGTGGGTGATCCTGCTGTCCACCGCGATGGGCCTGGGCCTGAGCTTCACCCGTGCGCGCCGGCTGGAAGCGGCCGGTGCGTCGCGGCTGGGCACGGTGTTCCTGTACTTCCTGATCGCCTGCATCGGCATGCAGATGAACCTGCTGTCGCTGCTGGATCGGCCGTGGCTGTTCCTGCTTGGCGCGATCTGGATGGCCACGCATGTGCTGGTGCTGTGGGTGGTGGCCAAGCTGCTGCGCGCGCCGCTGTTCTTCTTCGCGATCGGTTCGCAGGGCAACATCGGCGCAGCCGCTTCGGCTCCTGTGGTGGCAGCGGCGTTCCATCCGACGCTGGCCCCGGTGGGCGTGCTGCTGGGCACGGTGGGCTATGCGACCGGCACGGGGCTGGCCTATGTCACTGGCCTGATCCTGAAATGGATGGCCAACGGCTGAGTGGTGCAGCCGGGCTGCGCCCGGCACCCGCCGAAGCGCTAGTGCCGGCCGCTGGCCGGCAATCTCAACGGCAACAGCCGAAGCAACAGCAATAGCGGGCTATCCGTGGGACGGCGAGGTGGGTCCGGTTGCGGGGGACGCCGTAAATACGTCCCTGTAGGCTTGGCCGCGGCATCCATGCCGCGGACACCCCCGCAACCGGACCCACCCCGCCTTCGACAGAGTTCCGCGATCTGCCGGAATGGCATGGCCTGCTCTTGGTGGGTGTCGACCTTCGACACGTAGATCCACGCCATGCGTGGATGCTGTTCATTCAATTGTCGAAATATTCGATTTCGACGGAGATTCATCCACGCATGGCGTGGATCTACCAGACACCGGAAATCTGTCAAAGGTGGGGCGGTGTCGGATTGCGGCGTCCCCACAATCCGACGCCGCCCCGCCAACCAAACAGAAAACCAGAGCCGACGCTCCGGCCGTTGTCGTTGCAGTTGCTTCTGCGGGCGCCGGGCTGAAAGCCCGGCACCCACACCCAACCCTCAACAGCAGCGACCACCATTGCGTCCGCCGTAGCGCGCTTCCTGGCGCTCGCGGAAGAACGTCTTGTAGTCCATCGGCTCCTGGTCCGGATGCTTTTCCAGCATGTGCCGAACGTAGTTGTCGTAATCAGGAATGCCACAGCACAGTCGTGCGGTCTGCACCAGGCGCCGCCAGATGCGGCGGTGCGCCTGGTACTGGCCAGCGGGAACCAGTTGCGTGCTCATCACAGATCCACCATTTCATGCGGCTTCAGTGCCACGTACGGGGTTTCACGGTCAGTGCGCTGCGGATTGCGGCGGGCCGCCAGGATGGTCTTGATCGAATAAACCAGCACTGCGCCCACCACCAGCAGGAACAGCGCGGTCAAACCGGTGTTGACGTAGGCGTTGACCACGATCTGCTTCATCTGCGCCACCGACTTGGCCGGTGCGGTGATCGTGTCGCTGGCGAGCGCGGCCTGGAACTTGTGTGCCTGGGCCAGGAAGCCCTGCGCCGGGTTGCTGTCGAAGATCTTGATGAAGCCGGCGTAGGTGGTGCAGATCAGCAGCCACACGGCCGGCACTGCGGTCACCCACGCATAGCGGTCACGCTTCATCTTGAACAGCACCACCGTGCCCAGCATCAGCGCGATACCCGCCAGCATCTGGTTGGAGATGCCGAACAGCGGCCACAGCGTCTGGATGCCACCGAACGGATCGACCACGCCGGTGTAGAGCAGGTAGCCCCACAGCGCCACGCAGCCGGCGGTACCGATGATGTTGGCGGTCCACGATTCGGTCTTCTTCAGGGCCGGCACGAAGTTGCCCAGCAGGTCCTGCAGCATGAAGCGACCGGCACGGGTGCCAGCGTCCACTGCCGTGAGGATGAACAATGCTTCGAACAGGATCGCGAAGTGGTACCAGAACGCCATCATCGCGTCGCTGCCACTGGGAATCGCTTCGTGCAGGATCTGCGCGATGCCCACCGCCAGTGTTGGCGCGCCACCTGCACGATGCAGGATGGTCGGCTCGCCAATCGCCGCCGCGGTCGCGGTCAGCTGTTCAGGCGTGATGGTGAAGCCCCAGGTGTTGGTGATGTAGTGCGCGGCCGACGCGGCGTCGGCGCCGATCACCGCCGCCGGGCTGTTCATCGCGAAGTAGATGCCCGGATCGATGATCGAGGCCGCCACCAGTGCCATCACCGCCACGAACGATTCCATCAGCATGCCGCCGTAGCCGATGTAACGCATGTGCGCTTCATTGGCCAGCAGCTTCGGAGTGGTGCCGGAGGAAATCAGTGCATGGAAACCGGAGACCGCGCCGCAGGCGATGGTGATGAACAGGAACGGGAACATGCCGCCCTTCCACACCGGGCCGTCACCGCTGGCGGCGAACTGGGTCAACGCCGGCATCTTCAGTTCCGGCATCACCACCAGGATGCCGATGGCCAGCGCGATGATGGTGCCGATCTTGAGAAAGGTCGACAGGTAGTCACGCGGGGCCAGCAGCAGCCACACCGGCAGCACCGACGCGACGAAGCCGTAGCCGATCAGCATCCAGGTGATCTGGGTGCCGGTGAAGGTGAAGGCCGGGCCCCAGACCGGATCGGCGGCGACCTTGCCGCCGTACCAGATCGCGGCCAGCAGCAGGATCAGGCCAACCACCGAGATTTCGCCGATCTTGCCGGGGCGGATGTAGCGCATGTACACGCCCATCAGGATTGCGATGGGCATCGTCGCGATCACCGTGAACATGCCCCACGGGCTTTCGGCCAGCGCCTTGACCACCACCATCGCCAGCACCGCCAGGATGATGATCATGATCAGGAACGCACCGAACAGCGCGATGGTGCCGGGCACCTGGCCCATTTCCTCGCGGACGAGGTCACCCAGTGAGCGGCCGTTGCGACGGCTGGACAGGAACAGGACCATGAAGTCCTGCACCGCACCGGCCAGCACCACGCCCACCACCAGCCACAACAGGCCGGGCAGGTAGCCCATCTGCGCGGCCAGTACCGGACCGACCAGCGGGCCGGCGCCGGCGATGGCGGCGAAGTGATGGCCGAACAGCACGTGCTTGTTGGTGGGCACGTAGTCCAGGCCATCGTTGTTGATCACCGCCGGGGTGGCCCGGGTTGGATCCAGCTGCATCACCTTGTTGGCGATGAACAGGCTGTAGAAGCGATAGGCCACCAGGTACAGCGAAACTGCGGCGACGACGATCCACAGGGCATTGATGTGTTCGCCGCGGCGCAGGGCCACGGTGCCCAGACAGAAGGCGCCGAGCAGGGCGAGTACCGCCCAGCCTATTTTGGAAAACCCTTTCATGAGGTGCTCTCTCCCGGAAAGACAGTCAAAGAGTCCCGCGTGCCCTCGGCAGGGTCAATTGGCACAGGACGAATCGGCGGTAGTACTTTGGTCGTACGCAGGGCGTGCTGACGTGCAGCGAACATCAGGGATGGAACAATCGGTTGCGGCGCCGTCCATTGGCGTGCGGCCATGTGGCGTCCATCTTCAGTGGCATCCATCCAACAGGAGTCGCCATGAGCTTTCCCGAACCGGTCCGCGTACTGCGCACCATCCGTGGCATGCCCACCTCCGACGGTGCCGGCGTGCGCCTGACCCGCGTCATCGGCGGCCCGACGCTGCCGGACCTGGATCCGTTCCTGCTGCTTGATGAGTTCGGTACCGACCGTGCCGAAGACTACATCGCAGGCTTTCCCGAGCATCCGCACCGTGGTTTCGAGACCGTCACCTACATGCTCGACGGGCGCATGCGGCATCGCGACAACCATGGCAACGAAGGCCTGCTGACCCCGGGCAGCGTTCAGTGGATGACCGCTGGCCGTGGCCTGGTGCATTCGGAGATGCCCGAACAGGAAAGCGGGCAGATGCGCGGTTTCCAGCTGTGGGTGAACCTGCCGGCGAAGGAGAAGATGACCGATCCGAAGTACCAGGAGTTCGCGCCGGAGCGCATCCCCGTGGTGCACCCGGAGCCGGGCGTGGAGGTGAAGGTGATCGCCGGCAGCGTGGACGGTACCGACGGCCCGATCGTGCAGCCGGCCACCGAGCCGCTCTACCTGGACATCACGTTGGCGCCGGATCGCGCCTGGACCTATGCGCTGCCGGAAGGGCACAACGCGTTTGCCTATGTGTTCGAAGGTGCGGTGACGGTAGGTGAGCAGGACGCTGCGCGTGACGTGGCACGCCAGGAACTGGCGGTGCTGGGCGGCGGAGAACAGCTGCACCTCTCGGCCGGCAGCGAAGGCGCGCGGTTGATCCTGGTGGCCGGCCGTCCGCTGCGCGAGCCGGTGATGCGGCATGGTCCGTTCGTGATGAACACGCGGCAGGAACTGATGCAGGCCTTCGTCGATTTCCAGGAAGGCAAGTTCTGAGCGAATGCCGGCCGCTGGCTGGTAATTGCTTGAGGTCACGGCGGATCGAGGTGCCGGCCAGCGGTCGGCACCCCCTTGTAAGCGGGCCGTATTGTGGGGATGCTGCCAGGCAGTCATCCCCGTCATGCTCAGCGCCCGGCTGCCACGGCCGACGGGGTCAGGCTCATGCCCTGCGCCAGCTGCTGCAGCGAGCCCAGTTCCTGCGGGCTGTCCGGATACAGCGAAATCTGCGCGTAACGCCCTTTGTCGAGCTTGACCACGCTGATCCGGCGTTCGGCATAGCCCGGCGGCTGCTGGCCACCAAGGTCGGGCTGGTACCAGTAGAGTGATTCACCGCCGAAGCTGCCCTTTTCCTGGCGCAGCGAGCGGTTCAACGGAATGGACGGGTCACGTGCGCTGAGCATCAGGCTCAGTACCTCACGGCCATCTCCGGTACTGGCGCGACAGATCAGAAAGTCCGTCTGCACCACTTGCTGCCATTGCAGGCCACTGCTGGCCGGCAGCGAAGGACATTCGGTGGGAGCCTGTGCAGCCGCGGCCTGGGCCACGACGAACAGCAGGCTCGACAACACTACAGGCGCGAACTTCATGCATCCCCCAAGGTGGTGTGTCGTTTGGCGCCGCCGGATGGGCGGGCGGCGTTGGCATCCCATCCCCGGATGCCACCCCGGCCGGCATGTGCACGGACGGTCAACTCAACCTTAACGGAACGTGAGCGATCGCACAAATTGCGGTTACAAGCGTAACCATTGCGGCCGATGGTCGGCCGCAAGGGTCCACACAGGCCTCAGCGGTCGTTGCCGATCCACTTGTAGATGATGCCGCCGATCGCGCCGCCCAGAAGGGGAGCGACCCAGAACAGCCACAGCTGGCTGACCGCGCCGCTGCCGGCGAAGAACGCGACGGCGGTGGAGCGGGCGGGGTTCACCGAGGTGTTGGTGACCGGGATGCTGATCAGGTGGATCAGGGTCAGCGACAGGCCGATCGCCAGTGGCGCGAAGCCGGCCGGTGCCTTGCCGTGGGTGGCGCCCATGATCACGATCAGGAACACCGCCGTCAGCACCACTTCGCACAGGAAGGCGGCCGCCACGCTGTAGCCGCCAGGAGACAGCGCGCCATAGCCGTTGCTGGCGAACGCACCGGCCTGACTGCCATCGATGGCGAAGCCACTGGCGCCGGAGGCGATCTGCAGCAGAATGAAGCCGGCCAGCAGGCCGCCGGCGACCTGGGCGATGATGTACGGGATCAGGTCCTTGGTCGGAAAACGGCCGCCGGCCCACAGGCCGACACTGACCGCGGGGTTGAAGTGCGCGCCGGAGATATGGCCGAACGCATAGGCGCCGGTCACCACGGTGAGGCCGAAGGCCAGCGCCACGCCGAGGAAACCGATACCCAGCGGATTGCCGTCACCTCCGAACTTGGCGGCCAGCACCGCGCTGCCACAGCCACCCAGAACCAGCCAGAACGTGCCGAGGAACTCGGCCGACAAGCGTTTACCCATGCTCATGTGTTGCACTCCTTTGACGGTCTAAAGTGTGATTTATGTCACATTTCAGTGATCAGCGGGTGACTGTAGTGTCAACGCCGGGTGCAGGGATACACCTTCGGATGTGTGCAACACGCGATGTTCAGTACTGCGGCAGCGGGATGAACTCCTTGTCGTCGCCGGGGATGGTGCCGAAGCGGCCGGCTTCCCAATCGTGCTTGGCCTGCTCGATGCGCTCCTTCGAGCTGGAGACGAAGTTCCACCACAGATGACGCGGGCCATCCAGCGGCTCGCCGCCGAACAGCATCGCCTTCACCGGCGTCTTCGCACGCAGGCGACCTGTCGCACCGGCTTCGGGGATCACCAGATGCTGGGCGGGAATATCCACGCCATCCAGCTGCGCCTCGCCTTCGAGGATGTACAGCGCGCGCTCGCGGTGGCCATTGTCGATATCGATCTCCGCATCCGGGTCGAGGTCGATCGCTACGTTGAGGGTGTCGGCGAACACCTTCACCGGCGATTCCTCGCCATAGGCGCGGCCGGCGATCACCCGCAGCCAGACACCATTGCGGCGCTGCTCGGGCAGGGTGGCCGCGGCATGGTGGTAGAACGCCGGCTCGATTTCTTCATGCGACTTCGGCAGTGCCACCCAGGTCTGCATGCCATGGATCGGGTTGTCGTGATCGCGGTCCGGTTGCGGCGTGCGCTCGGAATGGGCGATGCCACGGCCGGCGGTCATCCAGTTGACGTCACCGGGGCGGATCACCTGGTCCGAGCCGAGCGTGTCGCGGTGGCCGATGGCGCCCGACCACAGGTAGGTGACCGTCGCCAGGCCGATATGCGGATGCGGGCGCACGTCGATGGCGGTGCCGGGGTGCATGAGTGCCGGGCCCATCTGGTCGACGAACACGAACGAACCGATGCTGCGCGCCTGCAGGGTGGGGACGGCGCGACGGACTTCGAGGCCGCCGATGTCGTGTACGCGCGGGGCGATGATGGTGGTCATGCGGGCGTTCTCGCTGGCAGGGATCAGGTGGTCAGCATCGCACGCAGCTGTGACGGGGACATGCCCCGTATGGGTAACAGGTTGTTCCGTAGAGTCGAGCTTGCTCGACTGGGGTTCCAGCCAACGGCGCAGCCCCTCGTGGCTGGCTGCTCGGCCGCGTAAAGCAAAAGCCGCGCTTGGCCGGGCGGGGTGGGTTCGCGGGGGACGCCGTGAACCCGTCCTTGGGGGCTTGGCCGCGGCATC
>NZ_JABEME010000014.1 GCF_013004645.1 Stenotrophomonas africana | reverse complement strand
AGGCGGGGTGGGTCCGGTTGAGGGGGCGTGAGCCGCATGGATGCGGCGACCGAGCTTACATGGACGTACTTGCAGCGCCCCCCTCAACCGGACCCACCCCGCCAACCCACGGAATGCGAGCTTCTGCCGTTGACGTTGCTCTGGCTTCGGCGGGTGCAGGGCGCAGCCCTGCCGGCACCTCCCCCCATTCAGACAGGTAAGTGCAGGTCACAGGATAAGCAGACGCCTTGTTGCCTCCGCCAATCGGGTCCACATTCCTGTGCAGGAGACGGGCCACCGCCCGTTGTCGAGACAACAGGAGCCCTGCATGTCCGCTGCCCCCAGCACTGCCATTTCGCGCGATCCGGCCACCGGCCAGCAGATCGCCAGCCATCCTTTCGCCACCGAAGCCGAACTGGAAACAATCCTCGACCGCGGCCAGGTCGGTTTCGCGGCCTGGAGTGCCAAGAGCCTCGAACAGCGCGCAGATGTACTGCGTGCGATGGCGGCGGTACTGCGCCGCGACCGTGAAAAGCTGGCTGCGCTGGCTACCGCCGAAATGGGCAAGGTCCAGGCCGAATCCCTGGCCGAAATCGAGAAATGCGCCGTGCTGTGCGACTGGTATGCTGACAACGGCGCGAAGTTCCTGCGCGACGAACCGACCCAGGTGCCCGACGACAAGGCTTACGTGTCCTACCTGCCGCTGGGCGTGGTGCTGGGCATCATGCCGTGGAACTTCCCGTACTGGCAGGTGATGCGCGCGGCGGTGCCGATCCTGATGGGCGGCAACGGCTTCCTGTTGAAGCCGGCCGAGAACATCGTCGGTACCGCGCAGCTGCTCGACGCCGCCTGGCGCGACGCCGGGTTGCCGGAAGGTACCTTCATCGCCGCCAACATCAGCCGCGAGGGCACCAGCCGTGCCATTGCCGACGACCGCATCGCGGCGGTGACCCTGACGGGCAGCGTGGCTGCCGGCCGCAGCATCGCCGCCCAGGCCGGGCAGGCGCTGAAGAAGGTGGTGCTGGAACTGGGCGGCTCGGACCCGTTCATCGTGCTGGCCGACGCCGATCTGGACGCTGCCGTCGATGCGGCCGTGGCTTCGCGCTTCCAGAACACCGGGCAGGTGTGCATCGCCGGCAAGCGCATCATCGTTGAAGCCGCGATATACGACCGTTTCGTGGCGCAGTTCTGCCAGAAGGTGCAGGCACTGACCATTGGCGATGGCCGCGACCCGGGCAACCGCATTGGCCCGATGGCCCGCCAGGACCTGCTGGAACAGCTGGACGCGCAGGTGCGCGCTTCGGTGGACGCGGGCGCGAAGCTGCTGGTCGGTGGCCATCAGCTGGATCGCCCGGGCGCTTTCTATGCCCCCACCGTGCTGGCGGACGTGGAGCCGGGCATGCAGGCCTTCGACACCGAAACGTTCGGGCCGGTGGCCTCGATCAGCCGCGCCCGCGATGCCGATCATGCGGTGGAGCTGGCCAACCAGAGCGAATTCGGCCTCAGCGGCAACCTGTGGACCGGCGACCGCGCCGGTGCGATGCAGCTGGCGCGCCGGCTGCAGACCGGCGGCGTGTTCGTCAACGGATTCTCTGCCTCCGACCCGCGCGTGCCGATCGGCGGCGTGAAGAAGAGCGGCTTCGGCCGCGAACTCTCGCACTTCGGCATCCGCGAGTTCGTCAACGCGCAGACGGTGTGGTTCGACAAGCATTGACGCGCAGCTTCCATCCTTCCTGCAACGATCCATCACCAGTCCAGCGAAAAGGACGGCATTCCAATGTCCAAGGGTTCAGATCTGCTTGTCGCCGCGCTTGAGAACGAAGGCGTCGAGCGCATTTTCGGCATTCCCGGCGAAGAGAATCTCGACGTGGTCGAGTCGCTGCGCCATTCCAGCATCGAGCTGGTCATCACCCGCCACGAACAGGCGGCGGTGTTCATGGCAGCCACCTATGGCCGCCTGACCGGCAAGCCCGGCGTGTGCCTGGCCACGCTCGGCCCGGGCGCGCTCAACTTCACCACGGGCGCGGCCTATGCGCTGCTCGGTGCATGGCCGGTCATCATGATCACCGGCCAGAAGGGCATCGTTGCCAGCAAGCAGGCGCGCTTCCAGATCGTCGACATCGTCAGCACCATGAAGCCGCTGACCAAGCAAGCGCGGCAGATCGTCTCGGCGCGCACCATCCCGACCATCGTCCGCGAGGCGTTCCGCACGGCGCTGGAAGAGCGGCCCGGTCCGGTGCTGCTGGAGCTGCCCGAGGACATCGCGGCTGATGAGGTCGGGGACGTGGCGCTGATTCCGCCGCACGCGGTGGATCGTCCCATTGCCAGTCCGGAGGCGCTGGACCGCGCTGCGGAGATCATCCGCAACGCCAAGCGACCGTTGCTGATGATCGCTTCTGCGGCGTCGCGGCCGCAGTCCAGCGAAGCGCTGTCGGCGTTCGTGCTGCGTGCCGGTATTCCGTTCTTCACCACGCAGATGGGCAAGGGCGCGGTGGCCGGTGGATCGGGCCTGTACATGGGCACTGCGGCGCTGACCGAGCGCGACTACGTGCACATGGCCATCGACCAGGCCGACGTGATGGTGACAATCGGCCATGAGGTCACCGAGAAGCCGCCGTTCGTGATGCGCCCGGGGGGGCCGACCGTGATCCATATCGGCTATTCGCAGGCGGCGGTGGAGCAGGTGTACTTCCCGCAGGTGGAAGTGATCGGTGATATCGGCCGCGCGCTGACCCAGCTGGCCGACCGTATCGAAGGCGCGGTGCCGAATGCTGACGCGCTGCTGCCGCTGCGTGCGACCATTCTGGAACACCTGGCTGACCGTGCCGAGGAAGCTGGATTCACCCCGCAGCGGCTGGTGCACGACGTGCGCCAGGTGATGCCGCCGGACGGCATCGTGGCGCTGGACAACGGCATGTACAAGATCTGGTTTGCGCGGAATTACCGCACCCAGGTAGCCAACACGCTGCTGCTGGACAACGCGCTGGCGACGATGGGTGCGGGCCTGCCGTCGGCGATCATGGCCTCGATCCTGTATCCGCAGCGGCGGGTGCTGGCGGTGTGCGGTGATGGCGGTTTCATGATGAACAGCCAGGAGCTGGAAACGGCGCGCCGGCTGGGTCTGAACCTGGTGGTGCTGATCCTCAACGACGGCGCCTACGGCATGATCCGCTGGAAGCAGGCGGTGGATGGCTTCACCGACTACGGCATGACCTTCAGCAATCCCGATTTCGTGAAGTATGCCGAGGCCTATGGCTGCAAGGGGCATGAGGTGACGGCCATCGAGCAGTTCATCCCGACGCTGGAGGCGGCCTTCAACGAGGGAGGGGTGCACCTGGTGTCGGTGCCGGTCGATTACTCGGAGAACCAGCGGGTGCTGGTGGACGAGCTGCGGCAGGCGTTTCCCGGCAACGGCTGACGCCGGGCCAGGCGCTCCTGTGGGTGTCGACCTTGGTCGACACGCGGACCGCTGACCAAGGTTGGCGGTCCTCCGGGCGGGTCCGGCCCAGGGCCGGGGCAGGGCGGTTTTGGTATGCTGGGCAACCGGCTGTGCCGGGCGCAGCATCCCCCCTCACTACACGATTCCCGCAGATCCATGAGCGAAGCTACCGATACCCCCCCCGTCGACGAAAACAAGTTGATCGCCGAGCGCCGTGAGAAACTCAAAGCGCTGCGTGGGCAGGGCATCGCGTACCCGAACGACTTCCGTCGCGAGGACTTCGCCGGCCGCCTGCAGGAAGAATTCGCCGATGCCGAACAGTGGACCGCCGAGGCCCTGGAAGGCAACGGCCGCCAGGTGAAGATGGCGGGCCGCCTGATGGCCAAGCGCATCATGGGCAAGGCCAGCTTCGCGCAGATCCAGGACGAGTCCGGCCGCATCCAGCTGTTCCTGCAGGGCACGGTGCTGGGCGATGCCTATACCGCCTTCAAGGGCTGGGACGTGGGCGACATCATCGCCGTCGAAGGCGGCCTGACCCGTACCAAGACCGGCGAGCTGTCGGTCAAGGCCGAATCGATCCGCCTGCTGACCAAGTCGCTGCGCCCGCTGCCGGACAAGTGGCATGGCCTGGCCGACGTCGAGCAGCGTTACCGCCAGCGTTACGTCGACCTGATCGTGACCCCGGAATCGCGCGCGGTCTTCATCAAGCGCTCGAAGATCATCCGCGCCATGCGCGCGTGGCTGGACAACCGCGACTTCCTGGAAGTCGAGACGCCGATGATGCATTACATCCCCGGCGGCGCGGCGGCCAAGCCGTTCACCACCCACCACAACGCGCTGGACCTGGACCTGTACCTGCGCGTGGCGCCTGAGCTTTACCTCAAGCGCCTGACCGTGGGTGGCCTGGAGCGCGTGTACGAGATCAACCGCAACTTCCGCAATGAAGGTGTCAGCACCCGCCACAACCCGGAATTCACCATGATGGAGCTGTACGAGGCCTACGCCACGTACAACGAGATCATGGACCTGACCGAAGGCGTGATCCGTGACGTTGCCAAGGCCGTCAACGGTGGCACCGAGGTCGAATGGGACGGCGCGAAGATCGACCTGGGCCCGGCATTCCGCCGCTGGCGCATGGACGAGGCGGTGCGCCACCACAATCCGGAAATCTCTGCGGCGGACTGCACCGACCGCGACGCGCTGCTGCGCCATTGCGAGCGCTTGAAGATCCGCGTCAAGCCGTCGTACGGCTGGGGCAAGCTGCTGTTGGAGATCTTCGAGGCCACCGTCGAGCACACCCTGATCCAGCCGACCTTCATCACTGATCATCCGGTGGAAGTCTCGCCGCTTGCCCGCGCCAACGACAACGATCCGGGTTACACCGACCGCTTCGAGCTGTTCGTCAACGGCAAGGAACTGGCCAACGGCTTCTCCGAGCTGAATGACCCGGAAGACCAGGCCCAGCGCTTCCAGGCCCAGGTGGCCGCGAAGGAAGGAGGCGACGACGAGGCCATGCACTACGACGCCGACTATATCCGTGCGCTGGAGTACGGCATGGCTCCGACCGGCGGCCTCGGCATCGGTGTCGATCGCCTGGTGATGCTGCTGACCGGTAGCAGCTCGATCCGTGACGTGCTGCTGTTCCCGTACATGCGTCCGGAGCAGTAAGTCGTCTTTTTGACTCCTGTTTGTGCGCGCCGTCGCGAAATGAGACGGCGCGATTGACGCCTCCCGCACTCGGCGTATCGTTAATGCACTACCTTGACGTCTGTTGTGGCTTGATCGGCGTCAGGGGGAGTGCGCATTGTGGAGAGTCCGCTTCACAATGTGATGACGATCATGAACCGGGACGCATGACACGGGAGTCAGGCCGATGCAGGGTGCGAGCGTTCGCAGCGGCAGGGTATCCTCGCCTGCTGATGATCCAGCATGGTCGAGAAACCAGGCAGAGTACGCGTTGAACATCGTCATTGTTGACGACCAGACGTCCGCCCGGACGATGCTGCGTCACGTCATCGAGGACATCGCGCCCGAACTGAGCGTGTATGACTTCGGTGACCCGCTGACCGCATTGGCCTGGTGCGAGGCGCATCCGGTCGACCTGCTGCTGCTCGATTACCGCATGCCGGAGATGGACGGGCTGGAATTTGCCCGTCGTTTCCGCCGCCTGCCCAAGCACCGCGACATTCCGGTGATCCTGATCACCGTGGTCGGCGATGAGCCGATCCGGCAGGCCGCGCTGGAAGCGGGCGTCATTGATTTTCTGGTCAAGCCGATCCGCCCACGCGAACTGCGTGCGCGCTGCTACAACCTGCTGCAGCTGCGCCAGCAGACCGAGAACGTGAAGCAGCGGGCGTTGTCGCTGGAGCAGCGCCTGCTGGCGAGCATGCACGAGGTCGAGGAACGCGAGCGCGAGACCCTGTCGCGATTGGCGCGGGCGATCGAGTTCCGTGATGCCGGCACCAGCGCCTACCTTGAGCGCATGGCACGCGTGGCGGGGTTGATTGCCGAACAGCTCGGCCTGCCCGAAGACGACGTCCGCCTGATCGAGATGGCGGCGCCGCTGCACGACATGGGCAAGATCGCCATTCCCGATGCGGTGCTGCTCAAGCAGGGCAAGCTCAACGACGAGGAGCTGGCGATCATGCGCCGGCACCCGCGGATTGGCCATGAGCTGCTCAGTGGCAGCCAGAACCGTTTCATCCAGGTCGGTGCGCTGATCGCGCTGCGCCACCACGAGCGCTATGACGGCAGTGGCTATCCTGATGGCCTGGTCGGTGAGGCGATCCCGCTGGAAGCGCGCATCGTCGCCGTCGCCGACGTTTTTGATGCCCTGATTTCGCCCCGTCCGTACAAGGAAGCATGGACCATGGAAGCCACACTGGCTTATCTGTACGCCCAGCGTGGCCGCCTGTTCGATCCACGTTGCGTGGATGCGCTGATGCGCGGCCACCAGCAGTTGATGGATATCTGCGCCCAGCACTCGACGGCATCGACGCGACCGGGTGGGTGACGTGCAGGACCTGTTCGCACGCGTGAAGCGCCGGTTGGCGCAGCGTCCGGATTCGGAGCATGGCCAGGCGATCGTGCGAGTGGCGCTGATTTCGCTGATCCTGGTCTATGTGCTCCTGTCGGGCGCTCGACTGCACCGCCTGGAGCAGTACCAGGGCGTGCTGGCAACGGTGTTGACCGGGCTGGGTCTGTCGCTGCTGCTGTTCGGCTGGCTGCTGTGGAAGCCTGACCGCTCCGATCCACGGCGGGCCATCGGGATGCTGGCCGACTATGGCCTGATCGCAGTCGGCATGATCCAGATGGGCGAACCGCTGGCGTGGGTGTATGCGGTGGTGATGTGGGTCACGGTGGGCAACGGCCTGCGCTTCGGGTCGCGTTACCTGGCCGCTGCCATCGTGCTGGCGATGGCCAGTTTCGGCACCACCGTGCTGTTGACCCCTTACTGGCAGGCCAACCTGGGCCTGGCCATTTCCCTGTGGTTGGGGTTGCTGGCAGTACCGTTGTGCTGCTCCTCCCTGCTGCGCCGAAGGATGCGACATCCGACCATGGATACGACTCCCGCCGCTGGCTCCGACAAGCGCTCGCTGCTGGCCCGCTTCAAGCAGCGCCTGTCCGGGCGCGAGGACAGCGAGCACGCGCAGAACCTGATCCGCATCATCATCACGGCGCTGTTCATCAGCTATCTCGGCTGGCGCTCGCTGAGTGGTGGCGGTGAGGCGCTGACGGCGACCTGGCTGATCCTCGCTTTCGAGCTGACCATCTCCGCCGGCCTGCTGACCGCGATCCTGGTCAATCCGGGCGTGTCGCATGTGCGCCGGGTGATCGGCATGCTGACCGACTACACCTGCATGGCCTGGATCATGACGATCCAGGGCGAGCCGGCCGCACCGCTGTATGCGGTGATGCTGTGGGTGACGATCGGCAACGGCATGCGCTACGGCAGCACCTACCTGCGCGTGGCCACGGCCATGGGCTGCCTCGCCTTCCTGTGTACGGTGATGCTGTCGCCGTACTGGCGCAGCCACGATTATCTGGGCTGGGGCCTGCTGCTGGGCCTGGGCGCGATTCCGCTGTACTTCGATTCGCTGCTGCATGCCTTGACCCGGGCGGTGGCCGAGGCGCGCCAGGCCAACGAAGCCAAGAGCCGCTTCCTGGCCAACATGAGCCATGAGTTCCGCACGCCGTTGAACGGGCTGGCCGGCATGACCGAAGTGCTGGCCACCACCCGCCTGGACGACGAACAGCGCGAGTGCCTGAACACCATCCAGGCCTCGACCCGCAGCCTGCTGGCGCTGGTGGAAGAGGTGCTGGACATCTCCGCGATCGAAGCCGGCAAGGTGCGCGTGGAGTGGCATGAGTTCGCGCTGGCCGACGTGCTGCAGGCAATCAACCTGATCCTGACCCCGCAGACCCGTTCCAAGTCGCTCGATTATCGCGTGCAGGTGGACGACAACGTGCCGCCGCGCCTGCTGGGAGATGCCGGGCATCTGCAGCAGATCCTGCTGAACCTGATGGGCAATGCGGTCAAGTTCACCGACAGCGGTTACGTGCATCTGCGCGTGTCCAGCCCCGATGCGCTGGGCAACGAGCGGATGCGGCTGCGATTCGAGATCGTCGATACCGGCATCGGCGTACCGGTGGCGTTGCGCGGGCGCCTGTTCAATGCCTTCGAACAGGGCGATGTCGGCCTGGCCCGACGCCATGAAGGCACCGGTCTGGGCACCGCCATTGCCAAGGGCCTGGTGGAATCGATGGGCGGGCAGGTCGGCTATGCGCCGAACAGCCCGCGCGGCAGCGTGTTCTGGGTCGAGATCACACTGGACGTCGCAGACACCTCTTCAGCCCCGACGGTTCCGTCCGAGGTGGCTGAAGCCGGCAATGTCATCGCGTTTTCCAACCCCTTCCTGCGCCATCGCGCACGGGTGCGCAGCCTGCGGGTTCTGGTGGCCGACGACCATGAAGCCAACCGCATGGTGCTGCAGCGGTTGCTGGAGAAGGCCGGCCACAAGGTCACCTGCGTCAATGGCGGTGCCGAAGTGCTCGATGCGTTGGAGCAGGCCAGCTACGACGCCGCGATCGTCGATCTGCACATGCCCGGCATGAGCGGACTCGACCTGCTCAAGCAGCTGCGGGTGATGCAGGCCAGTGGCATGCCTTACGTGCCGGTCATGGTGCTGAGCGCGGACGTCACCCCCGAATCGATCCTGCGTTGCGAGCAGGCCGGTGCCCGCGCCTTCCTTGCCAAGCCCGTGGTGGCCACCCGCCTGCTGGAAGTGCTGGCCGATGTTGCCGCCAACACCCGCGCCGAGTCCGGCATCCAGTCGGTGCCGGCACTGCCGGTCGGCGATGGCGTGCTCGATACCGCTGTACTGGACGAGTTGGCATCACTGGGCATGGGCGATGGCTTCGAACGCAAGTTCATCGACCAGTGCCTGGCGGACGTGGACGCGAGCATGGGCCAGCTGCAGGGCTGCGGCGAGCGCCAGGCGTGGGAGGATTTCCGCGAGCACGCCCACGCGCTGCGTGGCGTGGCGAGCAACCTGGGGCTTGTCCAGGTTGCCGCCTCCAGTGGCGAAATCATGCGCATGGCGGACTGGCAGCTTAAGGGTGAATGGAGCTCCCGCCTCGGCAACCTGGCGACCGCGCTGCGCAACGGCAGGAATGCGTTGGCCGCCCGTAGTGCGGGGGCACCACACCGCGACGACAGCGAGCGCAGCCCGTCCTGACCCGCCAGACGATCAGGCCGGGTCGCCATTGCGCCGGGCCTGCGCCCGTACCAGCCGATCCATGGTGCGCAGGGACTTCTCGCCCAGCTGCATGGCGGTGTCCACCCAGATCTCGGTGATCCGCATCATTTCATGCAGCGGCACCATGGTGGCGATCTCGTTGACCTCACGCATCGCCGCCCACGCGTGCGGAATGCGCCGGCTTTCCTTGATCACCTGTTCGACTGCGGCAACGCCTTCGCCCACCGGCACCACGATGTCGACCAGGCCCATTTCCTTCAGCTGGCTGGCGGTGTAAAGGTTGCCTTCCAGCATGATCTTCTCGGCCAGTCGTGGGCTGATCCGCTGGCACAGGAAGGAGTAGGCGCCCATGCCCGGGAACAGGTCGAACAGCACCTCCGGCAGGCCCATCAGCACGCCTTCCTCGGCGACGATGGTGTGGCAGCTGAGTGCAGCCTCGAAGCCGCCACCCAGTGCATTGCCCTGGACCAGGGCGATGCTGTGGGCACGGGTTCCCAGGCCGGCATGGAAGGCATGCACGCCGCGCACGCAGCGCTGGGCATAGTCGAGCAGGCGGGCGCGGTCGCCTTCGCGGATCAGGCGGCAGAACAGTTCCAGGTCGCCGCCCAAGTTGAATACGTCACTGTCCGAGGCAAGAACGACATGGGGTGACAGAGCGTGCGAGGCGCTGAGGCGATCGCCCAGTTCGCGCTGGTAGTCGACGATGTCATCGACCAGGCGCGAGGCGAAGCACGGGCGGCCCGGCTGGTTGACCAGGTTGGCGTGCATGTGGATCCAGTAGACATCCCGCTCGGGCTCTTCGGTGATGCGCAGGGTAGGGTGCTGCGAGGGGCGGGTGATGATGGGGCGTACTGCGGACATGGGAGTTCTCCGTGTGACCGTCCGGCCAACCGCAGAGCGGACGGAGAGGAGTGGAGGGGGCGAGCTGAACGTGCGGCGGCGACTGATTCTATGCACCCGTCGTGAACCGCCCGCAAGCACTGAACTGGCCATGTTCCAGTAATAGAAAGACCCCGCCGTCTCCGGCGGGGTCCCTGTGCTGCTCGCTTGCCCGGAAACCCTTACTGGGCGGGCGTATCACGCAGCTCGCGACGGAGAATCTTGCCGACGTTGGTCTTCGGCAGCTCTTTTCGGAATTCTACGATTCTGGGGTGCTTGTAACCGGTCAGGTTTGCCCGCGCATGTTCCTTGACCATTTCCGCGGTCAGGTTCGGATCCTTCTTCACGATCACGACCTTGACCACTTCGCCGGACTTCTCGTCCGGGACACCGACGGCAGCGACTTCCAGCACGCCCGGCATCATCGCGATGACGTCTTCGACCTCGTTCGGGTACACGTTGAAGCCGGACACCAGGATCATGTCCTTCTTGCGGTCGACGATATAGAAGAAGCCCTGTTCGTCCATCTTGGCCATGTCGCCGGTGTGCAGCCAGCCATCCGCATCGATGGCGGTGGCGGTTTCTTCCGGGCGCTGCCAGTAACCCTTCATCACCTGCGGGCCCTTGATGCACAGCTCGCCCACTTCGCCCAGCGCCAGGATGTTGCCGTTGTCGTCCTTGATGCAGGCATCGGTGGACGGGATCGGCAGACCGATGGCGCCGTTGTACTCGGGCAGGGTGAGCGGGTTGATGCAGGCTGCCGGCGAGGTTTCGGTCAAGCCGTAGGCTTCAACCAGGGTCACGCCGGTGACCTTCTTCCAGCGTTCGGCCACGGCACGTTGAACCGCCATGCCGCCGCCCAGGGTGAACTTGACCGACGAGAAGTCGATCTCGTCGAAGCCCGGAGTGTTGAGAAGGCCGTTGAACAGCGTGTTGACGCCGGTGATGGCGGTGAAGCGGGTGCCCTTGAGCTCCTTGACGAAGCCCTTCATGTCGCGCGGGTTGGTGATCAGGTGGTTGCAGCCACCGAACTTCATGAAGACCAGCCCGTTCGCGGTCAGCGCGAAGATGTGGTACAGCGGCAGGGCAGTAATGATCACTTCCTTGCCCGGCTCGATGCCCGAGGTCGACAACCATGCCGACGCCTGCTGCATGTTGGCGATCAGGTTGCGGTTGGTCAGCATCGCGCCCTTGGCAACGCCGGTGGTACCGCCGGTGTACTGCAGGAAGGCAATGTCGTCGTGGTCGATCTCGACCTTCGGAAGCGTGTGGTGGCTGCCCAGCTTGAGCGCCTGCTTGAAGCGGACGGCGCCCTTGATGTGGTAGTTGGGAACCATCTTCTTGACGTACTTCAGCACGAAGTTGACGATCGCGCCCTTGGCACCGAGCAGGTCGCCCAGGCCGGTGGTGATCACGTGCTTGACCGGCGTATCGGCGATGACCTGCTCGACGGTGTCGCCGAAGTTGTCGACCACCACCAGCGCACTGACGCCGGCGTCGACCAGCTGGTGCTTGAGTTCGCGCGCGGTGTACAGCGGGTTGACGTTGACCACGGTCAGGCCGGCGCGCAGCACGCCGAAAGTGGCCACCGGGTACTGCAGGCAGTTGGGCATCATCAGGGCGACGCGGTCGCCCTTCTTGAGCTTGAGCTCACCCAGCAGGTAGGCGGCGAACCGGGTGACCAGCGCATCGGTCTCACCGTAGGTGAGCACCTTGCCGAAGCTGGAGTAGGCGGGGCGGTCGCGGAATTTCGCGACGGAAGCGTCGAAGACCGAGGCGACCGAATGGAACTCGTTGACGTCGATTTCGGCGGGAACGCCTTTCGGATAGCTCTGCAGCCAGGGACGATCCAGACTCATATTCCCCCTCCAGGAATCGTGATGTTTTAGGTTTCGGCCCTGAGCGTAGCGACAATGGCCGTTCATTGCAGCATACCCCGCCGTAGGGAAAACGCGAAGAGGGGTTCGCGGAGGCTGCAACGGTAGGTGCCGACCTTGGTCGGCACGGGATTGCGAGGGGGGCGCTGTGGAGATGTGCCCACCAAGGTGGGCACCTACCGGTTTGGGGTGTGAGTCGGCAGAAGGGCCGTCTGCGTCAGCCCTGCTTGCGCACCGGTGCGCCGTTGGCCTTGTAGTACGGCGCGGTGCTACGGGCGAGCGGGGTGCGGCCGCGGATCACGTCGGCCAGCTTCTCGGCCATCATGATGGTCGGCGCGTTGAGGTTGCCGGTCACCACCTGCGGCATGATGGAGGCATCGACGATGCGCAGGCCTTCCAGCCCGTGTACGCGGCCCTGGCCATCGACAACCGCCATCGGATCGTCGGCATGGCCCATCTTGTTCGAGCACGACGGGTGATAGGCAGTCTCGGCGTGCTCGCGCACGAACGCATCGATCTGCGCGTCGGTCTGCAGCGCGCTTCCCGGCGAGATCTCGCGGCCGCTGTACGGGGCCAGCGCCGGCTGCGCGAAGATCTCGCGGGTGATGCGGATCGCCGCACGGAACTCGCGCCAGTCCTGGTCGTGCGACATGTAGTTGAACAGGATGCTCGGATGTTCGCGCGGGTCCTTTGAGCGCACGTGGATGCGGCCGCGGCTGGGTGAGCGCATCGAACCGACGTGCATCTGGAAGCTGTGCGCCTTGATCGGGTTGGAGCCGTTGTAATTGATCGCCACCGGCAGGAAGTGGTACTGCAGGTTCGGCCAGTCGAATTCGGCGTCGCTGCGGATGAAGCCACCGGCCTCGAACTGGTTGCTGGCGCCGATGCCGGTGCCCAGGAACAGCCACTCGGCACCGATCGCCGGCTGGTTGTACAGCTTCAGTGCCGGCGCCAGCGACACCGGCTTCTTGCACTCGTACTGCAGGTACATCTCGAGGTGGTCCTGCAGGTTGGCGCCGACGCCTGGCAGGTGGTGCACCAGGTCGATGTCCAGGCTGCGCAGCAGGTCGGCCGGGCCGACGCCCGAGCGCTGCAGGATCTGCGGCGAGGCGATGGCGCCGCCGCACAGCAGCACTTCGCGGCGGGCGGTGGCGCGCTGCGGCTGGTCGCTGTGCAGCCACTGCACGCCCACCGCACGCTTGCCCGAGAACAGGATGCGGTCGGTCAGCGCGTGGGTGACGATGGTCAGGTTCGGGCGCGGCTTGGCCAGGTCCAGGTAGCCGCGGGCGGTGCTGGAACGACGGCCCTTCGGGGTCACCGTGCGGTCCATCGGGCCGAAACCTTCCTGCTGGTAGCCGTTGAGGTCGTCGGTGCGCGGGTAGCCGGCCTGCACGCCGGCTTCGACCATCGCAGCGAACAGCTCGTTGTTGCCGGCCTTGGGCGTGGTAACGCGCAGCGGGCCGTCGCCACCGTGGTAGTCATTGGGGCCGATATCACGGGTTTCGGCCTTGCGGAAGTAGGGCAGGCAGTCCAGGTAGGTCCAGTCTTCCAGGCCCGGCATGCTGGCCCAGTTGTCATAGTCCATCGCGTTGCCGCGGATGTAGCACATGCCGTTGATCAGCGACGAGCCGCCCAGGCCCTTGCCGCGGCCGCAGTCCATGCGGCGGTTGTTCATGAAGGGCTCCGGATCGGTCTTGTACGCCCAGTTGTAGCGCTTGCCCTGCAGTGGGAAGGCCAGTGCCGCCGGCATCTGGGTACGGAAGTCGAGCCGGTAGTCCGGGCCACCGGCTTCCAGCAGCAGCACGCTGACATCGGCATCTTCGGTGAGGCGGGTAGCCAGCACGTTGCCGGCCGAACCGGCGCCGATGATGATGTAGTCGTACTCGTTGTGGGTGCTCATGGGTGTCTCCTGCAGGCCGGGGCGCGCTGCATGCAGGCGTCCCGGCGGGATGTCGGATCGGCGCGGTGGCCGGACGATGGGGCGTGCTGGCGGCGCGCCGGTCAGAACACGCTGGCGTAGTCGCCCAGCTCGACCTGCACCGACTTGATGCGGGTGTAGTGGCCGAGGGTCGAGATGCCGTTCTCGCGGCCGACGCCGGATTCCTTGTAGCCACCGACGGGCATTTCGGCCGGCGATTCGCCCCAGGTGTTGATCCAGCAGATGCCGGCTTCCAGGCGGTGGATGATGCGGTGGGCGCGGCTGACATCCTTGCTGACCACGCCGGCGGCGAGGCCGAAGGTGGTGTCGTTGGCACGACGCACCACTTCGTCTTCGTCGTCGTAGGCGAGGATGCTCATCACCGGCCCGAAGATCTCTTCCCGGACAATCGTCATGTCATCGCGGCAGTCGGAGAACACGGTCGGCAGCACGTACGCGCCATTGGCCAGCGCGCCTTCGGTGGCACGGCCGCCGCCGGTCAGCAGGCGGGCGCCTTCGGCCTTGCCGCTTTCGATGTAGCGCAGCACGTTTTCCATGTGCGGGAAGCTGGTCAGCGGGCCGAAGTTGGTCTCGGCGGCCATCGGGTCGCCGATGCGGATGCGCTTGACGCGCTCGACAACGGCGGCCTCGAACGCGGCCAGCATGCTGCGCGGCACGAACACGCGGGTGCCGTTGGTACAGACCTGGCCGGAGCTGAAGAAGTTGGCCATCACCGCGATGTCGGCGGCGCGGTCCAGATCGGCGTCATCGCAGATCACCAGCGGCGACTTGCCGCCCAGCTCCATGGTCACTTCCTTCAGCGACGAGGACGCCGCGCTGGCCATGACCTTCTTGCCGGTGGCGACGCCGCCGGTGAAGGAAATCTTCTCGATCACCGGGTGCTCGGTCAGCCACTGCCCGATCTCGCGGCCCGGGCCCTGCACGACGTTGAACACGCCGGCCGGCACGCCGGCTTCGGTGTAGATCTCGGCCAGCCGGATCGCGGTCAGCGGGGTCACTTCGGACGGCTTGAACACCATCGCATTGCCGGCGGCGAGGGCCGGGGCCGACTTCCACATGGCGATCTGGATCGGGTAGTTCCAGGCGCCGATGCCGGCCACCACGCCCAGCGGTTCGCGGCGGGTGTAGAAGAAGCTCGATTCGCGCAGCGGCAGCTGGATGCCTTCGATGGCGGTGGCGAGGCCGGCGTAGTACTCGACCACGTCGGCGCCGGTAACGATGTCCACGGTGGTGGTTTCGGCCAGTGCCTTGCCGGTGTCCAGGGTTTCCAGGTGCGCCAGTTCGTCGTTGCGCTCGCGCAGGAGCTCGACGGCGCGGCGCAGGATGCGCGAACGCTCCATGGCCGTCATCGCCGCCCACACCTTCTGGCCTTCGGCCGCGCTCTGCACGGCGCGCTCGACGTCGGCCTGGCTGGCGACCTGCACTTCAGCGATCACCTCACCGGTGGCCGGGTTGACGGTCTTGAAGGTCTTGCCGCTGGTGGCATCGACGCGCTGGCCGTGGATGTAGAGCTGTTGGACGGGCAGGGTGGTCATGGGGCGTACTCCTTGGAAGGGGGCGGGTGCTGAAGCGCTTATAGCGCGACAGCCTGCAACTGGAAGTCGATATAGCCGTAAGCGATGCGCCGGGACTTCTCGGCATTGAACTGGCCGCCGACCAGGCTGCCGCGCAGCCACAGGCCATCGATCATCGCGGCCAGGCCGCGGGCGGCCAGGCGGGCCTGCGGGTGGGGCAGCAGGCGGTTGAACTGGTGGCACAGGTTGGAGAACAGGCGCTGGTCGTTGGCGCGCTGCAGCCGGGCCAGTTCCGGCTGGTGCATGCTCGCGGCCCAGAAGGTGAGCCAGACGCGCATGGCGGTGCCGTTGATCTGGCTGTCGTCGAAGTTGCCATCGACGATGGCGCGCAGCTGCTCGCGCGGGTCGTCGCTGGCGTCGGCGCGGTAGCGGGCGACGGCGTCCTTCAGCTCACGCAGGATCTGCCGCATTGCAGCATTGAGCAGGCCGTCCTTGTCGCCGAAGTAGTGGGCGACGATGCCGCTGGACAGCCCTGCCTTCTTCGCGATGGTGGCGACGGTCGCATCGGCCATGCCGATCTCGTCGATGGTCTGGAAAGTGGCCCGGATCAGCTGCTCGCGCCGTACCGGTTCCACGCCTTTCTTCGGCATTGTCTCTCCACGGATTGCGACCCGAAGGATCGGGCTGCCCGCCATTATGCTTTTTATTGATTGAACGTTCAATCAATAAACCCTAGGATGCGCTCGCGCCCCACGCCATGGGCCCGGTTTACCGGTCCGGCCCCGCCCATGTGCTCCCTCGGACTTGATGAGACGACCCCATGTCTTCCCTGGCTCATCCCAAGCGTTCGCCCCTGCGCTTGAACCGTTTTGTCTTCTTCAGCTCCTCGGTGTCGATCGGCATCCTCGGGCTGCTCACCGTTCTCTATCCCGAAGGCAGCGAGCACTGGCTGCAATGGGCGCAGGCCGAGGTCTCGGCGGCGTTCGGCTGGTGGTACATGCTGCTGATCGTGCTGTGCCTGGGCTTCGTGCTGTGGCTGGCGTTCTCGCCGTATGGCCGCATCCGCCTGGGCCACAACGAGGAATCACCGGCCTTCGGCTACGTCGCCTGGGTCTCGATGCTGTTCTCGGCCGGCATCGGCATCGCGCTGCTGTACTACGGCGCCTACGAGCCGCTGGACCATTTCCTCAATCCGCCCGGGCAGCCCGGCGGCACCGTGGCCGCCGGCCGCGAGGCGATGGTGCTGACCTTCCTGCACTGGGGCCTGCACGGCTGGGCGCTGTATGCGCTGGTCGGCGTGGCACTGGGCTATTTCGCCTACCGCCGTGACCTGCCACTGGCGCTGCGCTCGGCGCTGTACCCGATCTTCGGTGAGCGCATCCATGGCCGCATCGGCGACATGGTGGATGGCTTCGGCATCCTGGCCACGCTGATCTCGATGGTGACCAACCTCGGCATCGGCGCGCTGGTGGTGCAGTCCGGCCTGGTCTACCTGTTCCACATCCCGGATACGCCGCAGGTGCTGGTGGCGATCGTGCTGGTGATGATGGTGGTGGCCACCATCGGCGTGGTTGCAGGCGTGGAAAAGGGCATTGCCTGGCTCTCCAACCTCAACGTGCGCCTGCTGTGCGGCCTGCTGCTGTTCGTGCTGGTCACCGGCCCGACCCTGCACCTGTTCGATGGCTTGATCCAGAACACCGGCGATTACCTCGGTGCGTTCGTGCGCAAGAGTTTCGACATGTACCTCAACGACCCGAAGGGGCGTGAGTGGATGGGCTCGTGGACGCTGTTCTACTGGGCCTGGTGGATCGCCTGGGCGCCGTTCGTCGGCCTTTTCGTGGCGCGCATCTCGCGTGGCCGCACCATCCGCGAGGTGATCATGGGCGTGCTGCTGATCCCGCTCGGTTTCACCCTGGCGTGGCTGTCGATCTTCGGCAACACCGCCATCGACCTGGTGCTCAACCATGGCCAGGCGATCCTGGGTGACGTGGCCCAGCACGATGCGGCGATGACGCTGTTCAAGCTGCTGGAATACCTGCCCGGCGCGCCGTACGTGGCCGGTGCTGCGGTGGTGATCGGCTTCGTGCTGTTCCTGACCCCGGTCGATTCGGGCACGCTGATGATCGCCAACCTGTGTACCCGTCGCGTTGACGATGGCGTGGAAGATGGGCATGACGCGCCGATCTGGCTGCGCGTGTTCTGGGCGGCGGGTATCACCGTGGCCAGCGTTGGCCTGCTGCTGGCCGGCAACTTCAGCGCGATGCAGACGGCGGTGGTGCTGTGCGGCCTGCCGTTCTCGTTCACCCTGGCGTTCTACATGTGGGGCCTGCTGAAGGCGCTGCGCACCGACCCGGACGCACCGCGCCGGTGATCGGGCACCTGGCGCCCATCGCGGTGCCGCCGGAGATGCCGTAGAGCCAGGGCATGCCTGGCTGCGGAGAAACAGGAAGGGCCGGATCCGCGAGGATCCGGCCCTTTTGTTGGATGGCCGACCAGCAGTCGACTCTACCCAGACCGAAGCGTTGTCCGCTGGCCAGGCGGTGGCCCCGGTCACATGAAGTTTCGTAGCATTCTGAAAGACATGCAGGACCGTTCGTGGCAATCATTGTTCAACGATCCTTTTCCGGAGTTGAGTCATGGTCCGAATTCTCGGCTGCGCGCTGATGGTCTCGTTCTCCGTGATGGCCCACGCGGCGCCGGATGCGCTGGAGCAGCTGAATTTTCCGGTGACCGCGCTGGGTGAAACGGCGGAACTTCGCTTGCGGCTGGCACCGCATCCAGGTGGGCTGGTCACGTACTCGATCCACACCAATGTCTATGCCAGTGAGGAGAACAGTGGTTACCGGGTGCTGGATGTGCGCTGCCCGCCGGGCTTTCTCTCCAGCGTCTACCGGGGAAACACCGGTGCGGTGTGCTATCGCGTAGAAGAAACGCCGCACCCTGCCGGTGAGATGTCGGTGGTGGTGTTCAACGAGAATGCGCCGGACGGGCATCTTGAGTGGGCGGAAGGTCTTTGGTCGCTGGACGCCAGTGGCCCTCCAGTGAAGACGTCGTGGCACCTGTTTGGTGTCCGGCCGTGATCGGAAGGGTCGATGTGTGACCTGACGCGAGCAGGCCCATGTGTAGACGAGAAGGGCCGGATCCGCGAGGATCCGGCCCTTCGTCCTGCAGTGCCGAGCGCGGGCCCGGCTCTGCAGTTGATCGTTACTTGCTGGCCAGCTGGCGCAGCACGTACTGCAGCAGGCCACCATGGCGGAAGTACTCGACTTCCTTCGGGGTCAGCAGCATCACCGAGACCTCAAAGGTCTTCCTGGTGCCATCGGCCTTGGTGGCGGTGACCGTGGCGCGTTTGCTGGCACCGTCCTGCAGGCCGGTGATGTCGATCACTTCCGAGCCGTCCAGGCCCAGGCTCTGCGCGTTCTCGCCGTTGCGGAACTGCAGCGGCAGCACGCCCATGCCGACCAGGTTGGAGCGGTGGATGCGCTCGAAGCTTTCGGCGATGACCGCCTTCACCCCCAGCAGCAGGGTGCCCTTGGCCGCCCAGTCGCGCGACGAACCGGTGCCGTATTCCTTGCCGGCCAGCACCACCAGCGGCACCTTGTCGGCCTTGTACTTCATGGCCGCATCGTAGATCGCCAGCTTCTCCGGCTGGCCACCGCCGGCGGGGTAGTACAGGGTGTTGCCGCCTTCCTCGCCACCGAACATCAGGTTCTTGATGCGGATGTTGGCGAAGGTGCCGCGGACCATCACGTCATCGTTGCCGCGGCGGCTGCCGTAGCTGTTGAAGTCGGCCGGCTGCACGCCGCGTTCCTGCAGGAAGCGGCCTGCCGGCGAGTCCTTCTTGATGTTGCCGGCCGGGGAGATGTGGTCGGTGGTGATCGAATCGCCGAACAGGCCCATCACGCGTGCACCATGCACGTCGTCGATGCTGCCGGTCTGCATGGTCATGCCATCGAAGTACGGCGGGTTCTTGATGTAGGTGGAGGCATCGCTCCACTCGTACAGGTTGCCGTCCGGCGAGGCGATGGTGTTCCAGCGGGTGTCACCCTTGAACACGTCGGCGTAGTTCTGCTTGAACATCTCCGGGCCGATGGTCGCGGCGATGACATCGCCGATTTCCTTGTTGCTCGGCCAGATGTCGCGCAGGAACACCGGCTGGCCATCGCTGCCGGTACCGAGCGCCTGGGTGGTCAGGTCGATGTCGGTGGTGCCGGCGATGGCGTAGGCCACCACCAGCGGCGGGCTGGCCAGGTAGTTCATCTTCACTTCGGGGTGCACGCGGCCCTCGAAGTTGCGGTTGCCGGACAACACCGAGGTGACCACAAGATCGCCGGCGGCGATGCCGGCGCTGACTTCGGTCGGCAGCGGGCCGGAGTTGCCGATGCAGGTGGTGCAGCCGTAGCCGACCACGTAGAAGCCGATCTTCTCCAGTTCCTTCAGTACGCCGGCCTTTTCCAGGTAGTCGGTGACCACGCGCGAGCCTGGGCCGAGCGAGGTCTTCACCCACGGCTGGCGGTTCAGGCCCTTGGCGGCCGCGTTGCGGGCCAGCAGGCCGGCACCGATCATCACCGCCGGGTTGGAGGTGTTGGTGCAGGAGGTGATGGCCGCGATGACCACCGCGCCATCCTTCAGCCGCACCTTGCGGCCTTCGATCTCGATGTCGGCGAAGCCCTTGGCCAGCTGCTCGTTGCCGACCGCGGCGCCACCGCCCTCATTGACGAACGAGGAGACATCGTCGCTGCGCTTGTCGCGGTTGGTGGTCAGGCCAACCAGCGCTTCGCGGTAGTTCCTCTGTACGTCCTCCAGCAGCACGCGGTCCTGCGGGCGCTTGGGGCCGGCCAGCGACGGCTTCACCGTGCCCATGTCCAGTTCCAGCGTGGTGCTGTACTGCGCGTGCGGGCTGCCCGGCTCGTGCCACAGGCCCTGCGCCTTGGCGTAGGCTTCGACCAGGTCGATCTGTTCTTCGCTGCGGCCGGACAGGCGCAGGTAGTTCAGCGATTCGGCGTCGATCGGGAAGATGCCGCAGGTGGCGCCGTATTCCGGGGCCATGTTGCCGATGGTGGCACGGTCGGCCAGCGGCAGGTGCTGCAGGCCATCACCGTAGAACTCGACGAACTTGCCGACCACGCCGAGCTTGCGCAGCATCTGGGTAACGGTCAGCACCAGGTCGGTGGCGGTGGCGCCCTCGGGCAGCTTGCCGGTCAACTTGAAGCCCACCACCTGCGGGATCAGCATCGACGACGGCTGGCCGAGCATGGCGGCCTCGGCTTCGATGCCGCCCACGCCCCAGCCCAGCACGCCGATGCCGTTGATCATGGTGGTGTGGCTGTCGGTGCCGAACACGGTATCGGGGTAGGCCACCGCCTTGCCATCCTTGTCCGCGGTCATCACCACGCGGGCCAGGTTTTCCAGATTCACCTGGTGCACGATGCCGGTGTTGGGCGGCACCACCTTGAAGTTGTCGAAGGCCTTCTGGCCCCAGCGCAGGAAGCCGTAGCGTTCCTGGTTGCGCTGGAATTCGATCTTGCCGTTGAGGTCCAGCGCGTCGGGCTTGCCGAACACGTCGACCTGCACCGAGTGGTCGATGACCAGCTCGGAGGGAATCTGCGGGTTGATCTGCTCCGGCGAGCCGCCGAGTTTGACCACCGCATCGCGCATCGCGGCCAGGTCGACCACGCAGGGCACACCAGTGAAGTCCTGCAGGACCACGCGCGCCGGCATGAAGGCGATTTCGGTGTCCGGTTCGGCCGCCGGATTCCAGCGGGCCACGGCTTCGATGTGGTCCTTGCCGACGGTGATGCCGCCATCCTCGTGCCGGAGCAGGTTCTCCAGCAGGATCCTCATCGAGTAGGGCAGGTGGGAGATGTCGAAGCGCTGGCCCAGCGTGGGCAGGCTGAAGTAGTCGTAGGTCTTGCCGCCGACGTTCAGCTGGCTTCGGGTGGAGAACGAATCGCTCATGCGGGGTAACTCCTTCTTGCGGATGGCTTGCAGTGGCCCGCGCATGGGCGGACCTGCTTGCGTTTGCCGCGGGCCTGGTGGCCCCGGAAGTTCCAGTATGAACCCGAAACTGAATGGATTCACCCGGGCCGGGTTCGGCCTGCGGCATCGGTTCCAGACTACAGGGGAGGGTGTATGGCGTATGTCACGTTTGTGGCCGATCCTTTGCGAGGCAAGGGCTGGCGGGGTGCCGGTCCTGTTCAGGGTGGAAGTATGCCCAAGGAAGTATGTATAATTTGTGCATACTCTGGAGGGCCTACCGATGGAAGCCACTGTTGCAGAACGCGGACAGATCACCCTGCCCAAGGCGGTGCGTGATGCCCTCGGCCTGACCAAGGGCACGCTGCTGAAGGTCGAACTGGACGGCAGCCGCATCATCCTGCGCAAGAGTGTTGACGATGCCATTTCACGGGCGCGCGGCAAGTTCGCGCTGGACGGCTTTGAGTCGTCCGACGCGGCGGTGCGTGCGGTGCGTGACGAGGAATAAGCCGTGATGATCGCCGTCGATTCGCCGGTACTGGTCGAGCTGCTCAGCAATGGTCCGCAGGCCGATGCGGTGGAAGCCATCCTCCGGCAGAGCCTGGTCGGCGGCCGCGTGGTGGTCTGTGGCGCGACCCTGGCCGAAGTCTGCGCATCGCTGCGCGGCGGTGCCGAAGTGCTGGAAGCGCTGGAAGAGATGGGCGTGCACTTCAACCCGATGGAAGCCAAGTCGGCGCTGCGCGCCGGCGAGATGCACCGTCGTCATCGCCAGCGCGGCGGCAGCCGTCGCAGTCTGGACGAATTCATGGTCGGCGCCCACGCACTGCTGCAGTGCGACGGCCTGATCACCTGGAACGACACGTTTTACCGCGACTACTTCAAGGGCCTGAAGCTGATCGTGCCGCAAGCCTGAGCCCACATTGTTTTTTCAACCTACGCATTACCCGGGAGTTGTCATGTTGGAAGCCTACCGCCACCACGTCGCCGAGCGCGCTGCGCTTGGCATCCCGCCGCTGCCGCTGAGCGCGCAGCAGACGGCCGATGTCATCGAACTGCTGAAGAACCCGCCGCAGGGCGAGGCCGAGTTCCTGCTCGACCTGCTGACCCATCGCGTGCCGGCCGGCGTCGATGACGCGGCCAAGGTCAAGGCCTCGTACCTGGCCGCGATCGCCCTGGGCAGCGAGCAGAACCCGCTGATCAGCCGCGAGCGCGCCACCGAACTGCTGGGCACCATGCTGGGCGGTTACAACGTCGCGCCGCTGGTGCAGCTGCTGGACGACGCCAGCGTCGGCACCATCGCCGCCAACGGTCTGAAGAAGACCCTGCTGGTGTTCGATGCCTTCCATGACGTGCAGGAAAAGGCCAAGGCCGGCAACGCCAACGCCCAGGCCGTGCTGCAGAGCTGGGCCGATGCCGAGTGGTTCACCAACAACCCGGAAGTGCCGCAGAGCCTGACCGTCACCGTGTTCAAGGTGCCGGGCGAGACCAACACCGACGACCTGTCACCGGCACCGGATGCGACCACCCGCCCGGACATTCCGATGCACGCCCTGGCGATGCTGAAGAACAAGCGCGACGATGCGCCGTTCACCCCGGAAGAAGACGGCAAGCGCGGCCCGATCCAGCAGATCCTGTCGCTGAAGGACAAGGGCCACCTGGTCGCCTATGTCGGCGACGTGGTCGGTACCGGCTCCTCGCGCAAGTCGGCCACCAACAGCGTGCTGTGGTGGACCGGTGATGACATTCCGTTCATCCCGAACAAGCGCGCCGGTGGCGTCTGCCTGGGTTCGAAGATCGCCCCGATCTTCTACAACACCATGGAAGATGCCGGCGCACTGCCGATCGAGCTGGACGTGTCGAAGATGGAGCACGGCGATGTGGTCGAGCTGCGTCCGTACGAAGGCAAGGCGCTGAAGAACGGTGAAGTGATCGCCGAGTTCCAGGTCAAGTCTGAAGTGCTGTTCGACGAAGTGCGTGCCGGTGGCCGCATTCCGCTGATCATCGGCCGTGGCCTGACTGGCAAGGCGCGCGAAGCCCTGGGCCTGGCCCCGACCGATCTGTTCCGCCTGCCGGTTCAGCCGGTCGACACTGGCAAGGGCTTCTCGCTGGCGCAGAAGATGGTCGGCCGCGCCTGTGGCCTGCCGGAAGGCCAGGGCATGCGCCCGGGCACCTACTGCGAACCGAAGATGACCTCGGTCGGCTCGCAGGACACCACCGGCCCGATGACCCGTGACGAGCTGAAGGACCTGGCCTGCCTGGGCTTCTCGGCCGACCTGGTGATGCAGTCGTTCTGCCACACCGCCGCTTACCCGAAGCCGGTGGACGTGAAGACCCACCACACCCTGCCGGAGTTCATCTCCACCCGTGGCGGCGTCTCGCTGCGCCCGGGCGACGGCGTGATCCACAGCTGGCTCAACCGCATGCTGCTGCCGGACACCGTCGGTACCGGTGGTGACTCGCACACCCGTTTCCCGGTGGGTATTTCGTTCCCGGCCGGTTCGGGCCTGGTCGCCTTCGCTGCTGCCACCGGCGTGATGCCGCTGGACATGCCGGAGTCGGTGCTGGTGCGCTTCAAGGGCAAGATGCAGCCGGGCGTGACCCTGCGTGACCTGGTCAACGCGATCCCGCTGTACGCGATCAAGTCCGGGCTGCTGACCGTGGCCAAGGCCGGCAAGAAGAACATCTTCTCCGGCCGCATCCTGGAAATCGAAGGCCTGCCGGAGCTGAAGGTCGAACAGGCGTTCGAACTGTCCGACGCCTCGGCCGAGCGTTCGGCGGCCGGTTGCTCGGTGCGCCTGAACAAGGAACCGATCATCGAGTACCTGACCAGCAACATCACCCTGCTGAAGTGGATGATTGCCGAGGGTTACCAGGATCCGCGCTCGCTGCAGCGTCGCATCGAGAAGATGGAAGCGTGGCTGGCCAACCCGCAGCTGCTGGAGCCGGATGCCGACGCCGAGTACGCCGCCGTCATCGAGATCGACCTGGCCGACATCCACGAGCCGATCGTGGCTTGCCCGAACGACCCGGACGACGTGAAGACCCTGTCCGAAGTGGCCGGCGCCAAGATCGACGAAGTGTTCATCGGTTCGTGCATGACCAACATCGGTCACTTCCGTGCGGCGGCCAAGCTGCTGGAAGGCAAGCGTGACCTGCCGACCCGCCTGTGGGTGGCCCCGCCGACCAAGATGGACGCCTCGGAGCTGACCAAGGAAGGCGTGTACGGCACCTTCGGCGCCACCGGTGCACGCATGGAAATGCCGGGCTGCTCGCTGTGCATGGGCAACCAGGCGCAGATCCGTGAAGGCTCCACCGCGATGTCGACCTCGACCCGCAACTTCCCGAACCGTCTGGGCCGCAACACCAACGTGTACCTGGGTTCGGCCGAACTGGCCGCGATCTGCTCGCGTCTGGGCCGCATCCCGACCAAGGAAGAGTACATGGCCGATGTGGGCGTGATCGCCGCCAGCGGCGCGGAGATCTACCGCTACATGAACTTCGACCAGATCGAGGAATACCAGGACGTGGCCAAGACGGTCGCTGCCTGATGCGGTAGTGCCGGCCGCTGGCCGGCATCCCGTTGAAACGAAGAACCCCCGGTGAGAACCGGGGGTTTTTTTGTAGACGGGGCACTTTCGTAGAAGTTGCATTTCAGTAGAGATGCATCGCGCCTACCGTGGATGCCCACAATTTCGGTCCTGCGCAAGATGCGCCGCTCATTCCTGCTGCCTCCCAGTCCTACCCATCGCCGCACCGTCACCACCCAGGCTTTGGGCATTCTGCTGGCCTCTGCACTTCTGACCATTGCGCCATCGGCAGGGGCAACGTCGGCGCCTGCAATGCTACAGCCCACCGAGCCGCCGCCACGTTTCGACAGGACTACACGCCACGGCCTCTGTCATGAGGGCCGCTGCGTGGTGCTGGATGGCACTGGTCGGCAACTTGCCGAGCATCGGGGAATGCAATACCTCCACCCCTTCAAAAATGGGGTGGCAGTCTTCGAAAGAGGGGAGAACAGGGGCGTCATGAATTCAGAAGGGCGTATCGTCCTTGAAGCGCATTACGACTCGGTTGAGGTACACGGCAACGGGCTGATCGAAGCCGAGGTATTGCTGCGGAAGCCGCCCAAGGCGTACAAGCGAATCGACTTCTTCAATGCACGAGGCCGATTGGTGCGTCGGTTTGAGCAGAAAGGCGAGATCGATCTCCTGCGCTCGGCGTCCTGGGCTGGAAACCCGGCTGTAGAACTCCGCAACAGTGAGAAGCAGCGCTGTACGACCCGCTTCCTTGACGCGAAGGGCAGGTCCGGTCCCGTTTTCAGTAACTTTGGTACCCGTGGTGTCTTGGGTGAAGAGGGGAAAGTGGCCATCGCTTCGCGTGATGGCGTCAACTTTGGCCTGGTTGATCGATCACTGGCAGGCATAGGGCGCCAGGACTACGACCGGATGACCTTCAACAGGTCGGGATTCGTGCTCGCCACCCAGGGCGGCAACGACACGGTGCTGGATCCCCACGGGGTGCAAGTGGCGCCCATGGGTCGATATCGGTTCAAGTTTGGTCGGGGTGGGTACCTGCTTTCTGCGGTAGCCGAAGACGGCCAGTGCCTGCATTTCACGCGCGCGGGTTTGATGTTTCCGACGCCTGCAGGCCACTGTATGAAGACAGATGAGTTCGCTGAACGAGTGGGGTATGTAATCTTCAGTTCGGAAGATGATGAATACGTTGTAGGCCTGGATGGGTCGCTGCGCTCCCTGCAACGCGCTGCAGGCCTGCATCCGTTGAACCGCAGGATCGTCGAGTATCAAAAGCCCGGCGAAGCGGGGGTGCGTTTCATGATGCTGGAAGATGGCAGCATCTCGTCTTCCCTGTACTACCGACTTGCGCCTTTTCAAACCGCGGAAGGACTGGATGACCAACTGCTGTTGGCCCAAGCCGATGGAGGATGGGGTGTAATAGATGCTACGGGTGCTTGGCTGATTCCTCCTCGCTACCGTCGGATACAACCATTGGGTCCGAATCTGGTCGCGGCATTCGAACGGCCGGGGTATGACCCGGGGTATCACATTCTCGATCTGCGCGGTAATGCGGTGGCGGATTTCACGCCGCATGATCCCTCACCGGAGTTTTTGGCGGATGGAACAAGGGTTTACGCCCTCTCACTGCGTGGCCGCTGGGGCCTTCTGGATGAGTCGGGGTGGTGGAGGCTCGCGCCCCGCTACGGCTACGTGAGTGTTTCGGATGGCTTGGTTTTCGTGCGTGAGCGAAACAGTGCCGGTGATGTTACGGTTAATTTTCTTGACCCAGGCACAGGAACGACGCTGTTCGAACAGGGATTTCTATCGATTCATCATCGAGCGGACGGTCTGTTTGAGACGTTGAAGACAGATCAGACCTTGGAGCTGATCAAGCTTGACGGGACCGTTCTGGCGAGCCTGCATCCACGTCCAGCTGATAGCCGGACCATTGACTGATTGGAGTCGCTGGAGCCTGGCGCGATTCAAATGGCAGATTTTGGCGTGTGGGCAACAACGGAACGGTAAGGCGTCCGGCGCTACTGAAGGGTCCAGTCTGGGTTGCCCTGCAACCGACGGCCGCCGATCAGCACGTAGCCGCGCTTACCGGAGACATCCATCTCGAACCAGGGCAATCCATCACGGTCAAGTGGACGCACGTAGGCTTGGCGCTTTGCACGGTTGAATTCGATGTAGTAGCGGCGATGCACGTTGGGGTACGGCGGGATAGACGGGCCTTTCCAGCTGACGCTTACCGCGCCGGGATCTTCGCGACCCACCAGCATCAGCATGAAGAACACATCACCCTGCTTGGCCTCGAAGTAGAACAGATTGCCACTGGCGCTGGCGGGTGCCAGTGGCAATGAAAGCAGTACGGCCGCCAGGGCGGCCTTCCATATGCCTTTGATCATGTGCAGCATTCCTTGTGCAATACCGCTATCAAAGCACACATGCGCTTAGCGCGTTGAAACGAAGAGCCCCGATGAAAGCCGGCGCCTTTTTTTGTTGCCTGATGGCGTGTAGCGCCGAGTCCATGGCTGCTGTTCGCGCGATGCGCGATGAGTCGAGCGCGGCTCGACTCTACAAAGGCATCCACGCATGGCGTGGATCTACTGCCCGCGGAGTCCTTGAGCCGCGGCGCGCAATCAGCCGCGGGCGAGCGCCAGCAATCGCTCGGCAATCCGTTCCAGCGGCACCTGTTCCTCGGCGGCGCCGAGCTTGAACGCTGCACCGGGCATGCCCCAGACCACGCTGCTGGCCTCGTCCTGCACCAGTGTCGGTGCGCCGGCCTGGCGCATTTCCAGCAGGCCGCGTGCGCCGTCATCGCCCATCCCGGTGAGGATGGCGCCAATGGCATTGCCGCCGGCATTCTGCGCGACCGAGCGGAACAGCACGTCCACCGCAGGCTTGTGCCGGTTCACCGCTGGGCCGTCGTCGACGCGGCAGCGCCAGCGCGCACCGTCACGGATGATCCGCAGATGCTTGCCGCCCGGTGGCAGGTAGGCATGGCCGGGCAGTACGGCTTCGCCGTCGCTGGCCTCGCGCACGGCCATGGCCGAGTGGCGGTCCAGGCGTTCGGCGAAGGCACTGCTGAAGCTGGCCGGCAGGTGCTGGGTCATCACCACTGCGGGACCGTCGGCGGGCATGCCTTCGAGCACCACACGCAGTGCCTCGGTGCCACCAGCAGACGAGCCGATGGCGATCAGACGGTCGGTGGTGCGGAACTGGGTCGCTGCCGGACGCACGGCAGGGGCTGTGTCCAGCGTGAGCTTCGGGACTGCAGTGCGCACCAGTGGACGTACGCGCGAGCGCGCCGCCATCTTGACCTTGGCGATGATCTCGTCGGCGTAGGCCTGCAGGCCGCGCGCCACGTCCAGCTTCGGCTTGGAGACGAAATCCACCGCACCCAGCGCCAGTGCCTGCAGGGTGGTGTCGGCGCCGCGCTCGGTCAGCGAAGAGATCATCACCACCGGCAGCGGGTGCAGGCGCATCAGGTTTTCCAGGAACGCCAGCCCGTCCATGCGTGGCATTTCCACGTCCAGGGTGATCACGTCCGGGGCCAGGCGCTTGATCTTCTCGCGCGCCAGCAGCGGGTCGGCGGCGGTGCCGACCACGTCGATGGCCGGATCGCTGGACAGGATTTCCGTGAGCATCTGCCGCACGACGGCAGAGTCGTCGACGATCAGGACCCGGCAGGGGGCGTTGCCGGTCAGGGTCATTCGAACAACTCCACGCCACCGGTGACCGGGGCCTTGGACAGGCGCGCACGCACGGCCGATTCGGTCGCGGCGACTTCGGCTTCGTGGGCATGCGGCAGCCGTTGCACCACCACGCGGCCGGTATCGGCGAAGAACCAGATCTTGCGCGGATGGATGCCGCACAGATCCTCGGCGATGATCGGAATGTGCTCGGCCTGCAGGTACTGGCGCACGAACTCGGCGTTACGGGTGCCGACCGGATTGCTGGTGAATCCCTTGAGCACGTTGGCGCCGCCGAACACCTTGGCCTCGATGCGCTTGCGGTGTGCGCCGCGCTTGAGCATGTCGTTGATCAGCAGTTCCATCGCATAGCTGCCATAGCGCGCGGGTGCGCCGTCGCCGGCGTTGCCTTCGGGCAGCAGGAAATGGTTCATGCCACCGATTTTCAGCACGGGGTCGCGCAGGCAGGCGGCCACGCAGGAACCCAGCGTTGTGGTCAGCGCGGTGGTGTCGTCCACCACCAGGTACTGGGTCGGCAGCAGCTTGGCGGCGATGGTCTTGAAGCGCGCATCCTGGTAGCGCATCACATCATCGGTACGCAGTGAGGCGTTCATGCACCGGCCTTTGCCGCACGGCGGTACAGGGTGCGGCCGCAGGGCTGGATCAGGTCGGCGGCGTGCAGGTAATTCTCCGAGTGCCCGGTATAGAGCAGGCCATCATCGGACAGGTGCTGGACCAGGCGACCGAGGATGGCACGCTGGGTCGGCTTGTCGAAGTAGATCATCACGTTGCGGCAGAACAGCGCGTCGAATGGTCCGCCGACGTCGTAGCGCGGGGCGAGGAGGTTCAGCGGGCGGAACTCGATCAGCTCGCGCAGCGCCGGCAGCACGCGGCACTGACCCTCGTTGGGGCCGCTGCCGCGCTGGAAGTAGCGGCGGCGCAGGTCCGGATCGAGGCTGGTGACGCGATCGATGTTGTAGACGCCACGACCGGCGGTGGCCAGCACCTGGGTATCGACGTCGGTGGCGATGATGCGTACCGGCGGTTTCAGGGTGCCGAAGGCCTCGCAGGCGGTGATCGCCATCGAGTAGGGCTCTTCGCCGGTGGACGCCGCGCAGGACCACAGCAGCAGCGGCGTGCGGCTGGAGCGCTGGTGCAGCTCCTCGCGCAGCTTGTCGAAGTGATGCGGTTCGCGGAAGAACGAGGTCAGGTTGGTGGTCAGGGCGTTGGTGAACGCCTGCCACTCGTCACCATCTTCCTGCTCCAGATGGTCCAGATACTGCTGGAAGCTGCGCATGCCCAGCGTGCGCAGGCGGCGCGACAGGCGGCCATAGACCATGTCGCGCTTGGCCGGCGCGAGGGCGATGCCCACGCGCTGGTAGATCAGGTCGCAGACGCGGCGGAAATCACGGTCGGCGAACTCGAATTCGCGCGGGCCGGTGACGATGGGAGTAGGACTTTGCACGGGGGACGTGTCCATCGGCAGAGGCGGCGGCCGAAGCCACCGCGGGTGGGTCTCAGAATTCCTGCCAGTCGCTGTCGCTGGCGACGAAGGTGCTGGCGTTGCTGCTGCGGCGGACCGGAGCGGGGGCACTGGTCGGCTGTGGGCGTGCCACGGTGGTGACACGGGCCGGTTCCACGCGAGCGGCCACGGCCTTCACGGCGGCCGAGACCTGGTTGTCGAGGCGGAAGATCGCCACGGCGTCGGCCAGCTGGCCAGCCTGTTCTTCCATTGCACGCGCGGCGGCGGTGGCTTCTTCCACCAGTGCGGCGTTCTGCTGGGTGGTTTCGTCCATCTGCACCACGGTCTGGTTGACCTGCTCGATGCCGGCGGACTGTTCCTGCGAGGCGGCGGAGATCTCGGCCATGATGTCGGTCACGCGCTGCACTGAAGCGACGATCTCGCCCATGGTGCTGCCGGCCTGGTGGACCAGGCTGGAGCCTTCGGCGACCTTGCCGACCGAATCATCGATCAGGCCCTTGATCTCCTTGGCCGCGGCGGCCGAGCGCTGGGCGAGGGTACGCACCTCGCTGGCGACCACGGCGAAGCCGCGGCCCTGTTCGCCGGCACGGGCAGCTTCCACCGCGGCGTTCAGCGCCAGGATATTGGTCTGGAAGGCGATGCCGTCGATGACACTGATGATCTCGGCGATCTTCTTCGACGAGGCTTCGATGGCGGACATCGTGGTGACCACCTGGCTGACCACGCTGCCGCCTTGGGAGGCAACACCCTGCGCGCCGATGGCGAGCTGGTTGGCCTGGCGGGCGTGCTCGGCGTTCTGGCGCACGGTGGAGGTCAGTTCCTCCATCGATGCGGCGGTTTCTTCGAGGTTGGCGGCCTGCTGCTCGGTACGGCGCGACAGGTCGCTGTTGCCCGACGCGATCTCACCGGCGGCCAGGGTGATGCTGCCGGCGCTGGCCTGGATCTGACCGACGATCTGGGTCAGCTGGGTAACGGTGGTGTTGGCATCGTCACGCATGCGCGCGAAAACACCCTGGTAGTCGCCGTGCATGCGCGCGGTCAGGTCACCTTCGGCGATGGCCGACAGCAGCTGAGAGAGCTTGCCGAGGTTGTCATCGCTGACCGCCATCATCGCGTTGAGGTTTTCCAGCATCAGACGGAAATCGTGATCGAAGCGCTGCGCGTCGCCACGGCGGCTGAAGTCGCCCGCGGCGGCGGCGCTGGCCAGCTGCTTGATTTCGGCGTTGATGCGGCCGAGGTTGGTCTTGACCGTGTCGACGGTGGTGGTCATCGCGGCCTTCTCGCCGGGATAGCGCGCGATGTCGCGGCTGAGATCACCGACCGCGTATTGCTGCACCACGTCCAGCACATCGTGCAGGGTCTGCACGTGGCCGCCGACCAGGGCATTGGTTTCCTGCACCATCAGCCCGTACTCGCCGGGGAAGGCGCTGGCGTCGATGCGGTAGCTCAGTTCGCCGCCATCGTGACGACGCGCCATTTCACGTTGGCCGCTGATAACCGCGTGCAGCTGCTGCTGCATGCCGGACATGGCATGCAGCAGGCGGCCGGTTTCGTCATGCGGCTGCGCGCCGATGTGGCTGTCCAGCTTGCCGCGGGCGATACCTTCGGCGACGGCGGTTGCCTGCTTCAGCGGCACGGCGATGCGGTTGCCGATGAGCCAGCTCAGGGCCAGCACGATCAACACCAGCACGCCACCGGAGACGGCCATGATGGCGGTGAACACCAGCGCCTGCTTCTGCACGTCGTCCATGTAGACGCCACTGCTGACCACCCAGTTCCAGGGCGCGAACAGGCCGGCGTAGGCGACCTTCTCGACCTCGTCCTTGCTGCCGGGCTTTGCCCAGCGGTAGGTGACGAAGCCGCCACCGGCCTTGGCTGCTTCGACCTGGTCGTAGTAGATGCGCACGCCGTCGTCGGTGCGGAAGTCCTTCATGTCCTTGCCCACCAGGTCCTTGCGGAACGGGTGCATGAGCAGGCGGTATCCGGTGTCGTAGATGTTGAAGTAGTAGGCATCGTTATCGGCGCGCATCACTTCCAGCGCCTGCAATGCGGCGCTCTTGGCAGCGTCCTCGCTGAGCTCGCCGGTGCCGGCCAGCCGGTGGTAATGCTGGAGGATGCCGTAGCTGAGTTCGACCTGGGTCTTCAGCGCGGTCTTGCGGGTCTCGGTGAGGTCGAGGTACTGCATGCGGGCGGCGATCACCGAGAGCGCGATCACGCCGAGCGCGATGAGCAGCGTCAGCAGGTTGAGCTTGCGCCGGACGGAGAGATTGCTGAAGTAGTGTTGCCAGCGATGCAGGAGATTCATCGAGCAGGACCAGGTCGAAACGGGCGGGCGGCGCCGAGCCGGTCACGGCGGGACGAGCGGTGACAACCCCGTTATCGGCCGCTGGGGCGGGGGATTGAGGTGAGGCGTTCGAACGTATTCAGGTTTCCTTGCAGCGGCGGCTGCGGCGCTGCCTGCGGCAGGCTGGTTTTGAAGCAACAGCAACAGCAACGGCGCTTGGTCGGTGGTCAGGGGTTGCGAGAAGGGCCGGGCCAGGATGGGTAGGCGGGGGACGCCGTAAACCCGTCCCTGGGGGCTTGGCCGCGGCATCCATGCCGCGGACACCCCCGCCAACCCACCCTGGCCCGGCCCATTTGATATCCCGGCGTCGGACGGCAAGAGCGTTGGGTTTCCAGGTGGAAAGAGGGGTCAGATCCGTTTTCCTGCGGAAAACGGATCTGACCCCGGAAGCAATGCGGCTGTTGCTCTTGCTCTTGCTCTTCATTCTTCAGTCCGGGGTGGACGCGCACGGAAACTGTCCGTGGCCGGGAGGGTGGGTTGCGCAGGGGCGTAAGCGCCATGGATGGCGCGCCCGAGCCTACAGGGACGTATTCACGGCGTCCCCTGCGCAGCCGACCCTCCCGGCCAACTCTCAGTAACCCAGCGCTTCGGCCGACCACCCCGAGGGGCTTCGCCGTTGGCTGGATATCCAGATACCCCTTAAACGAAAACGCCCCAGCGCAGGGCCGGGGCGTCTTCGTCCGTCAGGTCAGGCAGGCCTCAGAATTCCTGCCAGTCTCCGTCCGCCAGTTCGGTAGCCATCGGGCGACCACCCGCCGTGCGGCGGGCGGGCGGGGCCGCCGGAGCCGGTGCTGCCGGTGCAGCAGCACGCGGGGCCGGGGTCGGGGCAGTGGCTCGCGGCGGGGCAACCACGGTATCGGCTTCGTCCACCACGAAGATCGATACGGCCTCGCTGAGGTGGCCGGCCTGTTCTTCCATCGCGCGGGCGGCGGCGGTGGCTTCTTCCACCAGTGCGGCGTTCTGCTGGGTGGTTTCGTCCATCTGCACCACGGTCTGGTTGACCTGCTCGATGCCGGCCGACTGTTCCTGCGAGGCAGCGGAAATCTCGGCCATGATGTCGGTCACGCGCTGCACCGAGGCGACGATCTCGCCCATGGTCGCGCCGGCCTTGTGCACCAGTGCCGAGCCATCGTTGACCTTGCCGACGGAGTCGTCGATCAGGCCCTTGATCTCCTTGGCGGCGGCAGCCGAGCGCTGGGCGAGGGTGCGCACTTCGCTGGCGACCACGGCGAAGCCGCGGCCCTGTTCACCTGCACGTGCGGCTTCCACCGCAGCGTTCAGCGCCAGGATGTTGGTCTGGAAAGCGATGCCGTCGATGACCGAGATGATCTCGGCGATCTTCTTCGACGAAGCTTCGATGGCCGACATGGTGGTGACCACCTGGCCAACCACTGCACCACCCTGCGAGGCGACGCCATGCGCGCCGATGGCGAGCTGGTTGGCCTGGCGGGCGTGCTCGGCGTTCTGGCGCACGGTGGAGGTCAGTTCCTCCATCGAGGCCGCGGTTTCTTCCAGGTTGGCGGCCTGCTGTTCGGTACGGCGCGACAGGTCGCTGTTGCCCGAGGCGATCTCGCCGGCAGCCGAGCTGATCGCACGGCTGGACTGCTTGATGCGGGTGACGATCTCGCTCAGTTGCGCGGCAGTGGCGTTGGCGTCGTCGCGCATGCGAGCGAACACGCCCTGGTAGTCACCGTGCATGCGCACGGTCAGGTCGCCCTGCGACAGCGCGGCGAGCAGGCCGGAGATCTGTTCGATGCTGCCGGCGTTGGCGTCGAGCAGGCCGTTGATCTGCTGGGCCAGCTGCAGGAAGAAGCCTTCCTTGTCGCTGGCGTCGATGCGGCCGGACAGGTCGCCGGCGGCTGCCTGGGCGATCACGCGTGCCACTTCGGCTTCCACCTGTGCTTCCTGGGTGCGGTCGCGCCATTCCACCACGTAGCCGACGGTGTCGCCGCCTTCATTGCGGATGGTCGAGACTACCTGGGCGAACTGGGCATCGCCGTACTGCATCGGGCGACGCGCCACGCCGTGTGCCTTCAGGTTGCCCAGCAGGGTCTGGTCCATCTCGCCGCGGTGTTCAAGCACGGTGACCGGCTTGCCGATCAGCGAGGCCTGGGCGTCGAAGTCCGGCAGGTCGCGGCGCACTTCATCCTGGTACTGGCTCAGGGTCTGCTGCAGGGCGCGGTTGCTGTAGACGATGGTGTTGCTGGTATCGGTCAGGTACACGCCGGTTGAGCTGTAATCCAGCGCCGTGCGGATGCGCAGGTTCTCGCGGGCGACGGCCTGGTCGGTTTCGATGCGTTCGCGCAGGTCGCGCTGCATGCGCTGCATGGCCTGCATCAGTTCGCCCACTTCATCCTGGCGGCTGACGTCGATGTGGCCATCGAGCTTGCCGCCGGCAACGTCGTTGGCGACCGACACGGCACCGCGCACGCTGCCGACCAGGGCGCGGGCGAACAGCCAGACCAGCACCAGGCCGAGCGCGGCGCCGCCCAGCAGGGCGATCACGGTCAGCACGGCCGAGGCGGAATACGTGGAGGCGGCCTGTTCGCGCGAGGCGCGGGCGAGGCGGTTGTCTTCGGCGATCAGCGCTTCCAGCGCCGAGGCGGCCTTGCGGTGCTTGGTGCGGGTTTCGCCGACGAAGGTATCGATGGCGTCGTCCGGCAGGTCCAGTTCCAGCATCTCGGTGACGCTGTCATAGGAGGCCAGAGCGTCCTTCCACTCCTTGGCGAAGGTGTCGAACAGCTTCTTCTGCTGCGCGTTGTCGACCAGGGTCGGATACTCCTTGATCGACTTGTCCATGCTCGCGCGCAGCTCGACGCCCTGCTTGCGTGCATCCGCCTTGACGTCGTCGCTGGCGCGGATCAGCTGCTGGTAGGCGGCGTTGCGGTATTCACCCAGCATGCCGCGCATCTCGCCTGCCATGCGGATGCTCTCCATGCGAGAACCCGCCAGCTCGGTGGTGACATTGTTCAGCGAATGCAGGCCGCGATAGGCGACGATGCCCTGCAGCAACATCACCAGCAGGAGGACGCCGAAGGTCAGCAGCAGCTTCGGCATCAGTTTGAGGTTGTTGATCCACGGCATGGGCGTTGCGATCTCCTAAGGCAGACGCGTCCGGGCGTCGGGCCCGGTTGCAGCAGAAACCACGCCGGTACCAGGTCCGGCGTGGTTCGACGGACGGCGGATTACTTGATGTTGGCCAGCTTCAGGCCGGCCGGCGAGCTGACTTCGATTTCCGCGCGCGAGGCGTCGCGCTGGATCTTGCCGATCACGCAGACGGTCTTGCCTTCCAGGGTTTCCAGCGGGAAGGAGAACTTGCCGCGGTTCTCGCCGGCGATGCGCGCCGAGAAGGTGTGGCGCGGGAAGGCGCCGCCCATGTACAGGAAGGTCGGCTGGCCTTCGGAACCTTCTGCGTAGCGGGCCTTCTCGACCTTGCCGCAGACCATGCCGTCCTTGCCGACCGAGCGCGGTGCCAGTTCCGGCGGGATCATGTCGGCCGACTGGGCAAACGCGGCGGAAGCGGTGGTGGCCAGGACAGCGGCCGAAACGAACGCAAGCAGGGACTTCATCGAGGTGTATCTCCGGGGATGGTGATGGTCGTTCCGGTTCTGCGCGCTCCTGCGCGACCGGCTTCTGTCCCCCTATCGGCACTGCCGGCGGGAACTGAAGGGTTTTGTGACCAGAACGTGAAGCAGGTCCGTTCGATCAGGCAGCGGCGTCTTCGACGATGTTGGCCTGGCCCATGTCGGCGCTGTCCAGCAGGGTCTCGATGTCGAGCAGGATCAGCATGCGGTCGTCCTGCGTGCCGATACCGGAGATGAAGCGGGTATCGACGGCGGCGCCGAATTCCGGGGTCGGGCGGATCTGTTCGGCCGACAGCGGGATCACGTCGGAAACGCTGTCAACGACGATGCCGACCACGCGGTCTTCCACGTTCAGTACGATCATCACGGTGAAGGCGTCATAGCGGGCGTTGTCCAGGCGCAGCTTCAGGCGCAGGTCGATGACCGGGACGATGGTGCCGCGCAGGTTGATCACGCCCTTGATGTAGTCCGGGGCATCCGGCACGCGGGTGACGGCGTCGTAGCCGCGGATTTCCTGCACCTTGAGGATGTCCACGCCGTAGTGCTCGGCACCGAGGGTGAAGCTGAGGAATTCGCCACCGGCGCTGGCGGCGGAGCTGGTCTTGTCGTTCATCGAGGGGTCCTGGTTCTGCCGGAAGTCCCGGTGTCAGGCTCGATATCGGCCCCGCTGGGGGGGACTTTAGGTGTGGCGCCTGGGGCATCCACGCATGGCGTGGATATGTCGGGGTGCCGGATCGGCCCGGGATGGGTGGTGCCGGCCGCTGGCCGGCAATGGCGGCGTCCACGTTGTTGCCAAGTTGCCGGCCAGCGGCCGGCACTACCGGTCGGGCGGCCTTACAGCTCGCCGTTGCGGCGCGCCTTGCGCTGGCGGTCGATGCGGAAGATGTAGCGCTGGATGGCACTGTCGGCGCCACGCGGCAGGATGTCGAAGCGCATGCCCACGCGTTTGATCTCGATGCCGTTGGGTTGGCGCTGCGGCAGCAGGTTGCAGACGACCAGCTCGATCTCCAGGTCCGGGCCATCGGGCAGCGACAGCACCGCCGGGTAGCGCTTCTGCAGGCTGAACACCGCGCAATCGGTAGGCACGGCCACCGCCAGGCCGCCGCCGCTGATGTCCACCACCCGCATCGACAGCGCTTCGGCGCGGCTCTCGCCGGCAGGGATCAGCAGCTGGGGCGAATCGGTGACCGGGGTCTCCAGCCGGTACATCTCACGCCGTTGCAGATGGACCAGTTCCTCCGGCAGGGCGGCGCGGAAGGCGACGTGACCGTCGTTGTCCACACGCTGCAGTGCCTGCAGGCGGAACCGCACCAGCACGCGTTCGAGCTGGGCGAAGCACAGCAGATGGTCGGCCTGTTCGGCGGCGCGGTTGGACGCTTCCTGCAGGCTGCCATCGAGCAGCAGCGTGTCTTCGTCCTCGTCGAGCTCAAGCAGCGCGGTCGGGAACGAACGGTCGCGGCCGTCGATATGCGCATTGATAAGCGATCGCTGGTCGATCAGCGATCGCAGCAGCTGCCGCAGCTGGCGCGGATTACGGACCAGGAAACGTTCGTCAGCGGCATCAGCCGCGTGGACATCATGCACTGCAGTGTCGTTGCCGTCGGACATGGAATCTACGGTCAAGGGCGGGCGCCACCACGCGTTGGCGCGAGGCTCGATGGGGATATCGGCCACTGTGCCGGATTATGAAGTGAGAATTGCATCACTTTCCATGCGTCCGGGGTCGGATCCCTTTCCCGGAGGAAAGGGATCCTGGCCCCTGGCCCGCCGCGCAGTTGGAATCACGCGATGTGCGGATGCGTTCCGCGTGGGTCAGAACTCCTGCCAGTCGCCGTCTGTGGCCAGTGCTGGCTGTGCTGCCGATGCGCGCAGCGGGCGAGCGGGAGCGGGCCTGGCAGCCGACCCGGCGGCCGCCACCTGGCGCGGCACTGGCGCGGTGGTCAGGCGTGCCGGCGCGACGGTGGCCCCCTGTGACGCCAGCCGGAAGCGTGCCACGGCCTCACCCAGCTGCACGGCCTGGTCTTCCATTGCACGCGCGGCGGCGGTGGCTTCTTCCACCAGTGCGGCGTTCTGCTGGGTGGTTTCGTCCATCTGCACCACGGTCTGGTTGACCTGCTCGATGCCGGCGGACTGTTCCTGCGAGGCGGCGGAGATCTCGGCCATGATGTCGGTCACGCGCTGCACTGAAGCGACGATCTCGCCCATGGTGCTGCCGGCTTGGTGGACCAGGCTGGAGCCTTCGGCGACCTTGCCGACCGAATCATCGATCAGGCCCTTGATCTCCTTGGCCGCGGCGGCCGAGCGCTGGGCGAGGGTACGCACCTCGCTGGCGACCACGGCGAAGCCGCGACCCTGTTCGCCGGCACGTGCGGCTTCCACCGCGGCGTTCAGCGCCAGGATGTTGGTCTGGAAAGCGATGCCGTCGATCACCGAGATGATCTCGGCGATCTTCTTCGACGAAGCTTCGATGGCCGACATGGTGGTGACCACCTGGCCGACCACTTCACCGCCCTGCGAGGCGACGCCATGCGCGCCGATGGCGAGCTGGTTGGCCTGGCGGGCGTGCTCGGCGTTCTGGCGCACGGTGGAGGTCAGTTCCTCCATCGATGCAGCGGTTTCTTCCAGGTTGGCGGCCTGCTGCTCGGTACGGCGCGACAGGTCGCTGTTGCCCGAGGCGATCTCGCCAGCGGCCAGGGTGATGCTGCCGGCGCTGGCCTGGATCTGGCCGACGATCTGGGTCAGCTGCGCAACGGTGGTGTTGGCATCGTCACGCATGCGTGCGAACACGCCATTGAACTGGCCGTCCATGCGTGCGGTCAGATCGCCGGCGGCGATCGACTGCAGCAGCTGCGAGAGCTGGCCGAGGTTGCCGTCGGCCACCTGCATCATGCTGTTCAGCTGCTCGATCATCACGCGGAAGTCGTGATCGAAACGCTGCGCATCACCGCGCTGGCTGAAGTCGCCGGCGGCAGCGGCAGAGGCCAGCTGCTGGATCTGCGTGTTGATGGCCAGCAGGCTGGCCTTGGCCGCATCCATCGACTCGTGCAGGATCGCGCGGCTGCCCGGCAGGCGGCGGGCGTCCGGGGCGAGGTTGCCGGTGGCGTACTGGTTGAGTACTTCAATGGCATCGACGATTGCATCGAGGTGTTCGAAGATCACCGTGTTGATGCCGTTGGCCAGCTGGCCATACACACCCGGGAAATCCTCCGGGATGCGGTGGCTGATGTCCGGCCCAGCGTGCATCTGTGCCATCAGCTGGGTCTGCTCGCTGAAGCGGCGCAGCATTGCGGTCATCTCGGCGGTGGCGGCCAGCATCTTGCCGGCTTCGTCCTTGCTGGTGGCCTGGGTGCTGACGCTGAGGTCGCCGCGGGCAACCGCCTGGATGGCATGCACGGCCTTGCCCAGCGGGCCAGTGACGGCGCGCGAGATGACCGTGGCCAGTGCGGCGGCCACCAACGAAAGCAGCACGATGCAGCTGACGATCGCGATCATGCTGGTGCGATGGGTGGCGTTGGCGTCGGCGATCTTGCCGTCCATCTGTCCGGCGATGTGGGTGCCCAGGGCCTTCATTGCAGCGAACAGGTCACGACGCGCCGGGCGTGACTGCTCATCGGAGATCTGCTGGGCCTGCGCGCCATCGCCGGCGGCCACGGCTTCGCGCATCGCCTTGTTGGCGGCGAAGTAGCGATCCAGCTGCGTGCTGGCCGCGCGATACAGTTCGCGCTCCTTGTCCAGCGCCGGCAGCGCCGAGTACGCCGCCAGTTCGTCATGTACGGCTTTGGCGGTGTCGTCCATGCGCTTGTTGTAGTCGGCGACCTTCTCCGGCTGGTCCAGCATGCTCAGCTGGGCCAGTTCGTAGGTGCGGAACTCACCGAGCTGCGAGCGCGCCTCGCCCAGGTGCTGGACCGAGGGGATGTCGTTGCCAGCCATCTCGCGCAACTGCGCGTTGGCTTCGCTCAGGCGCAGCAGTGCGAAGGCGCCGAGGATCAGGGTCATCAAGGTGGTGAGGGTGAACCCCACGGCCAGCTTGCGGGCGATGGGCAGATCTTGGAACCACTTCATGCAGGGTGCTCCAGGTGGGCAGAGTGCCGGCGTCTGTGCGCCGGTTTGGGGGTGGTTGCAGAGCGAACGGGGGTGCCCGGTGGGGTTCGGTGACGGCCGTCAAAGCGAAATAGCGGCGCAGTTCGGGTGGACTTTATGGACGCAGATCACATTCGGCTGCGTAGGGATGACGGCGCGAAAGTGCAGGCCTGGCGGGGCTTGCGCTTGAGTGACGTGGTTGCGCGCGAAACCATCGCGTCGACGGAGTTCACGGAATGCACGGTGTTGTGGGTCGGGGTCAGATTCCTTTCCGCAGGAATGGGATCTGCCCCCTTGGCAGGGCGCACGCAAACAAAAACCGCCGCCCCGAAGGGCGGCGGTCCGGTACACGCATGCAGCGTGGATCAGGCGGCCTGCGGCATCCGCAGTGAACGCACAAGCCCGCCGATGTCGACAATCAGCGCGACGCGGCCGTCGCCCAGGATGGTGGCACCGGATACTCCGCCGATGCGGCGGTAGTTGTTCTCGATGTTCTTCACCACCACCTGCTGCTGGCCGACCAGCTCGTCCACTTCCAGCGCGATCTTCTGGCCATCGCCTTCGACCACCACCACCAGCGACTCGCTGCCCGGTGCCCGGTGGCCGTAGCCGTAATACTCACTCAGCGACAGGATCGGCAGGTACTCGCCGCGCACGCGCAGTACGCGGCCTTCGCCGGCCATGCTGCGGATGTCCTCGGCCTGCGGCTGCAACGCCTCAAGCACATAGGCCAGCGGCAGGATCAGGGTTTCTCCGGCCACCGCCACGGTCATGCCGTCGAGGATGGCCAGGGTCAGCGGCAGGCGTATCAGCGTGCGCGTGCCAGCGCCGAGGCTGCTTTCGATCTGTACCTCGCCACCCAATGCCTGGATGTTGCGTCGGACCACATCCATACCAACGCCACGACCGGACAGGTCCGTGACTGCATCAGCAGTGGAGAAGCCGGGCTGGAAGATCAGGTCCCAGACCTGCGAATCGGTCGGGTTGTCCGGCACCGCCAGGCCGCGTTCGGTGGCCTTGGCCAGGATCTTGGCGCGGTCGAGGCCGCGGCCGTCGTCGCTGACTTCGATGACGATGTGGCCGCCCTGGTGCGAGGCGGCCAGGGTGATCGTACCGGTCTCGTCCTTGCCTGCACCTCGACGCACATCGGGCATTTCCAGGCCGTGGTCGATCGAATTGCGCACCAGGTGAACCAGCGGATCGGCGATCTTTTCGATCAGGCCCTTGTCCAGTTCGGTGCCTTCGCCGACGGTGCGCAGGCGGACCTGCTTGCCGAGCCGGCTGGACAGATCGCGGACCAGGCGCGGGAAGCGGCGGAACACTGCATCGACCGGCAGCATGCGCACGCCGATCACTGCTTCCTGCAGGTCGCGGGTATTCCGTTCAAGCTGGTCCAGGCCGGCGAACAGGCTCTCAGCGTGGACCGGGTCCAGTGCGTGCGAGACCTGCTTGAGCATGGCCTGGGTGATGACCAGTTCGCCGACCAGGTTGATCAGCGCATCGACCTTGTCGACGCTGACGCGGATCGAGGTTTCCGCTTCCTGGTTGGCGCCACCGCTGGCGGCAGGCGCGGCAGGTGCCGACGGCGCCGCTGCCACCGGAGCGGGAGCGGCTGCGGCCGGGGCCTGGGTAGCCAGGCTCGGCGGTGCGGCCGGACGGATGTCCAGCTCGCAGTCGTCCAGCACCCAGGCGAAGGTGTCTTCGATCTTGCTGCGCGGCACCTTGCCGACCAGGCCCAGGTCCCACGCCAGGTGGGCCTCCAGCGGGTCGAGCTGGGCGAAGCCGGGCAGGCGTTCCATGCGCGCGGCCACCTGCAGCGAGCCGAGGTGTTCCAGCTCGCGGATGATGCGCAGCGGATCGTTGCCGCTCATGAACAGCGACGGTGCCGGGGTAAAGCCGATCTGCCAGGCTTCCGGCGTATCGTCCACCTTGGCTGCGGCAGCAGCCGGGGCGCTGGGTGCTGCCTGGCCGGAAAGCACCGCTTCCAGGCGCGCCTTCACCGCGACGACCGCGGCGGGATCGGCGGCCTGGCCGTGTTCGGCTTCGCGCAGCAGGGCGCGCAGTACGTCCACCGAGGACAGCATGGCGTCGACGGCGTGGCCTTCCAGGGCCCGCTTGCCCGCGCGCAGCTCATCGAGCAGCGTTTCCAGCACGTGGGTCAGGCCGGCGATGGCATCGAAGCCGAAGGTGCCGGCGCCGCCCTTGATCGAGTGGGCGGCGCGGAACACCGAATTGATGATCTCCGCGTCCTGCTGCCCCGATTCCAGGGCCAGCAGGCCAGCCTCCATCGCGTCGAGGCCTTCGCGGCTCTCCTCGAAGAAGGTGGCGTGGAAGCGTTGCAGGTCCATGCTCATGGCGGTGGTGGTCCGGAAGCGAAGAGGGGGAAGCGGCGCGGGCGATCAGCCCAGCACTTTCTGCACGGTGGCGACCAGCTGTTCCGGATTGAACGGCTTGACCAGCCAACCGGTGGCGCCGGCGGCCTTGCCTTCGGACTTCTTGTCGGCGGCCGATTCGGTGGTCAGCATCAGCAGCGGGGTGAACTTGTAGTCCGGCAGCTGGCGCAGTTCACGGATCAGCGCGATGCCGTCCATGTTCGGCATGTTGACGTCGGTGACCACCGCATTGAAGCGCTGGCCCTTGGCACGACCGAGCGCGACCGCGCCGTCTTCAGCTTCTTCGACGGCAAAACCGGCCGAGGTGAGGGCGAAGGACACCATCTGGCGCATCGACGCCGAATCGTCCACCACCAAGATACGTGCGCTCATGCAGCGTTCTCCACAGATTTCAGGTTGTCATGGGTTACGTCCAGGCCCAGGGCCTGGGTGACGCCCAGCAGGCGCGCGGCGTCACGGAAGGTTGCAGTGCAACCGTGGAAGCCGGTGCCCAGGCCTGCCTCGCGGCGGGCCTGCACGAACGCACACAGCACCTGCACGGCGGCCGTGTGGATGCGGGCGACCTGGCTTGCATCCAGGGTCAGCTCGCCTGCCTGCGCCACCAATGGGGCGAGGCGGTTCTTGAGCTCGGCAGTGCTCTCGATGCCGAGATCCCCACCCAGTTCGACAGTGCTCATCGTTGCTCCGGACAAACGGTTCCGTGATCCATAACGGCACCCCGGTGGGGTTCTTTAGGGGAATCGACGCGGTGCGTTGATGCGGTTGCTGTTGAAAAGGGGACGGAGGGGATTAAGTCGCAATCGACCTGGCTGTACTGCAGCCGCCCTCGGCAACGGCGTCCCCGACAGGCACCGCTTCGGCGCAAAGCGCCGAGCCACTTGCGACTTAATCCCCTCCGTCCCCTTTTTTGGGGTTCAGCTCAACAGCCGGGTGGCGTCGAGCAGGATCATCGGGCGCTGGCTGACCCGTGCGACGCCACGGAACAGGTCGTTGGAGATCTGGCAGATGCGCGCGGTATCCGGCGGCTCAATCTGCGAATCGGTGAGGTTGGCGACGTCTTCCACCGCTGATACGCGCAGGCCGATGGTCTCGCCGTCTTCCTCCAGCACCACGATGCGGGTCTGTGCGTCGTCTTCGGCGGCGGCTGCGCCCAGGTGCAGGCCCAGATCCATCACCGGCACCACCTGGCCGCGCAGGTTCATGATGCCCAGCATGGCTGCGGCGGTGCCACGCAATGGCAGCAGCGGCACCGGCAGCACGACCTCCTGCACCTTCAGCAGTTCCAGTGCATAGGCCTGGGTGCCGCAGCGCAGGCGCAGCCAGCGGGAGGTGCGTTCGCCGGCGCGTCGGTTCTGCGGGTGTGGGCTGCGGGCAGGCTGGTGAGCCTGCGCCTGCAGTTCCTGCCAGGTGCCGGGGCGGTTGCTGGCGGGAGCATCCACGGCCACGCGCGGTGGCGGCGCGGCGGCAGCGCGTGCGGCAGGGGCAGGGCGCGGGGCCGATGGCGCAACCGATGCTGCGACCACGGCGGGCGGCGGCGTGGCAACGTCTTCGCCACCGGCGGCGGCCTCGAACGCTGCCTGCAGGCTCGGGCTGTCGGTGTGGGCGAGTCGATGGCTGTCGGCCGTATCGGTCTCGTAGATCACTTCGTCCGGCAGATCGTCCCAGGTCGGTTCCGGGCCTGCCTTGGCGGCGGCCGGAGCAGGGGCCGTCTCGTGGATCACCTCGTCAGGCAGGTCATCCCAGGTCGGTTCGCGCTCGGGGGCGGCGACAGGCAGTGCGGCGGCCTCGAAGGCAGCCTCCAGTGCGGCGTCGTCCTCTGCCGGGACAGCCGCAACAGCCTCCGTTTCGTAGATCACTTCGGCGGGCAGATCGTCCCACGTGGGCTCGCGCTCAGCCGTTGCCGCCGCTTCGAAGGCGTCTTCCAGCGCGGCGTTGTCCACGGCAGGTGCAGCGGCGACGCTCCCGGTTTCGTAGATCACCTCGGCCGGCAGGTCATCCCAGGTCGGCTCGCGTTCCGGTTCCGGTGCGCCGGCCGAAGCCGGGGCGGCGCTGTCCGGCGTTGGCAGTACGACGGCTGCCGGGGCGATCGCTTCGCCCAGCAGTTCGTCCAGATAGTCGTCCAGTACGCCGGTGCTGTTCATGCGGCCTGCTCCAGGGCACGGGCGTCCTCGCCGAGAATCCAGTTCAGGGCGCGGCGGTAGGCAGCCAGGCCGCGGCCCGGGTAGTCCTCGCCGACGCTCGGCAGGGTCAGGCCGGCGGCGTTGCTGATGCGGGTATCAATCGGAATCGCGTCTTCCCACACGCGGCTGCCGTGACGATCCTGCATCGTGCGCAGCGACTCGTTGCCAGCGCGGGTGCGGCGGTCGAACAGGGTCGGCAGGATCGAGATCGGCAGCGGGCGGCGGCGCGAGCGCTCGACCATCTCGCCGGTGCGGACCATGCCATCCAGGCCATGCAGGGCCAGCGGCTCGGCCTGCGTCGGGATGATCAGGCGGTCGGCTGCGGCCAGTGCATTGATCATCAACAGGCCGAGGGTCGGTGCGCAGTCCAGCAGGATGTAGTCGTGCTGGCCCTGGTGGCGGGCCAGCGCGTTCTGCAGGGCCAGGCCGAGGCCGGGCTGGTTGGCGCTGCGGCGCTCCAGCGTGGCCAGCGCCGACTGGGCGCAGACGTAATCGAGGCCATGGATGCTGCTGGCATGGCACAGGCTGGACAGGTCTGCCGGCGGTGCGCCGAACAGTTCCAGCACGCCGGCCGGCGGCGGGTCCACCGGCACGCCGAAGGCGCGGCTGAGCGAGGCATGCGGATCGAGATCGATCAGCAGCACGCGATGGCCAAGCGCGGCGAGGCCGCGGCCGAGGGCGAGGGTGGTGGTGGTCTTGCCGACTCCGCCCTTCTGGTTGGCGACTGCCCAGATGCGCATCGGATTACTCCTTCATTGCCGGGGGAACGGCGGCGCCGACGCGGCTGCCAGCCGGCACCGGCGGCAACTTCACCGGTGCGATGGGGGAGGTGGGGGCGCTGGCCGGAGTTGCGGCGGCCTGTTCGGTAGCGGTGCTGTCGGTGGCGCCGGTGGCTGCGTTCAGGCGCTGGCCGAGCGGGTCCACCGAATGCGAGGTGTCGGCCAGGATGATGACCATCACCCGGCGGTTGCGGTTGCGTCCCTGCGCGCTGTCGTTCTCTTCGCGCGGGCGGAACTGGCCGTAGCCGACCATCGCCAGCCGCGACGGCTGCACGCCCTGGTCGGCGAACAGGTGCACCACGCTGGCGGCGCGCCCGGCCGACAGTTCCCAGTTCGACGGGAAGGTGGCGGTGGCGATCGGCACGTTGTCGGTGTGGCCTTCCACGCGCACGCTGTTGGGTACATCGCGCAGTACGTCAGCCAGGCTGGCCAGGGTCTGCCGCGCGTGCACGTCCAGCGCGGCCGAGCCGGTCGGGAACAGGATGTCGCTGTTGATCTCGACTTCGATCCACAGCTCGGTGCGACGCACGCTGATCATGCCGCGGTCGATCAGCGGTGCGAGTGCGGCGGTGAGGCGGTCGGCGATGCTGTTGAGCTGGCGCTCGGCGCGCGCGATCTGTTCCTGGTTGTGCACCGAGACAGGCATGCGCATCTGCGAGGCCATTGACGGCAGCAGGGTCGGGTCGTGCGACGGTGCCGGCGCGGACGGGCCGATCTTGGTGCCGGACTTGATCACCGACGGGCTGTCCCAGCCGCCGCCCTGCACCTGCTTGTTGCCGACCTGCACTGGATTGATCGTGCGCGGCGCACCACCGAAAGCGTCGGTGAGTGCGTCGGCCATGATCCGGTACTTGCCTTCGTTGACCGAGGAAATCGCATACATGACCACGAAGAAGGCCAGCAGCAGCGTCATCAGGTCGGCATAGGGGATCGCCCATGCTTCATGGTTGGCGTGCTCTTCGTGGTGCTTGCGGCGGGCCATGTCAGTGCAGGAAGCCGGAGAGGTTGGTTTCGATGTTGCGCGGGTTCTCGCCCTGGGCGATCGAGATCAGGCCTTCGATGACCATCTCGCGGTCGCGCGTGTTGTGCGAGATCACGCTCTTGAGCTTGGCCGAGATCGGCAGGAACAGCAGGTTGGCCGAAGCGATGCCGTAGATGGTGGCAGTGAATGCTGCGGCGATGCCGTGGCCGAGCTTGCTCGGGTCGGCCAGGTTCTTCATCACTGCGATCAGGCCCAGCACGGCGCCGATGATGCCCAGCGTCGGTGCATAGATGCCCATCGCCTCGAAGACCTTGGCGCCGGCCTGGTCCTGGTGCTCCTGGCTGCCCAGTTCGATTTCCAGCATGTGCCGCATCGATTCGGGCTCAACGCCGTCCACCAGCAGCTGCAGGCCTTTGCGCAGGAACGGATCCTGCTGTGCTTCCACCTGCGACTCCAGGCCCAGCAGGCCCTGGCGGCGAGCGATGTTGCTCCACTCGACGATCTGCTGGATCAGTTCGCGGCGATCGCTGTGCGGCGGGCGCACGACCCAGCGCACGATCTTGAACGCATGCTTGAACACCGCCGGCGAGGTATGCAGCAGGATCGCGGCGATGGTGCCGACGATGACGATCACGAATGCCGCAGGCGACCACAACGACGCCAGGCCGGCGCCCTTGAGGATGCTGCCACCGACCAGCGAGGCCAGGGCGAGAAAGAGTCCAATGAGGCTGAGTCTATCCATGGATCCGGTATCGGCTTGTATGAATGGGACTTGAGACACCGGTACGGGCTACTGGTGCGACTTCACGGATTTACGGGTTCAGCAAGTGGCTCAGTCGTGCGGAGTACGCAGGCCGTCCACGTCCAGGATCAAGGCCATGCGACCATCGCCGATCAAGGTTGCACCGGCGTAACCGCGCAGGCCCCGCAGGGCTTTCGGCAGCGGCTTGATGACCACCTCCTCGCGCCCGCGCACCTGGTCCACGACCAGGCCGAAGCGCGCTTCGCCTGCCTGCAGCACCACGATCGTCAGCAGGGTCGACGCGGTGGGCGTCACATCCAGCCACTGGCGCAGATCGACCAGCGGCAGCGTGTGCGAACGGCGGTCGAGCACGGCGCGGCCATCGAACCAGCCCAGCGACGTACGCGGCGCGTGCAGCACCTCCATCACGCGCGCCAGCGGCAGTGCATACACATCCTCACCGGCCTGCACCAGCAGGGTTGGCAGAATGGCCAGGGTCAGCGGCACGCGGATCATGAACCGGCTGCCACGACCCAGTTCCGACTGGATCTGGATCTGGCCACTCAGTTCGCGGATGCGCGACTGCACCACGTCCATGCCGACGCCACGGCCGGAGATGTCGGTGACCTGCTGCTTGGTCGAGAAGCCGGGCAGGAACACCAGGTGCAGGCACTCCTCGCTGCTCAGGCGGGCAGCGGCTTCCGGATCGATCAGGCCTTTCTCACGCGCCTTCGCGCGCAGCTTCTCCGGGTCGATGCCGGCGCCATCGTCCTGCACCTCGATACTGACGTAGTCGCCTTCCTGCTGCGCCGACAGGCGTACATGGCCCATCCGCGGCTTGCCTTGTGCTTCGCGCAGGTCGGGCATTTCCACGCCATGGTCGATGGCGTTGCGGACCAGATGCACCAGCGGGTCCGCCAGGGCTTCCACCAGATTTCGGTCGAGCTCGGTCTCGGCGCCGATCAGCTCCAGATCCACTTCCTTCTTCAGCGAGCGGGCGACGTCTCGGGCAACCTTGGGGAAGCGCGAGAACACCTTGCCCACCGGCTGCATGCGGGTACGCATCACTGCCGACTGCAGGCGTGCGGTGGCGATGTCCAGGGTGGACACGGCGCGGTCCAGCTCCTCGTCGCGCAGGCGCGCACGCAGGGTCTTGAGACGATTGCGCGACAGCACCAGTTCGCCGATCAGATTGACGATCGCATCCAGGCGCTTGGTGTCCACGCGCACGGTGTGCTCGGCCTCGGCCAGCGGCTTGGCGGCTGGCTTGGCAGCGGGTGCGGCCGTCGGGCGCGGGGCGGCGGTCGGCGCCGGCGCCACCACTGCAGCAGGCTTGGCACCCGGTGCGGCGCCACCGTGCAGCTGGTCCAGCAGGGCTTCGAACTCGTCTTCGCTGATCAGTCCGTCGTCAGCCTGCTTCGCTGGCGCGACCGCGGTCGGTGCATTGCCGCCGTGAAGCTGGTCGAGCAGGGCCTCGAACTCGTCGTCGGTGATCAGGTCGCTGCCGCCCGCGGCGGGCGCTGCTGCGGCGGCGGGTGCAGCCACGGCACCACCGTGCACGTCGAACTGGGCAATCAGATCCGGCGGCGCATAGCCCGGCTCGGTGCCGGACGACACCGCGTCCAGCATCGACTGCAGGTAGTCCAGTGATTGCTGGGCCGCGTCGAAGTGGTGGGCCTGCAGCACGGCCTGCCCGGCGCGCGCGGCGCCCAGCGCTTCTTCAGCGGCGTGGCACAGCTCGACCATGGCCGTCACGCCGAGGAAGCCGGCGCCGCCCTTGAGCGTGTGATAGCCGCGGAACACCGCGTTGAGCTGATCGCTGTCCTGCGGTGCCTGCTCCAGCGACACCAGCTGTTCGCCGAGGCGATCCAGGATTTCCTGTGCCTCGATGATGAAATCGGCAGTGATGTCGTCGGATACCGCGCTCATGCTTACAGCCCCAGATCCGACAACAGGTCGTCGGCGTCGTTCTGCGAGACCGCGTGGCGGTCCAGTCCCTTCAGTGCCGGCCCGGCCAGTTCCGGGTCGGTGCGATGCTGTTCCGGCGGCAGGCCGAGCGCGCCGAAGCCTTCGTGCACGCGGCGGACAATGCCGACCACGCGACGGATGATCTGCCCGGTCAGGTCCTGGTAGCTCTGGGTCAGGGCGATCTCGGTCAGGTTGTGGCGGATGCGCTCGAGCTGCGCGTCCTGGCCGGGCTGCAGGCCTTCGGCGCGCAGCTGTTCGGTCAGGCTGCGGCATTCCTCAGCCAGGTCCAGGGTGCGGTGCGTGGCCTGTTCGGTCATCGCCACCACGTGGTCCAGGCGCGCGCAGGCATCGTCCAGTTCGCCGGCTTCGCTGGGTACGGTCGGCAGTTCACCCAGCGCCTGTCCCAGTTCGCGGGCCAGCCGCGAGAGGCCGCTCATCATCGGCTGCGTGCGCAGCGCGACCAGTCCGTCGATGCGCTGCCGCCAGGCGGCCTCGTCACCGGACTCCAGTGCGTCCAGGGCTTCCTGCAGGCGCAGGGCCAGGGCGTTCTTGTCGACCGTGGTATCCATCAGGCGCTGGCCGCCAGGCGTTCGAAGATCTTGCCGAGCTTCTCTTCCAGCGTCTGTGCGGTGAACGGCTTGATGATGTAGCCGTTCACGCCGCTCTGGGCGGCTTCGATGATCTGCTCGCGCTTGGCTTCTGCGGTGACCATCAGCACCGGCAGGGTCTTCAGCTTGGCATCGGCACGGATCGCCTTGAGCAGCTCGATGCCGGTCATCACCGGCATGTTCCAGTCAGTCACCACGAAATCGAACGGCTGGCTCTGCAGCAGCGACAGCGCAGCATGCCCGTCCTCGGCTTCGGCGGTGTTGGTGAAGCCCAGGTCGCCCAGCAGGTTCTTGACGATTCGACGCATGGTCGAGAAGTCGTCGACGATCAGGATGCGCATGTTCTTGTTCAAAGCAGAATTCCTTTGTTGTTCATTCCGGACGGCCGGGGGCAGCCGCCTCGGGGATGTTCATTCTTCGAGGCCGGCGTCGGCAGCCTCGAACAGCTTCAGCCGGCCACGCAGGCGCAGTACCGCCTGGCCGTGGATCTGGCAGACCCGCGACTCGCTCACGCCGAGCACCGCGCCGATCTCCTTCAGGTTCAGTTCCTGCTCGTAGTACAGCGAGAGCACCAGCTGTTCGCGCTCAGGCAGGTGGCCGATGGCCTTGCCCAGTTCGCGGCCGAACTCGCCGCGCTCCAGCACCTGCTGCGGGGTCGGCCCGCCCTGGGCGACGGTGTCCAGCTCGCCCTGGTCTTCGATGCGCGATTCAAGGCTCAGCACCTGGCCACGGGCGGCATCTTCCATCAGCCGCAGGTACTCGGGCAGCGGCATCTCCATCGCGGCGGCCACTTCGGTGGCGCTGGCGGCACGGCCGCTGCTCTGTTCCAGGCGGCGGATGGTCGCGGCGGCATCACGTGCACGGCGGTGCACCGAGCGCGGCACCCAGTCGCCACGGCGGATCTCATCGATCATCGAACCGCGGATGCGGATCGATGCGTACGTCTCGAACGAAGCACCCTGGTCAGCGTCATAGCTGCGCGAGGCTTCGATCAGCCCCATCATGCCGGCCTGGATCAGGTCGTCGACCTCGACGCTCGCCGGCAGGCGCGCGGCCAGGTGGTGGGCGATGCGCCGCACCAGGTCGGAGTGCTGGGCGATCACCTCGTTGGCCGCCGAGCGCTGGACTTCCCTGTACTGGGCTGCGCCTTTCATGCGGCCACCCCTCGCTGCTTGAGGATGCGCTCGAGGAAGAATTCAACGCCGCCGCGCGGTTCGGTCGGCGCCTGCCAGCGTGCGGTACGGCGCGCGATCTCGGTGATCGCCAGTGCTGCAGGACTGGACGGGTAGGCCTTCACCACCGGCTGCTGGCGCTGCACCGACAGGCGCAGCCAGTCATCCTGCGGCACGCAGCCCAGATAATTCAGGGAGACATCGGCGAGGAACTTCTCGCAGACGCGGGTCAGCTTCTCGTACAGCACGCGGCCCTCGTTCGGGTCCCGCACCATGTTGGCCACCACCTGGATGCGGTCCACGCCACGCTCGCGCGAGAGTACCTTGATCAGCGCATAGGCGTCGGTGATCGACGCCGGTTCGTCACAGACCACCACCACGGTGTCCTGCGCGGCCTGGCAGAAGGTCAGCACGCCATCGGTGATGCCGGCGGCCGTGTCCACCACCATGATGTCCAGTTCGCGTTCCAGCTCGGAGAATACGTTGACCAGGCCGACGTGCTCGGCCGGGGCCAGTTCGGCCATGTGGCGGCGGCCAGATGCGGCCGGCACCACCAGCACGCCGTTCGGGCCTTCGACGATGACGTCATCCAGCGTGCAGCGGCCGGCGACCAGGTCGGCCAGGGTAAAGGTGGGGTTCAGCCCCAGGATCACGTCGATGTTGGCCAGGCCGAGGTCGGCGTCCAGCAGCAGCGTGCGCTTGCCCATGCCTGCCAGCGCCACGGCAAGGTTGGCCGAGACGTTGGTCTTGCCCACGCCGCCCTTGCCGCCAGTGACGGCAATGGTGCGCACAGGGCCGAGCGGCTCGCTGCGGGTGGCCGACAGCGGGAAGGTCTTGGTCAGCTTGGCGTACTCACGCGACGGCATGGTTCAACTCCGGGTTGCAGGGCATATCGGCCGCGCGGCGCAAATCTTCAAGGCGAAGTACGAGATTGGCCGCGCTGGCCCGGTGCAGGTCCTCGGGGACGTCCTGGCCGTCGGTCACCCAGGTGATGGGCAGGGCATGGTCCACGGCCACCGACAGGGCGTTGCCGAAGCGGCCGGTCTCGTCCAGCTTGCTCAGCACCAGGCCCTGCAGGTTGGCGGCGCCGAAGCGGCGGACCACCTCGTCCATGTCGCCGAAACTGGTGTTGGCCGGCAGCACCAGCAGGGTGCGCACCTGGCGGGCGGCGCGCAGCCACTGCAGCTGGGCGGCCAGTGCGCGGTCGCGCGGGCCCAGGCCGGCGGTGTCGATCAGCACCAGCTTGTAGTCCTTCAGGCGTTCCAGCAGCTGGTCCAGATCGGTACCGCTGTTGGCCTCGTGCACCGCGATGCCGAGCTGGCGGCCGTAACCGTACAGCTGCTCGCGGGCGCCGATACGGGTGGTGTCGGTGGTGACCAGGGCGACGTCACGCGGCGCGTGCTTCTCGGCGAAGCGCGAGGCCAGCTTGGCGATGGTGGTGGTCTTGCCGGCGCCGGTCGGGCCCACAAGGGCGATCACGCCGCCTTCTTCCAGCGGGTCGACCGGGGCGATCGGCAGCTTGCGCGAAATCAGCCCCAGCATCAGGCCGCGGCCACGGTGGGCCTCGGTCTCCAGCGGGATCTGCATGGCCACGTCGCGGGCCAGGCCGGCGTCGAAGCCGTACTCGTCCATCAGGTCCAGCGCAGTGGCGCGCACCGGGCAGCCGCGCAGGCGCTCGTCGGTGAAGCGGTTCATTTCGCGCTCGATCACATGGCGCATGCCGGCCACTTCCTGGCGCAGCTGGCGGATCTCGGCGTCGTCCTGGGCAACCACGGTCAGCGTCGGTGCCGGGGCCAGTACCGGTGCCGGGCTGGTTTCGTCATTGGCTTCAGCCGGTGCCGGTTCGCTGGCGGTGATCCCGGGCTGCACATCAGCCACAGCAGCGGTCGGCAGCGGTGGCGGCTGCACAGCCGGTGCCGGGCTTTCGTGATGCGCCTCTTGCGGCGGGTCGATCTGGAAGTGGGCGCGGTTGGCCGACGTGGCGCCGGCGGGTGCCGGTGCGACGATGGCTTCAGCGAACGGGGCGAAGATCTGTTCCGGCAGCGCCGGTTCGTTGACGGCGGCACGCGCCAGGGTGGCGGCGAAGCCGCTGCTGCCACGGGTCGGCACGATCTCGTCGGCACTGTCCAGGGTGCGGCCAGTGGCGCCGACCGCCGCGCGGGCGAGGGCGGCCACGGCCGAGGTGGTGGCGGCGACCGGTTCCGGCGCCGGGGTGTTGCTGCGGCGTCGGGTGACGGCGGCGATCACCGCGTCGGCGGCGGTGCGCGGCTTCGGCGCCGGCGGCGGAGCGATGTCACGACGCGAGGCTTCCAGCGCACGCTGCACGGTGCTCTCATCGTAGTTGGCGGCGGCGACGATCTCGATGCCTTCCTCGATCCGGCGGTTGGACAGGATCACGGCGTCAGGACCATGTTCCTTGCGCACCAGGTTCATGGCCGAGCGCATGTCGGCGGCGACGAATCGTTTGATTTTCATGCTGTGGTCACGGGACGAAGACGGCGGGGTGGCGGTCGGAGAACTCGGGTGGTCGGTGGTCTGCACGTTGCGGGTTCCCCTTGGTATCTGTCTGTTGCGTCGGTTCGAAAGTGGTGTCTGTTTTCTGGCGCATCGGAGGGCGGCGTCAGCTGATCGTTCCGACCAGCTTCAGGCGCTTGTCCTCCGGCACCTCGCTGTAGGCCAGGACCGACAGCGACGGAACGCTGTGGCGGACCAGGCGCGCCAGCGCGGCGCGCACCGGGCCAGGTACCAGCACAACCGCGGGCTCGTTGCGGGCTTCCTGCTTGCTGACACATTCGGCCAGGCTCTGGTGCAGTCGCTCAGCGAGTCCGGGTTCCAGCGCGGCGCCGTTGCCCTGCGTGGACTCCTGCAAGACACGTTCCAATTGCGGGTTGAGGGTGAACACCGGCAGCTCCGCCGACATTCCGGCGATCTCCTGCACGATGAAGCGGCCCAGTGCGGTGCGCACGGCGGCGGTCAGCACCGCCGGGTCCTGGCTGTTTGGAGCGTGTTCGACCAGTGCTTCGGCGATCTTGCGCAGCTGGCGGATCGGAATGCGCTCGACCAGCAGGTTCTGCAGCACGCGCACCACCGCCGACAGCGGCAGCGCCTTCGGCGTCAGATCTTCGACGAGCTTGGGCGCGCTCTTGGCCAGGTTGGCCAGCAGATGCTGCACCTCTTCGTGGCCGAGCAGTTCCGGCGCGTGCTCGCGGATCAGGTGCGACAGATGGGTGGCGACCACGGTGGCCGGATCGACCACGGTGTAGCCCAGCGTTTCGGCCTGGGCGCGCTGGTGCGGCTGGATCCAGGTGGCATCCAGGCCGAACGCGGGGTCCTTGCCGGCGATGCCCTCCAGGGTGCCCAGCGCGCTGCCCGGGTCCAGCGCCAACTCGCGGTCGGGGTGGATCTCGGCGGTGGCCACCGGCACGCCGTGCACCAGCACGCGGTAGCCGTTGGCCGGAAGTTCCAGATTGTCGCGGATGTGCACCGACGGAATCAGGAAACCGACATCCTGGGTCAGCTTGCGGCGCACGCCCTTGATGCGCGCCATCAGCTCGCCGCCCTGGTTGCTGTCCACCAGCGGGATCAGCCGGTAGCCGACCTCCAGGCCCAGCGGATCGACCGGGCGAAGTTCGTCCCAGCTCAGTTCGGCGGTCGGCGCAGGTGCCGCCGGGCGGCCGAGTGCATTGAGTGCGGCAGCGTCATTGCCGGCGGCTGCCGGATCGGTGGCCGCGGCCTTGCCCTTGCGGTAGACCTTCCAGGCGATGAAGCCGAGGATCGCGGCCAGCGTCAGGAAAGCGACGTTGGGCATGCCCGGCACCAGGCCGACCACGCCGATGATGCCGGCGGTGATCGCCAGCGCGCGGTACTGGCCGAACACCTGGCCGGTCATCGCCTGGGCCATGTCCTGCGAGCGCGAGGCGCGGGTGACCAGCATCGCCACGGCGCTGGAGACCAGCAGTGCAGGCAGCTGCGCCACCAGGCCGTCACCGATCGACAGCAGGGTGTAGGTGGCGGCGGCGTCGCCGAACGGCATGCCATGCTGCAGCACGCCCACGGCCAGGCCGCCGAGCATGTTGATGAACAGGATCAGGATGCCGGCGATGGCGTCGCCGCGGATGAACTTGCTGGCACCGTCCATCGCGCCGTAGAAGTCGGCTTCCTCGCGGACTTCCTCGCGGCGCAGCTTGGCTTCTTCACGCGTCAGCAAACCGGCGTTGAGGTCGGCGTCGATCGCCATCTGCTTGCCGGGCATCGCGTCCAGGATGAAGCGCGCGGTCACTTCCGAGACGCGGCCGGCGCCCTTGGTGATCACCACGAAGTTGATGATGGTGAGGATCGCGAACACCACGATGCCCACCGCATAGTTGCCGCCGATCACGAATTCGCCGAAGGCGGCGATGACCTTGCCCGCGGCGTCGTGGCCGTTCTGGCCGTTCAGCAGGATGACGCGGGTGGAGGCCACGTTCAGCGCCAGCCGCAGCATGGTGGTGATCAGCAGCACGATCGGGAAGATGGTGAAGTCCAGCGGGCGCTTCACGTAGACCACCGCCAGCAGCACCATCAGCGAGATGGCGATGTTGAAGGTGAACAGCGCATCGAGCACCGGCGCGGCCAGCGGCACCACGACCATGGCCAGCAGGGCCAGCACGATCAGCGGCGCGCCAAGGCCCTGGCGGATCATTTCCAGGGCGCGGCGGGTGTTGAATCCGGTGGAGGGCTGGGCGCTCACGGGCGGCCTCCCTTGCCGAATTCATCCACCTGGATGTGCGGGGCGTCCGGCATCGGGCCAGTGCGCCAGGCGCGCAGCTGGTAGACGTAGGACAGGACCTGGGCGACGGCCGAATACAGTCTCACGGGGATTTCCTTTCCGAGTTGGCCTTCCCGATACAAGGCGCGTGCCAAAGGCGGGGCGGAGACGATCGCCACCTTGTTGCCGTCGGCCACTTCACGGATGCGCAGGGCGGTCTCGTCCACGCCCAGCGCGACCACGGTTGGGGCGTTCATGGCGCCTCCCTCGTACTTCAAGGCCACCGCGTAGTGGGTGGGATTGACCACCACCACGTCGGCCGTGGGCACTGCTTCCATCATCCGGCGATTGGCCATCTGCTGCTGCAGCTGGCGGATGCGGCCCTTGACCTCGGGGCTGCCTTCGCTTTCCTTCATTTCCCGGCGCAGTTCTTCACGGGTCATCTTCAGCTTGCGCATCCAGTTCCAGCGCTGGTACGGCGCGTCGATGGCGGCCAGCACCAGCATCGCGCCGGCGGTGGCCAGCAGCAGGCGCAGGGTGAAGCCGAGGCCGTCGGTGATGGCAGTCTCCAGCGGGTGGTGGATCAGCCCGCGCAGGGTGTCAAAGCCGGTCCACACCACCAGTCCGGCGGCCACGCCGACGAAGGCCACGCGCAGCAGCGACTTGGTGAACTCGGCGATGGCCTCGGGCCCATACAGGCGCTTTAGCCCGCTCATCGGGTTCATGCGGTTGATGTCGGGCAGCAACGCCTTCTGCGACCAGCGCAGGCCGCCCATCACCAGCGGTGCGACGAAACTGGCCAGCAGGCAGACCAGCACCAGCGGCGCGATCACCAGCATGAACTGCAGCAGCAGGTCGCCGAAGTGGCCGAACAGTTCCTTCGGGTTCTGCCGCAGGCTCTGTTCGGGGCTGAGCGCGTGCTTCATCCAGGCGCTGGCGCCGCGGCCGATCGAACCGCTCATGGCCATCACCGCCAGCACGCCGGCGCCGAATACGGCGGCCGTGCCGAGTTCGCGCGAGCGCGGCAGGTTGCCCTGTTCACGGGCGTCGCGCAGGCGTTTTTCGGTAGGTTGTTCGGTCTTTTCGCCGGCGGATTCGTTCTCGGACATCACAGGCACTGCGGCAGGGGATGCCGGGGTGCGTGCAAGAACCGTTCCACGCGTGGTGTGGATCTACCGACGGCCCGTTTTGTAGAGCCGAGCCCATGCTCGGCTGCGGCTGGGTCCAGGCACGAAGCGCTTCCGAGCATGGGCTCGGCTCTACAGGAGGGTGCCGCAGGAATCGTTCCGTGATGGCGGGCTGGGCGGCCGTGTCACCCGGTCGGCGCTACCGCCTGCAGCGGGATCGTCAGCACGCTGTCGCTGTGCCAGTCCACCCGCAGCGGGGCGCCCGCATCGGCGGCCGATTCATCGCTGACATCGCGGCCGGTGCCGTGGTTCACCTGATGCATGGCGTCCTTCAGCACGTCCACCTTCACCAGCAGGCGGCTGCCTGCAGCCAGGCGGCGGGCGACCATGCGCGTCCGGTCGAACGGCAGGTGGGTCCATTGGCCGGGCTGCAGCAATTGGCGCGTGCTCGGGTCACGCACGTGGCTGGCCCGGCCCATGTAGTAGGACAGCTGCATGCGGCGGCCATCGGCCATCAGCTCGTACAGGGTGACGGTGAAATCGAAATCCCGCTTGTTGAGGCGGACCTTCAGGTCACCAGAGAAGCTTCCCACCAGATCCATCGGTGCAATGAACGGTTCGGAGACGAAGGCCAGCGCGGTGTCCGCTTCGTCCTGTGCCGCGACGATCGGGAACGGGTAGTAGCCGTGCCGCATTTCGTTGCGGTCGGCCAGGTCCACGGTCTGCCGTAGCTGGCCAGGGGCTGGCGACTGTTCCAGCAGACGGTGGTAGCCATCGGATGATGCCTGAGAGGCGGAGAGGTGGTAGCGGCGGTGAGCGCCCGCAGCCGCCTCCAGCGTTGCCGCATGCCCCCACGTGTTGGCGCCCATCAGCTGGTAATTCACGCGGTCGGGCACCAGCGGCGGACGCGGGGCGCCGCGCAGCACATGGTCCAACCACTGGAAGGTGACTGCCGGGGTGTCGAACTGCGCGGCAGGGTCGACCGCGTAATCGCGCAGCTCCATGGGTTTGAGCGCCGACTGCGCACCGCGGTGGTCGTAGGGACCGATCAGCAGGGCGTGGTCGGCATCGGGGCGGTGCCTGAGGTGCTCCTTGAAGTACTGCAGCGCCGAGATCTGGCCGTCGTCGTAGTAGCCGGTGATGGTCAGTACCGGGATGCGGATGTCGTCGAACTGGTCGCCAGAGGGAACCATCGACTGCCAGTAAGCGTCGTACGCCGGGTGATCGAGCCAGCGTTGCAGCCAGGGGTTGGCCGTACCGTCGACCTGGTCGATCTGCCGGTAGGGACGGCCGGAGGCATACCAGCGGCGCGGCAGCTGCGACCAGCGCTCGTCCTGGTCGTAGGTGTCGTTGTCCAGCATCGGGCCATTGGCCACATAGAACGCCCAGCCATAGTTGGCACTCAGGAACACGTTGTTCTCCATCGGCAGGCCCTGGCCGGGGATGGCGGCAACGTAGGGCACGATGGTCTTCAATGCGGGATGGTGATGGCGCGCTGCTGCCCAGGCGGTAAAGCCCTCGTAGCTGCCGCCATACATGGCGACCCGGCCATCGTTCCATGGCTGGTGGCTGATCCAGTCGATGGCCGCGTTGGCGTCCTCGCCGTCATGTTCGTAGGGTGCGATGGTGCCCGTGCCCTGGCCTTTGCCACGCGCATCGACCACGATGCCGGCGTAGCCATGCGCGGCGGCCAGCAGCATCTTCTGCCGGTTCTTGGGTGGATCGGTGTAGATGGTGAACAGCATGGCCGCAGGTAGCGGCGCACTGGCAGCGCGTGGCCGTGCCAACTGGGCCGACAGCACCACGTCGCCGCCTGCGGGAATGCGCAGGGTGTCGTCGATGACGAAGCGACGCTGCTCTTCTGCGGCGACCAGTGCAGGGGTCATTGCGGCGGCCAGGGTCTGTGCACGCAGTACCGCCCGCAGGCGCAGTAGTTCCAAGGCGACGGCCTCGGATACGGTCGCGGCACCTGCCTGCGCCGCGATGGCCTGCTCCAGCTGGGCGCGCACCCGGGCCGGCTCAGCCGAGAGCGCGGCCTCGGCCTGCACCGCGGCGACGTCGTCGAGGGCAGCGAAGGTGCTGTGGAAGGCACGCGCATAAGCGGCGTTGTCCCGCTCGCCGGCGGTGGCGAGCAGCAGCATCGGCAGCCAGCGCTGCATCGCCGCGGTGTTGCCGTCGCTTGCGAGCGATGCGCGTACCCGCTGGACCGATTGCCGCGCTTCGGCTGTCTGGCCCATCGCCAGCAGCGCGTGGCCGCGCTGTGCATCGGTCAGGCCGGGGGACTTCAACACGCCCTTGCCGAGGGCCAGCAGGGCAGCGTCGACCTGGGCCGGGGAAGCATCGGCTGGCAATGACCACGGCAGATCAGCGGCGGCAGCGTGGCCAACAGCAAGGGCCAGCAACAAGCCTGCAAGGGGGGTGCGTAGGGCCACGGGCGCTTCCTTGGATGATGGTGGAACGGCTCATCCACGCATGGCGTGGACCTACTGGGGATCGACACCCCATGGTAGCGCCGGGCCATGCCTGGCGGGAGCCGAGCGCAGGTTCGGCTACAGGGGGGCGTTGTCGCTGGGCGGTGGGCTCTGCGCCAACTCCACCCGCGGCCGCGGCAGGTCGTGCAGCTGCATGAAGCGCGCCGCATCCACCGGGCGGCCGAGCAGGTAGCCCTGCAGGTAGTCGCAGCCCAGCCGCTCCAGGTAGGCGCGCTGGGCGGCGGTTTCCACGCCTTCGGCCACGATGTCCATGTCCAGCGCGTGGCCCAGCGCCACGATCGCCGAGACGATCACCACATCCTCGGCGCTGTGTTCCAGATCGCGCACGAAGGCATGGTCGATCTTGATCTCGGTGGCCGGCAGCCGCTTCAGGTACAGCAGGCTGGAATAGCCGGTGCCGAAGTCATCGATGGAGATGCCCACGCCCAGCGCCGAGAGCGCCTGCAGCAGGCGCAGGCTGGTATCGGTATCGCGCATCACCGTGCTTTCGGTGATCTCCAGCACGAGGTGGCGCGGGGCAATGCCATGGCGTTCGATCACTTCGCGCACATCCTGCAGCAGGTGCGGCGAACTGAACTGCACCGGCGACAGGTTCACCGACATCGACCAGCCTTCGTGACCGGCGTCATGCCATCGGCGCAGCTGCAGGCAGGCCTGGTCCAGCGCCCAGCGCCCGATATCGTTGATGGCACCGCTGCGCTCGGCCAGCCGGATGAAGCGGTCCGGCGGAATCAGGCCATGCTCCGGATGGTGCCAGCGGATCAATGCTTCGGCACCGGCCACCTTCTGCGTGGCCACGCGGATCTTGGGCTGGTAGTGCAGGAACAGCTGCTCGCTGCCAATGGCCCGCCGCAGGTCGGCCAGCAGCCGGAATTGTTGTTCGGCGCTGTCATTCATCCAGTCGGCGAACAGCACGAAGGCGTTGCGTCCGGATTCCTTGGCCTGGTACATCGCCGCATCGGCAAACGCCATCAGCTGCCGTTCGCTGGCGGCGTGATCCGGGCAGATCGCCACGCCGATGCTGGCGGTTACCTGCAGTTCGTTGTCCGGCAGCAGGGGGCCGCTGCCGACCGCCTGCAGGATGCGCCGGGCCAGCGTCGGCAGGTCTTCATCGTGCTCGATGCGTACCACCAGCACGAACTCGTCACCGCCCAACCGCGCCAGCATGTCGTTGGGGCGCAGCAGCTGGCGGGTGCGCTCGGCCACTGCCACCAGCAGCGCGTCGCCGGCCTGATGGCCATAGGCATCGTTGACCTGCTTGAAGCCATCCAGGTCCATGAACATCACAGCGAAACGGCTGCCGCCCTGTTCGGCCTCGGCCAGTGCCTGCACGATGCGACGCTGCAGCAGCAGGCGGTTGGGCAAGCGGGTGAGTGGGTCGTGCAGTGCGGCCTGGGTCAGTTCCTGCTGCGCGTCGGTCAGCGAGGTGCTCAACAGGGAGTTGCGCAGGCGCAGCAGCTGCGCCTCCACCCGCTGGTCCAGCCAGGACACCACCAGCACCACGGCCAGGATCGCCACGGTGAGCATCACCACCAGCATGGCCAGCCATTCGCTCTGCAACCCATCGCCGACGGCTGCGCCGCAGATGCTGCCCTCCGGAAAGCGTGCGGCGGCCATGCCGGTGTAGTGCATGCCGACGATGGCCAGCCCGAGCAGGCCCGCCGCTGCGAGACGATCACCGATGCGGGTGCGCTGCGCGCGCAGGCGGAAGGCTACGTACAAGGCGGTCCACGAAGCGGCCACCGCTACCAGCAGCGAAAAAAGCAGCCAGCCCGGGTCGTAGTCGATGCCCGGCTGCATGCGCATTGCAGCCATGCCAACGTAATGCATGCCGGCGATACCGGTGCCCATCAGCAGGGCGCCGCCGGCCAATCTCCGGTGCGGCAGGGTGCGCAGCGAGACCAGCCACAGTGCGAACACCGACGAGGCGATGGCCAGGGCCAGGGAAAGCAGGGTGATCGGCAGGTCGTAGCCGAGCGGAATGGGAAGGTCGAAAGCGAGCATGCCGATGAAGTGCATCGACCAGATGCCCAGGCCCATGGCGAAGCCGCCACCGAGGCGCCACCACCACGCCGCGCCCTTGCCGGGTGCGGTGACCGTGCGCCCGGCCATCGCCAGCGCGGTGTACGAAGCCATCACGGCAACCAGCAGCGAAATCGCCACCAGCCACAGGTTGTACGTGCCTACCAGCATTCGTCAGTCTCCCGGACCTGCCTGTCGACGGAAACCACGGTGGGGCATGCATGAGGCAGGCCGACGCAGAGCGGCGGCCACGTGCGGCATCCCCCCGGTTGCCGCGCATTCACTCTAGCGCGCAGACCCGGGGGAAGGGCAAGCAGTAAAACGTGAAATTGCGCCGCTGTAGAGCCGAGCCCATGCTCGGCTGGTGTTTCGGCCAATGGCAGCCGAGCATGGGCTCGGCTCTACAGAAACGAATGCAGGGCAAGCGGCAATGCGTGATGACCGGGTCAGTGTGTGACCGCGTCCGCAGCCTGGAAGGCGGCATCGAACAGGCGCTGTACCGGCGGGCCCATTTCCCCGGCCAGCAACGCCAGCAGGAACAGGCCCAGCAGCAGCGAGACCGGCAGGCCCAGCTGGATCGGGTTCAGCGCCGGGGCGGCCCGGGCCAGCACTCCGAAGGCCAGATTCACTGCCAGCATCGCCACGGTCAGCGGGATCGCCAGGCTCAGTGCACCGCGCAGCACGGTCAGCAGGAAGGTCGGGGCGATGCTGAAGAAGGCGTGCGGGTCCGGCAGCGGCGCGCCGATCGGCAGTGCCCGGTAGCTGTCCACTACCAGTGAGATCAGCGCCAGATGGCCGTTGGCGGTGAAGAACAGCAGGCCGAACAGCAGGTAGAACCACTGGCCGATCACGCCCGAAGTGCCGCCACGCAGCGGGTCGCTCATCTGCGCGAAGGCCAGGCCGGTGCCCTGTGCGATCAGTTCGCCGGCCATCGCGCCGGCCTCGAACACCAGCCGCAGCAGGAAGCCGATGGATACGCCGATGGCCAGTTCGCGGGCGATGGTCAGGACCGTGGCGGCATCGAAACCGGTCCAGTCCGGAACCGGTGGCAGCAGCGGCGCCAGCGCGATGGCAAGGGTACCGGCCAGGATCACGCGGATCCGTGCCGGCACCGCGCGAGTACCGACCATGGGCATGGCCATGGCCACCGCACCGATGCGCAGCATGGTCCACAGTACGGTGCCGATCATGCCGAAAGCCTGCAGGCCGTCGGCAGCCATCTGGGTGGCGGCGTCCATCAAAGCGCGTGTCCTAGCCGATCAGGTGCGGGATGCGCTGGAACAGCAGCGTGGTGAATTCAACCAGGTGGCCGATCAGCAGGCTTCCCAGCGCGAACAGCACCGCAGTCAGCGCCGCCGCCTTGGCAACGAAGGCGATGGTTGGTTCGTTCAACTGGGTCGCAGCCTGCACCACGCCCACCACCACGCCCACCACCAGTACGGTCAGCAGCAGCGGGCCGGCCACCCACAGCACGGTGATCAGGCCGCCACGCAGTTCGGTCAAGGCAAGTTCGGGAGTCATTCGGGTTCCATCTTCTTATGTAGCGTCGAGCCATGCTCGACTGCCTTTCAATCACGCCGGATTGAAGCTCGCCGCCAACGTACCCACGGTCAGCACCCAGCCATCCACCAGCACAAACAGCAAGATCTTGAACGGTGCCGACACCAGCATCGGCGACAGCATCATCATGCCCATCGACATCAGCACGCTGGCCACGACCAGGTCGATGATCACGAACGGGATGAAGATCAGGAATCCGATTTCGAAGGCGGTCTTCAGTTCGCTGGTGACGAACGAGGCGACCAGCACCGGGAACGGGATCGCATCGGGGCTGGCGTAGGTGCCGTGCCCGGCGATGCCGGCGAAGGTCATCAGGTCGGTCTCGCGGATCTGCGCCAGCATGAAGGCGCGCAGCGGCGTGGTGGTCAGCGTCCAGGCGGTCTGGAAGTCGATGTCGCCGTTGAGGTACGGCGCCATGCCGGTGCTCCAGGCCTTGTCCCAGGTGGGCAGCATGATCATTGCGGTAAGGAACAGGGCCAGGCCCAGCAGCACCTGGTTGGACGGCGTCTGGCCGGTGCCCAGCGCCTGGCGCAGCAGGCCCAGCACGATGATGATGCGGGTGAACGAGGTCAGCACCAGCAGCATCGACGGGATCAGGGTGATCGCGGTCATCAGCAGCAGGGTCTGCAGCGGCAGGCTGACCGGCGCACCGCCGATCTTGCCCACGTTGATGTCCGGCAGCGGGGTGGCCGGCGTACCGGGCGCGGCGAACGCCAGCGCAGGCAACAGGCACAGGGCAAGCAACAGCAGCCACGGCATCAGGGTGGCAAGACGGGTACGGGTGACACGCATGTCAGGGATCCTTGCGCAGCCGCTGCTGCAGCAGCTGGGCGAAATTCGGCAGGTTCTTGAAATCCGGCACGCGCACCGGTGCCGGTGGCGGCAACGGTTCGGGCAGGGTATGCAGGGTGTTGATGCCGCCGGCGGTGACGCCCAGCAGCAGTTGCTGGCCATTGACCTCGACCACCACCACGCGTTCCTTGGCGCCGACACTGAGGCTGGCCACCAGCTTCATGCCTTCGGCAGGGCGGAAGCCGCTGCCGGGCATGCGCTTGAGCAGCCAGCCGAGGCCGATGACCAGCGCGAGCACTGCCAGCAGCGCCAGCACCGCGCCGAACAGGCTCGGTGCGGCGGCTGCGTGCTGGCCGATCTGCGGGCCGACCGGAGCGGCGGCCTTGCCGACCGCCAGCAGGGTGGAGGCCAGCAGGCTCAACGCAGTCTCCGGATCCGCTCGCTCGGGCTGACCACATCGGTCAGGCGCACGCCGAAGCGGTCATTGATCACCACCACTTCGCCATGGGCGATCAGGGTGCCGTTGACGAACACATCCAGCGATTCGCCGGCGCCGCGTTCCAGTTCCACCACCGAGCCCTGGTTGAGCTGCAGCAGGTTGCGGATCGGCAGGCGCGCGCGACCGACTTCCAGCGACAGGGTCACCGGCACGTCCAGGATCACGTCCAGATTCAGGTCCGGACCGTTCGCCTCATCGGCCTGCAGGCTGCTGAACTGGGCCGGGGTGGGTTCGAGGGCGTCGATATCGTTCATTGCGGGTCTTCCTGGATGACGGGTACGCGCGGACGGGTGCCCGGCGGATGGGTAGCGGTGATCTTCACGGCGTTCATGCCGTTGGCGATGCCGAACTCGCCGGTGAACACCGGGATGTTCTCCACGCACAACGGCACCTGCGGGCTGAGCTCGATCGGCAGGATGTCGCCCACCTTCAGCTGGGTCAGGTCACGCAGCGTCATGCGCTTGCTGGCCAGCACGCTGGACAGGGTCACCTCGGCGATGTTGAGCTGTTCGCGAAGGGTCTGCCCCCAGCTCTCGTCGCGATCGTTGCGGTCGCTCTGGATGCCGGCGTCGAGCAGCTCGCGGATCGGCTCCAGCATCGAGTACGGCAGGGTCACGTGGATGTCGCCGCCACCGCCGTCGAGCTCGACGTGCAGTCGGCACACCACCACGTATTCGCGCGGGGTCACGATGTTGGCGAAGTGCGGGTTGATCTCCGAGTTGATGTACTCGAAATCCACATCCATCACCGGTGCCCAGGCTTCGCGCAGGTCGGCGAAGGTCTGCTTCAGCAGCAGGTGGATCACCCGCATTTCCGTGGCGGTGAACTCGCGTCCTTCGATGCGGGTCGGGTAGCGTCCGTCGCCCCCGAAGAAGTTGTCGACGATGGCGAACACCAGGGTCGGTTCGAACACGATCAAGCCGGTACCGCGCAGCGGCTTGAAGCGGATCAGGTTCAGGTTGGTCGGCACATACAGCGAGTGCATGTAGTCGTTGAACTTGATCAGCTCGATGCCGCGCACCGACAGCTCGGCCGAGCGGCGGATCAGGTTGAACAGGCCGATCCGCCAGAGGCGCGCGAAGCGCTCGTGGACCATTTCCAGGGTCGGCATGCGACCGCGGATGATGCGGTCCTGGCTGGCAAAGTCGTACGAACGCGCTTCGCCGGACGGCGGTTCCGGATCGGTCTCGACCGCACCACTGTCCACGCCGTGGAGCAGGGCATCAATCTCGTCCTGGGACAGCAGGTCATTCATCGGTGGGCCCTTACTGGGTCACGAAGCTGGTGAACAGCAGATCGTCAGCGCCGTTGCTGCCGGTCTCGGCCTTGAGCACTTTCTGCACTTCGGCCAGCGAAGCGGCCTGCAGCTTCTGCTTGCCGGCGACGTCGGCGATCTGGTCCGGGCTGACCTGCGAGAACAGCATCAGCAGGCGTGCGCGGATGGCGGGGGCATGGGTCTTGATCGCTTCCAGCGCGGCCGGGTCGCGGGTCATCAGCTGCACTTCCAGCTGCAGGTAGCGCGGGCCGTCGACCGGGCCATTGAGGTTGACCACGAATGCGGGGTCCAGCGCGAAGTACTGTGCCGGTGCCGGAGTGCTGGCCTTCTTCGGCGCCTGCGCGGTCTTCTCTTCGTGCTTGGACTGGGTGAAGAACCAGACGCCGCCACCGGCGGCAGCGGCGGCCAGTACGGCCACCAGTGCGGTGATCAGGATCGGACTACGCGGCTTGGCGGCCTTGTCCTTCTCGGCGGTCTTCTTGGTTTTGTCAGCGGCTGCGGCCACGGGGTGAAGCTCCTGAGGGTTGCTTCACCGGGATATGCAAGGGGTGTGCCGGAGCCGGGGCAGAGGGGTGCGACGGAATTCCGTCGGGGTGCCTGTGGGGCCGTGCGGAGCAAGCTCCGCACCCACCAACGCGATACTGGCAGGTGCCAACCGCACTGCTCTGGAGGGTGCCAACCGCATCGCTCTGGTGGGTGCCAACCTTGGTTGGCACGCCTGTCAGGCATATGCGTCCAGCAACCCGCGCTGGCGGATCAACTGTGCGGACGACACACCGCCCTCGGCCGGCGACGGTTCTCCGTCACCTGCCATGCCGCCGCCACCGGCCTGGCCCGACGCATTGCCGTCACCACCGGGCGCCTGGTGGCCGACATCGGCATGAGCCAGCTGGAAGCCCTGCTCGCCGAGAAGTTCGCGCAGGCGCGGCAGGCTGCTTTCCAGCGCCTGGCGCACATCCACGTGCGGGCTGCTGAAGCTGGCATGCACCTTGTCGCCGTTCAACTGCAGTCGCACGTCGACCGGGCCCATGTCATCCGGACTCAGCCGGATGTGGGCATGGCCGATCTTCTGGTCGGCCAGCCAGCCCAGGCGCGCGCCAATGGCCTGGTCGAAACCGTCGTCACCGAGCACCGGTTTCGGTGTCGGTTCACCATTGAAGATCGCATTGCCCGTGGCCAACGCGGTCTTCAGATCCTGCACAGCCCCGTTGCCCGGTGCATGCAGCAGCGGCGCCGCGGTGCGGTCGCCGATGAGGGTTGCGTCGCTGCCTTCACCGCGCTCGCTGCGCTTGCCGGGCAGCACCAGCTCAGGCAACGGCAGTGTGGTCACCTGGTCGGCGCCGCTGGGGGCATTACCCTCGGCGGTGGACGATGTGGTCGCAGCAGCTGTGGACGGCAGGGCTGCTGCGACCGGTAGTGCGGCGGGGGCGGGGAGTGCGTTGCCGTCTGCGTCGGTGGCTGTCGCTGTCACCGCCGGCAGAGTGGCGGCAGGGTCGGCAGGTGCCGGTACCGCCAGCACCAGTCCTGCCAGGCCGAGCGGCGGCCAGGGCGCCTCCTCGGCCGCGGCCGGGGCGTCCTTTTCGGCAGCGGGCCTGGCTTGCGCTGTGGGCACCGTGGCTGCGGTCTCTTCGGGCGCGGTAGCGCTGTCCGGCCTGCGCTCGGCGCCGGGCTGGCCATTGCTGTCGGATGCCGGTCCCTGCGTGGACGGCGTGGGCGTGTTCGAGGCTTTCGAGGGCGCATCGGCACCCGATGAGCCACCCTGCAGCAGTTGGCTGAACTCCTTGCTGCCATCACCGCGTGGCGCGCGCGTTGCGCTGCTGCCGGAATTCTGCGGCTGCGCGTTGGCGCTGCTGGCCAATGGCGCGGGCATCACGAGCGGCCTCCCTGCTCGGCGCCGTCCTGGTCTTCGGTCTGTACCAGACGGGCGCGGCGGGCACCGATGTCGTCCATCTCGCGCTGGTCGCGGCGGTCGGTCACCACCTTTTCCTGCGCGCGGTAGCTGGCGGCCAGCTGCTCCAGCACGGCCTTGTCACGGCTGGCCAGGATCAGGCGGGCGCGCTCAGCCTCCACCTTCTCGCGGTTGCCATTGACCGTGGCCTGCTGCTGTTCGACCGCACTGTCCAGGCGGTCGAGAAACGCACGCCGGTTCAGCAGTTGTGCCGGGCTGGTCGCCGCCATCTGGGCATTCGCATACTCCTCGGCGTAGCGGCGCAGTTCGTCCAGTCGCGAGAGATGGGTATCGAGCACGCGCTGGCGTTCGGCCAGGTCGCGGGCAACCGCGTCCTCGTGTTCCTGGGCCCGCTTGAGCAGGGGATCGATGCGCTTGGACTGGTTCATGGCTTAACTCTCTTGTTCCACCAGGCGCTGCAGCGCCGCCTGGCTGTGCGGGAGATCTGCGGCCTTGGCAACGTCCTGGCCGAGGAACTCCATGATTTCCGGCCAGCGTTCCAGAGCTTCGTCGGTGGCCGCGTCGTTGCCGCGCTGGTAGGCACCGATGGCGATCAGGTCACGGTTGGCCGAATAGGCCGAGACCAGTCGCTTCAACTTGCGGATGCGCAGGCGCCACGGCTCGTCGGCGATTTCCGTGACCACGCGGCTGACCGACGATTCGACGTCGATGGCCGGGTACAGGCCGCTGTCGGCCACGCGCCGCGAGAGCAGGATGTGGCCGTCGAGGATCGCGCGCGCTGCATCGGCAATCGGATCCTGCGGATCATCGCCTTCGGTCAGCACCGTGTAGAACGCGGTGATCGAGCCGCGGCCCTTGGCGCCATTACCGGCGCGTTCGACCAGTGCCGGCAGCTTGGCGAACACCGACGGCGGGTAGCCGCGGGTGGTGGGCGGTTCGCCGACCGACAGGCCGATCTCGCGCTGCGCCTGGGCGAAGCGGGTCAGCGAGTCCATCAGCAGCAGCACGTTCAGGCCCTGGTCGCGGAACCATTCGGCGATGGCGGTGGCGCGGTAGGCGCCGTGCAGGCGCGCCAGCGGCGGCCGGTCGGCGGGACTGGCCACCACCACGGCGCGGCGCAGACCTTCTTCGCCCAGCGTGGTTTCGACGAAATCGCGTACTTCGCGGCCACGTTCACCGATCAGGCCGACCACGATCACGTCGGCGGCGGTGTAGCGGGTCATCATGCCCAGCAGCGTCGACTTGCCGACGCCGGAGCCGGCGAACAGGCCGACACGCTGGCCGCGGCCGATCGGCAGCAGCGCGTTGATCGCGCGCACGCCCACGTCCAGCGGCTGGGTGATCGGCTCACGCGCCAGCGGATTGATCGACACGCCGGCCATGCCAACGTGGCCCTCGGCGCGGATCGGGCCCTTGCCGTCCAGCGGCACGCCATCGCTGTCGATGACGCGGCCGAGCAGCCCTTCGCCCACTTCAACGCCACCACGGCGCGCAGACGGCACCACCCGTGCATTGGGCAGCAGGCCGTGCAGTTCGGCGCTGGGCATCAAGTAGGTGCGCTCGCCGGCAAAGCCGACCACTTCGGCATCGACCCAGCCGCCGTCGACCACTTCGACCTTGCAGCTGGCGCCCAGCGGCGCCTCGCAGCCGACGGCTTCCAGGGTCAGTCCGACCGCGCGGCGCAGCACGCCTTCGCGGATCAGGCCACGGCCATGGGCGGTATCCACGCGCAGGCCGTCGAGCCGACGGGCCAGGCGCAGGTTGCGGGCCATGGCCCAGTCGGCCGGTGGCGGCGTCGGCTGTGGATCGGGGTTCATGCATTGGCTCCGGTCTGGCGGATCACCGCGTCCAGCGCGCCTCGCAGGCGGGCTTCCAGGGTGCCGTCGATGCGCACGGCTTCTGCGTGCACGCGAAGATCGCCGCGGCTCAGGCTGGTGTCTGGCACCAGGCGCTGTTGTGGCGGCAGGCTCAACAGCGGGGCGAGGGCGGCGATGTCGTCCGGGTGCAGTCGCACTTCGACCTCGCGGGTGCTGCCCCCCACCGCGTCGATGGCCTCGCCGACCAGCTGTGCCAGCAGCGCCGGCTCAGCCTCGTAAGCGCGGCCGACCAGTGCGCCCGCGATGCGTACCGCCAGCTCGCCCAGTGCGCCGACCACTTCGTTCTCCAGCCGCACCAGCGGCCGGCTGAAGTTGTCGAGGATGCCTTCGATCTGTGCGGCAAGGCGACGCACCTCCGCCTGGCCCTGGCCGTAACCTTCGCTATGGCCGTGCTGGAAGCCTTCCTTCTCGGCGCTGTCCTGGATGGCCTGGATTTCCTCCAGGGTCGGCAGCTGCAGCGGCGGCTCCGGCTCGTGCTCCGGGTCCGGCTCGGTGAGTTCGAACGCGTCCTCCTGCTCCAGCGCCGGTTCGGGCTGGGCCAGCAGGTCCGGGGCAAGCCAGCGCACGACGTTGCTCACAGCATGGCCTCCGCACTGCCACCAATGGTGACGGTGCCTTCATCGGCCATGCGCTTGACGATGGCCAGGATCTCGCGCTGCGCACCTTCCACGTCGGACAGGCGCACCGGACCGCGGGCTTCCATGTCTTCCAGCAGGATTTCGGCCGCACGCTGCGACATGTTGCGGGTGATCTTGTCGCGGACCTTGATGTCGGCACCGCGCAGGGCCAGGCCCAGGCGCTCGCCGCTTACTTCACGCAGCACCAGCTGCATTTCGCGGTCGTCCAGGTCGACCAGGTCGTCGAACACGAACATCAGGTCCTGGATGCGGTTGCTCAGCGGCGCATCGATGCGCGCGATCTCGCCGAGGATCGCCTGGTCCTGGCCGCTGTCCATGAAGTTCAGAATGTTGGCCGCGCACTGCACGCCACCGATGTTGGACGACTTCAGGTTCTGGTTGCCGGCGAACTGGCGCTCCATGATCTCGTTGAGTTCATTGAGCGCGTTCGGCGGAATACCGTCGAGGGTGGCGATGCGCAGCAGCACGTCCACCCGGGTACGGTCCGGCAGCAGCTTCAGCGCGTCGGCGGCCTGGTCGGTTTCCAGGTGCGCCATCACGATGGCGATGATCTGCGGGTGCTCGTTGCGCACCAGGTCGGCCACTGCACGCGGGTCCATCCACTTCAGTGCGTCCAGGCCGGTGGTGTTGCGGCCCAGCAGGATGCGGTCGATCAGGTTGCCGGCCTTCTCGCTGCCCAGCGCCTGCACCAGCATGTTGCGGATGTAGTCGTCCGAGCCCACGCCCAGCGAGGTCTTCGAGCCCAGCTCCTGGCCGAACTGGTCCATCACCCGTTCCACCTGTTCGCGGGTGATGTCGGTCATGGTGGCCATGGCGATGCCGATCTTCTGCACTTCCTTGGGTTCCATGTGGCGCAGCACTTCGGCTGCATCCAGCTCACCCAGGGACAGCAGCAGCACGGCCGCGCGCTGTACGCCGGTCAGTTGTGCCTCAGTCATTGGCCACCCAGCCCTTGACCACCTGGGCCACGCGCTTGGAGTCGGTCTTTACGGCTTCACGCGCCATCCGCAGTCGTTCCTCATATGAATCCACCGGCAGGGCCAGTGCATCCGGCCCGCCCAGGCTGGCCCGGTCGGCACCGAGCGCCGGCAGCGGCATGCCATCGTCATCGACCAGCTGCACGTCCGCGGTGTGCGGTTCCAGTGCCTGTTCGTCGTTCTTCTTGTTCTGGCCGGTGATCGCACGCAATGCCGGGCGCAGCACGCCGAACAGCAATGCCAGCACCACCACGGCGCCCAGCAGCATGCGGCCGGCGTCGTGCACCCACGGCAGCTCCCACCAGGCCGGGCCTTCGACCGGCGTGGTATCACGCACGAACGGGGCGTTCATCACCGACACGGTGTCGCCACGCTCGGCATTGAAGCCGACGGCCTGCTTGACCAGTGCCTCGACGCGGGTCAGTTCGGCGGCCGACAGCGGCTGCGGGCTGACCTTGCCGTTGGCGCCGGCGCGCGGCACGTTGTCCACCAGTACCGCCACCGAGACGCGCTTGATGCGGCCCGCCGGCTGACGGGTGTGCTGCAGGGTGCGGTCCAGCTCGTAGTTGCGGGTCGCGTTCTTGCTGCTTTCGGTCGGCGTCTGCGCAGTGGCCGGGGCGGCCTGCTGGCCCGGCGGGCTGTTGCTGGTCGCGCCCGGCACGCCCTGCGGGCCCGGGGTGCTGGTGGTGTTCTCGCTCATCTGCTCGCTGCGCAGCTTCTGCGGTTCACCGTTGTAGAGCTCACGGGCCTCCTCGGTCACCGAGAAATCCATGTCCACGCTCACTTCCGGGTTGACCCGGCCGGGGCCGGTCATCGGCTCCAGCAGCTCGCGGATGCGCTGGTTGAACGAGGTTTCCTGGCGGCGCACCTGCTCGAACTGGGCGGCGTTGACCGCCGCTTCGCTGTTCGGGTCGGTGATGCTGAGCATGCGCCCGCTCTGGTCGACCACGGTCACCCGCTCCGGAGCGAGATCCGGAATGCTGGCCGCGACCATGTGCACGATGGCATCCACCTGGCTGCGTTCCAGCTGCTGGCCGCCACGCAGTTCCAGGGTGACCGAGGCGCTGGCCACGTCACGCTGGCGGGTGAAGGCGCTGGGCTTTGGAATGGCCAGGTGGACGCGCGAATCGCGCACCGGGCGCAGCGTGTTGATGGTGCGCGACAGCTCGGTTTCCAGCGCATGCTGGTAGCGTGCGCTTTCCACGAACTGGCTGACGCCGAAGCCCGGATCGCGTTCCATCAACTCGAAGCCGAGCTTGCCGCTGTCGGTCAAGCCGGAGCCGGCCAGCTTCAGGCGGGCATCATGCAGGTTCTTTTCCGGCACGGTGATGCCGCCGGTGGCCGGGTCGAGCGCGAACGGAATCTGCGCGGCGCGCAGCAGGTCGGTCGCTTCAGCGGTCGCCTTCTGGTCCAGGCCCGTGTACAGCGGGACCATGCCGGGCTTCTGCGACCAGAAGAACACGGACAGGCCTGCCGCCACCGCCACCGCGATCATCGCCATCAGGCCCAGCCGACGGGTGATCTGCAGACTCTGCAGGCGGTCGAACCATTGCCCGGCCTTTTCGGCGTTCAGGCTGTCCTTGGAGAGCGTCAGTGCCATGCGTCTCTATTCCTTACAGCGGCATGTTCATCACGTCCTGGTAAGCCTGGACGAGACGGTTGCGGACTTCCACGGTGGCGCGGAAGGCGATCTGGGACTGCTGCGAGGCGACCATCACCTTGGCGAGGTCGGCGCTGGGGTCGCCCATTTCGAAGGCCTTGGCGAGGGCGCCGGACTTCTGTTGCGCATCGTTGACGCCGGCAATCGCACCACGCAGGGTTTCGGTGAAGCTGGCCGGCTGGGTTTGCGGCGCGTCCAGCACCGTGCCCGGCAGGGCGTTGCTGCGCGGCGTTTCGCCCAGCGGGTTGAGCGCCGGCTGTCCCATCTGGGTCTGATAGGAGCGGATCTGCGAAAGGATCGAAGTGACGGAGTGGGACATCTGCAACGGTTCCAGAAACAGGGGATGGGGTTGTCTGCTGGAGCAGGTGCAAGTGCCGTGCCGAAACCGGTTTTCGATTCAGTGAAGTGAGGGTGGGGGGGGGGGCAGGGCTGCGCCCTGCGCCCGCAGAGGCCACGTCAACATCAACGTCAAAATCGGGCTATCCGTGGGGTGGCGGGGTGGGTCCGGTTACGGGGGACGCCGTAAACCCGTCC
>NZ_JABEME010000013.1 GCF_013004645.1 Stenotrophomonas africana | reverse complement strand
GGTGTGGGTGGGCAGGACCGTTGGCGCCATGGATGGCGCCATCGAGCCCCCAGGGACGGGTTTACGGCGTGTCCTGCCCACCCACACCGCCCCGCCATCCCACGGAATGCACGCTGTTGCTGTTGCTCCGGCTCTTGCACTCGCTTCGGCAGGTGCAGGGCTGCAAGCCCTGCCGAACCCCCTCAAATGTCTGTGGGAGCCAGTCCGTACTGCTCGGCGAAGCGCTTGCTGAAACTCGCCGCAGACCGGTAGCCCGCGCGTGCGGCGACGGTCTTCAACGGCAGGTCGGTGGTATAGAGCAGCTGCATGCCATGCGCCAACCGTGCCTCGGTGAGCAGCTGGCGCAGGCTGGTGTCCTCGGCGGCGAGTCGACGGCGCAGGGTGGCGCCGCTCAGCGCGAACTGCTCTTCCACGTCGCGCGATTGCCAGTCGCGTGCCGGTTCGGCGGCGATGCGGTCGCGGATCTGTTCACCCAGGCTCGGAACCTGCGGCAGCAGCAGGTTGCCATGGCCCTGCCGGCACAGCGTCAGCACCAGTGAGGCCAGGGCCAATCGTGCTTCGCTGTAGCGGCCGTCCTGCAGCGATTGCCGCCACTGGCGCAGCACCGTGGCGTGTTCGATCAACGGCAACCGCGCCATCGACTGGCCGGGCGCGGGAAGTTCCTCGCTCCACAGCGTGCGTGCGGCTGCCAGCACCTCGGCACACAGTGGCACGATGGCACTGAGATAGCGGCCACTGCGTGGATCGGGGCTGTTGACCACATCGATGCGGCAACGCTGGGTCAGCAGCAGGATGTCGCCGGGAACGAACTCCAGCGACTGGTGTGCGGTACGCACCTGCTTGCGGCCTTCCAGCAGGATCGCGAACTGCGGTTGCGGAATCTCCACCGAGCTGGCGCCATGTTCGCGACGTGCGGTGATGCAGGCATAACCTTCGGCGCGTGCGCAGCCGGCCAGGCTGGCCATCTCGGCCAGCAGTGCGGTGGCCGGGGGCAGCATGGCGGTCATGTCACGTGCGCGCCGAGCAGGCGACCGACGCCGGCGGCCGCGGCCATCGCCAGTGCGCCCCAGAACATCACCCGGATCGCGCCGCGTACCGGCGGTGCGCCGCCGGCCCGAGCCGCCATCGCGCCGGTCAGGCACAGGCCGAGCAGGGTACTGGCCGTGGTCATCATCGCAACCTTGTCCACCGGCGCGAGCAGGGCGGTCAGCACCGGCAGTGCCGCGCCGCAGGTAAAGGCCCCGGCCGAGGCCAGTGCTGCCTGCAGCGGGCGCGCGCGCAGGGTATCGGTGATGCCCAGCTCGTCGCGTGCGTGGGCGCCCAGCGCATCGTGGGCGGTAAGCTGTTCGGCCACCTGCCGTGCCAGCGCAGGCTCCAGGCCGCGGTGGCGGTAGATCGCGGCCAGCTCTTCCAGCTCGCTGTGCGGATCTTCGTGCAGTTCGCGCTTTTCCATCGCCAGGTCGGCGTCTTCGGTGTCGGCCTGGGTCTGCACCGAGACATACTCGCCGGCGGCCATCGACATCGCGCCGGCCACGGTGCCGGCCACGCCGGTGGCCAGGATGGTCGCAGCCGAGGCGCCGCTGGCGGCCACGCCGACCACCAGGCCGGCCACCGAGACGATGCCATCGTTGGCGCCCAGCACGGCGGCACGCAGCCAGCCGACACGCTCGGAGCGGTGCAGTTCGGGGTGTCGTGAATGGCGGCTCATGGCCTTGAGTGTACGAGGGTCAAGAGGGCGTCGGTAGGATGCTGAAACCCGTCACCGTCGCATGACGCAACCGGTCGCCACGCTATAGTGCGCCCTTGCGATGGAAGGCCCCGGGCCCCACATCCCCCGCCACCGTCCAGCGAGCCCTCCCCTTGTCGAGCCCCAGCCACGTCGCCGATACACCCATTACCGACCGCTCGCAGCTGGTGGAGGTGCTCGCCTCCGGCGAGAAGCCCCGCGCGCAGTGGCGCATCGGCACCGAGCACGAGAAGTTCGGGTTCCGCCTGGATGACCTGCGCCCGCCGACCTTCGAAGGTGAGCGCGGCATCGAAGCCCTGCTCAACGGTCTGGTCCGCTTCGGCTGGGAGCCGGTGCAGGAAAACGGCAACACGATCGCCCTGCTGCGCGATGGCGCCTCGGTGACGCTGGAACCGGCCGGCCAGTTGGAACTGTCCGGCGCGGCGCTGGAAACCATCCACCAGACCTGCGTGGAGACCGGCACCCACCTCAATGAAGTGGCGCAGGTGGCCGGCGAACTGCAGCTGGGTTTCCTCGGCATGGGCTTCCAGCCGAAGTGGAAGCGCGATGAGATGCCGTGGATGCCGAAGGGCCGCTACAAGATCATGCGCGCGTACATGCCCAAGGTCGGCTCGCTCGGCCTGGACATGATGACCCGCACCTGCACGGTGCAGGTGAACCTGGACTACGCCACCGAAGCGGACATGGTGAAGAAGTTCCGCGTGTCGTTGGCGCTGCAACCGATCGCCACCGCGTTGTTCGCCGATTCGCCGTTCACCGAAGGCAAGCCGAACGGCTATCTGAGCTACCGCTCGCACATCTGGACCGACACCGATGCTGACCGCACCGGCATGCTCGACTTCGTGTTCGAGGATGGGTTCGGTTACGAACGCTATGTCGATTACCTGCTCGACGTACCGATGTATTTCTCCTACCGCGACGGCATCTACCACGACGCCAGCGGGCAGAGCTTCCGCGATTTCATGCAGGCCAGGCTGCCGGTGCTGCCGGGCGCGCTGCCGACGCTGCGCGACTGGTCGGACCACATGACCACTGCGTTCCCGGAAGTGCGCCTGAAGAAGTACCTGGAAATGCGCGGTGCCGATGGTGGCCCGTGGAGCCGCCTGTGTGCGCTGCCGGCGTTCTGGGTCGGCCTGCTGTACGACGACGCTGCGCTGGATGCCGCCTGGGACCTGGTGCGTGACTTCACCCTGGCCGAGCGCCATGCACTGCGCGACGGCGTGCCGAAGCATGCGATGAACCTGCCGTTCCGCAATGGCACCGTGCGTGATCTGGCCCGCGAAGCAGTGAAGATTTCCGTGGAAGGCCTCAAGCGCCGTGCGGCGCGCAATGCCGATGGCCAGGATGAAAGCAAGTTCCTGGATGTGCTGCAGGAGATCGTCGAGTCCGGCCTGACCCCGGCCGAACGCAAGCTGGCGCTGTTCCATGGCCGCTGGCACGGCGATGTGGATCCGGTCTTCCGCGAGTTCGCGTACTGAGTGGATTGCGGTAGTGCCGGCCGCTGGCCGGCAGCCTGGCAGGGTCGCCGGCCATGGCCGGCACTACCAGAAAAAAACCCCGGCATTGCCGGGGTTTTTTCGTTTCCACACCCGCCCTGGATCAGGCGGCGTTCTTCATCGTCGCCATGTCGATTACGAAGCGGTAGCGCACATCGTTCTTCGCCATGCGTTCCCAGGCTTCGTTGACGCTCTTGATGTCGATCATCTCGACATCGCTGACGATGCCGTGCTCGGCACAGAAGTCCATCATTTCCTGGGTTTCGGCCATGCCGCCGATCGCCGAGCCGGTCAGGTGCTTGCGGCCGAAGATCACGCTGCCGCCGGTCAGCGGCGGGTCCAGCTCGGTCAGCACGCCGACCAGGCACATGGTGGCCTCGCGCTTGAGCAGGCCCATGTACGGGTTGGTGTCATGGCCGACCGGGATGGTGTTGAGCAGGAAGTCGAAGCTGCCGGCGTGCGCCTTCATCTGCGCGGCATCGCGCGAGACCAGCACTTCGTCGGCGCCCAGGCGCTTGGCGTCGGCACCCTTTTCCGGCGTGGTGGTGATCATCACCACGTGCGCGCCGAGCGCCTTGGCGAACTTCACGCCCATGTGGCCAAGGCCACCGAGGCCGATCACGCCGACCTTCTGGCCCGGGCCGACCTTCCAGTGACGCAGCGGCGACCAGGTGGTGATGCCGGCGCACAGCAGCGGTGCGGCCGCCTTCAGGTCGAGGGTGTCGGATACCTTCACCACGAAGCGCTGCTCGACCACCACGTGATCGGAATAGCCGCCGTAGGTCGGCGCGCCGCTTTCGCGTTCACGGCCATTGTAGGTCCAGGTCGCGCCTTCGGCGCAGTACTGCTCCAGGTCGTGCTGGCAGGCGTCGCAGTGGCGGCAGGAATCGACCATGCAGCCGACACCGGCGTGGTCGCCCACCTTGAAGCGGGTAACGTTGCTGCCGACCTCGGTGACGCGGCCGATGATCTCGTGGCCCGGCACCATCGGGTAGATCGAGCCACCCCAGTCGTCGCGGGCCTGGTGCAGGTCGGAGTGGCAGATGCCGCTGTAGAGGATCTCGATACGCACATCGTCCGGGCCGACCGCGCGGCGTTCGAACTCGTACGGGATCAGCGGGTCGGTATGTGAATGGGCGGCGTAACCACGGGCGAGGGACATGGGGAATCCTTGGCAGGGTTTGTCGAAAGGCGTTTTACAATACGCCCCGTACCCAGCGGCAAGAAGCCCGGATATCGGCATGATTCATCAAGTGAAACTGCACAATCATGGCCACTGACAACCTCTCCCACCTGGCCGCGTTCGCGGCGGTCGCCCGCCACCGCAGCTTCCGCCGCGCCGGCGCCGAGCTGGCGCTGTCGACCTCGGCGGTGAGCTATGCGATCCGCGCGCTGGAAGAGCGCCTGGGCGTAGGCCTGTTCCATCGCACCACCCGCAGCGTGGCCCTGACCGAGGCCGGGCAGCGCCTGCTCGAGCGCCTGCAACCGGCACTGGGGCAGGTGCATGACGCGCTGGAGGAGATGAACCAGTTCCGCGCCGCACCGGCCGGGCTGTTGCGCATCAACGCCACCCGCGCCGCGGTGCCGACCCAGCTGGGGCCACGGCTGGCGCGCTTCCTGCGCGCCCATCCCGACGTGCGGGTGGAACTGACCGAGAACGATGGCCTGGTCGACATCGTTGCCGAGGGCTATGACGCCGGCGTGCGCCTGCACGAGTTCGTGCCCGAGGACATGGTGGCGGTGCCGATGGGGCCGCCGCTGCGCGGGCTGATTGTCGGCTCGCCGGACTACCTGCGGCGGCACCCCGCGCCACAGCATCCGCGCGATCTCGCCGCGCACGAATGCATCCGCTTCCGCTTCGCCAGCGGGCATCTGTACAAGTGGCAGTTCGAGCGTGGTGGGCAGGCGCTGGAGATCGATGTACCCGGGCGGCTGACCCTGTGCGAGCAGGGTACCGTGGTCAGAGCGGTACTCGATGGCATCGGCCTGGCCTACGTACTGGAAGACACCGCGCGACCGTACATCGAATCGGGGCAGATGGTGGCGGTGCTGGAAGACTGGAGCGAACCGTTCGCCGGTTTCGCGCTGTACTACCCGAAGCAGCGGCAGATGCCGGGTGCGCTGCGCGCGTTCGTGGATATGCTGCGCGAGTGAGGTGCTGCAGGCGTGCCGACCAACGGTCGGCACCCACCGGGGGCAGGCCATTGCCGACCAACGAATCGGGATCGGCCGGTAGATCCACGCCATGCGTGGATGGAGCAACCCTACGCCCCCTGCAACACCGGCCCCAACAACGCCAGGCACTCACGCAGGTGCGCGTCCACCGGCGCATCCTCGGCCACCACGCCGATCACGCGTTCGCGCAGTGGTTCGGCCACGGCCATCGCCAGCACTAGCCGCGCCATGCGCACCGGATCTCCATCGCGCAGCAGCCCGCGTTGTTGCTGTCGCGCCAGCCAGTCAGCCAGCAGCGCTCGGCCGCGTTCAATGCCGTTGTCCAGGTAGGCCTGCAGCAGCGCGTCCTTGCCGGGGAAATCGGTGGCCAGCAGGCGGAGCACCTGCACCGCCTGCGCCGACAGCGCCTGTGCGCACACCGCGTGCAGGATGTCCTGCAGCAACGGCAGCACCTCGTCGGTATTGCGCGCATCGCGCTGCAGTTGTGGCGCGAAGCCGTCGGTCCACTCACGCACCGCCAACCCGACCAGTTCCTCGCGGTTGCTGGCGTGGCGATACACCGTCTTCTTCGCCACCCCGGCGTGCGCCGCCACCGCTTCGATGGTGGTGGCCTCGTAACCCTGCGCCAGCAGCAGCTCCAGCGTGGCCTGCAGCACGGCGTGGCGGACTTCGGCTTCCGGTCGTGCAGGGCGGCCGCGACGGCGGGTCGGTGATGTGGGTTCGGGCAGGGTGGTGCTGTTCATTGCGCCCATCTTACCGCACCCATCCAATTGCGAAACGTTGTTCGTTTCCGTATTGTCAGTTCTCCCAACCCGTAGGACACCCCGATGGATACCGCTGTGAACGCTCGCGCCTGGCTGGATCACCACGATCTGCTGGACCCGGCGCCGATGCATCTGGAGACCGGCATCCAGCGCCGCGAAGACGGCACCCTGCTGGTGGCGGTGCGCACCGATCTGCACGGCTGCAAGGGCCGCATGCTGGACTGGTGGTTCACCTTCTTCGAGACCACCCAGCACATCCGCTGGTGGCATCCGGTCGATCATGTCGAGCATCGCGGCTGGGACGAGGCCTGGCAGCGCGGGCGCAGCTACCACGGCGCCAGCATCCATGCGGTGGAATCGCTGGCCGACATTCCACCGGTGGCGGCGCGCCTGAAGTTCCATGACCCGCGCACGTTGCTGGTGCCCGAGCGACTGCAGGCGGCACAGGATGCAGGCGATGTATCGGCGGTGATCGCCGCGCGCATCGGCTTCGGCGACCACGTCCGCCTGGATGCAAACGGTGACCCCTGCGACGGGCAGATGCTGCACGTGGCGCGCGATACGCCGTTTGGCTGCGTGCTGCGCAGCCGCTTCGTGCTCGGCCTGGACAGCACCGATCCGCACCGCGATGCCGGCGATGCGGTCGGGCTGGGCCTGCTCAAGCACTGCTACACCGAGTTCAGCTTCCTCTCGCGCCTGCTGCCGTCGCTGTACTACGGCGAGCGTGCCAACGGCGAAGCGGTGCCGTTGCCGTGGTGAGTGGTGCAATGGTCATTCGATCAGCACGTCGTAGCCTTCGCTACTGAACTGGATCAGGCAGAAGCCATGGCCGAACGGATCGGCCAGCACGGCGATGCACCCCCAGCGACGCTCGCGCACGGACTGCTCGAGTGTCGCCCCGGCCGCAACCGCACGTGCCACTGCAGCTTCGATGTCATCCACCACCCAGTCCAGGTGCAGCGGCGTCCAATGGCGCTCGTAGTCGCGTACGTCGCCATCTTCAGTGGCGATGCTGCCGGCCTCGTTCTGCAGCAGGTACAGCAGCGTGGGCCCGCCGAGCAGTTCCACGGCCTCCGGCCCGAGACGGCGGCCGACGCGCAGGCCGAAGGCTTCGGTGTAGAAGGTTTCAGCGGCAGCGAGATCGGGCACGTCGAGGTTGACGATGAACGAAGCGGTGACGGAGTTCATGGGGACTTTCGTCATGTTGTTGGGCACGGATGGACGCTCTAGGATCGAACTGTAGTTCAGGATCGGAGTGCCCTCCGTCGTTGCGACCGGTGGCCTCGTTGCCAGGGAGGATTCCATGCGGGATCTGGAAGTGGAAGCGCGCGTACGCAAGCTTGAGCAGCGGGCAGGCCGATGGCGCTGGCTGCTGGTGGCAACGCCCATCCTGTTGGTATCGACCGTGCTGGCCGCTCGCGGTTTTGCCAGCCCTGAGGCCGGCATCGTTCCGGAGATTCGCACCCAGCGCCTGATCGTGCTTGATCACGAAGGACGCAAGCGCGTGGAAATCGGCGAGGACGCGCCGGACCTGGACATCAAGCGCAACGCCCGGGTGGCGGGGTTGATCATCTTCGATGGCAATGAACAGGAGCGCGGAGGCATGGTCACCGCCGACGATGGCAGTGCCACGGTTGCCTTGGATGCACCGCGCGGCGTTGGCTATCGCGTGTCTGATCGCGCCGGGATGAAGGTGGGAGCGGACGGTTCGGCACTCATTGGTGTCCTCTCCAACGCCGGAGGCTTTGCCGCCAGGCTGGTCGCGCAGGGCGCGGAAGGACAGCTGGAGCTGATCCGCGTGGACGCCGCCGAAGGTGGAGCATCCACCCGTGTGATCCACGTGGAAGCGGATAGCAAGTAACGGAGCAACCACAGACTCAAACAGGGAGCGCAACATGCATGAGCAGGATATAGCCGTACGCTTGGAACGCCTGGAGCACAGGCTGCGCCACAGGAATCTGCTTGCTGCCTCGATGTTCGCGCTGGGCGCATCGTTGGCCCTGATCGGGACCAGCGTGGCTACGCCCGACGCCGGCGTGGCGCCGGAGATCCGCACCTATAAGCTGACCGTGCTCGACAGTGAAGGGCGCACGCGCGTGCAGATTGCCGAGGATGCCAGTGACATTGCCCGCAACTCACGCGCAACGGGCATGACCATCTACGACGCGAAGGGCGATGAGCGCGGTGGCATCGGCACCATGGCCAATGGCAGCGCGGTAATGGCGTTGAATGCGCCGGTTGGCGTGGGATACAAGGTTCGCGATCGGGCGGGCATGAGAGTCGCGCCCGATGGCACCGCCGTGATCACAGCACTGTCCAACGAGGGCAGCTTTGCCGCCAGCCTGGTGGCGCAGGGCAACCAGGGGCGGCTGGAGCTGAGTCGGAAGGACTCGGCCAGGGGCGAGATCAGCACCCGTGTGCTGACCTTTGATTCGGACTCGACCAAGGTGGAGAAGGCGCCGTGATGCGTTTCGCAGCGAGAGTTGCATCGCATCCATGCATGGCGTGGATCTACTGTGCGCGCGGGTAATCGACGTAGCCGGCCTCGCCGCCACCGTAATAGGTGCTGCGGTCGGGCGTGGCCAGCGCGTCGTCACGTTGCAGGCGCTCGACCAGATCCGGGTTGGCGATGAACGGCTGGCCGAACGCGGCCAGGTCGATGGTGCCCGCTTCAACCAGCTGCAGGGCGCGTTCGCGGGTCATGCCACCTGCCAGGATGACGGTGCCACCGTAGGCCTGCTTGAACTGCTGCAGGAAGGCCTCGCCCAGCACTGACTGCCCCGCCTGCAGGTTATCGTTGAGGTGCACATAGGCCAGCCCACGCTTGCCCAGTTCCTTGGCCAGGTACAGATAGGTGGCTTCGTTGTCGGGGTAGAACGGCATGTCGAAGGTGAGGTTGTTCGGTGCCAGGCGCACGCCGACGCGCTGCGCACCAATGCGCTGGGCTGTCGCGTCGACGGTCTCCAGGATCAAGCGCGCACGATTGGGCAGCGAGCCGCCGTAGCGATCATCACGCTGGTTGATGAGCGGGTTGAGGAACTGCTCGAACAGGTAGCCGTTGGCGGCATGCAGTTCGATGCCGTCGAAGCCGGCGGCGATCGCGTTGTCGGCACCCCGTGCGAAGTCGGCGATGATGCCGGGAATCTCCGCGGTCTCCAGTGCGCGCGCCGGGGTGGGATCGGCGTGGCCACGGCTGCCATCGTCCAGGTAGACGAACGAGGTGTTCTTCGGTGCGCTGGCTACCGGGCGGGTACCGGCGCTGACCGGTTGCCCACCGTCGGGCTGCAGCGAGGCATGCGACATGCGGCCGACGTGCCAGAGCTGGGCGAAGATCGTGCCCTGTGCGGCATGCACCGCTTCGGTGACACGCTTCCACCCGGCCACCTGCTCGGCCGACCAGATGCCCGGCACGTCGATGTAGCCCTGGCCCTGCGGCGAAACCGGCGTGCCTTCGCTGATGATCAGGCCGGCGCTGGCGCGCTGCCGGTAGTACTGCGCGGTGAGTTCGTTGGCGACCGCTCCGGGGTTGCGGGCACGGGTCATCGGCGCCATCGCGATGCGGTTGCGCAGGGCGGTGCCTGCAAGGTCGAAGGGGCGGAACAGGGCGGCGGTCATGTCGGTCATCTCGGTGCGGGGGAAGGCGCCAGCGGCGCGATGCACACAGGATGGAGTTGACATGCAGGCGCATAAAGCGCTTCGATTTCCCCGGGTGCGGGACTATTTGTCCCCAATGGAGCGCGATGGATGCTGCCGCTGGAATCGTTGAATGGCCTGGTCACGTTCGTCACCACGGCCCGCTCGGGCAGCTTCACCGAAGCCGCCGACGCGCTGGGCATCTCACGCTCGGCGGTGGGCAAGGCCATCGCCCGGCTGGAAACACGGCTGGGGGTCCGCCTGTTCCACCGCACCACGCGGCGTATTGCGCTGACCACCGACGGCGAGGCGTACTACGCGTCGTGTGCGGCGGCGCTGGAAGAAATCTCTGCCGCCGAGGCTTGCCTGGGATCGGCCGGCCTGCCCAGCGGACGGCTGCGCATCGACATGCCGTCCTCGTTCGGGCGGCTGGTGGTACTGCCGGTGCTGTTGCGGCTGTGCCGGCAGTACCCGGACCTGCAGTTGACGATGACCTTCACCGATCATTTCGTCGATCCCGTCGAGGAAGGCATCGACCTGCTGATCCGCTTCGGCGGGCTGCACCAGGCCGAGCATCTGGTGGCGCGGCGGCTGGGGCGCCAGCGACTGGTCACCTGCGCATCGCCGGAGTACCTGCAGGCGCACGGCGTGCCGGCTACCGTGGAGGAACTGGCGCAGCATCGCAGCATCGTCGGCTTTCGCCACGGCCAGCCGGTGGCGTGGCGGGTCGGCAGCGATGATGCGGAAGGGACGTTCATCCCGAACGCCAGCTACCAGCTCAACGACGGCGATGCGGTGATCGATGCGGCCATCGCAGGACTGGGCATCTGCCAGATGCCGGAGTCACTGGTGCGCCGGCACCTGGAATCCGGCGCGCTGCAGTCGGTGCTGGACACGCACATGCAACGGCACATCGACATCCACGCGCTGTGGCCGCCGACGCGCCACCTGCGGCCCAAGGTGCGCTACGTGGTGGATGAACTGACTCGGCTGGCGGCTCAGGGCCTGTTTGACTGAGCGTACGGCATCAGTAGGCGACGATCCGGACGGACGTGTCTTCGCCTTCCTGAAGTGCTTCAAACACCTCTGCCAGAAGCGCAATCAGATCGCGCCCATGTGAGGTGACGAAGTAGGTCGCCAGGCTGTCGATGTCGCCAGCGATATCGTCTCCCCACGGTGGACGCTGGGTTCGATCCTCGAACGACCATATGACACGGGCTGGCGCAAGCTCGGCCAGCTCTCGGCGGACCATATGTAGTTCGGCCAGCGCGGCGGCAGCATCTGATTGCTGCAGTCTGCCGGCGTATAGCTGATTCAAGAGGATGGGGAATCGACTGCCCCAGCCATTCGGCTCCAGGTTGCCGGATATGGTCGAGAAGAAGGCATAGAGAAACGCACCACTACCGATCTCATCGGTGATGCGCCCGAGTTGGATGCCAACACCCATTGCTTGGTTCCTGATTCTGCCGACCCTACAGCATGCCCGATGCGTTAACGGTAGAAGCGCAATTGCTGTAAATGATTGATATGAATGGATTCAACGGCACTGTTGCGGAGGCGGGAGATGCCATCTCCGTCACTCTGCCAATACGCGTGTATACTATCCCCCAGTATAGTTCCGAGGTGGCCTCTCCATGCCGCACTCCCCCGAAGAAAAGAAAAAGGTCCTGGCCCGCGTGCGCCGCATCCGCGGCCAGTGCGATGCGCTGGACCGCGCGCTGGAAGCCGGTGCCGACTGCGGGCCGGTGCTGCAGCAGATCGCCGCCATCCGTGGCGCGGTCAACGGCCTGATGTCCGAGGTGATGGAGGCCCATCTGCGCGAGGAGTTCGGCCAGCCTGCGGCCTCCGATGAACAACGCGCCGAACGCGTGCGCGACATGAGCGCGTTGATCCGCTCTTACCTGAAATAAACGATGGCGCAACATGGCGCCGCCCATCCTGTCATTGCCTGTCTTTGGAGAAACCACCATGAAGTCCCGTGCCGCCGTCGCCTTTGGTCCCGGCCAGCCGCTGAAGATCGTCGAGATCGACGTCGCCCCGCCGAAGAAGGGCGAAGTGCTGGTCAAGATCACCCACACCGGTGTCTGCCACACCGATGCGTTCACCCTGTCCGGCGATGATCCGGAAGGCCTGTTCCCGGTGGTGCTGGGCCATGAAGGCGCCGGCGTCGTGGTGGAGGTGGGCGAGGGCGTGACCAGCGTCAAGCCCGGCGACCACGTGATTCCGCTGTACACCGCCGAGTGCGGCGAGTGCCTGTTCTGCAAGAGCGGCAAGACCAACCTGTGCGTTTCGGTGCGCGCTACCCAGGGCAAGGGCGTGATGCCGGATGGCACCAGCCGCTTCAGCTACAACGGCGAGCCGCTGTACCACTACATGGGCTGCTCGACCTTCAGCGAGTACACCGTCGTTGCCGAGGTCTCGCTGGCCAAGATCAATCCGGACGCCAACCCGGAACACGTCTGCCTGCTCGGCTGCGGCGTCACCACTGGCATCGGCGCGGTGCACAACACCGCCAAGGTGCAGGAAGGTGACAGCGTGGCGGTGTTCGGCCTCGGTGGCATCGGCCTGGCGGTGATCCAGGGTGCGCGCCAGGCCAAGGCCGGCCGCATCATCGCGGTGGACACCAACCCGTCCAAGTTCGAGCTGGCGCGCGAATTCGGCGCCACCGACTGCATCAACCCGAAAGACTTCGACAAGCCGATCCAGCAGGTCATCGTTGAAATGACCACCTGGGGCGTGGACCACAGCTTCGAGTGCATCGGCAACGTCAACGTGATGCGCGCGGCGCTGGAATGCGCCCACCGTGGTTGGGGCCAGAGCGTGGTGATCGGCGTGGCCGGTTCGGGCCAGGAGATCTCCACCCGTCCGTTCCAGCTGGTGACCGGCCGCAAGTGGATGGGCACGGCCTTCGGTGGCGTGAAGGGCCGCAGCCAGCTGCCGGGCATGGTCGAGGACGCGATGAAGGGCGATATCGAACTGGCCCCGTTCGTCACCCACACCATGGACCTGGACAAGATCAACGACGCCTTCGACCTGATGCACGAAGGCAAGTCGATCCGTTCGGTGGTCCATTACTGAGGCGCGGCGTGGGCTGGTTCGATGCCGTGAGCAGGCCGCGTGCAGAGGATCCGCGCGCGGCCCTGGTGGCGCCGATCGAGCAAGCGCTGCGTGCGCTGGGCTGGGTCGAGGGCGACGTGGGTCCGCCGCGCGCGGTGGACTCACCCTTCGGCATCGATGAAATGCCGTTCGAGCATTGGCTGGCGCAGGTGTTCCTGCCGCGCCTGCACGAAGCCCGCGCTGATGGCCAATGGCCACCGCGCAGTGACGTGGCGGTGGCGGCGTACCGCAACCTGGACGGCCAGCCCGGTGTCGAACCGCTTCTGCGCCTGCTGTCGCAGCTGGATGAACTGATCAATACACGCGCCGGCTGAGGCTGGTGCGCAGGAGAGCCCCATGGAACGCATTGAACACCGCGCCTGTTTCGGTGGCTGGCAGGACGTTTACCGCCATCATTCGACCACGCTGGGCTGCGACATGCAGTTCGCCGTGTACCTGCCGCCGCAGGCGGAAACACAGAAGCTGCCGGTGCTGTACTGGCTGAGCGGCCTGACCTGCACCGAGCAGAACTTCATCACCAAGGCCGGCGCACAGCGCTACGCCGCCGAACACGGTGTGATCATCGTTGCGCCTGATACCAGCCCACGCGGTGATGACGTGTCCGATGCCGAAGGCTACGACATCGGCAAGGGTGCCGGGTTCTACCTCAATGCCACCCGTGCACCGTGGGCGAAGCACTACCGCATGCACGACTATGTGGCGCAGGAACTGCCGGCGCTGATCGAGGCGAATTTCCCGGCCACCGATGCGCGTGGCATCAGCGGCCATTCGATGGGCGGCCATGGTGCGCTGGTGATCGCGCTGCGCAACCCGGGGCGCTACCGCAGCGTGTCGGCGTTCTCGCCGATCGTTGCACCCAGCCACGTGCCGTGGGGCCAGAAGGCATTCACTGCCTATCTGGGTGACAACCCGGCCGACTGGGCGCAATGGGACGCCTGCGAACTGATTGCCGCGGCCAGCGAGCGGCTGCCGTTGCTGGTCGACCAGGGCGAGGCGGACGAATTCCTGCAGACCCAGCTGCAGCCGCAGCGCCTGCAGCAGGCCTGTGATGCCGCCGGCCATCCACTGACCCTGCGCCTGCAGCCCGGTTACGACCACAGCTACTACTTCATCGCCAGCTTCATTGGCGAGCATATCGCTCACCACGCCCGCACCCTGCACGGCTGAGCGCCCCGGGAAAAGGGGGACGGAGGGGATTAAGTCGTCTGCGGCACAGCGGCAAATGCGACTTAATCCCCTCCGTCCCCTTTTTCAGCGATGGATCACACCCTCGTGGCGCCGCCCCGCGCTATCGTGCGCGCAGACGGCCTTGCGGATCGGGGGTATGCATGCCGGTAGTGCTGGCGCTGCTGTATGTGCTGTGCCATGGCCTGGTGCTGGCCCTGTGGCCTGGCCCCGCCGGGGTAGGCTCCTTCGTTTTCCTGACCGGCGCGCCGCTGCTGGCTGCGGTCGCCTGCCTGTGGCGGGCCCGCCGCGACCGGGCGGCGCTGGGGTGGCGGGCCACCGCGTTGGCGCTGCTGCTGTGGGCCGGCGGCATGGCGTTCAACATGATCGACGCGCTGGGCGCCGGCCGCGCCGATTTCACTCCGCGGGCAAGCCTGTTCCTGTACGTGCTGTACGGTGTGCCGCTGGTGTTCATCCTGGCCCGGGCGCGCCGGGAGCGGGTCAGCATCAGCCTGATCGATGCGGCGATGGCGGCGCTGCTTGGCGTGCTGTTCTTCGTGCATGCGCAGTCGTTCGCCGCTCGCGTGGACATCGACGACCACGCATTGTCCAACATGCAACGCATGTTCGATATCCAGAACTTGTGTATTGCCGGATTCGCCGTGGTGCGCTGGCTGGCCGGCGACGTGCCCGAACGGCGCAGGTTCTTCCGCGCACTGGCGCTGTACGCGATGGCCTATCTGCTGGTGGCCTACTACATCAACCATTACACATCCGACGATGCATTCGGCGCGTTCAACGATCTGGTGATCGACATACCTTTCCTGCTGATCGCCTGCCTGACGCTGGACACGGCGCCGGACGCAGGCACAACGCCGCACCCGCGGCTGGCGCGGACGGTGCAGGCCGCCGGTCCGATCATCCTGCCCTTGCTGCTGCTGGTGGTCGGCACGCTGGTGGTTGATCATGCGCGGCCGTTGGCGGTGGCGGGCTTCGTCGTAGCTACCTTGGGTTTCGGCCTGCGCAGCGTCCTGCTCCAGGCGGATCTGCTGGAGCGCCAAGCGGCGCTGGATCAATTGGCACGGCAGGACGGTCTGACCGGCGTGGCCAACCGCCGTGAATTCGATGCGCGGCTGATGGCCGAGTGGAATCGTGCGCGACGCAGCGGCACTGAACTGGGTCTGCTGCTGGTGGATATCGACCACTTCAAGGCCTTCAACGACCAGCACGGCCATCCGGCCGGTGATCGTTGCCTGCGGGCGGTGGCCGGGGTGCTGAAGGTCATTGCTGGCCGCGGCGGTGACAGCGTTGCGCGTTATGGCGGTGAAGAATTCGCTGTCATCGTGCCTGGAAGCCCGCTGTCGGGCGTGCTGGCGCTGGCCGAGCGCCTGCGTGAGGCAGTGGAAGCGCTGCCGTTGCCGGAAGGATCAGTCAGTATCAGCATCGGCGTGGGCTACCTGCACCCGCCGGCTCTGGCCAGCGCCGATCAGTTGCTGGCGGATGCCGATGCAGGCCTGTATGCCGCCAAGCGGGCCGGTCGCAACCAGGTGATCCTGCATGCGCACGTGCTCGACGACGAAGGCAGCGCGCACGGCAGGATGGATTGCTGAGCGCGCCGGGTGCCTGGTCCCGGTGCGCGATTGCGCACGGATGGCTCGGCCGGGTCATCGCTGCCGCAACCAGCCGGTGGGATCGAGCAGCCTCAGCCCGACCGGTGACAACGAGCGCTGCCGCAACGGCAGGTTTGCTGCCTGCACGGCCATCGCACAGCGCGCCAACTGCTGGCGCAACGGTGCCAGGGTGTCGTCTTCGCGGGGCCGCGCATGCCGCCATTGCGCGATGCGTAGCAGACACACCAGCAGGTCCAGTTCGCTGGCGGCAATGAACGGCGAGCCGGCCGGCAGCAGATCGATGGGGGCGGCGGGCGTGGCGAGCAGTGGCAACAGGCCGATGAAGGCGTCGCAGCCTTCCGGGTCGAGCCCGAGCGCGCTCAGCTCGGCGAGGCCGTCGGGCTGCAGATCGGGATCGTGCAGCTGGCGGAGCGCGCCCAGCAGCGCCTGCTCGCCGCGGCCGAACTGGCGGCCGAAGGCGCGATAGCTGACGCGGGTGGGAAACAACGGGGAACGTGAGGCCATGGGGGCTAGGGTTGCGGATCGCGGGTTTCCACCAGCACGGGACAGGGCGCGTGGTCGATGGTCCATTGCCCGATCGAGGGTTCGAACAGGCGTTCCAGCCGGGACAGATGGCGGTGGCCGATGACGATCAGGTCGCACTTCAGGCGCCGGGCCTGCTCGCTGATCACTTCGCCCGGGTCGCCGGAGGGAATCTGCGCGATGGCGTCGACGCCGCGCTCGCGCAGCTCGGCCAGGGCTTCGGCCAGCACCGCTTCGGCCCGCGAGCGCTGGCGGGCGGCTTCCGGGTACTCGATGCGGTCGACTTCGCTGGCATCGGCCGCCAGCGCGAATTCGGGGTCGAGCACGCACAACAGATGCAGGCGGCTGCGCGGGCCGGCGATGGCGGCAGCCAGGTCCAGCACGCGTGCGTGCTGGGGGCCGCCGTCCAAGGCGACCAGCAGGGTAGTGAACATGGATGTCTCCTTGGCAGGCCGGGGATGGTCGCCGATGTCACCGCGCGCACCCATGCCGTGCGCGGCAGTCAATGAATGCGTATAACGCAATCCACGATGGTTACACGTGTCGTAGAGTCATCTGATTTACTGGAGACTGTCATGCCCTTTCCGGACCTGAACCTGTTGCTGGCACTGGACGTGCTGATCGACGAATGCAGCGTGGCCACCGCCGCGCGGCGGATGAACCTGAGCGCGCCGGCGATGAGCCGCACCCTGGGCCGGATCCGCGTGGCGCTGGGCGACCCGGTCTTGGTGCGCGCCGGTCGCGGGTTGGCACCGACGCCGCGGGCCCTGCAGCTGCGCGAGCAGGTCCGCGATGTGATCGAGCAGGCCCACCGCGTCTTCAACGCCGGTCGCGAAGTGGACATGCGCGTGCTCGAGCGAACCTTCAACGTGCGTGCCAACGACGTCTTCATCGGTGGCTTCGGCGGTCGCCTGCGCGAGATATTCCGCCAGCAGGCACCGCGCGCGATGCTGCGCTTCGTGCCCGAAGGCGATACCGATGACGATGCGATGGCGCAGGGCCGGATCGATCTGTACATCAGCACCGCCGGCAAGCACGCACCCGACACCAAGGTGCAGAACCTGTTCAGTACCTCGTTCATGGGGGCTGCGCGCGAGGACCATCCGTTGTTCGATGGCGAGATCAGTGCCGAGCGCTTTGCCGCCTGCGACCACATCGCGGTGTCGCGCCGCGGCCTGCCACGCGGCCCGATCGATGACGACCTGGCCACGCTCGGCCTGCAGCGCCGCGTGGCACTGATCAGCCCGACCTTCCACGGTGCGATTTTCGCCGCCGCCGAGTCCGACCTGATCCTGCCGCAGATGCCGAGCGTGATGCTGGAGCGCATCGTCAGCATGCGCCTGCCCCTGCGCCTGTTCCCGCTGCCGATTCCGGTGCGCACGGCGGCCATCGTGCAGGCCTGGCACCCACGCCTGGACAACGACGCCGCCCACCAATGGCTGCGGCGCTCGATCAAGACCATGTGCGAGAGCGTCGAGGACATCCGCCGCTGATGTTCCGGGCGTGCGCCCGACGCACGCCTGCGATGCCGGTGACGCCATTTTTTGCACGGTACCGGCTCCCTAGACTGCGCTCCCCTGAGTTTCACTGAGCGCATTCCAATGACCCCCAACATGCCGTGTACTGCACGGATAGGTGCCCGGCGATGAGTACGCCGGCCGCCGCTGTCCCGGCCGCCGCAGCGCCCCGTCCTGCCGCCGCCCCCGGGCTCGATCGCCGCATTCTGGTCGGCCTGTGTGGCGTGCTGCTGGCGGTGCTGGTGTCGGGCTTCAACGAGAACATCACCAAGGTCGCCCTGGCCGACATCCGTGGCGCGATGGGTTTCAGCGTCGACGACGGCAGCTGGATCGTCGCCCTCTACAGCGCGATGTCGGTCAGCGCGATGGCGTTCGCACCGTGGTGCGCCGCCACCTTCTCGTTGCGTCGCTTCGCATTGGCGATGATCGGTGGGTTCATGGTGCTGGGCGTGCTGTGCCCGCTTGCCCCGAACCTGCAGGTGTTCCTGCTGCTGCGCGCGCTGCAGGGCCTGTGCGGTGGCGCGCTGCCGCCGCTGCTGATGAGCGTGGCGCTGCGCTTCCTGCCCCCGGGCATCAAGCTGTACGGCCTGGCCGGGTACGCGCTGACGGCGACGTTCGGCCCGAGCATGGGCACGCCGCTGGCCGCATTCTGGGTCGAGCAGGTGGGCTGGCACTGGGCGTTCTGGCAGATCGTGCCGTACTGCCTGGCCGCCATGGCGATGGTCGGCTGGGGCCTGCCTCAGGACCCGCTGCGGCTGGAGCGTTTCGCCCAGTTCGATGGCGTCGGCCTGCTGCTGGGCCTGCCGGCGCTGGTGCTGCTGGTGCTGGGCCTGGTGCAGGGCCCGCGCCTGAACTGGTTCGACTCGCCGATGATCACGCTGATGATCGGTGGCGGTGCCGGCCTGATGGTGCTGTTCATGATCAATGAATGGTTCCATCCGCTGCCGTTCTTCAAGCTGCAGCTGCTGGCCAACCGCAATCTCAGCTACTCGCTGGTGACGCTGGGCGGCGTGCTGTTCGTGCTGCTGGCGGTGATCTCGATCCCGTCCGGGTTCCTGGCCAGCGTGCAGGGTTACCGGCCGCTGCAGACCGCACCGATGCTGCTGTGGGTGGCGCTGCCCCAGGTGATCGCGCTGCCGCTGGTGGCGGCATTGCTGAACATCCGCGCGGTGGACTGCCGCTGGGTGCAGGCCACCGGCCTGGCGATGCTGGCGCTGGCCTGCTGGCTGGGCTCGCACCTGGACGTGGCTTGGATCCGTGACAACTTCCTGTGGGTGCAGCTGCTGCAGGTGTTCGCCCAGCCCATGGCGGTGCTGCCGCTGCTGATGCTGGCCACCGGCGGCCTGGCGCCGCAGGACGGCCCGGTCGCCTCGGCCTGGTTCAACACGGTCAAAGGCTTCGCTGCCGTGCTCGCCGGCGGCGTACTGGATGCCGTCGCCCAGGGCCGCCGTCATTTCCATTCCACCGTGCTGGTCGACCGCCTTGGCGGGCAACCGTGGCTGGCCGATGGCCCGCAGCTGGGCGCGCGCCTGCATGCGCAGGTACAGGCGCTGACTTCGGCCGACCTGTACTGGGTGGTCGCACTGGTGGCGCTGGCCTTCATTCCCCTCATTGCCTGGATGCCCACCCGCATCCATCCGCCACGTGCCGTGGCCTGAACCTTTCGCAGGAACCCCTTCATGACGATCAATCGAACCACTCTCAACACCGGCCTGGGCCTGGGCGTGCTGGCCCTGGCCATCGGCGCCTGGCTGCTGCTGCGCGATGGCGGCCATCAGACCACCAACAATGCGTACGTGGCGGCTGACTACACGTTGGTGGCGCCGAAGATTCCCGGCTTCGTCAGGGCCGTGGAAGTAGAAGACAACCAGTCGGTGAAGGCCGGCGACGTGCTCGCCCGCATCGACGACCGCGACTACCAGGTCGCCCTGCAGGCGGCGCGTGCCGACCTCGCCAATGCCCGAGCACAGCTGGCCAACGCGCAGGCCGCATTGGCCCAGCAGGGCTCGCTGATCGAGCAGGCCAGGGCCAGCGTCGATGTCAGCCGTTCCGAACTGACCCTGGCCAGTGCCGACCAGCAGCGTTACCGCGAACTGGCCCGTGACGGCGCCGGTACCGTGCAGAACGCACAGCAGGCGCAATCAAAGCAGGCCGTAGCCAGTGCCCATCTGCAGCAGGGCCAGGCCGCGCTGTCGACCGCGCGCCAGCGTACCGACATCCTCAGCGCCAGCGTGCAGGCCGCGCAGGCGGCGGTGCAACGTGCAGAAGCGGCGCAGGCACGCGCCGAACTGGATCTGTCGCACACCGTGCTGCGTGCACCGATCGATGGCATCGTCGGTCGTCGCGCCGTGCGCGTGGGTGCCTATCTGACGCCGGGTACGCCGGTGGCTGCGGTGGTGCCGCTGAAGCGCGCCTTCGTGGTCGCCAACTTCCAGGAAACGCAGATGACCCGCATGCAGGCCGGCCAGCAGGTCGAACTGAAGGTGGACGTGTTCCCGGGCAAGCCGCTGCGCGGACACATCGACAGCATCGCACCGGCCACCGGCGTCACCTTCGCTGCGGTCGCACCGGAGAACGCCACCGGCAACTTCACCAAGGTGGTGCAGCGCATTCCGGTGAAGATCGTGCTGGAGCCGGGCCAGCCGCTGCTGGACCAGCTGCGTGCCGGCATGTCGGTGGAAGCCAGCGTTGACCTGGGCAGGCGCGCGCACGCGCAGAGCGTGCAGCACAGTCCGGGCCACAAGAGCGGGGAGGGTGCATGAGCGCAGTCACCGTGTTCCGCACCTTCGTTGCGGCCAGCCTCTGCACGGCCCTGGCTGCCTGCATGATGGGTCCGGACTTCGTACGCCCGCAGGCGGAACTGCCCAGCCACTGGCAGGGTGAGGCCGTCGCCGGCAACGCCATCGACCAGGACGCGGCCTGGTGGGCCGGTTTCGACGATCCGCTGCTGGGGCAGCTGGCCAACCAGGTGCTGGCGGCCAACCTGGACCTGCAGCTGGCGGTCAACCGCGTGCAGCAGAGCCGCGCCGCGCGCGGCATCACCGCCGCCGATCGCCTGCCCAGCGTCAGCGCGAGCGCCAGTGGTGTGCGTGCACGCAACAGCGAGGTGGGCCTGAATGATCCGTCCGGCAACGGCGGCCGTAATGACTACGGGCTGTTCCAGGCCGGTATCGGCCTGAGCTGGGAACTGGACCTGTGGGGCCGCGTGCATCGCCAGATGGAAGCGGCCGACGCGCGCGTGCAGATGGCCGAGGAGGATGCACACGCAATGCGCATCGCGCTGCTGGCGGAAACCGCGCGTGATTACCTGCAGCTGCGTGCGACGCGGCAGCTGCTGGCGATCACCGAGGACAACCTCAGCATCGCCCACGACATCAAGCGCCTGACCGAAGCACGCCAACGCCAGGGTGTGGCCAGCACGCTGCAGGTGTCCAGCGCGGCCGCGCAGGTGGCATCGCTGCAGGCACGCATCGCGCCGTTGCGGCATCGCGAATCGCAGCTGCGCAATGCGCTGGCGTTCCTGCTGGCGCAGCCGCCGCAGGCGCTGGACGCGCAGCTGCAGGATGCACGCCGTGACTGGCCGGCGTTGCCGGCCGTAGCGGTGGGGCTGCCGAGTGAACTGGCTGAGCGTCGCCCGGACATCCGTCGTGCCGAGGCGGCACTGCATGCGGCAACGGCGGGCATCGGCGTGGCCAAGGCCAGTTTCCTGCCGCGCATCACTTTGAATGGCGACGCGGGCTTCCAGGCCAAGCAGCTGGATGATCTGGATGGCTGGAACGCGCATCGTTTCAGCATCGGGCCGTCGATCAGCCTGCCGATCTTCCAGGGCGGACGGCTGAAGGCCAATCTCGCGCTGAGCAGGCTGCAGCAGCAACAGTCCGCCCTGCAGTTCCACCGTACCGTGCTGCAGGCCTGGCATGAAGTGGACGACGCCATGGATGGCTACAGTGCCGAGCAGCAGCGCACGCTGCAGCTGCACGTGGCAGTGAATGAAAGCGAGACCGCACTGGGCGCTGCGCGCCGGCAGTACCAGGCCGGCGTGGTCGATATGCTGGACGTGCTGACCACCCAGCGCATCGCGCTGGACAACCAGGCCGCGCTGGCCAACAGCCAGGCCACGGCCGCGATCGCACGGGTGGAGCTTTACCGCGCGCTGGGCGGCGGCTGGTAGTGCCGGCCGCTGGCCGGCACTCTCATGGATTGTGCGGTTGCCGGCCGGCGGCCGGCACTACCCGGAAATGGGTAGCTGCCAACCTTGGTTGGCAACATTCTTCCAGAAGCGCCAACCAAGGTTGGCAACTACCAGATCCAAGCCTCAACGCACGTCGCGCAGTTCCCAGTGGCTGCCGGCCAGCAGGCGCAGGCGCTGCTTGAACACGTCACTGTCGATGCGGGTGGTGGCGACCAGGTTGATGCGCAGGTCCTTCTGCTCGCCGGTCACGGTGGCATCCGGGTCGGTCACGCCCCACTGCGGTTCCACCGCATCCGGGTCGGGCTGCTTGGCCTTCCAGCGCTCGAACAGCGTGCCGCTGCGCAGGGCGTCCTGCAGCTCTTCGGCGAAGCCGGCGGCGCCCTGCGAATGGAAGGACAGGTCAGGATCGTTGCCGCGGGCCTTGGACGGGTCGGGCAGGCTGATGTGGTACTGCGCAGGCATGGAGTTCTCCTTGAAGTGCGGCAAGACTGGCACAACCGCGGTGGAATCGATGTGCAGAATCCGGCCGTGGCCGGCGCTCATTCGAACCGATGTGGCCCATCGGCGAAGCCCACGGTGACCGCGCCCTTGCCGACGTTGACCATGCCGGTCAGGCTCATCACCGATTCGTACACGGTCACGCCGTGGCCGGCGCAGACCTCCTTCATCTGTGCATAGCCGGGCAGGGTGCGCAGCTCGTCCAGTTCGCCGCCGTAGCTGACGCACACCGTCGGTGTCATCAGCCCGGCACGCACACGTTGGCCGACCACCGCGAACAGCTTCTGCACGGCGTTGTCGAAGCCCTTGATCTTGGCCACCGGCCCGGTCTCGCCACGGTAGCCATGCAGCACCGGCTTGATGTCCAGTGCGCTTCCCAGCGCTGCACTGAGCAGGCCGACACTGCGGTCACCCTTGTGCCGCGCACGTGCGCGCATGTAGTACAGGTCGCGGGTAACCATGTAACCATGCACGTTGCCCGCCAGTTCCTCCAATCGTTCGCGGATCTGCTGCACGCTGGCGTTGCTGTCGCGCAGGCGCACCGCTTCCACCGCCGTTACCGCCTGGGCAGCGAACAGGTTCTGGGTGTCGAGCACGCGCAGCGCGAACGGCGAGTTGTAGCCCGCTGCCTGACGCACCGGTTTGTAGTCGTTGAGGATGGCGAAGCTGGCCTGCAGCGCGTTGTCGTGGATCGGGCTGCGGGTCTTGGTGATGGTCATGCAGAACACGTGGTCGTAATCGATCACCAGCTGCTGCAGGAACAGGTCGCGGATCTGGTTGACGCTGAAGGGGATGGTCTCCGCCTCGGCGCCATGTTCGGCCACATGCGCGTGCAGGAAACTCAGGGTGGCCTGCTCATCGCGATGATCGGCCAGCACGGCTTCGCCGATCCGTACGGTGATCGGCAGCAGCACGATGTTGTGCTCGGCAATGAAGGCCTGCGGCAGGTCGCAGGCCGAGTCGACGACGATTCCGATGCGCATCCGCGGCTCCCCCTCCAGGGCGGTAGTAGGTTCGGAAACGTGAAATCTATCTCAAAATCTGCCGTGGCGCGCGAGGGAAACGCGCCACGCCCCGCTCAGCGGCTGCGCTGGACTGCCACCGGCAGGCTGGCCAGACGCTGCCATTCGGGTTGCTGCAGCAGGCCCGGATCGGCCAGTACCGCGGCCATCAGCGGATGCGCATCGTTGCCCCAGAACAGTTCCCCGTCGATCGCCAGGGTCGGCACACCGAACACCCCGGTGCCAATTGCGGCCTCGGTGTTGCGCCGCAGCTGCTCCTTCACCGCCGGGTCGGCGATGGCACTGGCGACATCCTCGATACCCAGCCGCGCGGCCGGTTCGCGCAGGGCCTCAGGGCTGTCGCCCGCGTGACCTTCGCGCCAGATCCAGTCGAACAGCACGTCCACCGCTTGCGTGCCGGCGCCAGCGGCCAGGCACAGGCGCAGGGCGGACAGCGGGTTGAATGGGTGGCCCGGCGGGAAGTGCAAGGGCGTGCCCTCGGCCTGTGCGTTCCATAGCAGCTGGCGGTAGATGAAACGACGCTTGGCCGGAATCTCGGCCGGGCCCAGGTTGCCCAGGTGATGCAGTACCGCACCGAAGGCGATCGGCACGGTCTGGATCTGCCCGAACTGTGGCAACTGCTTCAGCTTCTGCCAGTGCAGGTAGGAATAGGGAGAGACGAAGTCGAAGTACCAGCGCAATGTCGCCATCGGTGTGTCCTCGTGTGCGGTCAGGGCTGCGCGTTGCGCTGCAGGTAGCGGTCGCGCAGTTCGGTCTGGCGCGAGCGCATCGGCATCGCACGGCCGCCCAGCCAGACCTGTTCGGCGTAGTGCGCCACATCCAGCGGGTCGCCCTCCCACAGCACCAGGTCGGCACGCTTGCCCGGCTCGATGCTGCCGATCTGGTCGGCCACGCCGAAGGCCTGCGCCGGGACCCGGGTCAGCCCGGCCAGGCCGTCGGCCCACGGCAAACCGTTGGCCACCGCGTTGCCGGCCAGCTGGCGCATCTTGCGCGCGTTGTGGGTGGCGTCGCCGCGCTGCACGAAGGAAACCGCCACGCCGGCACGCTGCAGGCGCGCGGCGTTTTCCAGGGTGGCACCGAGCTGGTCGAAGCTGGCCGGCAGGTTGGCCAGCACGTCGACGAACACCGGCACGTGCGCAGCGGCCAACTCCGGCGCCACCTGCCACGCTTCGCTGGCACCAGCGATGGCGATCTTCACCTTTTCGCGGGTGGCCCAGCGCAGCAGTTGGCGGATGTCGGCGGCGCGATCCACCTCCACCACGATGCGGCCCTGGCCGGCCAGGTAGCGGCTGAGTGCGCGACGCCCGGCCGGCGTCAGCAGTGCGTGCGGCGAGTCCGCAGCCACCTGTCCGCGTGCTTCGTCGATCATCTGCTGCAACAGCATCCATTGCGCGGCGCGTGAATGCCCGGTCAGTTCGGAGGCTGCCGCGCCGATGCGCAGGAACAGGGCACGCGGGCCGATCGGGTCGATGCTGCCATCGAGTCGCATCACACCGCCCTGGCCGGCGACGAAGCCACCGCCCGGGGTCGCGCCGAGTGCGGTGAAGCCGATGCCTTCCAGGCGCGTCACCGGAATCAGTACCGAGGCCGGGTTGTAGGCCAGGGTCACGTCGAACTCGGGTCGCAATGGCTGATCGCTCATTTTCAGCGAGCTGTCGACGGTACTGGTTTCAACCAGGACCTCCTCGATCCCGGTCTCGGTGATGCCACCGAACAGCGCCGGTGTCAGTGGGCGGCCATTGGCCTCCACCACGGTTGCGCCAGCCGGTGCCGACAGCCCGCTGCCCACCGCGCGGATGATGCCGCCCTGCACGAGTACATCGGCGTTCTGCAGGCTGCCGCGCGCGCTGGCGGTATGCACCGTGGCGTTGCGTACCAGCAGGTCCTGCGCCTGCGCGGATGCGCAGATGCAAGACAACGCCATGACCGTAGAACCGAGCCATGCCCGGCTGCCCTTCGCGGCAGACTGCACCAACTGCTTGAGCGCCACCATCAGCGCACCTCCTGGCCAAGCTGGAAATCGGAACGCGGCGTCGCCGCCGGTGCGCTGCGGTCGTACAACCTGCGGCCATCAATGAAGACCTGCTCGGCCAGCGCATACGAACTGAACGGGTTGCCGTTCCAGACCACCACATCGGCCATCTTGCCGGCTTCCAGGGTGCCGGTCTGCCCTTCGATGCCCAGCGCCTTGGCGGCGTTGGCGGTCATCCAGGTGATGGCGTGCTCGGGCGCGATCTCCGGCATGCGCGCGCGTCGCGCGGACGCCATCACCTTGGCCGCTTCCTGGTTCAGGCGCTGGATGCCCTCGGGTGAATCGGAATGGACGATGGCGCAGCTGTTCTTCGGCCGGTCGACCAGCGCAATGTTCTCCGGAATGCCATCGAAGGCTTCCATTTTGAAACCCCACCAGTCGGCCCAGAGTGCGCCGCAGACGCCGTCGGCAGCCAGCCGGTCGGCCAGCTTGTAGGCCTCCACGCCGTGGTGGAAGGCGGCCACCTTGAAGCCGAATTCCTTGGCGAGGTCGAGCATGGTGGCCATCTCGTCGGCGCGGTAGCAGTGGATGTGCACGCGGATGTCGCCTTCGATGGCGCCGGCCAGCGTATCCAGTTTGAGATCGCGCTTGCCGCCGGCATCACCGGCGCTGTCGCCCTTGTCGCTGCCGAACCAGCCCTTGCGCTTGGCCGGCTTCGGCTTGCTCTTGGCGATGTAGTCGGCGGCATCGATGAAGGCGGCACGATAGCCGGCCACGTTGCCCATGCGCGTGGCCGGGGTCACGCCCTTGCCTTCGCCATAGACCCGCTTGGGGTTCTCGCCGCAGGCCATTTTCAGGCCCCAGGGTGCACCGGGGAACTTCATCGCCTGGTAGGTGACGGCCGGGACGTTCTTCAGGGTCACGCCGCGGCCACCCACCAGGTTGGCCGAGCCGGGCAGCACCTGCATGCTGGTCACGCCGCCGGCCAGTGCGGTGGCGAAGCCGGGGTCCTGCGGCCACACCGAGTGTTCGGCCCAGACGTTGGCGGTGACCGGCGCGGTCATCTCGTTGCCGTCGCTGTGCGCGCCGACGCCGGGGCTGGGGTATACGCCCAGGTGCGAGTGCACGTCGATCAGCCCGGGGGTGACCCACTTGCCCTGTGCATCGATGCGGGTGACGCCGTCGTCGGCCTGCAGCTGGCGACCGACGGCGACGATACGACCCTCGCGCAGCAGCACATCGGCATTGTCCAGGCGCTGGCCGGTGCCGGTCAGCACAGTGGCGTTCTGGATCAGTACCGGCGCATCGGGATGCGCCTGGTAGGTGCTGGGGTAGGGATCGGCGACGAAGCGCGAGGCGCCCACCGCCGGAGCCGTGCTCAATGAGAGCAGTGCCAGGGCTACCCCGGCGCGCAACAACGTCGATGCCATGCAGTTCCCCTTGCAGTCCGGTCCAATCTTCGACGCTAGCCCGGAGGCGGCGGGCTTGCCAAGTGACCTTCTTCACAGGCCTGCCGACGGTGGCTCGACGGCACCGGCCGCGTGCCCGAAAATACCCGGCCCCCCGCCGTACCGGACTGGCCATGAAGAGCAAGCAGGAAATCGTCGACAACTGGCTGCCGCGCTACACCGGCGTGCCCCTGGACCAGTTCGGCCAGCACATCCTGCTGACCAACTTCGGCGGCTACCTGCATACCTTTTCCGAGCTGACCGGGGCGCCCATCATCGGCCTGGACCGGCCGATGGCCAGCGCCACCATCGATGGCATCACCATGATCAACTTCGGCATGGGCAGCCCCAATGCCGCGATCATCATGGACCTGCTGTCGGCAGTGATGCCCAAGGCAGTGCTGTTCCTGGGCAAGTGCGGTGGCCTCAAGCGCAAGAACCAGCTGGGCGACCTGGTGCTGCCGATCGCTGCGATCCGGGGCGAGGGCACCTCGGGTGACTACCTGCCGCCGGAAGTGCCGGCGCTGCCGGCGTTCGCACTGCAGCGTGCGGTCTCGACCATGATCCGCGATCTCGGCCACGACTACTGGACCGGCACCGTCTACACCACCAACCGCCGTGTCTGGGAACACGACGAGGCCTTCAAGGAACGGCTGCGGGCGATGCGCTGCATGGCCATCGACATGGAAACGGCCACCGTGTTCGCCGCCGGCTTCGCCAACCACATCCCCAGCGGCGCGCTGCTGCTGGTCTCGGACCAGCCGATGATCCCCGACGGGGTCAAGACCGAGGCCTCCGACGCCAAGGTCAGCTCCCAGTTCGTGGAAAACCATATCCAGATCGGTATCGAGGCGCTTAAGCTTATCCGGCGCAACGGCAAGTCGGTCCGCCACCTGCGCTTCGACGAATGATGATGATGGCCTGGCGCGGCGCGCCGGCCCTGGGGAGTAGGTGATGGACGTTGCCGCGCAAGTGGTGGATTTCTGGAAGGAAGCGGGCCCTGCGAAGTGGTTCACCCGCGACGATGCCTTCGACGCGCAGTTCCGCGGATTGTTCCTGGATGAACATTACGCTGCGGCGTCGCGTGCGCGCGAGCATTGGCTGGGCAGTGCCGAAGGCGCGCTGGCGTTGATGCTGCTGCTGGACCAGTTCCCGCGCAACTGCTTCCGCGGTACCGCCCACTCCTATGCCACCGATGGCCTGGCGCGGCATTACGCCATGCGCGCGATCGAGGAAGGGCTGGACCTGCAGCTGGTACCGAAGCTGCGTGCCTTCATCTACCTGCCGTTCGAGCACTCCGAGGATCCGCTGGACCAGGACCGTTCGGTGGCGATGTTCGATGTGCTGGGTGACAAGGAATACCTGCAGTACGCCGAACTGCACCGCGACATCATCCGTCGCTTCGGCCGTTTCCCGCATCGCAATGCCGTGCTCGGCCGCATTCCCTCGCCGGAAGAACTCGATTACCTGGCCGAAGGCGGGTTCGCCGGCTAAGAAAAAGGGGACGGAGGGGATTAAGTCGTTTGTGCCATAAACGACTTAATCCCCTCCGTCCCCTTTTTCAGTGCCGATCAGTACTTCGGCACGCCGTTGTCCACGTCTTCCGACCAGGCATTGATGCCGCCGGTGACGTTGAACACCTTGGTGAAGCCCAGGGCGCGGAACTGCTCGGCGGCCTGCGCGCTGCGGCCACCGTGATGGCACATGAAGGCCAGCGCGGTGTCCTTCGGCAGGGCTTCCAGCGCGGCACGGCCGTTGCCGTCGAAGGTCTTGAACGGCACGCCCACGGCGGCGATCTCACGCTCGTCGGCCGGGCGCACGTCCACCAGGGTGATGTTGCCGGCACGCACCAGGTCGTCGGCATCACGCACGCTGATTTCCTGCACCGGCTTGGGCGCATTCGGGTTGTCGATGGCCAGGCCCTTGCCGCGGATGTCGTCCACCCAGTCGATGGTGATGCCGTTGGCGCGACGGGCGCTGGCCAGGTCGAACTGCACGCGCAGGCCGTTGGACTCGGCGGCGATGGCGCCTTCATCGTGCGGGGCCAGCTGGAAGTTCGGCTGGAAGCCGGCGTCGATGCTCAGCTGCAGGGCGGCGCCCGGGGCGTCGGCCAGCGCGCCTTTGAGCATTTCCACGGCGGCCGGGGTCACGGTGATGCTCGGCGGGGTGCGGTCCGGTGCGGCCAGACCCAGCACGCTGCTCAGCTCGCCGCTGGCCGCCATCTGCAGCACGATGTCGCTGCCGCCGACCAGTTCGCCGTCGATGTACAGCTGCGGGATGGTCGGCCAGTCGCCGTAGGCCTTGATGCCTTCACGGATTTCCTGGTCGGCCAGCACGTTGACGTGGGCGAACTCGACGCCGAGGTCCTGCAGCGCGCCCACGGCCTTGGCCGAGAAACCACACTGCGGCATCGACGGCTGGCCCTTCATGAACAGCACGACGCGGTTGGCGTTGAGGATGGATTCGATGCGCGAACGCAGGGCGGGATCGAGGGACATGGACGTCGGGGTTCCGGGAATTCGAATCATCAATTCTAACCCCCATGGCATCATGGGGGATGAGCAGCGCAGGAACATTGCATCGCATCCCGGCACGCCCCTGGCGCTGGCTGCCCTGGCTGGTGGCGTCGCAGCTGGCCGTGATCCTGGCCTGGGCGCTGGCCGGCTGGCAGTGGGGCCTGCCGCTGCTGGTGGCCAGCCATGCGCTGTTCGTGGTGCCGGTATTCCTGCCCAACAGCCGTTTCTATGCACCGGTGCTGAGCCGGGTGCCGGATGCCGGCAACAGCGTCTGGTTGACCATCGATGACGGCCCCAGCCCGGAAACCCGCGCCGTGCTCGACCTGTTGGACCGCCACAAGGCCCGTGCCACCTTCTTCCTGGTGGGGGAACGTGCGCTGGCGCAGCCGGAACTGGTGGCCGAGATCCTGCACCGCGGCCACGACCTGGGCAACCACAGCCACAGCCACCCGCAGGCGCGTTTCTGGCGGCTGGGCCCAGTCGCGATGCGCGCCGAGATCGAAGGTTGCCAGCACGCGCTGCAGGCCTTGGGGGGCCAACCGGTGCGCTGGTACCGCTCGGTGGTGGGCATGACCAACCCGTTCGTGGCACCGGTGCTGCAGCGGTTGGGTCTGGTCCGGGTGGGCTGGAGCGCGCGCGGCTACGACGGGGTCGGCTGCACCACGCAGGGCGTGCTCGACCGCCTGCTGCCGGACCTGCGTCCGGGCGCCATCGTGCTGCTGCATGAGGGGGCCGCACACGGCCACAACCTGGAGATCATCGAGCGCGTGCTGCAGGCGCTGGACGAGCGTGGATTGAAGGCGCAGCTGCCGGTCCCGTGACGGCGAGCCCTGGTGGTGTAGAACAGCCGAGCATTGGCTCGGCGCTACAAGGGTCGGCGACCATCCTGCTGCGCCCGAGCCGATGCTCGGACGGCGGCGCGCAGCACCGGAAGACGTCGCAGGGCAGCCGAGCATGGGCTCGGCTCTACAAGGGTTGGCGACCATCCTGCTGCGCCCGAGCCGATGCTCGGGCGGCGGTGCGCAGCACCGGAAGACGTCGCAGGGCAGCCGAGCATTGGCTCGGTGCTACATGGGTTGGCGACCATCCTGCTGCGCCCGAGCCGATGCTCGGACGGCGGCGCGCAGCACCGGAAGACCTCGCAGGGCAGCCGAGCATGGGCTCGGCTCTACAAGGGGTGGCGATCATCCAGTAGCGCCCGAGCCGATGCTCGGGCGGCGGTGCGCAGCACCGGAAGACGTCGCAGGGCAGCCGAGCATTGACTAGGCGCTACATGGGTTGGCGACCATCCTGCTGCGCCCGAGCCGATGCTCGGACGGCGGCGCGCAGCGCTGGCACATGCTGCGCTTGGCCCTACAACGCGGGGCGTTCGGCCACCAGCAACCAGCTGTTGAACGGCGTGCGTCCATGCAGAGGGCGCGGTGCCGTCACCTGCAATCCGGCTTCGGTCAGCGTCGCCTGCAGCACGTTCGGCTCGGGGTAGTGGCAGGGTCGCGTGTCCATCCAGCCGACCAGCCAGGCCAGCCGGTCGGCCACCCGCGTGGTGCGGTCGCGGCCATCGCCGGTGGCGAGGGGCGTACGCAGCAGCAGGCGCCCACCGCGGGCAACACGCGCACTGGCGGCGCGCAGCAGCGCCTGCTGCGCACCCGCTTCCAGGTACTGCAGCACATCCAGCAGCAATACGTGCCCGGCCCGGGCCGGCAGCGGCGCCTGCAGGTCCAGACAATCGAAGTGCACATCGTCAAGCTGGGTGGCAGCACGCCGGGCGCGTGCGATCTTGGCGGCATCCACGTCCACGCCCAGGTAGCGCCGGGTGTCGCCGCGCTGGCGCAGCACGTGGGCAAACAACCCCAGCCCGCAGCCCAGGTCCAATACCGGATGCCCGTCATCGGGAAGCTGCTGCAGCACGCCGCCGTACAGGGGATCGCTGCCGAGCTTGCTGCGGGCATAGAAGTAATCGCTGCGGTTGCCCCAGACCCGTACCGGGCGGAACGCCTCGGCAATCGAACGCGCCTGTGCGTTCGTCAGTGCAGTGCAGGGCAGCGGCATGCCAGTCCGTGGCAAGCCGCCCATCGTCTCAGTCCGCTGCGCCGAGCAGGTGCGCGGCCACCGGCAACGCCCGCTTGCTCCACAGCGCGTACATCCGCGCCGAAGGGTGCAGGCCATCCTCGGCGATCATCGTCGGGTCTTCGCCCTGCGCGCGGCTGATGTCGGTGATGTCGACGAAGGCCACACCGTGCCGGGTACTGATCACCTCGGCGGCGGCATTGAACTCGTCGGTCTCGATCTCGATCGCGGCCAGGTCGCGGCCGCTGCCGGCGCCGAACGGGGTCGCACCCCAATCGGGGAAGGACAGCACCAGCACGCGGCCAGCATCACCGCCCGCGAAGCCGATTGCCCGCTGCAGCAGGGCCTGGAACTGGTTGCGGTATTCGTCCAGCGGGCGCCCGCGGTACTGGTTGTTGACGCCGATCAGCAGGCTGACGAAGTCGTACGGGCCCTGCGGTGCAGCTACGTCGATACCGGCGTCAAGCTCGTCGGTGGTCCAGCCGGTGGTCGCAATGGTCTGCGGGTCGGACAGGTCGATGCCCTGCGCACGCAGCGCGGCGGCCAGCTGGTGCGGCCAGCGGCCTTCGACCGCAACCGCTTCACCGATGGTGTACGAATCACCCAGCGCCAGATAGGACAGCGCCACGACTCAGGCTACCGAACGGCGTGGCTTCAGCGGCACGACCTTGGTTGCGTCCTCGGCACGGCGGGCCAGCACGCGGTCGATGCGCGCGAACACATCGCGCATCACCGAGGCTTCCGGCAGCAGGGTCACGCGGAAATGATGGCGGTAGGGCACGTTGAAGCTGGAACCCGGTACCACCAGCACGCCTTCGTTGTTCATCAGGTCCAGCGCGAAGTTGTGGTCGTCGAAGCCCTTGGCGGCGGCACCGACCACGGCCGGGAACGCGTACAGCGCACCGGCCGGCGCGACCAGCGACAGGTGCTCGCTGGCTTCGCAGGCTTCGATCACCGCGCGGCGGGTTTCATACAGGCGGCCGCCCGGCGTGCACAGTTCGGAAATGGTGTCCGGGCCGTTCACCGCGGCTTCGATGGCGTACTGGCCCGGCACGTTGGCGCACAGGCGCAGCGCGCCGAGCAGGTCCAGCGCGGCGCGGAAGTCGCCCAGGCGCGCGTCGTCGCCGCTGAGGTGGGCCCAGCCCACGCGCCAGCCGCAGGCGCGGTGCACCTTGCTCAGGCCGCTGAAGGTCAGGCACGGATGATCACCGGCCAGCGGCGCGACCGGCTGGAACACCGCGTCGTCGTACAGGATCTGGTCGTAGATCTCATCGACCAGCAACAGCAGGTTGTGGCGTCGTGCGATCTCGACCACGCGCTCCAGCAGTTCGCGCGGGTAGCTGGCGCCGCTGGGGTTGTTCGGGTTGATCAGCACGATGGCGCGGGTGCGCGACGACACCAGCGTCTCGATCTCGCTCGGGTCCGGCTGGAAGCCGTTCTCGGCAGCGCAGCGGTAGTACACCGGGCGGCCATCGTTGAGGATGGTCGAGGCCGACCACAGCGGGTAGTCCGGCGACGGCACCAGCACTTCGTCGCCCGGGTTGAGCAGCGCACGCAGCGACAGGTCGATCAGCTCGCTGACGCCGTTGCCGACGAACACGCGGTCCGGGTGCGCATCCGGTGCGCCACGACGGGCGTAGTAACCGGCGATGGCCTCGCGCGCCACCGGCAGGCCCTGCTGATGGGTGTACGGGTCGGTGCGGCCCATGTCGTCGGCGATCGCACGCTGCAGGTGCTCCGGCGCGCGGAAACCGAAAGCGCCCGGATTGCCGATGTTGAGCTTGATCAGCTTGCGGCCCTGCGCCTCCAGCTCCCGGGCTCGCCGCGCCAGTTCTCCGCGGATTTCGTAGCGCACTTCGGAAAGGCGCTCGCGGATGGCCAGGGGCTTGGGCGAGTTGGTGGACATGGGAGCTGGGCCGTCAAAAGGCATGGGGCTTCCATCCTACCGGAATTGCTGCAATGCATGGCAAGGGCGCCGGGCCCGTCATTGCTGGGCTGCCAGGGCGCCGGCACAGGTAGAATGGCGGCGATGACCCAGACCCCCGATTTCATCGCCCTGCAGACCATTGGCTGGCCCTGGCCGGGCCCGGCGCAGCAGGCCGACTGGCAGGCCGCGATGGCCGCACATCCGCAGGCCCGCCCGGCGCGGGTGATCGAACAGCACCGCACCCACTACGTGGTGGCCGATGGCCCGGATGCGTCGATCAAGGCCGAGTCGCTGCCGGAATGGCAGCGCCCGCGCTTCCCCAGCCATGAACGGCCGGCCGTGGGTGACTGGGTGCTGCTGGACGGCATCCGCATCGTCGCGCTGCTGCCACGCCGCACCGCGATCAAGCGAGGCGCCGCCGGTGAGCACTACCACCAGCAGGTGATCGCGGCCAACATCGACACGGTGTTCATCGTCTGCGGCCTGGATGCCGACTTCAATCCGCGCCGCATCGAGCGCTACCTGCTGCTGGTCGGCGGTGGCGGTGCCGAACCGGTGGTGGTGCTGACCAAGGCCGACCAGACCGAATACAGCGAGGACGCACTGGCAGTGCTGGAAGAGCTGGAGATGCAGGGTATCGCCCTGCATGCGATCAACGGCCTGGATGCCGACAGCGTGGCGGTGCTGCAGCCTTGGCTGGGCCCGGGCCGCACGGTGGTGCTGGTCGGCTCCTCAGGTGCCGGCAAGTCCACGCTGACCAACACGCTGCTCGGCGAGCAGCGGATGAAGACCAACGCGGTGCGCGCGAACGATTCGCGCGGCCGCCACACCACCACCCATCGCGCGCTGATGCCGCTGCCGATGGGCGCCTGCCTGATCGACACCCCCGGCATGCGCGAGCTGAAGCCGACCGGTGAAGAGACGCTGTCCGAAGGTGGCTTCGCCGATATCGAAGCGCTGGCCGCGCAGTGCCGTTTCAACGACTGCAAGCACCAGCAGGAACCGGGTTGTGCCGTACGCGCAGCGATCGACGCGGGCGAGATCGAAGAGAGCCGGCTGCTCAACTACTTCAAGCTGAAGGAAGAAGTGGCCGCCGCCGCCGCCAAGCTGGCGGTGCGCCAGGCCGAGACCGCGCAGGAGCGTGGCGGCAAGAAGGGCAAGGGCCAGCAGTTCCGCCCGGCCGGCAAGCCGCGTAGGCGCTGACAGTGCAGCCGAGCGTGGGCTCGGCTCTACAAGAGATGCATCCCGGGACACCCTGTAGCGCCCGAGCCAACGCTCGGGCGGTGGCGCGCAGCGCCGGACATGGCAGGGCGCTATAGTCCGCGCATGGAACCGACTGCGACGCTGGACCGTGACGTGGCCCACCATGCAGCGCTCGATGCGCGCCTGGTCGAGGCCGTGGGAGGCATCCGTCTGCTGGGCCTGACCAGCTGGCCGGCAACGGTGCAGGCACCGTTCCTGGACAGCGTGGCGCGTGGCCAGCCGGTGCTGCCGAAGGTGGATTACCCACGGCTGGACTTCAGCGAAGAACGTCGCGCGCTGGCCGCGATCGCCGCCGACTGCGACGACACTCATCCGCTGGGCCACTACGTGCGGCAGTCGGCGCAGAGCTGGGACCTGGCCGCGCAGCTGCTGGAAGGGCTGGGCACCGCCGCCGTTGATACCTGTTCGGTGCAGTTGTTCGGCGCCCCCGAGCAGCCGCTGCCGGGCAATGGCCCGAGCACGCGCGAAGCAGCGCGCCACTTCATACAGATTGCCGCCGAACTGGACCACGAACTGCTGGCGCCGGAAGAGCAGGTGCCGGTCTCGGCCATCGCCCTGCAGCTGCAGCTGCAGAATGATCTGGATGCGTTCTTCGAATCGCGCATCATCCAGGTGCAGCTCGACCCGGAACTGGTGTCCAAGGCCGCTGCCGGCCCGACCCGCATCCGGCTGCGCACCAGTGCGCGCTTCAGCGCCTACGACCGCGCGCAGCTGTTCCACCACGAAGCGCTGGTGCATTCGCTGACCGCATTGAATGGCCGCGAACAACCCGTGTTGCCCAGCCTGGCGTTGTCGTCGCCGCGGGTGACAGCCACCCAGGAAGGGCTGGCCACCTTCGCCGAACAGATCACCGGCAGCATCGACATCGAGCGCCTGAAGCGCATCAGCCTGCGTACCGAAGCGATCGCCATGGCGCGCGAAGGCGCCGATTTTATCGAGGTGTTCCGCTACTTCTGCGATGCCGGACAGAACCCGGAAGAGAGTTTCGCCTCGGCGCAGCGTGTGTTCCGTGGTGTACCGCCGAGTGGTGGACTGGCCTTCACCAAGGACACGGTGTACCTGCGCGGACTGGTATCGGTGCACACCTTCTTCCGCCACATGCTGGCCGAGGACCGCCTGGAGGTCTGCCGCTGGTTGTTTGCCGGCAAGATGAGCCTGACCGATGCGATCGCGTTCGCGCCGCTGTTCGAGTCGGGGGTGCTGAAGCCGCCGCGCTGGCTGCCGCACTGGATGAGCCGGGCGAACGGCCTGGCCGGCATGCTGGCGTTCTCGCTGTTTGCCAATCGGATACGGATGGACCAGCTGGCGCCGGAATGAAATGCGTTGGCGGGATGATGCACTGGCGCCTCGATTGATATCGCTGGGCGGCGGTGGGGCACCCTGGCCAGGACACGCCGTAAACCCATCCATGGGGGCTCGATCGGCGCATCCATGCGCCTCACGGTCCTGGCCAGGGTGCCCCACCGCCGCCAGACAGTTTCCCGCGCAGGCGGCAGCACATCACCGCGCCGAAGGGATTGCGCTTGAAAAGCAAAGAGCCGGGCAATGCCCGGCTCTTTGCTTTTGCTCTTCTTTGCTTTCCGCACCGTGGCGCGGGAAACCGTCGAGCAGGGTCGGATGGGCCGGCGCAGGACCGTTGGCGCCATGGATGGCGCCAACGAGCCCCCATGGATGGGTTCACGGCGTGTCCTGCGCCGGCCCATCCGGCCCTGCCCCGCGACGATAATCAAGACGCCGCGGGGCAACGCTTTCGACTTAGAACTCCGCCGCCACCGTCATGAACAACTGCCGCGGCGCGCTCGCATGGATCGCATAGCGCGTGCCCTTCGGATCGGTCGGCGCGAACGAGCTCAGCTGGCCGGCATAGCGCTTGTTGGTCAGGTTGGTCGCGTTCAACGACACCCGCACGTTGCGCAGGCCCAGGCCCGGGCCGAAGTCGTAGCCCGCGCCGGCGTCGAAGGTGGTCACGCCCGGCACCGACTGGTCGTTGGTGTAGGTGTAGTAGCGCTTGCCGGTGTACTTGGCACGCAGGCTGGCGAAGAAGCCATCGCGGTTCCAGCTGATTTCACTGGAGGCCATGCGCTGCGGCGTATCCACCGTGATCTTGCCGGCCACCGGTACGATGGCGCCGCCCGAGGTGTAGTCATCCTCGTAGGTGGTCTTGTTCCAGGACAGCGCGTTGTACCACTGCAGACCGTCGATCGGCTTGAGGATGAAGGTCAGCTCCGCACCGTGGCTCTTCACCGAGCCGACGTTGATGAAGCGCGTCACGCACTCCGGGCGCGTGCCGACTTCGATGCTCGAGCACGGGTTCAGCGACAGCAGGCGGTTGTCGAACTTGACGTTGTAGGCCGCGATCGACGCCTGGTATTTCTCGCCGAAGGTACGGAAGCCAGCTTCCAGGCTCTTGGACTTCTCCGGCTCCAGGCCGGCGCTGGCCGCGAACGATTCCGGCGATACCTGCAACGGGCCGCCGCTGCCACCGCCGACGAAGGCGGCGATGTTCTCGGCATAGGAAGCGAACAGCTCGTTGTTGGCGTTGAGCTTGAAGCCCAGGCCCAGCTGCGGCAGCACCGATTCCTTGGCGGTCAACGTGCCCGAGGCGATGCTGGTTTCCACGCCCGGCTGGGCGGTGGCGCGCATGCGGGTGTTCGGGCTCTTGATGCCCACATCCACGGTCAGGCGCTGGTCCAGGAAGCGCATGCGGTCCTGCACGTAGAACTGGCGCGTGCGGATGTCGAAGTCCTGGTTGAACAGCAGGCGGTCCGGGTTCTTCAGGTACAGGTCGTCCAGGAACGGGCCGCTGATGTAGTAGAAGTTGCGCGACACGTTATGGTCGTTCTGCTCGTACCACAGGCCGGCTTCCAGCTCGTGGATACCGACCGTCCACGACAATGCGGCGGTCAGGCCATCGCGGTTGATCGTGTAGTTGGTACTGCGGATCGAGATCGGCAGCATCTTGTCGGTGCCCGGGTAGGACGGCTGGCCCGGTGCCCACCAGTGGCCCTGGCCACGGTTGTCGTGGTGATAGGCCAGCAGCTTCAGGCGGCCCTGCTCGCCCAGGCGCAGGTCGGCATCCACCGAGTACAGGTTGTCGTCACGCAGCGCACGGCTCTGGTAGTACGCGTCGTCGATGCTGTTGACGCCGCCGCTGAAGGCGCAGCGTGCCTTGTTGTAGGTGCCCGGCGCGCAGTACGCGGCGGCGACGGCGCGATCCCAGTCCGGTGCATAGATGTTCCAGTCATAACCGAGGCCACGGGCCAGCATGTCCTTGGACAGATAGGCGTAGTTGGCCTGGCTGGCGCGCGAGGTGGCCACGAACGCACCGAAGCGGTGATCGCCGACGTTCCACACCGCCTTGGCGTTGAACTGGCGGGTGGTCTGGTTCTGGTACGGCGCGGCCCACATGTCCTGGTCCTGGTGCACGCCGGACACGTAGGCCGAGAAGCCGTTGATGTCGCCGGTATCCACGCGCAGGTAGCCACGGCGCTGGCTGTCGTCGCCAACGGTGACGCTGGCGCGGCCACCGAATTCGGTGGACGGGTCCATCGAGAAGTACTGGATGGTGCCGCCCAGGTTGCTGGTCGAGGCCACGCCCAGCGAACCGATACCCTGCGACAGCTCGGCACCGGCCAGGTTCTCGGCGATGATCGCGCGGGCGATGCTCAGGCCGTTGTAGTTGCCGTAGCTGTTGTCGCCCAGCGGAATGCCGTCCAGCGTGTAACCGAGGCGGCTCTTGTCGAAGCCGCGCAGGCTGATGGTCTGCGATTCCTCGTTGGCACCGAAGGCATCATTGGACTGCACCGACACGCCCGGCAGGCGGTCGAGGATCTTCTGGCCGCTGGTGCCCGGCGGCAGTACCTGCTTGTCGACGGCGGTGATGCGCTGCACCTGGCGGGTCTCGCCCTGGCCGATCACGGAGACGGTATCCAGCGTCTGCGCGCTCAGCGCGGCATCGGTACTGCCGGTGGCACCGGTATCGGCGGCGGTGGCGGCATGGGCGCTGGCGGCGGCGGAGAGCGCGATCGCCACGGCGATCGTCAGGTGTCGGGTCTGCATGGTGGTCCGTTGCATTGGGGGTGGTCACCGGCACGCGTGCGCGGTGCATGGCCACTATGCGAACGGAACATGAAACCTTCTTTACGGAAAACCAACGAACGGTGCAGGGCAGTGGTGCGTGTCCTGCAACATGTTCGTCATGGTGGTAGGCCGGTGGGGATCAGAAGCGCTCCCCAGGCCAGCTCAATTTGAGCTGGTCCATGCAGTCACGATCATGTTCGGAGAATGAGAACCCGATCTGGATGCCGTTCACTACCGTGCCGAACACCGTCGACTCGTCCAGACTATGCCCTGACGGGACGGAAAGGACGTTGAAGTCGGGGTAGCGACGACCCATCTGCTTTCGCGAGATGCAGGCGCCGCCCAGCCGCAGCGTAATGCCTTTGATGATTCGCCCCGACGCATCGGTGTAGATCTGGCCAGAAGGCCCCTTGATCCTCCCGGCGACCACGAAGGGCGCCAGATCGATGGTGGCGCCGTCGCCCCGGCCCCTTCTTGCTTCCGAATGCGAGCCGGCCGGAGCCAGTGGCGATAGCTGCGCGACAAGGTCAGAGCGTGCCAGCTGCAAGGACCAGCGTTCCACGAGCCGCCATGCTGCATCCGCCTCATCCGCAGTGGCAGCAGGTGGGGTGGCCGCCAGTGGCGGGGTGGCGACCACAAGAAGCGCAATCAGCAATGCACGCATGCCAACCTCCTTGATCCGCGATTCCGGCCGTTCATCCATCGGGCTCGGCGAGCGTTGGCAGGTATAGCACCGGTTCTGCCGATGTGTCGGGCAATACGTCCCGAAAATGCAGAAACAAAAAGGGGCCGGATCCCCCTCGCAAGCGAAGGTTCACCGGCCCCGCGCACTCCGTGGGGGAGGCGGTCCACGCCTTGCGTGGACACGGGCTCAACCCATGTACAGGCCACCGTTGACCGGATAGTCGGCGCCGGTCACGTACGAGGCTTCATCCGAGGCCAGCCAGGCGCACAGGCCTGCCACTTCCTCGGGGCGTCCCAGGCGGCGCACCGGCACCGAGGCGGCCAGCCGGTCCAGTACATCCGGCGGGAAGCCGCTGATCGCCTGGCTGGCGATGTAGCCCGGCGACAGCGTGTTGACGGTGACCCCGCGCGAGGCCACTTCCGCCGCCAGCGCACGGCTGAAGCCGTGCATCGCGGCCTTGGCGGTGGCGTAGTTCACCTGCCCGATCTGACCCTTGTGGGCGCTGACCGAGCCGATGTTGATGATGCGCCCCCAGCCCCGCGTGGCCATGCCATCGACCACCTGCTTGGTCAGGTTGAACAGTGCATTGAGGTTGGAGGCGATTACCGCGTTCCAGTCCTCCACCGTCATCTGCCGGAACAGCAGGTCGCGGCTGCCACCGGAGTTGTTGACCAGCACGTCCACTTCACCGACTTCGGCGCGGACCTTGGCGAACGCGGCGCTGGTCGAGGCCCAGTCGGTGGCGTTGCCTTCGGAGGCGATGAAGTCGAAGCCCTGTTCGCGCTGCTCGCGCAGCCAGTTGGCCTTGCGCGGTGAGTTAGGCGCGCAGCCGGCAACCACGGTGTGGCCGCTGCGGGCCAGGCTCTGGCAGATGGCAGTGCCGACACTGCCCATTCCACTGGTGACGTAAGCGATTCGAAGCGTCATTGCAGAAGGCTCCTTGGCAAAGGGTCAGGCGGCGAGGGGATACAGGCCGAACAGCAGGCTGCCGATCATCAGCAGCATCGAGATGGCGATGGCCCACTTCAGGGTGAACTTCTGGTGATCGGCGAATTCGACCTTGGCCAGGCCCACCAGCAGGTAGGTGGACGGCACCAGCGGGCTGAGCAGGTGCACCGGCTGGCCGGCCAGCGAGGCGCGCGCCATCTCCACCGGGGTGATGCCGTAGTTGCTGGCCGCCTCGGACAGGATCGGGAGCACGCCGAAGTAGAACGCGTCGTTGGACATGAAGAAGGTGAACGGCATCGATGCCACAGCGGTGATCACCGCCAGGTACGGGCCCCACGATTCCGGAATCACGGCCAGGAAGCTGTGCGACATCGCCTCCACCATGCCGGTGTTGTTGAGGATGCCGGTGAAAATGCCTGCGGCGAAGATCAGTGACACCACCGACAGCACGTTGCCGGCGTGGTTGACCACGCGGCGGCGCTGCTCGGCCAGGTTCGGATAGTTGATCACCAGGGCGATGGCGAAGCCGACCATGAACAGCACCGGCATCGGCAGCACGCCGATGATCAGCGCGGTCATCAGCGCTACGGTCAGCGCAAGGTTCACCCACAGCAGCTTCGGCCGCTTGATGTCTTCGGCGTCCTCCACCGACGGCAGCGCGTTGTTGTCATCGGACACGCTGTTGTCCATCCAGCTGCCACCCTGCGGCAAGGTCACCACACCCAGGCGGCGGCGTTCCTTCAGGCCCAGGTACCAGGCCAGCAGCAGCACACCGGCACAGGCGATCACCATCGACGGGATCAGCGGCACGAACACGTCGGCCGGGTCCACGTGCAGCGCGGTGGCCGCGCGTGCGGTCGGGCCACCCCATGGGGTCAGGTTCATCACGCCGCCGGCGAGGATGGTCACGCAGGTCATGTTCAGCGCGTTCATGCCCAGCCGCTGGTACAGCGGCAGCATCGCCGAGACGGTGATCATGTAGGTGGTCGAGCCATCACCATCGAGCGAGATCAGCATCGCCAGGACCGCGGTGCCGAGCACGATCTTCATCGGATCGCCCTTGACGAAGCGCAGGATCACCCGCACCAGCGGATCGAACAGGCCCGCATCGATCATCACCCCGAAGTAGAGGATGGCGAACATCAGCATCACGCCGGTCGGCGCGATCTTCTTGATGCCCTCCAGCATCATCTCGTCGATGCCGGCGCCGAAGCCACCGATCAGCGCGAACAGGATGGGGATGGTGATCAGGGCGACGAGCGGCGACAGGCGCTTGCTCATGATCAAGTACATGAACGTAATGACCATGCCAAAGCCGAGGATGCTCAGCATCATCTGCGGACTCCTTGCGAAAACAGGACGTGGGGAAGTGGAAGGGGCCCGGGCGGCATGCCCGGGAAATCAGGCTTAGAAGTCGTACTGCAGGCGTCCGGTAACCGCGTGCGTGCGGTCCACCGTCACCCCGGCCAGGCGGTCGCGGTTGCGGCTTTCGATCACGTTGAGCATGAAGCGCAGGTTGTCGCGCAGGTACCAGTTGCCACCCAGCGTCCAGGCCTCGGTGCTGCCGCGGCGCAGGTCCGGCGCGCCATCGAGATGCTGCGCGCCCCACATCTGGTCATAGCGCAGCGCCAGTTCGAAGGCGCCGGCCTTGTGGCGGATGTCCTTCACTCGCGCGAAGCGACCGGTCTTGCGGTCGTAGGCGCGGCTTTCGCCGGTCACGAACCAGCTGAGCATTCCGTAGGCCGCCATCACATCGCCGCGCTGCGCGCCGTCGTCGAAGGTGGCGCCACTGAACTCGCCCTGCCACGACAGCGGGCCGCGCACCTGCGCGTACTCCAGCGACCACTTGTTGACGTCGGTATCGCGGCCGGCGGAGAAGTCGACCAGGGTCAGGCGGCTCTCGTCGGACAGATGGCCGGCCGGGCGCGGGCGGATACGCAGGCCGGGCACGCCGTTGGCGCCGGGGTTGTCGTAGGCCTCGCGGGCCAGCGACAGGCCCAGGTGCAGCACGTCGCCGTCGCTGGGCGAGGGTGCCCAGGTGACGCGGCCACCGGCAGCGCGCCCCTTCACCTGCCAGGCGTCGATGCTTTCCAGGCTGTAGAGGCTGGCCGCCCAGGTGAAGTCACCGGGGTTGGCCTGCCATGACGCACCCAGGCGGTACAGCGGCGCCAGCGTGGTGCCGGCGTTGCCGCGCTCCAGGAAGCTGCCGTAGTTGGAACTGGTGCGGTCATCCAGCGAGAAGTACTGCTTGAACTGGCCCACGGTCAGCTTGCCGGCCTTGCCGAAGCTGCGTGCCAGGTACACGTCCTTGGCCTCGACGCGGTCGCCGGAGAAATCGGCTTCCAGCTTGTAGTCGACCACGAAGAACTTGCCGGACACGTCAACCCACGCACGGCGGATTTCGGTGTCGTCCTTGTTCGGGGTGCCGCGGTTGTCGTTGTCGAAGGTGGCGAAGTCCAGGTGCAGGCGACCACCGAGGGTGGCGGTGACCGGACGGTCGTCTTCGGCGGCAAAGGCCGGCGCCGACAGGGCAGCCAGCGCCATCATGGCGGCAGGACGCCGCCAGGCAAACATGAATTCCACAAACCCTCCCAGGTGCGCGCCAGGCGCGCGGCAATCGTGGGCACCGGACGGTGCGCGGCCGCAGTCTGGGTCGGGCAAGCTGTCATCGTCCTGTCAACGGATTGTGCGGTGCAGCGTAAAGCGACCCGCTGGCGCCTCCGGACGGGGCCCGGCGAGCGCGGCAGCGGCATGCGGTAGCATTCGTTTCCCCTCCCACCCCCGTGCCCATGCGCCTGCTGCTGGTCGAAGACAACCCGGATCTGGCTGATGCGATCATCCGCCGCATGCGCCGCAGTGGGCACGCCGTGGACTGGCAGGCCGATGGCCTGGCGGCGGCCAGCGTGCTGCGTTACCAGAGCTTCGACCTGGTGGTGCTGGATATCGGCCTGCCCAAGCTCGATGGCCTGCGCGTGCTGGCGGGCATGCGCGAGCGCGGCGACAGCACACCGGTACTGATGCTGACCGCGCGCGATGGCATTGAAGACCGCGTGCAGGCGCTGGATGTGGGCGCCGACGACTACCTGGGCAAACCGTTCGATTTCCGTGAGTTCGAAGCGCGCTGCCGCGTGCTGCTGCGGCGTGCACGTGGCCAGGCCAGCGAAGTGGTGCAGATTGGCGGCTTCCAGTTCGACAACGCGGCGCACCGGGTCAGCCTCGACGGCGAACCGATCGAACTGCCCAACCGCGAGTACCGCCTGCTGGAGATCCTGGTCGGGCGCCTCGGCCAGGTGGTCGGCAAGGATGAGATCGGCAACGGCCTGTTTGGTTTCGATGACGAAGTGGGCCCGAATGCCATCGAGTTGTATGTTGGCCGCCTGAGAAAGAAGCTGGCGGGCGCACCGCTGCGCATCACCACGGTGCGCGGTGTCGGCTACCTGCTGGAGGCCAGCGATACCCATGCCGACGCCGATGGCTGACGCGCACGCTGCGACTGCGGCGCCGGGTTCGCTGCGGCGCACGCTGCTGCTCTATCTCGGCGTGCTGCTGGCGGTGTTCGCGGTGGCCCTGCTGTTCGCCGCACGCGATTACGGCCAGCGTGCCGCCAACCGTTCCTACGATCACCTGCTGGTGTCCTCGGCGCTGTCCATCGCCGATTCGGTGGCCCTGGTCGATGGCCAGTGGCAGGTCGATCTGCCCTATGCCGCGCTGGACCTGCTGGCGATGGCCCCGGAAGACCGTGTGTTCTATCGGGTCGCAGACAGCCGCGGCAACCTGATCACCGGCTATGGCGACCTGCCGGCGCCGCCGCGCCGGCCCGGCACGCAACCGCAGCTGTTTGATGCGGCGTACAGCGGGGAGACCGTGCGCTTCGTGGTGGTCGGCCGCAGCTTCGCTGCCGCCTCGGCACTGGGTGAAGTACAGGTGCAGGTCGGCCAGACCCGGCGCGCGCGTGAAGCGGTCGCGCAGGACCTGGTCAACCGCGCATTGCTGGCGATCGGTGTGCTGTCTGGCCTGCTGCTGGCGCTGGTGGCGTTTGGCGTGCATCGCGCGTTCCGGCCATTGGTGCGGGTGGAACGCGAGCTGTCGCGCCGCGAGCCGTCCGATCTGAAGCCGCTGGATGCGCGCGTGCCGCGCGAGATGGACCAGATGGTGGCGGCGTTGAATCGCTTCATGGAACGCCTGTCCAGCAGCAACGAGACACTGCGCGCGTTCATGGCCGAGGCCGCTCATCAGATGCGCACGCCACTGGCGGCATTGCGTGCGCAGGCGCAGTTGGCGCTGGATGATGACGATCCGGAGGACATGCGACGCAGCCTGCAGGCGATCGAGCGCAACGCCACACATATGAGCCGGCTGCTCAACCAGCTGCTCAGCGATGCCAGTGTGATCCACCGTTCGCATCTGCAGCGCTTTGCGGCGGTGGACCTGGCCGAGACGGTGCACCAGGCCCTGCATGAAGCGCTGCCGCAGGCCAGCCCGGCGCCGCGCGTACAACTGGCGATGACCGCCGAACCGGTGCAGGTGCATGGTGATGCACTGCTGCTGCGCGAGGCGATCAAGAACCTGGTCGACAACGCACTCAAATACGGCGGTGACGGCCCGTTGCAGATCGCGTTGACCGTGGAAGGCGGGCAGGCCGTGCTGACCATCGCCGACCACGGTGCCGGCATTGCCGCCGCCGATGCGGAACGCGTATTCGAGCGCTTCGCCCGTGGCGAAGGCGCGCCGTCCGGCGGCGCCGGGCTGGGCCTGGCCATCGTCAAGCGCGTGGTCGACAGCCATGGCGGCCGCATCGACCTCAGCAACCGCCCGCAGGGCGGGTTGATCGCCACCATCCGCCTGCCCCGGAGCAGTCCATGATCCGCCTGTTCGCTGCTGCCGTTGCCTTGCTGTTGGCCGTGCCGGTGCTTGCAGCACCGGGCGACGTACGCCGCTTCCCGGCCCAGGCAAAGGCCACTGCGCAGCTGCGCATCCACGGCACCACCGACATCGAAGTGTTCGCGGTGGTGATTGCCGATTACCAGCGGCTGCACCCCGGCACGGAAGTGGTGTACGAGGACATCATCACCCAGGACCTGTACGCACGTTACCTGCACGACCGCGGCGGACCGGCATCGCCGGACCTGCTGATCTCCAGCGGCATGGACCTGCAGACCAAACTGGTCAATGACGGTCACGCGCTGCCACACCGTTCGGCGCAGACCGGCGCGCTGCCGGCCTGGGCGCAGTGGCGCAACGAGGCATTCGGCATCAGCTATGAGCCGGTGGTGATGGTCTACAACACCCGCGCGATGCCTTCGGCCAAGGTGCCGCACACGCGCCGCCAGTTGTTGGACCGGCTGCGCGCGGAGGGGGCGCCCCTGCGCGGCAAGGTCGGCACCTATGACATTGAGCGCAGCAGCGTCGGCTACCTGTTGGCGACCCAGGATGCGCAGCGCGGCAGCATTGCCGGCGCGTTGCTGGGCGCGCTCGGCGACAACGACGTGGTGCGCGAGGAGCGCACCGGTGTTCTGCTGGACAAGGTCGCCAGCGGACAGCTGTCGCTGGTCTACAACGTGCTCGGCTCCTACGCGCAGGCGCGCATCGACGCGGGTGCCCCGCTGGCGATTGTGGAGCCCGAAGACTACACCCTGGTGGTGCTGCGCACCGCGGTGATCCCGCGCACCGGCCCACACCCGGAAGAAGCGCGACGCTTCCTCGATTACCTGCTGTCCCCGCGAGGCCAGCAGGTGCTGTCGCGCGAGGCGCGGCTGATGCCGATCGTGACCGGCAACGCACGTGGCGACGATGCGCCCGGCCGCAGCCGCCGTCCGATCCAGCTCGGCCCGGGCCTGCTGGTGTATCTGGACGCACTCAAGCGCCGCCAGTTCCTCGATGCCTGGCGCAGCAGCGTGGAGCCGACAGGGCGCTGAGGCTCCGGCCTGCCCGTACAATGGCCGCATGAGCGAATACACCATCCTGATCGCCGATGACCACCCGCTGCTGCGTTCGGCGGTGGTGCAGTCACTGCGGCAGAGTCTGCCGCTGGCGCAGGTGCGCGAGGTCGCCAGCGCCGAGGCATTGGCCGAAGCACTCGACGCGCACCCGGACGTGGACCTGGTGCTGCTCGACCTGACCATGCCCGGTGCACACGGTTTCTCCGCGCTGCTGCACGTGCGCGGCTCGCATCCGGACATCCCGGTGGTGATCCTCTCGTCCAACGACCACCCCCGTGTGATCCGTCGCGCCCAGCAGTTCGGCGCGGCCGGTTTCATCCCGAAGTCGGCCCCGGCCGAGACCATCGGCGAGGCGGTGCAGGCGGTGCTCGATGGCGGCCTGTGGTTCCCGGCGATGGCCGCCGAACGCTCCGAGGCCGACGCACTGCTGGCCAGCCGCCTGGCGCAGCTGACCCCGCAGCAGTTCCGCGTGCTGCTGTGCCTGGCCGATGGCCTGCTCAACAAGCAGATCGCCTATACGCTGGGGTTGGCCGAGAACACGGTGAAGGTGCATGTCACCGCGATCCTGAAAAAGCTCGAGTGCCATAGCCGAACGCAGGCAGCGGTGCTGGTGAAGGCGCTGGAGCCCGAGGGCGACGCCGGCACCGGGTTGTAGTTTCCAGCCAACGGCGTAGCCCCTCGTGGGTGGACACGTAGAGCAGTTCATGGGTGAGGCCGGGCAGGTGGACTGCACAGGGGCCGCTGCAAGTACGTCCATGTGAGCTCGGTCGCCGCATCCATGCGGCTCACGCCCCTGCGCAGCCCACCTGCCCGGCCACGGACAGGTTCCGTGCACGTCCACCCACGGAAGAGAAAAGAAGATCAAAAGCAAAGGCAGCCTGACAGGCCGCTTTTTGTAGAGCCGAGCCCACGCTCGGCTGCTTTCTGGCCGGTCCGTGAAGCCGAGCATGGGCTCGGCTCTACACGAGCAAGCGCAGCGCGCGACCCGCTTTTGATCTTATTTTCTTCTCCGTGGGTGCAGGCCACCGAAATCTGTCGGAGGCCGGTCGGGTTGGGTGCGCGGGGGGGGGCAGCCGCATGGGCCCGAGGCATGCCTCGGGCGGGCTGGGCAGGACGCCCAACCCGGGTCTTGCCGTGTGCGCAGGACAGCGCACACGAGCAAGCGGCTGCCAAGCCTCCAGGGACGGATTCACGGCGTCCCCCGCGCATCCAACCCGACCGGCCCACCCACGGCCTTTGCTTTCCACGACCAACCAGACACCACCCACGAGGGGCTGCGCCGTTGGCTGGAAACTACCCGCGATGCCGGATCAACAACTGACTCATCAGCGCCCGCAGCGCCGGCGGCTTCACCGGCTTGGCCATCATTCCCCAGCCGCGTTCGGCGGCCATCTCACGCAATCCCGCGTCGCGCTCGGCAGTGACCAGCACCACCGGCGGGCGAGCCTGCCACAGTTCGGCCAATGTCTCGTACAGCACCGGCCCGTGGTGATCGCCCATGCGCACATCCAGCAGCACCAGCTCCGGTACCGTTACGGTACTGGCCAGCTGCAGCGCCGCCTGTGGGCCATCGGCCAGTGCCACCTCGCAGCCCCAGCGCTCCAGCAGCGCGCGGCTGGCGGCGCAGACGTGCGGATCGTCGTCGATCACCCACACCCGGCGCCCGCGCAGCGGATTGTCCGCAGCCGGTTCCTGCGCCAGCACCGGTGCGGGCGCGGCGGCGGGAATCGCGCTGGCCTCGCCGAACGGCACGCCCACCGCGAACACGCTGCCCTGGCCCAGCTGCGAGCGCAGCCGGATCGGATGCCCGAGCAGACGACCGATGCGGTCGACGATCGCCAGGCCAAGGCCGGCGCCGCGCTGCTGGCCGTCGTGCAGGCGGCGGAACTCCTCGAAGATCTCGCCCTGCAACGCGTCGGGAATACCGGGGCCCTGGTCGTGCACTTCGATCCACAGCAGGCCTTCGCGGCGACGGCAGCCGAGCAGTACGCGGCCGCGTTCGCTGTAGCGCAGCGCATTGGACAGGAAGTTCTGCAGGATGCGGCGCAGCAGGGCTTCATCGCTGACCACTACCGCAGCGGTATCGACCCAGTCGACCACCAGTCCTCGCGACTGTGCGGCGATGCCGAACTCGCGCGCCAGCGTCTGCAGCAGCGGGCCGAGCCGGAACGCCTGCACGCGCGTGGGCAGGCTGCCCGATTCCAAGCGCGCGATATCCAGCAGGCTGTTGAGGATCGCGTCCTGCGCGGCGAGTGCTGCATCGATATGGTCACTGGTCTGTTGCTGCGCAGGGTCACTCAGCTTGCCGCGCAGCACCGAGACGAACATGCGCGCCGCGTTGAGGGGCTGCAGCAGGTCGTGCACGGCCGAGGCGACGAAACGGGTCTTGTAGCGGTTGGCCTGCTCGGCTTCGCGGCGTGCTTCTTCCAGGTCATGGGTGCGTTCGGCGATGCGGTGTTCCAGCGCATCGGCCAGCGAGCGCAGTTCGCGCGCGGCGTTCTTGTAGCTGGTGATGTCGGCATAGCTGGTAACGAAGCCGCCGTCGGGCAGCGGGTTGCCGCGGATCTCCAGCACCGTGCCGTCGTCCTTCTCGCTCTCGCGCATGTGCGGGCGGCCGCTACGCAGGTGGTTGAGGCGGCGCTCGATGGCCTCATCGACCGGGCCGGGGCCGAGCAGTCCACGACGGGCATTGAAACGGAACAGCTCCTCGATCGGACGACCGACGCGCACCAGATCTGCCGGGAACCGGAACAGTTCCAGATAGCGCGAATTCCACGCGACCAGGCGAAGCTCCCGGTCGATCACCACCACGCCCTGCGGCAGGTGTTCAAGGCTGCGGCTGAGTCCGCTGTCGGCGTCGGTGGCCGCCTGCAGCAGGCCGTCCTGAGCGGTACGCAGTTCCTGTGCGTGCTGCTTGAGCAGGGTTTCCAGTTCGCGGCGGCTGCGCAGGCGATGTTTGGCCAAGCGTCGGCGCTGCTGCACGAACAGCACCAGGAAGCCCAGCGCCAACCACGCGGCACCGCCGGTAAGCGCGGCTGCACGGCCGGCGGCGGTGGCCGCACCCGCATCGTGCAGCAGATGCAGGTTCCAGCCTTCGGCGGGCAGCGGCAGGCTTTGCCACAGCATCGGTTGCGGCAGTGCCGGATCCAGCAGGCGCACCATGCGGCCACCATCGGCCAGTACGTCTTCGGTTCGCGCGCGCAGCGGCTGCAGGGCGCGGTCGGCGTACTGGCGGGCGTCCAGCATCTCGCGGCGCTCATCGGCGCCCAGCGGACGCAGCAGGCGGTAGCGCCAGTTGTCACGGTTGGCCAGGAACACCACGTCGTGGTCGTCGCTGGCCAGCACCACATCGGGGCTGCTCAACCATTCCTGCTCCAGCGCCGACAGCTCGACCTTGATCACCACCACGCCGAGCCGCTTGCCGTCTTCCTCGATGGCCTGCGACAGGTAGTAGCCGGGCACGCCTGTAGTCATGCCGATGCCGTAGAAGCGGCCGCGGCCCTGCGCCAGTGCCTGCCGGTAGTAGGGGCGGTAGCTGTAGTTCTCGCCGACGTTGGTGGTCGGCTGGTCCCAGTTGCTGGCCGCCACTGCCACGCCGTCGTAGCCGACCAGGGTCAGGGTCGAGGCACGGGTGACTTCATTGGCGCGTTGCAGCTTGAGGTTCAGCCGCTGCCGTTCGGTGGGCGAGGGCGGCACACGCAGGGCGTGCAGAAGATCCGGATCCAGCGCCAGTACCTGCGGCAACGTGCCGAAGCGGTCGATGCGCTGCTGCAGGCCCTGGCCATACAGCTGCAGCTGGCGTTGCACCTGGCTGCTTTCTTCACCAAGGGCGCGCCGCCAGGCGTAGTGGCCGGCGGCGACCGCGCACAGCACGGTGCCACCGACCATCACCACGAGGGTCAGCAACAGCATCCGGTGGCGGCTGAGCCAGTACATGGCGGCAGTCTACGCAGGGCCGGCGGGCGTGCCGTGCACGCCCGCCGGGATCTGACGTGGAAGGGGTCAGAAGTGCATCTGCGCGCGCAGTTCGAAGATCTCCGGCGTGCTGTGCACACCGCGACGGCTGGCGTCGACCTTCACGTAGTTGGCCTGGAACTTGAAGTGGCTGGTCAGGTACCAGTTCGCGCCCAGGGTCAGGTCGTGCTGGCGGCCGCCGAGGATGCTGCCATCGTCGAGGTCCATGCGGCTGTAACGGGCCACCAGTTCCACCGCGCCGTAGTCGTGCGCCGGCTTGATGTTGGCCACGGCACCTGCGTTGTACGGACGCGACTCGCCGGTCAGCACCCAGCTGGCCATCGCGTACTGGCCGCTGCCGGTGTAGTCGGGCTTGCCGTCATGGCGGGTGACCGTGGCGCGCAGGGCTTCGGCCTGCAGCGAGAACGGGCCGCGGATCCAGATGCCTTCCAGGCCGGTGCGGCGGATCTGGTCGGCGGTGACCAGCGCGCCGGAATCGACATAGCGGATGTCGGTCAGGCCGGCTTCCGGGCGTGCGCGCAGGCGTGCGCTGGCTTCGTGGTGTACATCGCGGCCATCGCTGTAGCCGCGCGGATTCTCCTGCGAATAGGCCAGGCCCAGGTGGATCACGTCACCCGGCGCCTTCACCGGGGTCCACACCGCACGCACGGCCTGGGTGGTGCCGGGGTTGTCACCCTGCAGGTCCTTGCCGCCATAGGCGCCGGCCTGCAGCAGGTACTGCGGGCGCTCCAGCACCCATTCCACGCCGGTGCGGCGGCCTTCGTAGAAGGCCTGCACGGGCAGCGCGGTTTCCAGGAAGCTGCCGGCGCGCGAAGAGGTGTTCGCATCCAGGCCAACCGGGGTCTTCATGTAGCCGAAGCGGAAGCGGCCGATGTCGCGGCCGAAGAAGGCCTTGCTTTCAAAGCGCACGAACACGTCCAGCCAGGTATCGGACTGGAAGTCGTAATAGACCATTGCGTCGTAGACGCCCTTCTTCTTCAGCGTCGCACCGAACTCCTTGCGGCGCACGGCGTCGTCGTCCTCCAGGCCGCTGCCCGAGGAGAAATCGTTGTAGTCGTAGGCGATGTTGGCGGTAGCGGCCAACTCGGTGCCGTCGCCGAAGGCGTACTTGGTCGGCCAGTTGTCGAAATCGGCAGCCGAAGCGAAGGCGGGAAGCGCGGCCAGCGACAGGGCCAGCAAGGTGGGAATCGGGCGCATGTTGGGTGCGGCTCTCTCAGATTGCGTGTGGACAGGACAACAACGGCCGCAGGGGCCGAAACTTTCGCAAGGACGCGCCCGGCCGTTCAGCACGGGCCACCGGCCTCCCCAGGATCGGGCGGTGCGGCGCCAGTGTAGGCATCGCCGCCACCTGAACCGGGGGGCTAGTACCAATAGGTTATCTGCGCCGGCGTGCCCGGCGCGTACAAAGGCGTCCATTGGTCGCACCTCCTGCGCGTGCAGCACAGGGCCTGCGATCAGTTTCCACGGTAACGGTTCCCGTGCTGTCACGGGGCCGTACGTGCCTGAAAACGCCCCTTCCGGAGTCCGCCATGCACATCCCGACCGCAGCCCCGGCGCCTGCAAAGCCGTTGCCGATCTACCGCCAGCTGTATTTCCAGGTGATCGTGGCGATCGTCCTGGGCGCCATCCTCGGCCACTACGAACCGCTGATCGGCGAGAAGATGAAGCCGCTCGGCGATGCCTTCATCAACCTGGTGAAGATGATCATCGCGCCGGTGATCTTCCTCACCATCGTCACCGGCATCGCCAGCATGACCCACCTGCGTACGGTGGGCCGGGTGTTCGCCAAGGCGATGGCGTACTTCCTGTTCTTCTCCACGCTGGCACTGATCGTGGGCATGATCGTGGCGCACGTGGTGCAGCCCGGCGCCGGCATGAACATCAACCCGGCCGAGCTGGACCAGACCGCGGTGCACAGCTACGTCGAAAAGTCGCACGACCTGACCCTGGTCGGCTTCCTGATGGACATCATTCCGAAGACGCTGGTGAGCGCCTTCGTCGACGGCAACATCCTGCAGGTGCTGTTCATCGCGGTGCTGTTCGGCATCGCGCTGGCATCGGTGGGCGAGAAGGGCAAGCCGATCCTGAACTTCCTGGAGGCGCTGGTCGCCCCGGTGTTCAAGCTGGTGCACATCCTGATGAAGGCCGCCCCGATCGGTGCCTTCGGCGCAATCGCCTTCACCATCGGCAAGTACGGCGTCGGTTCGCTGGTCAACCTGGCGTGGCTGGTGGGCTCTTTCTACCTCACCGCGTTCCTGTTCGTGGCGGTGATCCTCGGTGTGGTCTGCCGACTGTGCGGCTTCTCGGTGTTCAAGCTGGCGCGCTACCTGAAGGCCGAACTGCTGCTGGTGCTGGGTACTTCCTCGTCGGAGTCGGCGCTGCCGTCGCTGATGGAGAAGATGGAACGTGCCGGCTGCAGCAAGTCGGTGGTGGGCCTGGTGGTCCCGACCGGCTACTCGTTCAACCTGGACGGCACCAACATCTACATGACCCTGGCGGCACTGTTCATTGCCCAGGCCACCAACACCGAACTGACCCTGGGCCACCAGATCGCCCTGCTGCTGGTCGCCATGCTCAGCTCCAAGGGCGCCGCTGGCGTCACCGGTGCCGGCTTCATCACCCTGGCCGCGACGCTGGCGGTGGTGCCGGAAGTGCCGGTGGCCGGCATGGCGCTGATCCTGGGCGTGGACCGCTTCATGAGCGAATGCCGCTCGCTGACCAACTTCATCGGCAATGCGGTGGCCACCGTGGTGGTCTCGCGCTGGGAAGGCGCGCTGGACCGCAACCGCCTGCAGCTGGCGCTGGATGGCCGCGAAAGCGAGCTGCCACCGCCGGTGGACGCACTGCCCGAGGCGCTGCCGGCCAAGGGCTGATCCAGGTGTGTGGTACCGCGGGGCCGATCACGACAGTGGTACGGCCCCGCGGCGCTTCATGGCGTCCCATGACTGTCATGGGTAGCGCCGATGCTGGTCTGGGCTCGGGTCGCATACGGCACGGAATTGTGCGGTCGCAGCATGGTTGCGACAGGATAGCGACAGGTCCAGACGCTCCAACGGGGGTATGATCCCCTGTCCCTTCTGCCCATTCATGTAACCCACATCGATGTCCAACGAAGATTTCAAACAGGCCGCCCTCGATTACCACCGGATGTCCCCGCCGGGAAAGATCAAGGTTTCCGCTACCAAGCCCATGCTGACCCAGCGCGACCTGTCGCTGGCGTATTCGCCGGGCGTGGCGTACGCCTGTGAAGCGATCAAGGCCGACCCGCAGCAGGCCAGCGAGCTGACCGCCCGCGGCAACCTGGTGGCGGTGATCTCCAACGGCACCGCGGTGCTGGGCCTGGGCAACATCGGCGCGCTGGCCGGCAAGCCGGTGATGGAAGGCAAGGGCGTGCTGTTCCAGAAGTTCGCCGGCATCGATGTGTTCGACATCGAAGTGGACGAGACCGACCCGGACAAGCTGGTCGACATCATCGCCTCGCTGGAGCCGACCTTCGGCGGCATCAACCTGGAAGACATCAAGGCGCCGGAATGCTTCGTGGTCGAGCGCAAGCTGCGCGAGCGCATGAAGATCCCGGTGTTCCATGACGACCAGCACGGCACGGCGATCATCGTCGGTGCGGCGGTGCTCAACGCGATGGCGATCACCGGCAAGAAGATCGAGGAAGTGAAGCTGGCGACCACGGGCATGGGCGCAGCCGGCATTTCCTGCGTGAACATGCTGGTGCAGCTGGGCCTGAAGCCGGAAAACATCCTGGCCTTCGACCGCGAGGGCGTGATCCACACCGGTCGTACCGACCTGGATCCGGAAAAGCAGCGCTATGCGCGCGACACCGACAAGCGCACCCTGGCCGAGATCGTCGACGGCGCGGACATCTTCCTGGGCCTGTCGGCGCCGGGCATCCTGACTGCCGACATGGTCAAGACCATGGCGCCGGATCCGGTGATCTTCGCGCTGGCCAACCCGACCCCGGAAATCATGCCGGAACTGGCGCGCGCCGCGCGTCCGGACGCGATCATCGGCACCGGCCGTTCGGACTACCCGAACCAGGTCAACAACGTGCTGTGCTTCCCGTACCTGTTCCGCGGTGCGCTGGACGTGGGCGCGACCGCGATCAACGAGGAAATGAAGATCGCCTGCGTGCGCGCCATCGCCGCGCTGGCCCGTCGTGCGGCCACCGACATGGGCTCGGCCTACGGCGGCGAGACCCCGAGCTTCGGCCGTGAATACCTGATTCCGCGTCCGTTCGACCGCCGCCTGCTGGTGGAGCTGTCGGCCGCCGTGGCCCAGGCCGCGATGGACTCGGGCGTGGCCTCGCGCCCGATCGACGACATGGGCGCCTACCGCGACAAGCTGGCCCAGTTCGTCTACCGCACCAGCCTGATGATGAAGCCGGTCTACGACCGCGCGCGCAGCGACAAGCAGCGCGTGGTGTACGCCGAAGGCGAAGAGGAAGTGGTGCTGCAGGCGGTGCAGAACGTGGTCGATGACGGCCTGGCGCACCCGATCCTGATCGGTCGCCCGGAAGTGATCGAGTCGCGCATCGAGCGCCTGGGCCTGCGCCTGAAGATCGGCGAGAACGTTGAAGTCACCAACATCAACGACGACCCGCGCTTCAACGAATACTGGCAGTACTACCATGGCCTGACCGGCCGTCGTGGCGTGACCGTGGCCGCGGCGAAGAACCTGATGCGTTCGCGCCCGACCCTGATCGCGGCGGTAATGGTCGCCCGTGGCGAAGCCGATGCGATGCTGACCGGCATCGTTGGCCGCTTCCACAAGAAGCTGGGCTACGTGCGCAGCGTGCTGCCGCTGGAGCCGAAGGTCACCTCGACCTCGGCGATGACCGGCGTGATCAACCAGCAGGGCGTGTTCTTCTTCGTCGATACCCACGTGCAGGAAGACCCGACTGCCGAGCAGCTGTGCGAAGCGACCCTGCAGGCGGCCTACCGCATGAAGCTGTTCGGCATCGAGCCGAAGGTGGCGCTGCTGTCGCATTCCAACTTCGGCAGCCACGATTCGAAGGATGCGCTGAAGATGCGCCAGGTGCGTGAGCTGCTGCTCAAGCGCAACCCGCGTCTGAACGTGGATGGCGAAATGCAGGGCGACACCGCATGGGATGAAGCGCTGCGCCAGAAGCTGCTGCCGGGCTCGACCCTGCAGGGCCGCGCCAACCTGTTCGTGCTGCCGAACCTGGAAGCGGCCAACATCGCCTACAACCTGGTGCGTGTGTTCACCGACGGCGTGGCGATCGGCCCGATCCTGATGGGCGTGAACAAGCCGGTGCACATCCTGACCACCAGCGCGACCTCGCGCCGGATCCTGAACATGACCGCCATTGCGGCGGTGGATGCGCAGATTCGCAAGCAGCTGGAAGCGGAAAAGAAGGCCTAAGCCTTCTTTCCGATTCGATCTGCAGAAACGCGCCCCACGGGGCGCGTTTCTGTTTCCGCAAAGCGGAAACGGGTAGAGTCGACTGCCTTTCGTAAAACCACCGAAAATCCCGCGCGATCGCGCGATAGTCGACTAACAGTCGACTCTACCGGTCCCGATGCCGGTCCCACCGCTGCCACACGCGCTACGCAACCCGGTCATGTGCCTGCAACGCCGCTGCGGCCCAATACGCCCACGCGGCCTGGCCGTGGGAAGGGACCGGACCGGCCTTCCCACCCTGGGCCCGACCAACTTTTCATGGGCGAGGGTGTCATGCGCAATCGAGTGACGCGGCGGTACTTCCAGCAGCTGTTCGCGCTGTATGCCGGTTTCGTGCAGTCGCGCTGAGGCGTAGAAGCCAGCGGGGTAGAGTCGACCGTTGGTCGACTATCGCGCGAAGCGCGGGGTTTTCGGTGGCTGAATCAAGGGCAGTCGACTAACAGTCGACTCTACCCAGTCGCCCCAATACCCAGTTGACCACCCAGTCAGTGCCGCTTGCCGCGGCGCGCCGGCGCCGGCGGCGGTGCATCCGAACGTGGCTTGGCGTACTGCGTCCACAGCGCCTGCAGTGCCTTGCCGGTGTGCTTCTGCCACAGCGCAGGCGTATAGCGGCCTTCGCGCAGGGCCTTGTCCAGCGCCAGCACCAGGCCGGGATACTCGGCCTCGGCCCATTTCAGGAACGCGCCGGTCACCCGGTAGCCGCTGTCGACGTTCTGTCCCTTCTCGACCTTGCCCGGCAGTGCCCAGCCTGCGGCGGCATTGTCCATGCCGTAGCGGTCGCGCGCGTAGTCGGCGATGCCTTCCACCAGCCAGCCCGGTACCCGTGTATCGCCGTAGCCGGGATACCCCTGCACGATGTGCATCGCCTCATGGGTGACCAGGTCGATGTCGTTCGGGTGTTGCGCAAGCCAGCCTGGATTGATGGTGATCGTCGCTGCCTGGTCCTTGTCACCGACGAAGGCGATGCCGGTGTAGGCCGGATCGATCACGATGCGCACCATCGACGGCGCTGCCGGGTGGAAGTCCGCACGTTCGCGCAGGTAGGCGAAGAAGAACGTATCGATCACCCGCTTGCGGTGCGGCGCGGCCAGGGCGCCACGGGCATCCTGGTAGTTCAGCGTCACACCGTCGCGGGTCAGCTGCGTATCGAACGCCTGGGTCTGGCCGAAACTTGGGAAGGACAGGGCAACAAGGGCCAGTGGCAGAAGACGGAAGCGCATGCCGCTCATTGTACGGTGCCGGCCGCCAACAGTTCGATCTCCGCCAGCGGCAGCCGTGCCGGTGCCGCCAGGCGCAGGCGGTACTCACTGTAGCGACCGGGTCTGGCGATGCGGAACGGACGGGTCTGGCGGGCGGATTCGAAATCTTCGCCGCTGCGCTGGTCGAGCACTGCCCAGCTGCCGCTGCCGTTGCGTGCTTCCAGCGTCCACTCACCGCCCAGGATGCGGCCGTCACCGCTGGTCAGCGTGTACATGGTCGGGGTGCCCTCGGCCAGGCCGGTCAGCGCGATGGTTGCACCGCCGCCCAGGCCCACCGTCGTGCCGGCATCGTCATCGACCAGCGCGGGCAGGGCACGGCCATCGGCCGACGTCGCCTTCGCGCCACTGCCCAGCAGGTCGTGCAGCTGCTGCGGGCGCTGCCCGCGCGCGGTCAACGAACGCGGCACGTCATCCACGCCGCTGCCCCAGCGCGACGGCTGCGGTCCCATCACGAAGTCGAGGGTCGCGCCCTTGGCGATCAGCTCGTGCGGCACCCAGGTCTTCGTCCACGGCTGGCCGTTGATCTTCAGCGACTGCACGTAGACGTTCTCACGCGAGTTGTTGGCCGCGTTCACGGTCAGCACGGCACCACCCTGCAGCTCCACCCGTGCGTGCTCGAATGCCGGCGAGCCGATCACGTACTCCGGGGCGCCCATGCGCAGCGGGTACAGGCCCAGCGAAGCAAGCACGTACCATGCCGAGGTCTCGCCGTTGTCCTCATCGCCCGGGTAGCCCTGGCCGATCTCGCTGCCGACATACAGCCGCGACAGGATCTCGCGCACGTGCTGCTGGGTCTTCCACGGCTGCCCGGCATACAGGTACATCCACGGGATGTGGTGCGCCGGCTGGTTGCTGTGCGCATACATGCCCATGCGCACGTCGCGTGCTTCGGTCATCTCATGGATGGTGCCGCCATAGGAACCGGCCAGTGCCGGGTCCGCGGTCTCCGGTGTGGCGAAGAAGGTATCCAGCTTCGCCGCCAGCTTCTCGCGGCCACCGTACAGCGCCGCCAGGCCCTCGCCATCGTGGGCGGCGGTGAAAGCGAAGGTCCAGCCATTGGATTCGGTGTAGTCGTGGCCCCACACGCGCGGGTCGTAGTCCTTGGCGTCCACGCGCCAGCGGCCATCGGCCTTGCGGCCCTGGAAGAAGCCGGCCGCCGGATCGAACATCGTCGCGTAACTGGCGGCGCGATGGCGGAAGTAGTCGGCCTCGGTGCTGTAGCGCTCGCGTGCGGCCGGCGTGGCCGCGCGCTTGGCCAGGGCATCGGCCATGTTGGCGATGCCGAAGTCATTGAGCGCGCCTTCCATCGTCCACGACATGCCTTCGTGCACGTCGGCGCTGGCATAGCCACGGAAGGTCGAGCGGTCCATGCCCTTGCGGCCCACATGGCGGTCGGGCGGGACCACGGTCGCGTTCTTCAGCGCGGCGGTGTAGGCCTCGGCCGGATCGAAGTCGCCGATGCCCTTCAGCCACGCATCGGCGAAGGCCACGTCCGAGCTGGTACCGACCATCAGGTCGGCGTAGCCCGGCGACGACCAGCGCGCGATCCAGCCACCGGCGCGGTACTGCTCGATGAAGCCCTGCACCATCTGCCCGGCATCCTCGGGCGTGAACAGTGCGTAGGCCGGCCATGTGGTGCGGAAGGTGTCCCAGAAGCCGTTGTTGACGAACACCTTGCCATCGCGCACGGCGGCGTAGCTGCGGGTCGCGCTGCCTTCGGTGTTGTCATCGCTGGCGCTGGCCTGGTTGGCGTAGCGCCACTCCGGTGCGGCGGCACTGCCCACGTTCTCGTGGCCGGAATTCGGGTACAGGAACAGCCGGTACAGGCTGGAATACAACGTGGTCTTCTGGTCGTCGCTGGCATCGCCGATGTCGAAGCGCGCCAGGCGCGCGTCCCACGCATCCTGCGCGCGGCCGGCCACGCTTTCCAGCGTATCGGCCACGGCGATTTCCAGCGCGAGGTTGTGCCGCGCCTGCTCGATCGAGATCAGCGAGGTGGCGATGCGCATGGTCACCCGCCGGTCGCTGCCGGCATCGAACTTGATGTAACCGGTCGGGCGCCCGGTGTCGAGGCGCCCACTGCCGCGCCACGGCTTGTCGAAGCGGGCCACCACGTACATGCGGCTGGCGCCGTTGGACAGGCCGCTGCGTGTGTCGGTGTAGCCGGACAGCGTCTGCGTGGCGGCGTCCAAAGTCAGGCCACCGCGTGCATCGACGTTGTCGAACAGCAGGTTGGCGTCGCCGCCCTCGGGGAAGTCGAAGCGGAACAGCGCAGCATGATCGGTCGGCGCGATGGCGGCAGCGATGCCGTTGTCGAAGCGCACGTCGTAGCGATACGGGCGCGCGCTTTCATGGCTGCGATCGAACGACAGCGCGCGCTTGCGGCGGTCGGCGTCCGGCACACCACGGCTGGCCGAGGGCATCACCTGGAAGGTCTGGCGGTCGCCCATCCACGGGCTGGGCTGGTGGCTCAGCGCAAGCGCCTGCAGCTGCGGACGGTTCTGTGCGTCGTTATGTTCGTTCCAGCGGTACAGCCAGTTCAGTGCGCTGGCATCGGTCACCGGGGTCCAGAAATTGAACCCGTGCGGCACTGCCGTGGCCGGGAAATTGTTGCCGCGCGAGAAGGTGCCGTTGGCCTGGGTGCCACGGGTGGTCAGCACCCAGTCGGAGACGCGCTGTGGCTGCTGTCGCGGCATTGCGTCCAGGCGCACGTCATCGATCCAGCCGGACACCGGCGCGCCCTCGGCACTGGCCACCTCCAGCTCGATCGCCACCACGCGGCGGCCCTTCAGCGTGGGTACGTCGCCCAGCCGCACTGCCTTGCGCGCCCACTGCTGCGGGTACAGCGTCTTCGACTCGCCCTGCGCGCGTGCGCCGATCGCCACCCCATGCTGGTCACGCGCCGCACCGGCCGAAACGCGGCTGCCATCGTCCAGCAGCAGGTCCAGTGACACATAGGTCGAGGCCACGGTGTCCTTGCCGACGATCTCCGGCAGCACCAGCCACGACAGGGTGGTATCGGCCTCGATCGGCAGGTCGGTCTTGAACAGCTCGCGCCGCGCGCTGCCGCCTTCGCTGCGGTAGCGCAGTGCATGCAGGCCGCTGTAGCCCGCATTGCGCTTGGCGGCGTAAGGCGCCGCAGGGCCGTTGCCGATCGTCACCTGCAGTGCACCCGCGGCCTGCGACGGGGCAGGTTCGCCGGGCTCGAAGGAGGTCTGCAGTCCCTGTGCCAGCACCGGCATCGCGGTAGTCGCACAGGCCAGGGCCAGAGCGAGCGGAAGCAGGGCGCGGCGTGGATCGGACAGGGTCATGCAAGGGTCTCCCGGAAGGGCAGGCGGCGGGCAGAACCCGCATCGGCGGACACCACGGACAGCATCGCTCCGCCCGCCGGGATGGCAGTGGAAGAGGCGATGCCGGTCCGGTGGGGGCGGGCCATGCGATCGGGTCGGATTGGGGCAGGCCGGTTCACGACCTGGCCCGATCCTGCAACAGCCGTGGCAACCTGACAAGTGCCATTTAGTTCGATCCAAATGCGGGAAATATCGTTGTCGGTGGTTTCACGCCGTTAACCTGCAGGATCGGTCGGGAATTCCCGTCGGCACCTTATCCCGAGGTGGCGTGCAGGGTCGCAGGGAATCGGCCCGGTACACGCAAAGACCTCTTGTTGCGCAATGTCGGGGCGGCCCGGATGCTAGAATCACAGGCCTCGCAACCCGTTCATCGACATCCGCCATGAGCCATACCGCCACCGCGCCCGCCAACGCCGAGAAGCGCTACACCGTGCACCGCAGCGATCTGCCGCTGAGCTGCCCGACCCCGGAAATGGCGCTGTGGAACTCGCATCCGCGCGTGTACCTGCCGATCGAAGACGAGCCCAATGGCGAAGCGCAGTGCCCGTACTGCGGTTCCGTGTTCGTGCTGGCCGACTAAGCGGCCGCCCCTTCGATGCGCCGATTGACCGTGGTGCAGTTGCTGCCGGCGCTGCACTCCGGCGGCGTCGAGCGCTCGACCCTGGAAATCGCTGCGGCCCTGGTCGCTGCCGGCCATCGTGCGCTGGTGGTCTCCGCCGGTGGCCGCCTGGTGCAGCCGCTGCTCGATAGCGGTGCCGAGCACCTCAACCTCGACATCGGCCGCAAGTCGCTGCTGACCCTGCGCCACCTGCCGACGTTGCGCCGCCTGTTCGCCGAAGTGGGCGCGGATATCGTGCATGCCCGTTCGCGACTGCCGGCCTGGCTGGGCCTGTACGCGATCCGTGCCATGCCCGCCGCACAGCGGCCGCACTGGGTGACCACCGTGCACGGGCTGAATTCGCCCAGTCGCTACAGCGCGGTGATGACCAGCGGTGAACGCGTGATCTGCGTGTCCAACAGCGTGCGCGACTACGTGCAGCGGCACTATCCGACGGTTCCCGAAGCGAAGCTGCAGGTGATTCCGCGCGGCGTCGATGTCGCACAGTTTCCGCGCGTGGCCCGCGCCGACCGCCGGCCACGACTGGCGCTGGCAGCCGATTACCCGTGGCTGGCGCAGGTTGAGGGCCCGCTGCTGCTGCTGCCGGGGCGGGGCACCCGGCTGAAGGGACATGTTCATGCGCTGCAGTTGCTGGCGGATGTACGCGCGGCCGGTGTGCCGGCACAGCTGTGGATGCTGGGCACCGATGAACCCGGCCGCGAAGCCTACGTGGCCGACCTGCGCCGGCAGGCGGCCGTGCTCGGCGTGACCGACGCCGTGCAGATCAGCACGCCGACCGCGCGTATCGCCCAGGCCTATGCAGCCAGCGATCTTGTGCTGCAGCTGTCGGACAAGCCCGAAGCATTCGGCCGCACCGTGGTCGAGGCGCTGTCGGTCGGCCGTCCGGTGCTGGGCTGGGATCATGGTGGCGTTGGCGAACTGCTTCGGCAGCTGCAGCCCACTGGCGCGGTGCCGCTGGGCGATGCACGCGCGCTGGGTGAACGTGCGCTGGCCCTGCTGGCGCAGCCGCCGTCCTTGCCGACCCGCATCCCGTTTACCCTGCAGGCCATGCAGCGCGATACCCTCCGCCTCTATGCCGACCTCGCCGGCTGACCCCGCCGTCACCGTGCGCGACGACCGCGCCGGGCGCTGGGCACCCTGGTGGGTGCTGGCGTACGTGGCGCTGTGGCCGTTGCCGGGCATCGCTGAAACCGTGCTCGGTCTTGGCGCGGTCTACGCCGCCGCGCGCATGGTCATGCGCCGCCTGCAGCGCCGCCCGCACCTGTTGAGCACGGCAGCCTGGGCGCTGACCTCGATCCTGTTCCTCGGCTATTGGCTGCCGCAGGCATTCTCGGCGTTTGATGCGATCGATCCGGCAGCGTCGTGGACGAAGGCGGCCGCCGGCCTGCGCTACCTGCCCTTCATGTGGCTGGTGGCGATCGCGGTGGCCACGCCGGAGCGGAGGCGGCTGACCTTCGGTGGCCTCGCGTTGATCACCGCTGCGTGGACGCTGGATGCGCTGGTGCAGGCGCTAGCGGGTACCAGCCCGTGGTTCTGGTCACTGGAGCAGCTGAAGCTGGCGGTGAGCGGCCATGCATTGTGCCCGGCCGACGAGGCTGCAGTGGCCGACCGCCTCAGTGGCGCACTGGGGCCGTGCAACCTGAAGTTCGGCCAGGTGCTGGCCAGCCTGTCGCCGTTCCTGCTGCTGCCCGCCGCGCGGCGCTTTGGCAATACGGGCTGGCTGCTGGCTGCGGCAGCGCTGGGCAGCGTGCTGCTGCTGGCCGGCTCGCGTGCCTCGTGGATCACCTTCGCACTGGTGCTGGGCTACAGCGGCGTACGCCAGTTCGGCTGGAAACGGCTGGCGGTGCTGGCGATGGTCGCTGTTCTCGGGGCAGGGGTGCTGACCGCCAGCGTTCCGCAGCTGCGCGAACGCTTTGCACGTACGGCGATGGCCTGGGATGGAGGCGAACGGGGTGTCGACGAAGCGCTGTCCGGTCGCGCGCGGATCTGGGAAGCGGCCGTCTGCATGATTGAGGCGCACCCGGTCAACGGGGTCGGCGCGCGCGGTTTCCGCGATGCCTATCCGGCCTGCGTGGCCGATGAGGGACCGGCGGTGTGGGGCAATGCCCCTGCGTTGCACGCCCATCAGATCGTGCTGGAAATCCTGGCAGAAACCGGTGTGCTGGGCCTGCTGCTGTGGCTGGCGGCGGTGGCCCAGGCCTGGCGGGCATGGCGCTATGCGCCAGCCGTTGCCCGTGAGCGTGCGCGGCCGGCAATGCTGGCGCTGGCGGTCACGGTGTTCCCGCTCAACACCCACCTGGCGTTCTATTCGGCGTTCTGGGGGGGGCTTACCGTGCTGTTGGCAGCGCTGTTCGCCGGCAGCCTGCTGGCACGCGAATCGGACGAGTCTTCGCCGATGCAGTAGTTGCCAACCTTGGTTGGCTCCTTGGGACCAGCCCCGGTTCATCGGCGCCAACCAAGGTTGGCGACTACCATGAGCACGCCGGCCCTTCCACCGCATCCGGTTATTTGTAGAAGTCGCTCCGGCCACCCGGCTGGCGCTTGAAACGACGGTGGATCCACAAGTACTGGTCGGGCGCTTCGCGCACCATCTCTTCGATGGCCTGGTTGACCCGCGTGGTATCGGCTTCCACGTCCTCGCTGGGGAAATTCTCCAGCGGCGCACCGATCTTCAGGAAGTACCTGCCGCCTTCGCGACGGTGGAAATACGGGATCACCGCACAACCGGTCATCCGCGCCAGCTGGTGGGTGGCGGTGATGGTGGACGCGGTGTGGCCGAAGAACGGCACGAACACGGTGTCCTTGCCACGCATGTCCTGGTCCGGTGCATACCAGAGGAAGCCACCCTTCTTCAGGTGCCGCACGGTGGCGCGGATGTCCTCGTTGGCGAACATCGCCTTGGCATAGCGCAGGCGGCCGAACTTCACCGCCCATTCGTACACCGGGTTCTTGTGCTTGCGGTACATGCCGGACAGGTCGACGTAGTCGCACAGCAGGCGGCCGCACATCTCCAGGGTCATGAAGTGGCCGGAGACCAGCAGCACGCCACGGCCTTCGGCCTGCATCTGCCGCAGGTGCTCCAGGCCTTCGATCTGCACCTGCGGGCGGATGCGGTCGATGCTGCCCCACCAGGCACGGATGCACTCGAACACGCCCACGCCCAGCGCATCGAAGCTGTCGCGTACCAGGCGTTGCCGCCAGGCTTCATCCTTTTCGGGGAAGCACAGCTGCAGATTGACCTCGGCGGCGCGACGGCGGCTGCCGAGCAGGCGCCAGGTGATCCAGCCGACGCCCCGGCCCAGCGCACGCTGCAGCATCCACGGCAGGCGGGCGATGGCGAAGGCGCCGAACATGGCGGCGAACATCGGCCAGTTGCGCGGATCGCGCAGCGACGGGCGGACGGCGGTGGTGGCATCGGACATTGCCCCATTCTACCAAGGCGGCCGCGTGTCTTTCCCGGGGGGCTCCCGTATCCTTGCCGCATGCGTAAAGACCCTGTCGAATGGATCCTGCGCGGCCTGTATTCGGTCGTGCTCTACATCCTGCTGCCGATCACCGTGTATCACCTGGTCTGGCGCGGTTTCCGGGTCCGTGAGTACTTCCGGCGCTGGGACGAGCGCTACGCCTCCTATCCACAGCCGACCGGCCAGCCACGGGTCTGGCTGCACGCGGTGTCGGTGGGCGAGGTCAATGCCGCCGCGCCGCTGGTGAACGCCCTGCGCGAGCAGCGCCCGGACATCCGCTGGGTCATCACCACCATCACCCCGACCGGTTCGGAGCGCGTGCGAGCGCTGTGGGGCGATGCGCTGGACCACGTCTACCTGCCGTACGACGTGCCCGGCAGCGTCAACCGCTTCCTCGGTCACTTCCAGCCCAGCCTGGCGCTGATCCTGGAAACCGAGCTATGGCCGAACATGCTGTTCGGCTGCCGTGACCGGGGCATTCCGGTCTACATCCTCAATGCGCGCCTGTCTGCACGCTCGTTGCGCGGCTACCGGCTGCTGGCGGCGCTGATCCGGCGCGCCCTGCGTACGGTCACCTGCGTGGCCGCGCAGTCGCAGGACGACGCGGACCGCTTCGTGCAGCTGGGTGCTGCCCCGGAGCAGGTCCAGGCGCTGGGCAACCTCAAGTTCGACATCGCCACGCCGGACGTGCAGAGCTTCGTCGAGCAGTTCCACGCCCGCGTGCCGGCCGGGCGTCCGGTGTGGATCGCCGCCAGTACCCACGATGGCGAAGAACAGGCGGTGGTCGACCTGCACCGTCGCCTGCGCCAGCAGCATCCCGACCTGCTGCTGCTGTGGGCGCCGCGTCATCCCGAGCGCTTCCCGAAGGTAGAGGCGCTGACGCGCGAACAGGGCTGGAACGTGGCCACCCGGCGCGCGAAGCAGTGGCCCGAGGCCGACACCGACGTGTTCGTCATCGACACTCTGGGCGAGCTGATGCCCTTCTATGCCTGCGCGCAGGTGGCGTTTGTCGGCGGCAGCCTGCAGCCGATCGGTGGCCACAATCTGCTGGAGCCGGCGGCGATGGGCACCGCTGCCGTGACCGGCCCGCACCTGCACAACTTCGCTGAGATCTCGCGCCGCATGCGTGAGGCCGGCGCACTGCTGATCGGCGAGGACGTGCAGGCGGTCGGCGACCTGTTGCAGCACCTGCTCGACGATGTACAGGCGCGCCAGGACATGGCGCGCGCTGGCTGCACGCTGGTCAGCAATGGCCGGGGCGCCCTGCAGCGCACGCTGGCGCTGGTCGCGCCGCATCTGCCGCCACCGCGGAGCTGAGACGCCTACCGGCAGCAGGCCGGTCGGCTGACGTGATCGACTACATCAATTCTGCTTAGCGACCGGAATCCTGTCGCAGCAGGACCGGTTATGGGCCTTCCATCGTGTCTGTGATCACATCGCGGAGCCCCCGGTACAGATTCTGATACCGCCCCTTGGCGCAGGCTGCCAGCCTGCTGCCGACCGCACCTGGGCGGATATCAAGGGGACTTGCGATGGACAGCGACAACAGCCTCGACCGGGATGCCCGCCTCGGCAGGGATCGCGTCGCGACGGTGGCACTGACGCTGCTGCTGGGGGGCAGCGTGATCGCTCTGGTCGGCCAGCACACCGCCGCGCAGGCGGGACCGGCCATCGTGCTGAGCCTGTTGTTGGCCGCGCTGGGCACCTTGCCCCTGCTGTGCTGTCTGCACGTCCTGAACCCGCTACTGCCCGTTGATGGCCTGCTGGGTCTGCTGCGCGCGGGATCGGGCAGGGCATCTGCCGGCCTGCTGGGTGGCATGTTGCTGCTGGAGCTGGTGGCGACCAGTGCCGGCGCGGCGCAATCCCTGGCCAGTCATCTGCGCGTGTTCCTGCTCCGCTGCGGCATCGATGCCGGCAACGCCATGCCGGATCAGCTGGCGGCGGTCTTCGGCCTGCTTCTGCTTGGCGTGGTCGGGTTGCTGCCGCCACGTCGTGTGGTACTGGCTGCCTGTGCGTTGCTCACGATGAAGATCGGCATCGGCCTGCTCCTGCTGGCCCTGGCGGCGCGTTACGTGCACTACGCACATTGGATTCCATGGTTGCCGGAAGCAACGGCGCCTTATCGTTTCGGACTGGGTGGAGTGCTGGCGGCGAGCGTACCGCTGCTCGGCGTGTTCGCCAGCGTTGGCCTTGCGCTGGGATTTCCCGGCATGGGCCGGCAGGAGAGGGCACGGACCATGCCGCTGCTGGCAGGGATGCTGCTGCTGGCCATGCTGCTGCTTATCGTGCTGGCCGCGTTGCAGGCAGGACTGGTGGAGTTCCCTGCATTGGCCAGTACGCGACCGTTGTCGGTGGCGCTGCAGCAGCACCCGCAGCTGCACTGGATGATGCCGTTGCTGCCACTGGCCGGTGCAGCAGGGTTGGCGGCGCTGCTGCTGGTAGTGATGAGGGTTGCCGCGCGCCTGGCGGCGCAGCTGTGGCCTGCGGCCAGCCATGCAGTGGCAGGATTGCGGGCGCGACTGGCGTGGTGCGTGGTGGTGGTGTCGGCGGCGGTGCTGGCGCTGCTGCTGCCCGTTGGTACGCTGCCGGTGCTGCCTGGCCCGGCAACCCTGCTGGTGATGGCGGCCTTGTGCCTGACCGTGCTTCGCGTGCAGGCGCCACCCTCACGCGTCTTGCCGGTGCTTGCGCCCGTGGCTGCGGCACTGTGGGTGTTGGCCGCAGTGGGGCGCATGCGCGTCTGGCCGGGCTGATCGCCGTGCAACGGCCACAAAAAAGCCACCCTCGTGGGTGGCTTCTTCGTTGCCGGCGGGGCGACCACTCAGTGCGTGGTCGTTGCCGGGTTGCCCGCGTCCTGGGTCAGCAGGCGGTTCACGTCCTGCAGCTCGGCCACATCCAGCGCACCCAGCGACTGGCTCAGCAGCAGGCGGTTCTGCAGGAAGGTGTAACGGGCCTGGGCGTAGTCCAGCTGCGCCGAGAACAGGATGCGCTGGTTCTGGATCACGTCCAGCACGGTACGGGTACCGACTTCCAGCCCGACCTGCGAAGCATCGTAGGCGCTCTGTGCCGAGACCACCGCCAGGCGGCGCGCTTCCACTTCGCTGATGCCCTGCACCAGGGTCTGGTAGGCATTGCGGGTGTTGCGGTCCAGGGCGCGCTTCTGCTGCTCGTAGCCGTCCTGGGCGATGTCACGCTGGGCCAACGCCTGACGCACGCCGGACTGGGTGGCACCGCCGGCGAAGATCGGCACGCTCAGGGTCAGGCCGATGCTGTTGGTGCGCGCATCCGGCGACAGCGAACCCGCGCCGGTGCTGTCACCCCAGGTCGCGCTCTTGCCCCAGCTGCCGCCCAGCGACAGGGTCGGGTAATGACCGCCACGGGCAGCCTGCACCCCTGCCTCGGCGGCGCTGACCTTCAGCTCCTGCGCTTTCAGTGCCGGATTCTGGGTGGTGGCCTGGTGCACCAGCTCATCGATGTTGCCGCGGTTGGCCGGCACTTCCGGGCGGAAGTCGGCCGGCAGGCCGCGCAGGTTGACCACCGGCTGGCCGGTCAGCTCGGTCAGTGCCTGGTAGTTATCGGCCAGGGTGTTCTGCGCAACGATGGTGTTGGCGCGCGCCTGGTCGTACTGGGCGCGGGCTTCGTGCACGTCGGTGATCGGCGCCAGGCCCACTTCCAGGCGCTTGTCGGCGAAATCGAACTGCTTTTTCGCGGCCGCTTCGTTGGTCTGTGCGGCGTTCAGCGATTCGATCGCCACCAGCACGTTGAAGTAGGCCGCCGACGTGCGGACGATCAGGCTGTCGTTGGCCGAATCGAGGGTGAAATCCGCCGCCTTGCTCAGCTCGCGCTGCGAACGCAGGTTGTTGATCTGGGTCCAGTTGAACAGCGTCTGGCTGCCGTCGATCGTGTACGTGCGGCGCTTGTTGGTGAACGAGCCGGAGTTGTCGTCGGCGTTCGGCTCGCTGCGCGTGCGGTTCAGCTGGGCCTGGCCGTTGATCTGCGGCAGCAGGGCGGCGCGCGCCTGCACGGCACCTTCCTTGTCGACCAGCCGGGTCGATTCGGCGGCGGACAGCTGCGGATCGCCGTTGCGGGCCATTTCGTAGACCTGCAGCAGGTCGGCGGCATGGGCGGACAACGGCAGCAGGGCAGTGGCCAGCGCAACAGCGAGGGATCGGCGGATCATTGCGGCTTCCTTGGACTCAGAGGTGGAACTGGGGTGCCGGGGCGGCACCGCGCAGGTAATCAATATCGGTCTCGAACAGGGACTCGGTGCTGCCGTCGGCCTTGATCAGCAGGGCCTCCATCGCCGGCGAGCGGCCGTGGATCACGAACAGGCGTCCACCCGGACGCAGCCACGAGGCAAACTGTGACGGCACCACGTCGACCGCGCCAGTGACACAGATCACGTCAAAGCGGCGTTCGGTCTGCCAGGACAGGGCGTCAGCCACTTCCACGCGGACGTTGGTGCCCAGGCCGGAAGCGTCCAGGCGGGCACGCGCGGCGGCGGCCAGCTCCGGGTCGATCTCCAGGCTCAGTACGTCGCGCGCCAGCGCGCCGATGCAGGCTGCCAGGAAGCCGCTGCCGGTGCCGACTTCCAGCACTTCATCACCCGGCTGCAGATCCAGTGCCTGCAGGGTACGGCCCTCGATGACCGGCTTCATCATCTTCTGGCCATGGCCGATCGGCAGTTCGACATCGGCGTAGGCCAGTGCCCGGTGTGCATCGGCGACAAAGGCCTCGCGCGGCAGGCGGGCCAGGACGTCGAGCACCTTGATGTCCAGCACGTCCCAGGGACGGATCTGCTGTTCCACCATCAGTTCGCGGGCGTGGGCGTAATCAATCGTCATGAGGTTCAAATCCAGCGCAGTGGGCCGGCCATTTTACCGGTGCCGGAGGCCGGCGGCGCGCCCAGAGCATCAGCTGCCGGGTGGCCGGGGTCGCAGTGCCGGAAGTCATCGCGACCTCCGGTTCGTTCAGTTTTGGTTATTCAGCCGTCCCGGCCCCTCGCGGCGCATAAGCGCGCAGGAAAAAGTCGATGCTGGCGGTCACATGGGCAAGAGGGTCGCACTCCACCGGTGACAGTGGCATGCCGCACATCATATGCATGTGCACTTCGCCCTTGACCAGGGTCAGGAACTGCTCGCCAGCCAGCGAATAGTCGGTGATGTCCAGTTCGCCGCGCTCGGCGCGTGCGCGCAGGAAGTCAGCCAGGGCCTCGCAGGTGCGCTCCGGGCCTGCCTTCCAGAACAGCTCGCGCAGGCGTTCGTCGGTCTCCGGCGCCATCATCATGCGCTGGATCGAGATCGCCGCGTCGGAGGTGATCAGTTCGAAGAAGGCCAGTCCGATGCCGATCAGCTGGTCGCGCAGCGGGCCGTCCGCGTCGGCCACGAACAGGGCATCGGGCAGCATTTCAATGCACTTTGACTGCACGGCCTCGGAGAACAGGGTCTCCTTGTCGCCGAAGTGGCTGTACACAGTCAGCTTCGAGACGCCCGCCTGAGCAGCGATGGTGTCCATGCTCACGCCGGTATAGCCCTGTTCGATGAACAGTGCCTTGGCTGCTTCAAGGATCGCCGCGCGCTTGCCGAGGTCCTTGGGACGCCCGGGTCCGGCGGCCTTGGCAGCGGGCTTGGCCGACGGCTTGCGGGAAGTGGGAGAACTCATCGCGACAATACTAGACCAAGCGGTTCGATATTTATACTATACCGGCCGGTTTATTAAATTGGGCCGGCAGTCGCGGCTCTCCCCTTAGTTGCAACCCTGCGTTTTCAGGACGTTGACCGATGAAGATCGTGCGCTGGATGGGCGGTATGGTGTGGGTGGCTGCGCTGGCAGCCTGTTCGGGACAGGAACAGGCGCCACAGGCGGCCGTGCCGGTACTGGTGGTTCACCCAGGCGAACAGGCCGGGCAGGCCCCGGCTGCGTTCCCGGGCACGGTACGTGCCCGGCAGGAAAGCCCGTTGTCGTTCCGTGTCGGTGGCAACCTGGTCAAGCGCCATGTCGATGCCGGGCAGCGGGTGAAGAAGGGCGACGTGCTGGCTGAGCTCGATGCAGCCGACTTCGCATTGCAGGCGCGCGCTTCGCAGGCGCAACTGGCCGCAGCTGAAGCCGATCTGGTGCGCGCCCGCGACGATCTCAAGCGCTACCAGGTGCTGGCCGACCAGCAACTGGTCAGCCGTTCGCAGCTGGACCAGCAGTCCGCCGCTTTCAAGGCGGCGCAGGGCCAGGCCAACGCCGCGCGCGCCAACCTCGATGTGCTGCGCAACCAGGCCGATTACGCGCAGCTGCGCGCACCGGCTGACGGCGTGATCGCCAGCCGCGAGGCCGAGGCCGGGCAGGTGGTGTCGGCCGGCCAGACCATCTTCAACCTGGCCGCCGACGGTGGCCGCGAAGTGCTGATCGACCTGCCCGAGGCCACCATCCGCGACTATGCGGTCGGCCAGCCGGTCGAGGTGGAGTTGTGGAACCGTCCGGGCCAGCGCCTGCCGGGCACGATCCGCGAGATCGCAGCCGCCGCCGATCCGCAGGCACGCACCTATGCCACCCGCGTCAGCCTGGCCGCCGATGCGCTTGCCGATGTCGAACTGGGCCAGAGCGCGCGCGTCTACAGCAGCGCCGGCCGCCACGGCACCCTGCAGCTGCCGCTCGGCGCGCTGCAGCGCGGTGCCAGCGGTGCCGCCAGCGTGTGGGTGGTCGATCCGGTCAACAGTACGCTGAAGGCTGCAGCGGTCACCACTGGGGCGTTTGGCAGCGAGACGGTACCGGTACTGTCAGGCGTGAACGCGGGTGACTGGGTGGTTGCTGCCGGCGGACACCTGCTGCGCGCCGGCCAGCCGGTGATCGCGGTGGATCGTCAGAACCGCCCGGTGCTGAAGCCGGCCACGCCGGCGGCTGCCGCCAAGGCCAAGGAGTAAGCCGGTGCGCCGCTTCAATCTTTCCGAGTGGGCGCTGTCCAACCGCCCGCTGGTGCTGTTCGCGATGCTGGCCTTCGCGCTGATCGGCGCGTGGTCGTACAAGCATCTGGGCCAATCCGAGGACCCGCCGTTCACCTTCAAGGCGATGGTGGTGCGCACGCTGTGGCCGGGCGCAACCGCTGAGCAGGTCTCGCGGCAGGTGACCGAGCCGCTCGAGAAGGCGTTGATGAACACCGGCGAGTACGAGTTCATCCGCTCGTACTCGCGGCCGGGCGAGTCGCAGATCATCTTCATGGCGCGCGACAGCCTGCGTTCCAAGCAGATCCCCGACCTCTGGTACCAGGTACGCAAGCGTGTGGGTGACATCCGGCCGACGCTGCCGCGAGAAATCGTCGGCCCGTTCTTCAATGACGAGTTCGGCGATACCTACGGCAACATCTATGCGTTGACCGGCAAGGGCTTCGACTACGCGGTGATGCGTGACTACGCCGACCGCATCCAGCTGGAACTGCAGCGCGTGCCCGACGTCGGCAAGATCGACTTGGTCGGCCTGCAGGACGAGAAGGTGTGGATCGAGCTGTCCAACACCCGTCTGGCGACGCTGGGCGTGTCGATGCAGCAGGTACAGCAGGCGCTGGCCGATCAGAATGCGATCACCGGCACCAGCTTCTTTGAAACCGCCACCGACCGCGTGCAGCTGCGCGTGACCGGCCAGTTCAACGATATTGAAGCGATCCGCCAGTTCCCGATCCGCGCCGGTGACCGCACCGTGCACCTGGGCGACATTGCCGAGGTCAAGCGCGGCTTCGCCGATCCGGCGTCGCCGAAGATGCGCTTCATGGGCGAAGAGGCGATCGGCCTGGCGGTGGCGATGAAGGATGGCGGTGACATCCTCAAGCTCGGCGCCAACCTCGATGCCGAGTTCGAACGCCTGCAGAAGACCCTGCCGGCCGGCATGCAGCTGCGCAAAGTGTCCGACCAGCCGCAGTCGGTGGAGGAGTCGGTCGGCGAGTTCGTGCAGGTGCTGACCGAAGCGGTGGTGATCGTGCTGCTGGTCAGCTTCTTCTCGCTGGGCCTGCGCACCGGCCTGGTGGTGGGCGTGACCATTCCGCTGGTGCTGGCGATGACCTTCTTCGTCATGCACTACTTCGACATCGGCCTGCACAAGATCTCGCTGGGTGCGCTTGTGCTGGCACTGGGCCTGCTGGTGGACGATGCGATCATCGCGGTGGAGATGATGGCCACCAAGATGGAGCAGGGGTACGACCGCCTGCGCGCGGCCAGTTTCGCCTGGGAGTCGACCGCGTTCCCGATGCTGACCGGTACGCTGATCACGGCGGCCGGCTTCCTGCCGATCGCTACAGCGGCATCGAGCACCGGTGAGTACACCCGCTCGCTGTTCCAGGTGGTGACCATCGCGCTCGTGGTGTCATGGATCGCGGCGGTGCTGTTCATCCCGTACCTGGGCGACAAGATGCTGCCGGACCTGTTCAATCCGCAGCCGCCGAAGCCGGGCAGCCTGTCCGCGCGCTGGCACGCCAAGCGCCAGCAGTGGGCCGACCGCTATCCGGCGCTGGCCAACCTGATCGCGCCGCCGCAGCACGGGCACGACCATGACCCGTACCAGCGCCCGTTCTATCGCAGCTTCCGTCGCTTCCTCGATGGCTGCCTGCGCCACCGCTGGTGGGTGATCGCGGCGACCATCGCCCTGTTCGTGTTCTCGCTGGTGATGTTCCGCTTCGTGCCGCAGCAGTTCTTCCCGGATTCGACCCGGCCGGAACTGATGGTGGACATCGAGCTGGCCGAGGGCGCGTCGCTGCGCTCGACCCAGGCCCAGGCCGAAAAGCTGGAAAAGCTGTTGTCCAGCCGCGAAGGCATCGCCAACTACGTGTCCTATGTGGGCACCGGCTCGCCGCGCTTCTACCTGCCGCTGGACCAGCAGCTGCCGGCCACCAACTTCGCCCAGTTCGTGGTGCTGGCCAAGGACATCAAATCGCGCGAAAGCACCCGTGACTGGCTGCTGCACGAGGTGATCCCGAAGTTCCCGGACGTGCAGATGCGCGTGACCCGCCTGGAGAACGGTCCGCCGGTCGGCTATCCGGTGCAGATGCGTATTTCCGGCGAGCACATCGAGAAGGTGCAGGCGATCGCGCGCCAGGTCGAAGCCAAGGTGCGCGAGAACCCGCACGTGATGAACGTCAACCTGGACTGGAGCGAGCCGAGCAAGGTAGTGCGGCTGGTGATCGACCAGGAGCGCGCCCGCGCGCTGGGCGTGAGCAGTGCCCAGGTCAGCCAGTTCCTGTCCAGTTCGCTGGCCGGGCAGTCGGTGAGCGTGTACCGCGAAGGCAACCGCCAGATCGAGATGCTGCTGCGCGGACCGGCCGATGAGCGCAACCAGCTGGAGCTGCTGTCCAGCCTGTCGATGCCGACCGCCAACGGCGGCAGCATCACGCTGTCGCAGGTGGCGACGATGGAGTATGGCTTCGAGGACGGCATCATCTGGCACCGCAACCGGTTGCCGACGGTGACCGTGCGTGCCGACATCAGTGATGGCATGCAGCCGCTGGACGTGGTGCATCAGATCCTGCCGACGCTGGATGGCATCCGTGCCGAGCTGCCGAACGGTTATCTGCTGGAAACCGGCGGTACCGTGGAGGATTCGGCCCGTGGCCAGAACTCGATCAAGGCCGGCATGCCGCTGTTCCTGGTGGTGGTGGCCACGCTGCTGATGCTGCAGCTGCGCAGCTTCTCGCGTGCGGCGATGGTGCTGGTGACCGCGCCGCTGGGCATCATCGGTGCGACGTTGTTCCTGCTGCTGTTCCGCGCGCCGTTCGGCTTCGTCGCACTGCTGGGCACGATCGCGCTGGCTGGCATGATCATGCGCAACTCGGTGATCTTGATCGACCAGATCCAGCAGGACATCGATGCCGGGCATGACCGCTGGCATTCGATCATCGATGCCACGGTGCGCCGTTTCCGCCCGATCGTGCTGACCGCGCTGGCCGCGGTGCTGGCGATGATTCCGCTGTCGCGCAGCGCGTTCTATGGCTCGATGGCGATCTCGATCATGGGCGGCCTGATCGTGGGCACCGTGCTGACCCTGGTGTTCCTGCCGGCGCTGTACGCGGCGTGGTTCCGGGTCAAGCCGGATGAATCCGGGGCGTGATGCCCCGGGTTCTGCGGCTTCGGCCCCTGGTGGTGCCAACCTTGGTTGGCACTGCGGAACGCATCCACGCAGGGCGCGGACTGATCTGCTCGCGGGATCTGCTTTCTGTAGAGCCGAGCCATGCTCGGCTGCTCTTCGCGCGATGATGGGATGAGTCGAGCATGGCTCGACTCTACAGAAGCATCCACGCATGGCGTGGATCTACTGCAGCCGGTCGTTGCCCTGGTAGGTGCCAACCTTGGTTGGCACTGCGGAACGCATCCACGCAGGGCGCGGACTGATCTGCTCGCGGGATCTGCTTTCTGTACAGCCGAGCCATGCTCGGCTGCTCTTCGCACGATGATGGAGTGAGTCGAGCATGGCTCGACTCTACAGAGGCATCCACGCATGGCGTGGATCTACTGCAGCCGGTCGTTGCCCTGGTAGGTGCCAACCTTGGTTGGCACTGTGGAACGCATCCACGCAGGGCGCGGACTGATCTGCTCGCGGGATCTGCTTTCTGTAGAGCCGAGCCATGCTCGGCTGATCCTCGCGCGATGATGGAGTGAGTCGAGCATGGCTCGACTCTACAGAGGCATCCACGCATGGCGTGGATCTACTGCAGCTGCAGGCCGATCCGCAGCACCGGCAGCAGCCATTCAATGAACACCTGCACGCGCAGCGCACGGTGTTGGCGATGCGGTTGCAACAGAGTCACCGGCAAGGGCTGCGCCACGTACTGCGGCATCACCTCCACCAATGCGCCTGATTGCAGTTCGGCCTGCACGTCGTAGCGCGGAATCTGCAGCAGCCCCAACCCCGCCACGCAGCACGCGATCGACGCCTCGGCGCTGTTCACCCGCACCCAGCCGGGCATCGGCAGCGTGCGCAGCTGGCCGCCGTCCTGCCACTCCCACGGTTCCACCCGCGCCGTGGTCGGCGACGCATAGTTCACTGCGCGGTGCTGCTGCAGGTCGGCGGGATGCTGTGGCACGCCGTGCCCGCGCAGGTAGGCCGGCGCGGCAACGTTGACGAAGTCGAGCTTGCCCAGTGTGCGCGCCACCAGGCTCGAGTCACCCAGCTGGCCGACCCGCAGCACGGCATCGCAGCCGTCTTCGATCAGGTTCACTGCGCGGTCGGTCATGCCCAGGTCCACTTCCACCTGCGGATAGTGCGCGAAGAACCCGGGCAGCGCCGGAGCGATGATGCGACGGCCGATGCGGCTGGGCACGTCGATCTTCAGCAGGCCCATCGGCTGCGCGTCGTCCTGGCGGAACAGCGTTTCGGCGTCCTCAACCTCGGCGATCAGGCGCAGGCAGCGGGCATGGAACACGTCGCCGTCGTGGGTAGTGGACACTCGTCGGGTCGAGCGCTGCAGCAGGCGGGTGCCGAGCCGCTGCTCCAGCTCCGCAATGGCTGCCGAGACGGTGGAGCGGGGCAGGCCGAGCTGGTCGGCGGCGCGGGTGAAGCTGGCGCACTCCACGACCCGGGTGAAGATGCGGAAGCGATCGATCCGGTCCATTGTTCGCTGGCTCTGGAAAGTTAAGTCAATGTGGCGGGCTTTATCCGCATTTTCTGCACGATATCGTCGTCAGGGCAGGGTTGCCACCCCGGGCAGCCCCCTTCCGAGACCGAGATCGAGGCCATGACCGACCATTCCCTCAAGGGCAAGACCGTACTGATCGCCGGTGGCGCCAAGAACCTGGGCGGACTGATCGCCCGCGACTTCGCCAGCCAAGGCGCCAAAGCCATCGTCATCCACTACAACAGCGCCGCCACCCAAGCTGATGCAGAGGCGACCGTCGCCGACGTGCAGGCCGCCGGCAGCAAGGCGGTGGCCTTGCAGGGCGACCTGACGTCGGCCGCAGCGATGGAGCGCTTGTTCGCCGATGCCGTGGCCGCAGTCGGCCGTCCCGACATCGCCATCAATACGGTCGGCAAGGTATTGAAGAAGCCGCTGCTGGACATCAGCGAAGCGGAGTACGACGAGATGAGCGCAGTCAACGCCAAGGCCGCGTTCTTCTTCCTCAAGGAGGCGGGACGTCACGTCAACGACGGCGGCCGGATCTGCACCCTGGTCACCTCGCTGCTGGGTGCGTTCACGCCGTTCTACTCCAGCTACGCCGGCACCAAGGCGCCGGTCGAGCATTTCACCCGTGCGGCGTCGAAGGAGTTCGGTGAGCGCGGCATCTCGGTGACGGCGATCGGGCCCGGCCCGATGGACACGCCGTTCTTCTATCCGGCCGAGAGTGCCGATGCGCAGGCGTATCACAAGACCGCGGCCGCGCTGTCGGCGTTCACCCGCACTGGCCTGACCGACATCGCCGACATCGTGCCGTGGATCCGCTTCCTGGTCACCGATGGCTGGTGGATGACCGGGCAGACCATCCTGGTCAATGGCGGTTACACCACCAAGTAACGTCGCGCGGGCTCGACGCTGCGGAAGGCATGCAGGCACAATCGTGCGCTGTTCCAGGGCCGGAGCGCCTGCCATGTTCTTCCGCACGACCTGCGCTCTGGCGCTGCTGCTGACTGCCTGCAGCGGGAGCGCCCGTGCGCAGACCGCAGAGACAGATGCAGTGCTGTTCCAGAATGATCTGCGCGAGGTGCTTGGATGCAGCGCAGGCCCGGACCTGCAGCAGCGCGTCGTCAGTCGCCTGCGCGCGGCACGCTACACAGCCATTGCCGAACGCCCTGCGGACCTGCGGGGCTGGCATTTCGAGGAGAAAGGGGCGGATGACGATCACCGGATGACTGTCATCACACTGCCACAGCCGATGACGGTCCACGGTATTGATGCGCGGCAGGTCGTTGCCGACCCCTTCGGTTTCTCGATTGCGCTCGACACCGTGCAGCGCGAGCGCGTCATCGCTGCCCATGGCCTGCGGCTGCAGTCGAGTACGCTGCGCGAGCCGTTCGCGCTCTGGTCTGCGCCCACAACCTCGGTCATCGTGCGCAGTGCGGGGGACGGCTATCGACTGGGGTGTTCACCCCAGGCAACGGGCAAGGACGCCGCGGCACGTCCGGCAATGGCTGTCCAGGACCTGCAGGAGGCCAGCGAGTGCCGCGCCGACGAGGCCACGATTCGCCGGCTGCAGGCGTTCTGGCAGGGCATTTGCGAGCGCTCGCAGCTGGAATGGCCACAGGAGGTACGATCAGTCAGCGAAGTGAGCTACACCGTGGGTGATGCCGAGCTGCCTCTGCTGGTGATTGGGTTGCAGTCGCCCATCCAGATGCATGGCGTGGCGACGCGTACGATCACGTTGGCCTTCGGTGGCTTCTTTGGTGCCGACCTCGGTGACGTTGCGGTGGCGCCCGTGCTTGCCCTGGCCGGCATGGGCACCTCGCACCAGGTAGGCAAAGCTACCTGGCAGCGCGCATTGCCGCCGATGGCGTTCAAGGGGGGCGACTGGATCCCGCAGCACATTGTCATGCGTACCGACGAAAATCACGTCATCGCCGGTTGCGCCAGCGACTACGTGCGCAGCCGTCCGCGCTGAGCGGATCGCATCACCGGCACAGGGCCGGGTGCCGAGCGTGTCCCGACACCCGCATGCATCACCCCAGCTTGGCCAGTACCGCGTCGGTGGCGGCCGCCGTGCTCACGGCGGAACCCCGGGCGGCCAGGTCTGCGGTGAACACGCCGTCGTCCAGCACCGCGTGCACCGCCGCTTCCACCGCTGCGGCTTCGTCCTCCAGCCCCAGCGAATGGCGCAGCAGCATCGCCGCGCTGAAGATCGTCGCGTAGGGGTTGGCGATGCCCTTGCCGGCGATGTCCGGCGCCGAACCGTGGATCGGTTCGTAGATGCCGACCGCACCGGGTTCGCCCAGCGAGGCCGAGGGCAGCAGGCCTAGTGAGCCGGCCAGCATCGAGGCCTCATCGGTGAGGATGTCGCCGAACATGTTCTCGGTCACGATCACGTCGTACTCGCGCGGCTTGGCCAGCAGGTGCATCGCCATCGAGTCGACCAGCTGGTGCTCCAGCGCCAAGTCCGGGAACTCTTCGCGACCGATGCGTGCAGCTACGTCACGCCACAGGCGCGAGGTTTCCAGCACGTTGGCCTTGTCCACCGAGGTGACCTTGCCGCGGCGCTGTTGCGCCAGGCGGAAGGCGCTGCGCAGCACGCGTTCGATCTCGGCCACGGTGTAGCGGCACAGGTCACTGGCGCTGTCGGCGTCGCGGGTCTTGTCGCCGAAGTAGATGCCACCGGTCAGTTCGCGTACGACCACGAAGTCCACGCCCTGCAGCAGCTCGGCCTTGATCGGCGACGCGTGCAGCGCGGCCTCATGGGTACGCACCGGACGCAGGTTCGCATACAGGCCCAGCGCCTTGCGGATCGCCAGCAGGCCCTGTTCCGGGCGCACCTTGGCGTTCGGGTCGGACCACTTCGGGCCGCCAACCGCGCCCAGCAGTACGGCGTTGGCAGCCTGGCAGGCAGCCAGGGTGGAGGCGGGCAGCGGCTCGCCATGGCGGTCGATGGCGATGCCGCCGATGTCGTGCTCGCTGAAGGTAAAGGTGTGGTTGAAGCGTTCGGCGACGACCTTCAGGACGGCGACTGCGGCGGCGGCGACTTCCGGGCCGATGCCATCACCGGGCAGGACAACGATTTCAGCGTGCATGCTCACTCTCGTAACGTTCGATTTCAGGGACACGGCCCAACAGATACCCCAACTGGTCGACGCCTTCCAGCAGGCAGGTCTGCGAGAAGCCATCCAGCGGGAAGGAATAGACGCGGCCGTCAGGCGTGCGCAGCTCGCGCGCGGCCACGTCGATGGTCAGCTCGTCGTCCGGGCGCTGCATCAGCGCCTGCACGTCGGCTTCGTCCAGAACGATCGGCAGCAGGCCGTTCTTCAGCGAGTTGCCGCGGAAGATATCGGCGATCTCGCTGCTGACGATGGCACGCAGGCCAAGGTCGGTCAGGGCCCACGGTGCATGCTCGCGCGATGAGCCGCAGCCGAAGTTGCGGCCCGCCAGCAGGATGCTGCGGCCGGCGTTGTGCGGCTGGTTGAAGGCGAAGTCGGCCACCGGCGAACCGTCGGCCTGCCAGCGCCAGTCATTGAAGGCGTTGCGGCCCAGGCCAGCGCGTTCGGTGGTGGACAGGAACCGCGCCGGAATGATCTGGTCGGTGTCGATGTTGGTCTGCGCCAGCACCACGCTGGACGAGGTCAGGGTACGGAAACCGGCCATCACGCCACCTCCTGTGCGAACAGCTCGCGGGTATCGGCGACATGCCCGTTCACTGCAGCCCACGCGGCGCTCATCGGCGAGGCCAGCAGCGTGCGCGAGCCGGGACCTTGGCGGCCTTCGAAGTTGCGGTTGCTGGTGCTCACGGCCAGCTGGCCAGGTGCAACCAGATCGCCGTTCATGGCAATGCACATCGAGCAGCCCGGCTCGCGCCATTCCGCTCCGGCCGCACGCACGATCTCATGGATGCCCTCGGCCTCGGCCTCGCGCTTGACGATCTCCGAGCCCGGCACCACCAGCATGCGAACCCGGTCAGCGACGCGACGACCGCGCAGTACCTGCGCCACTTCGCGCATGTCGCTCAGCCGACCGTTGGTGCACGAACCGACGAACACCACATCCACCGGCGTTCCGGCCAGCGCCTTGCCGGCCTGGAAATGCATGTAGTCCAGGCCCTTCTGTGCGGCGGCATCGTTGGCCGCCGGAATCGGCGCATCCACCGCGATAGCCGTGCCCGGATGGGTACCCCAGGTCAGGGTCGGGTGGATGTCGGCGGCGTCGATGTGCACTTCGCTGTCGAAACGCGCGCCCTCATCGCTGCGCAGCTGCTGCCAGCGCGCCACGGCGGCGTCGAAATCGGCGCCCTTCGGCCCGCGCGGCGTAGCGGCGACGAAGTCGAAGGTGACCTGGTCCGGCGCCACCATGCCGGCACGCGCACCCGCTTCGATCGACATGTTGCACAGGGTCATGCGCTGTTCCATGTCCATCGCTTCGATGGTGCTGCCACGGAATTCGATCACGTGGCCGGTGCCGCCGTTGACGCCGATCACGCCGATGATGTGCAGGACCACATCCTTGGCGCCGACGCCCGGTGCCAGCGCGCCGTCAACGGTGATCGCGAACGTCTTCGCCTTGCGCTGCAGCAGGCACTGCGTGGCCAGCACGTGGCCGACTTCACTGGTGCCGATGCCGAAGGCCAGTGAACCGAAGGCACCATGGGTGGAGGTGTGGCTGTCGCCGCAGACGATGGTCATGCCGGGCTGGGTGAAGCCTTGTTCCGGCGCGATCACGTGGACGATGCCGCGGTTGTCCGAGGCCATGTCGAACAGTTCGATGCCGTGCTCGGCGCAGTTGCGTGCCAGCGTGGCGACCTGCGCTTCGGAGGCGGCGCTGGCGTAAGGCAGCGTGCCGTCGGCGGCGGCCGGCAGGGTCGGCGTGGAGTGGTCCATTGTCGCCTTGGTGCGGTCCGGGCGGCGCGGCGACAGGCCGCGCTCGCGCAGTTCGGTGAACGCCTGCGGCGAGGTCACCTCGTGGATCAGGTGCAGGTCGATGTACAGCACGGCGGGGGCGCTGTCGGATTCGGGAACCACCACGTGGGCGTCCCACAGTTTGTCGTACAGGGTGCGGGGTGCGGAAGTCATGCGTATGCCTGGCAGAAGTACGAAATAGCGAACATCAATAAAGAAAGCGGAACGGTCAAGTCAGCGACGGCGGGCGAGCACGCGCAGTCGCACGTAGTCGGCCAGTGGCTGGCCGGCGGCATTGCGCGGCAGCTCGGCCAGCAGCGCGCTGGCGGCTTCGCGCACGGTGGCGCGTGCCTCGGCCGGCAGGTCGTCCAGCAGCGGTGCGGCGAATACCCGCAGCCAGCCGGCCACGCCGGTCGGCAGCGCGGTTGGGCGCGGCGTGCACTCGATCAGCTGCACGTGGAAGCCATGCTGGCGCAGGCGGTCAGCATAGGCATCGGCCGTCGGGAAGTACCACTGGAAGGCGCTGGCGCCGTGGCCATGGGCCACGCGTGCAGCCTGTACCGCCGCGATGATCGTGGCCACGTTGCCGTGGCCGCCGAACTCGGCGACGAAGCGGCCACCGGGGCGCAGCGCGCGGCGCACGCCTTCCAGCACGCGGTCCGGGGTGCCCATCCAATGCAGTGCCGCGTTGCTGAACACCGCATCGAACTCGCTGTCGAAGGCCAGTGCGTGGCCGTCCATCACCTGGGCATCGACACCGCGCGCGCGGGCGGCGATCACCAGCTCCGGCGAGGCATCCACGCCGTGGATGCGCGCACCGCTCAGGGCCAGTTCGGTGCTGAGTACGCCATCGCCACAGCCCAGATCGAGGATGCGTTCACCGACGCGCGGGTCGAGCAGGCGCGCTACCGCGCCGCCGAGCAAGGGCACGAAGCCGGCATCGATCGCATAGTCCTGGGCGTTCCACTGCTGGCCAGCGGCGCTGGCCGGGCTGGGTGTGTCGAAGGCGCTCATGGCAGGTTCCTCAGGCGGTGGCAGGGGTGGGAACGTCGGTGCTGCTGTGGGCGGTAGCCTGGCGCTGGCGCAGCAGGCGGTTGGCAACATCCAGCCAGGCCAGTGCGGAGGCTTCGATGATGTCCTTGCTGGTGCCGGTGCCGTCGTACTCCACGCCTTCATGGCGCACGCTCAGGTTGGCTTCGCCGCGCGCATCGGCACCGATGCCGACGCTGTGCACGTGATAGCTGTCCAGCATCAGCTGCACGCCGGTGGCGGCCGACAGCGCGCCGAACAGCGCATCGACCGGGCCATCACCCTGCGCGGTCTCGGCCACGCGATTGCCGTCCGGGTCGGACAGTTCGACCAGCGCATTGGCGCGACTGCCCACATCGCTGATGGTCATCGAGGCCAGTCGATAACCCTGTGCATTGGAGCCGCCCTGCATCAGCGTCTGCAGGTCGGCATCGGTGACCACGCGCTGCTGTTCGCACAGGCCCTTGAACTGCTCGAACACCAGCTTCAGTTCGTCTTCGTCCAGCCAGAAGCCCAGTGCACGCAGGCGTGCTTCGACGGCAGCGCGGCCACTGTGGCGGCCCAGCACCATCTGCGAGTCTTCCCAGCCCACGTCTTCCGGACGCATGATCTCGTAGGTGCCACGGTGGCGCAGCATGCCGTGCTGGTGGATGCCCGATTCGTGGGCGAACGCATTGGCGCCGACGATGGCCTTGTTGCGCTGTACCGGCATGCCGACCAGGCGCTGCAGCAGCTGCGAGGTACCGACGATGCGCGGGGTGTTGATCGAACTGTCCTGCTCGTAGAAGGCCTGGCGCACCTTCAGCACCATCGCGATCTCTTCCAGCGAACAGTTGCCGGCGCGCTCGCCGATGCCGTTGACGGTGCACTCGACCTGGCGCGCGCCGCCTTCGATGGCGGCCAGCGAATTGGCCACGGCCAGGCCCAGGTCGTTGTGGCAGTGCGCGCTGAAGATCACATTGGCGGCGTTCGGAACGTCGGCGACGCCGGCGATGACCTGCTGGAACATCGCGCGGATTTCTTCCGGCGTGGTGAAGCCGACGGTGTCGGGCAGGTTGATGGTGGTGGCGCCGGCGGCAATGGCCACGCGCGAGACTTCGATCAGGTAGTCCAGCTCGGTGCGGGTGGCATCCTCGGCCGAGAATTCGACATCGTCGATGTACGAGCGCGCCAGCGATACATGCTTGCGTACCGATTCCAGCACCTGCTCGCGGGTCATCCGCAGCTTGTGCTCACGGTGCAGCGGGCTGGTGGACAGGAACACGTGCAGGCGCGGGTTGGCGGCCGCTTCCAACGCACGTGCCGAGGTTTCGATATCGGCCTGCAGGCAGCGCGACAGCACCGCCAGGCTCAGGCTCGGGCGGCGCAATTCGCGGCCGATCAGTGCCATCGCCTCGCGGTCGGACTGCGAGCTGGCCGGGAAGCCGGTCTCGATGATGTCCACGCCCAGTTCGTCCAGCGCACGCGCCATCACCAGCTTCTGCGGCGGGCTCATGCTGCAGCCGGGGGACTGCTCGCCGTCACGCAGGGTGGTGTCGAAGATGCGGATGCGCGGGGTGGTAATTCGTTCGATGGTGGTCACAGGGAAATCTCCTCGACAGCGGGTGCGACGGCTTGCAGGGGGGAAGGGGAAGATGTTGGGGAAGCGGTGGCGCTGGCCTTGGCGGGCGAGCGCGGTGTTTCGCTGCGCCGTCGCCGCGGTTTGCGCGGCGGGCGCGGACGGATGTCGGTGAGCAGGCCGGCCAGGACACCGGCATCGATATTCCCGCCGGACACCACCGCGCACTTGCGGCGGCCGGCAACGCGGCGGCCTGCCGCCAGCGCCAACGCACCGGCGCCCTCGGCGATGATGTGTTCTTCCAGAGCCAGCCGCACCAGGGTTTCGCGCAGCTCGGCTTCGCGCACGATCACCACGTCGTCCAGCAGCGAGGTGCACAGGCGGCGGGTCAGGAAGCCGGGAATCTTCACCCGCACGCCGTCGGCCAGCGAGGCAACGGGAGCGATCTCGCGTACGTCACCGCGGATCGCACGTGCCATCGAATCAACGCCTTCCACCTGCGCGCCGACCACGCGCACGCCCTGTGATTTCAGTGCCAGTGCAACGCCGGAGGCCAGGCCACCGCCGCCGATCGGCACGATCACCACGTCCGGCGCGTGCGCGGCCAGCTCGATGCCGACCGTGCCCTGGCCGGCAATCACATCGGCATCGTCGAACGCGGACAGGAAACGGTAGCCGTGGCGCTGCGCCAGTTCGACCGCGAAGGCGTAGGCCTCATCGTAACTGTTGCCATGCTGGCGCACGGTGGCGCCCCAGTGAGCGACGCCGGCGATCTTGGTGGCCGGTGCGCCGTGCGGCATCACGGTGATGGCCGGCACATCCAGGCGATAGGCTGCCCACGCCACGCCCTGAGCATGGTTGCCGGCCGAGGCGCAGATCACCGGCCGGGTGTCACCGCGCTCGCGACCGGCCAGCAGCGCATTCAATGCGCCGCGTACCTTGTAGGAACCGGTGCGCTGCAGGTTTTCCAGCTTCAGCCAGGTACCGAAGCGTTCGGCATGGTGCAGTGGGGTGGGCGGCAGGAAGCGGCGCAGGCGGGCCTGCGCTGCCAGAACGTCGGCGACGCTTACGTCGCCGACATCGCTTTCCTGGCTGGCGTCAGCGGCCGGCATGGGCCACCAGCGCGGTGCGGAAGACCGCCGCATGCGGGCACGGGCGACGAAGAAGACGCCTCCGTACCGGCACCGTGGTCGCTACGGTACGGGTGTTCATGGGGCTACTCCTTCCACGGCCGTGACCTGCACGGACACGCAGTCGTAGATCTTCTCGATCTGCCGGCACAGCGTTTCCGCCGGGCGCTGGCCGTCCACCACCAGCTGCAGGTGCCAGCGGCCATCGTCGGCGGCCACCGGTGCGCCGCTGATCGCACGCGGCGCAAAGCCACGGCGTTCGGCCATGCCGATCACGCGCAGCAGCGCGCCTTCGGCCGGGTGCAGCACCAGGTCAAGCCGGTATTGCATTGGGGGTCTCCTGGCGGGCATGGGCGGGGTTGCTTTCCAGCATCGTGCTGTTGGCGGTGTTCGGCGGCACCAGCGGCCACACGTTGGCGCGTGCATCGATGGCCACGTGCAGCAGTGCCGGGCCCGGTTCGGCCAGCAGCGCGGCCAGGCCGCCTTCCACGTCGTCGCGGTTGTCGATGCGGGTGGCGGCGATGCCGAACACCTGCGCCAGTGCCACGAAGTCCGGGTTGTCGGACAGGTCGATCTCGCTGTAACGCTCGGCGAAGAACAGTTCCTGCCACTGCCGCACCATGCCCAGCGAACTGTTGTCCAGCAGCACGATCTTCACCGGCAGGCGGCAGCGGGCGATGGTCGCCAGCTCCTGCACGTTCATCATGAAGCTGCCGTCGCCGGACACCAGCACCACGGTGCGATCGGGGCAGGCAAACTGTGCACCCATCGCGGCGGGCAGACCGAAGCCCATGGTGCCCAGCGCGCCACTGGTCAGGTGGTTGCGGGGGTGGTTGAAGCGGCAGTGCTGGGCCACCCACATCTGGTGCTGGCCGACATCGCAGGCGATCACCGCATCGGCCGGGGCCAGCTCGCTCAGGCGCTTCAGCAGCGCCGGGGCGTAGATGTGCTGGCCCGGTGCGTCGTAGCGTGCGGCGAAGCGATCGCGATGCTGTGCACAGCGCTTGCGCCATGCGTCCTGGTGGGCCCCGGGGGAGGGGAAGGCCGCACGCAGGGCGCGGATGGCGTGACCGACATTGCCAGGCACGGCGACGTCGGCACTGCGCAGCTTGGAGATCTCGTAGGCGTCCGCATCGATGTGGACGACGCGGGCGAATGGCGCGAACTCGGCCAGCTTGCCGGTGGCGCGGTCATCGAAACGCGCACCCAGCACCAGCAGCAGGTCGCTTTCCTGCACCGCCATGTTGGCTGCGCGGGTGCCGTGCATGCCCAGCATGCCCAGCGACTGCGGATGACTGGCCGGCAGTGCACCCAGCCCGCGCAGTGTCATCACGGTGGGGATGGCGCTGGCCTCGACGAAGTCGCGCAGGTCCTGCACGGCATCACCCAGCGCGATGCCACCACCGGCGTAGACCACCGGCTTCTCGGCCGCCGCCAGTGCGGCGATGGCCTCGGCGATGGCGGCCTCGGCTGGCGCCGGCGGCGGTTCGACACTGCTGGGCACATGCACCGGCAGATGGCTGGCATCGGCCAGCTGCACGTCCTTGGGCAGGTCGATCAGCACCGGGCCGGGACGGCCCTCGCGGGCGATGCGGAACGCATCGGCCACCACGCGCGGCAGGTCATCGACGCTGCGCACCAGCCAGCTGTGCTTGACGATCGGCATCGTCAGGCCGAATACATCCAGCTCCTGGAAGGCGTCGGTGCCCAGCAGCGGCGTGCCGACCTGGCCGGTGATGCAGACCATCGGTACCGAATCCAGCATCGCATCGGCAATGCCGGTGACCAGGTTCGAGGCGCCCGGGCCGGACGTGGCCACGCAGACGCCCACCTGGTTGCTGGCGCGGGCGAAACCATTGGCGGCCAGCGCCGCGCCCTGCTCATGGCGTACCAGGATGTGCTTCAGCGACGAATCCACCAGCGCGTCGTAGAACGGCATGATGGTGCCACCGGGATAGCCGAACAGCGTACGGACGCCTTCGGCTTCCAGCGCCTGGGTCAGCCAGCGCGCGCCGTTGGGCGGCGCGCTGCGATGTGTCGAAGAGTTCATGGGGGAACCTTGCAAAGCGGGTGGGGGAGGCCGCGTGGTTACGCGGCCTGTCCTTGCAACCAGACCATCTTGGCGCGCAGTTCCTTGCCCACCTTTTCGATCGGGTGCTCCAGGTCGGCCTGCTTGAACCTGTTGTAGTTCGGCAGGCCCGCTTCGTACTCGGCCACCCAGTTCTTGGTGAAGGTGCCGTCCTGGATGTCCTTCAGCACCTCCTTCATGCGTTCCTTGGTGCCGGCGTCGATCACGCGCGGGCCGCTGACGTAGTCGCCGTACTGCGCGGTCTCGGAGATGAACTCCAACATGCGCGAAATACCGCCTTCATAGAACAGGTCCACGATCAGCTTCAGTTCGTGCAGTACTTCGTAATAGGCGATCTCCGGCTGGTAGCCGGCTTCGACCAGGGTCTCGAATCCGGCCTGCACCAGCGCCGAGGCACCGCCGCACAGCACCGCCTGCTCGCCGAACAGATCGGTCTCGGTCTCTTCCTTGAAGGTGGTCTGGATCAGGTTGGCGCGGGCGCCGCCGAGGCCGGCCGCATAGGCCAGGGCGTACTCGGCCGCCTTGCCGCTCTTGTCCTGGTATACCGCCCAGATGCACGGCACGCCACGGCCGATTTCATACTCGCGACGCACCAGCGCGCCGGGGCCCTTGGGTGCGACCAGCACGACATCGAGGTCCTCGCGCGGCTTGATCATGTCGAAGTGCACGTTCAGGCCGTGCGCGAACAACAGCACCGCACCCTGTTTCATGTTCGCAGCCAGCACGTCGTCGTAGAGCTTCTTCTGCACCATGTCCGGCGTCAGCACGGCAACCAGGTCCGCATCCTTCACCGCATCGGCAGGTGCTTTCACGGTGAAGCCATCAGCCTGTGCCTTGACCTCGGTCGGGCCACCCGGACGCAGGCCTACCACCACGTCGAAGCCGGATTCGCGCAGGTTCAGTGCGTGGGCGCGGCCCTGGCTGCCGTAGCCGATGACGGCGATCTTGGTCTGGGGCAGGTCGTTGGTGCTCATGGGGGAGGTTCCTTGCGGTGGGAAGAAAAAAGAACGGCCGGTCGTCGAGGTGACGTGCCGGCCGGTCAGGGGAAAGCGGTGGGGGAGGCGCCATGCGTCGCACAGGCACAGCCACTACGAGGTGTCGTGGTGGTGCTGGTCCAGGTTTTGAAGTTGGCGGTGTTCATGGTGGTTGCGTCTGAAACCAGGTCCTGAAATGAAAAAACCCGCACCTGGGCGGGTGCGGGTTTTGATGAGTTCCGGTGTGTTTGTTGCTTACACGCTGGCTCGTCCCGCACCTGTTGGTTGGGTAATAAGTACGAGCACAAGAATCGAACGCAGCGAGGCGGCGCCGGTGTCGGCGGCTTCGATGTGGGTTCGCGGTGGCGTGTTGTGATGCAACATGTGATCGAGAGAAACACAGCCGTTTCGGCGATGTCAACCCTCGCGACGGATTTTTTATCGGTTTCCAGTGCGTCCAGCGCAATCGCTTGCGGCACAAGGATGGTTGCCGCTGAAAGTGTTTCGGTGAACCCGAATTCACTCCTTTCAGAGCCGTTTTTGCGCGGAATCCGGCGGATTTTTGCCCTCAGGATCAACGTCCATGACCTCTGCCCGATACCGCGTGAAGGCCGTAGCGGCGAAGATCGGGGAACCACCCTTCCATCGGAACCCGACCGTGTCCCGACGCCTTGCCCGTTCCCTGCTCGCCGCCGCCGTGCTGGCTGCCGTGCCCGCGCTGTCCTTTGCCGCCGACCGCATTACCGGCCACACCTTCGCCACCCGTTCGGAGGTGATCGCCCCCCATGCGATGGCCGCCACCTCGCAGCCGCTGGCCACCCAGATCGCGCTGGACGTGATGAAGGGCGGTGGCTCGGCGGTGGATGCCGCCATCGCGGCCAACGCAGCGCTGGGCCTGATGGAGCCCACCGGCAACGGCATCGGCGGCGACCTGTTCGCCATCGTCTGGGACCCGAAGACGCAGAAGCTCTATGGCTACAACGGCTCGGGGCGCTCGCCGAAGTCGCTCACCCTGGCCGAGTTCCAGCGCCGTGGCCTGAAGGACATCCCGGCCACCGGCCCGCTGCCGGTGTCGGTACCTGGCGCGGTCGACGGCTGGTTCGCACTGCACGATCGCTTCGGTCGCAAGCCGATGGCCGACAACCTGGCGCCGGCCATCCGCTACGCCCGCGAGGGCCACCCGGTGGCTGAAGTGATCGCCTACTACTGGGACCGCTCGGTACCCAAGCTGTCGCAGTACCCGGGCTTCAAGGAGCAGTTCACGATCAACGGCCACGCCCCGCGCAAGGGCGAGATGTGGAAGAACCCGAATCTGGCCAGCACGCTGCAGAAGATCGCCGATGGCGGACGCGACGCCTTCTACAAGGGTGACATCGCCCGCACCATCGGCGACTACTTCAAGGCCAACGGTGGCTACCTGAGCTATCAGGACATGGCCGATCACCATGGCGAATGGGTCGAACCGGTCAGCAGCAACTACCGTGGCTACGACGTGTGGGAACTGCCGCCGAACAGCCAGGGCATTGCCGCGCTGCAGATCCTCAACGTGCTGGAAGGCTACGACTTCTCGAAGATCCCGTTTGGTTCACCGGAGCATGTGCACCTGTTCGTTGAAGCGAAGAAGCTGGCCTTCGCCGACCGTGCACGCTTCTACGCCGACATGGCGTTCCAGCCGGCACCGGTGCAGAAGCTGATCTCCAAGGAATACGCCGCGCAGCGCCGCGCGCTGATCTCGATGGAAAAGGCGTTGAAGGAAGTGCAGCCGGGCACGCCGAAGCAGCTGGAGGAGGGCGACACGATCTACATGACCGTGGCCGACGCCGACGGCATGATGGTCTCGCTGATCCAGTCCAACTACCGTGGCATGGGCAGCGGCATGGCACCGCCCGGTCTGGGTTTCATCCTGCAGGACCGCGGCGAGATGTTCGTGCTGCAGAAGAACCATCCCAACGGCTACGCGCCGGGCAAGCGCCCCTTCCAGACCATCATTCCGGCCTTCATCACCAAGGGCGGCAAGCCGTATGCCAGCTTCGGCGTGATGGGCGGCGCGATGCAGCCGCAGGGCCACGCGCAGATCGTGATGAACCTGGTGGACTTCGGCATGAACCTGCAGGAAGCCGGTGATGCACCGCGCATCCAGCATGAAGGCTCGACCGAACCGACCGGGCAGGCCACGGCGATGACCGACGGTGGTGAAGTGAATCTGGAAACCGGCTTCCCGTATGAAACGGTGCGTGCGCTGATGCGCAAGGGGCATCGCATCGTGTTCGCCGACGGTCCGTATGGCGGGTACCAGGCGATCATGCGCGATCCCGAGACCGGGGTTTACTACGGCGCTTCGGAGAGCCGCAAGGATGGTCAGGCGGCGGGGTACTGAGGTTTCCCGGCCACCGGGCTGAGCCCCCTCTGCGGTGGGTTCAGAAGCGGAATAGCTTGTTGGGCCGGGTGGGTAGGCTGTTCGGGGGACGCCGCAAGTACGTCCTTGTAGGCTTGGCAGCCGCTTGCTCGTGTGCGCTGTCCTGCGCACACGGCAAGACCGGGGTTGGGCGTCCTGCCCAACCCGCCCGAGGCATGCCTCGGGCCCATGCGGCTGACACCCCCGCCCAGCCCACCCACCCGGCCTCTGACAGTTTTCTGAGGCCGCCACCGCAGGAAGAAAAAAGAAGATCAAAAGCAACAGCAACAGCCGCGTGCTGATGGTTGGGGTCGGATCCGTTTTCCGCAGGAAAAC
>NZ_JABEME010000012.1 GCF_013004645.1 Stenotrophomonas africana | reverse complement strand
ATTGATTCTGGCAACGTATCGCTTGCTTTAAAACAATTAATAGTTGCTTGATCAAACGTCTGCAAGATGGACAATCATCCTTCCTGCAGGCGCCTTCACAAGATACCTGCGCATACTTTCAAAGATCCGGGGAAGTGGCCTCAGCGCCGTTCCCGTGTGCCGCGAAGTTTCCTTCGTAGCGAGCCGCCCATTATAGCCGGCTTTTCCGCTTCGTCAACACCTTTTTTCAAGGCCGTCTCACCGGGGTGGACGTTGTTGCCGATGCTGCTTCGTCGTTGGACCCGAAGGTCTTTCGTCGTTGCGAGCCGCCTATTATGCCGGACTTTTCGAGTCCGTCAACACCTTCGTTCGATCATCTCGTTCGTCGGTGGTGGCGTTGCTGCTTGCGTGCCGTTTCCGAAGAAGCGGTGCGCTGCAGCAAGGGAGCGAATTCTAGAGATCCTGCAGATTTCGTCAAGCATTTTTTTGCAGGGTGATGACAGAACCAACGCGACCTCACGCATGACGTACGCTCGAAGATCACTGTGGCGTTGCCCGCGCGTTGCGCGGTCAACGCCACAAGGGCTATCAATGCACGGATGCACAGTGGAGAGACCGCAATGAACATGCAGGTGCGGCAAGCGTGGTGGCGCGACCTTTCAGTACCGGCCCTCGTTGCCGGCTTCATTACTGTGCTGGTCGGCTTCGCCAGTTCGGCCGTCATCGTGTTCCAGGCTGCACAAGCCGTCGGTGCCAACCAGGCACAGATCGCCTCATGGATGTGGGCACTGGGACTGGGCATGGGTGTCACCTGCATCGGGCTGTCGCTGCGCTATCGCGTGCCGGTGGTGACCGCATGGTCGACACCGGGCGCGGCGATGCTGGTGGTCGGTGCCGGTGGCGCCTCGCTTGCTGAAGCCACCGGTGCCTTCCTGCTCGCCGCGGTGCTGGGCATGCTGGCAGGCTTCTCCGGCATCTTCGCCCGGTTGATGCAGCGGGTGCCGATGGCGCTGGCCGCCGGCATGCTGGCCGGGGTGCTGCTGCGCTTCGGTCTGGACGTGTTCGTGGCCATGAACACCCAACTGATACTGGCGCTGGCAATGTTCGCCACCTGGCTGGCCGGACGCCGCCTGTTCCCGCGCTATGCGGTCATCGCCACCCTGCTGGTCGGCATCGCGGTCGCGGCCAGCCGTGGCCTGCTGCACGCACAGCAGGTGCAGCTGCAGCTGGCGGTACCGCAATGGGTGACCCCATCCTTGTCCTGGACTGCGGTGGCCGGCATCGCCCTGCCCCTGTTCGTGGTCACCATGGCCTCGCAGAACATTCCGGGCGTGGCGGTGATGCGGGCATCCGGCTACGACGCCCCGGTGTCGCCGCTGATCGGCTGGATCGGTGTGGTCAATACGCTGCTGGCACCGTTCGGTGCGTACGCGCTGAACCTGGCAGCAATCACCGCGGCGATCTGCATGGGCCGCGATGCGCATGAGAACCCGGCACGACGCTATACCGCCGCCATGGCGGCAGGTGCCTTCTACATCGTCATCGGCCTGTTCGGTGCCACCGTGGCCGCACTGTTCGCCGCCTTCCCGAAGGAACTGGTGGCGTGCGTGGCCGGTATCGCGCTGTTCGGCACCATCGCCAACAGCCTGGCCAGTGCGCTGGCGGTAGAGCGGGACCGCGAGGCGGCACTGGTCACCTTCCTGGTCACCGCCTCGGGCGTCTCACTGGCTGGCATCGGCTCGGCGTTCTGGGGCCTGGTCGCCGGTGCGCTGTGCCTGCTGGTGCTGCGGCCCCATCAGGGCCGTTGACCTGCCCTACCCTGCCAATGCGGCACCCACGATGCTCAGCACCACCGCGATGACGATGGCGACCAGCGTGGCGATCACGCTGGTGCCGCCGCGTGCGGTCAGCTCGCTGCGCAGCCGTGCGTCATCGCCGCCGGTGACGGCACGGGCCTGGGCGATCAGGCGCTGGCAGTGTGCCAGGTACCAGCTGTTGCCAAAGATGCCGGTGGTGATGCTGAGCGCGAAGGTGATGACCAGCGACAGGCCATCCGGCACATCCAGCAGGGTCTCCACCATGCTGATCAGCAGCAGCAGGCCGGCCCACATCGCCGCCAGGCGGTACATCCTGCGGTACATCATCCAGATCAGGCCGAGCAGGAAGGCCGGCCAGTGCCAGGTGCCACTGCCCGTGGCAATGCCCTGATCCAGCCGCCAGCGCTGGCGATAGATCGGGAAGTTGCCGCCGACCACGCTGGCGTACAAGGCCATTTCGCCTTCCAGCCCGGCAGCCACGGCCCTATCCGGTACAGCGACCGGCGCACGATAGGGATCGGACGGATCGCCGACACTCGCCGCAATGCCCTCAACCGCAGGGGCTGCGTCGATATCCGGGACCGGAGCTACCTCGATGGGCGTGGACGCCTGCTCCAGTTCCGCCAACGGCCGCCACGAGGGCATGCCTTCGCACCAGAGCAGCGTGCGCGCCGTAACCGTCCCTTCCCGCTGCAGCTGGCGAAGACCGGCCAGATCCACCGGCCCACTGCTCTGCCTGCCATTGGCGTACCACCACTGTGCTTCCTGCATGTTTTCCGTCCTTGCTACCTGCATCGACAAACTGAAATCGCTGCCAGCGCCTACAGCGCGGCGCTGGCCAGGGTCTGCACCAGCTGATGGCGCGCACCTGGCGCAAGCGTAATCTGCTCCGGGCCGGCGTTGGCCACTTCCAGGCAGACGTAATCGTGCCAGCCATCGCCGACATCGGACATCCTGGCTGCGGCCTCGGCGCCGGGATTCCAGGCCACCAGCGTCTGGCTGCCTTCGCTGCGGATCTCGATCCGCCGCTGCAGTACGGGATCACGCAGCACGTAATGGCCGCCGGCACCGGTATAGATGCGATCGCTGCGACCGGGATCACGCGGATCGCGCAATGACCACGGTCCCTGTTGCAGGCGCAGCTGCGCATAGTCCTCGTACTTGTCCAGGTACTGCAGGCCATCAAGGCCCTCGGCCTCGACCTGGTTGGCATCGCCCACCCGGAAATAGCTGTGCAGGGCCTGGGTGAAGGTCACCGGCGAGGTTCCGGTGTTCTCGGTGACCAGCTGCTGGCGCAGCCGGCGGCCGATGCGCAGCTGCATCTGCAGACGCAGGCCGGGATCGGCGCAGGGCGCAGGCGCCAACTGCAGCTCGACTTCACCGTCATCGCTCTGGCTGGCCTGCAGAAGCTCCCAGCGCGCGGTACGTACCAGGCCATGCGCCGGTACATCGGCACTCTGGCCCTGGCGGCCGAACCACGGCCAGCACACTGGCACGCCACCGCGGATGGGCGTGGGCAGCTCGGCGCGCGTGGGCGAAAGCCACAGCAGATCGGGCTGCCCATCGGGAATGAACGACAGCAGCTGGCCACCAAACACACTGACGACCGCCGTGGCGTTGGCGGTTCGCACCTGCCAGGCCTCCAGGCCGTGATACAGGCCGGCGCTGATGTCCGGATTCGACTGCATGCGATGACGCTCCTTGAAGACCGCGGCGATGATGTCGCGGTCAACGTGCCGCCGGCAAGGCCTTCTGCCCGGCGGGCGCGGTGGCGGCCGCCTCTTCCTGCAGCGTGCGCAGGATACGCTGACCTGCGCGGCCGTCCACCTCGCTCCAGCCCAGACGCTGCTGCTCGCTCTGGATCGCGCGACGCGTGGCGGTACCGATCATGCCGTCGGCGGCACCGATGTCGTGGCCACGGGCCAGCAGCAGGGTCTGCAGCTGGCGGCGCTCATCGCGGCCCAGGCCCGGGTCGTCGGTCGGCCAGGCAGTGGCCAACCCGTTGCCGCCACGTAATTGGTCAGCCAGTGTCGCGATCGCCAGCGCATAGCTTTCGGCGGCGTTGTAGCTGTAGATCGCGTCGTAGTTGCGGAACACCAGCAATGCCGGGCCCTTGTTGCCTGCCGGCAGCAGCAGGGCGGCGCGCGCATCCGCCGGCAGGTTGGCCGGAGCCAACGCGCTGCCATCCAGCGCGGTCACACCCTGCGCACGCCAGTCGGCCAGGGCGCGACGCTGGGTGCGGCCGGCCTGGCTGGCGTTGAAGCCCGCAGGAACGCGGACTTCCGTGCCCCACGGCTCTCCGCTGCGCCAGCCGGCGCGCTTGAGGTAGTTGGCGGTGGAGGCCAGCGCATCGGGAATGCTGCCGACCAGATCGCGGCGGCCATCGCCATCACCGTCCACGGCGATGCGTGCATAGGTGCTGGGCATGAACTGCGTATGCCCGAAGGCACCGGCCCAGGAGCCGGTGAGCCCCTGTGCCTGCAGGTCGCCGCGGTCGATCAGCTTGAGCAGGGCCAGCAGTTCACCGCGGAAGAAGGGTTGGCGACGGCCGGCGCAGGACAGCGTGGCCAGTGACTGCAGCAGTGGGCGCTTGCCGAACACGCGACCGTAGTCGCTCTCCACGCCCCAGACCGCGACGATGGTGGCCGGGTCGACGCCGTACTGCGCCGACACCCGATCGAGCAGATCGCGATGCTGCTGCAGCATCCCGCGACCATCAGCCACCCGCTGGCGATCGACCAGCGCGGCCAGGTAGTCCCAGATCGGCGTGGTGAATTCCGGCTGCGCATCGAGCAGGCCGAGCACGCTGGGGTCCGGGGTGAGGCCGGCGGTGATCTCATTGAAGCGGTCGGCGCTGATGCCCTGGCTGGCGGCCGTGGCCTGCAGGCCCGCCAGGCAGCGGCTGAAGGCCGGATCGACGCTGGCATCGGATGCTGCAGGCAGCACGGGGGGCGCGGCGAGAGCGGCCGCCAGGCCGAGCGTGGTCAGAATGGGCATGGCGTCCTCCGTGTTGCCGTTGCACGGCCATCTTAGGGGTAGCGGTGCTGCTGAACCTGAAGGGGCACCGGCTGGCCGTCCGCCCTAGGTGGCACGCAGCAGGCGCAGGCCGTAGGCGGGACTGTCGGCATTCCAGCGCTGCGTGACCTGCAGTCCTGCCTCCTGCAGCAAGGCCTCGAAGCTGTCGTCGGTGTACTTGTGGCTGTACTCCACGCGAATCGGTTCGTCGGCGGCAAAGTGGAAGGTGCGTCCCTCCAGATGCACATCCTGCGCCCAGCGGCTGACCAGATCGGTTTCGATGCGCAGCCGCGCGATGCTGTAATGAGCACGGTGGCGGAAGCCGTCGAGGTCGAAGTCGCTGCCGATCTCACGGTTGAGGCGCGCCAGCAGATTGAGAGTGAATGCGGCGGTGACGCCCTGCGCATCGTTGTACGCCGCCTCGATCAGCGCCGGGTCCTTGTGCAGGTCGATGCCGACCAGGGCCAGGCCGTCGCGGCCCATTGTCTGGCGCATCGCCCGCAGCAGTGCGACCGCGTCTTCGCCTTCAAAGTTGCCCAGCGTGGAACCGGGGAAGAACAGCAGCCGTCGCGCGGGTTCGCGTTCGGGCATGGGTACGGCCACGGGACGGGTGAAGTCCGCGCAGACCGGCAGCATCTCCACCTGGGGCAGTGCCGGTGCCAGATGATCGATGCTGGACAGCAGCGCGGCACGCGAAATTTCAATCGGCGTGTAGGCCACCGGATCGTGCAGGGCGGCCAGCAGCAGCGCGGTCTTGCGTCCGCTGCCGCTGCCCAGCTCCACCACGTGCAGGCGCGGGCCAACGGTGCGGGCGATGTCCGGCAGCACACGCGCCAGCAGAGCCAGTTCGGTGCGCGTGGGGTAGTACTCGGGGGTCTGCGTGATCTGCTCGAACAGGCGCGAGCCACGTGCATCGTAGAAATATTTGGACGGCAGCTGCCGGGGCGTGCGCGACAACCCGGCCACCACGTCAGCCAGTATCTGCTGGCGCCCGGGGGTGAGATCGGTCAGCGCCTGCAGCGCGTCCTGCACCGTACTCATGCGAGGTCCCTGGCCAGGCGCAGCCCGGAGAACTGCCAGCGCGCCGGAGGCATGAAGAAGTTGCGGTAGCTGGCGCGCACATGGCCGCGGGGCGTCACGCAGCTGCCGCCGCGCAACACCCATTGCCCGCACATGAACTTGCCGTTGTATTCACCGAGGTTACCGGCGAACGGGCGGAAGCCCGGATAGGCGCCATACGCACTGTGGGTCCATTCCCAGACATCGCCGAACAGCTGCCGCATTCCACTGCCCGGCGCTGCCTGCGGGTGCAGCCGATCGTCATCGGCGAAATGGCCGCGCAGCGGCTGCGACGCGGCAGCGGCTTCCCACTCGAATTCGCTGGGCAGGCGCGCGCCGGCCCAGCGGGCGAAGGCATCGGCCTCGTAGTAGCTGAGGTGGCAGACCGGCGCATGCGGGTCCAGTTCGCGCCAACCGCCCAGGGTGTACTCGCGCTGCAGGGTGTCATCCCAGTACAACGGATGCCGCCAGTCCTCGGCTTCACGCACTGCCCAGCCTTCACTGAGCCACCAGCGCGGCTCGCGGTAGCCGCCGGCATCGATGAAGGCACGGTACTCGGCATTGCTGACGGGGCGCTCGGCCAGTGCGTGCGCGGGGAGCAGCACGCGATGCGCTGGCGATTCGTTGTCGTAGGCGAAGGCGGTGTGCTGCGGCCAGGCTGCGGCGCCGATGGTGACGATGCGCTCGGGTGATTCGATCCAGCCCTGCGCACTGACAGCGCTGGTGGCCGGCTGCAGGTCCTCGCGGTAGGCGGGCTGCAACGGGTTGCACCAGAATGCATGCTTGATGTCGGTGAGCAGCAGCTCCTGGTGCTGCTGTTCGTGCTGCAGGCCCAGCTGCAGGTGCTGCAGCGCCTGCTCATCAAGGTCGCCTGCCGCCAGCCGCGATTGCACCTGTGCATCGACCTGCTGGCGGTAGTCGCGCACCTGCTGCAGCGATGGCCGCGACAGCAGCCCACGCTGCGGCCTTGCGTGCGCCGGCCCGATGCTCTTGTAGTAGCTGTTGAACAGGTAATCCCAGGCCGGGTCATGCGCCGATGCAGCAGCGAAGCCCGCCAGCACGAAGCGTTCGAAGAACCAGGTGGTGTGGGCCAGGTGCCATTTGCTCGGGCTGGCGTCGGCCATGCTCTGCAACATGGCGTCCTCGGCGCTGAGCGGCGAGGCCAGTTGCATGCTGCGCGCGCGCACGCGTGCGAACTGGTGGGCGAGATCGTGCTGCGGGGCAGCGACGGCGGCGGGTACGCTGTCCATGGGGTCAGCATCGGCGCTGGACGGTGAGTGCGATGTCATGGTTCGGCGTCACTTCGTTCACATGGATGAGCCTGCCGCATTCAAGAAGCCGGCCCGAACGCCGCTAACGGCAATGCTGCGGCCGCGTCGTCACCGCGCTGGAATTCCTGCTTGCCCCTGCATCCGCTCCGCCAGCCTGCGCACTACCTGTTCGTGCTGCCCGCCCTGCTGGTTGCCGTGGTGGTATGGACCGCATTGGATACCGCAGATGTGGCCAGCCCGGCGCAGCGCATCCTGCCCTGGCTGCTGGCCTGCCTCGGCGCCGGCCTTGCCCTGCTCTACCACCAGGTACGTTCGCTGTGCCTGCTGCTGGTGGTGGCGGTCATGTTCGCGCTGCTGCACCAGGATGTCGGCGGCTACCTGCGCAGCGGCCATGTCGGCGCGCTGACACCGCTGCGCTTCCATGCCATCTCGGCGTGGCTGCCATTGCTGTTCGCCGGCCTGTCGTTGTGGCCGGAGCGCGGGCGGCGCCGCCACGACCTGCTGTTGCGCTCCGTCGCCAGCGGCACGGCACTGCTGATCTTCCTGCTGCTGGCCACGCAGCAGCCGCGCGGCATGCACGATCTGCTGTCGAACCGTCACTGGGCGTGGATCCCGGTCGACTGGAACGCGCTGGCGCAGCTGCCAGCGCTGCTGTTCCTGCTGGCAACCGCCGCGCTGGGCGGGCAGGCCTGGCGGCATCCGCGCCCGTTGCACACGGCGATGCTGCTGGCCCTGCTGTGCCTGTGGTGGATGCTGCCGAGGGTGTTCCTGCAGCCGGTGCTGCTGCCGGCACTGAGCAGCGCGGCCCTGCTGCTGATGCTGGGCGCGATGCTGCAGGAGTCCTTCCACATGGCCTTCCGCGATGAGCTGACCGGCCTGCCCGGGCGCCGCGCGTTCAACGAGACCCTGCAGCGGGCACGCGGCACCTACAGCATCGCGATGGTGGACGTGGACCATTTCAAATCGTTCAACGACACCCACGGCCACGACACCGGCGACGACGTGCTGCGCCTGGTGGCCTCGCGGCTGGCGCGGGTAGGCGATGGTGGTCGTGCGTTCCGCTATGGCGGCGAGGAGTTCGCGGTGGTGTTCCTGGACCGTCCGGCAACAGCCTGTGTCGATGCCGTGGAGGCCCTGCGGCAGAGCATCGAGGACACCCGCATGCAGCTGCGTGACCGCAGCACCCGCAGCCGCGACGATGACGCCGGGCGCCAGCAGCGCGGGCGCGGCGGCAGCGGACAGGTAGTGCAGGTAACCGTAAGCATCGGTCTGGCCGACAGTCGCGTCGGTCCGCGCCCGGCGGCCGTGGTCAAGGCCGCCGACCAGGCGCTGTATGTCGCCAAGGACGGCGGCCGCAACCAGGTGCGCGCGTATGCCGAACAGGACGTGCTGGCAGTACGCGCTGGCTGAGGCTCAGACCGCGTCGAGGTAGTACCAGCGGCCGTCGACGCGCAGGAAGCGGCTGTGCTCGGTCATCTTCACCGCGCTGCCGCCGCCCACCCGGTAGCGCGCGGTGAACCGGACCTCGGCGCTGCCGGCGCCGGTGACGGTGTGCTCGTGCACGGTCAGGCCCAGCCAATGCGTGCGCTGGCCGGGCGCATCATCCAGCGACAGCTCGGCCGGACGCGTGTCCGGATGCCAGCTCTGGCGCAGGTAGTCGGCCAGGCCCCGTGCATAGGCGCTGTAGCGCGAACGCATCAGGCGCTCGGCATCCGGCGCGGCTTCACCGGCGTGGAAGCGGCCGCAGCAGGCCGCATAGTCGGCGGGCAGGCCGCAGGGACAGGGATCGGCAGGTTTTTTGCTCATATCCGTATTGTCGCCGGGTTGCACGGATCGATCCACGTACGGCACGGGTCGCCGGTACAGGACAGGCGTATGCTGTCGCGCCCCCACCTTGATTGATCGCCGTGCTGGAACTGATTCCCCCTGAGTTGTGGTGGCTGGTGGTGATCGCCTTCATCGCCGGTCTTGTGGACGCCGCCGTGGGTGGCGGTGGCCTGGTGCAGCTGCCAGGCCTGTTCACGGTGCTGCCGCAGCAGACGCCGGCGATGTTGTTTGGTACCAACAAGTTCAGTTCGATGTTCGGTACCGGTGCGGCTGCCTGGCGCTATGCGCGCAACGTGCGCTTCCCGTGGAAGCCGGTGTTGTTCGCGGCCGGTACGGCCTTCATCTTCTCCTTCGCCGGAGCCACTGCGGTAAGCCTGCTGCCCAAGGACGCGGTGCGCCCACTGGTGCTGGTGCTGCTGATCGCGATGCTGGCCTACACACTGTGGAAGAAGGACTTCGGCGCGCTGCACCGGCCGCAGGAGATCGGTCGCCGCGAGCTGGTGATCGCGCTGGCGATCGGTGCGGCGATCGGCTTCTACGATGGCTTCTTCGGGCCGGGCACCGGCAGCTTCCTGATCTTCCTGTTCGTGCGCTTCTTCGGCCTGGATTTCCTGCGCGCCTCGGCGGCATCGAAGGTGGTGAACCTGGCGACCAACGTGGCAGCGATCTCGTTCTTCGTACCGACCGGCAACATCCTGTGGCTGTTCGCGCTGCCGATGGCCGCGGCCAACATCATGGGTTCGGTCGTGGGCACGCGGTTGGCACTGAAGGGCGGCACGCCGTTCATCCGCAAGCTGTTCGTGGGGCTGGTGGTGGTACTGATCGCGCGGATGGCGTGGGATACGTTCCGCGGGGCGTGAATGCGCCTCATGACCCGGTAGGTGCCAACCTTGGTTGGCACACGGTTTCCCATCGCGAAGAGCAGCCGAGCATGGCTCGGCTCTACAGGTAGATGGACCGAGGCGCTCAGGCCTCTGCTTCTTCCGGTTCGTTGGCCTGCTGGCGGCTGCGCTCGGGCAGCTTCAGGCGCTTGCCTTCTTCGTCGTACTCGATCAACAGCACGCCGGAATCGTGGCGGCCGCTGATTTCGACGAAGCAGGCGCCACCGATGAACGGTTCCAGCGTCATCACCGACTTCAGCGGGGTGGCGACCACCATCTGGAAGCCGAAGTTGTCGAAGATGTTCATCGCCAGCGCGGTGAACTCGTTGTCGGCCTTGTCGAAGGCTTCGTCGAGCACGACAGCGGCGTAGCTGGGCAGCTGGCTGTCGGCGCCGCCGAGCTGGTAGCGCAGCGCTGCCGCCAGGCACGTGGTGGCCAGCTTCTGGCGCTGGCCACCGGACTTGCCGGCGCCGCTGCGGTAGATCTCGACCTGCTGGCGCGTTTCCGCATCCAGCTCGACACCGATGAACTCCACATGCATGCGCACGTCCAGCACCAGCTCGCGCCAGCGCTTGTCCTCGCCTTCCTGCGAGCCGAGGCGGTTGACCAGCTGGCGCAGCACGGTGAACTGCGATTCGGCCAGCTCGCGCTGCTCGGTCTGCTGCTGCGACAGCACCTCGCGCAGCTGCAGGTGGAACTCGCCGACTTCCGGCAGGCGACGGTCGCTCAGTTCGATGGTCAGCAGCGTGCCACGGTTGAACGGCACCTGCTCCAGGCTGGCGTTCACTTCGTCCAGGCGCTGGCCGATCGACTTGCGGGCTTCGGCACTATGGCGCTGCAGCGCAAGCAGGTTGTTCTTGCTCTGGTTCTGCAGCAGATCGAAGAAGCGCTCTTCGTGCTGCGGCAGGCCATCGCGCTCGAGTCGTTCCAAGCGTGCGAGGAAGTCCTCGGCCGACGCCACCGACACGGTGAAGTCACCCGATTCCTCCGGCCACTGCTGGATGAAGCGGCGGAAGCAACCGATCAGCTGGTTCTCGATGCGGTTGAGGTCCTGCTGCGAGGACGACAGCTGCTCGTTCAGCGCGTTGCTGACCTGGCGCATGTGCGCTTCCAGCGTTTCCAGGCTGAGCGGGCCCTGTTCCTGCAGGCGCTCGGCAAGGCCGGCTTCCTGCTCCTGGGCCAGGCTCGGCAACACCAGCGCACGGCTCTGCTGTCGCGCGCGGTCGAGGCGATCGCGCTCCTTGACCAGCTGCCCGCGCTCGACGCGGACGTCTTCATAGGTACGGCGAGCCTGCTCGATGTCGGCGCGCACCGCGTCGATCTGCTTGGCCAGCTTGGCCAGGTCCGCATTGCCTTCGCGCAGGTCGCGCAGGGTGGCCTCGATATCGGTCAGGCGCTGCTGCGGGGCGGCGATGTCGATCTCGTTCCAGCTGATGCTGACCAGCTCGTGGCAGGCCAGGCGACGTTCGTTGTCGCGGTCACGCTGGCCACGCAGGCGCGCGATGTCGGTCTCGCAGCTGGCGATACGCTTGGCCAGTTCCTGTGCTTCACGCTCGAAGGCGCCCACCTTGTCGTGGTTGTTGAAGCCGAGGATCCAGCGACGGCGGTCGCCCACCGCACTGCGGTCATCCTTCTCGAAGCGGTCACCCGGGTGCTTGACCTGGCCTTCGCGGGTGATGCCGCGGTCGACGTTGCGCAGCTGCTTGGCATCCACGCACTCGTAGTCGAATCGCTTGCCGAGCTCGCGGCGCAGCCAGCTTTCGAACACGTGCTCGCGCAGTTCCAGCTTGTGCAGCAGCGACTTCGCCGACGGCTCACGGGCAAACGCATCGTCGTTGCGGCGCACACGGTAATAGGTGAAGCGCATGCCCAGGTGGGTACGGTTCACCCACTCGGCGACGTCGTTGTAATGCTTGTCATCGACCAGCAGCGACAACGCGAAGCCGCCCAGCACACGCTCGATGGCGCCCTGCCAGCCCTGCTCTTCCGAGCGGACCTGGATCAGCTCGCCGACGAACGGCAGCGCCGCCTCGGCAATGCCGGTTTCCTCGGCCAGGCGCGCGCGCAGCTTCTGCATCGGCGCCGGGATGTTGGAGGGCGTGCGCTGCATCGCTTCGAGTTCCGCACGGACTTCGCCGAAGCGGCGCTCGTCATCGCGCTTGCCACCCAGGCGATCGCTGATCGCATCGTCCAGCGCCGAAGAGGCACGCTGGCGATCCTGCAGTTCGTTCTGCGCGCGCTCGACCAGTTCGGCGAAGCCGTGGGCGTCGTCCGGCAGTTCGGCCTGCAGCTGCTGGGCGGCCTGGCTTGCCTGTTCGCGCTTGGCCTTGCGGCGGTCGCGCTCGGCTTCGGCACGGCCCTGCTCGCGCTCCAGTTCCTCGATGCGCTCACCGCCCTGCTGGCGGCGCTGCAGTTCCAGCTCGGCCAGGCGCTCGGTGTGGTTGTCCAGTGCGGCACGGCGCTGGGCTTCTTCGCCGAGCAGGCCACGGTCACGCACGTCCATCTCGCGCAGGCGCGCTTCGATCAGCGCCTGGCGGCGGCTTTCACGGAAGCTGTCGACGCCGAGCTTGAGGGCTTCGTCGTCGCCACGCCGGCGGTGCATTTCCTTCAGGTCGTTGTAGTAGGCGCGTGCCGGCAGCAGGGTCTCCACCTGGCGACGGGCGGTGACCACCGCCTGGTGCGCGCCATCGAGCTCGGCGAAGTCGCTGACCAGGCGCTCGGCGGCGTCGAAGGTCTTCGGCGTGTCGAGCATGAAGTCGCGCAGGAAGACGTTCAGGTCGCCCAGGTTCTTCGCCGACTGCGTCTTGTGCAGCAGGCGCAGCGCCATCTCGTTATCAATGCCGAGCAGATCACGGAAGCGCTCGGCGTAGCCGGAGAAGGTGTCGAAGTGGTGCAGGTCGGACAGCTTCTGCTTGAGCTTGCGCAGGTCCAGATCGAAGCCGCCAAGATCCTTGGCGATGTCGAACGGACGCTCGGCGATCATGTAGTGCTTGCGCACGTCGCCGGCCGAGGTGCCATTGCCGGAGATCCACAGCAGGCGCACCAGGCTGACCACGCGGCCATCGCCGGCGCGGTATTCCAGCACCAGTGCGGTCCAGGTCGCGCCTTTGCGCAGGTACTGGGTGGCGATTTCGCCGGTGCCGCTGTCCTGCTGGTCAGCCCACGCGCCACGCACGTAGGACACCAGGTTGCGGTCGCGGCCACTGCGCTCGGCTTCACGCGCGGCGGCGTTGAAGTCGACGATGGCCGGCGGCGTCAGCAGCGCGGACATGGCATCGAGCAGGGTCGACTTGCCCGAGCCGGAACGGCCGACGAACAGGAAGCCGCGCTCGGCGATCGGCACTTCGGTCAGGCCGTTGAAGGTGCCCCAGTTGTGCACCTGCAGGCGGCGCATGCGGAACTGCTGCAGGCGCGGGTCCGGCAGGCCTTCGTTGAACAGGGCGGGAGTGTGCTTGGAGATAGCCATGCGATGGTCGGGTCTCTCAGGCCTCGGCGGCCGGGGTTTCGCGCAGCTGGCGGTACACCGCCGAGAGCTGGGACACGTCTTCGGCGGAGAACAGCAGCTTCAGCGCCGGCGAGACTTCGTGGCGGTCTTCCTGGCCGCTGAGGCGGGTCAGGATGTGGTTGTCCTTCATCTTCTGCACCGCCGAGGCGACGCGGCGGTTGAAGCCGGCGCGGTCGGTGGACAGGTTCTTTTCGTAGATGGCCAGCGCTTCGGCCATCTCGGCATCGGCGACCACCGCGCGGTTGCCGCGCGCATCGGCCTCGGCCAGCTGCTGGCGCAGGTACAGCAGCAGCACCGAATCGATGAAGGTCAGCGGCGAGGTGCGCAGCAGCACCGGCGCATCCACGTCTTCGGTATCGGCCTGGCGGGTGAAGGCCACGCCGCTGTCACGGTCGAGCACCAGTTCCAGGAACAGGTCCGCGAGCGAGGAGCGGATGGCCGCCTCGCTGCGGATCAGTGCCGGCCACAGCTTGGCGTGGCGCAGCTGGTCGATGCTGGGGCCGATCAGCAGCTGGCACAGCGCGCGGCGTGCGTCCAGCGGCAGGCGTCCGGTATCGCCGAGGTAGTACACGTCGTTGCCACGGCGGGGCTGCGCCACGGCCGCCACCGGTTCGGCTTCGTAGGCGTCTTCCGCCACGTCGGCCTGCGGTGCGTCGATGGGATCTTCATGCCAGCTCATGGCGTCTCTCCTGGGTGAACCAAACCAGCGGGATGCGGGCGCGACGGACCTGGCCGTCGCCACCACGCCATTCGGCAAGCTCCTGCTCACCGGCGATCACGTTGCCGAAGCGCGTGCCCAGCGACAGGTAGCCGATGACGCTGCCAAGACCCTGCGGTGCTTCGCGCTGCGACAGGGCCTGGGCGATGCTGAGCCGCGGCTGTGCATCGAGCAGATCATGCAGGTCGCGGCGCAGGGTGCGGAAGTCGATTTCGGATGAAGCGACCAGATCGCCGACGCTTTCCAGGCTGATCGCGGCGGCGTCGTTGTACTCGACGTTGCCATCGACCTGGGCGCTGCGCGGATCGTGCAGCCTCCACTGCGACCACGAGCGCAGGCGGCTGGTGGTCAGCTGCAGGTCACGGCCGATGCCACGCTGTGCGGGGAACTCGTCGCGCAGGGCCAGCGCTTCGGACTGCGCCTGCTTCAGCAGCTGGTTGAGGCGGCGCTGTTCCAGATAGCCACGGCTCTGCACGAAGCCGCGCAGGCTGCGCGCGAAGTTCTGCAGCACGTCGTGCACCTGGCCACCGCGCTCAAGCATGGTGCTGGTGAAGCCGCGCAGGAAGTTGCGTTCGTTGCGGTCCAGGCGTCGCGCAAAACCACGTGCCAGCACCGCTTCCAGCGCGGCATCGAGCTGGGCGCTCTGTTCGGCGTCGTTGAGCAGGCGCCAGAACGCCTGGAAGCTGCGGCCGGCATCGCTCTCGCCGATCACGTCCACGCCTTCGAACAGCTGCGACAGCACGTCCCCGCGTTCGCCCTCGTCGTCGATGATGCGTTCGCGGAAATCGCGGTTGAGCTGCTCGAAGTCGTCGCGCACGCGGCGGAAGTCCTCGGTCAGCTCGTCGGCCAGGCCGATGATCTGGCGCGCACGTTCCAGCGCGCGCTTGCCATCCAGCGCGATCACGCGGCCGGCGCCGACGCGGGCGATCTCGGCGTCGATGCGGTCACGCTCGTCGCGCAGTGCCGACAGGCGTGCGTCCGGATCGGATTCGGTCTGCGCGGCCAACTGCGAGAGCTGTTCGATGACCAGCGCCAGGCGGCTTTCGGTGGCGGCCACGCGGGCCTGCTCCAGGCCATCGGCGAAGCGGATCGCCTGCAGTGCCGCGGTCGACAGCTCGTACTGCTCCTGGTCGGCGCCTTCGGGCAGGCGGCGTTCCAGCCAGCCCTGGGCCAGCCAGTGCGCGATGTAGGCCTGCGCGGTACGCGGCAGCTCGCGCGACAGTTCGTCGCCGTTGAGCTGGTCCAACGCACGCTGCAGGCGCTCGTTGAGCACCGACGACGACAGCGTGCGCTCGCCGTCCATCAGCAGCCCCTGCAGCAGGCCGATGATTTCCGGAGCGTGGTCGGCGGCGAGCAGCTTCCACTGGGGCTGTTCGCGCAGATGGCGGTAACGTGAGATGCGTTCGCGGTGCTTCATGCAGCGAAAGGATTCATGAGGGCTGGCGGGGACGAGCAGCCGCCCACGGCGGCCGCGCGGGCAGCCGTGGGCATGCCGGCCCGCAGGGGCCGGCGGGGCGCGGGCAAGCGGCTCAGCGCTTGCCGCCCACTTCGATGAAGCGCAGGAACTCGGCGCGGGTACGCGCGTCGTCGCGGAAGCTGCCCAGCATCTTCGAGGTGACCATGCTGACGCCGCGCTTGTGGATGCCGCGGGTGGTCATGCATTCGTGGGCGCCTTCGACGACCACGCCGACACCGATCGGCTGCAGCACATCCTGGATGCACTGGGCGATCTGTGCGGTCATCTTTTCCTGCACCTGGAAACGGCGGGCATAGGCTTCGACGACACGGGCCAGCTTGCTGATGCCCACCACCTTGCCGGCCGGCAGGTAGCCGACGTGCACGCGGCCGATGATCGGCGCCATGTGGTGTTCGCAGTGGCTTTCGTACTCGATGTCGCGCAGGACGATCAGTTCGTCGTAGCCGGCCACTTCCTCGAAGGTCCGCTCCATGTAGGCGCGCGGGTCATCGCGGTAACCGCTGAACCAGTCGCCATAGGCTTCGGCGACACGGCGGGGGGTATCCAGCAGGCCTTCACGGGACGGGTCCTCGCCGGCCCAGCGCAGCAGGGTGCGCACGGCATCCTCGGCCTGGTCCTGGGTCACGTCGCCCTGCGGGGCGGCCTTTTCGTTGTTCTTGCTCATTGCGTACAGCGTCCCGAACGGGGGGCGAGCATCGTACCCGACCGGGGGGTGGGTCGTCCTGTTGGGACGGTTCATCGGGGGTTCTTCCGGCGCCTCGTTGCAGCTGAGCGAGAGGGGGAGGGGCAGGCCAGGCAGGACACGCCGCAAGTACGTCCCTGTAGGCTCGGCCACGGCATCCATGCCGTGGACGGTCCTGCCCGGCCTGCCCCTCCCCCTCCCTGACGGTTTCCTGCGGGCGCGGCCGGACCGCCCGAAAGCGGGGTCAAGAGCGGGGGGGTCATGGCTTCGGAAAGTGCGCAGGCCGCTGCTGTGGTCTCTTCTGCTTTGGTGGGTGCGGACCTTGGTCCGCACTGCATCTGCTCCCGCTTTAAAGAGCCAACCCACCGCGCCCACGGGGTGATGGGCGGGCAGCGGGGGCCGGGCGGGGCAGGACCGTCCGCGGCAGGGATGCCGCGGCCGAGCCCCCATGGATGGGTTCACGGCGTGTCCTGCACCGTCCGGCCCCCGCTGCCCCACCCGACACCAAGCAGGCGCAACGCTTTCCTCACTACACCCCGCCCATTCATAAAAAGCCATTGATAGGAATGAAATTAGTAGTATCCTATCTATCTCTTATGGACCGACCCCTCGACGAGCGCACCGTGCTGCAGATGCAGCTCAGCTCCGGCCTGCTGTACGCAGGGCGGCAGTGGCAGCGCCTGGCCGACAGCCGGCTCGGCAGCTACGGCATCTCCACCGCGTGCACCATGCCCCTGCTGATGATCGGCCGCTCCGGCGGTGGCATCCGTCAGGTGGCGCTGGCCCAGCAGCTGGGCATGGAAGGTCCCTCCCTGGTACGCCTGCTGGACAAGCTGTGTGCCAGCGACCTGGTCCGCCGCGAGAGCGACGCCAGCGACCGCCGCGCCAACCTGCTGTGGCTGACCGACGCAGGCCATGCGCTGGTCAGCGAGCTGGAAGACCAGTTGATCGGCCTGCGCCAGGACGTGTTCGGCGAGCTTTCCATGGATGAACTGCATGCCGTGCTGAAGGCATGGCGCCTGCTGGCCGAGGCCGCCGACCGCATCACGTAAGACCGCTGCCCCCGAATACCGCCGCTGCCGTGCACACGCCAGCGGCTTTTACCCGTTGCTGTTGTTTCGTTGTTCCTCCCCTCCCCCACCTCGCCCCCGCCCCTACCGATGCCCGGTGAATTCAGTCTCCACGGAGTGTTCGTCCCGACCCTGCTCGGGTTGATGTTGTTGGCCTACCTGGTCAACAGCGGCCTGCACGCGCTGCTGCAGCGTGCCGGCGCCTATCGCCACGTATGGCACCCGGCGCTGTTCAACCTGGCCCTGTACGGGATCGTGCTTGGCCTGCTGTTCCACCTCCTGCGTTGGATGCAATCGTGAACAAGATCGTGAAGAAGACCCTGCCGGTGCTGCTCACCAGCGCAGCCGTGATCATCGCCCTGCTGGTACTGCGCCAGCTGTGGGTCTATTACATGGATGAGCCGTGGACCCGCGATGCCCATGTCGGCGCCGACGTGGTGCAGGTGGCGCCGGACGTGTCCGGGCTGGTGGAAACGGTGCAGGTGGCCGACAACCAGGCGGTGAAGAAGGGCGACCTGCTGTTCGTGGTCGACCGCGCCCGCTACCGCATCGCGCTGGAGCAGGCCCGCGCCAGCCTGGCCGAGCGCCAGGCCTCGGTGGCGCAGCTGCGCCGCGAGATCGGCCGTGACCGCAGCCTGCAGGACCTGGTCGCCGCCGAGGACGCCGAAGTGCGCCGCGCCAAGCTGCAGGCCGCACAGGCTGCGCTGGCCACCGCACAGGCGGCGGTCGACCTGGCCGAGCTCAACCTGGGGCGTACCGAGGTGCGCGCACCGGCCGATGGCCGGGTCAACGACCGCACCCTGCGCGTAGGCGACTACGTGGTGGTCGGCAAGCCGGTGCTGGCACTGCTGGATACCGGCTCGTTCCGCGTCGATGGCTATTTCGAGGAAACCCGCCTGCGCGGCGTCGCCCCGGGACAGCGTGTGGACATCCGCCTGATGGGCGAATCGGCACCGCTGCGCGGCCATGTCGAGAGCATCGCCGCCGGCATCGAGGACCGCTACCGCAGCAACGGCAGCACCCTGCTGCCGAACGTGACCCCGGCCTTCGACTGGGTGCGGCTGGCACAGCGCATTCCGGTGCGCATCGCCATCGACGAAGTACCCAAGGGCGTGGAACTGATCGCCGGCCGTACCGCCACGGTGACCGTGGACACCGGCCGCCATCCGCACAACGACAAGGCCGGCACTGCGCCGACACAGGCGGGCCTGTGAACGCCGCCCTGCCCCGTCTCGGCCTGATCGTTGCGCTGGCCAGCCTGGCGGCCTGCAGGACCGTCGGCCCGGATTACGCCCTGCCGGAAGGCTCGGCCTTCAAGCGCCCGGAGGCCAATGCCGCCTTCATCGATACGCAGAACCCGCAGGTGGCCGCCAACCAGGCGCTGCCCGACCGCTGGTGGTCGCTGTACAACGACCCGGTGCTGGACGGCCTGATCACCCAGGCGCTGCGTGACAACGTCGAGCTCAAGGCCGCCGATGCACATCTGCGTCGTGCCGCGGCGGTGTACGAACAGGCGCTGGACGCCGGTGGCTTCGAGTACGAGGCCGAGGCCGGCGTCAGCCGCGCGCAGCTGTCGGCCGAATCGTTCCTGCAGGAGCACGAGCTGCCGGTGATCAACCTGGCCGATGGCAAGTTCGCGGTCAGCTACCAGTTCGACCTGTTCGGCAAGCTCAAGCGCGGCGCCGAAGCAGCGCGTGCCGACGAGCAGTCGGTCGCTGCTGCGCGCGACCTGGCCCAGGTCAGCGTGGTGGCGCAGGTGGCCGACAGCTACCTGGAGATCTGCCACGCCAACCACGAACTGTACGTGGCCGAGCATTCGCTGCAGCTGCAGCAGCGCAGCCGCACGGTCACCGAGCGCCTGATCGCGGCGGGCCGTGGCACGCCGCCGGAACTGGCCCGCGCCAACGCCCAGGTGGCGCTGCTGGAGGCTGCACTGCCGCCGCTGCATGCGCAGCGCTCGGCAGCCGCCTATTCGCTGGCCGCCCTGCTCGGGAAGACCCCGGGCCAGCTGCCGGCCGGCGTGATCGACTGTGCGCACGCCCCCGGCCTGGCGCAGCCGTTGCCGGTTGGTGATGGCCGCGCGCTGCTGCAGCGCCGCCCGGACGTGCGCCAGGCCGAGCGCAAGCTGGCCTCGGCCACCGCGCGGATTGGTGTCGCCACCGCCGAGCTGTACCCCGACATCCGCCTGGGTGCCTCGCTCGGTGCCGCCGGCCTGCTGGAGGACTTCGGCACGCCGATGACCCAGCAATGGTCGATCGGCCCGCTGATCTCGTGGACGCTGCCGTCGTCCGGCACCCACGCGCGCATCCACGCCGCCGAAGCCGGGGCCGATGCGGCCCTGGCCGAGTTCGACCACACCGTGCTGCAGGCACTGCGCGAGACACAGACCGCGCTGGACCGCTATGCGCAGGATCTGCGCCGGTTGCAGTCGCTGCGCATCGCGCAGGAGCAGGCCGCGCTGGCCGCCGAGCAGAACCGCCGGCTGTACCAGGGTGGCCGTACGCCGTACCTGTCCAGCCTGGATGCCGACCGCAGCCTGGCCACCAGCGATGCCACCCTGGCCGCCGCCGAAGCGCAGGTCTCGCGCGACCAGATCCACCTGTTCCTGGTGCTGGGTGGCGGCTGGCAGGCCAGCGCTGCCGCGCCCCACGCCTCGACCGCAGCGAAGTAAGCCATGAACGCGCTGACCGACCGCCAGGCCTGGCTGTTCTCGATCAAGACCTACCTGGCCGCGGTGGCCGCGCTGTACATCGCCATGGCCGGCAACCTGTCGCGCCCGTACTGGGCGATGGGCACGGTGTACATCGTCAGCCAACCACTGCTGGGCCCGACACGTGCCAAGGGCGTGTACCGCATCGTCGGCACCCTGGTGGCTGGCCTGGCCACCCTGCTGGTGCTGCCGGCGCTGGTGGAAACACCGCTGGTGCTGAGCGCGGCGATGTCGATCTGGCTGGCCGGCTGCCTGTTCATGGCCCTGCTCAACCGGGGGCCGCGCGGTTACGCGTTCCTGCTGGCCGGCTACACCACCGCCTTCATCGGCTTTCCGGCGGTGACCTCGCCGGAAACCATCTTCGACACCGTGGTGGCACGCAGCGAGGAGATCATCCTCGGCACGGTAGTGGCGGTGCTGTTTGCTTCGCTGCTGTTCCCGGCTTCGGTACGCCCGATGCTGCGCGCCCGCATCGGCAACTGGATGGAGGACGCCGCGCAGTGGTGCCGGCAGATCCTTGAACGTGGCCGCGCGCATGCGCCACGCAACCGGCTGGCCGCCGACCTGGTGCAGTTCGAGGCGCTGATCGAGTTCCTGCGCCGCGACGACCCGCGCCACGCCGGATCGGCGGTGTCGATGGAGCGGCTGCGCGAGCGCATGCTGCTGCTGTTGCCGGTGCTGTCCTCGATCGCCGACCGCCTGAGCGCACTGCGCAGCCATGGCCAGGCCCTGCCGGAAGGCCTGCCGGAGCTGATCGACCACATCCATGACTGGCTGGACGGGCCCACCAACGCCAGTGAGTACGCCCGCCTGCGCGCGCGCATCAGTGCGCTGAAGCCGCAGGTGGACCGCGACCTGCAGCACCTGCAGCTGGCCAGCCTGCTGCTGCGCCTGGAAGAACTGGTGGACCTGTGGCAGGACTGCCGCACCCTGCAGCACGCGATCGACCAGGGCACCGCGCCGTTGGACCGCGCGCACTACCGCATCCGCACCGAACGCGTGGCCGCCGACAAGCACGTCGACTATGGCATGGCGCTGTTCTCCGCGCTCAGTGCCGGCGTGGCACTGATGAGCTACTGCGTGCTGTGGATCGCGCTCGGTTGGGAGGGCGGTGGCAACGGCGCGATGATGGCCGCGGTAACCGCCGCGTTCTTCGCCGCGCAGGACGATCCGGCACCGAGCATGGTGTCGTTCCTGGTATGGGCGATGGTCGCCTCGGTGGTGGCCGGCGTGTATCTGTTCGGCGTGTTCCCGGCCGTGCACGACTTCGGCCTGCTGGCGCTGGTGTTGGCGGTGGCGTTCCTGCCGCTGGGGCTGATGCTGCACCACCCCAAGAGCGCGCTGTTCGCACTGCCGCTGACGGTGAACCTGGCCGCGCTGCTGAGCCTGCAGAACACCTACAGCGCCAACATCCAGACCTTCCTCAACTCGTCGATCGCGATGTTCATCGGCATTGGCTTTGCGGTGGTGATGACCCGCCTGTTCCGTTCGGTGGGTGCCGAGTGGACCGCGCGCCGGCTGGTGCGGCAGGGCTGGACTACGCTGGCCGAGGCCGCCGAAGGGCGCGGCCAGCAGGACCGCCAGCGCTTCGCCGCACGCATGCTGGACCTGCTGGGCCTGCTCGCGCCGCGCCTGGCAGCAACGCCGGAGGGCAGCGACATCGCCTCGGTGGACATGCTCAATGAAGCGCGCATCGGCCTGAACATCCTGCAGCTGCGCCGCGCCCGGCTGGAACTGCCCGAGCGCAGCCGCGAGGCGGTCGAGCACATCCTGGAAGAGGTCGCCGTGCACTACCGCCGGCAGATCGCTGCGCGCAAGCCGATCGTGGCGGCCGAGGCGCTGCGCGAGCGGCTGGATACCTCGCTGGGACGGGTCGGCAGCGTGGCCGCCTGCAAGGCCCGCGACGAGGCGCTGATGGGCCTGATCGGCCTGCGCTTCGCGCTGTTCCCGGAGGCGAAGGCGCTGGCGCCGGGGTGGGCGGACGCCGACGCTGCATCAGCCTGATAATGATCGGTGGCGCCGGGCGATGCCCGGCAGCCTTTCGCCACGGCAGCAGGATGGTTCAATGAGTTACGACATGATGGTGTTCGAGGCCAGTGCCGCCCCACGTGAGGCAACGGCATTCATCGCCTGGTTCGAAAAGCAGACGCAGTGGAACGAACGCCACGAGTACGACGATCCGGCGGTCAGCAGCCCCGCGCTGCGGGCGTGGTTCGCGGAGATGGCGCAGGACTTCCCGCCGTTGAACGGCCCATTGAGCAACGACGATGACGATCGTGCCGAAGTGACCGAGTACAGCATCGGTCAGCAGGTGATCTATGGCGCCTTCGCGTACTCGGTGGCCGAGCGCGCGCACGGGCGCGTGCAGGATCTGGCCGAGAAGCACGGCGTGGGCTTCTTCGATGTGAGTGCTGATGAAGCGGCGATCGTGTTCCCTGATGGTCTGGTATTGATCGCTGAATGACGGGGGCGGCAGGGCTGCGCCCTGCACCTGCCGAATCAACTTCAACAGCAACGTCAAAGGCTGGCATTCCGCGGGATGGCGGGGTAGGTCCGGTTGAGGGGGACGCCGTAAACCCATCCATGGGGGCTTGGTCGCGGCTTGCTCGTGTGCGCTGTCCTGCGCACACGGCAAGACCGGGGTTGGGCGTCCTGCCCAACCCGCCCGAGGCATGCCTCGGGCCCATGCGGCTCACGCCCCCTCAACCGGACCCACCCCACCTTCGACAGTTTCCTGCGATCTGTCGGCACGGCGTTCTGCTCTGGTGGGTGTCGACCTTGGTCGACACGGTAGATCCACGCCATGCGTGGATGAACGTCGGAATGATCGAAGTACGCTTTTGTAGAGTCGAGCCATGCTCGACTGCTTCCGCCTGGCGATCAGGTGAAGGGGTCAGAACCCGTTCCCGATGGGAACGGGATCCGACCCCCGTTCAGAACAAGCTGCCCTGCACCGTGGGCTGTTCGATGCGTGCCGGTGCTTCGGGCACGTCTTCCGCACCCAGCCGCCAGGCCAGACCACCCAGCCGGCTGGCGTGGCGTTTCAATGCGGCCTGCAGCACCTCTGCGCTGCCGGCCACATGCAGTACCTGGCGGGCGCGGGTCAGGCCGGTGTAGACCAGCTCGCGCGACAGCACACGGCTGTCCTGGCGTGGCAGCTGCAGCCACACTTCATCGAACTCCGAGCCCTGTGCCTTGTGCACGGTCATCGCGAAGGCGCTTTCGTGCGCGGGCAGTGCGGCCGGGTGAAAGGCACGTGGTTGTTCAACGATGTCGCCGGGGAACCAGGCCACCATCGCGCCGCTGCCATCGCGCAGGCAGATGCCGATATCGCCGTTGAACAGGCGGTGGCGGTAGCTGTTCTCGGTGACCAGCAGCAGGCGCCCCTGGAAGTAGCCCGGGGTGTTGCCGGCCAGCAATTGTTCGATGCGGCTGTTGAGGCCGCGCGCACCTTGCGGGCCCTCGCGCAGCGCGGTCAGCACGCGCAGGCGCCCGGCCTGCTGCAGGGCAAGCACTGGATCGGCCGCGTCGGCCAACGCGCGCCAGTGGCCCAGCAGGTGCTCGCGCTGGCCGCGCAGTGGATCGGCTTCGCCTTCGTGGAAATGCACGCCGGCCAGTTCACCACTGCGCAGGAGCTGCAGCGCGGTACCGCTGTCGCCCGCGCGCACGGCATGGGCCAGCGGTGCCAGGTCCAGCGCATCGCTCTGCCGGTACCCTCGCTGCAACTGCACCCGGCGGCCAGCGAAGGCGCGCGGTGCGGCCTGTGGCTGCAAGGTAGCCGGCGCCAGCAGGCCCTGCAGCGCCTGCGCGTCGTCGGCACGGGTGCCGATGCCATCGCCGCTGGCACGCAGAATCGCGCTGAGCACGTCGCCGGCTTCGACCGAGGGCAACTGATCGGGGTCGCCAAGCAGGATCAACCGGGTGCCGCTGGCGATCGCGTCGACCAGCTTGGCCATCATCGGCAGATCGATCATCGAAGCTTCGTCGACCACCACCACGTCCACCGGCAACGGGTTGTCGGCGTGGTGGCGGAAGCGCGGCGAATCCGGGATCACGCCGAGCAGGCGATGCAGGGTGGTGCCGGTACTGGGCAATGCCGCGCACAGCGCCGGGTCCACGCCGTTCTCCTGCAGCCTCTGCACGGCAAGGCGCAGGCTCTCGGCCATGCGCTCGGCGGCACGCCCGGTCGGCGCGGCCAGCGCCACTTCGGGCAACGGCTGGCCAGCGTGACGGGCCTGCGCTGCCAATAGCAGCAGCAGGCGGGCGATGGTGGTGGTCTTGCCGGTGCCGGGGCCGCCGGTGACCAGCGCCAACGGATGGCGCAGGGTCACGCCGGCGGCACGGGCCTGGTGATCTTCGCTGTCCAACGCCTGTGGGAACAGCTGCGCGAACAACGGTGCCAGCGCGGCCATGTCCGGTGCCGGCAGCGGATGCCGGCCGATGCGCTGCAGCCCGGCCGCCAACTGCCGCTCGTACTCACGGTAGCGGCGCAGGTAGAGCAGGCCGTTTTCCAGCACCAGCGGCGCATCCTCGGCGATGGCGTCGGCCTGCTCCGGCGTCGCCACCCAGGGAGATGCGCACAGCTGCGCCAGCCAGTCCTGCGCGGCAGGCCACTCGGGCACGCCGTCCAGCAACCGCTGCGGCTGTGCCGGATCAAACCCGGCGTGGCCCTGCGACACCGCCAGCGAAGCCAGCGCGGCCGCCAGCGCCACGCTTTCCGGCGTATCGTCGCGCAGCCGCATCAGGCTGGTCGCCAACGCATGGTCGAGGGTGCGCAGCTGGCCCTTCTGGTGCAGTTCCTTCAACAGGCTCATGCGCTGGCTCCATGCACACGCGCCACCAGTTCGGCCTGGGCCTGTTCGCCACCGGCGAACAGCGCGTCCAGTGCATCCACCAGCGCCAGCGGGAAGCGGTCCACATGTACGCCGTTGCCGGCGCCATCCAGCCCGCGGCAGAACAGGTAGCGGATGCCGCCCATGTCGCGCTCGTAATCGTAGGCCGCGCCCAGGCGGAAGCGCAGCCAGCGGTGCAGGGCCACGGTGTAGATCAGCGCCTGCAGGTCGTACTCGCTGTGGCGCATGGCAATGGCCAGCAGGTCCGGGCTGTAGCCCGGCAAGCGGTTGGACTTGTAGTCGAGCACGTACCAGCGCCCGTCGCGCACGTAGGTCAGGTCGATCATGCCGGTCATCAGCCCTTCCAGCCGACGGCGCTGACCGAAGCCGCGGCGCGCGCTGGAAACACCGTGCGCATGAAGGACCTGCAGCAGCGCCGGCACCGTGGTCGGTTCGATGGCGAAATGGAAGTCGATTTCTGCGCGGCGCTCGCCTTCACCCAGGCTGTGCAGCGCACCGCCTTCGGGTAGCGGCACGGTCAGCGTGTGGCCCACCAGCGGCACCAGCACGGCCACGCCATCGTCCAGGTCGACGTCGGCATAGCCTTCATCGTGCAGCGCCTTGCGCAGTACCTCGACCTGGCCCTCAGGGGCTTCCAGGCCCGGCTGCCAGTCACCCCATGCGGCGAAGTCGACGTTCTCCATTGCCTCGTGCAGCACATTGCCGAAGCGGCTGCCCATGAAGCGCGGGTCGATCGGCGCGCTGTCTTCGACGACAGCGGCGGGTTCGGGCAGCGCCGGTTCCAGCGGCAGCTCCGGGCCGGCCGGTTCGTCGGCGGCCGGTGCTGGCAGCTCGGTGGCGGCCGCTTCGATGTCGTTGCCAGCACCGGCGTCTGCGTGGGCCAGCTGGGTGAAGCTGTAGACCCACCAGTCGTGCGGCACGCGCCGGGTCAGTGCACGCACCGCCGGCAGGTCACCCTCCACTTCGGCCGCCAGCTGCGGCAGTGCGGCCGGTGTCTCACTGTCATCGATGTGCATATCGGCGTGTGCGCGCAGCGCCTGCAGGTCACCCAGCAGCGGCGCCAGACGTGTCCTGCCGAGCCCGGCCAGATCACCCACGGCGATCCACAGTGCATGCTCGGCGCGGGTCAGCCCCACATACAGCAGGCGCGCATCCTCGGCGCGCTGCTCGCGCTCACGCTGCGTGCTGGCCGCTTCCCAGGCCTCGTCCTTGTCCAGCTTCCAGTGCAGCTGGCGCTGGCCGCCAAAGTGCACGGTGCAGTGCGAGGCGGTGTTCGGTGCGCCGCCGTCGATGCCGACGAACGGCAGGAACACCAGCGGATACTCCAGGCCCTTGCTCTTGTGCAGGGTGATGATCTGCACGCGGCGCGCATCCGATTCCAGGCGCAGCAGCTGCTGCTCGTCATCCTGGTCGGCGCTGGCCATCTGCCCCTGCAGCCAGTCCAGCAGGCCATGCATGCCCAACGCCTGCGCCGAAGCTTCCTGCAGCAGTTCACCCAGCTGCAGGTAATTGGTCAGGCGGCGCTCGCCGTCGATCAGCGCCAGCAGGCGTTCACCCTGGACGGCACAGACATCGGCGATCACCGCGAACGGTCCACCGCGCTGCCAGCGCTCGCGCCAGTGCAGCAGCTGCGCCTGGAACCCGCGTTGCAGGTCACCCTCGCGCTCCATCGCCGCGATCGCACTGGCCCGCTGGCCGAGCAATACCGTGGCCAGCGCTGCACGCAGGCGGCCTTCGTCGGCCGGTTGCAACAGTGCCAACAGCAGCGCACGCAGATCACGCGCTTCGGGGGTGGAAAACAGGCTCTGCTTGCCGGCCGCCACCGCCGGAATACCGACTGCGGCCAGCGCGCGCTGTACCAGGGTGGCCTCGCGATGCGAGCGCACCAGCACCGCGATATCACCGGGCTGCACCGGGCGCCCACGCAACACGGCATTGCCCGCACGCGCCTCGACCAGGATCTGGTGAATCGCGGCCACGCAGGCCTGGGTCGCTGCATCGCGCGAGGCATCGGCGCTCATCGCCTTGTCGCCGCCACTGCGCAGCACGCGCAGGGTGAGTGCCTTGGCGGCCTGGCCGTCGCGCAGGTAGTCCGCATCGCTGCGCACGCCACCGGGCCGCACCGGCTCGAACTGGATGTCGCGTTCGAGGAAGGCGTCTTCGCCACCGTTGTCGTACAGCGCCTGCAACGCGCGCAACACAGACGGTCGCGAGCGGAAGTTCTGGTCCAGCACCGGCGCCTGCTGCGCCACCTGCTTGGCCTTCAGGTAGGTGTGGATATCACCGCCGCGGAAACCGTAGATCGCCTGCTTGGGGTCGCCGATCAGGAACAGCGCCGGCGCCAGGCCCAGCTCGCGCACCTCCGGCGAATCACCGAACACGGTGTGGAAGATGCCCCACTGGCGGTCGTCGGTATCCTGGAACTCATCGACCAGCGCGATGCGGTACTGCGCGCGCAGCTGCCTGACCAGCGTCAGTCGCTGCGGGCCTTCCAGGGCGAGCGCTACGCCATCAATCAGATCGTCGTAGGTCTGCACCCGGCGCGTGCGCTTCAGCGCCTGCAGGCGCTGCATGGCTTCGGCGCGAAGCGCGTGCAGGAAATTCAGCGCGGTGGCACGCAACCAGGCATCGCGTTCGGCCAGCAGCGCGACATAGCGCGCCAACGGCGCCTGCAACGGCGACGACGGCGTGCGATCAGCGAACTTCTTGTTGGTCTTGTCGGCCAGCACCTCCGGCAGCAGTGCCGGCAGGCGCTCGCTGGCCAGCAGCTCGCGCGGGTCGGCGCGTCCGGCCCAGGCCAGCAGCTGCCGGCCCAGCGGGTGCAGCCAGCCCAGCTTGTAGGACACGCCGTTGATCCACTTGTTGTCGACGGCATCGCAGAGGTCGATGAAGAACTGCTCGCCATGCTCGCGCACGCTTGCGGACAGTGCTTCCGCCGCGCGCTGCAATGCCGGGTGTGGATCGGCCAGCGCCACCGGCTGTGGCAGCGGATGCAGCGGCGGCGTACCCAGCAGCGCGCGCAGATCGGCGGCCAGCGCGTCGGGGTTGGACCACAGCCAGGTCAGCGGCTCCAGCGTGGCCGCGTCGTTGGCATGCACGCGCCACAGATCGGCCGCTAGCTCCTCCAGCAGTTCACGATCGCTGGCCAGCAGTTCCGGCGGATCAAAGGTGTGGCCGCTTTCCAGCGCATGCTCGCGCAGCACGCGGGTGCAGAAGCCGTGGATGGTGAAGATGGACGCCAGGTCGATCTCGTCTGCGGCCACCTGCAGGCGGCGCTTCAGTGCGGCGGCGCTCTCGGTGCCGCCATGTAGATGGCGCTGCAGCACGTCGCGGGTCAATCGCACGTCCGGTGCTTCACCCTCGGCCGGTTCCAGATCGACCAGGCGCGCGGCCAGCGCCAGGCGCTCGCGGATGCGCTTGCGCAGTTCCTGGGTGGCGGCATCGGTGAAGGTCACCGCCAGAATCTGGCCGATGCGCAGGCCCTGCTCCACCACCAGGCGGGTGAACAACGTGGCCAGGGTGAAGGTCTTGCCGGTACCGGCGCTGGCTTCGATCAGCCGGATGCCCTCCAGCGGCAGCGCCAGATAGGGATCGCGGCTGAGGGATTCGCTGCCGTCTTCGGTGATGGCGGTGTTCATGCGCTGCCCTCCTGGCGTGCCTCGGTGCCGAGAGCGCGGCCTTCGCGCACCGCGCTGAAGACCACCTGGCTGTTGCGCAGCAGGTCGGCGTAGCTGGCATCGGTAGCGAACGGGTCGGCACCCCGCAGCAGCAGCTGCCAGGCGTCGCTGCTGGATTCACCCCAGCTGCGGTCGCTGCCGTGCCACTGCTTCCAGCCTTCGCTGCGCTGCTTTTCTGCCGGCGCGTTGTACAGCACCCAGCCGGTGTACGGGGCAAAGCGCAGCGGCTCGCGCAGGCCACGCTGGCGCAGCTGCAGCAGCGCACGCAGCGCCGCACGTGCAGCGGGAACGCTCAGTGCCGGCAGTACATGCGGGCCGGGACCGGCGTCGCCGCCATCATGGAACTGCACAAGCGGCAGCGCATCGCCCGCAGCGTTCGCCAGCAGCCAGTCCAGGCCGTGGCGGATCACTGCATTGCCATTGAGTGTGCCCGCACGCAGGCGCACCAGCCCTTCGGGATGGCGATCGGCCACGCGGCCGTGCAGGCGCACGCCATCAATCTCCACTTCGTAGCGACGGCTTTCCAGCGGTTCGCCCTGCATCCAGCCCAGCAACGCACTGGCATACGGGCGGGTCTTCAATTGTTCCACCTCGAACTGACGCTCGCCCAATGGACCCGACGGCAGCAGGCCGCGCGCGCGCAGTCGCGGGTACAACGGCTCGGTATCGCCGCTGAGCGTGGCACGTACCACCGCGGCCTGCACGCTGCGTTTTTCCGGCCCGCGCGAGGACAGCACCAGCGGTTCCAGGTCATCGACTTCCTCGACGTCGTCGGCCAGGCGCAGGCCCAGCGACTGTGCGAGGAACTGCCCGGCCGGGTCGCACAGGAAGCGGCGCAGGGTATCGAGCGCGACCTCGTCTTCCACCGCATCGTCGAGCGGCGGCGGCAATGGAGCATCGAACCATGGCTGCAGGCCGCCGCGCTGGCCGGTGAGACGACCGGCGGCCGGATGCCACTGGCGGCGATAGCTGAAGCGACGTGGATCGCCATCACCGAACGCCGCCGGTGAGAACGGCTGCAGGGCATGTCGCACGGTGAAGTCACGGGCCGCTGCAGGCGGATCGAGGTGATACGCGGCGGCGGCATCGATCAGTTCGCTGACCAGTACCGACGGCTCGCGCACGCTGCCATCGCGCGGATCGGCGCCGAGATAGCTGAGATAGAACACCTCCTGCGCGGCGGCGAACAGCTGCAGGAACAGGAAGCGGTCGTCCTCACGGGTGGAGCGGTCGCCCGGACGGCGGCGCGGCGTGTCCAGCTCGGCGGTGAGCTGGTTGAGACCGGCAGCGGGGTCACGGCGTGGGAAATCGCCATCATTGAGACCCAGCACGCAGATCACCCGGAACGGCAGCAGGCGCATCGGCACCATGCGGCCGAAGCTGATGCCACCGGTCAGCAGCGGTGCGCGCGTATCGGCCTCGCCCAGCGCGCCGGCGAAGTGCGAACGCACCACCTCCGGCGGCACGCCGTCTTCGAAACCGGCCTTGGCGGCATCGTCGGCAAACTGGTTGAGCAGCTTGCGCAGCCGCTCCAGCGCGCGCTGGCTGTTGGGCGAGGTGGGCGCATTCGGTAGCAGTGCATCCAGCAGTGACAGCAGGCGCTGTCGCCACTGCGCCGGGGTCAGCAGTTCGCCCAGGCGGCGCTGGTAGATGGCCAGCACGCGCAGCAGGCGCAGCAGCCGGTCCAGCGCGTCCAGCGCGCCGCCTTCCAGTTCGATCCACGGCGCCACGCCGGCCAGGTCGGCCTCGCTACCGGTGGCATGACCGAGTACCAGGCGATCCAGGGCGAACTGCCAGGTGTAGGCGTCGTCGGCCGGTGCCTGGTGCTGGTTGCGGTGTTTCGCGTCCAGGCCCCAGCGTGCGCCGGCCTGCTGCAGCCAGCCATGCAGGCGGTCGAAATCCACCGCTTCCAGCCCGGCCGCTTCGGCCAGCGGCGCGCTGGCCAGCAGGTCCAGCACTTCGTTCAAGCCAAAGCGCGAGACTGGCAGGCCCAGCAGATGCACGAACACATCGGCCAACGGCTCGCCTGCCAGTGGACTGCTGTCGGCCAGCGCATACGGAATGTGCTCCTCCTCGCCGCCACGACCGCCGAACACCGCTTCCAGGTACGGCACATAGGGATCGATGTCCGGCGCCAGCACCGCGATCTCGCGCGCCTGCAGCGGCGGGTCGAAGCGTGGGTCCTGCAGCAGGCTGCGCAGCTGGTCGTGCAGTACCTGCAGCTCGCGCAGGCGGGTATGGCAGGCATGCACCTGCAAGCTGGGATCGTCGCTGCGCAGAGCCTCGCGCACCTCACCCGAGGGCAATGCGCGGCGGTGGAACAGGTCACGCTGCAGGCGATGCAGCAGGCTGTCGGACAGGCCGCCTTCGTCCAGCGTCGGCCGGGTGTCCTCCTCCGGATCGGAATAGGCGGCGATCTCGCCGGCCGGGTGCACCACCTCGTAACTGCCCAGCACCGCCATGAAATCGCGGCCGGCCGCACCCCAGGCTTCCAGCAGGCGGTTCTCGCCGGCCGCTTCACCGAAGGGATCGGGCGCGCCGCTGCGCAGGCGCTCGGCCAGCGTCTGCAGGTCGCCCCAGTACGACTGCACCGGGGTAGGCATATAGAAATGCAGCTCGCCTACCCGCGCCTGGGTGGCCATCACCCGCAGCACGTCGGGCGAGATGTTGAGCGTCGCGAACGCAGACATGCGCGGCGGCAAGCCCTGCGGCAGCGGCTGGCCGGCGCCTTCGAAGCGGTCCAGGTACTCCTGGATGCGGCGGGCGCGGTAGTCGTGGCCACGGGTGATGGTGCGCCACAGGATCGCCTGCGGGTCGGCCGGATCGGCGCCGGCCGCCCAGCGCAGCAGCCAGTCGCGCCGCCAGGCCTGGTATTTCTCGAACACCGAGGCCAACTCGCCGGCCAGCGCCCACGGCTTCAACGCGTCATCGCCGGCAAGATAGGACTGCAGCGCGCGCATCGGTGGCTGCGCCAGCAGATGCGGGTCGCGCAGTGCCTGGTACAGCTTCCAGTGCAGGCCGGCCGCGTCCAGATCGTCCTGCTCACCGCTGACGTTGGCCTTCAGCGCCCGGGCCACGAACTCGCCTGGAGTCAGGAATTCGAGGTTGGCGGCGACGCCGAACTCCGCGGCCAGTGTCGCTTGCAGCCAGCGCCGCATCGCCACCTGCGGGATCAGCACCACTTCCGGCGCCAGCAGCGGCTGGCCCGAAACCGGCGCACGCACGTTGCGTGCCAGCAGCGCGGCCAGCACGTCCAGGGAGTTGGAATGGTAGAGGCGGAAATCGCTGCCTGGGTCACTCATCATGCACAGTGTGCAGGACGGCAGGCAGTATTCAATGGTCAACCCATCGCCGGTACGGATTGTTCCGGGCTTCCGGCCGATTGTCCCGGCCTACGCGAGGCCTTGCCGTGCAACAATACTGGACCGTCCAGTCTGCTTATGTTCAGCCGGCGGGCCCGATCCTTCGATGTCTAAAAAACGTTAATGGTGCCCATGTCGGCTTCCACCTCCAGTCTGGTGCAGTTATCCAACGTCCGCATCGACCGGAGCGGGCGCACGATTCTGCGCGACGTGTCGCTGCAGGTGCCCAAGGGCAGCATCACCGCTGTGCTCGGTCCGTCCGGCAGCGGCAAGTCGACCCTGCTGGCGGCGCTGACCGGCGAACTGCGCCCGGTCGCCGGCGAGGTCACCCTGTTCGGCAAGCCGATCCCGCATGACAGCGGCGCGCTGCTGGAAATGCGCAAGAGCGTGGGCGTGCTGCTGCAGGGCAACGGCCTGCTGACTGACCTCACCGTGGCCGAGAACGTCGCCCTGCCGCTGCGCACGCACACCCGCCTGCCCAGCGCCGTGCTGCGCCGCCTGGTGCAGATGAAGCTGCATGCGGTGGGCCTGCTGGCCGCCGCCGATGCCTGGCCGCGCGAGCTGTCCGGTGGCATGGCGCGCCGTGTGGCGCTGGCCCGTGCACTGGCGCTGGACCCGCCGTTGATGATCTACGACGAGCCGCTGACCGGGCTGGACCCGATCGCCTCGGGCGTGATCATGAGCCTGATCCAGCGCCTCAACCACAGCCTGGGCCTGACCAGCATCATCGTCAGCCACCACGTGCACGAGACCCTGCCGATCTGCGACCAGGTGATCGCAATCGCCAATGGCGGCATCGTGTTCCAGGGCACGCCCGAGGCACTGCAGTCCAGCCAGGACCCGCTGTTGCGGCAGTTCCTGCACGGCCAGCCCGATGGCCCGATTCCGTTCGATGCCGCACCACGCGCGAGGGTTGCCTGATGCCGTTCGTCCAAGCCACCCGCTCGCTTGGCCGCGCCGGCCTGTTCTCGCTGACCGTGCTGCGCGGTTCGCTGCCCACGCGTGACTTCCTGGCCGAGCTGACCCGCGAAATCTACAAGATCGGCGCGCGCTCGCTGCCGATCATCGCCGTCGGCGGTGCCTTCGTCGGCCTGGTGCTGACCCTGCAGGGCTACCGCACGCTGACCACCTTCGGTGCGGCCGACGCGCTGTCGACCCTCCTCGGCCTGTCGCTGTACCGCGAGCTGGCGCCGGTGCTGACCGCGCTGCTGTTCATCGGCCGCGCCGGCAGTTCGATCGCCGCCGAACTGGGCCTGATGCGTGCCACCGACCAGATCAAGGCGCTGGAGCTGATGGCGATCGACCCGGTGGCCAAGGCGGTGGCGCCACGTTTCTGGGCGGCGGTGCTGACCGTGCCGTTGCTGACCGGCATCTTCTGTTCGCTGGCGATCAGCGCCAGCTATTTCGAAGCCGTGCACGTGCTGGGCCTGGACAACGGCGTGTTCTGGTCGGCGCTGCGCAACAGTGTGGACTTCTGGGACGACTTCGGCGTGGCAATGCTGAAGTCGGCGATCTTCGGCGGCACTGCCGCGCTGGTCGCCGCCTACGTAGGTTTCCATGCCGAGCCGACCATTGAAGGCACGTCGGTGGCGACCACCCGTGCGGTGGTCAACGCCTCGCTGCTGGTACTGATGTTCAACTTCGTGCTGTCGGCGATGTTGTTCACCTAACCCCTCCACCGGCGGTGCGCAGGCGCGCGCGGCCACAACGACTCGATCAGGTAATCCACATGGCCATCCGCGGTCCCAGACTCGAATTCTCCGTCGGCGCTTTCCTGCTGCTGGCCCTGGCCTCGCTGATGGTGCTGGCCGTGGCCTCGACCAACCAGCGCTGGAGCTGGGGCAGTGAAGGCTATGACCTGAAAGCGCGCTTCTCCCAGGTCGGCCAGCTGCGCAAGCAGGCGCCGGTGAAGATCGGCGGCGTCACCGTCGGTCAGGTCGCCTCCATCGACCTGGACCCGGTGAAGTTCGAATCGATCGTGACCCTGCGCATGGACAGCAAGGTCAAGGACCTGCCGGCAGACACCTCGGCCGGCATCTTCACCAGTGGTTTGCTCGGCGAGAGCTATATCGGTCTGCAGCCGGGCGGTGATCCGGACGTGCTGAAGGCCGGCGACGAGATCGTCTTCACCCAGCCGGCAGTGGATCTGATCCAGCTGGTCGGCAAGTACATGTTCAGTGGCGGTGCCGGTGGCGGCGCTGCTCAGAAGCCCAACGATGGCGCGCAGGCGCCTGCAACGGAACCGCAACCATGAAGATGAAACTGATCCCGGCCCTGCTCGCCTCGGCGCTGCTGGCGGCCACTCCGTTCCTCGCCCAGGCACAGGCCGCCGCTCCCGCCGCTGCCGCGACGCAGGGCCAGGCCGGCAAGGTGGTGATCGATGCCAGCAGCCGCATCCTGTCCACGCTGCAGCAGCGCAAGAGCGAGTTCACCAGCAACCCGGCCAGCCTGCGCAGCTACATCGACAGCGAGCTGACCCGCACCTTCGACCGCGACTATGCCGCGCGCCTGGTGCTGGGCCCGCACGCCCGCGGTGCCTCCGACGCCGACATCAAGCTGTTCGCCGATGCCATGGCCGACAGCCTGATGCAGCGCTACGGCTCGACCCTGCTCAACATCCAGGGCAAGCCGAGCTTCCGCCTGAAGGGCGAGAGCCCGCTGCCGGGCAACCGCGGCGTGCGCGTGAGCACCGAGCTGGTGCGCGCCGGCAACGAACCGACCCCGGTCGAGTACTGGATGCGCAACGTGAACGGCCAGTGGAAGATCTTCGACGTCAACATCGAAGGCATCTCCTACGTGCAGACCTTCCGCAACCAGTTCGACACCCCGCTGCGTCAGAAGGGCATCAAGCAGGTGGCCACCGAGCTGCATAGCGGCAGCATGCAGGCCGGACCCGCGGGCAATGGCAAGTAACGCACTGGCGCTGCTGGAAGGCGACACCCTGCGCCTGCGTGGGGTGCTCGACCGTGCTGCGGTGATTGCGCTGTGGCCACAGCTGCAGTCGCTGCCGGCCCAGCTGGCACGCCTGGAACTGGGCGAGGTCGAGCGCGTGGACAGCGCCGGCCTGGCCCTGCTGGCCGAGCTGGCCGCACGTGCGGGCAAGGCCGGCCATCCGCTGGCGATCTCTGGTGCACCGGCGGGTTACAACGAGCTGAGCGCGGCCTACCGGCTGTCGCCCGACCTGGATTTCAACGCTACTTCTGCTGCGAGCTGACATGAACGTCGTACGCACTCTCCCCCTGATCGTCCTGGCCACCGCCTTGACCGCCTGCGCCGGCAAGCCCGCACGCAGCGATGCGCCGGCAGCCAGCACCGTGGTCCCGGCCAGTACCATCGCCGAGGCCTCCGCCCCCACTGCCGATTCCGCTACGGTCGATACCGCACCGGCAGCGGCCGTGGTTGCCGCACCTGCGCCGGCCACGCCGCCATCGGCACCGGCCCGCAGCGCCGACACCGATGCGGCCAGGGCCGCAGCGGCGACCGCCCCCGGCGGTGATGACGACTTCGATGCCCTCTATGGCGGTGCCGGCAACACCGGCAGCGCGGCGGCCTACGATCCGTGGGAACCGTTCAACCGCAAGGTGCACACGTTCAACAACGCGGTCGACCGCGGTATCGCCCGTCCGCTGGCTACGGCCTATACCCACGTTGTGCCGCGCTTCGCGCGTACCGGCGTCAGCAACTTCTTCAGCAACCTGCGCGCCCCGGTGACCATCACCAACCAGCTGCTGCAGGGCCGTGGTGCCGATGCGTGGGACAGCCTGGGCCGCTTCCTGATGAACAGCACGCTGGGTATTGGCGGCCTGTTCGATCCGGCCAGCAAGGCGATGGTGCCGCGTCGCAACGAAGACTTCGGCCAGACGCTGGGCGTCTGGGGTTGGCGGCGTTCGCGCTACGTGGAACTGCCGTTCTTCGGCCCGCGTACCGTGCGCGATGTGTTCGGCCTGGCCGGTGACATTCCGCTGTCGCCGATCCGCCGCATCGAAGAGGACAAGGTCCGCATCGGCCTGCAGGGCCTGCAGCTGGTCGATACCCGCGCACAGCTGCTGGCGATCGACGACCTGCGCGACACCGCCGTGGACGAGTACTCGCTGGTCCGCGATGCGTGGATGCAGCGCCGCAACTACCAGATCGAGAACGATCTGCGCAGCAAGCGTGACCGTGGCCACGACGACGCCAATTCGCCGATCCCGGTCGATGCGATGCCGATGCCGCAGTGGACGCACTGAGTCCTTTCAGCGACACATGAAAAACCCCGCCTCGGCGGGGTTTTTCTTTTCCGGTAGGTGCCAACCCGGGTTGGCACGCTTTCCTCAGGCCGCCAGCGCGGCCTCGATGGCTTCGCGCAGGCGCGCGTCATCGGCAGCCACGTCCGGGGCAAAGCGCGCGATGACCTTGCCGTCGCGGCCAACCAGGAACTTCTCGAAGTTCCACAGCACCGCCGGTGCTGCGTGGATCGGGATCTCCTTGCTCGCCAGGCGCTCACGCAGCGGGCCTTCACCGATCGACTGCGGCTGGGCGGCGGTCAGCTGCTGGTACAGCGGATGGGTGTCTTCACCAGCCACGCTGATCTTGGAGAACATCGGGAAGCTGACGTCATAGGTGAGCTGGCAGAACTGCTGGATCTCCGCCTCGCTGCCCGGCTCCTGGCCGAGGAAGTTGTTGGCGGGGAAGCCCAGCACTTCCAGGCCCTGCGCGTGCTTTTCCGCATACAGCGCCTGCAGGCCTTCGTACTGCGGGGTCAGGCCGCATTTGGAGGCGACGTTGACCAGCAGCAGCACCTTGCCCTGGTAGTCGGCAAGCGAGGACGGCTGGCCGTCGATGGTGGTGAGGGAAATGTCCTGGATCGAGGTGCTCACGCGGGGGCTCCGGCAACAGCGGGGAATGGCCGACCAGCATAGCGCCGCGCGCGCTGTTGTAGCGCCGAGCGTGGGCTCGGCTCTACAGGACATTTTCAGTCAACGCAGATCGTGCCCTGCGCCTTGCCGTCATCAATGCGCTGGCGGCAGCCGAAGGTCTGGCTGGCATCGCGTTGGCAGGTACCTGTAGCGGGGCTGCCGGCAGCCACCTCGCCCGTGGCCAGGCACTGGCCGCTGCAGTCACTCCTGCGACTGCAGACCTTGCCGGCGTCGGCATAGGGAATCACGCACTGCTCGCGCTGCAGCCGGCCAAGCCGCTGCAGGGTGCCGCCGGCTGCCTGGCAGTCGACGTCACGCGCTTCGCGGTACGCCTCGGCTGCTTCAGGGCTGGTAGCTGCAGCAGGTGCCGCCGCCGTATCGGCGGCCGGTGGTGCGCTGCTGCAGGCGGCAAGCAGCGCGGTCAGGACAAGGCTGGTGAAGCGGCGCAGGCGCATGACGATACCCGATCGAAGCGGACAGGCCGCCAGCATACGCATCGGCGATGCAGGCGGCGTGTCAGCGTGGCTCAGGTCTCGTCCCGGTCGCCTTCACTGCCTTCGTCCTCGCCCGCCGCGTCACCCTCAGCCAGATCGCCGAGCAGCGACTGCGCCTGTTCGGACGCCAGCGACTCCACGCCACGCAGGCGCCGTTCGATGGTGCGGGTCTTGCGGCTGGCCTCGCCGATGCTTCGACCCACCGTGGTGATCTGCTTCTCGGCCTTTTCCAGGATGCCGGCGAACTTGCCGAACTCGCTCTTCACCGCACCCAGCAGGCTCCACACCTCGCTGGAACGCTGCTCGATGGCCAGCGTGCGGAAGCCCATCTGCAGGCTGTTGAGCAGCGCGGTGACCGTGGTCGGGCCGGCCACCACCACGCGGTGCTCCCGCTGCAGCAGGTCGACCAGGCCCGGGCGCCGGATCACCTCGGCATACAGGCCCTCGGTGGGCAGGAACATCACCGCGAAATCGGTGGTGTGCGGCGGCACGATGTACTTGTCGCAGATCGACTTGGCCTGCACGCGTACCGCGCGTTCAAGCTGGATGCCCTGCAGGCGCACACCCTCGGCATCACCCTGTTCCTGCGCGTCCAGCAGGCGCTCGTAGTCCTCGCGCGGGAACTTGGAGTCGATCGGCAGCCACACCGGCGTGTCGTCGTTGCTGCGGCCCGGCAGGCGCACGGCGATATCGACCATCTCGCCACTCTCCGGGCGCACCTTCACCGCACGTGCGTACTGCTCCTGGGTGAGCGTCTGCTCGAGGATGTTCTCCAGCTGCACTTCACCCCAGCTGCCGCGGTTCTTGACGTTGGTCAGCACGCGCTTGAGGTCGCCGACGCCGGTGGCCAGCTGCTGCATTTCGCCGAGGCCACGCTGCACCTGCTCCAGGCGCTCGGAGACCAGCTTGAAGGAATTGCCCAGCCGCGTTTCCAGCGTCGACTGCAGCTTCTCGTCCACGGTGTGGCGCATCTGCTCCAGCTTCTGCGCATTGTCGCTCTGCAGCGCGCGCAGCTGTTCTTCCAGCGTCGTGCGCATCTCGGCGATGCGCTGCTCGTTGCGCTGGGTCAGTTCCTGCAGGCGCAGGCCAAGGCTTTCGGTCAGCCGCTGCTGCGACTGCGCGCCCTCCTCGCGGCCCTTGCGTGCATCGTCCACCAGGGTCTGGCGCAGCGCGCCGAGCTGGGTATCGGTACGCCCGGTGAGCTCCTGCAGCTGCTGGCCAAACGCATGGATGCGGGCTTCCTGCTGCTGCCCGAAGGTCTCCAGCTGGCCGCGCAGTTCCTGCAGCCGCTGCCCCATCAAGGCAGCCCCACGCTGCTGGCTCTCGGCCGCTTCGGCGCGTGCCTTGCGGGCATCTTCGCCCAGTGCTTCGCGCAGCAGATCCAGGCGCTGGTCGGTGCGGGTGGACAGATCGGTCAGCGCGCGGGCGAAGCCATCGAGCTGTTCGCGCAGCTCGCTGCGCCCGGCGCGCGCCTCCTCGCGGACTGCCTGTTCCAGGCGGTCATGCGGCGGGCGGCGCAGCAGGGCGACCAGCTGCAGGATGAGCACGGCCAATAGAAGGCCGCCAATGAGCAGATATTCGGTTTGCATGGGGCAAGTGTAGGCTGGCCGAGTCTCAGCTGCTGCGTCAGGACCATGCTCGCTCTGTACGGAAAGCCCACCTCCATCAACGTGCGCAAGGTGCTGTGGCTGTGCGCCGGCCTGGATCTGCCGCTGCACCACGAACCGGCACCCCCACCGGAGCTGCTGGCCGCGCTGAACCCCAACCGGCAGGTGCCGGTGCTGCGCGATGGCGACTTCGTGCTGTGGGAATCCAACAGCATCTGCCGCTACCTGGCCGCGCGCGCCGGTCGCGAGGATCTGCTACCCACCACGCTGCATGAGCGTGCGCAGGTGGAGCAATGGATGGACTGGCAGGCCAGCGACCTCAACAGCGCCTGGCGCCACGTGTTCATGGCGCGCGTACGCCAGCATCCGGACTATCTGGACGATGCCCGCGCCGAGGCCAGCCTGGCGCAGTGGAACCGGCTGATGGGTGTGCTTGATGAACAGCTGGCCGCTACCGATGGCTATGTGGCGGGCAGCACCTTCACCCTTGCCGACATCGTGCTGGGGCTGTCGACCCAACGCTGGCGCGGCACACCCGGCAGCAAACCGGCGCTGCCACACCTCGCAGCATGGTTCGAACGCCTGCGGCAGCAGCCGGGTTTCGCCGACCACGTCGACAACGGCGTGGCGTGAGCCGTGGCTCCCGCAGCTGTTGGCAGGTGTCGACCTTGGTCGACACGGTAGATTCACCCCATGCGTGGATGAAGCGCTGTAGAGCCGGGCCTATGCTCGGCTGACGCCCACGCGCGAACGGCAGCCGAGCGTGGGCTCGGCTCTACAGACAGCGTCTGCTCCTACCAGCCTTCCAGCACGATCTTGCCCTTGGCGCGGTGGCTCTCCAGCAGCGCATGGGCACGGCGCAGGTTGGCCGCGTCGATGCGTCCGAAGTGCTCGCCCAGGGTGGTCTGCAGCACGCCCGCGTCGATCAGCTCGGCCACCCGGTTCAACAGGTCATGCTGGCGCTGCATGTCCGCGGTCTTGTACAGCGGGCGGGTGAACATCGATTCCCAGTGCAGTGACAACGCCTTGCGCTTGAGCGCCATCACATCGACCTGGCCGGGATCATCGATCAGGCCGAACTGGCCCTGCGGCGCCAGCAGCTCGACGATCTGCGTGTAGTGCTGGTCGGAATGGGTCAGGCTGGCCACATGCTGCACCTCGCTGATGCCCAGCCGCGCCAGGCCTTCGGCCAGCGGCAGGCTGTGGTCGATCACGTGGTGTGCGCCCATTGCGTACGCCCAGTCCTGGGTATCCGGACGCGAGGCGGTGCCGATCACGGTCAGCTTGGTCAGCTTCCGCGCCAGCTGCACCAGGATCGAACCGACACCGCCGGCAGCGCCGATCACCAGCAGGGTCTGGCCTTCGCCGCCGCCCTCGGCAATGCGCAGGCGGTCGAACAGCAGCTCCCAGGCAGTGATTGCGGTCAGCGGCAACGCGGCGGCGGCCGCATCATCAAGGCTGGCCGGCTTGCGGCCGACGCTGCGCTCGTCCACCAGCTGGTACTCGGCATTGCTGCCCGGGCGGTCGATGACGCCGGCGTAGTAGACCGCATCGCCAGGCTGGAACAGGGTCACCTCGCTGCCCACCGCGTCGACGATGCCGACTGCATCCCAGCCCAGCACGCGTGGGCCATCGGTGGCCACGCCGCGGCGGACCTTGGTGTCGACCGGGTTCACCGCCACCGCGCGTACTGCCACGCGCAGGTCACGCGGCCCGGGCTGCGGCAGCTCCAGTTCGATGTCGATCAGGGCCCGGGCATCATCGATCGGCAGGCCGGCTTGGGTGTAGGCAATGGCGCGCATGGCAGCGGTCCAGTGGGGAAGGAGGCGACAGGTTGCGCCGCGCGCGCTGCCGCAGAAAGGCGCAGAATCGGGCAGCACTTTCACTCCGGCAATGAAAATGATCCGCTTCGACGATCTGCAGCTGTTCGTCCGCACTGCCGCGCTGGGCAGCTTCTCGCAGGCGGCCCGCGAGGCCGACCTGCTGCCGGGGCAGGTTGCCGCGGCAGTGGCGCGGCTGGAACGCGAGCTGGACCTTCGGCTGTTCGTGCGCACCACCCGCAGCCTGCGCCTGACCGGCGAAGGCGCGCTGTACCTGCCATATGCGCAGGAGGTGCTCGCCACCCTGCGCGAGGGTCAGGCGCGCGTGCAGGGCGAGGACACCGAGCTGCACGGCACCCTGCAGCTCTCGGCTCCTTCGGACTTCGGCCGCAACCTGCTGCTGCCCTGGCTGAGCGCCTTCCGCGCCGCGCACCCGCGGCTGCGCCTGCACCTGCGCTTGTCCGACGAAGTGGCTGATGTGTTCCGCGACCCGGTCGACGTGGCCATCCGCATCGGCCACTTCGACGACGCCAGCTACGTCGCCCTGCCCCTGCTGGAAGGCAATCGGCGCGTACTCGCGGCCTCGCCCGACTACCTGCAGCGGCGCGGTACGCCCACGCGCCTGGACGAACTGCGCGAGCACGACTGCCTGGTCTACCAGCTCAGTGGCCGCGCCTACGATCGCTGGTCATTCGACGTCGAAGGGCGCCGCAGCGTGATTCCGGTGCGTGGTCCGCTGGTCTGCGACGACGCCGATGTAGTGCGACGCTGGGCGGTGGCCGGCGAAGGCATCACCTACAAGTCCTGGCTGGACCTGCGCGAGGACGTGCTGGCCGGACGCCTGCAGCTGCTGCTGGACGGTGTTGGCAGCAGCATTCCGTTGCAGCTGGTATGCCCGCACCGCAAGCAGTTCTCGCCCGCGGTACGACAACTGCATGCACAGCTGCGCCAGCACCTGCAACCGCTGCTGTCTGGCATGCCGGATGGGTCCACCGGCCCCCTGTCGCCGATCCCGGCGCTGACCGACAATGGCGGCCCACCGTAAGAGAGAACGCCGCCATGCCGTGGATGGGCATCCAGGACCTGTGGACGTTTCTGGTCGCTGTGCTGGTGTTTCTCGCCCTGCCCGGCCCCGGCACCTTCACCCTGCTGACCGCCACCGGCCGTGGCGGCGTGCGTGGCGGCTACACCGCACTGGCCGGCCTGCTGGTCGGCGATCAGATCCTGATGTGGCTGGCGCTGGCCGGTGTGGCCGCGCTGCTGAAGGCCAACCCGCTGGTGTTCCACGCCGTGCAGTACCTGGGTGCGGCCTACCTGGTGTGGGTGGGCATCAGCCTGCTGCGCACGCCGAAGCACGAGGGTGGTGACGCCGGCCCGATCCGCATGCAGCCGGGCCGCTATTTCCAGCAGGCGATCCTGGTGAGCCTGCTCAACCCGAAGGCGATCCTGTTCTACATGGCCTTCCTGCCGTTGTTCATCGATCCGAAGGCACACCAGGGCATCGCCACCTTCGCCGCCCTGGCCGGGATCATCCTGGTGGTCAGCATCGGTTACTGCTCGATGCTGATCGGCGTGGGCAACCTGGCCCGTCGCCGGTTGATCCAGCATCCGCGCATCAGCGATGCGCTGCGTCGGGTGGCCGGCCTGTTCCTGGTGGGGTTCGGCATCCGGTTGGGGCTGAACGGATGATCCGGCGGCTGCTGGTGCTGGCGTTGATCGGGCTTCTGGCCGACACCGCAGCGGCCAGCGCCCAGGACCATCGCTGCCTCACCGGGGGCCGCAACGACGGCATTCACCTGCTGTGGCGCTGGTTGGATAATGGCAGCGCCGACGTGCAGTACGCCGGGCAGCGCGGCCGCCTGCAGGTGCAACAGGTGTCGCAGGAAACGACGGTGCTGGACGAAGACCGCCCGTACCAGTTCGACAGCGTCTGGGAAGAACGCCTCGACGGGCGTCTCAACGGCCGCTACCACCTGAGCACGCAGGGCGCGCTGGTGCTGGACCTGAGCTACGAACGCGCCCGTGATGGCCGTCGCACCACCTTCCACGATGACAGCGAGGCGTGGCAGGAGGATGGCTGCCATTGGCCGGGAGGCGTAGCGGCACGCGTGGTCGATTGAAGCATGCCAACCAAGGTTGGCATCTACCGGTCGTGCATCTCCGCGCGCAGGTGGTCGATGAACACCCGCAGCTTGGGCGCCATCTGCTCGCGCGCGGGGTAGTACAGGTGGAAGCCGGGGAACGGCGGCTGCCAGTCCTGCAGCACGCTCTGCAGTCGCCCAGCGGCGATGTCGTCGGCCATCAACGAGGCGAAGCCCTGGGCCATGCCCAGCCCCGCCAGCACGGCGCGATGGGCGACGCCGGCATCGTTGAACACCAGCCGCCCGTTCACTTCCACGTCCAGGTCGTGGCCTTCGCGGCTGAACTCCCAAGGCATCAGCCGTCCGTTGGCCAGGCGGTGCACGATGCAGGCGTGGCTCTGCAGGTCATGCGGGGTCTGCGGCACGCCATGGCGTTCGAAATAGGCCGGCGTGGCCACCACCACCTGCCGCTCGGGTGGCCCGACCGGCACCGCGATCATGCCCTGTGCGAGTGATTCGCCGAGGCGGATGCCGGCGTCGAAGCCCTCGGCCACCAGATCGGTCAGCGCCGGGTCGACGCACAGTTCCACCTGCACCTGCGGGTAGCGCGCAAGGAAATCGGGCAGCCGCGGCAGCACCATGCGATCGGCGACGATGCGCGGCAGGGTCACCCGCAGCCGCCCGGCAGGCACCGAGCGCGCGCTGTCCAGTTCGGCAAAGGCCTGGTCGATCTGGTCCAGGCCGCCGCGCACGCGCTGCAGGAAGCGCGCGCCGTGTTCGGTCAGGCTGACCCGCCGTGTGGTCCGCTGCAGCAGCCGCACGCCCATCCGCGCTTCCAGCGCGCGCACGCTCTGCGACAGCGCCGAGGTGGACACGCCCAAGGCATCGGCGGCGCGGGTAAAGCTGGCATGCTCGGCCACGTGGACGAAGGCGACCACAGCGGTGAGGGGGGCGGAGGCATCCATTGTGAAGCCAGTCTTCAAGGTAAGTCCGGTGGCACGCAGTTTATCCACATGATGGCGTGGAGGATGCTGTGCCCCTCGCCGCTGCCCCTCCAGGCGTGGCGCCTTCCCCAAGGAGATCCGCATGAAGACCCGTACTCTCGGCCCCGCCGGCCCCACCGTGTCCGCCCTCGGCCTCGGCTGCATGGGCATGAGCGCCTACTACGGCGGCCGCGGCAGTGACGATGACGGCATTGCCGTCATCCGGCACGCGCTGGACCGTGGCGTGACCCTGCTCGACACCGCCGATGTGTATGGCCCGCACACCAACGAGGTGCTGGTTGGCCGCGCGATTGCCGGGCGCCGCAACGAGGTGTTCCTGGCCAGCAAGTTCGGCATCGGCCTGGATCCTTCCGACCCGCAGGGACGGCAGATCAACGGCCACCCGGACTATGTGCAGGCCGCCTGCGAGGCCAGCCTGCGTCGGCTGGGCGTGGACCACATCGACCTGTACTACCAGCACCGCGTCGACCCGACCGTGCCGATCGAGGACACCGTGGGTGCGATGGCACGCCTGGTGGAACAGGGCAAGGTGCGCTGGCTGGGCCTGTCCGAGGCCTCGGCGGCCACGCTCCGCCGCGCCCATGCGGTACACCCGATCACTGCGGTGCAGAGCGAGTATTCGCTGTGGTCGCGCGAGCCGGAGCAGAACGGAGTGCTGGCCACCACGGCGGAACTGGGCATCGGCTTCGTGCCGTATTCGCCGCTGGGCCGTGGCTTCCTGACCGGCGCCATCCGCAGCCCGGATGACTTCGACGCCGACGATTACCGACGCACCTCGCCCCGCTTCGAAGGCGAGAACTTCCAGCGCAACCTGGCACTGGTGGATACCGTGCAGGCGCTGGCCGACGAGCGCGGCATCGCCGCCTCGCAGCTGGCGCTGGCCTGGGTGCTGTCGCGTGGCGAGCACATCGTGCCGATCCCGGGCACGACGCGGCAGGCACGACTGGACGAGAACCTCGGTGCGCTGCAGGTGGAACTGGAGGCGGCCACGCTGGACGCACTGGATGCGGCCTTCCCGCTGCACGCCGCGGCCGGTGACCGCTATTCGGACAGCGGTATGGCCAACATCGAGTCGTAGCAGCGGCCGGGACGAACGGACACCGGTGGCTGCCGCCGGATTGTGCCGATTCCGGCAGCATGGCTGGGGCGCAGCGCGCGCCCCGCCCTGCATGACCCCCGTCAGTGGCAATGCTGCGCTGCGTTCGGTCACACTCGGGAACTTGTCGTTCTTAGTCACCCCTTCCGAGGCCTGCATGTCCCTGTTCCGGCGCAAGTCCCTAGATTCCGTCACCGTCCACGAAGCCGGCAGGCGTCTGATCCCGACGCTCAGCTGGCCGCACCTGATCGCGCTGGGTATTGGCGCCATCGTCGGTACCGGCATCTACACGCTGATCGGCGTCGGTGCCAACCTGGCCGGCCCGGCCGTGCTGATCTCCTTCGCCATCGCCGGTGCGGTCTGTGCCTGCGCGGCGCTGTCCTACGCCGAGCTGTCGACGATGATGCCGGCCGCCGGCAGTGCCTACACCTACAGCTACAGCGCGCTGGGCGAAGTGTTTGCCTGGGTGGTGGGCTGGAGCCTGATCCTGGAGTACTCGCTGGTGGTGAGTACGGTGGCGGTGGGCTGGTCCGGCTACTTTGTCGGCTTCCTCGAATGGATCCACACCCAGTTCGGCTGGAACGTGCACCTGCCGGCCTGGCTGGCGGCCGGCCCGCACGTGGAAGGCGGCATGATCAACCTGCCGGCGATCATCATCACCTGGCTGGTGGCCGGCATGCTGATGGCCGGCACCAAGGAAAGCGCCACCCTCAACGCCATCCTGGTGGTGTTCAAGCTGATCGCGCTGGCCATCTTCGTGGCCGTGGCGCTGCCCGCGTTCGACAGCGCCAACCTGCAGCCGTTCATGCCGTACGGCTTCGCCAAGTCGATCGGACCCGATGGCGTCGAACACGGCGTGATGGCGGCGGCGGCGATCATCTTCTTCGCTTTCTACGGCTTCGATGCGATCTCCACCGCCGCCGAGGAAACCAAGAACCCGGGCCGCGACCTCTCGATCGGCATCATCGGTTCGATGATCGGCTGCACCATCGTCTACGTGCTGGTGGCGCTGGCCGCGGTGGGTGCGATGAGCTACGCCGTGTTTGGCCACAGCGCCGAGCCACTGGCGCTGATCATGCGCCAGCTGGGCCATCCGACGGCGGCGATGGTGATCGGGGTGATCGCGATCATCGCGCTGCCGACCGTGCTGCTGGCCTTCCTGTACGGCCAGAGCCGCATCTTCTTCGTGATGAGCCGCGATGGCCTGCTGCCGCGCAGCCTGTCCAAGGTCAATGCACGTACCGGCACGCCGGTGGCGACCACGCTGTTCACCGCGGTGGTGGTGTCGGCGCTGGCCGGCGTTGCGCGCCTGGACGAGATTGCCGCGCTGGCCAACGCCGGTACCCTGGCCGCGTTCACCGCCGTGGGCATCTGCCTGGTGGTGCTGCGCCTGCGCGAGCCCAACCGCGAACGTACCTTCCGCACCCCGCTGGCCTTTGTGGTCGGCCCGCTGGCCGCGCTGGGCTGCATCTACCTGTTCCTCAGCCTGCCGCACAGCACCCAGCTGTACTTCCTGCTGTGGAACCTGGCCGGCCTGGTGCTGTACTTCCTGTACAGCCGTCGCCACGCGCTGATCGCGAAATAACCGGATCACCGGTAGTGCCGGCCGCTGGCCGGCATTGCCCCTATCAACAGGATGCGGGTTGCCGGCCAGCGGCCGGCACTACCGCAGGTCGTTTCAACCGCCCTGCTTTGCGGCGTAATCCTGCGCCTGGCGCATCACCCGCAACAGGTTGCCGCCCCAGATGCCGGCAATCTGCTGCTCGGTATAGCCCTTGCGCAGCAGCCACGCGGTGATCTTCGGCAGCTGGCTGACATCGGGCAGATCGCTCAGGCCGCCGCCGCCATCCCAGTCCAGGCCGATGCCCACGTGCTCGGGGCCGACCACCTTGAGGATGTGCTCGAAGTGGGCGAAGAAGTCGTCCAGGCTGGCATGGCGCACCGGGTGCTCGTGGTCCAACGCCTGCTCGGCCTTCAGCAGCTGCACGCCCTGCTCGATGTTCATTCCTTCCCAGCCACCGAGCTGTTTGCTCAACGCTTCTTCGGCCTGTTTGCGCTCCGGCGTCTTCGCCGTGTCGATCAGGTAGCCACCGTAGGCGTTCACCTGGATCACGCCACCGGCCTTGGCCAACTTGCGCAGGCGCGCGTCATCCAGATTGCGCGGGTGGTCATACACGGCCTTGGCCGAGCTGTGCGACAGCACGAACGGCACCGGCATCATCGCCAGCAGGTCATCGAACACCGCGTCCGAGGCATGCGACTGGTCGATCACGATGCCCAGCTTCACCGCCTGCCGCACCAGGTCTTTGCCGACCGGGCTCAGGCCTTTCCACTCCGCCCCCTTGGGGTCGGTGGCCGAATCGGCGAACTCGTTGTTGGCGAAGTGCACGGTACTGAGCAGGCGCAGGCCGGCACGGTGGTAGAACGAGAGCAGGCTGGGGTCTTCCACCAGCGGGCTGGCGTTTTCCATGCTGATGTAGACCACGCGCTTGCCGGCGGCCTTGATCCGCGCCGCGTCATCGGCGGTCAATGCCAGCGCGAAACGCTCGGGATTGGCCGCCAGCATCTCGCGGATTTCCAGCAGCCGCTGCAGGCCATGGTCGCGCTCGGCCAGATGGGCGGCGGCGGTGCGGTCGCCCTGGTCGGTGTAGATCGCCCAGAAACCGCCGTCCAGCGCACCTTCGACCATGCGCGGGTAGTCCACCTGCGAAAGCGCGTTGCGGTCGTGGCGCTGTTCGATGTCGAAACCGGTGCGGCCAAAATTGGCCGGTGTATCCAGATGGCTGTCCAGAGTGACCAAGCGCTGCTGCAGGACCTTGGCGCGGGCAAGTTCCTGCGCACTGAACTCGATGGCGTGGGCGGACAGCGGCGCGCACAGCACCAAGGCGAGCACGACGGACAAGCGGCGCAACGAGGGCATGGGCATCCACCGATGATGGGAGACGCCGACCATAGCGCCGTGAGGGTGACCGGGGGTAGTGCCGGACGACAGCGCGCGTGCTCCATTACACTCGGCGGCAGCCGCTAACAGCCTTGGCAGCCCCGCGCTGCGTCGCCCCCTGAGACGGAATCCCGATGCCGCCCCCTGTTCCTCCACCGCTTCCCGGCGCGCCGAGCGTCGAACAGCTCAAGCGCGATGTGCTGCCGGTCCTGTTCGCCGGGCGCATCGACATCGGTCGCTATGGCCCGGCCGAACTGGCCAGCGCCAACGCGGAACCGGCCTGGCAGGACGGCAGCGCCAACGCGTTGGCCAAGGCGCTGGCTGAACTGGTCAGCCGCCTCTCCGAGCATGACCCCAATGCACTGCTGGAACGCGCTGGCTGGTGGGACCGGTTCACTGGTGCCGACATCGAGCAGCGCCTGCGTCGACGCATCGCGCTGGGGGGAAACGGTGACGTGCTGGCCGAGATCGAGCGCCAGGCGGTTGCGGTACGCAGCAGCGTTGATCGGTTGAACGCTCAGCTGGAGCTGCATGACGTGCAGGGCGCACACTTGCAGATCTACATCGATGCGGGCGTGCAGTTCCTGCAGGAACTGCCCCCGGGAAGTGCTGCCAGCGATGACCCGATGGTGCTGGATCGCCCTGTGGAGCGCCTGCAGCGCCGCATCGCCAACCTGACCGCGCTGCTGGCCAGCCATTCGATGAGCCGCATCCAGGTGCAGCTGGCACGCAACCACGCCATCGAACTGCTGGACCGCTACAGCGAGACGGTGCAGATCCTGCTGCCGATCTGGCGCCAGACCGTCCTCGCCCTGCACAACAGCGACAACGCCAGCCCGCAGATGGTCTCCCGCGCCTCGCAGGCACAGGACCAGTTGAAACAGGCCCTGCAGCAGCTGCTGCGCACTTCCGGAGAACCGGCATGATCACGTCCCGGCCCGACCCACTGAAGGTACCGGCGGAACTGCAGCCGCGGGTCGAAGCGGTTCCCGGACTGCGCGCGCTGTATCGCCGGGGTTCGTTCGCACGCACCCTGGGTCTGGCGTGTCTGGCGGTGCTGCCGGCCACGGCGCTGCTGTCCATGATCTTCCTGCAGGGGCTGACCGGCAGTCCACCCTCGGCACACGTGCCGGCCGGCTACGGCACTGATCCCGGCACATCTGCCCTGCTGCTGCTGGCCAACCTGATCCTCTTTGGCGGGTTGCTGTTCTGGATGGGATTCGGCCTGCGCAGGGTGCTGCTCAACCGCGGCGTGCGCCACTTCACCTTCTCGTTCGTGATTGGTGGTCCGGTGCTGGTCGGCCTGCTGTTCGGCAGCGGAATCGTCAGTCCCGACTTCAGCCGGGCTGACGCAGGCGATGGCAGGAAGCTCGACAGCAGCCAGCTCGGCAAGCTCATCGACAGCCCGGGTTTCGCGACGCTCAGCCCGCAATGGCAGGGCTACCTGCAGGCGCAGCGCTCGCTGGGAAGGCCCAGCATCCCCTTGAACGACGTCGGCCAGGCCGTCGCCCGTGGCGAGGACATCGGTATCGCGGTGCCCGACGTCATCCGTGCGCGTTTTGAAGCCAAAGCCAAGGTTCCCTATTCGGTGCGCAGCCAAGCGTGGCTGCATGACCATTGGCTGCGCATGGGCGCGCTGCACTTCATCGGCACGGTGATCGCCTGGTCGCTGCTGCTGCTGGTCATCGCTGGCATCGGCCTGACCACGCTGGGCTACCACGTGCGCGGCCGGGCCCGGGTGATCAACGGCCTGCTGCAGCGGCTGCAGGTGCCGCCAGCACAGGCGGGCGCGCACTCCTGAGGTGCGCGCCGCCGGTGCTCAACCGGGCAGGACAATGGCCTTGCGCATGGACCATTCCCTGGCGCTGCAGGCCCGGGGCCCATTGATTTGTAGAGTCGAGCCATGCTCGACTGATCTGATCAAGGACCGCGCGAGTCGAGCATGGCTCGACTCTACAGGTTGGAATCAGTCCACCACGCGGCAGAACACGGCCTTCAGGTAACGCGATTCCTGCACGTGGGCCATGAACGGATGGTCCGGACCCGCACCAGCGACCTTCAGGATCTGGATCGTGCGGCCGGAGAAGTAGGCCGCGCGGCGCAGCATGTCGAGGAACTGGTCCTCGGCCACCAGGCCGGTGCACGAGAAGGTGGCGAACAGGCCGCCCGGCTTGACTACGCCCAGCGCCAGCTTGTTCATGTCCAGGTACTTCTTCAGCGCGGTGATGATCTGGTCGCGGTCGCGGGTCATCTTCGCCGGGTCCAGGATCACCACGTCGTACTGCTCGCCGCGGTTGGCGGCGTCGCGCAGCCACGGGAAGATGTCGGACTGGACGAACTTCGGGCGCACGTTGTTCAGGCGCGAATTGCCCTTGGCGATCTGGATGACGTCCTCATCGATGTCGATGCCGACCACGTCCGATGCGCCGCGCGCTGCTGCGTACACAGCGAAACCGCCGGTGTTGCAGCACAGGTCCAGCACGCTCTTGCCTTCCACCTGCTGGCTCAGCCACTCGCGGTTCTCGCGCTGGTCGGCGAAGAAACCGGTCTTGTGCGCACCGGCCGGGTCGGCGCGGAACTTGATGCCGTACTCGGTGATCACCGACGCTTCGGTGGTGGTGTTGCCGTGGAAATCGAAGCTTTCCTGCTTCTGCACGTGTTCGTCGGCGAAGCTGTGGAAGCGGCAACCCGGGAACTGCTCGCGCAGCGCGTCGTAGATCCACTCGCGGTGGCGGAACATGCCGGCGGCGAAGAACTCGACCACCACCAGGTCGCCGTAGCGATCCACCACCAGGCCGGACAGGCCGTCGCCTTCGCTGTGTACCACGCGCCAGGCGTCGGACACCGCGTCGAGCTTGAGCACCTCACGGCGCAGCGACACCGCCTGGGCGATCTTGCGCGAGAACCAGCCGGCATCCACCGGCACGTTCTGATCGGTTTCGAGGATGCGCACGGCAATGCGCGAATGCCCGTTGTAGAACCCGCGGCCAATGAACTCGCCATCAATGCCGACCACGTCGACGATGGAGCCGGGCTTGGGCCGGACGGTCGGCTTCTCGACCAGTTTCTGGAAGATCCACGGGTGGCTGGAGCGCCACGCATTCTTGAGGCGGACAATCGGAAGGGGGGTATTCATCCACCTATTGTAAACCGGGCATCGCGGTCAGATCCCCGCAGCGGCTCTGACCCCGGCGGGTATGCCAACCAAGGTTGGCAACTACCAGAGATCCGGCGCCAACCCTCCGGCATTTGACGGCGGCCCGGCCAGACGGCAGAATCGGCGCCAGAAGGGGAGTAGCTCCCAGACGTTGTCGCCGTCATTTCGAGCCCGCAGGCTCCGGTGCAACGGCAGTTCCAGCCGACTGGAACTGCGAGCGAGACCTTCGCCGTACTGGCGAAGCTCTGTCCCTGGATCCCCCTCCCGATCCTCCGTTGCAGATCCTCGCCGTCCGGCCTGGCATTCATCTTTCCAACGGACATTCCCAATGCAGACGATCGGTAACGTGTGGTTGTGGGGCGGCTTCGCAGCGGTGGTGGTCATCGCCCTGCTGGTCGACCTCGTGTTGATGCGCCATGGTGGACCGCACAAGGTCACCTTCAAGGAGGCCCTGTGGTGGTCCATCGGCTGGGTCGCGCTGGCCCTGCTGTTCAATGCGGGCCTCTGGTACTACCTGAATGAGACCGCCGGCCAGGTGGTGGCCAACAAGGTCGGCCTCGAGTTCCTGACCGGCTACCTGGTCGAAAAGGCGCTGGCGGTCGACAACATCTTTGTCTTCCTGATGATCATGAGCTACTTCGCGGTACCGGAGGAACAGCGCCAGAAGGTGCTGATCATCGGCATCCTGGGCGCGATCGTGCTGCGTACGATCATGATCTTCGCCGGCAGCGTGCTGATCACCCAGTTCCATTGGCTGCTCTATGTGTTCGGTGCCTTCCTGCTGTTCACCGGCTGGAAGATGTGGTTCGCCGCTGGCCAGGAGCCGGACCTGGAGGCCAACCCGGCGCTGCGCTGGATGCGCAAGCACCTGCGCCTGCTGCCGGATTACGCCGGCAATGCACTGAGCGTGAAGCGCGATGGCGTGCGCTGGTTCACCCCGCTGTTCGCGGTGCTGATCCTGATCGCGGTCACCGACGTGATCTTCGCGGTGGACAGCATCCCGGCGATCTTCGCGATCACCACCGACCCGTTCATCGTGCTCACCTCCAACGTGTTCGCGGTGCTGGGCCTGCGTGCGATGTTCTTCCTGCTGGCCGGCATGGCCGACCGCTTCCACCTGTTGCCGTACGGGCTGGCGCTGGTGCTGGGCTTCATCGGCATCAAGATGATGATCATCGACCTGTTCAAGATCCCGACCCCGGTGTCGCTGGGCGTGGTTGCGGTGATCATCGCCGCCACCGTGGTCCTGAGCCTGAAGTACCCGCCGAAGGAAGGCTCCGGCCACGCCTGATCACGGCCGGCCGGCGGGATTGTCCCGCCGGCCGCACCCACTCTCCCGCAGCGGTGGCCTTGGTTTCGCACCAACCACCGCCATTGCTGAGGTATGAACAACAACGCGCCCCTGCCCGCTGGCGACGTGCCGGCCCCCCGCAATGACCGCTCGCGCATCCTGCGGGCGTTCAATGTCAGCCTGGCCGCCGTGCTGGTGCTGGTGGCCGTGTTCGCCCTGCAAGGGACCTTCGACTGGCGGCCGTGGGCGGTCGCACCGCTGGAAGCCAAGGGCCTGCTTGGCCTGATCGGCGGCCCGATGCTGCATGCCTCGGTCGAGCACATTGCCGCCAACAGCATCGCCATCCTGATCCTTGGCACCCTTGCCGGCAGCGTCTACCCGAAAGCCACCGTGCGCGCCCTGCCCCTGCTGTGGCTGGGCTCGGGCATCGGCGCGTGGATGCTGGGCAATCCGGGTAGCGTGCACCTGGGCGCCAGCGGCGTAACCCACGGCCTGATGTTCCTGCTGGCCAGCCTGGGCCTGCTGCGCCGCGATCGCGCGGCGATCGCCACCGGCCTGATCGGCATGCTGTTCTACGGCGGCATGCTGATGACCATCCTGCCGCACGCCGACGGCGTGTCCTGGCAGTCGCACATGGGCGGCGCCTTCGCCGGCATCATCGCCGCGCTGCTGTTCCGCAATGCCGACCCGCTGCCGCCGCGCCCGCGCTACAGCTGGGAAGACGAGGAAGAAGACATCGAACCGCTGGCCGACGATGAGCTGGAGCCGCCGTCACCGCAGCGCGTGCCGGTGCTGTGGCAGCCGCGCGAAGGCCAGGACTACGTGGTGATCCCGTTCCGCCGGCCGGGCGAGCCGCGCAGTTGAAATGACGGTAGTGCCGGCCGCTGGCCGGCAACCTCATGAGCCGGTAGTGGCCGACCTTGGTCGGCACGGTTGTTGTGTGCCAACCAAGGTTGGCACCTACCAGAGCCCGTCAGTTCGCCGCATTCCCCGCCGCGCTCATGCCATCCACCGCCTGCCGGCCCAGCGCCGGGTCATCGGTGAAGAAGGCATCGATGCCAGTAGCCAGATAGGCACGCATTTCGGCGATCGATCCCTCGGCATTGCGCGCACTGTCGGCACCCTTGCGCAGGTTGCTGGCCTGGAAGTGGTTCTCCGGACGGAAGGTGTACGGAATCACCATCAGGCCCACTGCATGTGCGTCCTGTACCAGCGTGGTCGGAGTGCTCAGCGCGCCCTTGGCATCCAGCGGAATGATCGAGCGCAGTTCCGGGCCGATGCTGTCGGCGTAGCTGGCGATGTCCTTCAGTCCGGCCGGGGTCATCATCTGCGCGTAGGTCAGCGTGCCACCGGCCTTGGCGATGTCGGCCGGCTGGGTGTCGCCCTTCCACAGCAGCTGCAGCAGGCGGATGTTGCTGCCGCGCGGGATCTTGCCGCGCAGGTAGCGCAGGTTCGCGGTCTCGAACGACTGGATGGTGACCGGGCCGACGTTGGTATACGCGTTGCCACGCAGCGCGGTCAGGAGCTTGTCTTCCATCGGCAGGCCGATCGACTGGAAGTAGGTCGGATGCTTGATCTCCGGCACCAGGCCGATGCCGCGGTTGGCACGCCCGGCCTGCTGGACAAGGAATGCGAGGATCTCGTCCAGGCTGGCGATGCGGAACTGGCCGTCATAGGCGGTGCCGCGCAGTTCCGGCAGGCGCTCGCGCGCGTACAGGGTCTTCAGCTCGGCCAGGGTGAAGTCTTCGGTGAACCAGCCGTCGACCTTCTGCCCATCGATGACCTTGCTGGTGCGGCGGCTGGCGAATTCGGGATGCGAGGCGACATCGGTAGTGCCCCCGATCTCGTTCTCGTGGCGGGCCACCATCACCCCGTCCCTGGTCATCACCAGGTCCGGTTCGATGTAGTCAGCGCCATCGGCAATGGCCTGCGCATAGGCCGCCAGGGTGTGCTCGGGCAGCAGCGCGCTTGCGCCGCGGTGGCCATAGACCGACACCTTGTGGCCGGCCGGGGTGGAAGATTCGGCACTCATGGCCACCGATGGTGCCACGGCCAGCGACAACAGCAACGCACAACCCCACGACTTCACTGCGACTTCCCCAAGCGGTATGTGATGGGCGTCAGTATGCGGCGGCAATGTGACAGGTGGGGGAAGCCTGCACCTGTAGAGCCGAGCCCATGCTCGGCTGACGGGTAGAACAGCCGAGCATGGGCTCGGCTCTACAGTTACTTCCCGATGCAGAAACTGGAGAAGATCCTTCCCAGCAGGTCATCGGCGCTCATCTGCCCGGTGATCTCGCCCAGCGCCTCATGCGCCAGCCGCAGTTCCTCGGCGGCCAGTTCCAGGTGCTCGTGTACAAGCTCGCCATCGGCACGCTGCGCGTGTTCCTGCGCACGCTCGATCGCATCCACATGGCGCGTACGCGCGGAGAACTCGCCATCCACCTGCTCCCCTGCCCCGGCCGAGGCAATCGAACGCAGGCGCGCATGCAGGTCTTCCAGGCCAGCACCGGTGGCTGCCGAGACGAACACGCGATCCGGATCGTCCAGCACCGGCAACGCATCCAGCAGGTCCGACTTGTTGTGGATGTAGACCTTGTGCGGCACCGCCGCCACGGCCTCTCCCAGCGCCGCTTCACCAGCCGCCGGATCGCGCGCGTCCAGCACGATCAGCGCCAGGTCGGTGCGCTCGATTTCCACGTGGGCGCGGCGCATGCCTTCGCGTTCGATGGCGTCACCGCCGTCGCGAAGGCCAGCGGTGTCGACCAGGGTCAGCTCCAGGCCATCCAGGCGGATGGTCTCGCGCAAAGTGTCGCGGGTGGTGCCGGCGATGTCGGTGACGATGGCGCGTTCACTACCGGCCAATGCATTGAGCAGTGAGCTCTTGCCGGCGTTCGGCGGGCCGATCAGCACCGCATGCAGGCCATCGCGCAGGCGACGACCGCGTTCGGCGTCGCGGCGGAGCAGGCCAAGGTCGCTGCGCGCCTGTTCCAGACCACGCCGCACCTGCGCGCCACCGAGGGTATCCAGCGGTTCGTCGGCGAAGTCGATGGCCGCTTCCACGTGGATGCGCAGCAGAACCAGCTGCTCGACCACGGCGTCGATGCGGCGCGAGAACACGCCATCCAGCGAGCGACGCGCCGCGCGCGCGGCGCGGTTGTCGCCCGCGGCGATCAGGTCGGCGATGGCCTCGGCCTGGGCCAGGTCGAGCTTGCTGTTGAGGAATGCCCGTTCACTGAACTCACCCGGCCGCGCCTGGCGCGCACCGAGCGCGATGCAGCGCGCAACCAGTTGCTGCAGCAGCACGGGGCTGCCATGGCCCTGCAGTTCCACCACCTCTTCGCCGGTGAAGCTGTTCGGTGCCGGGAACCACAGCACGATGCCATCGTCGATGACTTCGCCATCGGCGTCGCGCAGGCGCGCGTAGTGCGCGTGGCGCGGGCGCAGTGCAGGCGCACCCAACGCGTTGGCGATGGCCGCTGCGCGCGGACCGGACAGGCGCAGCAGGCCGACACCGCCAGCGCCCGGTGCGCTGGCGATGGCCACGATGGTGTCGGTGCGGATCGCGTCGTTCATGGTTTAGAGTTTCTCCAGCTGCGCGCGTGCCTGCGCGGCACCACTGCCCTGCGGCTGCAACGCCAGGTAAGTCGTGTAGGCCTGCTTCGCCTTGGCCTTGTCGCCGGCGTTGAAGTAGGCATCGCCCAGATTGAGATAGGCCACCGCACGCGACGGGTCGATCTTCAGCGTGTTCTCCAGCCAGCGTGCCGCTTCGGCGTAGCGCTGCTGACGGTAATAGACGAAACCGAGGTTGTTGGCGGCCTGGGCGAAGTCCGGGCGCAGCTTCAGCGCCTCGGTGAACTGCGCGGCCGCCTCGTCGTACTGCTTCTCGCGGTACAGCTGCAGGCCGCGGTCGTTGGCCTGCTGTGCGCGCTGGCGGTCGGACGCCGGGCCGGCGGTGGGCACCACCAGCTTGGCCTTGCCGCCCTGCAGATCGGCCACGGTTACCGGCGCCTGGGCACCCTTGGCTTCACTGGCGGCATCCACCTTGCTGTTCAGCGCGATCGCATCGGCAGTCAGCTGGCGCGTATCAGCGTTGAGGAATTCCTGGCTGTCCGGCACCTGGAACACGAACTCGCCCCCCTGGGAACCGGGCAGGCTGCCGAAGGCCGGGGTCTGGTGCGAGACCGCCGATACCGCCGGCGCCACGTAGGCGGCCAGCTCGGTACCGGTGATCAGGCCATCGCCGTTGAGGTCGCCCTTGCCGGCCAACGCCTGCAGCAACACCCAGGTAAACACCGAATGGCCGTTCGGGCCGGCATCGGCCACCTGCTGGTCGGCACCGCCGGCGGTCAGCATCTGCCGCGCGCTGCGACGCGCGTTCTCGCGCAGGAACGACGACGACGACGGGCCGCCACGGGTCAGGCCGAGGCCGCTGTAGCAGGCATCCATCACGAACATCACATGCTTGGCCTGCATGCTTTCGGCGATGTTCTGGATGTCGGTCATCGCGATCGCGTCGGTGGCGAATTCCTTCGGATCCGAATCGACCGGGATGATGTAGCCGAGGTCGCGCCCGGAGGCGAGCTGGCGGGTCGCGCCGTGGCCGGCGAAGAACACGAACACGCGATCGTTCTTGCCGGTGCGGTCGTCGGCCAGGCGGTCGTGGAAAGCGGCCAGGATGTTGTTGCGGGTGGCCTGCTCGTTCTTCAGCACGATCACCTGCGAGGACGGGAAGCCGAACTGCCCGGTCAGGGTATCGGCCACCGCCTGCGCATCGTGGCTGGCGTACTCCAGCTTCGGCCATTTGGCGTAGGTGTCGATGCCGACCACGATCGCCCAGGACTTCTCGTAGCCGGTGGTCACGGTGGCGGCACTGGCCTCGCCCTTGCGCGCGCGGGCAACGGTGAACTCGCGGCCATTCCAGCCGGCGAACTGGTAGCCATCGGCGATCAGCCGGTCGAGGATGTGCGGCAGCGCCTTCACCGCACGGTCGTGGATGTCGTGGAACAGGATGATGCCGCGCTGTTCCTTGTTCACCTGGTCGAGCACGCGCTGCACGATCGACTCCGGCACCGGGTCGGCCCAGTCCATCGAGTCGATGTTCCACATGATCGACTTCAGCCCGGCTTCGTTGAGCAGCTGCAGGCCTTCGGCGTTGCGCGCCCCATACGGGAAGCGGAACAGCGGCGCGCGCTTGCTGTCGACGTCCTTCAGCAGCGTGTCGGTGTCGAGTACCTGTTGGCGCAGCGCATCCCCTGTGGTGCGCGACAGCTGGGCGTGGGTCAGGCTGTGGTTGCCGACCGCATAGCCCTCTTCCATCAGGTTGCGGCTGATCTTCGCCATCGGGCCAAGGCTGACCTTGCCGTCGGCCTCGACCTTGCCCAGGTTGCGGCCCAATTCGAAGAACACGCCCGGCACGTCATAGCGCTTGAGGATGGCCACCACTTCATCGGTGTAGGCCTTGTGCGGGCCATCGTCGAAGGTCAGCACCACGGTCTTTGCCGGCAGGTCGCGGCCGAAGATCTCGCGGTCGCTGTCCTTCATCGACATCGGGTACGGCTCGATCACGCCATAGTCGCGCAGGATCGCTTCGCGGCTGTAGTCCTTGTGCAGGTGGGCGATGTAGTCGTCCCATTTCTCACGCTTCAGCTCGATGGCACGGGTGCGCTCGAAGCGGCTGAAGATGCGGGTCAGCTCCTGGTTGTAGTTGCGCTCGATCTCGTCGAGCGCCTCCAGATCCCCGCCGACGCGCTGGTGCAGCTTCACCGCCGACAGCGACGAATCCGTGCCAATGCGCTCATGCAGATCACGCAGCACTTCGCGGAAGGCCAGGCGGTCAGCGTCGAACAGTTCCGGCGCCGACTCGATGTAGTCCAGCACGGTGCCGAGGGTGGCGAAGCGCTGCGGACTGGAGCCGCGCAGCAGCGCGTCGAACTGTGTGGCAATGGCCGTGCGCTGTTCCAGACCATCGTGGAACAGCTGCTGGCCCACACGCGTGGAGGTGCCGCGGTCGGCGGCCGACTGCTGTTCCTCGTCGGCCAGCAGCACGATGATCCGGCGGTAGCCGTCGAGCTGCTTCTGCAGCGCCGCCAGCAACGGCGCGGCGGCGGGATCGGCGGCGGCCGCGGCCTGCGCACTCGGCTGGGTGACCGTGGTCGCCGGCGCCTTCGCATCCTTGTCGCCGCAGCCGGCAACAACCAGCGTCAACAACAGCGAGGGCAGGAACAGGCGGAACGACGACGCACGCGGCATGGTGGACTCGAAGGTGGGAGGAACGGTGTGCCGGCGATTCTAACGCCGCATGCGAAAAGCCCGCCTTGCGGCGGGCTTCTCGCGTCGATCGGGGCGGTAGAGTCGACTGACAGTCGACTCTACCAGTCGGGATTATTTCTTTTTGACCGGGGCCGGCGCGGTGGTGGCCGGGACCGGCTCGCCGCCATGGCGCTTGGTCATCCACCACTGCTGCAGCAGGCCCAGGCCACCGTTGACCACCCAGTACAGGACCAGGCCGGACGGCATGAAGGCCATCATGACGCCGAACACCAGCGGCATGAACTGCATCATTTTCTGCTGCATCGGGTCCATGCCCGGTGCCGGGGTCAGCTTCTGGGTGAACCACATCACCGCCACGTTGATCACCGGCAGGATGAAGTACGGGTCGCGTGCGGTCAGGTCCTGGATCCAGCCGAACCAGGGCGCCTGGCGCAGTTCGACCGATTCCACCAGCACCCAGTACAGGGCGAAGAAGATCGGCATCTGGATGAGGATCGGCAGGCAGCCGCCCATCGGATTGATCTTTTCCTTCTTGTACAGCTCCATCATCGCGGTTTGGAACTTCTGGCGGTCATCGCCATAGCGTTCCTTCAGCTGCGCGATGCGCGGCTGGAAGCGACGCATCTTGGCGCCGCTCTTGTACTGGGTCGCCGACAGCGGGTACAGCACCAGCTTCAGCAGCACCACCAGGCCGACGATCGCCCAGCCCCAGTTGCCGACCAGCTTGTGCACCTGGTTCAGCACCCAGAACAGGCCCTGGCCGATCACCGCCATCATCGAGAAGCGGCTGTAGTCGACCACGCGGTCCAGGCCCGGTACGTCTTCCTTGGCGATCAGGTTGACCAGCTTCGGGCCGACCCACAGGCGGGCTTCGGTGCTGGTGGACTGGCCCGGGGCCACGGTGAAGGCAGGGCCACGCGCTTCGATCAGGTCACGACCGGCCACCTGCGACAGCACATAGTGTGCGGTCTGGTCCTTCTGCGGGATCCAGGCGGTGAAGAAGTGGTGCTGCAGCATCGCCAGCCAGCCGCCGGTGATGTTCTGGTTCAGCGTGCCGTCTTCCAGGTAGTCCTTGAACGCACGACGCTGGTACTTCTTGTCGTTGTCGTACCAGGTGGCACCGTTGAAGCTGAAGGAATCCGGGTTGGTCATGCTCCGCGACAGGATGGTCGGGGTGCGGTCCAGGGTGCGGTAGACGTAACCGTTCCACGGCGCAGCGCCGGCGTTGCTGACTTCGTCCTTGAAGCGCACGGCGTACTCGTTGCGTGAGACGGTCAGGGTGCGCTTGATGGTCACGCCGTTGTCGGCGGTCCACACGAACGGGATCTGCAGTTCGTTCTGGCCCTTGGCCAGCACGAAGTCCCTGGTGTCACCGACCAGCTTGAAGCCGTCAGCGCCGGGGACCGGGGTGTTCTTGTCTTCGCTGGCCCAGCCACTGATCGCGCTGTACGGGTGCGCGGGGTCTTCGGTCAGCAGGCGGACCGGCGGGCTGCCTTCGTCCTTGGTCTGCGGGAACTGCAGCAGCTCGGCGTCGAGCACACGGCCGCCATCGAGCACCAGGCGCAGCACGTCGGTGGTGACGGTCACGCGCTGGCTGGCCGGGGTGGCACTGGCCTGGGCCTGCACGGCGGCCTGGCCGGGGGCACCCGGAACCTGGGCGCTGGGGATGGCGCCCGGGGTTGCGCCCGGAACGCTCTGTGCGGCGGCCGGGGCCGACGTGGTCGTCGGTGCCGGGGTCGGAGCAGCCTTTTCACGGCTCCACTCCATCCACAGCAGCACGGCCACCATCAGCCAGGCAAAAATGAGGAATACGCGGGTCTGGTTCATCAGCGGACAGGCTCGGCGGGGCCGGGACGCGATGCCGGCTCGGTCAAAGAAGGAGTTGCGATGCCATCAGGCGGCGGCATTGTGCCGTCCACGCCCGGCGTGGGCAATGCACGCAGGCGACGCAGCAGGCGCAGGAAGGCCTGGCGGATCTCGTCGTTGCTGGCGGAACGCGCAGCACTACGAGCCACGACGACAAAGTCGCCTGGCTGGATGTCGGTACGTGTCTGACGCAGGATGTCGCGCAGGACGCGCTTGATCCGGTTACGCCCAACGGCGTTCGGATCAACCTTGCGGGAAACCGCCAGACCCAGCCTGGCCGGCCGGTCAGCCGGCAGCCAGTGCAGGGTCATCAGCGGATCGGACACACGGCGGGCGCCGTTGAAGACCGTTGAGTATTCGGCACGCGTGCGAACCCGCGCAGAGCGAGGGAATCGCTTGCGCGGGTCTGCAGTATTCACTGTCGAAGGGATTGCGTCTGCCGCAGGGTGCGGCATGGCAATCAGGCGCTCAGGACTTTGCGGCCCTTGGCGCGGCGACGCGACAGGATCTTGCGGCCGTCAGCGGTCTTCATACGGGCACGGAAGCCGTGGTCGCGCTTACGCTTGAGGTTGCTGGGCTGGTAGGTGCGCTTCGTGGCCATTGGGGGCCTCTCGTATGAATGGGACGGAAAGAACCGGAAATTCTAGAGAGGTACCCTGCCCCAAGTCAACCCCTGTCAGCTACGCGAATTCACTGGGCTGTGCAATAGCTGTGGATGTTTTTGTGAATAAGTAGGGGACAAGCATTCCGAAGGCGGGCGCTCGGTGGTAGTCTGAGCCATCCATTTCCCCCCTTTCCGGCCTGTGTTTGGGCGCCTTGTCGCGTCCATGCCCCGGCCACCGGACGATTATTGCTGATGGATGCTTGGTCCCGTAGTCTCGAGCGCCTCGAAGCGGAGTTCCCGCCGGAAGACGTTCATACCTGGTTGAAGCCGCTGCAGGCCGATCTGCGCGTGGACAGCCTGGTGCTGTATGCACCGAATGCCTTCATCGTCGACCAGGTCCGCGAGCTGTACCTGGCCCGGATCCGCGAACTGCTTGCTCATTTCGCCGGTTTCAGCGACGTTTTTCTTGAAATCGGCTCGCGCCCGCGTCCTGTGGAGGCGCAGATCGCGCCGGTTTCCACGCCGTCGGCGCAGGTGTCCAGCGAACCGCAGGTGCCCTTCGCCGGCAACCTGGACAACCACTACACGTTCGCCAACTTCGTCGAAGGCCGCAGCAACCAGCTGGGCCTGGCCGCCGCCTTCCAGGCAGCGCAGAAGCCGGGCGACCGCGCGCACAACCCGCTGCTGCTGTACGGAGGCACCGGCCTGGGCAAGACCCACCTGATGTTCGCCGCCGGCAACGCGATGCGCCAGGCCAATCCGGGCGCGAAGGTGCTGTACCTGCGTTCGGAACAGTTCTTCAGCGCGATGATCCGGGCCCTGCAGGAAAAGACCATGGATCAGTTCAAGCGCCAGTTCCAGCAGGTGGACGCGCTGCTGATCGATGACATCCAGTTCTTCGCCGGCAAGGACCGCACGCAGGAAGAGTTCTTCCACACCTTCAACGCGTTGTTCGATGGCAAGCAGCAGATCATCCTGACCTGCGACCGCTATCCGCGCGAAGTCGAAGGTCTGGAAGCGCGCCTGAAGTCGCGTCTTGCCTGGGGCCTGTCGGTCGCGATCGAACCGCCGGACTTCGAGACCCGCGCCGCGATCGTGCTGGCCAAGGCACGCGAACGTGGTGCGGAGATTCCCGATGATGTTGCGTTCCTGATCGCCAAGAAGATGCGCTCCAACGTGCGCGACCTCGAGGGTGCGCTCAATACCCTGACCGCCCGCGCCAACTTCACCGGCCGCGCGATCACCACCGAATTCGCCCAGGAAACCCTGCGCGACCTGCTGCGCGCCCAGCAGCAGGCGATCAGCATTCCCAACATCCAGAAAACGGTTGCCGACTACTACGGCCTGCAGATCAAGGATCTGCTGTCGAAGCGTCGGACCCGCTCGCTGGCCCGCCCCCGCCAGGTCGCCATGGCGCTGACCAAGGAACTGACCGAGCACAGCCTGCCCGAGATCGGCGACGCCTTTGCCGGTCGCGATCACACCACGGTGCTGCATGCCTGCCGCCAGATCCGGACCCTGATGGAAACCGACGGCAAGCTCCGCGAGGACTGGGACAAGCTGATCCGGAAGCTGAGCGAATGATGCACGGATGCCGATGAGGCGTCATCGCACAAAACGGTGCAGAATCCGGTAGCAAGCGCGGGACACGTTGTGGATAAAAAAGGCGTCTGAAATCGCGTCGGATTTATCCACAGCTTTCCCCACCCTCTGGGGGTCGGTAATACAGAGGGTTTCGAGGTCTGAAATCCTTTTATTTACAAAGACTTAGCGTTGTTTTCCAGCGATTCTGTCTCTACCAGCACCACCAAGCTTTTGATTTATTCCACATTTTTTAAAGCATAGGGGCACGGAACCACATGCGTTTCACACTGCAGCGCGAAGCCTTTCTCAAGCCGTTGGCACAGGTCGTCAACGTGGTCGAACGCCGCCAGACCCTTCCGGTTCTGGCCAATTTCCTGGTCCAGGTGCAGAACGGCCAGCTGTCGCTGACCGGTACCGACCTGGAAGTGGAGATGGTGTCGCGGATCGCGGTTGAAGATGCCCAGGACGGCGAAACCACCATTCCCGCCCGCAAGCTGTTCGAGATCATCCGCGCCCTGCCCGATGGCAGCCGGATCACCGTCTCGCAGACAGGTGACAAGATCACCGTGCAGGCCGGTCGCAGCCGTTTCACCCTGGCCACCCTGCCCTCCAATGATTTCCCTTCGGTTGACGAAGTGGAAGCCACCGAGCGCGTGGCCATCGGCGAAGCGACCCTGAAGGAGCTGATCGAGCGCACCGCGTTCGCAATGGCCCAGCAGGACGTGCGCTACTACCTCAACGGTCTGCTGTTCGACCTGCGCGGTGATGCACTGCGTACCGTTGCCACCGACGGCCACCGCCTGGCTCTTTGTGAAACCGACCTGGCCAAGCCCAGCGGTTCCAAGCGCCAGATCATCGTGCCGCGCAAGGGCGTGACCGAACTGCAGCGCCTGCTGGAAAGCGGTGATCGCGAGATCGAGCTGGAAGTCGGCCGCAGCCATGTCCGCGTCAAGCGCGACGATGTCACCTTTACCTCGAAGCTGATCGACGGCCGTTTCCCGGATTACGAAGCGGTGATCCCGATCGGTGCCGACCGCGAAGTGAAGGTTGATCGTGAAGCACTGCGTGCCTCGCTGCAGCGTGCTGCGATCCTGTCCAACGAGAAGTACCGCGGTATCCGCGTGGAAGTCTCGCCGGGCAACCTGAAGATCAGCGCGCACAACCCGGAGCAGGAAGAAGCCCAGGAAGAGATCGAAGCCGACACCACGGTCAGCGATCTGGCCATTGGCTTCAACGTGAACTACCTGCTGGATGCCCTCTCCGCCCTGCGCGACGAGGAAGTGATCATCCAGCTGCGCGACTCCAACTCCTCGGCGCTGGTGCGTGAATCCAGCAGCGAGAAGTCGCGCCACGTGGTGATGCCGCTGCGTCTCTGACTGCAGCCTGTTCCACGTGGAACCGAAGGACGCCCGGGATTTTCCCGGGCGTTTTTTTTGCACGTTCCACGTGGAGCATCGGGGATCGCGGAATCTCCAGGTCTGGGCGAATGCCTTGCTCGAGATTGCTGCTTGGCGATTGTTCTTGGTTGCCTCTTCGATGCAATCGGCCCTGCGCGGTAGGAATCCAGGTTGCTGACTTGGGCGCTGCCCAGCCAACTTCGATCAAGTACGCAGTTCCGGGTCTTCAGCCTGATCGCAGGTGACCCGATCTGGTCGGATGGATGAAGCGGATCGCATCCGCTATCGCAGTGGTTGCTTCATCTGCAGACGTCACTGTCCACAGGCCTGGTTGGGGCCGGATCAGGGCTGGCCTAGCTTCTAAATCTGGGTATAAATCTAAAGCATGGTGGTGATGGTAGGCCCAGATTTCGTGGAAAAATGCATTATCCAATTGATTTTTAAGAGATTTATGCAGCTGAAACCCCCTGTATAGAGGCCCCTCAGGCTGGGGGGGAACCTGTGGATAGTTTCGCAGGTCGGGCAAAAGGGCTTTTTTATCCACAGTTTGCCCATACCTTGTGTATAAGTCATACAGACCCGCTGTGGACAGCGTGAAACGAATGGGCTGAATTCTTTGAAATCTGTGGAACCCTCCACGGCATCGCATCGTAGATTTCAAGAAATCTGCGCGGTGTTCGCGCAATCCACCGTCGGGGCACCTGGCGACGCTCGCGGAATGAGGCTGAAATCGCTGAAATCTGAGGGCCTCTACCCTGCGCCGCCGCTCAGAATTCAAGGATTCCGGGGCATATCCAGACCCAGGCGAGCACAGGTGAGGGAGCGCCACCACGTGGAACACGCGTAGGGCTGCCAGGCGGAGGCTTCAGCACAGTGGCGATGTCTGGCGCGGCACGGCTGGCTTGACCGATGCAGTAAGCTGATGGATTCCCTGCCCCACTACCGCCTCGTGCGGATGGTCTTTCGCGCCCCATGCTTATCCGCCGCCTCGCCTTGCACCAACTGCGTCGCTTCAGTGCGGTGGACCTGTCGCCCCAGCCGGGATTGAACCTGCTGACCGGCGACAACGGTGCCGGAAAGACCAGCGTGCTCGAAGCCCTGCACCTGATGGCCTACGGGCGCAGCTTCCGTGGCCGGGTGCGCGACGGTCTGGTGCGCCAGGGTCAGGAAGCGCTGGAAATCTTCGTGGAATGGGACGAACAGCGTGCCGATCACCCGCCCCACCGCCGAAAGGCCGGGCTGCGCCACAGCGGGCAGGACTGGAAGGGGCGATTGGATGGCGAAGATGTCGCGCAGCTGGGTAATCTCTGCGCAGCGCTGGCGGTGGTGACGTTCGAGCCCGGGAGCCACGCACTGGTCAGCGGGGGCGGAGAACCCCGCCGCCGCTTCCTCGATTGGGGCTTGTTCCACGTGGAACCGGATTTTCTATCGCTGTGGCGCCGCTACTCCCGTGCGCTGAAGCAGCGCAATGCCCTGCTCAAGCAGGGCGGGCCGTCGCGGATGCTCGATACCTGGGACCATGAGTTGGCCGAGGCCGGAGAGCCGTTGACCAGCCGCCGCCAGCATTATCTGGAGCGTCTGCAGCAGCGCACGGTGGCGTTGGCCGCCAGCCTGGCTCCGCAACTCGGCATCCAGGGACTGGAACTGAGCCCCGGTTGGCGGCGGCATGAGCTTCCCTTGGCCGATGCCCTGCTTTTGGCCCGGGAACGTGACCGCCAGGCCGGATACACCTCGGTCGGCCCACACCGGGCGGACTGGAGTGTGGATTTCCATAGCATTCCGGGGCGTGATGCGCTGTCCCGCGGTCAGGCCAAGCTGACGGCATTGGCTTGCCTGCTGGCACAGGCCGAAGACTATGCCGAACAGCGAGGCGAATGGCCGGTGATCGCTCTGGACGATCTGGCCTCGGAGCTGGATCGCACCCACCAGGCGCGGGTACTGGAGCGCCTGCTCAGTGGGCCGGCACAGATCTTCATCACTGCCACTGAAACTCCGGCGGCGCTGCAGGACCTGACCCACATCGCCCGGTTCCACGTGGAACATGCACAGATCGCGGCTGTGCCATAGTGGGCACATCAGGGCCTTTAGACCCCGGCTGGTATAATTCGGGTTGGAACCCTTTCATTCTCGGCACATCGCTCCACGCGGTGGCCGACCTGCGGAGCCTACGGCAAGCGCAATGAGCGACGAACAGAACACCCCGGCAAACAACGGCAATTACGACGCCAACAGCATTACCGCCCTGGAAGGCCTGGAGGCTGTCCGCAAGCGTCCCGGCATGTACATCGGCGACGTGCATGACGGCACCGGTCTGCACCACATGGTGTTCGAGGTCGTCGACAACTCGATCGACGAAGCGCTGGCCGGCCACGCCGACCACGTAGCCGTGACGATCCACGCCGATGGCTCGGTCTCGGTGTCCGACAATGGCCGTGGCATCCCGACCGGCAAGCACGAGCAGATGAGTGCCAAGCTCGGTCGCGAAGTATCCGCCGCCGAAGTGGTGATGACCGTCCTGCACGCAGGCGGCAAGTTCGACGACAACAGCTACAAGGTTTCCGGCGGCCTGCACGGCGTAGGCGTCAGCGTGGTCAATGCGCTGTCGCAGAAGCTGCTGGTGGACGTGTTCCAGAACGGCTTCCACTACCAGCAGGAATTCAGCAACGGCGCCGCAGTGACCGCGCTGGCCAAGCTGGAAACCACCACCAAGCGCGGTACCACCGTGCGCTTCTGGCCGTCGACCGTCGCCTTCCACGACAACGTGGAATTCCACTACGACATCCTCGCCCGCCGCCTGCGCGAACTGTCCTTCCTCAATTCCGGCGTCAAGATCGTGCTGGCCGATGAGCGCGGCGAAGGCCGCCGCGACGATTTCCACTACGAAGGCGGCATCCGCAGCTTCGTGGAGCATCTGGCCCAGCTGAAGACCCCGCTGCACCCGAACGTCATCTCGGTCACCGGCGAGCACAACGGCATCGTTGTGGATGTAGCGCTGCAGTGGACCGACTCCTACCAGGAGACGATGTACTGCTTCACCAACAACATTCCGCAGAAGGACGGTGGTACCCACCTGGCCGGTTTCCGCGGTGCCCTGACCCGTGTGCTCAACAACTACATCGAGCAGAACGGCATCGCCAAGCAGGCCAAGATCAACCTGACCGGCGATGACATGCGCGAAGGCATGATCGCGGTGCTGTCGGTGAAGGTGCCGGACCCGAGCTTCTCCAGCCAGACCAAGGAAAAGCTGGTCAGCTCCGACGTGCGCCCGGCGGTGGAAAACGCCTTCGGTGCGCGCCTGGAAGAGTTCCTGCAGGAGAACCCGAACGAAGCCAAGGCGATCGCCGGCAAGATCGTTGACGCCGCGCGTGCACGTGAAGCGGCGCGCAAGGCCCGCGACCTGACCCGCCGCAAGGGCGCGCTGGATATCGCCGGCCTGCCGGGCAAGCTGGCCGACTGCCAGGAAAAGGATCCGGCGCTGTCCGAACTGTTCATCGTCGAGGGTGACTCGGCAGGTGGCTCGGCCAAGCAGGGCCGCAATCGCAAGAACCAGGCCGTGCTGCCGCTGCGCGGCAAGATTCTCAACGTGGAACGCGCACGTTTCGACCGCATGCTGTCCTCCGACCAGGTCGGTACGCTGATCACCGCGCTGGGCACCGGCATCGGCCGTGACGAGTACAACCCGGACAAGCTGCGTTACCACAAGATCATCATCATGACCGACGCCGACGTCGACGGCGCCCACATCCGCACCCTGCTGCTGACGTTCTTCTATCGTCAGATGCCGGAGCTGATCGAGCGGGGTTACGTCTACATCGGCCTGCCGCCGCTGTACAAGATCAAGCAGGGCAAGCAGGAGCTGTACCTGAAGGACGACCCGGCACTGGACAGCTACCTGGCCAGCAGCGCAGTGGAAAACGCTGCGCTGGTACCGGCCACCGGCGAGCCGGGCATTGAAGGCCTGGCCCTGGAAAAGCTGCTGCTGACCTACGCCGCCGCGCTGGATTCGATCGAGCGCAACGCGCATCGCTACGACCGCAACCTGCTCGAAGCGCTGGTCGATTTCGTGCCGATGGATCTGGACAGCCTGCGCAATGCCGGCGAAGGCGAAGGCCTGGAAGCCTTGGCCAAGCGCCTCAACCAGGGCAGCCTGGGCAGCCCGCGCTTCAGCCTGGAACTGCAGGAACCGAACGATGAGCGCCCGGCCGCCGTGCTGGTGACCCGTCGCCACATGGGCGAACAGCACATCCAGGTGCTGCCGATGTCGGCCTTCGAAAGCGGCGAACTGCGCGCGATCCACCAGGCGTCGAAGCTGCTGCACGGTCTGGTGCGCGAGGGCGCGACCATTTCCCGCGGCGCCAAGTCGATCGAAGTCGACAGCTTCGCCAAGGCGCAGAACTGGCTGCTCGAGGAGGCCAAGCGCGGCCGCCAGATCCAGCGATTCAAGGGCCTGGGTGAAATGAACCCGGAGCAGCTGTGGGACACCACGGTGAATCCGGAAACCCGTCGACTGCTGCAGGTACGCATCGAAGACGCTGTCGCTGCCGACCAGATCTTCAGCACCCTGATGGGCGATGTCGTCGAACCGCGTCGCGACTTCATCGAAGACAACGCGCTGAAGGTCGCAAACCTGGATATCTGACACAATCGGGACACGGCCGGTGCGCGGGGAGGCGCGCCGGCCTTCGACCCTTGAACGCAGGTACCTGATGTCCGCATCCGCCCCGGTTTCCGCCCCGCCCCCGATTCCGCCGGCTTCGGTCGCGCCGCGTGCCGGTTCCCCGTTGGCGGGCTTCTTCATTGACCTGGGCATTGCCGCCGTCACCCTGTTCGGCCTGAGCATGATCACCGGGCTTTTGTGGGGGTTCTACCGCGCGATCATGGTCAGTCGTGCCAACGCGGAGGCCAATGGCGGCGTGCTGTCGCCTGATGCAATCGGCGCGGCGGTTGGCCAGCCGGGTGCGCTGGCGCAGATCCTGATGGCGTTGATTGCCACCGGAGGCGCCGCACTGCTGTTGTACTTCTGGCGCCGTCCCGCCAATGCGGACGAACGCCTCGCCTCCCGCCAGGCACTGCGGCGGCCCTCGACCTGGGGCTGGACACTGCTGGTGGCCACGCTGATCGTGCTCGGCAGCAACGGCATCGCGTTCCTGGCCAGGCAGTTCGGCATCGAGCCGGTGCCGACCAACGTGGAACTGATGCAGAACGCGATCGCGCGTTTCCCGCTGTTCCTGGTGCTGTTTGCCGTGGTGCTCGCCCCGGCTTACGAGGAGCTGCTGTTCCGCCGCGTGTTGTTCGGGCGCCTGTGGCAGGCGGGCCGCCCCTGGCTGGGCATCATCCTCAGCAGCCTGGCCTTCGCGCTGGTGCATGAAGTGCCCGGCCTGAGCAAGAATTCGCTGCTGGGGATGGCCCAGTTGTGGCTGGTCTATGGCGGCATGGGCGCCGCGTTCTGCTGGCTCTACCAGCGCACCGGTACGCTGTGGGCGGCGATCACCGCGCATGCGCTGAACAATGCTGTCGCGCTTGCCGCGATGGTGTTCCTGGGGTCAACGTAACGCCGTGTCCGCTTGACGAAAGATTAAGCCGCTACGCTACACACTGCGCCTATGAACACGGGGGAGCTTCCATGAAACAACTGCTGCTGGCCCTTGTCATCACCACCCTGGTCAGCGCCTGCGCGACCACGACGTCGCCGACCGGGCGCCGGCAGATGGTGGGCGGCGTATCACAGGCGCAGCTGGACCAGCTGGGTGCACAGGCGTTCGCCGAAACCAAGCAGAAGGAAAAGATCAGCACCGACGGCCGCCAGAACGGCTACGTGCAATGTGTGGTCAACGCGCTGGTCGCGCAGCTGCCTGCCCAGTACCGTGGCGTACGGTGGGAGACCGCGGTGTTCGTCGACAAGGAGCCCAATGCCTTCGCCCTCCCCGGCGGCAAGGTGGGCGTGAACACCGGCATCTTCACCGTCGCCAAGAACCAGGACCAGCTGGCTGCCGTAATCGGCCACGAAATCGGCCATGTCATCGCTCGCCACCACGAAGAGCGCATCACCCGGCAGATGGGCGCGCAGACCGGCCTGGCCGTGCTCGGCGCGCTCGCCGGGGCCGCCTACGGCGAGGGTGCCGCCAGCACCGTGAACCAGCTTGGCGGGATGGGCGCGCAGACCGCCTTCCTGCTGCCCGGCTCGCGCACCCAGGAGAGCGAGGCCGATGTGATCGGCCAGCGACTGATGGCGCAGGCCGGCTTCAACCCGGCCCAGGCGGTCGATCTGTGGCAGAACATGATGGCCGCCAGTGGCGGTCGCAGCCCACAATGGCTCTCCACGCACCCTGACCCGGCCAACCGGATCCAGGAACTGCGGCGCGATGCACCGGCTCTGACGCCGGTCTATCAGCAGGCGCAGGCGGCCGGACTGCGGCCAAAGTGCGGATGAGTGCGCAGTTTTATGCTGTATTGCAGCACATAAAACGATTTCTCACGCCATCTGTTTCTGATACGTTTGGCGGCTCAGATTTTTCTGACAGTCCGACTTTGCCGCTAACCGGCGGTTCGATCGAGGTGAACGATGATTTTCCGTAACCACAAAGCTGTGCTTTCCGTCCTCGTCGCGACCGCCCTGACCGGCGCCGTGGTCACCGATGCCTTCGCGCAGTCCTCGCGCTCCTCCGAGCGCGGCAACCGCGGCGGCAAGCAGGCCAAGGCCGAGGTGCTGTACCCGAACGCGACCCGCCAGGAGCCGACGGTCAAGGCTTCGGCCAAGCTGGGCAGCAAGCTGCAGAAAATGATCGACAGCTACAACAAGGAAAAGTTCCCGGAGACCCGCACGCAGGCCGACGCAATCCTGGCTGACAGCGCCGCGAACGAGTACGACAAGTCGCTGGCCGCACAGCTGGCCTCGCAGGCCGCCTACCAGACCGACGACACCGCAGCGGCGATCGCCTACCTGAAGCAGGTCCTGCAGTTCAACGGCCTGGACAACAACGGCCACTTCCAGTCGATGCTGATGCTGGGCCAGCTGGAACTGCAGGAAGACAAGACCGCCGAAGGCCTGGCCACTCTCGACAAGTACTTCGCCGAGAGCAAGTCGACCAAGCCGGAAGAGCTGATCGCCAAGGGCCAGGCGCTGTACCAGCTGGAGCGCTACCAGGAAGCGATCCCGGTGCTGAAGCAGGCCATCGCTGGCTCGACCGAACCGAAGGACAACTGGAACCAGCTGCTGATGGCGGCCCTGTCCGAAGCCGGCCAGTCCGGTGAAGCGGTCAAGGAAGCCGAGGCCCTGGCTGCCAAGAACCCCAATGACAAGAAGGCCCAGCTGAACCTGGCCAGCATGTACATGCAGGCCGACCAGATGGACAAGGCGGCTGCGGTGATGGACAAGCTGCGCAGCAGCGGCCAGCTCACCGAAGAGCGCGAGTACAAGCAGCTGTACTCGATCTATGCCAACACCGAACACAAGGAAAAGGACGTCATCGCGGTCATCAACGAAGGGTTGCAGAAGGGCATCCTGAAGCCGGACTACCAGGTCTACCTGGCGCTGGCCCAGTCCTACTACTACTCCGACCAGGTGCCGCAGGCGATCGATGCGTGGCAGAAGGCTGCCCCGCTGTCCAAGGACGGTGAGACCTACCTGAACCTGGCACGCGTCCTGCATGCCGAAGGTCGCATCCCGGAGGCCAAGCAGGCCGCCCAGCAGGCGCTGGCGAAGGGTGTGAAGAACCAGGCTGATGCCAAAAAAATCATCAACCTGAAGTAAGTAGGAATAACGCCTGAATGCCTGCCCAGTTGATGCGCAGGCGCTCAGGATTGGTATAAGCTTGGAGGTTCCTGCGGTGTCATGCACCGCTGATCAGGGATTCCGCCCCCGGCATCCCGGCCCCACTATTGAGCTCTTGGCGCATGACGGAACAACTAGTCGTTCACCGGTACGAACAACCCGATGACAAGGGGCTGAGCTGGCCTCGCATCGTCGGCATCGCGTTTGTAATCGCCCTGCATCTGGCCGCCTTCATGATGCTCCTGATCCCCGCTGTGGCCCCCAAGGCCGTGGCTGAGAAGGAGCGTAACGTCATGGTGACCATCGTCGACGCACCGCCGCCGCCGCCCCCGCCGCCGCCGCCGCCGCCGCCGACAGATACTCCGCCGCCGCCGGTGAAGAATCTGTCGCCGCCGAAGCCGTCGCCGGTCCCCCCGCCGCCGCAGGCGCCGGTCGTGGACGTGCCGGAACCGCGCCCGAGCGATATCGTCACCCCGCCATCGCCGCCCGCGCCGCCGGCACCTGCGACCTCGATCGAGGCCAGCGTGGACATCTCGTCGAAGGCCATGAATCCGCCGCGCTACCCGCCGGCAGCCTTCCGCGCTGGTATCCAGGGCGAAGTGATCCTGATCATTGATGTCGATGCCAGCGGCAACGTCACCAATGTCACGGTGGAAAAGTCCAGCCGTAACCGCGACCTGGACCGTGCTGCGATGGAAGCGGCTCGCAAGTGGCGCTTCAACGCCGCTGAATCTGGCGGTAAGAAGGCGGCAGGTCGCGTTCGCGTCCCGGTCAACTTTGCGCTGAACTGATGCGTCCGGGTGGCCGCCTGGCCACCCCCGCTCCCGGTTCGATTGTTTAGCTTAGCTACACCCTTTATCACCACACACAACAAAGGTAAGCGTCATGCTGCAGGAAATTTTCATCGCCGCTGCTGCCGGGGGCAATCCGTCCAACGCCCTGTCGCAGATGGGCTTCGAGCACCTGATCCACGAAATGACCACCAAGCCGGGTGATTTCGCGGTTTCCTGGGTCGTGCTGCTGACCCTGATCGCCATGTCGGCCATGTCCTGGTACTGGACCGTCATCAACATCTTCCGTGCCACCCGCCTGAAGAGCGCCGCTGATCGCGTCGTCAGCCTGTTCTGGGATACCCCGAACGCGCAGGACGCCATCCGTGCGATGGAAGAACAGCCGGCTTCCGAGCCGTTCTCCAAGATCGCCCTGGACGCTGCCCAGGCTGCTGCCCACCACCAGCGCGCTGAAGGCGGCGCCACCGGCGGCGTGGGTGAGAACCTGAGCCGTTCGGAGTTCGTCGACCGCGCTCTGCGTCAGGCCGTCACCCGCGAAAGCAACAAGCTGCAGTCGGGCATGACCCTGCTGGCCACCGTCGGTGCAACCGCTCCGTTCGTCGGTCTGCTGGGTACCGTGTGGGGCATCTACGGCGCGCTGATCAAGATCGGTGCCACCGGCTCCGCTTCGATCGACGCCGTTGCCGGCCCGGTGGGTGAAGCGCTGATCATGACCGCGATCGGTCTGTTCGTCGCGATCCCGGCCGTGTTCGCCTTCAACTTCTTCAGCAAGATCAACAGCGCGACCATCAGCAAGTTCGATACCTTCGCGCACGACCTGCACGACTTCTTCGCCACCGGCTCGCGCGTCCGCTAATTGCGGCGCGCGTCACCCTGCGACGAACGTAAGTAGTCACCAAGATCTAGACGGAGCCCGTTATGGCTTTCAGTAGTGGTAACAGCGGCGGCCCCATGGCCGACATCAACGTTACGCCCCTCGTGGACGTGATGCTGGTGCTGCTGATCATCTTCATCATCACGGCGCCCCTGATGTCCCACAAGGTCAAGGTGGATCTGCCGGAAGCCAACCTGATCCAGAAGCCGGAAGACGCTGAAAAGCGTTCCGGACCGATCACCCTGGCAGTCAAGGAAGACGGCTCGATCTACTGGAACGACGAAGAAATCAACAAGCAGACTCTCGAGTCGCGCTTGGCGACCGCCGCCCAGCAGACCCCGCAGCCGCCGCTGAACCTGCGTGGTGACCGCACCACCAAGATGCGCGTCATCAACGACCTGACCAAGGTCGCGCAGGAGCAGGGCATGCTGGACGTCGGCTTCGTCGCGACCAAAGAAAAGGGGCAATAAGCCATGGCATTCAGTAGTGGTGGTGGCAAGGGCCCCATGGCAGACATCAACGTCACGCCCCTCGTGGACGTGATGCTGGTTCTGCTGATCATCTTCATCGTGACCGCGCCGATCATGACGTACCCGATCGCCGTGGACCTGCCGCAGCGCGTGCTCAATCCACCGCCGCAGCTGGTCGAACCGCCGCCGCCGATCGAACTGAAGATCGACGCCAGCAACCAGGTCTCGTGGAACAACAGCCCGATCAATACCAGCGAGCTGCAGCAGCGGATGGAGCAGGAGGTCCAGCGTGACCCGACCAACCAGCCGGAACTGCGCATCGACGCCAGCCCGGATTCCGAGTACGACGTGATGGCCAAGGTTCTGGCCGCCGCGAAGAATGCTCAGATGAAGAAGATCGGTTTTGTGCAGCAGTAATCGTTACACCGCAACACAACAGTCATGACGCGACTGCAGACGCCCCTGGAAACAGGGGCGTTTTTTTTCATGCCGGATGGCCGGGGCCGCTATGATCGGCGGATGCTCGCCCTCTTCGACTCCCTGCGCCACTGGCTTGACGGCATCGCCCATCTCGGCACGATCTTGGCGGTGGCCTACCTGCTGTACCTGTTCGCGCTGGCAGGCTGGATCATGCTGCAGAAGCGCGAACCGGTGGCCACGCTGAGCTGGATCCTGTCACTGGCGTTGCTGCCCTACCTGGGTCTCTTCATCTACTACCTGCTGGGCCCGCAGAAGGTGAAGCGGCAGCGCCTGCGCCGTGGCCGCGCGCGGTCGGGCATGGAGCACTACAGCGACGTCTGCCCGCCCGATGCCGACTGCACCGAGCTGGCCAAGATCGCCCAGGCCACGACAGGGCTTGCGCCGAGCAGCGCCACCGAAGTGACCTGGCTGGTGGACGGCGCGGCGACCTACGCGGCGCTGCTTGAGGCCGTCGCGCAGGCACGCGACCACGTGCATCTGGAGTACTACATCTTCAACCCGGACCATGCCGGCACCGCCCTGCGTGACGCCCTGGTCGAGCGCGCACAGGCCGGCGTGCAGGTGCGCCTGCTGCTCGATGCCGTGGGCTCTTCCGCCCTGCCCCGCCGCTTCCTGCAGCCGCTGCTCGACGCCGGTGGTGAAGCGATCTGGTTCCACCCACGGCAGCTGCTGAAGCCCTTCAAGCGCCCCTGGTTGAACCTGCGCACCCACCGCAAGCTGGTGATCGTCGATGGCCGGCTGGCGTTTACCGGTGGCATCAACATCACCGACGACGAGGACGAAAGCCGCAAGTCGGACGCCTACCGCGACCTGCACATGCGCATCCGCGGCCATGTAGTGCGCAGCCTGCAGCTGGTATTTGCCGAGGACTGGCTCTACGCCAGCGGGCAGGATCCCTCGCGCATGGACATCGCCCGCCTGTGGCCAGCCGACATGCCGCTGCGCGGCGACGGCCCGATCAACGCCCAGGTGCTGGTATCCGGCCCGGACTCGGGCTGGGAAACCATCCACCGCCTGCACGTGGCAGCCATCCAGGAAGCACACGAGCGCGTGTGGCTGGTGACGCCCTACTTCGTGCCCGGCGAAGCGGCGCGGATGGCCCTGACTTCGGCCGCGCTGGGCGGCCTGGACGTGCGCCTGCTGGTGCCGAAGATGAGCGACTCCTGGTTCGTCACCCAGGCCGCACGCTCCTATTTCGACGAGCTGCTGCACGCGGGGGTGAAGATCTACGAGTACGGCCCGCGCATGCTGCATACCAAGGCCTTCATCGCCGATGACGATGTCTGCATCGTCGGCAGCGCCAACTTCGACCACCGCAGCTTCCGGCTGAACTTCGAGCTGTCGATGATGATCAGCGACCGTGACCGCGTCGCCGCGCTGGCCGAACTGCTGCAGGGCGAATTCGACCGTTCCACGCGGGTGCACGACCAGGCCGGCCGCTCGTTGTGGCTGCACCGCCTGCCCGAGGCCTTCGCCCGGCTGGCCTCGCCGCTGCTCTGACGCAGCGCTACACTGCGGCGATCACCCGGGGAGCCCGACTATGTACTGGTTGTACCTGCTGCTGGCGCTGGGCTGCTTTGCCTTCGCACTGAAGACGCCCAGCGCGGGGCTGATGAGCCTGTGCCTGCTGGCCGCCCTCGCCTTCCTGCTGGCCTGGGTGCGCGGCCGCTATGTGGCCCGCTTCGGCGACCTTCAGCGCGACCCCGCCACCCTGGTCGATGCCGAGGAGCTGCGCCGCCTGCGCGAGCAGGCCCAGGCCCGCCGCAACGAAGACGCCAACGATCACGATCCGTCCCCTCTTTCCAAGTAGTTCCGTTCCATGACCCAGCTCAGCGTCAACGTCAACAAGATCGCCGTCCTGCGCAATTCGCGCGGCGGTGCCGAACCGGACGTGGTGCGTGCCGCCCAGGCCTGCCTGGATGCCGGTGCGCATGGCATCACCGTGCACCCGCGGCCGGACCGCCGCCATATCACCGCCGAGGACGTGCTGGCGCTGTCCATGCTGACCCGCGTGCGGGGTGTCGAGTTCAACATCGAAGGCAACCCGTTCGCGCCACCGCGCGAGGGCTACCCGGGCCTGCTGCCGCTGTGCGAACAGATCCGCCCGGCGCAGGCCACCCTGGTGCCGGATGGCGATGGGCAGATCACGTCCGATCACGGTTTTGACTTCGAGCGCGATGCCGAGCGACTGCGCCCGCTGGTTGCGGAACTGAAAGCACTGGGCTGCCGCGTCAGCCTGTTTGTCGACGCGGGCAACCCACTGCTGGAGCAGGCGGCCGAAGTCGGCGCCGATCGCATCGAGCTGTATACCGGCCCCTATGCGGAAGCCCACGCGGCCGGCGATGCCGACGCGATGCTGGCGCTGTTCGCCACCGCCGCGCGCCGTGCGCAGGCAGTGGGACTGGGGGTCAACGCCGGCCATGACCTGTCGCAGGACAACCTGCGTGACTTCCTGGCCCACGTGCCGGAGGTGCTGGAGGTGTCGATCGGCCACGCGCTGATCGGCGAGGCGCTGTATGACGGACTGGATGCCACGGTGCGCGGGTATCTGGCGTTGCTTTGATGCATTGCAGCCGAGCGTCGGCTCGGCTCTACAAGGTCTCTGCATCAACCGTAGAGACGAGCCCATGCTCGGCTCAGCACCGCCCTGAACCCTTCAGACGGCCGTCGCAGCCATTGAGACAGCCACGGCGTACCCTGCCGCAATGGGTATTGCGATCAAGGGCCGAGGTTCCACGTCCCACCTTGCCGGGCGCTTTGAAAGCACCGTCAGCGAGGCGGTGGACGACGGCTGGGCGGTCGACGAGAGCGATGAGTTCCTTGCCCCGCGCCTGCGCACCGAAGTGCGCGCCGAAACCGCGCGCAGCATCATCACCCGCAACAACTCGCCGGACGTCGGCTTCAGTCAATCGGTGAATCCCTATCGTGGCTGCGAGCACGGCTGCTCGTACTGCTTCGCGCGCCCCTCGCACGCCTATCTGAACCTGTCGCCAGGCCTGGACTTCGAAACCAAACTGTTCGCCAAGACCAATGCACCACAGTTGCTGCGCAAGGAACTGTCGAAGCCGGGCTACGTACCGCAGCCGATCGCACTGGGCATCAACACCGATGCGTACCAGCCGATCGAACGCAAGTTCAAGCTCACCCGCCAGCTGATCGAAGTGATGCTGGAAACCAGGCATCCGTTCTCGCTGATCACCAAGAACGCACTGGTCGAGCGTGACATCGATCTGCTCGCACCGCTGGCGGCGGAGAACCTGGTCAGCGTGCATTTCTCGGTGACCTCGCTGGACCCGCATCTTTCCGCGAAGCTTGAGCCGCGCGCGTCGGCGCCGCATGCACGGCTGCGCGCGATGAAGCGCCTCCATGACGCCGGCATTCCGGTCGGCGTGATGGTGGCGCCGGTGATCCCGTGGATCAACGACAGCGAACTGGAAGCCGTGCTGGAGGCCGCGCACGATGCAGGTGCGAGCACCGCCGGCTACGTGCTGCTGCGCCTGCCACTGGAAGTGGCGCCACTGTTCCGCGACTGGCTGGATACGCATCATCCCGAACGCGCTGCGCACGTGATGAGCACCATCCAGCAGTTGCGCGGCGGCAAGGACTACGACAGCCAGTTCGGCACCCGCATGCGTGGCCAGGGCGTGTATGCCGATCTGTTGAACAACCGCTTCAAGCTGGCGCGAAAGCGTCTCGGGTTCAATGCGCAGAACAGCCATTGGCCGAAGCTGGATTGCAGCCGGTTCCTGAAGCCGCTGCCGCCGAAGAAGGATTCGCCGCAGGGAAGTCTGTTCTAGAACGCTGGACCGCTGCCCGGCTTACCGGCAACAATCTGCGCTTGGCCGGATGGCCTGCAAGCCAGGGAGGGAGGCAGATGGATGACCCAGGATCCGTTACAGTGCGATGCCGTTCGCTTGACGACGAATCGGTTCGCACATGAAGCGCTCACATGCCTCCAGCTGTGGTGCGTTTCTGCTTTTCTGTGGTACCGATGCAGAGGCTGCCCGTGCGTTTGTGGTTGAAGACGCTGCCATGCGCGACCCCGCCTGCCTTACGGTCGAGCCGCGCCAGCGGCTCTTCGCTTGTCACCAGATCGTTGCCGGGGACAGCCGAGTGATCGGGCTGAGACGATTCCGCTCGTCGTGGAGGACCGACCGTTCCACCTTCAGCAAGCTCACGATCCAGCTCCCCGCTGATGCGAAAGCAGGCGACCGGTTCTCTGTCCCAAATGATCGAGTACGGATGTTCCATAGCAGAGGGTCCAGCGCGTTTGCCGGAAAGACGGGCTGCTACGCAGTGCCGGTCGCAGGGCAGATTACCGTGGTTTCCGCAGGAGACTCCGGCATCGAGGTCCAGGTCGATGCAACGTTTCGCTCTGCAAGCCCACTGCAATGGCCGGGAGAGTGCGAGGCACCGACCACGGTGTCAGAGCATCTGAGAGCCCAGCCATTGTCTCTGGAGCAGCTTGATGCATGGACGGGAGTGCATGATCCGGAGGCATCCCCCTTCGAACAGGCACACCCCTCCAGACGTTCGCGCAACTGAATCCGCACGAACGTGCTGTACATGATGAAACGCACGCACTGCTTCCACGCCAGTGGTCTCCTTCTCTACCTTGCGAGCGCACAGGTGGAGGCTCGCGCCCTGCACGAATGCATCGTCGTTCCGCAGGCCGCGATCGTCACCAACATGCCGGCTGGCCTGGACGAGTTCGAACAGCGACTGTGGGTGGCGAATACAGGTCAGAGGGTGCGCAACGGCACGGACACCCTCCTTCTGCTGCGCCTCCTCTCGGAGTCGCCAGGCGTGATCGATTCCCAGCAGTACATCAAGATCACAGGCAGCTTGAAGCGATACGCGCCCTCGTCGGAAGGGATGCCGCAGGTGGTGCATGCGCGCTTGACAAGTGGCGGCGCGGGCTTCGCGCACAAGGGAGACTACTGGCTGTCCGATTCAGCGGACGTCGAACTGCATCAGCCGCACAAGGGCGATAGTCAGATCGAAGTCAAAGTGACGGCTGTTGGGTGGAACAGCTATCGAAAAGAAGACCGTTCCTTCTATCTCCAGTTCACCTGTCAACTGAAGGAAATCCCTGTCGAGAAGCTCAGTGCCTGGCAAGGAGGAAACGACGATCTCTGGGGATCCTTTGGTCCCACCCGATAGCTGGGTGGAACTGCCTGCATGCAATCACTTCTGCGACGACTGGCAATGCTGAAAATAGAAATTTACTCCCTGAGGTTCTACTCACGACTGGACGAGGATGCGTTCTTCTCCAGGTTGAACCAGATTCCGGGCGTGGTGTCCGTCGAAGGGTTCCTCAGGACGATCAAACGTCTCTGTTGATCCGTCGGCTGTGGATGACGAAGGTATGAGAGAGTTGATTTCGCTGTTCCAGCGCTATGGAATAGACATGCGCCAGCTGCGGAAACTGGAGACGGGAGAATTCAGCTCATGGATGCGGAACAGATCCGCCTACTGGTTCAAGTCGATGTATCCGGACCCGTGAGCACATGACATGAAGATCATCTACTGGCTGGGCATCGCGGTCCTGTGGATGCTTCCGTTGAACGTTCTGCTGCTGACGGGCGGCAAGCTGATGTCGGGCGACGCGCTTGGAGAAGAAGAGCTCATTGGCTTCGGTGTGGCGGTGTTCGGCGCTGTGGCCGGCGGGATTCTCTATCGCCGTCGCCCGCGGTAGCGTCGAGTTGCTCCACCTCGCTCCAGGTTCAGTCGAGCAAGCTCGACTCTACCAGGCAAGCGATATCGGCCTGCCGATCCGACGTCACCCGCCCCCAAACAACTTCTGCGCGCTCTGGAACAGGATCCAACTCGTCGCGATGAACTTGTCCCCCCCCTGCGGCCTGTTACCGCGATGGGTATGGGTAAACGCCGTCGGCGCAATCAACAGACTGCCGGTGCGCGGCGCGATCTTCCGCCCCTGGAACAGGAACTCGGTTTCGCCCTCTTCGAATCCGTCGTTGAGGTACAGCGTCCACAGCACGTGCCGGTGCAGGGTCTCGGCCTGCGGGTCCTTCGGGTACAGCTCGCAGTGCCAGTACGGGTAGCCGCCCTCGCCGGCCGCATACCACTGCAGGTTGATCGCACCCGGCCGCAGGCAGGTGCGGGCCAGGTCGGCCAGCTGCTGCTGCGGCATGTCGGGGAAGTCCTCGGCAGACAGGCGTCGCGGTTGGCCGTTGCTGTCCTGGATCTGCAACATCAGTGGTGCAATCAACGCCTGTGGATAACGGCGTAGATAAGTCAGCAGGCCGTTGAACACCGCGATCTGCAGCTGCTGGTCGACATCCTGCCAGCCGTCCAGGCCACTGATGCGCAGATCCTTGCTGTGCTTGAGTTCCGGGAACACGCCACTGCCCACGGCACCGGGCTGCAGGCCACGCGTGGCGCGCAGGCGTTCAACGATGGCCGCGCAGACCTCGCTGGGGACGGCGTTGTGGATGACTTCAATGAAATCGACCGGGCCCTGCTCGTGCATGCGTGCATTCCTTAGGCGGCAACGGCTTGATGGTGCCGTTTGCCGCCCTCGGTGTCACCCCACGGTCATGTCATCGTTCTGCCATGACCGCTGTCAGGCGATAGGCCGTCAGCCCTGTGCGTCGTCGTGTGCGTGGTGGTAGCGCACGGCTTCGGCCACTTCCTCGCGCGAGCCGAGGAACACCGGTACGCGCTGGTGCAGCTGGTCGGGCTGGATGTCGAGGATGCGCTCGCGGCCGGTCCAGGCAGCGCCGCCGGCCTGTTCGACCAGCAGGCCCATCGGGTTGGCCTCGTACATCAGGCGCAGCTTGCCGGCCTTGGTCGGATCCTTCTTGTCCCACGGGTAGATGAAGATGCCGCCGCGGGTCAGGATGCGATGCACGTCGGCCACCATGCTGGCGATCCAGCGCATGTTGAAGTTCTTGCCACGCGCGCCTTCCTTGCCTGCCAGCAGATCGCCCACGTAGGCCTGCATCGGTGCTTCCCAGTGGCGCTGGTTGGACATGTTGATGGCGAATTCCTGGGTGGCCGCCGGGATCTGCATGTTCTCGGTGGTCAGCACGAACTCGCCCTTCTCGCGGTCCAGGGTGAAAGCGTGGGTACCGTGGCCGACGGTCAGCACCAGCTGGGTGCTGGGCCCGTAGATGCAGTAGCCGGCGGCGATCTGCTTGCTGCCCGGCTGCAGGAACGCGTCATCGCCCGGCAGTTCCACGTTGGTCGGGCAGCGCAGCACCGAGAAGATGGTGCCGACGGAGACGTTCACGTCGATGTTGGAGCTGCCATCAAGGGGATCGAACAACAGCAGGAAATCACCGCGCGGGTAGATGTCCGGCACCGGCTGGCTGTGGTCCATTTCTTCCGAGGCGCAGGCGGCAAGGTGGCCACCCCACGCGTTGGCTTCAAGCAGGATCTCGTTGCTGATCACGTCCAGCTTTTTCTGCGCTTCGCCCTGCACGTTGCCGGTACCGGCATCGCCCAGCACGCCACCAAGGGCGCCCTTGCTGACGGCGATGGAGATGCTGGTGCAGGCGCGGGCGACGACCGCGATCAGCTGGCGCAGGTCGGCGTTGATGCGGCCGGCGTGCTGTTCCTGGATCAGGAAGCGGGTCAACGAAGTACGGGACATGAGCGGGCAGGTCTCGGCAGCGGGAAAACGCCTATTGTCGCCCGTCTGGCGGGGCCGTGCGTGAGCGCGGGAAGGCGTAATCGTTTCCAGATGCGTTGCGCTCGTGGCGCCTTCCTTTTGTCGAGGCTCACGGGAGGGGGAGGCGATGCAGGACACGCTGCAAGTACGTCCATGTAAGCTCGATGGCGCCAACGGTCCTGCATCGCCTCCCCCTCCCGCGCGCTTCAGGGTTCGCCGCGAGCGCGGTGGGATGGCAAGAACAAAAGCAAAAAACAAAGGCGCCTTTCGGCGCCTTTGTCTTCAAGCTACTGGAGCGTTGCTTCAGCCCTTGGCGACGGTGGCCACGGCCTTGGCGACGTATTCCAGGTTGTTCTGGTTCAGCGCGGCCACGCAGATGCGGCCGGTGCCGACGGCGTAGATGCCGAACTCGTCGCGCAGGCGCTCGACCTGCTCACGGCTCAGGCCGGAGTAGGAGAACATGCCGGCCTGCTCGTTGATGAAGCCGAACTGCGGTGCACCTGCAGCGGCCAGCTTCTCGACCAGGCCCTGGCGCAGGGCATGGATGCGCTCGCGCATCTCGGTCAGCTCCTGCTCCCACATCGCACGCAGTTCCGGGTTGGTCAGCACGCCGGCCACCAGCGCAGCACCGTGGGTGGACGGGCTGGAATAGATGGTGCGGATCACGCGCTTGACCTGCGACTGCACGGCCTTGGCGTCAGCGGCGGTCGGCGCCACCATCGACAGCGCACCCACGCGCTCGCCATACAGCGAGAACGACTTGGAGTACGAGTTGGCGACGATGAAGCTGTCGATGCCGGCTTCGGCGATGATGCGCACGGCGGCGCCGTCCTGCTCGATGCCCTTGTCGAAGCCCTGGTAGGCCATGTCGATGAAGGGGAACAGCTGGCGGTCCTTCAGCAGCTGTGCCACCTGCTTCCACTGGGTGACCGTGAGGTCGGCACCGGTGGGGTTGTGACAGCAGGCATGCAGCAGCACCACGGTGCCGGCTTCCAGCTTGCCCAGGTCGGCCAGCAGGCCGTCGAAGTTGACGCCGTGGGTGGTCGGATCGAAGTAGGTGTAATCCAGCACCTCGAAGCCGGCCGCGCTGAACACGGCGCGGTGGTTTTCCCAGCTCGGGTTGCTCAGCGCAACGGTGGCGTGCGGCAGCAGCTTCTTCAGCACGTCGGCGCCGACGCGCAGCGCACCGCTGCCACCGACGGTCTGTGCGGTGGTGACGCGGCCGGCGGCCAGCAGCGGCGAGTCCTTGCCGAACACCAGTTCACGCGTGGCCTGCGTGTACGCCGGCAGGCCATCGATCGGCAGGTAGCCGCGCGGTTTGGCTTCAGCGGCGAGCTGCTGCTCGATCTGCTTGACGGCGCGCAGCAGCGGAATGCGGCCGCTCTCGTCGTAGTAGATGCCCACACCCAGGTTGACCTTGGTCGGGCGGCTGTCGGCGTTGTACGCCTCGGTCAGGCCCAGGATCGGGTCGCCTGGGACCAGTTCCACGTTTGCAAAGAAGGACACGGCGGTACTCGTTCGGTAGACGGAAAGGGGGAGGAAGTGCGCTACGCGGTCTGCGGCGTTTCAGCCGGAAACAGCCCATCGTAACAAAGCCTGCAGGGGCTGGCCGCCGCCATCGTCATCTGCGGCCCCGTACCATGGCGTGCGTTGCCGCCCGATCCATCAACCTGAATCATGAATCCCGCCGCACGACGCCATTGCCTGCCGCTGTCCGCCCTGCTGCTGTCGCCCTGGGCGGCGGTGGCCGAGCCTGCGCCCACCGCCCTGCCTGCAGTGCAGGTGCAGGCCGCCCGGGTGCCGGGCATCGATCCGTTCGCGCTGCCGGCCAGCCAGGACACGGTCTGGATCGATGCCAGCCGCGCGGGCACCGGCGCGCAGCTGTCTGAGGCCATGGCTGGGGTCCCCGGACTGCTGGCACGCGACCGGCAGAACTTTGCCCAGGACACGCAGCTGTCGATCCGTGGCTTCGGCGCGCGCTCGACCTTTGGCGTGCGCGGGGTGCGGGTGCTGATCGACGGCGTCCCCGCGACCATGCCCGATGGCCAGGGCCAGCTGTCGCATGCCAGCCTGTTGGGCGCCGAGCGCATCGAGATACTGCGCGGGCCGTTCTCGGCGCTGTATGGCAATTCCTCCGGCGGCGTGCTGCAGGTCTGGAGCGCGCAGGGCCAGGCCGGCGACCCGTGGCGGCTGCGCCTCAACGCCGGGGCTGACAACACACTCAGTGTCGGCGCGCAGCTGAAGGGTGCCGGCCACGGGCTGGACCACAACATCGCCGCTGGTCATTTCCGCACCGACGGCTGGCGCGACCACAGCCGCGCGCGCCGTGAATCGCTCAACGCACGCATCGGTGGCGAGCTGGGCGGTGGGCGGCTGGAGCTGCTGCTCAATGCGCTTGACGCCCCCGATGCCCAGGATCCGCTGGGCCTGACCCGTACCCAGGTGGCGGCGGATCCGCGCCAGGCCACGGCGGTGGCGCACCAGTACAACACGCGAAAATCGGTGCGCCAGCAGCAGGCAGGCCTACGCTGGACGCGGGAGACCGGAGCGCAGCGCTGGCAGTTGATGGGTTATGCCGGCCAGCGCGCGGTGCACCAGTACCTGCCGATTCCGCCGGCACCCCAGACCAACAGCCCGCTGCATGCCGGCGGCGTGATCGATCTGGAGGGCGGCTACGGCGGGCTGGACGCGCGCTGGGGCTGGCACGGTGATCTGACGGGTCGACCGCTGGATCTGGTGGCCGGGCTCAGCGCCGACCGCCAGCGCCAGCACCGCACCGGCTACGAGAACTTCATCGGCAGTGTCTTGGGCGTGCGCGGGCGCCTGCGGCGTGACCAGATCGACGTCGTGCAGAACGTGGACCAGTTCGCCCAGGCCTGGTGGCAATGGAGCCCGCGCTGGTCGTTGCTGGCCGGCCTGCGCCACAGCACCGTGCGCTTCGACTCGGACGATCGCTACATCACCACCCGCAACCCGGATGACAGTGGCCATCGCCGTTACCAGGCGACCACGCCGGTGGCCGGGATCAGCTTCGAGGCGAGCCCGCAGTGGCGGCTGCACGCGGCGGTGGGACGTGGCTTCGAAACCCCAACCTTCAACGAACTGGGTTATCGCGCCGACGGCCAGGCCGGATTGGCGCTGGATCTGGCGGCGGCGCGCAGCCGCAGCCTGGAGATTGGCAGCAGGTGGCACGCACAGGATGGCACCCAGCTCGATATCAGCCTGTTCCGTGCAGATACCGACGATGAGCTGGCCGTTGCCAGCAATATTGGTGGGCGCAGCACCTATCGCAACATCGGCCGAACCCGTCGTCAGGGTCTGGAACTGCAGTATCGACAGCCGCTGGCCGAGCAACTGGAACTGCAGCTGGCGTGGACCTGGCTGCAGGCGCAGGTGCGCTCGCCGTACGTGACCTCGAACAGCGTGGTTGCTGCGGGCAGCCGCCTGCCCGGTGTGCCGCGCCAGCAGGCCTTCGCCCGGCTGCAGTGGAGCCCCGCCGACTGGCAGTGGGCGCTGGAGGCTTCTGCCAGCAGCGATACCGTGGTCAACGACCTGGCCACCGAGCGCGCGCCGGGCTATGCGTTGCTGAACCTGGAAGCCGGCCGTCGCTGGACCCTGCCGGGTGGCGAGCTGCGCGCCTTCGCCCGGCTGGACAACGTGCTGGACCAGGCCTACATCGGCTCGGTGATCGTCAATGACGGCAATGGCCGCTTCTACGAACCGGGCCCGGGACGGCGAGCCAACGTCGGCCTGCAATGGTCGTGGCGCTGAAGGGGTCGTGCCGGCCGGCGGCCCGGCACGACCGGTCAGTCGGGGGCCTTGGCTGGCACGAACGGCGAGGTCGGGTCGCTGGCCGGGAAGGTCTCCTCCAGCGCCTCGTCCTGGTTGTCGCTGGCGCGCTGCTTGCGCTCGCGGCGCTTGAGCGGGCTCTCCTGGCCACCGCGATGGCGGTCACCGCCATCCTTGCGGTCCTGCGCCGCCTGTTCAGCCTCATGCTTCACCGGCAGGTGGTCGTGCTCGGCATCGAAGAACGGTGCACCGGTGCCGCGGTAGTCGGCGTTGTCGGCATCGCGCTTGCCGCGCTGCTCGCCGGGAATGGGCGGGTGGTTTTCCCGCAGCGGGTCTCGCGAGGTCTCTCGGCTCATGGTCTGGTACCTGCCCTTGGGGGATTCCACTACACCGCTCCGCAGGTAAAGCCACCGCGAACCTGGCGTCATGAACATCTCGCTCACCCCCCGGTAACGGCACCGCGCGTATTCCTGCCCACCCGCCCCCGCTGCAGGAGCCGGCCATGCCCCGTCTTGAACGACCCGCACCGTCCGTGTTCAACGCCCTGCTCGATCCGCTCGGCCAGCGCACCGCGCAGCGACGCACGCGCCGCCCGGAAGACCCGCAGGCGGTGGCGTAGGATTACCTGCAGTACATGCTCAGCGACTATGAGGAGAGGCGTGGCCAGAGCCACCGCAACTGGCGTGATCTGTGTCCGGTGTATGCCTTCGCGCTGACGACCCATGCCGCGGATTGGCCACGCGGTGATGCCGCCGATACCTGCGAGGAACTGGCCGAGCACTGGGAACAGATGCGCGGACAGTCACGGTTGGGCTGGTCGCAGGCACGGCCGGTGGTGGAGGACGCCTGGCGCGCGCTGGACCATATTCCGGCGGCGGCAGTGAGGCCGTTGCTGCAGTAACGATGGGCAGGTGAAGCAGCCGAGCGTGGGCTCGGCTCTACATCAACGCGACGGCGCCACCTGATGTGCACGGCACGGACACGGCTGGTTTACGCCCTCCGGCCCACGCTTGGCACCCTGCCTCATCAAAGGTGCGTCCATGGCTCGCCCGATCTGGACCGGTACGTTGTCGTTTGGCCTGCTCAACGTGCCGGTGTCGCTGATGTCCGGCGAACGCAAGGTCGATCTGCAGTTCCGCATGCTCGATTCCCGCGACCGCAAGCCGATCCGTTTCGAACGGGTCAACGCCGACACCGGCGAGGAAGTGCCCTGGAAGGACATCGTCAAAGCCTACGAGTACGACAAGGGCAGCTATGTCGTGCTGGAGGAAGGCGACATCCGCTCGGCCGCACCGGAGAGCCACGAAGCGGTGGAAGTGGAATCGTTCGTGGATGCGGCGCAGATCGACCCGCGCTACTACGAGAAGCCCTACCTGCTGGTACCCGGCAAGAAGGCCGAAAAGGGCTACGTGTTGCTGCGCGAAACGCTGCGCAGCACCGGCAAGGTGGGCATCGCGCGGGTGGTGGTGCGCACGCGCGAATACCTGTGCGCGGTGATGCCGCATGAGGACGCGCTGGTGCTGATGATCCTGCGCTATCCGCAGGAACTGGTGGATCCGGAGGACTACAAGCTGCCCACCGGCAAGCTGTCCGACTACCGCATCACCAGCAGGGAAACGGCGATGGCCGAACAGTTGATCGAGTCGATGGCCGGCGACTGGGATCCGTCGCAGTACCACGATGAATTCCGCGAGCGCCTGCAGCAGGTGTTGAACAAGCGCATCAAGTCCAAGGGCGGCACCACGCGGGTGGACGATGAGCCGGCACCGCGCGAGGACGCCAGTACCAATGTGGTCGACTTCATGGCGCTGCTGCAGAAGAGCCTGGATGCGAACAAGCGCACGCCGGCGAAGAAGGCGGCAGCGCGCAAAGCAGCCGCCAAGTCGCCGGTGAAGAAGGCCGCAAAGAAGACAGCGAAGAAGGCTGCAAAGAAGACCGCACCCCGGCGCAAGGCAGGTTGAACCATGTCGCTGCACCAGTACCGGCGCAAGCGGCGCCTGGGCGGCGGCGCCGGGCAGACACCGGAGCCCGACGACACGCGTGCCCCCGGTGACCCGAAGCGGCGGCCGACCTTCGTCATCCAGCTGCACCACGCCAGTTCGCGCCACTATGACTTCCGCCTTGAGATGGACGGCGTGCTGAAGAGCTGGGCAGTGCCGAAAGTCCTTCGCTTCGCGTCGGCGAGAAGCGGCTGGCTGTGGAAGTGGAAGATCACCCGTTGTCCTATGCCGGCTTCGAAGGAGACATTCCTGAAGGCCACTATGGTGCGGGCCACGTGGAAGTCTTCGATCACGGCACCTGGGCCTGTGAAGGCGATCCACTGCAGGCACTGGCGGCGGGCAAGATCGACTTCGTACTGCACGGACAACGCCTGGCCGGTGGATGGAAGCTGGTGCGCACCGCGATGAAAGGACGCCAGGTGCAGTGGCTGCTGATCAAGCGCGACGACGGTGAAGCGCGCGACGCCGAGGCGGATGACCTGCTGACGGCACCGGTGCCGAAACGAGCACCTGTGGCGAAGAAGCGTTCCGCAGAGAAGGCGGCGCGTGCAGCACCCGTCGCACGCACGACCACACGTAAGGCCGATGCGCGCTGGCGTGCACGCGCACTGCAACTGCACAACGCACGTGACAAGGCCTATCCCCGCGGATTCACACCGCAGTTGACCGATCATCGCGAAAGCGCGCCGGATGGAGAGGGCTGGCTGCATGAGATCAAGTGGGATGGCTATCGTCTGCTGGCCGATCTGTACGATGGCGAGGTGAAACTCCGCTCCCGCAACGGTCTGGACTGGACCGATGATTTTCCCGAGGTGGTACAGGCCGTGCAGGCGCTCCCGGTGCGAGACGCGCGCCTGGATGGCGAGCTGGTGGTGCTGGACCCGGATGGACGCAGTGACTTCGCAGCGCTGCAGCGGGTGATCGACGGCAGTTCGAAACAACCGCTGCGCTACATCGTGTTCGATCTTCCCGGTGTGGCCGGCGTGGACATCAGTCGTGCACCGCTGGTGGAGCGCAAGGCATTGCTGAAGGATCTCATCGGGCCAGCGCCCGGCACCCTGGCCTTCAGCGAGCACGTGATCGACCATGGCCCGCAGGTGTTCGACGCCAGTGGCAAGGCCGGCTTTGAAGGCATCGTCAGCAAGCAGGTGGATGCGCCATATGTAAATACCCGCGCGCGCAGCTGGGTGAAGGTGAAGCACGAAGACACCGACGAGTTCGTGATTGTCGGCTACACGATGCCGAAGGGTTCCCGGGTGGGGTTCGGCTCGCTGCTGCTGGCGACGCCGGACAAGGGCGGATTGCGCTATGTGGGCCGCGTTGGCACCGGCTTCGACGACGAGAACCTGCGCGCGCTGCTCAAGGCACTGCAGCCACTGGCAGTGAAGACGCCCGTGCTGCAGCTGCCGGCGCATGTGCCGTTTCGCGCTGCCAGCGTGCGCTGGGTGAAGCCGGTGACGGTGGCGGAAGTGGCGTTCCGTGGCTGGGGAAAGGAAGGCCTGCTGCGCCAGGCCAGTTTCAAACGGCTGCGCGGCGACAAGCAGAAGGAGGACCTGGGAATGAGCACCGCAGATGCCGAAACCGGAGGCGAGGTCCAGATCACGCATCCGGAGCGGGTGGTGTTTCCAAAACAGAAGCTCAGCAAGGGAGACGTGGCGGACTACTACCGGAAGATGGCACGCTGGATCCTGCCCGAGATTGCTGGACGACCGCTGTCACTGCTGCGCTGCCCGGACGGCGTGGGCAAGGCCTGCTTCTTCCAGAAGCACCATGGTCCCGGCCTGGGCGATGCGGTACATGCGGTGCCCCTGCAGCAGAAGAGCGGCCGCGAGGAGTACGTCTACATCGACGATGCGCGGGGCCTGCTGCAACTGGTGCAGATGAATACCCTGGAACTGCATCCCTGGGGCGCGACCGTGGCCGACCCCGAGCACCCGGATCGTCTGGTGTTCGATCTCGACCCCGGCGAAGGCGTCAGCTGGGCACAGGTGAAAGCCGGTGCACGCGATGTGCGTGACCGCCTGCAGCAGGTGGGCCTGAAGAGCTTCGTGCGCTTGTCCGGCGGCAAAGGCGTCCACGTGGTGGTGCCGCTGAAGCCCAAGGCTGGCTGGGACGAGGCGAAGGCGTTCTGCGAGGCGTTCGCGCAGGCAATGGCGCTGGAGAAGCCTGATCGCTACGTGGCGACGATGAGCAAGGCCAAGCGCAGTGGCGTGATCTTCATCGACTGGTTGCGCAACACCCGAGGGGCCACCAGCGTGTGCTCGTGGTCGCTGCGCGCGCGCGATGGCGCCGGCGTAGCGGTGCCGCTGCGCTGGGAGGAACTGGCGCGTATCAGTGCTGCCGACGCCTTTCCCATGGCCAAGGCGCTGGCGAGGGCGCAGCGGCTGAAGAGTGACCCATGGCAGGGCATCGCGCAGTTGAAGCAGACGCTGCCGCGCATGGATCTGTAGAGCCGAGCCGATGCTCGGCTGCCTGCGTCGGTGTGCATGAAAGCCGAGCATGGCCTCGGCTCTACAGGGGCGGCGTTACCCTGCGTCGCGCGAGGGGCGGCGTCCGAACCACCAACCGACCAGCAGTTGCAACGGCAGCGATGCCAGCAGCGAAATGACGAACCAGAACGGGAAGTCCGCACCCGCCGTCCACATCGCGTAGCCACAGCCCAGCGCGATCAGCGACCAGATCGAGAAGCCGTGTGAACGCGGCCAGCACGGCGCGTAATAGGTGGCGAAGGAAATGCCCGCGATGCCACCGAGCACGCTGAAGGCGAGATCCCAGCCCAGCTGCATGCTGTTGTTGTTCGGCGTCATGCCCAGCAACGGCGGCAGCCAGCTGGCGACGCTGCTGACCAGCGCGAGTGACAGCACGCCGCCGATCAGGGCAACGAGGGACAGGAACAGGGTCTTGAGCAGGCCAGGCATGCGCGCATTGTACGGCTGCCACGGAGTGCCCGGGTTGCCGGCCAGCGGCCGGCACTACCGATGGATCGGCATGGCCGCCGCGTCCGTGGGAGAGGGGGACGGAGCGACGACGGCCATGCACAGGCGGTCAGGCGGCGAAGTCGAGTACCACGCGGCCCTCAATGGTGCCCGCGTGCATGCGCGCGAACACGTCGTTGATGTTTTCCAGGCAGTCGGTGCTGACCGTGGCCGCGACCTTGCCTTCGGCGGCGAACTGCAACGACTCCTGCAGGTCCAGCCGGGTGCCGACGATCGAGCCGCGCACGGTGATGCCGTTGAGCACCATGCCGAAGATGTCCAGCGGGAAGTTGCCGGGCGGCAGGCCGTTCAGCGAGACCGTACCGCCTCGACGCACCATGCCCAGTGCCTGCTCGAACGCCTTCGGCGACACCGCCGTGACCAGGGCGCCGTGCGCACCGCCGATCTCCTTCTTCAGGAAGGCGGCGGGGTCGGTGGTGCGCGCGTTGACGGTGATCTGCGCGCCGAGCTGCCGGGCCAATGCCAGCTTGTTGTCGTCCACATCCACCGCAGCCACGTTCAGGCCCATCGCGCGGGCGTACTGCACGGCCATGTGGCCCAGGCCACCGATGCCGGAAACCGCCACCCAGTCCCCGGGCTTGGTGTCGGTCACCTTCAGGCCCTTGTAGACGGTCACGCCGGCGCACAGCACCGGCGCGATCTCGACGAAGCCCACTTCCTTCGGAAGCAGGCCGACATAGTTGGCATCGGCCAGTGCGTACTCGGCGAAGCCGCCGTTGACTGAGTAACCGGTGTTGCGCTGTGTCTCGCACAGCGTTTCCCAGCCACCCAGGCAGTGTTCGCAATGGCCACACGCCGAGTACAACCAGGGGATGCCGACCCTGTCGCCTTCCTTGACGTGCCCTACCCCGCCTCCCACGGCCACGATGTGCCCCACGCCCTCGTGACCGGGGATGAATGGCGGGTTCGGTTTCACCGGCCAGTCGCCCTCGGCGGCGTGCAGGTCGGTGTGGCAGACGCCACAGGCCTCGATCTTGACCAGCACCTCGCCCGCCCCCGGGCGTGGTACAGAGACTTCCTCGATCACCAGTGGCTTGCCGAACTCACGCACGACAGCGGCCTTCATGGTCGAATTCATGTTCGGATCTCCGTAGTGCGCTTGCCCACAGAATGACGCCGGCGCGAGGCCGGCGCTTTGATCACGATCAAACCTTTGAAGATTCGTGCAGCCGGTTCAGCTGGCCAGTACCGATGCCTCGCGGGCGAGGCGCTCGATGGCGTCCCAATCACGCGTCTGCAGCAGCGCCGGAGTGGTCAGCCACGACCCGCCCACGCACAGCACGTTGGGCAGGTGCAGGAACTGCGGCGCAGTCTGCGCGCTGATGCCGCCGGTCGGGCAGAAGCGCACATCGGCGAACGGACCGTGCCAGGCCGCCAGCAATGCAGCACCTCCGGCCTGTACCGCCGGGAAGAACTTGAAGGTGTCGTGGCCGTGCTCCAGGCCCAGGATCAGGTCCGAGGCAGTGGCGGCACCGGGCAGGTACGGCAGGTCGGCATCTCGCGCGGCGGCATACAGCGCCGGCGTGGCACCGGGGGAAACGGCAAAACGCGCACCGGCCTGCTTTGCCGCCTGCATCTGTGCGGCGTTGAGCACGGTGCCGGCGCCGATCACCGCATCGGGCACGGCCTCGACCATGGCCTTGATGGCATCCAGTGCCTGCGGCGTGCGCAGCGTCACTTCGATCACCGGCAAGCCGCCGCGGAACAGCGCCTGGGCTACTTCGACCGCTTCATTCACATCTTCGGGGGTGTACACCGGAATCACCGGTGCCAGCTTCAACAGCGCGCGCAGGCGCGGATCAGCGCTGGACATGGTCTTGCTCCTTGCCCGACAGGGCATCGCGGATCGCCGCCGGGTCCGGCAGCGCAGCGGCGCATGATGCCACGTGGCTCACCAAGGTGCTGGCGGCGCCCCGCCCTGCCCCCGGTTCAGGCCGGGTCGGCCTGCAACGCCTGGATGCGACGCTGGTACCAGTCACCACCGAGCGGATCGAACACGGCCGAGCGCTCCATCTGCGCCTCGTACACGTGCACCGAGATCGCCAGTGCGTCATCGCTGGCGTTGCGCAGGGTGTGGTACTCGTGCGGCGGGATCAGGCTTCCGGCACTGCCGCAGCCTCCGCGCAGCGCGGCGTGGCGGCGGAAGCGGCAGCGTTCTCCTGTGCGCTCCAGCAGCTCGTAACGGGTGATCTCCAGCTCGCCCGACCACACTCCTTCCACACACCACATGGCATCGTGGTCGTGCAGCGGCGTGCCCTGACCTGGGCCCCAGCTCATGGCGATCACGCTGTAGCCGTGTTCGCGGCTGTGGTACAGCGGGCGGCGCGCGTAATGATCACTGACCGGCCGATGCACACATTCGGGCAATTCGATGCGGCTGTCCGCGATGGCTTCCTGCAGCGCCAGCTGCAGGTCGGCGGTGATGCGCTCGGGGTCACCGGAGGTCATCGCCGCGTCGACCGCGGCGATCAACCGGTCGCGGCCACGGAATGGCGGAAACGGAGAAGTCTGCAGGTCCATGCCCCGAATGTAGCGGAGCATGGTTAAGGGAATGTTGGCGTTCGCGCGCGTCGCACCCGTATTCAGAGCAAGCGCGCGTGAAAAACGGTTCAGATGCAAATGGAGCAGACCGATCACAATGGAACCTCACGCGGCAAAACGTGTCGAACACGACGTGTGCCGCTCCAGCTGCGACATTCCGCAACTTCGCGCCCGACGGGCGCAAGGCTAGAATTCTCCGACTTACCTGGTTCTATACATGTCAGTGCGAAATATTAGCGATGCCGCGTTGCCGGCATCGAAGGGCAAGGCTGCCACGATCAACGACATCGCACGACTGTCGGGAGTTTCCAAGAAAACGGTTTCAAGAATCATCAACAACTCGCCGCTGGTGCGCAAAGACACCCGCGACAAGGTCGAGGCGTTGATGCGCGAGGTCGGTTACGTGCCCGACCCCCTGGCGCGCGGCCTCGCGTTCCGCCGCTCCTTCCTGATCGGCCTGGTGTATGACGACCCGGGCGCCCAATGCATCGTCGACCTGCAGCACGGCGCGCTGGAAGCGCTGCGCGGCACCGGCTATGAGCTGGTCGTGCATCCCTGCGACAGCCAGTCTCCGGACTGCGCGCACGGCGTGCGGCGCTTCGTGCAGCAGCAGAAGCTGCACGGCGTGATCCTGGGCCCGCGAGCCTCCGAGTCGGCTGTATTGACGGAGATGCTCGACGGCATCGAATGCCGCTATGTCCGCATCAACGCGCATGTGTCGGATGACGCGGCACAGGCGGTGGTCACCCACGATCGCGACGGTGCAGCCGCGGCAGCGGGCTACCTGCTCTCGCTCGGCCACCGCGACATCGCGGTGATTGCCGGACCGGGCAATCGCCGCACCGCACGCGAGCGTACCCATGGCTTCCTCGACCGGTTGGCCCAGGTGGGCCTGACCCTGCCGGGTGAGCGTGTGCTGGAAGCGAGCGATACCTTCGAGTCCGGCGTGCATGCCGCAGAGCGTCTGCTGATGGGCGGACAGCGCCCCAGTGCGATCTTTGCCGGCAACGATGAAATGGCTGCCGGCGTGTACCAGGTGGCGTTGCGTGCCGGCATTGCGGTGCCACAGCAGTTGTCGATCGTCAGCTACGACGACAGCCCGCTGGCGTCGCGGCTGTGGCCGCCGCTGACCTCGGTGCGTCGCCATGTGTCCGATATCGGCCGCGTGGCCGCATCGATGCTGGTGCAGGCCGACGTGCCGGATGCACCGACCGCAACCAGCGTGCACCCGCAATTGATGGTGCGCGGTTCCTGCCGGGCCGTGGACGCCTGACTGCCCTGCCCTCGCCTGCACCGCCGTGACGGTGCAGGCACCAGGCATCAATGAAAACGGCGCATCCAGGTGCGCCGTTTTCAGTGCGAAGCGGTGTGCGCCGTGCGCTTACACGTCGCCGCCGTCGGCCCAGCCTTCACCGGTGCCCTTCTGGAACACGCGGTCATCGCCCTGCACTTCACCGGCCGGCAGATGCGCCTGGCTGGCCAGTGCCGCGTAGATCGGGGTGAAGTCCGGCGACGTCGCCTGCATCAGCTGTTCGAAGCTGTCGATGACGAAGTAGGTCTTCTGGAAGGTGTCGATGCGGTACTTCGTGCGCATGATCCGCTGCAGGTCGAAACCGATGCGGTTGGGCGCGGCCGATTCCAGCGAGTACAGCGACTCACCCTTCGAAGAAACGATGCCGGCGCCGTAGATGCGCAGGCCCTCGGGCGTATCGATCAGGCCGAATTCCACCGTGTACCAGTACAGGCGGGTCAGGTTCTGCAGTGCATCCGGGCCGATCGCGTGGGCCTTGACGCCGCCACGGCCGTACGCCTCCATGTAGTCGGCGAACACCGGGTTCATCAGCAGCGGCACGTGGCCGAACAGATCGTGGAACAGGTCCGGTTCGGCGATGTAATCAATCTGGTCCGGGCGACGGATCCACCAGGTCACGGGGAATCGGCGATTGGCCAGATGGTCGAAGAAATCCAGTTCCGGCAGCAGGCCTTCGACGCCGACCAGGGTCCAGCCGGTGGCCGCGCCCAGTACTTCGTTGAGCTGGTCGAAGCGCGGAATCATGTGCGCGCTCATGCCCATCTCGTCCTGTGCATCCAGGAATTCCTGGCAGGCGCGGCCGACCAGCAGCTCGCGCTGGCGCTGGTACAGGGTGCTCCAGGTGGCGTGGTCGTCGGCGCTGTAGGTGTCCCACGGCTGCTCGACGAGCGCGGTGGTATACACCGGCACGTAGCCCTTGTCGGTCTGCTGGTGTTCGACGCGGCGGGGCTGGGCGGGGTCCATGGGGCACTCCTTGACGGGATACCCACGATGCTAGGGCAGGGCGCGCGCAACAGGGTTGCAAAAGTTGCGTCGATTGGCCTTGTTGGCGCAATATCCTTGCGTACTCACCATGTTGCGGGGCAACAATGGCCGGAGAAGTCCAGTTCGATCGCACGGATATACGCCTGCTGGCTGAAATCCAGCGGGATGGGCGCGCCACCAACGCCGAGCTGGCGACACGGGTGAACCTTTCGCCCTCGGCCTGCCTGCGGCGCCTGCAGCGGCTGGAAAGCGAGGGCGTGATCGTCGGCTATGGCGCGCGGCTGGAGCCGCGCCAGCTGCGCCTGGGCCTGCAGGCCTTCGTGCGCGTGCAGCTGGAAAAGCACGACCAGGCCGCGATCGGGCACTTCGTGGACAGCGTGCAGGGCTGGGATGAAGTGGTGGCCTGCCATGCACTGACCGGCGACATGGACTACCTGCTGCACGTCTACGTGCGTGACCTGGAGCATTTCTCGCACTTCCTGCTGGACCGGCTGCTCAATGCCGGCGGCGTGGCCGATGCCAATTCCAGCTTCGTGCTGCGCACGGTGAAGGGCTTCCAGGCATTGCCGCTGTCGCAGCTGGAATAAGCGCGCTGCCACGATTTGACGGCACCGGGCGGGTAGCCGAGCATCACCGCCCTGCGCGCGCCGCAGCGTTCCTTTTCCGGTTCCACGCATGCCCGAACTCCAGCACCCGCTGCCCACAACCACTTTCCTGCCGCTGCAGCGCAAGTCGCTGGCGCGCTACATCGCCCATGGCACGCCACCGCAGACGGCCTTGGAGCAGGCCGGGCTGATGGCCGCGCAGCTGTGCCGGACGCGCCTGCACCCAGCGGCCGAGATCGAGCGCCTGCTGCATGATGCCTGCGCGTTGTTTGCCGGCAACGAAGGCGCGGCTGCACAGCTGGCCGGGCCCGGTGGCGGTGGCCAGCCGGAACTGGATGCCTGGCTGAGCGCATTGGCCGCCCACGGCGTACTGCTGGCGCCGGCGGAGATCCTGCAGGACGTCATCGCGCAGTCGCCACGGGAATACCCGGGCCTGGCCCTGCAGCAGGCCTGCCAGGAAACCCTGGTCGAACATGAGATCCGGTTTCCCGCCACTTTTTCCAGTGACGATGACGAGGCCCCGCAGGATGACGTCGCCGCCGCGGATGCGCGGTCGGTCGAGCACCATGGCCTGTACACGTCCGAGCAGGCCCGCGTGCTGCGCGCCATCGCCGCCAACCCCGATGAACTGATCGACCTCGATGGTTATGCCGGCACCGGCAAGGGCCACCTGGTGCTGGCGCTGATGGAGGCGCGGCCCGGCCGCTACACCTACGTGGCGCCCTCGCGTGGGCAGGTGGAAGCCTTCCGCGCCCGCGTGCCGGCCAGCACTGCGGTGCGCCTGCTGACCCAGATCGAGTTCGCCAACCGCGTGGCGCAGCACGCCGCGCGCAGCGGCCAGACCGGTGGCTTCGTTGCCAGCTATCGGCGCAGCACCCGTACGCCGCGCGAGATTGCCGGCCGCATCGGCCTGCAGGGCATCGGTGGACGCAGCCCGGAGCAGGTGCTGCTGACCGCGTTCGAGGCCATCAACCGTTGGTGCGCGTCGTCGGCACCGGGCATGGCGTTCCAGCATTTCGACCGCTCGGTGCCCGCCGCGATGCTCGACGTGTCGCCGTACATGGCGGCCGCCGAGCACGTCTGGCGCTGCATGTTCGACGCCGAACTGCAGCGGGGCACGCTGCTGAGCCTGAGCCCGGCGCACATCGGCAAGTGGTTGGCACTGCGCGGCGTCACCCCGCCACAGGACATGGGCATGCTGCTGGTGGACGAGGCGCATGACCTGAGCCCGTCGTGGAAGCAGTTGCTGGCCGGCCATGCGCCTGGCGTGGTCAGCCTGGGTGATCCGCACCAGTGCCTGACGGGTACGGTGCCGCGCTGGACCGCGTCGAAGGTGCTGGAAATGCACCAGTCGGTGCGCCAGGGCAACCAGGTCGAGGGCCTGGTCAATCAGACCCTGGCGCTGGATGGGCTGGGCCAGGACAGCGCGCCGTTCGTCGGTGCCGCCGACCGCGCCACCGGTGTGCTGCATTACCGCGACTGGGCGCAGGTGCCGAGCGAGGGCCTGCGCATCCATGGCAACGTCGCCGATCTGGCTTTGGATGCGGCACAGCTGCAGGCGCTCGGGCTGCGGCCCTACCTGCATCCGGCATCGCTGCGCGCGCTGCGCAGCGTGCTGCAGCGGCCGCTGGATGCGTGGCGCCGGCGCCACGACAGCGCATCGGACCCGGCGTGGGAGCGCTTCCTCGCCACGCAGGCCGACGACGGGCAGGGCGTGCTGGTCGAACTGTTCGCGTCTGCCGATCGGGTGCAGTCACTGCTGCAGGCGCTCGACGATCAGGACACGCCCGCAGAAGGGCGTGTGGCGCTGTGCCTGGCCGAGCACGCGAAGAACCTGCAGTTCGACGTGGTCTCGCTGTCACCCGGTTGCTTCAGTGCGGGGCAGGGCGGGCGCATCTGGCACAACCCGGTGCGTGCAGTCTATCTGGCACTCACCCGTGCGCGACGCCAGCTGCATGTGCCGGCCGATGGCATGGAACAGCTGCAGCACACGGCGACACTGCAGGAGCAGGCGCGCCAGAGGCGCAGGCGCGAACGGCAGCAGGCCAGCGGTTACCGGCCTGCGCGCTAGAACGCGCGTCGCTGTCTGGCAGCGCCACGCTGGCTCAGGTCAGCACTTGTCCTTGCGGCCCATCAGCTTGCCCAGGCGCGAGGCTTCCTCGCACTTCGGCGCGGCCACCGGGGCCGGTGCCGCTGCGGCGGCGCGCGCACGCTGCAGCTGCTGGATCTTGGCGCGGATCTGCGGCATCGCCGCCATGGCGGCCTTTTCGCCTTCCAGGATCGCGGTGCCCCGCTGGCTGAAGTCGGCGGCACCGATGTCCAGCACCTTCGGGCGGATGACGATGTCGGCGCGTGCCAGTTCCTGTTCGCCCAGGCGCTGGCCCATGATCGAGATGGACTGGTTGACGATGCCCAGCATGTCGGTCGGCGCCTTGCCGCTGGCCTTGCTGGAGATGTCCACGGCGATCACGAAGTCGGCGCCGAGCTGGCGTGCGGCATCGACCGGCACCGGGCTGACCACGCCGCCGTCGATGTAGTTGCGGCCGCCGATCTTCACCGGTTCGAACACGCCGGGGATGCTGCTCGACGCGCGCACCGCCTGGCCGACGTTGCCGCGCACGAAGATCGCACGCTCGCCGGTTTCCAGCTGGGTGGCGACGGCGGCGAACGGCTTCTTCAGGCGCTCGGCAGGGCGGTTGGCAACCTGCTCGTTGACGTAGTCCTGCAGCTTCTGGCCCTGCACCAGGCCACCGGAGAACAGGCGCACGTCGCGGATGCTGGCTTCGTCCAGCGCGACCGCCTTGCTCTGCATCTGGAACGCGTCCATGCCACTGGCATACAGCGCACCAACCACGCTGCCGGCGCTGGTGCCGGACACCACGGCCGGCTCGAAGCCGTTCGCCTCCAGCATCTTGATCACGCCGATGTGGGCGAAGCCCTTGGCTGCGCCACCACCGAGGGCGATGCCGATCTTCACCGGCTTGGCCTGCGGCACCACGGTCGGCGCAGGCGGCGGCGTGGGGCGGACCGGATCGCCACCGCAGCCGGCCAGCAGGCCGATCAGGGCGACGGACAGCAGCATGCGGGGGCGGAACAGGCTCATCGGCAGTGCGCTCGCGGCGCCGGATTCAGGAAAGGGCGCCAGCATACCGAAGCCGTGGCGGGGCGGGCAGGGTGGGGGCAGCCCCCTATTCAGCAAAAAAACGTGAATCGCTTCTGGTGGGTGCGGACCTCGGTCCGCACAAATGCCTGGTCGCGCTCTGAAGGAATGTGCCAACCAAGGTTGGCACCCACCCAAGGCAGGTCCAGGCGGCCGCCGAGAACCTCCCTATTCAGCAGAAAACGACCATGGTAGGTGCCGACCAAGGTCGGCACCTACCAAATGAGTGGGTCAGAACCGGTTGTCGCCGTCCAGCATCCGGCCCAGGCCGCCCAGCACCGAACCCTCGCCACGGTTCTGGCCACCGCCCTGCGGTGCGGCCATCCACATGCGGCCGGCCAGGCGCGAGAACGGCAGCGACTGCAGCCAGACCTTGCCCGGACCGGTCAGCGTGGCCAGGAACACGCCCTCGCCGCCGAACAGCATGCTCTTGATGCCGGTGACCCGGCGCACGTCCATGTCCACGGTCGGGTGATAGGCCACCACGCAGCCGGTATCCACGTCCAGCCGCTCACCCACGGCCAGTTCGCGCTCGACCACGCAGCCGCCGGCGTGGATGAACACCCAGCCGTCGCCCTCCAGCTTCTGCATGATGAAGCCCTCGCCGCCGAACAGGCCGGTCATGATCTTGCGCTGGAACTGCACGCCGATCTGCACGCCGCGCGCGCCGGCCAGGAAACTGTCCTTCTGGCAGACCAGGCGGCCGCCGTGCTGGTCCAGCTTCATTGCCAGTACGGTGCCGGGGTAGGGCGCGGCGAAGGCGACCTTGCCCTTGCCGTGGCCGCTCTGGGTATAGACGGTGGCGAACAGGCTCTCGCCGGTCAGCACGCGCTTGCCGGCGGCCATCACCTTGCCCATGAAGCCGCCGCCCTGGTCGCCGTTGGCGGCGCCGAACACCGTGTCCATCTGCACGGTGGCGTCCTTGAACATCAATGCGCCGGCCTCGGCAATGGCGCTCTCGCCGGGGTCGAGCTCGATCTCCACGAACTGCATTTCATGGCCGACGATGCGGAATTCGATGTCGTCGGCGCGGCCGTTGGCGGCGGCGGAGACCGGGACCGGCGGCGGGATATTGGGCATGCCCGGGGCCGGCGCCTGCAGCTCGGCCACCTCGGCGATCGGCGTCCACCCGCTCATGCCCTGGCACCAGGCCAGCGCGCGCGGGTTGGCCTGCGCATAGCGGCGCGCGGCTTCGTCATCGAGCGGGCCGACGCGTTCGGCCTGGGCGGAGGCATGGAAGTACCACTGGGTCATTGCGGCGGCTTCGCGAGGCTGGAAAACACCAGTCTAGCGAGCGACCCGGCTCCGGGGCGACGTGGCCATGAACGGCGGGCATTTGCGGGGCAGGTGCTGTATTGCAACAATTATCTGGTAGCGCCGTTTTACCACCCCTCCAAACACAGCCTACCGCCATGTCCCCGACCCGTACTTCCCGTGGCCGCCTTCCGGTCGCGCGCCCTCTCGTTGCCGCTCTTTCCGCCCTGCTGCCGCTGGTAGCAGCCGCCCAGGAAACCCCCGCTGCCAAGGACCCGGTTGCCCTCGATGCCCTGCAGGTGACCGCGCAGCGCCGCGTCGAGAACGCCAAGGACGTACCGGTCGCGTTGAGCGCGATCCAGGGCGAGAAGCTGGATGTGCTCGGCTCGGCCGGCGATGACATCCGCTTCCTGGCCGCACGCGTGCCCAGCCTCAACATCGAGTCGTCCTACGGCCGTGCCTTCCCGCGCTTCTACATCCGCGGCCTGGGCAACACCGACTTCGACCTCAATGCGTCGCAGCCCGTGTCGCTGGTGTATGACGACGTGGTGCAGGAAAGCCCGCTGCTGAAGGGCTTCCCGCTGTTCGACCTGGCCAACGTGGAAGTGCTGCGTGGCCCGCAGGGCACGCTGTTCGGCCGCAACACCCCCGCCGGCGTGGTCAAGTTCGATTCGGCGCGTCCGTCGCAGGATGCCGATGGCTACATCCGCGTCGGCTACGGCAGCTACAACAGCTGGAATGTACAGGGCGCTTACGGCGGTCCGCTCACCGACCGCTGGTCGGCACGTGTCTCGGCCATCTACCAGCGCCGCGACGACTGGGTCGACAACACCCGCGTCGGTGCCCCCAACAGCGGTTTCGAAGGCTATGACGAAGCCGCCGGCCGCGTGCAGTTCCTGTACGAAGGCGACGACTTCGAAGCGCTGTTCAACCTGCACAAGCGCAAGCTCAACGGTACCGCCCGCCTGTTCCGTGCCAACATCATCCAGAAGGGCGGCAATTCGCTGGTCGAGAACTTCGATCGCGACAAGGTGGCCAACGATGGCGTCAACTTCTCCGACCTGGAGACCTGGGGCGGCAGCGCGCGCCTGCAGTGGAACCTCGGCTCGGTGACGCTGCACTCGATCACCGGCTACGAAACCGCCGAATCGCTCAACCGTGGCGATATCGACGGTGGCTACGGTGCGGCCTTCCTGGGTGCCGGCAACTACGGCCCGGGCCTGATTCCGTTCTCGTCGGAGTCGGCTGACGGCCTGCCGCATCACCGCCAGTGGACGCAGGAAGTGCGCATCGAGTCCAACGAGTGGGGCCGCTTCGATTGGCAGGCCGGCGTCTTCTACTTCGATGAAGACGTGACCATCAACAACTTCAACTACGACTCGCTGACCCCGGGCAATCCGCAGACCGGCCACGTGGTGCAGAACCAGCGCAACAAGGCGTGGGCGGTGTTCGCTTCGGGTGACTTCGATGTCACCGACCGCTTCAAGCTGCGCGCCGGCGTGCGCTACACCCAGGACAAGAAGGACTTCAGCGCCAGCGTGCTGCAGGCCGTTCCGTTCGGCACCCCGGTCAGTGGCCCATACCTGGCCAACACCGACGTCAACGACGTCAGCTGGGACCTGAGCGGCGTGTACAAGCTGACCGACGACATCAACGCTTACGCCCGCGTGGCCAAGGGCTTCCGCGCGCCGTCGATCCAGGGCCGCCTGGCCTTCGCGCCGGGGCTGTCGCAGGCCGATTCGGAGAAGGTGATCTCGTACGAAGCCGGCATCAAGGCCGACCTGTTCGAACGTCGCGCACGCCTGGGCCTGAGCGTGTTCCGCTACAACGTCGACGGCCAGCAGCTGATCGCGGTGGGTGGCAGCAACAACACCGCCACCCTGCTCAACGCCGACAAGACCATTGGCCAGGGCGTGGAACTGGACCTGGAGGCCTACCTGGCCGACAACGTCCTGCTGACCTTCGGCAGCAGCTACAACGACACCGAGATCAAGGACAAGAACCTGGCGGTGGCGATCTGTGGCGGCGGCTGCACCATCACCGACCCGACCACGGTGATCAACGGCCAGACTTATGCGCTGGTGAACGGCAACCCGCTGCCGCAGGCGCCGAAGTGGATCCACAACGCGACCCTGCGCGTCGGCTTCCCGCTCAGCGATGGCAGCGAGCTGTATGCCTACACCGACTGGGCCTACCGCAGCGCGGTGAACTTCTTCATCTACGAGTCGCCGGAATTCCGCGGCCGTAGTTCGCTGGAAGGCGGCCTGCGCCTGGGCTACAACTGGGATTACGGCCAGTACGACGTGGCCGTGTTCGGCCGCAACCTGACCAACCAGACCCGCGTGGTCGGCGCGATCGACTTCAACAACCTGACCGGCTTCCTCAACGAGCCGCGCACCTGGGGCGTGGAGTTCACTGCGAAGTTCTGATGCGGTGGCTGCGGTAATGCAATGAAGAAGGGCCGGCGTAATGCCGGCCCTTTTGTTTCCTGCTTTCTGTAGAGTCGAGCCATGCTCGACTGCCATGAGCCGAGCATGGCTCGGCTCTACAGAGGCATGGCTTACAGCGCGCTCTGCGGGCGCACCTTCAGTACCGCGTTCTCGGTGGTGCAGTCGCGGCTGGAGTGCAGGCCGGCCTTGCGCGCGGCAGCGATCTCCTTGCGTGCGGCCAGCAGGTCCTTGTTGAACGCGGCGTTGTCGTGCAGGCGGGCCACGGCGGCGGCACCCATGAAGCGGCCCTCGAGGATGTCGCTCTGCCAGTGCACGTTGCACACCAGGCGGCTCTCGCCGTAGTTGCGGCCGCGGGCCTGGATGGCATCGGCGCGATCCGGTGCGATCTCCGACAGGATCAGGGCCCAGGCCCAGCCGATCGAGGTGTGGCCGGAGGGGTAGGAACCATTCTCGCGCAGGCCTTGCTCGTCCTTCGGCGAGCAGGTCGGTTCACCATTGACCATGAACGGGCGGGGGCGCTGGTAGTGGTTCTTGGCGGCCTTGGTGGCGGCGCTGGCGTCGATCCGGCTGCGCTCCAGCAGTCGGTACAGCGCCGGGGTCTTCACTGCATCGACGTCGATGTCAGCGGCGCAGGAGAAGTGGTTGGCGCCTTCGGGAAAGCCGAGTTCCGCATCCACACCGGCCTGGGCGAAGCGCGGGCTGCCACGCAGCGCCCGGGCTTCACGGCTGACCTGCTCGTCCAGTGCGAGGGCGGCCGAACCGGCCACCGGAGGTGCCGGCACCAGCTCGAGACTGGCCGGTACCGCGTTCTTGTCCAGATAGCCCACCGCCTTGGTGGTGATGTTGGCTTCGACGGCAGTCGGCTTGGCGGCAGTGGCGGCACAACCCGCCAGGGCCGCGACGACGGCAAGGCCGAGCAGCGGGCGGGCAGGGTGGGAAATCAGCGACATGGACGGGCTCCGGAAGAGAAAACAACGCGCCATGATCGCAGCCCGAATACGACAACGCAGTGGCCACCGGTCATACGGCCAGACCCGGCATGGTCATTGTCGCGATATGAAAAGCGTCATCGTTTGACGTCAGTCTCCTGAATCCGGGCGCAGCGCACGGACTTTCACGCCGCTGCCCCGCGAGCATCGGCACAACGGCAAGCGCCAGGGCCGTCCAGTTCCAGCCGGGTCGGGGGGATCCGAAGACAGAGGGAGAGAAGCGATGCGCAGCACCGCAACAGGAAGTACCGTCCTGGCCCTGCTCCTCGGGCTGGCAACCGCCCCGGCGCAGGCCGCCGAGGTGGTCGGCGTGGCCTTCGTGCACGGCACCGGCGCGCAGACCAATGCCACCCAGGACTACTGGCAGCCGGCGATCATCGACACCGTGCGCCAGGGCCTGCCGAACAGCAGCAACTACGTGGTCATCAACTGCGACTTCACCCAGTACATGTGGAAACCGGAAGCGGCCGGCTGCCTGGCCAACCAGCTGACGAGCTTCATCGACAGCCGCGGCATCACCCAGCTGGTGGTGATCACCCACTCCAACGGCGGCAACGTGATGCGCTGGATCCTGTCCAACCCGACCTACGACAGCCGCTATCCGAAGATCATCCGTACGGTGCGCAAGGTCAACGCGCTGGCACCGTCCTCGGCCGGCACGCCGTTGGCCGATGCGGTGCTCAACGGCAATACCTTTGAAACCTCGCTGGGTTGGCTGCTGGGCTACAAGAACGATGCGGTGCGCCAGCAGCAGGTGGCGAGCATGGCTACCTACAACGCGCAGAACCTGTACGGCACCGCCGGTCGTCCTGCGCTGCCCAAACCGTTCCGTGCCGTGGTCGGCAGCGATGTGGAATCGGCGGTGTGGGACAGCAACAGCTACTGCGGTGGCTATGCGGCCAATGTCGGCCTGGAGTTCACCCAGAACTGGCTGTCGTCCTGCTCCGATGGTTTCCTGGAGTGCAGCAGCCAGAAGGCCGCCGGCACCACCTGGTTCACCGACAAGCAGCGCACCCAGGGAGCAGAGCCGCTCAGCCACAACCAGAGCCGCCGCGAGTGCTTCGGCCTCGGCACGATCCTGCGCAACGACCTGAGCCAGTGAGGGAGACGACCATGACGATCCATTCCACCCTGCTGGCCAGTGCCGTGCTGGCAGTGCTGTCCCTTTCCGCCGCGCAGGCCGCGCAGCCGCTGCAGGCCGCCCGCGCAGGCGATCAGGTGCCTGCCACCCTGGTGGCCGCGCCACTGCCCGCCGATGAAAGCGAGCACGCGCCGCTGTCGTTTGCCTGGGCGCTGGACCCGACGCAACCGCTGCAGGCGGCCACGCCGTATGCCTCGGTCAGCCGCAGCTACTGGCAGCAGGTCGATGGCACGCAGCTGCAACGCGGCCTGGACCTGCCACTGACCGCTGCCGACGCGGTGATCCAGCTGAGCCCGGCCGAAGGCGCGCGTGCGGTGCCGGCCAACTCGCTGCAGGTGCGTGACCCGGCCGGCCGCAGCAGCGTGGCGCGCAGTGTCGATGCACGCGCGCTGCAGGAGGCCGGCATGCCGGTGAAGGATGGCAGCAGCATGCTGCGCACCGGCGCGACCAGTGCAGTCGGTGCGTACACGCTGCAGAGCGCACAGGCACAGGGCCGCTACGTGGTGCAGGTGCTCGAGCCGAATAGCCCGCTGCGGCTGGAAGTGCAGGCCAACCAGGCACAGGTGCTGGCCGGTGGCAACGTGCAGCTGCAGGCACGCCTGCTGGAAGATGGCGCCACCACCGCGCAGCTGGCATCGCGGCGTAGCGGCCTGGGCGGCGAAGCCCTGCTGGTTGCACCGGACGGACGCAGCTGGCCGCAGCGCCTGCTGCGCACCACCGATGGTGCCCTGCGTGCGCAGGTGCGGATTCCGGCCGATGTCGGCACTGCGCAGGGGTTGTGGGAACTGCAGGTGTTCGCCCAGGCCGATGGCGTGCTGCGTGATGGCAAGGTGGCCTTCGCGGTGGCACGGCCGACCGCGCGCTTCAGCGGCCAGGCGGCACCGGATCCGGCCAGCCGCCAGGTGGCGCTGCCGCTGCAGGTGGCCGCCGCCGGTCGTTACGAGGCGCGTGGCACGTTGTATGCCACCGGCCGCGATGGCCAGCTGAAGCCGGTCGCGCAGGCACATGCGGCCGCGTGGTTCGCCGGTCCTGGCGCGGGCCAGCTGGTCCTGCCGTTCGACCAGGCTGCGTTGCCAGCCGGTTTCGGTGCGCCGTATGAGTTGCGCGACCTGCAGCTGCAGGACCAGAGCCGGATGGCACCGATCGAGTCACGCGCGCAGGCGTTGCGGTTCTGAGGTTGCGTGCAGCGGGACGGGTTCCGGCCCGCTGCATTGGATCCTGTAGAGCCGAGCCCATGCTCGGCTGCCGTTTGCCGTGATCACGAGCAGCCGAGCGTGGGCTCGGCTCTACAATGGCATCTCGATTACCCCGCGTACGCGGTCAGCCGGCCCTCCTGCTCGACCACCGTGATCGCGCCGCCGAACACCGCCGACAGCGGTTCGTTGCGCAGCAGTTCGGCGCGGGTGCCATCGGCCAGTACGCGGCCGTCGCGCAGCAGCACCACCCGCTCGATCTCGGGAATGATCTCTTCGATGTGGTGGGTCACCAGCACCAGGGTGATGCCCTGCTGGGCCAGCACCCGCATGGTCGCCACCAGTTGTTCGCGGGCGACCAGGTCGAGCCCGGTGGAGGGTTCGTCCAGCAGCAGTGCCTGCGGCCGGTTGACCAGCGCGCGGGCGATCAGCACGCGGCGGGTCTCGCCGGCCGACAGCTCGGCGTAGGCACGCTCGCGCAGGGACAGGGCGCCGGTCATCGCCAGCGTTTCGCCGACGCGTGCACGCATGTCGCCGGTCACCTCGCGGAAGGCCGGCACCACGTAGCTGGCAAAGAAGCCGGACAGCACCGCCTGTTCCACGGTCAGCCCCGGCATGTCGGCCAGGTTGCTGCTGAGGTCGCCGGTGACGATGCCCAGCTGCGAGCGCAGCCGGTCCACCTGCCAGCGGTTCTGGCCCAGCACCTTCACCGCTACGGAGCCGTCGCCCTGGGCCAGCGGGTACAGCTCGCGGGTGATCAGTTTGATGAAGGTCGACTTGCCGCAGCCGTTGGGGCCGAGCAGGGCGGTGTGCTGGCCCTGCGCAATGCGCAGGCTGAGCCCGTGCAGCACCTTCACCTGGCCGCGCACCACCGTGGCGCGGTCCAGTTCGATCAACGGGGGCAGCTCCGCCAAGGGCGGGGCGGCGGTCATGGTGCTGGCGCGTGGATCAAGGCTCGACAACTCAGGTCCCCAACTGTGAACGGTGCCACGGAAGGCGGTGGCAATCACCGCCGCAGGGATGCAGTTTGCAACGCAAGCGCCCATCATGTCTGCCACCGCCGCGTCGATCCGGAGAGCCGTCATGCCTGATGCCCTGATGTCCCTGTTGACCGGTGGTGTGCTCGGCCTGGGCTGGTGGGCCATGCTGGCGGTGCTGCTGGTCTTCACCCAGATCACCATCTTCTCGGTGACCCTGTACCTGCACCGGAGCCAGGCCCATCGCGGGGTCGATTTCCACCCGGCGCTGGCCCACGTGTTCCGTTTCTGGCTCTGGCTGACCACCTCGATGATCACCCGCGAGTGGGTGGCCATCCACCGCAAGCACCACGCCAAGGTGGAGACCGAGGACGATCCGCACAGTCCGGTCACCCGCGGCATCGGTACGGTGTTCTGGCACGGCGTGGAGCTGTACCGCGAAGCCCGCGGCCAGCGCGCGGACATCGAGCAGTACGGGCGCGGCACCCCGGATGATGCGATCGAGCGCCGCCTGTATACCCCGCATGCCACGCTGGGGCCGGTGCTGCTGTTCGCGATCAATACCGTGTTGTTTGGCCTGCCTGGCGTGGCCCTGTGGGCGATCCAGATGGCATGGATCCCGTTCTGGGCGGCCGGTGTGGTCAATGGCCTGGGCCACTGGTGGGGCTACCGCAACTATGAGTCCGCCGATACCTCCACCAATCTCACGCCGTGGGGGTTCTGGATCGGTGGTGAGGAGCTGCACAACAACCACCATGCCTTCCCCAGTTCGGCGCGCTTTGCGATGCGGCGCTGGGAATTGGATATCGGCTGGAGTGCGATCCGCCTGCTGCAGGCGCTGCGGCTGGCCAAGGTGCTGCGGGTGGCACCGGCCATGGACGTGCGTCCGAACATTGCCGTGCCCGATGCCGAAACCCTGAAGGCGCTGCTGTCGCACCGCTTCCAGGCGATGACCGACTACCAGCGCAATGTGTTCATGCCAGCCCTGCGCGAGGAAGCCGCGCAGGCCGGCGCCAAGTTGCGCCGCCTGCTGCCGCGCAGGCTGCGCCGTGGCCTGGTCAACGATGGCCGCTGGCTGAAGCCGGACAGCCGTGCCCAGCTCAGCGCATGGGTGGCACAGCGCCCGCGCATCCGCACCCTGGTCGAGTACCGCGCGCGGCTGGCAGCGCTGCTGGAAGCGCGTGGCCACGATGCGGCCGAGCGCCTGCACCAGCTGCAGGCCTGGTGCCGCGAGGCCGAGGAAAGCGGTATCGCGGCGTTGCAGGCCTACGCCGCACGGCTGAAGGGCTACAGCCTGGTGGGCGCGTGAGGCCAGGGTACGGGTTTCTGCTGGTGGTGCTGCTGCCGGGTGTGGCGCTGGCCCAGGTCACCGATACCACCAGCTACCTGCAGCGGATGGACAGTGATGGCGACGGCCGGGTGAGTGAATCCGAGTACGTGCAGTGGATGCTGTATGCCTTCGACCACATGGACCGCAACGGTGACGGCGTGCTGAGCGCCGACGAGCTGCCCGGCGGCAAGGGCAGGGCGATCAGTCGCGAGCAGCAGCGGCAGGTGATCGTGCAGCGCTTTCATAAGCAGGATGCCAACGGTGATGGTTTCCTGGACGTGCGCGAACTGGCGGCGCCTCCGCGCTGAGCGCATGCTGGCCTGCGTACCCGCTGCCGGGCGATCATCGCGGGCCTATGTTCCCCAAGGAGTTCCCCCATGGATGACCGGATCGACGAGGAACTGTTCGCCGAATGGCTTGAATTCTGCGCTGGCCGCAGCGAGCGCGAGGACTGGTATTTCTCCGGCCTGCTGCAGGGCGTGACCGACCCGGATACGCTGGCGGCGGTATTCGCAGGCTTCCCGCATGCCGATGCGCTGCGGTCGCGCGCGCTGGACGTGCTTGGCGCAGGGCGCTGGGACGGGCATCTGTACCTGCAGCCGGCCATCGCTGGCGACGTGCAGGCAGTGGCGGCCGCCGCGCGCACCTGGCTGGACGAACTGGCGAGGGTGGCAGGTATGGCGGGTGAGTCCGCGCTGCAGGCCACACTGCGCGACGTGCCGGTGGTGGCAGCGCCCGCAGAGCAGCTGCAGGCCGCATGGCGCGAATCGGGGCCCAGCGCCTATCTGCACGACGTCGTCTGCGATGTGGTGCGCGAGGCCCGCACGCTGGATACCCCTCAGATGGCCGCACTGGACGAGGCGCTGTACCACATCGCTTCGGACCTGTACCTGGGCTGGTATATCGCCCAGCCGTTGTCCCCGGCAGCCGTCGATTTCGCGCCTTATCTGGCGTTCTGGCGCCTGGGCGGACGCGGCGCACTGGTCGACGGCGCGTTCCTGGTGGAAGCGGCGGGTCTGGATTCATAGGGCGGTGCGAGGCCATGCCCAGCGGCTTTGCATGGCCCCGCGTAGAATCACCCCATGCCCGAACTACCCGAAGTCGAAACCACCCGCCGCGGACTGGCGCCGCACCTGCAGGGCCGCCGCGTGCATGGCGTGATCCTGCGCCGCGCCGACCTGCGCTGGCCGATTCCGCCGGAAGTGGCCGAGCTGCTGCCGGGGCAGCGCATCGAGGACATCCGTCGTCGCGCCAAGTACCTGTTGCTGGATACCGCCATTGGCAGCGCAGTGCTGCACCTGGGCATGTCCGGCAGCCTGCGCGTGCTGCCCGGTGATACCCCGCTGCGCGCGCACGACCACGTCGACATCAGCCTGGACAACGGCCGTCTGCTGCGCTTCAACGACCCGCGCCGCTTCGGCAGCCTGCTCTGGCAGCCGACCGGCGAAGTCCACCCGCTGCTGCAGGGGCTGGGCCCGGAACCGCTGGACGACGCGTTCGACGGCGACTACCTGTTCGCGCGCAGCCGTGGCCGTAGTGCGCCGGTGAAGACCTTCCTGATGGACCAGGCGGTGGTGGTGGGCGTGGGCAACATCTACGCGGCCGAGAGCCTCTTCAAGGCCGGCATCAGCCCGCTGCGCGAGGCAGGAAAGATCTCACGCGAACGCTACCAGCGTCTGGCCGATGCAGTGAAGGAGATCCTGGGCTACGCCATCACCCGTGGCGGCACCACGCTGCGCGATTTCATCAGCCCTGACGGCGCGCCGGGCTACTTCGAGCAGGAACTGCTGGTGTACGGCCGTGACGGGCTGCCCTGCCCGAACTGTGGCCGCGCGCTGAAGCACGCCACCATCGGCCAGCGCGCCAGCGTCTGGTGCAGCCACTGCCAGCGCTGAGGCACGCAGCCAGCGGCAGCTGAACGGGCAGGGCGCGTCTCCGCTGCCCGTTAACGTTTGTCTGCCTATGATGGCCGACCTTCCCACTGTGCCTGACGCGCCTGCATGCAACGACGCGACTTCATCCGCAATGCCTCCCTCGCCCTAGCTGCATTCGGCCTGCCGTCCCTGCCCGCGTGCGCGGCCAGCAAGAGCGGCCAGATGGGCCTGCGCCGCCTCGGCCAGCCGCAGCCGTTCGATTTCGCCACCCTGAAGGGCCAGGCGCGGGCACTGGCACAGGCGCCCTACAAGAGCCACAAGCGGGTGCTGCCGGGCCGCCTTGAAGGCCTGGACTGGGACCAATACCAGTCGATCGGCTACCGCCAGGACCATGCGCTGTGGGCCGATCAGCCCGGCAAGTTCCAGGCCAAGTTCTTCCACCTCGGCCTGTACTTTCATTCGCCGGTACGCATGTTCGACGTGGTCGACGGCAAGGCGCAGGAGCTGGCTTATGACGGCGCAGCCTTCAACTACGGCAAGAGCGGCATCAAGGACGGCGAGCTGCCGGCCGACCTCGGCTTCGCCGGTTTCCGCCTGAACACCCGCAAGGACACCGACCGCGACTTCGCCGCCTTCCTCGGCGCCAGCTACTTCCGCGCGGTCGGCAAGGAAGGCCAGTACGGCCAGTCCGCGCGTGGCCTGGCGATCGACACCGGCATGGGCAAGCCGGAGGAATTCCCCGACTTCATCGCCTATTACCTGGAACAGCCGTCGGCCGATTCAGAGACGATCGTGGTCTATGGCCTGCTGGATTCGCCCAGCGTGGCCGGCGCCTATCGCTTCGCGATCACCAATGGCGACGTGCTGCTGATGGACATCGACAGCGCGCTGTACCCGCGCAAGGCGATTGAGCGGTTGGGCATCGCGCCCTGCACCAGCATGTACCAGGTGGGCGAGAACGATCGCCGCATGGCCTGGGACTGGCGCCCGGAGATCCACGATACCGACGGCCTGTCGCTGTGGACCGGTGCCGGCGAGTGGATCTGGCGGCCGCTGCTGAACCCGCGCAACCTGCGTTTCAACATGTTCGTGGACCGCAACCCGCGTGGTTTCGGCCTGCTGCAGCGCGACCGCAACTTCGACCACTACCAGGACGACGGCGTGTTCTACGAGAAGCGCCCGTGCCTGTGGGTGGAGCCGAAGGGCGAGTGGGGCGAGGGTTCGGTGCAGCTGGTGGAGATTCCCACCGTGGACGAGACCTTCGACAACATCGTGGCGTTCTGGAACCCGAAGGAAAAGCCGCAACAGGGCCAGGAGCTGCTGGTCGGCTACCGTCTGTACTGGGGTGCCGAGCCGCCGGCACGTCCGCCGCTGGCGCACTGCGTGGCCAGCCGCACCGGCCTGGGCGGCGTGGTCGGCAAGAAGCGCGAGTACTTCAGCTGGCGCTTCGCGGTGGACTTCGAAGGCGGCGAACTGGCCAGGCTGATCGACAAGGGCGAGGTCGAGGCGGTGGTGGAAGCCAGCCGCGGCCGGGTCGAGATCGTGTCGGCGCGTCCGCTGCGCGAGATCAACGGCTACCGCGCGATGTTCGACCTGGTGCCGCCGGAAGGCAGTACCGAGCAGATCGACATCCGCCTGTTCCTGCGCAGTGGTGGCAAGACCCTCACCGAGACCTGGCTGTACCAGTACACCCCGCCGCCGGCGGGTGCGCCGGAGCGCACGCTGTACTAAGAGGGGGGCGGGTTTGCAGGGCTTGCAGCCCTGCACCTGCTGACGTCAACGTCAACGCCAAAAGCGGGCATTCCGTGGGATGGCGGGGTGGGTCCGGTTGAGGGGGACGGCGTAAATACGTCCATGTAGCCTCGGTCGCGCCATCCATGGCGCTCACGCCCCCTCAACCGGACCCACCCCGCCTTCGACAGATCTCCGCGATCTGTCGGAGCACGGGGTCGGATCCCGTTGCTGCGCTACGGGCTCTGACCCCAGATGAATTTCGATATCTGACAGATGTGCCGACCAACGGTCGGCACCCACCAACAGCCGCGTGAAACTGTCAGAGGTGGGGCGGTGTGGGTGGGCAGGACCGTTGGCGCCATGGATGGCGCCATCGAGCCCCCAGGGACGGGTTTA
>NZ_JABEME010000011.1 GCF_013004645.1 Stenotrophomonas africana | reverse complement strand
AGGCGGGGTGGGTCCGGTTGCGGGGGCGTGAGCCGCATGGATGCGGCGACCGAGCTTACATGGACGTACTTGCAGCGGCCCCCGCAACCGGACCCACCCCGCCATCCCACGGAATGCACGCTGTTGCTGTTGCTGTTGCTGTTGCTGTTGCTTCGGCAGGTGCAGGGCGCAGCCCTGCCGAACACCACCCTACTTTGCCTGCTCGCAGAACTTCTGCCGGTACTCGAGTGCCTTCGGCATCAGCGCCTGCAGGTTCTGGATGCGGGTACCCGGGTTCGGGTGAGTAGATGCGAACTCCGGCGGCGACTGGCCGCCACCGGCCTGGCCCATCCGCTGCCACAGCGGCACCGCCTCGCGTGGATCGAAGCACGCCGCTGCGGCCAGCATCAGGCCCACTTCGTCGGCCTGGGTTTCGTGGCTGCGCGCATAGGGCAGCAGATACCCGTAGCCCATCGCCGACATCATCATCTGTTGCTGTTGTGCATCCATGCCGCTTGCGGCACCGGCCACCTGCCCGATCTGGGTGAGCTTCTGCTGGGCCATGCGCTGTGCACCATGGCGCAGCAGTGCATGCGCGATCTCGTGGCCCATCACCACCGCCATCGCATCGCGGGTACGCGCCACCGGCACCAGCCCGGTGTAGACCGCCATCTTGCCGCCCGGCAGGCAGAACGCATTGGCCTGATCGGACGGGATCACGTTCACCTCCCACTGGAAATCCCGCGCGAAATGCGCCGGCTGCACGCCGTGTTCCTGCGCCAGCGCGGTCTCCACCACATCGACCTTGGCAATCAGCCGCTGGGCGATGTCGCGCACATCGCGCGCGATCGGTGCGCTGGGATCCATAGGCCGTTCCTGCGACAGGATCTGCTGGTAGGCCTGCAGCCCCAAAGCGGTCTCCTGTCGCGCGTCCAGGCTGCTGTCGATCATCACCTTCTCGCCGGTGTACGGGTCCACCGTGCGGTTGGAAAACCAGTAGAACACCGCATAGCCGGCGGCCAGCAGCAGCACCCACCAGCGAATGTTGCCGAACAGGCCGCGACGCTGCGGGCCTTGGGGCGAGCGGGAAAAGGGATCATTGCGCATCAGGGGTCGTCCAGCAGGCCCCGCCGGCCGGCGGGCACGGCGCAATCTTAGTGTGCGGACGCCAGCAGCGGGTGAAGCCCGGTGCCCCTCAGATGCCCCGCACCAGGCGGAAACCGATGCGGGCGTTGGTGGTGTCCGAATCCTGTGACTGCCGCCAGGCCGCACGGGTCTGTTCGGGCGCATTGGCCCAGTTGCCGCCGCGGATCACCCGCGAGCGACAGCCCGGGTTGAACCAGGCGGCGCCATCGGAGGGCGCACGCCGGTAACTGGCATGCCAGCAGTCGGCAACCCATTCGCTGAGGTTGCCGCTCATGTCGTGCAGGCCGAAGGCGTTGGCCTGGAAGCTGGCCACCGGCGCCGGTCCCCACCAGCCATCGCCGTAGCCGATGAAGGCGTTGTGCCAATGCCGCCCGGACGGGGAGACATCCTTGCTGCCGGTGAAGTTGCCGCTGCCGGGCGGCGGCGTGCCGGCGTCGCCCCAGGGGTAGCGCCCGCTGCTGCCGGCGCGCAGTGCATATTCGAATTCGGCCTCGCTGGGCAGCCGGTAGCTGCGGCCGGTCTGCTCGGACAACCACGCCGCGTAATTCTCGGCATCACGCACGCTGACGTGCATCACCGGCGAGTTGCCCAACGCGCGGCCGCCGTCATAGTCAGAGCGCCAGTCCACTCCACTGCGGCGGATGAAGTTGCCGCTACGCTCGTCATAGACCACCGAATGGCCACGCCGGGTCGCGCGCGGGCGCGCATTGGACGCCTTCACGTAACGTTCGAAATCGCTGACCGTAACCTCGGTGATCGCCATCGCGAAACCGCGATCGAAGCGCACATAGTGTGAAGGGCGCTCGGAATCACTGGATCCAGGCTCGGCATCACTGGCACCCATCTGGAAGCCGCCATGCGGCACCACCACCATCTGCGGCCCGCGCCCGCCATCACGCATGGCGTCGCTGAACACCTGGCCCGGGCGGAAGCTACCGTAATGGGTAGCGAGATCGATACGCTCGCGCAGCTGGGCCACCACCGCGTCTCCCGGCAGAGCGATGCGCAGGGCCTCGGCCAACTTCTCGCGGGCGGGCTTCAGGCCCTGCGGCGTGGCCAGATCACGCAGACCGTCATCGCGCAGCTGCAGCAGCGTGGCGGCACGGATCTGCTCGATGCGCTCGAAGGCATCGGCAATGGTCGGTGACGAGTCGCGGACCTTGCTGGCTTCGGCCAGCCAGGTGCCCGCGCTGGCGAAGTCGCGCACGCGCGCGGCGTCTTCGGCGCGGCGGATCAAGCCACTCTCCGCCGCTGCCAGGCCTTGCCGCGCCCGGCTGTTGTGTTCATCCAGGGCCAGGGCCTCGCGGAAGTTGCCGATGGCACCGTCACCATCTTCACCGATCCGGTTCGACCGCAGGTCCTCTTCGCCGGCGCGGTTGTAGGCCACCGCGCGCTGCGCGGTCTCAACCCGCCCCTGCAGCGCACGCACCTTCTCGTCCTTCGGCGCGAGCGTCAGCAGTACCAGCGCCTGGCGGCTGGCCTCAGCCAGGGCCTCGCGTTGCTTCAGCGGCCGCACCAGCAGCGCGTCCGCCTGCTGCTGCAGGCGCTGGCGGGCACGCTGCAGGCCGATGCGGGCCTGACGGTCATCCGGGTCTTCCTCCTGTACCGCCAGCCACAGCGGAACCGCTGCGTCGGCGTCCTCGTACAGATGCCCTTCGTTGAACGCCTTCTCGGCCGCGCGGCGCAGCTGGGCCAGCGTGCGCCCCTGCCGATCAACCCGTGGCGCTGTCCACCGCTGCACATCCTCAGCCGCATCCTCGCCGGCAATGGTGACACTGCCTTGCCCGTTCCCGAGGGCTGTGTCCACCTGCGAACCTTCCTGCGGCCGCGCGTCTTCGCCAGCAGCCGGCGCCGGCTCCGGCGTTGCCGTGGGCGACGGCGTGCAGCCGGCCAGGGCCACAGCCAGGGCGGTGCACAGCGCGGACGACAGCAGAAAACGCAAGCAGGATCTCCTTCGGCACGGATGCGGACCGACGTTAGGCTATTCTCCCCTGCCTGAGCAAACCCGAGTAGTAGGCCCTGACCCGTGGCAACCTGGATCACCACCCCCGCCGAGCTGGATCCGTACTTCCAGCAGCGTCCGACCCGCATCGGCCTGGACACCGAATTCATCCGCGAACGCACCTTCTGGCCGCAGTTGGCCCTGGTGCAGATGGCCGTCGGACAGGACATCCTGCTGATCGATCCGCTGATTCCCGGCATGACAGAAGCATTGGCGCCCTGGCTGGCCGATGACTCGATCATCAAGGTGATGCACAGCGCCAGCGAAGACCTGGTCGCCTTCAAGTGGGCCTGCGGCGTGTTGCCGCGACCGCTGTTCGACACCCAGATCGGTGCCTCGCTGGCCGGTATCGGTGGCGGCATGGGTTACCAAAAGCTGGTTGCGGAAATCACCGGGGTGGCGCTGGCCAAGGGCGAAACCCGTTCGGACTGGATGCGCCGTCCGCTCTCGGAATCGCAGCTTCAGTACGCCGCCGACGACGTCGAGCACCTGTTCGCGCTGCATGACGCCATCGATGCCAGGCTGCAGGCGCTGGGCCGCCAGCAGTGGCTGCACGACGACGGCGAGCGCCTGCTGGCCAGCGTCGCCAATGACGAAGACCGCTGGCCGCACCTGGCGATGCGCTCGGCGCAGTTCCTCGATGCCGCCGCACAGCGCCGCCTGCTGCGCCTGCTGCGCTGGCGCGATGTCCAGGCCCGCAGCAGCGACCGCCCGCGGAGCTGGATCCTGGACAACGAACTGGCCGCCACGCTGGCGCGCACGCCACCGGCCGATGCCGCTGCGCTGGGCACGCTGTTCGAACAGTTCCCGAAGGCACCGCGCAAGCTCGCTGGCGCTGTGTGGCAGGCGCTGGACACACCGCTGGCCGATGAGGCCGAGGCACCGCTGGCGCTGCCGGCCAACGACAGCAACAAGCAGGCACTGAAGAAGCTGCAGGACGCGGTCGCCGAGCGCAGCCGCGAACTGGGCCTGCCGGATGGCGTGCTGGCCTCGCGCAAGCACCTGGAAAGCTATCTGGAACGTCGCCAGTGGCCGGCCGCACTGGCCGGCTGGCGCCAGCAGGAACTGGAATCGCAGCTCCAGGCGCTGCTGCCCGCACGTTGATGGCACAAGGCGCCGGACCACGCCGGCGCCATGCACCTCGAGCCTGCAGGGGCCGTGCTAGGGTTTACCGGTACTGACAAGGAGACGTCGATGCAGACCCTCAAGATCGCGACCGCCTGCGCACTGCTGCTAACCACGTTGGGCCTGGCATGCTCTGGGCAGGCCGCACCGCTTTCCTATGCACAGGAAAAGGAGAACACAGCCAAGCTGGTGGACATCATTGACGGTGCCACCCGCGACGGTCTGGTTGCCGTGCTGGTGCCGGCCCCGTATGTCGTGCACAACGGCGGGCCAGGCGTCGGCTCTCCGGTGCCCGGCTTTCATCTGGGCAACCGCTCGACCGACCTACCCGGGTTCTCGACGCGGGTGTCCTTCCAGCACAAGGACATTCCCTCCCAGGGCTATGTGCAGCTGTTCAACACCAACGAACTGGAAACCGGCCCGCAGCGGACGGTGTTGATGGACGTGTTCGAGGTGCATCTGATTCCGCCAGGCACCTATCTGCTGAACGGTGCGGAGAACTACCGCCTGAACACCCGCGTGGCCAAGCTGAAGCCGCTGGGGACCGCGGACGAAGTATCGAAGGACATCGGCGCCACCCGCCTGGCCGACGTCGATTACCGTTTCTATTCCTGGAAGAAGGTCTGGGTACCACCCGGCGTCCTGACCGATCAGCACTCCCAGCAGGTCTGCATCTCGGTGCATGTGGCCTCCGGCAACTGCGTGGCATGGGGCACCCAGAACTACGAAACCTCGCGCCCGACCGAAGGCTACTGGGATGACAGGATCGTCCCTGAAGACATCCCTGCCGTACGCATCCAGGCGGTCATCGCCAAGGCCCACGCGCCACTGGCCTTCACTGCCAGCGAAGGGCAGATCCTGCTCAGCCCCTTCATTGTTGCCGCCGACGGCGATATCGATTTCAACGCGAACGACTGCGCACCGGTCGACAAGCTGACGGGATGCGCCCTGCGCCGCTTCACGGTGCACTACCAACCCGCGCCGCTGGACGCTGCACGCAAGCACATCGCAATCACCTCTCGCGGCCTCAACGGCAAGCAGCGCAAGGTACTGGAGCGAATGGAGGCGATGCAGCTGCAGGTGCTGGGCCCCAGTGCGCCGTCCGATGCAGCGCTGGGCAAGGGCGTCAGCGCCACGCCGTGAGCACGGATGATGCCTAGCAACGAAAAACGGCGCTCGATGAGCGCCGTTTCCGTTACACGACGGGGTAAGGCTTACCAGTTCATGTTCAGCGAGACGCCGACGGTACGTGGTTCGTTGTAGACCGCCGCCATGTAGTTCTCGATCACACCCTTGAGGTTCTTCTCGTTGGTGATGTTGCGCGCGAACAGCGCCACTTCGTAGGCACCGTAGTTGCCCGAGTAGCCGATCTTCAGGCCACCCTCGAAGTCACCCTTGGAGTTGAACTCCTTGCTGTCGTACAGCACGAAGCTGGTGTAACCCTGCTTGTTCCAGTCGGTGGAGACGAACATGGTGCCGGCGTCGCTGACCGGGAAGTCGTAGCGGGCGGCCAGGTTGACGTTGTACTTCGGCGCGTTCGGCAGCGGGTTGCCGTCGATCTGCGCGAAGGTGTTGGCACCGACCTTGATGGTCGGGTCATTCACCGTGCACACCACCTGGCCGTTGAGGCCGCAGACCTGCGCGTAGACGCGCTTGTCCTTGATCTCGCTGTGCAGCAGGCTCAGGCCGGCGCTCAGCGTCAGGTTCGGGATCGGGCGCAGCTCCATGTCCGCTTCGAAACCGTAGGCCTTGGCCTTGTCGGCGTTGAACAGCACGCCGTTGCCGTCCGAATCGTTGCCGTTGAGCTGGATGTCGTTGACGGTGTAGGTGAACGCGGTGGCGTTCAGGCGCAGGCGGTTGTCCCACAGGCTGCTCTTCACACCCGCTTCCCAGGACAGGATCGTCTCGGAATCGGCGGTGGTGAAATCGGCATTGAACACCGCCGAACGACCCTGGATGGTCGGGCCACGGAAGCCGCGCGCGACCTTGGCGTAGACGCTCACATCCGGCGTGATCTGATACATCGCGCTCAGATCCCAGCTCGGGGTGGTGTCGGACATCTTGACGTCGGTGCGGCCCTTGTAGGTGACCACGCCGGCGGCCGTGTCAGCCGTCTTCAGCAGGCGGGTGTGCTTCTCGTCCTTGGTCTGGCGCAGGCCGGCGGTGACGGTGAACTTGTCGGTGAAGGCGTAGCTCAGCTGGCCGAATCCGGCCCACGAGGTGTTCTTGTTGCGCAGGCGCACCCAGTTGTTCGGGTTGCGGGCCGCGCCCTGCAGGAACCACGCACGCTGGTAGAAGTCGGTGGTGTCGCTGCCGTTGAAGTAGAACGCACCGGCCTGCCACTGCAGGGCGCTGTCGTCATGGCTGGCCAGGCGGAATTCCTGGGTCCACTGGTCCAGATCACGGATGCGGCCCATCGACTGGCCATAGCCGTTCGGCACGCCGTTGACCGGGAAGTTCACCGCGGCACCGCCGTCGGTGTCGCCGCGGCTGTAACCGGAGGTGGTCTCGTAGGCGGTGATCGAGGTGAAGTCGATCGCGCCGAAGTCGTAACGCGCCTTCACCGAACCACCGTAGGTCTTGTAGGCCTGCGGGTTGTTGTCGGCTTCGTCGTAGGCGACCTTGTCGCGCGGCACGTCGGTCTTGTTCGAGCCCTTGGTCAGCGCGCCGCGCAGGAACAGGGTGGAGGTGCCTTCGTAGTCACGGGCGTGGGCCGAGGCCAGGATCGAGAACTGGTCGCTCGGGGTCAGCAGCAGCTGGGCGCGCACGTTGCGGTCATCGAAGCCGCCCATGGCGTTCTTCTTCGGGCTGACCGTGCCGTCGGCGCTCGGGCCGCGGTAGGTGTTGTCAACGTAGTCGTCGCGGTGCTGGTACAGGGCCGACACGCGGAACGAGGCGATGTCGTTGATCGGGCCGCCGAAGCCGCCGTCGATCGACACGCTGTTGTAGGTCGCATAGCTGGCGCTGACGCGGCCGGTGTAGTCCTGGGTCGGCTTCAACGTGTCGAACTTGATGATGCCGGCGGTGGTGTTGCGGCCGAACAGCGAACCTTGCGGGCCGCGCAGCACTTCCACCTGGTCCACGTCATAGACCGGGTTGGACTTCAGCACCACGTGTTCCAGCACCACGTCGTCCTGGATGATCGACACCGGCTGCGAGGCACCCAGGTAGAAGTCGATGTTGCCCAGGCCACGGATGTAGAAGCGCGGGAAGATGCGGCCGGTGGTGGTTTCCGCATACAGGCTCGGTACGCGGCCGGACAGCGCCAGCAGGGTGTCGTCGCCGCCGGCGGTGAAGTCGCGCATGCGCTCACCCTGCACCACGCCCACCGAGACCGGCACTTCCTGCAGGTTCTGCTCGCGGTGTTCGGCAGTCACGGTGATGGTGTCCAGCCCGGTCGGGGTCGGCGCGCTGTCCTGCGCGGCGGCACCGAAGCTGCCGACCAGAGCCAGGCCGGCACAGGCCAGGGCCAGCGGGTGGCGGCGGAAGGAAACAAAGGAAGACGACATACCCGACAGGCGGCGGGAATCGGAATGGGAGGGCATGAAATGCTCTGAGGAGGCGTCCGTGCGGCCTGCGCGAGCCGGGCGGCAAAAGGGAGGAGAACTGCGCAAGCCGCCATTATCCCCCAAATTGTTACGATTTCGTTGCGCGACCTCCACGCCCGGCGAAACCAGCGGTTTCGGCACAGTCGCCGGGCATTCCGCACGCCCTGAAGGCTTGACTCAGGGCAGCGGCCCCAACGCCACATCGACCATCGCCAGCAGTCGCTCGCGGCTGATCCCGTCACGGGCCTGCACCGAAATGCCGTGCAGCACCGTAGCGAAGTGATCGCCCAGTGCCTGCACCGCCACATCGCCGGCCAGCTCCCCTTCGGACTGCGCCTGCTGCAGGCGCGCGATGATCGCCGCCGTACGCTGGCGACGATGGCTGGCCAACCAGTCCCGCACGCCCTCGCCATCGGGCGAGACGCTGCTGGCCGAGGACACTACCAGGCAGCCGTGCGGGCGCCCGCGACGGGTGTAGGTCAGCACCGCTTCACGCAGCATGGAGCCGATCGCCTCACGCAGCGTGGCCTGCTCCAGCGCGCGCGGCGCGAAGCCGCCCTCGCCTTCCTCGTACAGCGCAACGGCTTCGCGGAACAACTGCTCCTTGCTGCCGAACGCAGCGTAGATGCGCGCAGAGGCAATGCCCAGTGCTTCGACCAGTGCCGACATCGACGTGCCTTCATAGCCGTGCTGCCAGAACAGCAGCATCGCCTTGCGCAACGCCTGGTCCCTGTCGAATTCGCGCGGTCGCCCTGCCATCTGCCTGCCTGCTCCAGTGAGGCGCGCAGTGTAACGCGGGTGTTGACCACCGCGAGGGTCTCACCTATTCTTTGTCGATTGACAAACAATTGGAGCAACACATGCAGACCCTCAAGGGCCCCAGCCTGCACCTGGCGCAGTTCGCCGGCGACCAGGCCCCGTTCAACTCACTTGCCGGCATCGCCGAGTGGGCCGCAGGCCACGGTTTCAATGCGCTGCAGATTCCCGCCTGGGATGCACGCCTGTTCGACCTGGCCACTGCCGCCGACAGCCAGGATTACTGCGATGACATCCGCGGCACGCTCGCCGAACACGGCCTGCAGGTCAGCGAGCTCACCACCCACATCCTCGGCCAGCTGGTGGCCGTGCATCCGGCCTACGATGAACTCTGCGATGGCTTCGCCCCGGAAGCACTGCGCGGCAATCCGAAGGCCCGCAGCGAATGGGCGCAGCAGCAGCTGCACCTGGCCGCCCGCGCGTCACGCCGTCTCGGCCTGCAGGACATGGGCACCTTCTCCGGCTCGTTCGCATGGCCGTATCTGTTCCCGTTCCCGCAGCGCCCGCCGGGCCTGATCGACGCGGCCTTCGATGAGCTGGCACGACGCTGGCGGCCGATCCTCGATACCTGCGAGGACAACGGCATCAACCTCTGCTACGAGATCCATCCCAGCGAAGACCTGCATGACGGCACCAGCTTCGAGCGCTTCTTCGAGCGCGTCGGTCAGCACCAGCGCTGCCGCATCCTGTTCGATCCCAGCCACTTCGTGCTGCAGCAGCTGGACTACCTGGAGTACCTGGACATCTACCACCCGCTGATCCGCATGTTCCACGTCAAGGATGCGGAGTTCCGCCCCAGCGGCCGCCAAGGCATCTATGGCGGGTATGCCGACTGGACCGAACGTGCAGGTCGCTTCCGCTCGCTGGGCGATGGCCAGGTCGACTTCAAGTCGATCTTCTCCAAGCTGGCCCAGTACGACTACCAGGGCTGGGCGACGCTGGAATGGGAGTGCTGCCTGAAGGACCAGGAAGCCGGCGCGCGCGAAGGCGCCGCATTCATCCGCGACCACATCATTCCGGTCACCGACAAGATCTTCGACGACTTCGCCGGTGCACCGATCAGCACCACACAGATGCAGCAGATGCTCGGCATCGCCTGAGCCCCGACGGAGCACTCCCCCATGACCACTTCCCTTTCCGCTGGCGCTGCCGGCGACGCTTCGCTGCGCCACCACTACCTGCGCATCGACGGCCAGCGCGTGCATTGCGTATCTGCAGGCCACGGTGCACCGGTGCTGCTGATTCCCGGCTGGCCGCAGACCTGGTACGCCTGGCGCCACGTGCTGCACGCGCTGGCCGAGGCCGGTTTCGAAGCCATCGCGGTTGATCCGCCGGGCATCGGCGAATCCGACCGCCCTGCCCACGGCTACGACACCGGCAGTGCCGCCGCCGTCCTGCACCAGACCATGCAGACGCTGGGCCACGACCGTTACCAGGTGGTCGGCCATGACATCGGCATGTGGATTGCCTATGCGCTGGCCAGCGACCAGCCGCAGGCCGTGCGCCAGCTGGCGGTCACCGAAGCGGTGATTCCCGGGCTGGCGCCCGAGCCGGGCATCTTCGCCGCACCGGCTGACAACATCTTCCTCTGGCACTTCATGTTCAACCAGGTGGCCGATCTGCCCGAGGCGCTCATCAGCGGTCGCGAGCGCGCCTACCTGGAATTCATGTTCGATCGCTGGTCGTACCGGCGCGATGCAGTGGCCGCCGATACCTACATCGCCGCCTACAGCCGCCCCGGCGCGCTGCGCGCAGGCTTCGCCTGGTACCGCGCGATTCCGGAAACCATCCGCCAGAACAAGCTGCGCGCGCAGCGCCGGCTGCCGATGCCGGTGCTGGCAATCGGCGCCGAACACGCCACCGGCGACGCGCCGATGCTCACCCTGCAGCCACATGCCGATGACGTGCGCGGCAGCATCGTGCCGGGCTGCGGCCACTTCATCATGGAAGAAGCGCCGCAGGCATTTCTTGCACAGCTGCTGCCGTTCCTGCAGGAGGCACACCATGCAGCTTGAACCGGCGCTGCAGCAGTTCGTCGACGCCGTGGCGTCGCAGCCATTGCCCGACGACCTGCGGGAACTGCGTGCGATCAGCGAGGGTGCGCTGCCGACGCTGCAGGGGGCGCCGCAGCCGGTTGCACGCGTGATCGAGCACACGGTGATCCCACGCGACGGGCATGCATTGGAAGTCCGCCTTTACACACCGGAAGGGCTGCCCGATGGACCGGCGCCGGCCCTGCTGTTCGCCCACGGCGGCGGCTGGTTCCAGTGTTCGCTGGCGGTCTACGACGGTCCCTGCCGCGCCTTGGCCAATGCCGGCGGCTGCGTGATTGTCGCCGTGGGCTACCGGCTGGCGCCGGAACATCCGTTCCCGGTTCCACTGCATGACGTCGCCGACGCCTGGCAGTGGCTGCAGGACAACGCCGAGCGCCTTGGCCTGGACCCACAGCGGCTGGCGATCGGTGGCGACAGCGCCGGTGGCAACCTCGCCACCGCCTGCTGCCTGCTGCTGCGCGAACGGGGGCTGCCACAACCATGCCACCAGCTGCTGCTGTACCCGGCGCTGGATGCCGGCATGGGCAGCGATTCCTACCGCGAGTACGCCAGTGGCTACTACCTCAGCGCCGAACTGATGCGGCGCTGCTGGAAGGGCTATCTTGGTGATCTGGATCCGCCGCTGGCACTGGCCTCGCCCGCCCACGCAACCGACCTGCGGGGACTGGCGCCGGCCTCCGTGCTCAGCTGTGAGTACGACCCACTGCGTGACGAGGCCGAGCAGTATGCGCGGCGGCTGCAGGCGGCAGGTATCGGCTGCACGCTCGAGCGGTTGCCCGGAATGATCCACGCCTGCATCCATCTGCAAGGCGTGGCTGTTTCCACCGGCGTAGCGGTACAGCGCGCGGGGGATCTGCTGCGCCAGGCCCTGACCTGACGCGGCCGGGACGGTGGCAGATCCACGCCAGCCGCCGTCCCGGCCCGGCGCTTGGCAAGCCCGGCAGGCAGCGCTACACTGAAAGCCTGCCGTGGGGCCATAGCTCAGCTGGGAGAGCGCGTCGTTCGCAATGACGAGGTCAGGAGTTCGATCCTCCTTGGCTCCACCACTATCCAGAAGAACCCGTAGATCCCTGCGATCTGCGGGTTTTTCTTTTCAGCGTCCGCAACTCAGGCCGGCTCCTGGTCACCGTCCTTGCGCCGCGGGCTGCGCGAGTGCGCATCGCGCACCTGTTGATCACGCTGCCCGGGCCGCTGCTTGGCCACATCGTCCTGCTTCCTGTCCTGGCGGCTTTCCTGCACGCCCTGCTTCGGGGCCTGATCCTTGTCTCGCTCGTTCATTGAAATCTCCACGCCGGCGGCGGGCCTGCGTTGCCCACCACGCTAGAGGTTGCCGGGTAAGCCGCAGGTCAGTCCCGTGCCAACGCCATGTGCAGGCACTGGCTTGCCGCCGCGGCCCCCGCGCAGCCAGAATCCGAGGCACCACGCCCACCGGTATGACATGCCCTCTCCTGCCCAGCACGCAGCGCACGCGTTGCCGATGCTCCTCGATGCGACCGACGGCAGCATCCAGCTCGGCAATCTGCCGACGCTGATCGGCCCCACCCTGTCCCGGGATGAAGCGAGCGTCGCCTTCGCCGCCCTGGTGCGAGGGGAGCGCGATGTCGGCACCGGTTATCACTGGCTCAGCCTGCACCGGCTCAGCCTGGGCGGTGCACCCGCTGGCATCAGCCTGTGCTTCCACGGGCAACAGCTCGACATGGTGGCAATGGGTGTCAGTCTGCCTGGTGCGCCGCTGGAAGACGGCTGGCCGACCCAGGCCGCGATCGATGCCGAAGTCGCTTTCATGCGCCGCATCTTGGCCACGGCACTGGGGCGCAAACTGACCGGCGGCCTCGCCCGCTTCGACTGGGGCGAAGCCTGGGCCCGTTTCGATCCGAAAGGCTTCATGGCCAGCAGCGGCATCCGCTACGCGCCACGCTCGTGAGCCCGCTCAGGTACGGGTGATCGACACCCCGCCCTCCACGCGCATCGCGGTGCCGGTAACGAAACTGCTTTCGTCGCTGGCCAGGAACAGCGCCGCGTTGGCGATCTCCTCCGGCTCGGCCATGCGCTTGAGCGCGTGCAGCGAGCGCACGAAGTCGCGGGCATCGCCGGTCGGTGCCGCCTGCCGGCCCATCTCGGTATCGGTGCCACCAGGCAGCAGCACGTTGCTGCGCACGCCGTGCGCGCCGTATTCGGCAGCGATCACCTGGCTCAGGCCGACCAGCCCGGCCTTGCTTGACGCATAGGCCGCCATGCCCGGGAATCCCACGGTGTGGCCGACGAAGGTGCCGACGAACACCAGCGAGCCGCCACCGCGCGCCAGCAGTGCCGGCAACTGCGCGCGTGCCGCATGGAAGGCCGCATCCAGATTGGTCGCCATCACTTCGCGCCAGGCGTCCACCGGGAACTCCGCCGCCGGCATGCCCGGGCCGAGCATGCCGGCATTGTTGAGGGCGATGTCCAGGCCGCCGAATGACCGCTGGGCCAGATCGACCAGCGCCTGCGCCGTGCCCGGATCGGCCACGTCAGCGGCATGCACCACGGCTTCGCCACCGGCGGCGCGAATCTGCTCGGCCAGCGCCTGCAGCGGCTCCGGTCGCCGCGCGTTGAGCACCAGCCTTGCCCCTTCGGCAGCAAAGCGCAGGGCGCTGGCGCGGCCAATGCCAGCGCTGGCACCGGTGATGAGAGCGATCTTGTTGTTCAGGCGCATGGTCGTGGTGCCGGTTGTGAAGTGGCCGCCACGATGCCGCGCCTTCGGCCTGCCAACACTCCGTTTCCGGGCCTGGCCCGTCGGTGCAGGAAACGGAGTTTCCGCAGAACCGGCGCGTGCCAGAATCCGGCCATGGACAGTACCGCCACCACCGCCCTCGATGCCCGCGTCGAACGGGTCTGCCGCCACCTGCAGACCAGCCTCGACGAACCCTCACTGCAGGAACTGGCCGACATCGCCGGCTGCAGCCCGACCCGGCTGCACCGCCTGTTCAAACAGGCCACCGGGCTGACCCCGAAGCAATACGCCGCCGCGCTGCGCGCCGATCGCCTGCGCACCGGGCTGGAACAGCAGGAACGCATCACCGACGCCTTCCACGATGCCGGCTTCGGTTCCAGCGGGCGCTTCTACGAGAACGCACCGAAGTTGCTGGGCATGACGCCCAAGCAATGGCGCGCAGGTGGTCGCGGCGAAGTCATCCACTTCGCGCTTGCCGAAAGTTCACTGGGCAGCGTGCTGGTGGCCAGCAGCGGGACCGGCGTGGTCGCGATCCTGCTCGGCGACGATCCGGAGACGCTGCTGCAGTCATTGCAGCAACGCTTCCGCCAGGCCGAACTGGTCGGTGCCGACCAGGGCTATGAGCAACTGGTGGCGCAGGTCGTGGGCCTGGTCGAGGATCCCTCGCGGGGCGCCACGCTGCCGCTGGACATCCGCGGCACCGCATTCCAGCAACGGGTGTGGCAGGCACTGCAGCAGATTCCGCGCGGGCAGACCGCGTCGTATGCGGATGTCGCTGCGCGTATCGGTGCGCCACGCTCGAGTCGTGCGGTGGCACGCGCATGCGCAAGCAACCCGCTGGCGGTGGCAGTCCCCTGCCACCGCGTGGTGCGCCGCGACGGCGACCTGTCCGGCTATGCCTGGGGCGTGGCGCGCAAGCGCGAACTGCTGCGCCGGGAAAAGGCCTCGACTGCCTGACTCGACTGCCTGAAGTGGGTGCCGACCTTGGTCGGCACGCTCAGCTTCCGGTAGGTGCCGACCTTGGTCGGCACACCGCCAAGCCCTCAATCCAGCTTCACCACCAGCTTGCCGAAGTTGCGCCCCTGCAACAGCCCGAAGAACGCCTCCGGCGCATTCTCCAGCCCTTCCACCACATCCTCGCGGTACTGGATGCGGCCGTCGCGCAGCCACTGCGGCATCTCGCGCTCGAAATCCGGCCACAGGTGGATGAAGTCGTGCACGATGAAACCACGCACGGTCAGGCGCTGGCGCAGGATCTGGCTGAACAGTGCGGGCAACCGGTCCGGGCCGGGCTGCTCGACGCCGCGCTCGTTGTAGGTGGCGATGGTGCCGCACACCGGAATGCGGGCGAAGTCGTTGAGCAGCGGCAGCACGGCATCCAGCACATGGCCGCCCACGTTCTCGAAATACACGTCGATACCCGCGGGCACCGCCGCGCGCAGCTGCACGACGAAATCAGCGGCGCGATGATCCAGTGCCACGTCCACCCCCAGCGTCTGCAGATAGGCGCGCTTGGCTTCGCCACCGGCGATGGCGACCACGCGCGCGCCCTGCAGCTTGGCCAGCTGGGCTACGGTCGCGCCCACCGGCCCGGTCGCGGCGGCGACCACCAGCGTCTCGCCCGGCTTCAGGCGGGCGATCTCATGCAGGCTGGAATAGGCGGTGAAGCCGGGCATGCCATACACGCCCAGCGCGGTACTCAGCGGCAGTCCGGAGGGGTCCAGGCGGCGCCCCAATGCCTTGGCCGGCAGCACCGCGTGGGTCTGCCAGCCACCCGGCGCCAGCACCAGCTCACCTGCGGCTACGCCCTCGGCGTTGGATTGCAGCACCTCGGCCACGGTCTGCCCTTCCATCACCGCGCCCACCGCCACCGGCGGGGCGTACGACGGGCCCTCGTCCATGCGCCCACGCATGTACGGGTCCAGCGACAGATACCGGTTGCGCAGCAGCACCTCGCCACCGGCCAGTGCCGACAACGCTGCCTGTTCCAAGCGGAAGTTGGCCGCACCCGGCGCCCCCTGCGGACGCGACGCCAGCACGATACGGGAGGTGGTGGAGGAATCGGACATGGCCAGGTCTCTGCTGTTGCCAGCATCGGGAAAGGACTGCCGACACTACGCTGCGGCGTTCCCCGATGGCGGCCACGAAAACAGCGTTCCATTGCCCGGACCCGCGCTTGTCCGGCGCAGCCCTTGCCCCTGCAGCTTTGGCGATTGCGGCGACCTGCTGATTTCCACCGCAGACCATGATCGATTGGCCCCGCCCCGCCCCACGACGGAGGATCAAGCACTTGCGAGCGCGCAGACGGCAATGTGAAGAAATCCTGGCAAAACGCTTGCCGAAGGCAGCCGACCTCCGTAATATACGCATCCTTGGCAGCGACCTCGCTGCAACGAAACATGTGGCCGAGTAGCTCAGTTGGTAGAGCAGGGGATTGAAAATCCCCGTGTCGGCGGTTCGATTCCGTCTTCGGCCACCACTTTCGAAGGCCTGCAGAAATGCGGGTCTTTTTTTTCCGGAAACCGGGTTTGATCACGGTTGCCACACAATTTGGCCGAGTAGCTCAGTTGGTAGAGCAGGGGATTGAAAATCCCCGTGTCGGCGGTTCGATTCCGTCTTCGGCCACCATCTTCAGAGACCTGCAGAAATGCAGGTCTTTTTTTGTTCGCGCTCCGCGCAAGCGGCAGCCACACCGCCCGGTTGACGAAACATTTACACCGGCACGCGCGGCGACACCTACGCTCCAGACTCCTGCCTGGAGCCTGCCGATGCCTCTGCGCCCCGCCCTGCTCGCCTGCCTGCTGCTGGCCGCCCTGCCGGTGATCGCCGCCGAGCCGGTGCGCGCGGTCGATGCGCTGGACATCGATCGCTATGCCGGCCAGTGGCACGAGATCGCGCATCTTCCGGTGTCGTTCCAGAAGCAGTGCGTTGGCGAAATCACCGCCAACTACGGGCTGCGCCGCGATGGCCGCATCAGTGTCACCAACGCCTGCCGCAACGGCGACGGAGAACGTGTGGTTGCTGAAGGCGTAGCACGCCCGGTTGCCGGTCATCCCGGCCAACTGCAGGTGCGCTTCGTGCCGGACTGGCTGAGCTGGGTGCCGCTGGTCTGGGCCGACTACTGGGTGCTGGCACTGGACCCGGACTATCAGTGGGCGTTGGTCGGCGAACCCGATCGAAAGTACCTGTGGATTCTTTCGCGCCTGCCGGAAATGGATCGCGCCCGATTCGAACAGCTGAAAGAAAAAGCCGAAGCCATGGGCTACGACCTCAAGCCGCTGCGCCTGATGGCCCCGCTGCGCGACATGCCCGCCAACTGAACCGCCCCGCATTCGGCGCGCCACACGCGCCCGATCCGGCGCCGCGCACGCCCGGCCGCCATCTTCACGCGCTACCCTCTGCGACGGGTCGCCACAGGCGATCCAAACGACCATACGCCGTAGTATGCTTATCCAACGCACCCCCTCCAGAGGACCTGCGCCCATGCTCCCCCGTTTCCGTACCGCCTTGATCGTCCTGTGCACCCTCGCCCTTGTTGCCTGCAACAACGGCATCGTCAAGCGTGTTTCGGAACCGGCGGCCAGCCTGCAACAGCTGACCGTGCGCGCCGACGGCAACTGGACCGTGGCCCTGCGCCTGCAGAACTACAGCTCCATGCCCATGACCTTCGATGACGTCGCGCTGGCATTGACCGTCGGCGACAGCGACGCCGGCACGCTGCTGGCCAAGCCCGGCATCTCCATCGGCGGCACCTCGGCCGACGTCATCAATGTCGAACTCGTGCCCAGCTCGGCCGCACGCCTGGTGGTGGCCGACGCGCTGGCCGGCAACCGTACCCTGGCCTATGGCCTGAAGGGAACGGTGGCGGCCACGCCGCAGGAAAAGAAGCAGCGCAGCTTCGACATCAGCAGCCGCAGCACCCTCAACCAGGCCCCGGGCCTGCCCGGCGTGCTGCGCTGACCCCACTTTCCGCGGCGGCGCCTGGCGCCGCTCTCCCCTGCCCTGATCAAATCGAGACGTACCGATGAGCAGCTACACCGCCCCGCTTTCCGACCTCCGTTTCGCCCTGCACGACGTGCTCAAGGTCGAACCCCTGTTCGCCCGCCTGGGCTTCACCGACGCCACCGCCGATGTGGTCGATGCCGTGCTGGAAGAAGCCGGCCGCTTCAGCGCCACCGTGCTGGCCCCGCTCAACAGCGTCGGCGACGAGATCGGCTGCGTGCTCGACCAGGCCACCGGTGAAGTGACCACCCCGCCCGGCTTCAAGCAGGCCTACGACCAGTTCGTCGATGGTGGCTGGACCGGCCTGACCGCCTCGCCGGAGCTGGGCGGCCAGGGCCTGCCGCACACCCTGGGCGTGCCGCTCAACGAAATGATCAACGCCGCCAACCTGGCCTGGGGCAACTTCCCGCTGCTGTCGCACGGCGCCATCGAAGCACTGAAGCAGCACGGCGAGGCCTGGCAGCACGACGCCTTCCTCAAGCCGCTGATCGAAGGCCGCTGGACCGGCACCATGTGCCTGACCGAGCCGCACTGCGGCACCGACCTGGGCCTGCTGAAGACCAAGGCCGAGCCGAACGCCGACGGCAGCTACTCGATCACCGGCACCAAGATCTTCATCACCGCCGGCGAGCACGACCTGACCGGCAACATCGTGCACCTGGTGCTGGCCAAGCTGCCCGACGCCCCTCCGGGCGCCAAGGGCATCTCGCTGTTCGTCACCCCCAAGTTCAAGGTCGACCGCGAAGGCAACGTCGGCGAGCGCAACGCACTGCGCTGCGGCTCGATCGAGCACAAGATGGGCATCAAGGGGTCGGTCACCTGCGTGATGAACTTCGATGGCGCGCAGGGTTACCTGGTTGGCCAGCCGCACAAGGGCCTGCAGGCCATGTTCACCATGATGAACACTGCGCGCCTGGGTGTCGGCCTGCAGGGCATTGGCCTGTCCGAGCGTGCTTACCAGAACGCGCTGAAGTACAGCCGTGAGCGCCTGCAGTCGCGCGCCCTCAGCGGCGCCAAGTTCCCGGACAAGCCGGCTGACCCGATTCTGGTCCACCCGGACGTGCGTCGCATGCTGCTGACGGTGAAGTCGCTGGTCGAAGGCAGCCGCCTGCTGGCCCTGCACGCCGCCACCCTGATCGACGTTGCCCATCACGCCGAGGATGCCGCCGAGCGCGAGCGCGCCGACACTCTGGTGAGCTTCCTGACCCCGATCTCCAAGGCCTGCCAGACTGAGTGGGGCATCGAGAACACCTACAACGCCCTGCAGTGCTTCGGTGGCCACGGCTATATCCGCGAACACGGCATGGAACAGCTGGCCCGCGACGCGCGCATCACTACGCTGTATGAAGGCACCACCGGCATCCAGGCGCTGGACCTGATCGGCCGCAAGACCGCATCCAGCCAGGGCGCCGGCCTGAAGCTGATGCTGGCCGAGATCGAAGCCTTCGCCAAGGAACACGAGGGCAACGAAGCGCTGGCCGAGTTCATCGGCCCGCTGCGCGCCAAGGCCGCCGAATGGGGCAAGTTGACCCTGGACGTGCTGCAGCGTGCGGCCGGCAATCCGGACGAACTGGGCGCGGCCAGCTACGACTACCTGTTCTATTCGGGCTACGTGGTGCTGGCTTACTGGTGGGCCCGCAGCGTGGCCGCCGCCGACGCCAGCGCGCACGGCGCCGCCTTCGCCCAGGGCAAGCGCGAAACCGCTCGCTTCTACTTCGCCCGCGTGCTGCCGCGCACGCTCAGCCACGCCGCCGCGATCCAGTCCGGCGCCGCCCCACTGATGACGATGGACGACGAGCGCTTCGGCGCCTGAGCCGGGCTGCCGCCCGGCACCTGCGGTAGTGCCGGCCGCTGGCCGTCAACCGCAACAGCCGGCTTCCTGCGGGATGGCGAGGTGGGTCCAATTGCGGGGGACGGCGCAAGTCCCCCTCCGGGGCCCGGCCCAGCCGCTGGCGGCTGTGCGTTCGGGCGCTTGCGAAGCAGTACTTCGCAAGCAAAGCGCCCTCACCCCTGTAGCCTCGGTCGCGCCATCCATGGCGCTCACGCCCCCGCAACCGGACCCACCCCGCCCTCGACAGATTTCTGCTGCTGGTAGGTGTCGACCTTGGTCGACACCGTAGATCCACGCCATGCGTGGATGGAAACCACCGAAATCCCTCTGGAGAAGAGCCCCCCTTTGTTAAGGGGGGCGCACCGACAGGTGCGGGGGATAGGAGGAATGCGCGGACCTGAATGTTGACGATTTGCGTGTCGCCGACAGGCGATACACAAATCGTCAACATTCAGGTATAAGCTGTTCTCCCGATGGAGACAGACACTACACGCTTGGGTCTGATCGAAGCCGGAGCTCCGTTTTCTGCTCCGGGCGCCGAAGCATCGCCCAACGCCACGACGCTGCATCGCCCCGGCTCGGTCCGGCTGCTCTCGCTTGATGCCCACGGGCGCGTACTGGACTGGATCACCTGGCAGGACGCGGCGTGCCTCTACGCCCGCGAAGCCGTCGCCTGGACGCTCGGCGATCCCTGCCTGCACATCCATGGCGGCACCAACCGCTTCAGCGGCCTGCAGAGCGGGATGGACCTGCACCCGATCATCGCCGCCCGCGGCCACGCCCGCTCCCGCGCGATCGACCCGACGCCGAACCTGACCAACCCGGCCCTGTTCGCCCGCGACGCCCATCTATGCATGTACTGCGGTCAGCAGTTCAACCGCCCTACGCTCACCCGCGACCACGTCATGCCACTGTCCAAGGGCGGCCTGGACTGCTGGGAAAACGTGGTCACCGCCTGCTTCCACTGCAACTCGCGCAAGAGCGACCGCACCCCGCAGCAGGCCGGAATGCCGCTGCTGGCGGTGCCTTACCGGCCCAGCTGGATCGAACACCTGATCCTGTCCAACCGCAACATTCTGGCCGACCAGATGGCCTTCCTGAAGGCGCAATTGCCGAAGCGTTCAAAACTGAGCACCTGAATCGCTGAAAATGCAACCCTCACCGTCCTGTCACGGGCGGCGGCGTTTGCTTGCCCCACCCCCGTTTGAGGGCGAAAATGGGCGTTCAGAACAAGTGCGAACATGATGATCGACTCTGCCCGCTATCCCCGCCTCGCGCGCATCCAGACACCGGATGACCTGCGCACGTTCGACGAATCCGAATTGAGGGCGGTCGCCGACGAACTGCGCGCCTACCTCATCGAATCGGTGGGCAAGAGCGGCGGCCACTTCGCCGCCGGCCTGGGCGTGATCGAACTCACCGTGGCCCTGCACTACCTGTACCAGACCCCGCAGGACCAGCTGGTCTGGGACGTCGGTCACCAGACCTACCCGCACAAGATCCTGACCGGTCGCCGCGACGAGATCCACACCGTCAAGCAGAAGGACGGCGTGGCGCCGTTCCCGAAGCGTGAAGAGAGCGAGTACGACACCTTCGGCGTCGGCCATTCGTCGACCTCGATCTCGGCCGCACTCGGCATGGCCATCGCCCGCCAGTCCGAAGGCGACAACCGCCAGGTGGTTGCGGTGATCGGTGACGGTGCAATGACCGCCGGCATGGCCTTCGAAGCGCTGATGCACGCCGGCGGCATGGAACCCGAGCCGAACCTGCTGGTGATCCTCAACGACAACAACATGTCGATCTCCGAGGCGGTCGGCGGCCTGACCAAGATGCTCGGCCGTGCCACCGGCAGCCGCACGCTCAATGCACTGCGCGAAGGCGGCAAGAAGATCCTCGGCGACAAGAAGAACAACCCCGCGCGCTTCGTGAAGCGCTGGGAAGAACACTGGAAGGGCATGTTCGTGCCCTCCACCATGTTCGAGGAAATGGGCTTCCACTACACCGGCCCGATCGACGGCCACGACATGCCCGCCCTGCTGTCCACGCTGAAGACGCTGCGCGCCTCCAAGGGCCCGAAGCTGCTGCACGTGATGACCACCAAGGGCAAGGGCTATGAGCCGGCCGAGGGCGACCAGATCGGTTACCACGCCGTCGGTCCGTTCGATCCGGACAAGGGCCTGGTGGCCAAGGCCGGTGCCAAGAAGCCAACCTACACCGATGTGTTCAGCGACTGGCTGTGCGATGCCGCCGCCGCCGAGCCGCGCCTGTACGGCATCACCCCGGCGATGCGCGAAGGCTCCGGCCTGGTGCGTTTCAGCAAGGAATACCCGCAGCGCTATTTCGACGTAGCGATCGCCGAGCAGCACGCGGTCACCCTCGCCGCCGGCATGGCGACCCAGGGTGGCAAGCCAGTGGTGGCGATCTACTCCACCTTCCTGCAGCGCGCGTACGACCAGTTGGTGCACGACGTGGCCATCCAGGACCTGGACGTGCTGTTCGCCATCGACCGCGCCGGTGTGGTCGGCCCGGACGGTGCGACCCACGCCGGCAACCTCGACCTGAGTTTCCTGCGCTGCGTGCCGAACATGGTGGTGATGGCGCCATCCAATGAAGCCGAGTGCCGCCAGATGCTCAGCACCGGCCTGCAGCACCCGGGCCCGGCCGCCGTGCGCTATCCGCGCGGCACCGGCACCGGCGTGGCTGCCGGCACCGATCTGTCCACCCTGCCGATCGGCAAGGGCGAGCTGCGTCTGCAGGGCAGTCGCATCGCCCTGCTCGCCTTCGGCAGCACGGTGGCCGCCGCCGAACAGGTCGGCCGCGAACTGGGCCTGAGCGTGGTCAACATGCGTTTCATCAAGCCGCTGGACCGCGAGCTGGTGCTGGCTGTCGCCGCCCAGCACGAGGGGCTGGTGACGATCGAAGACAACGTGGTGGCCGGTGGCGCCGGCTCCGGCGTCGGTGAGCTGCTCAATGCCGAAGGCGTGCTGCGCCCGATCCTGCACCTGGGCCTGCCCGACAGCTACCAGCACCACGCCAGCCGCGAGGACCTGCTGGCCGAAGCCGGCATCGACGCCGCAGGCATCCGCGCGGCGGTACTCAAGCGCTGGCCACAGCTGGGCGCAGGTACCCCACCGCTCAGCGCGGCAGGCTGAGGCCGATCACTAACCAGTGGATCCAGCATGGCGTGGATCCACTGCGGAACAGGGGTCGATCCACGCCATGCGTGGATAACGAGCTCCGGAAGCCCCAACCCTCAGCCGTAGCTGACCGCTTCCACGAACGCGCCGCTGGCCTCCACCCGCACCGCAGCGCGCTGCCCGGTGTCGACAAAGTGGAGGCGTGCAAGGGTTTCGGCGAAATCGTACGCCCGGGCACCATCGCGGAACTCGATCGGTTCCGGCCGGTCCGGGTGCAGCACGCGCCATTGGCGTTGCTCGCATTGCAGGCGGATCAACATGCAGCTCACTCCTTGAGGCAGCGTATCGACGGTAGCGGGACGGGCGTGCCGGTTACGGCAGACTTCATCACGAGGGATCAGGGGCACGCAGAGGTGCCCTGATCGCAGAAGATACGACGTTCAAAATGTGAGCTGTATCAGATTATTCTGATTTTCGAGTGGCGTACTCAATTCACCTGGAATTGCGCCCGGCAGCCGTCGCTGACCCAGATGCCGCGACGGTCCCAGCCCCAGGTCTGGCCCTCGATGCAGGCGCTGCGTGAATCCTGGCGGACCAGGCGCACGCCACGACGGATGCGGGCATCGCAGTACTCCTGGCGGTGGCCATTGGAATGACAAGTGATCACCTCACCACCGCCCCAACCGTTTCCGTTGCCGTTGCCCCAGCCGCCTCCGTTGCCCCAGCCACCGCCACGACGATACTCGCCAACGAACTCGGCGCGACAGCCCTGGGTCACCCAGACGCCGTAGCGCGACTGGCCCCACGTCTCACCTTCCACGCAGGGTGAACCGGACAACTGGCGGATCATCCGCGCCCGGCCTTCAACACGGCACTCGTTGCTGCGGTTCTTGATCGATTCGCAGCGCACGATGCCGCTGCCTTCGCGGCCGCCGTAGCGGTCATCGTCATAGCCGTAGCCATAGCTCTGCGCCTGGGCGCCACCCGCCGCCGCCAGCATTGGCAGCAGGGTGCAGGCCAGGGTGCGCCAGGTGAGTGCCTTGCCCATCGAGATCTCCAGATGAATACGATGGCGCAAGCATCCGGGATTCGCGGCACGGCGCACAGGGGGGCGCGTGACGGCGGTTTTTCCCCATTCAAACAACGCAACCGTAGCTGACTGCACCACGGCGGTCGGCGTCAGTCTCCGACGTGAAGGGCATCCACCGTGCTGCCGAGCGCCTCGACCCGCACCGTGCTGCGCTGGCCGGTGCGACGGTGGTGCTCGAGGGCCCGCGCCGCGGCGACATCGAAAGCCTCGGCGCCCCGCGCATAACGGGTGGCGTCATGCGCCTGCGGATCGAGCACGGACCAGTGCCGGGCGTTGCATTGAACGGTAATGACCATGAGGGGCTCCTGCGGTTGGAAGGATGCGACGGCAGGCGGACGGGCCACGTACCGGTACACCTTCAGGCTAGCGATCACCTCAGGGATGGCCCATCAGATTTGTACGAAAATGCCGCGCCCTCTGGTCAGCCCTTGCCTGCCCTCACATCCCTGAGCCCGTTTAGCCTGTTCTTTCCGTGATCCTTGTCACGGAGTCAGCAGGGCTTCACACTATCGTCACCAACAGGGGCCCCTTCCACATGCGCACCTTCTTCTCCCAGCAGCGTTGGACGCTGCTGAAGTTCTACTTCGTCGCCAGCTACCTCGTGCTGATCGAGGAACTGATCCGCGCCGCCCTGCACTGAGCACTTGCTGCCGTTTTTCCTGCGGCCGACACTGTTGCTTTAGGCATGGAGCTTCGCCGATGAAATCCCTTCTTCTGATTCCAGCCCTGCTGGTCCTGGCCGCCTGTGCCAGCCCGGACAAGGCGCCCACGCACGCCGAAGCGGTAGCCACGTCGCCAGCCACGCCGGTGGTCGGCGGTGATCGCGATGCGCATGGCTGCATCGGTTCGGCCGGCTACCAGTGGTGCGAGCACAGCCAGCGTTGTGAGCGCCCGTGGGAACTGGCGCAGGCGCAGGGCCTGGCGAATACCGCCGAAGCCATCGACGCCTATTGCGCAAAGCCGGCAAGCCCGGCGCGCAAGTGAGTCGCTTCCACCATGGCTGAGCTGAGTCCGCTACCAACGCTGGCCCCGGGCCGCTACCGCCACTTCAAGGGCGGCGAGTACGAAGTACTCGAGATCGTCCGCAGCAGTGAGACCCTGCAACCGATGGTGCTGTACCGCGCGCTGTATGGCGAAGGTGGTCTGTGGGTACGCCCCTATGCCATGTTCGTCGAACAGGTGCCGGGCGAGCACGGACCGCAACCGCGTTTCGCCCGCATCGACGCATGACGGTTCCGCTGCCGGTCCAGGCCGGCAGCGCGGTAACGCAGCGGGCCTGCGCTACAATCGTACCGTCCAGTCGGTTTCTTCCTGCCATGTCCGCATCCCCTTCCCGTTCGCGCCGCAAGGCGCCCGACAGCGTGCGCCAGTCACTGCTGCAGGCCACCATTGAAGTGATCGGCGGTCACGGCCTGGCCGCGCTGACCGTGCAGGACGTCGCGCAGGCCGCCGGTGTCAGCAAGGGTGCGTTGTTTCATCATTTCAGCAGCAAGCAGGCACTGGTGGATGAAGCCATCGGAGCGCTCATCGGCGAGTTCGAAGCGCGGATACGTGCCCTGCTGCAGGAAAACCCCGAAGGCCATGGTCGTTTCAGCCGCGCTTATGTGCAGGCCAATTTCGAGCATCTGCTGCAGCAGGAACAGGACAACGACATCGGACTGACCCTGGGCAACCTGATGGAGCCGGCCCTGCTCGCGCACTGGCGCGACTGGAAGCGCGCGATGCTGGCCGAGTTTCCCGGCGAAGCCACCGACCCTCGCCTGTACGCTGCGCGCTGTGCGGCGGATGGTTACTGGGCCACCGCTTACGGCCGGCCACTGGACGAAGAAGAGCGCATCAATGCACTGGCGATGGCCGAGCAGGCCCTGAAGCTGTGCGATCCTCTGTAAGCCGGAGCCCGCGATGAATCCCTACGCCTATCTCGCCGCCGCGATCGTGCTGGAAGTGATCGCCACGTCGCTGCTGAAGGCCTCCGACGGTATGAGTCGACTGGCGCCGACACTGGGCGCGCTGGTCGGCTACGGACTGTGCTTCTACCTGCTGTCGGTGACCATGAAGTCGATTCCGACCGGCATCGCCTACGCCATCTGGTCCGGCGTCGGCATCGTGCTGATCTCGCTGATCGGGCTGGTGGTGTTCAAGCAGCGCCTGGATGCACCGGCGTTGATCGGCATCGGCCTGATCTGCGCCGGCGTACTGGTGATCAATCTGTTCTCGCGCAGCAGCGCACACTGAGCACGCTGCTGCGCGACACACGCTAGCTGACCTTCTTCGCTACGGTCATGCCGAGCAGGAACAGCACCACCGCGATGATGATGCCGGCCCAGAACAGGAACTTGGCGATGCCGACCGCAGCGCCGGCAATGCCGCCAAAGCCGAGCACGCCGGCAATGACGCCGATGATGGCGAAGATGATGGCCCACTTGATCATGTCAAACCTTTCCCCGCAGGGACTGCGTACTGGATGATCAGGCTAGGCCGTAGCCGATGCCGCAGCCGTGAACAGGCCGCGTGCGCGGCGTGAATCAACGCGGACGGAAGCGCAGCAGCGCGACGGCAAACGCCAGGAACACGCTGCCCACCAGCCGCTCGAACCAGCGTCGTGCGAACGGCTTGGCCAGCCAACGGCGCAGGCCATGGCCACCGGCTGCATACATTACGTACCAGAACAGTTCGCAAGCGGCGAAGGTGGTCACCAGCACGCTGTATTGCAGCGCCTGGCCACGGGACGGATCGACGAACTGCGGCAGGAACGCCGCCGCGAACAGCAGCAACTTGGGATTGCTCAGACCCACCAGAAGGCCGCCACGGAACACCTTCCACGCGCCCAGCGACGCCGCAGCCGGCAGCGCGGCATCGACCGTCACCGGTGGTGCTGACCGGCAACTGTCACGCCATGCCTTCAGGCCCAGCCAGGCCAGATAGGCCACGCCCAGATAACGCAGCACCTCGAACAGCATCGGCGAGGAATGCAGCAACGCACTCAGGCCCGCTGCGGAGGCCGCCAGCACCAGCAGCATCGCCAGCAGGCAGCCGGCCATCGCCGGCACGCTGCCGCGGAAGCCGAGCCCGACGCTGCGGCCGAGGATATGCAGCATGTTCGGCCCCGGCGTGCCACACAGAACGAACACCGTGGCGAGGAACCACCACCAGGTATGCAGGGCCATAGCGCACATCCACTTCAGAAGACCCAACCAGCATAGAGCGCGCCTGCAGCGCGCGGCACATACAGCACAACATGGATACGGTGGTTACAGATCGCCGGCATCGGCAACCGGGCACCATCTGTGCTGCAATGAGGGTTCCTGGCTTGGAGCTGTGCATGAAAACCCTCGGCCTGATCGGCGGCATGAGCTGGGAAAGCTCGGCCCAGTACTACCGGCTCATCAACGAGGACGTGCGGCAGCGCCTCGGTGGCGCACATTCGGCACAACTGCTGCTGTGGTCGGTGGATTTCGCCGGCATCAAGCAGTTGCAGCATGACGGCGACTGGGCTGCACTGGGCGACCACATGGTTGACGCCGCACGGCGCCTGCAGGCCGGTGGCGCCGATCTGCTGCTGGTCTGCACCAATACCATGCACAAGCTGGCTGACCGTATCGAGGCAGCCTGCCCATTGCCGCTGCTGCATATCGCCGACCCCACCGCCCAGGCCATCGTGCAGGCCGGCGCACGCAAGGTGGGCCTGCTTGGCACCGCCTTCACCATGGAGCAGGACTTCTACCGCGGCCGGCTGCAGGATCGCTTCGGCCTGGAGGTGCTGGTGCCCGGTGCCGATGACCGGTGCAGCGTGCACGACATCATCTACCAGGAGCTGATTGCCGGCGTGGTCAGCGAGCAGTCACGACAGATCTATGCCGGCGTGATCGCGCGACTGGTGGCGCGCGGCGCCGAAGCGATCATTCTTGGCTGCACCGAGATCATGCTGCTGGTACGCCCGGAGGACAGTGCAGTGCCGCTGTTCGATACCACTGCTCTGCATGCGCAGGCTGCGGTGGACGCAGCACTGGCTTGAATCGCTGCGCGCCGGAGCGTGGAATCAGTCCGCGCCCTGCACTTCCAGCGCGGTGATCAGCCACTCGACCACCGCCTGTGAATCGCACAGGAAGAAGATGGCGTCACCGGAGCGCGCTTCGGTAAGCAGCCGATAGACCGTGATCGCCACCGCCGACTGGTTGGCGATGAACACTTCCGGGCTGCGCGGCCCTTCACTGTGCCCGGCAACGGCATGCAATGCCTTGCGCGCAGCCACGGTGGCAGCCGGGTCCGCGCTACGGGTCAGTTCCGGCCCGCGCAGGCCCCAGGCGATGAACACATGCTTGCCCTTGAACGTAGTGTCCAGGACCCGCACCTCGGCGCCACCTGCGTCGGCCGAGCGATGAATGACGGTACTGCTGATCAACGCAACCCCCTGTGGTCGTCGTGGTCCGCGCATCCTCCCCCACAGGCCGCCCGCACACCAGTGACGGCAGCCACAGGCTGCGCCGAACGGCGTGGGAGACATGTAAGAAGGTGTAAACCGATGCGATCGGATGTGCAGCGATGATACGGGATGTAAGCCTCTGCATGGGCCCGTGCGCACTACTAAATCCCTACTGAGCCAGTTCCGGAACGATGCGTTCCGACGGTCCCGTGCTGGGTCATTCTTGCCGCCCGAATCCCCGCTCGAGGCTCCCCATGACCCTTCGCCCGCTGCTGCCGATCACCGGCGCCGCCCTTGCCCTGCTGCTGGCCGCCACCGCCGTGGCCGCCCAGGACTACGACACTGATCACATTCCAGCGCTCCGCTGCGAATCCCAGTTCAACAAGACCGAGCAATGCCCCATCGAGGGTCCGATGCGTCTGGCCAGGCAGCTGTCGGTGACCCGTTGCGTGGAAGACCAGAACTGGGGCCAGAGCCGGCGCATGCTGTGGGTGACCGATGGCTGCCGCGCCGAGTTCGTCGCCGACGAACATGGCCGCTGGCCGGGTCGTGGCCGCGGCCGTGATCGCGACAACGAGGGTGAACGCCTGGTCTGCGAGTCCTACGAGAACAAGGACAAGGAGTGCCGGATCCGCGTGCGTCACGAGGTGCGGCTGGTCAAGCAGAAATCGGTGACGACCTGCATCGAGGACCGCAACTGGGGCTGGGACCGCCGCGGCGTGTGGGTCAGCGACGGCTGCCGTGCCGAGTTTCGTGTGTATTGACTGCCGACCACACGCTGGCTGTGGCGGATGCGCAGATACGGCCGACGTGACCGATAGACTGGGCGCACCCAGCCCTGGAGCCTTCGATGCTGCCGCCCGCCCCCTCCTCGACCCTGCTGTATATCCGCGAGGCGATGCCCGACGACGTCCCCGCGCTGATCGCGCTCGACAGCGTTGCGGCCCACGATCCGCGACGGGCACGGCAGATCCCCGACTGGCTGGCCGGCGGTGGCGTGCATGTGGGCGAACGGGCCGGCCAGCTGGCCGGTTACCTGGTCATCCACCATCACTTCTTCGGCGAAGCCTTCGTCGAGATGCTGATGGTGGCGCGCGAACAACGCAGCCAGGGCGTGGGTGCCGCCCTGCTGCGCCATGCCATCGCGCTGCAGGGCCAAGGCAAGCTGTTCACTTCGACCAATGCCTCCAATACCGCCATGCAGCGCCTGCTCGCCGCCTCGGGTTTCATCGACAGCGGCATCGTGCATGGACTGGACGAAGGAGATCCGGAGTTGATCTACCGTTTTGCCGGCAGCTGACCGAGATATGCGGCCACCTTGGCCTCCAGCAGGTCCATCAACAGCGGATCCATGCAGCGATAGTCGTCGGCGATGTCCAGGCAATGCAGGCGCTTGTGTTCCAGCAGGCGCGCGTATGCGGCCTGCAGGCGATGCTGGTGCTTGGCTTCCATCACGAGGATGACATCGGCCCAGCGGATATCCGCCGGACCGATGGGGCGTCGTGCATGCGGGCTGGTGCCGGCCGACAGCGCGGCGAAGCCGGGCCGCCGTCGCCACATGGCTTCGGCGGTCGGGCTGCGCAGCTGGTTGCGGCTGCAGACGAACAGCAGGTTGATCATTCCTGTTCCTGCAGTTGGCGGGCACTGAGGACCGGATAGGTGAAACCCAGCTGGCGTGCACGCGCGAGCTTGGCATCGCGCGTATACAGCAGCTTCCAGTTCTTCTCGGGCTTGTAGCTGTACGCGGCCGTGGCGCGGTCGCCACCGCGGTTGCGGGCCTGGCTGCGGCGCCAGGCACGGTTTCTTGCAGATTCCATGATGTGTTCTCGTGAGTACCGGGTTCAGCAGCCGCGGTAGTACGAGTGGCGCGCAGCATACACCGCACGCACAAAAAAGCCCACGCATCGCTGCGCGGGCTTCTTGATTCATCACAGTGGTCGGGACGGCCGGATTCGAACCGACGACCCTCTGCCCCCCAGGCAGATGCGCTACCAGGCTGCGCTACGCCCCGACTGATGCTGCGATGTGCCCGCCAGTGCGGCGGGCCGTGAAGTATAGCGGATTACGATGGAAATGGGATCAGCGGCGCAACAACTGCAGCACTTCTTCCAGCTCCATGCGTACCTGCTTGATGATCTGGTTGCTCAGCGCCGATTCCTCGCGGGCATCGGGGCCGTCCAGACGCAGGCGTGCACCACCGATGGTGTAGCCCTGTTCGTACAGCAGGCTGCGGATCTGCCGCACCATCAGCACGTCATGGCGCTGGTAGTAGCGGCGGTTGCCTCGGCGCTTGGCCGGCTCAAGGCTGGGAAACTCGGTTTCCCAGTAGCGCAGGACGTGCGGCTTGACGTCGCACAGCTCGCTGACTTCACCGATGGTGAAGTAGCGCTTGGCCGGGATCGGCGGTAGTTCGCGGTTACTGCCCGGATCCAGCATAAGCTTCCACCCTCTCCTTGAGCTTCTGGCCCGGACGGAAGGTGACCACCGTACGGGCGGAAATCGGAATTTCCTCGCCGGTCTTGGGGTTACGACCCGGGCGCTGGTTCTTGCGCCGCAGATCGAAATTACCGAAGCCCGACAGCTTCACCTGACGTCCCTGTTCCAATGCTTCACGCAGCACATCGAAAAACGCGTCGACGAATTCCTTGGCTTCCCGCTTGTTCAGACCGACTTCGTCGAACAGCTTCTCCGCCATCTCCGCCTTGGTCAATGCCATTGCCTGCTACCCCCGAGTGCTGCCCGCTCAGCCGCGGATCCGGGCGTGATGTTCACGCTCGATGGCAGTGACCGCCTCGGCCACCACCGCATCCACGTCGCGGTCCGTCAGAGTGCGCGACTTGTCCTGCAAAATCAAGCCCATAGCGAGACTCTTGAACCCCGGCTCGACACCCTGACCGACGTAGCGGTCGAACAGGTTCAGGTCGCGCAGCAGCGGGCCGGCGGCATGGCGGACGGTGGCGGCCAGGTCGGCCCAGGCCACCTGTTCAGGCACCAGGAATGCCAGGTCGCGACGCACCGCCGGGAAGCGCGACAGCTCGCCGGCACGCGGCAGGCGACGGGCGGTCAGCGGCCCCAGGTCCAGCTCGAAGGCGTAGACATCGGCTTCGATGTCCATTGCCTTGGCCAGGCGCGGGTGGATCTGACCGATCCAGCCGATTGCCACGCCATCGCGGAATACTTCGGCTGAACGCACCGGGTGGCCATAGGGTCGGGCCGACGGGTGGAACGCCAACTGCGCGCCACTGGCGGCCGCCAGCGATTCCAGGTCGCCCTTCAGGTCATGGAAGTCGACCTTGCGGGTCGGCAGGCCCCACTGCACCGCCTGCGCCTCGCCGCAGACCGCAGCGGCCACACGCGGGGTTTCCAGCGGTGCCGGTTGGCCGTCTCCGGCCTGCTGGGCGAACACGCGGCCGAGCTCGAACAGGCGCACGCGGCCCAACTGGCGGGCAGCGTTGCGGCCCAATGTGGCGACCAGGCCCGGCAGCAGCGACGGGCGCATCACTGCCAGTTCGGCTGACAGCGGGTTGGCCAGCGGGACCAGGCCGTCGCGCAGCTTCCACTGGGTCAGCAGCGCGTCGTCGACGAAGGCGAAATTTACGGTTTCCTGCTGGTCACGGGCGATCAGCTGGCGGCGCACGCTCAGCGCGTCCAGCTGCGTCTCGCTCGGCATCGCCACGCGCGAGGCACCGCCCGGCAGCGTGGTCGGGATCTGCTCGTAACCGTGGATGCGCGCGAGTTCCTCGATCAGGTCCTCTTCGATGGCGATGTCGAAGCGGCGGCTCGGCGCGACCACCTGCCAGCCGTCGGCGGTGGCGACCACGTCCATGCCCAGCGCGCGCAGGATGCGCTCGACTTCAGCATCGTCGATGGTGATGCCGAGCACGCGGGTGATGCGGGCGCGGCGCAGCAGGATCGTCGCCGGCTTCGGCAGGTCGTCGGCGCGCACGGCCTCGGTGACCGGCGCCGGGGTACCACCGGCCAGGTCCAGCACCAGGCGGGTGGCGTATTCGATGGCGGTGCGTGGCAATGCCGGGTCGACGCCACGCTCGAAGCGATGGCCGGCATCGGTGTGCAGGCCCAGCTTGCGGCCACGGCCCATGATCGCGGCCGGTGCGAAGTGCGCGGCTTCCAGGAACACGGCGGTGGTGGCGTCGGTGACACGGGTGTCGAAGCCGCCCATCAGGCCGGCCAGGCCAACCGCACGGTCAGCATCGGTCACCACCAGGAAGCTGTCATCCAGCGTGGCATCACGGCCATCCAGCAGCTTCAGGCTCTCGCCCGCACGCGAACGGCGCACAGCGATGCTGCCCTGCAGGGTGCCGAGGTCGTAGGCATGCATCGGCTGGCCCAGCTCCAGCATCACGTACTGGGTGATGTCGACCAGCAGCGAGACCGGACGCACGCCGCTGCGGCGCAGGCGCTCGGCCATCCACAGCGGGGTTTGGGCAGCGGCGTTGACGCCTTCGATGACGCGGCCCAGGTAACGCGGCGCTTCAGCGCCAGCGTCGAGCTGGATGGCCAGCTCACGGCTGCCGACCGCCGGAATGGCGTCTGCCGCGAAGTCCAGCACTTCGCTGCGGGTCGCGGCGGCGACGTCGTAGGCGATGCCGCGCAGGCTGAAGCAGTCGGCGCGGTTCGGGGTCAGCTTGATCTCGATGCTGGCGTCCGGCAGGCCGAGGTACTCGACCAGGGACTGGCCCACCGGTGCGTCGTCCGGCAGTTCCAGCAGGCCGGAGGCATCATTGTCCAGGCCCAGCTCCTTGGCCGAGCACAACATGCCGTTGGACTCGACGCCGCGCAGTTTGGCTGGCTTGATCTTCAGTTCGCCGATCTGCGCCCCGACCATCGCCAGCGGCGCGACCAGGCCCGGGCGGGCGTTCGGCGCACCGCAGACGATCTGCAGCAGCTCGCCCTGCCCGGCATCGACCCTGCACACCTGCAGGCGGTCGGCTTCCGGATGGCGTACTGCGTCGACGATGCGTGCCACGACCACGTGATCGAGGCCTTCGCCCAGCGCAGTCACCTCTTCCACTTCCAGACCGATGGCGGTCAGCACCGCGCTCAGTTCATCGCGCGAGGCGGAGGTCGGGACGTGGCTGCGCAGCCAGTTTTCGGAGAATTTCATGGTGTCACCCTGGTGGGCCCGGCGCATGCGCCTGGGCCTGCGAATTTAGGAGCAGCCGAGCATGGCTCGGCTCTACATGGTTGCGGCTTATGCGAACTGCTTCAGGAACCGCACGTCGTTCTCGAAGAACGCGCGCAGATCGTTGACGCCGTAGCGCAGCATCGCGAAACGCTCCACGCCCATGCCGAAGGCAAACCCGGTGTAGCGCTCCGGATCGATGCCGACATTGCGCAGCACGTTCGGATGCACCATGCCGCAGCCGAGCACTTCCAGCCAGCGGGTGCTGCCATCGGGCTGCTGCCAGGCAATGTCCACTTCCGCGCCCGGTTCAACGAACGGGAAGTAGCTGGGGCGGAAGCGCATTTCGAAGTCGCGCTCGAAGAACGCGCGCACGAACTCGGCCAGCGTGCCCTTCAGGTCGGCGAAGGTCGAATGCTCGTCCACCAGCAGGCCTTCCACCTGGTGGAACATCGGCGAATGGGTCTGGTCGCTGTCACTGCGGTACACCTTGCCGGCGGCGATCATGCGCAGCGGCGGCGCGTGGTCGCCCATGTAGCGCACCTGCACACCGGAGGTGTGCGTGCGCAGCAGGCGGCCGTCGCCGAAGTAGAAGGTGTCGTGCATGGCGCGCGCCGGGTGGTGCGGCGGGAAGTTCAGCGCCTCGAAGTTGTGCCAGTCGTCCTCGATCTCCGGCCCTTCCGACAGCTCGTAGCCCAGCCGGCCGAAGATGCCGGTGATGCGCTCGAGGGTGCGGGTGATCGGATGCAGGCCAGCACGGTCGCCGTTGCGGCCCGGCAGGGTGATGTCGATGGCTTCGGCGGCCAGGCGCGCATCCAGTGCCGCGTCTTCCAGCAGCGCCTTGCGCTCGCCCAGCGCGCGGGTCAGCGCGTCGCGGGCCTGGTTGATCGCTTCACCGGCGGCCTTGCGCTCGTCGGCCGGCAGGGCGCCGAGCTGCTTGAGCTGCGAGGTGATGCTGCCACTCTTGCCAAGCAGGGCCACGCGCAGCTGTTCCAGCACGTCGGGGCTCTGTGCGGCGGCCACATCGGCCAGCGCCTGGGTGGTGAGGGATTGGATGTCGCTCATGGGGGGCCGGAACTCCAGTCGATCTGCCATCGCGATGCGCGAAGGGCCGACCCCTGTCGCCACCGCCGTCCCCGCGCTGCCGCCATGGCCTCGCCGGGACCCAAAAAAGAATGGGGAAGGACTTGCGCCCTTCCCCATGCATTGCCTTGACCTGACACCGTTCCGAGTGAACGGTTACGGCATCGGGAAGGACTTATGCCGCCAGCGCGCCCTTGGCCTTTTCGGCCAGCGCGGCAAAACCGGCTGCGTCGTGCACGGCGATGTCAGCCAGGACCTTGCGATCCAGGGTGATGCCGGCCTTCAGCAGACCGTTCATGAAGCGGCTGTAGCTCAGACCGTTGATGCGGGCAGCCGCATTGATACGGGTGATCCACAGCGAACGGAAGTTGCGCTTCTTCTGCTTACGGCCGATGTAGGCGTACTGCTGTGCCTTGATGACCGCCTGCTTGGCGACGCGGAAGACCTTGCGACGGGCGTTGTAATAGCCCTTGGCGAGATCCAGGATTTTCTTGTGGCGGCGACGCGCCTGTACGCCACGCTTAACTCGTGCCATTTTTCAGTTCCTCAGAGGTAAGGGAGCATGCGGTCCAGACGGCCTGCGTCTTCTGCACGGACATGGCCCGTCTGACGCAGATTACGCTTACGCTTGGTCGCTTTCTTCGTGAGGATGTGGCTACGGTTGGCGTGGCCGCACTTGTACTTGCCCGAGGCGGTCTTGCGGAAACGCTTGGCCGCTGCCCGGTTGGTCTTGATCTTGGGCATTGCAATGTCCTTGATGGGATATGACCCTGGTTTCTGACTGATCTGGCGGCGGCCTGGGCCGCTCTTTCCGTCCTGCCATGATCGGCGTACGACCCGTCCTGGGTGGGTCGAGCCGGGCATGATACAGGCAAAACCGCCCTGTCACCAGCCCCTGCAACCCTTTCGCCGGCAATTCACCGGCCTGCCGCAAAAGCAAAGGGACGCCAATGGCGCCCCTTTACCCTGAACCATTCAGCCAGGCGCCCCGGAAGGCGGCCCGTCAGGCCTCAGGTCTTCTTCTTCGGCGCGATCATCATGACCATCTGACGCCCTTCCAGGCGCGGACGGGATTCAATGACGATGTCCTCGCCCAGATCGGTCTCGATCCGGTTGGCCATTTCGCGGCCCAGTTCCTGATGGCTCATTTCACGGCCACGGAAACGGATGTTGACCTTGATCTTGTCGCCTTCTTCAAGGAACCCGCGCATCTTGCGCAGCTTGATCTGGTAGTCGCCCTCGTCCGTGACCGGACGGAACTTCACTTCCTTGATCTCGACCTGCTTGGTCTTCTTCTTGGCCTCGCTGGCCTTCTTCTGCGCTTCGAACTTGAACTTGCCGAAGTCCATGATCTTGCAGACCGGCGGATCGGCCTGCGGCTGGATTTCGACCAGGTCCAGGCCTTCATCTTCGGCCATGGACAGCGCTTCGTCGCGCGACAACACGCCGATCATTTCACCGTCACTGCCGATCACGCGGACGCGCGGCACACGGATTTCCTGATTCTTGCGGTTCTGTTTGTTGTCAGGGGTGCTGATATTACGTTCTCCCAAGGGTATCGAACCGGTCCGGGTGCCTGTGCCCCCGGACCGGACCTTTGCTTACGCGCCCTCGGCCTGGAGCCGCTCGATGAAGGCCTGCAGGCTCATGCTGCCCAGGTCTTCGCCAGAACGCGTACGCACCGCCACAGCCCCATTCTCCTTCTCGCGGTCACCAATGACCAGCAGGTAGGGCACGCGCTGCAACGTATGCTCACGGATTTTATAGCCGATCTTCTCGTTACGCAAATCCGAGCTGACGCGGAAGCCTTGCTCCGCAAGGGTTTTGGTCACGCCCGAGACGTAGTCGGCCTGGGCGTCGGTGATGTTGGCCACCACCACCTGGGTCGGCGCCAGCCAAGCCGGGAACTGGCCGGCATGGTGCTCGATCAGGATGCCCAGGAAGCGCTCCATCGAGCCGACGATGGCGCGGTGCAGCATGACCGGATGCTTCTTCTGGCTGTTTTCGTCCACGTACTCGGCGCCGAGGCGGCCCGGCATCATGAAGTCGACCTGCATGGTGCCCAGCTGCCAGGTACGGCCGATGGCATCCTTCAGGTGGTACTCGATCTTCGGGCCGTAGAAGGCACCCTCGCCCGGCAGCTCCTGCCATTCCACGCCACAGGCGGACAGTGCCGAACGCAGTGCGCCCTCGGCCTTGTCCCAGGTGGCATCGTCGCCCAGACGCGATTCCGGACGCAGCGCGATCTTGATCTGGATCTCATCGAAACCGAAGTGCTGGTAGACCGCCAGCGCCTGCTGGTGGAAGGCAGTCACTTCCGACTCGATCTGGCTCTCGGTGCAAAACACGTGGCCGTCGTCCTGGGTGAAACCACGCACGCGCAGGATGCCGTGCAGCGCGCCGGACGGCTCGTTGCGGTGGCAGGAACCGAACTCACCGTAGCGGATCGGCAGGTCGCGGTAGCTGTGCAGGCCCTGGTTGAACACCTGGATGTGGCCCGGGCAGTTCATCGGCTTGACCGCGTAGGTGCGCTTCTCCGACTCGGTGAAGAACATGTTGTCCTGGTAGTTGTCCCAATGGCCGGACTTCTTCCACAGGCTCACGTCCAGGATCTGCGGGCAGCGCACTTCGCCGTAGCCGCTGTTGCGGTAGACCTTGCGCATGTACTGCTCGACCACCTGCCACAACGCCCAGCCCTTCGGGTGCCAGAACACCAGGCCCGGCGCTTCTTCCTGCAGGTGGAACAGGTCCTGCTGCTTGCCGATGCGGCGGTGGTCGCGCATCTCGGCTTCCTCGATGCGCTTGATGTACGCCTCGAGCTGCTTCTTGTCGGCCCAGGCGGTGCCGTAGATGCGCTGCAGCTGTTCGTTCTGCGCGTCACCGCGCCAGTAGGCGCCGGAGATGCGGGTCAGCTTGAAGGCCTTCAGGAAGCGCGTGTTCGGCACGTGCGGGCCGCGGCACATGTCCACGTATTCCTGGTGGTAGTACATGCCCATCGCCTGGATGTCGTCGGACATGTCCTCGATCAGGCGCAGCTTGTAGTCCTCGCCACGGGCCTTGAAGATCTCGATCACTTCGGCGCGCGGCGTCACCTTCTTGATGACGTCGTAGTCCTGGGCGATCAGCTCGCCCATGCGCTTCTCGATCGCCGCCATGTCGTCCGGGGTGAACGGGCGCTCGGAGTAGATGTCGTAGTAGAAGCCCTCGGCGATCACCGGGCCGATCACCATCTTCACGTCCGGGTACAGCTGCTTGACGGCGTGGCCGACCAGGTGGGCGCAGGAGTGGCGGATGATCTCCACACCCTCCTCGTCCTTGGCGGTAATGATTCGCAGGCTCGCATCGTGGTCGATGACGTCGCTGGCATCGACCAGCACGCCATCCACGGCACCGGCGATGGTGGCCTTGGCCAGGCCAGCGCCGATCGACTGGGCGACCTGCATGACGCTGACGGGGTTTTCGAATTCGCGGCGGCTGCCGTCGGGAAGAGTAATGTTGATCATCGCAGTGGCTTCGTGCGGGGCCCGCTGAGCGGGCTGGAAAGCGTTCCCGGGGCAGCGCCCGGGCAATAAAAAAGCGCCGCGAGGGCGCCTGGTACACAGGGCCTTCGGGGGCAGGTCAACAGTGGGCGGTGGTAGTGCTCATGTCGCACGCTCGGCCGGCGCTGGGCGCGGGCCACCTTGTTCCAGTCAGGGTTCTGCGATGATCTTAAACCAGTGCACGGGAAAGCCCAAGGCCCACCGTACGGTCCCCTGAATGGGTCTCGCTGGCGGCGTGAAATGGCAATGATTACCATGTCGGCGCAGGCGCCTCGTGCCAGCCTGCCCGCTTTCCCCAGGACCCCGTGATGCGCCACCCGCTCCGACCGGCTCCCGCCGGCCCCGCCCGTGTCCCGCGTTCGCCGGCCCGCTGCCACGCTGGCCGCCCGCGATGATCACCGTCGGCCTTTCCACGCTCGGCTTCTGCAGCCTGGGCATGCTGGCAGCGATGTTCTCGGCGCTGGCCTTCTATGCCGCCTCGCCGCACTGCCGCTGGCCACGCCTGCGCCGCGCCGGCCGCCTCGGCCACCAGATCGGCCTGGTCGCCGCGGCTGCCGCGCTGTGGCTGTGGATGGCCGAGCTCGGCTTTGCCGCCGGCCTGGTGGCCATGCTGTGCACCTGGATGCTGGCGGCGATGCTGCTGCCGGCGCTGGCCGCCTGGCACCGCCCCGGCACGGAGTCGCCCTGATGTGGCCGCGTGCCCTTGCCGGCATCATCGCTGGCTTCTTTCTGGCCGCAGCCACCACCGGCCTGCTGGCGTGGCTGCCGCCCGGCCCGTGGCAGCGGGCGCTGGTGCCGACCCTGATCGCCTTCATCCCGCTGTGGATGCTGGCCGCCCTGTGGGCGTTCAGTTTCCGCAGTGCGCTGCGCGCCTGGCTGGTGCTGGCCGGCAGCGCGGCCACCGGTTTCGCCGTGCTCGGGCTGCTGCGCCTGACCGGCGCGGTGCAATGAGACCCCTTCCATGAAGTTCAGTTCGCAGACCCTGCGCACGTTTACCACCCTGCACACCTGGGTCGGCCTGGTCGCCGGCTTCGGCCTGTTCGTGGCCTTCTACGCGGGTGCGCTGACCCTGTTCCATCACGACCTGCCGCTGTGGCAGACCCCGGGCGCAGCCACCGCGCTGCCAGCGGGCCTGGACGACGCGCAGTATCTGCTGGAAGACGTACTGGCGGCACACCCGGAAGCCCGCCGCCACGTCGGCATGACCTTCCCCGGCGCCGAACATCCGCAGCCACTTGCGTACTGGCAGACCGATGATGGCAGCTGGCGCTATGCCTGGCCCGGCCAGATCGCCGGCAGCACCACACCACCACAGACCGGACTGGCCGAGCTGGTCAACGAGCTGCATTACAGCCTCGGCCTGCCGGTGGCCGGCATCTACGTGATGGGCATCGTCAGCCTGCTGTATGGCATGGCGCTGCTGAGCGGCCTGGTGATCCACCTGCCGAAGCTGTTCAGTGATCTGTTCGCGCTGCGTCCGGGCCGCAACCTGAAGCAGCTGTGGCAGGACGCGCACAACGTGGTCGGCGTGCTCAGCCTGCCTTTCCACCTGATGTTTGCGGTGACCGGCGCCCTGCTCTGCCTGGTGTTCGTGCAGATGGCCCTGCTCAACCCGTTGATCTACGACGGCAAGGCCCTGCAGGCGGTGCCGACGGCGATGGACACCGCGCCCGTGCGCGAGGCCAGTGGCATTCCGGCGCCGCCGGGCAGCCTGCGCGTGCTGCATGCACGTGCGCTTGAAGTCGCCCGCGCACAGGGCGTGGCCAACTTCGAGCCGGCCTACCTGAAGCTGGCCAATGCCGGCGATGCCAATGCCACCATCGAGATCACCGGTGAATCCACCGGCACGCTCGGCCCGCTTGGCGCGGTGGCGCTGGACGTGACCACCGGCAACGTTCTGGCCTCGCAGCTACCGGGCCAGCGCGACGCCAACCATGCCACGCTCAGCGCCGCCTACGCGCTGCACTTCGGCGAATTCGGCAATGGCGTGGTGGTCTGGCTGTACTTCCTGCTCGGCCTCGGCGGTGCCTTCCTGTTCTACTCCGGCAACCTGTTGTGGATCGAATCGCGGCGCAGGCGCCGCCAGCCGCAGCAGCCGCGTGCCGGGGTGAACATGGCGCGGGCGACGGTCGGTGTGTGCATCGGCCTGTGCGTGGCGATCTCGGTCGCCTTCGTCACCGCACTGGTGCTGGAGCGGCTGGCGCCGACGGCGGTCGACCACGGCATCCGCTGGGCCTGCTTCGGCAGCTGGGCGGCCTGTGCGCTATGGGCCGCGCTGCGACGCCCGGCGCAGGCCGCACGCGAACTGCTGTGGGCGGCAGCGATCAGTACCGCACTGGTGCCGGTGCTGCACGGCGCACTCAATGGCGACTGGCTGTGGCGTGCTGCGGGGCGTGGTCACTGGCCGCTGTTCTGGGTCGATGCCATCGCGCTGGCCATGGCCTTCGGCTTCGCCCGCCTGGCCGTCGCCAGCCAGCGCCGCGCCCGCAACGGCGACCCCAACAGCGTCTGGGCCAACTGAGCCTCCGCCGGGCATGGCCCGGCGCGACCTACCGTTGCGCGCAACGCCCCCTGTAGCGTCGAGCTTGCTCGACAGCTGTTGATTTCGCGCCAAGCACCGTCGAGCAAGCTCGACGCTACCCAAGCAGGATCATGCCTCGCCCCGGTAACGACTCACTTCGATCAGGTTGCCATCCGGGTCGCGGAAATACACCGATTCGATCGGTCCCAGCGCGCCGGTGCGTGCGACCGGCCCCTCCTCCACCGCAACGGACTGCGCCTGCAGGTGGGCCAGCACATCGACTGTCGCCGTACGCGTGACCAGGCACAGGTCGGCACTGCCCGGCGTGGGTCGCCGCGCATGCGGCTGCAGCGGTGCACTGGCCGGATGCAGATTGATCTTCTGCTGGCCGAACTGCACCGCGGTACGGCCCGCACCGAAGCGCACGACCTGCATGCCGAGCACGCGCTGGTAGAAAGCACAGCTGCGTTCGATGTCGGCGACGGTGAGGACCAGGTGGTCCAAGCGTTCAAGATGGATCATGCCCACAGCGTAACGCTGCGGGCATGGACATGCTGTGCGGGGTTGGGTCGATGGCGTTGCGGCATTGCGCCGGACATCGCCTGATGCAGCTCAGTCGCCGATGCGCGCTTTCTGCCACGGGCCCAGCATGGCATTGAGCAGGCTGGCCTGTTCGTCGTCGCCGGTCAGCTCCCACATGAACACCCCGGCCAGGCCCTGCTCACGGGCGAACTGCGCACGCAGGCCGATCGAGCGCGGGTCTTCATAGCTGATGAAGATCTTCTGCCCGGCGTTGTACAGCCATGGGCTCTGCGCCTGCGGCTGCCAGTGCTTCGTCCAACCCGGCTGGTCGAGATAGCGTGCCTTGATCACCCGCCAGTCGCCGGCATCGGCCGGCGCACTGTAGGACTGGTACAGCCCATCCGGGGCATCGCCGGTGACCTTGAAGCCGCGCCCGTAGAACGGTACGCCCAGCACCAGCTTCTCGGCCGGCACGCCGTGCTCGCGGTAGTACTGCACCGCGCCGGCGACGTTGTTCCAGCGCCGCAGCTCCGGCGCCAGCGGATCGGCCGGCACTTCATGCAAGGGCGCGTTGAACGTCGACACTGCCGAGAAGCCGGTGCCCATGTCGTAGCTCATCAGGTTGATGAAATCGAACACCTTGGCCAACGCCGGCAGGTCATAGCTCGCTGCTGGATCGTACGGGCCATCGGTCTGCAGGCGACCGGCGGCCAGCGCAGCGGTCAGCAGCATCGGCTGCCCCGCCTTGCGGCCGTGCGCGTCGAGTGCCACGCGGAACGCCTGCGCGAGCCGGGTCAGATTGGCACGGTCCTGCGGGCGATGCGCCAGCTCTTTCGGCCCGCCACTGACCGGGAATTCCCAGTCGATGTCCACGCCGTCGAAACTGCCGGGATGACGATCGAAGAACAGCGCCATGCACGAGTCCACCAGGCGCTTGCGGCTGGCCTCGGTCAGCGCTGCATCGGAGAACCCACCTGCGCCCCAACCACCGATCGAGATCAGCGTGCGCAGGTGCGGGTGCGCCTTCTTGAGTTCAGCCAGCGCGGCGAAGTTCTTCGGCGCCTCCGCACCGACCGTGCAGCGGCCGTCCTCAATGGTGGAGAACGCATAGAACAGATGGGTCAGGCGCTCGGCGGGAATGCTCGACACCGGGTAGCGCTCGGCCGAACCACCGGGGTAGTAGGCGCCGAAGATCGGCGCTTGCGCGGGCGCGGCGAGCGCGGCGATGGGCAAGGCACCGGCAATCAGCACGGCAAGAACGGCCACGGTCTGGCGGAACATGGGAACTCCCGGTTCGAAGGCGCAGCCACGTTAGCAAACCGATGGGGCTGCGGGACGGTTGTCGCGGCATGTCGTCCAGTGGACAGCAACGATCAGCCAGAGGGCGACAACGAGGCAGTCATGCCACTGCCATCACGCATTGCAGCAGGACACGCGCCGACGCAACGCACCCGGCCCCCTGCTTCGGCGAACGTGGCCGCGGATCTTCAACCGCACATGGATATGAACACCGACACCCCGACTACGGCAACCTGCTGGACGATGCCTCCCTCGACGAACACCAGATACTGGAAGCGCGCGCCTACGATGCGTTCCACGAAGGCGACCTGGCGAAGGCGGTGGAGCTGTTCGGCGGACTGATCGCCATGGCCATCCGAGGGTCAACTGGGCGTTATAGCTGCAGCGGTCGAACACCGGAGCCTTGTGGCACAAGGCCTTCAGAATTCTTCAGGCCGGCTTCCAGCACTTCAGACGCAGCGCAGGCTCAATCGGGTTCCCTTTCGATGGAGTCCGACGATGCGTTCGATCCTGTCTGTCCTCACCCTGCTCTGCGCCATCTGTGGCGCGCCCCTCGCCGCCCGCGCCACGCCTCCGGACCCGACCCGGCTGGCGTCGCTGGAGCGTGCCATCGCCAGCGACGAGCTCAAGCAGATCCGCAGCGTGCTGCTGCAGGTCGATGGCACCGTGGTCTATGAGGGCTACTTCAACGGTGCAGATGCCGAGACCCTGCATGACGTGCGGTCGGCCAGCAAGAGCGTGACCGCGCTGCTGGTCGGCGCCGCCATCGGCGAGGGCACGCTGCCCGGCGTGCAGGCCCCGGTCTATGACTACTTCCCCGCCTTCACTGACCGGCACACGGTCGACCCGCGCCTGCGCGCTACCCGCGTACAGGACCTGCTGACCATGAGCAGCCTGTGGGAGTGCGATGACGAGAACCCATTCTCGGCCGGCCACGAGGAACGCATGTACGTAACCGAGAAATGGCTGGACTTTGCACTGAGCTTGCCGGTGAAGGGCTTCGCGCCGTGGATGCAGCGGCCGCAGGACAGCCCGCATGGGCGCGCATTCGCCTACTGCACTGCAAACCCGTTCGTACTGGGCGCGGTGCTTGAACAGGCCAGTGGGCAGCCGTTGGCCGATTACGCCGCGCGGGTGCTGGAGCGTCCGCTGGGGATCACCCACAGCCAATGGAACCGTTCGCCAGAAGGGATCGGCATGGGCGGCGGCGGCACCCGCTACCGCACGCGTGATCTGGCCCGCTTCGGTCAGCTCGTGCTCGATGGTGGCCGCTGGCAGGGCCGGCAGCTGATTCCGAAGGACTATGTCGAGACGATGGTACGGGCGCAGGCAACCGCCCCCGACGGCAGCGACTACGGCTATCAGTGGTGGGGCCTGAAGCTGGATGTGCACGGTTCACCGCGCACGGTATGGGCGATGTCCGGCAATGGCGGCAACTATGTGTTCGTAGTGCCCGAACAGCGCGTAGTGGCGGTGGTCACCAGCCAGGCGTTCAACCGCAGCTTCGCCCATCCGCAGTCGCGACGGATCCTCACCGAGTTCCTGTTGCCGGCGCTGCACTGAGCGAGGCCAGGTCGTCGGGGCGCCAGGCTGAGGCCAGCACCTGGGCGCGCTGCCGGCCGATATCGGTATCGAGGCGATCCAGCAGTGCCGCCCAGCCCGGGGTGTCGCGCAGGGGGGCGAACAGTGGCGTAGCACGCAGCCACGCCACATCGCGGAATCCGTCATCAACGGCCCGGTGCAGTGTTGCCACCGCGTCATTGCTGCGCCCAGCGGCCTGCAGCAACAACGCACGCTCCAGGGCTGCATCGGGCCAGCCGTCGCCGTCGCTGTCGCCGAACCTCCGCAGACGCTGATCGATCCACCCCTGATCCGCCGGCTGCGGTCCATGCAACGCCGCCAGGGCCTGCCCCAGCGACTGTTGGGGCCGCAGCTGGCGGCCACGCTCAAAGGCTTCGGCAGCGGCCGTGTGGTCACCGGCCAGCAACGCCAGTTCGCCCTGCAGGCGCAGCAGCTGCGGATGCGGCGTGCCACGCGCCAGCGCCTCGTCCAGCGCCTGCCGGGCCTGCTGCGGCGCGCCGGCCAGGTACAGGCTGCGCGGCCAGGCAATATTGGAGAAAACGTTGTCCGGGTACAGCTGGAAGTTGCGTGCGTGGCGAACCGCGGCCACCTGGGTGAAGCCCAGCAGTTCCAGCTCGCGCGCGACCTGCACATCACGGAAGCGGATGCGCTCGGGAGCCTTCAAGGTCAGGTTGGCCTGCAGCGCTGTGGCGAGCTGGCCGCGCTCCTGCTGCAGGTAGGCCAGCGATGCGCGGCTGCGCTCGTCTCCCGGGTCCAGTTCAATGGCGCGCGCATATCCCTGGATAGCCTTGCGCATGTTGCCCTGGCAGTCCTGCGCGTAGCCCCACAGCGCATGGGTGGCTGCGTCGCGCGGCGCACGCTGGCGCTCCAGTTCGGCCAGGGACAGCGCTTCGCTCAGCTGCGCGGGCGTACCGTTGAACAGGCACCCCTGCGCCGACAGAGCGCGAGACAGACCACGCCGCGCGCCAGCAGACTCCGGGTCGGCCTGCAATGCCTGCCGATACAGGCTGATGGCCCGTTCGTTGTTGCTGGCCTGGCCGATGCCGGCGTAGTAGTCGGCGCGCTGCAGCAACGCCTGTGCGCCGCTTTGCGATGCCGACCGCGACCACGGCAACAGTGCGGCCACCCCGCACAGTACCGCCACGGCGGCTACGCCCCAACCGAATCGGCGACGCCAGCGTGATCGCTCGGGCGGTACGGCCGCAGGCAGCGGCGGCACACACAGCTGGTAGCCGCGACCGCGCACCGAACGGATGTAGCGCGGGCGTCGGCTGTCGTCACCCAGGGCCTGGCGCAGCAGTTTGACCCGCTGGCTGACCGCATCTTCACCGACCACCGCCGGCGCCCAGACCTGCGCGGCAAGCGTGTCGAAATCCACGACGTCGGTGCCGTGCGCGAGAAGCACATCGAGCAGGGTCCAGCTGAGGCCGCTGACGGGCAATGCCTCGCCGTTGCGACTGACGCGCCGCGCCGGGCGATCGATGTCCAGGTCGAGCAGGCGCAGGGTGTCCATGGCCGAAGCATAGCGGCTGCAGCGCGCTGGATGACAGGCAAAGAAAAAGCGGGCCGAAGCCCGCTTTTTCATTTGCGAAAGCGTGAGGACCAACGGTCCCCACCCACCGCGCAATCGACCGGAGGTCGATTACTCGGCGCTGACGGCGTCGCCTTCTTCCACGGCCTTCATCGACAGGCGGATACGGCCCTGCTTGTCGACTTCCAGCACCTTGACCTTGACCACATCGCCTTCCTTCAGCACGTCGCCGACCTTCTCGACGCGATCGCTGGAGATCTGCGACACGTGGACCAGACCGTCCTTGCCCGGCAGGATCGTGACGAACGCACCGAAGTCCATGATCTTGGCGACCTTGCCTTCGTAGATGCGGCCCGGCTCGACATCCGAGGTGATCTGCTCGATGCGGGCCTTGGCAGCCTGCGCAGCGATGGCATTGACCGAAGCGATGACGATGGTGCCGTCGTCCTGGATGTCGATCTGGGTGCCGGTTTCCTTGGTGATGGCCTGGATGGTCGAGCCACCCTTGCCGATCACTTCGCGGATCTTGTCCGGGTGGATCTTGATGGTCAGCAGGCGCGGCGCGTAGTCCGACAGCTCTTCGCGCGGAGCGGTCAGGCCGTGGGCCATTTCGCCCAGGATGTGCAGACGACCAGCCTTGGCCTGCTGCAGCGCCTGCTTCATGATCTCTTCGGTGATGCCTTCGATCTTGATGTCCATCTGCAGGGCGGAGATGCCCTCAGCGGTACCGGCCACCTTGAAGTCCATGTCGCCCAGGTGATCTTCGTCACCCAGGATGTCGGACAGGACGACGAAGCGCTCGCCTTCCTTGACCAGACCCATGGCGATACCGGCAACCGGCGCCTTCACCGGCACGCCGGCGTCCATCAGGGCCAGCGAGGAACCGCAGACCGAAGCCATCGACGAGGAACCGTTCGACTCGGTGATTTCCGAGACGACGCGGATGGTGTACGGGAAGGCTTCCAGCGACGGCATGACAGCCAGCACGCCGCGCTTGGCCAGGCGACCGTGGCCGATTTCGCGGCGCTTCGGACCCATCATGCGGCCGCACTCACCCACCGAGAACGGAGGGAAGTTGTAGTGGAAGAGGAAGTTTTCCTTGTACTCACCGGCAACGGCGTCGATGACTTGGCCGTCACGGGCGGTGCCCAGGGTGATGGTCACGATGGCCTGGGTTTCGCCGCGAGTGAACAGCGAGGAACCGTGGGTACGCGGCAGCACGCCGGTCTTCACGGCGATCGGGCGGACGGTATCCAGCGCACGGCCGTCGATACGGACCTTGGTGTCCAGCACCGAGTCACGCATGGTGCGGTATTCCAGCTCGCCGAATTCCTTCGACAGCTCGGCCGGGTTCCAGCCTTCAGCGGCCACGCGGCCAGCCAGGGTTTCGAACACGTCCTTCTTGATCGCCGAGATGGCGTCGCGGCGCTGCAGCTTGTCGCGCACCTGGAAGGCTTCGCCCAGGCGCGGGCCGATGGCTTCCTTCAGGGCGGAGATCAGCACGTCGTTCTTGGCCGGGGCTTCCCAGGTCGACGGCTTGGTGCCGGCTTCGACGGTCAGCTCGTTGATCGCGTTGATGACCTTCTGCATCTCGCGGTGACCGAAGGTCACGGCGCCCAGCATCACTTCTTCGGACAGCAGCGCGGCTTCGGATTCAACCATCAGCACGGCGTTGGAGGTACCGGCGACGACCAGCTCCAGCTGCGAGTCAGCCAGTTCGCTGACGGTCGGGTTCAGGATGTACTCGCCGTTCTTGTAACCGACCTTGGCAGCGCCGATCGGGCCCATGAACGGGGTGCCGGCCAGCGACAGGGCAGCCGAGGCACCGATCAGGGCAGCAATGTCGCCGTCCACGTCCGGGTTCAACGACATGACCGTGGCGATGATCTGCACTTCGTTCTTGTAGTCTTCCGGGAACAGCGGACGGATCGGACGGTCGATCAGACGCGAGATCAGGGTTTCCTTCTCGGTCGCACGGCCTTCACGCTTGAAGAAACCACCCGGGATACGGCCGCCGGCGTAGAACTTTTCCTGATAATCGACGGTCAGCGGGAAGAAGTCCTGGCCTTCACGCGCGCTCTTGGCGGCGACGGCGGTGACCAGCAGTACGGTGTCGTCCATCTTGACGATGACGGCACCGCTGGCCTGACGGGCGACTTCGCCGGTCTCGAGCGTGACGGTGTGCTTGCCGTACTGGAAGGTTTTGGTGATTTTTGCCACGGAGGGTGTCCTTGGGGATGCTGTCTGCGAATTTGGACCGTCGGCGACCCTTGCCGCCAGCGGGTGGCCGGATCGTTCCGGCCTGAATCGGGGATTGCGGTGCTACAAAACAAAACCGCGGCGCATCGCTGCGCCGCGGGGGATTCGTTGCTTAGCGACGCAGGCCAAGCTTTTCAATCAGGGCCTTGTAACGCTCGACGTCCTTCTTCTTCAGGTAGTCGAGCAGGCTGCGACGGCGGTTGACCATCTGCAGCAGGCCGCGGCGGCTGTGGTGGTCCTTCTTGTGGGTCTTGAAGTGGCCGGTCAGCAGTTCGATGCGGGCGGTCAGCAGGGCAACCTGGACTTCCGGGGAGCCGGTGTCAGCCGAGCTGCGCTTGTTGTCTTCAATGACCTTCTGGGTGTCGATCGACATTTTCTTTTTTCTCTGTGATGCGTGGCCGGCAGGAACGCGCTTCGCGCACCGCCAGGCTCGCCGTGGACTACAAGGATGAAACCCGCGCGAGGCAGGCTGCCGGAAAACGGCCGCGAAATTGTAACGGGCGGGGGCTTCCGGGACAAGGACCGGGGCTGAACCGGCAGGCCAGGTCAGAGGTTGAAACGACGCTGCGGGGCCAGCAGGCCACTGTCATCGACCTGGCCCAATCCCTGGACAGCGTCGTCCGGACCGAACACGGCCACCAGGCCATGGGGCCAGGACGGGTCGCGCTGGCGCTGGCCGACGCAGAAGCGGTGGGTCTGATCGGCATCGAGGTCGATCCGCGGATACTCAGCCAGGCCGGCCGCCAATGGCAGCAGCAGCGCGTCCATGCCCGTCTCGTCACCCGCCTCGACCATCGCCCGCAGCTGATCCAGGGTGACCATCGCCGGTTCACGGAATGGCTCGACCCAGAGGCGGCGCAGCGCGCTGATGTGGGCACCACAGCCCAGCGCCTCGCCCAGGTCGCGGGCCAGGCTGCGGATGTAGGTGCCGGAGCCGCAGGTCACCCGCAGGCGCAGCCGTTCCGGCTGCTGCTCCAGCACCTCGATGGCATGCACGTGGACCTCGCGTTCCGGGGCCTCGATGACATCCCCACGGCGGGCCTTCACATACAGCGGTTCCCCACCCTGCTTCAGCGCCGAATAGATCGGGGCGCGTTGGCGGATGCTGCCGGTCAGCGGCACCAGCGCCGCCTGCAGGGCCTCGGCGCTGATCGAAGGCACCGGGCGCTGCAGCAGCACCTGGCCTTCGGCGTCATCGGTATCGGTGGTCTGGCCGAGCATGATCTCGGCGTCGTAGGCCTTGGCCGAGCCGAGCAGCAGGCCGGCGATCTTGGTTGCCTCGCCGAAGCACAGCGGCAACAGGCCGGTGGCCAGCGGATCAAGGCTGCCGGTATGGCCGCCCTTCTCGGCACGGAACAGGCGACGGGCCACCTGCAGGGCGGCGTTGGAGCTCATGCCGGTCGACTTGTCGAGCAGCAGGATGCCATCCAGGCGGCGGAACTGAATTCGGGTCATGACAGAATTTCGTAGAGTCGAGCCATGCTCGACTGCCGCAGCGGGGTCTGCATCAGACATCGCGCAGCCGGAATGCAACAACGCCGGGCATGCCCGGCGTCGCGCGCTTATTCTTCGTCGCTCTCGCGACGCTTCTCCGCGGCCAGCGTATCGGGCAGGTCGCGCAGGATGTTGTCGATGTGCTCACCACGGTCGACCGAGTCGTCGTAGTGGAAGTGCAGTTCCGGCACGTGGCGCAGCTTCATCGCGCGGGCCAGGTCCATGCGCAGGCGATAGCCCAGCTCCTTCAGGCCGGCCACGGCTTCAGCCGAACGTTCGGGCATCAGCGCGGTGACGAACACCTTGGCATGGGCCATGTCGCGGGTGATTTCCACGTCGGACACGCTCACCGAGGGCAACCCGTGCTCACGCACGGCGTTGTGCACCAGGGTGCCGAGTTCACGGCGCAGCTGGGCGGAGACACGGTCGGTTCGATGGAAAGTCTTGGGCACGAGGAGCTCTTGGTTCAGTTGTCACCCGACCAACGGTCGGGCGCTACCTTTGATTCGATTGTCGCCCGACCAACGGTCGGGCGCTACAGGTACATGGTGGGGCCCGACCGTTGGTCGGGCCGCCTTGCAGCATTACAGGGTGCGCGGCACTTCGATACGCTCGAAGCACTCGATCTGATCACCCGGCTTGACGTCGTTGTAGGCCTTCACCGCGATACCGCATTCGGTACCGTTGCGGACTTCCTCGACGTTCTCCTTGAAGCGACGCAGCGATTCCAGCTCGCCCTCGAAGATCACCACGCTGTCGCGCAGCACGCGGATCGGCTTGTTGCGCTTGACCACGCCCTCGATGACCATCGAACCGGCGACGGCGCCCAGCTTGGAGCTGCGGAAGACGTCGCGGACCTCGGCGATACCGATGATCTCTTCGCGGATCTCCACGCCCAGCAGACCGGAGGCCACCTGCTTCACCTGATCGATCACGTCATAGATGATTGAGAAGTAACGCAGGTCCACGCCGTTGGATTCAATGATGCGACGGGCCGAAGCATCCGCACGCACGTTGAAGCCGATGACGGTGGCCTTGGAAGCGGCCGCCGAGTTGGCGTCCGACTCGGTGATGCCGCCCACGCCGGAGTGGATCACGTTGATGCGGATGTCTTCGTTGGACAGCGCGACCAGTGCCTGGCTCAGGGCCTGCACCGAACCCTGCACGTCGGCCTTGATGACCAGGTTGAGGACCTGCTGGCCCTCGCCCTTGCCCAGGGTCGCCATGATGTCTTCCATGCGGCTGCCAGCGGTGGCGACCAGGCGCGATTCACGGCGCTTGGTCTCACGCTGCTGGGCAACGTCCTTGGCCAGACGCTCGTCCTCGACGACCACAAAGTCGTCACCGGCTTCCGGCACGCCGGACAGGCCCAGGACCTGCACCGGGATGGACGGGCCGGCGAACTCCGGCTGCTTGCCGGTTTCGTCGAACAGCGCACGCACGCGGCCGTACTGGATGCCGCACACCAGGTAGTCGCCCTTCTTCAGGCGGCCCTGCTGCACCAGCACCGTGGCGACCGGGCCACGGCCCTTGTCCAGCGACGATTCGATCACCACGCCCGCGGCGCGGCCTTCGTCGACCGCCTTCAGTTCCAGCAGTTCGGCCTGGATCGAGATGGCATCCAGCAGGTCGTCGACGCCCAGGCCGGTCTTGGCCGAGATCTCCACCATCTGGGTGTCACCACCGAAGTCTTCGGCCACGACCTGCTCGGACAGCAGTTCGTTCTTGACCCGCATCGGGTCGGCATCGGACTTGTCGATCTTGTTGATCGCCACGATCAGCGGCACACCCGCCGAACGCGCGTGCTGGATCGCTTCCTTGGTCTGCGGCATGACACCGTCATCGGCGGCCACGACCAGCACCACGATGTCGGTCAGCTTGGCGCCGCGCGCACGCATCGAGGTGAATGCCGCGTGGCCCGGGGTATCCAGGAAGCTGATCACGCCCTTCGGCGTATCCACGTGGTAGGCACCGATGTGCTGGGTGATGCCGCCGGCTTCGCCGGTGGCGACCTTGGTGCGGCGGATGTAATCCAGCAGCGAGGTCTTGCCGTGGTCGACGTGACCCATGATGGTGACCACCGGCGGACGCTGGGTGGCTTCGCCCTGGTTTTCACCGGTCGAGGCCAGCAGTGCGTCTTCGGCGTCGTTGTCGTTGGCACGGATCGCCTTGTGGCCGAGTTCTTCGGTCACCAGCGCGGCAGTGTCATGGTCGATGGACTGGGTGATGGTGGCCATCACGCCCATCTTGAACAGCGCCTTCACCACCTCGCCGCCCTTCAGCGCGAGCTTCTGCGCCAGGTCGGCCACAGTGATGGTGTCGCCGATCGCCACTTCACGCACCACCGGTGCGGTCGGACGCTCGAAGGCGTGCGGACCGGCGTTGCTGCCACCACGCGACATGTCGCGACGGCCGCCACTCTGGTTGCGACCACCCGGACGACCCCGGGTGTTGCTGTTGTTGCTGTTGCCACGACGCGCACGATCAGCCGCCGACAGATGCATCTGGCCGGCAAAGCGATCACCCGGGCCACGCTCGTTGCGCGGCGCGCTGCGGTTGTTGCGGTCGTCGCTGCGCGGCGGTGCCGGCGGTGCACCACGCGGTGCAGCCGGAGCGGCAGCCGGGGTACGCGGCGGGCGCGGCGCGGTTTCGTCGATCGGAGCGCGCACCTTCGGCTTGCTGGCAGCCAGCGCCTCGGCCGCCTTGGCGGCAGCGGCAGCTTCCTCGGCGGCCTTCTTCTCGGCCTCTGCGCGTTCCTTGGCGGCGACCTCTTCCTCACGGGCGCGGACAATGGCTTCGTCGCGCAGACGATCCTTCTCGGCCAGTGCCTGCTGTTCGGCGAGGTTGCGCGCGCGCGACTCTTCCAGCTTGCGCAGGATGTCGGCGCGTTCTTCGTCCGGGGTCATGGCGCGAGCACCATCCTTGACGTAGGTACGCTTCTGGCGCACCTCCACATTCACGGTCGTCTTGCTGCGACCGGAACTGACCGTCACTTCCTGCTGTTTCCGGCGGTTGAGCGTGATCTTCTTTGCAGACTGATCAGTTTCTTCCGGGGCCTGCTCGGGCTTGCCGTGCGAACGACGAAGGAAGCCCAGGAGCTTCACCTTCTCGGTGCTGGTCACGACCTGGTCGGGACCGCTGAACTTCATGCCGGCACCGGCCAGCTGTTCCAGCAGTTTTTCGACCGGCGTGTTGACCAGTTCGGCAAGCTTGCGGATGGTGGTTTGCTGCGACATTCGGATCCTATGATCTTGTGGGCGCCCCCCCGCATCTGGAGGTGGCGCGGATTCTACGCCCTGAGCGGCTCAGGGCCCTGTTCATTGCCGGCTCATTCGCCGCGTTCCAGTCGGGCGATCTCCTCGGCACGTGCGGCCAGGATCAGCGCAGCGGCGCGCGCCTGATCCAGCCCTTCGATGCCGAAGTCCATGACCTCGTCGGCGGCCAGATCGGACAGGTCCTCACTGGTGCGCACGCCGTGGCCGGCCAGCGCATATGCGGTGGCTTCGTCCATGCCCTTCAGGGACAGCAGGTCCTGCGCCGGCTGGCCGTCTTCAAGGCCTTCCTCGACTGCCAGGGCCTCATTGAGCAGCGCATCGCGGGCACGAGCGCGCAGCTCTTCGACGATGTCTTCGTCGAAACCTTCCACGGCCAGCAGTTCGCCGACCGGGACATATGCGATTTCCTCGACAGTGCCGAAGCCTTCGCTGACCAGGATGCCGGCGATTTCCTCGTCCACTTCCAGCTTGTCCATGAACAGCTGGCGGGCCGAAGCCTGCTCGGCCTCCGACTTGGCGGTGACCTGGTCCTGGGTCATCACGTTGAGCTGCCAGCCGGTCAGGCGGCTGGCCAGGCGCACGTTCTGGCCGCCCTTGCCGATTGCCTGGGCCAGGCGGTCTTCGGCAACGGCCAGGTCCATCGAGTGCTTGTCTTCATCGACGATGATCGACTGCACTTCAGCCGGCGCCATCGCGTTGATGACGAAGTTGGCCGGGTTGTCGTTCCACAGCACGATGTCCACGCGCTCGCCATTGAGCTCGTTGGACACGGCCTGCACGCGCGAACCGCGCATGCCGATGCAGGCACCGATCGGATCGGTGCGCTGGTCGTGGGCCAGCACGGCGATCTTGGCGCGATCGCCCGGGTCACGGGCACAGGCCTTGATTTCCACCAGGCCCTGGCCGACTTCCGGCACTTCCAGCTTGAACAGCTCGATCATGAATTCCGGGGCGGCACGGCTGATGAACAGCTGCGGGCCACGCGGTTCCGAACGGACTTCGGCCAGGTAGCCGCGCACGCGGTCACCAGCGCGCAGCACGTCGCGCGGAATGCCCTTGTCCTTCGGAATGAAGCCTTCGGCGTTGCCACCGAGGTCGACATAGATGTTGCCGCGCTCGGCGCGCTTGACCACACCGGTGATCAGCTCGCCGACGCGATCCTTCCAGGCATCCACGACCTGCTGACGCTCGGCTTCGCGCACGCGCTGGACGATGACCTGCTTGGCGGCCTGGGCGGCAATGCGCCCGAAATCCGGGTTTTCGATCTGCTCTTCGATGTAGTCGCCGACGTCCACGCCTTCGGCTTCATCGACGGCATCCATCAGGCGGATCTGGCGGTCCGGCGATTCCATGACCACGTCATCGGCCACCACTTCCCAGCGGCGGAAGGTTTCGTAGCTGCCATCCTTGTGGTCGATGACCACACGGGTCAGCACTTCCTCGTCGGGATAGCGCTTCTTCGCTGCCGAGGCCAGGGCGGCCTCGATGGCATCGAAGATCACTTCACGCGGCACGCCCTTCTCGTTGGCGACCGCGTCGACTACCAGCAACAGTTCCTTGCTCATTGGCTCACTCCGCGCGCGGCTTTTTTGCCGCCGGCTCGTTGGAAGAAGAATTCGTGTTCGGCTTCGGACGCTTCGGTGCCGGACCGGTCGGCTTGCTCGGGGCCAGCCCCAGCGCCACCCAGTCGGGCATGATCCGTGCCTTGTCGATGTTGTCGGCCGACACGACCACTTCGGCCTTGTCGACGATGAAGGTGATGGCACCTGCGGTCTCGTCGATGGCTTCGATGCGGCCCTGCAGGCGGCGACGGTTGTCCTGCGGCAGCTTCAGCGTGACCTTGGCCATTTCGCCGAGGTGACGGCCGAACTGCTCCAGGTTGAACAGCGGGCGATCGACGCCCGGCGAAGACACTTCCAGCGTGTAGTTGCCGCTGATCGGGTCTTCGACGTCCATCTGTGCCGACACTTCGCGGCTGACCCGCTCGCAGTCGTCGACATTGATGATGCGCTCGGGCTGTTCAGCCAGCGGCACGTCGATGTAAAGGCGCAGGGTCGCACCGCCGGGGGCCGGCAGATACTCAACGCCCAGCAGCTCCAGGCCCAGCGACACAACGGTCGGGGCGAGCAGATTCGCGATGTCGGTTGCCTTGTCGCTCACAGCCTGCCTTGATCTCTTGGTTGGGTGCCGGCCTTGGCCGGCATGGAAACATGACGCCCCGGAAACGACAAAGGGCCCGCTGGGCCCCTTTTCCGGAAAGACTCCGGTGACTGGATTCCGGTTGCAACCTGCAGTGCCTGCCGGTTGCGGCCCTCCTTCCGGGTCCGGACTCCCGCTGGGAGGCCGCCTTCAGGGGTATTGCTAGGCCGCTGATGATAGCGACTGCACCGCGCTGGTGCAAGGTGCGGGACCGCGGTCAGGCCCCTTTTCCACACCGGCAGTCGAGCATGGCTCGCCTCTACCAGAACGGAACCAATCCAAAGAAAAACGCCCTCGAAGCAGGACTTCGAAGGCGATCTCTTTACTTGGTAGCGGGGGCAGGATTTGAACCTGCGACCTTCGGGTTATGAGCCCGACGAGCTGCCAGACTGCTCCACCCCGCATCAGAAGCGGAATTATGAGGCATAACTTCAAAACCTGCAAGCTTTTCCTCATTCATCGAACTGGTTGGCGCCGATTCGATGTGTTGGTAGCGGGGGCAGGATTTGAACCTGCGACCTTCGGGTTATGAGCCCGACGAGCTGCCAGACTGCTCCACCCCGCACCGGAAGTATTTGAACTGCTGCCCTGCTCTTTCGAGGAGGGCTACCGCAACGATGTTCTGGCTGAACCGCTGCAGTGACAACTCAGGCTGCGCATATTACACGAATCGCGCAGCTTTGTGTCAACTTTTATGCAAGATGCGCAAATGCCTGCTGGCACCAGACCATGATCGGGTTCCAGGCCAGGCCCAGCGCCAGCAGCGCCAGCGCGTTCACGCCGAGCACCAGGCCCAGCACGCGGTCGTTGCTGCGCGGCATGGCCTCGCCCACCGGCTCATCGAAGTACATGACCTTGATGACGCGCAGGTAGTAGAAGCAGCCGACCACAGCACACAGCACGCCGAGAATGGCCAGCCACAGCAGGCCGCCGTTGACGGCCGCGCCCAGCACCGCCAGCTTGGTCCAGAAGCCCAGGAACGGCGGGATGCCGGCCAGCGACGCCATGATGCACAGCACCAGGCCGGCCATCCACGGGTTGCGGGCATTCAGGCCCTTGAAGTCTTCGATGTTCTCGGCTTCGAAACCGGCACGCGACAGCGCGATGATCGCACCGAAGGCGGCGGTGGACATGATGGCGTAGGCCAGCGCGTAGAACAGCGCGGCGGCATAGCCCTGCGAACCGCCACCGGCGATACCCATCAGCAGGAAGCCGATGTGCGAGACGGTGGAGAACGCCAGCATGCGCTTGAGGTTGCTCTGCGCGATGGCCATCAGGTTGCCGATGACCAGCGAGACCGCGGCCAGGCCGGCAATCAGCAGCTGCAGTTCGGTCGACAGCGGACCCACGCCCATTTCCAGCAGGCGGTAGGCCATGCCGAACGCGGCCAGCTTCGGCGCCGAGCTGATGAACAGAGCGATCGGTGCCGGAGCACCCTGGTACACGTCCGGCAGCCACATGTGGAACGGCGCGGCACCCAGCTTGAAGGCGACGCCGGCGATCATGAACACCGCACCGGTGATCAGCAGCACGCGCTCTTCCGAGTGCGGGATGGCCTCACGGATGACGTCCAGGTGCAGGCTGCCGGTGGCGCCGTAGATCAGCGACATGCCGTACAGCAGCAGGCCCGAGGCCAGCGAACCCAGCACGATGTACTTCATCGCCGCTTCCGAGGCCAGGCCGTTCTCACGGTTGCTGGCAACCAGCGCGTAGGAGCACAGCGCCAGCAGTTCCAGGCCCAGGTAGACCATCAGCAGGCTGCCGGCCGAGACCAGGATCATCATGCCGGCGGTGCCGAACAGGATCAGCACCGGGATCTCGCCCTGGAACAGGTTGCGGTCACGCAGGTAACGCCAGCCGTAGACCAGGGTCAGGCCGCTGAGCAGCACGATCCCGGTCTTCATCACGTCCGCGGCGGTATCGCGCACGAACATGCCATGGAAGACCTCCCCCTGCCCGCCCACGCCGGTGGCCAGCATGAACAGCACCACGGCCAGCGCAGCGAGCGAGAACAGGTGGGTGACGATCTTGTTCCGGTTGCTGACGAACAGGTCGAGGATCATCAGGGCGAAGGCGCTGCCGATCAGCACCAGCTCGGGAGCGAGTGGTGGCAGGTCAGCGGCGGTCAATGGCAGCAGCGGCGAGGTGGTCATCATCAAATCCTGGAATTACAGCAGCTTGCTGGATGCGATCTGCATCGCCAGCTTCGCGATCGAGGGCTCCATCAGGTCGGTCAGCGGCTTGGGGTAGATGCCCAGGGCCAGCACGCCGGCGGCAAACACGCCCAGCACCAGCCATTCGCGACCGTTGATGTCCTTCAGTTCGGCAACGTGGCTGTTGGCCACTTCGCCGAAGAAGATGCGCTTGTACAGCCACAGGGTGTAGGCGGCGCCGATGATCAGGGTGGTGGCCGCGCCCAAGGCGATCCACGGATTACGCTGGAAGGCCGCGAGGATGACCATGAACTCGCCGACGAAACCGCTGGTGCCCGGCAGGCCGGCATTGGCCATGAAGAACAGCATGGCGAAGGTCGCAAACCAGGGCATCACGTTGACCACGCCGCCGTAATCGGCGATGCGGCGGCTGTGCATGCGGTCGTACAGCACGCCGACGCTGGAGAACATCGCGCCGGACACGAAGCCGTGCGAGATCATCTGCACCATGGCGCCCTGCAAGCCCAGGCGGGCGGCATCGGCGTTGCCGGCTTCACGCACCAGCCACAGCGCGATGAAGGTGCCGAGGGTGACGAAACCCATGTGTGCGATCGACGAATAGGCGATCAGCTTCTTCATGTCGTCCTGCACCAGGGCGACCAGGCCGACGTAGATCACGGCGATCAGCGACAGCGCGATCACCAGCCAGGCCCATTCCTGCGACGCGTCCGGGACGATCGGCAGATTGAAGCGCAGGAAGCCGTAGCCACCGATCTTCAGGGCGATGGCGGCCAGGATCACCGAACCGGCGGTCGGCGCTTCCACGTGGGCGTCCGGCAGCCAGGTGTGGACCGGGAACATCGGCACCTTGACCGCGAAGGCGATCAGGAACGCGAAGAAGATCCAGGTCTGCTCCTTGGCCGACAGCGGCAGCGCGTACAGGTCAGCCAGCTGGAAGCTGCCGCCCTTCATGTACAGGTAGATCAGTGCCACCAGCATCAGCACCGAGCCGAGGAAGGTGTACAGGAAGAACTTCAGCGCGGCGTAGATGCGGCGCGGGCCACCCCAGACACCGATGATCAGGAACATCGGGATCAGCATCGCCTCGAAGAACACGTAGAACAGCATCGCGTCCGTGGCCGAGAAGATACCGACCGTGACGCCTTCCAGGATCAGGAAGGCGGCCACGTACTGGTTGACGCGCTTGTCGATGGCGCTCCAGGCGCCGATCAGGGCAAGCACGCTGACCAGGGTGGTCAGCAGGATCAGCGCCACGGCGATGCCGTCCACGCCCAGGTTGTAGCCGATCTTGTACGCCGGGATCCAGGCATGGGTCTCGACGAACTGCAGACCGTCGATGCCCGCGTTGTAGCCGCTCAGCAGCGAGAGGCTCGCCACGAACGTCAGCACCGCTACGCCCAGGGACGCCCAGCGGGCGGTCTGCGCATCACGGATCGCAAGGATCAGGGCGCCACCGATGATCGGCAGCCAGATGAGGACACTGAGTAGAGGCCAGTTCGACACGTCTTCTTATTCCGTACAGGTCATCAACGCAGGTAATGCATCAGCACGCCCAGAAGGGCAATCAGGCCGATGATCATCGCGAAGGCGTAGTGATAGAGGAAACCGGATTGGGTACGACGCAGCACGCCGGCTGCGACGTCCACAACACGTGCCGAAAGATTGACCACGCCGTCGACGATGTTGCTGTCGATCCAGCGTGCGACCTTGCCCAGCTTGACGCTGCCACCGGCAAAGCCATCGATCCACAGCTTGTCGAAGCCGTACTTGTTTTCCAGCACCGACACCAGCGGGGCGAAGGTCTTGCGCGCCTTGCCCGACAGGTCCGGCTTCCACAGGTAGAACAGCGCAGCCAGCAGGAAGCCCGCCAGGGTCAGCCAGAACGGCGGCAGCATCATGCCGTGCAGCGCGAACGCCACCGGCCCGTGGAACTCTTCGCCCAGGAAGGCAACGGTGTTCTTGGCCGGATCGTAGAAGTCGACGATGCCGGTAAAGAACGTGTTGACCTGGCCCTTGATCGCCGCGTGGGCGTGGTGGCCAGCCCAGTCGGTGCCGTGCAGCATCGGACCAATGCTGAAGAAACCGATGGCGATCGAAGGGATGGCCAGCAGGATCAGCGGCAGGGTCACCACCCACGGGGTTTCATGCGGCTCATGCGGACCGTGGCCATGGCCGTGGTCGTCATGGGCATCGCCGTGGTGGGCGTCAGCGGCGTGGTGATCGTCATGGCCATGGCCGTGATCATCATGCGCGTCGCGGAAGCGCTCCTTGCCGTGGAAGGTCAGGAACAGCAGGCGGAAGCTGTAGAAGCTGGTCACCAGCACGCCACCCAGCACGGCCCAGTAGCCATAGGTGGCCACCCAGCTGTTCTGCATGTGCGCGTGGATCTCGGCGGCCTCGATGATGGTGTCCTTCGAGTAGAAGCCGGAGAAGAACGGCGTACCGACCAGTGCCAGCGTACCGATCCACATGGTGACGAAGGTGATCGGCATGTACTTGCGCAGGCCGCCCATCTTGCGCATGTCCTGCTCGTGGTGCATCGCGATGATGACCGAACCGGCACCCAGGAACAGCAGCGCCTTGAAGAAGGCGTGGGTCATCAGGTGGAACACGGCCGCCGAATAGGCCGACACACCCAGCGCCACGGTCATGTAGCCCAGCTGCGACAGCGTGGAGTACGCAACGACGCGCTTGATGTCGTTCTGCACGATGCCGATCAGGCCGGTGAAGAACGCGGTGGTGGCACCGATGAACAGGATGAAGTTCAGCGCGGTCTGCGACAGCTCGAACAGCGGCGACATGCGGGTGACCATGAAGATGCCGGCGGTCACCATCGTCGCGGCGTGGATCAGCGCCGAGATCGGGGTCGGGCCTTCCATCGAATCCGGCAGCCACACGTGCAGCGGAACCTGGGCCGACTTGCCCATGGCACCGATGAACAGGCAGATGCAGATGACCGTGGCGATCGACCAGATCACCGGCTCGTTCAGCAGCTGCATGCCCAGGATCGTGCCGTCCCAGATCTGCAGCTGGGCACGCGGGTCCGCCAGCATGCCGGCCTGCGAGAACACCTGCGAGTAGTCCAGGGTGCCGAACACCCACAACACGCCGGCGATACCCAGCAGGAAGCCGAAGTCACCGACGCGGTTGACCAGGAACGCCTTCATGTTGGCGAAGATCGCGGTCGGGCGCTTGAACCAGAAGCCGATCAGCAGGTACGACACCAGGCCCACCGCTTCCCAGCCGAAGAACAGCTGCAGGAAGTTGTTGCTCATCACCAGGGTGAGCATCGAGAAGGTGAACAGCGAGATGTAGCTGAAGAACCGCTGGTAGCCCGGATCGTCCTGCATGTAGCCGATCGTGTAGATGTGGACCAGCAGCGACACGAAGGTCACCACCACCATCATCATCGCGGTCAGCTTGTCGACCATGAAGCCGACGTGGGCCGAGTACTGGCCGACTTCGAAGAACGTGTAGATGTTCTGGTTGAACGGCTGCGCGCCGCCCCAGAGCAGCTGGTAGAGCGTGTACATCGACAGGCCGCAGGCAACCGCAACGCCGAGGATGGTGATGGTCTGCGCGCCGAAGCGCTTGACCTGGCGACCGAACAGGCCGGCGATGATGCTGCCGAACAGCGGTGCAAGCACCACTGCGATCAACAGACTCTTGGAGAGAGTGATTTCCATCTGTGGATCAGCCCTTCAACGAATCGACTTCGCCGACATTGATCGTGCGGCGGGTACGGAACAGGGTCACCAGGATCGCCAGGCCGATGGCGGCTTCCGCGGCGGCGACGGTCAGGATGAAGAACACGAACAGCTGGCCGGACGGATCGCCCAGCTGACGCGAGAACGCGACGAAATTGACGTTCACCGACAGCAGCATCAGCTCGATCGACATCAGCAGGACGATGACGTTCTTCCGGTTGAGGAAGATGCCGGCCAGGCTGATGGCGAACAGCACCGCGCCCAGCGCAAGCATGTGGCCAAGGGTAATCACGGCTGGGTCTCCTCGCCGGCGGCCGGCTTGCTGTTGCTGTGCACGACCGGTGCCTCGGCGCCCATCTTGACCATGCGCAGACGCTGGCCGGCCTTGACCATGGTCTGCTCGCCCGGGTTCTGGCTCTTCACGCCGGTGCGGCGACGCAGGGTCAGCATCACGGCGGCAACCACGGCCACGGTCAGGATGACCGCAGCGAACTCGAACGGCAGCAGGTATTCGGTGAACAGCGTGCGGGCCAGCCAGGTGACGTTGGAGCTGTCGGCGGCGAGCGCGGCGGCGTTGTCGGCCGGGAACGGGGTAACCGCCCTGCCCTTCACGCCGATCAGGATCAGCATCTGCACCAGCATGGCCACCGCAACGATCAGGCCGACCGGCAGGTAGCGCACCCAACCCTCACGCATCTTGGTGGGGTCGATGTCCAGCATCATCACCACGAACAGGAACAGCACCATCACCGCGCCCACATACACCAGCACCAGTGCCACACCGAGGAACTCGGCGCCGACCAGCAGCCAGACGCAGGCGATGGAGAAGAAGGTCAGCACCAGGCAGAGCACGGCGTGAACCGGGTTGCGCACGCTGATCACCGCACCGGCCGAAACCGTTGCCGCGATGGCGAACACCCAGAAAGCGATATTTACCCAATCCATCTCTCGACCTCAGCGGTAAGCGGCATCGGCGGCGCGACGCTCGGCGATCTCGGACTCGAGACGGTCGCCCAGGGCCAGCAGCTGCGGCTTGGTAACGATGTTTTCGCCACGATTCTCGAAGTGGTACTCGAGGATGTGGGTTTCGACGATCGAGTCCACCGGGCAGCTTTCTTCACAGAAGCCGCAGAAGATGCACTTGAACAGGTCGATGTCATAGCGCGTGGTACGGCGGGTGCCGTCTTCGCGCTTGGCCGAGTCGATGGTGATGGCCAATGCAGGGCACACCGCTTCGCACAGCTTGCAGGCGATGCAGCGCTCTTCACCGTTGGGGTACCGGCGCAGGGCGTGCAGGCCACGGAAGCGCGGCGACTGCGGGAACTTCTCCATCGGGTACATCATCGTGTACTTGGGCTTGAAGCTGTATTTCAGCGTCAGCCAAAGGCCGCCCAGCAGTTCGAGCAGCAGCAGGCTCTTGAAGTAATGGGTAATCCTGTTCATCACTTAGACGCCCTTTTGAATCACGCCGAAGAACACCATGACGGCGGTAACCGCGATCCACAGAATGGCCAGCGGAATGAAGACCTTCCAGCCCAGGCGCATGATCTGGTCATAGCGGAAGCGCGGGAAGCTGGCACGGAACCAGATGTAGGCACTGGCGAAGAAGAACACCTTGACGAACAGCCACGGTGCACCGCCCTTCCAGATCCAATCGACCAGCGGCGAGACGTCGCCGAAGTTGACCCAGCCCTGGACCGGGCTCAGCCAGCCGCCGAGGAAGAAGATCGAGATCAGGAAGCTGATCAGGATCATGTTCGCGTATTCGGCCAAGAAGAACAGCGCGAACGCACCGCCGGAGTACTCGACCATGTGGCCGGCGACGATTTCCGATTCGCCTTCCACCACGTCGAACGGCGCGCGGTTGGTTTCAGCCACGCCCGACACCCAGTAGATGACGAACAGCGGGAACAGCGGCAGCAGGAACCAGTCGAAGAAACCGGAATTGCCGGCCTGCGCCATCACGATGTTGCTCAGGTTCAGGCTGCCCGACGCGATCATCACGCCCACCAGGGCGAAGCCCATCGCGATTTCGTAGCTGATCATCTGCGCCGAAGCGCGCATGGCACCCAGGAACGCGTACTTCGAGTTCGACGCCCAACCGGCCAGGATGATGCCGTAGATGCCCAGCGAGGTCATCGCCAGCAGGTACAGCAGGCCAGCGTTGGCATTGGACAGCACAATCTGCGAATCGAAGGGGACCACCGACCAGGCCGCGAAGGCCGGCGCCAGGGTGATCAGCGGCGCCAGCAGGTAGATCGCCTTGTTGGCGCTGCTCGGCTGGACCACTTCCTTGAACAGCAGTTTGAAGACGTCGGCAAAGGCCTGGAAGATGCCCATGCCCACGTACATCGGGCCGTGGCGGACGTGCATCCAGCCGATCAGCTTGCGTTCCCAGACCACATAGAAGGCCACCGAGATGATCACCGGAACGGTGATCACCAGGATCTTCAGGATGATCCAGATCAGCGCGCCGATGTCACCGAGGCCAAGCAGCCACTGGTGCAGCGGGTCGACCGCGTTCAACAGCAATTCGTTCATGCAGCCACCACCGTTACGCGAGCGGCACCCAGCGGCGCGGTCGCGCCGTGGCCCGATTCAATCCAGACCGAGCCCGCAGCGACGCGGGCGTCGATCACCACCGGCAGGGTGGCCTTGCCGGCATCAGTGCCGACCTTGGCCATCTGCCCTTCCTGCAGCTGCAGGCGAGCGGCATCTTCAGCGTTCAGCACGATGCGCGGGGCGTTGTTGAGCGGATGCGACTGCAGCGCCGGCGCACGACGGACCACCGCGTCGGTGCGGTAGATCGCAGCGGTCGAAGCCACTTCCAGGCCTTCGCCGGCAACCACCGGCTGCGCCGAAGCGGCAACGGTGACCGACACCGGGGCCAGGCTGGCACGCAGGCCGGCCAGGTCGGTGAAGTCGAAACCGGCCAGCGCCATGTCGCCGCCCAGGGCGCGCAGCACGCGCCAGCCTTCACGGGCCTCGCCCGGCAGCTTGCCGCCGGCACGGGCCGACTGCTCGCGACCATCGAGGTTGGTCAGGGTGGCATCGATTTCCGGCAGCGCACCGATCGGCAGGATCACGTCGGCAACATCACGGGTGGAGACGCAGGCGAACTGGCTGAAGGCCACCACCTTGGCGCCGACCAGCGCCTTGCGCGCGGCGGGCGCGTCGGCGAAGTCCAGGCCCGGCTCCAGGCCGTACACCACGTAGGCCTGGCGCGGCTGCGCCAGCATTGCGGCGACGTCCTTGCCGGCCGGCAGCACGCCGGCGCGGGCCAGGCCCACGGCGTTGGCGCCCTGCGGGATGCGGCACAGCTTGGCACCGGTGGCGGCAGCGAACTCACGCGCGGCGGCGCGGATCGCGGCAGCCTGCGGGTGGTTTTCGGCGATGCCACCAACGATCAGCACGGTGTTGTTGCCGCCCTGCACGGCCGAACGCAGCTCGGCGTTGGCCAGCGCGTCGACGAACTTCGACGGCGCGACGATCTGCTTGCCGGCGATGCTGAAGGCGAAGTCGAAGTCCACCGGGTTGACGACGTGGATCTTCGCGCCGTTGGTGGTCTGCGCCTTGCGCAGGCGGGCGTGCAGCAGCGGCAGTTCGTGGCGGATGTTGCTGCCCAGAACCACGATGCGGTCGGCGCCTTCGATCTCGGCCAGCGGCAGGCCGAATACTTCGGCGGTTGCGGCGTCGGAGAAATCGCGGTTGTTGATGCGGTGGTCGATGTTGCTCGAGCCCAGGCCCTTGGCCAGGCGGGCCAGCAGCGCGCCTTCCTCGTTCGAGGTGGACGGATGCACCAGCACGCCCAGGTTGTCGCCCTGGTTGGCCTTGAGGATCTCGGCGGCCGCCGCCAGGCCTTCGGCCCAGCTCACTTCCTTCCACTCGCCATTGACCTTGCGCAGCGGCTTGACCGCACGGTCTTCGCTGTACAGGCCCTGGTGCGAGTAGCGGTCACGGTCGGACAGCCAGCACTCGTTCACCGCTTCGTTGTCGCGCGGCACGGTACGCAGCACTTCGCCGCGACGCACGTGCAGGAACAGGTTCGAACCCATCGCGTCGTGGTAGCCCAGCGATTCGCGCGCGGTCAGCTCCCACGGGCGGGCACGGAACTGGAACACCTTGTTGGTCAGCGCGCCGACCGGGCAGACGTCGACGACGTTGCCGGACAGCTCGGTGGTCAGCGGCTTGCCGTCGAAGGTGCCGATCTGCAGGTTCTCACCGCGGTACATGCCACCCAGTTCATAGGTACCGGCAACATCGGCGGTGAAGCGGACGCAGCGGGTGCACTGGATGCAGCGGGTCATCTCGGTGGCGACCAGCGGGCCCATGTCCTCGTCCGGCACCACACGCTTGCGCTCGTTGAAGCGGCTGACCGAACGGCCATAGCCCAGCGACACGTCCTGCAGCTCGCACTCGCCGCCCTGATCGCAGATCGGGCAGTCCAGTGGGTGGTTGATGAGCAGGAACTCCATCACCGAGCGCTGGAACTTCAGTGCCTTCTCGCTGCGGGTGGCGACCTTCATGCCATCCATCACCGGAGTGGCGCAGGCTGGCGCCGGCTTCGGCGACTTTTCCACGTCCACCAGGCACATACGGCAGTTGGCGGCGATCGGCAGCTTCTCGTGGTAGCAGAAACGCGGAATCGAGATGCCGGCCTTGTCGGCCGCCTGGATGATCATCGAACCCTTGGGCACGACCAGAGACTTGCCATCGATTTCGATGGTCACGTGATCCGGTGGCACGTTCGGGTTTACGGGTTGCGCGCTCATGCGGCGGCTGCCTCCACCTTCTTGCCGTCAACCATCGAATGACCGTTGACGATGTAGTACTCGAATTCGTCCCAGAACTGGCGCAGGAAGCCCTGGATGGGCCATGCAGCCGCTTCACCGAACGCACAGATGGTGTGGCCTTCGATCTGGCCGGCCACCGCCTTCAGCTGGTGCAGGTCTTCCATCGTGGCCTTGCCGGCGACGATGCGCTCCAGCACGCGGTGCATCCAGCCGGTACCTTCACGGCACGGCGTGCACTGGCCGCAGGATTCCTTGTGGAAGAACTGGCTGATGCGGCAGGCGAACTTGACGCAGCACACGCTGTCGTCGAGCACCACGATCGCACCCGAACCCAGGCCGGAGCCCAGTGCACGGATGGTGTCGTAGTCCATCGGCAGGTCCTCCAGCTCGGCCGCGGTCAGCACCGGCATCGACACGCCGCCCGGGATCGCGCCCTTCAGCGTGCGGCCCGGACGCAGGCCACCGGCCATTTCCAGCAGGTCGTGGAATTTGGTGCCGAGCGGCACTTCGAAGTTGCCGCCATTCTGCACGCAGCCGGACACCGAGAAGCACTTCGGACCGCCGTTGGCGGTCAGGCTCAGGCCCTTGAACCACTCCGGGCCGTTGCGGATGATCGCCGGCACCGAACCGTAGGTTTCGGTGTTGTTGATCGTCGACGGCTTGCCGTACAGGCCAAAGTTGGCCGGGAACGGCGGCTTGTAGCGCGGCTGGCCCTTCTTGCCTTCCAGCGATTCCATCAGCGCGGTTTCTTCGCCGCAGATGTACGCGCCGGCGCCCAGCGCACCGTAGATGTCGATGTCCACGCCCGAGCCCATCACGTTCTTGCCCAGCCAGCCGTTTGCATAGGCATCGGCCAGGGCCTGCTCGAAGTGCTCGAACGGCTCGTGGTGGAACTCACCGCGCAGGTAGTTGTAACCCACGGTCGAACCGGTGGCGTAGCAGGCGATCGCCATGCCTTCCACCACCGAATGCGGGTTGTAGCGCAGGATGTCGCGATCCTTGCAGGTGCCCGGCTCGGATTCGTCAGAATTGCAGAGGATGTACTTCTGCATGTTGCCCTTGGGCATGAAGGACCACTTCAGGCCGGTCGGGAAGCCGGCGCCACCGCGGCCGCGCAGGCCCGAGGCCTTGACCATCTCGATGACCTGCTCCGGCGGGATCTTCTCTTCGAGGATCTTGCGCAGGGCGGCGTAGCCACCGGTCTTCAGGTAGCTTTCGTACGACCACGGAGTGTCGTAATGCAGGGTGGTGTAGACCACCTGGTGCGGCAGCGGCGCCGGGCCGACCGGCCCCTTGGATTCGTGGTGATGTGCCATGCCCTTACTCCAGCCCGTCCAGCAGCTCGTCGACCTTTTCCAGGGTCAGACGCTCATGGTAGTGACCGTTGATGACCATCATCGGCGCGCCGCCACAACCGGCCAGGCACTCTTCCTCGCGCTTGAGGTAGACGCGGCCGTCCGGGGTCGATTCACCGTGCTTGATGCCCAGCTTCTTCTCGCAATGGCGGACGATGTCCTCGGCGCCATTGAGCCAGCAGCTGATGTTGGTGCAGATGGCCACGTTGTTGCGGCCCACCTTCTCGGTCTCGAACATCGAGTAGAAGCTGGCGACCTCGTAGGCCCACACCGGCGGCAGATCAAGGTACTTGGCCACGCCGGCGATCAGCTCGTCGGTCAGCCAACCCTCGTTCTGCTCCTGGGCCGCATGCAGGCCCTGCAGCACGGCAGAGCGCTTGCGGTCCGGCGGGAACTTGGACAGCCAGTGATCGATGTGAGCGCGGGTCTTGTCGCTCAGCACCACCATCGGGTCGACGTCGCGCGCCGCCTCGAAATTACCTGTCGCCTTCATCGGCCGACCTCAGCGAAATGCATAACGTGAAATTCCAGAAACTGCGGCGCCGGCTTGCGCCGGCTGCCTGCAGCGGGCGTTGGCGTGGCGGACGGCATTACCGGTCAACCTCGCCGAACACCAGGTCGTAGGTACCGATCATCGCCACCACGTCGGCCAGCATGTGGCCGCGCACGATCGAATCGATCGAGGACAGGTGGGCGAAGCCCGGTGCGCGCAGGTGCACGCGGAAGGGCTTGTTGGCGCCATCGGAGACCAGATAGCAGCCGAACTCGCCCTTGGGCGCTTCCACGGCCGCATAGGTTTCGCCGGCCGGCACGCAATAGCCTTCGCTGAACAGCTTGAAGTGGTGGATCAGCGCTTCCATGTCGTCCTTCATGTCCTCGCGCTTGGGCGGAGCGACCTTGAAGTTCTTGACCATGACCGGGCCGGGGTTGGCCTTCAGCCATGCCACACACTGCTTGATGATGCGGTTGGACTCGCGCATTTCGGCAACGCGGACCAGGTAGCGGTCGTAGCAGTCGCCTTCCTTGCCCAGCGGGATGTCGAAATCGACGGCATCGTACTTGGCGTACGGGCGCTTCTTGCGCAGGTCCCAGGCAACGCCCGAGCCACGCAGCATCACGCCGGTCATGCCCCACTGGTGGGCCAGTTCCGGCGTCACCACGCCGATGCCGACGGTACGCTGCTTCCAGATACGGTTGTCGGTCAGCAGGGTTTCGTATTCGTCAACGCGACCCGGGAATTCGTTGGTGAAGTTCTCCAGGAAGTCCAGCAGCGAGCCTTCACGCGAAGCATTGAGCTGCTTCAGCGCCTTGCCCTTGTGCCAGCGCGATTCCTTGTACTTCGGCATGTGGTCCGGCAGGTCGCGGTAGACACCGCCCGGACGGTAGTACGCCGCGTGCATGCGTGCGCCGGAGACTGCTTCATAGCAGTCCATCAGCTCTTCGCGCTCGCGGAAGGCGTACAGCATCACCGCCATCGCACCCAGGTCGAGCGCGTTGGAGCCCAGCCACATCAGGTGGTTGAGGATACGGGTGATTTCGTCGTACATGGTGCGGATGTACTGCGCACGCTCCGGCGCCTCGATGCCCATCAGGGTCTCGATCGCGCGCACGTAGGCGTGCTCGTTGCACATCATCGACACGTAGTCCAGGCGATCCATGTAACCGATCGACTGGTTGAACGGCTTGGACTCGGCCAGCTTTTCGGTACCACGGTGCAGCAGACCCACGTGCGGGTCGGCGCGCATGATGGTTTCGCCGTCCATTTCCAGGATCAGGCGCAGCACACCGTGCGCGGCCGGATGCTGCGGGCCGAAGTTCATGGTGTAGTTGCGGATTTCCTGCCGGCTTTCGGCGGCGTTGCTGGCGAATGCTTCGCCGGCCTGGTGTACGTGGCTCACTTCACTGCCTCCTGCGCGCGCTCACCTTCTGCGGTCTGCAGACGGGCGTCGTCGCGGATCACGCGCGGCACGCCGACACGCGGCTCCACCGAGGTGACCGGTTCGTAGATCACGCGCTTCTTTTCTTCGTCGTAGCGGACTTCGACATTGCCGATCAGCGGGAAGTCCTTGCGGAACGGATGGCCGACGAAACCGTAGTCGGTCAGGATCCGGCGCAGGTCCGGGTGGCCTTCGAAGATCACGCCGTACAGGTCGAACGCTTCGCGCTCGAACCAGTTCAGGCCCGGCCAGATGCTGGTCAGCGAGGACACCACCGGCAGCGCTTCGTCAGGGGCGAAGCAGCGCAGGTGCATCATCAGGTTGTGCTGGTAAGAACGCAGCTGGGCGACCACGGCGAAACGCTGGGTCGGCATGTGCTGCGGGCGGGCACCGGCGGCGCCGTTTTCCTCGGTGGGGAACTCGCCCCACGCGAAACGGCCCTGGGCCTTGCCTTCGACACCACGGCTGAAGCCCTGCGAGGACACGTCGGCGGTGTCCCATTCGTCGGAGCCATAACCAAGGTAGTCGACGCCGCAGAGATCCACGGCCTGCTCGAAACCAAACTCGTCACGCAGCGCCAGGGCGGTGGCGTGCCACTCGGCGGCAGGCACTTCCAGCGTCACTTCGCCGCGGGGTTCGACCACGATGACCTTCGCACCTGCGAAACGTGCGGAGAGTCGGTCGATGAAGGATGCTTGCTCTGCCATGGGGGCTTGGCGCGCTCTTGTCAGGTGAAGGGGTCAGCGGGCGATGGTCTGTGTACGCCAGATCTTCTTCTGCAGCTGCAGGATCCCGTACACCAGCGCCTCGGCGGTCGGCGGGCAGCCCGGGACGTAGACGTCCACCGGCACCACGCGATCACAGCCGCGCACCACAGAATAGGAGTAGTGGTAATAGCCGCCACCGTTGGCGCAGCTACCCATCGAGATGACCCACTTCGGGTCCGGCATCTGGTCGTAGACCTTGCGCAGCGCCGGGGCCATCTTGTTGACCAGGGTGCCGGCCACGATCATCACGTCGGACTGACGCGGCGACGGGCGGAACACCACGCCGTAGCGGTCAAGGTCCAGGCGCGCGGCGCCGGCGTGCATCATCTCGACCGCGCAGCAGGCCAGACCGAAGGTCATCGGCCACATCGAGCCGGTGCGCGCCCAGTTCAGCAGTGCATCGACGCTGGTGGTGACGAAGCCCTTTTCCAGCAGCGGGTTGTCGCCTTCCGGCCGCAGGATGTCATCAACCCGGCCTTCCGGCGTAGGGTTGTTCATGAGGCCATCGAGAGTCTGAATCACTCCCATTCCAGCGCTCCCTTCTTCCAGACGTAAATGAAACCGAGGAACAGCATGCCGACGAACAGGCCCATGGTGATGAGCGAACGGGCACCCAGCTCCATGAAGACCTGGGTCCACGGCACGATGAAGATGATTTCCAGGTCGAAGACGATGAACTGGATCGCGATCAGGTAATAGCGCACGTCGAACTTCATGCGCGCGTCTTCGAAGGCCTCGAAGCCGCACTCGTACGGCGACAGCTTTTCCAGATCGGGGCGGCGGGGACCGAGGAATCGACCAACCAGCATCAGCGTAATGCCGATACCGGTGGCAACGATCAGAAACAGCAGAGACGGCAAATATTCGGCCAGCACAGCGATTCTCTCTTGCCTCTGCCGCTGCGCCTGCAGGCGCTTTGGCATGGGGGAGTGGACGGGAATCTGCCTGGCGCCTTGCGCGCCAGACGAACCCGCTTTACTTACAAATGGTGCCCAAGAGGGGACTCGAACCCCTACGACTTGCGTCGCTACCACCTCAAGGTAGTGCGTCTACCAATTCCGCCACCTGGGCAAACGATCACATCAGACTATCTTCCCGATGCGCCGCGTATTGTAACCGGCTTCAGTCTTTCTGGGAGCCTTCCGAAGGCTTTTCTTCACCAGAAACCGAAGATTCCGCCTTAGCCGGCACATTCGCGGCCGGAACCGGGGCGGCCGGGACCGCATCGGCCTTCGGAACGGCCGGCAGTTCGCCCGCCGGGGCCGCCGGAGCAGTCGCCGCCGGGGCGGACATCAGGCCCAGATCCTGGTCGGCCGCCGGACGGGTGCCATGACCGGCATACCAGGCCATGAAGAGGCTGATGCCAAAGAACACGACGGCCAGCCACTTGGTCGACTTGGACAGGAAGTTCGAGGCGCCGCGCGCACCGAACACCGTGCCCGAGGCACCGGCACCAAAGCCCGAACCCGCCGCCGCACCCGAGCCACGCTGCATCAGGATCAGCGCGATCATGGCCACAGCGACCAGCACGTAGACGACATTGAGGATCAACATCAGCATTGGAAACCGCCCTCGGACAGAACTTCTAGGATTAGTTCGCGGCCGCCGCCCGTGCGATGGCCAGGAAGTCCGCGGCCACCAGGGAGGCGCCGCCGACCAGCCCACCATCGACATCCGGCTGCGCGAACAGTTCCCCGGCATTGTCGGGCTTCACGCTACCGCCGTAAACAATGGGCAGTGAATCAGCGATTCTAGCATCGATACGCGCGACTTCGCCACGGATGAACGCGTGCACCTGCTGTGCCTGCTCCTTTGTAGCGGTACGGCCGGTACCGATGGCCCAGACCGGCTCGTAGGCGACCACGGCCTTGGCGAAGCCGGCTGCACCGACCCGCTCCAGCACCGGCGCCAGCTGGCTGGCGATGACCGCTTCGGTCTGCCCGGCCTCGCGCTGTTCCAGGGTCTCGCCCACGCACAGCACCGGCACCAGACCGGCGTGCTGGGCGGCGGCGAACTTGCGCGCGACCAGTTCACTGCTTTCATGGTGGTACTGGCGGCGCTCGGAATGGCCGACCAGGCCATAGCGGGCCCCGACCTCGACCAGCATGGCCGCGCAGACCTCGCCGGTATAGGCACCCTTCTCGTTGCTGCTTACGTCCTGCGCGCCAAAGGCCAGGCCGGTCTCGCCGAAGTCCTCGACCAGCTCACCCAGGTACGGCAGCGGCGGCAGGATCACCACGTCCACGCCGTCCAGCGGCAGCCCAGCGGCGACCTGCCCCAGCAGTTCATTGGCGAATTGACGGCTGCCATGCAGCTTCCAGTTTCCGGCGACGATCTTGCGGCGCATGAGCGGGTGGCTCCTGTGTGAAGTCAGCCGGTCATGATACCTGTTGCGGCAAAAATCCGTTTCCTTGTAAGCGGTTACATGGATTTTCAGCCAACGGCGCAGCCCCTCGTGGCGGGGGTTGGGTTGGGTTGGTCGCGGAGAGCCCGGCTAGATCTGGGGCTCGGCCGGGCGGGTGGGACTGCGCAGGGGGCGCTGCAAGTACGTCCATGTAAGCTCGATCGCCGCATCCATGCGGCTCACGCCCCTGCGCAGCCCCACCCGCCCGGCCTCTGACACAGTCCGGCGGTTCCGCCCGCCACGGAAAGAAAAAAGAAGAGCAAGAGCAAAGGCAAAAGCTGCATTCCGGGTTGATGCTGGCTGGACCAACCCTCTACCCCCACTTCGATCTGACAGATCTCATCCACGCATGGCGTGGATCTACCGTGTCGACCAAGGTCGACACCCACCAACCGTCACCGGGAAACTGTCGAAGGCGGGGAGGTGTCGGATGGCGGGGTGTCCGCGGCATGGATGCCGCGGCCAAGCCCCCAGGGATGGGTTTACGGCGTCCCCGCCATCCGACACCTCCCCACCTCTCCACGGAACACCCCAGAGCCGCTTTGGCTTTGGCTTTGGCTTCGGCCTCTGCGGGTGCAGGGTGCAACCCTGCAAAGAAAAAGGCCGCCTTTCGGCGGCCTTCTCACTCATTACTTCAGCTTGATCTCGCGCAGGCGTTCCTCGAGGAAGCCGTGGGCGGTGATCGGCTCCGGATAGCGGCTCGGGTTCTCCGGGGTGATGCAGGACGGCAGCACGTCGATCAGGAAGTCCGGGTTCGGATGCAGGAAGAACGGCACCGAGTAGCGCGGCTGGCGCGCCAGTTCACCCGGAGGATTGACGACGCGATGGATCGTCGACGGATACACGTGGTTGGTCAGGCGCTGCAGCATGTCGCCGATGTTGACCACGATCGTGTCCGCGTCTGACGTAAACGGCACCCACTCGCCTTCATGCGACTGCACTTCGAGGCCCGCGGCACTGGCGCCGACCAGCAGAGTGATGAAGTTGATATCGCCATGGGCACCGGCACGCACGTTCGGGATGTCGTCGGTGGTGATCGGCGGGTAGTGGATCGGGCGCAGGATCGAATTGCCGAAGTTGGTCTTGTCGGCGAAGAAGTCCTGCGGCAGGCCGATGTGCAGGGCCAGCGCCGACAGCACGCGCGAACCCAGGTTGTCCAGCGCCTGGTACAGCCCGTAACCGCGCTCACGGAAGCCCTCGACCTCGGTCGGCCACAGGTTCGGCGCCATCACCTCGCGGTACTTGGAGTCATCGGCGATTTCACGGCCGATGTGCCAGAACTCCTTCAGGTCGAAATGCTTGGAGCCCTTGGCGGTCTCCACCCCGAACGGGGTGTAGCCGCGGGCGCCGCCGCTGCCGGCCACGTGGTACTTGCGCTTGACCTCTTCCGGCAGGGCGAAGAAGGCCTTGAAGGCATCGTAGGCCGCGTCGATGTCGGCCTGCGGGATGCCGTGGTTGCGGATGCCCGCGAATCCCCATTGGCGGTAGGCCGCGCCCAGCTCGGCCACGAAGGCCTCGCGGTCGCTGTCGAAACGGGTGATGTCGAGGGTGGGGATCTGGCTCACAGCGGTTCCTGGCTTGTCGTTGGGTCTGGGGGGCCTGCGCATTCATGGCCCGCCTGAACATTGTGACAGATCGTCCGGCGAACGCGACTCGATGCAACGAAACAAACCGATACAATGCGCGACCCGCGCACATTTAACGAATCCTTACGTTGCTGCCGCGCCGCCCTTCCGCGCCGTCTCAACCCGCCCGCATCATGCCCATAGCTCCAGCCCCCATCGCCACCTCCCCCGCACGCCCTGCCCGCCTCTGGCGCAGGCTCGCATGGTGGTCGCTGTTCGTCATGGGCAATGTACTTCTGGCGACGATGATCACCCTCGGCAACGTGCCGCTGCGTGACAACCCGGGCGGCAGCCAGGGCCTGGCCTATCTGGCAGTCGCCCTGCCCGGCCACCTGCTCGCCTTCGGTGCACTGGCCGGTGTGCTGCCGCTGCTGCTGGGCCTGTGGCAGCGCAGTGCGCGCACGCTGAGCATCAGCGCGGTGTTGCTGCAGGGCCTGTGGCTCTGCCTGCTGCTGGTCGATGCCAAGATCTTCACCCTGTACCGCTTCCACCTCAATGCCATGGTCGTGAACATGGTGTTCGGCGGCGCGCTGCAGGACCAGGTCGCGTTGTCGTGGAAGACCTGGGTGCAGGTCGGCCTGCTGGTCGCGGCGATCTTCACTGCCGAAGGCATCCTGGCCTGGGCCTGCTGGAAACTGCTGCCTGCCGCGCCGCGCCGGCACCGGGTACTGCAGGCCTGGACGGCGGCCGTCCTGCTGATGGCCGGCGGTCAGGTGGCCACCGCCTACTACGACGCGCGCGGCGACCGTGACGTGATCGCCCAGTGGAACTACCTGCCCTGGGCCCAGCCGATCACCGCCAAGAGCTTCATGCGCAAGCTGGGCGTGGTCAGCGAGCAGCAGGTCGGCCTGCCCGATCCGCGCCATGCGCAGCTGCTGTATCCGCTGCAGCCGCTGCGCTGCCAGAATCCGCAACGGCCCAACGTGCTGATGGTGGTGCTGGAATCACTGCGCCACGACGCCCTCACTCCGCAGATCATGCCGAACACCTCGGCGCTGACGGCTTCCGCTCGTGTCTACGACCGCCATTTCAGCACCGGCAACGCCACCCGCTATGGCCTGTTCGGCCTGCTCTACGGCCTGCCGGGCGGCTACTGGCAAAGCATGCTTGACGAGCAGCGCGGCTCGCAGCTGTTCAAGGTACTGGGCCAGCAGGGTTACGACCTGCATCTGTACGGCAGTGCGCCGATGTACAGCCCCGAATTCGACCGCACTGCGTTCGCCGATGTTCGCGACCAGCTGCACCAGGGGCCTGCCCAGCTGGGTTCTGAAGGACGCGACCGCAGCATCGTCGACGCGCTGCGGAAAGACATCCGGACCAGCCAGGCCGCGCACAGGCCGTGGTTCGGCTTCGTCTTCCTCGATTCTACCCATGCGCCCTACCACATGCCCCCGGGTTACCCGCCGCTGGCGACCCCGATGGCCAGTGAAATCGACTTCCTGAAGTTCGGCCCGGACCACGACCCGACCCCGGAACGGAACAGGTATCGGACCGCCGTGCACTACGCCGACAGCCTGGTCGGCACGCTGCTGGACGACCTGCGCGCGCAGGGGCTGGACCAGGACACGATCGTGCTGGTCACCGGCGACCATGCCGAGGAATTCAACGACCTCAAGCTGAACTACTGGGGCCACAACGGCAACTTCTCCGACTACCAACTGCAGGTGCCGTTCGTCCTGCACTGGCCTGGCAAGGGCAATGCCCATGAAACGCGCGTCAGTTCGCACGAGGACTGGGTACCTACCCTGATGCGCCACGCACTGGGCTGTGAGAACGCGCTGACCGATTTCAGTACCGGCCAGGACCTGCTGGCCGAACCTGCGGGCGAGCGCGCGCTGGTGGTGGAAAGCTGGTCGCAACGCGCCGTCCGCCACGGCAACGCCATCTACGTGTTCGACAAGTTCGGCAACGCGACCTCGCTGGACCTGCACTATCGCCCACTGCCGCAGCAGGCCCCGGATGCCGCCGCCGTCCGTACCGCATGGGAAGCGCTGACCCGCTTCCGCAACCGCTGACCCTCAAGGATCGATCCTGCATGAACCGTCCGCTGCGCATCCTGCACACCGAAGCCGCCAAGGGAATGGGTGGGCAGGAGATCTACATCTTCCGCCACATGCAGGTGATGCGCGCGCGCGGCCACGAGGTGGCGCTGCTGTGCCAGCCCGAAGCGCGATTGGCCCAGCTGGCACGCGATGATGGTTTCACCGTGCATACCCTGCGCATGGGTGGCCTGCTGCGCCTGTTGCGCGGTATCTGGTCGGTCTCGCGCCTGGTGCGCCGCGAACGCTATGACGTGGTCAACACCACCAGCCGCCGTGACGCGCTGATCGCCGCCGCCGGCGCACGCCTGGGCGGCACGCCGCTGGTGGTGCGCTCGCGCCACCTGATGAGCCCGGTCAACTCGCTGCTGACCTATACCGGCCTGCCGCACCGGGTGCTGACCGTCAGCAGCTTCGTCAAGCAGTTGCTGGCCGAGCGCGGCATTCCGGCCGAATACATCGGCATCGTACCGCCCATCGCGGTCCCGCCGCGCTGGAGCGAGATCCGCAAGGACGATCCCTGGCAAGGCCTGCAGGAGGTGCGCGCGGAAGTGCGCGCCGAGCTTGGCTTCGGCGAACAGGACATCGTGGTCGGTTGCGTGGCGGTGCTGCGCGAACCCAAGGGCCATGCCGACCTGCTGCAGGCGATGGTGCCGCTGTGCAAGACGCACCCGAACCTGCACCTGGTGGTGGTCGGCGATGGCCAGCCGGTCATGGATCGGCTGCAGGCGCTGCGCGACGAGCACGGACTGCAGCAGCAGGTCCATCTGCTCGGCTACCGCGATGGCGCATGCCGGCTTATGGCCGGCTTCGACATCTTCGCGCTGGCTTCGCACAAGGAAGCGGCCGGTACCGTCTTCCTGGAGGCCGCCTATGTCGGGGTGCCGATCGTGGCCACACGCGTAGGCGGCGTGCCGGAGATGGTGGTGGATGGCAGCAATGCGATCCTCACCCGGCTGGGCGACAATGCTGCCCTGACAGGCGCCCTGCGCCTGCTGGTGGACGATCCGGAACGGCGGCGGCAGATGGGCCGCGCCGGCTGGGACTGGATGCGCAGCGCGCACCGGTTCACTCCCGACGGCCACGGTGAGACCACCGAACACTATTACCACCAGTGGCTGAAGGAGCTGGGACATGGCTGATGCCCGAACCGTACCGGTGCTGATGCACCACCACGTCAGTCCGTCGCCGGGCATGATCACCGTGTCGCCGGAGAATTTCGAGAGCCAGATCGCATGGTTGGCCGGCAACGGCTGGACCTCGCTGACACTGGACCAGTACGCCGGTTTCCTGGCCGGCAAGCCGGTGCCGCGCAAGTCGATCGTGATCACCTTCGACGATGGCTACCTGGACAACTGGGTGTATGCGCACCCGATCCTGCAGAAGTACGGCATGCACGCGGTGGTGTTCGTGGTCACCGGCTGGATGGGCGAAGGCCCGGAGCGGCCCCACGCCGGGCTTGCCGGGGCAACGTTGCCTGCCACGCCGGACCATCGCGGCTGCGAAGCGGCGATCTACGAGCAGAACCGCAGCGACGACGTGATGATGCGCTGGAGTGAAGCGCGCGCGGCCATCGCCGCCGGCACCTTCGAAGTGCATTGCCACACCCATACCCACACCCGTTGGCTGCGCCGCAACGACCTGGACCGCGCACAGCGCCGTGCCGGCCTGAGCCACGATCTGGCAGTCTCACGCGAAGTCCTGCAGGACAAGCTCGGCGAGGTGTCCGATACGCTGTGCTGGCCCTACGGCGATTTCGACCAGGACCACATCGAGGTGGCACGCGAGCACGGCTTCCGCTACCTGCACACCACCCACCCGTTCGGCCGCAACGTGGTGGGCGGCGATCCGGAACGCATCTACCGCTTCGCGATCCGCAACCGCCCGGCGAGCTGGTTGCGCAAGCGCATAGCCCAGAGCTACAACCCCCTGATCGCGCCACTGTTCAATGGTTTCAAAGCGCGCCAGAAGAAGATGGTACCAGGGCCGTAGGCACGACCAGGCCCGGCCCGCAGAAAGAAAACGCCCCGGAATTCCGGGGCGTTTTTTTGCACCGACGAGCAGGCGCTTCAACTGGCGGCTTCGCGCACCGCAGCGGACAGGCGGTCCAGCGTATCCTGCATCAGCGTTGCATCATCGGCCTCGACCGTGACCCGCACCACCGGCTCGGTACCGGACGGGCGCAGGAACGCACGGCCACGGCCGGCCACCGACTGCTGCGCGACAGCCAGCGCGGCCTGCACGCTGTCGGCCTGCACCGTGGCCTTGGCCGAGACATTGCCCAGCCGCACGTTGACCGTCTTCTGCGGCACCCGCACCAGTCCCTTCAGTGCCTGGCGCAGGGTCTGCCCGCTGTTGCGCAACGCCACCAGCACCTGCAGGGCACTGACGATGCCGTCGCCGGTGGTGGCCCGGTCCAGGCACAGCAGATGGCCGGAGGCTTCACCGCCGAGCACCCCGCCGCCTTCGATCAGCGCCTGGTGCACGTAACGATCGCCGACATTGCTGCGCACGAACGGAATCTGCAGGTCGGCAAATGCCTTCTCGACGCCGTAGTTGCTCATCAGCGTGCCGACCACCGGGCCGCGCAGGCGGCCTTCGTCCTTCCATGCGCGGGCCAGGATGTACAGCAGGTCATCGCCGTCGACCGGGTTGCCCTGGTCATCAGCCATCAACACGCGGTCACCATCGCCATCGAAGGCGATGCCCAGATCGGCCCGGGTCTCGCGGACCTTGGCCGCCAGGTTGTCGATATGGGTGGACCCCACGCCGGCATTGATGTTGACGCCGTTGGGCTCGGCACCAATGCCGATCACCTCGGCGCCCAGTTCGCGGAACAGCAGCGGTGCGATCTGGTAGGTGGCACCGTGCGCGCAATCCAGCACCAGGCGCACGCCACGCAGGTCGAACGCGCGCGGCACGCTGGCCTTGCAGAACTCGATGTAACGTCCCACCGCTTCGCGCGCGCGCGATGCCTTGCCCAGCTTCTCCGATTCGGCGGTGGTGAACGGGACGTCCAGCGCCGCTTCCAGGGCCAGCTCGGTCGCATCATCGAGCTTCTCGCCCTGGGCGGAGAAGAACTTGATGCCGTTGTCGTAGTGCGGGTTGTGCGAGGCACTGATGACGATGCCGGCATCCACACCGAGCGTACGGGTCAGGAATGCCACCGCCGGGGTCGGCATCGGGCCCAGCAGTTGCACGTCGGCACCGGCGGCGACCAGGCCGGCTTCCAGTGCCGCTTCGAACATGTAACCGGAAATGCGGGTGTCCTTGCCGATCACCACGATCGGCCGGCGCCCGTCCTGGCCGCGCTGGGCGACCAGGACACGGCCCAGGGCGTTGCCCAGGCGCAGCACGAAATCGGCCGAGATCACGCCCTGGCCGACCCGCCCACGGATGCCATCAGTACCGAAGTACTTGCGGCCTCCCATCAAGCCACCTCCGGCGCCGGCTGACGGCCCAGCATCGCCAGCAGATCGGACAGGCGATCGCGCATTTCGCGGCGGTCGCAGATCTGGTCGATGGCACCGTGCTCCAGCAGGAACTCCGAGCGCTGGAAGCCTTCCGGCAGCTTCTCGCGCACGGTCTGCTCGATCACGCGCGGGCCGGCGAAGCCGATCAGCGCCTGCGGCTCGGCGATGTTGATGTCGCCCAGCATCGCGAAGGAGGCCGACACGCCACCGGTGGTCGGATGGGTCAGCACCGAGATATACGGCAGGCCGGCTTCGCGCAGCTTGCCCAGCGCAGCCGAGGTCTTGGCCATCTGCATCAGCGAGAACAGGCCTTCCTGCATGCGCGCACCGCCGCTCTGCGAGAAGCACACGTACGGCGCACCGATCTCGACCGCGGTTTCCGCAGCCAGTGCGAAACGCTCGCCGACCACCGAGCCCATCGAGCCGCCCATGAAGGCGAAGTCGAACGACGATGCCACCAGCGCACGGCCCTTGAGCAGGCCACGCATGGCAATCAGCGCGTCATACTCGCCAGTGTTCTTCTGCGCGATCTTGATGCGCTCGCTGTACTTCTTCTGGTCCTTGAACTTGAGCAGGTCGGTCGGGCCCAGGCGCGCACCGATCTCGGTGGTGCTGTCGGCGTCGAACAGGGCGGCCAGGCGCGCACGCGCACGGATCGCCATGTGATGGCCGCACTTCGGGCAGACTTCCAGGTTCTCTTCCAGTTCCGGACGGTACAACGCGCTGCCGCAGTTGCTGCACTTTTCCCACAGGCCCTCGGGGACACTGCGCTTCTTGCTGGGGGTGTTGTCGGTGCGGATGCCGGACGGCATCAACTTGCTGAGCCAACTCATGCGGGAGGACACTTCCGTTCAGGGCGGCCCAGGGGCCGCAAAGGCGGACAGTCTAGCTCCGCTTTCGCCGCCCGTGCACCCCCTTGCCAGCCACGGGGCAGCCGGAAAAAACCATGCTGGGACGTACGTTTAGGTGCGGGAAAGTGCCGGCCGCTGGCCAGAAGCCCCTGCGCGCAGGCGGGTATGGAGGAGGATGCCGGCCAGCGGCCGGCAGTCCTGTTACGCGTCCAGCGCCTGCCGCAGCGGAGCCAGGAAGGTTCGAGCGCGCTGCGCGGCCTCTTCAGCCGAGCCCGCTTCGGCCAGCGCCGCCACCAGCGCGCTGCCCACCACCACGCCGTCGGCCTGGCGGGCCATGGCCGCGGCACTGTCGGCATCCTTGATGCCGAAGCCCGCCACCACCGGCACTGAAGCACGCGCGCGCAACGCCTGCAGGCGGGCACTGGCGGCATCGCTGTCCAGGCGCTCGGACGCGCCGGTGACACCGGCAAAGCTGACGTAGTAGAGGTAGCCACGGGCCAGCGCCAGCAGCTTGTCGGCACGTGCTTCGCTGGTGGTCGGTGACGCCAGCAGGACCAGCGCCAGGCCCGCCGCATCGAATGCCTGCAGCGCCTCGCCCGCTTCTTCCGGCGGCAGGTCGACCAGCAGCACGCCGTCCACGCCGGCGTCGACGGCGGCCTTGGCGAAGGCTGCGTAACCGTGGATCTCCACCGGGTTCAGGTAGCCCATCAGTACCACCGGCGTCTGCGCATCACGCTCGCGGAACTGCGCCACGGCCTGCAGCACATAGCGGCCGCCGGCCCCGCGTGCCAGCGCGCGCTCGGAGCTGCGCTGGATGGTCGGTCCATCGGCCATCGGGTCGGAGAACGGCACGCCCAGTTCGATCACGTCGGCACCGGCATCGACCAGCGCGTGCATGACCGGCACGGTGGCCTCCAGTGAGGGATCACCGGCGGTAATGAAGGGAATCAGCGCCTTGCGCTGCTGCTCGCGCAGTCGCTGGAAACAGGCATCGAGTCGGGATACGGACATTTCAGGCACATCCTTCAATCAGTTCAATCGCATCGCTGGTCCCCCAGTACATCTGGATGACCTTTCCTTCAAACAGTTCCACGCGGATACCCAGGTCCGAACCCGGGTCCTGCCAGGTGAGGTACTCGCCCTGGTCACCGTCGTAGGCGTGCGGGCTGGACACCGGCGGCTTCGGGAACTGGGCCATGGCCTGGGCACGGGTCATGCCGACACGCAGGCCGAATGGACCGGGCTGCTGGGTCGGCGCCCCGCTCTGCGGATCCAGGCCGAGATCGAAACGGACGACGCGATCTTCATCGGTCATCATCGACACGCCGGGCGGCAGCTCCTTGCCGTCGTAGTACTCGCAACTGCCGCCGATGGCTTCAACCGCGCCTTGTGCGGTCCACGGCCCAAGTGCCTTCAGGTCCGTCATATGCTGGCCGATCAGGACCTCGCCGGCATGGTCCAGCGCCACCGAAGCCACTGCAGGCACGTCGTCGCTGTCCGCGCCCTCCACGGACGGCGGATCGACGATGGGCGTACGCGCCATCGGGTCGAGATCATCGTTGGCCGCCTGCTGCACAGGCTGCGTGGTGGCCTTGGCGGCCGGTGCCAGCACCGGTGGCTCCGGCGGCTGGCATGCAGCCAACCCCAGCGCCAGCAGCAGCACGCCACTATTGCGCAGCAGCGCGCTCACAGCACCAGCCCTTCGCGCGCGGCGATGGTGTGCACGTCCTTGTCGCCGCGGCCGGACAGGTTGCACAACACGATCTGGTCGCGCGGACGCTCGCGTGCCAGCTTGATCGCCTGGGCCAGCGCATGGCTGGATTCCAGCGCAGGCAGGATGCCTTCGGTGTGCGCCAGCAGGTGGAAGGCCTGCAGCGCTTCCTCGTCGGTGATGCCGAGGTAACGTGCGCGGCCGGTATCGGCCAGGAACGCATGCTCCGGGCCGACGCCCGGGTAGTCCAGGCCGGCCGACACCGAATGGGTCTCGATGATCTGGCCGTCGTCATCGCACAGCACATAGGTGCGGTTGCCGTGCAGCACGCCGGGGCGGCCGGCAGCAATCGAGGCGGCGTGGCGGCCGGTGCTGATGCCATCACCGGCGGCTTCGGCGCCGACGATCTCGACCTGGCGATCGTTGAGGAAGGCATGGAACAGGCCGATGGCATTGCTGCCGCCGCCGACGCAGGCGGTGATCGCATCCGGCAGGCGACCGTACTCGGCCAGCATCTGCTCGCGTGCCTCGCGGCCGACGATGGCGTTGAAGTCGCGCACCATGCGCGGGTACGGATCCGGGCCGGCCACGGTGCCGATGATGTAGAAGGTGTCCTGCACGTTGGTCACCCAGTCGCGCATCGCTTCGTTGAGCGCATCCTTCAGGGTGGCCGAGCCGGAAGTGACCGGTACCACCGTCGCGCCCAGCAGCTTCATGCGGTAGACGTTGATCTTCTGCCGCTCGATATCGGTGGCGCCCATGTACACCACACACTCCAGGCCCAGCCGTGCGGCCACCGTGGCACTGGCCACGCCGTGCTGGCCCGCGCCGGTCTCGGCGATGATGCGCGTCTTGCCCATCCGCGCGGCCAGCAGGGCCTGGCCGATGGTGTTGTTGATCTTGTGCGCGCCGGTGTGGTTCAGGTCTTCGCGCTTGAGCAGGATCTGCGCGCCGCCGACATGATCGCTCAGGCGCTGGGCGTGATAGATCGGGCTCGGCCGGCCCACGTAATGGGCCAGGTCGCGGTCGTAGGCCTGCTGGAATGCGGGGTCCTGGCGGGCCTGGTCATAGGCCTGGGCCAGTTCCTGCAGCGGGCCGACCAGGGTTTCGGCAACGAAACTGCCGCCGTAGCGGCCGAAGTGGCCCTGGGCATCCGGGAAGGCGTGGTAGTCGGCAATGGGGGAGGCAGACATGGAAGCGACCGCTGATTCGAGACAGGTGGATACTCTAGCGCACGGGTTGTGACCGGAAAATGGATATTATCTGGCGTATATCGTCAGGAAATCTCACATGAGTCGTTCCCTGCTTCCGCCGCTCAATGCACTGCGCGCGTTCGAGGCCACTGCCCGCCTTGGTGGCGTTGGGCGGGCCGCACAGGACCTGCACGTCACCCACGGCGCGGTCAGCCGGCAACTGAAGCTGCTGGAAGACCATCTCGGCCTGGCGCTGTTCCAGCGTGCCGGTCGCGGTCTGCGCCTGACCGCTGCGGGCACGCGCCTGCAGGCAGCGTGCAGCGAGGCCTTCGGCGGCATCGAAGACTGCGTGCGCGAACTGCGGCGGCCCGCGGCGGCCCCGGCACTGGTACTGGGTTGCAGCGGCAGCGTACTGGCGCGCTGGATGATCCCGCGCCTGCCCGCACTGCAGGCCGCCCTGCCCGGTGTGCGCCTGCAGTGGTCGGCGCTGGATGGCAGTTTCACCGAAGCGCAGGCAGCACTGGATGCAGTACTGCTGTTGGCGCAGGGGCCGTGGCCCCGGGGCTGGCAGGTGCGTGAGCTGGCACCGGAACGGGTTGGCGTGGTGGTGGCCCCCTCGCATCCGGCGGCGCAGCGCCTGCGGCATGTACCGCCCTCGGCACTGCTGCAGGAGACGCTGCTGCACACCAGCTCTCGACCGCAGGCGTGGCCGGCCTGGGCACAGGCGCACGACCTGGACGTGTCGAAGCTGCAGCTGGGAACCGCCTTTGAGCACCTGTACTACTTGTTGGAAGCCGCGGTGGCCGGGCTGGGCCCGGCAATCGCGCCAGAGCCGCTGGTGGCCGAGGATCTGGCGGCAGGCCGCCTGGTCGCGCCGTGGGGGTTTGCCGCCACCGGCGGTTTCTGGGTGCTGGCGAGGCCGGACGGACCGGCAGATGCACGCGTGGATGCGCTGGCCGACTGGCTGGGCCAGCAACTGCGCTGACAACGAAAAAGGGACGGAGGGGATCAAGTCGCAAGTGGCACAAGCGACTTAATCCCCTCCGTCCCTTTTTTTCAGCTGGCGGTCGGGGTGGCCAGGCGCTGCTGCAGGTCTTCGCGCAGGCGCGACAGCTCGACTTCGGCCTGCTGCCGCTGCTGCATTCCTTCGCGATGGATGCTGCGCACTTCCTCGACCGTGGCGATCAACTGGTCGTGCACGTGGCGCAGCGTGGCGACGTCGATCACGCCGCGCTGGTTGCTGCGCGCGGTATCCACCGAGGCCTGGCGCAGCAGATCGGCATTGCGGCGCATCAGCTCGTTGGTGGCATCGTCGATGGCGGTGGACAGCTCGACCGCGGCCTTCTGCTCGCCCAGCGAAAGCTGGATGGCGAACTGGCGCTTCCACGACGGGATGGTGATCTCGCGCACCGTATTGAATTTTTCGATCAGCTGCAGTGCGTTGGCCTGGATCAGGCGGATCATCGGCAGCGACTGATCGGCCGCGTGCTGCATGAGCTGCAGGTCGGACACGCGCTTTTCGATCAGCCGGATCGCGTTGTCGACTTCACTCTGGCGGATGCGTTGTTGCGGATCCTCACTGCCCTGCACGGCCAGCTGCTCGGTCTGCAGTTCGGCCAGACGCTGCTTGCCCGCAGCGGCGTACAGCCCCAGAGCGTGGCGTTCTTCACGGACGATATCGTGCATGCGGTCGAACTCGCCCACACGCTTGCCCATCAGCACCTGCTGCGCCCCGACGTCTCCCAGCAGCTGCTCGATCTGCGCATTGGTGTCGCTGAACTTCTGCACCAGCTCGCCCTTGGATGCCCGCAACCGATCAATCAGGCCACCAATCAGAGGAACCCTGGAACGCTGCGCGAACCCGTCAAGCTTCAGGCTGCGCGCGATGCGCACCACTTCGCCCAGCTTCTCGCCACTGGCATCCAGGTCACGATTGCGCACCTGCTCGAGCAACTGGCTGGAGAACGCTGCGGTGCGCGTGGCCGCTTCGCGACCGAACACCTGCAGGTTGCCCGGGCGCAGGTCATCCAGCTCACGGCGGATCTCGGCGATGCGCGGCAGGTCCTCGTGGACCAGGCCAAGTGCCTTCAGCGTGCCCTCGTCGAGCGTGGAAACGGCGGTGTTGGCCTGTACCAGCGTGCCGGGGCTCTGACTGTCCTGGACCATCGGGCGATCTCCTTGAAATGGGTAAGCGGCTGCGGCCGATTCAGCGCAGTCTAGCCTGAGCGGCCGCAACCTCGTCATCGATCTGGGCGTGCAGCGTGGCCGCCTTGCCCGCCAATGCAGCGCCTGCGGCGCTCCTATCGGCCAGGGTGGCCTGTCGCCAGGCGGGCAGCAGGACATCATGGATGCGTGCGAAACGTTGCAGCAGCAGCGTGTCCTGGTCCTGCAGCAGCTGCCATTGACCGGCCTCGACGCGATGCAGGACCGCCAGCCGGCGCAAGTGATCCAGCCGTTCCGACAGCGCGGCATGCCCGGACGCATCACAGCGCGCCAGCCGTGATGCACCCAGCTCGACCCAGGTGTCCAGTGCTGTGGCCGCCTCTGAATGTTCGACGATGGCCAGGGCCCGCTGCTGCTGGTGCTGCTGCAGGTGCTGGGCCTGCTCGCGCGCCTGCAGCGCCAGCACGCCCAGCTGCGACTGCAGCGCATGGCCTTGCGCCTCGCGGTCGACATCGCGCCCAAGCAGGCGCCCCCACCAGCCTTCCTGTCGCCGGATCTGCGCAGGATTCGCCGCCTGCAGGGCCAGCGCGATGCGCGCCAGCGCGGCCACCAGGCCTTCGCCCGCAACCGGCGGCAACCTTGCGGCGCGTTGGGCAAGCACCTGCAGCAGCGGCGCACCGTAGTTGGCCAGCACGGCGACATCGGCCGTGTCCGGCAACATCGGTGACGGCAGTGGCGCCTGCGTGGTCACGGCAGCGGCGGCGGCTTCGGCGTGGATGCCGGGGGGCCATCAGCGTCTTCCGGCGGCAATGACTCGCCGTAGAAGTGGCGCATCAGGGCCTCATCCAGAGCCCGCTCCTCCGGCGTCGCGGCACGGCGTACACGTGCACGCTGCGCCACCACGGCACTGGGCCCGCCGCGCTCGACCTGCTGCCGTGCCCAACCGGCGAACGCAGCCAGGGTCTGCGATACCTGTGCCTGCTGCGCCTGTGATGCCGCCAGCAGTTCGACCAGAGGTGCCAGGCCGGCCTGCAGATCTTCGGCCAGGACCGTGGCCGGCACACTGGGTGCCACCGCGACCGGCACCGATGCGGCGGGCGCAGGGCGTGTTTCGGAGAGCCGCTGCAGGGCTTCAAGCAACGCCGGCCATGGCGCAGGGTCGGCGACGGCAACGGGCGCCGCCTCCGGCGTCGGCGATGGCAACTGCAACGCGCTGGCGATGTCTGCCAACTGTGCAACCACGCGCCCGCCGACATCGCTGTCGTCGGCACCCATGGCCTTGTTGCGCAGGAAGTCGCGCTTGATCTGTGCCCAGCGCTGCGCCTGCGTGTCATCCAGTACGCCGCGCAGTTCGGCCAGCTTCAACAGGTTCTCTTCGGCGCCGGTGGTCAGCAGCTGTGCCTCGCCCAGGTAGTGGTCGGAGATCAGCTGCTGCAGCTCGTCCTCGTTCATCACCGGTGAGATCTTCTCGGCCAGCTTGTTCATGTTGCGGTAGCTGCCCTGCAGCCGGAACGGCGGTTCGGTGCGGTAGCGGTCATCCTGCGCGGCGCTGGCGATGTACTGCTGGTTGACCCGGTAGACCACGTCGCGCACGCGCAGCATGCGCTGCAGGGTGGCGGTGATCTCGTTGATCTCGGCACTGCTGTAGGCATGGCTGAGGCCATTGGTCGAGACCTCCTTGCCCATCGCACGCTCGACCAACACGTACAGATCGGCCATGTCACGCGTGGCCAGCGGCGCCAGCACCGGGTTGGAAGTCAGGCTGTTCTCGATGTAGCTGAGCGTGAAAGCAGCCTCCATGCCACCGAGCACGTCGCCCAGGTTGTAGATGTCGGCACGGTTGGCCAGCATGTCCGGAATCTTGAACACCTCGCCGGACTCGGTATACGGGTTGCCGGCCATCACCACGCAGAACTTCTTGCCGCGCATGTCGTAGGTGCGGGTGCGGCCGCGCCACACGCCTTCGATGCGGCGGGTGCCATCGCACAGCGAAATGAATTTCTGCAGGAACTCGGGATGGGTGTGCTGGATGTCGTCGACATACAGCATGGTGTTGTTGCCCATTTCCAGCGCCAGATTGAGCTTTTCCAGCTCCTGCCGCGAGGTCGCGTCCGGCGCCTGTGCCGGATCCAGCGAGCGCACTTCGTGGCCCAGCGCCGGCCCGTTGATCTTCATGAAAACCAGACCGAGCCGGTGCGCCACATACTCCATCAGCGTGGTCTTGCCGTAGCCTGGTGGCGAAATCATCATCAGCAGGCCCATCAGGTCGCTGCGCTTGTTCTCGCCCACCGTGCCCATCTGCTTGGCCAGGTTGTCACCGATCGCGCCCAGGTAGACATCGTTGATCAGCTTGTTGCGTACGAACGAGGACAGCGGCCGCGCCTTGAACTCGGACAGACGCAGGGTCTCGCGCTCGCGGCCGATGATGCCCTGGCGCAATGCCTGATAGGCATGGAACGCCGGCACGAAGTGACGCAGGTGCTGCTGCAGGCGTGCCAGGAAGTCATCCAGCGACACCACCAGCGTGCCATTGCCGATGCGCGCGTGCTCACCGAGCAGGCCGTTGACCTCTACCCGCAACGCTGCATCGCTGGCACGGGTGCGCAGCTGGCGTTGCACCAGCAGCAGCGCTGCCGCTTCATCAACATAACCGGCATGCATGGCGTACGCGGGCGTACCCGCAAGTGCACGCAGCCATTGCCCGGCCAGTGCCCAGCGCGTTGCCAGCGGATCCTGGCTGCGCTGCACGGCGCGTTCGACGGTGTCGCGCTGCCCTGCCTGCTCCAGCTGCTGCGCCAATGCCTCCAGCAGTGCCACCGCATGGCGGCTGCTGCTGAACACCGGATCGCCCGCCGCCAGCTCTTCGCCCAGGTAGGCGGCTGCGGCCTCAGCGGCATCGGCGTCGAACGGCAAGGCATGGGACTGCGCGTAGGCCAACAGTGCCTCGGCCATCTCCGTACGCAGGGCCTGGCGTCCCTCATCGGACCCGAACAATCGTGCCAGCGCCTCGGCACCGGCCTGCCGCGCCGGCCACTGCGCCACTGCCTCGCGCCGCTGCTCGGCCGCCCAGAACAGCAGCGCCAGCGCGCGCACCCGTGGTGCATGGCGCAGGCTGCCAGCGGCCTGCTGCAGGGGCAGCAACGCGCGCAGGATCAGCGCGGCATCATGGTCATGGATGCCGCGCTCGTAGCCTTCGCGATAACGCGGTGCGGCGAACGCACGCACACGCTGATCCAGCGCTTCGGGATTGGCGACGTCCTGCTGCAGCATGGCCAGATCGAGGCCGTCGCGCCCCTCCTGCGCAGCCATCAGCAGGCTGCCGGCCAGGTACTCGCCGCGATACAGCGTGGGGGATTCAGAGTCCAGCGTGACCGGCCAGAACGGCTTCAGCGCATCCAGCTCCGGATCGTGCAGGGTCTCCAGGAAGTCGGTGCCGGTCAGATGGATGGCCAGCGTATCGCCACGCGGCAACAGGGTCAGATCCAGTGCCTGGGTATTGACGCTGAAGCGATGGCGCGGCCCCAGCCGCACGACGTTGCCGCCGGCTTCGTACAGGTCACTGCGGTCGCGCAGCTGGCGCACCGCCTGGTCACGCACGCCTTTCAGCCGCGCCTCGATATCGTCGGCCTTGACGTTGTCATGCAACGCGCGCAGGCGTTCGGCCAGTTCGCGCAGCTTGAGGATCAACGGATCGCCGGCAAAGAACGCATTGAGCTCATCGGCGGTTGCGAAGCGCTCGGTGCGCTTGGCCAGGCCGTCGAGGATGCGGTTGGCCGCATCCAGCACCGAGCGCGCCTTGCGCTGGCGGTCATCCAGCAACGCCTGCTTGTGGGTCTCGAAGGCTTCGACCAGCTCCTCGCGCTTGCTCAGGATGTCGCCGAGGAACTGCTCGTGCTCGCCGAACTGGCTCTCCAGCTCCTCCAGCTGGACCAGCAGGCGCGACAACTGCTCGTCGGCGCGTTCAGGGTCGGTCGCCAGCGCCAGCGCGCTGGTGATCGACTGTGAGAACAGCGCGAACTGTGCGGCGAACTGGGCCACGGCCTCGGCCGAACCGAGCGACCTGCGGCGCTGATCGGCGCGCGCGCGCGCCTGGTTGAGACGTCCGTACAGCACCGAGATCGACTCGACCACGCGGGTGCGGGCGGTCGCATCGTCCACCTTCAGGCCGGCCATCAGCTCGGACAGCATGTCCAGGTCGGCGGCCATGCCACGCAACCCTTCCAGCTGCTCGTCCAGCTGGCGGGCGCTCTGTGCCTGCTGCGCCGCTTCATCCAGCACCTGCAGGCGCGTGGTCAGCGGCGCCAACGCGGCTTCGTCCGCAAGAAACTCGCCAGTGGCGGCGCCGACGCGGTCCTGCGCTTCCACCAGCTCGGCCGCCATTACTTCGATGCGCGCGGTGTCGATGTAGCGCAGCTCACGGATGGTCAACAGGCGTCCACGCAATGCGGTGATTGCGTTGAGGGCCTCGACGAACGCCTGCACCTCGTTCCAGTTCTGCGGCTGCAGCCGTCCCAGCAACGCCTTGTGCGCGGTCTCGGCCTCGACCATCGCCTGTGCCGACTGCTGCCGGATCGACTGCACTTTCTCGTACTCGTCCAGCACTGATTCGCCGGTGGCGCTGATCTGCCGCAGCAGCGCCTCGGCGCCATCACAGGCCGCATCACCCAGCCAGTGGTGGGCATCAAACAAGCGCCGTGTATCGGCCACCAGGCGCTGGTAGCGCTGCACCGACACGTCCTGGCCGTCGATCTCGCGTGCCAGGTTGAACAGGTTGGAGATGCCGCGCACCAGTTCGGCATTGCCGATGCGGCCCATGAAGGTGTTGCCGGGCGGTCGGCTGGCGGCGAACTCATCGCTGCTGAAGGGCGTCTGCCAGACCTGCATCGGATGGATGCGGGTTGGTTCGTTGCCTTCAGCGTGGAACAGCACCATGCGCCCATCCTGCAGGAAGGCGTAGCCGTGGCCGAACACCGGGGTCTGCAGTACGCGCTGGATGGTGTTGTAGACGAACAGCGCTGATCGCCCACCTTCGCGCTCATAGAAGATGTACAGCACATCCTCGCCATTGGGTGAGCGGATGCTGCGCTTGAACTGCATGCCGGCCATCGAGGCGTCGAACGCCTTGTGCTCGCCACCCTGCAGGTAATAGCCGCCGGGGAAGATCACACCGTGGTCTTCGGGCAGCTGCACGCAGGCCTGCACGATCGCATCGTTGCGCACAATGCCGCCGGTCAGCGTGTTGTAGATCAGGCCGCGCCACTCCGTCTCGCGGTACGGCAGCACCTTCAGCAGCACCAGCGAACCCACCCGGGCGAATTCGAACTGGGCGTCGTCCAGCGACTGCGTGCTGTCCTCGACCGGTTCGCTGTAGATGCCCTGCCCGGTCTCGGTGTTGTTCTCGACCTTGATGGTGAGATCACCGCCGGTGGTCTCCACGAACAGGGTGTCGAGGATGTTCAGGTGTGAATGGCGGCCACTGACCGCCAGGTCGCGCGTGGCCCTGGTCCATTCGAAGTCGAACGGCGGCGGCAGCGCGATATCGCGTTCACCGCGCGCATCCAGATAGGTCAGTTCGCCATCGCGCGACAGTGCCCAGCGGAACACGCGCACATCGCTGCTGCGTTCACCGATCTGGAACGAGGCCAGCAGCTTGTCGCCCACCACGATCAACTGCAGCAGGCGTGCGTGCTTGTAGTAGGCGTACAGCTCGTTGAAGTCGTGCACGAAGCCGGGCTGGTCGAGGAAGCTGCCCTTCAGCTCCAGCGCGGCGACATCGTAGCCGTCGCTGCCCTGTACCAGCCGGTACAGGCCAAATACATCCTCGATGCGGGTCTGGGTCTTCAGCCCGATGAACACGTTGTAGCCGAACAGCAGGCGATCCGGGCCCACCTGAACGATGTCGCGGCCAACGCAGTTGTTCTCGCTGCGGATGCGGAAGCGCCCGGCCACTTCCAACCGGCTGTCGCCGAATTCGGCCAGGCGCTGGCGATTGAGCGTTTCGGCCAGGGACTGCAGGCGTTGGCCCTGCTCGATCAGGCGGCGGCGCAGGACTTCATAGGCACCGCCCTGGGCGACGGCCTGGTCAACGGTGTTGTCGCCGGCCTCCGGCGCGGTGGATTCGGCGGACGGATGGGTTTCAGACATCAGCAGGCTTCCGGCTCACGGGCGGACGGCCGCGGTTGCGGCCAGCGCGGGCGGGCGATGGCCGCAGCGGCCATCGCCCGATGCATCAACGGGCGCTGTCGACCACGGTGGCCGACACGGTCGGCACCGCTTCGGCATCCTCGGCGATCTGGCGCGGGGCCGGTTCGGCCACGGCCACGCCCAGGTAGCGCTGCATCAGCTCCTGCACGATCGGGCTCTTGCCGGCGAAGCCTTCGATCGACTTGCCCAGCGAGACGGCCTTGACCAGGTTCTCGAACATGCCGCCGTCGCCGCCGACCAGATCGATGTCGGCATTGCGCAACGCGCTGGCGATGACATTGGCGTTCTCGCGCGAGACTTCCTTGCCGGCTTCGATGGAGGCCAAGGCCTGCTTCAGGCTGTTGTCCAGCATCATGCGGAACTCTTCGTGGCCGCGTGCCTGGTCGCTCAACGAAGCGATGGCCTCGAACTTGCGGACCAGGCCTTCGGCCTCGGCCAGCAGCTTCTTCTGCACCACACCGGCTTCGGCGTTGCCCAGCGATTCGGTGGCGGTAGCACGGGCCAGGCCCATCTTCTCCTCGCCCTGTGCCTGTGCCTGCAGCGTCTCGGCCAGCACGCGGGCTTCGTTGCTGCCCTGCTTCAGGCTGGCTTCGGCCTTGGCTTCGATCACGCGCGCTTCGGCGATGCCGACCTTCTCGATGGCCAGCGCGGAGGCTTCACGCACCTGCGCCTCGGCCAGGCCTGGGGCCGCCTGTTCGGCACGGTAGGCGTCGGCCAGCAGGCGCTTGGCTTCAGCCTGCTTGCCAGCCGCTTCATGCTCGGCCTGGGCCAGCGTGGTCAGTTCAACCGCGCGATGCTTGGAGGCGGTCTCGCGTGCCTGCGCTTCCTTCACTTCGCGCACCAGCGACTCCTGCGCCTTGGCTTCGGCTTCCAGGATCAGCACCTGCTTCTGGCGATCGGCTTCGGAAACTTCACGCACTTCCTTGATGCGCTCTTCTTCCTGGGCCACGGTCTTGTCGATGGAGATGCGTTCGCGGGTGATGTTGGCCACGTCCATCTTGCCCTGCTCGACCACCTTGTCGCGCTCCACGCCCTGCAGCTGCACTTCGCGGTCGGTGGTGACCTGCTCCAGCTGGCGCGCACGTTCCACGCGCTCGGCCTCGATGGCCACGGCGCGCTGGCGGTTCTGTTCGGCCACTTCCACTTCGCGCAGGCGGTTCTGGTCGCGGATCTCGATCAGCTGCTGCGCTTCGATACGGGCATTCTCGGACAGCTGGCGCTGCTCTTCCTGCACCTTGGCGGTCTCGGCTTCCTCGCGCGCGCGGATGGTTTCGATCTCGCGCTTCTGCCGCGCCTCTGCTTCGGCCTGCTGGCGTTCCAGTGCCAGCAGCGCTTCACGCGCTTCCACGTTCTTCTTGGTGATGGCGAGCTTTTCGTTCTGCTCCAGCTCGTTGGTCACCACGTTCTGCGCGGCGGTCAGCTCGGTGATCTTGCGGATACCCTGCGCGTCGAGGATGTTGAACTGGTCCAGCAACGACTTCGGAGTCTGTTCCAGGTAATCGATCGCCACGTCTTCCAGCACATAGCCGTTGAGATCGTTGCCGATCACCGCGATGATCTCGTCGCGGAACTCCTGTCGCTTCTCGAACAGTTCGGTGAAGTCGAACTTCTTGCCGACGGTCTTGAGCGCTTCGGAGAACTTGGCGTTGAACAGCTCATCGACGGCATGCTTGTCCGACGCACGGTCGGCACCGATGGCCTTGGCCACGCGCAGCACATCGGCCTGGGTTTCGTTCACCCGCAGGTAGAAGGCCACGGCGATGTCGGCACGCATGTTGTCGCGGCAGATCAGGCCTTCCTTGCCGCGGCGGTCGATCTGCAGGGTGATCAGGCTGATCCGCATCAGTTCGGCGCGGTACAGCACCGGGATGATCAGTGCGCCTGTGAAATGCACCTTGGGCGTGGAGCTCATGTCGTTGACGATCAGGGCCACCCCCTGGTCGACCTTGCGGTAGAAGGCCTTGAACAGGCCGGCCAGGCCGAGCAGACCGACCAGCAGGACCACCACGCCGATCAGGAAGGGGGCCATGGTTGCCAATGTCATCAGTGATTCTCCTTGTTGCCCGGAAGCAGGTTGTCCTGGAAATCGAAGGCGACCGCATCAGCGCGGACCACCCGGTAACAGTGTTGTTCGGCCATGTGCTCGACCAGCACGATGCGCTCGCCACGCTGCAGTTCGATGTCGCTGCGCACCTGCAGCACCAGCCCGGCACCACCGTCGTCGAACGTGGCGTGACCGCTGCGCGCATCCACCCTGGGCGAGGCGACCACGCCGGTCCGCCCGAGCAGCGAGGCCTGCGCCACCGGCCGCAGGCGCAGCAGGAACCGGCGGATGGGCCGCAGCAGCAGCGCGGTGACCGGTACAGCTGGCAACGGCGCAAGCACGGCCACGACCGCGCCGATCGACCAGCGCAGCAGGTCCGGCAGCGGCAGCAGCACGAACAGATGGATGAAATAGGTGACGATCCAGGCGAAGAAGCCCAGCAGCGTCACCACCAGCATGAGCGGCACCCCGCCCAGGCCCCAGCGCGCCAGCAGCGCGGACAGGCCCTGCAGGTCGTGGTGATCGCCATGCAGCGCACCATCGGCGCCGGCATCGCCGAACCCGTCATCGACCAGGCCGAACGCCGCCAGCGCCCAATACAGCACCGCCACCGCCAGCACGATGCTGTACGGCAGGGTCGGGAAACCGAACACGACGGTGAGGAATTCCTGCATCGCTTTGCCTTCCTGGGCTGTGGGCGGTGCTCGCCCGTTCGGGACGCGCAGAGCGCGCCCCGTCGATCCCCGCGCCGGCCCTCATGGCAGGCGCGCTTGGCTCCATCCTATGTGAAGAATGCGTGCAGGCTCAAATCCGGGCGCTGATCAGGACAAATAGCCACGCGAATCACTCGAGAACCGCGCAGTCCGCCCGGCGCACTTCCTCGACGAACGTGCGCATCTTGTACCCGTCCTTGATGCCCGGCTCCAGCTCGATGCCGCTGGAGACGTCCACGCCCCACGGCAGCGTGGCCAGGACGGCGTCATAGACGTTTTCCGGGTTCAGGCCACCGGCCAGCAGGAACGGCCGGTGCAACCCGGTCGGAATGCGGCCCCAGTCGAACGCTACGCCGGTACCGCCACCACCCCCAGGTGCGTGGCTGTCGAACAGGAAGCCGGCGGCGCTGGGATAGCGCAGCTGCAGGGTGCGGGCGTTGACCTCCTCACGCCCGCCCATGGCAATCGCCTTCAGGTAGGGCATGTTGAAGCTGCGGCAGAAGCTCTCGTCTTCCTCGCCATGGAACTGCAACAGGGTCGGACGCACCGTGCGCAGCACCTCGCGCACCTCTTCCTTGCTGTTGTTGCGGAACAGCGCCACCACGTCGACCATCGGCGCGATCGCCTGGCGCATCGCGCGGGCCTCGGCCGGCGCAACCCGGCGGCTGCTCTCGCGGGCAAAGATGAAACCCACCGCGTCCACGCCCAGTTCACCGGCCAAGCGGACATCGCCGGCACGGGTCATGCCACAGAACTTGATGCGTGTACGGTAGTAGGAGCGGCTCATAGCGTGACCTCGGCGGGCAGATGCCAGTTGTCGGGGTACAGGGGCCCAAGGAACACCAGGCCCTGCGGCGGTGCGGTGGGACCAGCTACGGTGCGATCACGCCCGGCCAGCAGTTCGGCGATCCATTCCACCGGCTTTTCGCCGCTGCCCACCAGGATCAACGATCCGACGATATTGCGGACCATGTGATGAAGGAATGCATTGCCCTGCACAGCAACCTCGATCACCTCGCCCTGGCGGCTGACCTGCAGTGACTGCAGTTCACGCCGGGCGTGCAGCGCCTGGCACTGTACCGAACGGAAGGCACTGAAGTCGTTCTCGCCGAGCAGGGCCTGGCCGGCGGCATGCATCAGGGTCTCGTCCAGCGCCCGGCGCTCCCAGCTGAGGGTCTGCCGCTCCAGCGCCGGCCGCACTTCGCGGTTGAGCAGACGGTAGCGGTAACGGCGCGCACGCGCCGAGAAGCGGGCATGGAAATCATCGGCCACCGGCACGCACCAGCGCACCGCGATCGAGCGCGGCAGGCGGGTGGTGGTGCCCAGCATCCAGGCACGCGGATCGCGCACCACGTCGGTGTCGAAATGGACAACCTGGCATTGGCCATGCACACCGGCATCGGTGCGACCGGCGCAGACCACCTGCAGCGGCACATCGGCCACCGACGACAGGGCCTGCTCGAGGCTGGCCTGCACGCTGGGACCACCCTCGCCCAGGTTCTGCCAGCCCCTGAAATCGCTGCCGTCGTACTCGACGCCAAGCGCATAACGCATGTGCTACCTCGATGTTGCGGATGGAGCGGCGCTCAGGCCGGGTCGCGTTCGGACCAGACCGCCAGTTCGTTGCCACCGGGCTCGACGAACTGGAAGCGGCTGCCGCCGGGGAAGGAGAACACCGCGCGCACGATCTCGCCGCCGGCGTCACGCACCGCCGCCTCGACCGGTGCCAGCTCGTCGGCATACAGCACCAGCAGCGGTGCACCGCTGTCGCTGGCCCGCTGCGGCTGGCCACGGAAGAAGCCGCCCTGCAGGCGGCCATCGTCGAAGGCGGTGTAGTCGCTGCCATAGTCGACGAACGACCAGCCGAACACCTTCTCGAAGAAGGCACGGCTGGCGGCGGGGTCGTTGGACGCGAACTCAACGTAATCGATGCGGCGTTCGCGGTTCATGGCACGGTCCTTGTCAGCAGGTTCGATCACGGCAGGCGGGCCAGCAGTTCGCGCGCCTGTGCCTGGCTGTGCAGATCGCCGTCTTCTGCGACTTCCAGCAGCAGGGTACGCGCAGTCTGTGCGTCGCCCAGGTCAAGATAGGCGATGGCCAGCTCCAGGCGCTCCTGGCCGGCACGTGGCGACCAGCCCGCGTCGCCGGCAGGCGCGACCGCGCTCGACGCGATGTCGTCGGAATGAGAGGCCTCGACGCTGCCATGGTCGATGCCGTCGATGGCTTCGGGACGTGCGGCATCCGCCGGAGCCTCGTTCTCATGCGCGTCGGCCGGCAGATCGAACACGCCGCGGAACTGCGGCTGCTGTTCGGCATGCAGCGCATAGTCCGGCACGCCTGTTTCGACCGGGGTTTCCGATGCGACCAGCTCGTCGTGCACCGGCTCGACGACACCCGCGCTGCTGGTGGTTACGAGTTCGTCCCAGCGCGGAAGATCGGTCACCGCCTCGGGCAATGCGACCATCTCGTCGTCGCGCAGCGTACCGGCCTGCCAGTCGGCCGCCACCTCGGGATCGACCACTGTTTCGGCCGGTGCCTCGGGCTCGCTCGCCCAGGCCGGCATCGCCGGTTCCTGGCGGCCACCATCGGCTACCGCCGACGACCACGAAGACTGCTCGGCCAGCGTATCCAGCGCCGCGCCCGCCGGCAACGCAGCGGCCAGGCCGGCGGCATCGTCTTCCTCACGCAGCGGCGGCAGCGGCGACGGCTTGCGACGACGCAGCAGCCAGGCCGCTCCGGCCGCAAGCAGCAGCACCGGCAGCCCCAGCCAGTACCACGGTGTTGCCGCATCCCGGGCATCCGGCGCCTGCGCCAGGCGCTGCTGCGCGGCGGCCAGGTCGTTGTCCTTCATCGCGATCAGCGACTGCTGCTGCTCCTTGAGTTTTTCCAGGTCGGCCACGCGCTGCTTCAGCTCGCCGATCTCGGCATCGCGGGTGGCGATGTCCTCACGCGCCTGGCGCAGTTGTTCGTTGCCCAGCATGTCATCCTCGCTGCCGGCAGCGGTGCCGGTGGTTGTGCCCGCGTGCACGGCGTCGGACGCCAGCGCCGGAGCGATTTCAAGTCGTGCCCCATTGGCCGCAGCCGGGGAAGAAGCGTTCGTGGCTGCCGCCTTGGCGACCGGGGCGACGGCACCCGCGGGTTGCGGCACGGTACGCGCCTGCCGCCATTGCGCGGCGTGCTCGCGCACGAGCGTCGCCGCTTCGGCAGCGTCGACCGCAGCAAGCGCGTCGCTGCCCGGCATGCGCAGCACCGCCCCCTGCTTGAGCAGGTTGACGTTGCCACGGATGAAGGCTTCGGGATTGGCACGCAGCAGGGCGATCATCGCGCGGTCGCGACTGACCTGGTTGCCACGTGCCACCGCACTGGCGATCTGCGACAGGGTCTGCCCGCGCTGCACGGTGATGCTGCCATCGGCCGCCGGTGCAGCAACCGGCGCGGAGGCCGCACGCGGTCGTGCCGGTGCTGGCGCCACCGCAGGGGGCGGCGTAGTGGGCGTCGCTGCTGCCGGCGCCGTTGCCGAAGCCGAAGCCGAAGCCGAAGCCGGTGCAGGTTCGCGCATGATGGTATTGGAGAGCGTGCCGGCCGGTGCGACGATCTCCGGCTCGGCCACGGCCAACGCACTGGGCGGCGCATCGACCAACGCCGAGTACTCGCGCACCAGGCGGCCCTGGCCCCAGTCGGCTTCGATCAGGAAGCTCAGTGACGGCGTCTCCACCGGCGCCTGCGAGGTGACGCGCACCACCGCCCTGCCCTGCGTGTCGCGGGTCAGTTCGAACTGCAGCTCACTGACCAGTCCGGTGGGCCGCTGCAGGCCGACACGTTCGAAGGTGACCGGTGAGGCCAGCGCCACGCGCAGGTTTTCCAGCTCGGACGGGTCCGCCGAGACCACCGGGATTTCGGCCAGCAGGGGCTGGCCCGGCTTGGACAGGACACGGATGTCGCCCAACCCCAGGGCGAGCGCCGAACTGCTGGCCAAGGCGAGCAGGGCGGCGGACAGATAGCTGAGCGGGCGCTTTGCGCCCTTGGCCCGTTTATTCATGGGCGACACTATAAAGCGTGCGGACCGGGGTCCGCACCCATGAAGAGCCGAGCCCATGCTCGGCTGCATGGCCTGAGCCGAGCGTGGGCTCGGCTCTACAGAAAAGGCCGGGCATTGCCCGGCCTCTCCATCAACGCTGTTCGGCGGCGACCAGCTCGGCCAGCTGCACGGCATTCAACGCCGCGCCCTTGCGCACATTGTCCGACACGATCCACAGGTTCAGGCCGCGCGGGTGCGACAGGTCCTCGCGGATGCGGCCGACGTACACCGCGTCGGTGCCCGAGGCATGGGTGACCGGGGTCGGGTAACCACCGGCCTCGTGGCGATCCACCACTTCGATGCCCGGCGACTGCTCCAGCAGCGCGCGCGCTTCGGCCACGGTGACCTTGTCACGGGTCTCGATCGCCACCGACTCGGAGTGGCCGTAGAACACCGGCACACGCACCGCGGTCGGGTTCACCAGGATGCTGTCGTCGCCGAGGATCTTGCGGGTTTCCCAGATCAGCTTCATCTCTTCCTTGGTGAAGCCGTTGTCCTGGAAGTCGTCGATGTGCGGGATCAGGTTGAAGGCGATCTGCACCGGGAAGCGCTGCGGATCGATTTCCTGGAAGCTCAGCAGCTGGCCGGTCTGCTTGCCCAGTTCCTCGGTAGCCGAACGGCCGCCGCCGGACACCGACTGGTAGGTGGAGACGTTGATGCGCTCGATGCCGTACTTGCGGTGCAGCGGCGCCAACGCCACCAGCATCTGCATGGTCGAGCAGTTCGGGTTGGCGATGATGCCGCGCGGACGGTTGGCGACCTGCTCCGGGTTGACCTCGGACACCACCAGCGGCACGTCATCGTCGTAACGGAAGGCCGAGGAGTTGTCGATCACCACCGCGCCCGCTGCGGCGAACTTCGGTGCGTATTCCTTGGACACGCTGCCGCCAGCCGAGAACAGGGCGATCTCGACACCGGTCGGATCGAAGGTGGCCAGGTCCTGGACCGTGACCTTCTGGCCGTTGAACTCGATCTCGCCGCCGGCCGAACGCTCGGAAGCGAGAACGCTCAGGGTACCGACCGGGAAATCACGCTCGGCCAGGATCGACAACATGGTCTCGCCGACCGCACCGGTGGCACCGACGACGGCGACGTGGAAACTGCGCTGTGCATTGCTCATGGGGGAAACTCTCACAAAAACGGGGATGGGGAAAAAACACGCACGACAGCTGGGTTCGGGGAACCTCCTCAAGCGGGGCGCGCGGAGGTTCCCTATCGTTTCCCGGTTTTTTTGCCCAGCGTCACGCGCGCGGCCATCGCCGCGTCAGCGTTGATCGCGCTCGGCATGCACGACGGGCCGCCATCCAGGCCGAGCCCGGCAACCAGATTATCCACGGCCAGCTGTACCATCGCCGTGCGCGTGGCCAGGGAGGCGCTGCCGATATGCGGAGTGAGCACGACGTTGCGCAGTGCCAGCAGTTCCGGGCGCACCTTCGGCTCGCCTTCGTACACATCCAGACCCGCTGCCGCAAGGCGACCGTTGGCCAGCGCATCGGCCAGCGCGATCTCATCAACCAGGCCACCACGGGCGATGTTCACCAGCGTCGCCGACGGCCTCATCTTCGCCAGCGCGGCGGCATCGATCAGGTGGTGCGAGGCCGCGGTATACGGCAGCACCAGCAGCAGGTGATCGGACTGCGCCAGCAGCGTGTCCAGGTCTACGTAACGGGCCCCCACCTCCGCCTCGGTCGCGGCGGGCAGCCGCGAGCGGTTGTGATACAGCACCTTCATGCCGAAACCATGCGCGCCGCGGCGGGCGATGCCCTGGCCGATGCGGCCCATGCCGAGGATGCCCAGCGTGCTGCCGTGGATGTCGGCACCGAGCATGGTCTGGAACGACCACTGCTGCCACTGGCCTTCGCGCAGCCAGCGCTCGGATTCACTGATTCGGCGCGCGGTGGCCATCAGCAGCGCGAAGCCGAGATCGGCGGTGGTTTCGGTCAGGACGTCCGGCGTGTTGCTGGCCAGGATGCCGGCCGCGCTGAGCGCGTCGACATCCAGGTTGTTGTAGCCGACGCCGACATTGGCGATCACCTGCAGCTGCGTGGCATCGGCCACCTGCGCCGCGCCGATGCGCTCGTTGAGGGTGATGATCGCGCCGTCGGCGCTGGCCAGCTGTTCGGCGATCTGGTCGGGCGACCAGGCGGTGACGGTGTCGGTGCTGCGCAGCTGCACGCGATCGCGCAGCGGCGCGATGGCCGCGTCGATCAGCGGCTGGCTCACCCACACGGTCGGCCGCGTGTCAGCCATCGATCTGCCCGGGAATGCGCGGGGTGATCGTGCCGACATCGCCGCACTGCGCGCGATGGCGCAGTGCCTGGTCCATCAGCACCATCGCCACCATCGCCTCGGCGATCGGAGTGGCACGGACGCCGACGCAGGGATCATGGCGCCCGGTGGTGACCACCTCGACCACGTTGCCGGCCGTGTCCAGCGACGGACCCGGCAGACGCAGGCTGGAGGTCGGCTTCAACGCGATTGACGCGACCACGGGCTGGCCGGTGGAAATGCCACCGAGGATGCCACCCGCATGGTTGCTGGCGAAGCCCTGCGGGGTCAGCAGGTCGCGATGTTCGGTGCCCTTCTGCGCAGCGCTGGCGAAACCGTCACCGATCTCCACGCCCTTCACCGCATTGATGCTCATCAGCGCGGCGGCCAGGTCACCGTCGAGCTTGCCGTAGATCGGCTCGCCCCAGCCCGGCGGCACGTTGTCGGCCACCACGTCCACGCGCGCACCGACCGAATCACCGGACTTGCGCAGCGCATCCATGTACGCCTCCAGCTCGGGCACCTGTGCGGCGTGCGGCCAGAAGAACGGGTTGTCTTCCACCGCCGACCAGTCGAAACCGGCCGGAGTGATGTCGCCCAGCTGCGACAGGTAGCCACGCACGGTGACGCCGAAGCGCTCGGCCAACCACTTCTTGGCGACCACGCCGGCGGCCACGCGCATGGTGGTTTCGCGCGCCGAGGAACGGCCGCCACCACGCGGGTCGCGGATGCCGTACTTGTGCCAGTAGCTGTAGTCGGCATGACCCGGCCGGAACTGCTGGCCGATGTTGGCGTAGTCCTTGCTGCGCTGGTCGGTGTTGCGGATCAGCAGGGCGATCGGCGTGCCGGTGGTCAGGCCCTCGTACACGCCGGACAGGATCTCGACCTCATCGGCCTCGCGGCGCGCCGAGGTGTGCCGGCTCTTGCCGGTGGCGCGGCGCTGCAGGTCGTGGGCGAATTCGGCCGCGTCCAGTGCCAGCCCCGGGGGGCAGCCATCGATCACGCAGCCGATGGCCGGCCCGTGCGACTCGCCGAACGTGGTGACGGTGAACAGCTTGCCGAACGAATTGGAGCTCACGGGCGCTGCGCCGCCAGTTCGGTGATGCGTGCGCTGTGGGCGATCAGCTCGCGGCATTCGACCGCGAAGATGCCCATCTGGCCGACCTTGAACTCGATCCAGGCGAAGTCGACTTCCGGCAGCAGCTTGATCAGGTGCTGCTCGGATTCGCCCACTTCGCAGATCAGCAGACCGTCTTCGCTCAGGTGCAGCGGGGCGTCGCGCAGGATCTTCAGCACCAGGTCCAGGCCGTCGTCGCCGGCACGCAGGCCCATCTCGGGCTCGTAGGAGTATTCCTGCGGCAGGGCATCGGTCTCGTCGTTGGTGACGTACGGCGGGTTGGTGACGATCAGATCGTAGTGGCGGCCGGTCAGGCCGTTGAACAGGTCCGACTTGAGCAGCGTGACGTTGTGCGCCTGCAGGCGCTCCTTGTTTTCCTCGGCCAGCGACAGCGCGTCGTCACTCAGGTCGACACCGTCCACTTCCCAGTTCGGGTAGTAGTGGCCCATGGCGATGGCGATGCAGCCCGAACCGGTGCACAGGTCCAGCGCACGGCTGACATCGCGGCCGGCCAGCCACGGCTCGAAGCCGCATTCGATCAGTTCGGCGATCGGCGAGCGCGGCACCAGGGCGCGCTTGTCGCTCTTGAAGCTCAGGCCGGCGAACCAGGCCTCACCGGTCAGGTAGGCGGCCGGGATGCGTTCATCGATGCGACGCTGGAACAGCTCCAGCACGCGCAGCTTCTCCGCCAGCAGCAGGCGCGCCTGGCCATAGGCCGGGCCGAGATCGTGCGGCAGGTGCAGGCTGTGCAGCACCAGCTGGGTGGCCTCATCCAGCGCGTTGTCGTAGCTGTGCCCGAAGGTCAGTCCGGCTTCGTTGAAACGGCTGGTGCCGTAGCGGATCAGATCGATGATCGTGTGGAGTTCGGCGGCCGTTTCAGCGGTCATGGCGGTACTGCGGGCAAAGTGGCCCCCGATTATAGGGGCTGGCGCCCGTGGCGGCATCCGTTGCGGCGGAAACGATCGGGCCGCAGCCGGTATGATGGAGCCCATTTCGCGCGGGAGCCCCCATGTTCAATCGCAACGCCGGCATCATCCTGCTGATCGCCCTGGCGGCGGGGCTCGGCCTGCTGGCCGCCCAGCAGGCATTCGCGCCCAAGCCCCCGGCCAACGCCCCGGCCACCGAAGCCATCACGTTGTACCCGCAGCCGCGTGCGCTGCCCGACTTCAACCTGGCGCAGTCCGACGGCACCCGCCTGATCCCCGGCGAGCTGAAGGGCCACTGGACCCTGGTGTTCCTGGGCTTCACCTTCTGCCCCGACGTCTGCCCGACCACCCTGGCCGAACTGGCCGGCGCGCAGAACCAGTGGGAAGCCCTGCCTGACACGCTGCGCCCGCGGGTACTGTTCATCTCGGTCGACCCCGAACGGGACAGCGCCACGCGGCTGGGCGAGTACGTGCACGGCTTCCACAAGGACACCCTGGCCGCCACCGCCGATGTGCCCTCGCTGGAACGCTTCGCCACCTCGCTGGGCTTCGTGTTCCAGAAGGTGCCGGGCAAGCACTTCGACGAGAATCCCGAGGATTACACCGTCGAGCACTCGGCCAGCCTGGCCGTGCTCGACCCGCAGGGCCGTCTTGCCGGCCTGGTACGCTCCCCGTTCAACGCGCCGGCCATTGCCCGCGACCTGCAGAAGCTGACCGAGAAAACCGCCCCATGAGCCTCACCACCGCCCTGACGTACGCCCTGCCCCATCGCCTGCTGTCCTCGATGGCGCGCTCGCTGGCGTACTCGGACGATCCGCGCGTGTCGCGCTGGCTGATCGACACGGTCACCCGCAAGTTCAACGTCAACCTGGACGAAGCGGCCAACCCGGACCCGCGCAGCTATGCGACCTTCAACCAGTTCTTCACCCGTGCGCTGAAGCCGGGCGCGCGCGTGGCCGATGCCGATCCGCGCAGCCTGGTGATGCCGGCCGACGGCCGCATCAGCCAGCTGGGGAAGATCGAGGCCGGCCGCATCTTCCAGGCCAAGGGGCAGTCGTTCACCGCCGCCGAGCTGCTGGGCAGCGACGAAGACGCCAAGCCGTACAACGACGGCCTGTACGCCACCGTGTACCTGTCCCCGCGCGACTACCACCGCGTGCACATGCCGTGGACCGGCACCCTGCGTGAAACCGTGCACGTGCCGGGCCGCCTGTTCAGCGTTGGTCCTGCGGCCGTCAACGGGGTGCCGCGCCTGTTCGCCCGCAACGAGCGCCTGGTCTGCCACTTCGACACCAGCTTCGGGCCGATGGTCAGCGTGATGGTCGGTGCGCTGCTGGTGTCCGGTGTGGAAACCGTATGGAGCGGCGAAGAAATTCCGCACTATGGCGACCGCATCACCCGCAAGGATTACCGCGGCCAGGGCATCAAGCTGGAGCGCTTCGCCGAGATGGCGCGCTTCAACTATGGTTCGACCGTGATCGTGCTGCTGCCGCCGGGCGTGGCCGAGTTCGCACCGCAGCTGGGCGCTGAAAGCCCGGTGCAGCTGGGCCAGGCGCTGGCGAAGCTGCGCTGAGGTACATGTAGAGCCGAGCCCATGCTCGGCTGCTGGCTGCAACCGGTCATGCATTTCTGTGGGCAAAGGAAGCCGAGCATGGGCTCGGCTCTACAGCCAGAAGCGCGTTACTGCAGGGCCGGGGCCGGGCCGACATCCATGCCGTCGTAATCTTCCACGCCCTTCTCCGCGGCCAGCGCCGCGAACTCCTGGTTGCGACGGTCCAGCGAGGCTTCGTCGTGGATTTCCACGCGCTCCACGTGCAGCACGTGGAACGGCGCATCGCCCTCTTCCGGCTCCTGCTCGAACAGTTCCACGAAGGTATAGCCCTGCGCCTGCAGGTGCCCTGCCAGTGCCTGCAACGGCTCAGCAGTGGAGTGCACGAAGAAGTACCCCCACAGCAACGGGCCGTTGATGTCCCAGTCGGTGTTTTCGCGGAGGTTGGCGAACAGGTTGCGGGTGTCTTCGAGGTCCATGCGGATTCCAGGGGTCGGGGGAATTACTTGTCGCAGCCCTGCAGCTTCAGCGTCTGGCCGTGGCGCAGGCTGTAGGACGGGGCTTTCAGGCCGTTGGCGCGGGCCAGGGTCGGCACGTCGCACTGGAACTTCGCCGCGATGGCACCCAGGGTTTCGCCCTTGCCCACCTTGTGGCTGCGCACCGGCTTCGGCCGGGCGGCCGGTGCCGGGCGCGGCGTCGCCACCGCAGCCACCGGTGCGGTCGGCACGTTGGTGGATGCGGCTGCGTCGGCCACCGGCACCACGCCCCCCACCGCCACGCTGCCGGTATAGCTGGCCGCGGTCGGGCGCTTGATCGCCGCATTCAGATCGGCGGTGATCAGGGTGCGGGCCAGGTCGGCACGCGGGCCACTGACACAGTTGCGCTGGTACAGGCCGGCGATGCGGGTGGTAGCGTTGATCAGCGTACCGGCCGGAATCCAGCCATCGGCTTCATAGCGCGGGTTGAGGTTGCGCAGCGCGCGCATGTAGCCATCGCGCGTACCGTGGCTGCCCAGGCAGATGGTCAGTTCGTAGATGGTGGTGGACTTGGCAAGGCGCAGCGTGGCCGGCTGGGCGCTGATCTTCGGGAACTCCACGCCGTACTGCTGCGGGTGCAGGAAGATCCAGGCCGCGGCGATCACCATCGGCACGTAGTCCTTGGTCTCGCCCGGGAACTGGTTGTAGACGCTGTCGGTCCAGAAGCTCTGGCCAGCACTCTGCTTGAACACGCGCGCGGCACGGCCTTCGCCACCGTTGTAGGCGGCCACCGACATTTCCACGTTGTTGTTCAGTTCGCGCAGGCGCTCGTTGAGGTAGCTGGCGCTGGCTTCAGCGGCGCTGCGCGCGTCGAAACGGGTATCGAAGCCGGTGCCGTCCGGGCCGAGGCCGAAGCGGCGGCCGGTAGCCGGCATGAACTGCATCAGGCCGGCGGCGCCGGCGCGCGAGGACGCATGCACGCGACCGTTGGATTCCTTGGCCATGATGCCGAACAGCAGTGCCTCGGGCAGGCCACGCTTCTCCCACTCCGGCCACATCACCGCGCGCAGGTTCTGGTAGTTCTCATGGCTGGTCAGCAGCGCCGGGCGCATGTCGGTCAGCCAGCGACGAATACCGGCCTGCACCGCCGGGTTGTATTCGACCATGCTGTCGAAGGCGTGCCGCTTGTCGTTGAGCAGCGCGGCGGCGCGGGCGGCTTCGGGCACGTCGGCGGTGAGCGGGCCGATGTGGTCGGGGTCGGCTTCCAGGCGGTCACCGCCCTCGTCGGCGACGTCATCGCTGGCGGCCGCATCGGCGTCGTGCTTGAGCAGACGCTTGTAGCTGGCCAGCAGGGTGCCCATCTGGCAGCCCTTCTGCTTCACGCAGTCGTTGAGGACATCTTCCATGTCCTCCAGCGCGGCATCGGCCTCGTTGCTGCCCTTGGGGTCGGCGTTGGCGACCAGCAGCAGAGCGTCGCTGTAGCGCTTCTCGGCGGCGGTCATGCGCTGCTGCAGCGCATCCACCTTCACCTTGTCCCGGGCCGAGACCCGCTGTGCATGGGCGTCGGGTGCCAGGGAAACCAGGCCGGCCAGGGCCAGCAGCGGCCAACCGCGGGAAATCAGGACAGGAACGGGCATTGATGGCACTGTGTGCGAAACAGGCAGGCAGAGTAGCGGCGCCGCCAAGGTCCGGGCAAGCCGACCTTCGGACCGTCACCGCCGGCGGTTAACATTGGGCTATTCACCACAAGGGCTGGACCATGGATCCGATTCTGCTCGGCAAAGGCATTACCGACGATATTGCCGTCACCCTGCTGCCGAAACTCGGCAACCGCCACGGCCTGGTGGCCGGCGCCACCGGTACCGGCAAGACCGTGACCCTGATGACGCTGGCCGAGGGCTTTTCGCGACTGGGCGTGCCGGTATTCCTGGCCGATGTGAAGGGCGATGTCTCCGGCCTGGCCGTGCCCGGCACCGGCGCCGAGAACCTGCTCAAGCGCGCCGCCGAGATCGGCGTGGCCGACTACGCGCCGGCCGCCAGCCCGACCCTTTTCTGGGACCTGTACGGCAAGCTGGGTCACCCGGTGCGCACCACGGTCAGCGAGATGGGCCCGACCCTGCTGGCGCGCATCCTCGAGTTGAACGACACCCAGTCCGGCGTGCTCGACATCGTGTTCAAGCTGGCCGACGACCGTGGCCTGCTGCTGCTGGACATGGACGACCTGCGCGCCCTGCTTGGCCTGGTGGCCGAGGAGCGCAAGGACATCTCCACCGAATACGGCCTGGTCAGCGCGCAGTCCATCGCTGCGATCCAGCGTTCGGTGCTGCGCCTGGCGCAGGATGGCGGCGAGAACTTCTTCGGTGAGCCGGCCCTGGAACTGGCCGACATCATGCGGGTCAATCACGACGGCCGCGGCGTGATCGGCATCCTCGCCGCCGACCAGCTGGTGCTCAAGCCCAAGCTGTATTCGACCTTCCTGCTGTGGCTGCTGTCGGAGTTGTTCGAGCAGCTGCCGGAAGTGGGCGACCTGGACAAGCCGAAGCTGGTCTTCATCTTCGACGAGGCCCACCTGCTGTTCGACGACGCACCGGCCTCGCTGGTGCAGCGTATCGAGCAGGTGGTGCGCCTGATCCGCTCCAAGGGCGTGGGCGTGTACTTCTGCTCGCAGTTCCCTGATGACGTGCCGGGTAACATCCTCGGCCAGCTGGGCAACCGCGTGCAGCATGCGCTGCGTGCATTCACCCCGCGCGACCAGAAGGCAGTGAAGACCGCGGCTGAAACCTTCGTGCCGAACCCGAAGCTGGACGTGGCCAAGGTACTGAGCCAGCTCGGCACCGGCGAAGCGCTGGTCTCCACGCTGCAGGACAAGGGCGTGCCGATGCCGGTGCAGCAGACGATGATTGCACCGCCGCGCTGCCGGATGGGGCCGATCACCGAGGCCGAGCGTGCCCAGGTGCGTGCCGGCAGCCCGGTCGGCAGCCGCTACGACACCGCGATCAACCGCGAATCGGCCGCCGAACTGCTGGCCCAGCGTGCGCAGAAGACCGTCGAACAGGCGCAGGCGCCGGCCGCGCGCAGCCGCGAGCAGGACGAAGCGCAGGAAGGCGGTTTCGGCCAGGCGATCAAGGATGCGATTTTCGGCACCAAGCGCCGCCAGGGCATGATCGAAACCATGGCCAAGCAGACCACGCGTACCGTTGGCACCAAGCTGGGCAACCAGATCGTGCGCGGCCTGCTGGGCGGCATCTTCGGCGGCAAGCGCTGACCTGCCGCTACTGGGATCGGAGCCCTTTCCGCTGGAAAGGGATCTGGCCTCGCGGTCGGATCCCTTCTGCAAGGAAGGGCTCCGACCCCGCTCCTCCGTTCGTCATCCAGAAAAGAAGTCGTATTGCATGTCCCGTTGGCGTCCCCCTGCAGAAAAGAGTACCGCCCTGATCACCGCCTCCGGCCACGCCCGGTTGAAGGCCGAACTGGATGACCTGTGGCGTGTGCGGCGCCCCGAGGTGGTGAAGGCACTGGCCGCAGCCGCCGCAGAAGGCGACCGTTCGGAAAACGCCGAGTACACCTATCGCAAGAAGCAGCTGGGCGAGATCGACCGCCGCGTGCGCTATCTGACCAAGCGGCTGGAATCGCTGCGCGTAGTCGACACCACGCCGACCGATCCGCAGGCGGTGTTCTTCGGCGCATGGGTGGAACTGGAGAACGTGGACAGCGGCGACACCAGCCGCTATCGCATTGTCGGTCCGGATGAGACCGACGCAGGCCTGGGCTGGATCAGCATCGATTCGCCGCTGGCGCGTGCGCTGCTGAAGAAGCGGCTGGATGATGAATTTTCGGTGGAGCTGCCCGGCGGCCAGTTCACCTTTGCGGTGACCTGGGTGGAATACGAGCCGTTGTAGAGTCGACTGTCAGTCGACTACCGCGCGAAGCGCGGCACAAACCTCCGCAGCCGGACGGCAAACGCACCGCGACCCTCGTCGCGGTTGATGACTCGCCGAAGCCATCTGTCAGGCGTTCACAGCCTCGGAACGAAGAGCAGTCGACTGACAGTCGACTCTACATAGCGCCATGCAACGGCGGCGGGTACTGGCGGCCGGCACGCAGCGGGCGGAAGTACTCGGCATCGGCATAGAAGGCGGCGTCCTGTCCGTCGTGCCAGCCCGGGATTCCGGCCAACGGCAGCGGACGCAACTGCAAGGGATCGGTCACTGCTCTGCCCTCGGCAATGGCCGCGGCGACTGCATCAACGCAGGCACCATCGACTTCGCCGTGCACTACCACACATTTGCCCACCAGCAGACGCCCCGGCAGCAGCGCCTGCTCCATCAGGGCATGGCCGAATACCGCAGCGATGGCGATGTCGCCGCTCAGCCAGTATCTCGATTCGAACAGTGCACGCCAGTCGTGCGCATCCCAGGCGGCCAGCAGCGTGTGATGGCGCACGCGCACGATCACGCCGGTTTCGTCGAACTGGGTCAGCGCCGCCTGCGCGCGATTGCGCTGGCCCGGCGGCATGGATGCGATATGCCTGCACTGCTGCACGTTGAGCGCCTGCTTGAGCTGCGGGTAACGGGCCCACACCAGTGCGTTGAACAGGTCATGCCAGTTGTCGGCGCGGGTGGCGATGCGCCCCTGTGCGATGCGGACTTCGTAGTGCAGGCCGTCCGTCAGCAGCGTGGCATCCTGCTCGACCAGATGCTTGCCGGGCAGCGCCAGGCGTGTCTCGAGCGCTGCAATGGATGGCCACTCCGGGCTGGCCAGCAGGTCACGAACGTCGCGCAATCCGGCAAACACCGGGTGCGCGAACACCTGCGGATCGACCGCCGCACGCGGCGGCGGCACGAAGCGGCGGGCGCCGCTGCCGTCACCGGCGGCGGTCGTCGCTGCGGTCACAGCATCTTGAGATCGAATGCCGGGCGGGCGGCGGCGGCAAGCGCATCCCCGTACAGGTCGTGCTCGTCGCTCTCGGTGATTTCCACATCCACGAATTCGCCCACGCGCAGTGGCACCTGGTCGGCATTCTGGATGTGCACCAGGCCGTCGATCTCCGGGGCATCGGCCTTGGAGCGGGCCACGGCGATATCGCCTTCGATGGCGTCGACCAGGCACTGCTGCACGGTGCCGATCTTGGCCTCGAGGCGCGCGGCTGAGATCTGCGCCTGCTTCTCCATGAAGCGGGCCAGACGTTCCTGTTTCACCTCTTCCGGCACCGCATCGGGCAGATCGTTGGCGGTGGCACCTTCAACCGGTGAATAGGCGAACGCGCCCACGCGGTCCAGCTGCGCTTCGTCAAGGAACGACAGCAGCTCTTCGAACTCGGATTCGGTCTCGCCCGGGAAGCCGACGATGAAGGTCGAACGCACGGTGATGTCCGGCGCGATGCGGCGCCAGTTCTGCACGCGCTCCAGGGTCTTCTCGACCGCGCCCGGACGCTTCATCAGGCGCAGGATGCGCGGGCTGGCGTGCTGGAACGGGATGTCCAGGTACGGCAGGATGCGGTTCTCGGCCATCAGCGGCACCACTTCGTCCACGTGCGGGTACGGGTAGACGTAGTGCATGCGCACCCACGCATCCAGCTCGGACAGGCCTTCGCACAGCGCCTTCAGGCGGGTCTGGTAGGCCTTGTTGCGCCACATCTTTTCGGCGTACTTCACGTCCACGCCGTAGGCCGAGGTGTCCTGCGAAACCACCAGCAGCTCGCGCACGCCACCGCGTACCAGGCGTTCGGCTTCGCGCAGCACCTCATCCACCGGGCGCGAGACCAGCTTGCCTCGCATCGACGGAATGATGCAGAAGCTGCACTTGTGGTTGCAGCCTTCGGAAATCTTCAGGTAAGCGTAATGGCGCGGAGTCAGCTTGATACCGTAGTCGGGCACCAGGTCCACGAACGGATCGTGCTTGGGCGGCAATGCTTCATGCACCGCTTCCATCACGCTCTGGTAGTCCTGCGGGCCGGACACTGCCAGCACGTTGGGGTACGCCTCGCGGATCTGCTCAGGGCGCTTGCCCAGGCAGCCGGTGACGATGACCTTGCCGTTCTGGTTCATCGCCTCGCCGATCGCGTCCAGCGACTCGGTCACCGCCGAATCGATGAAGCCACAGGTGTTGACCACCACCACATCGGCCGAATCGTAGGACGGGACGATGTCGTAGCCTTCCGAGCGGAGCTGGGTAAGGATGCGTTCGGAATCGACAAGGGCCTTCGGGCAGCCAAGGCTGACAAAGCCGACTTTGGGGTTCAGCTGGGACATGGAATCGCGGGACTCTGGGGGCCTGGGCCCCTGCCGGCGTGGCAGGGGTTCCTGGGGGCCGGGGCCTGAAAGGGCGCCAGTATACCGGGCTTGGCGGCCTCGCTCTGAATGGCCAGCCGCCCGATCACGCACAGCCGCTGACACCGCGCTAACCCGCGCAGCACCGACAATGCGGGTCTGTTCCCGCAATGAGGTAGAAGCAATGGCCGAGTGGATCACCCTGGATACGCACCACGGCGCGGTACGGGCCTGGCAGGCCTTCCCTGAAGGCACCCCGCGCGGCGGGCTGGTGGTGGTGCAGGAAATTTTCGGCGCCAACCCGCACATCCGCGGTGTAGCCGAGCGCTTCGCGGCCGAAGGCTACGCGGTGCTGGCGCCGTCCTTCTTCGACCTGGTTGATGGCGCAGAAGCCGATCCGGATGCCCTGCCCTACGACGCCGACGGCGTGAGGCAGGGCCTGGAACGGGTGAGCGCGCTGGGCATGGAGAAGGCGCTGGAAGTGGTCCGCGCGGCGGCCACCCGGCTGGCCCCCTACGGAAAGGTCGGCACCGTCGGCTACTGCTGGGGCGGTACGGTAGCAATGCTGTCCGCGCTGCGCCTGGGCCTGCCCTCGGTCAGCTACTACGGTGCGCGCAACGTCCAGTTCCTGGATGAGACGCCCAAGGCCCCGGTGATTTTCCACTTTGGCGCCCAGGACCGCAGCATCCCGCCGGAGGCCGTGCAGGCCCACCGGGAGAAGCTGCCGCAGATGGCCACCTACGTCTATCCGGCCGATCACGCCTTCAACCGGGAGGTCGGACATGCGTATGATCCAGACAGCGCCGCCCTGGCGCTGCAACGCACCCTGGACTTCTTCTCGGAGCATCTTGGATGAGCGATTTCGAACTCGATTCACGCCTGGCCACCGATAGCGTGCTGGTGGCGGAAGGACCGTTGTCGCAAGTGCGGCTGATGAACGACGAACGATTCCCCTGGCTGGTACTCGTGCCGCGTCTGGCCGGGGTAACCGAGTGGATCGAGCTGGACGGTGAGCAGCAGGACAAGCTGCGCACCGAGCTCAACCGCGCCTGCAAGGCCCTGAAGGGCTCCGACGGAGTGGAGAAGATCAACATTGGCGCGCTGGGCAACATCGTGCGCCAGCTGCACTTCCACGTGATCGGCCGCCACGATGGCGACCCGGCTTGGCCCGGCCCGGTCTGGGGCAGCGGGCCGGCGCACCGCTACGAGCCGGCCGCGCTGGACCAGCATGTCGCCTACTGGAAGGAACGGCTAGGATATCCGGCCCACTCCTGAGCGTTCGCCGACCCGATGCGATTCAACCTCGTTGCCGCCATCCTGCTGATCCTGATCGGTCTGTTCATGCTCGCCAGCAACCTCGGCTGGACGCACCTGAACCTGTCCAAGCTGCTGCTGACCTGGTGGCCGGTGGCGCTGGTGGGTGTCGGTATCGCGATGCTGTTCGGTCGCGGGAAATGAAGAAGGCGGCGCATTGCGCCGCCTTCTTCATGTAGAGCCGGGCCATGCTCGGCTGCCTTGACGTGAGGCCGAGCATCGCCCGGCCCCACAGGCTGCCGACAGCCTTCAGGTCCGCGGCAGGGTCACGCCGGTCTGGCCCTGGTACTTGCCACCACGATCACGATACGACGTCTCGCAGACGTCATCGGCCGCCGCCTGGAAGAACAACATCTGTGCGACGCCTTCGTTGGCATAGATGCGCGCCGGCAGCGGCGTGGTGTTGCTGAACTCAAGGGTCACGTGGCCCTCCCACTCCGGCTCCAGCGGGGTCACGTTGACGATGATGCCGCAGCGCGCGTAGGTGCTCTTGCCCAGGCACACCACCAGGGTGTCGCGCGGAATGCGGAAGTATTCAACGGTACGTGCCAGCGCGAAGCTGTTCGGCGGAATGATGCACTCGTCGGCGGTGATGTCGACGAAGCTGCCCGAGTCGAAGCGCTTGGGATCGACGATGGTCGAGTTGATGTTGGTGAACACCTTGAACTCGCGCGAGCAGCGCACGTCATAGCCATAGCTGGACGTGCCATAGCTGACGATGCGCTCGCCGTTGGCCTGCTTGACCTGCCCTGCCTCGAACGGCTCGATCATGCCGTGCTGCTCGGACATGCGGCGGATCCAACGGTCACTCTTGATGCTCATGCTCTGTCCTGTTGATCGAGGGGGAAACGGGCTGCGCCCGAGGCGGCGATTCTACAGGCGGGCCAACTCTGCCGGCCATGACGCGGATTGGCGCGCCGTTTCCATTGTCATACGCCGTCGCAGGGAAAAGACGCACGCGCAGGATGAATAACAAATGAGACCAAGTCGACCGAGTTAAATCAGTTAACACATATTTATGTCAAATCCAATCAGCATGTTTGCAGTGACACATGTCGACATAAAAATATTTTTCCTTGAAATTCAAATACATGAATCCACCCATCGGCCTCCCCACGGACATGAGCGCCGGATGAACGTTGCATGAGGAAAGATTGATCGTTACGGTTTCATTCATCCTGAACAATTCGTTCAGGTCCCTTGAGCCCAACCGATTTCCCTCTGCAACCGCAAAGGAACACGATGAATCTGAACTTCAATGGACGCAGTCTGAAGCGCACCGCTCTGGCCATGGTCCTGGGAGCCATCGCCGGCACCAGCTATGCGCAGAGCACTTCCGGCGACATCGTCGGTACCGCTACGTCGGCTGACAAAGTGCAGGTCAAGAGCCTGTCTTCCGGCGCCACCCGCGAGGCGAACGTCAGCGCGGATGGCCGTTTCCGCATCTCCCAATTGCCGACCGGCACGTATGAGGTCACCACGGTCAGTGGTGGAAATCCGGTTGCGACCACCCGCGTCACCGTGGTCGCCGGACAACAGTCGTTCGCGACATTCGCCTCGGCGAACAGCAGCGGTGCAACATCGCTGGATACCGTCAACGTGCGCGCCCTGGGCGCGGCCAACACGATCGACCTGGGCAGCGTTGAATCGCGTACCACCTTCACCGCCGACAAGCTCAATTCATTGCCGGTCGCCCGCGATATCACCAGCGTCTCGCTGCTGACCCCGGGCACCGTCGCATCGAGCGGCTATTTCGGCCCAGCCTCGTTCGGTGGCGCGTCGGCTGCGGAAAACAGCTACTACGTCAACGGATTCAACGTCACCAATCTGTATGACAGCCTGTCCTTCTCGGAGATCCCGTACCAGGCCATCGATCAGCTGGACGTGCAGACCGGCGGCTATGGTGCTCAGTACGGTTTCTCCACCGGTGGCGTGACCAGCGTCAACGTCAAGCGCGGCACCAACGAATGGAAGGGTGGTTTCAGCTGGACCGGCACCCCGGACTCGCTGCGTGAAAAGGCTCCGGACACCTACTACAGCGATGGCTCGCTGTTCCGTTCGTACGACAAGAACAGCAGCAGCTCCAACGTGTACAGCGTCTGGGCTGGCGGTCCGTTGATCGAGGACAAGCTGTTCGTGTTCGCGATGGGCCAGTTCAGCAACTCCAAGACCGGCAACTTCGGCAACCGCGGCTCCCAGTACACCACCAATGGCCGTCCGCCGTCGGCTGCGGCATTGTCGACCAGCGCCTATGACTATGAGTCGAAGACGCCTTACTGGCTGTTGAAGGTCGACTGGTACCTCAACGAGAACAACCACCTGGAGTACACCGGCTTCGACAACAGCCGTCGTTACTCGTATGACTACTACACTGCGGCCTATGACAGCCCCAACGCTGGCGGCGAACCGGCCAAGACCGGCGACCTGGGCCAGTTGATCGGCAAGAGCGGCGGCCAGACCGACGTCTTCAAGTGGACCAGCTATCTCACCGAGAACCTGACCGCATCCCTGCAGTACGGGCAGATGCGCAATCGTTCATCGGAACACACCATCAGCGCCGATGGCGTCTTTGATGCCTACAACGGTGACATCAACAGCCCGCAGGGTGCGTGCCCCTATGTGCTGGACTACCGCTCGGCCACCGGCGGCACCGGCCGCCAGATCGGCTGTGCGGTTGCCAGCACCGTCGGTATCTTCGGCGGCCGCAACGAACGCAAGGGCACTCGCCTCGACTTCGACTGGCAGCTGGGCGACCACAAGGTCGGCTTTGGTTACAGCGATGAAAAATGGACGTCCGTGCAGGGCACCTCGTACTCGGGCGGAGCACTTTGGTACCTGTTCGACGACTACGCCAATCTCGTGAACTTCCGCAACGGTGGTTCGATCGAGATCAAGCAGAAATCGTGGTATCTGCAGGACAACTGGCAGATCACCGACAACTTCATGCTGTACGGCGGTATTCGTAACGATTCGTTCAACAACAAGAACTCCGACGGTGCAACGTTCGTCAAGCAGGACGACATCTGGCAGCCGCGTTTTGGCTTCTCGTGGGACCTGTTGGGTGATGGTCGCAGCAAGCTGTTCGCTTCGGTGGGCCGGTACTCGCTGCCGATCGCGGCAAACGTGGCACTGCGCGCAGCCAGCGCCTCCTACTACCTGGACCAGTACTACACCTACGACGGCATCGGCGCCAATGGCGCTCCGAACGTCACCGGCAGTTTCGAGGATGGTGCGAACGACTCCGTGGTCAATGGCGAAAGCGGCGTCACTCCGGATCCGCGCGCCGTCGCGTCCAAGGGCCTGAAGCCTTACACCCAGGACGAACTGATCATCGGTTACCAGCAGCAGGTCAGCTCGTCGATCGATTTCTTCAACGACTGGACCGTTGGCATCAAGGCGACCTATCGCCGCGCCAACAAGGTGATCGACGACACCTGCGACTCGCGCTCGCTGTACAACGCCGCAGCTGCCGCAGGCTATGACCTGTCCAACTGGTCCGACCCGTGGACCGTGCCGGAAGGCCTGCCCGGCTGCTGGATCTACAACCCGGGAAGCGACCTGAAGGTCACCCTTGATGTGGATGGCAACGGCACTGCGGAAGAGATCACTGTTCCGGGCGCCAGCCTCGGCCCGAAGGCCAAGCGTACGTACAAGGCCGTCACCCTCAGCGCCGACAAGCAGACCGAACGTTGGTATGCCAGCTTCTCTTACACCTGGTCCAAGCTGGAAGGCAACTATGAAGGCCTGGTCAAGAGCACCAACGGCCAGGATGACACCGGCACCACGTCGGACTTCGACTTCGCCGAGATCATGTATGGCTCGGACGGCTACCTGTTCAACGACCATCGCCACAGCATCAAGCTGTTTGGTGGTTACAAGTTCACCGACGAGTGGTCGGTCGGCGTGAACATCCTGGCGCAGTCCGGCGCACCGAAGAGCTGCCTCGGCGGCGGCTATGGCAGCTTCGACACCGAGTACGGCTACTCCGGCGTATTCCACAGCTGCGAGCTCAATGGCCGGGTTCCGGCAGACGACATCGCCAAGGTCGGCAGCGCCGGCCGCACGCCATGGCAGTTCACCGTCAGCCCGAACATCACCTATACGCCGAACTGGTTGGAAGGCCTGAGCCTGCAGGTGTCGGTGCTCAACGCCTTCAACAACATCAAGCCGGTGCAGGTGTACGAAACCAAGTACGGTCGCCCCAGCTCCGCTCCGACCATTCGCAACTACTACAACTACAACACGCCGAAGTACTTCAACGATCCGCGTGCCGTCCGCTTCCAGGTCCAGTACGACTGGTAAGCAGCTTCCTCTCCAGGAACGCTCCAACTTGCCGCCGGCCTTGCGCCGGCGGCTTTTTCTTTGCAGCTGTGATCAGAGCAGCGACGACAGGATCGGAATCGAAGCGCGCGGGCGCTTGCCCACTTCTTCGATCAGGCGCTGCGCGGCATGGCGGTAGGCCTGGGCCGGGACCGAATCGGGCTGCGCCACGGTGATCGGCGTACCAGCGTCGCCCTGCTCGCGGATGCCGATCTGCAGCGGCAGCGAACCCAGCAGCGGCACACCGTACTGCGCGGCCATGCGCTCGCCGCCGCCCTCGCCGAACAGGTGCTCGACGTGACCACAGTTGCTGCAGGTGTGCACCGCCATGTTCTCGACGATGCCCAGCACCGGCACCTCGACCTTCTCGAACATCTTCAGCGCCTTCTTCGCATCCAGCGTGGCGATGTCCTGCGGCGTGGTGACGATCACCGCACCGGCCAGCGGGATCTTCTGGGTCAGGGTCAGCTGGATGTCACCGGTACCCGGCGGCAGGTCGATCAGCAGGAAGTCCAGGTCGTCCCACAGGGTGTCGTTGAACAGCTGGGTCATCGCCGACGTGGCCATCGGCCCACGCCAGATCATCGGCGTGTCTTCCTCGATCAGGTAGCCGATCGACATCGTATCCACACCGAACGCACGCAGCGGCTCAATGCTCTTGTTGTCGGGGCTTTCCGGGCGGCCTGACAGGCCAAGCATGGCCGGCACGCTTGGGCCGTAGATGTCCGCATCAAGAACGCCCACGCGTGCACCGAGCTGCTGCAGCGCCACTGCCAGGTTCACCGACGTGGTGGATTTGCCGACACCGCCCTTGCCCGAGCCGACCGCAATGACATTGCGGATGCGGGCATGTGGCGTCAGTCCCTTCTGGACCTGGCTGGCATGGGGGCGACGGGGAGAACTGTTCACAACGGGCACCAGCGGTATCGGGGGGAATAACCCAACATCATACAAGCTGGACGTAGCCTGACTGAAATTCAGGATTGCTACAGATTCGTGCACAGGTTGTTAAGTTCATGTTACGTTCGCTAAGCACTGGTTTTGGGCTGCGTCGCTGTTTCACGGCACGCACGATGGCGCATGCGCAGTGCCGTATTCGTATTTGCTCTTTGAACGGAACTACATGAAAGACCTTCGCAATTCCGCACGTCGCAACACCCTCGCTGTCGCCTTGATCTCCGCCCTGGTCGCCGCCTCGCCGGCAATGGCCCAGGACAAGGCCACCAACCTGGACAAGATCACCGTCACCGGCTCGCTGATCCCGCAGACCCAGGTTGAGACCCAGACCCCGGTCATGACCATCAGCGCTGAAGCCATCCAGTCGCGCGGCTTCAACAGCGTCGCCGAAGTGCTGCAGCAGTCCTCGCTGACCACCGGCGGCATCCAGGGCGGCCAGACCTCCGCCTCGTTCACCCAGGGCGCTGAAGCCGCTGGCATGTTCGGCCTGAACCCGGGGTACACCAAGTACCTGATCAACGGCCGCCCGATGATGTCCTACCCGGCGCTGTACAACGGCGGCGACGCGTTCAACAACATCAGCGGCATTCCGATCGACATCGTCGAGCGCATCGAAGTCCTGCCGGGTGGCCAGTCCTCCCTGTACGGTTCGGACGCGATCGCCGGCGTGGTCAACATCATCCTGAAGGACCACATGGAAGGCGGCAGCCTGTCCGTGCGTGGCGGCACCACCACTGAAGGCGGCGGCAGCAGCTTCCGCATCAGCGGCGCCCACGGCTTCTCGGCGCTGGACAACCGCTTCAATGCACTGGTCAACGTGCAGATCGAAAGCAGCAACCCGATCTGGGGCTACCAGCGCGACCTGACCAAGCAGAACAACACCCACGGCTACACCGCACAGCTGCCGTCGAACGACTTCGCCGTCATCGACGCCAAGACCAATGCGCTGTACATGATGGACCCGGGCAACTGCGCCAACGTCGCCGGCCAGTTCGATGGCACCACCGTGCTGGCCAACCGCCCGACCGGCCAGTCCTGCGGTTCGGTCTTCGGCGCCGGCTACAAGACCCTGAAGAACGGCAAGGACAGCGGCCAGTTCTACTCGTCGATGACCTTCGACGTGAACGACAACTTCCAGCTGTTCGCCGACGTGCTGTACAGCAAGGAAAAGACCGAATACACCTCGGGCTCGAACTACCTGTGGTGGGGCACGAAGAGCACCATGGGCGGCTTCTACGACCAGGCGTCGGGCAAGCTGGTCAACCTGCAGCGCGCGTTCGCTCCGGAAGACATCGGCGGCGAAGGCTACAAGGGCATCCTGAACAACGACAAGAGCCGTGCTTACCAGGTCACCCTGGGCGGCAAGGGCGCGGTCGGCAACTGGGACTACAGCCTGAGCTTCACCCGCGGCGAATACCGCCTGGATGAAAGCAAATTCCAGCGCTTCGGCAATGCCATCAACAGCTACTTCGCCGACAAGGTGCTGGGCCCGCAGCTGGGCACCAAGGATGGCTTCGGCATCTACAACACCAACTGGGGCGCGTTCTACTCGCCGATCTCGCCGGAAGATTTCGCTGGCTTCACCGGCTACACCACCAACCATGCCCGCACCTGGCAGAACCTGGCACGTGCGCAGGTCACCAATGGCTCGCTGTTCTCGCTTCCGGGCGGTGATGCCGGCCTGGCCGTGGTCGTCGAAGGCGGCAGCGAAGGCTGGGACTACAGCCCGGACCAGCGCCTGCTGGACGGCGATGTGTGGGGCTCGTCGGCTGTTGCCGGCAACGGCCATCGCAGCAACTACGCGGTGACCAGCGAGCTGCGCATGCCGCTGCTGGAGTCGCTGACGGTGACCGCTTCCGGTCGCTATGACGCCTTCAAGATCGCCGACAACACCGTCGACAAGGCCACCTACAGCGTGGGCGTTGAGTTCCGTCCGATCGAAAGCCTGCTGTTCCGCGGCAAGTACGGCACCGCCTTCCGCGCGCCGACCCTGCCCGACGCCTTCCAGGGCCGCAGCGGCTACTACGCTGCCAACTCGACCGACTACTACCGTTGCGGCGAGCTGGGCTACACCCCGGGTAACACCGACGCCTGCCGCTACGCCGACAGCGTCTCGGTCTACTCCGAGCGTGCCGGCAACCCGGACCTGGAGCCGATCACCGCCGACGTCTGGAACGCGGGCATCGTCTGGGCGCCGATGGCGAACCTGTCGATCTCGGCCGACTACTACAACTGGAAGATCGAGAACGAAGTCGATACGGCCAGCACCGACCAGCTGCTGCTGGCTGAGTACTACTGCCGCAACGGCCTTCCGAACGGCTCCTCGGCCACCTGCCAGAACGTGACTGACTGGGTCACCCGTGACTCGGCCGGCAACCTGAGCTCGCTGTACACCCCGAAGATGAACGTGGCCCGCCAGAACCTGCAGGCCGTGACCGTCGGCTTCAAGTACCTGCAGGACATCGGCCGCTTCGGTTCGCTGCAGTTCTCGGGCAATTACACCAACATGCTGAAGCGTGAAGTGCAGGCGCAGCCGGGTGAGGACTTCCAGGACCTGCTGGGCAACCCGAAGTCGATGTGGAACTACGACAGCTACGCCAAGGTCCGTTCGGACGCGTCGGTGGCCTGGTCGCTGGACAAGTGGACCACCACGCTGTACGCGAACTACATCGGCCACACCCCGAACTACCTGGCAGGCCTGAACGGCTACGAGTACACCCACGCCGCGTCGGGCTACAAGGCAGGCAAGTGGGCTTCGTACACCACGTACAACCTGAGCGTGAACTACCGCGCGCAGGATGACCTGACCCTGTCGCTGATGGTCAACAACGTGTTCAACAAGATGCCCGAGCAGCAGGCCCACAGCTACCAGGGCACCTCCGGCACGCCGTTCAACAACTACCTGTACAACGTCTACGGCCGCACCGTGTACGTGCAGGCCAAGTACGACTTCGGCAAGTAATCCCGTCGTTTTCCGGACTTAGTGTCTGGACCAGGCCCCGCTTCGGCGGGGCCTTTTTTTTGGGCAATGAACAACCCGGAAAATAATCGAATAAATGTCTCGATTATTAATACGATCATTTGATCGACATTCATTCCGCCACACTCGGCAAAACCAGACAGTATCTGCAAGTTGTTGTTTGAAAAGAGAAGAGGGCGGAATTGTGACGAAGCTCGTCAAGCTTGGTTACAAATCGGTGCATTTCAAATTAAGCGCATGTTAGGTTTCAGCGACCGCGCGCGGCATGACCTGTTGGCGCGGCCGAACAGAAACCGAGCCCCTGGAAGGGAAACGCGTTCTTACGATCACACGGAGTAATCGCATGTCTCGCAGTCGCTTCTTGTTCTCACGCCACCCGCTCACCAGTGCCGTGCTCAGCGGCTTGTTCCTTGCCAGCGCCAGCACTGTCGCGCTCGCTCAGGAAAGCAAGAGCGCGGCCACCAACCTTGACCGCGTCACGGTCACCGGGTCGCTGATTCCGCAGACGCAGATCGAAAACCAGACGCCGGTGCTGACCATCAGTGCTGAGGCGATCCAGGCGCGCGGCTTCTCCAGCGTTGCCGAAGTGCTGCAGCAGTCCTCGCTGACCACCGGCGGCCTGCAGGGCGGCCAGACCTCCGCGTCGTTCACCCAGGGCGCCGAAGCGGCCGGCATGTTCGGCCTGAATCCGGGCTACACCAAGTACCTGATCAACGGCCGCCCGATGCTGTCCTACCCGGCGCTGTACAACGGCAGCGACGCGTTCAACAACATCAGTGGCATTCCGATCGACATCGTCGACCGCATCGAAGTCCTGCCTGGCGGTCAGTCGTCGCTCTACGGTTCGGACGCGATCGCCGGCGTGGTCAACATCATCCTCAAGGAACGCATGGACGGCGGCACCCTGAACGTGCGTGGCGGCGCGTACTCGGATGGCGGCGGCGCCAGCTTCCGCGTGAGCGCGGCCAACGGCTTCAACAGCCGCGACGACCGCTTCCGCGCACTGGTCAACGTGCAGTACGAAAAAACCAACCCGATCTGGGGCTACCAGCGCGACATCACCACGCAGAACAATCCCCGGGGCTACACCCGCCAGCTCCCCTCGAACGACTTCCTGGTCTTCGATGCGGAAACCGACGACTTCCTGATGATGGACCCGAACAACTGCGCCGGCGTTGCCGGCCAGTTCGACGGCACCACCATCCTCGGTACACGCCGCGCTGGACAATCTTGCGGCTCCGCGTTCGGCGCGGGTTACAAGACGATCAAGAACAGCAAGGAAAGCAGCCAGTTCTATTCGTCGCTGACCTACGATGTGAATGACAACCTGCAGCTGTTCGGCGATGTCCTCTACAGCTACGAAACCGTCAAGTACAACACCGGTGCCGGCTACAACTACTGGGGCACGGATATCAGCATGGGTCCGTTCTTCGATCAGTCCAGCGGTCGCTATCTGGGCCTGCAGCGCGTGTTCGCCCCCGAAGACATCGGCGGCGGTGGCTACCGCGACATCATGAATACCGACCGCAGCAAGTCCTATCAGGTCACGTTCGGCGCACGCGGTTCGATCGGCAGCAACTGGGATTACGAGGCCAGCATCACCCGCGGCGAGTACAAGCTCAATGAGCGCGGTTATGCGCGCTGGAACGATCCGATCAACAACTGGTTCGCCGACAACGTGCTGGGTCCGGTGCTGGGCGAGACCGATGATGGCTACAACATCTACAACCCGAACTGGGGCGCCTTCTATTCCAGACTGCCAGACGGGGCGTTCCAGAGCTTCACCGGTTTCACCACCAGCCGCAGCCGCACCTGGCAGACCCAGACCCGGGCCCAGCTCACCAACAGTTCGCTGTTCAAGCTGCCCGGTGGTGATGCCGGCTTTGCGGCAGTCGTCGAGGGCGGCAGTGAAGGCTGGGACTACACCCCGGATGTTCGCCTGACCGATGGCACCGTGTTCGGAACCACCTCCGTGGCCGGCAATGGCCACCGCAGCAACTATGCGGTGACCGGCGAACTGCGCCTGCCACTGCACGACATGCTGACGGTAACGGCCTCGGGTCGGTACGACAACTTCAAGATCGCCGGCAATACCGTTGACAAGCCCACCTACAGTATCGGCGTCGAGTTCCGGCCCTTCGAAAGCCTGCTGGTCCGCGGCAAGTACGGTACCGCGTTCCGCGCACCGTCCCTGCCCGATGCCTTCCAGGGCAAGAGCGGTTATTACGCCAATGGCTCCAAGGACTACTACCGCTGCGGCCAGCTCGGTTTCGATCCGTCCAACACGGTGGACTGCCGCTATGGCAGCGTGTCGGTGTTCGGCACGCAGTCGGGCAATCCGTCACTGAAGCCGATCACTGCCGATGTGTGGAACGCCGGCCTGGTGTGGGCGCCGATCAACAATCTGTCGGTGTCGCTGGACTACTACAACTGGAAGATCAAGAACGAGGTCAACACCCTCAGTTCCGACCAGTTGCTGCTGGCGGAGTACTACTGCCGCAACGGCCTGACCAACACCGCAGGCGCCACCTGTGACGAGGTGGCCAACTGGGTCACCCGTGACGCCACCGGCGCCCTGGAGGAGATCTACACGCCGAAGCTGAACGTGGCGCGCCAGAACCTCGAGGCGCTCACCGCGAGCTTCAAGTACGTGCAGGACATCGGCCGCTTCGGCTCCCTGCAGTTCGCCAGCAACTACACCAACATGCTCAAGCGCGAACTGCAGCCGCAGCTCAATGATCCGTTCCTGGACCTGCTGGGCAACCCGTACGCGATGTGGGTGTATGACTCCTACGCCAAGGTCCGCGCCGATGGCTCGATCGGCTGGGCGTTGGACAAGTTCACCACCACCCTGTACTTCAACTACATCGGCCGCACGCCGAACTACATGTCCTACCTGGGTCGCGGCTACGACTTTGTCGACCCGACGTCCGGCTACAAGGCCGGCAAGTGGGGCTCGTACACCACCTACAACCTGAGCGTGAGCTATCGCGCGATGGACAACCTGACGTTCTCGCTGATGGTCAACAACCTGTTCAACAAGGTGCCGGACAACCAGCAGCACTCCTATGCCGGCAACATCGACGTGCCGTACAACAACTCCCTGTACAACGCCTACGGACGGGCGATCTATGTGCAGGCGCAGTACGACTTCGGCAGGAAGTAAGCCCCTCCCTGCTGGACGCCCCGCCCAGGCGGGGGCGTTCCTGCAGAACACCAGGACCCCGCTTCGGCGGGGTCTTTTTTGCCCGCTTCCGGCCAAAACGCTGAATGGATTTTCAATCTTTACTTTCTTGCAACAACCCCCTGAAAAGTCGCGGAATGAAACCTTGCCGACCTGGCTCGACACCCAAGGCCGTTGGATCTGAAAGGAATGGGCAATCACGTTGATCCGCAGTCAGGCGGCACTGCCGGCAACATGAGGCACGCTCTGAGCCCAGCGGAAGTTGGCCACATTGGTGCGCAGCACAACTACGTTCAAAAGCCGTTCGAACGGCCTACCGATCTCCCGTCCGAGCATTGATCGCCTGATGAATCCAATGCCCCGCGGACGGGTTGCTTCGCCGCCTCGTGCAATCTTGAGGTGATGCTGCAAGGCGACCTGGCCGGGCCGGCTGCAGGCGGTGGGATGTCCCACCTTGCAGGACGGTCGTCACCCCCTGACCCGCCAGCCCGCTGCAGCTGAACGCACCGTACGGCATGTCGGGCACAGAGACCCTCAGGTCCCCCGCGCATGTCTCCCCGCGCAAAGCCAACCGCCACTTTGCGCAAAGTTGACCTTAACAGCCCATTCAGCATCCACTGGAAGATCTCGATGTCACGATTACAACTGATACCAAGTCGCTGTATTTGTTGCACTTTTATGTAGCCAACTGATGCGGAATGTGTCAGCCGTCCCCGCACATGGCCAATTTGCGTTAAGACCATGTTAGGTTCGCGTCAAGTCAGGACGACATCTGAACATCAACATAACAACTGCACGGAAGCGAAAGAATTCTGTCCACTAGGGGGATCCACTCGATGACGTACAACCGCACTCCCGGCCGCCACCCGCTGACCAACGCCCTGCTGGTCGGTCTGATGATGGCCGCTGCCGGCCCGGCCCTGGCCCAGGAAGCCAGCTCAGGTTCCAACCCGATCGACCTCGATCGCGTCAGCGTGACCGGCTCGCGCATTGCGCGTACCGGCTTCGTGACCCCCTCCCCGGTTACGGCCATCACCGCCGAGGAAATCCGTGCCACCGGTGCGAACAACATCGGCGACCTGATGACCCGCCTGCCGGCGCTGACCCCGACCTATACCCTGGGCAACTCGACCCGCTTCATCGGCACCGCCGGCGTGGGTCTGATGGACCTGCGTGGCATGGGCACCTCCCGCACCCTGGTCCTGGTCAATGGCCGCCGTCACGTCGGCGCAACCTCCGGCTCCTCCGCCGTGGACGTCAACACCATTCCGGTGGAATGGATCGAGCGCGTGGAAGTGATCACCGGTGGCGCATCGGCGGTGTACGGCGCCGACGCTGTGGCTGGCGTGGTCAACTTCATCATGAAGAAGTCCTTCGACGGGGCTGAAGTACGCGGTCAGACCGGCATGGCCAGCGAAGGCGGCTTCAACCGTTCCTTCATCAGTGCCTCGGCCGGCACCGACTTCGCCGGTGGCCGCGGCAACGCCGCTGTCGCCCTTGAATACAGCAAGCAGGACCGCTTCGTTCGCACCGACCGCGCCATCGGCAACGAGTTCCTGGTGTCGGTGCGCAACCCGAACTACGACAGCAGCAAGCCGTCCAGCGAAAGCAACCCGGAAACCGTGCTGGCCGGCCCGGGCGGCAACCACTCGATCTCCTTCGGCGGTACCTTCAACATTGGTACGTTCAACCCGAACAATCCGGCTACCTGGGGCAACCGCTACCAGTTCAACCCGGATGGCACCTTCCGCAAGCAGCGCTACGACGGCACCGTGGTCAGCGCAACCAGTTGCGTGAACTGTGATTTCGCCGACCTGAACTCGGTTGCCGACCTGCAGCCGAAGTTCGACCGCAAGAGCATCAACACGGTCGTCAACTTCGACCTGACCGACAACCACCGCCTGTACTTCGAGGGCAAGTACACCGAAACGGTGTCCGACTTCCTGGCACAGCCGTCGTTCGACCAGACCCTGCGCATCCAGCGCGATAACGCCTACGTGTCGCCGGAACTGCGCGCACTGATGACCAGCGCCGGCCTGAGCCAGCTGACCCTGAGCCGCTTCAACGTCGACGCCGGCCAGCGTGGTGAGCACGTGGAGCGCAACACCCAGCGCTTCGTGCTGGGCATTGAAGGCAACCTGACCGAGAACTGGACCTACGACGTTTACGGCAATTGGGGCCAGAGCGAAGTCAAGCGCTGGAACCTCAACAACCGCATCAACGAGCGTTGGCAGGCCGGCCTGGATACCGTGGTCAACCCGGCCAATGGCGAGATCGTCTGCCGCACCACGCTGAACCCGAACGCGACCAATCCCAACAACGGCAACCGCGTGTACTCGCAGTTCGCCCGCGAAGGCTGCGTGCCGTTCTCGGTGTTCGGCAACGGAGCTGTGACCCAGGCCGCGCGTGACTGGATGAACGTCAATTCGTTCAACTACTCGCGCCTGCAGCAGTCGGTGTTCAGCGCGTCGCTGGCCAACGGCTCGCTCTTCAGCCTGCCGGCCGGTGACGTCGGCGTGGCCGGTGGTGTCGAATACCGCCGCGAAAAGAGCCGCGAAATCACCGATCCGCTGGCCGCGCAGGGCCTGACCTTCCTCAACGCCATTCCCAACCGCATGGGCAAGTACGACGTGCGCGAGGCCTTCGTTGAAACCACCGTGCCGCTGCTGGCCGACATCCCGGGCATCTACAACCTGACCCTGGACGCCGCAGGCCGCTGGTCGGACTACAGCAGCATCGGCAAGACCACCACCTGGAAGGTGGGCCTGGACTGGACCATCATCCCGTCGCTGCGTGCCCGCGGCACCCTGTCGCAGGCGGTGCGCGCACCGAGCATCGGTGAGCTGTACAACCCGCAGAGCGAAAACTTCGCCACGGTCAACGATCCCTGCAACTACCTGGCCACCAACCCGAACCGCCCGAACACCGCGGCGGACCCGGCACTGCGCCAGGCCAACTGCTCCGCGCTGGGCGTGCCGGTCGGCTGGGTCGACACCTACACTGCCACCCGCCCGGGCGTCAGCGGCGGCAATCCGGACCTGAAGCCGGAACGCGCACGCAGCTTCACCTATGGCCTGGTCTGGCAGCCTGATTTCCTGCAGGGCTTCGGCATGTCCGTCGACTACTGGTGGATCAGTCTGAAGGACGCCATTGGTGCGGTGACCGCGCAGACCAATGCAACCCGTTGCGTGGATTCGCCGGGGGGGATCAACAACAGCTTCTGCGGCTTCATCGAACGCGCACCGGTGGGCGGCAAGACCGATGCTGGCGGCCGCACCTTCCCGGAATACTCGATCAGCCGCTGGGTTGCGCTGAACGAAAACCTGGCCCGCTCGCGTCGCGTCGGCGTCGATCTGGAAATGGACTACCGCTTCAAGCTGGCCGAGGGTGACACCGTCATCCGCCTGGTGGGCACCCGTCTGCTGCAGTCGCGCGAGTGGGCCTTCCAGGCCTTCCCGAACGAGTACGACGAGAACGTCACCTGGGTGACCGATCCGCGCTGGCGTGGCCAGTTGCAGACCAAGTACTCGCTGGGCCAGTGGCGCGCGTCGTGGGACATGACCTACGTCGGCCCGAACCTGCGTGTGCAGCCGAAGAGCTACCAGGCCAACCCGGGACAGACCAGTCCGATCCGCAACGGCTCGTACACGTACCACAACTTCCAGTTCGGCTACCGCTTCCCGGGTGACAAGATCGACGTCTACCTGGGCATCGACAACGCCTTCGACAAGGACCCGCCGGTGAACTACTTCGGCTCCGATGTCGGTTCAGCGATGTACGACAACATCGGCCGTTACATGTATATGGGCGCCACCTACAAGTTCTGATCCATCCAGAACCGCAGCACCCCGACAGGCCCGGCTTTTGCCGGGTCTGTCTTTTTCCGGCCGCGGCCCTGCCCCCTTGCGCCCGGCCATGACCTTCGACACCCTTGCAGGTCAGGCTGGCGGCGTATCGTTCGGCCCACGGCCGTCCTGCGGCCCTTCCCTGACTCACTCGGCCTGGAGGCCATTCAAGTGACCCGTAATCCCAAGATCGTGCTGCTGACCCTGGCCGTTTCGGCCGCATTGGTTGGCTGCGGCAAGACTGAAGCCCCGGCCAAGGACGCCACCGCCTCCACGCCGGCTGCGGCCGAAGCCACCCACTACACGCTGGACGAGAGCAAGCTGCCGGCCTACAACGCTTTCCAGCCCAGCGATCTGGATGCCAGCAAGGACGCCTGTGGCGCCTTCGGCGACTACGTGAACAGCAAGTGGCTGGCCGCCAATGAAATTCCGGGCGACCGCACCAGCTGGGGTGCCTTCACCATCCTCGACGAGCGCTCGGTGGCCGTGCAGCACCAGCTGGCCGAGCAGGTCGCGCAGGTGAAGAACCCGAACCACATCGAGAAGATCGTCGGTGACCTGTGGGCCACCGGCATGGACGAGGCCAAGATCAACGCGCAGGGCATCGAGCCGTTGAAGGCCGACCTGACCGCGATCGACGGCCTGCAGGACAAGGCGGCCATCGCCAACTACCTGCGCAGCAGCGCCGCCAAGGGCGACAACGTCCTGTTCGGCTTCGGCGCCGAGGCCGACTTCAAGAACTCGGCCGTGAACATGGCCTACGCCAGCCAGGGCGGCCTGGGCCTGCCGGACACCACCTATTACACCGACGCCAAGAATGCCGACAAGCTGAAGGCCTACCAGGCGCACGTCGCCAAGGTGCTGGAGCTGTCCGGCGTCGCTGCAGCCGATGCAGCCAAGCAGGCCGAGGACGTGGTGAAGTTCGAGACCCGCCTGGCCAAGGCTTCCAAGTCGCGCGTGGAGCTGTCGCGCAACGTCGAGCTGTTCTACAACCCGGTCACCCTGGCCGACGCCGACAAGCTGACTCCGAACTTCAGCTGGACCGAGTTCTTCAAGTCGCAGGGCGTCGCCGCGCCGGAGAAGTTCTCGCTGGCCATGCCGGCTTTCCATGAGGAAGTAAGCAAGGCGCTGGGCGACACCGATCCGTCGGTGTGGCGCGCCTACCTGCGCTTCCACACCGTGGACAGCGCCTCGCCGTACCTGGCTGACGCCTTCGTGCAGGAGAACTACGAGTTCTACGGCAAGACCCTCAACGGCCAGAAGGAACAGAAGCCGCGCTGGAAGCGCGTGCTGGGCACCATCGAGAACGACGCCGGTGAAGCGTTCGGCCAGCTGTACGTGAAGGTTGCCTTCTCGCCGGAAGCCAAGGCGAAGATGGAAGAGCTGGTGAAGAACCTGGCCGCCTCGCTGAAGGAACGCATCCAGGGCCTGAGCTGGATGAGCGAGGAAACCAAGGCCAAGGCCATCGCCAAGTGGGAAACCTTCACCCCGAAGATCGGTTACCCGGACAAGTGGCGTGACTGGGCGGGCCTGCAGACCCAGCGCGACAGCTATCTGGGCAATGTGCGCGCGGCCAGTGAGTTCAACTACAAGTTCAACCTGTCCAAGATCGGCAAGCCGGTGGACAAGACCGAGTGGGGCATGACCCCGCAGACGGTCAACGCCTACTACAACCCGCTGCAGAACGAGATCGTGTTCCCGGCCGCCATCCTGCAGCCGCCGTTCTTCGATCCCAAGGCCGACGACGCGCTGAACTACGGCGGCATCGGTGCGGTGATCGGTCATGAGATGACCCACGGCTACGACGACCAGGGTGCGCGCTTCGGGCCGACCGGCAACATGGAAGACTGGTGGACCCCGGCCGACAAGAAGAACTTCGAAGGCCTGACCGGCAAGCTGGTCAAGCAGTTCGACCAGTACAAGGTCGACGGCCAGGCGGTGAACGGCCACCTGACCCTGGGCGAGAACATCGCCGACCTGGGCGGCCTGGCCACCGCCTACGACGCGCTGCAGAAGGCCTCCGCCGGCAAGGAAGATGCAAAGGTCGATGGCTTCACCCGCGACCAGCGCTTCTTCTTCAACTGGGCCACCGTGTGGCGCACCAAGTACACCCCGGAAAACGCCAAGGTCCGCCTGGCCACCGACCCGCATGCCCCGGCGCAGTTCCGCGCCATGGGTGCGCCGTCGAACCTGCCGACTTTTGCCGCGGCCTTCCAGTGCAAGGCCGGTTCGCCGATGGCCCGCACCGGCGAGCAGCAGGTGGTGATCTGGTAAGCCACGGCTGACGCTGCGGCAGACCTGCAGAGGCCCGGGAATTCCCGGGCCTTTGTTTTTGGCGGCGCCCTGCGAGCGCGGCGTGATGCGTGCATGCCGCGTCGATGCGCGGCTTGCTATAGTGCGCGCGCCCTCAATCCATCACGGATTCGTTCCACATGCCCAACTTCCGTCCGCTTGCCATCGCCCTGGGCATCAGCCTGGCGACCCTGGTCCCGACCCACGATGCGTTCGCCGCCGCCAAGAAGAAGGCCGCACGCGCTCCGGCCGTCAGTGCCCAGTGCAGCGACTTCTATGACGCTACCAACGCAGGCTGGCTGAAGGCCAATCCGGTGCCGCAGACCGGCGCCACCACCGCGCTGGGCCAGCTGGTCGATCGCAGCCGCCAGCAGCAGCGTGAACTGCTCGACGCCGCGATGAAATCGCCGCAGGGCAACGTGCAGAAACTGCTGGGCGACTTCTGGGCCAGTGGCCTGGACGAAGCCGCCGTGGAAGCGGACGGTTCCAACCCGATCGCCCCGCTGCTGACCCGCATCAACGCCATCAAGAAGGCCAAGGATGTGCCGGCATCGATCGCCGCGCTGCACCAGGTCGGTATCCCGGTGGCCTTCAACTTCGGCCCCGACGTCGATCTGAAGGCGCTGGACCGTCACATCGGCTACTTCATGCAGGGCGGCATGGGCCTGCCGGACCCGGCGTTCTATACCCGCACCGACGCCGACACCGTGGCCCTGATGGGCCGCTACCGCGCCTACGTCAAACAGATCCTGGCGCTGACCGGCACCCCGGCCGCCAAGCTGGATGCCGAGTCGCAGGCGGTGATCGCGCTGGAAACCGAGCTGGCGCGCAATGCGCAGTCGCTGGCCGGCATCAACAACCCGTTCAACAACTACGCGCCGATCTCCACCAAGGAGCTCAACAGCCGTTACCGCAATCTGCAGCTGGATGCGTTCCTGAAGGCACAGGGCGTGGATGACGACCTGGTCTCGCTGGCCGACCCGGGCCTGTTCAAGCAGCTCGACGGCATGGTCACCAAGCTCAAGCCGGACCAGTGGAAGGCCTACCTGCGCTGGCGCGTGGGCGACTCGATGGCGCCGTACCTGTCCAAGGCCTATCGCGACGCCGAGTTCGAATTCCGTGGCCGCGTGCTGCGTGGCGAGACCCTGCCGCCGCAGCGTTGGGAAGACGTGCTCGATGCGATCAACGTGGCCGCTGGCCCGATGGTCGGCCGCGAATACGCCGCCCGCTACCTGTCGGCCGAAGACCGTCGCCAGGCGGCGTGGATCGTCGACAAGGTGCGCGAAGTGCAGATCGAAGCAGTCAAGAACAGCAGCTGGATGAGTGCCGAGGCCAAGACCGAAGCGCAGGCCAAGCTGGCCGCGCTGAAGATCGAGATCGGCACCCCGCTGCGCGACCTCGACTACAGCGTGCAGCCGATGGGTCGTGGCTCGTTCGGCGGCAACATGCTGATTGCTTCAACCTGGCGCCATCGCGAGGAAATGAAGCGCATCGGCAAGGGCAACGCCGACCGCCGTTGGGACGTGCTGCCGCAGCAGCCTTCGCTGGCCTACGATCTGGCCCAGAACCGCCTGATCGTCACCGCCGCGATCCTGCAGGGGCCGGTGTTCAACGCCAAGGCTGACGCCGCCGACAAGTTCGGCAGCTTCGGTGGCCTGGTCGGCCATGAGCTGACCCGTGCGATCGACGCCAAGGGTGCGCTGGTCGACGCCAAGGGCGAGCTGCGCAGCTGGTGGACCCCGGCCGACAAGACCGCCTGGACCCTGCTCGGCAACCGCGTGGCTGCGCAGTACGGCGCCTACGACTTCCCGGGCGTGAAGGGTGCCAAGGTCAACGGCACGCTTACCCAGGAAGAGAATCTGGCCGACATCGCCGGTCTGGAACTGGCCTGGGCGGCCTACACCGCACAGGAACCGAAGGCCAAGCAGACCCAGCAGCAGGGCTTCTTCCGCGCCTGGTCGGCGCTGTGGGCGCAGCAGCTGTCTCCGAACGAGGCCGTGCGCCGCCTGACCGCCGACATCCGTGCACCGGGCCTGTGGCGCAGCAATGGCACGCTGGCCAACCTGCCGGCCTTCGGTGCCACCTTCAGCTGCAAGGCCGGCCAGCCGATGCAGCGCAGCGAAGCCGAGCAGATCAAGGTCTGGCGCTGAACCAGCTGCCACACGGTAATGCAGAGGGCGCCTTGGGGCGCCCTTTTTTTTGCGGGTGCAGCACGATCCCGGGTTAACACCGGGCGTGCTATCGCTGCAGCTTCGTCCAACGCGGAGCCCCGACATGGCACACAAGAACACCATCTGTGTCTGGTACGACAACGGCGCGCTCGATGCCGCCACCTTCTATGCCAGCATCCTGCCCGACAGCGCGGTGACCGCCGTGCATCACGCACCGGGCGACTACCCCGACGGCAAGGAAGGCAACGTACTGACCGTCGAATTCACTGTCTGCGGCATCCCCTGCGTCGGTCTCAATGGTGGGCCTGCGTTCAAGCACAGCGAAGCGTTTTCCTTCCAGATCCAGACCGAGGACCAGGCTGAGACCGACCGTCTGTGGAACGCCATCGTCGGCAACGGTGGCCAGGAGAGCCAATGCGGCTGGTGCAAGGATCGCTGGGGCATCTCCTGGCAGATCAGCCCGCGCATGCTGATCGAAGCGGTGACCAGCAAGGACAAGGCATTGGCCAAGCGCGCCTTCAACGCGATGATGCCGATGAAGAAGATCGACATCGCGACCATCGAAGCGGCAATCAAAAAAGGGGACGGAGGGGATTAAGTCGTTTCTCCCCCTGCGCTCAGATGCAGATAGCGACTTGATCCCCTCCGTCCCCTTTTTCCAGAGGTGCTGATGTCCTGGGATGCGATCATCATCGGTGGTGGCCACAATGGCCTGGTCTGCGCCGCCTACCTGGCACGTGCCGGAAAGAAGGCGCTGGTCCTTGAACGGCGCGGCGTGCTCGGCGGCGCCGCAGTCACCGAGGAGTTCCATCCCGGCTTCCGCAACTCGGTCGCGTCGTACACGGTCTCGCTGCTGCAGCCGAAAGTGATCGACGATCTGCAGCTGCATGCGCATGGGCTGCGCATCGTCGCGCGTCCGGCCAACAACTTCCTGCCATTGCCGGACGGCCGCCACCTGTTGTCGGCGCCTGGCCGCACCCAGGCCGAAGTCGCCAAGTTCTCCGAGCGGGACGCACAGCGCCTGCCCGCGTACGAAGCACGCCTGGAGATCTTCGCCGACGTGCTGCGCGCATGGGCCTTGCGCGCGCCGCCGGACCTGGGCGTAGCAGGCGGTTGGCGTACCCTGCCCGCCCTGTGGCAGATGGGGAAACTCGGCCGCGAACTGGCGACGCTGGATGCTCCGCTGCGCCAGGAGCTGCTGGACCTGTTCACGCTGTCGGCGGCGGAGTACCTGGACCGCTGGTTCGAGAGCGAACCGATCAAGGCTTTGTTCGGATTCGACGGCATCGTCGGCAACTATGCCAGTCCCTACACGCCGGGCAGTGCCTATGTGTTGCTGCATCACGTGTTCGGCCAGTGCAACGGCGTGAAAGGTGCATGGGGCCATGCGATCGGCGGCATGGGCGCGATCAGCCAGGCCATCGCCGCCGCTGCACGCGAGGCCGGTGCGGAGCTGCGCATGGAGGCTGGTGTGCAGCGCGTGTTGATCGAGCAGAGTCGCGCAGTGGGCGTGGAACTGGCTGATGGCAAAGTTCTGCGCGCACGTACGGTGATCGCCAACGTCAATCCAAAGCTGCTGTACGAACAATTGCTGGAACCGTCGCAGGTGCCCGCTGCCACACGCGAACGCATGGCGAACTGGCGCTGCGGTTCGGGCACGTTCCGGATGAACGTGGCGCTGTCTCGGCTGCCGGATTTCAGCGCCCTGCCCGGCCGAGGCGATCACCTCAGCGCCGGCATCATCATGGCACCCAGCCTGGACTACATGGATCGCGCCTGGCTGGACGCCCGCCGCGATGGCTGGTCACGCGAACCGATCGTGGAAATGCTGATTCCCAGCACGCTGGACGATTCCCTGGCCCCGCCCGGACAGCATGTGGCCAGCCTGTTCTGCCAGCACGTGGCACCGGTGTTGCCTGGGGACCGCCATTGGGATGATCACCGGGAAACCGTGGCTGACCTGATGATCGCTACCGTCGAACGCTATGCGCCCGGCTTCGCTGACAGCGTCCTCGGTCGGCAGGCGTTGTCGCCGCTGGATCTGGAACGCACCTTCGGCCTGGTCGGTGGCGACATCTTCCACGGCGCGCTGAGTGCCAACCAGTTGTTCTCGGCGCGGCCGATGGTCGGCCAGGCTGGCTACCGCGGCGCCCTGCCCGGCCTGTACCTGTGCGGTTCGGGAACCCATCCCGGCGGCGGCGTCACCGGTGCGCCGGGCCACAACGCCGCGCAGGTGGTGTTGCGGGATCTGTGAAGGTGTGCCGACCAACGGTCGGCACCCACCTGCATGGGAGAAGGTGTGCCAACCAAGGTCGGCACCTACAGCATCAAATGATCCTTCGGATCATTTGATGCTGCGCAGATGGTTCGGGCGCTTCGGTGGGCCCGGCGGGCGGCGCTTGTTGAACGGCGGCTGCCCGCGCCAGTAACGGATCAGCAACCAGCCGAACAGCATGCCGCCGAGGTGCGCGAAATGGGCCACGCCCGGCTGCCAGCCGGTCATGCCCAGGACCAGCTCACCCACGCCAAACAAGATCACGAAGGTCCGCGCCTTCATCGGAATCGGCGGGAACAGCAGCATCACCCGCTGGTTCGGGAACAGCATGCCGTAGGCCAGCAGCAGGCCGAACACGCCGCCGGAGGCGCCCAGCACCGTGGCCGGGTTTTCCAGCAGCGTCCCCACCAGCAATTGACAGACGCCGGCACCGGCCACGCACACCAGGTAATAGAGCAGGAAGCGCTTCTCGCCCCAGGTCTGCTCCAGCGGCGCGCCGAACATGAAGACGGCCAGCATGTTGAAGAACAGGTGCCCGAAGCTGCCATGCAGGAAGCCATAGGTCAGCAGCTGCCACGGCTGGAAGTTGCCCCCCGGCGAGAACGCATCGAAGCCCTGCTGCAGTGGTTGCAGCATGAACGGCTCGAAGGTCTGCATGCCGAGCAGGAACGGCTGCTGCAGCAGGAACAGGATCGCATTGGCGATCAGCAGGGCCTTGGTGACGGTAGGCAGTCGCGGGAACATGGGAGCACCGGCATGGAACGGCCTCCATCATAGCCGCAGCACCGTGTCTTGTTGGCGACCGCCAGGCGCAGCCTGTTCAGTCGCCAGCGGTGCTCAGCCTGGGCCCCATACGGCGGCATCCAGTGCCGCCGCCGGATCAGTCGCAGGCATCCGCACCCGGCCGTTCTCCACCACCACGCCCTCGGCGCGCAGCCGCTGTGACTGCTCGCGCCAGCCAGCCGACCCTTCCTCCATGGCAATGCGCCCATCCGAGCGCAGCACGCGGTGCCAGGGCAGGTCCGGGTCGTCGTTCTGGCCGAGGATGCGCGCGGTCAGCCGCGCACGCCCGGGCAGGCCGGCGCGCATCGCCACCTGCCCATAGCCCATCACCTGCCCCACGGGGATCGCGCGGATCACCGCCAGGATGCGCGCACGCGCCTGCTCTGGCGTCAGCGCCGCAGGCGGGTCACCAGCAGTACGCCGATCAGCACCAGCACGGTGCCGGCGATCTGCGCCGGCCCCATCGGTTCGTCGAGCAGCCATAGGCTCATCACGATCGTGGAAACAGGGCCCAGCATACCGACCTGCGCGGCCAGCGACGAACCCACGCGCTGCACCGCCAGCATGATCGCCAGCACCGGCAGCACCGTGCACACGGTGGCATTGACCAGCGACAGCCACTGCACCGGCGCCGGTGCCTGCCACAGCAACGGCAGCGGATGGGTCACCGCGAAATGCAGCAGCACCAGCACGCTGGCCACGCAGCTGGCGTAGGCGGTCAGCCGCACCGCACCGATGCGCGCAACTACCTGCCCACTGCCAAACAGGTACAGCGCGTAGCTGAGCGCACTGCCCAGCACCAGCAGGCTGCCGACGATGATCTGCCCGCCCTCGCGCTGCAGATCGTGGCCGAAGGCGAGCAGCACGCCGAGGTAACTCAGCACCAGCGCGCCGATCTGCCACCGGCCCGGCCGCTGGCGCGCCAGCAGCACGTTGATCAGCAGCACCAGGGTCGGGTTCAAGTAAAGAATCAGGCGCTCCAGAGTCACGCTGATGTACTGCAGTCCCTGGAAGTCGAGCAGGCTGGACAGGTAGTAGCCGGTGAAGCCCAGCCACAGCACGCGGGCGCGGTCGGCCCAGGACAGCGGCGTGGCCCGGCGTGCAGCCCACACTGCCATCACTACGAACAGCGGCAGCGCCATCAGCATGCGCAGGGCGAGCAGCGTGGTGGCATCCACGCCGTGACGCAGGCCGAGCTTGACGATGATGGCCTTGCCGGAGGCGGCGATGGCGCCGATCGCGGCCAGGCCGATGCCACCCAGCGCGATGCGTGGTGAAGCGGTGGCGATACGGGAAGCGGGGCTGGACATCAGGACGACGGCGGGCCGCACGGGGCGGCCAGGGAAGGCGTAAGGGCGTCCATTGTCGCATGGGTGCGCCTGGTGCCCGCCTTGTAGAGTCGAGCCATGCTCGACTGCCTTTCCACCGCAGTCGAGCATGGCTCGACTCTACAAAGAGCGACGGCCGAGCACAGGCTCGGCTCTACAACCGCCCCGCTCAGCGCATCAGCACCACTTCCTCGGCCGAGGTCGGGTGGATCGCCACGGTGTCGTCGAACTGGGCCTTGGTCGCGCCCATCTTCACCGCCACTGCGAAACCCTGCAGGATCTCGTCGGCCGCTTCGCCCAGCAGGTGGATGCCCACCACCCGTTCTTCCGGACCCGCACAGACCATCTTGAACAGGCTGCGCTGGGTACCGTTGGCCAGCGCCTGCAGCATCGGACGGAAACGGCTGTGGTAGACGCTCACCTGGTCGAAACATGCACGCGCGTCTTCCTCGCTCATGCCCACAGCGCCCAGCGGCGGATGCGAGAACACCACGCTGGCCACGTTCTCGTAATCCATCTTCGACTGCGGGCGCCCCCCGAACAGGCGGTCCATCAGCCGCCGCGAAGCCGCCACCGCCACCGGGGTCAGGCCCACCTTGCCAGCGATGTCACCCACGGCATGCACGCTCGGCACAGAGGTGGTCTGCCATTCATCCACCTGCACCTGCTGGTGTTCGCCGATGCCGATACCGAGCGCTTCCAGGCCCAGATCACGACTGTTTCCACGGCGGCCGGCAGCGAAGAACACCGCATCGAACACACTGTCGATCGGGCCGTCATGGCCGAACGCACGAACGCGTTCGCCATCGCGCTGCAGTTCGCGCAGGCGATAGCCGAAATGAATCCGTACGCCCTGCTGCTTCAGGTTCTCGGCCAACTGGTCGGTCAGCTCGTAGTCGAAGCGCTCCAGCAGGCGCTTGCCGCGCACCAGCAGGCTCACCTTGCTGCCCAGTGCCTGCAGCAATCCGGCCAGCTCCACTGCAATGTAACCGCCACCGATGATCGCCACCTCGGCTGGTGCCGCACGCAGGTCGAAGAAATCATCGGAAACCAGGCCCAGCTCTGCGCCGGGAATGTCGGGCCGCAGCGGGTGCGCGCCGGTGGCGATCAGGATGTGCTCGGCGCTGTAACGCACGCCATCGCTGCAGGCCACGGTGTGCGCATCGAGCAGATGGCCGCGCGCGGGAATGCGCACCACGCCGGTTTCATCCAGGCGCTTGTGGTAGCTGGTGTGGATGTTGCTGATGTAGGCCTGGCGATGGATCACCAGTTCCTTCCACGACAGCGCCGGGCGTGCCTCGACATCGAAGCCCATCGCACTGGCCAGGCCGATGCGCTCGTGCAGGTCGGCCGCCAGCCACATCGCCTTCTTCGGCACGCAGCCGACATTGACACAGGTGCCGCCCAGTTCGCCGGGCTCCAGCAGCGCCACGCGCTTGCCGTACTGCGCGGCCCGGATCGCGCCAGCCAGGCCGGCGGAGCCGCCGCCAAGGACGATCAGGTCGTAATCATAGGGTGCTGTGCTCATCGGAATCGCTCGGGTCGGTAAGGGGCTGGATCGATCGCCGGCGTGCGGCCGCAGACGAGATCGGCGATCAGCTGGCCGGTGCCGGCGCTCATGCTGATGCCGAGCATGCCATGCCCCGCTGCAAGCCAGACGTGAGGATGGGCGGGTGCACGGCCGATCAACGGCACGTCGTCCACGCTCATGGGGCGCCAACCGCACCACTGCTCCTGCAGCTGCGCACCACGCGGCGTGCGCAGGTAGTGGTCGGCGGCGTGCTGCAGGGCCTGCAGGCGGGTCGTGCGCAGCTGCGGGTCGGCACCGGCGAATTCCATGGTGCCGCCCAGCCGCAGTGCTTCACGCCAGGCAATCACGAACACGGAATGGTCCTTCAGCACGACTGGACGCTGCGGCACCTGCGCCGGTCGTGACCAGGTCAGCGAGTAGCCCTTGCCGGGTTGGATCGGCACGCGCAGATCCAGTTGCCGTGCCCAGCGCGGTGACCACGGCCCGGTGGCCAGCACCAGCTCGCGCGCCTGCAGCATGCGTTCACCGACACGCACGCGCACACCCTGCGCGTCGGCGCTGAATTCCTGCACGTCTGACTGCTCTTCGATCACCACGCCCTGCGTGTGCAGCACGCGCGCAAGTTCGGCGGTGTAGCGGTCCGGACGCAGCTGTGCGTCGCCGGGGAAGTGGATGGCACCGGCAAGGCCATCGTGGAAGGCCGGGTTGTCGCGTGCATAGTCGGCGCCGCCGATGCAGCTTGTGGCAATACCCTGCGCGTTCAGCGCCTCACACTCGGCAGCGTGGTGATCGAAATTGCGGGCGTCACCGAACACATAGTCCAGACCGCGCGTATCGAACTCACAGTCAAGCGCATGCGCCTGTACCCACTCGGCCAGGCGCAGCCGCGAATCATTCAGCAGTGCAGCACGCGCCCGCGTGGCGTGCAGCCAGTCACGCGCGTTGCAGCGCGCCCCGAACTGCAGCAGCCAACGCCACAATGCAGGGTCCAGGCGCGTACGCACGTACAGCGGCGCACGCGGATCGAGCATCCAGCGCAGCGCGCGCAACGGTACGCCAGGCGCTGCCAGCGGTGGCGCGTGGCTGGGCGTGATGGTGCCGCAGTTGCCATATGAGGTCGCGCCGCCGACACGCCCACGGTCGATCACCCGCACCTGCCGGCCCTGTGCGCGCAGCGCGAGTGCGGCGGCCAGTCCAATGGCACCGGCGCCGACCACGATCACATCCTCGCGCGCGCCCTGCATCGATCAGCCCTGCCCGGCCTCGCGCCGCATCGGCGGCCACTGCCGGTAGGTCATCGCACGCCACAGCCATTCCATCGGGCCAAAGCGGAATCGGCGCAACCAGACATGCGAAAGGGCCACCTGCACGGCAAACAACAACAGTGCGAACAGCAGCTGCACGCTGCGCGGCATCAGCTCGAAGCCGCCCAGGCCATAGTGATAGAACAACCAGGTGCACAGCAGCGACTGGCCAAGATAATGGGTCAGTGCCATGCGCCCGACCGGGGCCAGCCAGGCCAACCGCGCACGCCAGTGCACGATCCACGCCAGGTAGCCCAGGCACATCGGCAGGCCACCGATCGTCACCAGTGCCATTGCGGCTGTCACCGGCAGGTCGTAAGCACCCGGTGCCAGGTAGGGCTTCCAGGCAACCCCCAGCAGCGTGACCACCAAGCCCAGCGGCAGTGCCACCCAACGCAGCACCGCGTACAACCGCGGGAAGCGCTCCGGCGCCGCCAGCGCACCACTGCCGGCGAACCAGCTGCCGATCAGGAACATGCCCAGCACTTCCGGGCCGGTGATCAGCAGCGCGCCCATCGACGTGCCGAACTCGCTCAGGCGCTGCACATTGGCCTGCATCCAGCTGCCCTGCCCATAGACCTGGCGCTGCAGCTCGATGCTCTGCTGCGCGTCGGCGAGCATCTTCTGCACGTCTTCCGCCGAAGCCATCGACACCATCGCGCCGACCAGCAGCATCATCGCCACGCCGCCCAGATAGACGATCACGCCCATCCACGGCAACCAGCTGCGAGGTGCCTCTCGGCAGGCCAGCAACGGAAGCGAGATCAGCGCATACATCACCAGGATGTCACCGGACCAGACCAGCAGCGCGTGGCACAGGCCGATCAGCAGCAGCCCTGCGCTGCGGCGCAGGTAGAAAGGTGTGAAGTCGCGTCCGGCCACTTCGGCGCGTTGCGCCATCACCGCGAAGCCGGCGCCGAACAGCAGCGAGAACAGGGTGAAGAACTTGCCCTGCACGAACACGTAGACGAAAGCATCGGCCCAGTAGTCGATGCCCTGCCAGCGCGCGTCGATGCCGGTGAAGGCCAGGTCCAGCGGCCCGCTGAAGGCCTCGATGTTCATCAGCAGGATGCCCAGCAACGCGGCACCGCGCAGCACGTCCAGTAGGGCGATGCGTTCGCCGGAAGCCACCGGCTGCAGGGAAGGAGAAGCGGCGTTCACGGGGCATCCGTCGGGCAGGTCCGCCATTATGCCGCCGGCCCGCGCGCCGTGGATGGCCGCGCCGTGTTCCACAAACGCAACGGCCCGCCGAAGCGGGCCGTTGCTTCCACCATGATCGCGCTGCGATCAGTGCTGGTGGCCGCCGTCACCGTGGACGTGGCCGTGGTCGATCTCTTCCTTGCCGGCTTCGCGCACGTCAACGATTTCGACGTCGAAATGCAGGTCCTTGCCGGCCATCGGATGGTTCAGGTCGACGTCGACGACGCTCATGCCGACCTTCTGCACGGTCACCGCACGCGGGCCGAAGTTGGTCTGCAGAACCACCTGCTGGCCCGGGGCCAGCTTGGTGTTGCCGAAGTGCTTCTTCGGCACGCGCTGGGACAGGCCCTCGCGGCGCTCGCCGTAGGCATCGGCGGCGGTGACGTCGACGCTGAAGGTCGCGCCGGCTTCCTTGTCCATCATGGCGTTCTCCAGGCCCGGGATGATGTTGCCGTGGCCGATCAGGATCGCCAGCGGCTCGCCGCGGTCCTTGGAAGATTCAATCGGCTCCTGGCCGACTTCGGAAACGGTGTAGTGGAAGCGGACAACGCGGTCTTTTTCGATCTTCATGCGCAACTCTGTCTGGATCTGCCGAAGGCAGGCGGGTTGGGGCGGGTTGTCGCCCGGCGGGGACGCCGCCATCATGACGGCCAATCCTAAGGTGGCGCATTATCCGGAGATCATGCACATCACGCCAGTTTCGTCCGGCCTGCGCCGGCTCCTCGCCCCGGCCCTGCTGCTGGCCCTGCCCGTGCTCATGACCGCCTGCGGCGGCGGCAAGGCCACCCGCCCCGCGCCGCCCCCGCCGACGGCGAACTGGCCGAAGACCGTGCCGGACAACCCCGAAGCCGCCAACTCGGTGCTGATGCGTGCCATCAGCCTGGTCGGCACGCCCTACCGCTACGGCGGCAACACCCCGGATTCTGGCTTCGACTGCAGCGGCCTGGTCGCCTACGTCTATCGCGAAATGCTGGACCTGCGGCTGCCACGCACCTCGCGCGACCTTGCGGCAGTACAGGGTCCGAAGATCGATCCGCAGCGCCTGGCCACCGGCGACCTGGTGTTCTTCGGTAGCCGCGGCAGCGTCACCCATGTCGGTATTTATGTCGGTGAAGGGCGTTTCGTGCATGCGCCGAGCACCGGCGGCACCGTGCGCCTCGACTCGCTCAGCGGTCCCTACTGGAAGGACCACTACACAGGGGCGAAACGCGTCCTTCGCTAAAATGAACAGGCGATATGTTTAAAACTGTGACGGACATCACCGTGCAACTAACGATTTACTAACGGAATTTTTAACTTATCCGCGCTTTTACAGGGCATGATGCCCCATCGTTTTTTTCCTGTGACCGACGCGTGACGACTGACGACCTGAAAAGCGAAGGCCAGACTTCCGTATCTTCACGTAGTGCCCGCCCGCTGTTGCTTGGCCTGGCACTCTGTCTGACCAGCCTTCCGGCCTGGTCGCAGACCGCTCCGAACCGTTCCTCCGATGTGACCCCGGCCCCGGTGGCCGAGAGCACCGCCCGACCGGCCGCCAAGGCCGAGGCTGCCGCTCCGCAGCGCAGCCGCGTCGACGCCGCCGCCAGTGCCACGCTGGCCGCCCTGCTGCCGCACCTGGCCGCCAACGACACCATTCCGCTGATGGACCGCTCGGCCGTGGTGGCCGGCGACCTCAGCCGCCTGCTCGCCAACTACGACACCAGCAGCGCCGCCAATGGCAGCGTTGTCGGCACCGCTGCCGACAACGGCAAGGTGCAGTCGCTGCTGCGCCGCGCGATGACCCTGCTGGGCACCCCGTACCGTTGGGGTGGCAGCAACCCGGACAGCGGCTTCGATTGCAGCGGTCTGGTCGGCTACGTGTTCCGCTCGGCCCTGGGCATCGAGCTGCCGCGCGTCTCGCGCGAGATGGCCCACGATGACAACGCCGAACTGATCAACGACCGCACTGCACTGGCCGCGGGTGACCTGGTCTTCTTCGGCCGCAAGGGCCGCGTCGACCACGTCGGCATCTATGTCGGCGACGGCCGCTTCCTGCATGCACCGAGCTCGGGCAAGGACGTCCGCGTGGACACCCTGCTCAGTGGCTATTGGGGCAACAAGTTCATGCAGGCCCGCCGGGTCGACCTCTGACCCGCTGGCGCTACGGCGCCGCCTGAAAGACAAAAAGCCGCTGCCCCGCAGCGGCTTTTCTGTTGGGCCCGTAATGGTGGGTAGATAGATGCCGCCCCCCCTCTGTCAGGTGGGTGCGGACCGTTGGTCGGCACTGTCTCCATCCGCGCATGGCGTGGATCTACCAGGACCCGCCTTGGCCGCCACCGCGCCAGCTCCCAAACAAAAGGCCCGCCGGGTCAGGGCGGGCCTTTTACATCGACACGCAGTCTCAGGCGCGTGGCGGCGTCGGATCAGGATCGTCCACACCCACATTGCTGGACGGGTTGTCATACACCGCCTGGTCGAGCAGCCCGGTTTCCTTGGCCACGATCACCGGCACCAGCATCTGGCCCGTCACGTTCGTCATCGTGCGCATCATGTCCAGGATGCGGTCGATGGCATACAGGTAGCCGATGGTCTCCAGCGGGAGATTGGCCGCGCTCAGCACCACCGTGGCCATGATCACCGCAGTACCCGGTACGCCAGCGGTACCGAAGCTGCCCAGCACCGAAGCGATCAGCACCACCACGTACTGTTCCGGGGTCAGCGGCACGCCGCTGTACTGCGCGATGAACACCGCGCACAGCGCCGGATAGATCGCGCCGCAGCCGTCCATCTTGATGCTGGCGCCCAGCGGCACCGCGAACGAACCGTAGTCCTTGTTCACGCCCAGGTTGTGGGTGATCGAACGCAGCGCCACCGGCATCGCGGCGAAGCTGGACGAGCTGACGAAGGCCACCTGCATGCCCGGTGCCGCGCCGCGGAAGAACTTCAGCGGATTCAGCCCGTGCGCCAGCAGCAGTGCGCTGTAGACCACCACAATGTGCAGCGCGCAGGCTACGTACAGCGCCAGCACGAAGTGACCCAGCGGCAGCAGCTTCTCGAAGCCGTAGCTGCCAACCAGGCCGGCGATCAGGCCAAAGGTGCCGATCGGGGTGACTTCCAGCACGAAGCGGGTCACCTGGATCATGATGTCGCTCATCTGCCCGACCAGCTTGCGCGCCTCGGTCACCTTCTCGCCGAGCTTGACGATGGCAAAGCCGACCAGCCCGGCGAAGAAGATCACCGGCAGGATCGAGCCACGACCGGCTGCCAGCACGGTCTCACCGGCCGCGTTGACCTTGGTGCCGATGCCGGACAGCGCGTAGAAGACATTGGCCGGCACCACGTCCAGCAGCACCTGCACCACGCTGGGCACTTCACGCGGCACGTAGTTGCTGGCCATCGTCAGCTGCAGGCCACCGGCGCCGGGCTGCAGCACGGTGCCCACGCCCAGCCCGACGCACACCGCCAATGCAGCGGTGATCACGAACCACAGGAAGGTACGTCCACTGAGCGCGGCGACCGACTTCTGCCCGTGCAGCGACGAGATCGCGTTGATGACCGCGAAGAACACCAGTGGCACGGCGATCATCTTGATCAGGGTGACGTACAGCTCGCCGAGCGGGCCGAACCACGTCTCCGCGGCCGGGCCGAGCGCCCAGCCGGCCAGCGCGCCGAGCACGAAGCCACCGACCACGCGCTGCCAGAATGGAATCCGCAGCCAGGCAGAGACCAGCTTCATAGGCAATCCAGAGGGGAAGGAAGGGATGCTGGCACGATAGCCCAACGCGGCCCGCAGAACGACCGCCCGACCGGCAAATCAGTGTGTCATCGGCGTGCCTTGCGGGGCCGGGCATAATGAACGTCCCGTTACAGTTTGTGAGAACCCAGCGTCCATGCGCCGTTCCGTCTCCCTGTTGGCCGCCTGCGCCACCACCCTGCTGCTGGGCGCCTGCGCCAGCACCGCCCCCTCGTCCGCTCCGGCCGGCCTCAAGGTCGCCGTCGACCCCGTCGCCCACCCGGCCGGCGAAACCCCGCAGTGGTGGTACCGCAGTGGCGCCGCCCAGGCCGCCGCCAACGGCGCGATGTCCGGCAAGGCCAAGAACGTCATCCTGTTCCTCGGTGACGGCATGAGCCTGACCACCGTGGCTGCCTCGCGCATCTACGAGGGCCAGCGGAAGGGCGGCTCCGGTGAAGAAAACCTGCTGTCCTGGGAGCGCTTCCCGGCCACGGCGTTCAGCAAGACGTACAACACCGATTCGCAGACCCCGGATTCGGCCGGCACCATGACCGCCATCACCACCGGCGTGAAGACCCACATGGGCGCGATCGGCGTCAGCGCCGGCAGCCGCACCGACTGTGCCGACAGCCTGTCCAAGGGCCTGCTGACCTGGCTGCAGCTGGCCGACAGCGCCGGCCTGGCCACGGGCGTGGTGTCCACCGCGCGCCTGACCCATGCCACCCCGGCCGCGACCTATGCGCACTCGCCCGAGCGCAACTGGGAAAACGACACCGACCTGACCGAAGCGGCCAAGGCGGCCGGCTGCAAGGACATCGCCCAGCAGCTGCTGTCGACCTCGCGCTATGGCCGCGGCCCGCTGGTCGCCCTCGGTGGCGGCCGCGGTGAGTTCACCACGGTGGAAGAACGCGATCCGGAATACGACGACAAGGTCGGCCAGCGCCTGGATGGCCGCAGCCTGGTGCAGGAATGGCAGCAGGCCCATCCGCAGGGCGCCTATGTGTGGAACAGCAAGCAGCTGGCCGCCGCCGCCAATGCGCCGGCCATCCTCGGTCTGTTCGAACCGGACCACATGCGCTACGAGTACGAGCGCCCGCAGGATCCGGGCGGTGAGCCGAGCCTGGCCGAACTGACCGCAGCAGCGATCAAGAACCTTTCAAAGCACCAGGAAGGCTACGTGCTGATGATCGAAGGCGCGCGCATCGACCACGCCAACCACAGCGGCAATGCCTACCGTGCACTGACCGAGACCGTGGCCCTGTCCGACGCGGTCCGCGTGGCCAACGAACTGACCTCGGCCGATGACACGCTGATCATCGTTACCGCCGACCACTCGCACACGCTGAACTTCGTCGGCTACCCGGCGCGCGGCAACCCGATCCTGGGCAAGGTGAAAGACAAGGGCGGCGAAGATGGCGCCGGCAAGCTGGACTATGCGCTGGACGGCACCGGCCAGCCGTACACCACGCTGAGCTACGCCAATGGCCCGGGCCATACCGGCAGCAGCAACCAGCAGCCGGCCGGCCCCAAGCGCTACCCGCACAACCCGAGCAGCTTCGAACCGGCCAACGGTCGCCCGAACCTGCGCGAGGTCGACACCGAGCATCCGGACTACATGCAGGAAGCACTGGTGCCGATGAAGTCCGAATCGCACGGCGGTGAGGATGTCGGCATCTGGGCACGCGGCCCGGGCAGCAAGGCGATCCGCGGCACGCTGGAACAGAACGCGATCTACCACATGATCGTGCAGGCCACTCCGGCCCTGCGCGAGCGCCTGTGCCAGGTCGGCACCTGCGATGACAAGGGCGTGCCGGTGCAGCTGCCGGCACCGACAGCCTTCGAACGCAAGGCCGAGACCAAGTGATCGCACGGCAGGCCCGCCCAGTCCCTGTCAGCGGCCGCTTCGCGCGGTCGCTGGCCCTGCTTGGCGTGCTGGTCAGTGCCACTGCAACGGCACAGGCACCTGCGTGCAAGCTGCTGACCGACGAACACGGGTTGTGGCCGCTGCCCAACTGCGAGGTGGTCGATCACCGGCCGAAGATCAGCGCCGACACGCTGAAGGACCTGAACTACGACGACCACGGCCTGGCCGTGGTGTACGCCGACCAGGGTTTCCACTACGTCAACCGCAAGGGTCGCAGCCTGCCGGTGCTGACCTGGGACAACGGTCCGGAAACGCCGCAGGAAGGCCTGCTGCGCGGCCGCGTCGGCGACCGCGTGGGCTACTTCGACCTGAAGTTCCGCCAGGTGGTGCCGGGTACGTTCGATTTCGGGTGGCCGTTCCAGGATGGCGTGGCCGAGGTCTGCAATGGCTGCCGTCGCGGCACGCCGGATGCCGACGGCCACACGCCGATGGAAGGCGGAGAGCGGTTCCGCATCGACCGCTCGGGCCGTCGGGTGAAGTAGTTTTTTCAGCAGGGCTGCGCCCTGCACCTGCCGAAGCCGAAGCCAAATCAAGATCAAAAGCGGCTCTGGTTTTCTGTGAGTTGGGCGGGGCGGTGTGGGT
>NZ_JABEME010000010.1 GCF_013004645.1 Stenotrophomonas africana | reverse complement strand
CTGTCGAAGGCGGGGTGGGTCCGGTTGCGGGGGCGTGAGCCGCATGGATGCGGCGACCGAGCTTACATGGACGTACTTGCAGCGTCCCCCGCAACCGGACCCACCCCGCCTTCGACAGATTCTCGCGATCTGTCGGAATGGCGTGGGGTCAGATCCGTTTTCCTACGGAAAACGGATCTGACCCCGAATTGATTCGATATCTGACAGAGATTCATCCACGCATGGCGTGGATCTACCGACCGTCATCGGGAAACTGTCGAGGGTGGGGCGGTGTGGCTGTGCAGGACCGTTGGTGCCATGGATGGCGCCATCGAGCCCCCAGGGGTGAGGGCGCTTCGTTTGCGAAGCACTGCTTCGCAAGCGCCCGAACGCACAGCCGCCAGCGGCTGGGCCGGACCGCGGAGCGGGATTTACGGCGTGTCCTGCACAGCCACACCGCCCCGCCAAACCATCAGCAATCCAGAGCCGCTTTGGCTGTTGCTTCGGCCGTTGCTTGAAGCCTCTGCAGGTGCGGGGCGCAGCCCTGCCGAACACCCCTCTACTTGACCTGCACGTCGATCACGCCGTCGCCGACGCGGGCCTGCAGTGCGTCACCCGGCTGTACCTGATCGATCTGGCGTACCAGCGTGCCATCGTCGCTGCGGGTGAGGATGCTGTAGCCACGGGCCACGGTCGCCAGCGGGCTGACCGCTTCCAGTGAACGCGCCAGCCCGCGCAGGCGCAGTGCATCGCGCTCCAGCAGACGCTGCATCGCAATCTGCGGGCGCCCGCGCAGGGCAGCCAGGCGGCGCTGCATCGTGTCCAGCTGGCGCTGCGGATGGTGCCCGCGCAACACCGCCGCGGCATGGCGCAGGCGCGCGGCACGGCGTTCCTGCTGCTGGTTGAACGCCGCATGCAGGCGCCGGCCCAGGTCCAGCTGGCGGCGACGCAGCAGATCCAGCCGCGCCTGTGGGCTCTGCGCGTTCAGACGCAGCAGTGCACGGTCGGCACGCTGCATCGCCTGCTGCATCGTGTGCCGCTGCAGCTGCACCATGCGTGCGGCCGTGCGGCGCAGGCGCAGGGCCAGTTCGCGCTGGTCCGGCACCAGCAGCTCGGCGGCCACCGACGGCGTCGGTGCACGCAGGTCGGCGGCAAAATCGCTGAGGCTGAAGTCGGTTTCATGGCCCACCGCCGACACCACCGGGGTGTGACTGGCGGCGATCGCGCGGGCCAGCGCTTCATCGTTGAACGCCCACAGGTCTTCCAGCGAACCGCCACCGCGGGTCAGCAGGATCACGTCATAGCGGCCACTGGCATCGGCGGCCTGCAGCAGGCGGGTGATCTGCGCGGCGGCGCTGCTGCCCTGTACCAGGGTCGGCAGCAGGTCCACTTCCAGCAGCGGGAAGCGGCGGGCCAGCACGCTCAGCACGTCACGCACGGCGGCGCCGGTGGGCGAGGTGATCACTGCCAGGCGCTGCACGTGCGCCGGCATCGGTCGCTTGCGTGCCGGGTCGAACAGGCCTTCGGCCTCCAGCCGTGCCTTCAGCTCTTCAAATGCTCGGCGCAGCGCGCCTTCGCCCGCTTCTTCCATGTGGTCCAGCACCATCTGGTACTCGCCACGGGCGTCGTACAGGGTCACCTTGCCGCGCACCAGCACGCGCATGCCTTCGCGCGGCACGAACTTCAGGTACTGCGCCTTCATCCGGAACATCGCCGCGCGCAGCTGCGCACGTGCGTCCTTCAGGGTGAAATACAGGTGTCCTGAAGAAGGGCGCGCCACGCTGCCCAGCTCGGCCTCGACCCAGATCGCCGGGAAGCTGCCTTCCAGCAGGTCGCGGGCCAGGGTATTGAGCTGGCTGGGGGTGAAGATGTCGTTGTTGCGTGGCTGCATGGGAACGGCGTGCTGCGGGTGGAACGGGGGCTCAGGATCGCACGTCAGCGCACCGTATGCTGGCCCAGCGCCCACTGCACGTGTTCACGCACCAGCGGCGAGGGATCATCGACGCGGGTCTGCAACGCGGCCAACGCTTCGGCCGAGGTCGGTGCATTGCCCAGTGCCACGGCGATGTTGCGCAGCCAGCGCTCATGGCCACTGCGGCGGATCGGGCTGCCTTCGGTACGGCGCAGGAACTCGGCTTCATCCCAGGCGAACAGCTGGTCCAGCCGCGCGGTATCGAGGTTGTTGCGCGCGCGGAAATCGGCTTCGTCGGTACGCTTGGCGAACTTGTTCCAGGGGCAGACCAGCTGGCAGTCGTCGCAGCCGTAGATGCGGTTGCCGATCAACGGCCGCATGTCTTCGGGAATGGCACCGTCGTGCTCGATGGTCAGGTAGGAGATACAGCGTCGCGCATCCAGCCGCTGCGGGCCGGTGATGGCCTGGGTCGGGCAGACATCGATGCAGCGCGTGCAGGTACCGCAGTGTGCCGTGGCCGGCGTATCGATCGGCAGCGGGACATCGATGTAGATCTCGCCGATGAAGAACCAGGAGCCGCCGTGGCGGTCGATCAGGCAGGTGTGCTTGCCGATCCAGCCGAGCCCCGCATTGCGGGCCAGTGCGCGTTCGAGCACCGGCGCCGAATCGACGAATACGCGGTAGCCCAGCGGTGCCACTTCATCGTTGATCTGCGTGGCCAGCTTCTGCAGGCGGTTGCGCATCAGCTTGTGGTAGTCGCGGCCCAATGCGTAACGGGCCACGTAGGCGCGGCCCGGGTCGGCCAGGGTTGCCCAGGCCTCGGTGTCGTCCTTGTGGCTGTAGTCCATGCCCACCGAGATCACCCGTACGGTGCCGGGCAGCAGCTCGGCCGGGCGCGCGCGCAGGGTGCCATGGCGCGCCATCCAATCCATCGTGCCGTACAGGCCCTGGCCCAGCCAGTCGGCCAGGTGCGCTTCATCCTCGCCCAGCTCGATGCCGGCGATGCCACAGCGCTGGAAGCCATGCGCACGGGCCAGTTCGCGGATGCGCTGCACGGCCTGGGCCGGATCGACAGGGGTGGGGACGGGGGACATGCGCACCAGTATAAAATCCCTGCATGGCCAACCTTGCCGATCTGTTCGATTCCGCTGCCGCGCGTGCGCTTGATGCGCAGGCCTCAGCGCTGGCCGCCGAGGGCGGTTGGGGCCTGATGGCGCAGGCCGGTCAGGCCGCCTGGCAGTGCCTGCTGCAGCATTGGCCGCAGGCGCGGCGGATCGGCGTGGTGGTCGGTGCGGGCAACAACGGCGGCGATGGCCATGTGCTGGCCCGTCACGCGCTGCAGGCCGGGCGCGAGGTGACAGTGATCGCCTTGCCGGGGAAGTCGCCGTCAACCGTGCTGGCACGGCATGCAGCATCTGAATTCAAGTCCGGTGGCGGCACCATCACCGATTTCGACGGCATGCTGCCCGAGGCCGACATCTGGGTCGATGCCCTGTTCGGTCTGGGCTTCGATCGCGCGCCGGAAGGCGTGGCGCAGGCGCTGATCGTCGCGCTCAACGCGCAGGCGGCACCGGTATTGGCGTTGGACGTGCCCAGTGGCGTCGATGCCGACCGCGGTGCCGTACCGGGCGTGGCCGTGAAGGCCGCTTTGACCCTGCAGTTCATCGTGCCGCATCGTGGGCTGTATACCGGCGATGCGCTGGATCATTGCGGGCAGAAAGTCCTGGCACCGCTGCAGCTGCCTGCGGCCGCATGGCAGGGCGTGTCACCCGCCGCAGAGCACTGGACCCAGGCTCGCTTGCCGGCACTGCTGCCGCCACGTCGCGCCAACACTCACAAGGGCGAATCCGGGTACGTGCTGTGCGTCGGCGGCAACCATGGCAGCGGCGGCGCCATCGCAATGGCCGCCGAGGCCGCGTTGCGTGCGGGCGCGGGATTGTTGAGCCTGGGCACCCGCCGCGATCATGTCGGCCCGTTGCTGGCGCGCCTGCCGGAGGCGATGACCCACGCGCTGGAAGACGGCGATGTGCTGCCAGCGCTGCTGGACAAGGCCAGGGTGGTGGCGATCGGCCCCGGTCTGGGCCAGGACGAATGGGCGCGCGCACTGTTTGCGCGGGTGCTGGCCTGCGCCAGGCCACTGGTGGTCGATGCCGATGCCCTGAACCTGCTGGCGCAGGATCCGCGCGCGCTGCCTGACGCCATCCTCACGCCGCATCCGGGCGAGGCCGCGCGCCTGCTCGGCTGCAGCACCGCTGACATCCAGGCCGACCGCTATGCCTGCGCGCAGGCACTGGCCGAGCGTTTCCACGCCGTGGTGGTGCTGAAGGGCGCCGGCAGCATCGTCGCAGGGCCCGGGCAACGGCCACGGCTGATTGCCGCAGGCAACCCCGGCATGGCCGTGGGTGGCATGGGGGACCTGCTCACCGGCATCATCGCCAGCCTGCGCGCGCAGGGCCTGGCAGCCTTCGACGCTGCTGCAACCGGTGCGCTGCTGCATGCGCTCGCGGGCGATGTCGCTGCCGCCGACGGCGCGCGCGGCCTGCTTCCTACTGATCTGCTGTCGCCGTTGCGGCGACTGGCCAACCCGGAACTCTCCCGATGATCGATTTCTTCCTTGCCGACAGCGATGCCACCGAACTGCTCGGGCAATGGCTGGCGGCCACCCGGCCGCCGCAGGCGCTGGTCGAACTGCGCGGCGACCTGGGCGCCGGCAAATCCACGACCGCACGCGCACTGCTGCGCGCACTGGGCGTGCAGGGCGCGATCCGCAGCCCGACCTACACCCTGGTCGAGCGCTATCCGCTGGCCAGCGGTGGCGAGGCCTGGCACCTGGACCTGTACCGGATCGGCCAGGCCGGTGAACTCGATTTCCTGGGCCTGGACGAGGGCAGCGCGGTGCTGTGGCTGGTGGAATGGCCGGAACGCGGCGCGGGCGCGCTGCCGCCGACCGACCTGGTGGTGGCGCTGGAGATCGAGGGGCAGGGGCGTCGCGTCCGTCTCACTGGAGCCAGCGACGTCGGACATGAATGGCTGAAACGGCTTCCCCAAGGGGGCGACTTGCAGGCCATTTCTGTCGGCTGACGAGAACAAAGACCGGCAGGTTACGGATTATTAAGGAAAAAGGTGTTGCATTCCGTTCAGCGCGGTGATTGAATCCTGAGCCATGCGCCCGGGGAACCGTCTCATCGCTATCTGTGCCGCCGTCGGACTGGGTCTGGCGAGCGTCAGTGCGTGGGCCGGTGAAGTCCGCCAGGTCCTGCTGAATACCGGCGCCACCGGCACCCGTGCCGAGATCTCGCTGGTCGGCAGTGGCGGCTACAAGACGCTTTCTCTGGCCGGTCCGAACCGTCTGGTAGTCGACTTCCCGGACTCCAGCGCCATACGCAACCTGAAGATGCCGGCTGCACAGGGCGTGGTCACGGCGGTGCGTACTGGACAGCCGGTGCCAGGCACCTTCCGTGTCGTTTTCGACCTCGCTGAATCGGTGGCGCCGTTCCGCCCGCAGATGCAACGCGAGGGCAATGAATCCAAGCTGGTGATCGAATGGCCGGGCGACGGCCCGGCCGTGGCCGCCAGCCGTCCCGCAGTGGCGCCGGCGGTGCAGCCGCAGGCACAGGTCAACACGCCCACACCGGCGCCGACGCCGGCGGAGAGCGCGCAGTCACGTTCCGATGCGGCGCGTGCGACCGCGCTGCTGACTGCCCAGGTGCGCCAGCAGGCCAGTGCCACTGCCGCCGCGCCGGCCACGCCCACCCCGGCGCCGTCCACCGCACCGGCCCAGGTCGCGGCGGCCGGTACCGTGGCCAGCAGTTCGCCTTCTTCCTCGCCGGCCGCGATCCTTGCTGGGCAGCGCACCGCAGCGGTGGTGACCACGCCACCGGCCACGGTGCCCGCACCGGCACCGACGCCGGTGGAACCGCCGCGCCCGGCCATGCCCAGCGATGCGTCGCGCATCCGCATGCAGGCCGGCATGCGCCATCTGGTGGTGGCCATCGATCCGGGCCATGGCGGCCAGGATCCGGGTGCGATCGGCCCGACCGGCAAGCGCGAAAAGGATGTGACTCTGGCCGTGGCGCGTGAACTGGCCCGCCAGGTCAATGCGACGCCGGGCCTGAAGGCCTACCTGACCCGCGACAGCGACGTGTTCATCCCGCTGCCGATGCGCGCGCAGAAGGCGCGTGCGAACAAGGCCGACATCTTCATTTCGATCCATGCCGACGCGGCCGAAAACCGTTCTGCCACCGGTTCGTCGGTGTACGTGCTGTCGACCAAGGGTGCTTCTTCGCAGCGCGCCCGCTGGCTGGCGGACAAGGAAAACGCGGCCGACCTGGTCGGTGGCGTGCGCCTTCAGCAGACCGAAGGCACGCTCGCCAACGTGTTGCTGGACCTGGCCCAGAGCGGCTACATGAAGGCATCCGAAGACGCGGCCGGCCACGTGCTGGGCGGCCTGAAGCGGATCGGTAACAACCACAAGCCGAACATCGAGCGCGCCAACTTCGCGGTTCTGCGCACCTCGGACATGCCGGCGATGCTGGTGGAAACCGCGTTCATCTCCAACCCGGATGAAGAACGCCGCCTGATCGACCCGGCCTACCAGCGCAAGATCGCCGGTGCGGTGCTGGACGGTGTACATACCTTCTTCAGCCGCCAGCCGCCGCCGGGGACGCTGTATGCCGCCCGCGCCCAGGCCGAGATCGACGCAGCCGGCACCATGGCCGGCGGCAGCAAGTAACCCGCCGAAGGCGGGTTACTGCTTTCTGTAGAGTCGACCGTCAGTCGACTGCGCGCGCAGTGTGGGGGTTTCGGTGCCCGGCGAAGAGCAGTCGACTGACAGTCGACTCTACATGCGCAGCCTCCGTTATCATCCCCGCATGACGTCTGCTACCCATCCGCGCCCGATCCGGCCGTTGCCGGAGATCCTGATCAACCAGATCGCCGCCGGCGAAGTGGTCGAACGTCCTGCGTCGGTGGTCAAGGAGCTGGTCGAGAACGCAATCGATGCCGGCGCCAGTCGCGTTGATATCGATCTTGAAGAGGGCGGTGTACGCCTGATCCGCATCCGCGACAACGGCAGTGGCATCGCGCCGGAACAGCTGCCGCTGGCGGTATCGCGCCACGCCACCAGCAAGATCGCCGATCTGGACGATCTTGAATCGGTGGCCACGCTCGGTTTCCGTGGCGAAGCATTGCCGTCGATCGCTTCGGTCAGCCGTTTCACCCTGTCCTCGCGTCGCGCACATGACGAACACGGTTCGGCGCTGCAGATCGAAGGCGGCAAGATCGGCGAGGTGACGCCGCGCGCGCATGCGCCGGGCACCACGGTGGAAGTGCGCGAGCTGTTCTACAACGTACCGGCGCGGCGCAAGTTCCTGCGCGCCGAGCGCACCGAGCTGGGCCATATCGAAGAATGGCTGCGTTCGCTGGCGCTGGCGCGGCCGGATGTCGAACTGCGCGTGTCGCACAACGGCAAGGCCTCGCGCCGCTACAAGCCGGGTGATCTGTATTCCGATGCGCGATTGGCCGAAACGCTGGGCGAGGATTTCGCCAACCAGGCCGTGCGCGTCGACCACAGCGGTGCCGGCCTGCGCCTGCACGGCTGGATCGCGCAGCCGCATTATTCGCGCGCCAGCGCCGACCAGCAGTACCTGTACGTCAACGGCCGTTCGGTGCGCGACCGCAGTGTCGCCCATGCGGTGAAGATGGCGTACGGCGATGTGCTGTACCACGGCCGCCAGCCGGCCTACGTGCTGTTCCTGGAACTGGATCCGACCCGCGTCGACGTCAACGTGCACCCTGCCAAGCATGAGGTGCGCTTCCGCGATTCGCGGCTGGTCCATGATTTCGTCTATCGCACGTTGAAGGATGCGCTGGCCGATACCCGTGCCGGCGTGTCGGCGCAGGACATCGGTGCCGGCTCTGCGCATCCGGCGGATGCAGGTTCGGCACCGATGGTCTCCAGTGCGGGCGCCTCCGGTTTCGGTCTGGTACGCGGTGCCGCACCGGGTGCCGGATCGAGTGGTGGCGGTGGTGGATTCTCGGGCTGGCGCCCGCAGCAACCGCTGGGATTGCAGGTGGCCGATGCACCGGCTGCCTATGCCGCGCTGTATGCCGCGCCGGCCGGTGCCGAACGCGGTGCTGCCCTGCCGCCGATGCCGACCGAGAACGGACTGCCGGTGACCAGTGCTGACGCTGGCGTGCCGCCGCTGGGCTACGCGATCGCGCAGCTGCATGGCATCTACATCCTGGCCGAGAACGCCGAAGGCCTGATCGTGGTCGACATGCATGCGGCGCACGAGCGCATCGGCTACGAGCGGCTGAAGAACGCGCACGATGGCATCGGCCTGCAGTCGCAGCCATTGCTGGTGCCGATCACGCTCGCGGTGGGCGAGCGCGAAGCGGATACCGCCGAAAGCGAAGCAGAAACGCTGGCCGCACTCGGCTTCGAAGTGACCCGTGCCGGCCCCGGTGCGCTGCACGTGCGCAGCATTCCAGCGCTGCTGGCACACGCCGAACCGGAAGGCTTGCTGCGCGACGTGCTGACCGACCTGCGCGAACACGGCCAGAGCCGGCGTGTGGCGAGTGCGCGCGATGAGCTGCTGTCGACCATGGCCTGCCACGGCGCGGTGCGCGCCAACCGACGGCTGACCGTGCCGGAAATGAACGCACTGCTGCGCGACATGGAAATCACCGAGCGGTCGGGCCAGTGCAACCACGGCCGGCCGACCTGGGCCCGTTTTTCGCTGGCGGAGATCGACCGCTGGTTCCTGCGCGGACGTTGAGGGGAGCATCGATGCGTTATCGGGGAATGGGCGGCCTGCTGGCCGCTTTGGTGTTGGCCGCCTGCAGTCCGGCGACACCGCCGGCGCCGACGGTTGCTGAAGATCCGGCCTATGCGGCCACGCAGCAGCAGTGGCGGGTAGCGCGCTACCAGGACCTGACCCGGCCGGATGGTTGGACAGCGTTGGTCGGCCTGCACTGGCTGCAGAACAAATCGCACTTCGTCGGCAGCGGCGCGACCAACGGGATCCGCCTGGCGGTTGGACCGGACAAGCTGGGCCTGCTGCGCCGCGAAGGCAGCCAATGGTGGTTCACACCGGAGACCGGCGTTGACGTCAGTCATGACGGGCAGCCGGTACGCGGCCGCATCCGTGTCGACACCGACAAGGATCCGCAGCCGACGCTGCTGGCCTTTGATGGTGGCAAGGGGCAGCTCAGCATCATCCGCCGCGGCCCGCGCGATGCGCTGCGGGTCAAGCACGCCGACGCGCCAGCACGCCGTGATTTCGCCGACCTGGAATACTGGCCGGGTGGCCCGGACTGGCAGGTGCAGGCACGTTTCATCCCGCATCCGGCGGGCAAGACCCTGCCCATCGTCGACATCACCGGCCTGACCACCGAAATGCCGAACGCAGGCGCGGTCGAGTTCCAGCGCGATGGCCGCAGCTGGCGGCTGGAGGCGATCGGTGCGCCGGGGCAGCCGCTGTTCCTGATCTTTGCCGATCGCACCAGTGGCCGCGGCAGCTATCCGGCCGGGCGTTACCTGGACACCGACGCGCCGGCAGCCGATGGCACGGTGCGCATCGATTTCAACCATGCCTACAACCCGCCCTGTGCGTTCACTGCCTACGCGACCTGCCCGTTGGCGCCGCCGGAAAACCGGCTGGACCTGCGCGTGGAAGCGGGCGAGAAGGCTTACCACCTGCCTGAAGGAGAAGGCTGAAATGCCGATCAGAACCCTGTTGCGTGCCGCCGTTCTGTTGGCGGCCTGTGCGCTGGCACCGCTGGTTGCAGCGCGTACCGTGCAAGCCGACACCGCTGGCGCAGCGGCGGCCAAGCCGCCGGTACCGTTGCTGTGGAAAGTCACCGGCCCGGGCGACTCGCGCCTCTACCTGCTCGGTTCCTTCCACCTGCTGAAGCCGCAGGACTACCCGTTGTCGCCCGATGTCGAACAGGCGTTCGCGGCCTCGCAGCGGGTCGTGTTCGAACTGTCGCCGGAAGACATGCAGTCGCCGCAGCTGGCCAGCCGCATGGTGCAGGCAGCGGTCCGCAGCGATGGCAGCGAGCTCAAGCGTGATCTGGATGCTGCGACCTGGCAGAAGCTGCAGGTGTTCGCTGCCGAGAACAAGCTGCCGCTGGCGCAGATGCAGGGCATGAAGCCGTGGTTTGTCGGCCTGAGCATTTCGGTCGGGCAGATGCAGAAGCTGGGCCTGGACCCGGCACTGGGCCTGGACCGCCACTTCATGGAGCGTGCGCAGAAGACCGGCCGCAAGACCGCGGGACTTGAAGACATCGACACCCAGATCGGCATGCTCGACGGAATGACGCTGCAGGAACAGCGGCAGATGCTGGCCGAAGCGCTGGACCAGGCCGGCAAGGCCGACGAGCAGGCACGCCAGCTGCACGATGCATGGCGCCGGGGTGACGAGCGCCTGCTGTGGACCCGGATGGCGGCGGAAATGCGCCAGCAGTATCCGCAGCTTTACCAGCGCATCAATACCGGCCGCAATGACGCCTGGGTGCCGAAGCTGCTGCCGTACCTGCAGGCCGGGCAGGGCGGCACGCTGGTGGTGGTCGGCACGCTGCACCTGCTGGGCAACGATGGCGTGGTCGAGAAGCTGAAGGCGAAGGGTTACAAGGTCGAACGCGTATGCACGGGGTGCAAGGCGAAACGCTGACCTGACGTTGGCGCGATGCCAAACAGAACGGCGCGCCAGGGGCGCGCCGTTTTCGTCTCAGCAGATGCCGCAGCTCAGCGGCGGGTCTTGCCGCCGGTGCCGGTGCCCGGTTCGTTCGGTTTGTTGCCGGTACCTGCGCCGGTTCCCGTTCCGGTGCCGCCCGGGCGCGGGCCGCCGAAGCCACTGCCCATGTTGCGCTGGAATTCCTGCCACAGCTCCAGGTTGCGCTCGGTCAGCTGGTTCATCATCGCCCACGGGGTCTGGCCCAGCAGGTTGCCCATCTGCTGGCGGAACTGCTGCTGCTGGTCGAGGAAGACCTGCATGCTGCGCTCCAGGTAATTGCCCATGAAGCCCTGCAGGGAATCGCCGTAGAAGCGGATCAGCTGGCTCAGCAGCTGGGTGGACAGCATCGGTTCGCCGTCCTGTTCCTGGTCGGCGATGATCTGCAGCAGGACCGATCGCGTGAGGTCGTCGCCGCTCTTGGCGTCGCGGACTTCGAAGTCTTCACCGTCCAGGATCAGTTGGCGCACGTCCTCGATGGTGATGTAGCTGGAGATCTCGGTGTCGTAGAGACGGCGGTTCGGATACTTCTTGATGATGCGGGTCGCAGCCATGAAGCGGTACTCGTCACAGTAGACGCGCAGCATGGCGCAGTGCAGCAGCCGTTGCAACCGCCTCAGCCCCCGCCAGGCTTGGCTTTCGGCGGCGATCATGTTGCGCAACAAGGGTTTGCGTGCTGCGCAGCATGACGCTTGGCCGGGTCCGGCGGCGGCCGCCGCGAGGGCCCGCTGCGCGGCTTACCAACCCATGTGGTGGCCGCCGTTGATGTCCAGGTTGCTACCGGTGATCCACGAGGCTTCGTCGGCGACCAGGAACGAGACGCCGTAGGCGATTTCCTCCGGCTTGCCGAGGCGCCCGGTGGGGATGTCGGCGATGATCTTGGCGCGTACGTCCTCCGGCACCGCCATCACCATGTCGGTGGCGACGTAGCCGGGCGAAATGGTGTTCACGGTGATGCCGAAGCCGGCGTTCTCGCGGGCCAGCGAGATGGTGAAGCCGTGCATGCCGGCCTTGGCTGCCGCGTAGTTGGCCTGGCCGTACTGGCCCTTCAGGCCGTTGATCGAGCTGATCTGGATGACCCGGCCCCAGCCGCGGCGGCGCATGCCCTCGATGACCGGGCGGGTGACGTTGAACACCGAGTTGAGGTTGGTGTTGATCACATCGTGCCACTGGTCCGCGCGCATGCGATGGAACGTGGTGTCGCGGGTGATGCCGGCGTTGTTGACCAGGATCTCAACCGGGCCCAGCTCGGCCTCGACGGCGCGCACCAGCGCTTCGGCGCTGCCCGGATCGGAGACATCGCCCGGGAAGATCGACACGCTGTAGCCGCGTTCGGTCATCGCCTGCTGCCAGGCGCGGGCCTTGGCCTCGTCGCGGTAGTTGGTGGCGACCCGGTGGCCCTGGTCGGCCAGGCGTTGGCAGATGGCGGTACCGATGCCGCCGGTTCCGCCGGTGACCAGTGCGACGCGAGATGTCATGGAGTGTTGTCCGGGTATCAGGTGGGGGAAGTGGGATTCTGCAACATCGGCGTGGAAAGTGCGCCGGCTGGCGGCAGGCCTGCTCCAATCAGGATGTCACCACGCGGCAGCCGCGCTGGGTCGAATGCCTGCCGAGCGGTGGCCAGCAGCGTGTCCAGGTCGTGCGCAGGTTCCAGCGCTTCAGGTGCCTGGCCGAGCAGCTGCCAGAGCTGGCGTAGCACGGGCAGCGGGCGCGAACTATCCACCGGCAGCGCTGACAGCGACTTGGACAGCTTGTGGCCCGGGGCATCGAGCAGCAGCGGCAGGTGCCAGTAGCGCGGCACCGCCAGCCCCAACGCCTGCTGCAGCAGGATCTGCCGCGCGGTAGAGTCGAGCAGGTCGGCACCGCGCACCACTTCGGTCACCCCCTGCGCGGCGTCATCGACCACCACCGCCAACTGGTAGGCCCAGCAGCCATCGGCGCGGCGCAGCACGAAGTCGCCGACCTCGGCATGCACGTCCTGCTGCTGCGGGCCGCGCAGGCCATCGTCGAAGTGCACGAGGCTGCCCGGCGGCACGCGGAAACGGACGGCGGGATCCGGTCGGGGTTGCCGGGCGACGCAGCGATGGTGGATGCCGCCGCTGGCGGCCAGGTCGCTGCGGCTGCAATGGCAGACGAAGGCTTGGTCGCTGGCCAGCAGCACGTCGAGCGCGGCCTGGTAGGCCTCGCCGCGGGCGCTCTGCCAGAAGATCGGACCGTCGTGGGCCAGGCCGAACGCCGCCAGTGCCTGCAGTTGTGACTCGGCGGCACCGGGCACGGTGCGCGGTGGGTCGACGTCTTCGATGCGCAGCCGCCACACGCCGCCGTGATGGCGTGCGAGCAGCCAGCTGCCGAAGGCGGCGAGCAGGGATCCGGGATGGAGCAGGCCGGTCGGCGAGGGCGCGAAACGACCGCAGGGAATGGGGGAGGTCATGCTGGCTGAATCGTCGGTCAGGTTGGCGCTTGAATTCAAGCTGACCACACCGCAAATTGACCGGTATCGACCCCTTCCGAGCCGGATTTTCCCATGTTTACCCGCATTGCCCTGTTCCTGGCGACCAACTTCGCGGTCCTGATCCTCGCCAGCATCGTGATGTCGTTGCTCGGGGTCAATCCAAGCCAGATGAGCGGCCTGCTGGTCATGGCCGCGATCTTCGGCTTCGGTGGCTCCTTCATCTCGCTGCTGCTGTCCAAGTGGATGGCCAAGCGCTCCACCGGTGCGGTGGTGATCACCGAGCCGCGCAACCAGACCGAGCGCTGGCTGCTGGCCACCGTCGAGCGCCAGGCCAAGGCGGCCGGCATCGGCATGCCCGAAGTGGCCGTGTACGAAGGCCCGGACATCAATGCCTTCGCCACCGGCGCCAACCGCAACAACGCGCTGGTCGCGGTGTCCACCGGCCTGCTGCACAACATGAGCGAAGACGAGGCCGAAGCGGTGCTGGGCCACGAGATCGCCCACGTCGCCAACGGTGACATGATCACCATGGCCCTGCTGCAGGGCGTGTTGAACACCTTCGTGATCGTGCTGGCCCGCGTGGTCGGCGGCATCATCGACAGCGCGCTGTCGGGCAACCGCGAAGGCGGCGGCCGCGGCTTCGCCTACTACATCATCGTGTTCGTGCTGGAGATGGTGTTCGGCCTGTTCGCTACCATGATCTCGATGTGGTTCTCGCGCCACCGCGAGTTCCGCGCCGACGCTGGCGGTGCCTCGCTGGCCGGCCGCCAGAAGATGATCGCTGCGCTGGAGCGCCTGCAGCTCAACCACGGCCAGAGCACGCTGCCGACCCAGATCGCAGCCTTCGGTATTGCCGGTTCGACCGCGAAGAAGCTGTTCATGAGCCACCCGCCGCTGGAAGAGCGCATTGCCGCCCTGCGGGCGTCGACGGTGGCGTAAGCCTCCGCTTCCACGGCAGTGCAGGAACGCCCGGCCCCGCGCCGGGCGTTTTTGTATGCGCGCACGCATTGGTGGCGCCGGGTACGACTCGGCGAGAGTCATTTCCGCGACTGCGGAGGGGTGTCACTTTCTTTGCTCGTGCAAAGAAAGTAACCAAAGAAACACGCCGCCAGGGCGCGAGCCGTCGCTACGCGACGGTTCCCTGCGCTTCTCGGCCAATCAGGGGGCGGCGCCGAACTCGCTTCGCTCAAACATCGGCGCCTCTTCGCCCCTGATTCCCCTGCGATGCTCGGCTCGCTCAAGGCGGACCCAAGGTCAAATGCTACAGCTGCACCCCGTAGATTCACGCCATGCGTGGATGCTGTTGCTCTTGATCTTGACCTTCCAGTCCGCCTTCAAGCGAGCCGAGCACCGCAGGTCCGGCGAGGGCGAAGAGGTGCGGGTGTCTGAGCGCAGCGAGTTCCCGCGCCGTCCCTCGACGGGCCGAGGAGCGCAGGGCACCGGCGTGCGCAGCACGTCGGCTCGCGGCCGGCGGAGCGTTTCTTTGGTTACTTTCTTGATGGCGCACATCCATGTGCACCACCCTACGGGCCGGCTACGCCGTTCCACGCTGCTCCTGCAGCGCGGTGCACGCGCAAAGAAAGTGACACCCCTCTGCGGTCGCGGAAATGATCCCCAGGCATCGCCTGGCGCGCCAATGCGTCGGCGCACAAACGAAAACGGCACCCTCGCAGGTGCCGTCCCCATGAACCGCTTTACACGGAACCTCAGAACTTCGCGTCGAACTCCGCCGCGTAGCCGGTGTTCACCAGCACCTTCTGCAGCGACTCGGCCACCTTCAGGTTGCCGGCCACGATCTGATGGGTGTCCGGACCGCGGTTGTCCATCCGGCCCAGGGTCGCGCCCTTGAAGTCGCAGACCTTGCCGCCGGCCTCGCGGACCAGCAGCAGGCCGGCAGCGATGTCCCAGGCCTTCACGCCGGCTTCGAAGTAGGCGTCGGCGCGGCCGCAGGCCACGTAGGCCAGGTCCAGTGCCGCCGAGCCGGTGCGGCGGATGTCCTCGCCGTGCACCAGCAGGGCGTCCACCGCCTTCAGCTGGGCGCTGGCGCGGCTGCGCTCGCGCGGCGCGAAGCCGGTGTGGATCATGGTGCCTTCCAGGTCCTTGCGGTCGGCCACGCGGATGCGGCGGTCGTTCAGCACGGCACCCGCGCCACGGCTGGCGGTGAACAGTTCATTGCGCAGCGGATCGAAGATGACCGCATCGGTCGGCTCGCCGTTCTCGACCAGCGCGATCGACACGCAGTAGTGCGGCACGCCGCGCAGGTAGTTGCTGGTGCCGTCCAGCGGGTCGATGACCCACATCTGGCGGCGCTCGCCCTGCACGCCACCTTCTTCACCGAAGATGCCGTAGTCCGGGTAGGCGCGCTTGAGTTCCTTGACGATGACCTTTTCCGCGTCCGCATCCACTTCGCTTGCGTAGTCCATCCGGCCCTTCTGCACCACGTTCAGTGCCTCGAGCTTGTTGATGTTGCGCAACAGGACGTTGCCGGCGAGGCGGGCGGCCTTGACCATGACGGTTACGGCGGGTTTCTGCATGGCGTGGGCTCCCGGAAAGGCAGAAGAGATGGACTGGCGGGGGAAAAGAGCGGGTCCGGCGCAGTGGCCGGCCGCACAGTTTACCATTGGTCATCGTCCAGCTCGACCTTTTCCCTGTTCATGTCCCAGTTTCCCGCCGCCACCCGTCTCCGATTCGTCCTGGTCGGTACCCAGCACCCCGGCAACATGGGGGCCGCCGCCCGTGCCCTGAAGACCATGGGCCTTGCCCGCTTGGTCCTGGTCGCCCCCGAAAAGCCGCTGGACGAGGAGGCCTTCCGCCGCTCGGCCGGTGCCGAAGACGTGCTGGGGGACGCCCCGGTGGTGGCCACCCTGGCCGAGGCCGTGGCTGACTGCCGCCTGGTGCTGGGCTGCACCGCCCGTGCCCGCCGCGTCCAGCTGGAGGAGTACCTGCCGGCCGATGCCGCTGCCCGCGCGGTGGCCAAGGCCGGCGAGGGTGCCGAAGTGGCGCTGGTGTTCGGCCGTGAGCGCACCGGCCTGACCAACGAGGAACTGCAGCTCTGCCATGCAGCGGTGCACATCCCGTCCGACCCGGAGTTCAGCTCGCTCAACCTGGCTGCCGCCGTGCAGGTGCTGGCCTATGAAACGCGCATGCAGCTGCTGGGTGCGCAGCCTGCGTCCGACGCCGAGCCCGGATTCCGCGAACAGGCGGCCAGCCACGAGCAGATGGAGAGCTTCTTCGCCCAGCTGGGTGACACGCTGGACGAGATCGATTTCCACAAGGGCCGCGCCCCGGAATCGGCGATGCGCAAGCTGCGCCGCCTGTTCCTGCGCAGCGAGCCCAGCGAGCAGGAAGTGCGCCTGCTGCGCGGCATCCTCGCCGACACCCAGCGCATGGCGCGGCTGGCCCAGGCAGGCGGCAAGGACAGCTGACGACGTTCTCATTTTTTCGGGTAGTCTGTCTGGATACCCAGGGGGGATGAAGCCTGTGTCGGGTCTGCGAAAGGCAATGCAGGGGGGACTGCTGAGCCTGGCCATGGTCCTGATGGCCGGGACGGTGCATGCAGCACCGGACCCGGTGCTGGTGCTGGGCCGGATCAGCGATGATCCCAAAGCCCACTACGAGCAGCTGCAGCCCTTGCTGGACTATGTGGTGGCGCGCATGCACGACGTTGGCATCAAGGAAGGGAGGATCCTGATGGCGCGCGACCCGCAGCAGATGGCCAGCTATCTGCGGCGGGGCAGGGTCGACTGGGTCACCGAAACCTCGGGTACGGCGGTGGCGCTGGGCCAGCGCAGTGGTGCACGGCCGTTGCTGCTGACCGAGCGCAATGGCGTGCGCGAGTACCAGACAGTGTTCTTCGTGCGCAGCGACAGCCCGATCCAGCGCGTGCAGGATCTGCGCGGGCACCGCTTGGCGCTGCAGAACACGGCGTCGACCAGCGCCTATCTGGTGCCGGTGATGACCCTGCTGCAGGAAGGGTTGTCGCCGCAGATCCTGGCGGGTACGTGGGACATGCCGGGGCGGGACAGTGTGGGGTATGTGTTCGCGCGCAGCGAGTTGAACATTGCAACGTTCGTGCACAAGGGCGTGGTCGATGTGGGGGCGGTGAGCAGCGTGGACTGGAATGACCAGCGCCGGATGCCGCCTGCGTTCCGCCACGACTTCCGCGAACTGCTGCGTACCGAACCCTACCCCCGCGCGGTGGAAATGGTCCGCGCCGACCTTGACCCGCGGGTGCGGGATCGCTTGCAGGAAGTGCTGCTGCAGGCGGCCAGCGACCCACAGGCGCAGGGAGCGTTGCATCGGTTTTTTGGCACCTCCGGTTTCCACCGCGTCGATGCGCATGCGCAGCAGCGGTTGGATGAATTGAAACAAGGATTGACGCGCGTGCGGATGGAAGTGGAATGAAGTGGCTCGGCTCGGGGATGCAGGCCCGGTTCCTGCTGGCGATGGGCGGAGCAATGGTGGTGGTGGTGGCGATCCTGGCAGTGCTGCTGGGGCGCCAGACCGCCATGCAGGGCGAGGTGCGCAGCCTCAGTGGTGGCGTCATCCATGAACTGTTCGACCGCAGCGTGCGCAGCCGCGGCGAAGCGATGGCGCGCGAGTTGTCCGATTCACTGGCCAATCCCCTGTACTACCGCGATCTGGACCAGGTCGGCGCACTGGTACGGGGCACTGCGCGGCAACCGGTGGTGCGCTATGTGCTGGTGTTCGACGAACGTGGCCGGCTGGTGCATGACGGCTCGATCGAGGTATCCGGTTTCGGCCAGCCCATGGCCGATCCGCTGGCACCCAAGGCTGCCGCCGCACAGGCGCTGGTGGTGCAGGAATCGCCGAAGGTGCTCGACAACACGATGCCGATCATGATCGGCAACCAGCGCATTGGCGGCGTCCGCGTTGGCATGGCGCTGGACGAGGTGCAGCAGCGTGAACAGGCCGCCAATGCCACCCTGGGCGAGCGCCTGCAGCAGGTCGGCAGCCGCCACCTGGGCTGGCTGCTGCTGATGCTCGGCCTGCTGGTGGTGATCGGCGTGGTGGTGATCCTGTACGTGCAGCGCACCCTGGTGGCGCCGATCCGTGATCTTGCCGTCGCCGCCCGCCGCATCGAGGCCGGTGACTACCAGACGCCCCTGGCCGAGAACACCCGCGATGACGAGGTCGGCGAACTGGTACGCGGTTTCGCCCGGATGCGTGATGCGATCGCCCGCCATGACCGCGAAGTGCGGCGCATGGCCTATACCGACGCGCTGACCGGGCTGACCAACCGGCTGGCATTCCGCGAGGCGCTTGATCATCGGTTGATGGCTGCCCGTGCCGCCAATCACCGCTTGGGCCTGTTGTTCGCCGATATCGACGACTTCAAGCGCGTCAACGATACCCTCGGCCATGAGGCCGGTGACGAAGCGCTGTTGCAGTTCGCGCAGCGCATCGGCCGTGCAGTCACCGAGGCCGGTGGCGATGAGGCCCTGCTGGCCCGCTTCGGCGGTGACGAGTTCGTGATCCTGGTCGGTGATGGTGACGTGGCCGCGAACGCGCGGCTGCTGGCCGAGGTGCTGGTGCGCGAGCTGGGCAAGCCGCTGGTGGTGCAGGGCAGGGAGCTGTTCCTGGGGACCTCGATCGGCGTGACCCTGTTCCCGGACGATGCCGCCGATGCGACCACGCTGCTGAAGAACGGCGACATCGCCATGTACCAGGCGAAGATGGCCGGCAAGAACTGTTATCGCTACTACAGCCGGGCGATGGACCATGCGGTCGAGCGCCGCGTGCACATGGAGCAGGAACTCCGCGGGGCCTGGGAGCGCGGCGAGCTGCGCCTGGCCTACCAGCCGATCTTCCGCATGCGCGACCGCCGCATGGTCGGCGTCGAAGTGCTGCTGCGCTGGCAGCATCCGACCCTGGGTACGATTCCGCCGTCAGTGTTCATCGAAGTGGCCGAGCAGAGCGGGCTGATCGAGATCATCGGCCCGAAGGTGCTTCGTGCGGCCTGCATGGAAGCCTCGCAGTGGCCACGTGGGGCCGGTGGCGATGATCTGTTCGTGTCGGTGAACGTGTCGCCGCGGCAGCTGCGCGGTGGTGAACTGCCGACACTGGTCGCGCAGTGCCTGCATGAATCCGGGCTGCCGGCCTCGCGGCTGCACCTGGAGCTGACCGAAACCGCCGTGATCGGCGACGAGATGGTTGCCGCGCAGCTGCTGGACAAGCTGCACCGCACCGGTGTGAAGGTCTGGCTGGACGATTTCGGCACCGGCTTCTCCGGTCTCAGCCATCTTCGCCAGGTGCCGGTGGACGGCGTGAAGATCGACAAGAGCTTCGTGGCCGACATGCAGCGCGATCCGGACGACCTGGCGCTGACCACGGCGATCATCGCCATGGCCCACGCACTGGGCATCACGGTAGTGGCCGAGGGCATCGAGCAGCAGGCGCAGTACGAGCTGCTGGCCCAGCGCGGCTGCGACCTCGGCCAGGGCTACTGGCTGAGCCATCCGGTGACCGCCACCGAAGTGGTGCGGATGATCGAGTCGGGCGTCTGACCCCAAAAAAGGGGACGGGGGGAATTAAGTCGCAAATGCATAAGCGACTTAATTCCCCCCGTCCCCTTTTTTGTTACAGCGGGCGCTTGCTCGGGTCGCCGGGCAGTTCGCGCACCAGTTTCGGGATCAGATAACCGGACAGGCGTGCGGTGAGGCCGGCAATCAGCGCCTTGGCCCGGGCATCGTCCACTTCGAAGTGGGCCACGCCCTCGACCCGGTCCAGCTGGTGCAGGTAGTAGGGCAGTACGCCGGCGGCGAAGCTGCGCTCGCTCAGGTCCTGCAGGGCCTGCACGCTGTCATTGACCCCGCGCAGCAGTACCGCCTGGTTCAGCAGCTGGGCACCGATGCCGCGCAGGCGAGCCATCGCTGCGTCCACGCTGGCGTCGAACTCATTGGCGTGGTTGGCGTGGACCACGATCGCCAGCGGCCAGGGCAGGCTGTCCAGCCAGGAGACCAGTTCATCGTCCACGCGCTCCGGCAGCACGATCGGCAGCCGGGTATGGATGCGCAGGCGGCGGATATGCGGGATCGCGCGCAGGGCGTCGGTCAGCTCGACCAGCTTGTGCGTGGCAAGTGACAGCGGGTCACCGCCAGACAGGATCACCTCGTCGATGTCCGGATCGCCCGCGATGGCGGCCACCGCCTCCTGCCAGCCTCCCTTGGCGGCGTTCTCCGCGCCGTAGTCGAAGTGGCGACGGAAGCAGTAGCGGCAGTTGATCGCGCAGCTGCCGGTGGCGACCAACAGGGCGCGACCGCGGTACTTCTGGATGACGCCAGTGGCCTTCCTGGCGGCGCCATCGCCCACCGCATCGAAGCTGAACCCGGGCGCCGGCCGCATTTCCTCGTCGATCGGCAGCACCTGGCGCAGCAGCGGGTCGGCCGCATCGCCAGAACGCATGCGGGCCACGAAGCCCTCCGGCACGCGCAGCGCGAACTGGGCCATGGCCGCCTCCGAGACGCCCAGCGCGGCCGGGTCCAGCTGCAGCCGGGCCAGCAGCGCGTGCGGGTCGCGCAGCGCCTGGCGCCAGAGCTGCTGCCAGCGCGCGGGCGCACCGGGCGACTGGGGCCGGGGGAAGGCGGAAAGCTGCATGGAGAGGGGGCCTGCGGTTATCATGTGGGCAGAAAAACAGTCGCCCACCGGCATCCGGTGGGCTTTCCATTCTAACGGCTCGCCGCACCCGCGGCGTTTTTGCCACTCAGGAGTTTACGCATGGCCAGCTACGGCATGAACGACGTCAAGAACGGGATGAAGATCCTGGTCAACAACCAACCGGCCGTCATCATCGACACCGAATACGTCAAGCCGGGCAAGGGCCAGGCCTTCACCCGCGTGAAGTACCGCCTGATCAAGGACGGCCGTACCCAGGAAGTCACCATGAAGTCGACCGACTCGCTGGATGCAGCCGACGTCGTCGATACCGACATGAACTTCATGTACAGCGACGGCGAGTACTGGCACTTCATGGACCCGGAATCCTTCGAGCAGGTCCAGGCCACCAAGGCCGGCATGGGCGGCGCCGAGAAGTGGCTGAAGGGCGAAGAGTCCTGCGTGGTCACCCTGTGGAACGGTGAGCCGATCTTCGTGCAGCCGCCGAACTTCGTTGAACTGAAGATCACCGAAACCGATCCGGGCGTCCGCGGTGACACCTCGGGCGGCGGCGGCAAGCCGGCCACCCTGGAAACCGGCGCCGTGGTCCGCGTGCCGCTGTTCGTCAACCAGGATGAGGTGATCCGCGTCGACACCCGTTCGGGCGAATACTCCGCACGCGTCAAGTAAGGTTCCGGCCATAGGCCGACCTTACGGTAGAGCCGAGCCATGCTCGGGTACGCGCCATCGCATTCGCGCTGGCGCTCCCATGATCTGCTTCGGCAGATCATGGGCCCCGCTTCACGGGTCTCCAGACCCCGCCGCTTCGCGGCAGCCCCTGACTCAGGGGCGTGTCCCCAGAAGTATCTCGCCGCCCCCACAGCCAAGTGAGCCCGCATGAGCGATAGCCCGCACCTCCCCGAAGCCTGCGACCTGCTCATCGAAGCCGGTTACGTCGTTCCGATCGAGCCGCATGCGGTGGTGCTGGAAGACCATGCCGTTGCCGTGCGTGGCAGCGAGATCGTGGCCATCCTGCCGCGTGCCGAGGCGCGCGCGCGGTTCCGCGCCACCCAGGTGGTCAGCCGTCCTGAGGCCGCGCTGATGCCGGGCCTGGTCAACGCGCACACGCACAACCCGATGACCCTGCTGCGCGGCGTCGCCGACGACCTGCCGCTGATGACCTGGCTGCAGCAGCACATCTGGCCGGTGGAAGCGGCGGTGATCGGCCCCGAGTTCGTTGCCGACGGCACCACCCTGGCCATCGCCGAGATGCTGCGCGGCGGTACCACCTGTGCCAACGAGAACTACTTCTTCGGCGACGTGCAGGCCGCCGTCTACAAGAAGCACGGTTTCCGCGCGCTGGTCGGCGCGGTCATCATCGATTTTCCCACCGCCTGGGCCAAGACCGACGACGAGTACTTCGCCAAGGCCGGTGAACTGCACGACCAGTGGCGCACCGATCCGCTGATCGGCACCGCATTCGCGCCGCATGCGCCGTATACGGTCAACGATGCCAATTTCGAGCGGGTGCGGATGCTGTCCGACCAGCTCGACATGCAGGTGCACCTGCACACCCACGAGACCGCGCAGGAGATCAACGATTCGATCAAGCTGCACGGCCAGCGCCCGCTGGCGCGACTGGATCGGCTCGGCCTGGTCAACGACCGCCTGATCGCGGTGCACATGACCCAGCTGACCGACGCGGAAATCCACCTGTGCGCCGAACGTGGCGTCAGCGTGGTGCACTGCCCGGAATCGAACCTCAAGCTGGCCTCCGGTTTCTGCCCGGCCTGCGCCCTGCAGCGTGCTGGCGTGAACCTGGCGATCGGCACCGACGGCTGCGCCAGCAACAACGACCTGGACATGTTCAGCGAGAACCGCACCGCAGCGATCCTGGCCAAGGCCGTGGCCGACGATGCCACCGCGCTGGACGCGGCCACCACGCTGCGCGCTTCCACCCTGGGCGGTGCCCGCGCGTTGGGCTTCGGCGAGCGCATCGGCTCGATCGAAGTCGGCAAGCAGGCCGACCTGGTCTGCGTTGACCTGTCGGCGCTGGAAACCCAGCCGCTGCACAACGTGCTGTCGCAGCTGGTGTACGCCACCGGCCGCCAGCAGGTCAGCGACGTCTGGATTGCCGGCAAGCCGAAGCTGGTGCAGCGCGAGCTGGTCGGCATGGACCTGCCGGGCATCATCGCCAACGCGCGCCAGTGGCGCGAGCGCATCCGTCATATCCGCGCCTGATCCCTGGCGCCGCAAGGACTCCTCATGACTGCCCCCCACGCTTCCTCCAATTTCGATCAGGCCGAGCTGGACAAGTTCGCCGCGCTGGCCAACCGCTGGTGGGACGCTGATGGCCCGCAGAAGCCGCTGCACGCACTGAATCCGGTGCGACTGAAGTACGTGGCCGAGCGCGTGCCGCTGCGCGGCGCACGCGTGCTCGACATCGGTTGCGGTGGCGGCCTGTTGAGTGAAGCGCTGGCCCAGGCCGGCGCCGATGTCACCGCCATCGACCTGGCCCCGGAGCTGGTCAAGGTCGCGCGGCTGCATGCGCTGGAAAGTGGCGCCAAGGTTGACTACCGCGTGCAGGCCGCCGAAGACCTTGCCGCCGAGCAGCCGGGCAGCTTCGACGTAGTCACCTGCATGGAAATGCTCGAGCACGTGCCCGATCCCGGCGCAATCATCGAGGCCTGCAAGCGCCTGCTGAAGCCGGGTGGCCACCTGTTCCTGTCGACCATCAACCGCACCGCTGCCGCGTTCGCGGTGGCGATTGTCGGCGCCGAGTACGTGGCGCGGCTGCTGCCCAAGGGCACGCACCACTACCAGGAATTCATCAAGCCGGCCGAGCTGGCGCGCTGGCTGCGCGAGGCTGACGTGCAGCTGGTGGATGTCAGTGGCATGGCCTACGAGCCGTGGCGCAACCACGCCCGCCTGAGCAGCCGCACCGACATCAACTACCTGGCCTACGCGGTCAAGCCGGCATGACCTCTGCACGCTTCCCGCGCGCGGTGCTGTTCGATCTGGACGGCACCCTGCTGGACAGCGCGCCGGACTTCGTCGCCACCTGCGATGCGATGCTGGCCGAGCGTGGACGCGCGCCGGTCGATCCGGCACAGCTGCGACCGGTGGTCTCCAAGGGCTCGCGCGCGATGGTCGGGGCCGCTTTCCCGGACTTGGATGCCGCTGCGCGCGATGCACTGATCCCGGAATTCCTGCAGCGCTACGAAGCGATGATCGGCCAGCACGCGGTGCTGTTCGATGGCGTGGCCGGCATGCTCGCCGCGCTGGATGAGGCGGGTACGGTGTGGGGCATCGTCACCAACAAGCCGGAGTACCTGGCGCGCTTGATCGTGCCGCAATACGGCTGGCAGCAGCGCTGCGCGGTGCTGGTCGGTGGTGACAGCCTGGCCGAGCGCAAGCCGCACCCGCTGCCGCTGCTGCACGCCGCGCAGGCGATCGGCATCGCCGCCGAAGACTGCGTGTACGTGGGTGACGACGAGCGCGACATCATCGCCGCACGCGCTGCCGCCATGCCGTCGGTGGCGGCGCTGTGGGGCTACCGCCTGCACAGCGACGACCCGTTGGCCTGGCAGGCCGACGTGCTGGTCGAGAATGCTGAACTTCTGCAACTGGCCAGTCTCTGGCCGACCCGGCCGGCAGCCCCGGCCCAGCCGTAAGGAATCACGTAGTGAGCAGTACCGCGCTGGACAGTTTCCTCGACAAGTGGCGCAGCCGTTGGCCGGAATGGTCGGTGGCCGCCCCGTTCGTGGCCGAATCGCAACGCGAGCTTGCCGTGGCGTGGTTCGCGCTGCTGCAGGAGTTCGACGACATGCTCAACACCGGCGGCGATCCGCTGCCGGCCGACGCCAAGCTGGCGTGGTGGGGCGAGGAGCTGCGCAGCTGGGCCGCGCATCGTTCGCGCCATCCGCTGGGACGTCTGCTGGAGCCGGTGCGTGCGCCGTGGGCCCAGTTGGCCGAAGCGCTGCCGGATCTGGTTGAAGCGCGCACTGTCGCACTGGATGCGGCCGGAGCCGAGCGTTCGCTGGCCAACTACGCCGAGGCCGTAGCCGCGGTGGAGGCGGTCTTGTTCGCGGACAAGCCGCGCACCGGCGCCGGTCGTGCGGTGCAGCTGCAGACCCTGGCCCAGCGCCTGCAGGATGCCGGCGTGGCCGGTGTGCCGCGCAGCCTGCTGGACGGTGATGCCAGCAGCGCCGCGCAGCGCTGGGCGCAGCATCTGTTGAAGGGGTGGGGCACCCGCGTGCCTGGCCCGCGCCCGCGACGCGTGTGGTCCAGTCTGGCGCGCGCCCGCGTTGCCGCGCAGGCCGCAGGCAAGCCGATTGAAGCTACTCCGGTGCGCACCCTGCTGCGCGTGTGGTGGGCCGCGCGCGGTTGATCGATCGGCCCTGCGGACAGCTTCTGGTGGGTGCGGACCTTGGTCCGCACGCTCTGAGGGATTGTGCCGACCAAGGTCGGCACCCACCAAGGCGCATTGCACGCGTTATTTACGCTCCAGCACCAGCAACGGGTCGATACGGGTATCGAACCAGTTCATGCCCCAGTGCAGGTGCGGGCCGGTGGCACGACCGGTGGCGCCGACCGCGGCGATCACCTGGCCCTGTTCCACACGGTCGCCAACCTTCACGTCGATGCGCGACAGGTGCAGGAAATTGGAACTGACCCCGAAACCGTGGTCGAGCAGCAGGGTGCCGCCGGTCAGGTACAGGTCCGGGCCGGCAAAGGTCACGATGCCGGCGGCCGGAGCCTTCACCGGGGTGCCGGTAGGCACGGCGATGTCCATGCCGGAATGACCGGCACCGGGCTGGCCGTTGTACACGCGCGCGTTGCCGAAGCGGCCGCTGATGCGGCCCTGCACTGGCCAGATGAAGGTCTGGGTGAAGTCGGTACGGTCGTCATCGCGGGCACGCGCGGCAGTCACCTGCGCCTGTTCGCGCTTGATCCGCTCGGCAATCGCCGGCGGCGGGTTGACCGTCTTCGGTGGCACGCCGTTGACCCGCTCGGTGGGCCAGTCGCGCGGCGTCACCGCAATGGTCGCAGTCTCGCTGCCACCATCGGGGCGCTGCACCTGCACGCGCAGCGGACCCTTCTCGTCGCGGCCAATGCCGAACACCACGCTGCCATAGCCGCTCACCCGCAGCTGGCGGCCGGCGTATTGCACGCGGCTGCCGGCGGGCACCTTGCCGATCACCAGTGCGCCCTGCGACGCACTGGCCGGGAACACCACGCGGCTGTCGATCAGGCTGCCGATGCCATCCTGCGCCTGGGCCGCCGGTGCGGTGAGTAGGGGCGCGGCCAGCAGCAGCGCCCCGATCATCAGTGCCGAACGCATCAGCGGTCGTAGGTCATGCGCTGGCCGGCGGGCTCGCCCACCAGTTTGCTGCCGTCCCACACCAGTTGGCCGTTGACCCAGGTGGAGGCGACGCGCGAACGGAAGGTGGTGCCTTCAAACGGCGACCAGCCGCACTTGGACAGCACGTCCTCGCGCTTGACCGTGAACGGCACGTCTTCGACCAGGACAAGATCGGCGAAGTAGCCTTCGCGCAGGAAGCCGCGCTCCTCGACGTCGAACAGCTGCGCCGGCGCATGCGCGAACTTCTGCACCACCTGCTCGCGGGTCAGCTTGCCTTCGTGCACGCGCTCCAGCGCGGCCACCAGCGCGTACTGCACCAGCGGCAGGCCCGACGGCGCCTGCGCGTAGGGCTTCTGCTTCTCTTCCCAGGTGTGCGGGGCGTGGTCGGTGGCCAGCACGTCCAGCACGTCGTCGGCCAGCGCAGCGGTGATTGCCTCGCGGTCGGATACGTCCTTGATCGCCGGGTTGCACTTGATCAGGTTGCCCTTGGTCGCATAGTCCGGGCGCGCGAAGTGCAGGAAGTGCACGCAGGTTTCAGCGGTGATCTGCTTGCGGCTGCCGTCGGCGCGGATCAGCGGCCCCTTCTCGAACAGCGCCAGCTCGTCGGCGGTGGAGATGTGCAGCACATGCAGGCGGGTGCCGTGCTTGCGCGCCAGCGACATCGCCAGGCGGGTCGACTTGATGCAGGCCTCGCGTGAGCGGATGTCCGGGTGCATGTCCGGGGTCAGCGCATCGCCGTACTTTTCCTGGAAGGCCTTCAGGTTGGCATCGATCATCGGCGTGTCTTCGCAGTGCGTGATGATCGGGGTCGGGCATTCGCGGAAGATCGCATCCAGCGTTTCCGGGTTGTCGACCAGCATGTTGCCGGTCGACGCACCCATGAATACCTTCACGCCCGGGGCCTTCTTCGGGTCCAGAGCGCGGATCGCGTCCAGGTTGTCATTGCTGGCGCCGTGGTAGAAGCCGTAGTTGGCCCAGGCGCGGCCGCGCGCGAGCTCGTACTTGGCTTCCAGAATGGTCGAATCCAGCGTCGGCGGATTGGTGTTGGGCATGTCCATGAAGCTGGTCAGGCCACCGGCCACGGCCGCCGCCGATTCGCTGGCGATGTCACCCTTGTGGGTCAGGCCCGGCTCGCGGAAGTGCACCTGGTCATCGATCATGCCGGGCAGCAGCCAGCGTCCGGCCGCATCCACCACCTGCTCGCCGACGCGCGGCGCCAGCCCATTGCCGATCTGCGCGATGCGGCCGTTCTCGATGCGCAGATCGCCGTCGAAGGTGCGGCCTTCGTTGACCATGCGGGCATTGGTGATGAGGGTGGAGGACATGTCAGTGTTTTCCTGTGCAACGGCAAGAGGGGGCGTTGGGGGACTCGGGCACGGGGTCGACGCCGCCGGGATGGAACGGATGGCAGCGGCCCAGCCGGCGCGCAGCCAGCCAGCTTCCGCGCAGCGGGCCGTGCCGCGCGATCGCTTCCATCGCGTATTCAGAACAGCTCGGCACGAAACGGCAGCGTGGCCCCAGCAAGGGGCTGATGAAGCGCTTGTAGAAGCGCAGCAGGGCGATGAGCAGGCGCGAGATCACCCAGTCATCTTATGCCAGTTGGCATGAAGGCCGCATTTGTGCAGGATGGGCCGTTGGTCGCATGTCGCCGATGGCCTGCGACCGGTACCAGCACCTTCGGGTGTTGGCCAGGTTCCGTACCGCGCAAGGCGGTCCGTGTTCGTCGGACCGCCTCCAAGGGCGCCTTGACTCCAGGACTGAATGGAGCAGGGGGTCGAGGTTGCTGCTGCGGGTCGGGTAGGCTATAAAGGCCCGCTTTCCCGGGCCCCGGGGAATCCAAGGAAGAGCGTTTCGTGGCTGCTAAAAAAACTGCAAAGAAGGCCGCAACGGCCGCCAAGAAAACCGCCAAGCCTGTTGTGAAGAAGTTGGCGGCAAAGCCCGTTGCCAAGAAGCCGGCCAGCAAGCCGGCGACCAAGGCAGCGTCCTCGCAACCGGCGGCCAGGAAGGCCACCGCAAAGAAAACGCCTGTCAAGGCAACCAAGCCGGTGGCGAAGAAGGCCGCTGCGCCCGCCAAGGCCAAGCCTGCCGCTGCCAGCAAGAAGGCGCCGGTGGTGAAGAAGGCCGCCAGCAAGGCCGCGCCGATGAAGAAGGCCGCCGCCAAGCCGGTAGCGAAGAAGGCAGCAGCCAAGCCGGCGCCGAAGGCGGTGGTGAAGAAGGCTGCAGCCAAGCCGATCGCCAAGCCTGCGGCAAAGAAGGTCGCTGCAGCTAAACCGGTTGCCACGCCTGCCGCTGTAAAGAAGGTTGCCAAGAATGTTGCCGTGCCGGCCGTCAAGCCGACCCCGGCCCCAGTAGTGAAGTCCGCACCGAAGCCTGCTTCCAAGCCGGCTCCGGCCAAGCCTGTCCCGGCCAAGACCGTGGCAGTGGCAGCAGCCCAACCGGCCTCCAAGCCGGCCCCGGCCGCCGCTCCTGCCGCTTCGAAGGCCCCGCAATCCAAGAATCCCGTGCCCGTTTCGAAATCGCCTGCCAAAACCGCCGTGAAATCCGATTCCGCCCCGAAGACCGTGTCGCGCCCTGTCGGCAAGGTTGCCGTGGCCGTCGCCGCCCGCTCGGCGGCACCGGCCCCGCGCAGCAAGTACAAGGTGGTCGAGTACAAGACCGACGAGGCCACCGGCCGCCCGATCCTGCCGGCTGGCTACAAGCCGTCCTCGGAAGAGGAATACATGAGCCCGCTGCAGCAGGAGTACTTCCGTCAGCGCCTGCAGAACTGGCGCGCGGACCTGGTCGAAGAGTCCAAGCAGACCATCGAGAATCTTCGCGAGGAAGTGCGTGACATCGGCGACGAAGCCGAACGCGCGACCCGCGAGACCGAGAACTCGCTGGAACTGCGTACCCGCGACCGCTATCGCAAGCTGATCGGCAAGATCGACAGCACCCTGAAGCGCCTGGAAGCGGGTGACTACGGTTACTGCGTCGACACCGGAGAGGAAATCGGCCTGGAGCGCCTGGAAGCGCGCCTCACCGCCGAACGCACCATCGACGCCCAGGAGCGTTGGGAGCACTTGCAGAAGCAGCAGGGCGACTGATTCCTGATCGTTGTCTGGTCATGCAGAAAACCCGGCTTTGGCCGGGTTTTTTGTTGGGGGTGGTTGGCTGGGTAGAACGGCGGCTTCCGGGTATCGGAGGGAGCCTGCGTGCGCGGCCGATGTAGAGCCGAGCCCACGCTCGGCTCAGGCTGAAGCCGGAGGGCAAGGAAGAGCAAAAGCAAAAGCAAAAGCAAAAGCAAAAGAAGCCAAGCATGGGTTGGCTCTAGCATGAGCGGTCATGCGTGCGCTCGCGGCTGTTGAGTCCGCCTTGTAGCGAGCCGAGCACCGCAGGGGAATCAGGGGCGAAGAGGCGCCGCTGTTTGAGCGCAGCGAGTTCGGCGCCGTCCCCTGATTCACCGAGGAGCACAGGGCACCGGCGCGCAGCGCCGGCTCGCGGATGGCGGAGCGTTTCTTTGGTTACTTTCTTTTCGCGAAAAGAAAGTGACACCCCGCCGCGGTCGCGGAAAAGGGCCGCCGGGCATGGCCCGGCGCTACCAATGCGTCGGCGCACGTAAAGCGGCTGTCGCGGAAACGACGAGCCGACGCTACTGCAGATCACGCAAATTCAGTTTCCGCAGCGTCGGGTTCTTCCATGCGGTGATCCCGGCCACGCTGAGCACGGCGAATCCACCCAGCACCACGGCCGGCACCAGGCCGAGCAGCTTCGCCATCGTGCCGGCATAGAACGCGCCCAGCTCGTTGGACGAACTGATGAAGATGCCGTTGATCGACGACACCCGTCCGCGCATCTCTTCCGGCGTGGCCAACTGCAGGATGGTCGAGCGGATCACCACCGAGACGCCATCGAAGGCCCCATAGAACAGCAGGATCAGCGCCGACAGCCAGAAGTGCTGCGACAGGCCGAAGCCGATCACGCACAGGCCGAACCCACCCACCGCGAACAGCAGCACGCGGCCTGCATTGCGATGCAGCGGGTGGCGGGCCAGCCACAGGCCCACGCACACCGAACCGAGTGCCGGCATCGCGCGCAGGATGCCCAGGCCCTCCGGACCGTGGTGCAGGATCTCGTGCAGGAAGGCCGGCAGCATCGCCACCACGCCGCCCAGCAGAACCGAGAACATGTCCAGCGCCATCGCCCCGACCATGATCCGGTTGCCGACCACGAAGCGCGCGCCTTCGGCGATGCTCTTGAAGATGGGCGCGGCAGGACCGGTGTGCACCGGTTCTTCCACCTTCAACGTAGCCAGGCAGGCCATCGCCACCAGCGCAAAGGCTGTTGCCACCGCGTAGGACAGGCCCTTGCCACCGAAGCCGACCAGCACGCCGCCCAGTGCCGGACCGGCAACCATGCCGGCCTGGAACACCACCGCGCCGAGGCCGGCGCCGCGCGCGAACTGGTCGCGGGCCAGTACGCGGGCGAACAACGCGTTGTAGATCGGCGACAGGAAGGCGCGGACCATGCCGGTCAGGGCGATGGCCGCATAGATGGGCCACACGCCTTCGAACGGCAGCCAGCCCTTGGCCACGCTGGTCAGCACCAGCGCGGTGGCGATCAGTCCGGAGCAGGCCGCCATGCCCAACCGGCGCCGCGGCAGGTGGTCGACCAGATAGCCGGCGAATGGCGCCACGCAGAAGAACGGCAGTACCTCGGCCAGGCCGATCAGTCCCAGCGAGAACGGATTGCGGGTGACTTCGTAGATATGCCAGCCGACGGTGACCGCCACCACCTGGTAGGACAGCATCGCGAAGATGCGGTAGGCCAGCAGCTTGGCGAAGCCGGGCCGGGACAGCAGGCCCAGCGCGGTGTCTTCGGCTGTGGCAGGCTCGCTCACGACGGATCGCGCTGCAGCTGCGCCTGCGCGGTCTCGCGGATGAAGGCCAGCATGGCCGCCACACCGTTGCTGCGGGTGGGGGAGAGGTGGCGGGCCAGGCCAATGTCCTGGATGTAGCTCGGTTCGGTGGCGAGGATCTCCTGCGCCGAGCGCCCGGAGTACACACGCAGGGCCAGGAAGATCAGGCCGGAAACGATGGCCGAATCACTGATGGCATGGAAGCGCAGCGACTGCGCGTTGCCTTCCGGCACGATCCAGACCATCGACTGGCAGCCGAGCAGGCGATGCTCTTCGGTCTTCCATTCTTCCGGGAAGGCCGGCAGCTTGCGGCCGAGGTCGATCAGGTACTGGTAGCGCTCGGACCAGTCGCCGAAGAAGCCGAATTCCTCGGCGATGGCGGTCTGTGCCTCGGCGGCGGTGGGTTCAAGCGGGAACGGGGAGTCGGTCACAACGGTCTCTACGGTGGGGCGTGGCCGGCGGACCGGCCACGGGGCAGGGCAGGTCAGCCGCGCTTGCGCGACCAGCGCACGCCCTGCGGGGTGTCTTCCAGCACGATGCCTTCGGCGGCCAACTGGTCGCGGATGGCATCGGAACGGGCGAAGTCGCGGGCCTTCTTGGCGGCGGCACGCTCGTCGATCAGGCCCTGGATGCGGGCATCGTCGCCGCCGTCGCTGGCCGCAGTGCCGAACCACTGTGCCGGGTCGGCCTGCAGCAGGCCCAGCGCCAGGCCCGCACCAAGAAGCTCGCCCTTCAGGCGTGCCTGTTCGGCCGGGTCGGTGGCCCGGCGTGCATCGGCGGCGATGCGGGCCACTTCGGCCAGCGCCTGTGGGGTGTTCAGGTCGTCGTCCAGGGTCGCCTCGACGGTGGACGGGATCGCCACGACCGCGTCGACCGATGCCAGTTCGCGCAGGGTGCCGTACAGGCGGTCCAGGGTGCGCACCGATTGTTCGATCAGGCCGTCGGACCAGTCCAGCGGCTGCCGGTAATGGGCCGACAGCAGGGCCAGGCGCAGCGCTTCCGGCGGATGCTGGCGCACCAGATCGTGCACGCGCTCGATGTTGCCCAGCGACTTGCTCATCTTGGCGCCGCCGAAGTTGAGCATGCCGTTGTGCAGCCAGAAGCGGGCGAAGATCTTGCCGCCGTGGGCGCATTCGCTCTGCGCGATCTCGTTTTCGTGGTGCGGGAACTGCAGGTCGACGCCGCCGGCGTGGATGTCGATGGTCTCGCCCAGATGGGCGGCGGCCATCGCCGAGCATTCGATATGCCAGCCCGGGCGGCCACGGCCCCACGGCGATTCCCAGCCGGGCAGGTCGTCGCTGGACGGCTTCCACAGCACGAAGTCGCCCGGGTCGCGCTTGTACGGGGCCACGTCGACGCGGGCGCCCGCCAGCATTTCATCCGGGTCGCGGCGCGAGAGCTTGCCGTAGCTCTCGAAGCTGGCCACCGCGAACAGCACATGGCCTTCGGCGGCGTAGGCATGACCATTGGCGATCAGCTGTTCGATCATGGTGATGATCTGCGGCATGTGCGCGGTCACTTCCGGCTCGATGTCCGGCGGCACCACGCCCAGCGCGGCCATGTCTTCACGGTAGGCGGCGGCGAACCTGTCGGTGATGGTGCTGATCGGCACCCCCTGCTCACGTGCAGCGGTGTTGATCTTGTCGTCCACGTCGGTGATGTTGCGCGCGTAGCGCAGGCCACCGAAACGGCGCCGCAGCAGGTCGGCCAGCACCCCGAACACCACCGGGCCACGGGCGTTGCCGATGTGCACGTAGTTGTAGACCGTCGGGCCGCACACATACAGGGTCGGACAGGCCGGGTCGAGCGGAGTGAACGGTTCGAGCTGGCGAGTCAGGTTGTTGTGCAGGCGCAGGGTCATGGGGCTGTGGCTGGGGGACAAGCCTGTGATTTTAGAACGTGTCGGCCCCCTTTGGGGGCACCGCCTGCCACCGGTGGACGCCGGGTCCGCCCAAGGTGGGGTGGGCAGGAGCAGCGTGGACGGGTAATGTTCAGCCCCTTGCGCTCGCCACTGCCTACACTATTGCCGTGTCCTTGCCCCCTTCGCCAATGAAATCCACCGCGTTGCTGACCCTGGCCTGCCTGTCGGCGCTGGCCGCCGTGGCCCAGGCGCAGGAGGCCGAGCCCCGCAACCGGGTGGTGATCGTGGAGAACGTGAAGTTCGACTACGCGCAGGTGCTGAACGTCGAGCCCGTGTTCCAGACCCTGCGCGCGACCCGTACCGAAGAGCACTGCGAGCCGGTCTCGACCCGGACCCTGGCGCCGGTCAATGTCACCGGCGAGGAGCCGGTCGAGGACAAGGGCCGGATCAGCCGCTTCTGGGACTCGGTGCGCTCGATGTTCAAGCGCAGCGATGAAGAGGTCTCCGAGGACTCCGCCGCCGAGTCACCGGCCCCGGCGCCGGCACCGGCCAACAACGGCCCGATGCTGACCCGCGACTGCCGCATCGTGCCGGTGGGGCGTGAATTCCGCAGGCCCATCGCCTACGACGTGGATTACGTCTACAAGGGCACCAAGTACCGCTCGCGGCTGCCGGAAGACCCCGGCAACCGGCTCAAGATCCGGGTGTCGATCACCCCCTGGGTCGGCCCCGAGCAGGGCACAGCCAGCAACCCCTGATTCTGCGACCCCGGCCCCTTGCGCCGGCCCCGGCCGCATGCAAAGATAATTGACCATGAAGCTCACCGACTTCCAGCACGACAGCAGCGCAGCCCGACAGGCGTCGGGCATGACCTCGCGTGCGCGTCGACCGGAACCCCACATCCTCGCTGGGTAACCGGAGCTTTTTGCTGTTCGTCCGAAAAAACCCAGCCGCCCGGCTGGGTTTTTTCGTTTCTGCGTTCTGAAAGCTGCAACTGCAACCTTTTCGTTCCACCTTTGCTTCCTGTTTTCCCTTCCACCGCGTCGAACCCGGCGCCGCCACGCAAGGAAAGATGATGTCCCCCAAGCACTTCCTGAACACCCAGGACTGGAGCCGCAGCGATCTCGACGCGCTGCTGACCCAGGCCGCGCTGTTCAAGCGCAACAAGCTCGGCGACCAGCTCAAGGGCAAGTCGATCGCGCTGGTGTTCTTCAACCCGTCCATGCGCACCCGCACCAGCTTCGAACTGGGCGCGTTCCAGCTCGGCGCCCACGCGGTGGTGCTGCAGCCGGGCAAGGATGCGTGGCCGATCGAGTTCAACCTCGGCACGGTGATGGACGGCGACACCGAAGAGCACATCGCTGAAGTGGCCAAGGTGCTGGGCCGTTACTGCGACATCATCGCCGTGCGCGCGTTCCCCAAGTTCATCGACTGGGCCTACGACCGCCAGGACATCGTCCTCAACAGCTTCGCCAAGTACTCGCCGGTGCCGGTCATCAACATGGAGACCATCACCCACCCGTGCCAGGAGCTGGCCCACATCATGGCCCTGCAGGAGCACTTCGGCACCCAGGACCTGCGTGGCAAGAAGTATGTGCTGACCTGGACCTATCACCCCAAGCCGCTGAACACTGCCGTGGCCAACTCGGCGCTGACCATCGCCACCCGCATGGGCATGGACGTGACCCTGCTGTGCCCGACCGCCGACTACATCCTCGACGACCGCTACATGGGCTGGGCCGAGCAGAACGTGGCCGAGAGCGGCGGTTCGCTGAAGATCAGCCATGACATCGACAGCGCCTATGCCGGTGCCGATGTGGTCTACGCCAAGAGCTGGGGCGCGCTGCCGTTTTTCGGCAACTGGGAGCCGGAAAAGCCGATCCGCGACCAGTTCAAGCACTTCATCGTGGACGAGCGGAAGATGGCGCTGACCAACAACGGTGTGTTCAGCCACTGCCTGCCGCTGCGCCGCAATGTAAAGGCCACCGACGCGGTGATGGATTCGCCGCAGTGCATCGCCATCAACGAAGCCGAGAACCGCCTGCATGTGCAGAAGGCGATCATGGCGGCGGTTGCCGGGCGCTAGATCGAACAAGGGGGTAGAGCCGACCGTTGGTCGGCTGCTCCCGCAGCGGCGCATCCAACATTCCAGCCGACCGACGGTCGGCTCTACCGAATTCTCATCCCCCAAGTGGACCTGACCCCCATGAGCAACAAAGACGTCGTTCTCGCCTTCTCCGGCGGCCTGGATACCAGCTTCTGCGTGCCGTATCTGCAGGAGCGCGGCTACAACGTGCACACCGTGTTCGCCGATACCGGCGGCGTGGATGATGAAGAGCGCGATTTCATCGAGAAGCGTGCCGCCGAGCTGGGCGTGACCAGCCACGTCACCGTCAACGGTGGCCCGGCCATCTGGGAAGGCTTCGTCAAGCCGTTCGTATGGGCCGGCGAAGGCTACCAGGGCCAGTACCCGCTGCTGGTCTCGGACCGCTACCTGATCGTCGATGCCGCGCTGAAGCGTGCCGCCGAACTGGGCACCAACATCATCGCCCACGGCTGCACCGGCATGGGCAACGACCAGGTCCGCTTCGACCTGGCCGTGAAGGCGCTGGGTGACTACCAGATCATCGCGCCGATCCGCGAGATCCAGAAGGAACACACCCAGACCCGCGCCTACGAGCAGAAGTACCTGGAAGAGCGTGGTTTCGGCGTGCGCGCCAAGCAGCAGGCCTACACCATCAACGAGAACCTGCTGGGTCTGACCATGTCTGGCGGCGAGATCGACCGCTGGGAAGCCCCGGGCGAGGGCGCCCGTGGCTGGTGCGCGCCGCGCAGCGAGTGGCCGGAACAGGCGCTGACCGTCACCCTGAAGTTCGTCGAAGGCGAAGCCGTCGAACTGAACGGCAAGGCGCTGCCGGGTGACCAGATCCTGGCTCAGCTCAACAAGCTGTTCGCCCCGTACGGCGTTGGCCGCGGCGTCTACACCGGCGATACCGTGATCGGCCTGAAGGGCCGCATCGTCTTCGAGGCTCCGGGCCTGGTTTCGCTGCTGGCCGCGCACCGCGCGCTGGAAGATGCGGTCCTGACCAAGCAGCAGAACCGCTTCAAGCCGGACGTGGCACGCAAGTGGGTGGAGCTGGTGTACGAAGGCTTCTACCACGACCCGCTGAAGACCGACATCGAAGCCTTCCTGAAGTCCTCGCAGGCCAAGGTCAACGGCGAAGTGGTGCTGGAAACCCGTGGTGGCCGCGTCGATGCAGTGGCGGTGAAGTCGCCGCATCTGCTCAACACCAAGGGCGCCACCTACGCGCAGTCGGCCGACTGGGGCGTGGAGGAGGCCGAAGGCTTCATCAAGCTGTTCGGCATGAGTTCGACGCTTTACGCGCAAGTCAATCGCTGAGCGATTGAATTGCGCGCGCGTCTCCCGCGCATTCCACCTTAACCCTGCGCCGTTGGCGCGCCCCCTTCAACAAGAAGGGGGCTCTCCACCAGACGCATCACGGTAGCGCCGGGCCATGCCCGGCGGAATTCCACAGGATCTTTGTTTCATGCTTGAACAGACGCTCGATCACCTGCAGGCCCTGGTGTCCTTCGATACCCGCAACCCGCCGCGTGCGATCACCACCGGTGGCATCTTCGATTACCTGCGCGCGAACCTGCCCGGCTTCAACGTCGAGGTGATCGACCATGGCGCGGGCGCAGTCAGCCTGTACGCCGTGCGCGGGACGCCGAAGTACCTGTTCAACGTGCACCTGGATACCGTGCCGGACTCGCCGCACTGGAGTGCCGACCCTCTTGTGATGCGCCGCCTGGACGACCGTGTGGTCGGTCTGGGCGTGTGTGACATCAAGGGCGCGGCCGCTGCGCTGGTGGCGGCGGCCAACGCCAGCGATGGCGATGCCGCCTTCCTGTTCTCCAGCGACGAAGAAGCCAACGATCCGCGCTGCATCGCCGCGTTCCTGGCCCGTGGCCTGCCATACGAAGCGGTGCTGGTGGCCGAGCCGACCATGAGCGAGGCCGTGCTGGCCCACCGTGGCATCAGCTCGGTGCTGATGCAGTTTGCCGGCCGTGCCGGGCATGCTTCGGGCAAGCAGGATGCGGCCGCCAGTGCGCTGCATCAGGCCATGCGCTGGGGCAACCGTGCGCTGGACCACGTGGAATCGCTGGCTTCGGCGCGCTTCGGCGGGCTGACCGGCCTGCGCTTCAACATCGGTCGCGTCGAAGGTGGGATCAAGGCCAACATGATCGCACCGGCTGCCGAAGTACGGTTCGGCTTCCGCCCGTTGCCGTCGATGGACATCGATGGCCTGCTGGCGACCTTCGCCGGTTTCGCCGAACCGGAAGCGGCGTTGTTCACCGAAACCTTCCGTGGCCCCAGCCTGCCGGCCGGTGACATCGCCGAAGCCGAGAATCGCCGCCTGCTGGCGCGCGACGTGGCCGATGCACTGGACCTGCCGATCGGCAACGCGGTGGACTTCTGGACCGAAGCTTCGCTGTTCTCGGCCGGTGGCTACACCACGCTGGTGTTCGGCCCGGGTGACATCGCCCAGGCCCACACCGCCGATGAGTTCGTGACGCTGGACCAGCTGCAGCGCTACACCGACGCCGTGCACCGCATCATCGCCGCCGGCGCCTGATCGACCCCACAACGCCGCCCGGCCCTGGCCGGGTGGAACTGCAACGCGGCGACCGCCGCCTGTGACGAAACCGAAATGTCTCCTGCCCTCCAGCCCCACCGCCAGACCCGCCAGACCATCGTGCGCCTGCTCTCCAGCATGGCCAGCGCGAAGGAGATCAGCCAGTACCTCAAGCGCTTTTCGCAGCTGGATGCCAAGCGCTTCGCCGTGGTCAAGGTCGGCGGCGCGGTGCTGCGCGACGACCTCGACGCGCTGACCTCTTCGCTGTCGTTCCTGCAGGAAGTCGGGCTGACCCCGATCGTGCTGCACGGCGCCGGCCCGCAGCTGGATGCCGAACTGTCGGCCGCCGGTATCGAGAAGCAGACCGTCAACGGCCTGCGCGTGACTTCGCCGGAAGCGCTGGCGATCGTGCGCCGGGTGTTCCAGCAGTCCAACCTGCGCCTGGTCGAGGCGCTGCAGCAGAACGGTGCGCGTGCCACCTCCATCACCGGTGGTGTGTTCGAGGCCGAGTACCTGGACGTGGACACCTACGGCCTGGTCGGTGAGGTGAAGAAGGTCAACCTGGCGCCGATCGAAGCCAGCCTGCGCGCCGGTTCGATCCCGGTCATCACCAGCCTGGGTGAGACCGCAGGCGGCCAGATCCTCAACGTCAACGCCGACTTCGCCGCCAACGAACTGGTGCAGGAACTGCAGCCATACAAGATCATCTTCCTGACCGGTACCGGCGGCCTGCTGGACGAGCAGGGCAACGTGATCGATTCGATCAACCTGTCCACCGAGTACGACCACCTGATCGCGCAGCCGTGGATCCACGGCGGCATGAAGGTGAAGATCGAACAGATCAAGGATCTGCTCGATCGCCTGCCGCTGGAATCGTCGGTGTCGATCACGCGTCCGGCCGACCTGGCCAAGGAACTGTTCACCCACAAGGGCTCGGGCACGCTGGTGCGCAAGGGCGAAAAAGTGCTGCGCGCCACCGCTTGGGACGAACTGGACCTGCCGCGCCTGAAGGGCCTGATCGAATCCAGCTTCGGCCGCACCCTGGTGCCGGACTATTTCCAGAAGACCAGGCTGCTGCGCGCCTACGTCAGCGAGAACTACCGCACCGCGGTCATCCTCACTGATGAAGCTGAAGGCGTGTACCTCGACAAGTTCGCCGTGCTCGACGACGCACAGGGCGAAGGCCTCGGCCGTGCGGTCTGGAACGTGATGCTGGAAGAAACGCCGCAGCTGTTCTGGCGCTCGCGCCATGGCAACCCGATCAATCACTTCTACTACGCCGAGTCCGATGGCTGCTACAAGCAGGATCAGTGGAAGGTGTTCTGGTTCGGTGCCGATGGCATCGACCGGATCAAGACCTATGTCGATCATTGCGCGCAGCGCACCCCGAGCCTGCAGGGCTGAGCAATGAGCAACCTCGATGCCTGGAACACGGTTCCTACCCTGCGCGGCCAGCACGTAACCCTGCAGCCGCTGCAGATGGAACACGTGCCCGGCCTGCGCGATGCGCTTGAAGGCAGCGGCCTGGACCAGCTCTGGTACACCCAGGTGCCGTCGCCGGAACAGGCCGAGACCTATGTGCGGGCCGCGCTGCAGGCGCAGAGCGAAGGCAAGGTGCTGCCGTTCGTGATCCGTGATGCGGCTGGCGGAATCGTCGGCAGTACCCGTTTCTATGACATGGATGCCGGTGTGCCGAAACTCAGCCTCGGCTACACCTGGTATGCGCCGCGCGTGCAGCGTACCGGCGCCAACACCGAAGCCAAGCTGTTGCTGCTGCAGCACGCCTTCGAAACGCTGGGCTGCATCAGCGTGGTGCTGGAAACCAGCTGGTTCAACGCCACCTCGCGCACTGCCATCGCCCGCCTCGGCGCCAAGCAGGACGGCGTGCTGCGCAACCACAAGCGGCATGCCGACGGCACGCCGCGCGACACCGTCATCTTCTCCATCATCGATGCGGAATGGCAGGGCGTGAAGCGCCACCTGCAGTACCGCCTGGACAGTCACGCATGAACGATTCGACTTTCACCCTGGGCATCGTCGGTGCCCGCGGCCATACCGGCGCCGAGCTGATCAAGCTGGTGGCCGCCCACCCACGGCTGAAACTGGCTTTCGTCTCCTCGCGCGAGCGCGCCGGGCAGCGCCTGTCCGACCACCACCCGGAATTCCAGGGCGAGCTGCAGTACGAAAACCTGGACGCCGACGCGGTGGCGGCCAAGGGCGTAGACGCGGTGATCCTGGCCCTGCCCAATGGCCTGGCCGCACCGTTCGTGGCCGCGCTTGAAACCGCGAAACCGGACACCGTCATCGTCGACCTCTCCGCCGACTACCGTTTCGACAACAGCTGGTACTACGGCTTGCCGGAGCTGACCCGCGGCCGCTACAACGGACAGAAACACATCAGCAACCCGGGCTGCTATGCCACGGCGATGCAGCTGGCGGTGCATCCGCTGCTGGACCTGCTGGCCGGTCCGCCGCAGTGCTTCGGTGTCTCCGGCTATTCCGGTGCCGGTACCACGCCGTCGGACAAGAACAACGTCGAACTGCTGGCCGACAACCTGATGCCGTACGCGCTGACCAACCACGTGCATGAGCGCGAGGTGTCGGTGCAGCTGGGCGTGGCGGTTGAATTCATGCCGCATGTTGCGCCGCATTTCCGTGGCATCACGCTTACCGCCAACCTGTGGCTGAACCACGTGCAGACCCGCGAACAGATCGTCGAGCGCTTCCAGCAGGCCTACGCCGGCGAACCCCTGATCGAAGTGGTGGATGAAGCGCCGTGGGTCAGCCGCATCGCCGGCCGCCACGGTGCCCAGGTCGGTGGCTTCACCCTGGCCCCGGGCGGCAAGCGGGTCGTCGTGGTGGCGACCCTGGACAACCTGCTCAAGGGCGCGGCCACCCAGGCCATGCAGAACCTCAACCTCGCGCTGGGCATCGACGAACTGACGTCGATCCCGCACTGAACACGTATTCCGGAGCCCCCATGGCAGACCTTCTTTGGCAGAAGCCCGGCGTTGCTGTCGACGCCCAGATCCAGACCTTCCTCGCTGGCGATGACGTGATCCTCGACCGCGAGTTCTTCCTGCATGACATCGCCGCCAGCGCCGCGCATGCGCAGGGCCTGCAGCACATCGGCATCCTCAGCGCCGACGAGCTGGAAGGCCTGTTGCGCGAACTGGAGATCCTGGCGCAGGACTTCCGCGAAGGCCGTTTCGTGCTGGATACGCAGTACGAAGATGGCCACTCGGCGATCGAAGCGCGCCTGACCGAACGCCTCGGCGATGCCGGCCGCAAGATCCACACCGGCCGCAGCCGCAACGACCAGATCCTGGTCGCCACCCGCCTGTGGTTGAAGGAGAAGCTGCAGCGCGTGGCGCAGCTCAGCGCCGAGGTGGCCAAGGTCGCGCTGGACCGCGCACAGGCCGAGAAAGACCTGCCGGTTCCCGGCTACACCCACATCCAGCGTGCCGTGGTGTCCTCGGCCGGCATGTGGTGGGCCGGCTGGGCCGAGGCGTTCATCGACAACGCCATCCGCGCGCGCGACACCCATGCACTGGTTGACGCCAATCCGCTTGGCACCGCCGCTGGCTACGGCGTGAACCTGCCGCTGGACCGCGAACACACCACGGCCGCGCTCGGTTTCGCGCGCATGCAGATCTCGCCGATCTATGCACAGCTGTCGCGCGGCAAATTCGAGCTGGCCGCACTGGAAGCACTGGGTGGCGCGACCCTGGACCTGCGCCGCATCGCCTGGGACCTGTCGCTGTTCACCAGCGCCGAGTTCGGTTTCGTCGCGCTGCCGGCGCAGTACACCACCGGCAGTTCGATCATGCCGAACAAGCGCAACCCGGACGTGATCGAGCTGATGCGTGCCACCCACGCCAGCGTGGCCGCTGCGCGCACCGAGATCGAGCAGCTGCTGTCGTTGCCGTCGGGCTACCACCGCGACCTGCAGTCGTCCAAGGGCGCCATCTTCCACGGTTTCGGCCGTGGCCTCGCCGCACTGGAGCTGCTGCCGGCGCTGCTGGCCAATCTGGAATGGCGTGACGACCGGCTGCGCGCAGCGATCGACTCGGGCATGTATGCCACCGACGTCGCCGTGGAAGCAGCCGTGGCCGGTGTACCGTTCCGTGAGGCCTACAAGGCCGCTGCAGCCGGTGCCGACAGCGCAGGGCAAGGACGCACGCCGGAAGGCAGCCTGGCCGCGCGTGTGTCGCCGGGTTCGGCCGCCGATCTGCGCCTGGACGAGCTGCACGCGCGCTGGCAGGCGCTGTCCTGATGGCGGGCACCGTCTACCTGGTGATGGCCATGCGCCGGCCGGACTTCAACGACGCAGCGGTGCAGCCGCACCGCGAATTCCTCGACGCGTTGCAGGCACAGGGCAAGCTGCAGTTGACCGGTGGTTTCGCCGATGGCAGCGGTGGTGCCTATGTGCTGTGCAACGTGGACAGCCTGGCGCAGGCGCAGGCCATCATCGCCACCGATCCGCTGGTGACGATGCAGGCCTCCGACCTGACCGTGCACGAATGGAATACCCGCTGAGAGCCTGACCGATGATCCAGCACGCTGCCCACGTCGCCTCGCCGTTCCCCGAACAAGCGCTGCCGCCATGGCGGCGTGCGGTGCTGAAGGTCGGCAGCAGCCTGCTGGCGGCTGATGGCGGTGGCCTGTCGCCGCGCCACGCGCTGGGCCTGGCCCAGTTCGTCTCGGCCAATGTACTGGCCGGGCGCGAGGTGGTGATCGTGTCGTCCGGTGCGGTTGCGGCGGGGCGCGCGATCCTGCCGCGGGCCGATGAGCCCGGTGCGGCGATGGCGGCGCGGCAGGCACTGGCCGCGCTCGGCCAGGCCCAGCTGATCGGGCTCTGGCAACGCTTCTTCGAGCGCCCGGTGGCGCAGGTGCTGCTGACCCATGACGACCTGCGCAACCGCCGCCGCTACCTCAACGCCCGGGCCACGCTGAGCGAACTGCTGCGGCTGGGAGCACTGCCGGTGGTCAACGAGAACGACACCGTGTCGGTGGACGAGCTCAAGCTTGGCGACAACGACAACCTGGCGGCGACGGTGGCGGCGCTGGTCGATGCCGATGCGCTGTTCATCGCCACCGATATCGATGGCCTGTACAGCGCCGACCCGCGCACCGTGGCCGACGCACGGCCGCTGCACGACGTGCCGGAACTGAGTGACGAGGTGCTGGCAATGGCCGGCGGCGCCGGCTCGCGCGCCGGTACCGGCGGCATGCGCACCAAGCTGGAAGCGGCGGCCAAGGCGGGTCGTCTCGGCATCGAAACCTATCTGTTCAATGGCCGCAGCGGTGACGTGGTACGCGCGCTGGCCCAGGACCGCCTGTTCGGTACCCGTATCCACGCCGCGCGCAGCCGTGAGGCGGCCCGCAAGCACTGGCTGCGGCACGCGCCGCTGGTCGAGGGTGCGATCGTGATCGATGCCGGCGCGGCGCAGGCGATGCGCGAGAAGGGCGCCTCGCTGCTGCCCGGCGGCATCACCGGCGCGGAGGGCATGTTCCGCCGTGGCGACATGGTGCAGGTGTGCTGGAACGCGCCACAGGGCCGCGTCTGCGTGGCGCGCGGCGTCAGCCAGTACGCGGCCGATGATGTGCGCCGGATCGCCGGCCGCCATTCGCGCGACATCGAGGCCGTGCTGGGCTACAACTACGGTGGCAGTGTCGTCCATCGCGACGATCTGGTGCTGCCATGACCGGTTTGAAGGACTCCCCGATGAGCGAAATCGAAGCGCAGGCGCGTGCCTGCCGTGACGCGGCCCAGACCGTTGCCGGCCTCGACAGTGCGACGCGCCGCACGCTGCTGCTGGCGATGGCCCAGGCACTGGAAGTGAATGCCGGGCTGATCCTGGCCGGTAATGCGCGTGACCTCGCCGCCGCGCGCGACAAGGGCGTTGGCAGTGCCATGCTCGACCGCTTGGCGCTGGACCCGGCACGCCTGTTCGCGATGGCCGAAGCCGTGCGTGAGGTGGCTGCGCTGCCCGATCCGGTCGGCCAGATCACCCGCGACGATGTGCGTCCAAACGGCATCCGCGTGCAGAAGGTACGCGTGCCTCTGGGCGTGATCGCAATGATCTACGAGGCGCGCCCGAACGTGACCGCCGAAGCGGCCGCGCTGTGCCTGAAGGCCGGCAATGGCGTGATCCTGCGCGGTGGCTCCGAGGCGATCCACTCCAACACCGCCATCGCCCAGGCGCTGGCGGGTGCCTTGCAGGCCAATGGCGTACCGCCGGCAGCGGTGACCGTGCTGACCGACCTGCGTCGCGAAGCAATGCTGGAACTGCTGCAGCTGCATGAGCTGATCGATCTGGCGATTCCGCGCGGCGGCGAAGGCCTGATCCGCTTCGTTGCCGAGCATGCGCGGGTGCCGGTGATCAAGCACTACAAGGGTGTCTGCCACCTGTTCGTGGATGCCAGCGCCGACCTCGGCAAAGCCATCGATCTGCTGGTGGACGGAAAGTGCAGTCGTCCGTCGGCCTGCAATTCGCTGGAGACCCTGCTGGTGCACCGCGATGTGGCCGAGGCGTTCCTGCCGCGCGTGGCCCAGGCGCTCGGCGAGCGTGGCGTGCAGCTGCGCGCCGATGCGCAGGCGCAACCGCTGCTGCCGGGCAGCACGGCGGCGACCGAGGAGGACTACGCTGCCGAGTTCCTCGACCTGGTGCTGGCCGTGCGCGTGGTTGATGACCTCGAGGCGGCCATCGCGCACATCCGCCGCTATACCTCCGACCATACCGAAGTGATCGCCACCGAAGACGCCGGCCACGCCGAGCGCTTCGTCAACGCACTGCACTCGGCGGTGGTGATGGTCAATGCCTCATCGCGCTTCTCCGACGGTGGCCAGCTGGGCCTGGGCAGCGAGATCGGCATTTCCACCACGCGCCTGCACGCGTACGGCCCAATGGGCCTGGAGGCACTCACCGTCGAACGATTTGTCGTGCGCGGTGAAGGGCAGACGCGCAAGTAGATCCACGCCATGCGTGGATGCTCTTCGCGGTAGACCCCGGTGCCGACCAAGGTCGGCACCCACCAGGCCCAAGCGCCGACCAAGGTCGGCACCCACCGGGTCGCTGGGTCACACCACCTCGCGACGGATGCCGATCGGTCGCGCGTGATCGTCCATGTGCAGCGTGGCGGCCTTGCAGCCCAGCAGACGCTCGGCCAGCCCGGTGCTGGCCCCGAGGTCAGCGGCCACTTCATTGAGGCTGGCCAATGGCCGCGGCAGGCGCCGGTCGTGGCCACGGAAGCGCGCGCGGTTGTACTCGGCCCAGCCGATCAGCAGCACGCTGGCGCACAGCAGCATCAGTGGCAGCGCCACCAGCACATAGGGGTCGAACTGGCTTTGCCGTTCGTACAGCTGCTGCCAGGCCAGCTGTCCGCCGATCAGCCACGACACCAGGGTCACCAGTGGTGCCCACAGGTAGAAGTAGAAGCCCCAGAACGCCAGGGTGACGAATCCCCAGGCAGTGCGCTGGAAGCGCGGTTGATGGTGTGGCTTGCGGATCATCCGCGAGTCGAAGCGGTTGGACGGGTGTTGTGCGTTCATCGGATCCCCCGGTCGGGGCTGGTCCAGGTGGCGCGCTTGCTGCGACGGCGCAGCAGGGTCTTGGGAAGCGCCACCAGGGTGGTGGAAAGGCTGATCAGCCAGTACGCCATCGGGTACCAGATGACCCAGAAATAATTGCGTCCAATCTGTGTTTCGTAACGCCGGTCGATGATCAGACTGCTGGCGAACTGCAGCAGGCAGACCAGGGCCAGGATCACGCCATGCCACTCCGGAAGCAGGCTGGCGATGTGCAGCTCTGGTGGCAGTTCGATGAACTTGCCCAGTGCCCACAGCAGCACGATGAACAACATCGTGTAGGCCCAGATCACGCTCAGCACGTACTCCAGCAGTACGCCCCACATGCGCCGCTCCTTCCAGTGCAGCAGCGAACCGGCGTGGCGCAGCATCACCTCCACGCCGCCCTGCGCCCAGCGCAGCCGCTGCCGCCACAGGCCCTTCAGCGTTTCCGGCATCAGGATGAAGCACAGCGCATTGGGTTCGTAGCGGATGTCCCAGTGCGCGCGCTGCAGGCGCCAGCTGATGTCGATGTCCTCAGTGACCATGTCGTCCGACCACCAGCCGACCTGATGCAGGGCGGTGCGTCGGAAGCCGGCGATCACCCCGGAGATGGTGAAGATGCGCCCGTACACGCGCTGCGCGCGCTTGATCATGCCGATGATCGAGGAAAACTCCGCCACCTGAAGGCGTCCGAGCAGGGTGGAGCGGTTGCGGATGCGCGGGTTGCCGGTCACTGCACCAACCCGGTTGCCGCTGACCAGGTGCCAGACCATCCAGTGCAGCGCATGCTCTTCCAGCATTGCATCGCCATCAATGCACACCAGGTATTCCGAGCGCGCGGCCAGCGCACCCATGCGCAGCGCATTGGCCTTGCCCAGGTTGCGGTCCAGGTGCAGTACGCGCAGCCGCGGATGCTGCGCTGCCAGTGCGTCCAGTCGCGCGCCGGTGTCATCGCTGCTGCCATCATCGATGGCGATCACTTCGTAGTCGGCGGGATAGCGCTGGGCCAGCACCGCAGTGAGCGTATCGTCCAGGTTCTCCGCTTCGTTGTGGCAGGGCACCAGCACGGTTGCGAAGGGGGGATCGAGCATCAACGGCGGATCGTTGCGCGGGCGCGAGTGGCGCTCGCGCCGGAAGTAGTAGTACAGGCCGCCGGACATCCAGAAGAACGCCATCACCATCGGGTAGTAGAAGGCGAACTGGAACAGGACCTGCAGCAGCGGATGCATGTCCATGTCACTTCTCCGGGTACGGGAAGTTGCCGGCGGACATCGCCGCGCGGGCATCGCGGGTGGAGGGCTGGTCGGCGATGAAGTCGTCCGGATACCAGGCGAAGTGGTGCACGCCCTGCGCCTGCAGCTGGCGGATCTGTGCACGCAGGCGCTCGGCGGGAATCGGCTTTCCATTGTGCCAATCGACGGTCTGCAGTTCGAACAGCGTGTGTTGCAGTTGGGGATCGTGCGCGCGCACTGCCGCCAGCAACTGGTCGAGCCAGCGTTCGGGGTGCTTGCTGCCTTCCATCCATGGCATCGCCATCAGTGCGGTCTGGTCGTAGGCCTTGTTGAACAGGTCCAGGCGCTGCGCGAACCAGGCCTCACTCTGCGGGCGCAGTACCGGCTCGGCATACAGGTTGCGTACCGTGGCCAGCTTCGGCCGCCAACGCTGCGCACTGTCGCGCAGGGCCAGGGTGAAGGCGATCAGTGCCTGGGTACGTGCGCTGCCATCTTCACCGGCCGCCAGAGTGGGCAGCTCGGTGTCGCGCAGGTAGCCGTCGTCATGGAACAGCAGACCTTCAAAGTAGGAATTGACCGCCAGATCCTCGTAGATGTCGAGCATGATCTGCCTGGCCTTCGGGTTGGTGAAATCCAGGCGGTACATGCCGTCGGCATCACCGTTGCGGATCGCCAGCGCCTTTCGCTGCACCGGGTCCGGCAGCTCGAAGCCGAGCACCGGCAGCCACGCGTAGACCTTCACGCCCGCTCGGGATTTCAGCTGCCAGGCGACGCGGCTGAACAGGTCCGCGCGCATCGGCATGTGGCGGTTGGGGAAGTACAGTGCATCGGCGGTGTTGTTGCCGTCCGGATCGGCGAACGCCTGCAGGTAGACGTGTGTCGGTGCGATGCGCTTGACCCGCTCGATCAGCGCATCCAGATTGCGTGCCTGCTGCGCCGGATCCGGGTCGTACACATCATCGAGGTCGATCTGCAGAGCGCGGATGCCGTCGAGCGCGACATCACGGCGCAGTTCGTAGGCCAGCCCTTCCACGGTCGGGTTGTCGCTCACCAGCAACCGCGCCAACCCGTGCAGGTCACTGGCCACCGGGGTGCTGCGCCCTTCCAGGTCGAATGAGACCGGCATGCCCAGCTGTTCGGCGATCTCGTTGCTCAACCGGTTGTAGGCCGCGTATGGCCAGACAATGGCGCGCGGGCGCACGCCCAGGTGCTGCTCGATGCGCTGCACGCTGCGCGAGAGATCGGCGCGAAGTCGCTGCTCGTATTGCGCCTCGCTCTCGTAGCTTCGCGTGGCTGGGGTGTAGATGCGGGTGACCACGGCGGGCGTCGAATTGCCCTGTGGATTGGCAAGCACGCCGTGGTGCAGGTCGTCGGTATGGCTGGCCACTTCGATCAGACCGCTGTCATGCATCTGCTTCAACTGCGCCCAGGTGACGAAGTCGTCGTGGCCGAATGGGCGGTAGCCGTAGTCGATGGTGCGGCCCGGTGCCATGTCCACATAGTCGGTGATCACCGCTACCAGGGCCGGGTAGTGGTAGGCCCGCAGCAGCGGAAAGGCTTTGTCGTAGACGCTGCGCAGGCCATCGTCGAAGGTCAGCAGCACCGGTTTCGGAGGCAGCGTCGCACGGCCCTGCGAGGCCTCGATCAGCTGTGACAGCGAAACCGGGTGGTATCCATGCGCGCCCAGCCAGTCCAGGTGCGCGGCGAAGTTCTGCGTGCTCACCGCATAGGTATCGGCATCGCCCTTGGCGGCCACCTGGTCGCGGATGTCGTGGTAGCTGAGGATCAGCAGACCGTTGTCGATCGCATCAAGATGCACGGCCTGCTGCGCGAACGCCGGTGGCACGCAGGCCAGCAGCAGGAGCACGATCAGTCGCAGGAAGCGGGTCATGTCAGTCTCCCCAGCGCAGTGCAGCTTCGAAGCCGATATGGCGCTCGCGATGGCCGTCGTACACCGGCCGCGACCAGCGCACGCCATACTCGAACACGCGACCGGGGCCCAGCTGCCACTCGTGCATGTAGGACACCGACGGCACCAACGCACTGCCGAAGCCGTCCTGCCAGTAGTCGCCCAGCGAGACGGCCAGCCGGTGCCGGAAGTGGCGCTCGTAATGGCGCCACAGCTGCTGGTCGATGCGCAGGCCGATCTCGACCATCCGGTCGCGCTTCGGGTTGAAGTAGGGCGCATCGTCGCGGCTGCCACGACTGGTGTAGGCACTGGCCAGGCCATCGACCAACCAGCGGGGGCGGGTCAGCAGGCGCTGTTCGAGGCGGGTGCCGAACAGTTCGCGATGGTTGCCATCGTCATAGCGGAAGCGGCTGGCGCCGAACATCCAGTGCGTGCGTTCGCTGCGCCGGTAGTCCACCTGTGCGCTTACGCTGTCGGCGGTGATGCCGGCCGAGCGTGCCTGCATCGATGCCTCCGGATCATTGCGTGCGGCCACCACGCCGGCATGCCAGTGGTCGTTGAACTGCCAGCCGACGCCGACGCGCAGGCCGGTATCGCCAATGTGGTCGTTGGCGCGCAATACCGCTGCTTCCGCATCCAGTTGGCCGAAGCGGTAGCGTACGCCTGCGCCCAGCCACAGCGGATCGATGCGCTGGTCCTGGAAATCGGTGGAGCGCCGGTCGGCGAGGGCGAACAACCGCCAGCGGTCGTCGAGGATCGGTGTCTCCACTTCCACGCCGTAGTGGCGATCGTTGTTTCCCAACGGCGAGGTGCCACCGCCACCGGAACTGCGTCCGATGTCGGTCCATGCCTTCAGCTGCCAACCGCGATGCGCGCGCCAAGCCTGGTCCATGCGTTCGACCGCCGGTTGCGTGGGGTAGCGCGCGATCAGGTCGTCGTGCAGCGGCCGCGCCAGGTCGTCGCGCTGCAGGGCGACGTAGGCCTCCTCCATTCCCAGCCGAGGTTCGATGTCACGCGGGTCCAACGCGTGGGCCATCTGCTGGCGCTGCAGCGCCCGGCGTGGCCAGCCACGCATCATGTAGACGCTGCCCAGTGCACTCTGCAGGCCGCCGTTGCCCGGCGCGATGTCCACCATCGATTCCAGGTCGTGCTGCGCGGTACCCAGGTCGCCGCTGTAGGCGCGCACCATCGCCAGATTCAGGTCGGCCTCGTAACGTGACCAGTTCGCGTAAGGTGATTTGCCGTTGCTCCAGCGCCACGCCGGCGCCTTGTCACGCCAGCCCTGCAGCAGGTCGATCGCCTTTTCCTGCTGCTCGCTCTCCAGGTAGGCATAGGCCAGTTCCGAATGCGAGGCATCGCGTGTCGGGTCGCCGGCCACTGCCGCCTGCAGCACCGGTATGGCTTCTTCCGGATGCAGGGTGCCCATCAGCGAATCGCCGACCGCAGGCAGCACATAGTCGGGCAGGGCATGGCCTTCGGCCTGAAGTGCGCGGGCTTCCTCGCGCACCTGCGCATGGCGGCCCAGGCGGTTGAGCAGGATCAGCCGGTCCATGCGGATACGCAGTGGTGCCTGCGAGGATGGGGTGCCTTCGCCGCCAAGGTAGCGCTGCATGCGTGCCAGGGTCGATTCGGCCTCTTCGAGGCGGCTGTCCTCGCTGCTGCTGTAGGCCAGGCTCCAGACCACCAGCTTGGCCAGGTAGTCGCCTTCCAAGCGCTGCTTCTGCGCGGCGTCGAACAGCTGCGGGCGCTGCTGGTAAAGCTCCCACGCGCGCCAGGCGTTGCCGATGTCGCCCAGGGTCAGCACGCGCAGCTTGAACAGCAGGTCGTCATCCGGTTGTTGCTGGCTGGCGCGCTCGATCGCGCCCAGGGCATCCAGCCAGCGCGCCTGGTCGCGGTAGTGACCGATCTCGGCCAGGGCCGCCTCGCGGTCGGGCGGGGCAGCGCTGCTGGCCCAGGCCAGCGCGGTACAGGCAAGGCCGACGCAGAGCGCCAGCCGACGGTGGACAACCATTGGGGACCCCCTTGGCTTCCAAACCAGACAACCTGAAAAATGTGACGCACATCACATGCCAGCTTTTGGCGTGGCCGTGGCCCGCGTCACTCCCTTCGTGCATGCCCGTCCCATCAGGACGGATACAACCCGGACAGCGACCTGCAATGTCTTGTCTGAAACGAGAGTCCCCCGCACACCGAGTGGTGGCCTGGGCGGCGATGCCGCCCCCATGCCCGATGCCGTCACGCGGCAAGGATGGGCATTCACCGGCACTATCCGCCCGGAATTGTCAGTCCGGCGTCAAAATTCCCAGGGTGGCTGACGAGCGGTAGGCGGGGCGGCCTAGTGGCTCCGGCCGGTTACCAGAGATCTTCCAGTTTCCGCGGCTTGCAGGCCACCCACGAGGCGCACAGCATCAGGGTGGCGCAGCCGAACAGGAAGCTGAACGGGAGGGTCCAGCCGTCGCTGACCGTGTGCAGCCAGCCGACCAGGAACGGGCCCAGGCAGCTGAAGCTGTAGCCCACGCCCTGCATGAACCCGGACAGCGCCGCCGAGCCGGTGGGGGTGCGGGTGCGCAGGTTGATCAGGGTCAGCGCCAGCGGGAAGGTGGACGGACCGACGCCGAGCAGGCAGGCCCACAACAGCGGCGCCTTCATGGGGGCGAGCAGCAGGCCGGTGAAGGCGATCACGAACGAGAAGAAGCCAATCAGCACCAGCGGGAACGGGTTCTGCAGGCGCACCGCCATCGACGGAATGACCAGCGACGGCAGCAGGCCCAAGGCCGAGAACACGGCCACCATCACACCGCCGAACGCGGGTGTGCCACCGGCCTCGACCACGATGCGCGGCAGCCAGGTGAACATCGAATAGGTCATCAGCGAGGTCATGCCGAACATCAGCGTCATGCTCCAGCCCAGCGACGTGCGCCAGACCTTGCCGTGCGGCTGCGCAGCGGGACCGGTGGCATCCGCCTGCGGCTTCGGCGCACGCCTGGCCAGCAGCAGCCACGGCAGCGCGGCGGCCAGCGCCAGCAGCGCCCACATGCCCAGCGACACGCGCCAGCCTGCAGCGTTGGCCACTGGCACCGCAAGCAGGGCCGGCAGCATCGTGCCCAGCTGCAGCACGCTGATGTACAGCGTGCTCATGGTGCCGACCTTGTTGGCGAAGTAACGCTTCACCAGCGGCGGCACCACTACGTTGCCGATGCCCATGCCGGCAAGTGCCACCACCGAACCGAGCAGCAGCGTGCCGACGTTGCCGGCGCTGGAGCGCAGCAGCAGGCCGGCCATCGCCATCACCATCGCCAGCAGGGTGGTGCGTTCCAGGCCAAGGCGCCGCGCCAGCGCCGGCGTGGCCACGCCGAACAGTGCGAACGAGGCGGTCGGCAGCATGCCCAGCACGCCGGTCATGGTGGTGCCGAAGCCGAACTGCTGGCCCAGTACGTCGAGTAGCGGGGTGATCGAGGTGACTGCGGTACGCAGGTTGATCGCCGCAAGCAGGATGGCGGCGAACGCCAGCACGCGTCCGTGCAGCAGCGACGGCGAATCGGAAGTGGAGGAACTCATCGGTGGTCCTTGCAGGTGTCGCATGCCGCAGCAACGGCATGCAGCGCCGGCATCGGTCTACGCCGAAGCGGCAGGTGGGGGAGTGGCTGCGTGCAGGCCGGCAGCGCGGCCCATTGTACGTGTGCGGTCCGGCAAGGTCCCGTCATGCGGGCGTGCCGGGCGCCGGATACAAAAAAACCCGGAGGACTGTCGTCTTCCAGGCTTCTTGGTGACCACCGAAGTGGTCGGGGAGACAGGATTCGAACCTGCGACCTCTACGTCCCGAACGTAGCGCTCTACCAGACTGAGCTACACCCCGAAGGGAGCCGCCTATTCTAGCGATTCACCCCGATGGCGGCAAGGGGTGAATGCTGTTTTCTTCACACTGCCGAAGCAGTGCCACTTCAGGGAACAAAAAAGCCTGGACGACTTCACCAGGCTTCAATGCGACCACGTGAGTGGTCGGGGAGACAGGATTCGAACCTGCGACCTCTACGTCCCGAACGTAGCGCTCTACCAGACTGAGCTACACCCCGAAGGAGCCGCCTAAGATACCGTGTGAAGGCCCAGGCGGCAAGGTTTTTTTACAGCTCAGCGACGATTTTCTTTCTCGATGCGGTTCTGCTCGCGGGCTTCGAACCACATGCCGTTGAGGATGGCCACCGTCGAGGCGAGGCCGGCGCCGAGAATCCAGGCGAAATACCACATGGTCAATCTCCTTTGTTCAAGAGTGTGCCGACCGTGGGCCGGCACACCGGCAATCAGTAAGCGTTCGGGTTGTTGCCCATCTCTTCGGTGGTGGTCTTGCCCTTCAGTACGCGGTACACCCAGGTGGTGTAACCGATGATGATCGGCAGGAACACCGCCGTGGCCAGCAGCATGATCCACAGGGTCAGATGGCTGGACGAGGCATCCCACACGGTCAGGCTGGACGTGGGCTGGCTCGAGGACGGCAGCAGGAACGGGAAGATGGCGAAGCCGACGGTCAGGATGATGCCGGCGATGGCCGCACCGGAGGCGATGAAGGCCAAGCCGCCGCGACGGGCACGCAGCAGCACTGCACTGGCGAGCAGGCCCGCCAGGCCGAGCAGCGGGGCCAGGATCGTGGCGGGCATCGCGCTGTAGTTGCGCATCCAGCCACCGGAGGCGCCCAGTTCAGCGGTCTTCAGCAGCGGATTGGTGGCGCCATCGGTGACCACCTGCGAGGTGATCTGGTAACCCGGCAGGCCGAAGGCCACCCAGGCGCCACCGACGGCGAACAGCACGAAGGCGATGATCGCTGCGATGCTGCCGAAGCGGGCCGAACGCTCGGCCACCGGGCCATCGGTCTTCAGCACCAGCATGGCGGCACCGTGGGCGACCAGCATCGACACGCTGAGCAGGCCGGCCAGCAGTGCGAAGGGCATCAGCAGGCCGAAGAACGAGCCGGTGTAGAAGATGCGCATGCTGTCATCGAAGTGGAACGGCACACCCAGCACCACGTTGCCCACCGCAACGCCCATGATCAGTGCCGGAATGAAGCCACCGATGAACAGCGCCCAGTCCCAGGTGTTGCGCCAGCGCTCACTGGGCATCTTGCTGCGGAACTTGAAGCCGACCGGGCGCAGGATCAGGGCGAACAGGATCACGAACATCGCCAGGTAGAACCCGGAGAAACTGACCGCATACAGCGGCGGCCAGGCAGCAAAGATCGCACCGCCACCGAGCACCAGCCACACCTGGTTGCCTTCCCAGACCGGGCCGATGGTGTTGATCACCAGCCGGCGCTCGGCATCGTTGCGGGCCACGAAGGGCAGCAGGGTGCCCACGCCCAGGTCGAAACCATCCATCACGGCAAAACCGATCAGCAGGATGCCGAGCAGCAGCCACCAGATCACGCGCAGCGTGGTGTAGTCCAGAAGAATGAAATCCATCTTGGTTCTCCTGCCTCAGGCCTGGCCGGCGGCCGGCGCCGAGGCATTGTGGGAAGCATGTGGCTGGGGCGACTGCAGCGACGGCAGCACCTCGTCCGGACCCTTGCGGATCGCCTTGAGCATCAGCTTGATCTCGACCACGATCAGTGCGGTGTAGATCGCGGTGAAGCCGGCCAGGGTCAGCACGATTTCATGCAGGGCCAGGCCCGATGCCGCATAGAAGGTCGGCAGCACGCCATCGACCGCCCACGGCTGGCGACCATACTCGGCCACGAACCAGCCGCATTCGATCGCGATCCACGGTGCCGGCAGCGTCCACAGGGCCAGGCGCAGGAACCAGCGCTTGTCCTGGAAGTTGTTGCGGCAGGAGTAGTAGAAGGCCAGGGCGAAGAAGGCGATCAGGTAGAAGCCCAGGCCGGCCATCACGCGGAAGGTCCAGAACAGCGGCATCACCCGCGGCACGGTGTCCATCGCCGCCTGCGAGATCTCCTGCGGGGTGGCGTTGAGGATGTCATCGCGGTAGCGCTTGAGCAGCAGGCCGTGGCCCAGGTCCTGCCAATGGCGGTCGAACATCTCGCGCGCTTCGACGTCGTTCTTGTTGGCACGCAGGCGTTCCAGCGCACCGTAGGCCAGCTGGCCGCCGCGCACGCGGTGCTCGGCGCGCTCGACCAGTTCCAGGATGCCCGGGATCGGCTGGTTCAACGAACGGGTGGCGATCAGGCCCATCAGGTACGGGATTTTCACCGCGTAGTCGTTCTGGTGGGTTTCCTGGTTCGGGATGCCGAAGGCGGTGAAGTCGGCCGGTGCACGCTCGGTCTCCCACATCGCTTCAATCGCGGCCAGCTTCATCTTCTGGTGTTCGCTGGCGGCGTAACCGCTCTCGTCACCCAGCACCACCACCGACAGCGACGACAGCAGGCCGAAGGCTGCGGCCACCGCGAACGAACGACGGGCCAGGTCCTTGTGCTTGTTGCGCAGCAGGAACAGGGCGCTGATCGCCATCACGAACACCGCGCCGGTCACGTACCCGGCGCTGACGGTATGCACGAACTTGGCCTGCGCCACCGGGTTGAACACCACGGCCATGAAGTCGACGACTTCCATGCGCATGGTTTCCGGGTTGAACACCGCGCCGGTCGGGTTCTGCATCCAGCCGTTGGCGATCAGGATCCAGATCGCCGACAGATTGGTGCCCAGCGCCATCAGCCAGGTCACCATCAGGTGCTTGACCTTGCTCAGGCGGTTCCAGCCGAAGAAGAACAGGCCGACGAAGGTGGCTTCCAGGAAGAACGCCATCAGGCCTTCGATCGCCAGCGGCGCACCGAAGATGTCACCCACGTAGTGGCTGTAGTAGGACCAGTTCATGCCGAACTGGAATTCCATGACGATGCCGGTGGCAACGCCCATGGCGAAGTTGATGCCGAACAGGACGCCCCAGAACAGGGTCATCCTGCGCCAGATCTCCTTGCCGGTCATCACATACACGCTCTCCATGATGGCCACCATGAACGACAGGCCAAGCGTGAGCGGGACGAATAGGAAGTGGTACATCGCGGTCAGAGCGAATTGCAGCCGCGACAGTTCTACGACTGTCTGATCAATCATGGCCTGGCTACCTCGTTGGATAGTGCCGTTGCAGGTGGCGGGAAGGGTGGTCTACGACGTGAATGATGTGACCGACTACTTCAAACAGCCTTGATCCAGATCAATGTATGAACAGGTGCCCCGGTTGATCGTATGCCAACCTGATGAAGACTGCGACCGCCGGCCGCAGGGGCGGGCTGTTGCCTGCGCCTACAATGCCGTGTCTCCCCCGTTGCCCGTGAAGACCCCTTGAGCGCTGCCGAAACGACCCCTGACGGCCTTCCCCCGGAAGCTGAAACCGCCCGCCAGCGGCGTGTTCGTACGGCCTGGCTGGCCGATCTGGCACGGTCCGCCCGGAGCCGCCAGCGGCTGGCGGCGGTGTGCATCAGCCTGTCCGGCGGGTTGCTGGTCGGGCAGGCTGCGGCCATTGCCTGGTTGGTGCAGACGGTGCTGGTGGAGCGCGCACCGCTGGCGTCGGGTCTGCCGGTGCTCGCTGGATTGGCTGTGATCCTGGTGCTGCGCACGCTGCTGGGCAGTACCAGCCAGGCGGCTGCCGGTGATGTGGCCGATGCCGCGCGATTGGCGTTGCGCGAGCGTGTGTTCGCGCGTCTGCTCGGCCATGGGCCGCTGTGGCTGCGCCAGCGCCGCACCGGCGAGCTGGGCGAGCTGATGCTGCATCACGGCGACGCGATTGAAAGCTACTACAGCGGCTTCCTGCCGGTGCGCACCGAAGTGGTGGTGGTGCCCCTGCTGATCCTGGCCGCGGTAGCCTGGGTGGACTGGGTGGTGGCGTTGATCCTGCTGTTCACCGCACCGCTGGTGCCGTTCTTCATGATGCTGGTGGGCTGGGGCGCCGAAGCCGCCGGCCGTGCGCAACTGGGCGAGCTGGCGCGGATGAGCGGCCACTTCGCCGACCGCATCAAGGGCCTGGGCCTGCTACGCCTGTATGGCCGTGGCGAGGCCGAACTGGAAGGTATCGAGGCGGCTGCAGAAGGCGTACGCGTGCGCACCCTGAAGGTGCTGCGCATCGCCTTCCTGTCGTCCACGGTGCTGGAATTCTTCGCCTCGGTGAGCGTGGCGATGGTCGCGCTGTACCTGGGCCTGAGCTACCTGGGCATGATGTCGCTGCACTCGACGGTGCCGACCCTGGGCGCGGGCCTGTTCTGCCTGCTGCTGGCGCCGGAGTTCTATGCGCCGCTGCGGCGTTTGGCTGCGCACTACCATGACCGCGCCAATGCACTGGCAGCGGCGGCCGAGGTTGAGCGTCTGCTGCAGTCGTTGCCGGACGAGCAGGGCCTGATCGAGAACGAGGTTGCACCGCTGGCGGTGGAGCCGGCCGAGGCCGCCTTGCCGCCGTTGCGGGCGCAGGGGCTGGTACTGCGCCCATTGGGCGCCCCCCACGATGTGCTGCAGGATCTGGATGTACTGCTGGAACCGGGCCAGCGGCTGGCCCTGGTCGGTCCCAGCGGATCCGGCAAAAGCACGCTGCTGGAAGCACTGGCCGGTTGGTTGCCGCCGCGTGCCGGCAAGCTGCAGTTGCGGCCCGGCGTGCAGGTGGCCTATGCGAGCCAGCGACCGTACCTGTTCCATGGCAGCATCGCCGACAACCTGCGCCTGGCCGATCCCGGTGCCAGCGATGCGCGCCTGCGCGCGGTGGCCGAGGCCTCGCAGGTGCTGCAGTTCGCGCAGCGCCTGCCGCAGGGCCTGGATACGGTGATCGGCGAACGCGGCTTTGGCCTGTCCGGTGGCGAAGCGCGCCGTATCGGCCTGGCCCGCCTGTTGCTGCGCGACCCGCAGGTGCTGCTGCTGGACGAACCCACCGCGTTCCTCGATGCCGATACCGAAGCGGCGCTGCTGCGCAGCCTGGCAGCCTATGCACGTGGACGCAGCGTAGTGGTTGCCACCCACAGCCCGGCGGTGATCGCCTGGGCCGACCGTTGCCTGCTGTTGCCGGAAGGCCGGCTGGTGGAACCGGCACAGGCGGTGCGCGCATGAGTCGCTCGCCTGATTCGCTGCGCGCGGTGTTCCTGCGCCATCGTCCGCGCCTGCTGCTGACCGTGCTGCTGCTGTGGATCACGATGCTGGCCGGCACCGCCCTGCTGGGCCTGTCCGGTGGTTTCCTTACTGCGGCCGCGCTGGCAGGTGCTGCGGGGCTCGGCCAAGGCTTCAATTTCTTCTCGCCCTCGGCCGGCATCCGTGGCCTGACCATGGCGCGCATCGTGTCGCGCTACTTCGAAAAGCTGGTCGGCCACGACGCTACCTTGCGCATCGCCCGCGACCTGCGTGTGTGGTTCTTCCGCCGCGCGCTGCCGCTGGCGCCGGCACGGCTGGGTGCTACGCGCACCGGCGAGCTGCTGGCGCGCCTGCTGGGGGACATCGGCGAAGTGGATGGGCTGCTGGTGCGTGCGATCGGGCCGCTGGTGGCGCTGGGCGCGCTGTCACTGGTGGCGGTCGCCTCGGCAGCGCTGATCCTGCCCTCGGCAGCGGTACTGCTGGCGGTGCTGGCGCTGCTGATCGCCTTCGGTGTGCCGTGGCTGGGCGTGCGTGGTCGTGACGATGAGGAGGCCGACCGCGCCGCGCACCGCGCTGCCCTGCGTACCGCGGCCTTCGAAGGACTGGAAGGCGCGGGTGATCTGGCTGCGCTGCACGCCGATGCGGCGTGGCAGCTGAAGGTACGCGTGGCCGCCAAGCAACTGGCTTCGCGGGATCGTCGTCGGCGCTGGCGCCTGATCGCGGCCTCGACCCTGCATGGCCTGGTGGCCGGGATGGGCCTGGTGGCGATGCTGGCATTGGCCCTGCATGCGGCCGAACAGCAGCGCATCGCGCCGGAAATGGCGGCGGGGCTGGTGTTCCTCACTGTGGCGCTGATCGAGCTGTGGGCGGGCATGGGCCTGGCCTGGCAGTCGCTGCAGTCCGGGCGCATCGCCGCCGGTCGCCTGCAGGCCATCGTCGAGCAACCGCCGACGGTGGACGATCCGCTGGCACCGCAGGCGGTGCCACAGTCCGCGCGCGTGCATTGGGATGACGTGCATTTCCAGTGGCCGGGTGCTGCGCGGCCGGTGTTGTGCGGTCTGCAGCTGACCCTGGCGCCGGGCGAGCGCATCGCGATTCGCGGTGACAGCGGCAGTGGCAAGACCACGCTGTCGAGCCTGCTGCTGCGGCTGTGGGATCCGCAGCAGGGACGGCTGACCTACGGTGGCCGCGATCTGCGTGATTTCGCCCAGGCCGACTGGCACCGGCAACTGGCGTGGCTGCCGCAGAACGCGACGGTGTTTGCCGGCACTGTGGCCGGGAACCTGCGGTTGGGTGATCCCGATGCCAGTGACGCAGCGTTGTGGGCGGTGCTGCGTCGCGTGCGCCTGGGCGAATGGGCCGAGCGCAACGGCGGCCTGCAGACCTGGGTGGGCGAGAACGGCGCGACGATGTCGGCCGGCCAGGCACGACGTCTGGCGCTCGCGCGCGCACTGCTGCGTAATGCGCCGATTCTGCTGCTGGACGAACCGACCGAAGGCCTGGACGTGGATACCGCACGTGCGTTGCTGCAGGACCTTTCCGGGTTGCTGGACGGACGCAGCCTGCTGATCATCACCCACGACGACCTGCCCGAAGGCGTGGTCGATGCGCAGTACCGGTTGCGTGATGGCGTGTTGGTGCGCGAAGTGCTTCGGTAGATGCCGACCTTGGTCGGCACATCCACGCATGGCGTGGATCTACTGTAGAGCCGAGCCCATGCTCGGCTTCGGAAGCAAGTCAGCCGAGCCGGTCAATGGGAAAACTCGCGCAGCATCACCGCGATCGAGGCCACGTTGGCCAGCACGCACAGCCAGAACACCCACTGGAACGCGGCCTTGCGGTGCTTGTGGCGGAACATCGCCTGGCCCAGCAGCGCGCCGGGCCAACCGCCGGCAAAGGCCAGCAACTGCAATGTACGCTCGGGAATACGCCACTGCTTTCGTTGCGCCGCGCGCTTGTCGTGGCCGTAGAGGCCGAACGACACCGCGCTGGCCAGCAGGCACCAGCCACCCAGCCAGAGTGGCAGCACGCCGCTGACCATCAGCGCGATCAACGCGCCGAACGCGGCCAGCGCGAGATTACGCCGCCATGCCACTTACAGCGCGTCGAGGAAGCCGCGCACGGCCGGGCCGAAACGCTCGAAATCGACGAGGAAGGCGTCATGGCCCTGCGGCGAATCCAGGCCGATGAAGCGCGCATCGGCGCCGCCGCCACGAAGGCCGTCGGCGACCTGTTGCTGCTGCTGCACGGGGAACAGGATGTCGGTGTTGGCGCCGATCGCCAGCGCTTTCTCCACCCGGATCTTCGCCAGCCCGGCCAGCACGTCGCCGTCGGCGTACTCGGCCAGGTCGAACCAGTCCATCGAGCGGCTCAGGTAGAGGTAGCAGTTCGGATCGAAGAAGCGTACAAAGCGCCGTGCGTGGCCTTCCAGATAGCTTTCCACCTGGAATTCCAGCCCGAACGGATCATCGTCGGCCTGGTCGGAATCCAGCCGCACGCGACCGAAGCGGCCATCCCACTCCAGGGCCGAGCGATAGGTGATCACGCCCAGCTTGCGCGCCATGCGCATGCCGGACTCGGGGTATTCGGCATCGTCGTAGTGGCCGCCATTCCAGCGTGGATCAAGGCGGATCGCTTCGCGCTGCAGCGAGCGGATCGCGATGGAGAACGGCAGCGCCTGCGCACTACCGGAAATGTTGACGTGGCTGCGCGCGATGCCCGGGTGCAGCATCAGCACGGCGAGCGCGGTCATGCCGCCCATTGAATTGCCGACCACGCAGGCCAGCTGTTCGATGCCCAGGGCGCGCACGACGTCGATCGCGGCGCGCGCGCCGTCTTCGATCGACAGTTCGGGGAAGTCGAGACGATACGGTTGGCCGGTGGCCGGGTTGATCGAGGCCGGACCGGTCGAGCCCTTGCAGCTGCCCAGCGAGTTCACGCAGACCACGAACCAGCGGTCGGTATCGATCGCCTTGCCGGGGCCCACCATCCCTTCCCACCAGCCCGCTGCCGGGTTGGCGTCGTTGGCTGCCGCGTGTGCATCCGGTGACAGGCCGGTCACGATCAGGATCGCGTTACTGGCGTCGGCCGCCAGTGTTCCCCAGGTTTCATAGGCCACGCGCGCGCCGTGCAGGGCGCCGCCGCGCTTGAACGGGAAGGGCGAGGGCAGGGCGTGGAAGCGGGTGCCGGGCGGGATGAATTCGGTCATGCAGGCATTCTAGCGGGGCCGCATGTGGAGCTGGCGACACGCTGGTTTCCATCGGCGATGCACCCGGACCGGATCGTCACATTCACGCATGGCGCGGATCTACTGTAGAGCCGAGCCCATGCTCGGCTGCCGTTGGTTTCCCAGCATTCCGCAGCCGAGCATGGCTCGGCTCTACGGGTCAAGGGAACCGCAGCTCCACCACGCCCTCATGCGGCAGGCTCACCTTCACCGGAACGCTCTGCAGGTCATCCTCGCTGCGGTTGGCGCTGCCGGTGCGCGAGATGCGTGCCAGCACTTCCACTTCGCGATGTGCGGACAACGGCGCGGTCGGCATCGGACTGTCTCCGTCGCCCAGCCCGACCGTGGCCGGGAGGCCGGCCAAGGGCAGCTTGCGAGCGGCCACCGGCATCGGCGGTCCACCCACGGCCCGCGCCAGTACGAACACCTGGGTGCTGGCGGGCCACTCGGCGTTCTTCAGCGAAGGCAGCTGCACGCGGACCTGCAGCAGCGCCGGTGGCGCCGCAGGGGCAGTATCAGGCGTCTGGCCGGCGGCTTCACGGGCGATGGCGATCTGCGCCTGCAGCGCCTGTGCGGCCCCGGGTTCCAGGCGCGGCAGCAAGCCGCTCCAGACGTCGGCAGCCTCGGCATTCTTTCCGCGCTGGCGCAGGGCGATACCCAGCAGCCAGCTGGCGCGCTCGGCATCGGGCGCCTGTGCACGCGCCTGCTGCAACCAGGCCATTGCGGTGTCATCGAACTGCTTGCCGGCATCGGCCTGCGCACGTGCCTGCGCCGCTTCCACCAGCACGCCGGGGTCTTCCGGGGCGAGAGTGGCGGCCCGCGCGAACGCGTCCGCCGCAGCCGAGGCATTGCCCAGTTCGGCCTGCGACCGGCCCAGCAGCGCCCAGCCATCGGCCCGCTGCGGGTCACGCTTCAGTGCATCCTGCAGGGCCTGCACGCCATCGCGCAGGGTGGCTACCGAAGGCGTCGGTTGCACCTGTGCTGCACGCGGATCACCGACCAGCAGATACAGGCAGGCACCGGCCACGCCCAGTGCGAACACGCCGACCACGAAGCCGCGGCGGCCAGAGTGGCGCAGCGGCCACAGCACCAGCACTGCTATCAACGCAGCAACCAGACCGGCCAGCACCGGCAGCCAATGGCTCACCATCCGTCTCCTTCATCGGCCTTGCCGGCCGCTGCGGCGCCAACCGTACGGCCACGGCGGCGGACGATGCCCAGCACCACCAGAGCACCCGCACCGAGCATCAGCAGGGGACCGCCCCACAGCAGCCAGGTACCCGGCTGCAATGGTGGCTGGTAGAGCACGAACTCCCCGTAGCGCGCGACCAGGAACTGCTTGATCTGCGCGTCGTCGTGGCCCTGCTGCATCAGCTGCAGCACTTCGCGGCGCAGGTCCTGCGCGATCTGCGCGTTGGAATCGGCCAGCGACTGGTTCTGGCACTGCACGCAGCGCAGCTGCGCGGCCAGGTCGTGAAAGCGGCGTTCTTCGGCGCCATCGCGGAACTGCAGCGGCTGCGGATCGTGCAGCGGCTGCTGTGCCACCGCGGCCAGCGGCAGCATCAGAAGCAGCAGCGCCAGCAGCCAGCGCATGGGCTCAGGGCGCCGTGTGCAGCGTGCTGCCGGCATTGCCCTGGGCCTTCTCGATCTTTTCCAGCGCCGGAATCAGCTTCTCGTCGACCACGCGCTGGGACATCGCACCGCTGTACTTCCAGCGCACGATACCGCTGCCGTCCACAAGGAAGGTCTCCGGTGCGGCGGTCACACCCCAGTCGATCGCGGTGCGGCCCTCGACGTCGCTGAGCACGACCATGAACGGGTTGCCCAGCTGTTCCAGCCAGTGCAGTGCATCGGTCGGGTCGTCCTTCCAGTTGTAGCCGATCACGCGCACGCGCTTGCTCTCGGCGAAGCGGGTCAGCACCGGGTGTTCCTCGCGGCAGGCCGCGCACCAGCTACCCCACACATTCAGCAGATAGGGCGCGCCGCGCAGGTCGTCGCTGTGCACGATCATTTCCGGGTCGTGCAGCACCGGCAGGGCGAACGCCGGCGCCGGCTTGTCGATCAGCGCCGATGGCAGCACGTCGCGCTGCGGGTCACCTGATTTCATCACCCCGTAGATCATCAGCCCGAGCAGGCCGAAGAAGAACAGCACGCCGATCACGATGGCTACCGGCGGCAGCGGGCGGGAGGGGCGCGGGGCGGGGGACTCGGACATGGAAACTCCTACGGACGACGGAAACGGCGGTCGGCGGCGGCGATGAATCCGCCCAGGGCCATCAGCAGCGCGCCCAGCCAGATCCAGCGCACGAACGGCTTGATGTGCACCCGTACCGCCCATGCATTGTTGCCCAGCGGCTCGCCCAATGCCACGTAGACATCGCCGTCGAAGCGTGCATCGATGCCGGCCTCGGTCATCACCTGGCCGCCGCTGGCGTACTGGCGCTTCTCCGGGTGCAGAAGGGCCAGTTCGCGGCCGTCGTGGAACACCCGCAGGTGACCGCGGTCAGCGATGAAATTGGGGCCTTCGCGATGGTCCACGCCTTCGAAGCGCACTTCGTAGCGACCGACCACCAGCTGCTGGCCCGGGGCCAGCGCCACTTCGCGCTGCACGTTCAAGGCTTCCACCAGCAGCGCGCCGGCCAGGAACACGGCGATGCCGGCGTGGGCAACGATCATGCCGAGCATTTCGGCGGTGAAGCGGCCGTTGCCGCGCAGTCGCTGCCAGACGAAGCGTGCGGTACCGAGTGCGACCCAGGCCGCAGCGGCCACGCCGATGCCGGCCTTCCAGCCGTTCTGCGGCGCCTGCCACCAGGCCAGCGCGCCCAGCAGCAGCGCCAGGCCCAGCCACGGTGCCAGCAGCGCGAAGGCGCGCGAGGGCTGGTCACGCTGCCATTTCACCAGCGGGCCGAACGGCAGCAGCAGGATCATCGGTGCCATCAGCAGCAGGAACAGGCTGCCGAAGTAGGGCGGGCCGACCGAGATCTTGCCCAGCGACAGCGCATCGGCCAGCAACGGATACAGCGTGCCGAGCAGCACCATCGCGCAGGCCGTGGCCAGCAGCAGGTTGTTGGCCAGCAGCAGGGTCTCGCGCGAGGTGGCGGTGAAGCCTCGGCGTGGATCGTCGGCGTCCACGCTCAGCTGGCTGGCGCGCAGGGCGTACAGCAGCAGGCTGCCACCGACCAGCACCGACAGGAAGACCAGGATGAACAGGCCGCGCGAGGGATCGGCTGCGAACGAATGCACGCTGGTCAGCACGCCGGAGCGCACCAGGAAGGTGCCCAGCAGTGACAGCGCGAAGGCGGCAATCGCCAGCAACAGCGTCCAGCTGCCGAAGGTGCCGCGCTTTTCGGTGACGGCCTGCGAGTGGATCAGTGCCGCACCGACCAGCCATGGCATGAAGCTGGCGTTCTCCACCGGGTCCCAGAACCACCAGCCGCCCCAGCCCAGCTCGTAATAGGCCCACCAGCTGCCCAGCGCGATGCCCAGGGTCAGGAAACCCCAGGCGACGTTGGTCCAGGGTCGCGTCCAGCGCAGCCAGCGCGCATCCACGCGACCTTCCAGCAGCGCCGCTACCGCGAATGCGAACGGCACCGCGAAACCCACGTAACCGATGTACAGCATCGGTGGATGGATGATCAGCCCCGGGTCCTGCAGCAGTGGGTTGAGATCGCGCCCTTCCAGCGGCGCCGGGTTCAGGCGCAGGAACGGATTGGAGGTGAAGATCAGGAAGGCGAGGAAGCCGACGCTGACGATACCCATCACCGCCAGCACGCGCGCCTGCACCGGTGCCGGCAGGTGCCGCGAGAACAGCGCCACCGCGCCGGTCCATAGGGCCAGCACCAGCGCCCACATCAGCAGCGAGCCCTCGTGGGCCCCCCACACCGCCGAGTAGCGGTAGATCATCGGCAGCAGCGAATTGGAGTTCTCTGCCACGTAGCGCACCGAGAAATCCTGCTGCACGAACGCGGCGGTCAGCACCGCGAACGCGCCGGCGAGCAGCAGCAGCTGCGCGAAGGCAGCAGGCCGTGCCACCGCCATCCATGCCGTGTTGCTGCGATGCGCGCCAACCAGTGGCAGGCCGGCCTGCAGCAGCGAGGCCAGCAACGCGCACAACAGCAGGATCTGGCCCAGTTCGGGCAGCACTCAGCGCACCTCGGGTGCCGTTACCGGCACGTCGTGCTTGCGATGGGCGTCGCCCATCTTGTCGGCCACTTCCTTCGGCACGTACTTCTCATCGTGCTTGGCCAGCACCTCGTCGGCGACGAAGGTGCCGTCCTGCAGGCGACCAGTGGCGACCACCGCGGTGCCTTCGGCAAACATGTCCGGCAGGATCCGCGACGTGGTCACTGCCAGCTGGGCATCGCCGTCGGTCACTTCAAATCGTGCTTCCAGCGAGCCGACCGGTCGGTTGAAGGAACCTTTCACCACCATGCCGCCCAGGCGGAAGCGCGACTGCGCATCGACATCCCCGCGGAGCACTTCCGAAGGTGTGTAGAGGTAGGCGATGTTGCGTTCCAGCGCCATCGCCACCAGCGCGGTGGCCAGCCCGGAGGCGAGCAGGGCCAGCAGTACCCAGGCCAGGCGACGGCGTTGTACCGGCGTCATCGTTCCAGCTCCGTCGACAGCGGCGCTGCAGCATCCTGTTTGACGGCGCGGGTCTGCTGCCGCTGCTGGCGGGCCAGCGCCAACCGGCGTGCCACACGCAGGCGCAGCCACGAACCGATGGCGTCGGCGCCGAGCACCAGTACGAACACGGCGTAGGCGCCGATCACATAGGGCAGGTGGGTCATGATCGGGCCTCCCCGGCCGCACGTGCGGCATCGACGCGGCCACCGACCCAGGCCTTGCCGGCCTCGCGGTCGAGATTGTCGGCTCGGGCCTTGGCCAGCACCGAGCCGGCGAACCAGAACTTGGTGCCGATCACCATCCACCACAGTGGCGCGATCATCGTGCTGCTGATCGCCGATTCACCGAACACGCTGATCGACTGGCGCTGGTGCAGGCCGCCCCACCAGTCCACCGAATAGCGGATCACCGGCAGCAGGCTGACACCGACGATGGCCAGCAGGCCGGCCGCGCGCGCGGCGCTGCGGCGGTCCTCGATGGCGTGGTACAGGCCGATCACGCCCAGGTACAGGAACAGCAGCACCAGCTCGCTGGTCATGCGCGGGTCCCAGTCCCACCAGGTGCCCCAGGTGCCCTTGCCCCAGATGCTGCCGGTCAACAGGGTGATCAGGGTGAAGCCGGCACCCATCGGCGCACACGCCATGGCCAGGATCTCGCAGACCTTGATCCGCCAGATCAGGGCGATGGCGGCATACAGCGCCATCAGCGCGAATACGAACAGGCTCATCCAGGCACTGGGCACGTGGATGTAGAGGATGCGGAAGCTGTCCAGCTGCTTGGCTTCCGGCGGCACCACCAGCAGTGCCTGCCACATGCCGACCAGCAGCACCGGCACCGCAGCCAGGTAGAACACCCGCGACCAGCGGGCAGCGAAGCGGTCGAACGTGGGAGGCGAACCGAGTTGGTGGAACCAGCGGACAATCGGATTCATGCGTGGCGGCTATCCAGCAGGGGTGGATTGGCTCTCAGCTCGGTCAACTCAGAGAAATACGTATTGCAGCGGCAGTGGCCAGCGGTGCCAGCACCAGCGCGACCAGCAGGCCGGCGCCCAGCATCAGCAGCGCACCGACCGGATCCTGCCCGCGTCCGGCTGCCACCAGACTGCCTGCGCCGAACACCAGCACCGGCACGTACAGCGGCAGCGACAGCAACGCCACGAGAATACCAGAGCGTCGGATGCCCACGGTCAGCGCGGCGACCACGCCACCGATCAGGCTCAGCAACGGCGTTCCCAGCAGCAACGATGCCAGCAACATCGGCAGCTGGTCATGCGGCAGATGCAGCATTTCGGCCAGCAGCGGGCTGACCACGATCAACGGCAGGGCGGTGGTGGCCCAGTGCAGCAGCACGCGCACCAGCACCAGCCAGGCCAGCGGCACCGGCGCCAGCAGCCATTGTTCCAGCGAGCCGTCTTCGGCATCGGAGCGGAACAGTGAATCCAGCGACAGCTGCCCGGCCAGCAGCACAGCAAGCCACAGCACTGCGCCTGCGGTGGCGGCCAGCAGGTTTGGCTCGCGGCCCTGGGCCAGCGCGAACAGCACCACCACCAGCACCGCGAACAGCAGCGGCTGCAGCGCGTCGCCGCGGCGGCGCCAGAGCAGGCGCAGGTCGCGCTTGAGCAGGGCGCCTGCGGTCTGCCACAGGCCCGGTTCGGTGCCCGGCGCGATCATGCGGCACCGCCGAGGTCGAGCTGGCGGGTCCGCACCGGCGGTGCGGCATAGGCGCCGTGGGTGGTGACCAGCGCAGCGCCACCGGCGCGCAGGTGCGCGGAAATCATCCGGTTGACCAGAGTGATGCCTTCCAGGTCGAGGTTGGCGTAGGGTTCGTCGAGCAGCCACAGCGGCGCCGGCGACAGCCAGATGCGCGCCAGTGCCAGCCGCCGCTTCTGCCCGGCCGATAGATGCCGCACAAGGGTTTCCTCATACCCGGCCAGGCCGACAATGGCCAGCGCGTTGCCCGGCATCTGCCGTGCGCGGCGGCCGTGCAGGCCGCACAGGAAGTGCAGGTTCTCCAGCGTGTCCAGGTCCGGCTTCAGTGCCGGCAGGTGGCTGAGGTAGGCTACGTAGCGTGCACGCTCGGCATTGCTGGCCGGCTTGCCGTCGATCCGCACCTGCCCGGCCCCGGGCCGGGCCAGGCCAGCCAGCACGCGCAGCAGCGTGGTCTTGCCGGCGCCGTTGCCGCCCTGCACCAGCAGGGCTTCGCCGGCGTCCACATGGAAGTCCAGCGGGCCGAACACCGGCTCGTCATTGCGGGAGAAGCTCAGGCCGCTGGCAGCCAGCAATGCAGGGGTGTTCAAGGGGCAAAGGTCTTCATGCCGGAGTGCGGCGGCAATTGTAGCGGTGAATGCCGATGGTAGTGCCGGCCTCTGGCCGGCAATTTCGCCACCTGCCAGCCGAAGTTGCCGGCCAGCGGCCGGCACTACCGTCGCGCGGATTGCGTAAACTCGCAGGTCTGTTCCCCCACAGCCCAGGCCGATGCAACCGAACACCAAGCTGCCCAAGGTCGGTACCACGATCTTCACCGTGATGTCCCAGCTCGCCGCCGAACACGGCGCGGTCAACCTGGGCCAGGGTTTCCCGGACTTTTCGGCGCCGCAGCGCCTGATCGACGAGACCGCCAGGGCGATGGCCGCCGGGCTGAACCAGTACCCGCCGATGACCGGCGTGGCGCCGCTGCGCCAGGCCATCGCGCAGAAGGCGCTGGACTGCTACGGCGCGCAGGTCGATGCGGACAGCGAGATCACTGTCACCAGCGGTGGCACCGAGGCCATCTTCAACGCCATCCACGCCGTGGTGCGTGCCGGCGAGGAAGTGATCGTGCTCGACCCGGCCTATGACTGCTACGAACCGGCGATCGACCTGGCCGGTGCCAAGGCCGTACATGTGTCGCTCGATCCGCAGACGTTCGCCGTCGACTGGGACCGCGTGCGTGCGGCGATCACCCCGCGCACCCGCATGTTGATCGTCAACACCCCGCACAACCCGTCCGGCGCGATGCTGTCGGCGCAGGACATGCAGGCACTGGCCGAGCTGCTGCGTGGCACGCAGATCTACCTGATCTCCGATGAGGTGTACGAACACATCATCTACGACGGCCGCCGCCATGAATCGGCGCTGCGCTACCCGGAACTGCGCGAGCGCGCGTTCGTGATCTCCAGCTTCGGCAAGACCTACCACTGCACCGGCTGGAAGATCGGCTATGCGATCGCACCGCCGGCGCTGACCGCCGAGTTCCGCAAGGTGCACCAGTACAACACCTTCACCAGTTTCGGCCCGGCGCAGTACGGCTTCGCCGCGATGATCCGTGACGAGCCCGAGCACCACCTGGAGCTGGGCGCGTTCTACCAGGCCAAGCGCGACCGCTTCCGCGAGCAGCTGGCCGGCACCCGCCTGAAGGCGTTGCCGGTGCCGGGTGGCTACTTCCAGCTGGTCGACTATTCGGCCATCAGCGACCTGCCGGACCATGAGTTCGTGAAGTGGCTGACCATCGAGAAGGGCGTCACGGCCATTCCGTTGTCGCCGTTCTACGAGAATCCGCCGACCGGCCAGCGCCTGGTGCGCCTGTGCTTCGCCAAGAACGAAGCGACCATGGACGCGGCGATCGAACGCCTGCGCCTGCTGTGAGCGGAGGGCTGAACATGCAGGATCTGCGCATTTCCCTCGTCCAGGGCGACACACGCTGGCATGACCCGGCGGGCAACCGCGCCTATTACGGTGCGCTGCTGGCGCCGCTGGCCGGCAGCACCGATCTGGTGATCCTGCCGGAGACCTTCACCAGTGGCTTCTCCAACGAAGCCATTGCCCAGGCCGAAGGCATGGACGGCCCGACCGTGGCCTGGGTGCGCGAGCAGGCCCGAGCCTTGAACGCAGCGATGATCGGCAGCGTGCAGCTGCGTGATGGCGAAGGCGTCTACAACCGCCTGCTGTTCGCCACGCCCGATGGCAACCTGCAGTACTACGACAAGCGCCACCTGTTCCGCTACGGCGGCGAGCACGAGCGCTATGCCGCCGGCCGTGAGCGCCTGAGCGTGGAATGGAAAGGCTGGCGGATCAATCCGCAGGTCTGCTACGACCTGCGTTTCCCGGTGTTCTGCCGCAACCGCTACAACGTGGAGCGTCCGCAGCAGCTGGATTTCGACCTGCAGATCTTCGTCGCCAACTGGCCGTCGGCACGCGCCTATGCGTGGAAGACACTGCTGCGTGCACGCGCGATCGAGAACCTGTGCTTCGTTGCTGCGGTGAACCGCGTCGGCATTGATGGCAACCAGCTCCATTACGCTGGCGACAGCGCGGTTCTGGATTTCCTCGGCCAGCCGCAGGTGGAAATCCGCGAGCGCGAACAGGTGGTCACCACCACTATTTCGGCCGAGGCGCTGGCCGCGCATCGCGCGCGCTTCCCGGCCATGCTTGATGCCGATGCCTTCCACCTGGACGAGCAGGCCTGAGCGACGGCCTGAACGCCGCTGCACCAGGGCTCGCGCCTGCATTCAACCTGCACGCGCGCGCTGCTAGATTCGCCGCCAGACCGCCCGAACTGGAAGTCCTGCCATGAAATCGCCCTTCGCCCTGCTGCTGGCCCTGGCCGCCGCGTCGCTCGCTCCGGCTGCGCAGGCTGCCGGCAATCTCGACTGCGAGTTGCGCTACAGCCTGTCCGGCTGGTCGCTGATCTACAAGACTGCCTCCGGCAATGGCACGGTCACCTGCAGCAACGGCGCCAGCATGCCGGTGCACGTCCAGATGAAGGGCGGTGGCCTGACGGTGGGCAAGTCGAAGATCACCAATGGGCGCGGCAACTTCACCGGCGCGATCAGCATCGATCAGCTGCTGGGCACCTACGCGTCGGTCGGTGCACATGCCGGTGCGATGAAATCCAGCAATGCGCAGGTGATGACCAAGGGCGACATCTCACTGGCCCTGTCCGGTACCGGCAAAGGCTGGGACCTGGGCGTGGACGGCACCGCGTTCACCCTCAGCCGGCGCTGAGGCGCGACGGCTCGGCAGATCCCCAGCTGATGCGGATGTAGTGCTGTTCGGAATCGCTCAACAACCGTTCGACACCGAAACCATTCTTCAGCAGCTGCGCGACCACGTCTTCGACGAGCTGCTCGCTGGCCATCACCTGGTTGAAGCCGAACACGATGTAGCGGCGGCCATTTTCCGAGCCGATCTGGATAGCGTTGTCGAGATCGCGGTAGAACAGTTCGATCGGGCGCTTGGCAGCATCGGCGTTGGCGCGGGCCTGTTCGGCGGTGATGGTGATCACGGGCATCTGTCTTGTGTGGGAGAGCGCGCACGATAGCCGCGGAATCAAAGCCATTCCCGGAAGGCGCGCACAGTGCGCTGCTTTTGCAGCAATTCCTAGGCTGCAACGGGACGCCGCCGCTGCAGCCACAAGGCCAGCAGGCCACACACGATGAGGGTCGGTGCCAGCAGCTGCACTGCACCGACCAGCGCCATCGCCGCACCGATCAACAGGTAGTAGAGCAGGCCGAACAGCGCGCCTGCGCTGCCGAGACAGTGTGGATAGCCACGCAGGGCCTGGCCGAGCACATTGGGAATGGCAAGGCCGAAGCCCGTCACTACCGGCACCATCGCCGCGACCAGGGCGGGGTGATCATGCAGCAGCGCAGCCAGCAGGCCTCCCGTCAGAACCAGGCCTGCGGCGATGCGGATACGCGCGGTTGTGGAAACGCCTGCACGCAGCAGGCAGCCATTGCCCCACGCGCCCAGGGCCGAGCCCAGTGCCAGCACCGCGCCGCTGGCGCCGAACCAGGTGGCTGGCCAGTGCAGGCGCGCAAACACGAAGGGGCCGAGTGCATACCAGCTGTACATCGCCACGTTGAAGGCCATCACCAGCAACGCGTGTGACCAGATCCAGCGATCGCGCAGCAGTTCACGCAGCAGCGGCAGCATGGGCGCGTGCGGAATCTGTGCAGGGCGGCTTTCGCGCAGGCCAGCCAGGCACGCGACTGCCAGAAGGGCAGCTATCAGCAGCAGGCCGGACTGTACGCCGACATAGCCATGGGCGGTGACCAGCAGCGTGCCCAGTGCAAGACCGATGGCCGGGCTCAGGGCCAGGGCCATGCCGATCCAGGAGAATGCCTGGGCCAACGCTGGCCCCTGCAGATGGTCGCGCAGCACGGTCTGGGTCACCACCGAAGCGGCGGCGGCGCCGACTGCGGCCGACGCCTGGGCCAGCAGCACCTGGCCGAAGCTGCCAGCCATCAGCCCGCCCAGTGCAGCCACTGCGAAGACGCCGAGGCCACAGAGAAGGGCGGGGCGACGACCGATACGATCGGCCAGGCGCCCCCACAGCAGCACGCCTGCAGCGAAGCCGAACAGGTACAGGCTCATGGCCTGGCTGGCGGCACTCGGCGGCAGGGCGAAGCGTTCGGCCAGATCGGCCAGGGCCGGGCTGTACAGGGTCTGTGCCAACTGCGGAAACATCAGCAGCGCAATGGTGAGCAACAACAGGCGGCGCGACATGTGGGCGCTCCAGGAACAGGGCCGCGCATTGTGGTCGCGTCCGCAATGGCGCACCCTGTCTATCCTGTCATCAGATATATGAAATCAGACATGGCTTGGTTGCAGCCGGACGCGCACTTCGACGCCGACGCCTGGAGCGCTCCGGTGCTGGGGATCGCGGCCTCACTGGCGGATCACGACTCGGGTTGGCACCAGCACGCACGCGCGCAGCTGCTGTACACCCGGCAGGGCTGTACGCGCCTGACCTACGGTGATCGCATCAGCCTGCTGCCGCCCGCGCGCGCCGCGTGGATTCCGGGTGGGCTGCGCCATCGCGCGCAGATGCGGCAGGCGGTCGACTACCGTTCGTTGTACTTCGACGCCACCCTGTCGGCCCAGCTGCCCCGGCAGCCGGCGATCATCGGCGTGGGGCCGCTGCTGCAGGCCTTGCTGGAGCCGATCGCGCAGGCAGCGTTCGACCATGACTGGCAGTCGCCGCGCGCGCACCATCAACTGGCGTTGTGCGTGCTGGAAATCGCCGCTGCACCGGTGGCGCCGATGGACCTGCCTTTACCGCGTGATCCACGAATCACACGTTGCCTGCCGCTGGCCGAACAGCTGCCGCCCGAACTGGGGGAGCTGGCCGCGCGCACGGGCCTAAGCGCGCGGACCGTCGGCCGGTTGATGCAACGTGATACCGGCATGAGCTATCAGGCCTGGCGCCAGCAATGGCGCCTGATGCGGGCCATGGAGCTGCTGCTGCTCGGCCGTCGCGTCGCGCATGTGGCCCAGGACACCGGCTTCTCCGCCGAGAGCCCGTTCATCGCCTTCTTCCGCAGCATGACCGGCACCACGCCCGCCGCGTTCCAGCGCCACGCAAAAGGGGACGGAGGGGATTAAGTCGCTTTCGCCCCTTCGACACACACAGTGGCAAAAACGACTTAATCCCCTCCGTCCCCTTTTCAGCGAAAAACCCCGGCCGGAGCCGGGGTTTTTCATTTCAGTCGGGTCGGTGATCAGCCGCCGCGCGGGCCGCTTCGGCGCGGGCCGCCCGGACCGCGGTTGCCGCCGGGGCCACCCGGGCCACGGTTGCCACCCGGACCGCCCGGGCCGCGATTACCGCCCGGACCACGGTTGCCGCCGCCCGGACCACGACCGCCCGGACGGGCGCCCTGCGCCGGCTTCGGGCTGCCATACGGATTGAAGCCCGGGGTGGCGTGGTCGGACGGGAAGCTCGGGGCATTGCCCGGATGGCCGTACGGGTGCTTGTTGCCCTGGCCCTGCGAGCGGTTGCCTGCACCGGCCGGACGGCCCTGGCCGCCTGCGCCGCTACGGCCTTCGCCGCCGAAACCGCCACGGCCCTGGCCGCCACCGGCGCCTGCGCCCGGACCCTTCGGCTTGCCGTACGGACGGCCCTGGCCGCCTGCACCCGGACCACGGGCGCCGGGGCCACGTGCGCCCGGACCGGCATTGCGATGGCCGCTCGGGCCGGTGCTCACGCCATCCGGCACGTACCAGGTGCGGAACGCTGCCGGATTGCCTTCCGGCAGCGAACGATCGTTCTTCTGGGCGCGCTGCTTGAACGGCTTCTGCGACTGCTTGGCTGCCGCTTCACCGCTGACCGTCAGGCCGCCCTTGAAGCCGCCACCCTTGCCGCCGCGACCACGGCCGCGGTCTTCTCGGACGTTGTCGAAACGACGCAGCTCGCGGCCTTCGTCCGCGGTGTTGTGGCCGTTGACGTAGGCATTGCCGCGGCCACCTTCGCGCACGCGCACGGTGGTCTTGGCGGCGCGGCGTTGGCCGATCACCGGCTGCAGCGTCAGTGCCGACGGTGCGCCTTCTTCCAGCTTCAGCTGCGCGCGCAGGGCTTCCACCTGGGCGGTGCCCAGTTCCACCGAATGGCCACGGGCCAGTTCGCGCGGCAGGCTCACCTTGCCATAGCGCGTGCGCTTCAGGCGGCTGACCTGGCAGCCCTGCGATTCCCACAGGCGGCGCACTTCGCGGTTGCGGCCTTCCTTCACCACGACGCGGAACCAGTCGTGCGAATCGGTGCCGCCGATGCGTTCGATCTCGTCGAACTTGGCCGGGCCGTCTTCCAGCGCCACGCCACGGGTGAGGCGGTCGACGATGGCGTCGGAGACCTTTTCCTCGCCTTCCGGCGCACGCACGCGCACCACGTACTCGCGCTCGACCTCGAACGACGGGTGCATCATGGCGTTGGCCAGTTCACCGTCGGTGGTGGCCAGCAGCAGGCCGGTGGTGTTGATGTCCAGGCGGCCGATCGCGATCCAGCGCGCGCCCTTCAGCGGCGGCAGCGATTCGAACACGGTCGGGCGGCCTTCCGGATCATCGCGGGTGGTCACTTCGCCTTCCGGCTTGTTGTAGACCAGCACGCGCGACGGCTCGGCCAGGGCGGTGGCGACGAAGCCACGGCCATCCAGTTCGATCTTGTCGCCGCTCTTGACCGACATGCCGGTCTGCGCGACTTCACCGTTGACCTTGACCAGGCCTTCGGCAATGCGCTGTTCCAGCGCGCGGCGCGAGCCGAGGCCGGCCTGGGCCAGCACCTTGTGCAGGCGCTCTTCCAGCTTGAACTGTTCGGAGGTGGCTTCGCGCTTCAGCGAGAGCTTGTTACGGGGGGTGTCACTCATCAGTTTTGCTCCGGCCGACGGTTTCGAGGTCGGCCTCTGGTTCGGAATCGGCTTGGTCAACAGCCACGGTCGTCATCGCGACGGCGTTGTCTTCGCGTTCGTTCACTGGCACCGCGCGCTCGCCCGGCGCGGAATCGGGGTGCCCATCATCGAGGGGCGAAGGTGCTTGCTCATCGGAAGCCGCTGCAGGAGCTGCGTCGGCGGAATCGGGGGTGTCACTGCCGGCCAGGCCGGCATCATCGTTCGCGGCGGCGCCTTCGTCGCCGGCCGAGATGTCAGGGCCGTCGGCGCTCGCTGCTGCCGGCGCATCGCGGTCCAGGGACAGCTGGGGTTCCAGTTCGCCCAGGTCCTTCAGTTCCGACAGTGGCGGCAACTCATCCAATCGCTTCAGGCCGAAATAATCCAGAAAGCCCTTGGTGGTGCCGAACAGCGCCGGCTTGCCGGGCACATCGCGGTGGCCGACCACGCGGATCCACTCGCGTTCTTCCAGCGCCTGGATGATGTTGCTGCTGACCGCCACGCCGCGCACCTGCTCGATCTCGCCGCGGGTGATCGGCTGCCGGTAGGCGATCAGCGCCAGGGTTTCCAGGGTGGCGCGGGTGTAACGGGTCTTGCGTTCGGTCCACAGCCGGCTGATCCAGCCATGCACTTCGCCGGTGACCTGGTAGCGGAAGCCGGAGGCGACCTCGACCAGTTCCACGCCGCGCCCGTCGCAGGCCTCGCGCAGGCGTTCCAGTGCGCGTTCGATGCTACCCGGAGGTGCCGGTTCCTCTTCCGGGAACAGATCCTTCAGCTGGGCCAGGGTGAGCGGCTGGCTGGAGGCCAGCAGGGCACCCTCGACAATGCGGTTGATCAGCAATTGATCCATCGGCAGTCAGCGCTCACTCGTCTGCATTGGCGGCGTCGTTGTCGTCGAATTCGCTGCTGAACTGCAGCGGGGCATTGGTGTTGCCGGCGGCCAGCGATTTCACGTAGATCGGCGCCAGCGGTTCTTCCTGGACGATGTCCAGCAGCTGTTCCTTGGCCAGCTCCAGCACCGCCAGGAACGTGACCAGCACGCCCAGCTTGCCTTCTTCGGCCGTGAACAACCCTTCAAAACGATAGAACTTGCCATCTTCCAGGCGTCCCAGCACTTCGCCCATGCGTTGCCGCACGCTCAGTGCCTCACGCTTGATGGCGTGGCCGCTGAACAGCTCGGCGCGCTTGAGCACGTCGTGCAGCGCCAGCAGCATCTCCTTCAGGTCCACCGGCGGCGGCAGCTTCACCGTGGCGCGTTCGGGCATGAAGGCATGCGCCACCGTCGTGTCGCGATCCTGGCGGGGCAGGGCGTCGATGTCCTCGGCGGCCTGCTTGAAGCGTTCGTACTCCTGCAGCCGGCGCACCAGTTCGGCGCGCGGGTCGGCCTCATCGCCTTCCTCGCTGACCGGGCGCGGCAGCAGCATGCGTGACTTCACCTCGGCCAGGATCGCCGCCATCACCAGGTACTCGGCGGCCAGCTCGAAGCGCAGCTCGCGCATCACGGTGATGTATTCCACGTACTGCCGGGTGATCTCGGCAACGGGAATGTCCAGGACATCCAGGTTCTGGCGGCGGATCAGGTACAGCAGCAGGTCCAGTGGGCCTTCGAAGGCATCCAGGATGACTTCCAGCGCGTCCGGCGGAATGTACAGGTCCTGCGGAATCTGCAGGACCGGTTGCCCATGCACCACGGCCAGCGGCATTTCCTGCTGCTGGGGGGCGGGCGGCCGGGTTGGCGGGTTCGCGTCGAGCGCGAGTTCGGAAGTCATCTAATGGACATCAGGATTGCAACGGACCAGTCGCGGCACCGGGTTCGCCGGGCCAACGCCACGGAGCCCCAGGGCACCAGACACGCCGGGATCGGCGCGATTCCACACATATCAAACAGCAGGACGCGCCGCAGGAAACGGCAGCGACGGAACTACGGGGAGGTCGTCTACGTGGCCCGGCCAGGTGGACCGGTTTGAAGCAGCGGGACGGTCGTCGGGGGCTGCGTTGGCCGCAAAAACCGACGGGCTGCTGCATCCAGCCACGTGCAATGGAGCCTAGGGTAAGCCTTTGTCGCGCCAGTGTCCAGCCGGGCCGGGGCGGGGGCCGCATTGGCTAGAATCTGCGCACCCGACAACGCAAGCGAGGAAATGCCGTGTGGTATGTGATTGAAGGCTATGACGGCCAGGATGTGCTGGCGCAGCGGCTGCAGGCGCGGTCGGAGCACCTGGCGCGGCTGCACGCGCTGCGTGACGAAGGCCGCCTGCTGCTGGCCGGGCCGTGCCCGGCGGTGGACAGTGAAGACCCCGGCCCGGCCGGTTTCAGTGGTTCGGTGGTGATCGCGCAGTTCGAATCGCTGCTGCAGGCCCAGGCCTGGGCCGACGCCGACCCTTACGTTGCGGCCGGCGTCTACACCCGCGTACAGGTGCGTCCGTTCCGCAAGGTGCTGCCGTGAACGCGGAACGGATCTCGCGAATGCGTGATGCGCTGCAACAGGCGCTGGTCCCCAGCGTGCTGGAAATCGAAGACGACAGCCATCGGCATGCCGGCCACGCCGGTGCGCGCGACGGTCGCGGCCATTTCAACGTGCATGTGGTCAGTGAACGCTTCGCCGGACTGGGCCCGCTGGCCCGGCATCGCGCGGTGTACGCCGCACTGGGGTCGATGATGGAGACCGATATCCACGCGCTGTCCATCCGCGCACATACCCCGTCAGAACAGGGCTGAGCCCTTGTCCCGCACTGTCCTGGCCGGTCCGCACGAGCCTCGCCACGGACAGATTTTCATGTCCATTTCGGGACATTCGCCTAACGGACTGTTTACAAGCCCAGATGGAAACGCTTACATTCCGCGCCAATGCTGGTAGGTCCAAGCCGTGGAGGGCGGCTTCGTGAACAAGGCAGCTATCACAATCAAAGACGTCGCTCGCGAAGCCCGGGTCTCCGTGGCCACGGTTTCCCGCGCGCTCAACGGGCATGAAAATGTCGCCGAACCGGTACGCCAGCTTGTGCTGGAGGTCGCCGCACGGCTGCGTTACACCCCGCACGCCGCCGCCCGCAGCCTGAGCAGCCGCCGCACCAATACGGTGGGCGTGGTGCTGCCGGATCTGTACGGCGAGTTCTTCTCCGAGCTGATGCGTGGCATCGACAACGTCGCCCGTAGCCGCCGCCAGCACTTGCTGGTGTCCAGCTATCACGGCGACCAGGAACAGCAGGGCGCGGCCCTGCGCGCCATGCGCGGTCGCGTCGACGGCCTGCTGGTGCTCTCGCCCTATGCCGAGAGCCCCGGTTTCCTGACCGACAACCTGCCGCAGTCGTTGCCGACGGTGTTGATCAACACCTATCTGCCCGGGCAGGACCACCCGGTGCTGAGCATTGACGACCATGCCGGTGCGATGGCGATGACCCGCCACCTGCTGGACGCCGGCCACCGCCGCATTGCATTCATTTCTGGCCCGGACCTCAACTTCGACGCGCGCGAGCGCCTGCGCGGCTTCCGTGACGCGCTGGTGGCTTTTGGCAGTGGCGCCGAGGGCATCGAGCTGCCCGGTGATTTCGACGAAGCTTCCGGCCATCGCGCCGGTCAGGAGTTGCTGGCAGCCGGAGCGCTGCCCGATGCCGTGTTCGCCGCCAACGACATGATGGCCCTGGGCTGCCTGTATGCGTTCACGCAGGCAGGGGTCCGTGTTCCGGCCGATGTCGCCCTGGCGGGTTTCGATGACATTCCACTGGCGCGTTTCGTCCACCCGTCGCTGACCACCATGCAGGTCAGCATCGCCGAGCTCGGCGACCGGGCCATGACGCGCCTGCTGCAGTTGATGGACGGCACCTCCACGGACGGGACAGGGGACAAGCAGACCCTGGTTCCCCGCTTGATAGTTCGCGATTCCACCACTCCGCCATCGGGCCATTGAAGCCAGAGGCGTTCCTTCTTTTTTGATTGATCGCAGGTACCGCGCAAGCGGTTACCGCCACCCGGAGATTGACTTGATGATGCACACCACCTTCCGCACGCCGGCACGCCGGCTGCTGAGCACCGCACTGGTCAGCTGCCTGATGCTGGCCGCCGCTCCGAACGTCATGGCGCAGTCGGCCAACGCCAGCCTGCGCGGCCAGGTTTCCGGCGCCCAGGCCGGCGCCGAAGTCACCGCCACCAACGTGGCCACCGGTACCGTCCGTCGCGGCACCGTGCGTGCCGATGGCAGCTACTCGCTGATGGGCCTGGACCCGGGCACCTACAACGTGGTTGCCAACGGCCAGTCGCAGAAGGTCACCGTCACCGTGGCCTCGACCGCTACCCTGAACTTTGCCGGCGCTGCCAGCAGCACTCCGGGTTCGACCGCGGCCACCAACCTGGACACTGTCAACGTCGTCGCGCCGACCCTGCTGCAGGAAGTGCGCACCTCCGAAGTCGGCAAGACCGTCAGCCTGCAGCAGATCCAGACCACCCCGCAGGTCTCGCGCAACTTCCTGGAGTTCGCCGATGCGGTGCCGGGCCTGATCTTCACCCGTGACGCCAAGGGCAATACCTCGCTGCGCGGCGGTGCCACCAATGCCGATGGCACCAATGTGTACATCGACGGCGTGGGCCAGAAGAGCTACGTCAAGGGTGGCGGCGTGGCCGGCCAGTCCGGCAGCGCCGGCAACCCGTTCCCGCAGCTCGCCATCGGTGAATACAAGGTCATCAGCGGCAATTACAAGGCCGAGTATGGCCAGGTGTCGAGCGCCGCAGTGACTGCTGCGACCAAGTCCGGTACCAATGAGTTCAAGGGTGAGGCGTTCTACCGCTACACCGATGAGGACATGCGTGCCAAGACCCCGGCCGAGCGTCAGGGCGGCAAGGACAAGATGGTCTCGGCCGAGAAGGAATACGGCTTCGCTCTGGGCGGCCCGATCATCCAGGACAAGGCGCACTTCTTTGTCACCTACGAAGCCAAGCGCTTCGATCTGCCGGTCACCATCGCGCCGGACGGCGCGGTCACCGGCGCTGCGGGCCTGCTGCCGCCGGCCGGCGCCGCCGGCCTCGGCCCGGCCAGCCAGCCGTTCCAGCAGGATCTGATCTTCGGCAAGATCGACTTCGAGCCGACCGACAACGATCGCATTGAACTGACCTTCCAGGACCGCGACGAAACCCAGTCGCAGTTCAGTGGCCAGACCTCGCCGCAGGCCGGGCGCGAAGTGGTCAATACCGACCGTCGCTACGCCCTGCGCTGGAACCACAGCGGTGAGCGTTACTACAACGAATTGATGGTCACCCACGAGGATTCGTTCAACAATCCGACCCCGCTGACCCTGGCCAACGGCATCACCTACACCGCGCCGGACGGTCCCGAAGACCGCACCGTGGTGAAGATCGGCGGTGCATCGGCTCTGGATTCGCAGGTGAAGGGCCAGAAGGGCTGGTCGATCGAAGACAACCTGACCCTGGATGGCATTCAGTGGGCCGGTGACCACACCATCAAGATGGGCGTGAAGTACAAGCAGATCGACCTGTACGCTTCCGACGCGGCGCAGATCAACCCGACCTTCACCTATTCCCTGGGAGACCCGGACTTCCCGGATTCGATTCCGTACAAGGCGCAGTTCGTCAAGCCGGTGACCGGCGTGTCGGGCGTGTCCGGCGAAGTGCGTTCGAAGTCCAAGCAGTACGGTGTGTTCATCCAGGACGACTGGCAGGTCAACGACCACCTGCAGCTGAACATCGGCCTGCGCTGGGACTACGAAAAGACCCCGACCTACCTGAATTTCGTCACCCCGCAGCAGGTGGTCGACGCCATCTATTCGCAGGATCCGCGTGCGCCCGCCGGCCAGACCTACGCCGATTCGCTGGCACTGGGTGGCCTGGACATCAGCGACTACATCAGCAACGGCCACAACCGCAAGGCGTTCAAGGATGCCTGGCAGCCGCGCCTGGGCTTCTCGTATGACATCAATGCCGACGAGCAGCACGTGATCCACGGCGGTGCCGGCCGGTCCTACGACCGCGACCTGTTCGACAACCTGCAGCTGGAAACCACCAAGCTGGCTTTGCCGCAGCCGACCATCTACTTCCGCAACCCGGCCACCGGCACCTGCATCAACGGTCAGGCCGCCTGCTATGACTGGAACCCGAACCTGCTCAACGGCATCGGCAACCTGCAGTCCCTGGTCGGCGCGACCAGCAATGCCGGTCTGGAAGTGGACCTGCTGAACAACAAGCTGAAGGCGCCGTACTCGGACCAGTTCAGCCTGGGCATGAGCAACCGGATCGGCGAGTGGCTGACCGATGCCACCATCGCTCGCACCCTGAGCTACGACGGTTTCGCCTTCACCCTGGGCAACCGTTACCCGACCGGCCAGTTCTTCGATGACCCGCGCCTGTGCGGTGGCACCGACCCGGGCCTGAGCCAGGCGTGGAGCTGCAACGTGCCGGGCTTCGGCAGCCTGATCATCGGCCAGCAGGGCATCAAGACCCGTGCCACCCAGGTGCTGCTGTCGGCGCAGAAGCCGTTCACCAAGGAAAGCGGCTGGGGTACCTCCATCGCCTATACCTGGACCACCGCCCGCCACAATCGCGACATCAACGAGAAGTACGCGTTTGACCGCGGTCTGATCGGCGACTATCCGACCATCCGCTCCAACGGCGCACCGCGCCACCGCCTGGTGGTGACCGGTTCGTACGCGGGCTTCTGGGGCATCACCTTCGGCGGCAAGATCACCCTGGCCACCCCGACCGCCGTCAACGACTGGTACCCGGTGATGCAGGCCAGCGGCTACACCCTGCCGACGCCGCAGGCGGCCGTGCCCAACGCCACCGGCAAGTTCCTGGTGGGCGGCAAGATCTTCGGCTACCGTTCGGTCGACCTGCAGGCGACGAAGACGTTCAAGATGCCGGGCGATACCGAGCTGTACGCACGTATCGATATCATCAACGTCTTCAACTTCGACAACTTCTCCACCTACAACTACGTCAAGACCAACGGCAAGCTGCAGGCCAGCTACAACGAGACCGGCGACATCATCGGTACGCCGCGTCAGATCAAGGCCGAAGTGGGCTTCCGCTTCTAAGCCCGGGTGTAGATGCACGACCCGATGCCGCCGCTCCGCCGGCGGCATCGGTCGCGTGAAAACGGCAATGGCCGGCTTCGTGCCGGTCCATTGCCCACGCCGCTGCCGGGCAGGGGGCAGCGGCGTGGGCAATGATCGCGGTGTCAAACCACGTTTTTCGTGGTTTTTTTTGAACGCAGCTTGTAAACGATTTCAGATCATTGGACGTTATGCTTTCCCATCGATCAGACCACCGGAGGAATCGCGCCATGCAGGCACGCCATCTGTTGTCCGCCGCGGCGTTGAGCCTGGCCGCTGCTGCCTGCCAGCCGGCCCAGCAGGAGCCTGCCAAGCCGCGGCCGCCGGTGATCCTGATCGAGGCCGATGCACCGCCGCGGCCGATGAAGCCGGAGCTGCCGCCGCTGTTCGATGACATCGAGCGCCGTACTTTCCAGTTCTTCTGGGACACCACCAACGAGATCAACGGCCTGACCCCGGACCGCTACCCGTCGCGGCCGTTCGCCAGCATCGCCTCGGTCGGCTTCGCGCTGACCGCCTATCCGATCGGCATCGAGAACGGCTGGGTCAGCCGCAACCAGGCGATCGACCGCACCCTGACCACCCTGAAGTTCTTCCGCGACGTGCCGATGGGCCCGCAGCGCACCGGCAAGGCCGGCTACAAGGGCTTCTACTACCACTTCCTGGACATGCAGGAAGGCCGCCGCTACGACAGCTGGGTCGAGCTGTCCTCGGTGGATACCGCGCTGCTGATGATGGGCGTGCTGTTCGCGCAGTCGTACTACGACGGTGACGATCCGCGCGAAAAGGAAATCCGCCAGATCGCCGATACGTTGTACAAGAAGGTCGACTGGCCGTGGTTGCAGCAGCGCGCGCCGCTGATCTCGATGGGCTGGTTCCCCGAGAGCGGCTTCATCGACCACGACTGGATGGGCTACAACGAGGCGATGATGGTCTACATCCTCGCCCTGGGTTCGCCGACGCACCCGGTCAGCCCGGATGCGTGGACGGTGTGGACGCGTACCTATGACAACGACTGGGGCGTCTACCAAGGCCAGGAGTACCTGTCCTTCGGTCCGCTGTTCGGCCATCAGTACAGCCATGTCTGGATCGACTTCCGCGACATCCAGGACGCGTACATGCGCGAGCGTGGCAGCACCTACTTCCTCAACAGCCGCTCGGCCGCCCTGGCCCAGCGCGAGTATGCCATCGCCAATCCGATGCAGTGGAAGGAGTACGGCGAAAACGTGTGGGGTTTGACCGCCAGCGACGGACCACAGAACACCACCCAGGACTATCGCGGCGAGCAGCGCCAGTTCCGCCATTACTCTTCACGCGGCGCTGGCCTGCGCGAGAATTTCGATGACGGCACCATCGCCCCCACTGCCGCGATCGCGTCGGTGGTGTTCGCGCCGGAACAGGTGATCCCGGCCACGCTGGAGATGCACAAGCGCTACGGCGATTACATCTATTCCAGCTACGGCTTCCTGGATTCGTTCAATCCCAGCTTCAACTACGACATCCCGATCAAGACCGGCCGCGTGGTGCCGGATCGTGGCTGGGTCGCCAGCGACTACATCGCCATCGACCAGGGGCCGATCCTGACCATGATCGCCAACTACCGCAATGACTTCGTCTGGGAAGTGATGAAGAAGAACCCGTACATCCGCAAGGGCCTGGAGCGGGCGGGGTTCAGTGGCGGCTGGCTGGCGCCGGAAGGTTCGTTCCAGCCGCTGGAACTGCAGAAAGACGAAAAGGCCGCAGCGGCACGCGCGGTGGGTATCGCCGAATCACGCGCGGCTGCCGCGCAGGAACAGAAGAACAATGCCAACCGCAACACAGGCCAGGGCAAGTAACCCGATGCCGAACTGGATCGACCGTCTGCGCCGCTGGACACTGCCAGCCCTGGCCGCACTGGCCGTGGCCGGCTGCGCCCGCACCGAACCGGGCACCACCACCGTGCGCTTCTGGGCGATGGGCCGCGAAGCCGAGGTGGTCAGCGAACTGATCCATGAGTTCGAAGCCGAGAACCCGGGCATCAAGGTGGATGTGCAGAACATCCCGTGGACCGCTGCGCACGAAAAGCTGCTGACCGCGTTCGCCGCCGACGGTCTGCCGGACGTGTGCCAGCTCGGCAACACCTGGGTGCCGGAGTTCGCCGAGCTGGATGCGCTGACCCCGCTGCAGCCGTTCGTGCAGCGTTCGGCCGTGGTCGACCCGAAGGACTACTTCCAGGGCATCTGGGATACCAATGTGATCCATGGCGAGCTGGTCGGCGTGCCGTGGTATGTCGACACGCGTCTGATCTACTACCGCAAGGATCTGCTGGCCAAGGCCGGCTACGACCACCCGCCGCGCACGTGGGCGGAGTGGGACGAACAGATGGCGGCGATCAAGCGCATGCAGGGCCCGAACCGCTATGCGGTGCTGATGCCGATCAACGAGTTCGAGCAGCAGTTGTCGCTGGCGCTGCAGCAGCCCGATCCGCTGCTGCGCGACGATGACACCCGCGGCAATTTCGCCAGCCCGGGGTTCCGCCGCACGTTGGCCTTCTACGCCAACATGTTCGAGCAGGGCTGGGCGCCGAAGATGTCGGAGACACAGATTTCCAACGTCTGGGATGAGTTCTTCCGCGGCTTCAACGTGTTCTACATTTCCGGGCCCTGGAACATCCGTGAGTTCAAGAAGCTGCAGCCGAAGGAACTGGAAGGGCAGTGGGGCACTGCGGCGCTTCCCGGCCCGGAGGGCCCTGGCGCCGGCATCGCCGGTGGCACCAGCCTGGTGATCTTCCGCAAGTCGCAGCAGAAGGAAGCGTCCTGGAAGCTGATCGAGTTCCTGTCGCGGCCGCGGATCCAGGCGCAATTCCATTCGATCATCGGCGACCTGCCGCCGCGCCGCAGCACCTGGAGCGCGCCGTCGCTGGCCAATGATCCGCTGGCAGCGGCGTTCCGTGACCAGCTGGAGCGGGTCAAGCCGACCCCGAAGGTGCTCGAATGGGAGCGCATCGTGCAGGAAATGCGCATCGTCACCGAAAAGGTGGTGCGCGGTGGCCTGCCGCAGGACAAGGCGGTGGAAGAGCTGGACCAGCGCGTGGACAAGGTGCTGGCCAAGCGCCGCTGGATGCATGAACAACAACGCCTGCAGCAGCGCGTGCCGGCGCCGCAATCGAGCAGTGCCGTGGCCGCCGGGAGCGCCCAATGAAACGTACTTCACTTGCCGGCTGGATTTTTGCCGGTCCCTCGCTGATCGTGCTGGGCATGTTCTTCGGCCTGCCGGTGGCTTCGGCGCTGGCGCTGAGCGTGACCGACTTCGACCTGTATGCCTTGGCTGACAGCAGCAACCTGCGCTTTGTCGGCCTGGGCAACTACATCGATCTGCTGCAGACACCGATGTTCTGGAAGTCGTTGTGGAATACCACTTACTTCGTGTTGATCGGCGTGCCGTTGTCGATTGGCGTGTCGCTGGGCGCAGCGATGCTGCTGAATGCACCGGCCGCGCGTTTCAAGGCGCTGTTCCGCACCGCGCTGTTCGCGCCGGTGGTGACCACGCTGGTAGCGGTGGCGGTGATCTGGCGCTACCTGTTCCATACCAGCTACGGGCTGGTGAACTACGGCCTGGGCCATCTGGGCATCAGTCCGATCGACTGGCTGGGCGATCCCAACTGGGCGATGCCGACCATCATGCTGTTCGCGGTGTGGAAGAACTTCGGCTACAACATGGTGATCTTCCTGGCGGGCCTGCAGGCGATCCCGCATGACCTGTACGAGGCCGCCCGCATCGACGGTGCCTCGCGCTGGAAGCAGTTCCTGCACATCACCCTGCCGATGCTCGGCCCGGTGCTGCTGGTGGTCGGCGTGATCACCGTGTCCGGCTACTTCCAGCTGTTCGCAGAGCCCTACGTGATGACCCGCGGCGACCCACTGCAGAGTACCGTCAGCGTGCTGTATTTCATGTTCGAGGAAGGCTTCAAGTGGTGGAACCTGGGACGCGCCTCCGCGGTGGCGTTCCTGCTGTTCCTGATCATCCTGGCGGTGACCACCGTGATGCTGCGTTTCGGCCGCAAGAGGCAGTTGGTATGAGTCGTGAAATCGGCCAGTCGCGCTGGTACCCGTGGTTGATCAATGGTGCGTTGCTGGTGCTGGCCCTGGTCAGCCTGGCGCCGTTGCTGTGGATGCTCTCGGTCTCGTTCATGCCGCAGGGCGAGGCGACCCACTTCCCGCCGCCGCTGCTGCCGTCCAGCATCACCACGCGCAACTACCATGAGTTGTTCGCGCGCACTGGCATGGGCGGCAACTTCGCCAACAGCCTGCTGGTGTCGGTCGGCATCACCCTGGGTTCGCTGCTGCTCAACACGATGGCCGGCTACGCCTTCGCCAAGCTGAACTTCGTTGGCCGCGAGCGCCTGTTCCAGGTGTTGATGGCGGCGCTGGTGATCCCGGCACAGGTAGCGATGCTGCCCCTGTTCCTGCTGATGAAGCAGCTGGGCCTGGTCAACAGCTTCGGCGGCGTGATCGTGCCGGCGCTGGCCAGCGTGTTCGGCATCTTCCTGGTGCGCCAGTACGCGCGTTCGATTCCGGACGAACTGCTGGAAGCGGCCCGCATCGACGGGGCAGGGGAGCTGCGCATCTTCTTCCAGATCGTGCTGCCGATGCTCAAGCCGGTGCTGGTGACCCTGGCGATCTTCACTTTCATGGGCGCATGGAACGATTTCATGTGGCCGTTGATCGTGCTGACCGATCAGGAGCACTACACTTTGCCGGTGGCGCTGGCCACCCTCTCGCGCGAGCACATCATGGACGTGGAAATGATGATGGCCGGCGCGGTGGTCACCGTGGTTCCGGTGCTGGCGCTGTTCCTGGTGCTGCAGCGGTACTACATCCAAGGTCTGTTGTTGGGGAGCGTCAAAGGATGAAGCGAGCGATCGCCGTTGGACTGGGCCTGTTGTGGACCTCCCTGGCGATCGCCGCACCTCCGGCGCTGCCGGCACCGAAGGTGCTGGACGATTTCGACGACATCGCGGCCTGGAAGCTGGTGCTGTCCGACCAGGTCAGTGGTTCTCTGCGACCGGTCAGTGGCGCTGGTGGCGGCCGCGCGCTGTGCCTGGACTATGACTTCCACGATGTCTCCGGCTACGTCGGCATCCGTCGTGCGCTGAACGTCGAGTACCCGGTCAATTACCGCTTCGGCTTCCAGCTGCGCGGTGATTCACCGGGCAACGACCTGCAGTTCAAGCTGATCGACGCCAGCGGCGACAACGTCTGGTGGGTCAACCGTCCCGGCTACAGCTTCCCCAAGGCATGGACGCCGGTCGAGTACCGGCGTCGGCAGATCGACAAGGCATGGGGGCCCTCGCCCGAGAAGGAGATGGCACGCAGCGCCGCCGTCGAATTCACCATCTACAGCAAGGTCGGCGGCCGCGGCACGGTGTGCTTCGACAAGCTGACCCTGCAGGGCCTGCCGCCGCAGGATGATTCGGCGCTGATGCCGTCGGTGATCGCCGACACCGCTACCGCGCTGCAGGACCGCATGATCGACGGCAAGAGCGATACGTTCTGGATCAGCGGTGGCGTCAAGCAGCAGACCATCAGCCTGGACCTGCACAAGAGCCGCGAGATCGGCGGTGCGGTGATCGACTGGCTGCCGAACCTGGAAGCGCGTCGCTACACCGTGCGCACCTCCGAGGACGGCCGTGACTGGCGTACCGTGCGCGAAGTCACCAGCGGTGCGGGTGGCCGCGACTGGCTTGCCCTGCCGGACACCGATGCGCGCTACGTGCGCTTCGATCTGCAGGATGGCCCGAACTGGCGCTACGGCATCCGTGACATCGCGCTCAAGCCGCTGGCCTTCGCGGCCACGCCGAACGCGTTCCTGTCCTCGGTGGCGGCCGACCTGCCGCGCGGGTCGTTGCCGCGTGCCTACGTGGGCGAACAGCCGTACTGGACCCTGCTGGGCCTTGATGGCGGCCAGGAACAGGCGTTGATCAGTGAGGACGGCGCACTGGAGCCGGCCAAGGGCAGCTTCAGCATCGAGCCGTTCATCCGCCTAGACGGCAAGCTGCTGGACTGGTCGAAGGTGGCTATCACGCAGTCGCTGCAGGATCACTACCTGCCGATCGCCAACGTCGACTGGGTGCATGAGAAGGCCGGCCTGGCGGTGACGAGTTTCGTGCAGGGCACGCCGGAGCGCGCGCAGCTGATCGGTCGCTACCGGCTGAGCAATCCGGACAAGGTCGCGCACGAGTACACCCTGGCACTGGCGATCCGTCCGTGGCAGGTCAATCCGCCCACCCAGTTCCTCAACACCGTCGGTGGCTTCAGCCGCATCGATGCACTGGACGTGGGCGAGCAGCTCGTGCGGGTCAACGGTGAGCCACGCATCTACCCGCTGCAGGTGCCGGACGCACGCTTTGCCAGTACGTTCGACGGCAAGCTCGATGCGATGCATCTGGCGGACGGAAAGTATCCGGCCACCACTGCAGTGAAGGACAACACCGGCATGGCGTCGGGCGCGTTGATCTATACGATCACGCTCGAGCCCGGCCAGAGCCGCGAGGTGGCGGTAGTACTGCCGCAGACCGGTGGCTGGGCGCCGCAGGCGCTGGACGTGGCCAAGGCGCAGGCGCAGGTAGCCGAGCAGTGGCGGCAGAAGCTGGGCGTGGTCTCGCTGCAGGTGCCCGCTGCGGGCCGGCCGCTGGTCGACACCCTGCGTACGGCAGTCGCGCACATGCTGATTTCGCGCGTGGGGCCGCGCCTGCAGCCGGGCACGCGCTCGTATGCGCGCAGCTGGATACGCGATGGCGCGATGATCTCCGAGGGCCTGCTGCGCATGGGCCGCAGCGATGCGGTGCGCGACTACATCAACTGGTATGCGCCCTACCAGTTCGAGAACGGCAAGGTGCCGTGCTGTGTCGATGCACGTGGCAGCGACCCGGTGCCGGAGAACGACAGTCATGGCGAGCTGATCTACAGCATTGCCGAATACGGGCGCTACACCGGCGACAGTACCTTCGTCGAATTGATGTGGCCGCACGTGCAGGGCGCCTACAGCTACATGGAGCAGCTGCGGTCCAGCGAGCGCACCGAGGAGAACCGCGCACGCAATCCGGCCTTCTACGGCATGATGCCGGCCTCGATCAGCCACGAAGGCTATTCGGCCAAGCCGATGCACTCGTACTGGGACAACTTCTGGGCGCTGCGCGGCTACAAGGACGCGGCGCTGCTGGCGACCCAGCTGGGCAAGGTCGAGTCGATGCAGATGGCCGAATCGCGAGACCAGTTCCGTGCTGACCTGCAGGCCTCGCTGCTGTCGGCGATGCAGCAGCACAAGATCGATTACCTGCCGGGCTCGGCCGAGCTGGGCGACTTCGACGCGACCTCGACCACCATCGCGCTGGCGCCGGGCGGGGAGCAGGGCAGGCTGCCGCAGCAGGCACTGGAGGCTACCTTCGATCGCTACTGGAAGGAGTTCGTGGCGCGTCGCGATGGCAAGCGCGAGTGGAAGGACTACACCCCGTACGAGTGGCGCAACGTGGCCGCGTTCGTGCGCCTGGGCTGGCGCGACCGCGCCTGGCAGGCCACCGAGTTCTTCTTCAAGGATCGCGCACCGCAGGCCTGGAACCAGTGGGCCGAGGTGGTTTCGCGCACGCCGCGCAAGCCGTTCTTCGTCGGTGACCTGCCGCATGCCTGGGTGGCTTCGGACTTCGTGCGCTCGGCGCTGGACATGTTCGCCTACAACCGCGACATGGACGATGCGCTGGTGCTGGCCGCCGGTGTACCGACCGCGTGGCTGCAGGGCGAGGGCATCGCCGTTCAGGGCCTGCGTACGCCGCAGGGCCAGCTCAACTACCGCCTGCAGCGCAGCGACAAGCAGCTGGTGCTGGAGCTGCAGCCGGGCCTGGTGCCACCGGCCGGTGGCGTGGTGCTGCCATGGCCGTACGCGGGTGATCCGGGCGAGGCGACGGTCAACGGCGAAGCCGCCGAGTGGGTCAACAAGGAACTGCACGTGCACCAGCTGCCGGCGCGGGTCGAGGTCGAAGTGCCGAACGCGGTGCGCCGCGCCGAGCGCAAGGGACAGTAACGATGAAGCAGCAGGGGGAGAGGGTGCGCACGACCGTGCGTGCCCTGGGGCTGGCAATGGCATTGGCATTGCCGGGCGTGATGATGGCGGCCGTACCGGTTGCCACGACTGCGGCGGCCGACGTTGCCAGCGCGCCGGGCATGAGCATGGTCACCTTCAACCTGCATCATGACCGCGAAGACTGGCCGAGCCGGCGCCGCACCATCCTGGCCGAGCTCAAGCGTCTGCAGCCGGATGCGGTTGCCCTGCAGGAGGTGATCCAGCGCCGCAACGTGCGCAACCAGGCGCAATGGCTGGCCAGCCAACTCGGCTACAGGTACGTGTTCGTGTCTACCGATCCGGTGGGCGCACCGAAGCGCTACGGCAATGCGCTGCTGACCCGGCGGCCGATCCTCGCCCAGGGGGATCATCTGCTGCAGCCGTTGGACGACTACCGCACCGTTGCTCACCTGCGCATCGACGTCGACGGCGCGCCGGTGAACGTCTACGCCACGCATCTGAACGAGCGCAGTGACGAGAGTGGGCAGCGCATCCGTCGCACCCAGGTGGAGGACCTTCTGCGCTTCATCACTGCAACCTCGGCCGGTGCACCGGTGGTGATCGCCGGCGATTTCAATGCGCTGGTGGACGCTGGCGACCTGAGCGAGCTGCGCAGCCACTACGGCGACAGCTACGGCAGCGTGCATGTCAACACCGACCTGGCCGGGGTCAGTACGCTCAATCGCCACTACTACCAAGCGCCTTCGCGGATCGACCACATCTTCTTCCAGCAGGACGAGATGGTCGCACGCGAGGCGAAGCTGCTGTTCGACCAGCCCGACGACAGCGGTCGCTGGGCATCCGATCACTACGGCGTGTGGACACGCCTGCAGTTCGCGCCGGCGCGCTGATGTCCTGGTAGGTGCCAACCTTGGTTGGCACGGGCGTGTCCGCGTCCGCTCCAACAACGGCGCCGTCCAGGGTCGGCCGCTACCAGAGCGCTGCACGCGCCCGATGCACAAACAAAACGGCGGGGATCATTGATCCCCGCCGTTTCGTTTTCACGCGACAAAGAGCGATCAGTTCGCCGGCGGCGTGCGCTTGGCGGCTTCTTCGTCTTCTTCGTCGGCCTTGGCTTCTGCAGCCTGGGCTGCAGCGTCGGTGTGGCCATCGGCGACCGGGTCAATCGACGGCGTCACCACTGCTTCGGCGACCGGGGCCGAAGCGTCCACTGGCGCGGCTTCCACCGCCACCGGAGCGACCGGCTGCTCGGCGGCCACGACGACCGGCTTGGCTTCAACCACCGGCGCAGCCTCAACGACCACCGGCTCGGCATCGACCACCGGAGCGGCTTCAACAATCTCCGGCTTCGCTTCGATCACCGGAGCAGCTTCAAGAACCGAAGCTGCTTCAACAACCGGGGCTGCTTCAACCGCGGCCGGCTTTGCTTCGGTCACCGGTGCAATGGCTTCGATTGCCGGCGCGGCAGCGGCTACCGGCTGGGCCGGGGTCGCGGCGTCGATGGCATCGAGCATGCTGGTCTGCACCGGCGAGGACGCCGTTTCAGTCTTCGCAGCAGCTTCGACCGGGGCCTGTACTTCAGCCACGACCGGGGCAGCGGCTTCGACCACGGCGCTGCTCACTACGGCGAGCGGTGCCGCGGCAACGGCGGCGGCAGCACGGACCGGCTTCGCGGCGTCGGCAGCGGTCGGTTCGGCTTCGTCATCGAAGTCGAACTCCGGCTGCGAACGGGCCGGCTGCGCAGCAGCGACCGGCGCAGTGCCGGCAGTGCTGTCGACGTTCGGCTCGGCGCCGTCGGCGTCATCACCGTCGTCACCATCGTCCTGGTCATCGCCCAGGACGTCGCTGCCGGCGGCGTTCTCGGCGCCCCCGCGACGACGGCGACGGCCACCACGACGGCCACGACGACGTCGCGTCGCGCCTTCGCCTGCCTGCTCGCCATTAGTGTCGGTTGCAGCCTCTTCACCGGCAATCGCAACCACCTCGGTCTCGCTGGCAGCGTTGGCACCGGTCTCGACCGGTGCTGCAGTGTCCACCGGAGCGGCGGCCACCGGCGCAACCGGGGCGACCGGTGCAGTGGCTTCCTGCGCGGTCACCACATTGGCGGCGACGGCGGTGGCGGCCACGGCTGCTGCCGCGGTCACGGCCTCGGCCGGTGCTTCGGCGGCACCGCGCTGCGGCTTCTCGGCTGGCTTGTCACCGTCCTGCTGCTGGCGCGGCTGCTTGGGCTGCTTCAGCTTCGGCTGCTGCTGGTTCTGGTTATGGTTCTGGCCCTGCTGCTCGTTGCGCGGCTTGTTCTGCTGCTGCGGCTGCTGCTGGCCATCCTTCTGCTGCGACTCCTTCTGCTTGCCCTGCTGCGGCTGCTGCTGGGCATTGCCGTTGCGGCCGTCCTTGCGCTGCTCACCACGGTCCTTGCGGTTGCTGCCGTCCTTCTGCTGCTGCGCGTTGCCGTTGCCGCCGTTGCCACGATTGTCGTCGCGACGGTCCTTGCGGTCCTTGTTGCGATCCTTGTTGCGGTCCTTGCGGCCACCGTCCTGCGACTGACGCCCTGCCGGCGCGACCGGCGCCGGCGCGGGGGCCGGTTCGCCACCGAACACGCGCTTGAGCCAACCGATCACGCCGCCGCTCGGGGCCGGCGCCACCGGCGCTGCCACGACCGGGGCCGGGGCAGCTGCGGCCGGCTCCACTTCCTCGCGCACCGGGGCGGGGGAGGTGTGCTTGACCTGGGTCACCGCCGGCGGCGGGATGTTCAGCTGGCCCTTGGTCAGAGCGTGCACCGGCAGCTTGCGCGGAGTGCCGCGCTGGTAGCTGGGCTTGTTGCTCTCTTCACCCAGCTCGTTCTCGCGCAGGCGGGTGACGGTGTAGTGCGGGGTGTGCAGCTGCTCGTCGGCGACGATCACGATCGGCGCCTCGTGGCGCTGCTCGATCTCGCGCAGGGCACTGCGCTTTTCGTTCAACAGGTAATTGGCGATCTCCACCGGGGCCTGCACCAGCACCTGCCCGGTGTTCTCCTTCATCGCATGCTCTTCGGCGACGCGGATGATCGACAGCGACAGCGACTCGACGCTGCGCATGCGGCCGTGGCCGTCGCAACGCGGGCAGACGATCTGGCTGGACTCGCCCAGGCTCGGGCGCAGGCGCTGGCGGCTCATTTCCAGCAGGCCGAAGCGCGAGATGCGGCCGACCTGGACGCGGGCGCGGTCGTACTTCAGCGCGTTGGCCAGGCGGTTCTCGACCTCGCGCTGGTGCTTGTTGGAGGCCATGTCGATGAAGTCGATGACCACCAGGCCACCCAGGTCGCGCAGGCGCAGCTGGCGGGCCACTTCCTCGGCCGCTTCCAGGTTGGTCTGGAACGCGGTGTCCTCGATGTCGCTGCCCTTGGTGGCGCGCGAGGAGTTGACGTCAACGGCGGTCAACGCTTCGGTCTGGTCGACCACGATCGAGCCGCCCGACGGCAGGCGCACGTTGCGCTCGTAGGCGCCTTCGATCTGCGATTCGATCTGGAAGCGGTTGAACAGCGGGATGTCGTCCTTGTAATGCTTGAGCTTGCGCAGGGTCTGCGGCATCACCTGCTGCATGAACTCGCGGGCGTGCTCGTACATCTCCTCGGTGTCCACCAGGATCTCGCCGATGTCGGCGCGCAGGTAGTCACGCAGGGCGCGCACGATCAGGCGCGATTCCTGGTAGATCAGGAACGGGGCCGGCTTGCTCAGCGCGGCTTCGGCGATGGCACGCCAGACGTTGAGCAGGTAGTCCAGGTCCCACTGCAGCTCTTCCGCATCGCGGCCGACGCCAGCGGTACGGATGATCACGCCCATTTCGTCGGGGATGTTCAGCTTGTCCAGGGCGTCCTTCAGGGCGGCCCGGTCTTCGCCCTCGATGCGACGGGAGACACCGCCGGCGCTGGGCGAGTTCGGCATCAGCACCATGTAACGGCCGGCCAGCGAGATGAACGTGGTCAGGGCGGCGCCCTTGTTGCCACGCTCTTCCTTGTCGACCTGGACGACGATCTCCTGGCCTTCCTTCAGCAGTTCGCGGATGCCGGCCTTGTTGTGGTCGACACCGGCCTGGAAGTAATCGCGGGAGATTTCCTTCAGCGGCAGGAAGCCATGGCGGCCACCACCGTATTCGACGAAGGCCGCTTCCAGCGAGGGCTCGATGCGGAAGATCCGGCCCTTGTAGATGTTGGACTTCTTCTGTTCCTTCGACGGCTGCTCGATGTCGATGTCATACAACGACTGGCCATCCACGATGGCAACACGCAGCTCTTCAGCCTGCGTGGCGTTGATCAGCATTCGCTTCATTGTTGCGTTCCTCGCAAGCGGCTACCGCGCGGAACGCCATGGGGTTTCGCCTCTGGACACGGTTCGCCGCCCATTCGCGCAAGCGCGGGGAGGGCGGCTTGGGTTTCCAGCGCTACGACACCACGGCAGGCCGCGGGAGCGCTTCACTCTTATGGGTTTTGGGGTGTTACAGGCCGCAGGCAGCTGTCAGCCAGGCTGGAGCGCCACGCGGGACATGTTCAGCACGGTTGCGTGTCAGGCATCCGGCGATGGCCGGGAAGGCCGGTGAGCCGCTAACATGGCCGCCCCGCGGGCGGTGGTCGCGCACTGTGCCGGATTCGTCGGAAGCTGGGCTTCTGGCCCTGAGTAACTTCCAACGAAATCAATCCCTTATCTCGCCCCCCGAGTGTAACAGAATAAACAGCCTGATGACTGCCCAAGACCCCACCAAGCCCGCTGGCGACAAGCCTTCCGTGCGCATGATCACCGTTCCCGCCGACCGCGCCGGCCAGCGTCTGGACAACTTCCTGCTCGGCCAGCTGAAGGGCGCCCCGCGCAGCCTGGTCTACAAGCTGGTGCGCAGCGGCCAGGTGCGGGTGAATGGTGGCCGTGCCAAGGCCGAGCGCAAGCTGGAGGCGGGCGACGAGGTGCGCGTGCCGCCGGTTCGTCTCAGTGAAGAAGGAGACAAGGCCGGTCCGCCGGAGGCGTTCATGCGCCGCCTGGAGCAGGCCATCGTCTTCGAGGATGCCCGCCTGCTAGCCCTGAACAAGCCCACTGGCGTAGCCAGCCACGGCGGCAGCGGCATCAGCTTCGGCGCCATCGAGACCCTGCGCGCGCTGCGCCCGGGCCAGACCCTCGAGCTGGTCCACCGGTTGGATCGCGACACGTCGGGCCTGCTGATCGTGGCCAAGAAGCGTTCGGCCCTGAGCGAGCTGCAGGCGCTGCTGCGTGAAGACCATGGCGCCGGTATCCGCAAGCGCTACCTGACCCTGCTGGCCGGGCGCATGCCCGACGGCGTGATGACCGTCGATGCGCCGCTGCACGTGGGCCTGCGCCAGGGTGGCGAGCGCCATGTGCAGGTGAACGCGATCGGCAAGGAATCGATCAGCCACTTCCGCGTGCTGGAGCGTCGCGGCGGCCATTCGTACTGCGAGGTGCGTATCGAAACCGGTCGCACCCACCAGATCCGCGTGCATGCCCAGCACCTGGGTCATCCGGTGGCCGGTGACGACAAATACGGCGATCCGGCGGTCAACAAGCGGCTTCGTGAGCAGATCGGACTGAAGCGCCTGTTCCTGCATGCGGCCTCGCTGGAATTCGCACTGGACGACGGCAAGAGCCCGTACGTGCTGAACGCGCCGCTGGCGGATGAGCTGGCCGAGGCGCTGGACCGCCTGAAGTAACCCCTTCGGGGCTGACCGGCCAACCGGCGCAGCCCCCTCCGGCTGGCGTCCAACATGGGGTTCCGGTTTTGGTCGGTCCGGATGGGTTGGCGGGGGACGCCGTGAACCCATCCTTGGGGGCTTGGCCGCGGCATCCATGCCGCGGACACCCCCGCCAACCCATCCCGACCGCCCCTCGACAGATCGCGTGCGCGTCAGCCACGGAACATCAAAAGAAAAGCAGACCCGGGCCGCGCGGCGGCCCGGGTAGAGTCGAGCCACGCTCGACTCACGCGCGCAGCGCGGGCTTCGCTTTTCATTCTTTCATTGCGCGGCTGGCACGCACGGAAAAATGAGGGGCACGGGCGGGGGCGGTTCGCGGGGGTGTCCGCGCAATGGATGGCGCGGACAAGCCTCCAAGGACGGATTAACGGCGTCCCCCGCGAACCGACCCCGCCCGTGACCGCTCGATACTGTGGAATGCGCCAGCCGCGAGGGGCTCAGTCCGTTGGCCGCAAACCCCTCACCACTTGAACAGCACCAGGCTGATCGCCAGCGTGCCCATGCCGGCCACCAGCCCGTAAACCGTCTCGTGGCCCTTGGCATAGCGCTTGGCCGCCGGCAGCAGCTCATCCAGCGCCAGGAACACCATCACGCCGGCGATCAGCCCGAACACCCAGCCGAAGGTGGCGTGCGACAGTGATCCGGACAGCAGCCAGTAGCCAAGCGCCGCGCCCACCGGTTCGGCCAGGCCCGACAGCAGGCTGGCGCTGAACGCATAGAACTTGTTCTGGGTGGCGAAGTACACCGGCACCGCGATCGCGATGCCCTCGGGAATGTTGTGGATGGCGATGGCGAAAGCCAGTGGCATGCCCACCGATGGGCTTTCCAGTGTGGCAAAGAAGGTTGCCAACCCTTCCGGGAAGTTGTGCGCGGTGATCGCGACCGAGGTCAGCAGGGCAACCCGTTTCAGGTACTCGCGGCTGTTCTCGCGGAACGCCGGGTCCTGCTTGTCGAGGCTGTCATGCGGATTGGGAATGAAGTGGTCGATCAGCACGATCACGATCACGCCCAGCAGGAAAGCCAGGGTGCCGTAGGTGAAGCCGGTGCGCTCTCCATAGGCCAGTGCGAAGGAGGCAATGGACTTGTTGAGGATCTCTGACAGCGACACATAGACCATCGCGCCGCCGGCGAAAGCCAGGCCGAACGCCAGCAGGCGCGGATTGGGGCGGCGCGAGAACAGCACCAGCAGGCTGCCGATGGCGGTGGCGAGGCCGGCCGCGAGGGTGACCGCCAGCGCGATCCAGATGTTTTCGGGGGGAATCTGCAGCATGTACCGACGCGGTCCTGGTCAACAGACAGCCGCCCCGGGCAAGGCCGGGGCGGCGAGGGCGAGGCGGGCGTCGGCTGGCCTCGTCGGGGTACGGGCGATCAGCCGCCGCGGCGCAGCCGTTCTTCGATGGCGAAGCACTGGTCTGGCTTCGGCTGCGGCGGGTTGAAGCTGACCGGCACCTGGATGGTGGCCGGCACCGGTTGGCCGTTGCGGGTGGCAGCGTTGAACTGCCAGCCCTGCACGGCGGTCTTGGCCAGTTCATCCAGTTGCGGGTTGCCGGCCCCGGTCAACAGCGCGACCTCGCTCGGCTTGCCGTCGGTGCCGATGGTCACCTTGAAGGTGCTGGTGCCACCCACGCCCATGCAGGCCAGCTCCAGCGGGTACTGCGGCGGCGGCGTCTTCACTGCGGCCACTTCTGTCGGCGGCGGCGGTGGTGGTGCGGGCGGTTCGGACGCGCCACAGCCGGCCAGGCCGGTCGCAGCCATCAGGGACAGGCTCAACAAGCGTACGTTCATGGCAGTTGCTCCGTCAGGGCCGAAGTCTTTGCCGCGCAGATGAAGTCGTTCTCGCTCAGGCCGCCCACGTCGTGGGTGGAGAAGCGCACGACCGCGCGGTCGTAGTGCACGCCCAGGTCCGGATGGTGGTCCTCGCGGTGGGCGATCCAGGCCAGCGCGTTCACGAAGGCCATGGTGGCGTAGTAGTCCTTGAAGCGGAAGGTGCGCGACAGCGCCTGGCCACCCTCGCTCAGCTCCCAGCCGGGAATCTGCGGCAGCAGTTCAGCCAGGCGGGCTTCGCCAAGCTTGTGGTCGCTGCCTTTGCGCGGCACGCAACGGGCCTGGGCCAGTGGAATCAGGTCGGCCATGGGAATCTCCACCTCGTGTTGACTGAACAATGCGCCGGACGGTGTATAAACCGAATGAGCGGCTGACGCTTACTTGGCTAGAATAGCCTGATGATCCAGATCTCCGACACTGCCCAGACCCATTTCCGCAAGCTGATCGAACGCGAGGGCGTGCCCGGCATGGGCGTGCGCTTGAGTGCAGTCGACCCCGGCACCCCGCGCGCCGATGCCCGGCTTGAGTTCGCCGAACCCAGCGACCTGCTCGGTGATGAGTGGGCGGTGGACTGCGATGGCTTCACCCTCTACGTCGATGCGAGCAGCGTCGGCTGGCTCGACGGCGCCGAGATCGACATCGTCGCCGGCAGTGCCGGTACCCAGCAGCTGACCATCAAGGCGCCGCGCATCAAGGGCGAGGCCCCCGGCGATGCCGCGTCGCTGGTCGAGCGCGTGCACTGGGTGGTCGAGAACGAAGTCAATCCGCAGCTGGCCTCGCATGGCGGCAAGGTGGCCGTGCAGGAAGTGTCGGCCGAAGGCGTGGTGCTGCTGCGCTTCGGTGGTGGCTGCCAGGGCTGTGGCATGGCCGATGTGACGCTCAAGCAGGGTATCGAGAAGACCCTGATGGGCCGCGTGCCGGGTGTGACTGCCGTGCGCGACGCGACCGACCACGACAGTGGCCACGCGCCGTACATCCCTCGCGGCAACGCCGCCTGATCGCTGACGCGTGCCTCTGACCCGGGCCGAGCAACTTATCGACCTGCTGCTGGCCCGCCAGCAGCCACGCGCCGTCCTCGAGAAGTCCACGCGCCTGCCCTATGGCTGGGCGCTGTGGCTGCGTTCGCTGGGCCCGCTGCCGCGGCCGTTCCACGCCCGCGAAGTGATTGCGGTATTGCTGCCGCGCCCGCTGCCGGGACCGCCGGGCCAGTCGCCCCGGCTGTCATCGTGGCAGTCGCTGCGCCGGTTGTTCTGGCAGGACTGGGACGCAGCGCCGCGCGATCAGCGCTGGATGCGCTGGACCTCGGCGTTGGCCAGCGCGCTGCTGCACCTGCTGTTCTTCGTGCTGCTGCTGTGGGTTGCGGTGATCCGCACCACGGCACCGGAAGCAGAGGGCGCCGAAGGCGAGCGTGTGCAGGTGGAATTCGTCGGTCGCGCCAGCCAGGAAGGCGGGGGTGATCAGCCCGGCGCCGAAGCGGCTGCCGCTGCACCGGCCGGGCAGGTTGCCGCCGGCCAGGAAGCGGGGGCAGCGACGGCACCTGAGCCGCGTCCTGCAGCCGCGTCGGCGCCTGCGCCCGCACCGGCTCCAGCACCGACAGCCAGTGTGCCGTCGCCGCCGGCCGACGCCGAGCCGGCCCCGCTTGCGGCCCCGCCACCGTCGCCGGTGCAGGCCACCGAAGTGGCGCAGGCCAGCACCGATTTCGTGGTGCCGCCGGTCAGCGTGCCGCGCACCGAGGTCAGCATCGTGCCGCGTGACACCACACCCACGGTGCGCGAGCGCAGCGTGCAGCCGGTGCAGGCGCCGCCAACCCCAACCGCACCGCGTGCGCCGGAGATCGCGGTGCGGACGCCGCAGCTGCGTGACATCCCGGTGCAGGAGCGCGAAGTCAGTACGGTCGATGCACCGGCGGTGTCGCAGCCGCTGCGCACGGCCGATGTGCAGGTGCGCGTGCCGCAGCGCGACGTGCAGGTGCGCGAGCGTGAAGTGCAGGCAGTGGTCGATCCTCAGGTGCGGATGGCAACCGTCGCCGGTCGTGAGCCGGCAGTGCATGCGCCAGCGGGTCGTGACGTACAGGTGCGCGAGCGCGAAGTAGCCTCGGCACCGGCGGCAGCCCCTTCGTCTTCGAATGGGAGTGCACCTGCGGCAACACCTGCGCCGGCATCCAGTGGCAGCGCGACGCAGGCGAGCAGCAGCACTGCGCGGCCTGCTGCATCCACCACGACCCCGGCCCAGGCTGGAGCGCGTCCAGCCCCCGATCCGGGCAACTGGGCCACGCCCGCCAAGGGCGATGACTGGGGTGCATCGAGCCGCAACCATGACGGCGCCGACAACGGCGCCCGCCAGGCCAGCACCACCGGCAAGGGCAGTGGCCTGTTCAATGCCGATGGCAGCGTCCGCGTGCCGGGCCAGGAAGGCGAGGGTCGTGCCGAGCGCGGTGCACCCGGTGGTGCCAACGATGGCTGGAGCAAGGAACGCATCGCGCAATCGGGCACGTGGTTGAAGCGACCGCCGTACGACTACACGCCCACTTCGTTCGACAAGTACTGGGTCCCGCAGGAATCGCTGCTGGCCGAGTGGGTGCGCAAGGGCATCAAGTCGATGGAGATTCCGTTGCCGGGCACCGGCACGAAGATATCCTGTGTGATCTCGATCCTGCAGGCTGGTGGTGGCTGTGGCCTCACCAATCCGAACATGCAGGACCAGCCGGCGGTGGCGCGACCGCCACCGGATATCCCGTTCAAGAAGGAACTGCAGGAAGATAACGGGAGCCGCTAGGCAAGGGGCCGGACCCCACACGCCGGCCGCCCCGCGCTTTGGTGGGTGCCAACCCTGGTTGGCACAGAAGCGCCGACCAGGGTCGGCCTCTACCAAGGCACCGGCGCATGCCGACCAAGGTCGACATCCGCCAGGGCAGTGACCTTACGCGCTCTGCGACAGGAACACCCAGAACGGCACGTCGCGGCCGACCCAGTCGCGGCTGGTCTCGTCCATCACATCCAGCAGGGTGTCGAAGTCCTTCTGCGTGGAGGCGCGCAACGTGTCCACGTCGGCCAGGAACAGCGCGTAACCGTTGGCCGGCAGCCATTGCAGGTCGCGCAGGTTGTCCGACAGCGCATCCCAGTTGCCGCCGAAGCCGGCCGGAAAATCCAGTTGCGCGGCCAGCCGGGCGAGCAGGGTGCGCTTGTCGGCCACGCCTTCCAGATCGATGCGGATCACCTTCAGCCCGGCATCACGCATCGCTGCGGCCAGTGCGTCGATGTCGTCGCTGTCGATGGCGTAGACCCCAGCATTGTTGATGTCATGCAGGCCGAGGCCGAAATCATCGTGGCTCATCACTGCGCTCCCTGGGCCGGTACGGTAAAGCTGCGGAACGATTCGTAGTGGTCGTCGGTGTAGTACCACGCCTCCGGCGGATCGCCACCGGTGACGATGCGGCGCGTGCCGCGGGTACGCGCACCGGGGGTGTCGACGGTGTATTCGCGGTAGTAGCCACGCGGACGCTGTGGCAGCTGCTGTTCGCGGTTGCCGAAGGTGCTGCCGTCCTGGCGGTGCGGGAAGGGACCACCGCGCTGGATCAGGGCGATGGTCTGCCGGGCTTCGGCGGGCAGGAACGCGGGCAGGCCGCTGTCGTTGCCGGTTGCGGCCGTGGCCGGCGCGCGCGCGGCAGGCGTACCCTGCAGGTCCGGCGCGAACTGCGGCGCCGGCGGGCGCTGCATGAAATGGTTGACGACCAGGCCGAGCAGCAGCAGGGCGATGGCGGTGATCAGCAGCCGGGGGTTGCGCATGGGCAGGGAGCGGGCGAGGGTGGTGCAGGGACTGTAGCGCCAGTGCGCTGCACGGTGCATGAGGACGGCGTCGCGTCACTGCTGCGTAACAATTGCCGTCGTGCTCACTGGCAGGACGCAATTTCCTTTACATCCCCCTTGGTAATCTGGGGGTCTGTCCCCATCATTCACCGCGCAACGCCCGACACCGTCGGGTGCCCTCGCAATCAGGAGATGCATCATGGCCTATACCCTGCCCAAGCTGTCCTACGCCTACGACGCGCTGGAACCGCATATCGATGCGGCGACGATGGAAATCCATCACACCAAGCATCACCAGACCTACATCAACAACGTCAACGCGGCGCTGGAAGGCACCGAGTACGCTGACCTGCCGGTCGAAGAACTGGTGAAGAAGCTCAAGTCGCTGCCGGAGAACCTGCAGGGTCCGGTGCGCAACAACGGTGGCGGCCATGCCAACCACTCGCTGTTCTGGACCGTGATGGCTCCCAATGCTGGCGGCAACCCGGTGGGCGACGTGGCCAAGGCCATCGACAAGGACCTGGGCGGCTTCGACAAGTTCAAGGACGCCTTCACCAAGGCTGCGCTGACCCGTTTCGGCAGCGGCTGGGCGTGGCTGAGCGTGACCCCGGACAAGAAGGTCGTGGTCGAGAGCACCGGCAACCAGGACAGCCCGCTGATGGAAGGCAACACCCCCATCCTCGGCCTGGACGTGTGGGAGCACGCGTATTACCTGAAGTACCAGAACCGCCGTCCGGAATACATCGGCGCGTTCTTCAACGTCATCGACTGGAACGAAGTCGAGCGCCGTTACCAGGAAGCGATCGCCTGATTGCGTGACGGAATGACATGAGAAGGCCGGGGGAGACCCCGGCCTTTTTGTTTCCCAGCTTCTGGACGCCGGGCAGGACCTCTGGTGGGTGCCGACCTTGGTCGGCACGGGAGATGATGCGAGCGCAGTGGGAATGTGCCGACCAAGGTTGGCACCCACCGGGGCCGAAGGCGGGGCTATTCGGCGGTGGCCGTATCGCCCTGCAGGCGCAGGGTGGCCATCACGCCCAGGCGCAGGCCGGGCAGGTCGCCGTCGGCCGGCAGCAGGATCGGCTGCTGGCGGATGCCGCCGAAGTGCTTGACCTGGAACAGCACATCCAGGCCATGGCCACTCGCACCGCCGCCACTGGCCGCGGGCGGATCGGCGCGGCCGCCGGGATTGCGCCGGGCCGGCTGGAAGCCGGGCGTGCTGCGCACCAGTTCCACCGTGTTGGCGGAGAAATCACCGGCGATCAGGCTGGGCATGCCCTCGGAGGTGGCGCCGATCCAGGTCATCAGATCGCTGGTCTGATGCTGGCGGGCAGTGGCCTCGTCCAGGTCCGGGCGCAGTCGCGCCACATAGATGTTGACCAGCGCCTCGCCCAGCTTCAGCCGCATCATGCCGGCGGCGCTGAAGGTGCCGGGTGGATGCAGCAGGGTCACGCCATCCTCGCTGACCGGCAACCGGGTCAGCATCGCGTTGCCATGCCGCAGCGGCTGGCTGGGCGGATCGGCGGTAACGAAGTCGCAGCTGTAGCGCAGCCGGCTGGCCAGCCAGCAGGCCGGGTTGCGGCCCTGTTGCTGCAGCACCTGCTGCACCGAAATCACGTCCGGTTGCAGGTCGGTCAGCAGCTGCGCGACCTGCTCGCGGCGCTGTTTCCATTGCGTGTCATCGCGGCTGGGCAGTTCCAGCGCGGCCACCGTCAGTTGGCGAGCCTCGCCCCCGCCGGTGGCGGACGCCGGCGCCTGCGGCCGCGCCTGTGCCTGCAGCGCCAGCAACAGCGCAAGACAGCTGAGCAGGAGGCGGGCGTGGGCGAGGGGGCGCATAACGATAAGTTTACGCTTTTGTCGTGCAGGTTCCGTGACTTCCGGCGGGGCCAGGACGGCCTGCCATGGATTGGCACCGTCGTCATGCAGCCCTGCAGCGTGCTTCGCAAGCCCCGGTTCCGGTAACCTTGCGCCTTTCGCTTTGCAGGAATGCCTTACAGGATGAGCCACGACGCAGTTGCCCCCATCGCCGGCCAGGGAAGGATGCCGCGCCAGATTCCGTACATCATCGGCAATGAGGCCTGCGAACGGTTCAGTTTCTACGGGATGCGCAACATCCTGGTGCAGTTCCTGATCACCTCGCTGCTGCTGCAGGAAATCACTGCAGAGGGCCGTGCCGGTGAAGCCAAGGACATCATGCACAGCTTCATGATCGGCGTGTATTTCTTCCCGCTGCTCGGTGGCTGGCTGGCCGACAAGTTCTTCGGCAAGTACCACACCATCCTCTGGTTCAGCCTGGTCTACTGCGCCGGCCACCTGTGCCTGGCACTGTTCGAAAACAGCCGCGAAGGCTTCTTCCTCGGCCTGGGCCTGATCGCGCTGGGTGCCGGTGGCATCAAGCCGCTGGTGGCCTCGTTCATGGGTGACCAGTTCGACCAGAGCAACAAGCACCTGGCCAAGATCGTCTTCGACGCCTTCTACTGGATCATCAACTTCGGCTCGCTGTTCGCCTCGCTGCTGATCCCGCTGGTGCTGAAGAACTGGGGCCCGCAGTGGGCGTTCGGCATTCCGGGCATCCTGATGTTCATCGCCACCTTCGTGTTCTGGCTGGGCCGCAAGCGCTACGTGCTGGTGCCGTTGCCGCCGAAGGACCCGCACTCGTTCGCCAACGTGGTGCGCACCGCGCTGACCGCGCGCGTCGCCGGCCAGGGCCGTCCGGGCCTGGTGATCGCCGTGCTCGGCGGGGTGCTGGCAGTGGCCTCGTTCGGCCTGGTCGGTTCGTTGGGCATCGTGATCTGCCTGTGCCTGGCGCTGGTGGCCATCCTTGCCGGCATCGGGGGTGGCACCTGGCTGCAGCTGGACCGCGCCCGCGGCCAGCATCCGGCCGAAGCCGTGGAAGGTGTGCGTTCGGTACTGCGCGTGCTGGTGATCTTCGCGCTGACCACGCCGTTCTTCTCGCTGTTCGACCAGAAGGCCTCGACCTGGGTCCTGCAGGGCCAGCAGATGCAGATGCCGAGCTGGTTCACCGCCTCGCAGATGCAGGCGCTGAACCCGCTGCTGGTGATGATCCTGATCCCGTTCAACAACCTGGTGCTGTACCCGGCCCTGCGCCGCTTCGGCTTCGAGCCGACCGCGCTGCGCCGCATGACCGCCGGTATCGCCTTCAGCGGCCTGGCCTGGATCGTCATCGGTGGCATCCAGGTGGTAATGGACGGTGGCAATGCCATGTCGATCTTCTGGCAGATCCTGCCGTACGCGCTGCTGACCTTTGGTGAGGTGCTGGTCTCGGCTACCGGCCTGGAGTTCGCCTACAGCCAGGCGCCGCAGGCGATGAAGGGCGTGGTGATGAGCTTCTGGAACCTGACCACCACCATCGGCAACCTGTGGGTGTTGCTGTCCAACGCGGCGGTGCGCAATGACACGGTGACCCACCAGATCGCCGGCACGGGCCTGAGCGAGGCGGCGTTCCTGATGTTCTTCTTCGCCGGCTTCGCCTTCATCGCGGCGTTGGCCTTCGGTTGGTATGCGAAACGCTATCGTATGGTCGACAACTACCGTAGCGCCTGAGCCTGACATGACCCCCGTCAATCTGCTGTTGATCGCCATCACCGCCATCCTGTCGTGGATGGCGTTCAACAACCGCAAGCTGGCCGACCGCCTGATCCTCTGGCCGCCGGCCATCGACCGTCACCGCCAGTACGACCGGCTGGTGACCTATGGCTTCATCCACGCTGACTGGTCGCACCTGATCTTCAACATGATCACCCTGTTCTTCTTCGGGGGATTCATCGAGAGCGTGATGGTGCAGCTGACCGGCAGCTACCTGACCTATCCGGCGTTCTACATTGGCGCGCTGCTGGTTTCGATCCTGCCCAGCTACCTGAAGAACCAGAAGAATCCGAACTACCTCAGCCTGGGTGCGTCCGGTGCGGTGTCGGCGGTGCTGTTCGCCTTCATCCTGATCAAGCCGTGGTCGATCATCCTGGTGTTCTTCATCCCGGCGCCAGCCATCGTCTACGCCGCGTTCTATGTCGGCTACAGCATCTGGATGGACAAGCGCGGCGGTGACCGCATCAACCACAGTGCCCATCTGGCGGGCGCGGCGTTCGGCGTGATCTTCATGCTGGCCATGCAGCCGAGCATCTTCAACCACTTCCTGCGCGAGCTCTCCAACCCGACCTTCCGCCTCGGCGGCGGTTGATGGCGGCAGCGGGGCGGATCGGCAGCGATCCGCCCCGGCAGGCTCAGGCTGCGGTCTGCTGGCCGTAGGTGTCCATCAGGCGGGCGAACACTTCCTCGCCGATGCGCTGGAAATCCTGGTCTTCGGTCTGCCCTTCCACCGCCAGTTGCAGCAGGCCCTCCAGCAGGGCACGGTCGGTATCAGTATGGGAATCACTGGGGTGCATTGGTGCCTCCGCGGTGGTGCGCATGATCAACGGTCGCAAGGGCCGTGCCAGCCTGGCCGGACCCCTCCACAGGCGATAGCGGCCGCCGGCCCTCCAGCTTGAGGGTCGAAAACTGACGTGAACGGACTGGACTTGCCCCTGTTCAGGCTTCACGCGATCATGGCGCCCGGCTGCGCACCATCCACGCAGTCGCCGCAGGAGACAGTTCCATGGCTTCGGTCACGCCCCCCGGTCTGGCCTATGAGGTCGAACACGACCTGGCCAACCACCGCTTCACCGCCCGTGTGCGTGGACAGCTGGCGGTGCTCGATTACCAGATCAAACGCAGGCGCATGGTCATCACCCACACCGAGGTACCCGAGCCGATTGCCGGCCGTGGCATCGCAGGTGAGCTGACCCGCGTGGCACTGCGCTTTGCCCGCGAGCAGAAGTACAAGGTGGTGCCGGCATGTTCCTACGCCGAGGCCTTCCTGCAGCGGCACGAGGAGTACCACGACCTGCTCGTTGGCTGAATGCCAGCGGGCCACGCTTCAGCCATGGCAGGCGATGATGTACAAACATGAACAGGGGATCCCGATGAAGATTGGAAACAACCGGCCATTGCACGGCACCGTGCTGGCCGGCGTGGTGGGCGTGCTGTTGCTGGCCGGTTGCCAGCGTGAAAGCGAGCCGGCGCCGGCAGCCGACGCGGCACCCGCCGCCGAGGCCACCGCCGCCGGCGAAACGCCGGCCACCGAGGCGCCGCTGGACCTGCGAGACGTGATCGAGAACAACGAACGCGAAGTGGTGGGCATCAGTTACCCGGCCGGCATCGACCGCTACCCGGGCCTGGCGCGCGCGCTGCAGGACTATGCCACCAGCGCTCGCAGCGACCTGCAGCAGGCACTGGACGGGCTTGGCAACGACAAGCCGACCATGCCCTACGAGCTGTCGCTGAGCTTCGAGAAGTTGCTGGAAACGCCGCAGTTGGTGGTGGTCAGTGCCGACGGCAGCCGCTATACCGGTGGCGCCCATGGCGAACCGCTGGTGGCGCGCTTCGTGTGGCTGCCGCAGCATCAGCAGATGCTCAGCGCCGAAAAGCTGGTGGCCGATGCCAAGGGCTGGAAGGCGATCAGCGATTTCGTCGCCGACCAGTTGCGCGAACGCGTGGCCACCCGTCTCAGTGGCGAGGACATGGACCCGGCCCAGCTGCAGGAGTCGCTGCGCAACGCATCGCGCATGATCGCCGACGGTACCGGCCCGCAGGCCGACAATTTCAGCCAGTTCCAGCCGCTGACCGACGACAAGGGGCAGATCACCGCGCTGCGCTTTGTTTTCCCGCCGTACCAGGTGGGTCCATACTCGGACGGCACCCAGACCGCCGATGTACCGGCGGCGGTGCTGTTGCCGCACGTGGCCAAGGACTACGTGGAGCTGTTCGCACGCGGTTGACCGCAGTCGAGGAGGTGGTGTGGATACAGGGTTGCAGGAGCGGGTCGCCGGCCTGCTCCACGAAGCCGGGGTCCGCATCGGCGGCACCCAGCCACAGGACATCCAGGTGCATGACCCGCGCTTTTTCGCGCGGGTCATGGGCCACGGCTCGCTCGGCCTGGGCGAGAGCTACATGGACGGTTGGTGGGATGCCAACGTCCTGGATGAATTCCTCTTCCACCTGATGCAGGCGCACCTGGACGAACGGGTGCACGGTTGGCGCGAAGTGGCCGATGCACTGAAGGCGCGCCTGTTCAACCTGCAGGTCGGGCAGGGCAGCTACGAAGTGGGCCGCCGTCACTACGACCTCGGCAACGATCTCTACCAGGCCATGCTCGGTCAGCGCCTGGTCTACAGCTGCGGCTACTGGCGCAATGCCGACAATCTCGACGCCGCGCAGGAAGCCAAGCTCGACCTGGTCTGCCGCAAGCTGGGCCTACGCCCAGGCCAGCGCGTGCTGGACATCGGCTGTGGTTGGGGCGAAGCCCTGAAGTTCGCCGCAGAGCGCTACGGTGTCAGTGGCGTCGGCGTGACCATTTCGCAGGAACAGGCCGGGTTCGCGCGCGAACTGTGCGCGGGCCTGCCGATCGAGATCCGTCTGCAGGACTACCGCGAACTGCACGAACCGTTCGATGCGATCTTCTCGATCGGCATGTTCGAGCACGTCGGTGACAAGAACTACGCCAGTTTCTTCGAGGTGGCCAAACGCTGCCTGTCGTCGCGCGGGTTGCTGCTGCTGCACACCATCGGCACCAACATCTCGCGGCATCGCACCGATCCGTGGATCGCGCGCCACATCTTCCCCAATTCAATGCTGCCGTCGGCGGTGCAGATCACCAAGGCCTTCGAAGGGCATTTCGTGCTGGAGGACTGGCACAACTTCGGCACCGACTACGACCTGACCCTGCAGGCCTGGCGACGCAACGTGGAAGTGGCGTGGCCGCAGCTGGATGCGCGTTATGACGAGCACTTCCGGCGCATGTGGCGGTTCTACCTGGCCGGATCGATGGCGACCTTCCGCACCCGGCACGCGCAGCTGTGGCAGCTGGTGCTGTCGCCGGAAGGCGTGCCGGGCGGGTACGTGGCGCCACGCTAAAGGGTGCGCGGGGGGGGGGGGGGAGAGCGGGCCGGATGCGACACTCACTGACGCCAAATCCGTGTGTTGCACGGTCTGCTCCGCGCGTGGGCGTCGTCGACGCTAAGCTGTTGGGTCGGCGGGATTACCGCATTCCTGAAGGCGTTGCAGCATGGGTTGGGACATCACCTACCATCCAGTCGCGGATTCGGAGATCCGTGACATCTATTTCCGTGCGCTGGAGGACGTGACGCTGGTCGAGGCGCTGCAACAGCGGTTCCGGATCGAGCCGTTCTACATGGAGCAGTTGCAGGAACGCATCGACGAGGCTCGCTCGATCAGCGCCGAAGTGCCTTTCGAGAAGGGGCACGCGTTGTACCTGGCGATCGTGGCCGGTCACCTGCGCCGGTATCATTACCTTCGCGGGAGCGCCCTTTCGTTCTTCATCGACGACCCAGTGATTGCCCGTTATTTCGCGGACTGGCGGCAACTGGTGCCGCCGCAGTGGGCGGACGCCGCTGCCGGAAACCACCTGCGCGAGAACTACGGTGGTGGTGTGTTCATCACGCATGACCGGCTGAAGCAGATGCGCGCGGACTACGGCGGGGACAATGAACTGCGTGCGCGTCTGGACGAGCTGTTTTCCGATGGTCGACTGGCCGTGTTCTGGAGCGTTGTCGATGATGCCATCGGCAAGGAATGCGGATTGCTGGAAGCAAGCGAGGTGGTCGAGCCGAACCCGATGGACCTCAATGCATCGACCAGCATGAGCAATCTACTCAACTGCGCGCCCGATGGCGCGTTGCTGTACGCGGAGGCCGCCGCGGCCCAACTGCAGGAGTTCCTGGGTGCCCATGCCTCTCCTGCAGCTGCTCCAAAAAGCCGATGGTGGGAGCGGCTGTTCCGGCGGTGACCGGAGATCATCCACGGATGGATGGGATCTACCGGGACTGCAGTAGATCCACGCCATGGGTGGATGCCACAAAAAAACCGCCCGGTTTCCCGGGCGGTTTTCGTTTCAGGCTGCCGCAGCGGCGATCAGTTGCCGGCGCCGGTCAGGCCACGCTTTTCCAGCAGCGGTTCGATCTGCGGCTCGTGGCCGGCGAAATCGCGGAACAGCTGCATGGCATCCACACTGCCGCCCTTGGACAGCAGGGTGGCGCGGAAGTGGTCGCCGTTCTTGCGGCTCAGGCCGCCGTTGTCCTTGAACCACTTCTGGGTGTTGGCGTCGAGCACTTCCGACCAGATGTAGGCGTAGTAACCGGCCGAGTAGCCGCCCATGATGTGGCTGAAGTACGGGGTCTTGTAGCGCGGCGGAACCGGCGCGTAGTAGATGCCGTCCTTCTCCAGCGCGGCGCGCTCGAAGGCCATCACGTCCTTGGCGGCCGGCACCTGGTCGGCGCCGATCTGGTGCCAGCGCTGATCAAGCATGGCTGCACCCAGGTACTCGGTGGTGGCGAAGCCCTGGTTGAACTTGGCCGCCGCCAGCACCTTGTCCAGCAGTGCCTGCGGCATCGCCGAACCATTCTGGTAGTGCTTGGCGTAGTTCTTCAGGATGACCGGGTTGTCGGCCCACATCTCGTTGACCTGCGAGGGGAACTCGACGAAGTCACGCGGCACCGAGGTGCCCGAGAAGTACGGGTACTTCACGTTGGAGAACATGCCGTGCAGGGCGTGGCCGAACTCGTGGAAGGTGGTGTTCACTTCATCCCAGGTCAGCAGGGTCGGCTGGCCGGCCGGCGGCTTCGGGATGTTCAGGTGGTTGGCGACCACCGGCTTGAAGCCGGTCAGCTTGGACTGCGAGATGTAGGAGTTCATCCACGCACCACCGCGCTTGGAGGCGCGTGCATACGGGTCGAAGATGAAGATCGCCAGCTGGCTGCCGTCGGCGTCGAACACATCGTAGACGGTGACGTCATCGTGGTAGACCGGCAGGTCGGTGCGCTGCTTGAAGGTCAGGCCGAATTCCTGGCCGGCGGCGTAGAACACGCCGTTCTCCAGCACGTTCTTCATCTCGAAGTACGGCTTCAGCTGCGACTCGTCGAAGTTGTACTTGGCCTGGCGCACCTTCTCGCTGTAGAAGGCCCAGTCCCACGGTTCCAGCTGGAAGGTCGGCTTGCGCGCGGCCTTCTGTTCCTTGTCGATCATCGCCTGCAGGTCGGCGGCTTCGCGCTTGGCGTTGGCCACCGCGGCCGGGGCCAGCTTGCCCAGCATCGCGTTGACTGCTTCCGGGGTCTTGGCGGTCTGGTTGGTCAGGTTGTAGGCGGCGAAGTTCGGGAAGCCCATCAGCTTGGCCTTGTCGGCACGCAGCTGCATGATGCGCGAGACCAGCGCGGTGTTGTCGAACTCACCGCCGCGGCTGCCGCGGGTGGTCGAGGCTTCGTAGATCTTCTGGCGCAGGGCGCGGTTGGCCAGGTTGGTCAGCGGCGGCTGGCCGGTGGTGTTGAGCAGGGTAATCACATACTTGCCGTCCTGGCCGCGGGCCTTAGCGGCTTCGGCGGCGGCGGCGATCTGCTCCTTGGACAGGCCGTCCAGCTCCTTGACGTCGTCGACGGTGATCGCCGAGGCGTTCACTTCCGACTGCACGTTCTGGCTGAACTTGGTACCGAGGTTGGCCAGCTCGGCGTTCATGTCCTTCAACTTGGCCTTGTCGGCCTCGGACAGCTTGGCGCCAGCGCGCACGTAGTTGTCGTAGTACTTCTCGACCAGGCGCACGCCTTCGGCGTCCAGGCCCAGCTGGCTGCGGGTGTCATACAGCGCCTGGATGCGGGCGAACAGCTTGCCGTTCAGCGCGATCGCATCGCTGTGCGCGGCGAACTTGGCCGAGTAGTCGGCCTGCAGCTTCTTGCGGGTGTCGTTGGTGTCGGCGCCGACCAGGCTGAAGAACACAGTGGTCGCACGGTCGAGGATGTCACCGCTCTTTTCCAGGGCGATGATGGTGTTGTCGAAGGTCGGCTTGGCCTTGTTGTTGGCGATTGCCTCCACTTCCTTCAGCTGCTGCGCCATGCCGGCGTCGAAGGCCGGGGCGAAGTCACTGTCCTTGATCTTGTCGAACTGCGGGAAGTGCAGCGGCAGCGGGCTTTCGGCGAAAAACGGATTGGCCTGCTGGGCATTGGTGCTGGCAGCCGGGGTGGCGGCGCCGGCCGAGAAGGCGGGCAGGGCAAGGCCGAGGGACATGGCCACGGCAAGGGCAAGGCGAGTGGTCAAGGTAGGAACTCCGGTAAGGCAAACAAGGGCCCGAGGGTAACCCGGCCGGCGGCGCCCGCACTTGTGTCAAAAGGCATGTTACCGGGCCGGGCGCGGGTACCATGCAGTCACCGCCCACGGCCCGCTGCCATGACCACTGCCTACGATTTCAGCTTCCGCGACCTCGACGGCCAGCCGCAGGCGCTGGCCGGTTATCACGGCCACCCGTTGCTGCTGGTGAACGTCGCCAGCCGCTGTGGCTTCACCCCGCAGTACACCGGGCTGGAGCAGCTGTGGCAGGACTACCGCGAGCGTGGCCTGGTGGTGATCGGCTTCCCGTGCAACCAGTTCGGTGCACAGGAGCCCGGCGACGCCGCGCAGATCCGCCAGTTCTGTTCGCTGGATTATCCGGTCAGCTTCCCGCTGTCGGAGAAGATCGAGGTCAACGGCGAGAGGGCTGATCCGTTGTGGGCATGGCTGTCACGCCAGAAGCGCGGCCTGCTGGGCAGCGCCCGCATCAAATGGAATTTCAGCAAGTTCCTGGTCGATCGCCAGGGCAACGTGGTGGATCGCTTTGCACCCACCACCAAGCCGGAACAACTGCGCGGCGCGATCGAAGCGGTGTTGTAGAGCCGAGCCCACGCTCGGCTGCTTGTCCGGCCGACATTGAGGGCGCGCGGTGCGCGCGAGCCGAGCGTGGGCTCGGCTCTACCGGTGCGCCGCCTTATTTCTCGACGAACGCGCGCTCGAACACGTAGTGGCCCGGCTGGCCGATGCGAGGCGAGACCTGGAAGCCGCGGGCGTCGAGCACACTGCGCAGGTCGGCCAGCATCTGCGGGCTGCCGCAGATCATCGCGCGGTCGTTTTCCGGGTTCAGCTCCGGCAGGCCGAGGGTGCGCTGCATCTCTCCGCTTTCCATCAGCTGGGTCAGGCGGCCCTGGTTGGCGAACGGCTCACGGGTGACCGCCGGGTAGTACAGCAGCTTGTCGCCGATCATCTCGCCCAGAAACTCATGCTCGCGCAGTTCCTTCTCGAAGTAATCGCGATAGGCCAGGTCCTTTTCGTAGCGCACGCCGTGGCAGAGGATCACCTTCTCGAAGCGTTCGTAGGTTTCCGGGTCCTTGATGACCGACAGCCACGGTGCCATGCCGGTGCCGGTGCCCAGCAGGTACAGGTTCTTGCCCGGGTGCAGGTCGCTGATCAACAGGGTGCCGGTGGGCTTCTTGCCGACCAGCACCTTGTCACCCGGCTTGATGTGCTGCAGACGCGAGGTCAGCGGGCCGTCCTGCACCTTGATGCTGAAGAACTCCAGGTGCTCTTCCCAGTTGGCGCTGGCAATGGAATACGCACGCAGCAGCGGCCGCGCCTCGGTTTCCAGGCCGATCATCACGAACTGGCCGTTCTCGAAGCGGAAGCCGCTGTCGCGGGTGGTGGTGAAACTGAAGTAGGCGTCGGTCCAGTGACGGACCTCAAGCACCGTTTCGGCGCCAAAAGCGGAGGACATGGGCGTATCTATCAAAAGTCGTCGGAGGGATTCTATCTCAAATGAGACAAGTTCTCATTGGGCGGAACGAGAGGCGTTCTCAGCGATAACCGGCCGCCTGCAGCTCGAACAGCTCGGCATAACGGCCGCCTTCGGCCATCAGTTGCTCATGGGTGCCACTGGCCTCGATCCGGCCATCGGCCAGCACCAGGATGCGATCGGCCATGCGTACCGAAGAGAAGCGGTGGGAAATCAGCACTGCCGTACGATTATCCGCCAGCTCCCTGAACCGCTGGAACACTTCGAACTCACTGCGCGCATCCAGCGCTGCCGTTGGCTCATCCAGGATCATCACCTGCGCATTGCGCATCCACGCGCGGGCAATGGCGATCTTCTGCCACTGGCCGCCAGAGAGGTCCACGCCCTGCTTGAAGCGGCGGCCGATCAGCTGGTCGTAGCCGCCGGGCAGGTCGTCGATCACTTCCTCGGCCATGCCGCGCCGCGCGGCATCGGCGATGCGTGCCTGGTCATCCATCGCCTCGACCTGACCGACGCCGATGTTCTCGCCAGCGCTGAGGTTGTAGCGCACGAAGTCCTGGAAGATCACTCCGAGGTTGGCGCGCAGGTCGTCCAGGTCGTAGTCGCGCAGGTCGCGGCCATCGAGCAGGATGCGGCCCTCGTCCGGTTCGTACAGGCGTGCCAGCAGTTTGACCAGTGTGGTCTTGCCCGCGCCATTCTCGCCGACCAGGGCCAGCACTTCGCCGGCGTGCAGCTGGAAATCCAGATGGCGCACCGCCCATTGTTCGGCATCGGGATAGCGGAAGCCGACGTTCTCGAACACGAAGCCCTGGCGGATCGGCTGCGGCACGCGCGCGGCGTCTTCCCGCGAGTGGATTTCCGGCTCGATCTGGAAGAAAGAGAACAGGTCATCCAGGTACAGCGCCTGGCTGGCCACCTGCGAGAACCCGATCAGCAGGCCCTCCAGCAGCTGGCGCAGGCGCAGGAAGCTGCCGGCGAGGAAGGTCAGGTCGCCGATCGAGAAATCGCCGCGCACCGTGCGCCAGGCGATGTAGGCATAGGCGGTGTAGTAACCCAGCGTACCCAGCGCGGCCAGCAGCGTGCCCCAGAACGCGCGGCGCCGGGCCAGCGCCCGGTTGGCCTGGAACAACGCCACCGACAGGCGCCGGTAGCGCTCCACCAGGAAGCGGTGCAGGTTGTAGATCTTCACTTCCTTGGCCGTTTCCACGCTGGCGCCGAGTTGGCGCAGGTAGTCGAGCTGGCGGCGCTCGGGCGTCCACTGGAAGTTGAGGCTGTACCCGGCTGCGTTGAAGTGCGATTCGCCGATGAAGGCCGGCACCAGCGCCAGCGCCAGCAGCAGGATCAACCACGGCGCATACACCAGCAGGCCGACGGCGAGGCTGGCCACGGTGATCGCGTCCTGCACCTGGCCGAACAGCTGGCTCATCAGGTTCATCCGGCCCATGGTCTGGCGCCGCGCGCGGTCCAGCTTGTCCTGCAGGTCCGGGTCCTCGAAGTCCTCCAGATCCAGCGTTGCCGCGTGTTCCATCAGGCGGATGCTGGTGACGTTGGCGAACAGTTCGGAAAGCAGGGCGTCGGCATAGCTGACCAAACGGCCGAGCAGGTCCGAGGCGATGGCCAGGCCGAATTCCAGCGCCAGCAGGCCCAGCAGTGGATTGAGCACGCCGCTGGACAGCGCCTCCCCCAGCGGCGGGAAGCCGGCATCGTGCTGGCTCAGGTGCAGGGCGCTGTCGATGATCAGCTTGCCGACGTACAGCATCGCCACCGGCAGCAGGGCGCGGATCAGGCGCAGCCCGAGGCTGGCCAGGGTGAGCGCAGGGCTGGTCTGCCAGACCATGCGCAGAAACGGCGGCAGGTTGCGCATGGCCCTGAAGCGCTGGCGCAGGCTGGGTTTCTTCGCGGCGGCAGCGCCAGCGGTGGGGGTGGCAGGCATGCGCGTATTGTGCGCGCCTGATACGTGCAGAGGGGGTCAGTGCAGCCGTGTGGCCGACATCGGGGTCAGATCCCTTTGCACGGCAAAGGGCTATGAACCCAGCGACCCAGAGGGGATCAGAGCCCTTCGCGAAGCGAAGGGATCCGACCCTCCCGCATCCACGCACGGCGTGGATCTACCGTGTCGACCAAGGTCGACACCTGCCAACAGGTGCTGGAACCTCTCGAAGCCGGGGTGGGTCAGGCCGGCAGCGGCGGCAGCAGGCCCGCACCCAGACGGTTCCAGGCGTTGATCACTGCAATCCCCATGCTCAGGTCACTGATGCCCTTCTCATCGAAGTGCGGTGCCAGCGCGTCGAACGCCGCCTGCGACGGCGCACCGTCAGTCAGCCGGGTCAGTGCCTCGGCCCAGCCCAGCGCTGCACGCTCGCGGGCATCGAAGAAACGGCTTTCGTGCCAGGCGGGCAGGGTGTCCAGCTTGCGCGGCTCGATGCCGCCCTTGCGCAGCGCCGTGCCGTGCATGTCCATGCAGTAGCCGCAGCCGTTGAGCTGCGACACGCGCAGGAACACCAGTTCCATCAGGGTCGGATCGATCGAGCTGTCATGCACCGCCTGGCTGGTGGCCAGCAGGCCGTTGAAGGCATCGGCAGCCAGGCGGGTGTAGGGGACGCGGGGAGAAGTGTGATTGGACATCGGGGGCTCCACGGCGACCACGATGGCCGCCTTTCACTACCAGGACGCCGCACCGTCACCGCGCGTGACAACCTTCGGCAACTTTTCCGGATTCAGCACGCTGTACACGTTGGCGATGCGGCCATCGACCACTTCGATGGTGGTGACCGAGTGCAGGCGGCCACCCTGGAAGCGCAGGATCGCCGGCTCGCCGTTGACGTAGCCCAACTGCGCCGGATGCACCGCGCCGCGGCGGGCAATGGCCCAGAACAGGCGACCGATGCGCTCGGCGCCCAGCAGCGGGCGCACCGCTGCGGTGACCACACCGCCGCCGTCGGACACCAGCAACGCGTTGGTGTGCAGCAGGGCCTGGATCGCCTTGCTGTCGCCGCGCTGCGAGGCATCCATGAAGCGCGCCAGCAGCTGCCGGTGCTGGCTGGCATCGGCGTTGAAGCGCGGTCGTCCGGCCTGCAACCGCTGCCGGGCGCGATGCACCAGCTGCCGGCAGTTGGCCTCGCTGTGGCCGATCAGGTCGGCGATTTCGCGGTAGTCGTGGTCAAAGGCCTCCTTCAGCAGGAAGGCGGCGCGTTCCTCGGGGCCGAGCTGTTCGAGCAGGGTCAGGAAGGCGACCGAGACGTCGTCGGCCAGCGCATGCAGCTGGGCCGGGCCGGGCGCCGGGTCGGGCTCCAGGGTGACCGCCAGCGGCTCGGCCAGCCATGGGCCGACGTAGTGCACGCGCTCGCGCTTGGCCGCGCGCAGCCGGTCCAGGCCGAGCCGGGTGGTGGTGGTGACCAGCCAGGCTTCGGGGTCGCGGACGGCCGCCGGATCGGCACCGGACCAGCGCAGCCAGGCATCCTGGACCACGTCTTCGGCGTCGGCGCGACTGCCGAGCAGGCGGTAGGCCAGGGCCATCAGGCGCGGGCGGTGGGTCTGGAAAGCGGTTTCGGCGTTCATGTGGGCAAGGACGCCGCAGTGGCGCGTGGCGTGACAGAGGGCTTGCGTGGATATTGCCGGCCAGCGGCCGGTACTACCACCCTGCGGCCGGGGGAGGGGGTAAAATGGGCGGATTACCCCCGCCAGCCTCCAGCAAGCGAGCAAGTCGTGACATCGATCAAGCAGGAAGACCTCATCCAGTCCATCGCCGACGCGCTGCAGTACATCTCGTACTACCACCCGGTCGATTACATCAAGAACCTTGCCGCCGCCTACGAGCGCGAGGAGTCGCCGGCCGCGAAGGAAGCGATGGCGCAGATCCTGATCAATTCACGCATGTGCGCCGAAGGCCACCGTCCGATCTGCCAGGACACCGGCATCGTCACCGTGTTCCTGGAAATCGGCATGGACGTGCGTTGGGACGACGCCACCATGGGCGTGGAAGACATGGCCAATGAAGGCGTGCGCCGCGCCTACATGCACCCGGACAACAAGCTGCGCGCCTCGGTGCTGGCTGATCCGGCCGGCAAGCGCATCAACACCAGGGACAACACCCCGGGCGTGGTCAACGTGAAGGTGGTGCCGGGCAACAAGGTCGACGTGATCGTCGCCGCCAAGGGCGGTGGTTCGGAAGCGAAGACCAAGTTCGCCATGCTCAACCCGTCCGACTCGATCGTCGACTGGGTGCTGAAGACCGTGCCGACCATGGGCGCCGGCTGGTGCCCGCCGGGCATGCTCGGCATCGGCATCGGTGGCACCGCCGAGAAGGCGATGCTGCTGGCCAAGGAAGCGCTGATGGAGCCGATCGACATCACCGAGCTGCAGGCGCGTGGCGCGTCCAACCGCATCGAAGAGCTGCGCCTCGAGCTGTACGAGAAGGTCAACGCGCTGGGCATCGGTGCGCAGGGCCTGGGCGGTCTGACCACCGTGCTCGACATCAAGATCAACGACTACCCGACGCACGCGGCCAACCTGCCGGTGGCGATGATCCCGAACTGCGCGGCCACCCGCCATGCGCACTTCACCCTCGATGGCAGCGGCCCGGTGATGCTGGACCCGCCGTCGCTGGAAGACTGGCCGAAGCTGACCTACGACGCGTCCAAGGGCACCCGCGTGGACCTGGACACGATCACGCCGGAAGACGTGGCCAGCTGGAAGCCTGGCCAGACCCTGCTGCTCAACGGCAAGCTGCTGACCGGCCGCGATGCTGCCCACAAGCGCATCGTCGACATGCTCAACAAGGGCGAGGAACTGCCGGTCGATCTGAAGGGTCGCTTCATCTATTACGTCGGCCCGGTCGATCCGGTGCGCGACGAAGTGGTGGGCCCGGCCGGTCCGACCACGGCGACCCGCATGGACAAGTTCACCGAGCAGGTGCTGGCACAGACCGGCCTGCTGGGCATGGTCGGCAAGGCCGAGCGCGGCCCGGCCGCCATCGAGGCCATCAAGAAGCACAAGTCGGCCTACCTGATGGCCGTCGGTGGTTCGGCCTACCTGGTGTCCAAGGCGATCAAGGCGGCCAAGGTGGTCGGCTTCGCCGACCTGGGCATGGAAGCGATCTACGAGTTCACCGTGCAGGACATGCCGGTGACCGTGGCCGTCGACTCCACCGGTGAATCGGTGCACAAGACCGGCCCGCGCGAATGGCAGGCCCGCATCGGCAAGATTCCGGTGGTGGTGGAGTAATTCCGCACGTTTCGGTGCAGACAACGGCGCCCGTGTGGCGCCGTTGTTGCAACTGGAGGGAGGATTAACGCGCCTGTAGCCCTTGCTCTGCTACGGTCGGCGCACCCTCGCACAGGACGTGTCCATGGCCCTGCATCGATTCATCGTGGTAGGCATGCTGCTGGCGCTGGCTGGCTGCAACACCCCAGCGTCGTACGAAGGCGCGGATTTCCCTGCCTCCGCGCAGTGCCGCATGCAATGCCAGGCCAGCTATCGCAGCTGCATGGCCCAGAACGATTCGCTCGGCAGTCGCCAGAGCAATTGCGAGCAGCAGGTGGTGCCGGCGCCGGACAAGCGCTGCAAGGACGTTTCCAACCCCGAACTGCGCCGTTCCTGTGAACTGAAGGCGCATGACTGCACGATGCGCGCGCCGATGATGTCCTGTGGCGAACGCCGCGATACCTGCATGAGCAGTTGCGGCTGAGCGGCGACAGCCGGTGTGGGCGCATAATCGGTCGATCCATCCACACAGGACCCGCGCATGAGCACCACGCTGTATGGTTCAACCAGCACCGCCGCCCTGGTGGTGCATTGGCTGCTGATCGAGCTGGGCATCGAGCACGAACTGGTGCTGCTGGATTTCGACGCGCGCGAGCACAAGTCGGCGCAGTACCTGGCACTGAATCCGGCCGGTGTGGTGCCGACGCTGCTCATCGATGGCCTGGTACTGACCGAAGCGGCGGCCATTGCGTTGTACCTGGCTGATCGCCATCCGGACGCCAACCTGCTGCCCGCGCTGGGCACGCCGCAGCGCGCCGATGCCTACCGCTGGATGTTCTGGTGTGCCAATACGCTGCAGCCGGCCTATCGCGCCTGGTTCTATCCGCATGAGGTGGCGGGCGAGGCGAACGTCGAGGCGAGTCGCGAGATGGCCCGTCAGCGCCTTGAAGCGGCCTGGCAGCATGTGGCCACGCACCTGCAGGCGCATGGCCCTTACCTGCTGGGCACCACGCCCTGCGTGGTCGACTACATGCTGGTGATGCTGATGCGCTGGTCGCGCAACATGCCGAAGCCCAGCGACACCTGGCCGGAGCTCAAGGCACATGCCACGTCGATGAAGGCGCGCCCGGCGTTCGCCGAGGTGTACCGCCGCGAAGGCATCACCGACTGGCGGTAACCTGTTCTGTAGAGCCGAGCCATGCTCGGCTGCTGTTCGCGTGCAGTCCATGAATGCAGCCGAGCATGGCTCGGCTCTACCAACGCAGTGCGGATTACAGGATCTCCAGCACCGTTTCGGGCGGGCGGCACAGCCGCGTGCCCTTGTCCGTGCGCACCACGGGGCGGTTGATCAGCCGCGGATGTTCGGCCATCGCGGCCAGCAGCGTGGCCTCGCCTGCATCTTCCAGGCCCAGTTCGGCGAACTGCGCTTCCTTGCTGCGCACCAGATCACGCGCGCTCAATCCGGATTCGGCCAGCACCTGGCGCAGTGTGGCCACATCGGGTGGATTGCCGAGGTACTCGATCACCTCCGGCTCAAAGCCCGCATCGCGAATCAGCTTCAATGCGCCGCGTGAATTGCTGCAGGCCGGGTTGTGCCAGATCGTCACGTCCATCAGAACCACTCCAGCAGGGACACGCCCACACCCACGTAGGTAGCCTTGTGGTTGTAGTCGATCAGGCTTTCGCCGTAGCCGTCGAAGACCTGCACATGGCCGCGCAGCAGGTTGCTGATCGGGAAGCCGTAGTCCAGCTGCAGGGCGCCGTGCGAGCGGCTGCCGGTGCGCAGCGAATGGCGCGCCATCAAAGAGACTTCGTGGCCGTTGCGGTTCCAGGTCAGGGTCGCGTCACCGCGGCCCATGTAATCCTCGATGTCCGGGTTGTTGTCGTCGCTGCGCGTCTCGGGAATGCGGTACCACGGCCGCAGCACCAGCGCCCAGTTCTCACGGTCCAGGCCGATGTTGAGCATCACCCGGTTCCAGCTGCGCGACAGCGGATCAGCGCGGCCATTGGACTGGTGGTTCAGCGCGATGCCGGTCATGCGCCCGCGCCAGCCACCGATCGAATAGCCGTTGCGGAACACCATCATCACTTCCGGCTCGTAATTGGTTTCGCGGAACGGGCGCGAATCCTCGCCGTTGTAGGCCTGCCAGCGCGAGCTCTGGGTGTAGCCGGCCCAGATATCGCCGTTGTCGCCGAACAGGTTCTCGGCGATCTTGGTCTTGAAGCTGATCTGGAACTTCAGTTCGGCACTGTCCAGCACCTGCGGCGTGGTGACCGTGTTGGCCGGGTTCGGCGAATGCGGCGTGGTGTTGCGGTCGCTGGTCCAGAACGCCGGCAGCAGGTACACCGGCTTGTAGGCACGCAGCTGGAATGGACCCAGCTTGGAGTCTTCGGCCAGTTCCCAGCGGCTGTCCAGCAACGAACCACGGCCGGCGTTGGCCAGTGCGCTGTCCGGTGTTGCCGGACGGAACAGGTCGCTGACCCGTTCGCGCAGTTTCTCTTCGCCCTGGCTCACGCGTGCGGTCTTGCGCTCTTCGCGAAGGGCCTGCGCGGCCGCCTCGGCAGCGGCGTCGGCAGCCGCCGTGGCCTGCGGGGTGTGCGCGAACAGCCGGTCATAGCAGGCCAGGCGCGCCGCGTCGGTGGTGATGGCCGCGCAAGCGGCCGGCGAGGTGTCGGTGCTGGGCACGAACTCCTGCGCGGCCAGCGGCGCACTGGCCAGGGCCAGCGCCAGCGGTGCAAGGCGGGGAAGCAGCGAGGGGAGGGTCATTCCAGCAGGCCCTTCGGTGACTATGGGGATCGCACAGTGTGGCGGCTGCACCGGATTGCGGCCAGCCCCACGGTATATGCACGGCCACTGCGTGCGTGTGGCGTGAAGGCTGCGCCGCTCACAGGAACCAGGCGAAGGCGAACAGCCCCAGCATCGCGATCACCACCGCCAGTTTCAGCGCCAGGCCGAGCAGGATGCCGAGCCAGGTGGCCAGGCCGACCTTGGTCGAGCGGCCCAGCTCGCGGGTGTGCCAATACTCGCCGAGCAGGGCGCCGATCAGCGGACCGGCGAACAAACCGATCGGCATGAAGAACAGGCCGACGATGCTGCCGACGAACGTACCCCATAGCGCCTTCCGGCTGGCGCCCACCCGTTGCGCGCCCACCACTGTGGCCAGCACGTCCGCCAGCAGTGAGAGCACGGTCAGTACACCCAGTGCGACCAGGGTTGGCCAGCCCACATGGACGAAGCCGTCGGCCCACGCTGCCAGCAGCAGTCCGATGAACACCAGCGGGACCCCGGGCAGGGCCGGAAGAATGATTCCGGCGATGCCGACGAGGACAAAAATGACCGCTAGCAGATATAAGATGAATGAGAGTCCCATGCTGTCCCGTATGGTGGCCGTTTTGGGGTTGACAGTGAAAGATTTTGCCAGTTGATTTTTCGTTTTGGGCGGGTTAAGTTGCAGTCGCTGAGCTTGGCAAGGTCACCGTGGATCGTGGCCTGATGAAGCAAGATCTTCCCGATCCGCTGCATCGATGCACCTCGCTTCCCCCTTGCTTGTCAGCCGCCCACCAGGCGTTTCCAACAACAAGAGAGAGTCAAAGGGAGTTAGTGAGATGGCTGATCGCGAGACCGGTACCGTAAAGTGGTTCAATGATGCGAAGGGCTTCGGCTTCATCAGCCGGCAGAATGGCGAGGACGTGTTCGTGCACTTCCGCGCCATCGAGACCCAGGGCTTCAAGAGCCTCAAGGAAGGCCAGACTGTGAGCTTCGAAGTCGTGCAGGGCCAGAAGGGTCTGCAGGCTGACAAGGTGCAGCCGGTGTAATACCCGCCGCCTGTCGGCATGAAAAAGGCCCGCGCAAGCGGGCCTTTTTCTTTGCGCATGGCCCGGTGCGGATCAGCGCAGGATGACCTTGCCGTTGACCACGCGCACGTAGGTGTTCTCGCGGATGCCGCCGAGGTCGCGCTGGTTCACCACGATGGTGCGGCCATCGTCCATGCGCACGCTGATGTCGTAGGTATCGCTGGTCACGTTCTTCTGGATCTGGTTGCCGGCCAGCGCGCCACCGACCGCGCCTGCGGCGGCGGCGATGTTCTTGTTGCCGCGGCTGCCACCGGTGTGGTCGGAGATCTCATGGCCGGCCACGGCGCCGACGATGCCGCCGAGGATGGCGCCGGTAGCGCTGGGGGCGGTACGGCCGGACTGTACGGTGCTGATGCGGGTGACGATGCCGCAGTCGGCGCAGCGGCCCTGGTTGTAGCCACCATTGTTGCCGTAGCCGCCATTGTTGTAGCCGTTGTTGTAGCCACCACCGCCGTAGCCGGGTGAGGTGGCACAGCCTGCCAGGGCGAGGGTAGCGATGGCGCTGGCGGCAATGAGCTGGATCTTCATGGGGCGTCTCCTGGCCGTGAAGGCGGGTGTCTGGGTGGTACTGCGTCATGCAGCAGGGTGGACGAATCCTCTCCTTTCGAACGTGAACGACGCGCCAACCATGCGTGCCTTGCCCGGCTGCAGGATGAATGCGGCTCAGCGGAAGTCCTGGTGGCATGCGCGGCAGTCGGCCTGCACCGTTTCCACCACCTGGGCCAGTGCCTTGCAGTCGCTGGGCGGAGACGCCAGCGCGGCGTTGAGGTTGCCGCGCAGCTGGCTGGCGTGCTGCTGGAACTGCGCGTTGTCCTTCAGCCCGGGAAAGGCCAGATCCAGATCATTGGACAGCAGGCGTACGGCCTGCAGGCGCGGCACGCTGTCGGCCAGGCTGCAGCGGTTCTGCTGCCGGGCCTGCTGCAGCAGCTCTGATTGCCGCTGCATGACCTGCATCAGGCTGTCCGGGAACGGGTCGCGGCGCGCCTGCAGGGCGCGGCCCACCATGACCGTGGCGATCAGGCCGATCAGCAGGCCCAGGCACAGCACGAACAGATAGCGGTAGGCGGTGGACGGGCGGCGGGGCGGGCTGGCGTTCATGGCGGGCTCTCCGGGCGTGCAACGGTGGGTTCGATGCCGGTGCGCTGCAGGCGCCGACGCCTGCACGTTAAAATAGCCGGATGAACGAACAGGTCAAACAACGCTTCGCCGGCATCGAACGGCTGTATGGCGTGGGTGCGCTCGAGCGCCTGCAGGGCAGCCGCGTGGCGGTGGTGGGCATGGGGGGTGTCGGCTCATGGGTGGTGGAAGCGCTGGCGCGCTCCGCGGTCGGTCACCTGACCCTGATCGATGCCGATGACATCTGCGTGTCCAATACCAACCGGCAGCTGCCGGCGATGGAAGGCAACTACGGCCGCAACAAGGGCGAGGCGATGGCCGAGCGCTGCCGCGCGATCAACCCGGACATCGAGGTTGATGCGGTGCAGGCGTTCCTGACGGTGTCCAACATGGCCGAGCTGCTGGACCGGGGCTTCGATCTGGTGATCGACGCCTGTGACAGCTTCCGGGTCAAGGTCGAGACGATTGCGTGGTGCCGCCGCCGCAAGCTGCCACTGCTGACCGTCGGCGCCGCCGGTGGGCGTACCGATCCCACCCTGGTGCGGATCCGCGATGTTTCGCGCACCGAGCACGATGCCATGCTGGCGCTGATCCGCAAAAAGCTGCGCAGCGAGTTCAATTTTCCGAAGAACGCCAAGCGCTATTTCGGCGTGCCGGCGGTGTATTCGCTGGAGAACGTGAAGTACCCGCAGGCTGATGGCAGCGTCTGTGGCATCCGCCCGAACCTCGGTGCCGACGCGGCACTGAAACTGGACTGTGGCGCAGGCCTGGGCGCGGCGACCCACATCACTGGCGCGTTCGCCTTCGCAGCGGTGGGCAAGGCATTGGAAATGCTGCTGGAGCCGAAGAAGGTGAAGGCCGAAGTGGTCGAGGATCACGCCGACGCGTGAGGGTAGTGCCGGCCGCTGGCCGGCAACTCCGGAACGATTGAAACAGCGCAGATGCCGGCCACCGGCCGGCACCTTCCGCTACATTGCCGGCAGCGCGAACAGCCGCCGCGCATTCTCCGTCGTGGCCTGGGCCACGGCGTCCAGCTCCATCCCGCGCAGCGCGGCCACATGGCGGGCGATGACCGCCAGCCGTGCCGGTTCGTTGCGCTGGCCGCGGATGCCGGCGTCGGGCTGGTCGGGCGCGTCAGTCTCCAGCAGCAGTTGTTCCAGCGGCATTTCGCGCACCAGCCGCTGCAGCCGCTGCGCGCGTTCGTAGGTCAACGGGCCGCCGAGCCCGAGCAGGAAGCCCTGCCTGTGCAGTTGCGCCGCCTGTTCCGGACTGCCGGAAAAGCTGTGCACCACGCCGCGCAGGCTGCCGACGCGACGGATCGCGGTGATCACCGCATCCACCGCACGCCGTGCATGCACGATCACCGGCAGTTCGTACTCACGGGCCAGTTCCAGCTGACCGATGAAGTACGCCTGCTGCGCCTCGGCATCCAGGCCTTCGACAAAGAAGTCCAGGCCGCATTCGCCGATCGCGCAGGGGCGTTCGCGCTCGATCCACTCGCGCAGCAGCGGCAGGTGGCCGGGCCGGTGCTCGGCCAGGAACATCGGGTGCAGGCCATAGGCCGGGTACAGTCCCGGTGCCTGCCTGCAGACCTCGCGCAGCTTCGGCCAGCTGCCCGCGGTCACCGCCGGCACCACCTGCAGCCGCACGCCAGCGGCCTGCGCGCGTGCGATCACGGCGGCGCGGTCACTGTCGAACTCGTCGGCATCGAGGTGGCAGTGGCTGTCGACCAGCAGGCTCAACGCTGTTCCAGCGGTGGTGGCGTGGCAGCGTTGCGGCGCTTCCAGTTGGCCAGCAGCAGGGTGCCGAAGCCCAATACCAGCTCATCGACGAACGGAATCGGGTCCGGGATGAACAGGGTCAGCGCGAACAGGCCGGCGGTGAGCTTGAACAGGGTGGGGTAGCGCAGCCGGCGTGCCCATTGCAGTACCGGCAGCAGCATCGGGTTGGCCATGGCGGGAATCCTCCTGGGGAATATGCAAACGCTACCACGGGCCCAGCATTTCCCGATGCTGAATGGGTTACAGCAATGAGCAGGAAATGTGGAGATTCCGTTCAGGCAGCGCATGCTGCAATCTGGCCCGAGAACGTTGCGGATGGTCCGCAAGGAGCAGGTCATGAAAAGCACAACTACAACTGTCCTGGTCGCAGCGGGCGCGCTGCTGGTCGGTGGCATCGCCACCGCCGCCTTCATGAAGAGTGGCGGCACGTCGCCCGATTCCATCAGCGCCGGAACCCCCAATGGCGAATCGCGCCTCGTTGACGGCAATGCCGCTGACGACGGCGCACGTGGTGACAAGCTGGACCCCTCCGCGCCGCGCGGGCTTGAATATGCCGATGTTCTGAAGGTCGACCCGATCACCGAGAAGCAGAAGGCCTACGCCACCGTGATCGGCACCGATGCGGTGCGTGAGACGTCCACCACCCAGACCCCTCATGAAGTCTGCCAGGACGTGACGGTGCAGGAGCGCCTGCCGGAACGTGACGGCAACGTCGGCGGCACCGTGGTCGGTGCCGTGGTGGGTGGCCTGCTGGGCAACCAGGTCGGCGGCGGCAACGGCAAGAAAGCCGCGACCGCAGCCGGTGCCGTGGCGGGTGGCTTCATCGGCAACCAGATCGACAAGCGCCATGTGGGTGGCCGCGTGGTCAACCGCACCGAGCGCCAGTGCCACACCGAGACCGCGACCTCGGAGTCGAGCCGCGTCACCGGCTACAACGTGACCTATCGCAACGAGGACGGCACCACCGGCACCATGCGCATGGCCAGCAAGCCGGGCAACCGCATTGCCATGGGTACCAACGACGTGGTGAAGGGTTACAACGTGACCTACCGCTACGACGGCGCCGAGAAGACCGTGCGCATGGACAACAAGCCGGCCAGCGATCGCCTGCCGGTGGTCGATGGCCAGCTGGTCACGCAGACCGCCGCTGCCGGTACCACCGCGGCCGCCACGCGCCAGTAATCCCGACGCAGCATGCAGTACCCGACGGGCCGGCTCATGCCGGCCCGTTTCGTTGCAGCCGGCAAAATTCATCCGCGCGGGGCGCGAATCCACCATCATGGATGCTCCTTTCGACACGGAGCCGGCATGAGCATCTTCGACCTGCGCATTGAAACCGAACGCCTGATCCTGCGCCCGCTGCTGCGCGAGGACTACGAGCCGTATCTGGCGTTCTGCGCTGACGAGGAAACGATGCGCACCCTCGGTGGCGTGCAGCCGCCGTCGGTGGCCTGGCGTGGCTTCTGCAGCCTGGCTGGCGCCTGGCAGCTGTTCGGCTTCTCGATGTTCAGCGTGATCGAGAAATCCAGCGGCGAATGGATCGGGCGGATGGGCCCGTGGCAGCCGCAGGACTGGCCCGGTACCGAAGTGGGCTGGGGCATCCGTCATGCCAGCTGGGGCAGGGGCTATGCGCCGGAGGCGGCGGTCGCCGCGATCGACTGGGCATTTGACACGCTCGGATGGGACGAGGTGATCCACACCATCGCCGAGAACAACGACAACTCGCGGGCGGTCGCGCGCAAGCTCGGCAGCACGATGCTGCGCATGGGGGAGTTGCCAGCGCCGTACAACGACAAGCCGATGCAGATCTGGGGCCAGTCGCGCGCGCAGTGGCGACAGCGCCGTTCGCCGTTGTAGAGCCGAGCCCGCCATGCTGCACCCGCGCTTGGCATTCACAGACGCGCTTGCCAGACTGCACGCAGCCGGCCGCCGGCCGGATGTGATGGAGCAGGCAATGGTGGAAGAGCGCGTCCCGCTGACGGTGCATGGCATGTCGGTCTCGGGCAATTGCCACAAGGTCCGCCTGCTGCTGGAGCAGCTCGGCAGCCGTTACCGCTGGGTGGAAGTGGACAGCGCCCACGGCCAGACCCATACCCCCGAATTCCTGGCGCTCAACCCGAATGCCAAGGTGCCGCTCATCGTCCGCGACGATGGCCGCGTGTTGACCGAATCCAACGCGATCCTGTTCTGGCTGGCCGAAGGCACGCCGTACCTGCCCACCGATGGCTGGGAGCGCGCGCAGGCGTTGAGCTGGATGTTCTTCGAGCAGTACACGCACGAGCCGTGCGTGGCAGTGGCGCGCTTCATCCGCGGCTGGACCGCACCCGATTCGCCGCGCCGCGCCGAACTGCCGCGCCTGCATGAACGCGCCGCCACCGCGCTGGCGGTGATGGAGCAGCACCTGCGCCAGGCGCAGTGGTTCACCGGCATCGGATACGGCATTGCCGATATCGCCCTGTTTGCCTATACCGATGTGGCGGGCGAGGGCGGCATCAGCCTGCAGCCGTTCCCGGAAGTTCGCGCCTGGCTGCAGCGCGTGCGTGAGCAGCCGCGCTTCCTGCCGATGCCGGCAGTGACCGCCGAAGTGCGCTCGCGTTTCGAGGCCGCGTGATTCTCACCAGGGTGACCCCCACAGGGTAGCGCCGGGCCATGCCCGGCGGAATGCAACAACGACACGGAGGGTGTTCGATGTTCGCTGTGGTTCCAGATCCGATTCCCGCACGCATGCGCGCGCTCAACCGCGCCGAGGTATGCGACGTCAACTTCCTCGATGCGGTGCGTGGCTGGCGCGGCACCCCGCGATCGCGCCCGGCACCGGACGCGCCGATCCTGCCGGGCAGCACGCTCACCGCCGCTGCTTTCGGTGAACTGTTCGAGTCGCAGCTGGCCAGCCGCCAGCTGGACCTGATGGCACGCGTGCTGCGCGTGCAGAACAAGGTCTTCTACACCATCGGTTCCTCCGGCCACGAAGGCAACGCGCTGCTGGCGCGGGCCTGCCGGCATACCGATCCAGCGTTCCTGCACTATCGCTCCGGTGCTTTCATGGCCGAGCGTTCGCGCCAGGTGCCGGGCATCGATCCGCTGCGCGATGCCGCACTGTCCTTCGCCGCCAGCGCGGATGATCCGGCCAGTGGTGGCCGCCACAAGGTGTGGGGCAGCAAGCCATTGTGGGTGCTGCCGCAGACCTCGACGATTGCTTCGCACCTGCCGAAGGCGCTGGGCACCGCGCTGGCCATCGAGAGTGGCAAGCGGCTGGGGCAGGTGCTGCCGATTCCCGCCGACAGCATCGTGCTGTGCTCGTTCGGGGATGCCTCGGCCAACCATGCCACCGCGCAGACCGCGTTCAATACCGCGATGTGGTCGGCCTACCAGAAGCTGCCGGCGCCGGTCCTGTTCGTCTGCGAGGACAACGGGCTGGGCATTTCGGTGAAGACGCCGGAAGGCTGGATTGCCGAGCGCTTCGGCCGCCAGCCGGGGCTCGACTATTTCTTCGCCGATGGGCTGGACCTGGCCACCGGGCACGCCCAGGTGCAGGCCGCGGTGGACCACTGCCGGCGCACGCGGCGGCCGACCTTCCTGCATCTGCGTACCACGCGCCTGATGGGCCACGCCGGCACCGACTTTGAAGTGGAATGGCGCGCGCTGCCGGAGCTGTGCGCGGCCGAGGCGCAGGATCCGCTGCTGCGCTCGGCGCAGATCGCGATGGAATCGGGCTGGATGGATGCGGCTGCCATCGAAGTGGCCTACGAAACGATGCGCGCGCGCTGCATGGCGGCGGCTGCCGACGCCGAAGGCCGCCCGACGCTGCAGTCGCTGCAGGAAGTGATGGCGCCGCTGGCGCCGTACACGCCAACGGCGGTGCAGGCCGAAGCACGCCGCGAGGTGTCCGCCGAGACGCGCGAAGCTCTGTATGGCGGTGCGGAGACCCTGCCCGAGCGACAGGCACCACGGCACCTTGCCATCCAGATCAACCACGGCCTGCAGGAGCTGCTGGCGAAGTATCCGCAGAGCCTGCTGTTCGGCGAGGACGTCGCGCAGAAGGGCGGTGTCTACACCGTCACCAAGGATCTGCTGCGCCGCTTCGGCCCACGCCGGGTGTTCAACACCCTGTTGGACGAAACCATGATCCTGGGCATGGCGCAGGGCCTGGCCAACATGGGCATGCTGCCGATTCCCGAGATCCAGTACCTGGCCTACCTGCACAACGCCATCGACCAGCTGCGCGGCGAAGCGTGTTCGCTGCAGTTCTTCTCCAATGACCAGTACCGCAACCCGATGCTGGTGCGGGTGGCCGGGCTGGGGTACCAGAAGGGCTTCGGCGGCCACTTCCACAACGATAATTCGATCACGGCGCTGCGCGACATTCCCGGCCTGGTGGTCGGTTGCCCGTCGCGTGGCGACGATGCGGTGATGATGCTGCGCACACTGGCGGCGCTGGCCCGGGTGGATGGACGTGTGGCGGTGTTCCTGGAGCCGATCGCGCTGTACATGAGCAAGGACCTGCATGAGCCGGGCGATGGCCAGTGGCTGTTCGACTACCCGGCCCAGGGCCAGGCGCTGGTACCGGGCGAGGGGCGGGTCTATGCGCCGGAGGCAGGCGACCTGGTGGTCTACACCTATGGCAACGGCGTGCCGATGGCGCTGCGCGCGGCGCGGGCGATCGAGCAGCAGCTGGGCTGGCAGGTGCGGGTGGTCGACCTGCGCTGGCTGGTGCCACTGGATGCAGGTTTCATCGCCAGCCAGGCGGCCAGTGCACGGCGGGTGCTGGTGCTGGACGAGGGTCGCCACAGTGGCGGGGTGGGCGAGGGCGTGGTGACCGCACTGGTCGAGGCCGGTTTCAGCCATCTGCCGCTGCGCCGGGTCTGCGGTGCCGATACCTATACCCCGCTGGCGGGGGCAGCAATGTTCGGGCTTCCAAGCGACAATGCGGTGATTGGCGCCGCCCTTGAACTGGCGCAGGAACCTTGATGCATGTGTGGATTGGCGGGAATGTTGTTGCCGGCGCCTGTGGCGTCGGCCGAGGTGCTGCAGGCGCAGGTCCTGGCCATGGGCGAGGCGCTGCACCACCGCGGGCCGGATGATGGCGGCAGCTGGGTCGATGCCGGGGCAGGCATCGCGCTGGCGCACCGCCGGCTGAGCATTCTCGACCTGTCGCCGCTGGGCCACCAGCCGATGGCCTCGTACGATGGTCGCTACGTGATGGCCTACAACGGCGAGGTCTACAACTTCGCCGCCCTGCGTGCCGAACTGGAGCCGCTGGGGCACACCTTCCGTGGCCACTCCGATACCGAGGTGCTGCTGGCAGCGATCCTGCAATGGGGCATCGAGGACACCCTGCAGCGCTGCAACGGCATGTTTGCCATCGCGCTGTGGGACCGCCAGGAGCAGTGCCTGTGGCTGGCCCGTGACCGCGTCGGCAAGAAGCCGCTGTACTACGGCTGGGCCGGTAACACTCTGGTGTTCGGTTCCGAGCTGAAGGCGCTGTGGCAGCACCCGGCCTTCGACAACGACATCGACCGCGACGCACTGACCCTGTTGCTGCGGTTGGACTACATTCCGGCCCCGCACAGCATCCACCAGCGCTGCTACAAGCTGATGCCGGGCCGCGTGCTGCGACTGGATGCCGAAGCCGTAGCGGCGGGCGCATCGGCGCACCGCCCTGAACAGGCGCAGCGCCCCTACTGGGATGCGCGTGCACGCATGCAGGCGGCGTTGGCCGCGCCGTTCCAAGGCCGCATCGAGGAAGCCGAGGAGCAGCTGGACGGGCTGCTGCGGGACGCGGTGGCGCTGCGCATGGTGGCCGACGTGCCGGTGGGCGTGTTCCTGTCAGGCGGCACCGATTCGTCGCTGGTGGCCGCGCTGATGCAGGCACAGAGCGGACAGCCGGTGCACAGCTTCAGTATCGGCTTCACCGGTTCGGGCCACGACGAGGCGCCGTTGGCCAGGGAACTGGCTGCGCATCTGGGCTGTGACCACACCGAACTCTACGTCAGCGGTGCCGATGCATTGGCGGTGGTGCCGCAGTTGCCGGCGATGTTCGACGAACCCTTTGCCGATGCCTCGCAGGTGCCGACCGCACTGGTCGCCCGCCTGGCGCGGCAGGGCGTGACCGTCGCGCTGTCCGGCGATGGTGGCGACGAGCTGTTCTTCGGCTATACCCGCTATGTGCGCGCGCTGCGCAACTGGCAGATGCTGGGCCGTGTGCCGGGGCCGCTGCGGCGCTGGATGGGCGCACGCTCCCAGCAGCAGGGCGAGGCCTCGCGTACCGGCGGCCTGGCCGCGCTGTTGGCCGAGTCCGGCGCGCGTGGCATCGGCGACGTGTACCGCAACCGCATCTCGCGCTGGCGCGACCCGGCGGCGGCAGTGCCCGGGGCGCAGGCCGCGGGCTGCTTCTATGACCTGGCCGACCCGTTGCACGGTGCCGGCACACCGGCCGACGCGATGATGCTGGCCGATTACGTGACCTACCTGCCGGATGACCTGTTGTGCAAGGTCGACCGCACCTCGATGGCGGTCAGCCTGGAAGCACGTGCGCCGCTGCTGGATTCACGCGTGGCCGAGTTCGCCTGGTCGCTGCCGCTGGGCTTCAAGCGCAGTGAAACCACCAGCAAGGTGCTGCTCAAGCGCGTGCTGGGCCGTTATGTGCCGCAGTCGATGGTGCACCGGCCCAAGCGTGGCTTCGGCGCGCCGGTCAGTGACTGGCTGAAGGGAGACCTGCGGCCATGGGCTGAAGACCTGCTGCAGCCGGCGCGGCTGGAGCGGGAGGGCGTGCTGTCGGCGGCTGCGGTACAGCCGCTGTGGCAGCAGTTCCTCGGCGGCCAGCGCAAGTGGCATACCCATCTGTGGAACGTGCTGATGTTCCAGGCCTGGCAGGCACATTGGCGGCAGGTGCGTGCGGGCGTGACGGGCGGCTGATCTTCACCGGTCTGCACGGGCCCGGCGACTAGGCTGGGTCTCCCGCACCATGAGGAGAATGTCCCGATGTCCGTCCCCACCATCGCCGTGTTCGTCGGCAGCCTGCGCAAGGAGTCCTGCAACCGCAGGCTGGCCCATGCGCTGGAGAAGATCGCCGGCGACCGTGCACGCTTCCAGTACGTGCAGATCGGTGATCTGCCGCTGTACGACCAGGATTTCGATGGCCAGTACCCGCCGCAGGGCACCCGGCTGAAGGATCAGGTGCGCGCTGCCGACGCGGTGCTGTTTGTGACCCCCGAATACAACCGGTCGGTGCCGGGCGTGCTGAAGAACGCCATCGATATCGGCTCGCGCCCGTATGGCGACAGTGCGTTTGCCGGCAAGCCTGCGGCGGTGATCGGCGCCTCCATCGGCCAGATCGGCACCGCCGTGGCCCAGCAGCACCTGCGCAACAGCCTGGCCTTCCTGGACATGCACGTGCTCGGCCAGCCCGAGGCGTTCATTCATTTCAAGGACGGCCTGATCGATGCCGACGGTACGGTCCACAACGAAGGCACGCAGAAGTTCCTGCAGGGCTATGTGGACCGCTTCCTGGCGCTGATCGCGGTTCACGTCAAGGGCGATTGACGCCAGCGGTTGCCACCCCCATCTGCGATAATGCTCGCTCGGGTGCCGCAACGGCGCCCGTCGCAGGCAGTGCGACGCCCCCACGCCAATCTGGCCAGCCACCGGCGGATATACCCCGTTTCTCCACGGCTTATCCACAGGCTTGTCCATGGCCGCCGGGGTCGGCGCATGCCTACACTCGTCCGGCCCACTTTTGCAGGAAACACCGCAGCATGTCCGCTCGCCCCGGCTTCCGTTCCAACCGCAGAGAGCGCGGTGATGGCTTTGATCGCGATCGCGACGAGTCGCGCATCGACCAGTTGCGGGTACCGCCACATTCGGTGGAAGCCGAGCAGGCGGTGCTGGGTGGCCTGATGCTGGCCCCGGAGGCCTACGACCGGGTCAACGACCAGCTGACCGAAGGCGATTTCTATCGTCGCGACCATCAGATGATCTATCGCGCGATCCGCGAGCTGTCCGAGCGCGAGCGGCCGTTCGATGCGGTGACCCTGGGCGAGTGGTTCGAATCGCAGGGCAAGATGGAACTGGTGGGCGATGGTGCCTATCTGATCGAGCTGGCCAGTACCACGCCGTCGGCAGCCAACATCGTGGCCTACGCCGAGATCGTGCGTGACAAGGCAGTGCTGCGGCAGCTGATCCAGGTGGGCACCGACATCGTCAACGATGGTTTCCAGCCCGAGGGCCGTGAGAGCAGCGAGCTGCTGGCATCGGCGGAGAAGAGCGTGTTCGCCATCGCCGAACAGGGCGCACGCGGCCGTACCGATTTCGTGGCGATGCCCGGTGCTCTGAAGGATGCCTTCGAAGAGCTGCGCAGCCGCTTCGAGAACGGCGGCAACATCACCGGCCTGCCGACCGGCTACAACGATTTCGATGCGATGACCTCCGGCCTGCAGCCGACCGACCTGATCATCCTTGCCGCGCGCCCGGCCATGGGCAAGACCACCTTCGCACTGAACATCGCCGAGTACGCGGCGATCAAGTCGAAGAAGGGCGTGGCGGTGTTCTCGATGGAAATGTCGGCATCGCAGCTGGCGATGCGCCTGATTTCCTCCAACGGCCGCATCAACGCGCAGCGCCTGCGTACCGGCCAGCTGGAAGACGAGGACTGGAGCCGCGTCACCAGCGCGATCAAGATGCTGAAGGAAACCAAGATCTTCATCGACGACACGCCCGGCGTGTCGCCGGAAGTGCTGCGTTCCAAGTGCCGCCGGCTCAAGCGCGAACATGACCTGGGCCTGGTCGTGATCGACTACCTGCAGCTGATGAGCGTGCCGGGCAACAGCGAGAACCGCGCGACCGAAATCTCGGAGATCTCGCGTTCGCTGAAGGGCCTGGCCAAGGAACTGCACGTGCCGGTGATCGCGCTGTCGCAGCTCAACCGCTCGCTGGAAACACGTACCGACAAGCGTCCGGTGATGGCCGACCTTCGCGAATCGGGCGCAATCGAGCAGGACGCGGACATGATCGTCTTCATCTACCGCGATGATTACTACAACAAGGAAAATTCGCCGGACAAGGGCCTGGCCGAGATCATCATCGGCAAGCACCGTGGTGGCCCGACCGGCTCGTGCAAGCTGAAGTTCTTCGGCGAATACACCCGCTTCGACAACCTGGCCCACGATTCGGTCGGTTCATTCGAATAACCGTAGTGCCGGCCGCTGGCCGGCAACCGCCCCACGGCCGGCAAACCATTCAAAACGCCAATCTTCCGTATGTGGCGTGTAAATGACATGTAACGCGACGCTTCTACGATTCCGCCGCTGCTGCCCTTCGACGCCGCCCTTCGGCGTCCAGCGTGCCCGAGGAATCCGCCCCCATGCCGTCCCACGCTCCGCTCCGCCGCAATCTGCTGGCCCTGCTGGTCTGTGCTTCGCTGCCGTCGCTGGCTGTCGCTGAAACCGCCCCCGCCATCGACACACCGTCGGCCACCACGCTCGATTCGATCTCGGTGATCGGCCGCGGCGAAGCCCGCCAGGTGCAGCGCGTGACCGCCGAGGACATGAAGATCCTGCCGCCGGGTGCCAACCCGCTGAAGCTGCTGGCGACCAAGCCGGGCGTGCATTTCGAATCGGCCGACGCCACCGGTGCCTACGAATGGTCCACCACCATCAGCCTGCGTGGCTTCAACCAGAACCGCCTGGGCTACACCCTTGATGGCATCCCGCTGGGCAACATGGCCTACGGCAACAGCAACGGCCTGCACATCAGCCGCGCGGTGATCAGCGAGAACCTGGGCGGTGCGGAGGTCTCCACCGGCATTGGCGCGCTGGGTACGCCGTCCACCAGCAACCTTGGCGGCGTGTTCCAGTTCTACTCGATCGATCCGTCCACTGAATACGGCGTGGTTCTGGCACAGGGCTTCGGCAGCGACAACGCGCGCCGCAGCTATGCGCGCCTCGACACCGGCGACCACCAGGGCTTTGCGGCCTACCTGTCCGGCGCGTACTCGGAAGGTGACAAGTGGAAGGGCAAGGGCTCGCAGGAGCTGAAGCAGTTCAACGGCAAGGCCACCTACAACTTCGGAACGGACAGCAGGATCACCGCGCTGTTCAACGGCTCGCGCCGCGTCGAGGCCGATTACCAGGACCTGTCGCTGGAGATGATCGATCGCCTCGGCTGGGACTGGGACAACTACGCGCCGGACTGGGATCGCGCGGTTGCCGCGGCACGCGGAAAGTACACGGGTGGCGTCAACAGCCCGTGGGATGCGTACTACTCCGGCCACGGCCTGCGCAACGATGACCTGTCCAGCATCGCCGGCGATTTCGGCCTGAACGATTCGATGCGGTTGAAGGTGAATGTCTACAACCACAGCAACCGCGGCCAGGGTCACTGGTTCAGCCCGTCCAATCCATCCAACCCGGGCACCAGCCGCGAGATCCCGATCTCGATCCGCACCACCGAGTATGCGATCGACCGCACCGGCGTGACCTCGGCGTTCACCTGGAACGTCGGTGGCCACGAACTGGAAGCCGGCCTCTGGTACGAGGACAACGGCCACAGCGTGCAGCGCAACTTCTACTACATCGACGGCCCGATCACCGACGACTTCTTCCTGCGCAACCCGGACCAGCGCGTGTGGCACCAGCGCTACACCACCATCACCCGCCAGTTCTACGTGCAGGACCGCTTCCGCCTGTTCGATGACCGCCTGACCATCGACATCGGCGCCAAGTCGCCGCACACCCGCACCCGCGTGCGCACGCCGCTGGGCAGCTATGCCAACAACAGCAGCCTGACCTCGAAGAAGGGCCTGCTGCCGCAGGCCGGCTTCAACTTCAAGCTCAACGAAGGCAACGAGATCTTCGGTTCGTTCGCCAAGAACGTGGCCGCGTACGCGCTGGGCGTGGGCAGCCCGTTCAACGTGCCGCAGGCCGCGTTCGACGCCAGCGCGCAGAGCCTGAAGCCGGAACAGTCGCGCACCATCGAACTGGGCTGGCGCGGCTATGGCCAGGGCTATGAAGCCTCGGTGGCGGTGTACGACGTCAAGTTCGACAACCGCCTGCTGGCCATCGCGCAGTGCGTGGGCATCCTCGGTTGCCCGGCGCTGTTCTCCAACGTGGGTTCGGTGACCAGCCGCGGCGCCGAGGCGACCCTGCAGCTGAAGCCGATGCAGGACCTGACCTGGTCCAACGCACTGTCGTGGAATGACAGCACCTACGACAACGACTACGTGAACAACGGTGTGGTGCCGACCCGCGGCAAGACGACCGTCGACACCCCGGAATGGATGTTCGCCAGCACCCTGGCCTGGACGCCGGGCCCGTGGGACCTGCGCCTGGCCGCCAACCATGTCGGCAAGCGTTACGTGACCTATACCAACGATGTGTCGGTGCCGAGCTACTGGCTGGTCAACGCCTCGGTGGCCTATGACTTCGGCAAGCTCGGCCCGGCGCAGAACCTGACCGTGGCGCTGAACCTGACCAACCTGACCGACAAGCGCTACCTGTCCTCGATCAACACCAACGGCACCTACGCCGCCGATCCGACCCGCAGTCTGGCGACCATGCAGGTCGGCGCGCCGCGGCAGGTGATGGCCACCGCTACCGTGCACTTCTGATGCGCGGGCCTGTGGATCCGGCAAGCCGTCGTCGCCTGCTGCGCATGGCGTGGCAAGGCACGGGGGCGGCGATCGCACTGGCGGCGATGCCGGGGCTGGCCACGGCCGGCCCGCGGCCGCGGCTTGGCCGTGATCCGTTCACCCTCGGTGTCGCTGCCGGTGATCCGGATCCGCAGGGTGCGGTGTTGTGGACGCGACTGGCGCCGGACCCGCTCAATGGCGGCGGCATGCCGTCGCGGGCAGTACCGGTGCGCTGGTTCGTGGCCGAAGACCCCGGCATGCGTCGGCTGGTGCAACGGGGTGTCGCTGCCGCTGTGCCCGAGTTGGCCCATTCGGTGCACGTGGAGGTCAATGGCCTGCGCCCAGGCCGCGATTACTACTACCGTTTTGCCTGCGACGGTGACGAGGAAAGCGCGGTCGGCCATTTCCGTACCGCGCCGCTGCTGGACACGCAGCTGCAGCAGCTGCGGCTGGCCCTGTGCACCTGCCAGGCCTGGAACAGCGGCTACTACCCGGTGCTGCGCGACATCGCGCAGAGTGACGTCGACCTGGTGCTGCATGCCGGCGACTACCTGTACGAATACAGCCCGCTGCAGAACGCGCGCGACAGCACGCTGGATGCGGCGCGCTTCAGTGGCGAGACGGTGAGCCTGGAGCGCTACCGCGACCAGTACGCGCTGTACAAGCTCGATCCCGACCTGCAGGCCGCGCACGCCGCACACGCGTTCGCAGTGATCTGGGACGACCACGAGGTGCAGAACGATTACTCCGGCATCCATCCTGAGAAGCCCGGCGTCTCGGCCGAAGACTTCATCGTGCGGCGCGCGGCGGCCTACCGTGCGTTCTACGAACATCTGCCGATGCGCAGCACGCCTGCTGGCAATGGCGGCCTGCGTGTACACCGGCGGCTGCGCTATGGCGATCTGGCGCAGCTGACGCTGCTGGACTGCCGCCAGTTCCGCCCGGCCAATCCCTGTGGTGTAGGCGAGTCACCGCGCTGCGAAGCGGCCCTGGATCCGCGCAAGAGCATGCTCGGTACGGGCCAGGAGGCGTGGTTCGCGCAGTCGATGGCCGCCGCGCAGGGCACGCGCTGGAACGTGGTGGTGCAGCAGCTGCTGATGGCGCAGCTGCGGCTGGACGGTGGCACGCCACGCGAGCGCTTCTGGAACGATGCCTGGGATGGCTATCCCGCCGCACGCAACCGGCTGCTGCAGGCCTTGCAGGCGGGCGGGCGGGGCAATGCCATCGTGCTCGGCGGTGACTGGCATTCCACTTTCGTCAACGACCTGAAGCTGGATTTCGACGCGGCCCGCGCGCCGATCGTGGCCACCGAATTCATCGCCCCGGCGATCAGCAGTGGCGGCGACGACACACCGTACGGCCCGTACTACGGTCCGTCGATTCCGCAGAATCCGCATATCCGCTACTTCGACGGCGACCGCCGCGGCTGGTGGAAGCTGCAGCTGAACCGGCAGGCCGTGGATGCCGAACTGCGCTTCGCCGACAGCGTGCTGCGCGCGGATGCCGCAGTGCGCACCGCGGCGCGCTTCCAGGTGGCCCATGGCCGCCCGGGCGCGGTGCAGCTCTTGTAGAGCCGAGCCCACGCTCGGCTGCTCTCTGCCTCCGGTGGTCGCGGACCGTTGGTCGGCGCATTCCCATGAGCAGCCGAGCGTGGGCTCGGCTCTACAACAGCGCTGGATCGGTTTCATCGCCCCCAGCCCGGTTTCGTCGCAAACCGTTTGTCGGCGGCGGGACGGGGCGCCAAGGTGTCCGCAGGCGGCAGGGTGCCGCCACAAGGAGACCGTGATGAAGACCCTGTTCGCGCTCGGTGTGTGGTGCCTGCTGTTCGTGCTGTGCTGGCCGCTGGCGATCCTCGCCCTGATCGCCTGGCCGTTCGTGTGGCTGCTGAGCCTGCCGTTCCGTCTGGTCGGCATCACCTTCTCGGCGCTGTTTGCCTTCCTGCGTGCGCTGTTCATGCTGCCGGCACGGTTGCTCGGCGGCGGGCCGGTTGCCGCATGAGGGTCATGCTGTTGACCGCTCTGGCACTGATCGCTGCGCCCGTCGTGGCTTCACCTCCAGCACCGCCATCGGTGTGGCTGGAGCGCCAGCAGACCGCTGCGGCTGACGAGGCGAATGCTGCAGCGGTTTCTGTGCCGAAAGTCAAGGAGCGCTGCAAGGTGGTGAAGGAATGGAAGATTGGTGAGGCCGTAGTGCAACACCGCATCTGCGACGATCCGCCGAAGAAGCCGGCTGCCAAGGTGTAGAGCCGAGCGTGGGCTTGGCTCTAAACGAAAATGGGCAACGAAAAACCCCGCCGAGGCGGGGTTTTTCGTTTGCAGGCGCGTGCCGACCAGCGGTCGGCACCTACCCGGATGCAGATCAGTTCGCCTTGTGGATGGCGCGCTTGCTGACTGCCATCGCCGCGTCGTGGATCACTTCCGACAGCGACGGGTGGGCGTGGCAGATGCGGGCCAGGTCATCGGCCGAGCCACTGAACTCCATGGTCAGCACGCCTTCGTGCACCAGTTCGGAGACGTTGGCGCCGACCAGGTGCATGCCGAGGATGCGATCGGTTTCGGCATGGGCCAGGATCTTCACGAAGCCTGCCGGTTCGATCATCGCCACGGCACGGCCGTTGGCGGCGAACGGGAAGCTGCCGGCCTTGTACGGAATGCCTTCGGCCTTCAGCTGGGCTTCGGTCTTGCCGACCCATGCCAGTTCCGGCTCGGTATAGATGACCCACGGAATGGTGTCGAAATTGACGTGGCCCGGCAGGCCGGCGATCAGCTCAGCCACCGCGATGCCTTCCTCGAAGCCCTTGTGCGCCAGCATCGGGCCGCGCACGCAGTCGCCGACCGCCCACACGCCATTGACGCCGGTGTGGCAGTGCGCGTCGACTTCAATCTGGCCACGCTCGTTGATCTTGACGCCGGTGCCTTCCGCCAGCAGGCCCTTGGTGGCGGCGCGACGGCCGACTGCCACCAGCAGCTTGTCCACGGTCAGGGCCTTTTCGCCTTCGCTGTCGGTGTAGGTGACAACGACTTCCTTCTTCTTGCCCTTGCCGGTGATCTCGGTCTTGGAGACCTTGGCACCGAGGCGGATGTCCAGGCCCTGCTTCTTGAATTCCTTGGCTGCGGTCTTGGCCACTTCGGCGTCGGCCACGGCCAGGAACTCCGGCAGTGCTTCCAGGATGGTGACTTCAGCGCCCAGGCGCTTCCACACGCTGCCCAGTTCCAGGCCAATCACGCCGGCGCCGATCACCGCCAGGCGGTTCGGCACTTCGGTGAAGTCCAGGCCGCCGACGTTGTCGACGATGGTCTCGCCGTCGAACTTGGCGAACGGCAGTTCGATCGAGTCCGAACCGGCCGCAATGATGACGTTGGTACCCTTCAGCTCGACGATGGAACCGTCATGCTGGGTGACCTTGACCACGTTGCCCGGCTGCAGTTCGCCGAAGCCGTAGTAGGCGGCGACCTTGTTGGCCTTGAACAGCATGCCGATGCCGCCGGTGAACTGCTTGACGATCTTGTCCTTGCGGCCAATCATCGCCTCGACGTCGATCTTGGCATCCTTGAAGCTGATGCCGTGGTCGCCAAAGATGTGGCCCATGTTCCAGAACTGGCGCGAGGAATCCAGCAGCGCCTTGGACGGGATGCAGCCCACGCGCAGGCAGGTGCCGCCGAGGGCCGGCTTGCCGTCCTTGCCCAGCGCTGCGTCGATGCAGGCGGTCTTCAGGCCCAGCTGGGCCGCGCGGATGGCAGCGTGGTAACCGGCCGGGCCGGCACCGATGACGACGACGTCGAATTGTTCAGCCATTGAATTATTCCTTGATGCATTACCAGAACCCCTCCGCGCAGGCGCGGAGGGGCGGGAGGTTTCTTACAGGCCGAACAGCATGCGGCCCGGGTTTTCCAGCTGGTTCTTGATGTCCACCAGGAACTGCACCGAGTCCTTGCCGTCGATGATGCGGTGGTCGTACGACAGCGCCAGGTACATCATCGGCGCGATCACGACCTGGCCGTTCTGGGCGATCGGACGCTCCTTGATGGCGTGCATGCCCAGGATGGCGCTCTGCGGCGGGTTGATGATCGGGGTCGACAGCAGCGAACCGAAGGTGCCGCCGTTGGTCACGGTGAAGGTGCCGCCCTGCAGTTCTTCCAGGCTCAGCTTGCCGTCACGGGCCTTCTTGGCGTAGTCGGCGATGGTCTTCTCGATGTCGGCGAACGACATGCGCTCGACGTTGCGCAGCACCGGCGTGACCAGGCCCTTCTCGGTCGAGACGGCGATCGAGATGTCCGAGTAGCCGTGGTAGATGATGTCGTCGCCGTCGATCGAGGCGTTGACCAGCGGGAAGCGCTGCAGCGCGTTGGCAGCGGCCTTCACGAAGAAGCTCATGAAGCCCAGCTTGATGCCGTGTGCCTTGACGAACTCGTCCTGCAGCTCCTTGCGCGCAGCCGAGACCTTGGACAGGTCGACTTCGTTGAAGGTGGTCAGCATGGCGGTGGAGTTCTTCGACTCCATCAGGCGCTCGGCGATGCGCTTGCGGATGCGGGTCATCGGCACGCGTTCTTCCGGGCGTGCGCCACCGGCCTTGCCGGCGCCGCCGTTGCGGGCGAAGTTGACGATGTCTTCCTTGGTCACCGCGCCGCGACGGCCGGTGCCGTCGACGTCGGCCGGGTTCACGCCTTCGGTGATGGCGGTGAAGCGGGCGCCCGGCGGCAGGGTGTCGGCGGCCGACTTGGCAGCCGGAGCCGGAGCGGCGGCAGCGGCCGGAGCAGCGGCGGCCGGTGCGGCTTCAGCCTTCTTCTCTTCAGCGGCCGGGGCCGGGGCGGCAGCCACGGCGCCTTCTTCGATGATCGCCACGACCTGGCTGGAGGTCACGGTATCGCCTTCCTTGAACTTGATCTCCTTGAGCACGCCGTCGACCGGCGACGGCACTTCCAGGACGACCTTGTCGGTTTCCAGGTCAAGCAGGTTTTCGTCGCGCTTGACGGCGTCGCCCACCTTCTTGTGCCAGGTGGCGATGGTGCCGTCGGCGACGGATTCGGGCAGTACCGGGGCTTTGACTTCGGTGGCCATTGCGGGAGCTTCCTGGTTTGTCTTCTAAATAGGGGGAGGATTATTCAGCGAACGTGTCGTTGAACGGGTTGACCAGTGCGTCGGCGACCAGCTGCTGCTGTTCGCGGACGTGGTCAGCCATGTGACCGGCAGCCGGCGAAGCCGAGCGTGCGCGACCGGCGTAGTGCAGGTTCTGGCCATCGGCCAGGCAGAACTGCAGATGGTGGCGGATCTGGTACCACGCTCCCTGGTTCTGCGGTTCTTCCTGCGTCCACACCACGTCGGTGGCCTTGCCGTACTTCTTCAGTTCGGCAGCCAGCAGCGCACGCGGGAACGGATACAGCTGCTCCACGCGGATGATCGCCACGTCGTCCTGGCCACGCTTGGTCTGGTCTTCCAGCAGGTCGTAGTAGACCTTGCCCGAGCACAGCACCACGCGCTTGACCTTCTTGGCGTCCGCATTGGCGTCGCCGATCAGGTGCTGGAACTCGCCGTTGGCCAGCTCGTCCAGGGTCGACACGGCCAGCTTGTGGCGCAGCAGCGACTTCGGCGACATCACCACCAGCGGCTTGCGGGTGGTCAGGTGCTGCTGGCGACGCAGCATGTGGAAGGCCTGCGCCGGGGTCGACGGCACCACCACCAGCATGTTCTCCAGTGCGCACAGCTGCAGGAAGCGCTCCAGGCGCGCCGAGCTGTGTTCCGGGCCCTGACCTTCATAGCCATGCGGCAGCAGCAGGGTCAGGCCGGAGATGCGGCCCCACTTGGCTTCGCCGGCGGCGATGAACTGGTCGATGACGACCTGGGCACCGTTGGCGAAGTCGCCGAACTGGCCTTCCCAGATGCACAGCGTGTTCGGATCGGTGGTGGAGAAGCCGTACTCATAGGCCATCACCGCTTCTTCGCTCAGCAGCGAATCGATGACGGTGGCCTTCTCCGGCGAATCCACCAGCTGCCGCAGCGGCATGTAGTAGTTGTCGGTCTTCTGGTCGTGCAGGATCGCGTGGCGGTGCGTGAACGTACCGCGGCCCACGTCCTGGCCGACCAGACGCAGTGCATTGCCTTCGTCGAGCAGGGTGGCGTAGGCCAGGTTCTCGGCAAAGCCCCAGTCGCCCGGGATCTCGCCGGCGGCCATCTTGCGGCGGTCGTCGTAGACCTTGGCCACGCGCGAGTGCAGCTGCACTTCTTCCGGGATGGTGTTGATCAGTTTGGCCAGCTCGACCAGCCTGTTCTTCTCCACCTTGGTCGAGACCGGGTCGGACAGCTTGCCTTCCAGCAGCTTCGGCCAATCGACGAACAGCGGGCTGGTCGGCGGAGTCTTCTCGACCTTGGCCAGCTCGGTGGTCACTTCACCGGCGTCCAGCTTCTCGCGGTAGGCATCGACCATCGCCTTGCCGGCACCGGCGGCAATCACGCCCGCCTTTTCCAGCTGCTCGGCGTACATTTCGCGGGTGGTGGCATGCTTGCGGATCACCTGGTACATCAGCGGCTGGGTGATCGCCGGCTCGTCGGCCTCGTTGTGGCCCCAACGGCGGTAGCACATCAGGTCGATGACCACGTCCTTGGCGAACTTCTGGCGGAACTCGAAGGCCAGCTGCGCGGCGAACACCACCGCTTCCGGATCATCGCCGTTCACGTGCAGCACCGGGGCGGCGATCATCTTCGCCACGTCGGTGGCATAGCGCGTGGAACGCGTATCAAGCGGGTTGGAGGTGGTGAAGCCGACCTGGTTGTTGACCACGATGTGCACGGTGCCGCCGACGGCAAAGCCGCGGGCCTGCGACATCTGGAACAGTTCCATGACCACGCCCTGGCCGGAGAAGGCCGCGTCGCCGTGGATCAGGATGGGCATGACCTGCTTGCGTGCGGTGTCCTTGCGGCGCTCCTGGCGCGAACGCACGGAACCGGCCACGACCGGGTCGGCGATTTCCAGGTGCGACGGGTTGAACGCCAGCGCCAGGTGCACCGGGCCGCCATCGGTGGCGACGTCGGCGGAGAAGCCCATGTGGTACTTCACGTCACCGGCCGAGGCGTGTTCGTCGTGCTCGAACTTGCCTTCGAACTCGTCGAACAGCTTGCGCGGGTTCTTGCCCAGGGTGTTGACCAGCACGTTCAGGCGGCCGCGGTGGGCCATGCCGATCACCACGTCCTTGACGCCATCCTTGCCGGCGCTGCGGATGATGGTGTCCATCATCGGGATCAGCGAGTCGCCGCCTTCCAGCGAGAAGCGCTTCTGGCCGACGTACTTGGTGTGCAGGTAGCGCTCCAGGCCTTCGGCCGCGGTCAGGCGCTCCAGGGTGCGACGCTGGGTGTCAGCGTCCAGCTGGTAGTTGCCACCGGCCGCTTCCAGCTTCTTGTAGATCCACTGGCGCTGTTCGACCTCGGAGATGTGCATGAACTCCGCACCGATCGAGCCGGTGTAGGTCGCCTTCAGGCGCGCCAGCAGGTCGCGCAGCTTCATGCGCGGCTGGCCGCCGACGCCGCCGGTGCTGAACTCGCTGTTGAGGTCGGCATCGGACAGGCTGTGGAACGGCAGGCCCAGGTCCGGGGTGTTGACCGGTGCGGCCAGGCCCAGCGGATCGAGGCGGGCGTCCAGGTGGCCGCGCGAACGGTAGGCGGTGATCAGACGACCGACATTGCGCTCGCGCTCGTCGCCTGCACCGTTACCGGTACCGGCCTTCAGCGCATCCTTGGCCGCGTCCGCAATGTGGGAGATGACGGCCGAGTGCGGAATGTCACCTGCTTCACGGCCCTTGAAGCCGTCGAAGTAGGTTTTCCATTTGGGATCGACACTATCCGGGGAGACCAGGTACTGCTCGTACAGGTCCTCGACATAGGAGGCGTTGCCGCCGGCGAGTTGCGAAGATTGCGCAAACTGCTTCAGTTGATTGTCCACGATGGAGGGTGTTGATTCGCTTTGTGGGGTATGGCTTCAGAAGGACCCGGCAGGAAGATGAATAGCCCTGCGCGGGCGCGTTCAAACAGCCAAATTGTACCCCCAACCGGACACGAAGGGGCACCACCAGAGGTATCCCGCGTCCCCCGGTGCCGCTTCCAGACAGGTTGAGCCGGCTGTGCGCGCTCAGATGCCGAGCGCGCGCAGTTCGCTGCAATCGCGCGAACGGTCCCAGACGCGCTGCAATTGCTGCTCGAACGGCTGCGAACGTGCCGGCAGCGCGATGCCGGCCTCGCCGTCAAGCCGATGCCCGATCAGACGAAAGTAGAAGTCGCCCGCATCGTTGAGCAGGCAGGCCGAGGCCAGCGCACGGTCGACCGGGTCGCTGACCTCGCGGAACTGGATCACACTGGGCAGGCGCTGGGCCAGCGCCAGCAGTGGTGCCCCGGCAGACGCGATCGCAGCGGCATCGTGCACGATCACCCGCAGCTGCTTGTCGTGGCGGGCGGTGACGAAGCGGCGCAGTGCCGCCTGTACCGGGGGCGCGTCGAGCAGCCCCGGGTCCAGCTGGCGGCTGTGCAGCCACAGCTGGCGACGGGCGCGGTGGATGATGGCCGTAGTGATGGCCACCGCCTCGGCGCGGCTGTCGATGGCGCTCGCGGCGCTCAGCCGGCGGCGCATCTGCTGGTGGCCGATGCCGGCCTCCTCGAACACCTCGCCTTCGGGCAGGAAGCCTTGGCGGGCATAGAAATCGCGGGCGGGCAGCTGGGCGTGCAGGTGCAGTTCGGCCAGGCCGAGGCGGCGCCCGGCCTCGACCAGTGCCTCCAGCAGGGCCTCGCCAACCCCGCGGCTGCGATGGCTGGCCAGCACCGCCATGCGGCCGATGCGGCCATCCGGGGCCAGCCGGCCGGTGCCGACCGGTTGGCCGTCGGCATCCAGCGCCAGCACATGGGCGCTGACCGGGTCCAGCGCATCGCGTTCCAGCTCGGCGGCGATGCCCTGTTCCTGCACGAACACGCGTTGGCGCACGTCGTGGATGGCGACGTGGGCGTTGGCGTGGCTGACCTGCTGGACCCGGATCATGGCAAGGCTCAGGCGCGACCGTCGTCGCTGTCGTCTTCGTCGTGATCCTCGAAGTTGACGATGACCTCGATGCCGTCGTCGTGCACGGTCACGGTGTGGACATCGTCGGACACCGCGTCGGCGTCGATCGCGTCGACACGGTCGCGGCCTTCGACGACCTCGCCGAGCACCACGGCGTCTTCGCCGTCATCCTCATCTTCAGCGTCATACACCTCATTCGGATCGATCAGCTGGAACACGCCACCGACCAGCAGCTGCTGGACCACCGCGCGGCCCTTGTCGGACAGGCCACGGTAGGCGGTGGCATCGAGTTGTTCGGCGCCGGCCAGACGCTGGGCGTCCTTAACCGGCAGCGCGAAGTCCTGGCCGCTGACGTACAGGCTGGCGCCGCGCTTGGCCCGGCGCCAGGCCAGGCGTGCCCACGGGTGGCGCTGCAGCAGCAGGCCCGAGGCCAGGGCCTGGACCACTTCCTCCGGGGCCGGCGCGGCCTGGTGGGCCATCACTTCGCCCGCTGCACGGTAGGTGGTGATGAAACGGCCGAACCAGTCGCCCAGCTTGTCCGGGTCGTTCATGCGGATGGCGTTGAGCGCGGTGATCACGCGTGCCATCGCCACCGTGTCGATTTCGTTCGGATCGGCCGGCACCTTCAGCTCGGCATCCTGGTAGCGGATGTTCTCGTCGGCATCGGCAATCAGGGTGTCCAGGTAATCGCTGATCAACTCGGCCGAGGACGGCGCGCGCATGCCGAACGAGAAGGTCAGGCACGGATCTTCGGCCACGCCGTGGTGCGGCACGTTCGGCGGCAGGTACAGCATGTCGCCCGGCGCCAGCACCCAGTCGTGGGTCGGCTTGAACACCTTCAGCAGCTTCAGCTCCACGTCCGGGCGGAAGCCCAGCGGCGGCTGCTTGCCCTTGATCGATTCGCTGGCATCGATCTGCCAGCGGCGGTGGCCGTGGGCCTGCAGCAGGAACACGTCGTACTGGTCGACATGGGCGCCGACCGAGCCGCCGGTAGCGGCGAAGCTGATCATCACATCATCCATGCGCCAGCGCGGCAGGAAGCTGAAGTGCTCGATCAGGGCGCGCACATCCGGGTCCCACTTGTCCACGTCCTGCACCAGCAGGGTCCAGTCGTGGTCGGGCAGGGCGGGGAACACGTCTTCCTGGAACGGGCCGGTGCGCACGCGCCAGCCGTCCTGGGTCTTGTCGTGCTCGATCAGGCGCGCAAGCACGCCTTCCTCGCAGGCCAGCCCGGCCAGATCTTCCGGCTGCACCGGGGTCTGGAAGTTGGGGAAGGCGTTGCGGATCAGCAGCGGGCGCTTCTGCCAGAAATCGCGCAGGAAGGTGGCCGGCGCCATGCCCAGCGGCTGGCCGGGACGGGCGGTGACTTCGATCAGGGGGGCGGAGGACTTGCGGGCGGCCATGGGGGAATCCTTGCAGCGGAAAGCGGGAGGGGCGGCGCGGCGGGCCGCCAAGGGTTCCATTGTCCGCCGTTCGTGGGGATTGCGCACGTGCGCGGGTTTGTCGCGGGGTGTCCGGCCAACGGCGGAGCCCCTCGTGGCGGGCTCCTGGTAGGGTCGACTGTTAGTCGACCGGCTTCATGGGCTGGGCCGGGCGG
>NZ_JABEME010000001.1 GCF_013004645.1 Stenotrophomonas africana | reverse complement strand
GGTCCGGTTGCGGGAGTGTCCGCGGCATGGATGCCGCGGCCAAGCCCCCATGGATGGGTTTACGGCGTCTCCCGCAACCGGACCCACCCCGCCATCCCACGGAATGCCCGCTTCTGCCGTTGCTGTTGCTTCGGATTCTGGCAGGTGCAGGGCTGCAAGCCCTGCCGACCAACACCCTGCTTACGAACGGCTGACGTGACGCTCATGCGCCATGCGCGAGGCTGTCCACCTGGTGGTTCGACTGGAGGTGGCAACGGTGCACTGGCAGAGCGCACAGGCCTACGCATGGCCGTTGGGATTGGCCGTGGTGGTGGGCGGCATCGGCGCGTGGCTGATCCTGTGGATCTATCACCGGCTGAAAGGGCGTGATCGCCGGCGTGCGCGCATCGGGCGCGTGCTCGGGCTGCCGATGGCCACCGCGTGGCCGCTGCTGCTCTTGATTCCCGCCTTGCAGGCGACGCCACTGCAGGATCCGTTGCTGGGCCATCTGCAGCACGGACTACACATTGCATTGATGGCCTGCTTCGTCTGGCTGCTGGTACGCGCGGTGGCGGCGGGCGAGCGCGCGATCCTGCGCAGCCATCCCATTGATGTCTCCGACAACCTGGAAGCGCGCCGCATCCAGACCCAGACGCGGGTGCTCAGCCGTGTGCTGATGGGCGGCATCATCGTGCTGGGCGCATCGCTGGTGCTGCTGACCTTCCCGATGGTGCAGAAGATCGGCACGGCGCTGCTGGCGTCGGCGGGCCTGATCGGACTGGTGGCGGGCATCGCCGCCAAGCCGGTGTTCGGCAACCTCATCGCCGGCCTGCAGATCGCACTGACGCAGCCGATCCGCCTGGACGACGTGGTGATCGTCGAGGGCGAGTGGGGACGCATCGAGGAGATCGGCAGCAGCTACGTGGTGGTGCGGATCTGGGATGAGCGGCGGATGGTGGTGCCGCTGACGTGGTTCATCGAGAACCCGTTCCAGAACTGGACGCGGCGCAGCGCCGACCTGCTCGGTACCGCATTCTTCTGGCTGGACTACCGCGCGCCCATTGCGGCGATCCGCGCCGAGCTGGAGCGCATCTGCCGGGGCGAAGCGCTGTGGGATGGCCGGGTCTGCGTGACCCAGGTGACCGAGACCAGCGAGCGTGCGATCCAGGTGCGCCTGCTGGTCAGCGCGCGCAGCTCCGGTGATGCCTTCGACCTGCGTTGCCTGGTGCGCGAACGCATGCTCGATTTCCTCGCACGTGAGCATCCGCAGTCGTTGCCGCAGGTGCGTGCGCGGCTGCAACACGAAGACGAGCTGGATATGCCGCGTGGCCCGAGGGCGCGCACTGCGGATGTGCGTTCGCCGGGTGCTGAAGATGGTGAGGCGGCGATCGTATCGGTGGAGCCCGACCAGCCGCTGTAGAGCCGAGCCATGCTCGGCTGCTTTCGATTTTCCGTTGAAGCCGAGCGTGGGCTCGGCTCTACAGAAACACGATCACGGCTCGCCGGCGTCGATCAGTGCATCGGTATCAAAGTGCGGCGGGCGCCGTGCGCGCGTGCGCTGTTCGTAGGCGTAGGCCATTTCGATCAGCTTCGGTTCGCTCCAGGCGGTACCCATGAACAGCAGGCCGACCGGCAGGCCATCGATCTGGCCCATCGGCACGGTCAGGCTGGGATAACCGGCCACGGCGGCGGCGCTGTAGCTCTCGCCGGGGAAGTCGTCGCCTTCGCTGCGGATCGGCCATGCCACGCCGGTGGTTGGCGCCACCAGAGCGTCAAGCTGATGGGCGGCGAGGGCGGCGTCGATGCCTTCCGGGCCGGCCAGGCGGCGCGCATCGCTGCGCGCGCGGATGTAGGCGGGGTCGGCCAGGCCGGCGGTGGCATCGGCCTCCACCAGCAGCTCCTGGCCGAACAGGCCCAGTTCCTGCTTGCTGTGCGCCTGGTTGAAGGCGATCAGCTCGGCCAGGGTGCGCAGTGGCGCGCGGTGGGTGCTGAGGTAGCGCTCCAGCCCGGCCTTGAATTCGTACAGCAGCAGCGTGCGCTCGGCCTCGGCCCAGGCGCCCTGGTTGGGCAGCTCCACCGGCACCACCACGGCGCCCGCTCGACGCAGCTCGGTCGCCGCCTGTTCGATCAGTGGCGGCATGCCGCGGTACTTCAGCAGCGGTGTCTGCAGCAGGCCGATGCGCTTGCCGCGCAGGCCCTGCGGGTCCAGGCGCGCGGTGTAGTCGTAGACCGCACGGCCGGGCATGGTCGCGGTGGCGGGGTCGGCATCGTCGCGGCCCGCGATCGCGGTCAGTACAGCGGCGGCGTCGGCGACACTGCGCGCCATCGGTCCAGCGGTGTCCTGGCTGAAGGAGATCGGGATGATGCCGTCGCGGCTGACCAGGCCGACCGTCGGTTTCAGGCCGACCACACCGTTGATCGCCGCCGGGCAGACGATGCTGCCGTCGGTCTCGGTGCCGATCGCCACGCTGGCCAGGTTGGCGGCCACGGCCACCGCGCTGCCGCTGCTGGAGCCACAGGGCGAATGGCTCAGCCGATAGGGATTGCGGGTCTGGCCGCCACGCGCGCTCCAACCGGAGATCGAATCATTGCCGCGGAAATTGGCCCATTCGCTCAGATTGGTCTTGCCCAGCACCACCGCACCGGCTTCGCGCAGACGCCGTACCAGGTATGCATCGTCCGGACGGAATCCCTGCAGCGCCAGCGAGCCGGCACTGGTGGCCATCGGCGCGGCGTTGATGTTGTCCTTCAACAGCAGCGGGATGCCATGCAGTGGGCCACGCAGGCGACCATTACGGCGCTCGCGGTCGCGCGCGGCGGCTTCCTTCAGGGCATCGGGGTTGAGCTCGATCACCGCGCGCAGGCGCGGCCCGGTGCGGTCCAGGGCAGCGATGCGCTGCAGGTAGGCCTGGGTCAGGGTGGTGCTGTCCAGTTCACCGGCGGTCATCCGCGCCTGCAGGTCGGTGACATCGGTTTCGGCGTACGGGAACGGCACGTTGCGGCTCGCAGGTTCGGCCGCATGCGCGCTGGGCGTGGCCGGGCTGCAGCCAGCCGAAAGCAGCGCAGGCAGCGCGGCGAGCAGGCAGGTCAGCAGAGGCGGCAAGGACGGGCGCATGGGGCGGCTTGGTCGGCTCCAATCCCCAGTGTAGCCGGTGCTCAGCGGTGGCGCTTGCGCAGGTCGCGGGCGAGGACGTAGACCACGATCAGGTTGATCGCCAGGATCGTCCACGACGGCCAGCCGGGGTGGCGGATGATCGCGAAGATATCGAAGGGCAGGTACAGCGAGGCGGTCAGGCAGCCCAGCCAGGAGGCCCAGGCCTTGGCCCGCCAAAGGCCCCAGGCTTCGACCAGGTGCAGCAGGCCGTAGCCGATCATCCCCGCCGCGGCCAGGTGGACCGCGTCGGGGCTGATCATGTGCAGCAGCGAGGGCAGGGTGCCATGGTCCGGGTCCAGGCTGAAACGCCGGATCAGGACCATGATGCCGTGCCGCAGCGGCTGCGGTCCGAGCACTTCCAGCCCGGTGGCGGCCAACAGTGCCAGCATCGCCTTGCTCGCTTCGAGCAGGGCGATGACATGGAGACCCGGATGCCGGTGTGGATCCGGGTTGTAGCCGCTCTGGTTCACGGGGTGCTGGCTCAGCCGCCGCGCGAAGCCTTCTTGCGGTCGCTTTCGGTCAGGAACTTCTTGCGCAGACGGATCTCCTTCGGGGTGATCTCGACCAGCTCGTCGTCTTCGATGAAGTCCAGGGCCTGTTCCAGCGAGTACTTGATCGCCGGGGTCAGCTGGATCGCATCGTCCTTGCCCGAAGCGCGCATGTTGGTCAGCGGCTTGGTCTTGATCGCGTTGACGGTCAGGTCGTTGTCCTTGGAGTGGATGCCGACCAGCTGACCTTCATACACGTTGTCGCCTTCAGCAGCGAACAGCTTGCCGCGCTCCTGCAGCGGGCCCAGCGAGTAGGCCGGCGTGGTGCCCGGCGCATTGGCGATCATCACGCCGTTGATGCGCTTGGCGATCGCGCCCTGTTCCTTCGGACCGTAGTGGTCGAACACGTGGAACAGCAGGCCCGAACCCTGGGTGAGGGTCTTGAACTCGTTCTGGAAACCGATCAGGCCACGGGCCGGGATCTGGTACTCCAGGCGCACACGGCCCTTGCCATCCGGTTCCATGTTCTTCAGCTGGCCCTTGCGGGTGCCGAGCTTTTCCATCACGCCGCCCTGGTGGATTTCTTCGATGTCCACCACCAGCTGCTCGATCGGCTCCATCATCTGGCCGTCGATTTCCTTGATGATCACTTCCGGGCGCGACACGGCCAGCTCGTAGCCTTCGCGACGCATGTTCTCGATCAGCACCGACAGGTGCAGTTCGCCACGGCCGGAGACCAGGAACTTGTCGGCGTCTTCCAGCTGTTCGACCTTCAGGGCCACGTTGTGGACCTGCTCGCGGTCCAGGCGGTCCTTGATCTGGCGGCTGGTCAGGAACTTGCCACCGGACAGGTCCTTGTTGCCGGCGAACGGCGAGTTGTTGACCTGGAAGGTCATCGAGATGGTCGGCTCGTCGACGGTCAGCGCCGGCAGCGCCTCCGGGGTATCCGGGTGGCACAGGGTGTCGGAGATGGTCAGCTCCGGAATGCCGGAGATGGCCACGATGTCACCGGCTTCGGCGGTGTCCTGCTCGATGCGCTCCAGGCCCAGGAAGCCCAGCACCTGGGCAACCTTGCCGTTGCGCTTCTTGCCTTCACGGTCGATGACCGCAACCTGCATGTTCTTCTTCAGGGTGCCGCGCTGGATGCGGCCGATGCCGATCACGCCCACGAAGTTGTTGTAGTCCAGCTGGCTGATGCGCATCTGGAACGGGCCTTCCGGGTCCACTTCCGGACGTGGGGCGTGCTGCATGATCGCTTCGTACAGCGGGGTCATGTCGCCGTCGCGCACGGTGTCTTCCAGGCCGGCGTAGCCGTTCAGGGCCGAGGCGTAGACGATCGGGAAGTCCAGCTGCTCATTGGTGGCGCCGAGCTTGTCGAACAGGTCGAAGACCTGGTCGATCACCCATTCCGGACGCGCGCCCGGACGGTCGATCTTGTTGACCACGACGATCGGCTTGAAGCCCATCGCGAAGGCCTTCTGGGTCACGAAGCGGGTCTGCGGCATCGGGCCGTCCATCGCATCGACCAGGATCAGCACGGTGTCGACCATCGACAGCACGCGCTCGACCTCACCGCCGAAGTCGGCGTGGCCGGGGGTGTCGACGATGTTGATCCGGTTCTTGATGCCGGTCTTCTTGTCTTCCCAGGTGATGGCGGTGTTCTTGGCCAGGATGGTGATGCCGCGTTCCTTTTCCTGGTCGTTGCTGTCCATCACGCGCTCGGCGAGGACGGTGCGCTCGGACAGGGTGCCGGACTGCTTCAGCAGCTGGTCGACCAGGGTGGTCTTGCCATGGTCGACGTGAGCGACGATGGCGATGTTGCGAAGATTTTCGATGGACATACGAAAGGGGGCCAGTCGGCGCCGGATTTGGAAAAAGAAGTCCAACATTATACGTCGAACTTGACGATTCGCGAAAAGATGGATTTCACGCCGGTCCGGGGCGCCATTCAGGTGGCTGTCCAGCGCTCCGGCCCAGGCCGCCAGGAGGGACAGGCGGCGCTGCCCGTCCGGTGGCTGAAGCCGGCGTCTCCACCGATGGTCGAAGCCGCCGCCGCCGCGAGGCAGGTGTAAACTAGGTGGCTAGACGCGTTCCCCTCTGCATCAAGGATCTTCATGTCCCTCATCGCCACTTTCGACACCACCCAGGGCCCGATCAAGGTCGAGCTGTTCGCCGACAAGGCGCCGCTGACCGTGGCCAACTTCGTGAACCTGGTCAAGCACGGCTTCTATGACGGCCTGATCTTCCACCGCGTGATTGCCGACTTCATGATCCAGGGCGGCTGCCCGCAGGGTCGTGGCACCGGCGGCCCGGGCTACAAGTTCGAAGACGAGAAGAATGGCGTGAAGCACGAGGTCGGCTCGCTGTCGATGGCCAACGCCGGCCCGAACACCAACGGCAGCCAGTTCTTCATCACCCACATCAAGACCGACTGGCTGGACGGCCGCCACACCGTCTTCGGCAAGGTCCTGGAAGGCCAGGCCATCGTCGATTCGGTCAAGCAGGGCGACGTGATCCATTCGATCACCCTGGAAGGCGACGTCGACGCCGTGCTGGCCGCCCAGGCCGACCGCGTCGCCGAGTGGAACAAGCACCTCGCCGCCTGATTCCCCTTCGAAACGGCCACCCACGGGTGGCCGTTTCCCTGTTCCCCGCCGCCCGCCCGGCCTGCGTGGCCATGCCTGCGGCGTCCCATCAAACGCTTGCAAGCAAGAGGAAACCCCCATGAAAGCACCCGTTCGTGTTGCCGTGACCGGCGCCGCCGGCCAGATCGGTTATGCCCTGCTGTTCCGCATCGCCTCCGGCGAAATGCTGGGCAAGGACCAGCCGGTCATCCTGCAGCTGCTGGAACTGCCGGTCGACAAGGCCCAGGCCGCCCTGAAGGGCGTGATGATGGAACTGGAAGACTGCGCCTTCCCGTTGCTGGCCGGCATGGTCGGCACCGATGATGCTGAAGTGGCGTTCAAGGACGCCGACATCGCCCTGCTGGTCGGCGCGCGTCCGCGTGGCCCGGGCATGGAGCGCAAGGACCTGCTGCTGGAAAACGCCAAGATCTTCACCGCCCAGGGCGCAGCGCTGAACAAGGTCGCCAGCCGTGACGTGAAGGTGCTGGTGGTCGGCAACCCGGCCAACACCAATGCCTACATCGCAATGAAGTCGGCTCCGGATCTGAAGCCGGAAAACTTCACCGCCATGCTGCGCCTGGATCACAACCGTGCCCTGAGCCAGCTGTCGACCAAGCTCGGCAAGCCGGTTGGTGGCATGGAGAAGCTGGTCGTGTGGGGCAACCACAGCCCGACCATGTACCCGGACTACCGTTTCGCCACCGCCGATGGTGCGTCGATCGCCGATGCGATCAACGACCAGGAGTGGAACGCCAACACCTTCATCCCGACCGTCGGCAAGCGCGGCGCGGCGATCATCGAGGCCCGTGGCTCGTCCTCGGCCGCTTCGGCTGCCAATGCAGCGATCGACCACGTGCGTGACTGGGTGCTGGGCAGCAACGGCAAGTGGGTCACCATGGGCGTGCCGTCCGACGGTTCCTACGGCATTCCGGAAGGCGTGATCTTCGGCTTCGCGGTGACCACCGAGAACGGCAAGTACACCCTGGTCAAGGATCTGCCGATCGACGACTTCAGCCAGAAGTACATCGACAAGACCCTGGCCGAGCTGGAAGAAGAGCGCGCCGGCGTCGCCCACCTGCTGGGCTGATGCAGGCGGTACCGGCTCCGGCCGGTACGTCTTCCATCAAGGTAGGTACCGACCGCTGGTCGGTACGCAGAAAACGGGGAGGCTTCGGCTTCCCCGTTTTCATTTGGAATTCCTGGAACCGCATGATCCACCTGCACTACATCGATGACGCACTGCTGGTGGCCGAGAAGCCGGCCGGCCTGCTGTCCGTGCCCGGCCGCAGCGCCGAGAACCAGGATTGCATGGTCGCGCGCCTGCAGGCGCTGTACCCGGACGCGTTGACCGTGCATCGCCTGGACCAGGTGACCTCCGGGCTGCTGCTGCATGCGCGTGGCAAGGACCTGCAGGCGGCGTTGTCGATGCAGTTCGAGCAGCGCCAGGTTGGCAAGCGGTATGAAGCGGTGGTGCAGGGGCTGCTCGAGGGTGATGCCGGCGAAGTGGACCTGCCGTTGATCGTGGACTGGCCGAACCGGCCGAAGCAGATGGTCGATCACGAACGCGGCAAGCCGGCGTTGACCCGCTGGCGCGTACTGGCGCGTGATGTAGAAGCGCGGCGCACCCGCGTGGCGTTGGAACCGATCACCGGCCGCAGCCATCAGCTGCGTCTGCACATGGCCAGTCTTGGCCATCCCATCGTCGGTGACGTGCTGTATGACGCCGCGCCGGCGCAGCGCGTGCATCTGCATGCGCGCAGCCTGCAGTTCACCCACCCGGTGACGGGCGCGGCGATCGCGTTCGAGTCAGCGGCTCCGTTCTAGGGGTTCGGCAGGGCTTGCAGCCCTGCACCTGCAGAATCAACGTCAACGTCAACGTCAAAAGCGGGCTATCCGTGAGTTGGCGGGACGGTGTCGGAGTGCGGGGACGCCGCAAGTACGTCCCTGTAGGCTTGGCAGCCGCATCCATGCGGCTGACACCCCGCACTCCGACACCGCCCCACCTTCGACAGGTTCACTCGGCTGTTGGTAACGGTGGCCGTTGTTCCGCGCAGCTGTTGGTAGGTGTCGACCTTGGTCGACACGATATTTCTGTCAGATATCGAATGAATCATCCACGCATGGCGTGGATCTACCGTGTCGACCAAGGTCGACACCTACCAGAGCAGTCGACCAAGGTCGACACCCACCAAGGCAGAACGTCGTTCCGACAGATCGCGGAAGTCTGTCGAAGGCGGGGTGGGTCCGGTTGCGGGGGCGTGAGCCGCATGGATGCGGCGACCGAGCCTCCATGGACGGATTCACGGCGTCCCCCGCAACCGGACCCACCCCGCCATCCCCCAGTAAGCCAGCTTCTGCTGTTGCTTCGGCTTCTGCAGGTGCAGGGCGCAGCCCTGCATGAAAAACCCACCCCCCTACCAAGGTAGGGCGGCCCGCGCGGCAGCGCCGGACTATCCTCGAACCCATGACTTTGTCTGGGAGGGCTGCGTCATGAACTACGAGGAAACCTACCGTCGCTCGATCGACGAGCCGGAGGCCTTCTGGGGCGAGGAAGCCAAGCGCATCCATTGGCACAAACCACCGCAGCAGGTGCTCGACTACAGCAACCCACCGTTCCGGCGCTGGTTCGTCGGCGGTGAAACCAATCTCTGCTACAACGCCGTCGACCGCCACCTGGCCGAGCGCGCCGACCAGCTCGCGCTGGTTGCCATTTCCACCGAGACCAACAGCACCCGCGAGATCACCTATCGCCAGCTGTATCGCGAAGTGAACGACTTCGCCGCCGTGCTCAGGCACCTCGGTGTCGGTCACGGTGACCGCGTGGTGATCTACATGCCGAACATGGCCGAAGCCGTGTTCGCGATGCTGGCCTGCGCGCGCATCGGTGCGGTGCACTCGGTGGTGTTCGGGGGCTTTGCCGCGCATAACCTGGCGCTGCGCATCGACGATGCGAAGCCGAAGCTGCTGATCGCCGCCGATGCCGGCATGCGCGGTGGCAAGCTGATTCCGTACAAGCCGATGGTTGACGCCGCCTGCGCCGAAGCGGCTTCGCCGCCACCGCATGTGCTGATCGTGTCGCGCGGGCTGGATGCCGCCGAACCACGCGTGCCGGGCCGTGATGTGGACTACGCCACGCTGCGTGCACAGATCGGGGAAGTGGATGTGCCGGTGCAGTGGCTGGAAGCGAGTGAGCCGAGCTACCTGCTGTACACCTCCGGCACCACCGGCAAGCCGAAGGGCGTGCAGCGCGACGTGGGTGGCTATGCGGTGGCAATGGCCCAGTCGATGGAGACCGTGTTCGACTGCAAGCCGGGCCAGGTGATGTTCTCCACCTCCGATGTCGGCTGGGCGGTGGGCCATTCCTACAACGTGTACGGCCCGCTGATCGGTGGCTGCACCTCGCTGCTGTACGAAGGGCTGCCGACGAATCCGGATCCGGGCATCTGGTGGGCGCTGTGCGAGCAGTACAACGTGCGCACGATGTTCTCGTCGCCCACCGCCATCCGCGTGCTGAAGAAGCACGACGCGGACTTCATCCACCGCCACGATCTGCGCGCGCTGAAGTACCTGTTCCTGGCCGGCGAGCCGCTGGACGAGCCGACCGCGCACTGGATCAGCGAAGCGCTCGGCAAGCCGATCATCGACAACTACTGGCAGACCGAAACCGGCTGGCCGGCGCTGACCCTGCTGCCGGGCCTGGAGATGAAGCCGGTGCGTTTCGGCTCGCCCGGGTTCCCCAATCTCGGTTACCGGATGAAGGTGATCGACGAGAACACCGGCGAGGAAGTCGCACCGGGGCAGAAGGGCGTGCTGGTGGTGTCGCCGCCGCTGCCGCCGGGCTGCATGAGCACGGTGTGGAACGACGACAGCCGTTTCCTGCAGAGCTACTTCAGCCACTTCAAGGAACTGCTGTACAGCTCGCTGGACTGGGCGATCCGCGACGATGATGGTTACACCTTCATCCTCGGTCGCACCGATGATGTGATCAATGTGGCCGGGCACCGCCTGGGCACGCGCGAGATCGAGGAGGCCATTTCCAGCCATCCGCGCGTGGCCGAGGCCGCCGTGATCGGGGTCAAGGATGAACTGAAGGGGCAGGTGCCGCTGGTGTTCGTCACCCTCAAGCAGGGGCTCGATGGCGAGGATCCGGCGCCGGTGGTGGCCGAGATGATGGCGACGGTGACGACTTCGCTTGGCGCGGTTGCGCGCCCGGCGCATGTGCATGTGGTCAATGCACTGCCCAAGACCCGTTCGGGCAAGCTGCTCCGGCGCTCGTTGCAGGCGCTGGCCGAACAGCGCGACCCGGGTGACCTGTCGACGCTGGATGATCCCAGTGCGCTGGAGGAGATCCGCCGCGCGCTGGGCCGTTGACCTGGTAGTGCCGGCCGCTGGCCGGCACCTCCATCAATCCCGAGGTTGCCGGCCAGCGGCCGGCACTACCCTCCGCGTCCAGTACTTGCGCTAAGCTCGGCCTGTCATCGACCTGCAATACGCGGCGCGCGCCGGGGAAGGCGCGTGCCGTCGGGGGATGGCACACAGGGGAGCGTGCCCGCCAGGGCGCGCCGGCATTGCGCATCGAGGGAGGGGGAGGCAATGGCATTGCTGCACGCCAAGACGGCTGCTGGCCGTCAGGAAATCGAAGACCGCGGCCGGCGCCTGCCGGCGGCACTGCGTTCGATCCTGCTGATGGTCGACGGCCATCGCGATGACACCGAACTGCGCGGCCTGTTCGAAGGGCTGCGCGCACCACCCGATGCACTGGAGCAGCTGGCCGCACAGGGCCTGATCGAAGTGATCGGTGGAAGCGCAGAGGTGACACCGCTGCGTGGCATCAGCACCGGGCGCGAACAGGATCCGGCGCTGTACCAGCAGTTGTACGACGCGATGAGCGAGGCGGTGCGCCGCCACCTGGGCCTGAAGGGCTATTTCATGCAGTTGAAGATCGAACGCTGCACCGATGCGCTGGCGCTGGAGCGCTTGTGCCCGGAACTGCTGGCGGCGGTGGGCAAAGCGCGCAGCCCGGCATTGGCGCAGCGCTGGTGGCAGGAAACCCGGTCGGCCGTGCTGAACGCAGGCGATGAGGTCGTGCAGGCCTGAGCCACCGCGTAAAGTGATCGGTTCACTTTCCCACAAGGAGTCCCGCGTGCAGGACGACCACGACGACACCGATACCCCCGGCTGGGACGCGATCAATGCGGCGCTGGCGCCGCTGTATGCCGGGCAGGAACCGCGTCACTTCGGCACCGCGCTGCCGTACACGCTCGGTGGCCAGGATCCGCTCGATGGCATCAGCGTGTACTGGGCAGACGCGCCGGTACCGCATTGGCACTACATCACCTACGGCTTCTCCGAGCTGTACGCCAAGGAGAGCAGCGATGCCGATGTCAGCGGCTATGGTTTCGAGCTGACCTTCCGCCTTGCTGCTGAAGCCGGTGAGCACGCCGGCAGCACACCGCCAGTGTGGCCGATGAACCTGCTGCAGAACCTGGCGCGCTACGTGTTCAGCAGTGGCAATGTGTTCGAGGATGGCCACCACCTCAATGCCAACGGCCCGATCGCGCTGGAGACCGACACGCGGCTGTGCCATCTGGCTTTCGTTGCCGACCCGCAGTTGCCGGCACGCGACACCACCAATGGCCACCTGCAGTTCCTGCAGCTGGTCGGGCTGACCGATGAAGAGATGGAAGCGGTCAAGCGCTGGTCGACGCGTGGCGTGCTGCAGGCGCTGCAACCGGCGATGCCGCTGTGGATCAGCGACCTGCATCGCGGCAATCTGCTGGAGGATCCGGCACTGGCGGCTCAGATGCAGGCCGGCAGCGAGCGTGAGGGCTCCAGTACCGGCATGTTGTTCATCGAGACACTGGATTGGCGGCAGGAGGCAGGCGTCACCACCCTGGTGCTCGGCGCCGGCCAGGTGGCCAGCGTGTGCGAGCTGCTGCCATTGCGCCTGCGCCACGGCAAATCGCTGGAACTGGTCAGCCGCGAGCGGCAGTGGGAGTTCGTTCCGGCCGGGCGCGGTGAAGTGGGTGACGTCTCCGCCGACAGCGCGCGCTGGGCACTGGACGAGGCGGGACTGCAGGCCCTGGCGGGCGTGCGTGCCGAGCGCGGCATCTACCCGGCGGCGGTGGCGCTGCGCATCGAAGTGGTGCCGACCTACCTGCGAGATGCCAAGGGCGAAGTGATCCGCCAGATCGGTTGATCACGCTGTTGGAACCGAGGGGGCCAGATCCGTTCGCCACGCGAGCGGCTCTGGCCCCAGGGCAGGATCAGGCCAAGCCTTCGGCCTTCAGCGCGGCCTGCACGCCGGCATCAGCATCCATGCGCGCCTTGTAGGCGGCCAGGTTGTCCAGGCCGGACAGGTCGACCTTGGTGCCGGCGGCCCAGCGCAGGGTGATGTAGAAGTACGGATCGGCGAAGCTGCGGAAGCCGGCCAGCCACGGCTTGTCGGCCAGCTGCCTGTCGGCGGTCTCGAACAGGCCACGCAGGCGCTTGTGCGCGGCGGCGCGGATCGCGTCGAACTGGCTCTCATCGGCGATGAACTTGCCCGGAGCGAACAGCGGCGAGAAGGCCGGGTGCACGTCGGAGTTGACGAAGGCCAGCCAGCGGGTGGCTTCGGCACGCTGGCGCGGGCTGCCGTCACCGCCGAGGCCGGCCTGCGGGTAGGTGTCGGCGATATAGCCCATGATCGCGGCGTTCTGCAGCAGCACGAAGTCGCCATCGACCAGTGCGGGGACGGCGCCGGCCGGATTGATCTTGAGGAATTCCGGGCCCTTCAGGGTGTCCTTGTTCAGCAGTTCAACCTCGAACGGCTGGCCGGTCCACTGCAGGGCGATGTGGTCGGCGGTGGAACAGGCACCGGGCTTGCTGTACAGCTTCATGGGAACTCCAGGTGATGCGGGCGGGAAGCGCCCACTATCCCAGAGCCTGGCGGCGGGCGGCAACGCTGCCGCCAGCACGGATCGTTACGACTGGCGCGGCTTGAGGTTCTGCACCTTATAGAAGGTGTGATCGCCGATGGTGGCCACCTGGTAGGCGTTGCGCCAGTTCGGGCTGGCAATGGACAGCGCGGCGAAGTGGCTGGCACCGGGCACGATCTCGCGGCGCTCGCCGGCCGGCAGCGCCCAGTTGCGCTCGGCGTCGAAGGCCACGTTCATCGCCTCGCTCCAGGCCGCGTCATTGCCCAGCTGGGTGCCGGGGGAGACGATGGTCGGCGCGAACTGCTTGCGTGCGGTGACCACCTGGCACATCGAGTCGCCCCACAGGCCACTGTCGAGGCGACGCAGGGCGACCTCGGCGACGGCTTGCTGGCCGCGCAGGGTCTGGTCGCGGGCTTCCAGGTAAACGGTGGTGCTCAAACACAATGAATCAGCGGCCGGCTGCGGCAACAACTGCGACAGCCAGAGAATCCAGGCCAGTTTCATATAACTCCTTGCTCCGTGTGGGCCGCACCCTCCAGTTCCAGCCGCGGGGGCGACAGGAGGCGGGGTACGACTTGGCGTCATGGGGAGGCGGCCATCGGGGCCGCCCCGTGGGCAACCCCAAAAGAAACGATCAATACCGATCGAGGGGGCTGCGCCGGCTCACCGGAAACTGGCTGGTGAGCGGAAAGATGGCGCAAGGTAGGGGGGCATAGCCGAACGCATCGTGAACCGTCCGGCTTGACATTCAGGTTCTGCAGGGGTGACGGAAATCACATTCCGCCCCCCATTCAGGCGCCCATCAGAGCGCGGCGGCGACCCGGCTGCCCTGGTCGATGGCCCGCTTGGCGTCCAGCTCGGCCGCTACATCGGCACCGCCGATCAGCTGCGCGTTGATGCCGGCGGCCTGCAGTTCGGCCTGCAATGCACGGTTCGGTTCCTGCCCGGCGCAGATCACCACATGATCGACCGGCAGCAGCTGTTCGCTGCCTTCCACGCGGATGCGCAGGCCTTCGTCGTCCACGCCCAGGTACTCGACGCCACCGAGCATGCGCACGCCCTTGGCCTTCAGCGTGGCGCGGTGGATCCAGCCGGTGGTCTTGCCCAGTCGTGCGCCGGGCTTGCCCGGGCTGCGCTGCAGCAGCCACAGTCGCCGCGGGGATGCCTCGACCTCGGGCCGGGCCAACGCACCACGGGCCTCGAAGCTGCTGTCCACGCCCCATTCGGCCATCCAGCGCTGCGGGTCCAGCGAGGGCGACTCGCCGGCATGGCTGAGGAACTCGCCGACGTCGAAGCCGATGCCGCCGGCGCCGATGATCGCCGCATTGGCGCCCACCGTGACCCGGCCCAGCAGCACGTCCAGGTAGCTGACCACCTTGGCGTGGTCCGCCCCGGGGAAGTCGACCTTGCGCGGGGTGATGCCGGTAGCTAGCACCACCTCGTCGAAGCCGGCCAGGGTGGCGGCATCGGCACGGGTGCCCAAGCGCAGCTGCACACCGGTTTCGGCCAGCTTGTGGCGGAAGTAGCGCAGGGTCTCGTGGAACTCTTCCTTGCCGGGGATGCGCTTGGCCACGTTGAACTGGCCGCCGATCTCGTCGCCGGCGTCGAACAGGGTGACCTGGTGGCCGCGCTCGGCGGCGACGGTGGCGCAGGCCAGGCCGGCGGGGCCGGCGCCGACCACGGCGACCTTCTTCGGGGCCTGGGTGGGGCGATAGACCAGCTCGGTCTCGTGTGCGGCGCGCGGATTGACCAGGCAGCTGGCCAGCTTGTTCTCGAATACGTGGTCCAGGCAGGCCTGGTTGCAGGCGATGCAGGTGTTGATCGCCTCGGCGCGGCCGGCGCGTGCCTTGTTCGGCCACTGCGGGTCGGCCAGCAGCGGGCGCGCCAGCGACACCATGTCGGCGCCGCCATCGGCCAGGATGCGCTCGGCGACCTCTGGCATGTTGATGCGGTTGGTTGCCACCAGCGGTACCTTCACATGCGGCTTGAGCTTGGCGGTGACACCGGCAAAGGCGGCGCGCGGCACCGACGTGGCAATCGTCGGGATACGCGCTTCGTGCCAGCCGATACCGGAATTGATGATCGTCGCGCCGGCGGCCTCGATGGCCTTCGCCTGCTGCACGATCTCTTCCCAGTTGCTGCCGTCCTCCACCAGGTCCACCAGTGACAGCCGGTAGATGATGATGAAGTCCGGGCCACAGGCCTCGCGGATGCGGCGCACGATCTCCACCGCGAAGCGCATGCGCTGACTGGCATCACCGCCCCAACGGTCGATGCGCTTGTTGGTGCGCGGGGCGATGAACTCGTTGATGAGGTAGCCCTCCGAGCCCATGACTTCGACGCCGTCGTAGCCAGCCTCGCGGGCCAGCTTCGCGCTGCGTGCGTAGTCGGCGATATGGCGTTCGACGCCACCGGCCGAGAGCGCGCGCGGGGTGAACGGGTTGATCGGTGCCTTCAGCTTCGACGGTGCCACTGACAACGGGTGGTAGGCATAGCGGCCGGCATGCAGCAGCTGCAGGCAGATCTTCGCGCCGTGCTGGTGCGCGGCGGCGGTGAGCTGGCGGTGCGGGCGCACTTCCCAGGGCCAGGACAGCTTGCCGCCGAACGGCTTCAACCAGCCCACCACGTTCGGTGCGAAGCCACCGGTGACGATCAGGCCGACGCCGCCCTCGGCGCGTTCGGCGAAATAGGCCGCCAGCCGTGGGAAATCACGGGCGCGATCTTCCAGGCCGGTGTGCATCGAGCCCATCAATACGCGGTTGCGCAGCTGGGTGAAGCCCAGGTCCAGCGGGGCGAACAGGTGGGGATAGGCGCTTTCGTTGGCTGGCGACATGGTCGATACGCTTGCGTACGGAAGCGCGAAGCGTGCCGCGAAACGGCGGCCGGGGCAAGGGCCAGCCTGCTGAGCAGTGCCGGCCGCAGTCTGACGGTCTGGTAGTGCCGGCCGCTGGCCGGAATCCCGATCAACTCACGGTGATTGCGGTTGCCGGCCAGCGGCCGGCACTACCGGAGCAGGCCGGCCGATCCCGAACCAGCCCAGCGTCACCCCGCACAGCGGGCCGATCAGCAGGGCGAAGGCGAGGGTGCCGAGGCCGACGTTGCCGCCCAGCCACCAGCCGAGCAACAGCACGCTGCCCTCGATCAGGCTGCGCACCTTCCAGATCGGCCAGCCGGTGCGGGCGTGCAGACCGGTCATCAGGCCATCGCGCGGGCCGGGGCCCAGCTTGGCGCCGATGTACAGGCCGGTGGCCAGCGCGACCAGCAGCATGCCGGTGCAGAACATCGCCACCTGCCAGCCGAGGCCGACGGCTGGCGGCAGCAGCCACAGGCCGAACTGCGCGGATGGGCCGATCAGCATCACGTTGAGCACGGTGCCGACGCCCGGCTTCTGGCGCAACGGCCACCACAGCAGCAGCACCAGCGCACCGATGACGTTGGTGGCCAGGCCGAAGGACAGCGGGGTCTGTGCGGCGATGCCCTGCGACAGCACATCCCACGGCGCCACGCCGATGGCTGCACGGATCATCAGCGATGCGCCGAAGCCGTAGAGGAACAGGCCGGTGATCAGCTGCAGCAGGCGCAGGGGCAGGGCGGTGGGCATGGCACGCTCGGGGGAGGGGAGGATCTGTTTCCACCGTAATCCCGATTCATCCGTCGCCATAGATACAGATGCCGGCCAATACGCTGCCACAGGCGGGATCTGTAGAGCCGAGCCCATGCCCGGCTGGCGGTGTCAGGCAAAGCAGCCGAGCATGGGCTCGGCTCTACGTCGGCGTTCCAGCCTGGCTCAATCGTCCCAGCCCGCCAGTGCCAGCTTGCCAAGCGTGCGCCCGCTGGCCAGACGCTGATGCGCGATGTCCAGGTTGGCCGCATTGATCGTGCCCAGTACCTCGCTGAGAGTGCCCCGCAGCTGGCCGGCGTCGATCATGCTGGCCGCGCGGCTGAGGATGCGGTGCTGTTCGATGCGGTCGGCGGTGGCGAAGCGTGCGCGCGCGAACATGAATTCCCAGTGGATACCGATGCACTTGGCCTTGTACGGATCTCCGATGCGCAGCGCACCGCGCGGTTCGACGATCAGGCCGACATGGCCCTGCGGCGCCAGCAGCTGGCCCAGTTCATCCCAGTAGTGGTCGGTGTCGGCCAGATTGAGCGCGACATGTACCGCATCGATGCCCAGCGCCTGCAACTGCGCCAGCAGCGGTCGGTTGTGGTCCACCACATGCTGCGCACCCATCTGCCGGCACCAGTCGGCCGAGGACGCACGGGAGGCGGTGGCGATCACCTCGAAGCCCGCATGGCGGGCCAGCTGGATCGCCATCGATCCGACGCCGCCCGCACCGCCGATCACCAACAGGTGCTGGCCGGCATGACGGCGGTCATCCAACTGCAACGGCATGCGCTGGAACAGCAGTTCCCAGGCGGTGAGCGTGGTCAGCGGCAGGGCGGCCGCTTCAGCGAAATCCAGCGTGGTCGGCTTGCGTGCGACCAGGCGTTCATCCACCCATTGGTACTGCGCATTGCAGCCCGGGCGGGTGACATCGCCGGCGTAATAGACCTCGTCGCCGGAGGCGAACAGGCTGGCCTCTTCGCCGATTGCTTCGACCACGCCGGACGCGTCCCAACCGAGCACGCGGGGCGCCTCGAGCGAGGCCGGATCAGTGGCCGCGCGCTGCTTGCCATCGACGGGGTTGACCGAGACTGCTTCGACGCGGATCAGCAGGTCACGACCGCGTGGAGGCAGGGGTGGGGGCAGCTGGACATCGCGCAGTGCGGGGGCGGATTCACGACTCAGGGCGACAGCTTTCATCTCGGCTCCGGCTGGGTTCGTGGCCTCATCATAAGGTTCCTCACGTTTCCGCAAGCGCGCTGAACTGTCTGAAGCACGCCGTTGCGGAATATGTCGCTTTTCCCGCCTAAACACCGTTAAACCCTTGCAGCGCGAAGGTCTTGCGGATTTTCATCATCCTGTATAGGGTTTCAACGTCGGACCGGTGGAGGGTCGGGCACAACACTTCACATGTTACGGGACTGTTAACATGACCTTCACCCGCCTGAGCATAATGTTCGCGGCGGTGGCGTGCTGAATCGGCTGTCGAACATCGACGCAGTAGTGCTGGCCCATGCCTCTACCGGTTTCATACCCCCGAAATAGGAGCTGTACTCAATGAACAAGAAGATCCTTACTGCCGCGCTGCTGGGTGGTCTGGCTTTCGCCCAGGCTGCCTCCGCGCAGGAGTTCGATGACCGCTGGTACCTGACCGGTTCGGCCGGCTTCAACTTCCAGGACAGCGACCGTCTGACCAATGACGCTCCGTTCGTGACCCTGGGCCTGGGTAAGTTCATCAGCCCGAACTGGTCGCTGGACGGTGAGCTGAACTATCAGAACCCGAACTTCGATTCGAACAAGGACCTGAACTGGTCGCAGTACGGCGTCTCGCTGGACCTGCGTCGCCACTTCATCAAGGAAGGCCGCGGCTGGAATCCGTACATCCTGGGTGGCCTGGGCTACCAGAAGTCGGAAGAGTCCTACCCGTTCGATGCCACCGGCCCGCGCAAGCGTAAGGACGGCAACGCTGCCGCCAAGGTCGGCGTCGGTCTGCAGACCACCTTCGAGAAGCGCGTTGCCGTGCGTGCCGAAGTCGCCTACCGCGCTGACTTCGACGACCAGAGCATTGCTGCACGTGACGAAAGCTGGTTCGGCGACGTGCTGGCTTCGGTCGGCGTCGTGATCCCGCTGGGCCCGGCTCCGGTCGCGGCTGCTCCGGCTCCGGCTCCGGTTGCCCCGAGCTGCGCCGACCTGGATGACGACGGTGACGGCGTCAACAACTGCGACGACAAGTGCCCGAACTCGCAGCCGGGTCAGACCATCGGTCCGGACGGTTGCCCGGTGCCGGTCTCCATCGACCTGAAGGGCGTCAACTTCGACTTCGACAAGTCGAACCTGCGTCCGGACGCCGTGGCGATCCTGAGCGAAGCCACCGAGATCCTGAAGCGTTACCCGGATCTGCGCGTTGAAGTCGCCGGTCACACCGACTCGAAGGGTACCGACGCTTACAACCAGAAGCTGTCGGAGCGTCGTGCGACTGCCGTGTACAACTACCTGACCAAGAACGGCGTTGACGCCGGTCGCCTGGTCGGCCCGATCGGCTACGGCGAGAGCCGTCCGATTGCTCCGAACACCAACCCGGATGGTTCGGACAACCCGGAAGGTCGCGCCAAGAACCGTCGTACCGAGCTGAACGTCCAGAACTAAGTTCTGACGCTCTGCCAGTAAGACACAGCAGGACCCGGCTTCGGCCGGGTCTTGTTGTTTCTGCGGCCGGGAATATCGAATTTCATGCGTGAGGACAACCGTTCGTCGGGATTTTGTCCGCAAAACCAATGAGTTGCCGTATTCATTGAAAGTGGCGCTTGAAAGCTGACGCGGCATTGCTAAACTCGCCGCGTCACTTCCTTCCGTGGATGTCCCTCATGCTGCGCTCTGCATCGGCCGCCGTTCTGGCGCTGGCCCTGGTTCCCGCCGCCCACGCTGCGGTCGATTGCTCGGTCAACACCAGCGCATCGCCGCTGCCGTTGCCGGCCACGACCATCGCGCCGGTGGCCGACGAGCTGTACATCCGTGGCAATCAGCTGGGCATGCCGGCCGGCGTGCTGAGCGGCAATTACGATCCGTCGCAGTCGCTGGACCAGGTGCTGCAGCGCCTGCGCATCGATGGCTGCCAGAACATCGCCAAGGCCATCCCGAGCGCGCCGGCAGTGAAGCCGAACGACCCGGCGGCCTACAAGCCGCAGACCGAATTCGACAACACGCCCTGGCGCTTCGACATGAGCCAGAACGGCAAGCGCATGACCGCCGAAGAGTTCGACGCCTGGATGAAGGCGCGTGGCGTGCGTGTGGTCAAGGCGCGTCCGGCTCCGGCCGCCACTCCGGCCCCGGCCGAAGCACCGGCTGAGACCAAGCCGGTCGACAAGAAGTAAGCGCCGCGGGGAGCAGAGGCTTGCGCACGCGCCGCCCACCTGCCGCCCCCGCCGCCCGCTCCCACGCATCGCGTGGGCGTGCGACTCCGAATGTCTCCAGTGGCGTGCGCCATGGCCTGGCGCGCGTGCTGTCCAAGGCCGGCGTGTGCTCGCGCAGCGAGGCCGCGCGCTGGATCGCCGAAGGGCGCGTGCGTGTCTCCGGCCGCATCGTGCGTGATCCTGAGTTCCCGATTGGCCAGCCGGCGCCGCCGATCGAGGTCGATGGCCAGCCTATGGGCGCGCCGCAGCGCCTGTACCTGATGCTCAACAAGCCGCGCGGCGTGGTGACCACGGCGCAGGACGAGCGTGGCCGCGACACCGTCTACCGCTGCTTTGATGGTGCCGGTCTGCCATGGATCGCGCCGGTCGGGCGCCTGGACAAGGCCAGCGAAGGGCTGTTGCTGTTCAGCAACGATCCGCAGTGGGCTGCGCGCCTGACCGACCCCCAGACCGGCCCGGACAAGACCTACCACGTGCAGGTGGATGGCCTGCCCGATGACACCACTCTGGCGGCACTGCAGGCCGGCGTGGAGGACGAGGGCGAGTTCCTCGTTGCCCAGGCCGTGCGCGTGCTACGCAGTGGCGACAAGACCGCATGGCTGGAGGTGGTCCTCGACGAGGGCCGCAACCGCCATATCCGCCGCCTGTTGGCGGCCTTCGACCTGCAGGTGCTGCGCCTGGTCCGGGTCGCGATCGGTGGGCTGGCGCTCGGCGATCTCGGCAAGGGCCAGTGGCGGATGCTGGAGGTCAGTGACCAGCAGCGGCTGGGGGCCGCTGCACCGGGCTGATCATCGCCCGCGGCCGGCGGGTGCCGGCCACCGTTCCAGGCGTAGGGGGCGCCTGGTTGCTGAATTTCCCGAACGGAGCCTGCCATGTACCACCCGACCCTCAACCAAACCCTGCGCTGCGCAGGCCTGCTGCTGCCGATGGTGCTGCTGACCGCCTGTGGTGGCCACAAGAAGGTGGCCAAGGCGGAAACGCCGGCCGAAACCCCGGTGGTGGAAGTGAAGACCCCGGAGCTGGATGGCCGCGGCAGCTACCGCTTCCTGATGAGCAACGGCGACAAGAAGATGACCGCCGACGAGTTCGATGCCTGGATGAAGGCCAACGGCATCCGCGTTGCCAAGGGCAACGGCCAGGACGCTGCCGCCAAGCCGGTGGTGGTGGTGGCCAGCAAGGACGAGCCGAAGGGCAAGAAGAAAAAGAAGTGATGCCGGCAGGTGCCGACTTCGGTCGGCACGCCATCAGGCCCGGTAGGTGCCGACCCTGGTCGGCACGCTTTGTCCGTTGGGATCAGCCCTTGATCACGCCCAGCTCGACACCGATGCGGGTGAACGCATCAATCGCGCGGTCCAGATGCTCGCGGCTGTGCGCGGCGCTGATCTGGGTGCGGATGCGGGCCTGGCCCTTGGGCACCACCGGGAAGAAGAAACCGATCGCGTAGATGCCTTCTTCGAGCAGGCGCTCGGCGAACTTCTGCGCCAGCGGTGCGTCGTACAGCATCACCGGGCTGATCGGGTGCACACCCGGCTTCACGTCGAAACCGGCTGCGATCATCTTTTCGCGGAAGTAGCGGGTGTTTTCCACCAGGGTGTCGCGCAGGTCGTCAGCGGCGGCCAGCATCTCGAACGCTTTGATGCCGGCGGCCACCACATGCGGCGGCAGCGAGTTGGAGAACAGGTACGGCCGCGAACGCTGGCGCAGCAGTTCGATCACCTCGGCGCTGGCGCAGGTGAAGCCGCCCAGTGCGCCGCCCATGGCTTTGCCCAGGGTGCCGGTGATGATGTCGATCTTCTCCAGCACACCCTTCACTTCGGCCGAACCACGGCCGGTGGCACCCAGGAAGCCGGTGGCGTGGCACTCATCGATGTGCACCAGCGCGTTGTACTTCTTCGCCAGTGCGGTGATTTCGTCCAGCGGCGCGATGAAGCCGTCCATCGAGAACACGCCGTCGGTGGTGATCAGCTTGGTCTTGCAGCCGGCGGCATCGGCGGCCTGCAGCTGGGCTTCCAGGTCGGCCATGTCGCAGTTGGCGTAGCGGAAACGCTTGGCTTTGCACAGGCGCACGCCGTCGATGATCGAAGCATGGTTCAGTGCATCGGAAATGATCGCGTCGTTCTCGCCGAGCAGCGGTTCGAACAGGCCGCCGTTGGCGTCGAAGCAGGCGGCGTACAGGATGGTGTCCTGCTTGCCGAAGAAGTCGGCGATCTGCTTCTCCAGCTGCTTGTGCAGGTCCTGGGTACCGCAGATGAAGCGTACCGAGGCCATGCCGAAGCCGTGGGTATCCAGCGCATCCTTGGCGGCCTGGATCAGGTCCGGATGGTCGGCCAGGCCCAGGTAGTTGTTGGCACAGAAATTCAGCACCGTGCGGCCGTCCTCGAGGGTGATCTCGGCCGACTGCGGGCTGGTGATGATCCGCTCGGACTTGAACAGGCCCTGGGCGCGGATGGCGTCCAGTTCCTCGGCGTAGTGGCGGGTCAGGGCGGAGGAGGCGTCGGTCATGGCGTGGGCACGGCTCTGAACGGGGAAACCGCTGATTCTACCGGGCATCACCGCTTGCCGACCGGCCTGATCGGGGCACCGCCATGGCCGGCACATGTTGCATCGCAATAGCAAACGGGTTAAAAATTCGTGAACCGGGGCTGTCTGGCTCCGGTCGCTGCGCCCCCGCTGCAGATCCCGCCTTCCACGCCACCGACCCCACCGGAGACGCTCATGAAGCACGCCCGTGCCTGCCTCGCCATTGCCGCTGCCCTGACCCTGGCCGCCCCGTTCGCCGCCAGCGCCCAGGAAAACGAATCGCCGTACAGCTGGAATGTCACCGCCGTTTCCGATTACCTGTTCCGTGGTGTGTCGCAGACCGATGAGGATCCGACCCTGCAGGCCGGCTTCACCTACACCAGCCCGGTCGGCCTGTATGCCGGCGTATGGGGCTCAGGCGTCGACTTCGGTGCCGGCGATCCGAAGACCGAGATCGACTACCTGATCGGCTACGGCGTGGACGTGACCGAGCGCGTCAACTTCGACGTGCTGTTGAACCGTTACACCTACCTCAAGTCCAGCCACCAGAACTACAACGAGCTGATCACCACCACTACGCTGGATGACACCTACAAGCTGACGGTGGCCTACACCAACGATGTCTGGAACAGCAGCACCGATGGCTGGTACTTCGGCCTGGGCGGCAGCTGGGGCCTGCCGAAGGACTTCACCCTGAATGCCAACGTCGGTCGTAGCACCTTCGAGGACGGCATCGCCAAGGACTACACCGACTGGAACGTCGGCGTCGCGCGCCAGTTCGGCCTGTTCAACGTCGGCCTGGGCTACTACGGCACCGACGGCAACGGCCGCGACAACTCCGGCAAGCTGGCCCACAGCCGGGTGATGCTGAGCGTCGCCGTAGGCAAGTAACGCCGCAGGCGTTACGGTAGGTGCCAGGCTTGCCTGGCACGCTTTACGAGAAAGGCGCCCCATGGGCGCCTTTTTCAATTCCAAGGCGTGCGGCGACGCCGGGCATGGCCCGGCGCTACCGTGGGCCGGATCAGTTCCAGCTCAACACGACCTTGCCGGCCTTGCCTTCTTCCATCAGGTCGAAGCCCTTCTGGAAGTCGTCGATCGGCAGCTGGTGGGTCATCACCTTGCCCAGCGGGAAACCGGACAGCACCAGCTGGGTCATCTTGTACCAGGTCTCGTACATCTTGCGGCCGTAGATGCCCTGCACGGTCAGGCCCTTGAAGATGATCTTGTCCCAGTCGCAGCCGGCGCCCTTGGGCATGATGCCGAGCATGGCGATCTTGCCGCCGTGGTACATGCAGTCGAGCATGTCGTTGAACGCACGCGGGTTGCCGCTCATTTCCAGGCCCACGTCGAAGCCCTCCATGTGCAGTTCCTTCATCACGTCCTTCAACGAGGTGTTGGCGACGTTGACCACGCGGGTGGCGCCCATGTCGGCGGCCAGCTTCAGGCGGAAATCGTTGACGTCGGTGACCACCACGTTGCGCGCACCGATGTGCTTGCAGATGCCGGCGGCGATGATGCCGATCGGGCCGGCACCGGTGATCAGCACGTCCTCGCCGATCACGTTGAACTCCAGCGCACAGTGCGCGGCGTTGCCGTACGGGTCGAAGAACGCAGCCAGCTCCGACGGGATCTGGTCCGGGATCGGCCACAGGTTGCTGGCCGGCATCACCATGTATTCGGCGAAGGCGCCGTTGACGTTGACGCCGATGCCGACGGTGTTCGGGCACAGGTGCGGGCGGCCGCCACGGCAGTTGCGGCAGTGGCCGCAGACGATGTGGCCTTCGGCCGAGACGCGCTGGCCGATCTCATAGCCGGTCACGCCCGGGCCGATTTCGGCGACGCGACCGACGAATTCATGGCCGATGGTCAGGCCCGGCTTGATGGTGCGCTGGCTCCACTCGTCCCACAGGTAGATGTGCAGGTCGGTACCGCAGATCGCGGTCTTCTCCAGCTTGATCAGGACCTCGTTCGGGCCCGGGGTCGGCACCGGAACTTCTTCCAGCCAGATGCCCTTGGCCGCTTCGCGCTTGACCAGGGCCTTCATCGTTTGCTGCGCCATCGGGGTGGAACTCATCAGGGGGAAAGCGCGGATTATAGGGTGCCGCGCGGATTTCCCATGTTGCGCTGCGGGTGCATTGGCGGAACGAAAGGCGTGCGCCGGCGGGCGTTTCGAACGTACTGCAAACAGCAGCGCCTCCTTGATTCCGAGGGAGGGGGCGTGGTCACCCTGGCCGGGACACGCAAAAGCCCATCCATGGTGCTCGATGGCGCCTTGCTCGTGCGCGCTGTCCTGCGCACACGGCAAGACCGGGGTTGGGCGTCCTGCCCAACCCGCCAGTCGCATGCGCCCGGCCCATGGCGCCAACGGTCCCGGCCAGGGTGACCACGCCCCCTCTGGACGATTCCATGTGCGCGGCCGACGCGCGCATGGCAGAGCAAGAAGTAGGCCCATGACTTCCGGGGTTCGGGCCGGGGCAGGGCCGCGGGCTACAATCGAGGGTTCCACTACCAGGGGCCGCTCCATGCGCTCGAACCTGCTTGCATTTTCCATCGTCGCCAGCCTCGGGCTGGCCCAGGTCGCCCATGCCGCTGAAGGCATGTGGGTGCCGCAGCAGCTGCCGGAAATCGCCGGCCCGCTGCAGAAGGCCGGCCTGAAGCTGTCTCCGGAACAGCTGTCCAACCTGACCGGCGACCCGATGGGCGCGGTTGTCGCCCTTGGCGGCTGCACCGCCAGCTTCGTCTCGCCGCAGGGCCTGGTGGTCACCAACCACCACTGCGCTTATGGCGCCATCCAGCTGAATTCGACCGCGCAGAAGAACCTGATCAAGGACGGCTTCAACGCGCCGACCCTGAAGGACGAACTGAGCGCCGGCCCGAACGCCCGCGTGTTCGTGCTCGACCAGATCACCGACGTCACCGCCCAGGCCAAGGCCGCCATTGCCGGCGCCGGCAACGACCCGCTGGCCCGCAGCCGCGCGCTGGACGCCTTCGACAAGGCCCAGGTGGCCGCCTGTGAAGCCGATGCCGGCTTCCGCTGCCGCCTGTACAGCTTCTCCGGCGGCAACACCTACCGCCTGTTCCGCAACATGGAAATCAAGGACGTGCGCCTGGTCTACGCGCCCCCGGGCAGCGTCGGCAAGTTCGGCGGCGACGTCGACAACTGGATGTGGCCGCGCCACACCGGCGATTTCTCGTTCTACCGCGCCTACGTGGGCAAGGACGGCAAGCCGGCCGCCTTCGCCGCCGACAATGTGCCGTACCAGCCCAAGCACTTCCTGAAGTTCGCCGACCAGCCGCTGGGCGCCGACGACTTCGTGATGGTGGCCGGCTACCCGGGCCGTACCAACCGTTATGCCCTGGCTGGTGAGTTCAACGAAACCGCCAGCTTCACCTACCCGACCATCGCCAAGCACTACAACGCGGTGCTGAAGATGATCGCCGACGCCGGCAAGGCCGACGCCGACGTCAAGGTGAAGTACGCCGCCACCGCCGCCAGCATGAACAACGTGGCCAAGAACTACCTGGGCCAGCTGGAAGGCTTCAAGCGCATCGACGCCGCTGGCCAGAAGCAGGCCGAGGAAGCCGCCGTGCTGGCGTGGCTGAAGAAGCAGGGCGCTGCCGGCAAGCCGGCCCTGGCCGCACACGCGCAGCTGCTCAAGCATCTGGATAGCAGCAAGTCGACCCGCGAACGCGACCTGTTCGTCGGTCAGTTCAACAACACCTCGGCCGTTGGCGCAGCGATCAGCCTGTACCGCCTGTCGATCGAGCGCAGCAAGCCGGATGCCGAACGCGAAGCCGGTTACCAGGAACGCGACCTGACCACCATCGAAGGTGGCCTGAAGCAGATGGACCGTCGCTACGTGGCGAAGATGGACCAGCAGCTGCAGACCTACTGGCTGGACCAGTACGTGGCTCTGCCGGCCGCACAGCGCGACAACGAAGTGCTGAACAAGTGGCTGGCCGGTAGCGATGCCAACGCAGTCAAGGCGCTGGTGAGCAAGCTGTCGGGCACCGAGCTGGGCAGCCTGGACAACCGGCTGAAGTGGTTCAAGGCCGACCGTGCCGCGTTTGAAGCCAGCAGCGATCCGGCCATCCAGTACGCCGTGGCCGTCATGCCGGCACTGCTGAAGCAGGAAGAGCAGAAGAAGATCCGCGAAGGCGAATCGCTTACCGCACGTCCGCTGTACCTGCAGGCCGTGGCCGACTACAAGAAGAGCCAGGGTGAGTTCGTCTACCCGGACGCCAACCTGTCGCTGCGCATCACCTTCGGCAACGTCATGGGCTATGGCAAGGACGGCGTGACGTACACCCCGTTCACTACCCTGGAAGGCGTGGCGGCGAAGGAAACCGGCGAAGATCCGTTCGATTCGCCGAAGGCGCTGCTCGATGCGGTCAAGGCCAAGCGTTACGGTGGCCTGGAAGACAAGCGCATTGGTTCGGTGCCGGTGAACTTCCTGTCCAACCTGGACATCACCGGCGGCAACTCCGGCTCGCCGGTGCTGGACGCCAACGGCAAGCTGGTTGGCCTGGCCTTCGATGGCAACTGGGAATCGGTCAGCTCCAACTGGGTGTTCGACCCGGTGATGACCCGCATGATCGCCGTCGACAGCCGCTACATGCAGTGGATCATGCAGGAAGTGGCGCCGGCGCCGCAGCTGCTGAAGGAACTGAACCTGGCGAAATAAACCAGTTGCGGTAGTGCCGGCCGCTGGCCGGCAACCTCGACCAGACAGCCGGAGTTTCCAAAACCCCGCGACGCACGTCGCGGGGTTTTTTCATGCCCGGCCCGGCCGGGTGCGCCGAACAGGTATCATCCCTGTTCCGCGGACTTCACAGGATGTGAACGAAACGCGGAAACTTCCTCCCCCCAGGACCCCTTGCACGCATGCGCATCCTGCTTGCCCGCCACGGCGAAACGCCGTGGAACGCCGAAGGCCGCTACCAGGGCCAGATCGATATTCCGCTTTCGCCGATCGGTGAAGCCCAGGCCCAGGCACTGGGTGCCCGCCTGGCCTCGGTGGACATCACCCGTGCCGTCGCCTCGCCGCTGTCGCGCGCGCAGCGCACCGCGCAGCTGGCGCTCGGCGCCGCCCGCGCCGACATGCTGCTGACCGAGCCGGAGCTGCAGGAAATCGCCCACGGCGAATGGGAAGGACTGCTGGCCAGCGAAATCAACGAAAAGGATCCTTCGCGGCTGCAGGCCTGGCGCGAGGAGCCGGATACGGTGCTGATGCCCGGCGGCGAATCGCTGCGCCTGGTGCTGGAGCGCAGCTGGCGCGGCCTGGCCCGCGCCACCGAAGGCCTCGGCGAGCACGACACTCTGCTGGTGGTTGCGCACGATGCGGTCAACCGCGTGATCCTGTGCAAGGTGCTGGGCCTGCCGATTTCCCGCCTGTGGACCTTCCGTCAGGCACCGACCACGCTCAACCTGCTCGAAGGCGCCGATCTGGACAGCCTGGAAGTGGTGCGCCTGAACGACTGCGCCCACCACACGCCGTTCTTCGGCGAAGCCAAGCACCGCGCACTCTGACCCGCCACACCGAACCACCTGTACCTGCTGGAAGCACTGCCGTGACGAACACCCCGACCACCCTGGCCGATTGGCTGGATTACATTGAACGCCAGCACCCGGCGACCATCGACATGGGCCTGGAGCGCGTGCGCGCCGTGGCCACGGCGATGGGTCTTGGCGCGCCGGCCGGGCGCACCATCGTGGTCGGTGGCACCAACGGCAAGGGCTCCACTGTCGCCTTCATCGAGGCCATCGGTCGTGCTGCCGGTTGGAAGGTCGGCGCGTACACGTCGCCGCACCTGCTGCGCTACAACGAGCGCGTGCGCATCGACGGGCAGGACGTGGACGATGCGGCGCTGGTCGCCGCGTTCAACGCCATCGAGGCCGCGCGTGGCGAGATCACGCTGACCTATTTCGAGTACGGCACGCTGGCTGCGCTGCAGCTGTTCGCCGACGCCGGGCTGGACCTGGCGGTACTGGAAGTGGGCCTGGGCGGGCGCCTCGATGCGGTCAACATCGTCGACGCCGACGTGGCGGTGATCACCACCGTCGACATCGACCATGCCGAGTGGCTGGGCGAGGACCGCGAAGCGATCGGCGCCGAGAAGGCCGGCATCATCCGTGGCTGGAAGCCGGTGATCCTGGGCGAGACCGATCCGCCGTCCAGCGTGCTGGCGCGTGCCTATCTGGTGGGTGCCAACGCGATCCGCGGCGGCAGCGACTATTTCTATGAACCGATCGATGCCCAGCGCTGGCGCTGGCGGGATGTCGGCCTGCGCATGGAGCTGCCGACCCCGGCGCTGGCCGGCCCGATCCAGCTGGCCAATGCGGGCGCCGCCATCGCCGCTCTGCGCGCGCTGGACAAGCCGGTGCCGCGTGCGGCGTGGGCCGCCGGGATCGCGGCAGCGCGCATTTCCGGCCGCATGCAGGCATTCGAACGGGATGGCGTGCAGATCCGTGTGGACGTGGGCCACAACCCGCAGGCGGCGGGCCAGCTGGCGCGTGCGCTGAAGGCCGAGGTGTCGGCCGGCCGCACCCTGGCGGTGTACGCCGCGCTGCAGGACAAGGACGCGGTGGGCGTGGTGCAGGCGCTGCAGGATGTGGTGGGCGAGTGGACCCTGGCCGGGCTGGATGGCGCGCGTGGGCAGAGCGCCGCCCAGCTGCAGGCGCGCCTGACCGGCACGGCGGCGGCCAAGGCGCCGCTGGCCGACACCGTCGAACAGGCACTGGCGCAGCTGCTGGCCCAGGCCGAGCGCGGCGACCGCGTGCTGGTATTCGGCTCGTTCCATACCGCCGCTGCAGCCCTGCAATGGCTGCAGGGCGACGCCTGATCCGCGTTCAGCCAACGCCGACGCCGTCCGGTCCGGCACCCGTATAATCGTCAGCAACCTCCGGACAGTTGCCTGCCTCACGTGGATACGCCTCTGAAACAGCGTCTGATTGGTGCCATCGTGCTGGTGGCGCTGGCCGTGATTTTCCTGCCGATGCTGGTCAAGGGACCCGCACCCGACAGCGGTGTGGCCAATGTGCCGATCGCCGCGCCGGATGCGCCCGCCGATGGCCAGTTCGAAACCCGCGAATTGCCGCTGGTCGCCCCGGCAGGCGGTGCCACCGGCCTGCAGACCGGTCAGGCCAAGCCGCTGCAGGACGCGGCCACGCCGGCCACCCCGCCGACCGTGGATACTTCGCCGGCAGTCGCTGCCGGCAACTATGCGGTCACCTTCGGTGCCTACGGCAGCAAGGCCGATGCCGATGCCGTGATCGCCTACCTGAAGCGCTCGCAGCTGGCGGGCTTCACCGAGACCGCCACCATCAACGGCCGTCAGGCATGGCGTGTGCGGGTCGGGCCGTATGCCGACCGCGCCCAGGCCGAGGCGGCCCGCCTGCAGGCGGTGAAGATCCGTGCGGATGTGAAGGCCGAAGTGATCACCCTGGATGCCGCGGCTGGCAGCAGTGCTCCCGTCGCGGCCACCCCGGCACCGGTTGCGCCGAGCGCCAGTACCCCGTCCGCAGCGACTGCGCCCTCGGCCAGCAGCAACCCGGTGCGCAGCGAAAGCCTGCCGCCGAGTACGCCGGTCGCGACCGCTCCGGCAGCCAAGCCCGAGCCGCCGAAGCCGGCGCCGAAGCCCGAAACCCCGAAGCCCGAGCCGAAGCCGGAGACCGCCGCCAGCAAGCCGGCAACGGCCCCGGCCACGCCGGCAGCGCCGGCTGCCAGCGGCGTCGGCTTTGCTGTGCAGCTGGGCGCGTTCGGTCAGGCCAACGATGCCAATGCCCTGCGCGACAAGGTCCGCGCTGCCGGCTTCAGCGCTTTCGTCGAACAGGTGCGCACCGAAAAGGGCACCCTGCATCGCGTCCGCGTCGGGCCGGTGGCCAACCGCGGCGATGCCGAGCAGCTGAAGGCGCAGGTCGCCGCCAAGGTCGGCGTGGCCGGCATGGTGCGACCGCACCCATGACCCACGCGCAGCCTCGTTGCCAGCGCCGCCGAAGGAGCGGGGCGCCATGATCGACGTGGTGCTGCTGATCGTGATCGCCGCCTCCACCCTGCTGGGGATGCTGCGCGGCTTCGTGGGAATCGTCATCGGCACCCTGTCGTGGCTGCTGGCTGCGTGGGCGGCCTTCGCCTTCGGCAATGATGCCGCCCATTGGTGGGCCGCCCCGGCGGCCCCCGGTGGCGAACACTTCGTCGGTGGCTACCTGGGGGTCGGTATCGGCGTGATGATCGTGGTCGCGGTGATCGGCATGGTCATCAAGGCCCTGGTCCACCGCAGCATGTTGACCAGCCTGGACCGCCTGCTGGGCGGGGTACTGGGCGCCGTGCGGGGCGGCCTGATCGCCGCGATCCTGCTGCTGCTGGGCAGCTTCACCCCGTTGACCGCCGAGCCCTCGTGGCAGCGCTCTGCGGTGCGCCCGCTGCTGAACCCCACGGTGGCCTGGATGAACAGCAAACTGCCGCACTGGGAGGTTCCCGGGGCCGATCTGCTGCCCAAGGCCTTGCCGACCGACGCCCTGTCCCCATCTGCATTGATGGAGTTGGGCAAGAACGCAGGCGGCGGGTTGGGAAAGCCGGGCGCGGCAGGCGATAATGGCATCCTCAACCAGGTAGTGGCAGGCAGCGGATGGCTGCGGCCTGCGAAAGCGGAACAGGGCGATTCCTACGATCCGGCCGAAGTGCGCCCGGACGCTCCTGCACTGCCGGACAGTATCGAGCCGGGCGATCCGGCCAACGTCGACCGCAGGCGCGGCGACCACTAAAGGCCAGGCACGGCCACCTTCCTTGTAACTGGGCACCGCCCAGCGGAGACCTCGCACCATGTGTGGCATCGTCGGAATCGTCGGCAACCAGAACGTCGCCGGGCAGTTGTATGACGGCTTGACCGTCCTCCAGCATCGCGGCCAGGACGCGGCAGGCATCGCCACCGTCAACGGCAGCCGCCTGCGGGTGCAGAAGGCCACCGGCCTGGTCCGCGATGTGTTCGATGCCCGCACCATGTCCACCCTGGAAGGCAGCGTCGGCATCGCCCATGTGCGCTACCCGACCGCCGGTTCGGAAGGCATGGACGAGGCGCAACCGTTCTACGTCAATTCGCCGTACGGCATCGCGCTGGCCCACAACGGCAACCTGATCAATACCGAAGCCCTGCGCCAGCAGGTGTTCGAGCAGGACCGCCGCAACGTCAACACCGATTCGGACAGCGAAGTGCTGCTGAACGTGTTCGCCTACGAACTGGAACAGCAGCGCCAGCTGAGCCCGGAAGCCGCGATCCGCGCGGTGGCCGGCGTGCACCGCCGCTGCAAGGGTGGCTATGCGGTGGTCAGCGTGGTGCTGGGCCTGGGCCTGGTCGCCTTCCGCGACCCGCACGGCATCCGTCCGCTGGTGCTGGGCAAGCGCAGCCACGCCGAGGGCGATGAGTACATCGTGGCCTCCGAGTCGGCCGCGCTGGACGTGCTGGGCTTCCAGCGCGTGCGTGACGTGCAGCCGGGCGAAGCGCTGGTGATCACCGCGCGTGGCGAGCTGTTCTCGGAGATCTGCGCCGAGCCGGCCGAGCACACCCCGTGCATCTTCGAGTACGTGTACTTCGCACGCCCGGACTCGATGATCGACAACGTGTCGGTGCACAAGGCGCGCATGCGCATGGGCATCAAGCTGGGCGAGAAGATCCTGCGCCTGCGCCCGGACCACGACATCGACACCATCATCCCGATCCCGGATACCTCGCGCGACGCCGCGCTTGAGATCTCCAACGTGCTTGGGGTGAAGTACCGCGAGGGCTTCATCAAGAACCGCTACATCGGCCGCACCTTCATCATGCCGGGGCAGGGCGAGCGCGTGAAGTCTGTGCGCCGCAAGCTCAACCCGATCCATCTGGAGTTCCGCAACCGTGTGGTGCTGCTGGTGGACGACTCGATCGTGCGCGGCACCACCAGCCAGCAGATCGTGCAGATGGCCCGTGATGCAGGCGCGCGCAAGGTCTACCTGGCCAGCGCGGCGCCGCCGGTGCGCTACCCGAACATCTACGGCATCGACATGCCGGCGGCCGAAGAGCTGGTCGCGCACAACCGCACCGTGGAAGAGATCGAAGCCCACCTGGGCTGCGACTGGCTGATCTACCAGGATCTGGAAGACATGGAAGCGGCGGTGAGCGAGGGCAATCCGGCGCTGCGCAACTTCGATTCGTCCTGCTTCAACGGCCACTACCCGACCGGTATCGAGCCGGGCTACTTCGAGCGCATCCAGCAGCTGCGTTCGGACGATGCCAAGCACAAGCGCCGCGCCTGAGGTCCAGGCGTGGTTGACGTGCCCGACGTTGGTGGCGACCTGCTGCGCGCTGCGCAGCAGTGCCTGGCCGAAGCCGACCCGCTGCGCAAGGTGGTGCTGACCCAGGCCTATGCCGCCGCGTTCCGTGCCGGCCGCCTGAAGGTGGCGGCCGATGCACCGCCGCCAGAGCCGATCCGCATGCCCGGCCGGCCGGCGCAGCTGGTGCTGGTGCATCCGCGTGAAGTGCCGCGGCGCGGACTGGGCGGCGTGGAAGGCCGTGCTGCCTTCATCCACGCCATCGCCCATATCGAGCTCAATGCGATCGACCTGGCCTGGGATGCGGTGTACCGCTTCCGTGGCCTGCCGTCGGCGTTCCATGCCGACTGGGTCAGCTGTGCGGACGACGAATCGCGGCACTTCATGCTGCTGCGGGAGCGCCTGCAGGCGCATGGCCACGACTACGCCGACTTCCCCGCGCACAACGGCCTGTGGGAGATGTGCGAAAAGACGGCGCATGACGGCCTGGCGCGCATGGCGCTGGTGCCGCGCGTGCTTGAAGCGCGCGGCCTGGACGTGACGCCGGGCATGATCGAGAAGCTGCGCAATGTCGGCGATGGCGAGACCGCCGACGTGCTGGAAGTGATCCTGCGCGAAGAAGTGGCGCACGTTGCCGCCGGCTCGCGCTGGTACCGCTGGTACTGCGATCGCGCCGGCGTCGAGCCGCGCGCGCGGTTCAAGGAACTGCTGGTGGAGTACGCCGGCGGCTACCTGCATGGACCGTTCAACATCGAAGCGCGCCTGCTGGCCGGCTTTGATGCGGATGAGCTCGCCAACCTGGTTGAACAGGCCGGTTGAAGAAAAGGGGACGGAGGGGATTAAGTCGTTTGTGCCACAAACGACTTAATCCCCTCCGTCCCCTTTTTTCAGGCGTTCGGCAACACCACGCGCTTGCCATCCACCGTCGGCCGGTTGATGTAGAACAGTCCGGGCCCCGGTCGGTACGGCAGTTCGCTGACACCGGCATCGGCGGCGTAGGTCAGTGCAGTATCGCCCAGTGCATCGAAGTTCCAGTGCGCCGACTGCATCAGGTAGCGCCGCCGCAGCAGCGCCTCCTGTGTCTGCGTCAGCGGCTGTCCGGCCACCAGGCGCCGGGCGATCGGCTGCAGGGTGGATGGCAGCTCCCAGCCGGGCACTTCGGTTGCGTTGGCAGTCCATTGCACGCCGGCATCGATGGCCTGCTGCTGCATCACCCGCAGTGCGATCAGCTGGTAACGCCAGTCGATGCGCCGACGCAGCACCACCGCGGCGGTCACATACAGCACCGGTGACAACAGCACGCTGCGGCTGCCGGCGCGACGTTGCTGTTGCCATTGGTGCCAGACATCCACCCAGACTTCCTTTTGGTCGACGCCCAACTGCTGGCGCCAGCGTTCGGCATCGGCCTGCGTTTCGGCGTAGGCCGTGGTGGCCTTCAGCATCGCCAGCGGCGGGATCTGGTAGTCGGCAAGGGCGGGGCGGCGCAGCTGCTGGCGGCGTGGGCGGCTGAGCAGCTTGGGGCCTTCTTCCAACTGGTTGTAGCCGCCCCCGATGTTGGCGTGCACACCGGGCAGGGCGATCTCGGTGAATGGCGGCGCCACGCTCGTCAGCGGATAGTGCTGGCGATGTTCATCGCGCGCGGTGAGCTGCACTACGCGGGCGGCGATGCCACTGCGCAGAGCCAGTTGTGGCTGTTCATCAGCGCGGCCGCCATTGACCGCGACCACGGTGTCGAACAGACCCATGAAGCGAAGCACCGGCGTGGCAGGTGCGAAGTCGGTTGCACAGCCAAGGCCTGAGGCCTGCAGCAGCTGGCGCCAGTGCGCGCTGTCCCAGTCCTGCAGCTGGTTGGCGATGTCACGTGCCGCGGCAGCGCCTCGCGAAAACCCGAACAAATCCAGCTGCACGCCACGCAGCGGCTGCCGCCAGCGCGTGGACAGTTCCGCCAGCGCGGCCGGCAACAGCAGCTGCAGCGCGCGCTGCACTTTCGCCCGCACGCCGCTGGCACCGATACCGAAGGCCAGCCCGATCAGATCGTCGTCGGCGTCATCGCGGGTACCCACGCCTTCCACGTAGATCGACAGCGAAGGCGTGGCCATCGCATCGCGGCGGCTGTCCGGATACAGCTGCTGCAGGCGGGCGATGTTGGTCAGGCCGTTGTCGTAGCTGCTGGTCAGCCGGCTCTGGTAGGTCGAATCGTCATCCGCGCGCAGCTGCGCTGGGCGTGGTTGCGGCAGCTGGGGTCGACCACGCGCCAGGTTGTGTGCGTTGTTGCGGGTGCCATCGAAGAACAGGCCGATCCGCAGCAAGCCGACATCTTCGTCCATGTCCTGCGATGGTGCCATGTGCATGTCCCGTCGTGGCTGTGTCACGGTAGCGCGAAAGCGGTGTATTGGCGAAGTGTAGTGACGCTTTTGACCTTACTTAACGCAGATGCGGTCGATCACAGTTCCTGATTTTCATTCCCATCCTCTATTGAATTCACAGGACCCGCGCAGGCCATATGGCCAAACCCGGCAAACCCCGGGCGTGCTGCATCAACGCTGTTCACATCATTCAAGGAGCGACGCAATGTTGTCCAGATCGATTGGCAAAGCGGCAGGTGGCCTGGTGTTGGGTTTGTCGGTGGCGGCGGCCGCGCACGCGGCACCGTTGTTCGAGCCGGTGACGGTCATCAGCCGGGCATCGGCCAACAGTGAGCCCGCGCTGGGCAAGCTGCTGGCCACCCCGTCCACGGCGACGGTACAGGAAGTGCGTGTCGATGCTGCTGCCACCGCGCAGCCGCAGCTGGAGTTCGAACTGCTTGGCCAGCGCGTGCAGGCGGTGCGCAGCAAGGTTGAAGCACTGCCTGATGGCGGCAGCATCTGGTACGGCCAGTTCCGCTCACCCTCGGACAAGCTGACCGCCGCCACGTCCAATGGCCAGGACGATCCGGGCAATTCGCTGATCCTGGTGCGCTCGGGCAACACCATCACCGGTTCGATCCGCAAGGACGGCAAGCTGTATCGCCTGCGCCCGCTGGGCAACCGCCATGTACTGGTGGAAGTGGATGAATCGCGGATGCCGGCCGATCATCCGGCCGACTACAACCAGCTGCCGAAAATCCCGATGGGCAACAACGATCGCATCGGCATCGCGCAGGCCTCGTCCGGTAGCCCGGCTACCATCCGCGTGCTGGTGGTGGCGACCAATGCAGCGGTAACGGCTTATGGCGGCAACATGCAGTCGCTGGTGCAGCTGGCGGTGGCCGAATCCAACCAGGGTTATGTCAACAGCAACGTCGGCATCACCATGGAACTGGCCCGCTACGAGACCACCAACTACACCGAATCGGGCAGCTTCGATACTGATCTCGCGCGCTTCCGTGGCACCAGCGACGGCTACATGGACAGCATCCACACCAGTCGAAACACCTACACGGCAGACGTGGGCGTGCTGCTGATCAACAACACGGCGTACTGCGGCCTGGCGTCGGGGATCGGCTCGACGGCGTCGACGGCGTTCGCTGCGGTGTACTGGGATTGCGCAACCGGCTACTACTCATTCGCGCACGAGATCGGCCATCTGCAGAGCGCGCGGCATGACATCGCCACCGACTCGAGCACCTCGCCCTACGCCTATGGCCACGGCTATCGCTACGAGCCAGCCACCGGCACCGGTTGGCGCACGATCATGGCCTACAACTGCACCCGTAGCTGCCCGCGCCTGAACTACTGGTCCAACCCGAACATCAGCTACAACGGCATCCCGATGGGCAATGCCAGTACCGCCGACAACCAGCGCGTGCTGGTCAATACCAAGGCCACCATCGCGGCCTTCCGCTGAGGCCAAGTGCCGACCAGCGGCGGCGTCTACCCGGGTGTGTGCACCTGCCCGGGTAGACGCCAACCTTGGTCGGCACCCTGCGATCCATCATTGGCGCGCGAGCGTATCCAGCGACCAGCCGCCGGCATCCACGCGCAGCACCGATCCCTGCTCGTACCAGTCGCCCAGCACGATGCGGTTGCAGGTGCGGCCACCGGCCTGCAGCGTGTGCACCGCCGGGCGATGGGTGTGGCCGTGGATCATGGTGTCCACGCCATGGCGCACGAAGGTGGCATCGACTTCGGCCGGGGCCACATCGGTCACGGTCTCGAACTGCGCACGATCGCCCTGCTTCATTTCCGACTGGCGAGCCTGGCTGGCGTCGCGTGCCTTCTGCGCGAAGGCGATGCGCGCGGCCAGCGGCTGCGACAGGAACTGCGCCTGAAACACCGGGTCGCGCGTCTGTGCACGAAACTGCTGGTAGGGGATGTCGTCCGTGCACAGCAGGTCACCGTGCTGCAGCAGCACCGGGCGACCGTACAGCTCGATCACGCATGGGTCGGGCAGGATGCGCAGGCCGGCACGGCGCGCATAGTCTTCACCGAGCAGGAAGTCGCGGTTGCCGCGGATGAAGTACACCGGCACGCCGCTGTCGGATAGTACCTTCAGTGCGTCGGCCACCGCATCGGCGGCAGGCGAGGGCGTGTCGTCGCCGATCCAGGCTTCGAACAGGTCGCCGAGGATGTACAGCGCATCGGCGCCGGGCGCCTGTTCGCGCAGGAAGCGCAGGAACAGGTCGGTGATCTCCGGACGGCTGGGGTCCAGATGCAGGTCGGAAATGAACAACGTCGTCATACGGGCATTCTAGGGCATCCACCGCCGGGCATGGCCCGGCGCTACCGGAGGGATCTGACCCCGGGGGTCACACCGGCAGCGGCAACCAGGCCAGGCTGGCCGACGCCAGCAGCACCGCGATGCCCGTCGCGGCCAATACGTCGCTGGGATAATGCAGGCCCAGCACCACGCGCGACAGTGCGACGCCGGCGGTGAACGGCACCAGCAGCGGAGCCAGCCACGGGTAGTAGGCCAGTGCCACGATGGTGAACGACACCGCGTGCAGAGTGTGCCCGGATGGGAAGCTGAACTCGTCCAGCGGTGCCACCCACGCGCGGATGCGCAGGTCGGCCGCATACGGGCGCGGGCGCCGGGTCCAGCGCTTGAGGCCCTTGTACAGCAGCAACGCGGCCAGGCCGGTGGCGGCCATGTGCACCGACGCGCGCAGGCCGTCGAAGCCATCGAGCAGCACCAGCGCGCCCATCAGCACATACCAGAACACGCCATCACCGAGCCGGCTGATGACAGCGAACAGGCGACGTACGCGGCGGCGGCGACAGTAGTGGTTGGCCCGCCGGCACAGGCGTGCTTCGCGGTCGGCCAGCAGTTCAAGCGGCGTGGTGCGCATGGCCGCTCCTCCGCGACTGCGCCAGTTCGGCCAGCAGGGCATCGAATTCCGCCACCACCTGCTGCGGATGCAGGCGCTTCATCGCGCGTGCGGCATTGCTGCCCAGCGTCTGGCGCTGCGCGTCATCCGCGGCCAGCTGCACGGCCGCTTCGATGAACTGCTCATCGTTGTCCACTGCCGCGCCATTTTCGCCATTGCGCAGGTACTCGCGGGCAGCGCCATAGTCGAAGGCCACGGTTGCCACGCCACTGGCCATGCTTTCGAGAGTCACGTTGCCGAAGGTCTCGCTGCGGCTGGGGAACAGGAACAGGTCGCCGCTGGCGAAATGCCGGGCAAGCGCGTCACCCCGCTGGATACCGCAGAAGATGAAGTCGGGGTTTTCATGCGCCAGTTTTTCGCGCGCAGGGCCATCACCCACCCACACGAAGCGGGCCTTGGGACGGATCTGCTGCAGGCGGCGGAATGCTTTCACCGCCAGGCCAAGGTTCTTCTCCGCGGCGATGCGGCCGACATAGATCGCCACCAGGCCGTTGCCGTCCACACCCCATTCCTCGCGCAGCGCTGGGTCGCGCCGACCCGGATCGAACTGCTGGCTGTCGACCGCACGTGCCAGCAGGCGTACGCGTTCGAAACCCTGTTCACCGAGGAACTGCTGCAGTTCGCGGGTGGGCACCAGGGTTGCATCGGCCTGGTTGTGGAAGCGACGCATCCAGCGCATCGCGGCCGCCTGCAGCCAGGCCACACCGTAGTCGGGCAGGTATTCGTCGAAGCGGGTGTGGAAGCCACTGGCCACCGGAATGCCGAGGCGCCGTGCAGTGCGCACGGCCGACCAGCCCAGCGGGCCTTCGGTGGCGACATAGACGGCATCCGGGCGTTGCTGCTGCCAATGGCGGCCGAGCCGGATCGGGGCCGGCAGCCCGAAGCGCAGGCCGGGGTAACGCGGCAGGGCGGCGCCGGGAACCAACAGGGTACCCGCTGCAGAGTCCAGCGCTTCACTGGCCTGTCGCGGGCGGATCAGGTCGATCTCGTGGCCGGAGTTGCGCAGTCCCTGTTCCAGCCCCTGCACGGTCAGGGCAACGCCGTTCACTTCCGGCGGGTAGGTCTCGGTGACGATGGCATAGCGCATGGCGGGCCTCCGGGTTTCCGGCATGCTCGGTGCTGGCGATGTAGCCGATATGACCGCTTTGCGACCGCCGGATGACGCGCCCCCGGGCCATGCGCCACCACGGCCCCGGAGGGCCGTGATGGGCAATGCTGGCAGGGCGGTGGATCAGAAGCGCTGCTGGTATTTCATGTAGATGAAACGGCCGATGTCGAAGCCGCCGTAGTAGGAGAAGTTGGAGCTCGGCTGGCTGTACATGACCGGTCCCTGGCGACCGAACACGTTGTTGGCGCCGATCGAGACGGTCGCATCCCACGGCAGGCTGTAACGCGCCTGCACGTCGTGGAAGGTGACCGATCCGCGACGGTTGTAATCACGCGTGCCGCTGAACCACGGTGCGCGCTGGTCGGGGTGCGAACACTCGTTCGGATACTCATCAACGCCCAGGCAGCGCTCCTTGACCGCAGAGAAGTAACGCAGGCCCCAGGTCAGACCGAGGTTGCCATGTTCCCAGCCCAGCGATGCGTTGGAGCGCACGCGGAAGCCGATGCCATCGTCGGTGGCGATGCCATTGCTGGGAACCGGCGGCACATCCGCCTCGTTGGTGGTGCGCTCCACCGCGGCAACCACATAGGTGGTTTTCCAGTCTGCGCTCAGCGTGCCCCAAGGCGTTTCGACCTTGTGGCCGACCTCCAGGTCATAGCCTTCGGCCTGGCGGAAGCCACTGTTGCGACTGCCGTACCTGAGCTTGTTGACGATGCCCAGCTCCGGGTCACGGGTGAAGCTGCTGCAGCGCTCGGCAATGCCCAGTTCGTAGCAGTCGCGGAGGATGGCGTTGGGATGGTCGGAGACGATGGTGTTCTCGATGCGGATCTTCCACCAGTCCAGCGCAATGTGCAGCCCTTCAGCGAACGTCGGGCTCCAGACCAGGCCCAGGGTGCGGCTGGTCGAGGTTTCCGGCTTCAGGTCGGGATTGGAGCCGTTGGTGAAGGGCACCGGCGTCTGCCCGCTGCTGCCGGTGATCGGTTCGTTGCCCTGGCCGAGCTGGCGGTAACTTTCCGCGTTGGTGATGTCGGCAGCGCAGCGGGCACGCACCTCCGGGCTGCTGGCGGCCGCGCCGTACACGCTGTCGCAGGGATCGCGGAAGCCGGTGGTGAAGGTTTCCGAGCCGCCGCCGTAGAGGTTGGAGATGGTCGGTGCACGGAAGCCCTGCGCCCAGGTACCACGGACCAGCAGCTGATCGATCGGCTTCCAGCTGAAGCCGAACTTGCTGTTGAGGGTTCCGCCGAAGGTGGAGTAGTCCGAGAAGCGCGTCGCTGCATTGAGCGTCAGCTCACGCGCACCGGCAAGGTCGCGCAGCACCGGCACGCTCAGCTCCAGATAGGCCTCGTCGACGCGGTAGCCACCGCCGGTGGGGCCTGCGGCGAGGTTGGTGGTGGCCCCGGTCTGCGCCAGCGCGTCGGGAATGAAGCGACCGTCCTCGCGGCGGCTCTCGGCGCCCACGGCAAAGCCCAGTTCCCCCGCGGGCAGTGTGGCGAGGCTTCCACTGAGACTGGCGAACAGGCTGCGGGTGGTGGTGCGGCCACGAGTGAGTTCTTCGGGGAACAACCAGTCCTGCAGTTCCTTGTTGCCGGTCAGGCCATAGGGATCATCCTGGCCATACGGCACCAGCGGATTCCACGGCTTGCAGCCGGCAATCGGTGCTCCCGGGGTGCCGCATTCAACCTTGCCGGTTTCCGGGTTGAAGAACGAGGGGCCAGTGGCATCGGCCACGCGCTGCTTGTGCAGGTTGCCGGTGGCACGCTGGGTCAGCTCGCTGCGGTTGTACTGGTAGCCGGTTTCCCAGTCGAAATCCCGGCCGCCGAGTTCGAAGCTGCCTTCAAAGGCAGCAACGCCCTGCCAAGTGGTCAGTTCGCTGGTGCTGACCCGCGGAACCTCCCAGGTGCGGCGGTTCCAGTGCACATCGCCGGGGTTGCCATAGCCGTGGTGGCTGCCGAACGGGTTGAACCAGCTGTCGGCGGACATCGGCGTGATGCCGGCTGCGCCGGACTGGAACGGATAGCCGGCGACCTGGCGCGTAGTGGTGCGCCGGTTGTAGGACAGCTGGGTATTGAAGCGGACCTGGTCGTTCAGATCCACGCGCGCGTCGACGAAGATCGAGTCACGCTTGATCGGCGTCTGCAGGTGCATCTGCTCGTTGCTGTTGCTGACATCACCGGTGAACGGCGTGTTGTCACTGAGGTGGAAACTGTCCGGCCCGCCCGGCTGGCTGCCGCGATCGAGCGAATAGCTGCAGCCACGGGCGCTGCTGCAGCCCGGGCCCTTGAAGCCGACGATGCGCCCCCACTGGCCGACCGTGGTCCAGCCATCGTCCGGATGGCGGTCGGTATAGGTGTAGGCGCTGAAGCCGCGGTCCTTCGCCCACACACCCTTTTCTTCGACGTGCTCGGCCGCGACGCTGATCGAGGCGCGGTCATTCGACCAGCCGGCAACCACGTCGTACTGGGTACGGGCGCCATCGCCTTTGCTGTACTGGCCGTGGTAGACGCTGGCGGTGACACCTTCAACGTTGCGGCGGGTGATGATGTTGACCACGCCAGCCATCGCGTCGGCGCCGTAGATGGCCGAGGCGCCGTCCTTAAGCACTTCCATGCGCTCGACGGCGGCTGCGGGAATGCTGGAAATGTCCTGGTACCCGCTGGTGGTCATGCCCAGGCGCTTGCCGTTGACCAGCACCAGGGTGCGCTGTGCACCGAGGCCGCGCATGTTCACATAGCTGCCGCCCGCGGCTTCGCCCGCACTGAGCGGGCTGGCACGGCTCAAGGCCGGGCTGCCGGTTGCGGTCAGGTTCTGCAGGATGTCGGCAACGGAGTTGAAGCCCTGCCGCTCGATGTCGGCGCGGCTGATGGTCAGCACCGGCTGTGCGGTTTCCAGATCGACCTGGCGGATGCGCGAGCCGGTGATCTCGATGCGGTCCAGCGTGGTGGCTTCCGGTGCCTGCTGGGCGAGTGCCGGTGTGGCCAGTGCTGCGGTTGCCGTTATCGTCAGTGCACGACGGATCGCCAACCCCAGTTCGGGAATACGGATGGTCATGGGTCTCTCTCTCGGTCTTCGAAGTCTTCGGAACACAGCCAGGCGGGGCTGCGTCAATCCCACCGCGATGGTGGACGTTCGAACCTAGTGAAGACCGGTGCGGAGACGTATGGGGAAACGACGAAAGCACCACAGACAGTCGTGACGCTTCTGCACAAAGCAGAAGTAAATCAATCGATTGCTCCAAGCAGTGGCAGTGCAGCAAAAGCAGCGCAGAGGACCGTGCCCCTGATTGAACGCCTCAAGGTCAATGTGGAAAGCGACAGTCTGCGCGGGGCAGAAAAAAACCACGGCCCCGAAGGGCCGTGGTCGTCGAGATTCCGCAGTGCGGATGGATCAGAAGCGCTGCTGGTACTTCATGTACATGAAACGACCGATGTCGTAGCCACCGTAGTAGGAGAACGACGAGTTCGGCTTGCTGTACATCACCGGAGCTTCCTTGCCGAACACATTGTTCGCGCCCACCGAAACGGTGGCATCCCACGGCAGGTTGTAGCGGAACTGCACGTCGTGGAAGGTCACCGCACCGCGCTCGTTGTAAGCGGTCGGCGACTTCAGCCACGGCGCCAGGAAGGTCGGATCGGAGCACTCGTCCGCATACCGCGAGGCGTTGAGGCAGCGCTCCTTCACACCGGAGTAGTAGCGTGCCGTCCAGCTGACGCCGAAGTCACCCACGTCCCAGCCCAGCACCAGGTTCGAGCGCACGCGGAACGCAAGGCTGGTGGCGGTGCCGATGGTGTTGGCAACGCCGTTGATCGGCGTGATCGCATCACGGACATCATTGGTGGAGCGGTAGACGTTCTTGCTCACATAGGTGCTGGTCCAGCCCGCGCTCAGCTTGCCGTAGCTGGTGTCGACGCGGTAGCTGACATCCAGGTCGTAACCTTCGGTCTCGGCGAAGCCGGCGTTGCGGTTGCCGAACTTCAGGCCGGTGACGATGCCGTTGGACGGATCACGGCTGAAGCGGCTGCAGCGCGATTCGATGCCCTGCTCATAGCAATCCTTCAGGATCTGGTTCGGGCTGTCACCGACGATGGTGTTGTCGATGCGGATCTTCCACCAGTCCAGCGCCACGTTGAAGTTGCTGATGAAGGTCGGGCTCCACACCAGGCCCAGCGTCTTGCTGGTCGAGGTTTCCGGAACCAGCAGCGGGTTCGAGCCGGACACGAACGGCGTCGGGGTCGCATCCTGCGCCGTCGTTACCGGCGTGTTGCCCTGCTTCAGCTGGCGGAAGTTGGCGGCATCGGCGATGTCACGCGCGCAGCGCGAGCGGACTTCGGCACTGCCCTTGGCCGAGCCGAACACGGTGTCGCACGGATCGCTGAACTGCGCGAAGGTTTCCGAACCGCCACCGTACAGATCGTTGATGGTCGGTGCGCGGAAGCCTTCCGCCCAGGTACCACGGACCAGCAACTGGTCGATCGGCTTCCACTTGAAGCCGAACTTGCTGTTGAGCGTGTTGCCGAAGGTGTTGTACTTGGAATAGCGGGTGGCGGCATTGAAGCTCAGCTCGCGCGCGCCGGGCAGGTCGGCCAGCACCGGCACGTTGAGCTCCAGATAGGCTTCCTTCACGTTGTAGCTGCCACCGGTCGGGCCCGCGGCCAGGTTGGTGGTGGCGCCGGTCTGGGCCAGGGCATCGGGCGTGTAGCGGCCGTCTTCCTTGCGGCTTTCCACGCCGAAAGCGAAGCCCAGGTCGCCGGCTGGCAGGGTCATGATGCTGCCGGACAGGTTGGCGAACGCGTTCTTGGTGGTGGTGCGGCCGGTGGTGTGCTCCGCCGGGAACAGCCAGGCCATCAGCGCTTCATTGCCGGTCAGTCCGTTGGGATCGGTCTTGCCGTAAGGCACCAGCGGATTCCACGGCATGCAGCCGTCGATCACCGCACCCGGACGGCCGCACACCACTTTGCCGGTGGCCGGATCCAGGAACGACGGACCCACGGCGTCACGCACGCGCTTCTTGTGCAGGTTTCCGGTAGCGGTGGCGGTCAGCTCGTTGCGGTTGTACTGGTAGCCCACGTCCCAATCGAAGTAGCGCTGACCGATCTCGAACGTGCCATCCAGCGACACTACCGCGCGGTAGGTCTTCAGTTCGCTGGTGCTCACGCGCGGGATTTCCCAGGTGCGGCGGTTCCAGGCCACGTCGGTTGGCTTGGCATAGCCGTGCTGGTTGCCGAACGGATTGAAGTAGCTGTCCTTGGACATCAGGCCGGTGGCGGTCGGGTCACCCGAGATCGACACCGAGCTGGACTGCAGCGGGTAGCCTGCAATCTGGCGCTCTGCCGAACGCTTGTTGTAGCCGAATTCGGTGCGCAGGTTGACCTGGTCGGTGATCTTGAAGCGACCGTCGAAGTACACCGAATCACGCTTGAGCGGATACATGACGTGCATCTGTTCGTTGGCGTTGCTGACGTCGCCGGTGAACGGAGTCGCGTCGGTCAGGTGGTAGTTGGCCGGGTTGGTCGGGTCGGCGCCGCGGTTGAGCGAGTAGCCGCAACCCTGGCTGGTGTTGGTGCAGCCGGGGCCACCCTTCAGGCCGGTCACCTGGCCCCACTGGCTCAGCGTGGTCCAGTTGGAGGCATCGTCCGGGTGGCGGTCGCTCACGCCGTACTTGCTGAACCAGCGGTCCTTGGCCCAGACGCTCTTTTCTTCGGAATGTTCCAGTGCCAGGGTCAGCGAAACGCGGTCATTGCTCCAGCCGCCGACCACGTCGAAGCGGTCACGGGCGCCGTCGCCTTCGCTGTACTGGCCGTGGTAGACGTTGGCGGTCACGCCGTTGACGTTGGAACGGGTGATGATGTTGATCACGCCCGCCATCGCGTCGGAGCCGTAGATGGCCGACGCGCCGTCCTTCAGCACTTCGATGCGCTCCACCGCCGACACCGGCAGCGAGGACACGTCCTGCAGGCCCGAGGTGCTGATGCCCAGGCGCTTGCCGTTGACCAGCACCAGGGTGCGCTGCGCACCCAAGTTGCGCATGTCGATGTAGGTGCCGCCGGTGTTTTCGCCCGAGCTCAGTGCGTTGGCGCGGCTGATCGCCGGGCTGCCCATGGCGGTGACGTTCTGCAGGATGTCGGCCACCGAGCTGAAGCCCTGGCGCTCGATGTCGACGCGGGTCATTGCCAGCACCGGCTGGGAGGTCTCCACATCGACCTGGCGGATGCGCGAACCGGTGATTTCGATGCGATCCAGATTGGTCGGCGATGCGCTGCCGCTGTCCTGGGCGAAGGCCGGCAGCGCGGCCAGGGCGGTGGTCGTCACCAGGGCGTGGGCAATGGCCTTGCCCAACACGGTACGTGAAGTCATTACGTTCTCTCTCTCAAAGACGTAGGGAGATGCCCAAAAAAGCACCCAATTGCCCAGCGGAAATGCGCCGGCGACCCAATACTAGTCTCGGTAGTTAAGAGTTTGTAAATAGACTATGTCGAAATAATTCACCACGTATCGTTGAGGTGGTGAAAATGTGAAGGAAATCGCGGGCTTGCAGATAACCTGGGTCTATAACGACGACGGGTTGATGCTGCGGTGCAGCGCGGATTGCGCGCGGGCCGGGCGTCGTCCCGGTCCGGATCAGGCCACGAACGGCCGGAACTGGATGCCCAACCCTGCAATTCCGTCGGTCTCGCCGATCAGGTCCGCGCGCAGCAGAGGGCGGGCATCGATGAAGGCCTGCGGCACAATCAGCGACAGACGGTTGTCGTCGGCGGTCAGTTCCAGCGCCGGCAGCGGGGCGTCCTCATGGGCGCGATTGAGCAGCACCGCCAGCCGCAGCAGGGCGGCCAACCGGCGTGCGGTCAGCAGCAGGCGCTCGGGCAGGGCGTCGAAGGCGGTCTTGGTCACGCTGCGACGGTGGCTGCGCACCAGGGCGGCCAGCATCTGCTGTTCCTGCCGCGAGAAGCCGGCGATATCCGAGTGCTCCAGCACATAGCTGCCATGCACGTGGTAGCCGCTGTGGGCAATCATCAGGCCCAGTTCGTGCAGGCGCGCGGCCCAGCCGAGCATGCGCGCGTCGTCGGCATCGAGTTTCCAGCGCTCCTGCACCTGCTCCAGCAGTGACAGGGCGGTGTCCTGGACGCGATCGGCCTGCACGGTATCGATGCCGTAGCGCTGGCTGAGCGCCGCCACCGATTCATCGCGCAGGTCGTTCTCGCCAGCGCGGCCGACGATGTCGTACAGGATGCCTTCGCGCATCGCTGCCTTGCTGACCAGCAGCTTCTGCAGGCCCAGGGCCTGGAAGGCGGCTTCCAGCACCAGGATGCCGCCGGCGATGATCGGACGACGGTCGCTGGACAGGCCCGGCAGCTGGATGTCGTCGATCTTCTTTGCCTTCAGCAGTTCGTCGCGCAGTTGCGGCAGCGCCTCGGCGGTGATCGCGCCCTTGCTCAGCTTCATCGTCGCGCAGATCTCGCTGATCGCCTTGTGCGTGCCCGATGAGCCCAGGGCTTCCTGCCAGCCCAGCGCGCGGTACTTGCTGGCGAAGGGCTGGAACTCGCGGCCGATCTCGGCCAGCGCATCCTTCCAGCGCTTCTTGCTCAGCTTGCCGCCGGGGAAGAAGCGTCGGGTGCTGGCGATGCAGCCGGCCTGAAGGCTTTCGCGCTCCAGGGTCTGCATGCCCATGCCGATGATGAATTCGGTGGAACCGCCGCCGATGTCGATGACCAGCCGGCGCTGGCCGGGCTTGGGCGGTTGCGCGTGGGCCACGCCCAGGTAGATCAGGCGCGCTTCCTCGCGACCGCTGACCACTTCGATGGCATGCCCCAGTGCGGTTTCGGCTGGAACCAGGAACGACTGCGGCGAGCGCAGCTGGCGCACGGTGTTGGTGGCCAGTGCGCGCACCCGGTGCGGCGGCACGTTGCGGATGCGCTGGCCGAAGCGGGCCAGGCATTCCAGCGCGCGCTGTCGCGCGGCGGAGGAGAGCCCACCTTTGCCATCCAGGCCATCGGCCATGCGCACGGTCTCGCGCAGGCGGTCGATCACCCGCAGCTGGCCGAGCGTGTAGCGCGCGATGACCATGTGGAAACTATTGGAGCCAAGGTCGATGGCGGCCAGCAGGTCGCCATCCTGCAATGCGGGCGGAGTCGTGGTGGTATGCGGCATGGACGAATGTTAGCCGAAGGGGCGGTGTGCTCGTCACCGCGCGGCCTTCACATTTTGGAAGAGGGGAGTGCGGCAGGGCTGCGCCCTGCACCTGCCGAATCAATGGCAACAGCAACAGCAACAGCAGGCTATCCGTGGGATGGCGGGGTGGGTCCGATGGCAGGGAGCGCCGTGAACCCGTCCATGGGGGCTTGGTCGCCGCATCCATGCGGCTCACACCCCTGCCACCGGACCCACCCCGCCTTCGACAGTTCTCTGCGATCTGCCGGACGGCGTTCTGCGCTGCTGTTGGTGGGTGTCGACCTTGGTCGACACAGTGCATGAATCTAAACGTGCCGACCAAGGTCGGCACCTACCGGGTCAGAGTCCCTGCATCAATGCCATCTGCGCAGAATGCGGGGCTTCGTCGTGCGCCGGGGCACGCTTGTGGTAAATGCCGTCGGCATCCAGTTCCCAGGCGTTGAGGTTGTCGTCCAGGTAGTTCTGCAGGACTTCGCGGTAAACCCGCTTGGCCAGCTCCGGGTCGAGGATCGGGAAGCAGGTCTCGACCCGGCGCAGCAGGTTGCGCTCCAGCCAGTCGGCGCTGGCGCAGTACATCTCCGGTGCGCCGTCGTTGCCGAACCAGTAGACGCGGCTGTGCTCCAGGAAGCGGCCGACGATCGAGCGCACGCGGATGTTGTCCGAGATGCCCGGCACACCCGGGCGCAGGGTGCAGGCGCCGCGGATGATCAGGTCGATCTGCACGCCGGCCTGCGAGGCGGCGTACAGCGCGCGCACCACCTGCGGTTCGTTCAACGCGTTCATCTTGGCGATGATCCGCGCGGGGCGGCCGGCGGCGGCGATGCGCGTTTCGCGCTCGATGCGGCCGAGGATGCCGGTGTGCAGGGTGAAGGGCGACTGCAGCAGGCGCTTGAGCTTCATCTTCGAGGCCAGCCCGGACAGCTGCTGGAACAGCAGGTGCACGTCGTTGCCGATGTCCGCATCGGCGGTGATCAGGCTGATGTCGGTGTACGCGCGGGCGGTGCCGCTGTGGTAGTTGCCGGTGCCCAGGTGTACATAGCGGCGCAGCTTGCGGCCCTCGCGTCGCACGATCAGCAGCATCTTGGCGTGGGTCTTGTAGCCGACCACGCCGTACACCACCTGTACGCCGGCTTCCTGCAGGCGATCGGCCAGGCCGAGGTTGGCTTCTTCGTCGAAGCGGGCGCGCAGCTCGACTACCACGGTCACGTCCTTGCCGTTGCGCGCGGCCTGGATCAGCGCATCGACGATCAGCGAATCCTTGCCGGTGCGGTACAGGGTCTGCTTGATCGCCAGCACGTTGGGGTCGATCGCCGCCTGCCGGATCAGGTCCAGCACCGCGGTGAACGCATCGAACGGGTGGTGCAGCAGCAGGTCCTGGCGCGCCGCGGTCTCGAAGATGCCGTCGCTGTCGCGCAGCGTGCGCGGGGTCATCGGCGGATATTTCAGGTCCGGCTGCGCGATCAGGTCGTACAGCTGGATGATGCGGTTGAGGTTGACCGGGCCGTCGATGCGGTACACCGCGTTTTCGGTCAGGCCGAAGTTCTGCAGCAGGGTGCGCACGATGTCGCGTGGCATGTCCTGCGCGATTTCCAGGCGCACCGCCGGCCGGTAGCCGCGGTCGACCAGTTCGTCGCGCAGCGCCAGCGCCAGGTTTTCCACTTCCTCCTCGTCCACCACCAGCTCGGAGTTGCGGGTGACGCGGAACTGGTAGGCACCCTGGACTTCCATGCCCGGGAACAGCTCATCGACAAAGGTCGACAGCACCGAGGACAGGAACACGAAGTTCTGCGGGCCGCCGAGCTTCTCCGGCAGCTGGATGATGCGCGGCAGCGAGCGCGGTGCACGCACGATCGCCAGATGGCCGGCGCGGCCGAACGCGTCGGTGCCCTTCAACACCACCACGATGTTCAGCGATTTGTTGAGGATCTTCGGGAACGGGTGCACCGGGTCCAGGCCCAGCGGCGACAGCACCGGCATGATCTCGTTGCGGAAGTAGGCACGCAGCCAGCGCCTCTGGCGGTCGGTCCAGGAATGGCGACCGAGCACGCCGATGCCGGCCTCCATCAGCGCCGGGCGCAGCGTCTCGTTCCAGCAGCGGTACTGCTGGTCCACCAGTTCGGCGGCGCGGTCGTGGATGGCATTGAGGATGGCCTGCGGGCTCATCCCGTCCGGCGCCGGCGGCAGGCCGAACTCCTGCGCGTGGCGCACGGCCGCGGCGCGGATCTCGAAGAACTCGTCGAGGTTGGTGCAGGAGATGCACATGAAGCGCAGGCGCTCCAGCAGCGGCACCTGCGGGTCCATCGCCTGCGCCAGCACGCGGAAGTTGAAATCCAGCTGCGACAGTTCGCGGTTGATGTAGAGCGCCGGGTCGCGCAACGGATCGTTGTCCGGGCTCACGGGGAGGGGGAGGGATCCGAGGCTGCTCATGGCGTCAATCTTCGATGGAAGTCAGGGGGGCGGACTCGCGCGGGCGCACGTGGTCGGCATCGAAATGGCAGGAGAACACCGAGCCCTTGCCGACCTCGCTTTCAATCTCCAGCCGCGCGTGGTGCAGGCCGAGGATGTGCTTGACGATGGACAGGCCCAGGCCGGTACCGCCGCTTTCGCGGGAGCGGCTGCTGGAGACACGGTAGAAACGTTCGGTCAGGCGTGGCAGGTGGGTGGCCGGGATGCCGTAGCCGGAATCGCGCACCGCCAGCACCGCGCCGTCGCCTTCGCGGCGGAACTCGACCGCGATGCGGCCGCCGGCGGGCGTGTAGCGCACCGCATTGGTGACCAGGTTGGAGAAGGCGCTGTGCAGCTCCTTGGTCGATCCCTGCAGGTCGACGCCGGCCAGGTCGTCGATGCTGATCTGGTGGCGGCCCTGGCTGTGCGCTTCGGCTTCGCGGCGCAGGGTGGCCAGCATCGGCTGCATGGCCACGGTCTCTTCTTCGCTGTGTTCCTGCGATTCGAGGCGTGACAGCGTCAGCAGGTCCTCCACCAGCTGGGCCATGCGCTGGCTCTGCTTGCGCATTTCTTCCAGCATTGGTCCGGTGCCCGGGAAATCCTCCGGGTCCATCATGTCCAGGTAGCCGTGGACCACGGTGAGTGGCGTACGCAGCTCGTGTGAAACGTTGGCCACGAAATCGCGGCGCACCTGTTCCAGGCGCAGCAGCTTGCTGACGTCGCGGGCGATCAGCAGCCAGTAGTCCGACGAATAGGGAATCAGGCGCAGGTTCAGGCGGATCGCCGGATCGACCGGCGAAGGCACATCAAGGATCGGCTCGGCATTGCGGCCACCGGCCAGCCAGTGCGCCAGCGGCATCGGCTGCAGGCGCTCGACTAGGGCTTCGCCAAGGTCGCCCGGATGATGCAGGCCAAGCAGGGCGGTGGCCGCTTCGTTGAACCACTGCACGCGCTGGCTGTTGCGGTCCAGCACCACCACGGCATCGGGCAGCGCGGCGGCGGCAGCGCGGTAGCTGCGCAGCATGTCCAGCAGGCGGCGCTTGCGCACGCGCATTTCCACCTGGTTGCGGTACAGCAGGCGGTCCAGCTCGTTCCAGACGCCGGTGCCTTCCTCGGCAGTGTCCCAGCGCTGGCGCGCGGTCAGCCGGCGCAGCACGCTGCGCAGCCGCCAGTAGTGCCAGGCCAGGGTGGCCAGCGCGCCCAGTGCAATGCACAGCCACAGATGCCCCGAGAGCCACCCCACCAGTCCGGCGAACAGCAGTACCGCGGCAACGGTGGCCAGGGTCTTCAACCAGGCAGAGCGGATGTGGCGGGGCATTGCGATCTCGTCGTTGAGGTGCGGCGGTTCACTGGGGTGAACCGAGGGTTATAGCAGAGTTGCCGGCGCCGGCACCCGCGGGTGCGCGGCGTCGGCACGACGAGACTCAGGTCGCGGTGGAGAAGCGGTAGCCGGCGCCGCGCACGGTCTGCACCATGTTCTCGGCGTTGAACGGTTCCAGCGTCTTGCGCAGGCGGCGGATGTGCACGTCGATGGTGCGCTCCTCCACGTACACGCTGCCGCCCCACACATGGTCCAGCAGCTGGGCGCGGGTGTAGACGCGCTCGGGGTGGGTCATGAAGAAGTGCAGCAGGCGGTACTCGGTCGGGCCGATCGGCACCGGCTGGTCGTTGGCGAACACGCGATGCGCGGCGCCGTCGATGCGGACCGGGCCGACCGCCACGCTGCCGTCCTCGTCGTCCTCGCGGGCGCGGCGCATCACCGCACGGATGCGGGCCAGCAGTTCGCGCGCCGAGAACGGCTTGACCACGTAATCGTCTACACCGGCCTCGAGGCCGCCGACGCGGTCGTTTTCCTCGCCACGGGCGGTCAGCATGATGATCGGCACTTCGCGGGTCAGGGTTTCCTTGCGCCAGCGGCGGGCCAGGTCCAGGCCGCTGGTGCCGGGCAGCATCCAGTCCAGCAGGATCAGATCGGGAACCCGGTCGGCGATCGCGGTCTGGGCCTCACGGGCATCGCCGGCGTGGACCGGTTCGTAATCGCCCTTGCGAAGGGCGAAGGCGACCATTTCACGGATCGCGGGCTCGTCATCGACGATCAGGATGCGTTTCTGCACGAGGACACCGTAGGGCTCGGTTACTGGAGTGGTGCCAGTAGACTACGGTTTGATGACATGTTTGTGACTACCGGGCCGGAACCGGCCTGGATTGCCATCGACCGGTCATGCAACGCTCAGCGGCGGTCCAGATCCGGGTCCTGCACGCCCTGGCGGCGCAGTTCCAGCACGGTGGGCGTGATCGCTTCGATGCGCGCGTCCACACGGGCCCGGCCGACATAGTCCAGTGCCGGGTTGCGCTTGAGCGCCTGCAGCTGCATCAGCGATTGTTCCGGGCGGCCGCTGAGGAAGGCCGCCTCGGCATAGGCTTCGCTGGCGCGCACGCTGTCACCGGCCAGTTCGCTGGCGCGGGCGTACCGCTGCTGGAAGACCGGATCGTTACCACTTTGCGACAACAGCGGCCGCAGCATCGCCTGCGCACGCTGGCCGGCCTCGCGGGTGCCCTGTTCGTTCAGGATCTCGGCATAGGTCAGTGCCACCGGACGGCTGTTGGGGTGCTCGCGCAGCAACTGTTCGAAACGGCTGTTGGCCTGCGCGCCCAGTCCGGCACGCGATTCGGCCTCGCCCAGCCCCAGTGCCAGCCACAGGTTGTCCGGTCGGGTCTGCAGCAGGCTGGCCAGGGTCTGCCGGGCCTGCGTGGCACCGCTGCGGCCGCCGCGCATGATCGCCAGGGCCTGGCCGTAGCGCTGGGCGTCGTTCAGGCCATCCTTCTGCCGCTTGGCCAGATCGGCATACTCGCGTTCCAGTTCAGGGGTGGAATCAGCGCTGAGCACACGCAGGCGCTCGCGCGCCCAGTCGAAGTCACCGCTGGCGCCGCGGGCGAGCTGGCCCATCGGAATGCGCAGCACGCTGCTGGGCAGCAGCGGGTTGTTTCCGCGCAGCATCGGCTCGGCCAGGCTCGGGTCGGCCGGATCGACCCGCTCCCTGCGCTCGCCACTGGGGGTGCTGGTGGTCAGCAGCACCGTGTCCTTCTTCATCTGCTCGGCGCGGGCCTTGGCCTCGCTGATGCGGGTGATGTTGACCGGATGGGTGCGCAGGAACTCGGGCACGCTGTAGCCGCCCTCGTTGCCGCGCATTGCCGAGGCCATCCGCTCGAAGAAGCCGGCCATGGCATCCACGTCGTAGCCGCTGCGCGAGAGGGTGCGGATGCCGAGGCGGTCGGCCTCGGACTCGTTGGAGCGGGTGTAGTTGATCTGCCGCTGCTGCATCAGACCCATGCCGGAGCTGATCGCGGCCATCGTCGCGTTGCCGGAGGAGGTGCTGTTGCTGGCCTGCGCGGCCACCACCGCCGCCAGCATGCCGAGCAGGATCGGGATCTGGTCGCGTTGGGCACGCTCGACCCCGCGCAGCACGTGCTGCTGGGTGACGTGGGCGATTTCGTGGGACAGCACCGCAGCCACCTCGTCCTCGCGCTCGGCGGTCAGCACCAGGCCGGCATTGACCCCGATGTAGCCGCCCAGCGTGGCGAAGGCGTTGATCTGGCGGTCCTTCATCACGAAGAAGGTGTAGGGCTGGCGCGGCTGGTCGCTGTTGGAGCCGAGGCGGGTGCCCATGGTCTGCAGCCAGTCGTTGACCAGCGGATCGTCCAGCAGGTAGCCATAGTTGCGCAGCTCGCGCAGCATCATCGCGCCGTATTCGGCCTGCCGGGCCGGAGTCAGCAGCTCGCCGGCCGACGAGCCGATGTCGGGCAGCTTCTCCTGGGCCTGGGCCAGCGGCATGGCCATGGCCAGGGTGACGGCGGTAGTCAGCAGCAGGGCTCGCAAGCAGGAGGTCCTCGGGCGGGGCGCGCCAAGCGTGGCAGGGCAGGGGGCAACCATTCGTTAATCCACAGTGTTGCGGCCGTGGCGTGGAATTTCCAGCGCACCGGTACCATATGTAGACCGTCGATCCATCGTGGAGTTTCCCGTGACAGCCCAGACCGCCGGCGGTGCCCCCGCCATCACCCTCTATTCCACCGCCGTCTGCCCGTACTGCGTGGCCGCCAAGAACTTCCTGAAGAGCAAGGGCCAGCAGTGGACCGAGGTCCGCATCGACCTGGACCCGGCCGAGCGCGAGAAGATGATCGCGCTGACCCGCCGCACCAGCGTGCCGCAGATCTTCGTCGGCGACGTCCATGTGGGCGGCTACGACGACATGATGGCCCTGCACCGTGAAGGCAAGCTCGAGCCGCTGCTGGCCGGGCAGGGCCAGGCATGAGCGCGGCCGACGACGGCAGCAAGGATCGCATTGCCGAGTTCACCGATTTCCGCAAGCGCATGAACGAGCGCATCCTGGGCGAGCCGAACCAGGTGGTGCGCCGCTTCTTCGCGCTGGATACGCAGACCTACCAGGCCGGCGCGCTGGACGTGAAGACCAAGGAACTGCTGGGGCTGGTGGCCTCGATGGTGCTGCGCTGCGACGACTGCATCAGCTACCACGTGGCCCAGTGCAAGGACGCCGGCGTGACCCGCGAGGAGTTCTTCGAGACCTTCTCGGTCGGCCTGGTGGTCGGTGGCTCGATTGTGATCCCGCACCTGCGCCGCGCGGTCGACTTCCTCGACCAGCTCGAGGGCGGCGCCGCCGCCCCGGCAGCGCACGAGCACTGAGGTGGCGCCGGCCGCTGGCCGGCATCCCCTGAACCTGACACGGCCGAGGTTGCCGGCCAGCGGCCGACACTACCGCACCCACGAGGGGCCTCCCCACGATCCAACAGCCCAGGAGCCCCCTTGTTGTTCAAGGGGGCGCGCCGACAGGCGCGGGGATAAGGTGGGATGCGCGGGCAATTCTGCCTGAGCCGGGAAGCGGGCCCTTGCTTGCCTTCCTGGCATTACCCGACCTGCGGGGGCCTTCCCCGTGATCCAACAGCCCAGGAGCCCCTTCTTGTTGAAGGGGCGCGCCGACAGGCGGGGGTAGAGGAGAAATGCGCGGGCAATTATGTCTTGGCCGGGGCCGGGACCATCGTCTACTTGGGCAGCCGCCCCCGGCTAAGGCATAATTGCCGGTGAAACTTCCTTTGCGCCGGCGTTTCCGGGCACGTCCGGACGGCGTTTTTCCCCCTGTTCGGAACATCGATCAATGACGCAGAAAATTACGGTCATCCGCGGCGACGGCATTGGCCCGGAAATCATGGACGCCACCCTGTTCGTGCTCGACCAGCTCAAGACTGGCCTGGAGTACGAAGACGCCGACGCCGGCCTGGTGGCCCTGGAAAAGCACGGCGACCTGATGCCGGCGGTGACCCTGGAATCGATCGCGCGCAACAAGGTTGCGCTGAAGAGCCCGCTGACCACGCCGGTCGGTGGTGGCTTCACCTCGATCAACGTCAGCCTGCGCCGCCACTTCGACCTGTACGCCAACGTGCGTCCGGCCCACACCTTCCCGAACACCAAGTCGCGTTTCGACAACGTCGACCTGATCACCGTTCGTGAGAACACCGAAGGTGCGTACCTGGCCGAGGGCCAGGAAGTGTCGGCCGACGGCGAGACCGCCTTCTCCGGCACCCGCATCACCCGCAAGGGCTCCGAGCGCATCGTGCGCTACGCCTTCGAGCTGGCCAAGAGCACCGGCCGCAAGAAGGTCACTGCCGTGCACAAGGCCAACATCATCAAGTCGACCTCGGGCCTGTTCCTGAACGTCGCCCGTGAAGTGGCCGCGCAGTACCCGGACATCGAATTCCAGGAAATGATCGTCGACAACTGCTGCATGCAGCTGGTGATGCGTCCGGAACAGTTCGACGTGATCGTCACCACCAACCTCTTCGGCGACATCATCTCCGACCTGTGCGCCGGCCTCGTCGGCGGCCTGGGCCTGGCCCCGGGTGCCAACATCGGCAAGGACGCGGCGATCTTCGAAGCCGTGCACGGCACCGCGCCGGACATCGCCGGCCAGGGCAAGGCCAATCCGTGCGCGCTGCTGCTGGCCGCCGCGCAGATGCTGGACCATGTCGGCCAGCCGGAAAACGCCGAGCGCCTGCGCAAGGCCATCGTGGCGACCATGGAAGCCAAGGATTCGCTGACCGGCGACCTGGGCGGTACCGGCACCACCATGAGCTTTGCCCAGGCCATCGCCAGCCGCCTGTAAGCGGCCGGCGTTCCGGCTGGAGATCGTCTCAGGCGATGTCCGTCCGGGCCTGCAAGCGTTGAAGACGGGCCGTCCTTGTACGGCCCGTCTGCGTTTTGAGCTGCGCGTTTTTCACCGAGAGAGTTTTATGGATGCCTGAGACGGCGGTGTGGATCCTGGTGGCTGCTGCCGTTTACGTTCTGGGCGTAGCCATCTACTTCGTCTTCTACTGGCCATGGTCCCGTTCGCAGCGCGCGCTGCGCCGCCTGCGCAGGGAGGGGGTACCCGTTCGCAGCATGCGGCGGTCCGAGGAGCGCGTACTGCAGTTGATCGAGTTTCCGGCAGGGGCGCCGGTTCTCCTGCTGGAAGGGGCCTGCGCGGAATTCGTTATCAGGAGCGTCAATGCGCCTGCCCGCCATGTCCAGACCTTGGCTGGCGTTCCGGTGAAGTATCCGGCCGGCCTGCAGCATGCCGTGCGCGCCGGTAGCAATACCGCCGAAGTCGTGCTCGGGCGCGAGTACGCGATGATCGTACGGCTCAATGGGGCAAAGCTGACCCAGTAGCGTCGAGCCATGCTCGACTGCGCTTTCACGGCCCCGGACGAAAAGCAAAAGCAGTCGAGCATGGCTCGACTCTACAGGAGCGGTCTGTGCAGAAATCGCACAGATCATGTGCTACTGAACGGCTGGTTCGTGCGCTTGCCGCTCCTCATCCTGTGCCCACTTTCCACTGCACAGGCGTCGCTCCATGAATCTCACCACCTTCGGCCTGGCCGGCTTGATCGGCATGGCCACCACCGTGCCGGTCACTGCTGCCGAGCCGGCCCATCCCACCATCCGCCATATGGCGGGCGCGCCGGTCGCGGCCTCGCTGGATGCGGCGAAGACCGCTGTGCTGGTGATCGACTTCCAGAACGAGTACTTCGATGCCAAGGCCGCACAGGGCTATGCCGGTGGCCGCATGGTCATTCCCGATGGCGTGGCCGCACTGCGCCAGGCCAAGCGGGTGGTCGAGTTCGCCGATGCCCACGGCATCCGCGTGATCCATGTGCAGCACGTGTTGCCGGCCGGCGCACCGCTGTTCGCGCAGGGCAGCGTCAATGCCGCTTTCCATCGCGATCTGCAGCCGCGCAAGGGTGAGACCGTGGTGCAGAAGGACAACGTCAGCGTGTTCGCTGGGAACTCGGCCGCGGTGCTCGACACGGTGCTGAAGGATGCCGGTATCGACACGCTGATCGTCACCGGCCTGCAGTCCCATGCCTGTGTGGTCGGTGCTGCGCGCGACGCGGCGGCGGCTCCGCGCGGCTACCGGGTGATCGTATCGTCCGATGCCAGCGCCAGCCGCGACCTGGACCTGGCCGGTGGCCAGCGCATCGCTCATCGCGCGCTGCATGACGCCTCGCTGGCGCAGATCGAAGACGCCTTCGGTGATGTCATGAGCACCGACGCGATCCTGGCGCTGCCGGTGCGCAAGGCCAGCGACGGCGCTTGATAAGCTGGTGGGGCCCGCATGCCGTGGGCCCCGCCACGTGGAGCCACTTGCCGATGGATCACTTCGCCGCCCTGCGTGCGCTGCGCGCCATCGTCGACGCAGGCAGCTTCACTGCGGCTGCCGAGCGCCTGGGTACCACCCACTCGGCGATGTCACGGCAGCTGCGGCAGCTGGAAGAGCATCTGCAGGTGCGGTTGCTCGATCGCAACAGCCGCCGGCTGTCACTGACCGAAGCCGGTCGCGATTACTACCGCGAGGCGGCAGCGCTGCTGGATCGCCTGCAGGAAGCAGATGATCGCGTGCGTGCCGGGCAGGCGCAGCCCAGTGGCATCGTACGCATCAGCGTGCCGCAGGTCGTGGCCAGCCAGGAGTTGTCGCATTGGCTGCCGTCGTTCCTGCAGCGCTACCCGCAGGTCGCGCTTGACCTGTCGGCCGATGATCAACTGGTCGATGTCGTCGGTGGTGGCTTCGACCTGGCCCTGCGCATCGCGCCTTCCTTGCCGGACAGCCAGCTGGTCGCACGCGAGCTGGCCAGCTGCCCGCGCATCCTGGTCGCTGCACCGGCGTATCTGGCACAGCACGGTCTGCCCCGGCAGGCGTCGGACCTCGCGCAGCACACGCTGCTGGGGTTCAGTCCTACAGCGGCGATGTCACCCTGGCAGCTGCAAGGGCCGCGCGGTGCCACCGCGAGCATCGAAGCGGGGCAGCGCCTGCGCGTGGGCGCCACGCCGGCGCTGTACGCCGCCGCGCTGGCCGGGATGGGCATCAGCCTGTTCACTGCGCTGACCGTGCAGGAGGACCTGCGCGCCGGCCGCCTGATCCGTGTGCTGCCCGCCTGGCACGCAGGACAGCGGCGTTACTTCGCGCTGTATCCGCATGCGCGGGCGCTGGCACCGAAGGTGCGTGCGCTGGTCGAGCACCTCGCGGCGCACTACGCTGCGCAGGTGGGCGCGGCAGGGTAGTCGCGCGACAGCAACCGAGGTGGTGATGGAGTCGGTGTATCTGCTGGTCGCGCTGGGCGCGATCGTCGCCGGATTCGTGCAGGGCCTGTCCGGCTTCGCCTTTGGCATGGTGGCGATGTCGTTCTGGGCGTGGGGACTGGAGCCACGGTTGGCGGCGACGTTGTCAGTGTTTGGTGCGCTGGTCGGGCAGCTGGTCGCGGTGGTCACCGTGCGCCGCGGATTCAACCTGCGCCTGCTGCTGCCGTTCGTGCTGGGCGGGCTGGCCGGCATTCCGCTGGGCGTGATGGTGTTGCCGCAGCTGGACATGGACTGGTTCAAGGCGCTGCTGGGCGGCTTCCTGGCGCTGTGGTGCCCGGTGATGCTGATGGCACGCTCGTTGCCGCCGATCACCATCGGAGGGCGCGTGGGTGACGCCATTGCCGGTATGGCCGGTGGCGTGCTCAGTGGCATCGGTGGCTTCGCCGGGCCGGTGCCGACGTTGTGGAGCACGCTGCGCGGCTTCGGCAAGGACGAGCAGCGCGCGGTCATCCAGAACTTCAATCTGGCGATGCTGGCGGTGACCATGGCCACCTATGTCGGCAGCGGCCTGGTGAGTCGGCAGATGTTGCCGTACTTCGCCATCGTGGCACCGGCCATGCTGGTGCCGACCCTGCTGGGCGCGCGGGTCTATATCGGTATCAGCGAGGCGCGCTTCCGGCAGGTTGTACTGAGCCTGCTGACCGCATCCGGCATCGCGTTGCTCGCCTCGTCGCTGCCGGTGCTGCTGGCGCGCTGAGGGAGGAACGACAAAGGGCGCCACGTGAGGCGCCCTTTGTCGTCTATGGCATGTTGCGACTCAGCGCTGCTGGATCTTTGACAGCAGGCGCAGGAACTCCACGTACAGCCAGACCAGGGTCACCATCAGGCCGAATGCGCCATACCACTCCATGTACTTCGGTGCACGCTGGGCGACACCGGTCTCGATGAAGTCGAAGTCCAGCACCAGATTCAGCGCGGCCACGACCACCACGAACAGGCTGAAGGCGATGCCCAGCCAGCCGGAGTCATGGATCACCGGCACGTTGATGTTGAAGAAGCCCAGCACGAACGACGCCAGGTAGAGCAGGGCGATGCCGCCGGTGGCCGCGATCACGCCCAGCTTGAAGTTCTCGGTGGCCTTGATCAGGCCACTGCGGTACGCGAACAACAGCGCGAACAGGGTGCCGAAGGTCAGCAGGACGGCCTGGAACACGATGCCCGGGAACTTGGCGTTGAACACGGCCGAGATGGCGCCGAGGAACAGGCCTTCCACCAGCGCGTACATCGGCGCGGTGACCGGCGACCATTCCTTCTTGAAGACGGTGATCAGCGCCAGCACCAGGCCGCCGATGGCGCCGCCCATGGCATACAGCTTGGCCCCGGCCATGACCTGGCCGTAGTCGTCGATGGTCTGGTTCCAGGCGAACGCGGCCGTCAGCACGGTCAACAACAGCAGGAAACCGGTCTTGTTGACGGTGCCGTTGAGGGTCATTGCCTGGTCGGGGCTGGTCACCACCGAGCCGCTGGCGAGGTCGAGGAAGGTCGACTCGGAAAGAGCCGGGTTGCCGCTGCGCATGCGTGTTCTCCGTGCGAATAAGGGGCTGGACGGCCATCCGGCCGATGACCGGGAGCATAGCCGATGGTTGCGCGTGGTGCCGTGTCAGGCGTTGGGTGCGAGTCGCCCGCGTTGACAGTTCATGATGCGCTTGGCCACAATGACCAGCTCCCCGGGCCTGGCCCGAGGGGATTGCAAGACCGGGGTATAGCGCAGTCTGGTAGCGCGCCTGCTTTGGGAGCAGGATGTCGGGGGTTCGAATCCCTCTACCCCGACCAATCCCACATCACGTCGGATTGGACGCCGTTCCGGTTCGGGCGCCCGTAGCTCAACTGGATAGAGCACCGGCCTTCTAAGCCGGCGGTTACAGGTTCGATTCCTGTCGGGCGCGCCATCGGCGAGCACCGGGATCGCATCGGCGGATGTGAAGAAGTGCTTGCAAAAGGGTAAAGACTCCACCAGAATATCGGACTCGCTTCGGCGGACCGGAACTTCGGTGACAGTCTCCCCAGGCAAAGGTTTGAAGTTCCAGTGCCGGTGGTCTTGGCGGTGGAGCGAAAGTTTCAGTGGTGGCTGTAGCTCAGTTGGTTAGAGTACCGGATTGTGATTCCGGTGGTCGGGGGTTCGAATCCCCTCAGCCACCCCACTGATTCAACCGCATCGGCGCAGCCGAAACGGTATTGCAATAAACAGAAAGCACGCTACAATGTGCGTCTGAGTTTCACGGGCCGTTAGCTCAGTTGGTAGAGCAGTTGACTCTTAATCAATAGGTCCAAGGTTCGAATCCTTGACGGCCCACCAAGACAGAAGCCACCTGGTACGCCAGGTGGCTTTTTTCTTATAAGTGTGACCCTTTGGTTTCATTGGATCACCGACTGCAGAAATCCCGCCTGGCGTGGGTCTGCAGTGGCAGCGGGATCGCGGTACTGGTTTCAACGACGTTGAAGAAAGTGCTTGCACCCTCCGAGCGGATCGGGTCATAATTCGCGCCCCGATTTCGGGCTGTTAGCTCAGTTGGTAGAGCAGTTGACTCTTAATCAATAGGTCCAAGGTTCGAATCCTTGACAGCCCACCAGACGAAAGCCACTTGGTCAGCCAAGTGGCTTTTTTCTTGCTTGTTTGCCGGGTTGCGCTTCAACCACGCATGGCGTGGATCTACTGAAGCGGCGCATGGCGCGGATCTACTGAAGCGATGCTGAAATCAGGGGCATACGCGTCATCAGTGTTTTCAATGCTGTGCGCTGCTTCTCACCGTGTCGCGTCCTGTATCGCACCCAATGGACCTTCCGCGCCGATGGCGCATGCACGAAGGAAGAAATTGATGGCCGATATCAATCGACTGTGCCGGACGGTGTGGGTTCTTTCCGCGTTGGTGGCGCTGACGGCCTGCGCGCCTGACAGTGATCCGGCGAAGACCGTCGACCGCGATGCGGGCGTAGATGCCGTTCCGGCGCGCCCGATCGCCGGAGTCGCGCAGCCGGCGTCGCTGGTGGAGGGTGGGGCCGCTCCCGAGGCTGTGGAGCTGCGTAGCACCGACGAGGGTGGCGTGGACATCCGCAAGGTGGATGTGGCGGCCGGGCAGGGCGCTGACGCACCTGCGCCCCCTGCCGAAGCGAAACACTGAGTCGTTGCCGTCCCGAACGGTCGCGCGACCTTCGGGATGGCCTTTGGCGCGGACGATGTGCCCGCCTGTCATGTTCAGTTTTGTGCAGGCCTTCCGATTCCAGCCGGCGCCTGCGACAATGAACGCCTGAGCCGGCCACGCGAAAGTGGCGGAATTGGTAGACGCCCTGGATTTAGGTTCCAGTGCCGCAAGGCGTGGGGGTTCGAGTCCCCCCTTTCGCACCAGTGCCGGCCTGTCCCCGCCCTGATCGGGCCATCTGCGCCCCCTTGACCGGCACGCGCTGGCAGTGCAGGCCGAATTGGGCGAAACTAAAGGGCTGCGGCAAGCAGGCGCGTCCCAGACGTCGTGTCCTTACAACCGTTTCATCCCAATCATCGAGCCGGGGGCGTGGGCCGCCGGTGGCAGGAGTCAACATGCAAGCTTCGATCGAATCCACCGGCAACCTGGAACGCCGCCTGAGCTTCTCGCTGCCGGAAGAGCGTCTGCAGAGCCACATCGTCGGCCGCCTGGGCGAAATCGCCCGCACCACCCGCATCAAGGGTTTCCGTCCGGGCAAGGTGCCGGCCAAGGTGATCGAGCAGCGCTTCGGCGCGCAGGTCCGTGGTGAGGCGCTGGACGGCCTGCTGCGCGAAACCTTCGATGCCGCCGTGCGTGAGCACGACCTGCGCATCGTGGGCAGCCCGCGCATCGACAAGGGCGACGAGGGTGAGTTCTCCTTCGTGGCCACCGTGGAAGTGGTGCCGGACTTCGGCGATATCGACGTCAGCAAGCTGACCGTCGTGCGCCACAGCGCCGAGATCACCGACGCCGACATCGACCAGATGATCGAGAACCTGCAGAACCAGCGTCGTACCTGGGCCCCGGTCAGCCGCGGCGCACAGGACGGTGACCTGGTCGCGGTGGAAACCTGGTCGCAGGCCGGCGAAGAGCGCCTGCCGGCCGAGGGCACCGAGAAGGGTTCGATCGTGCTGGGCCAGGGCATGATGTTCGAAACCATCGAAAAGGGCCTGGTCGGCCTGGCCAAGGGCGAAGAGAAGACCCTGGACGTCGAGTTCCCGGCTGACTGGCGCGTGCCGGTGCTGGCCGGCAAGACCGTGCAGGTCACCGTCAAGGTTGCCGAAGTGTCCGAGCCGGTCGTGCCGGCGGTCGACGAAGCCTTCATCAAGAGCTTCGGCGTGAAGGGTGGCGATGTGGAGCAGTTCCGCAGCGACATCCGCGCCAACCTGGAGCGCGAGCTGAAGGGCGCCCTGATGAACCGCCTGCGCCGCGAAGTGGGCGAGCAGCTGATCGCTGCTTACTCCTCGGTGGAAATGCCGCCGCGTCTGGTCGAGAACGAAGCCCGCGCCATGCTGGCCCAGCAGGTCGAGCAGATCCGCCGCAACGGCCAGAATGTCGGTGAGATCCCGGCCGATGCCCACGAAGGCTTCAAGGACGCCGCCGCCAAGCGCGTGCTGGTCGGCCTGCTGGTCGGTGAAGTGGCCCGCATCAACGACCTGCGCCTGGAAGCCAAGCGCCTGAACGAAACGATGCGCCTGATCGCTTCCACCTACGAAGAGCCGGAACAGGTCATTGAGATGTACCGCAACGACCCCCAGCTGATGTCTGGTCTGCAGAACCGTGTGATGGAAGAGCAGGTGATCGACTGGATCGCCGAGCGCGCCCAGCACACCGAAGAGAAGCTGTCGTTCCAGGACGCGATCCGCCAGTAAGCCCGGGCGGATCACCGGATGCCCCGCGCCTTTGCCGGCGCGGGGTTGTAGCCCCCCAAGATAGGTACCTCACGTAATGGACAACCGAACCAAAGCCCTGAACCTGGTTCCGATGGTGGTCGAGCAGACCAGCCGCGGCGAGCGTGCCTACGACATCTATTCGCGCCTGTTGAAGGAGCGCCTGATCTTCCTCGTGGGCCCGATCGACGATCACATGGCCAACGTGGTGGTGGCGCAGTTGCTGTTCCTGGAATCGGAAAACCCGGAAAAGGACATCAACATCTACATCAACTCGCCGGGTGGCGTGGTCACCGCCGGCATGGCGATCTACGACACCATGCAGTACATCAAGCCGAATGTGAGCACCACCTGCATCGGCCAGGCCGCCTCGATGGGCGCCCTGCTGCTGGCCGCGGGCGAAGCCGGCAAGCGCTATGCGCTGCCGAACTCGCGCGTGATGATCCACCAGCCGTTGGGCGGCTACCAGGGCCAGGCCACCGATATCGACATCCACGCACGTGAGATCCTGACCCTGCGTTCGCGCCTGAACGAGGTGCTGGCCAAGCACACCGGCCAGTCGCTGGAGACCATCGCGCGCGATACCGAGCGCGACAACTTCAAGAGCGCCTTCGAGGCGCAGGCCTACGGTCTGGTCGACCAGGTCCTGGAGCGTCGCCCGGATGAGTCGATCCAGGCCGGTTGACCGGCCTTCACGGGGCCATGGAGGCCCCGTTCCTGCAGGGTCGGGCGGGACTGGTGTCCCCTCGGCCCTGTGCTATTCTCGAATCGAACCCCCGTTCAGCGGGTGGGGTAACTGGGTAAGCGAAGCATGAGCGAAGACCGCCAAGGTCGTTCCACGGACACCGGCAAGATCCTCTACTGCTCTTTCTGCGGCAAGAGCCAGCATGAAGTGCGCAAGCTGATTGCGGGTCCGAGCGTGTTCATCTGTGATGAATGCGTGGAGCTGTGCAACGACATCATCCGTGAGGAACTTGAGGAAAAGGCGCAGTCGGCGCGCAGTTCGCTGCCGAAGCCGCGCGAGATCCTCGAAGTCCTCGACCAGTACGTGATCGGCCAGAACCGCGCCAAGCGCACCCTGGCCGTGGCCGTGTACAACCACTACAAGCGCATCGAGAGCCGGCAGAAGAACGACGACGTCGAACTGGCGAAGTCGAACATCCTGCTGGTCGGCCCGACCGGTTCGGGCAAGACGCTGCTGGCCGAGACCCTGGCCCGCCTGCTCAACGTGCCGTTCACCATGGCCGACGCCACCACGCTGACCGAAGCCGGTTACGTGGGCGAGGACGTGGAGAACATCATCCAGAAGCTGCTGCAGAAGTGCGACTACGACGTCGAGAAGGCGCAGCAGGGCATCGTCTACATCGATGAAATCGACAAGATCTCGCGCAAGAGCGAGAACCCGTCGATCACCCGCGATGTGTCCGGCGAAGGCGTGCAGCAGGCCCTGCTGAAGCTGATCGAAGGCACCGTGGCCAGCGTTCCGCCGCAGGGCGGCCGCAAGCACCCGCAGCAGGAATTCCTGCAGGTGGACACCAAGAACATCCTGTTCATCTGCGGCGGCGCGTTCGCCGGGCTGGACAAGGTGATCCAGGCCCGTTCCACCGACGTCGGCAGCATTGGCTTCGGCGCCAAGGTGAAGAGCAGCGAGCGCAAGCAGGAAGTGGGCAAGGTGCTGGCTGAAGTCGAGCCGGAAGACCTGATCAAGTTCGGCCTGATCCCCGAGTTCGTCGGCCGCCTGCCGGTGGTGGCGACCCTGGAGGAGCTGGACGAGCCGGCCCTGATCAGGATCCTGACCGAGCCGAAGAACGCCATCACCAAGCAGTTCAAGAAGCTGTTCGAGATGGAGAACGTCGAGCTGGAGTTCCGCCCGGACGCGTTGTCGGCCATTGCCCGCAAGGCGCTCAAGCGCAAGACCGGTGCCCGTGGCCTGCGCACCATCGTCGAATCAGTCCTGCTGGACACCATGTACGACCTGCCGTCGCAGGAAAACGTCAGCAAGGTGGTGGTGGACGAGTCGGTGATCGAGCACAAGTCCGAGCCGTACCTGATCTACCAGACCCCGGCGGCTCCTGAACAGAAGGCCGCAGGCGCCGAGTGATCCTTCCAGGTTGTTGATTGGAAAGGATTTTCAAGGAATGCCTTGCATCTGAAAGCCGATGGCCCCATAACGGGGCCATCGGCTTTTTTTGTCTCCGGAAGATGCCCTCCCGGAGGCGGTTTTCCCCTTCCCTGGAGCCCCCATGGCCCGTTCCCCAAGTGAAACCCTCGACCTGCCGGTCCTGCCGCTGCGCGACGTAGTGGTGTTCCCGCACATGGTCATCCCGCTGTTCGTCGGCCGTGACAAGTCCATGCACGCGCTCGAACAGGCAATGGAATCGGACAAGCGCATCCTGCTGCTGGCGCAGAAGTCGGCCGAGACCGATGACCCGCATGCGGCCGACCTCTACCAGGTCGGTACGCTGGCGCAGGTGCTGCAGCTGCTGAAGCTGCCCGACGGCACCATCAAGGTGCTGGTCGAAGGCCTGTCGCGCGTACAGGTCACCCACGTCGACGAGCGTAACGGCTCGCTGCACGGCCAGGCCGTGGAGATCGACGCCACCGACGAGCGCGAAGCACGTGAGGTCGAGGCGATCGCCCGCTCGCTGATGTCGCTGTTCGAGCAGTACGTGAAGACCAACCGCAAGCTGCCGCCGGAGCTGCTGCAGACGCTGTCGGGCATCGATGAGCCGGCGCGCCTGGCCGACACCATCGCCGCGCACATCAGCGTGCGCCTGGCTGACAAGCAGCGCCTGCTGGAAACGCTGGCCGTGGGCGACCGCCTGGAGATGCTGGTCGGCCTGGTCGATGGCGAGATCGACGTGCAGCAGATGGAGAAGCGCATCCGCGGCCGCGTGAAGTCGCAGATGGAGAAGAGCCAGCGCGAGTACTACCTCAACGAACAGATGAAGGCCATCCAGAAGGAACTGGGTGACCTGGACGACGCGCCGGGCGAGCTGGAAGAGCTGGCCCGCAAGATCGCCGAAGCCGGCATGCCGAAGGCCGTTGAAGCCAAGGCGCGCAACGAACTGAACAAGCTCAAGCAGATGTCGCCGATGTCGGCCGAAGCGGCGGTCGTGCGCAACTACCTGGAGTGGTTGCTGGGCGTGCCGTGGAAGAAGCGCAGCAAGGTGCGCAAGGACCTGAAGGTCGCGCAGGACACCCTCGATGCCGATCACTACGGCCTGGAGAAGGTCAAGGAACGCATCCTTGAATACCTGGCGGTGCAGTCGCGCGTGAAGCAGATGAAGGGCCCGATCCTGTGCCTGGTCGGACCGCCGGGCGTGGGCAAGACTTCGCTGGGCCAGTCCATCGCCAAGGCCACCAACCGCAAGTTCGTGCGCATGTCGCTGGGCGGCGTGCGCGACGAGGCCGAGATCCGTGGCCACCGCCGTACCTATGTCGGTTCGATGCCGGGCCGCATCGTGCAGAACCTCAACAAGGTCGGCAGCAAGAACCCGCTGTTCGTGCTGGACGAGATCGACAAGATGTCGATGGACTTCCGTGGCGATCCGTCTTCGGCGCTGCTGGAAGTGCTCGATCCGGAGCAGAACAACGCGTTCAACGACCACTACCTGGAAGTGGACCTGGACCTGTCCGAAGTGATGTTCGTGGCCACCTCGAACTCGCTCAACATTCCGGGCCCGCTGCTGGACCGCATGGAAGTGATCCGCATCCCTGGCTACACCGAGGATGAGAAGCTCAACATCGCCACCCGTTACCTGGTGCCGAAGCAGATCAAGGCCAACGGCCTGCAGCCGGAAGAACTGGAGATCGGCAGTGATGCGATCCAGGACATCGTGCGCTACTACACGCGCGAATCGGGCGTGCGCAACCTGGAACGCGAGATCGCCAAGATCTGCCGCAAGGTGGTGAAGGAGATCGCGCTGGCCGGCCCGCAGCCGGCGGCGAAGGCGAAGAAGGGTGCGAAGAAGAAGGCGCTGGTGAGCGTGTCCAGCAAGAACCTGGACAAGTACCTGGGCGTGCGTCGTTTCGACTTCGGCCGTGCCGAGGAAGAGAACGAGATCGGTCTGGTTACCGGCCTGGCCTGGACCGAAGTCGGTGGCGACCTGTTGCAGATCGAATCGACGCTGGTGCCGGGCAAGGGCCAGCTGATCCTGACCGGCCAGCTCGGCAACGTGATGAAGGAATCGGCATCGGCGGCGCTGTCGGTGGTGCGTTCGCGCGCGGTCGGCTTCGGCATCGACAGCGACTTCCTGCAGAAGCACGACGTGCACCTGCACGTGCCCGATGGTGCCACCCCGAAGGATGGCCCGAGTGCCGGCGCGGCGATGGTCACTTCGCTGGTGTCGATGCTGACCAAGGTGCCGGTGCGTGCCGATGTGGCCATGACCGGCGAAATCACCCTGCGCGGTCGTGTCACCGCCATCGGTGGCTTGAAGGAGAAGCTGCTGGCCGCACTGCGCGGCGGCATCCGCACGGTCATCATCCCGGAAGAGAACCGCAAGGATCTCGCCGACATTCCGGCAAATGTCACCCGCGATCTGAAGATCGTGCCGGTGAAGTACATCGAAGAAGTCCTCGACCTGGCGCTGGAGCGTCCGCTGGCACCGAAGAAGGCGCGCAAGAGTGCGCAGCGCGTCACGGTGCGCAGCAAGGCAAAACCGAGTGGAAGCGCGCGCGTCAAGCATTGACGCGCGCTGTCCAATGGCCCGAAACCCGCGTCGTTGCTGGCTTTTCACCTTGCGTGGGGGTAGGGCCGCTGGTATAAAAGCAGCACTCGCGAATGAGTGATCGCTGTCAGCGATGACTGAATCGGCGAACCGTTTCCACATGGCGGCCGCATGCAGAAGGCATGCGGTTGCTTCCCTGTCGAATAAGCGGAACCCACCGCCAAAGGAGTTGTAGAGAATGAACAAGACCGAATTGATCGATGCCGTTGCTGAAGCTGCAGACCTGACCAAGGCCGAGTCCAGCCGCGCCGTCGATGCCGTCGTTGCTGCCGTCACCAAGGCGCTGAAGGACGGCGATGCGGTCACCCTGGTTGGCTTCGGTACCTTCCAGGTCCGCGACCGTGCTGCACGCACCGGCCGCAACCCGAAGACCGGCGACACCATCAAGATCGCTGCTTCGAAGAATCCGTCGTTCAAGGCTGGTAAGGCCCTGAAGGATGCTGTAAACTAAGCGGCTCGCTGGGGTGCTTAGCTCAGCGGTAGAGCGTCTCCTTTACACGGAGAGGGTCGGGGGTTCGAAACCCTCAGCACCCACCACAGCACCGCGGTAAAAGTTTGAGTGTGGAGCGGTAGTTCAGCTGGTTAGAATGCTGGCCTGTCACGCCGGAGGTCGCGGGTTCGAGTCCCGTCCGCTCCGCCATTCAACGAGGCCTCCGGCCAAAAGCTGGAGGCTTTGTTTTCTTCCCGGTCCAGGCCGGCTGAAAGCAAAAAGGTAACAATGCGGAGCGGTAGTTCAGCTGGTTAGAATGCTGGCCTGTCACGCCGGAGGTCGCGGGTTCGAGTCCCGTCCGCTCCGCCATTACATCGAGGCCCCCGGCCGAAAGCTGGGGGCCTTGTCTTCTCACCGACGGGTTCGGAAAGAAGACGAACAGGTTTTTGCAAGAACGGAGCGGTAGTTCAGCTGGTTAGAATGCTGGCCTGTCACGCCGGAGGTCGCGGGTTCGAGTCCCGTCCGCTCCGCCATTGCAGAATTCTTAAGTCCCTGTGAAAAAACTTTGAAAAAAGTGTTCATCGGGCTGGGTTTCCAGAGAGTCTTCGGATATACTGGGCGCCTGCAAAGTTCAAGCGCGGAGCGGTAGTTCAGCTGGTTAGAATGCTGGCCTGTCACGCCGGAGGTCGCGGGTTCGAGTCCCGTCCGCTCCGCCAACTCTAAAAGCCCTCGGCGCAAGCCGGGGGCTTTTTCTTTGTGCCGTGCCGCAGGCCTGCCGATGTGCTGATGGCGCAGGTCCGCGAAGATCGGCGCAGGCCGCGCCGGTGCTGCTTTTGGTCCCTGCGGCGAAGCGGGTTACACTGCCGGGCTCGCCAATCAGGCCTTGTGATTCTCACCATGCTGCAGAAACTCCGCGACAAGACCTCAGGCTGGATCGTCACCGTGATCCTGGGGCTGCTGATGATTCCGTTCCTGTTCGTGATCGACAACAGCTACCTCGGTGGCGTTGGCGCACAGAACGTGGCCAAGGTTTCCGCGCCGCCGACCTGGTGGCGTTCGGCGCCGTCGTGGTGGCCGGTGCGCATGCTGTGGCAGCACCACGAGATCAGCGCGCAGGATTTCCGCACCCGTTTCGAGCAGGAGCGCATGCGTGAGCGCCAGCAGCAGGGTGAGAACTTCGACCCGCGCGCGTTCGAAAGCACTGAAAACAAGCTGGCCGTGCTCGACCAGCTGATCGACGAACAGGTCGTGCGCCTGGTCGGCGAGCAGGCCGGTGTCGTGGTCGGCGATGGCGCGGTGCGTGAGTACATCGCCACCATCCCCGCCTTCCTCGATTCGAATGGCAAGTTCAACGAGAACAACTACCGCCTGGCCCTGGCCGGTGGCAATCCGCCGCGCACCCCGACCCAGTTCCAGGAGCTGGTGCGCGAGAGCCTGCAGCAGTCGGTGATCCCGTCGGGCCTGCAGAACTCCGGCTTTGTCACCCAGTCCGAGACCGAGCGTCTGCTGAAGCTGCTGGGCGAAACCCGTGACGTCGAACTGGCTGCGCTGCCGGAAGTGCCGGCTGATACCGCGCCGGTCACCGACGCGCAGATCAAGCAGTGGTACGACAGCCACAGCAAGGATTTCCGTCAGGCCGAGAGCGTGTCGCTGGAGTACGTCGAGATCAACGGCGCCAACCTGCCGGCACCGACCGCGGCTGACGAAGCGACCCTGCGCAAGCGCTATGAAGACGAGAAGGCGAAGTTCACCTCGCCGGAACAGCGCCAGGCTGCCCATATCCTGATCACCGGTGACGGCGCTGAAGCCAAGGCGAACAAGATCGCTGCCGAAGCCAAGGCGGCGGGTGCCGACTTCGCGGCGCTGGCCAAGGCCAACTCGGAAGACCCGGGTTCGAAGAACCAGGGCGGTGATCTGGGCTGGGTCGAGCGTGGCGCGATGGTCAAGCCGTTCGAGGACGCTCTGTTCGCCGCCAAGGCGGGTGACGTGATCGGTCCGGTGAAGACCGACTTCGGCTACCACATCATCAAGGTCGCCGCGGTGCGTGGTGGCGAAGGCAAGTCGTTCGAGGAAGTGCGTGACACGCTGGCCGCAGAGCAGCTGAAGGCCGACGGCGAGCGTGGCTTCAACGAGCTGGCCGGCCGTCTGGTCGATGCCATCAACAAGAGCCCGAGCGACCTGGCCGCTGCCGCCAAGGAAGTGAACCTGCCGCTGCAGACCCTGGGCCCGATCACCCGTGCCACCGCCAGCGGTATTGCCACTGACCCGGCCGTGCTGCGTGCGGCCTTCTCTGAAGTGCTGGTGCAGGACGGTACCGCCAGCGACCCGATCGCCCTGGGCGGTGCCACCAACCACAGCGTGGTCATCCGCGTGGCCGCGCATACCCCGGAGCAGGCGATGCCGCTGGACAAGGCGCGTGAGCAGGTGATCGCCGCGATCCGCGCCGACCGCCAGCGTCAGGCCAGCGACAAGGCCGCCGACGCCGTGCTGGCCAAGCTGAAGGCGGGTGCCACCCTGCAGTCGCTGGCCGCCAGCGAGAAGCTGCAGGTGAGCCCGATGCCGGGCCTGCCGCGCAGCCAGCCGGTGCCGACCCCGGAAATCAACCGCGCGATCTTCAGCGCACCGGTCCCGGCCGAGGGCAAGCCGAGCTACGGCAAGGTCGACGTCAACGGTCACGCGCTGCTGTTCGCGGTGAACAAGGTCAACCCGGGCGACATCAAGGAAGTGACCGCCGAGCAGCAGAAGCAGCTGAAGGACCAGCTGAGCCAGATCGACGGCATGGCTGCGGCCAAGGCCTACATCGACGCGATGCGCAAGAAGTTCGTGGTCCAGACCACCGAAGCGAACCTGTAAGCCCACCGGCTGCAGGTACGAAAAAGGCCCGGCAATGCCGGGCCTTTTTTTGTGCGTTCGCCTCGTTTGTGGCGCGCTTGAGCTTTGGTAGTGGTCGAGCTTGCTCGACCGCCTTTTGTAGAGTCGAGCCGTGCTCGACTGCATCTGCCGGGCGCAGACATGAAAAAGCCGAGCATGGGCTCGGCTCTACACGGGAGGCACTTGGCCTGCGCGTCAGTCTTCGACGCGCAGTACCGCGCCCGGCTTCAGCACGCTGCTGCCACTCAGACCGTTCAGCGATAGCAGCGCCTTTACCGGCATGCCGTAGCGGCGGGCAATGGTCCAGGCCGATTCGCCATCACGCACGGTGTGGCGGCGGCTGCGCGGACGGTCGGCGATCGCGGCCACGGTCTTGGCCACCTGTGGCGTCGGTGCCGCCGTGGCGACTGGCGCAGCGCTGGCGACCAGGGCAGATGCAGTGTCCGCCACCGTCGCATTGGCAGCCGAGACAGGGGCCAGCACACGGGTGGTGCCGGAGGCGCGGCCACCCGAGGCCAACGCCGGGTTCAGGCGGGCGATCTTCGCCGGGTCCAGGGCGCGCTGTGCGGCCCACTGCTGGACGCTGGTGCCCGCGGGCAGGGTGTGGTCCTTCAGCACCGGCACGGTGCGGTCCAGCGAGGCCATCACGCCCGGCTGGTCTTCCACGTCTTCCAGCACGCAGGCCAGGGCGTGCAGCTTCTCGACGTAGGCATGAGTGACCGGCGACAGGCCCGGCAATGCCGAGGGCTTGGCGTTCTGCGCGTTCATGCCGGCCTTGCGCATGGACTGCAGCACCCGGTACTCGCCGGCGTTGTAGGCCATGGTGGCCAGTCGCCAGTCGCCGCCGAACATGCCGTGCAGGGTCTTCAGGTAGCGCACCGCGGCCTGGGTCGAATCAACCGCCGACAGGCGGCCGTCGTAGCCGTTGGCCATCGGCACGCGATGGTTGCGTGCGGTGGTGGCGATGAACTGCCACAGGCCGGTCGGGCCGCTGCCGTTGCGGGCATTGGGCCGATAGCCGCTTTCCACGAAGGGAATGAGCGCGAATTCGGTGGGCAGGTTGGCCTTGCGCAGCTCTTCGACCACATAGCCGAACAGCACCAGCGCATCGTCATCCTGGTTGGCCAGGCGCGAGGGGGCGTGGGCGAACTGCTTCTGCCAGCGGGGGCTGGTGGCCTCGGCATCGCAGCTGGGCTCGGCCAGGCCGTCGCGGAAGCTGGTGAAGATCTCCTGGCCGTTGCGCACCGAAGCGGCGGGCAGCGCTGAAGCGTCCAGCGGCAGGGCCGCAGCGGCGGTCAGGTTCTGGCTGATCCCAGCGCCCAGCGACTGCGCGCCCGCGGTTCCGGCCAACCCCAGGACAAGGCCCAGGGCCAGCGGCAGACTTCGGCGCATCATGCGCGGAAGCCGTCTTTCCAGTGCCGGAGACCGGCCATCACGTCGACGTCGTCCACGACGTCACGGCCCAGGTGTGCCGACACCGACGCACGGATAGGCGCCGCGTGCACACGCAGGAAGGGATTGCAGTCGAATTCGTTGGCCAGGGTTACCGGCAGGGTGGAACGGTCATCGCGGCGCATGGCCAAAGCCTCCTCTTGGCGCTGCCACAAGGCAGCGTTGGCGGGGTCGACATGCCGCGCGAAGACGGCATTTGACACGGTGTACTCATGAGCGCAACAAAGCAGCAGTTGCGCGGGCAGGGCACCCAGCTTGCGCATCGATGCCAGCAGCTGGGACGGCGTACCTTCGAACAGGCGTCCACAGCCCAGGCTGAACAACGAATCTCCGCTGAAAAGATGTTCAGCAGTGTGAAACGCGATGTGGCTGCGGGTATGCCCGGGCACGGATAGTACGTGGAACGTCCGGCCCAGTGCCTGAACGCGTTCACCTTCGCCGACCCGCTCGGTTGCGGTGGGAATGCGTTCTTCGACCGGCGCGACAACCCGCACGCCGGGGAAACGTGCCTGCAATGCCGGCACGCCACCGATGTGGTCGTCGTGGTGATGGGTAAGCAGGATCGTGTCCACGTGCAGGCCCTGATCGGCCAGCGCGAGCACCGGCGCGGCGTCACCGGGGTCAACGACCACGGCGGCGCCATCGTTGTCGATCAGCGTCCAGATGTAGTTATCCGCAAATGCGGGCAGGGCGGTCAGTCGCATAGAATTGGACCATGCCCGCGCTGCAGAGCACCCGTCAAGCGAGCCAGACCCCGTGGTTCGACACTGAGCCGGCGGAGGCCTTGCGCGTGCTGGAGCGGCAATTGCTGCTGCCGCAGCTGTCGGTGCTGCCGGCGCAGCCCTGGCTGTGGATCGCACCAAGTGCGGCCTGGCTGGACGACGCACAGCTGGGCGGGCGCGGTCTGCGCCTGTTCCGGCAGGGGCAGGGCTATGCCGGCGACACCCGTTGTGCGCTGCCATTGCCGCTGGCCAATGAAAGCGTCAATGCGATCGTGCTGCAGCATGTCACCGCGACCGATGCTGACCGGCTCCTCGACGAGTGCGAACGCGTTCTGATGCCGGGCGGCCATCTGTGGCTGAGCAGCCTCAATCCGTTCAGCCCGTATCGCACGCGCTGGCGCCAGCATGGGCTGGTGGTGCGCACGCCGCAGCGGATCCGCCTGCTGCTCAGCCGTCATGGGCTGGAGTGCGACGATATGCGTTACCTGGGCCCGCTCTGGCGCGGCGAGGGCAGTCGCCGGCCCGCAGGCTGGGCGCCGCTGCGCGCGGCCTGCCTGTTCCATGCGGAAAAACGCACGCTGGCCCTGCCTGGGCCGAAACCGCTGCCGGTGCGCTGGCACGGCACCGTAGCTACCTGATTCTGGAGTTGTATTGAAAACCATCGAAATCCACACCGACGGTTCCTGCCTTGGCAATCCCGGCCCCGGCGGCTGGGCTGCGCTGCTGCGCTACAAGGGCCACGAGCGCGAACTGAGCGGTGGCGAGGCCCACACCACCAACAACCGGATGGAACTGATGGCGGCCATTTCCGGGCTGGAGTCGCTGACCGAGCCGTGCAACATCGTGCTCTATACCGATTCGCAGTACGTGCGGCAGGGCCTGACCCAGTGGATGCCGGGCTGGATCCGCAAGAACTGGAAGACCGCCGGCGGCGATCCGGTGAAGAACCGTGAGCTGTGGGAGCGCCTGCAGGCGGCCACGCTGCGGCATCAGATCGACTGGCGGTGGGTGAAAGGCCACTCCGGCGATCCGGACAATGAGCGGGTGGACACCCTGGCCCGCAACGCGGCGATCCAGATCCGCGACGCCAGCCCGGTAAACTGAGCCCATGCGTCAGATCATCCTCGATACCGAAACCACCGGCCTGGAGTGGAAGAAGGGCAACCGCATCGTCGAAATCGGCTGCGTGGAGCTGTTCAAGCGCCGCCCGACCGGCAACAACTATCACCAGTACATCAAGCCCGACTGTGAGTTCGAACAGGGCGCGCAGGAAGTCACCGGCCTGACCCTGGAATTCCTCGATGACAAGCCGGACTTCGCGCAGATCGCCGACGAGTTCCTGGCCTTCATCGATGGCGCCGAGCTGATCATCCACAACGCGGCGTTCGACCTCGGCTTCCTCGACAACGAGCTGTCGCTGCTCGGGCCGCAGTACGGGAAGATCACCGACCGCTGCACCGTGATCGATACCCTGGTGATGGCGCGCGAGCGCTTCCCGGGCCAGCGCAATTCGCTGGATGCGCTGTGCAAGCGGCTGGGCGTGGACAACTCGCACCGTGCACTGCATGGCGGCCTGCTCGATGCGCAGATCCTGGGCGATGTCTATATCGCGCTGACCTCGGGCCAGGAGGAAATCGGTTTCGGCCTGGGCGATGACGATGGCGGTGGCGCCGGTGCGGCGCTGCATGCCTTCGATACCAGCAAGCTGCTGCCGCGCCCACGCGTGGTGGCCACGCCGTCGGAACTGGAAGCGCATGCCGCCCGACTGGAGCGGCTGCGCAAGAAGGCTGGCCACGCGCTGTGGGATGGCCCGAAGGTGGAAGAACCCGCCAGCACGTAATGCCCGGGATGGGGTGGTGCGCGCCGCGGGCCGGCAGTGCCGTATCCACGCATGGCGTGGATCTACCGGTTAATGGCAGCGCACCAGGATCACGCTGATGTTGTCGCGCCCGCCGCCGTCGAGCGCGGCCGCGACCAACGTGTCCACGCATTCCTGTGCGCTGGCATCCTCGAAGGCGAGGGTGCGGGCGATGCCGCGGTCGTCCACTTCCTCGGTGAGGCCGTCACTGCATAGCAGCAGCTGCATGCCGGGGCGCAGCTCACCACTGGTGGTGGCCACGTTCAGATGCGCCGGATCGGTCACGCCCAGTGCCTGGGTGACCACGTTGCGATGCGGATGCGCGCGCGCCTGTTCGGCGGTCAGGTTGCCCTGCGCGACCAGTTCCTGCACCACGCTGTGGTCCTGGCTGAGCTGGGCCAGTTGGCCGTCGCGCCAAAGGTAGGCGCGGCTGTCGCCGACCCACGCCACTTCATAGCGGTTGCCCTGCACGCGCGCAGCGACCACGGTGGTGCCCATCGGCAGTGTGTCATTGCGACGGCGCGAGGCGCGGATGATCTCTTCGTCCGCGGTGCGGATGGCCTGCGCCAGCGGCGCGCCGCGGCGGATTTCGCGCACGATGGTTTCGCGCGCCAGCGCGCTGGCCACTTCGCCGCAGGCGTGCCCGCCCATGCCATCGGCCACCAGCCACAGGGCCAGCTCGCTGTCACCGTAGTAGGTGTCCTCGTTGAGCTCGCGGCGCATGCCGGGGTGGGTGAGGTGTCCGAATTCGATCATGGGGGCTGGGGCGGGGTGTTGCTGGGGAGACAGGCATCATCGGGTGGCTGCACGCATCCGGCAAGGCATGCGCTCAGGAAATTTTCACTTCGTTGGCCGGAATGACTTGTCGTCGGCCTCACTTCCTCGTATGATGCGCGTCCCCGGTCCGCCGGGGACCACCCGGAGAGGTGGCAGAGTGGTTGAATGTACCTGACTCGAAATCAGGCAGGCGTTTATAGCGCCTCGGGGGTTCGAATCCCCCCCTCTCCGCCAGATTGAACGAAGCGCCCGCCAGTCAATGACTTGCGGGCGTTTCTGTTTTGGGGCTCTTGGGCACTCGCTTGGACACTCATGCGATTGCCGAACTATCTCGTTGTTTCATCCACTGGCGTGTATCACTTCCGCTGGAAGGTCCCTAAGCGCTTCCAAGGCCCATTGGGCCTGAAGGTGGTGAAGCGCTCGCTCGGAACGCGCGACGCCCGTGTGGCGCATCTGCAAGCCCTTGTGCTCGCCTCCCGCTATGCTGTGGCTGCACAAGGGGGCGATATGGCAAAGAGCGTGGACGAATTGCTGCGCAGCGCGCAGAAGGGGCGGGCCGACTTTGAAGTCGTCGCTGGGCCCCATGGCTACTCGGTCAAAACGGACGGATCGGCGCAGGACAACGCAGCGGCCGTCGAGGCCGTCCGTCTTTTGAACGCCAATGGCGTGACTGCTGTCGGCGGTGCGCCTCTGGCTCCCAGCCAGCGTATTGCGCTGGAGATGGCTGTTGAAAAATGGGCCAAGACCCTGACCAGCGGGGCACGCAAAACTCCAGGCCAGAAACTAGAAGCGGTGCAGGCGTTTGTGGCGTGGAAGAACTCCACGCGCAAGCGCTCTCCCGCGCGCGTGGCGCTCGGTGACCTGTCCAAGACTGATTGCGCTGAGTGGGTTATCCACCTCAAACAGACACCCGCCGAGCGAACCGGTAAGCCGCTGGCGGACAGTTACATTGAGACCAAGACGCGGTGGCTGTCGTTGTTCTTTGACTGGGCCATGGCGGCGGGCTACTACCCTAAGGGCGACAACATTGCCCGAGGTCACATCAAAATCAGCAAGAAGGCCAAACGCTTGCAATCCAAAAAGACCGGCTGGCAGCCCTTCGACCTGCCACAACTGAAGTTGATTTTTAGTTACACGGCGCTTAAGGCCATGCGGCGGCAGTCGTCGCGCTGGGTGGCGGTGATTGCGTTGTACACCGGGGCGCGCAGCAATGAGATCGCGCAGTTGGAATTGGAGGATTTCAAAGTGGTGGATGGCGTCAAGTGCATCCACATCACCACCGAGGGCCAAGACAAGAGCCTAAAGACCGAAGCAAGCGAACGCGTCATTCCAATTCATCCGGACCTGTTGGGACTGGGCCTGTGGGCGCTTGTGGAGCGTTTGCGGGGAAGGGGCGAAAGCAAGTTGTTCCCCAATCTCACGTTTGACGCAAAGAACGGCCCGGCCAACGGACCGCAGAAGGCGTTCAGTCATCTTCTGAGCGAAACGCTGAAAATTTCCGCGCGTGGGGAAGGGCGCATTGGCTTGCACAGTTTCCGCAAGACCGTCATCCAGCGGATGCAAGACGCATTGGTGGGGAAGGAGTACCGCGTTGCCTACGTTGGGCATGAGGGCGGGCGGGAAACTGATGACGACCATTCCGCCGTGTACGGCAAGAAGATTTGTCCGGCTGTACTGTCCGCGCAATGTTTTCCGGCGTTGAACTGGGCAGAAGCCGGGGTGGTAAATATCGCCGCGCTGGCCCCGCTGTTTGCTCCTGAATAAGGCGCGGATGCGTGCGGGGCTCTGTCCCCGCGTGTGAATACTCCACAAAGACCCGACAGCCCCCAAGGGTGGGGGCGTCGTCGGAAGGGGGTTGGCTTTGAAGCCTCCTCGCGGGACGAGCGCCCCCCTACGGGCTGGCCGCATGCACGCTGTACCCCGTTGCTGAACCGCGCTGGCTTACTTGCCTGCCGTGACAAGCGGGGGAGGGGAGCGTTCCCCTCCCCCCGCGCCTGGCGGCGCTCCCCCACCGCCGACACTGCGGGCTGGCGCCGCCGTGTCACCTTCGCTTTGCTTCGGGCCTACCGGCCTTATGCACAACGTCGGTTTGCGGGCGCGCTGCGGGTAATAGGTGCCCCTAGGCAAACCCAAAAAGAAGTTTGACGTGCTTGAGATACTGTCCCGATGGACTTACATCGGCCTGACGTGTTTCCACGCCTGGGGTGTTCATGCCACCAGTCACCCCACACGACTACAGGCGCCGTGCTCTTCTCTTGGACCGCGCTCAGGCCCGTCTAGCGCGCGTTGCCATTGTCACCCTAGTGGGGTGAAAAATGGCGATACCTATGACCGTGTTCTCAGAATTCCAATTCTTAGACCTTGTGCTTCCTCACGTGGGTTTTTCACCACTCACTACAAGGCGGGACGTATGTTCGGTATCCGCAGGCCTTGCAGGTGATCGACATAGAGGCGGGTAAGGTAATTGACTTTTTGCAATGTTTCGCTAAGTTGAATTAACAGGAGCGAACGCTTGGGTATTGCAAATTGCGCTTTGCTTTACTCGCCTCAAGGTCGGTAAAACCTTGGGGCCATATATTCAAAATAATAAACCTCGCTTGTTTGTCAAGTGGGGTTTATTGTTTTTTCTTTGGCCCTCATCAAGGGGCGAAGTAGGCTCCAACCATCTTGATGGACCACTCTGCGTTTATCGTAGTATTCTTCGAGCCACTGGGTGGGCATGCTTTGTCGCTGTCTTAGCAAAGCCCTCGCAGCCTATGTCTTCCTCGATCTATGCGGCACGATTGCGCCAGGCCCGCTTGGCGGCTGGGCTGTCACAGATCAAGTTGGGCGAAATGATCGGACTGGATCAAAGCGTGGGCTCGCCTCGAATTAGCCGCTATGAGAAGGGGCATCACACCCCGGACATTGAAAGCGCCAAACAGATCGCTGACACGCTCGGCGTGCCGCTGCCGTTTTTCTTTGCCGAGGACGACCGCATGGCGCGACTGATCCTCATGTACGCAAAATTGGACGATCCCAGCAAGGATCGGCTTCTGCGCCGTTTGCGACGGCTGGTGGGCCCAACCCTGATTGACTGACGGCTGTCAGGAAATACCTGACACATCGGCTGTGCGCACAACTCTGCGTTTATCGTAGACTCGGGTCTCCACAACGGCCCGAGAGGGGGCAGAAGATGAAACGGACTTTGTTGGCGGTGTGCCTGTTGCCGCTCACTGCAAGCGTGTTTGCGCAGGCGGCTGCTGAACGTGATGGCCCCAAACCCGGTGGGATTGGAGCGTTCCTCAAGGGCGTGAAAGACAAGTTGGGTCTTCGTATCGAGTACCCCGACGGTGGCGGAAGCCTTGCAGGGGGTGGGGGCCTGTACACGCCGATCAGTGGCGGGCAGACGTTTGCGACGCTGTTCCGCAACGAAGACCACGACCAAGCCATTCAAGGGCGTTTGCAGTGGCCCCGGGCGGCGCTCACGTTCGTGGAATACGGGCGGAACCTGCCGTGCTGGACGGTCAAGGCCACGATCTGGACCAGTCCTACGGCATCCCGGGAGGAGACGTTCAAGACCTGCGCTGACGCCAAACTGACCAAGGCCAACGACCTGGGGGAGACCAGCACCTTTGGCCGGTCAATCGGGTTCGTCGGACTGTTGAACGCGCAGCCGCGCTTCGGTGCCGTTCCCACTACGGGCGGCAGTCGCACGCTCGGCCCCAATCCGCCTCGACTGCTGTTCCAAGTCGATGTGGATAAGCCCATGCGCGACAAAATGCGCGAAATCGTCATCAACGCGGCGTGGGTTTCGGGCTTCTACGGGCAGGGCAACGACCTGTCGCACGCGTCCATCTTCTATGACTACCGCATGTGGATCGCTGGCTTTGAGCCCAGCGGCAACCGTGGCTAATCGCACACCAAGGAGCAGGTATGGGCTACAAAATTACGGGTGAACTCACATTGTTGGGCGATGCGCAGTTCGGGCCGAACGGCGTTCGCCAGTACTCGGTGATCGAAATCGGTGGCAACGTCTATTCGAAATTCCGCGCGCCTGCTGGGATCAACACGTTTCTTGAAAAAGCGGTCTACACGAACGGCCCGACAACGCTCTACGTCGAAGGAAACTTCATCTACGGCGTTACAACGCCTGAGGGGAAGACCTATTGCTGGAAGAAGGAACCGTTTGGGTCACTGTTCCTGCTGGTGTTGGGCATCATCGGTCTGCCGTTCATGGGGATTGGGCTGATCTTCATCATTGGGGCGATGAAAGAATTGTCCATCAACGGGGGCAGCAACTTCCTGCTCAAACATGGGGCTATGCGCGTTTGATCTCGCTTGCCCCCGCCTATGAAGGCGGGGGCAATTGGAGGCTTAGGAGACTGCCATAACCAAATTTTGAGAACTCAGGTGTCGTCCTGAAACGATCTCCGGATTCTGGGTAAGATTGGATCGCCTGCGCACCAGGGCGGCAGCCGTCTCATGCGCCTTATTGAAGGTGAGGAACGGCTCGGAACTGCTCATCGCTGTTCTAAACAGAGCCTGTGTGTAGTAGCCGCCATCTTCATCCTCGGACGATACTTCATTGGAAGCGCAGCCATAAAGCTTAAGCTGCTGCTCTGCGGCGTTCATGATCATTCTGTCGTACGTCGCACGTGTGTCTTTATACGCCTCAGTGACCGAGTCAAACGCAAGCGATTCAAGTGCGGGAGTGTCGCCAACCCGGCAGCAATCAAAGATTGAAACCTGACGCTTCGCTAGGTTGAAAAGAATGGAGCTTGAAATAGTCTCTTCTTTAGGGTTGATCTCAAGAATAAGGCTGTTAACTGCTTGGCCGCCATGGCCGCTGAAGTGAACGATAACAAAATCATAGTTATCCACCTTCGCCATGGCCAGCTTTACAATGAGATCGTCTTTTGATGGATTGATTAGATAATCAATTTCATCTTGACGCCAATGGCCGCCACGAGGCGAGGTGAGGAATGATCGAACTAGTTCGACATCTAAAATGGTGCCCTTGAGGTCGCCGTTGTTGGCGATTAGAAACGCTTTTCGCTTCACCTTTTAATTCCTTAAATGTAAGAGTTTACGATTTCAACGAACTTGGGATCATACTCATCCTTTGTTCCGTATGGGTCGGTTGGGTCCTTCCAGTAAAGTTTGTGGCAGCGAATCCAGGTCTTTATCGCCACATATGATTCGATTTTTTTCTTATTATATTTGTGGTATTTGCATACTCGTGAAAAATAATTGAATAGTAGCGTGCAGTAATGCTCGTAGCGCTCATGCTTCTCATCGCCATCATGCTTGCTGTTCCAAGTGCTCGTGTATGAGTCGCTTTCCAAATAAGGGTACTGAATTGAAATCTTGAGAAGGCCGTCTAGTTGGTCATCTAGACTTTTCTTTGCATTGCTTTTTGCGATCAGTAGTGTCACAGACGCAGAGGTTGCTGCGGAAACAATAGTTGCGATGGCAGCGGAGGTCACGTCCACATCTAAGTCCTTTGGGTGTGGCTGGGCGTTGGTAGCGGGCGAATGGCTAGCGTATTCCAAATTCTCGCAACTGTGAATAGGTTGTGAGTGTCTGCGCTACTTTTACCTTTTGCCTCCAAAACTCTGACCGAGTTCTGTGGATTTTTGCGCTGTGCCATCGCCGGCCCCTTCTGCGGAAGGGGGCAGCGACGCGACAATTTGATCCATGAGTTCGTCGGGCCACATGCAGCCCGCGTGCATCATGTAGCGGTTTACAAAATGGGCATGGTTACGCTCGATGATGGATCTAATAATGCTCAACTGATAGGGAGTGAGAGAGTGGTCCTGAGAAAGGGGCTGGCTCATTTCTTGGCCCTCGCTGCTTCGCGGGCTTCGAAGTGTGAAACTCCAATTTCCTTTAGTGCAGGCAATCTGTCCGGCGTGAGGTTGCGCAGGGCTACCAAGAGAAGTCCGCACAATTCAGCCGGATCCATCTGATCGGCGCCCGCTGCGATCACGACACCCCCAAGTTCGATCTTGCGGTGGGCGTCCTTCTGGCGGGTCCAATTCACGGCCTGAGCCAATCGTACTCGTTTCTGGGCATTGGCCTCCCGCGTCCGCTCGCGCTTGTTCTTTAGGTTTAACTGAGCCTTGAGTTGCCTTGCGCGCTTGTCGGCGTCCGCTGCTCGCTCCTCCAACGATTTCTTTTTCATAAATTTTCCTGATTTGGATGTTCTCTCAGATAAACAGAAAAATTGGATTCGACAAGTCCCGATTTCCTGTTTAAATAAATAAAGGCCGCGCTTCTGAGTGCGGGTTCTTTGAAAAGGTCCGACAGGGCCTATTAAAAGCGCAGTTATGTTTTCCCCCTTCGGGTGAAAACCTGCGGTCAGGGGCTCCGCCCCCGACACCCCAAGGAGCCAAAAGCGGCTTTGTTGGGTTTTTTGGGAAAAAGCGTCATGGCCATTTATCACTGTTCGATCAAAAGCATCAGCCGGGGCCAAGGAAGCAGCGTCACCGCCGCCGCTGCCTACCGGGCCGGCATTCGGATCGAGGACGACACCACGGGGCTCGTACACGACTACACCCGGAAGAAGGGCGTGGTGTCGGTGGACATGCTGGCCCCGGTCGGTGCCCCGACCTGGGTTGCTGATCCCAGCATGCTGTGGAACGCGGCCGAGGCCACTGAAACGCGAAAGAACGCGCGGGTGGGCCGGGAGATGATTGTGGCGTTGCCACACGAAATGAGCGACGCGCAGCGGCGTGAACTGGCGGTTGGGATTGGGCAAATGCTGGTGGACCGCTATAACGTGGCCGCCCAAGTTGCATTGCACGCGCCGGATAAAGAGGGCGACCAGCGCAACCACCACGCCCATATTCTTTTCACGTCCCGTCAGGTTGGGGCAGAGGGCTTGGGCGCGTACGCGTCCAAGGTCCTCGACGATTTCAAGCAGGGCAGGAAGGAAGTTACCGCGCTGCGCGCAGCAGTCGCTCAGATCGTGAACCGGCATTTAGAGCGTGGAGGCTACTTCGAACGCGTGGACGCCCGTTCTCTGGTAGACCAGAACCTAGACGCCATAAAGCAAGGGGATTGGGCGAAAGCCCGAGAAACAGATCGCCTGCCCACGGTTAAAGAGGGGCACGCCCCGGGGCAGAGGCGCGCTCGGCGCGCCATCAATGCCCGCATTCGCAACAGCAACGCCGCCACGCAGCGCAAGTGGGACATGTGGGAGCAGAAAGCCCGCAACGAAGGACGTTTGATGCCCGCTGCCAACGACACCCAAACCGAAATCAGGAGTAATAATGGAAAAAGCCACCAATCCCGAACCCGACCAAACAAGCAACGCGCTTGCCCCCCTCTCACCCGAGATCACGTCGATACTTGTCGATTGCGATCTGACAGCGATGGCGCCGAGCCGGTGCTTCGAGTGCCAGTTGGCAACCGTCTTGCAACTCTCAAGCCTCGATGGGGGGAACAACGCAGTGGTGGTCCACTGCGGGGCAATGAACCGCGACATAGAAGTGCTGGTGCGTCGCTGCACGGCGTTCCAGCCGCACACCTAGCCGTTGGTGGCGGTTCCGGTGGTGGGCGCGTCCGGCTGACCATCGACGGAGATGCAACCTCCCGGCAAGCACTGGTGCTTGTGCAAGAGCGTTTGGATTTAGAGGAGGAGGCACGCCAATCGATTAGACGTCAAGAACGTGAAACGGAGACATTGCTGGCGGCGTTTTCGAGTGCTGATGCTATTCGCTTAAGAGAAGCGCAGAGACAAATTGCTCGATGCCAGGCTTGGTTGGCGGACAACGAGCACGAGGAGCAGCGGCGGTTCCGGGAGCGGGAGAGGCGCAAGCGCGAAGTTGAGACGGTTGAAGCCTCGCTGCGCCATTGGAAGGTGGCCAATCCTGAGCCATGGCGCTACTGGCCTGCGCACAAGCGTTGGGTTGCGGACTTGGAAGAGCAGCGGGCTCCGCTGCGCGCGGCTCGGAAGCGCTACGAGGAGGCGAGGGCAGCCGCTGATCTGCCAGCCTTGGAGGCGTTGCACCAAGAGCGAAGTAGAATGCAGAGAGCGCTGGCGCGAGCCGAAGTTGTTCGCAGTGACCTTTTAGTGCGTGGTGCGCCCGCTTCCCCACAGAACTCAAATGTGCCGGCAGTGCCTGTTCCGTTCCGTAAAGGTCGAGATCTGTCGGACAAGGACGCGACGCGGCGCGTGCCAAGGGTTCTGTAGGGCGAGAGATTTCATCCGACTGATTGGTAAGATACGCCCAAACGGGGGGTGCCAATGAGCGTGATAAAAAAGGTCTGGAAAGATCCTGTCGGAAGCGCGGTAATCGCGGGGGCAATTCTGGCAGTCGCCGGAGCGGGTATTGCAACAATTCAAGGCTGGTGGCCGAAGATCGGCGTGGGCGTCTTTGATGCGGCGAAATGGCTTGTGCGGTCATCTTCCCATCCCAATTGGCTACTTATTGTTCTGTGGCTGTCGACACTGAGTGCAGCCTTCGCATTGGTAGCAATGGCCATAGAGCGTTGGCGTGGAGTAGATGAGCCACCTATTACTTGGCGGAGTTACTGTCGTGACAACTTTCGAGGAGTTGCTTGGCAATGGACTTACACTGGGGGAAGTCACGCGAAGATTGAGCGTCTGACACCCCTGTGTCCATCATGCGAATGCATACTGATGCGCAAGGATCATGACTATTACTCCGGAAACTTTGCATATGGCTTGTATTGCACACATTGCGAAAAGAGTGTTGCGGATTTCAATGAGGACTATTATCAACTGACCCAAAGTGTTGAGATACTGATTGATCGTAACGTGCGTAGCGGAGACTGGAGGAGGGGGGTTAGCGCAGCGTCATCGGCTGGCTGACGGCTTCGTTCTCCCCGGCCTGCGGGCAGGGCGGGCTTTCCCATGATACGGGGGACTGCTATCGTGGACACTTCCTTGGACACCTTGCGCGGGTGCCTCGGGCGCCAAGTCAAGCGTGGCAAGGGTTTCGGGGGAGTGTGTGGCTGAGACTCCCCCCCTCTCCGCCAGATAAAGAAAAAGGGCTGCCGAAAGGCGGCCCTTTTTCTTTATCTGGCGCGGGACGCGACGCGCTTTGCGCGTCGCCCCAAACGTTGCCGTGCAACGTTCGGGCCCCTCCCTTTGCCGGCCTCTCCCCGCCCCTGTCGGGGCAGCCCCTCAACAGAGGGGCTTGTTTCTCCAGATGCATCCGTAGATCCACGTCATGCGTGGATGGACAGCGCGAGTTGCGCTGTAGTGACCATGTCCTGATCTGGCGCGTCGCCCCAAACGTTGCCGTGCAACGTTCGGGCCCCTCCCTTTGCCGGCCTCTCCCCGCCCCTGTCGGGGCAGCCCCTCAACAGAGGGGCTTGTTCCTCCAGATGCATCCGTAGATCCACGTCATGCGTGGATGCTGTTCCTGCCGAGCTGGACCATCCACGCATGGCGTGGATGTACCCATTTCATCGCGAGCTGCGGGTTAAACTGCCTGCATCACCTGCTGGAGCTTTTTCCCATGACCGCTGAAATCCTCGTCCCCGTTTCATTCGGCGAGCTGCTGGACAAGATCTCGATCCTGCAGATCAAGTCCGAGCGCATCAGCGACGAGAGCAAGCTGGCCAATGTGCGCAAGGAGCTGTCGGCGCTCGAGCAGACCTGGATGGCGCACCCGGCGGCGGTGAAAGACATCGCCAAGCTGCGTGCCGAGCTGAAGGCGGTCAACGAGCAGCTGTGGGACATCGAGGACGACATCCGGCTGAAGGAGAAGGCGCAGGCGTTCGACCAGGGTTTCATCGACCTGGCGCGCAGCGTCTACCTGCGCAACGACGAACGCGCGCGCATCAAGAAGGCGATCAACCTGGCGCTGGGTTCGGCGTACGTGGAAGAGAAGTCCTACCAGGATTACGCGCAGCGCGCGTAATCCCGGCCAAAGAGTGGATCCACGCCATCCGTGGATGGGGTCTGCCGCTCACCCCAGGTGGTCGGCGACGTAGCGTTCGAACGCGGCGATACCGTCGTCGACGGTGATCAGTTCCATCACATCGTCGAACTCGATCTTGGTGCCCCACTTCAGATCCGCGGCCTGCTTGGCCAGGTACTTGCGCGCGGCATCATCGTAGCGGTCCACGCAGTAGCGGCGGTCGGAATAGGGGCCGCTGCGGTTCGGATTGCTGGCCGCATGCAGGCCCAGTACCTTGGCGCCCATCGCGTTGGCGATGTGCATCGGGCCCGAGTCCGGAGTCATCACCAGATTGGCGCGGGCCAGCAGCGCCGGCAGCTGCTTCAAGGTGTCCTTGCCGACCAGGTCCAGCGCCGGTGTGTGCAGCTGCGCCTGGATGGCATCGGCCATGCTGCGCTCCAGTTCGCTGCGGCCACCGCACAGCACCACCCGCCAGCCGCGCTGTGCGGCATGGTTGGCCACGGCTGCATAGCGGTCTGCATACCAGTTGCGGCGCACGTGGCTGGAACAGGGTGAGATCATCAGTACCGGTCGGCCATCGTCCTGCCATTGCGCGGCGGCCCACTCATACGCGGACTGCGGTACGGCCAGGTCCCAGCTGACCTCGGTCTGGCGCAGGCCAAGGGGTTCACAGAAGCTGCCGATGGCGTCCAGCACATGGATGCCGGGGCGGTCCGGGATGCGCTCGTTGATGAACAGGCCATGCAGATCCTTTGATCGGCTGCGGTCGTAGCCGATGCGACGCTCTGCGGGAATGAAGGCCGACAGCAGGTTGGCGCGGAACGCCACCTGCATCTGCAGCAGCGCTTCGAAGCGCCCGGGCGGCAGCTGCCTGCGCAGTTCCTTGACCCCGGCCATGCCGCTTTTCTTGTCGTAGGCATGGAAGGTGACGCCGGGCAGGCCGTCGAGCAGCTTGTGGCCGGCCTTGTCGATGATCCAGTGGATCGGCGTGTCCGGGCGTGCGGCCTGCAGGGTGCGCACGAGGGGCACCACGTGGGTGACATCGCCAAGTGCGGACAAGCGCAGGAGGCACAAGGAGGAGGACGCTGATGCCATGTGTTGTTAGACTCAATGAAATGGTCGCATTCGACGCCAATGAAGCGCTGACGCCATGCCGCGAGGGTCGCGGCATCGGGGCCATTCTGTTCGACCGCGAGCGGCTGCGGCAAGCCGAGATCGGCCTGTTCTCGCCCCAGCACTGGGGCAGCAAGGCCCGGCCGGTGGACGAGGGCGGGCGCGGCAGCGCCTGGTTCGTCGATGCGCCGTTCGGTGCCAGCGTGCTGCGCCATTACCTGCGCGGCGGCATGGCGGCCCGTATCAGCCACGACCAGTACCTCTGGCGTGGCGCGGACCGGACCCGCAGCTTCGCTGAATTCCGCTTGATGCGCGCACTGCGCGAGAAAAAGCTGCCGGTGCCACGGCCGATCGCTGCGTTCTACATGCGCGAGGGCCTTCGCTATCGGGCCGCGATCCTGATGGAGCGGCTCGAGGGCGTGCGCTCGCTGGCCGACCGGGCATTGGTCACCGGCCGGGGCGCCCCCTGGGAGGAGACCGGACGGCTGATCGCCCGTTTCCACCGTGCCGGCCTGGACCATGCCGACCTCAACGCGCACAACATCCTGTTTGATGGCAGTGGCCATGGCTGGCTGATCGACTTCGACCGTGGGGTGATCCGCATCCCGGCCACCGGCTGGCGCGAACGCAACCTCAAGCGCCTGCTGCGCTCGCTGATCAAGCTGCGCGGCGAGCGCAGCATGGAAGACGTACAGAAGGACTACGCGCGACTGCGCCGCGCCTATGACATGGCCTGGAACCGGGGCACCTGATGGACTGGTCGTTGCGTTTCCTCGGCGTCGGCAATGCGTCGGCGGTCGAGCTGGGATCGCCCATGTCGGTGATCGAGCGGGACGGGCGTCCGTGGCTGACCATCGACTGTGGCGGTGAAGGCCTGACCGCATTCAAGGCGCACTACGGCCACATGCCGCAGGCGTTGTTCGTCACCCATGTGCACCTGGACCACGTGGCGGGCTTTGAGCGGCTGTTCGTCGACACCTTCTTCAATTCCCACCGGCGCGGCAAGGTGCGCCTGTACGTGCCCGCCACGGTGGTGCCGCTGCTGCACAAGCGTATCGGTGACTATCCGAACGTGCTGGCCGAGGGCGGGGCGAACTTCTGGGATGCCTTCCAGCTGGTCGTGGTGGGCGAGGCGTTCTGGCATGAGGGGGTGCGCCTGGAGGTGTTTCCGGTGCGCCACCACTGGCCGGAGACGGCCTATGGCCTGCGCCTGCAGGGCGCGTTGACCTGGAGCGGTGATACCCGGCCGGTTCCGGAGATGCTGGCCCGCTTCGCCAATGACAACGAACTGATCGCGCACGACTGCGGCCTGCACGGCAACCCGTCGCATACCGGCGTGGACGATCTGGAGCGCGAGTACAGCGCGGAACTGCAGGCGCGGATGATGCTCTACCACTATGCGAGCGTGGCCGATGGCCAGGTGCTGGCCGCGCGGGGGCATCGCGTGGCGCAGCCGGGGCAGTGCGTGCCGCTGGCCACCCCCACTGCACCGCACGTGCTGGCGCAGGATCCGCCGTGAGCGGTGCTGGCCAGCACGCCGACGTGGCGCTCGCCGCCGAACTGGAGGCGCTGGAACGCGCGCTGCATGCGCCGCAGGTGCGGGGTGATCGCGAGTCCCTTGCGGCCCTGCTGGACGAGGATTTCAGCGAGATCGGCAGTTCCGGGCAATGCTACGGCCGTGATGCGGCGTTGCAGGAGATCCCGTTGGAGCGCGCGCAGGTGCTGATCGAATCGGAACGGTACGCGGTGTGGTTGTTGGCCGACGGTCTGGCCCAGGTGCGCTACCGCAGCCGCCATCACGTCGATGGGCAGGCGCAGCGCTGGGTGCTGCGCAGCTCGCTGTGGCGCCGGCAGGGGCAACGGTGGCGCATGGTGTTCCATCAGGGCACGCCCGAGGCACCGTAGCAACGGACCATGCCCGGCAAGGGGCGCCAACCAAGCTTGGTATCTATCAGAGGCGGGGCGTCGCCGCAAAAAGGCGATGGCCCCGCCGGCTGACCTCGGCGCCCGCGTCGATCGATACCGTTGCTGCCTTCCGGCCCTGGCGGGATTTTCGACCTAGCGTCGCGAGGGGCCGACGGGGCCACCATAGAGACGTTGGCCGCCCAGCAGGCGGCCGGTTCACGGATCAGGGGAAGCAGCGCGCGATGCGCCGGAGACCACAGCCGGACTGCACATCGGCTGGCCGATGGCAGACCGCAACTATAGCGCAGGCAGGTACATCGGCGCCAGCTTCACGCACTGAATCGGCTGTAACCCGTTCCCGGCAACGGCGGCCGGGGCTGGCCGCCGTTGCTAGAATGCCGGCCAGGAGGAACGACCTCCCCCGCATCGGGAATCAATGACCAGGACGGCCTGGCCCTACCAAGAGGAGGGCCGTCATGGCCTGGATCTATCTGTTGTTTGCCGGCCTGCTGGAAATCGTCTGGGCCGTGTCCATGAAGCAGTCCGAAGGCTTCACCAGGCTTACCCCCACCGTGGTCACGATCATCGGCATGATCGCCAGCTTCTGGCTGCTGGCGGTGGCCATGCGCAGCCTGCCGTTGGGCACTGCCTACACGATCTGGACCGGCATCGGCGCGGTCGGCGCGTTCGTGGTCGGCATCGTGTTTCTGGGTGAGCAGGTCAGCCCGATGCGGATCGGGGCCGCAGCGCTGATCGTTTCCGGCCTGGTGCTGATGAAACTCTCCAGTAGCTGAATTTATTTACTCATGGCGGGGAATGGATTCTCCGCCGCATGCAGCGATATGCATTTTCGGCAAAACTATTTTGTCCGCCCGTTTTATTTGACGCACGTCATAAAAATAGCGAGCGTGATTCACATGCCGCTGGCGCTGTCGGTCGCACAGTGCCGCCATTCGTCGGGCGAAATCGGGGAGTTTTCGCCTTGAGGGACACGCTGTCGTACCTGTCCCCGGGTGCGATCGCGTGAAGATGTGAAGATTTTCAGGAGTTAATGCCTTCAAACCTTGTTCCCGTATTGGGAGCCGGGGTGGGTCGCATTGTCTCCAAACAACCTGCCAGCTGTGCCATCCGGTCTTTTCATGGAGATTTACCGATGAACCGCATTTACCGTCTGGTTTTCAATCGTGCCCTTGGGGTAATGCAGGTTGCTTCGGAGGTCGCCCAGAATCCTGGCGGAAGTGCGGTCTGCGCGGCCCGGATGCCGCGATTGCGGGCGCACCAGTTGACGGTTGCGCTGGCGGCCACACTGGCCAGTGGCTCGGCATTCGCAGCGTGCACAGGCACCACCACCGTCGACTGCGACGGTACCACCAACATCAACAACTACTCCAACGCGACCAACGGCCTCACGCTGAACATCGCCTCGGGTGCGTTGCTGCGTACGCCACCGATCGTAGGTGGCGGCAACGCAGCAACGCTGACCGGCGACAACGTGACGGTCAACAACAATGGCACGATCGATCCAAGCTCGATCATCCTCGCCTCTCCCGGCCTGGTCATCGGCAATGGTTCTGCCAACAACAGCGCGATCGTCGTCAACAACAACGCCAGCGGACAGATCAAGGGTGTCGTCAACATCGCAACGCTGCTGGGCTTCGGTGGACAGGCGCTGGTGGCACAGAATGTCAACGGCACCACCACCATCAACAACGCTGGCCTGATCAGCACGTCATTGATCGGTGCAGGTAGCGTTTCCGACGCGACCACGGTGGTGACCTATGGTGGCGCGGCAGCCAACGTGACCAACACAGGCACCATTGACGGGCGCGTCGGCCTGGGTGCTTCTGGAGGCAACGCGTTCCTCAATGCGGGGGCGGTCAGCGGCAGCGTTCACCTGGGTGATTCAACCGGCGGAAATACCTTCACCGCAGTGTCCGGTTCCAGCGTTGTGGCCGGCGGCGGCACCGCCCTTGCCGGTGTGATTACCGGTGTTACCGGGGTGAAGGTTGCGGCTGCGGGATCGGTCGATGCCGGTATCGGCAGCGGTGCCACCAACAACACACTTGTGCTGCAGAACAGCGCTTCCGGTACGGGATCCGGCACCGGTGGAGCGGTGACAACGCTGGGGTGGAACCAGTACCTCAACTTCCGGAAGCTGACCGTCAACAGTGGTACCTGGAACCTGCAGGGCGCATGGACCGGAACCGGACCCACGACACTCAATGACGGTCTGGTCAATTTCAACAATGCCGGTTCCTTCGGCACGGGGCTGTTCACGGCCAACGGCGGCGCCATTGCCGCCTCCACGGCGGGCCTGAGCCTGACCAACGCCTTCAACCTTGGCGGCAACCTTTCTCTCGGCGGGACCAATGGGTTCGGGCTGGGGGGCGTCCTTACGGGCGTCGGTGGGCTGACGGTCAACAACACCGGCATCGTCACTCTCGGCGGTGCCAACCTGTTCTCGGGCGGGGTCAATCTCAATGCCGGTGGCCTGTTGCTGGGCAATGCGGGTGCTCTCGGCTCCGGCGCCCTCACCGTGGGTGGCACGGCGTCGCTGGACACCACCGCCGCGTTCAACCTGAGCAACAACCTGATCGTCAGCGGGGGCGGCACGCTCAACCTGCTCGGCAACAACAGCCTTGGCCTCAACGGTTCCATTTCCGGCGCCGGCAACCTGGTCAAGGCCGGTCCGGGTACGCTCACCTTGAATGGTGCCAACCTGCTCACGGGCTCCTTCTCGGTCACCGGGGGGGCGCTGGCATTGGGCGCCGGTGGCAGCCTGTCGCCGACGGGCGCGATCTCGGTGGGCGCGGGCACCAACCTGGATCTTTCGCTTGCCACCAACCAGACCATTGGTTCGCTTGCCGGCGCCGGTACGCTCAACCTCGGCGCGCGCAGCCTCACGCTGGGTGGCCTGAACACCAGCACCAGCTTCTCCGGCGTCATCGGCGGTGTCGGTGGCGCGCTCGTCAAGGTCGGTACGGGTACCCAGACCCTGTCTGGTGCCAATACCATCACCGGTGGCGTCGCGCTCAACGGCGGTGGGCTGCTGCTGGGCAATGCCGGCGCGCTGGGCACCGGCGCACTCAGTGTCGGCGGCAACGTCACCCTCGATGGCACGGGGGCGCTCGCTCTCGCCAACGCGGTCAATCTGGGCGCGGGCAGCATCCTCAATCTGTCCGGAAACCAGGCGCTGACCTTCAACGGCGCGATCGGTGGTACCGGCGGCCTGGTCAAGAACGGCGCGGCCACCCTGACCCTCAACAACGCCAACACGTTTGGTGGAGGGCTGTCGCTCACCGCCGGTGGGCTGGTGCTCGGCAACGGCGGCGCGTTGGGAACCGGCGCATTGAACGTCGGTGGTGCAGTGACGCTTGATGCCAGCTCGGCATTGACCGTGGGCAATGGCATCAACCTGGGGTTGGGTGGTTCGCTCAATGTGCTGGGGGGCAACGCGCTGACGCTGGGCGGCGTGATCGGTGGTACCGGCAGCCTGGTCAAGAACGGTGCCTCCACGCTGACGCTGGGCGGGGCCAACGCGTTCACCGGCGGCCTGAACGTGAACGCAGGCAAGGTGGCGCTGGCCAGTGGCGGCAGCCTGGCGGCAACCGGGGCGGTGAGTCTGGCCGGCGCGGGCGCCGACCTCGACATCTCGCTGGGCGGCAACCAGACCATCGGTGCGCTGTCCGGCGTCGTCGGCAGCACGGTGACATTGGGCAGCAGTACGCTCACCTTCGGTGATGCCACCAACCAGACCTTCGGCGGTGTGATCGGCGGCACCGGCGGCCTGGTCAAGCAGGGCACCGGCGTGCAGACGCTGACCGGCGCCAATACCTTCAGCGGTGGAGTGAATCTTGCGGCCGGTGGCCTGGTGCTGGGCAACGCCGGTGCGCTGGGAAGCGGTGCGCTGACGGTCAGTGGCAACGGTTCGCTGGATACCACTGCTGCGCTCAACCTGGGCAATGCGATCAACCTCGGTGCAGCGCTGACCCTGCCGGGCAGCCAGAACCTGACCCTGGGTGGCAACATCACCGGTACCGGCAGCCTGGTCAAGAACGGCGCATCCACACTGACCTTGAACGGTACCAACACCTTCAGTGGTGGACTGAACGCAAACGCCGGCGGTCTGCTGCTGGGCAACAGTGGAGCGCTGGGTACGGGGGCGCTGAGCGTCGGCGGGATTGTTTCGCTGGACGGCAGTGGCCCGCTGAACCTGGCCAATGATGTCGTGCTCGGCGGCGGTGCCTTGCTGACACTGCCGGGCACGCAGGCCATCACCCTGGGCGGCGTGGTGTCCGGCGCGGGTGGCCTGGTGAAGAACGGCGCCACCACGTTGACCCTCAATGGCGGCAACACCTTCGGTGGCGGGCTGACCGTCAACGGCGGCGGCGTGCTGCTGGGCAACGCCGGCGCGCTGGGCACCGGTGCATTGTCGGTGGGGGCCAACACCACGCTGGACAGTTCGGTGGCGCTGAACCTGGCCAACAGCGTGAACCTCGGGACCAGTGCCGTACTGAACCTGCTGGGCAGCCAGAACGTGTCGCTGGATGGGGTCATCAGCGGCACTGGCGGCCTGGTCAAGAACGGCGCGGCGACACTGGCATTGAATGGGCCCAACACCTTCAGCGGAGGTGTCGGCCTCAACGCAGGCGTACTGCAGCTGGGCAATGCGCAGGCGCTGGGTACCGGGCAGCTGGATGTGGGTGGCAACGCTTCGCTGGATGCAGCATCGGCGCTTACCGTAGGCAACAACATCGGCCTCGCTGCCGGTGCCAACCTCTCCGTGCTGGGCAGCAATGACCTGACGCTGACCGGTCCGGTATTCGGTGCGGGTGGGTTGATCAAGGACGGCCCAGCGCGCCTCACGCTGTCCGGCGCCAACACCTTCGGCGGTGGTACCACCGTCAACGCCGGCACGCTGGCGCTGGGAGCCGGCGGTAGCCTTGCCGCGGCCGGTGCGGTGGATCTTGCTGGCGCCGGTGCGACGCTGGACATCTCCGCAGCCGCCACAGCGCAGACCATCGGCGCGCTCAACGGCGTCGCAGGCAGCCAGCTGGCGCTGGGCGCGCAGTCGCTGACCTTTGGCGGCGCCAGCAACGGCAGCTTTGCCGGTGTGATCGGAGGCACCGGCGGCCTGGTCAAGACCGGTACGGGCGTGCAGACGCTGTCCGGTGCAAACACCTTCAGTGGCGGCCTTGCGCTCAATGCGGGTGGCCTGATTCTCGGCAACACCAGCGCGCTGGGTACGGGTGCGCTGGCCATCGGCGGAACCACCACGCTCGACAGCACCGTGGCGCTGAACCTGGCCAACGCGGTGAACTTCGGTGCCGGCACCCAGCTTACCCTGGGCGGGACCAATGACGTTGCGTTCGGAGGCGTGCTGAGCGGCAACGGCAGCCTGGTCAAGAACGGCACCGGCCTGCTGACGCTCAACAACACCAATACGTTTGGTGGCGGCCTGACCTTGAACGGTGGTGGCCTGGTGGTCGGTGCGGATGGTGCGCTTGGTACCGGCGCGCTGGCGGTGAATGCCAGTACCACGCTGGATGCCGGCGCTGCAGTGACGCTCGGCAATGCGGTCACGCTGGGCTCGGGCGTTGCACTGACGTTGCCGGGCAGCAATGCGTTGACGCTGTCGGGTGTGGTCGGAGGCAACGGCAGCCTGATCAAGAACGGCGCTACCACGCTGACCCTGTCCGGTGCCAACACCTACACCGGTGGTACCGCCATCAATGCCGGCACGCTGGCGCTGGGCACGGGCGGCAGCCTGGCTGCGGCGGGTGACGTCACGCTGGGCGCAGGCGCTGGCTTCGATATCTCCGGCGCCGGCAGCAACCAGACCATCGGTGCACTCAACGGAGCGGGTGGAAGCACGCTGACGCTGGGCGGCAATTCGTTGACCTTCGGTACCGCCGGCAACGCCGCGTTCGATGGCGTGATCAGCGGCGGTGGCGGTCTGGTCAAGGTGGGCGCGGGCGTACAGACATTGTCCGGCGCCAACACCTTTGCCGGCGGTGTGACACTGAACGCAGGTGGACTGGTACTCGGCAATGACGCAGCGCTGGGCTCCGGTGCGTTGACGGTCGGCGGTGTCGCCACACTGGATACCACCGGCCTGGCAACGCTGGCCAACAACATCGCGCTCAACGCCGGGCTGACCGTAATCGGGACCAATGCACTGACGCTCAACGGCGTCCTTTCCGGTACCGGCAGCCTCACCAAGAATGGCAGCGCAACGCTGACCTTGAATGGCATCAATACCTATACCGGTGGCACCAACATCAACGCCGGCACGCTGGCGCTGGGGGCCGGTGCCAGCCTGTCAGCGAGCGGTACCGTGAACCTCGCCACCGGTGCCACGCTGGATCTATCTGCCGGCAGTGGCACGCAGCAGTTCGGAACCCTGATCGGCAACGGTACGGTGAATCTCGGCGCCAACTCGATCGAGGTCGGCGGTGCCACCGATGGCACCTTCAGTGGCTCGATCGCAGGGACCGGTGGCCTGACCAAGGTCGGTGCCGGCATCGAGACGCTGACCGGTGCCAACACCTATACCGGCGGCACTTTCATCAATGCCGGTACCCTGGCGATCGGCCCCGGCGGCAGTCTGGCCGCGACCGGTGCGGTGACGCTCAATGCGGCGGGCACAGGCTTCGATATCTCCACTGCCGGCGCCAACCAGACCATCGGGGCGTTGAACGGTGTGGCGGGCTCGACGGTGAGCCTGGGGGCGCAGACGCTGACCCTGGGCGGCGTTGGCAACAGCACTTTCGATGGCGCGATCTCCGGCACAGGCGGCCTGGTCAAGAATGGCGCCGGCATCCTCACGCTCGGCGGCGCCAACCTGTTCAACGGCGGCGTGGCATTGAACGGCGGTGGGCTGGTGGTCGGCAACAACGCGGCGCTGGGTAGCGGCGCGTTGAACATCGGTGCCGATGCGACGCTGGACAGCAGCCTAGCGGTGACGCTTGGCAATGCCGTCAACCTCACTGCTGGTGCCAACCTCAACCTGCTCGGCAGCAACGCGCTCACGCTGGGTGGCGTCATCAGTGGTGGCGGTGGCTTGATCAAGAATGGTGCGGCCACGGTGACCCTGACCGGTGCCAACACCTACACCGGCGGTACCACCATCAACAGCGGCACGCTGGCCATCGGTGCCGGCGGCAGCCTGGCCTCCACCGGCGCAGTGAATCTTGCCGGTGCCGGCACGTTCGACATTTCGGCGGGCAACCAGGCCATCGGTTCGCTGGCTGGCGTCGCCGGCAGTACGGTGGCGCTGGGCGGCAGCACGCTGACCCTGGGCGGTGCCGTTGACAGCACCTTCAACGGTGCGATCAGTGGCAATGGCGGCCTGGTCAAGAACGGCGCGGGCGTGCAGACGCTCAACGGCGCCAGCACCTTCAGCGGCGGCGTCGCACTCAACGCCGGTGGCCTGGTGGTCGGCAACAACGACGCGCTCGGTACCGGTGCGGTGACCGTGGGCGGCAACGCCACACTGGATTCGAACACCGCGATCACGCTTGCCAACAACTTCACGCTCAATGCCGGACTGACTGTGCTGGGCAGCAACAACCTCACCCTCAACGGTATCCTCAGTGGTACCGGCTCACTGACCAAGGAGGGTGCCGCGACGCTGACCTTGAATGGTGCCAACACCTATACCGGCGGTACCTTCATCAACGCTGGCACCCTGGCACTGGGTGCTGGCGCCAGCCTGGCCTCCACGGGCATCGTCAACCTGGCCACGGGCGCGACCTTCGATCTGTCAGCGGGCAGCGGCACGCAGCAGTTCGGTACCCTGATCGGCAGCGGTACGGTGAACCTGGGCGCCAACACATTGACGATCGGAGGCCCTACCGATGGCACCTTCAGTGGTTCGGTGGCCGGCTCCGGTGGCCTGATCAAGGAAGGTTCGGGCACCCAGACGTTGACCGGCACCAACACCTTCACCGGTGGCACCACCATCAACGCTGGCACGCTGGCGATCGGTGCCGGCGGCAGCCTGGCTGCCACGGGTGCGGTGAACCTGGCCAATGCCGGCACCGCCTTTGACATCAGCGCGGGTGGTGCGCAGGCGATCGGTTCGCTGGCAGGCGTGGCGGGTTCGACAGTGGCGCTGGGCGGCAGCACGCTGACCCTCAATGGCGTGGGCAATACCACGTTCGCCGGCACTATCGGAGGGGCCGGTGGCCTGGTAAAGAACGGCGCAGGCATCCAGGGCTTGACGGGCGTCAACGTCTTCACCGGCGGCGTGACCCTCAATGCCGGTGGCCTGCTGCTGGGCAACGACGGTTCGCTGGGCACCGGCGCGCTGACCGTAGGCGGCAACGCCAGCCTGGACGGCACCGGCGCGCTGACACTGGCCAACACCGTGCAGCTGGCCGGCGGCACGCTGACCCTGGCCGGCAGTAATGCGCTGACCTTGAATGGCCCGATCAGCGGTGCCGGTGGCCTGCTGAAGGATGGCGCGGCGACGGTGACCCTGGGCGGTGCCAGCAGCTATACCGGCACCACCACCATCAACAGCGGCACGCTGGCGGTAGCAGCCGGCGGCAGCCTGTCCGGTGCCAGCACGGTGAACCTGGCCGGTGCTGGAACGCTGGATATCAGCGCCGGTGGCAACCAGAGCATCGGCGGCCTGGCCGGTGTGGCCGGCAGCACGGTGGCGCTGGGAGGTGCAACGCTGACTACCGGCGGCAACAACGCCAGCACCTTGTTCGCTGGCGTCCTCAGTGGCACCGGCGGCCTGGTGCAGGGAGGTACCGGTACGCTGACCCTGAGCGGCGACAACACCTACACCGGCGGTACCACCATCAACGGTGGCAGCACCCTGCAGATCGGCAACGGTGGCAGCACCGGTTCGGTGCTGGGTGACATCACCAACAACGGCAGCCTGGTCTACAACCTCGGCACCACGGCAACCGTGGGTGCGGTGGTCAGTGGCAATGGCGGTCTGACCCAGGCCGGCAGCGGCACGCTGGTGCTGACGGGCAACAACACCTACACCGGCGGTACCACCATCAATGCCGGTGGCACATTGCAGATCGGCAACGGCGGTGCGACCGGTGCGATCGTCGGTGACATCACTAACAACGGCGCGCTGGTGTCCAACGTGGCAGGCAACACCACGCTGGGCGGCACCATCAGCGGCAGTGGCGGCCTGACCCAGGCCGGTGCCGGCACGCTGACCCTGACCGGCAACAACACCTATACCGGCGGCACCACCATCAATGCCGGTGGCACCCTGCAGGTGGGCAATGGCGGTGCGACCGGTGCGATCACCGGCAACGTTGCCAACAACGGCAGCCTGATATTCAACGTGGGCGGCAACACCACGGTCGGTGGCGCGATCAGCGGCAGCGGTGGCCTGACCCAGGCCGGTACCGGCGTGCTGACCCTGGTCGGCAACAACACCTACACCGGTGGCACTACCATCAATACCGGCGGTACGCTGCAGGTCGGCAACGGCGGGGCAACCGGCGCTATCGCCGGTGACATCACCAACAATGGTGCGTTGATTTCCAACGTGGCCGGCAACACCGCGCTGGGCGGCACCATCAGTGGAAGTGGCGGCCTGACCCAGGCCGGCAGCGGTACGCTGCTGCTGACTGGCACCAACACCTACACCGGCGGTACCACCATCAACGCCGGCGGCACGCTGCAGCTGGGCAATGGCGGTGCGACGGGGTCGATCGTCGGTGACATCACCAACAACGGTTCGCTGGTGTCCAACGTGGCCGGTAACACCACGCTGGGCGGCACCATCAGCGGCAGCGGCGGCCTGACCCAGGCCGGCAGCGGCACACTGACCGTGACCGGCAACAACACCTACACCGGGCCGACCACGATCAACGCGGGCGGTACCCTGCAGGTGGGCAATGGCGGCGCGACCGGTGCGATCGGTGGCAGCGTCACCAACAACGGCAATCTGGTGTTCAACGTGGCCGGCAATACCACGGTCGGTGGCGCCATCAGCGGCAGCGGTGGCCTGACCCAGGCCGGTAGCGGCACGTTGATCCTGGGCGGCAACAACACCTATACCGGTGGCACCACCATCAACACCGGCGGCACGTTGCAGGTTGGCGCTGGCGGCGCCAGCGGTGCGATCGCCGGCAACGTCAGCAACAACGGCAGCCTGGTGTTCAACGTGGGTGGCAACACCACCGTCGCCGGCACCATCAGTGGCAGCGGTGGCCTGACCCAGGCCGGCAACGGCACCCTCACGCTGACCGGCAACAACACCTACACCGGCGGCACCACCATCAATGCGGGTGGCACGGTGCAGGTCGGCAACGGCGGCGCCAGCGGCTCGATCACAGGCAACATCACCAACAACGGTGGCCTGGTGATCAACACCGGTGGCACCACCACTCTGGGCGGCTCCATCAGCGGCGGCGGCAGCATCGTGCAGGCCGGTCCGGGCAGCCTGAACCTCGGCGGCAACAGCGGTGGTTTCAGCGGTACCGGCCAGGTCACCGGCGGTGGCCTGAATGTCACCGGCAACATCGGCGGCCAGTGGACCATCGGCAGCGGCACCACGCTGTCCGGCACCGGCACCATCGGGGGCACTGGCGGTGGTGTGACGGTATCCAGCGGTGGTGTGCTGTCGCCGGGGAATGGCCCGGGCAACGGCAGCGGTGCGGGCAATGGCACCGGCACGATCACAGTGGGCGGCAACCTGACCCTGTCGCCGGGCAGCACGCTGGGCATCGATCTGGGCGCTACCGGCAGCGATACGGTACAGGTGGGCGGCAGCGCGAACGTGGGTGGCAGCACCGTAAAGGTGAACACCATCTCGCCGAGCACCAGCTACCAGCAGGGACAGCAGTACACCGTGATCAATGCGGGTGGTGGCGTGAGCGGGCAGTTCGCCTCGGCGACCACACCGTCGGCCTTCCTGACCATCACCCCGGTCTATACCGCGAACACGGCCAACCTGCAGATCGACGTGGCGCAGACCGCGGCGTTCACCACGGTGGCCAACACGCGCAACCAGTACAACACGGCCGCGGCGCTGGACAGCCTGCCGCAGAGTGGACCGGCGCTGGGCCTGTACAACACGGTGCTGATGTATGACGCCGGTACCGCGCGTAGCGCATTCGACCAGCTGTCCGGTGAAGTGCATGCGGCCAGCCGCGCGGTGCTGCTGTATGACAACTATCTGGAAGAAGGCATCCGCCAACGTCTCGGCAGCGAACTGCCGACCGTGCGTGGCGAGCGTGCCTCGGCCTGGCTGGCCGGCAGTGGCAAGGTGTTCAAGCAGGATGGCGACGGCAACGGCGACGACATCCGCTCCAACCGCAATGCGCTGATGGCGGGTGTGGACTGGCAGCTGGGGGAACATGTGGTGCTGGGTGCGGCCGCAGGCAACGAGCGGCTGGATACGCGCCTTTACGATCGCAGCTCGAGGGCCCGCCTGCGCGGCAATACGTTCGGCCTGTATGCGCAGGGCCAATGGAACAACGGCTTTGCGGTGGGTGGCAGCGTGTCGCGCGGTGATTACCGCACGCGCACCACGCGTGAAGTGCCGCTGCTGGGGCAGACCCTGTACAGCCGCCAGGATTCGGATGTGACCATCGCGCAGGTGGAGGGCAGCTGGACCTGGACCCATGGCAAGACCCAACTGCAGCCGTATGTGCAGTTCACCAAGCACTGGGTCGACAGCGATCGTGCGGTGGAGCAGGGCGGCACTGCAGCGCTGGTGCTGGAAGGCGGCAAGGACACGCTCAATGTCAGCACCGTGGGCGTGCGCGGCCGTTGGGACGTGGGCAGCGGCGAGCGCTTCCCGGCGCAGCTGACGGTTGGCCTGGGCTGGCAGCATGCATCGGGTGATACCGATGTGGCCAGCCGCAACCGCTTCGCGGTGGGTGGCAATGCCTTCGACGTCTACAGCGCGGTGATGGCACGCAATGCGCTGGTCAGCCAGGTGGGCGTGGCGGTGGGCCTCGGCCGCAACAGCCAGCTGTCGATGTTCGTGCAGGGCCAGCATGGCGATGGCCGCCGCGACGTGGGCGGGCAGATCAACCTGCGCGTGGGCTTCTGAGGAGAGTGGGGCGACGTTGGATCCACGCCTGCGGATCCAGGGCGGGGCGGAGGGCTAGAACCTCCGCTCCATCTCCACGGCATCGATCCCGGCGCCGTGGCCATCGGGCACGATCCGCGTCACCTGGAAGCCCAGGCCGGCATAGAAGCCCTGGGTGTGCTGGCTGGTGCTGAGCGCGATGCGCTTGATCGAGGGATCCGCTTCAGCCTGGCGCAGGCGTGCCAGCGCCAGTTCCCGGCCAAGTCCATGCCGGTGCAGCGCGCGCTGCACCATGCCCCAGCAGAAACCCGCACTGCCGTCGCCGCGTCGCGACAGGCCGCCACAGGCCACGATGCTGCCATCTCGCTCGATGACCTGGAATGCACAGTGCAAGGCCTGTTCTTGCAGAAAGTGCTCAAAGTCGCTGCGCTCTTCGGGCGCGAAGTAGGTGGGCACGTTGCTGTCGAAAATCGACAGGCAGGCGCTGGCATCGGCGGGGCGGTAGAGGCGGAGGTTCATGGGAAATGCCATGGCGTTGCCCGGGCGCAGTTCAACCGTCCAGACGTTGTCCTTCTCGAGTGGGTATCGCACGACGAGGCCGTAGGGGGCGCCGAAGTGTTCCAAGGTGCGTGGAGCGGAGTCGATCTTCTCACGGATGATTTCGCCCAACTCGAATGACTGTGCGGAACACAGGCGCCTGTACCAGGCGGGTGCGTCAGTGGCGAGGCGCATGCGGCCGCGATGGCGTGCAGCGGGGCGCGGCGGCTTCTGGGCTATGCTTTCGACACGTGGGACTGACCGCGCGGCAGGATCCGCCGGCCCCATTCGTCTTCCTGCCTGCAACGGAGCTGCCGAGCGATGCCCGACCCTTCTCTTTCCCGGACCGCCCAGGTCATGCGCAGTCTGCTGTTTGGCGCGGTGGGGCTGTTGATCCTTGCCGTGGCCGCCTTCGAAGTGACACATCGCCTTGAGTTCCTGCAGATCGCGCAGGCCGTCGATGGCCAGGTCGAGCGCCTGAACGCGGGCGGATCGCATCCGCAGATCGCGTTCACCACCGCGAGCGGCCAACGCGTCTCTTACCCGCAGGGCGGCATGATCTTCGGCTATGAGCCTGGACAGCCGGTACGCGTGCTGTACGATCCGGCGCAACCGCGCCTGGAGCCGGTCCTGGATACGTTCGGTGCGCTGTGGGGAATGACGGTCGTGTGGATGCTGCTGGGGCTGGCGTTCGTCGGCGTCTGCGTGCGGGGACTGCTCCGGCACAGGTGACTCGCAGCGGATCGCGCGCTGTCGCCGGGCGGACCGTTGGAGCTGCCCCGGCGGCAGGGCCTGTTCAGTTCGGTAGTACCGCCAGCCAAATAAAAAAGCCGCCCATTGGGCGGCTTCTTCATTTATCTGGCGGAGAGAGGGGGATTCGAACCCCCGAAGCGCGGTTTAGACGCTTACACACTTTCCAGGCGTGCTCCTTCAACCACTCGGACACCTCTCCGGATCCCTGCCATCGGCAAACGCCTCAGCAGGGGCGCAGATTCTAGCGGGCTGCGCGGCACTTCACAAGCACCCCGGCCAGGAACCTGCGAAAGCTGTGCCGAAGGCGAGGGGGCTGGACAGGCATGGCACAATGGAACATCCGATGGAAAACGGTGGCCTGATGTCCTATCTCGTCCTTGCCCGCAAGTGGCGTCCGAAGCGTTTTGCCGAGCTGGTGGGCCAGGAACACGTGGTCCGTGCGCTCAGCAATGCGCTGGACAGCGGCCGGGTCCACCACGCGTTCCTGTTCACCGGCACCCGCGGCGTGGGCAAGACCACCATCGCGCGTATCTTCGCCAAGTCGCTGAACTGCGAGCAGGGCACCAGCGCCGACCCGTGCGGCCAGTGCGCGGCCTGCCTGGACATCGACGCCGGCCGCTACATCGACCTGCTGGAAATCGACGCCGCGTCCAACACCGGTGTGGATGACGTGCGTGAAGTGATCGAGAACGCGCAGTACATGCCCTCGCGTGGCAAGTACAAGGTCTACCTGATCGACGAAGTGCACATGCTGTCCAAGGCGGCGTTCAACGCACTGCTGAAGACGCTGGAAGAACCGCCGGAGCACGTGAAGTTCCTGCTGGCCACCACCGATCCGCAGAAGCTGCCGGTCACCGTGCTCAGCCGCTGCCTGCAGTTCAATCTCAAGCGCCTGGACGAAGACCAGATCCAGGGCCAGATGACCCGCATCCTGGCGGCCGAGGAGATCGAAGCCGACGGCAGCGCCATCGTGCAGCTGGCCAAGGCCGCTGACGGTAGCCTGCGCGACGGCCTGTCGCTGCTGGACCAGGCGATTGCCTATGCCGGCGGCGCGCTGCGCGAGGACGTGGTGCGCACCATGCTGGGCACGGTCGATCGCACCCAGGTGGCGGCGATGCTCGATGCGCTGGCTGACGGCGATGGCCCGCGCCTGCTGCAGGTGGTGGCCGCGCTGGCCGAATTCTCGCCGGACTGGAGTGGCGTGCTGGAAGCGCTGGCCGAAGGCCTGCACCGCATCCAGGTGCAGCAGCTGGTACCGGGTGCCGCGGCGGTTGCCGAAGGCCTGGATGCCGCAGCATTCGCCGAACGCCTGCGCCCGGAAGTGGTGCAGCTCTGGTACCAGATGGCCTTGAACGGCCGCCGTGACCTGCCGTTGGCGCCGAGCCCGCGCGCGGGCTTTGAAATGGCCGTGCTGCGCATGCTGGCTTTCCGTCCGGCCACGGCGGTCCCGGCGGTGCCAAAGTCGGTGGAGGGTGCAGGCAATGTGCCGGGCGGCCATGCTGCCGGTGATGGCAGCGGTGCGGGTACCCACGAAGCGACGCCGGCGACTGCCGCCGCTTCGGCAAGCCCGGCTGTGGCGGCGCAGGTGGCCGCTCCGGTGCAGGCCGCGCCGCGCGAACCTGAACCCGAACCTGAGCCGGTCCCGCAACCCGATCCTGAGCCGACGCCGGAGCCCGAGCCGGTTCCGGTGGAAGAGCCGGTGTCACCGCCGCCGGTGAAGGCCGGAGTCGCAGCGCCGCCGTCCGTTGAAGCAGAAGCGGGCGACGACCTGCCGCCGTGGGCCACTGACGAAGCAGAGGCGCGTGACCAGGCTCTAGCAGCCGAGATGGCTGGGCCGGACGCCGCCATGGTGGCGCCCTGGCATGAACCGCCAGCTCCCGTCGCGGCTCCCAGCGAGCCTGCACCGTCCGAGCGCCCGTTCCGCACCGAAGGCATTGCCATCGCGCCGGCCGAGCCCGCGCCAGTGCAGGAGACTGCGCCGCTGGAAGGTGTCAGCGATCTGGCCAGTGCCGAGGACTGGCTGGATCTGGTCGCCAACAGTGGCCTGAGCGGCCCGTCGCGGCAGCTGGCGGCCAACGCTGCCTTCATCAGTTGCCAGCACGGGACCTTGAAACTGGGCCTTTCGCCCGGATTTGAATACCTGCGCTCGGAGCGCGCGCTGGCCGCCCTGGGGGAGATGCTGGAGAAGGCCCTCGGCCAGGCGCCGAAGATCGTGGTCGAGACCGTGGAGACCGAGCACGTTCCGGCCGAGACCCTGCACCAGCGTGCCGATCGCCAGCGTGGCGAGCGGCAGCAGGTGGCAGAGGCTGTTTTCATGGACGATCCGGAAGTGCAGGTGCTGATCCAACAGCACGGTGCCCGGGTTGTTTCCGATTCCATCCGTTCTTTTGACGAGTAAGACACCATGCGCGGAAACATCGCCCAACTGATGCAGCAGGCCCAGAAGATGCAGGAAAACCTGCAGAAGGCCCAGGAAGAAATCGCCAGGATCGAAGTGACCGGCAGCGCCGGTGGCGGCATGGTCAGCGTGACCCTGACCGGCGCCAAGGAATGCCGCAAGGTGCGCATCGACCCGTCGCTGGCCAGCGACCCGGAGATGCTGGAAGACCTGATCGCCGCCGCTTTCAACGACGCCTCGAACAAGATCGATGCCGAGTCGAAGTCGAAGATGGGTTCGGCCACCGCCGGCATGCAGCTGCCGCCGGGCATGAAGCTGCCGTTCTGATGTTCGGCGGGGCGCCTGTTGCTGCAGGCGCCCGCTGCAACCCTCAGTCGAGCATGGCTCGACTCTACACGTAGCCGTCGAGCCTGCTCGACGCCATCAAAGCATGCCGCCGTGTCCGCACCCCTGCTTGAACAATTGATCGATGCACTGCGGGTGCTGCCTGGCGTAGGCCAGAAGACGGCGCAGCGCATGGCCTATCACCTGCTCGAGCGCGAGCGCGAAGGTGGCCAGCGCCTGGCCGAGGTGCTGGCGTTGGCGGTGGAGCGAATCGGCCACTGCGCGCAGTGCCGCGATTTCAGCGAAACCGAGCTGTGCCCGACCTGTGCCAACAGCAGTCGCGAGCGCAGCCAGCTGTGCGTGGTCGAATCGCCGGCCGACCGCCTGGCCATCGAAAACGCCACCGGTTTCCGCGGTGTCTACTTCGTGCTACAGGGCCGCCTGTCGCCGCTCGATGGCATTGGCCCGCGCGAACTGGGCCTGGAGCAGCTGGAGCGGCGCCTGGCCGAAGGCGAGGTGCAGGAACTGATCATCGCCACCAGTGCCACCGTCGAAGGTGAAGCCACCGCACATTACCTGGCGCAGCTGGCGCGTGCACGCAAGGTGCAGCCCAGCCGCCTGGCGCAGGGCCTGCCGCTCGGTGGAGAGCTGGAGTACGTCGATCGCGGCACGCTGTCGCACGCGTTCGGGACGCGCAGCGAATTCCGCGATTGAGCAACGGCCGGCATGTCCGGGTGTGCGCGGCCTACAATGCGGGAGACATCCCCGCCGAGGCCGACCATGAGCAACGAAACCCTCTTCAGCAAGATCATCCGTCGCGAGATCCCGGCCACCATCGTCTACGAGGATGACGAGGTGCTCGGCTTCAAGGACATCGCACCGCAGGCGCCGGTGCACGTGCTGTTCATTCCGAAGAACGAGATCATCCCGACCCTGGACGACCTGCAGCCGTCGCAGGCGCACCTTATCGGCAAGCTGGCGCTGGCTGCCGCCGAGTACGCGCGCCGCGAGGGCTTCGCTCAGGACGGCTACCGCATCGTGATGAACTGCCGCGAGGATGCCGGGCAGACCGTGTTCCATATCCACATGCACCTGCTGGCTGGTGCGTCGCTGGGGCACTTCGGTACCCCGGGGCGTTGAGCCTGCGCACCGCATGGATCCACAGGATGCAAAAAGGCCGCCCGAGGGCGGCCTTTTCCGTCACGCCTGTGCGGCGGTGATCACCACCAGCCCCAACGGCCGTAGCCGCCCCAGTACGGGCCATACGGGCCCGGGCCCCACGGGCCATAGGGGTAGGGCACCACGTCGACCTGGCGTTGTTCCGGCCACAGGTAGATCACATCGGCCGACAGCTTCGGCAGGCGGTAGTCGTACTCGCCGATGCGGGTGTTCTGGTAGCCGTCGATCTTGCCGATGAAGGTTACGTCGCGGCCGGCCTCAAACACGGCCGGGTCATAGAAGCCGGCACGGCATGCGATGAAGCGGCCGTCGCTGGCGTCGGACGAGGTGGTGTTCGGACGGCCACTGCCATTGAGCGGGCGCGAGATGATCTGGAAGCAGGTCTCGCCCTGGCCGGGCTTGGTTTCGATGATGCGACCGCCCCAACGGACCGGCGTACCGACCTGCTGGGTGGCGACCGAGTCGCGCGGGGAGACCAGGCTGAACTGTCCCTGCAGCGGCTTTGGGGCCGTGGCGCAGGCCGACAGGGCCAGCGTGGCCACAGCGGTGAGGAGGAACTTGGTGTTCATGGGGAGGCTCCGGAAGTCGGGCGATGCCTGCGCAGGTCCCGCAATAATGAAGCGAGGTCGGTGCAAGTTCCAGCGTAACGCGCATCAGCGAAACGCTGGCTGAGTGCGAGCAGGGTCGGGTCAGGGCGCTGCCGGTGCACGCGCTGGGCCCAGTCCTGTGCGGTTTCGTGCGGTTCACGGGCCAGGCCGAGGCGGGCGTAGCGCCGGCCCAGCCCATGCCAGGCACGCAGCAGCGGATCACGTTCGCGCTCGCCACGGGCCAACAGCCAGGCCATCCACGCCAGTGCCAGCAACGCGGCGATCACAAAGCCGGCGACCAGCTGTCCGGGCCCGAGGTCATCCAGCCCGAACGGCTTGAGCAGCTGTTGCTGGCGGCGCGCGTCGAAGGACAGCACCAGATCGTTCCAGCCGCGGCGCAGCCAGTCGCCCATCTGCCCCAGCTGCAGCCAGCGCTGCTGCAACGGGCTGTTGGTGCCGGCCTGCAAGCGGTCGTCGAGTGTGTCGAGGATGCGTTCCGGTGCCACGGCGGCGGTCGGGTCGACCCGTACCCAGCCGCGCTGTGGCAGCCACACCTCGGCCCAGGCGTGGGCATCCATCCGCCGCACCACCCAGTAGTCGCCAATACGGTTGCGGGTACCGCCGGCGAAACCGGTTACCACCCGCGCCGGGACGCCGGCGTTGCGCATCAGCACCACGAAGGCCGAGCTGAAGTGTTCACAGAAGCCGGCCTTGTAGCCGAACAGGAACTCGTCAACCGGATCGCGCCCTGCCGGCGGCGTTTCCAGCGTGTAGGAGAAATCGGTGGTGATCCATTGCAGCGCGCGGCGGACGATGGCCTCGTCATCGCCGCCGGCATCCTGCCGCCATTGCTGGGCCAGGGTTGCCGTACGTGGATTGAAGCCGGCGGGCAGCTGCAGCGTGGCGCGGCGCAGGTAGGGCGACAGCGCGCTGTCGAAGCGCTGCGGCGGCGCCGAATGCAGTCGCCAGCGGCTGAGCGAGGCCAGCGAGCGTTCACTGCTCAGGCTCATGTCCGCGTCCAGCGTGCTGCCTGCCGGGGCACGGCTGGGCAGGTCCAGCGCCACCAGCTGGCGGCGGTCTGTGGGCTCGTAGTCGATCTGGTAGTCCCAGCCCTGCGCACCGGCGTCGACCACTGCGGCGGGACGTCGCGCGCTGGCCCGGTCGCGCGTCCAGCGCCGGCCATCGAAGGCGGTCAGCACCGGCCCGCGCCAGTAGCGCTGTGCCGGCTCGGGCACAGCACCAAAGAACTGCACGCGCAGCGCCGGGGTGTCATCGGCCATCAGGTCCAGCCATTGGCCGGGTTCCATGCTGTCGGACAGCCCCGGCGTGCCGACGGCGCGCTCGGGAACACCCCACAGCGGCGTTGCCAGGCGTGGGAACAGCCAGAAGCAGGCCAATGCCAGCGGCAGGCCGATCGCCAGCAGGCGGCCGACACCGCGCAGCTGCCCGCGCAGCGGCAGGCGGCCGGCGTGGCCTTCATCCTGGGCCAGGCGTTGCAGGGCGAGCAATGCGCTGACCCCGGCCAGTGCGGCCAGTGCTGTTGTCAGCGGCCCCTGGTCGAGCAGAAACGCCGCAAACGGCGAGAACAGGGCGAAGCCGAGCAGGCTGCGGGCATCACGCAGGCTGCGCAGCTCGCTGGACTTGATCGCCAGCATCGCCGCCAGCAGCGCGCAACCGGTATCGCGCCCTGGGCGCACCATGCCCATCTGCCAGACGATGGCGGCAAGCATGGCCAGTACCAGCAGCAGGCGCACCGGCATTGGCAACTGCCTTCGCCACGACAGGGCGGCGGTGATGATTGCCGCCAGCGCGATCACGCCAGCCAGCAGTGGTGGCAGCTGCAGCAGCAATGGCAACAGCGCCAGCGCCGCGCTGGCCAGGGTCCAGGTGCGGGCAGTGCGGTCGAGCAGGAGAGGGGACTCAGTCATGCGGCATCAACGCCAGCGCGCGCAGGCACAGGTGATGGTGGCTGGCACCCTGGCCGGGGCCGAAGGGGGGATGTGCCGGCAGCAGCAGGGTGTAGCGGCGGCCCTCGCGCTCGGCCATATCCACCCAGCGCGCCAACCGCGCGATGCGTGCTTCATGGCCCAACGGCGCCAGCGTGCGCCAGTCCAGGATGACTTCGATGCCGATCGGCTTTTCGTACTCGCGCACCAGCAGGCTGTCGCGGCGCGCCGAGTGCTTCCACGAAATGCTGCGCGGTGCATCGCCTGCGCGGTACGGCCGCAGCTGGTGCAGTTCCTCGCCGCTGGCATGGGCGCGTGTATGCAGCGGATCGTTGCCACTCTCCGGTAGCGCAGGGCTCAGTGTTTCGGCCAGTGGATAGACCAGCAGCGGTTGTTCCGGCCATACCCATGACCATGCCCGCACCAGCCCCAGCGGCTGCGTAGTGGACAGGCGGATGCGTGGCAGTTCCAGCCAGCCGCGACGCTCGCTGGGCACCTCCAGCTCTACTTCGCCACGGCCGTGTGCAGGCAGTGAGGTCCAGGCCTCGCTGCCGCCCAGCTGCAGGTGCAGGCCGTGACGTGCGCGGGGATCGCGCAGTGACAGGTCCACGCGCAGCCGCAGCGGTTGCCCGGCGGGAACCGGCTCGGCGGAGATGGCGTCGATCTGCACGCCGGACAGTTGCAGGTGCGCGGCGATGGCACTGGCGATCGCTGCGGCCGCCAGCAGCAGGGCCAGCAGCAGGGCCGGGTTGTTGTTGTAGTTCAACGCGCCCAGCAGCATCGCTGCCAGCAGGGTGGCGACGAACAGCCCGAAGCGGGTGGGCAGTACGTAGATGCGGTGGCGGTCCAGCCGCTGCGGCAGCGCTTCGGGCCTGCGAGGGCGAGCCATCAGCTGCAGTCGTGCCCAGCGCGTGGCCACGCTCAGTCGACCGCAACGGTCTGCAGGATCGCGCGTGCCAGTGCCGGCCCCGAGCTGGATTCGGCCTCGGCCACCAGGCGATGGCCCGCTACCGCCACGAACAGGGTCTGCACATCCTCGGGCACCACATGGCCGCGCCCCAACAGCAGCGCGTGCGCCTTGGCCGCGCGCAGCAGGGCCAGACCGGCACGCGGCGACAGGCCCACGCGCACGCCGGCGTGCTGGCGGCTGCGGGTCAGCAGCGCCTGCACGTAGTCGATCAGCGCGTCGCTGGCATGCACGTGGTTCACTGCGTCGCGCAGCGCGCGCACCTGGGTGTCATCCAGCTTCGGTACGGCACGCGCGATCAGATCGCGGCGATCGGTGCCGCGCAGCAGTTCGCGCTCGGCCTGTGCGCTGGGGTAGCCCATCGCCAGCCGCAGCAGGAAGCGGTCCAGCTGCGAATCCGGCAGCGGGAACGTGCCGGACAGATCCACCGGGTTCTGCGTGGCGATCACGAAGAAGGGATCGGGCAGGGGATGGGTCTGCCCATCCAGGGTCACCTGCTGCTCGGCCATCGCCTCCAGCAGCGCGCTCTGCGTGCGCGGCGGCGCACGGTTGATCTCGTCGGCCAGCAGCACGTGGGTGAACACCGGCCCTGGATGGAACTGGAACTGGCGGCTGCCGGCTTCGTATACCGAGACGCCCAGTACATCGGCAGGCAGCAGGTCGGAGGTGAACTGCACGCGCTGGAAGCTGAGGCCGAGGCTGCTGGCCAGTGCGTGCGCCAGCGTGGTCTTGCCCAGACCGGGCAGATCCTCGATCAGCAGATGGCCGCCGGAAAGCAGGGCGACGAAAGCCAGCCTGACTTCCGGCACCTTGCCCAGTACCAGTGCATTTACCTGATCCTGTGCCTCCCGCAGGGCCTGACGCAGTTGATCGGTTAGCATGCTGGGATTGGGGGGCGAGGCTGTCATGATCGTCTCAGATCTGGAATCCACTCGATTATCCATAGAGCAATGCAAGGCGAACAGCGCGCACGAACGATATTTCTCTGGTTATGGACGCTGGTCACAGCGGCCAAACTGGTGGTGGCTGCGCGCCTGCCGCTGTTCGTCGATGAGGCGTTCTATTGGCAGGAAGGTCAGCACCTGGCGGCTGCGTATTCGGATCTGCCCGGGCTGACTGCATGGCTGGCCCGGCTGGGCGTGGAGATTGGTGGCCATCATGTACTCGCCCTGCGCTTGCCGTTCCTGGCCATCGGCGCGCTGCTGCCGTTGCTGGTGGTGCGCACCGCAACCCGCTGGTTCGGGAATGTGGCGGGTTGGCAGGCGGGCAGCCTCACGCTGCTGATGCCGTTGTCGGCGACGCTGGGCCTGCTGGCAGTGCCGGATGTGCCGATGGCCCTGGCAGCTGCGATCTGTCTGCATGCAGGTGCGCGGCTGTTGCACAACGTCGACGCATCATCGGCCATGAAGCTTGCGCTGGGCCTGGCGATCGGTGCGCTCAGCCACTATCGCTTCATTGGTGTCATCGGCGTCGGTTTCATTGCGCTGCTGGCGCTGCCGCAGGGGCGGCGCATGCTGGGTGACCCACGCGTTTGGGTTGCACTGGCGGTGGGCGTGCTGGCATGGCTGCCACTGCTGGCATGGAATGCAGACAACCACGATGCCGGCCTGAAGTTCCAGGTGGTCGAGCGCCATCCCTGGACATTCGAGTGGGGTGGGCTGTGGTTCCTGGTGATCCAGCCGATGCTGGTCACCCCGATCCTGTGCATGGCGATGTGGAAGGTGGCGCTGGCCGGTACCCGCAGCGGCGGCGGCGCGCGCGTGCAGTGGCGCTACTTCGGGCTGGTGGGGGGCGTATCCACCCTGGGCATCTTCCTGCTGGGCTTCTTCACCGACGTCGAGCGCATCAGTTTCCACTGGCCGCTGCCGGGCTACCTGGCGCTGCTGGTGGCGGTGCCGGTGGTGCTCAACGGGTGGCCGCGCTGGCTGCGGCGCACCGGTTGGTGGCTGGCGGGCGCAGGCATGGTGCTCGCGTTCGGCTACTACCTGATGGCGTCCACTCCCTCGTTGCGTGAAGAGTTGGCCGGCAGCAAGTACTACCCGCGCAATTTCGCCGGTTGGCAACCACTGGCTGTCGCGGTCCACGAAGAGCTGCGGCAGATGCCGGAAGGGACGCGCGTGCTGGCCGGCAACTTCAAGGTCGGTGCCGAACTCGGTTTCCAGCTGGGCAATGGCAACATCGAGGTGCTGCCGCATCCGCTCAATGACAAGCATGGGCGCACCGCGCAGCTGGCGCAGTGGGGCCTGCTGCATGAGGGCGAGCGTTCGGCACCGATGCTGCTGGTGCTGTCACCCAGTGACCAGCGCTACCGCGATCTGCTGGCGCGCTATCACGCCATCTGCGAACAGGTGGGGCCGTTGCCGGCGCCGCGGGTGGTCAGCAGTGACCATGGCTTCCAGCGCTTCCTGCTGTTCCGGCTGCCGGTGCAGCGCGCTCCCGGGCCATGCGTGACCCCGGCGATGGCCTGGCTGGATGCACCCGGTGCTGGCGAGAAGGTGTCCGGCACGCTTGCCATCAAGGGCTGGGCGTTCAAGGACGGTGTCGGGCTGGCACGGGTTGAAGTGCTGGTCGATGGCCGCTCGATCGGTGATGCGCGCTATGGGCGCGCCTTCGATGTGCGCCAGACCTGGCCGGACAGCACCGATCCGCAGCATCCCGCCGTCGGCTTCGATGCCTCATTGGACACGACGACGCTGGCACCTGGGAGGCATTGGCTGGGCCTGCGCCTGTTCGGCCGCGATGGCAGCGTAGAGGTGTGGCAGGAGCAGCCGTTCGAGGTTCGTTGAGTCCTCTGGTCCTGTAGAGCCGAGCCGAGCCGATGCTCGGCTGCTTCTGATTCAGATGGCAGGCAGCCTCGAGAAAAGCAGCCGAGCATGGGCTCGGCTCTACAGTTCACGGCACCGCGTACCCGGCCTGCCGCAGCAATCCGCACACCGCGATCAACGGCAGGCCGATCAGCGCGGTCGGGTCGCGGTTGTCGATCGCCTCGAACAGGCTGATGCCCAGGCCCTCGCACTTGAAGCTGCCGGCGCAGTCCAGCGGCTGTTCGGTGGCGACGTAACGGGCAATCTCATCCCGTTCCAATACGCGGAACCGTACTTCGGTCAGGTCCAGGGCCGTGAATGAATCTCCATTCCTGCTGAGACAGACGGCGGTATGGAAGCGCACGGTCTGCCCGGACATCGCTGCCAGCTGTGCGCAGGCGGCCTCGACCGTGCCGGGCTTGCCCAGCGACTGGCCGTTCAGGTCCGCCACCTGATCCGAGCCGATCACCCAGGCGCCCGGATACCGGGCAGCCACCTCGGCGGCCTTGGCGGCGGCCAGTCGCGTGGCCAGGGCCAGCGGCGCTTCGCCGTTCAACGGGGTTTCATCCACCTCCGGGCTGGCGCACTCGAAAGGCAGGCCCAGCCGTTGCAGCAGTTCGCGCCGGTAGCGGGAGGTGGAGGCCAGGACCAGTGACATGCGAGAATTCCGGGGCAGGGCGCGGCAGTCTGGCCCGTGCGCGGCGCCAGCAGCAAGTCCTGTATGGCGGGCATTTGACAGCTGCCGCCCCGATCCTTAGTATTCAGCGGCTTATGTCCGCGAACGTGCCCGAAACGCTGGATGCCTGGCGGATGGTTGTAGCGCGAAGGCGCTTCGACGGTCAGGTCTCCCTGGCTGAATTGACCCGCCTGCAGGGCTTGGTCGCCGATACCGAAGGTGAGTGCAATTACTCGCTTGAATTCGGTCGCGACGACGTCTTGCGGGTATCCTATGTGGAACTGACCATCGATACCGCGTTGCCGCTGACCTGTCAGCGCAGCATGCAGCGATTCCTGTTGCCGGTGAAGATGACCCAGAGGCTTGGCCTGATCCGCGACGAGGACGAGGAATCGTCCCTGCCGGAGGAGTACGAGGCGTTGCTGGTGCCGGAAGACGGCCAGCTGCGTCCACTGGATCTGGTCGAGGACGAGTTGGTGCTGGCAGTGCCGGTTGTGCCGCTGTCGCCCGATGGCGAAGCAGTCGACAAGGACTGGGCGCCGAGCGAAGAAGAAACGAAGCAGGCCAACCCGTTTGCGGCGTTGGCAGCACTGAAGAAACAATAGCAGCCGGATTGTCGTCGGCGGCTGCGGCGAAAGCGAAAGTGTGCTGGGCGCTGGCGTCCTGCGCGACGATACGACGAAGCAAAACGAACCGAGTTTGGAGCAATCCCATGGCTGTGCAGAAATCCCGTGTCACCCCGTCCCGCCGCGGCATGCGTCGTGCCCATGACGCCCTGAGCGCCAAGCAGCTGTCGACCGACCCGACCACCGGCGAAGTGCACCTGCGTCACCACATCACTGCCGATGGTTTCTACCGCGGCAAGAAGGTCATCCAGACCAAGACCTCGGCCGTCGAAGAAGATTGATGTGCCGGGAAGGCCGCTGCCCCCGGGCAGCGGCCTTTGCCTTCTTTCCCGGGCGTGCCGGTGATCGGCGGCCCGCGCAACAGGAAACATGATGAGCAAGCGGATCTATTCGAGGATCGCGGGCACCGGTAGCTATTTGCCGGAAAAAGTCCTGACCAATGCCGACCTGGAAAAAATGGTCGAAACCTCGGATGAGTGGATCCAGTCGCGCACCGGAATTCGTGAACGGCACATCGCGGCCGAAGGCGAAACCACCAGCGACCTTGGCTACAACGCCGCCCTGCGGGCGCTTGAAGCCGCAGGCATCGATGCCTCGCAGCTCGACATGATCGTGGTCGGCACGACCACTCCTGATCTCATTTTCCCGTCCACCGCGTGCCTGATCCAGGCCAAGCTCGGTGTGGCCGGGTGCCCCGCCTTCGACGTCAACGCAGCCTGTTCCGGCTTCGTGTTCGCGCTGGGCGTGGCCGACAAATTCATCCGCTCCGGCGACTGCAAGCACGTGCTGGTGATCGGCACTGAAACGTTGACCCGCATGGTCGACTGGAACGATCGCACCACCTGCGTGCTGTTCGGCGATGGCGCCGGCGCTGTCGTGCTCAAGGCCGACGAAGACACCGGCATCCTCAGCACCCACCTGCATGCCGACGGCAGCAAGAAGGAGCTGTTGTGGAACCCGGTCGGCGTCTCGACCGGTTTCAAGGACGGCGCCAACGGTGGTGGCACCATCAACATGAAGGGCAACGACGTGTTCAAGTACGCCGTCAAGGCGCTGGACTCGGTCGTGGACGAGACCCTGGCCGCCAACGGCCTGGACAAGTCCGACCTGGACTGGCTGATTCCGCACCAGGCCAACCTGCGCATCATCGAAGCCACCGCCAAGCGTCTGGAGATGTCGATGGACCAGGTGGTGGTGACGGTCGACAAGCATGGCAACACCTCGTCCGGCTCGGTGCCGCTGGCGCTGGATGCGGCCGTGCGGTCCGGCAAGGTCGAGCGTGGCCAGCTGCTGCTGCTGGAGGCCTTCGGCGGTGGCTTCACGTGGGGTTCGGCCCTACTGCGCTATTGATAGTGCAAGTTACGACAACGTGAAGTCTGTCGTTGCGGCCCCTCTGGGGCCGTAACGCGTTTTAAGGAGGACCTGTCATGGTTGAGCCCATCGTCATCGAAGGGCAACGTGCCTGGCTGAAGCAGTACGGCAAGGGAAGCCGAGCACTGGCCCTGGGCCTGCTCAATTTTGTTGCCCGCCGTTTCCATCTCGATGCCCTGCGCCCGCCACCGCACCGCGGCGGTGATGCGGCACGCGAAACCGAAGCCCGTCGCCTGGGGGAGCTGCAGGCGCAGGGCGTGAACGTGCCCGACGTGCTGGGCACCGGCCATGCCGCGCTGGTGATCGGCGACAACGGCAATTCGTTCAATACCTGCCTGCGCCAGGCCGATGAGGCCGGTCGCGACCGGCTGGTGATGGCGGCGATGCAGGCCATCGCCGAGGCGCATGGACGCGGCGCGTATTTCGGCCAGCCGCTGCCGCGCAACCTCACCTGGGATGGGCAGCAGGTGGGCTTCATCGACTTCGAGGAAGATCCGCTGGAAGTGATGGATCTGTCCGAAGCGCAGGCCCGCGACTGGCTGATGTTCGGCTACGGCGTGGCCAAGTACTACGCCGACCGCCCGGAGCAGCTGCAGGCGATGATGGCCGAGGCGATGGGCGATGCCCAGGCGCCGGTGCGCGAGCACGTGCACGCAGTCAGTGGCCGCCTGCGCAGCCTGGCCCGGGTGTGCATGAAGCTGGGCCGCTCAGCGCGCGCGCTGGCCCATTCCATCTTCATTGCCCACGGCGCCAGCACCGCTGGCTTGCTGCTGCTGGTCGGCCTGTGCGTGGATTTCCTCGCCGACGGCGACCTGGACGTCCTGCAACTGTTCTGCTGATGGCAGGTTCGTGCTGCGGTGGAGCCGACTGTTGGTCGACATCCGCGCGCAGCGCGGGTTTTCAGGGGCAGATCGAGGGGCGGTCGACCAACAGTCGACGCTACCTGGGCGGGGACACCGCGCCGGATGCCGGGTTGTCCCGCGGCCGCGCTCCATACGCGTGCATACGCGCACGTACAGACGACACGGCATGTTCCCCCTTATCATGGGCCGCTTCGATTGCAACAAGCGGATGACCGCGTGACCGTATCCACCCTCGCTTTTGTCTTCCCCGGCCAGGGCTCGCAGTCTGTGGGCATGGTGGCCGAGCTGGCCGAACTGCACCCGCAGGTGCGGGACGCCTTCACCGAGGCATCCGATGGTGCCGGCGTCGACCTGTGGGCGCTGTCCCAGGGCGGCCCGGAGGAAATGCTCAACCGTACCGAATACACCCAGCCGGCCCTGCTGGCCGCAAGCATCGGCGTGTGGCGCGCCTGGAACGCCGTCGGCGGTCCGCGTCCGTCGGTGCTGGCCGGTCACAGCCTGGGCGAATACACCGCACTGGTTGCCGCTGGCGCGCTGAGCCTGCATGACGGTGCGCACCTGGTGCGCCTGCGCGGCCAGCTGATGCAGGAAGCCGCTCCGGCTGGCGTCGGCGCCATGGCTGCGGTGCTTGGCGCCGAGGACCAGCTGGTGCTGGACGTCTGCGCCGAAGCCGCAGGCAGCCAGGTGGTGGTGCCGGCCAACTTCAACTCGCCCGGCCAGATCGTGATCGGTGGCGACGCCGATGCAGTCGACCGCGCGCTGGCGCTGCTGGCCGGGAAGGGCGTGCGCAAGGCGGTCAAGCTGGCCGTCAGCGTGCCCTCGCATACCCCGCTGATGCGCGAAGCCGCCAACCGCCTGGCCGAAGTGATGGCCGGCCTGAACTGGCACGCGCCGCAGCTGCCGGTGGTGCAGAACGTCGATGCCCAGGTCCATGACGGCATTGACGCGATCCGCACCGCACTGGTGCAGCAGTTGTACCAGCCGGTGCAGTGGACCGGTTGCGTGCAGGCGCTGGCCGCCCGTGGCATCACCCAGGTTGCCGAGTGCGGCCCGGGCAAGGTGCTGACTGGCTTGGTCAAGCGCATCGACAAGGCCATCGATGGCCGTTCACTGGCCACGCCGGGCGACTTCGAAGGCGCCCGCGAGGCATGGTCGGCCTGATACCCCCTGTTCTGCCGACCGTACCGGTGGCCGCTGCAAGCGGCACGGGTGCGGCGGCCGCCCCAGCCTGAGGAAAACATCATGAGCAAGCCCCTGCAGGGTGAAATCGCACTGGTCACCGGCGCCAGCCGTGGCATTGGTGCCGCCATCGCCGATCTTCTGGCCGCCCAGGGCGCCACCGTGATCGGTACCGCCACCACCGAATCCGGTGCCGCTGCGATCGGTGAACGCCTGGCCGCCCACGGTGGCCACGGCCGCGCACTGAACGTGACCGACGCTGCCGCGCTGGACGGCGTGCTGGACGGCATCGCCAAGGAATTCGGCCCGATCTCGATCCTGGTCAACAACGCCGGCATCACCCGCGACAATCTGCTGATGCGCATGAAGGATGAGGACTGGGCGTCGATCATCGACACCAACCTGACCAGCGTGTTCCGCACCAGCAAGGCGGTGATGCGCGGCATGATGAAGGCGCGCAAGGGCCGCATCATCAACATCGCATCGGTGGTGGGCGTGACCGGCAATGCCGGCCAGGCCAACTACGCGGCCGCCAAGGCCGGCATCATCGGCTTCAGCAAGTCGCTGGCCAAGGAAATCGGTTCGCGCGGTGTCACCGTCAATGTGGTCGCTCCTGGCTTCATCGACACCGACATGACCAAGGCGTTGCCGGAAGAAGCGCGTACCGCGCTGATCAACGACATCGCCCTCGAACGCCTGGGTTCGCCGGAAGACATCGCCCATGCGGTGGCCTTCCTGGCCAGCCCGGCTGCCGGTTACATCACCGGCGAAACCCTCCATGTGAACGGCGGCATGTACATGCCGTAAGCAAGGGGCGCAGGGATTGCGCCGCAAGTGGTTGATCTGCTGAGGTTTTTGCTGCAATGCAAGGCCGCGCCGGTTTCCACTACACTATCCCACGGCCATCGCCTTTGATGGCGACCACTTTTGAACCACAACTCCATCTGGAGCGAGATCCCATGAGCACCATCGAAGAACGCGTCAAGAAAATCGTCGTCGAACAGCTTGGCGTCAAGGAAGAAGAAGTCACCAACAGCGCATCGTTCGTCGATGACCTGGGCGCTGACTCGCTGGACACCGTCGAGCTGGTGATGGCCCTGGAAGAAGAATTCGAGTGCGAGATCCCGGACGAAGAAGCCGAGAAGATCAGCACCGTGCAGGCCGCCATCGACTACGTCAAGGCCCACGTCAAGGCCTGATGTCAGACGGCAGTGCGCGCGCGGGTTGATCCTCGCCGCGCACCGCACCCCATGGGGCCGCTGTTGCGGCCCCGTGTGTTTGGGCATCACATCGAAGCAAACCGAGTTACCCGCAGAAATCATCCGGGTCAGGAGAAACAGCAATGAAGCGTCGCGTCGTCGTAACCGGCCTGGGTATCGTCTCGCCGTTGGGCAATGATCTGGCCAGCAGCTGGGAAGGCATCACCCACGGTCGTTCGGGCATCGGTCCGCTGACCAACGTTTCTGATGCCTACCTGGATCGGTTCACCACCAAGATTGCAGGTGAGGTCAAGGGATTCGACATCACCGCCGACAATGAACTGTTCGGCAAATTCCGGGTCAGCGGCAAGGATGCCAAGAAGATGGACCCGTTCATCCATTACGGCCTCGGTGCCTCGTTCATGGCCCTGCACGACTCGGGCCTGGAGATCACCGACGCCAATGCCGAGCGCATCGGCGCCATCGTCGGCGCCGGCATCGGCGGCCTGCTTGGCATCGAAGAGCAGACCATCGAGTTCCACGAGGGCAAGAAGATCTCGCCCTTCTACGTGCCCAAGACCATCATCAACATGCTGCCGGGCCAGCTGAGCATCATCACCGGCCTGAAGGGTCCGTCGTTCTCGGCGGTCTCGGCGTGCGCGACCTCGAACCATTCGATCGGTACCGCGATGCGCATGATCCAGTACGGCGATGCCGACGTGATGGTGGTCGGTGGTGCCGAGCGTGGCTCGTCGCCGACCGCCGTGGGCGGCTTCTGCGCGATGAAGGCCATGAGCACCCGCAACGATGCTCCGGAACAGGCCTCGCGCCCGTGGGACAAGGACCGCGACGGCTTCGTGCTGGGCGACGGCGCCGGCATCCTGATCCTGGAAGAGTACGAGCACGCCAAGGCCCGTGGTGCGAAGATCTATTGCGAACTGGCCGGCTTCGGCGCCAGCTCCGACGCTTACCACATGACCGCGCCGAGCGAGAACGGCGAAGGCGCCGCGCGCTGCATGGTCATGGCCATGAAGGACGCCGGCGTGAGCCCGGAGCAGGTGGGCTACCTCAACGCGCACGGCACCTCCACGCCGCTGGGCGACCTGGGCGAGACCATGGCGATGAAGACCGCCTTCGGCGACCACGCCTACAAGATGATGGTCAGCTCCACCAAGTCGATGACCGGCCACCTGCTGGGCGCTGCCGGCGGCGTGGAAGCGATCTTCTCGGTGATGGCGCTGCAGGACAACGTCATCCCGCCGACCATCAACCTGCAGCAGCCGGGCGAAGGCTGCGACCTGGACTACGTGCCCAACGAAGCACGCCAGGCCAAGGTGGACGTGGTGATGTCCAATGGCTTCGGCTTCGGCGGCACCAACGGCACGCTGATCTTCAAGCGCGTCTGACCGGTGTTGCGACGTCGCGCCATGCTCGACGTCGCATTGGTAGAGTCGACTGTTAGTCGACTGCCTTTCGATCCGCCGCGGTGATCGTTGATGGGAAAGCAGTCGACTGACAGTCGACTCTACCTATCGGCAATCCGACAAACGGATCAACGCCGTGCACCACGGAGCCGCCGCAAGGCGGCTTCCGTGCATCTGAATCCCCGAACTGGCCGCCATGACCCACGCCCCGCTGATCCACCCGCTGCCGCACCCGATCGACCTGCTGGCCCTGCAGCAGCACGACCCGGCGCGCTTCCCGCTGCTGATGGAGTCCACCGCCTCGGGTACCGTCCAGGGCCGCTGGAGCCTGCTGCTGGCCGCGCAGGGCGATTGTCTGCGGCTGGATGCCGATGGCCGGGTGCGCGACCAGCACGATGCGGTCCACGCCGGCAGCTTCCTGCAGGTGCTGGACCGTGCCTGGCAGCGCGAACGCCTGCCGCATGATGGCAGCCACAGCCTGCCGTTCCGCGGCGGCTGGGCATTGATGCTGGATTACGAAGTGGCCAGCCAGATCGAACCGGTGCTGCCGGCGCGTGCGCGCGCGGACGGCCGCCCGACCGCGTTGGCGCTGCGCTGCCCGGCGGCGGTGCTGCATGACCACCACAACGATGCCAGCTTCGTCATCGCCGAAGCCGACGAGCAGGCGTTGCTGGATGCGCTGGTGGCACTGGCCTCGGCCGCGCTGCCCGAAGCCGGGCAGGGCTGGCAGCCGCCGCAGTTGGTGGGCGAGGATGCGCCGCAGCGCTTCACCGACGGCGTACGCCGGGTGATCGAGTACCTGCGTGCCGGCGACGTGTTCCAGGTGAACCTGTCGCGGCGCTGGAGCGCGCAGTTCGCTGCGCCGGTCAGCCCGCAGGCGCTGTACGCGCAGCTGCGCCGTGCCAACCCGGCACCGTTCGCCGGCCTGTTCAGCGCCCATGGCCGCCACGTGGTCAGTTCCTCGCCGGAGCGGCTGGTGTCGGTGCATGCCGGCCACGCGCAGACCCGTCCGATTGCCGGCACGCGTCCGCGCTTCGAGGGGGACGATGATGCCGCGCGCATCCAGGAGCTGGTCGGCCACCCGAAGGAGCGTGCCGAGCACGTGATGCTGATCGACCTGGAGCGCAACGACCTGGGCCGTATCTGCCTGCCCGGTACCGTGGTGGTCGATGAGCTGATGACCGTGGAGAGCTACGCGCATGTGCACCACATCGTCAGCAACGTCAGCGGCCACCTGCGCCCCGAGGTCACCCCGGGCGAGGTGATCGCCGCCACCTTCCCCGGCGGCACCATCACCGGCTGCCCCAAGGTGCGCTGCATGCAGATCATCAGCGAACTGGAGCAGGTGCCGCGTGGCGCCTACACCGGCGCGTTCGGCTGGCTGAACCGCGATGGCGACCTGGACCTGAACATCCTGATCCGCACCGCCGAAGTGGATGGCCACGAGGTGAGCTTCCGCACTGGCGCCGGCATCGTGGTTGATTCGGACCCGGACAAGGAACTGGACGAGACCCGCGCCAAGGCCCGCGGCCTGCTGCGCGCGCTGGGCCAGCAGGGCTAGGCGTGTTCCGGTAGGCCGGTGGGGGCCATTGTTGCGGTGGGTGCCGACCGTTGGTCGGCACGGGTGTGTGGCCCCGGTCATGACCCCAATCCACCGGCACGGTATCCTGCACGACGGAATCGAGTTCAGAGGTAGTCCATGGCGGGAGCCAAGCGCGGGTGTCTGTTCGTGGTAACGCTGGTGGTGGTGCTGGCCGCCGTCGTGGCCGGCGCGGGCGCGTGGTTCTTCTACCAGCAGACCCGGTTCGCCGACGCCCCGATCACCCCGTCCGCCGAGAGCATGGTCATCGCCAGAGGCGATGGCATGAACACGGTACTGCGCAAGCTGCGCGAGGCCGGCGTGGACGAGGGCCAGGACGCGCAGTGGCAGCTGCTGGCGCGCCAGCTTGATGCCGCCGGCAAGCTGAAAGTGGGCGAGTACGCGCTCAGTGGCGAGCTGACCCCGCGCGAGCTGCTGCTGCGCATGCGCGCCGGCAAGGTGCTGCAGCACCGGGTCACCATCGTGGAGGGTTGGAACATCCGCCAGCTGCGTGCCGCGCTCAAGCGCGCCGAGCCGTTGCTGCACACCACCGACAGCCTCGATGACGCCGCGCTCATGCAGCGTCTCGGGTTTGGTGGCCAGCATCCGGAAGGCCGCTTCCTGCCGGAGACCTACGTCTACCAGCGTGGCGACAGCGATCTGGACGTGCTCAAGCGCGCCCACGCCGCAATGGAAAAGGCGCTGGATGAAGCCTGGGAAAGCCGTGCGCCGGACCTGCCGATCAACACGCCGTACGAACTGCTGACGATGGCGTCGATCATCGAGAAGGAAACCGCGCTGGCCAGTGAGCGTCCGCAGATTGCCGGCGTGTTCATGCGCCGCCTGAAGATCGGCATGCGCCTGCAGACCGACCCGACCGTGATCTACGGCATCGGTGCGGCGTATGACGGCAACATCCGCCGCCGCGACCTGACCACCGATACGCCCTACAACACCTATACCCGTGCGGGCCTGACCCCGACCCCGATCGCCATGCCCAGCCGCGATGCGCTGATGGCGGCCGCGCAACCCGCAGCGGGCGACGCGCTGTACTTCGTCGCCGTGGGCGATGGCAGTGGCGCGCACGTGTTCTCGCCCAGCCTGGACCAGCACAACGCCGCAGTGGCCCGCTACCTGCAGCAGCTGCGCCAGCAACGTACCCAGGAGACCCCGGCGCAATGAGTCCCGCGCTGCTTCGCCACCCGCGTTTCGTCAGCCTGGAAGGCGGCGAGGGCGCGGGCAAGACCACCGCCATCAATGCCATCCGTGACTGCCTGCGCAGCCACGGTCATGAGGTGGTACTCACCCGCGAACCGGGCGGTACGCCGCTGGCCGAGCGTATCCGCGGCCTGGTGCTGAAGCCCGATGCCGAGATCGCCGCCGAACCGCTCAGCGCCGAAGCCGAGCTGCTGCTGGTGTTCGCTGCACGCGCGCAGCATGTGCGCCAGGTGATCCAGCCGGCGCTGCAGCGCGGCGCCTATGTGCTGAGCGATCGCTTCACCGATTCCAGCTACGCCTACCAGGGGGGGGGGCGTGGCCTTGATCCGCAGTGGATTGCCGACCTGGAACGCCGCGCGGTGGGCCTGCTGCCGGGCCTGACCCTGCTGCTGGACGTGGACGTGGCAGTAGGCCGCGCACGCGCCAATGGCCGTGACCTGTGGCCGGACCGCATCGAGAGCGAGCAGGACGATTTCTTCCAGCGCGTGCGCGAAGTGTTCCGCGGCCGCGCACAGCAGGACCCGCAGCGGTTCGCCCTGATCGACGCTGGCCAGGTGCAGGAACGCGTCGCCGCTGATGTGGTCGCGCGTGTCGAGCACTGGCTGCAGGACGGGGAGAGCGCATGAGCCGTTTCTCGCCGTGGCAGCAGCGCGCGTTCGATCAGACGGTCGCCGCGCTCGATGCCGGTCGGCTCGGTCATGGCCTGCTGATCTGCGGCCCGTCCGGGCTGGGAAAGCGCGACGTGGCGTTGGCCTTGGCCGACCACGTACTGGCGCGCGGCGATGCCGCGCATGCCACGCGCACGCGCCAGCTGATCGCCGCCGGCACCCATCCGGACCTGCAGCTGGTCAGCTTCATTCCGAACAAGAGCGGCGACAAGCTGCGCACCGAGATCGTCATCGAGCAGGTGCGTGAGATCACCGACAAGCTGGCGCTGACCCCGCAGTACGGCGTGGCGCAGGTGGTGATCGTCGACCCGGCCGATGCGATCAACCGCTCGGCGGCCAACGCGCTGCTGAAGACGCTGGAAGAGCCGCAGCCAGGCCGTTATCTGTGGCTGATCAGCAGCGACCCGGCACGCCTGCCACAGACCGTGCGAAGCCGCTGCCAGCGCCTGGAATTCAAGCTGCCGCCGCGCGATGAAGCGATGGCCTGGCTGCAGCAGCAGGGCCACAGCGAAGCATCGGCGCGCGAAGCGCTGGACGCGGCGCGCGGCCATCCCGGCCAGGCCGACAACTGGCTGCGTGAAGATGGCCTGAGCCTGCGCCGCGAAGTAGGGCGCGAGCTGGAACAGCTGGCCGCCGGCAAGACCGGTGCGGTGGAGCTGGCGCAGAAGTGGTGCGGTGACGACAACGCGGCGCTGCGCCTGCGCTTTGCTGCCGACCTGGCGCTGGCCCAGGCCAGCACCGATGCCTTGACCACGCCGGAGCGATTGCACAAGCTTGCAGCCTGGTTCGATGCGGCCAACCGCACCCGCGACCTGCTGCGCACCACGGTGCGTGCAGACCTTGCCGTGGTCGAGTTGCTGCTGGCCTGGAACAAGGTGAACGAGCGGCCTGCCGCAAGGGGAAATCGATGAGTGCCAGCAACGCCCGCCAGGGCATCCTGTCCCTGGCCGTGAAGGACAAAGCCGCGCTGTACAGCGCGTACATGCCGTTCGTGAAGAACGGCGGCATCTTCGTGCCCACGCCCAAGCGCTACTTCCTGGGCGACGAGGTGTTCCTGCTGCTGACCCTGCCCGATTCCAGCGAGCGCCTGCCGGTGGCCGGCAAGGTGATCTGGGTGACGCCGGCCGGCGCGCAGGGCAACCGCACCGCCGGTATCGGCGTGCAGCTGGCCGATGGTGCCGAAGGCGAGGGCGTGCGCCACAAGATCGAGACCCTGCTGGCCGGCCTGACCGGCTCGGACAAGCCGACCCATACGATGTGAGGCAGCGCCTCGCGGTCCTGTAGAGCCGAGCCATGCTCGGCTGCCGTTGCCCGAAGACAGCCGTGAACGCGAATGTGAAAAACTGTTGACGGCCTCTGAAAAGCCCCTATAATGAGCGGCTCAGCAACACACCGGGCGGTTAGCTCAGCGGTAGAGCATTGCCTTCACACGGCAAGGGTCACAGGTTCGATCCCTGTACCGCCCACCATGTTGCAGAACGAAAAAAGCCTCCAGCAATGGGGGCTTTTTTGTTGCCTGCGATCCAGCAGGATCAGCCGAATGCGCCCTCCGTCTCAGCCGTGTTCTTCCAGCGGCGCGCTTGATCTTCGCCGTGCGTCAATCAGGCCGTGCCCGCATCAACGTGCCTTCAGTCACCCGACGCATCGGGCCGATCAACGACGGGACCGACGAAGTCAATGATTTCTTCGATCTCAATGCCTCGTTGATTAGGTTCATCGTCAGGCCCCAAGCCGCTCTCTGATAGTTCTTCCAGCAACGCATCAATCAGCGACTCGCGATCACGCTCAACGAGGTATCTGACGCCATTCTCGGGTAGGAGCAAATTGTGCTTCGCTGCGATTTCAACCAACAGCGAGCGCAGGCTGGGTGAGATATCCTTCTTCATCTTTACTTTACCTTCGGGTCTCTCAGTCCTTCGCTATTCTTCGGGAAGGCCGTTATGACCTTCCCTTCGCCGTTCAAAACTACTTTCGCATCCTTCCCTGTGTACGCCGTCTTGCCGCCGGCCTGCTCGGCAACCTTCGCGGGTTCTTTCACTGCCGATAGTATGGCCTTTGCAGAGACCCCCCTGCCTCCATCGCGGGAGATTGCCTGATTCAAGCCGTGCTTGGTGTAGCCGGTGATCTTTCCCACCACTGCGCCAGAAGTGCCCGTGACACCGGCGGCTCCTGCGCCAATCTCTGCCGCAGTGGCTACCGCTCCTGGATTTGCCATTGCGGCCAGACCACCCTCTGCGAGTACTGGAGCCGCCAGAATTGCGGTTAACGCGACACCAATTGCCGGTCCGAGGCTATCGCTTGGATTTCTCGGCGGAGGAGTAATCGGTTGCCCATTCGTGGCGTCGTTGACTACCTTAAAGGCTGCACCACTCTCCCGCCCATCAGGATCCGTGAACTTGTAAGGGTTTCCGTTGGCATATCGATACCGGTTGAACTGTTCAACTGGCTTCTGATAGGCCGTTACCGGGTCCACCGATAGGAAAATCCCCAACTGTGGATCCATGTACCGCTGCTGCATGTAGCTCAGCCCGGTGGCCGAGTCGCTCACATGTCCCGTGTATCCCGGTCCGTCTGTGGCCTGACCACCTACCAAGGCCCCATAGGGCTCATAGTCGTAGCGCTTGATCACTTTCCCATTGGCATCTGTTTCGGCGACGACGGAGCCAAGGGCGTCAGTGTGGATGTAAGTGACTGTTTCCTGGCCTGCGGCGATGGCAGATGGTAATAGGCCAAGGCCAAACGGCAGCGCAAAGCACAACCAGGTGCCTATGGCAGCCAACTGGCGGAACTGAGATTCAAATCTCCTGAAGCGCGAAATTACACCACCTGCGGCATCCCTGGATCTACGCATTCTTCGCATCCCCGAAAACGCCTTCGAGTAAGGCTTGACCGGATATTACGATCATGAAGCTTGTTGTTCGATGCGGGCCACGCAGGGGATGGGGCGGAAAGTCCTGCGCTACAGCCGTTCCAGCCATTCTCTGAGTTCACTGCTGGCCTTCATTTACACAGGGGTTTTCTTCTGTGAATGGGAACAGGCCTTGTCTCAGCCGTGTTCGTCCAATAGCTCGCGCGCGATCATCGCCGTGGCATCCAGCAGGTCATGGCCGCTGCCGGCCTGCATCACCACCGCCAGCAGGCTACGGCCCACCTCGGCACTACCGCTGGTCAGTTCCATCTCGCCTTCAAAGCACAGATCGGCCAACCATTCATGGGCCTGCTGCAGCCCGCGCTTGTGGACGCGGCGGAACTCCGCGAGCAGCTTCGCCTGGCCGGCCTCCTGCTCGCCCTCGGCCAGCAGGCCGATGGCACCGCCGTGCGCCGCGCGCCAGATGGCCGGCAGCGGGCGACCGTTCGCGTCCACCACGTCCGCCGAGAACTGCGCGCAGTACATTTCGTAGCGCTTGCCCGCTGTGCTGCGGGGCACGATGCCGGCCTCGGCCAGCAGGCGTTCGGCTTCATCCAGTGTGCTGAACTTCAAGCGCAGCAGTGCAGGGCGGCTCAGTTGTTGTGCCAGCGCCTGCTGGTTGGCGGCGAACCAGACGTTCCAGCCCACGCTTGCGCGGCCTTCCAGTGCGGCCTTGAAGTACTCCAGGTGTTCGGCGTCCATCGCTGTCTCCTGTGCTCCCTGCGGGATTGTAGCGGGAGCACATCCGGGCCGGTCAGGCATCGCCGCTGGAGAGGCAATGATGTGCCTCGCGCACCAACTGTCGTGCGGCCACGATCAGTCCGTCGATATGGAAGGCGCCCAACTGTTCGTCAGGGCCGCCTTCGTTGCGCGCATGGTCGGCGGCCTGCAGCAGATCGAGCAATGCGCCGAGCCCAGATAGCGAGCGGCGCAACGAAGCGTGATTGCTGGCGCCGAGGGTGAGGCTGATGCACGGCTGTCCGTCATCACCGTCGGCATGGTTGATCGCATAGAGACGGGCGAAGAAAGTGGGCAGCTGCGCGGACAATTTCTGCGCGTTCAGGGCGCACTCGATCTCGCGTGCGAGGTCTTCCGGCACATCGCCGCCCCTGCCGACCGTGCACGAGATGACTCCAGAGCGGCGCCGCCACGGCAATCGCGTCACCCCGCGCGGCGGAGGCGGGACCATGCCACGCATGGAGCCAGAAGGTTCCATCCCTGCGCTGTCCCACCGCCCCGGGCAGGCGTAGTCTCAGCCCGTTGCCGTGCCCATCCACTCTGGAGTGCCACCATGCCGCTCGCCCGCATCGATCTTCGCAAAGGTAAATCCGCCGACTACCTGCAACGCGTCGGCGAAACCATCTACCAGGCCATGCGCGCGGTGGGCGTGCCGGAAAATGATCGCTTCCAGATCTTCCAGGAACACGCGCCCGGTACGTTGATCTACGATCCCGGCTACCTGGGCGTGGACCGCACCGACGATTTCATCTGCATCCAGATCACCTGGAACGAAGGGCGCACGCTGGAGCAGAAGAAGGCGCTGTTCGCCGGCATCGCCGATGGCCTGCACGCGGCGGTGGGCATCCGCCGCGAGGATGTATTCATCAACCTGGTGGAAGTGAAGAAGGAAAACTGGTCGTTCGGGAACGGCCAGGCGCAGTACGTGATCTGATACCGTGCCTGGACGCATGGGCCAGGCAAGCCAGCAGGGAGTGTCACATGGGGAACAGCATCTTCCGGACGTTGGGCATTACCTTGGCCCTGTGGGGCGTGCTGGCGCCCTGCAGAGGCTCGGCAGCCAACCCCATGCGAACCGCGCCGCCCATCGTGACGTCACAGATGAAGGCAGAGCAGATGCTGGACAGCATTCACAGGATGCCGCCGCCGGAGGGTGCTCAGAAGCAGGACATCAGTGGCTTTGCGAAACAGCAGCTGCCGCCCCGAATGGGCCTGTTGAACGTCAAGGCAGCCTTCGAAGATATTCCCACCGTGCGGATATCCCGACCGGCTGACGGTGTGCTGGTGGTGCGCGACGAAAGAAGACGCTGGCTGTGGTCCCGCACCAATGTCGTGGTGATGACCTATCGCTTCACCTACATGCCTGAGCAAGCCAAAGTGCACGCAGTCCGATACACGGAGTAGCATCGGCAGGTCGTAGCAGTGTTACAGCAATTGGATCGGGAGTGCAGCATCCGCACCCTGCCTGGATCTACACCTCGCTGCCAACCTGCACACTTTCGGTAGCTGCCGCACTGCTGGCCGCCTTCACTGCATCGGCACTGTTGGTTTGTTCGCACTCGATGCTGGTCATGTAGCCGTCGTGGCTGATGGTGTGCTCGGCGCGCTTGACCAGCCACTGCCCATCCACGCCATCGCGGAAGCCCTGCATCACCACCGTGGCTTCGGCCATGAGGGTCTCGCGGCCGGGCAGGGTGTAGCTGAGCGTACGCGTCTGTCGGGCTTGTTCCTGATGCTTGGCGCGCGCTGCAGCTTCGGCGGCTTCGCGGTCGGCGTAGGCCATGCGCAGGCGCACGATCGGTTCACCGCTGCCCACCTTCACCTCCTGGCGCTTGGCAACGCGTACATCACGGTAATAGGCGATGGTGGTGCCGGTCTTCTCGCGCGAGACGATGCTCACTTTGTAGCCACTGCCATCGGCGGGGGTAAGGGTAACGTCGGGAATACGCTCACCGCTGGCACTGGTGGATTCGCCGCGTTTGACGAACATCAGGCGGCCGCCGCCCGGCTTGGCGATGGCATCATGCTGCTTGGCCAGGCGCAGCAGCAGGTTCATGTCCGACTCCTGCGACTGCACCGTCAGCGGCAGCACGATCGACGCCAGCGGTCCACTCACGGCGGCGCTCAGTCCGTGCTCGGCGGCCATGCGCTGCACCATGCCACCGATCGTCGTGCCCTTCTTCCAGGTGCGCGTCTTCTGCGTCTGCAGATCGTTCTTGCCGCCCTTGCTGGCCTCGAACGGTGCGGCGCGCGCGCGCAGGGTCATGCTGCCCGGGAAGCCGGAAATCTCCACCTCATCGCAGATGTACAGGCCCATGCGCCGTACTTCGCCGTCGTAGCCGATGAAGGCTTCCAGCTCCGCGCCTGCCGGCGGCAGCTGGATCGGATCGGACGGATCATGGTCGGCCAGCTGCAGCTCCAGCATGTCCGAGTTGTTGTCGGTCTCGTCGGTGATGCGCAGCGACTTGAAGCGCGACATGATCTTGTCAGTGATGTCCTGGCTGTTGGCCACCACGCGGAATGCCGGTGTGATGTTCAGTCCCACAGTGCTATCCCCTTGCGTTCGCCGGCGGGGCGCTGCACTTCGGGCAGGGTGATCGCCAGGCCTGCGGCCAGCACCGGGCCACGTGCGGCGAGGCCCGGATTGGCATCGAACACCGCGCGCAGAATGGCCGGTGATTGCTCGCCATAGTGCGCATACGCGATGCGGTCAACGACGTCGCCGTCGCGGGTGTTATACGTTCGTGCCATCACTGTGCTTCCGCAGGGAGAGGGTGAATTCGTGCCGCTGGATTCCCGCATCGACGGTGAAGCCGGAGGCAGTGGCGTCGATCTTGTCGATGACCCAAAGCCCCAGGTTCCCGCCCTTGCCGGTCAGCAGCCGCTGGGGCTTGCCTTGCGCTGCCAGCTTGCGCAGCTGCGAGAGCTCATCGCCGGCGCCCCGGAACTGATAGTGGATGATGCCGGGCAGCGTCATGCTGGCCTTGCCGGGGCCGGTGTACTGCAGGGCGGCCATCTGGCCGATGCGCTCCTGCGCAGCCCAGCCATATTCGTTGCTCTGCTGGATCTCCTGGAACACCGCGGTGTTGAGGCTGAACTTGAAGCCACCCAGCATCAGCAGCACCGGGGCGTTGCCGGAGTCGTTGCTCTGGAAACTGGACAACAGCTTGTCGATGGATGCGGTTACGAACTCGCGCTTCATGCTTAGTTCCTGTCTGCCAGGCCACCACGGGCAGCAACCGCGTTGCGACGCTGCAGTTCATCGGCCGTGCGACGTGCCACCGATTCGCTGGACTCACCGGGTTGCTGGTGGATGGTGATGTTGTTGGTCTGCTGTTGCTGCACGGTGGTGACGCCGCGCGAAGAGGGCGATGGCATGTCGGGCGCGGTGCGACCGCGAGCGGCCTCGCTGATGCCTCCCCATCGCTTGCGCGCCCCCGCCGCGTCCAACGTGGCGACGTCTCCGACCAGGCCCACGGCGTCATTCAGGCCACCCCGGCCGCCGGCCCGCATGTTGGTATACCCGACCATGCCGTTGCCGACCGCTTCCGCGCCACCGGCAAGCACTTCCTTCCCGAAGTCCAGGCCCTTGCCGACCAGTGCACTGACCTTGCCCATGCCCCCTTCGACGAACCCCATCAGCTTCTCGACGTAGGGCATGAGGAAATCCAGCTTCTGGACAAGCCAGTCGAACAGGGATTCGGCACCGGACTTGATCGCGGTCCACATCATGCTCATCCCGCTACCGATCGCGCTGGCGACGGTCGTGTATACATTGCCCATCCAGACCACGTACTGCACCAGGCCGCTGATGAGCTGGATGTTCATTCTCAGGCCTTCCATCAGAACGGTACCGAGGAAGCTGCCAATCTGGGCAACCCGAGACAGCTCGTTGCCGGTGTACTGCGCAGGTGCAAGCATCTTCGACAGCCAATCCCAGGCCTGGCCGATCAACCCACTCATGACTTCCCAGGCGGGGCGCAGCGGTTCAATCGCACGCATCAGTTCACCCATTGCCGCAGTGCCTGCACCGCTGAGACCTTCCCAGACGCCGCCCAGGAATGCCTTGACCGGTTCCCAGTATTTGCGCACCAGGATGGCACCTGCGGTGATCGCTGCGATGGCGATCGTGATCGGCCCGCCACCGATGGCGGCCACGGCAGTGGCGACGATGCGGAAGCCCGATGCCAGGCGCATGGCCATTGGCCCGAAGCGCCCCATCTGGGCCAACAGGCTGCCACCCCGGAACAGCTGCAAGGCCTTCTGCACGCCCAGGATCGGGCCCTGCAGGAAGGTCCAGGCATAGCGAGCGCCGAGTACCGCCGTGCGCATGCCCAGCATGCCGACCACGATCTGCGTGGTGTTGGCGATCAGCTTCGGGTTTTCCTGCACGAACGAGGTGACCCCGTTCAACAGCTCGGTCAGCTTGACTGCGGCTTCGCCCACCGCGGGCAGCAGTGCCGCACCGAAGACCTTGGACAGGTTGTCCACGGCGATCTTGGCGCCTTCGATCTTCTGCGGATCGGTCTGCATCGCATCGGCATAGGCTGCATCGGTGGCACCCGCCGATCCATTCAACGCCGTGTCGCGGATGCGGATGTAGGTATCCCAGTTCTCGATCATCGGCTGGACGAAGTTCTTCGCCTGTGCATCGCTGAACAGGGCGCCAATCTTCTTCTGGTCGCCCGCAGTCGCCTGGATGATCCCCTGCATCGCGGCATCGAAGGGATTGCCGCCGCTGGTTTGTGCATCGCCGATGATCTTGCGCAGATCCAGGTTCAGGCTCTTCTTGGCCTTCTCCTGAATGTCCGGCGAGAGCACCTCGGACATGAAGCTCTTCATGTTGCTGGCGGCCTTGTCGGCGCCGCCGGCCGATTCCAGCGTCGCCTGCAGGGCGGCGCCGACGGTGGCGGCCGCCGAGGTGCCCTGCAGCTTCATCGCTTCGAACGACGAACCCAAGGTAGGCAGCACTTCGGCCATGTCCTTCAGGCCCAGGCCGCCCTGCCGGCTGTTGACGACCAGCACATCCAGTGCGCTCTGCATGCGCGAGGGATCGATATCGAAAGACTGCTGCAGGGCGGCCGCGGCCTGGGCAACATCATCGATGCTGGCACCGGTGACGGTAGTGGTTCGCCCGACAGCACCCAGGCTGGCCTGGGCCGACTGCGCATCCATGCCGGCAGCGACCATCAGCTTGATCGAGCGCTGCAGCGCATCGGCGCCCTGGTTGGTCGCACGCGATTGTTCCAGGATCGCCTGGCCAAGTGCGCTGACCTGGGCGCGGCTGAGGTTGGCCGCTACGCCGATCTGCTGGTTCTGGCGGGCGAATCCGGAAGCGTTCTCAACCGGCGTGGCCAACGCGGTGACGGCGGTGCCGAGTGTGCCGCGTGCGGCCTTGAACGAGGCGCCGAGCTTCTCGCGCTTCTCCAGGTTGGCGGTGCGCTTTGCCTCGATGCTCTCCAGTCCCTCCTGCGAGGCACGCAACGCGTCGACCTGCGCACGCATACGGGCGTATTCCTTGCTGGTCGTACTCATGCGGGCAAGCCTGCGGTCCAGCAATGTCAACTCGGTGCCGATGTGCTTGATGCCATCGTTGGCGAAGGACAATGCGTCCTTCAGCGACTTGGACACCGAGCCGCCGATCGTGATCGTTGTCGTTTGAACGTTATTGGCCATGTACCGGCAATCCCTGAATCCACCAGATGAACTTCGACACCCGCAGTGTCATGATCTCGCGCAGGCCCCAGCCGGTATGACCGGCCAGGGCGAGCACTCCCTGCCTGATCTGCGGCAGGGTCAGGTGGTAAAAAGCGCGACGCCTGCCTGCAGTCGGGCGTAGTCGCGCAACGGCATCTTGCGCACGTCGTCCGGCGAGATCTCGCACAGGTTGGCGATCATCCGTACTTCGCGCTGTGCATCACTGCCCTTGTCGTCCTGGTAGCGCTCCATGTCTTCCACGGTCGGTTCGCGCATGCGCAGCACGGCGGTCTCCATGCCATTGACCTGGCGCGGGCGGGTGAGGGTGATCTCGGCAAAGCCATCGCGCTCGATGACGGTGTCGGTGGGGGTCTTGGTCTTGCTGGACATGGGTGCGTTCCTGGAATTCGATGCGGTGCGATGGATGCGGGGGCGCGAGGCGCCCCCGGTTTTCTCGGTGAGGTGCGGGCTTAGATACCCAGCGCGCCGCGGATGCCGGCCAGCACGTCCACGCCACCCTGGCGGGCGATCATGTTGACCACGTCGATCTCCTGCACGACCTGGGCGCCATGGGTCAGCTTGTAGTAGCTCAGTGCCAGGCTGACCTTGATCGTGCCTTTCTCGCCGACCTTGGTTTCGCCGCGGTCCAGCAGCTTCACCTTGCCGCGCATGTTGTGCACGACCTGGGTCACTTCGCCGTCATCGCCTTCCAGGGCCTCGCGGGCCGTGAAGCCGTATTCCTTGCTTTCAACGACGTGGAACTTGCTCATGATCTCCGCGTCGTCCGAGGCAAACTCGACATCGGCAGTGAGCTTTTCATGGCCGAGCACGATCTCGGTCGGGGCGAGCATGCCGCCGGCCTGGAAGTCCTCGGTCTTCAGCGACAGCTTCGGTGCGGTGAAGGACATCACGCTGCCGGCATAGCCCTTGCCGTCGACGTAGAAGTTGAAGTTTTTACGGATCTTGCGCGCCATGCTTAGAAGATCTCCGAGACGTAGTTGTTGTTCATGTGCATGCGGAAGGTCAGCTGCTCACCCGGGTAGGTCGGGGTGAAGTCGAAGTCCCAGAAGAAGCGGCCCTGGGCCACGCTGTCCGCTGCGTTCAGTTCCGGGTCGATCCAGCAGTTGCCGCCGAGGATCGCGCCCTGGGTCTTCAGGCCGCGCAGGAAGGCATTGACACCCTCACGCACGTCGTCGACGTAGGTCTTGCTGATGCCGCGATCGACGGCCCACAGATGGGCAGCTTCGAGGCTGTCGGCAATGATGTCGGCAGTACGTACCACGCACAGGAACTGCCACTTCTGGTCACTGCTGGCGGTGCGGTTGCCCCACAGGCGGAAGCCTCCTTCGCGGATGACCGTGGCCACGTTCGACTGGTTGAGCAGGTTGGCGCGGCTGGTCGCGTCGGACAGGCCGAAGTCGATCGCACGCGCGGTACCGACCACGCCGTTGAGTTCCAGGTTCGATGGCGAAGCCCACCAGCCGCGTTCGTTGTCGCTGCGGGCGATGGCACCGGCCACTGCACCGGAGGCGTAGCGCGTGACGATGGCATCACCGGACTGCACCAGCAGCGCCGGGTCGACCACGTAGACGCGCTTGGAGCCGGTCAGGGCGGTGGTGCTCCTGGCAGCGTCGTCGGTGCTGTTCGGGCCATCCTTGATGATCACCGCGCGCAGCTTGTCGGCGATGCCGAGCAGTTCGGCCACGACCGGGTTGGCCAGCAGTTCGGTGTCGCGCTTTTCGTGGGTGTGGGTGAAGCCCGGCACCGCCAGGATGCGTGGCTTGATGCCCACTACCGACTTTGCCGCCAGCAGTGCATGCACGCCGGTGTAGGCACCGGTCTGCGCGTTCACGCCGCCCAGCACGTTGGCCAGGGTGTCGTTCTCGGTGGCGCCCTTCTCGACGCGGACAACGACGACGACCGCGTTGGACTGGTCGAAGATGGCGTCGAGCTGGCCCGGCAGGGTGCCCTCATCGACTTCGGTGGCGGTGCCGTCGAGCAGTTTGGCAGCCTGCGAACGCGAGGTCACCAGGACCGGGGTGTTGTATGGGAAGGCGATCTTGTCGGCCCGGGGCGCGGTGCCCACGATGCCGATGACGCTGGTCGAGGCAACAGCGATCGAGCGGGAACCACCATCGATGTTGACGACCTGCACGCCATGCAGAAATTCGGCCATGCGTTGTTTTTTCCTTGGTTGGGTGGGTGCTGCGGTCGCGATCTGCGCCGCATGGGTACATCTTCGTATCTGGCCGCGGCTGGCTTAATTGCAGCCGTGGCCCGATGTCACAGCTGCTGCGGAGTCGCTGGTTCGTCCCCGGGCGCAATCACACTCACCCAGGCTGCGCTGGCTTCGTCATAGGTGACTGGACCTTTACGCTCTGCGGGCGGTGCCTGGTCGATGACGCTGGCTGGGAGTGCCTGGCCGCGGGCCAGCGGTGCGGCGAGGCTGCCATCGGCACGATTCCACAGTGGACGGTTGCTGTAGTCGGGCTTCAACTCCCATCGACCTGCGTCAGCGTTCCAGGCGTTGAAGTACGCATCGCCTCCCGTAAGCGGATAGGGAGCGGACAGGGTCACGCCCGGCGGCAGCTTCTCGCCCAGCGCCAGTCGATTGGGCACCACCGAAGAAGTGACCGTGTCCCAGAGCATCCGGTTACGGAAGTCATCGACCAGCTCCCAGTGGCTGCCATCCTGGCTCAGGCGTAGTGATTGGTAGTCGCCAGCGGCGCGTTGAGGTGCGGCCTCAACGGTGTAGTCCGGAAGATGCCACCGTCCGTCTGGCGATGGCTGCAGCTTCACCGTGCCCATATAGGCCCTGGTCTGCGGATCGTAGGAGTACGCAAATCGTGGTTCAGTGGTCAATCGTGTGTCCTCAGTAGGCGATGCAATAGATCATTCGGAGGCCGGCGGGCAGGTTGGCGTCGCCACCGGTAGGCTTCACGTTCACGGCATGGCTGTGTTCGCCGTCGTTGGAGAGAGAGGCGGGATGGCTGTGGTCTCCGACCGCCGCGATCGAGATCGAGTGGGTGTGCCCACCGGCGCCGTTCATGCCGATGTTGTGCCCGTGATTGCCTGCGTCGTTGAGCCAGATACCCGTGCCGTTGTGGCTGGTGCCGGTGGGATTGGGGCGTGCACCGGTTGCCGCGGCCCAGCCACCGCTGCCGCCGGACGCTGGACCGTTCCATGTGTGGGAATGGCCGGGATCGTTTACGCCGTGGTTGTGATTCCCTTGCGCATCGGTCCAGGCACCATGGGCATGGTCCCCGACAGCGCTGGCGCTTGCGCCATGGGCATGGCTGCCGGCATTGCCGATGCTTACCGCGTGACCGTGCAGCCCGGCGTTCTCTGTCGTGCCTGTATGCGCGTGCGCGATGACTGCGCCGGCCGTGAATGTGCCGACGGATTGCGGATCAGTGGTGTGCGCGACCACCGTGCCTTCGCGCATCAGCGGTAGATTGAACGTGGTTGTGCCATCGCCGGAGCCATAGCGGGTGCCGATGGCAGCAAAAAGTGCTGGATACGAAGCGCGTGGAACGGCCGCGCCATTGCACAGAAGCATGCCGTTGGGGGCCGTCGCGCCGGCGAACAGGATCACCTGACCGGGAACATGAACGCTGGAAGGAACGCCGGTCATGTTGCGCCAGTCCAGGTAATGGTTACCGTGGCGACCGTCGAGAAGATCGGCATCAAGGCCCTTGTCGGCACCCTCATCCTTCAATGCTGCGGATTTGAGGCCCAGCGCGGAGCGGAACGCCGTATCCGTAGCGATCGACAGCAGCGTGCGAACGAACGTCGTCGGCGCAGTGCTGCCGAAACGCTTGTCGATGAATGCACGAAGGCCGCGTGGCGTGATCGCGCGCTGGGTGTCGCTACCGTCTTCGGCTTCGCTGCTGGTGGCCAGCTCGACCACGCCCTGCACCTCAGTGGTGGCGGGAGGGTAGATGAACTCCGCATTGCCGAACTGAATCTGCGTGGTATCGATCTCGGAAAAGCGCGTGTCGGTGGCCAGCAGCAGCATTGACTCTGCCGTCTTTTCCATGATCGGATCGGCCTGGCCAAAGGTGGCAAACAATGTGCCGTCTGCCAGATAGAGGCCGAAGCCTCGCAGGCTGTAGGCGGACGTACTGTCGTCGCGGATGGTGAGGTGCAGAGTGTCGTCACCCACGGCTTGTCCACCGAAGGTTGCGATCCGCTTGATCTCGCCAGGAAGTGTGGTCATGCCTGCCGATGGCGTGAATGCAGTGGAAGTCAGGCCGATCTGGGTCACGAGCACCGCGTTGGTACCGGTGTTCGGCGGATTGACCAGCTTGGCAAAGCCGGCATCAGTGATTTTCAAACGCATGCGGGGGTTACTCTCCGGTCAGTTGGATGCGGCGGAACGCCGTGGCGTGGGCGCCTGCAAGTACGCCGACAGCGGTGTCGGCCTGCATGCCCTGGGTGAAGGTGAAGTGCGAGCGCACAGGCTTTGTTCGGTTGATCTCGCCTATGACGTCATCGACGAACTTGCCTGTTGCGGTTTCGCCACCCTGGTTGGCGATGGTCATCACGGCTTCGAAGGTGTAGGGCGTACCTCTCGGTTGGATCTCCCACCATTCGCGGATCAGGATCGATCCGCCGAACGCTGCGACGACGTCGCGCACACTGCCCCATGTGCCCTTGCGGCGCTGGATGGCAATGGCCGTGCGCACCCGGGCGCGCTTCACGGCTTCGGGCCAGTACGCTTTCCATTCGTCAACCGACAGCGCCCAGGCCAGCCAGGGCAGCAACGCGGTCGGGCAGCGGTCGGCGTCCCACAGTGCGGTGATGTCCACCGGAAGCGGACGGGCGACGATGGCGCGGGTCAGTCCACGTTCGGCGTGGGTGGCATTGGGTGGCAGCAGGCTGGAGGCATGCGGAACCACGATCTGCGCGTCACCCTCGATCAGCGTGCCGGGTGCCGGGGCGACCGACAGGGTGACCGTGGCGCCGCTGATGGCAACATCGCGCAACCGCTGCCGTCCTTGCTGGTCGGTACGGTACACCGCCTGCAAGGTCGCCAGTGCACCACCCGGATGACGGAAGGTACGGTTTCGCCCATCGATGGCACCGCGCAGACGCGCGCCGATCAGGCGGGTGGCAGCGTCACTCATCGTTGCCGCCATGGGTCAGCGTGACACTGGTGCAGTGCGTGGCCTGGGTACGATCGACCACGATGTCTTTCGCCGGGCTGCTGATCTCCACGCGCTGCACACCCTCGGCATGCAGTGCGGCGAACAGTCCCGAACGGGTGACGTCACGACCGAGCCGATGCGATTCGCTGATGTAGCGGTCAAGGCGGGTGCGCGCTTCGGCCAGCACAACTTGGGAATCCGGGCCTGCAAAGGTGAAAAGTGCAGCGTCAACCGAGTAGTTGACGATGGCAGCGGGTTTCACCACTACGTGATCGGTCAGCGGACGCACGTCATCCGCACTCAGCTTCGCCTCGACGATATCGAGCAGGCCCTGGGTGGCGGTTCCATCCGCCTCGCGCGACAGCACCGAGACCACGACCTCGCCCGGCGTGGGGCTGGTGGCGCTTGCGTCGAGTACCCGAGGATCGGCGCTTAGTGCATGGAAGACATACGCGCCCTCCGGTCCGGCCACGCTGAAACCTTCAGGCCCCAGCTGGATACGGCGTCGGAAATCCTCGTCACTTTCGTAGCGCGGTGGGACGCCCTGCTGTGGCTTGCCCGGGTCAAGCACTTGGCGGGCGATGCCGAAGATCGCGGCGAGATGATCCAGGTCGCTGCCGACCGCATATGCCAACATCACGCCACGTGCTGCGTCGTTGACGCGCTGGCGATCGAGCAGGCGCAGGTAGGTGCAGACCTCGAGGATCTTGAATGCCGGGTCCGACGGCAACAGCGCGTCGAAGGTGGGATCCAGGGCCTGGAGCGCAGTCAGCGACTCATCGAACATGGCTTCGAAATCGAGCACTTCGATGACCGCCGGTGCAGGCAGCTGGGAGAGATTGACACTGGTGAACGAGCCGGATGCCACGGTTAGCGAACCTCGATTCCTTCGATGGTGATGGCCTCGCCGTCGGGCAGATGGATTCCGGTCACTGCCAGGATCATCACGCCGGGGGCGGGGAGGGAGACGTCGACGTTCTCGACGTGGAGACGCGGTTCCCATCGCGCGAGCGCGTCGACGGTGGCCGCGATCAGGTCCATGCGCAACGAGCGGTTGGTCGGCGCATCGATCAGTTCGAACACGCGCGAGCCGTATTCGCGGCGCAGTACGCGGGAGCCAAGGGGCGTGGTGAGAATGTCACGCACGGACTGGTGCAGATGGGCGAGCCCATCCAATGATTTGCCGGTGTTGGCGTCGATTCCTCGCATGGCCTCTATCGTCGTGAAGTGCGGTTTTTCAGGGCATTGCAGGCGTGGCCGATCAGGCCTGCGCCGGCGTGGTCGGAGCGGTCGGCCCCTGCGCGGTGTGCTTGTGTGCCTTCAGCCCGATGGCACCTGCCTTGATCTCGGCGGGTGTGCTGATGTCCTTGCCCGCATTGATCGCGCCGCTGACGTCCAGGTTGCCGGTCGCCTTGATCGACGGTGTATCGAGCACGATCGATTCGCTGGCGATCACCTGTGCATTCGCGCAGGTGACGATGACCTTGCCGCTGCCGACATGGACGTTGAGGGTGGTGGTTTCCTGGTCGTATTCGATGGTGCTGCCGTCGGCGAATTCGGTGCGTTGCCGCAGGCGCGAGTCGGCCGGTGGCGGAAAGCGGTCCTGGTACAGGCTGCCGAGTACCAGCGCCTGGCCGGGGTCACCATAGGGGCACGCCAGTACGACCTGCTCGCCCGGCTCGGGCGCGCACCAGCTGCGCACGCCGGGTCCGGCCCGGCGTTCCAGCCAGGGAATCCAGTCGGTGAGCATGCCATCGGCATCTACGCGCACGCGGCCGCCTGCTTCGTCCAGCTCGCGCACGACACCGATCATCAGCAGATTGCCGATCAAACGTGCGTGTTCGGCGCTCATGGCGCGCGCTCCGGCAGGGGCTGGTAGCGCGTCGCATGGTCAAGGCCGATCTCTGGCGCGAAGCTATAGGATGCCTGCGGCACTGGGCCCCTTTCATCGTCCCAGGCGTTGTCGCCCAGCGCGACCGGCAGTGACCATTCGACGATCCAGCTGTGCAGGCCGGGCTGTGCGGTTGCGGTGTCTTCGGGCAGGGCAGCGATCACGTCGATCGCGCCGCTGGAGGCGCCGTGGAAGCGGCCTATCTGGTGCAGCCAGGTGGCCAGTGCAATCGCGGCATTGCGCAGGTGCAGCGCGCCTGCGGTGCTATCGGCCGCTACGACGACGCGTGCCTCGAAACGCAGCACCGCCTGCAGCAGTCCGCTGCCGTCATTGCCTTCCCGGCTGCGGTCACAGCGGGTCAGTGCCAGCAGGCAGGCCGGTGTGGGCATGCCTTCGGTGCTGGTCTCGCGATAGAACTCGACGGTTGCGAAGTCCGGAAAGCGTTCGCGGATGGCAGTTTCGATGGCGCCGTGCAGTGTGTCGAGCGTCGGGGAGGGGGAGTCAGTCGCCATATCAGCTCATGTAGTGAATGGTGGAAGCACGTGGCCTTGTGGCACGCGCGGTCTGCAGCCAGTGTTGCCATCACCTGAGCGGCACGGCATTGCAGGCGTGGCCGCCCGCGGCGGAATCAGAAGGCCGGCACAGCGCCGTGGTTGTGGCCGGCAGCGACGCCGCAGCCTGGAGGCGTTACCGGAACCGCGCCGTTGAGGGTGATGCCGCGCTGACTGCCGAGGCTGCACAGCAGCGCTCGTAGTTGATCGGCCAGCGCGTGGTACTGCCGCGCGACCGCAACGTGGTTGCGCAGCAGTGCATCATCGGTGGCAGCCTGCAGGTCCGGCAGCTCGTCCGGCGCACGCAACTGCGCCGGTGCGATGCTGAGATCAACGAGGCAGGGCGCGGCCGGCGTTGGCTTCGCGCCAGATGCGCACGAACTCAGCATCAGCGTCGCCGCGATCACGGCCAGGCGTCTTGGCATGGGTCTCGATGTCCTGTTGCAGGTTGGTGAATTGCCGGGTGCGTTCGGCCTGCGTGGCCAGGCGCCGTGATTCGGCCTGAGCGCTGGTACGGAGATTGGCGAGGTTCTGCTGGTGTGCGGCCTGCACCGAGTCAGCGCGCGATGCCTGCTGTGCGGCCTGGGCGCTGGCATCGGCGAGGTCTGCGCTGCGGTCCCGTAGCGTCCACCCCAGCCAGGCGCAGCCTGCGTGGCTTCCGGCAAGGACCAGCAGGCCGATTCGGAACCGCAGGGCGAGGGGTGTCACTGCAGGGCTCCACCGGCGGTGCGGTAGGCCACGCGCAGTGTTTCCAGCGCATGTTCCTTCTGCCCATAGCCGGCGCCGGGCAGCGACGCCCAGATGCGCCGGGCCGCGGTGACGGCGGCATCGAAACGTCCCAGTCGGATCAGCTCGTAGGCACCGCACTGCTTGAGCAGCGCAACCGCTGCGCGATCCTGCGAAACCGGGCCGAAGTCGGGCAGGTCCAGCCGTGCACGCAGGTCATCCCAGGTACTGCGCAGGAACTGGTAGCGACCGGCGGCGCTGGATTTGATGCCATAGCGCGGCAGCGACACCAGCACCCGGGGATGGTCGCGGTAGTCGCTGAACAGCTGGCCACCGACGATCACGTCGTAGCCACGGTCACGCGAGCGCTGGCCGGGAAAGTCGGTGCCTTCGGACACGGCCAGCATGTCCAGGAATGCGGCGACATTGGCGCCGCCGAGGGCGATGGCTGTGGCGGCGGTCATGCAGCGGCTCCCGGCTGTTTGCGCACCAGCGCCAGCAGCGCGTCTATCTGCACGCTCTGCTGGACGATCTGTGCGCGCAGGGCGCTGACCTCGCCGCGCAGCTGGCCGATCTCCTGCGCCATTGCCTCGCGTTCGTGCATCAGGCCGTCGGCGCGGGTGCGTTCGGCGGCCAGCTGCTCCTGCAGGGTGCGCAGCGTGTTGCTGGTGGCTTCGTCGGCGGTACGGTCGACTTTGGCTGACGACAACCATTGGCGCAGCCACAGCGATACCGCGATCAGCACGCCCGAGGTTCCCCCCAGGTACTTGGCCCAGTCCGGTACACCGGCCAGCAGGTCACTTTCGTTCATGCGCGCGCGTAACCCTTGAGCAGGGCCGGATGGACCGCCGGTGGTGGCGCGGAGCGGGCACCGCGCAGGGCGCGCTTGATGGTGGTCTGCGAGACACCGAACTCACGTGCCACATGTTCGCGCGGCATGCCGCTGGCGACCGCGCGGGCGATCTGCTCACGGCGTTCGTGCGCGCCGGCAGCGAAGCAGGACGCCAGGAACAACAGTTCGCCGCCGAAGTGCGCGACCAGCCGCCGGGCGACGTCGTGGCCAAGGATGTCGATCAGCCGATGCTGGTCGGGCAGGGTGGAGGGGACGTAGACGATGACGCGGTGACGGCCGGTGGTGCTGGAGGTGGTCGGCGGCCACGCACGCACCAGCGTGAGGGCTGCGGATTCGCCGATGACCTCGGCCAGGGTCTGGATGCTGTCGGGCAGGGCGTTCATGAAGGGTGTCGTCAGTGGCATTGATCTCCACTGTTGCCATCCCGTCACTTAGGTCAACACCTTTCATCTACTTGCGATTATTTGTGCTGAAGGCATTCATCGGCGCCGCGAGGACGGGTGAGGAGTGCAGCAGGCCGCGGTGTGATGCCTCGCGACTGCTGGCCGTCGCCACCGATGTTTCCCTGTCCTTTCGTACTCGTGGTCCTCACAGGGTGGAAGGAAGGGCAGATCAAGGAGATGCGGCAGGTACAGGGTGAGGACGACGCCCCGTTGGCCATCCTCATGCAGGCGAGCGGGCCCTGAAACGAAAAAGCCCCGGACGATGCCGGGGCTTCAGGACTGCAGGAGGCGCTGGATCAAAGATCGAATACCAGATTGCCGCCGGTCTTGCGCGGGATGTAACCCGCGTCGCGCAGCCAGCGGGCTGCGTTGACCTGGTCCATGCGCTTGACCGGGAAGCGGTTGGCGAACATCAGAAAGCGCGCCACGGTGATCGACTCGCCCTTGCCCTTCAAGGCAGCGAGGGTTTCGGTGAACCACGGTGCGGGCGGTTGTTGGTTGCCAGGGCGTGCGGCGGTCCGCACCTGCCTGGCACCGCCGGCGTCGGCCTGGACATTGGCCTGCGAGCACAGCGAGATGAAGATCGCGTCCAGGCTCACGGTGTCCTTGCTGCCCTTGGGCTGGGACTTGAACAACTCGATGGCCTTCAGGCGCATCGACGTGAACTGTTCGACCTCCATGGCGTTTCCTCTCTGCGAAATGGGTTGGGGATGCAGGGTGACGACAGGTGTCGTCGGTGATGGGGGACGACCTTACATCATTTTCGCCGATGATGGGCCGGAACCTGCGATCGAGTCAGTGGAAGAGACGGGGCAGCGCGGCCCTGAGACAGGCTCAGATCAAGCCGCGCGACAGCAGCTGGTCCAGCGTCCTGCGTACCAGATCGGCCTGGCTGCCGTTGTTGCTCACCTCGATGTCGACCAGTTCATCGGGCAGTGACTGCTCGCTGGCGCGGGTGTCATGGGCTCCATGGCCCGGGCGGTTGACGCGGATCACGACACCGCCGCGGCGGTGGATCGCATGGGCTTCATTGGCGAAGCGGACATCAGGTACCAGGCCGCCCGCCGGGAGGCGCGCGAACAGCGAACGGACCCACAGCTCGGGGTGAATGCGATCGCGCCCCCATTCGCTGCCGGCGGTCTGCATCAGGTGACGCGGCGTGAGCTCGGCCAGCCAGTCGATGGCGTCCTCCTTGCGGCTGTCCAGTTCACGCAGCGACAGCCCGAGGAGGGAGGCGACGAACTGCCGCAGCGGGGCGGCGAAGCTGTCGCAGGGCAGCGCCAGTGCCGAGGCCAGTCCGTTGGCGAGGGTGTCCTTGCCCGCCCGCCTGCTGCCGGCGATGCCGATATAGAGCGGAGGACGCGCTTGCGGCGCCGCCCGTAGCGCGATGCTGCCCAGAGCGGGGCCGGCACGGAACGCGGCCAGCGTGTCGGCAATCATGCGATGGCCGCTGTCGAGGGAGGCGGGAATCATGCGGAATCTACTCCTGGAGGAATTCGGCAGTGCGGGCGGGTCAGGAATCGCGGCCGGCGGTGTTGCGCGCGCGCAGGATGCGCTGGGTGATGCGGCCACCGCGAGCAGCCGCCGCGACCGGGTCGAAGCACAGCATGGCGGAACGTGTACGGCGGCCGGCAGCGAGGTGGTCGCGGATGGTGCGTTCTGAAAGCACCGGTACCCGCTGGTGGATCTGCTGCACGGTCAGCTGCTCACCTTCGAAGGCATGCAGTTGGGGACGAGGCATGGCGGAAGCGCTCCTGGAAGGTGGCGAAGCCGATACGGATATCTTGCCTCTGCAGACCTCTCAAGTCAACACCTTTCATCTACTATCATCCCGACGGGTTGGGGTGACACTCAGAGCTGTCGCCGCTGATCTGATGGCCATCATGGAGTCATGGCATCAGAACGGACCGGCTGCGTGCCCGGCGAGGCTGAGCTTTCGCGGTGGCATCAACCAGACCTTGGCCCGCTCCTTGCCGACCACCTTCGTACGCACATCATGGCGCTTGACCACATAGGCCGCGGCCTCGTTGACCTCGCGGCGGTTCGGCTTGTCGATGCCTACTGCGATGACGATCTCGGTGGCACGGTACTGTGCGCTCCACTGCGCGGCGGGGACGGACCAGTCGAAATGGCGGTCGATCAGCTCGGCGATCGGCGAGATCGGTTCGTGCTCACCGTTGGTGGCGTTCAGCGCATCCAGTTCCTCGCTGGACAGGTGCCAGGTCTCGCCGTCGCAGTAGAGCGCATGGGCTTCGGCCCACACCTGCTGCATGTCGATCCGTGCCGGTTCGCCCAGGCCCACGGCATGCACGGTCCACCAGCGGGTGTTGCCGGTGGCGTCGCGCAGGAAGCGCTCGTCATTCACGCTGGCGAACAGGATGGTGCGCCGCGCATAGCGGGATTCCGTGCGCGCATACGGGCGGCGGATCTCGTCGTGGCTGCGCGAGATGAACGACTTCAGCGCAGCGATGTCGGTGCGACGGAACGTGGCGTCGACTTCGCCCAGCTCCACGATCCACTTGGAGATGACCTGTTTGACGCTGTCCTTGTTGGCCGGATCGAGCACCACGCCATCGGCGATCAGCTGCAGCTCGGCCGGTGCCAGTTGCCGTGCCCAGCGTGTCTTGCCCAGGTTCTGCTTCGAAACGAAGGTCAGCACACCGCGCGCCACTACGCCGTCCGGTTCAAACGCAGCAGCCACACCGGAGATCAGCCATCGCCGCATCAGCACTTCCTTCAGGATGCGTCCGTCGCCCATGCGCGTGGGTTGGGCCTCCTGCACGGTGTCGAAGAACGCCTGCAGGCGGGACTGGCCATCCCAGGGCCGTGAGGTGATCCAGCTTGCGACGGGGTTGTACGGATTGGCCTCGGCTACCTGGCACAGGTTGGTCTCGAAGCTGGTGATGGCCATGCCGGCGCGGTGCATGCAGTCCATCACTTCGCCGGCGGCCACCTCCTTGGCGTTGTCGACCGTGCTCTGCAGCCCCGGGACCAGGATCTCCAGATCCTTGCGGATGACGTTGTAGCGCACGGTGACGCCGGTGCGCCGGCACAGCTCGGCCAGATTGCGCGCGGTCGGCAGCGGCCGTCCGCGTGCGCTGGTGTCTGGAAACGGAGTAAAGGCATCGAATGCGGACAGGTTGCCGGGCACCTGGTAGCGTGCGTTGGACGACGATGGCGCATCCTCTTCCGCAGTGTCTTCTTCGGCTATGGCAGGCGGCCGAGGGAGCAGCTGGGTGCGCACTGCCTCCAGTCCTTCGCGCAGGTGCAGATCGTTGAAGTCGGTCGGGCGGTCATCGTCGTCATGCAGCGCGGCGAACTCGGGCCACACCACACGTGCGTCGATCTCTGCGGCGGCGCGAGTGGCGTGGGTGACACCAGGATTGTCCAACGGTTGCCGGGTCCATTGGTCGTTGTCGGCACAGATGACGAAGGAGGCATCGGGAACCGCGCTGCGCCAGGTACGGGCGACCGCAGCGAGATTGCCTGCGTCCCAGGCCACCACCACGCACCCGCCCGTGGCCTGGTGGATTGACGCCGCCGTGGCGTAACCCTCCGCAATGGCAATCGGCTGTCCAGGCAGCGGCTTGCCGATGACGTGGAAGCAACCCTGTTTGCGGCCTCCGCTGAGAAAGTCCTTGTCGCGGCCGAGGGCTGGATCGGTGCGCGGAAAGATCGCCTGCAGCGAGACGATCCGGCCCGTGGCGTTCATCACCGGCACCAGCAGGGCATTGTCGATGTAGCGGAAGACCAGGCCGTCGCTGTTGCGCACGGGCCATGCCGCCACACGCAGCGCATGCGCGTGGATGCCCTTGCGTACCAGGTAGGGATGGTGCGCATCTGCGGGAAGGGCGCGGTTCCACAATACATTGGCGGCCTTGGCTGCGGCCTCCTCACGTTCGCGCTGCTGCCGTTCCCGTTCGGTACGGGCGACTTCCTGGCGTTGCCGGATCGTGCGCTGTTCGGCAGCACTCAGTGTGGTTTCCGGCTTCGCACACCAGGCATGGCGGCTGCCGGTGCGCCAGCTGCCGAACTCACCGGCCGGCACGTGGTCTCCGAACAATACGGCCCAGCCATTGCGCGTGCCACGACGGTCGCCTTCCACATGGAAGCGCACCAGCGCGCCATCGGCGTTGATCGCGTCGCGGCCGCGTGCATCCGGCACGATGCCGTGCGCGTGCATGGCCTGCAGGAACGCCGGAACGATGTCCTGCGCTGGGTGCGGTGCGTGCATTGGACAGGGCCCCTTTGAAACGTGGATCGGTCCACCGCAGCGGGTAGTGGCCAATGCGCGGTGCAATGCCTGCCGTATGCAGCCCACGCGACGGCGGACCGACGTGGCGTGGCCAGGGCAAGGTGGAGGGAGATGACGTGACCATGGTGTCGGAAATGGATGCTTTCTGCAACACCTTCCAGCACCTTGCATCCCTGATCCCGATGAAGGCGATCGGCAAGCGATGGATCTGCGATGACGTCCGCAGATCTCGCCTGCGCGACGTTGCGTCGCAGTTGGCGAGAACCGTTTTTCCGATCATGCGATCGCCGTCAGAGACGGCCCCTCGTTTCAGTTCATCGCCCCTCGGGGCACCCATGCACAAGGAGCCTGCATGCCTGAAGTCCATTGCAACTGCGAATGCCGATCCGATGCCGAGCCCGCGTTTTTCACTGACGTCGCGGCGTTCTCAATCGGTGCGATCAACCCCCGATAAAATACAGCTGGCATGACGGACACCATCGACGAGGCGCAGGAACTGGAAGCGCGCCATCTGCAACGCGCATTGGCCCGGCACGCAACGCGGGCCAGCAACGTTGCTCCACCCATTGGGGAATGCCACAACCCGGACTGCAGCGAAGACTTTGACAGCGATCCGGCCAGGCTGTTTTGTGGACCTGCCTGCGCCGAGCGTTTCGAAGCCATCCATCAACACCGCAACGCATAGGAACAGGGGACATGTCTCTGAACAGCAACGACGCTGGCTTCACCGAACGCATCGCCGGATTGTCGGCCGAGCTCGCCGTGCTGGTGAGCCTGGTGGAGAACCACATCCATCTGCAGTTGGCCGACCTGGCCGACTCGGGTGATGTGGATGCACAGGAGCGATTTGCGGTGGCCGATCCGGAGCGCTGGTTGGAGAACGCCCGCAACAGCCTGCAGGCGGGCGTCATGTTCCTGGAACGTGCGGTGCAGCAGCCCGCGCGGTTCTAGCAATGCGATGTGGGGACGGAAGGGGCTGTAAGGTCGCCTTCCGTCCCCTTTGGGGCCGTGGAGAGCGCCTGCGTCCGCGGCTGCGTCATAACGTCGCACCACCTTTCTGGAAACCCTGAACGCGGTCCAAGGTTGGCCATCGCCCCGTAGAATGGTGGCGTGCGTCGTTCTGTCCTCCACCGCCGGTTCCAGGTCCTGGCATGGCTTGCCATGCTGCTGGTGCTGCTCGCCCCGCTGGTGAGCCGCTGGCTGGCGCATGACCACGTTGCGGCCACCGCACCGGTGGCAGCCTTGAATCACGCGATGCACGCAGAGCATGCACAGCACGCGATGGAAGCGCACCATGACCATCACGCGATGGCAATGCAGAACGGGGAATCGACACCGAAGCCGGCTGCCGATCCACACGCCGACCATGAGATGGGTGTGGACTGCGATTACTGCCTGATCGCTGCGCGGCTGATCACCCTGCTGGTGGCGGCAGTGTTGCTGTTGGCGCCGATGGCACCGCTGTGCCGCGCACTGCGCGGTGCGGTGCAGACGTTGCCGCAACGGATCAGCGGCACATTGGGAGCGCGTGGGCCACCGGCCTTGATGGCCGTCTGAGCCGCACGCGCGTTGCACTGAACGTTCTTCCATGAGGTTGCCGGCCACGGCCGGTGCCCGCACGCGCGTGTTTGCCCCTTTCTGATTGCTGCCCTGCCATTGCGGGGTGGCCTTGCATGCCGTGAACAAATGAAAACCAACCCCAACTCCGCGCGCCTGCGCAGGGCGACACTGCCTGCGCTGTGCATGTCCCTGCTGTACGCCGTGCCCGCCCTTGCTGCCGATGCGGCACCTCCGACCACGCTGGATACCGTGCGCGTGGTCGACACCCGCAGCGGTGAACTGTCTTCCACCGCCAGCGCCGGGTCTGCGCTGGGACTGAGCGTGCTGCAGACACCGGCCAGCCTGACCGTCATCTCGCGCGAACAGCTGGAACAACGGGGGGACACCAACCTCAACGATGCGATCAGCCGCGCCGGTGCGATCAGTGCCATGCCGCATCCAGGCAACGGCCTGAGTGCACTGTCCAGCCGTGGCTTCACCGATGGCGCCTCGGTGATGCGGCTGTACGACGGGCTGCGCCAGTACGGTGGCGTGGGCATCACCTTCCCGTTCGATACCTGGTCGATCGAACGCATCGAAGTACTGCGTGGACCGGCCTCGGTGATCCATGGCGATGGTGCGATCGGCGGCGTGATCAACATCGTGCCGAAGAGGCCCACGCGTGGGGCGATCGAGAACGAGATCAGCGTGACCGTGGGCAGCGAGGACACTGCGCGCCTGGGCTTCGGCAGTGGTGGCGCGCTGACGCCCGAGCTGGCCTACCGGCTGGATGTGAGTGGCAACTACAGCGGTGGCTGGGTTGACCGTGGCCGAAACAGTGACGCGACCTTCTCCGGTGCGTTGCTGTGGCAGCCGCGTACGGACCTGCAGCTGACCCTCACCCATGCGCAGGGCTACCAGCAACCGATGCGCTACTTCGGCACGCCGCTAATAGATGGCCGCCAGCTGGAGGCGCTGCGCCATCGCAACTACAACGTGGAAGACAGCGAGATCCGCTACCGTGATCGCTGGACCCAGTTCGACGCGCAGTGGACACCCAATGCGAACGTGGAATGGCGAACCCGCGTCTACCAGATCGACAGCCAGCGCGATTGGCGCAACGCCGAGGCCTATGTCTACAACCGCGCTACCGGCTTGATCGATCGTTCGGGCAACACCCAGATCACCCACAACCAGGACCAGACCGGACTGACCTCGAGGCTGCGGGTACAAGGGAACATCGGGGGCCTGGCCAACAGCTTCGCCGTCGGGCTGGATGCCAACCGCGCGCACTTCAAGCATACCAACAACACCTATGCCGGCAGCTCGGGTCCGGTCGACCCGTTCGATCCGGTGCCAGGCCAGTTCGCCAGCGATGCACCGAACCTGCCGCGCTATCGCAACCGCGCTGAGCAGTACGCGCTGTTCGTGGAGGACAGGCTGGTGTTGAGTGAACGCTGGTCGGTACTGGGTGGGCTGCGTCACGACCGCGCGCGCATCGATCGCACCGATCTGATCAGTGGCCAGAACGCGTTCTCGAAGACCTACAGCAGCACCGGCTGGCGTGCAGGCACGGTATTCGCGCTGCAGCCGACGCTGAGCCTGTATGCGCAGTACTCGCAGGCGGCGGACCCGGTCAGTGGCCTGTTGATGATCAGCCCGGCCAACGGTGCCTTCGACCTGGCCAAGGGGCGGCAGATCGAGGTGGGCCTGAAGCAGGCCTTCGATGGCGGCGAGTGGACGCTGGCGGCGTATCGCATCCGCAAGACCGGGCTGCTCAGCCGCGACCCGCTGGTGCCGGATCGCAGGGTGCAGGTGGGGGCCCAGACCTCGCGTGGTATTGAAGCGTCGTTGAACTGGAACTTCGCGCCGCACTGGTCGCTGGATGCCAATGCGACGGTGCTGAAGGCCGAGTTCGAGGACTTCCTGGAAACCACCGGTTCGCCGGCGGTGCTGGTGTCGCGCGATGGCAACGTGCCGCCGAACGTGGCCGAGCGCCTGGCCAATGTGTGGCTGAGCTGGCGGTTTGCACCGGACTGGAGTGCGGCGGCTGGCGTGCGTTACGTCGGCAAGCGCTACGCCGACAACGCCAACACCTTGGAGCTGCCCGGCTACAGCACCACCGACCTGGCACTGACCTGGCAGGCGGCACCGCGCACGCGACTGTCCGCGCGGCTGTTCAACGTGTTCGACAAGGCGTACTACGCCACCGCGTACTACACCAGCACGCAGTGGCTGCTGGGTGCGGACCGGCGCGTCGAATTCTCCGTCGACCATCGCTTCTGAGGGCGCTGGCGATGACGCTGCGATCCACCGCCAAGCGCTGGACCTACCTGGTGCACCGCTGGCTGGGCATCGGTGGGTGCCTGCTGATGCTGCTGTGGTTTGTCAGCGGCATGGTGATGCTGTTCATCGGCTACCCGAAGCTGACCCCCGGTGAGCGGCTGGCGGCGTTGCCGGTGCTGGGTGAGGCCCGCGACCTGCAGGGACTGTCGGTACTGCCAGCCGCCGTGCAGGCCGAGCCGGAGGCCGTGGCGCTGACCACGCTGCGTGGCGAGCCAGCGTATGTGGTGCGAAGTGGCAGCAACGTGGGCGCCTGGTCTGCCGTGACCGGCCAGGCCCTGCTGCCGGTGTCGGCACAGCGCGCTGAAGCATCCGCTGCGCAGTTCGCCGGCGGCCAGGCCTTCGTGGGTGCGATGCGCGTGGATGAGGACCGCTGGACGCATTCGCGTGCACTGGACGCGCATCGACCGCTGTACCGGGTCGAGGTGGGCGGCGCGCAGCCGGGCGACCTGTATGTGTCCTCGCGTACCGGCGAAGTGGTGCTGGATGCCCCGCATGTGCAGCAACGATGGAACTATGTGGGCGCCTGGCTGCACTGGCTGTACTTCCTGCGCATGCACTCGGTGGACCCGGTGTGGACGTGGGTGGTGATCGTGTTGTCCGCGCTGTGCACGGTGGCGGCAGTCAGCGGCATCGTGGTCGGTGTGTGGCGCTGGCGCTTCCGTGGGCACTACCGTTCGGGAGCGAAGACGCCATACGTTGAACCATGGATGCGCTGGCACCACCTGATCGGGCTGGTGGCTGCCGCCTTCGTGTTTACCTGGATCTTCAGCGGGCTGATGTCGATGAACCCGTTGGGCGTCTTCGGCAGCATGCGCGAGGCGATCGACAGCGGACGCTATCGCGGTGGTCCGGCCGCGGTGGATGGCGCACTGGGCGAGCCGGCGGCGCTGCTGACGGCCGTCGACGCCGAGCGGTTCAAGCCGGTGGAGATCCAGTGGCGACGCATCGGTGGTGAGCTGTTTGCGGTGCTGCTGGACGGGCAGGGCGATACCCGCATTGTGTCCGGCAGTGATGGCCATCTGCAGGTTGCGCGGTTGCTGCCGGCCGCGTGGCTGCAGCAGAAGGTTCAGGCGCTGTCGGATGCGCCGATGCAGGGTTTCGTGGTGCAGCAGGCAGCGGATGCCTACTTCTATCCGCGTGCGCCCGAGGCCATGAACGGCGCAGCGGTACGCCGCTTCCCGGTGGCAGTGGTGGATTTCGGCGATGCCGAGGCGACGCGCGTCTACCTCGATCTGGCCACCGGCGATCCGTTGCTGACGATGGGGCATCGCGAGCGGGTGGGGCGCTGGCTGTTCTACTTCCTGCACAGCTGGGACCTGCCGGCGATGCTGCGTCAGGACACCACCCGGCTGGCTGTGTTGCTGCTGCTGAGCCTGGCGGGCACCGCGCTGTGCGCGACGGCCACGGTGATCGGCTACCGCCGGTTGCGGATGAAGCTGCGGCGCAGGCGGCGCTGATGCCCTGGACTACACCCGCAGCCAGCGCGTGGACACGGCCACCAGCAACAAGGCCGTGGCCACGCCGATGAATGCGGCGATCAGGCCGAAGTGGTTGGCAGCAAAACCGATCAGCGCCGGTCCGGCAAGGATGCCAGCAAAGCCCAGCGTGGAAACGGCGGTGATTGCCAGGGCCCCGGGCATGCGGGTCTGGTGGCCGGCCAGCGAGAACAGCGCGGGTGCGATGTTGGCGCAACCGAGGCCGACCAGCACATAGCCGATCAGCGACGCCTGCCACGGCGTGACCAGGGTCAGCACCAGCACGCCAGCGGCGGCAAGCAGAGCACCGAACACGATCGCGCGTTGGCGACCCACGCGTGCCACCAGTGCATCGCCGAACAGCCGCGCGACGGTCATGGTCAGGGTGAAGGTCACATAGCCGATACCGGCGAGGCTGGCGTCGACGCGACGCACATCGCTGAGAAACACCGCGCTCCAGTCCAGCATCGCGCCTTCGCCGAGGAAGGCAACGAAGGCCAGCACGCCGATGAACAGCACGATGCCATGTGGCAGGGCCAGCATCGGTGTGTCGTGCGGCATGCGTTCGCTGTGCCAGTACGTCGCCGACAACAGCATCACCAGCAGCATGGCGCCGACACCGATCAGCACCGATGCCAAGGGCGGCAACTGTGCGGACAGCAGCACGGTCATGGTGGCCGCACCGAGGAAGCCGCCGATGCTGAAGAAGGCATGGAAGCCGGACATCATCACGCGCCGTGCTTCGCGCTCGACGATGACGGCCTGCACGTTCATCGTGCAGTCCATCGCACCCACGGCCGCACCGAACACGAACAGCACCACGCCCAGCGTCCAGGCTGATCCGGCCAGTGCCAGGCCGGGCACGGTCAGGCAGATCAGCAGGCTGCTGGCCACCATCACCCGGCGGCAACCGAGGCGCGCGGCCAGCACGCCGGACAACGGCATCGCCAGCAGCGAACCGGCACCGAGGCAGAGCAGCACCAGCCCCAGCGTGGCGTCGTTGATGTCGGTGCGCGTCTTGGCGAATGGCACCAGGGTGGCCCACAGCGCGGTGGCGAAACCGGGGATGAAGAACGCAGCGCGGGTCGCGTGCTGTTCGGCACGCGCGCGGTTGGCAAGGGACATGAGCGGTACGGTCAGGGGGGCGTGGGGTGCACCGCGATACCGGCGGCGCGGAAGCGTGCTGCCAGGGCGGGCGGTGCGGTGGTGGTCAGCACCAGGTCGTCAATCTCGTCCAGGCTGGCGATCTGCCAGTTGCCGCGGGCACCGAGCTTTTCAGTGGTAGCGGCAACGATGACGCGGCTGCTGCACGCTACCATCGCGCGCTTCAGCGTGGCTTCTTCCGCATCCATCGCCCACACACCCGTATCGCTGTCCACCGCGCAGGGGCCGGGCAGGTACACATCGGCACGCAGGCGCTGCACCTGGGCCATCGCTTCGGCACCGACCGCACCGCCACCGCTGGCCAGGCGGCCGCCGATCAGCTGCACAGAGGTGCCTTCAAGCAGGCTGGCGGCGGTGGCGATCTGCGGGGCATTGGTGATCACCGTCAGCCCGAGTGCGGCCGGCAACTGCTGGGCGATCGCCAGATTGGTCGACCCGGCGTCGAGCAGTACGACCTGGCCGGGGTGCAGCAGCGCGCAGACGCGGGCGGCGAGCTCGGCCTTGTCGCCGCGGTCGCGGGTCAGGCGTTCGCGCAGCGGGCGTTCCTTGGGTGGCGGCAGCACAGCGCCGCCGTAGACACGCTGGCACAGGCCCTGCGCAGCCAGCTCGCGCAGGTCGCGGCGGATCGAATCTTCAGAGACGGCATAGCGGCGGGCCAGTTCGGCGGCGACCACGCGGCCCTGCTCGCGCAGTTCCTCCAGGATCTGCCGGGTGCGCTGGGCGGGAAGGGGGCTGGGATCGGAGCTCATGACGCAAGTCTGCACATCCGTGCATAAACATGCAAGAACGTGCATTGGGCCGAAGCGGGCACAGGGCGGCTGGACTGCCGGTGAACCCGCCAGCGCCCGGGGTCTATGGATCGCCCTCGCGGCCCGGCATCATGGCGGGGTACCTGGCATGGAATCCCTGATGTCCCCCACCGTTCACCGCAAGCTGCGCATCGGCGCGGACCAGTACACCGGCCAGAAGGTGGTCGATCAGCAGTTCCACGAGTGCGATTTCTCCGGCGCGGACCTGACCGCCACCGAGTTCATCAACTGCAGCTTCTACGATGCCGACAGCCGCGCCGGCTGTCGCTTCAACGGCGCCACGCTGAAGGAAGCCAGCTTCCGCAGCTGCGACATCAGCATGTGCCACTTCAATTTCATCAAGGCGCTGGGCCTGGAGATCAGCGAATGCCGTGCGCAGGGCGCGGATTTCAGCAACGCCAGCTTCATGAACCAGATCACCACGCGCAGCTGGTTCTGCAGTGCCTTCATCAAGAAGTCGAACCTGCGTTATGCCAATTTCTCGCGGGTGACGCTGGAAAAGTGCGAGCTATGGGAAAACCGCTGGGATGGCGCGAATGTGAGTGGCGCCAGCTTCGCCGGCTCGGACCTGTCCGGCGGCCAGTTCGAGGGCATCGACTGGAACAGCGCCAACTTCACCGACTGCGACCTGACCAACTCCGAGTTGGGCGAGCTGGACCTGCGCAGCACCAACCTGCGTGGCGCCACGCTGGATGTGCAGCAGGTGGCGCTGTTGATGCAGCGCATCGGCATCACCGTGGTGCCTTAGGCATCACCCGGCGTACGCCACCCAGCCCTTGAAGCTGAAGCCTGCGTAGAACAGCTCCACGCCGTCGAAGCCGGCCTCCTGCAGCAGCGCCACTTCCTGTTCGGGGGCCAGCAGCGGCAGCCGCTCGGCAATGGCCTCGATCGCTCGCTGTGCATCGGCGTGGGCAACGCCCGAGGCTTCGGCGAACGCTGCGTAGCGCTGCAACCAGCGCAGCTTGCCGGCCGGTTCCTGCGGCACGCTGTGGTGGGCCACAACCAGCGGCGCGCCGGGTTGCAGGCGCCGGTGCAGCTCGCGCAACGTGTGCCGCCGCTGCGCGGCGTCGAGGAAGTGCAGGGTCAGCAGGCAGCTGGCACCATCGAAGCGCAGATCGGGCGCATCGTCGATATAGCCTTCCAGCAGCTGCACGCGCGACATCAGCGGACCCAGTGTCTGCTCGGCCAGGGCCAGCATCGGCGCGGCCGGGTCCACGCCCAGCAACTGCCAGCCCGGCTGCGCCTCGGCAAAGGCCTTCAGCTCCAGCCCACCACCGGCACCCAGCACCAGCACGCGGCCCTGCGCGGGAACACGTTCGGCCAGCAGCAGCCGGCTCATCTGCTGCAGGGCGAGGAAACCCGGCACCTGGCGCAGCGGCGCTTCGGCATAGCGGGCCACGGCCTGCGGATCGGAGAACGTGGACATGCGCGGATTCCTGCGGCGGGGGACATACCACTGTAGCGCGGCGCGCAAGAGGCATTGCGCGCCGCTGCCGCGCGGGCAGGACAGGACTCAGGCCGCTGTGGCCTCAAGCACGTCTTCCAGCCGCACTTCGCCGAGGAAGCCACCGCTGCTGGTTGCCGGCTGCTGCGCTTCGATGGCGTGGGCGAACTGCACGCCGGCGTCGTCCTGCAGGCGCTCGAACAGCTGCTGCACCCTGGGGAACCCGCGACGATCGACCACCTGGTGATAGTCGTTCCAGCGCGCGATGCCTGCGAAGTAGGCATCGGCAAAGCTGCGCTGTTCGCCCAGCAGCCACGGACCCGTGCCGATCATCTGCTCCAGCGCCTGGTGGGCGTGGCGCACCTTGGTCGTGCCATAGGCACGCAGCGCCTCGCCTTCATCGCCTTCCGCATGCTCCAGTGCGTGCCAGAGCGGCGCGTAGGCACCGAAGAAACTGGTGTTGAGATAGGCCAGCCGATGGTTGAGGCGATCGAAGCTGGAGGTGCCCTGTGCGAAGCCCAGTCCCTGCGCGATACCCAGCGCGGCCAGGTGGTTGAGGATGGCCAGGCTCTCGCTGAGCAGCTCGCCCTGCGCGGTTCGCAGCGTCGGGGTTTCGCCTAGTGGATTGAGGCGGCGGTAGTCCTCGCCCTGCACCTGGCCGGGCATGTCGATGCGGCACAGGTGATACGGCTGGCGCAGCCATTCCAGGGCGACGATGGAGCCGAACGAGCAGCCCGAGGGCACGCCGTAGAAGAGGATCGGGGTCATGGCAGGTTTCCGGTTCAAGCCGCGATGCGGCGGGTGAGGAAAGCGTGCCTGCGTGGACATTGCCCCGGAAGCCGCTTGAATGGCATCCTGAAGTCCACATCTGTGGACGTTGCGCATGCTCAACCTCAACGATCTGGCCCTGTTCGTGACCGCGGTGGAGCAGGGCGGGTTCGCTGCAGGCGGGCGCCATCTGGGCCTGCCGCGCTCGACCCTGAGTAAGCGCGTGGCGCTGCTGGAAGAACAGCTCCAGGTGCGGCTGCTGCAGCGCAGTTCGCGCCGCTTCGCATTGACCGAGGTCGGTCAGGAGTTCTTCGAGCGCGCACGCGCAGCGTTGTCCGAGGTTGAGGCCGCCGAGGCCATTGTCCGCGACCGCCAGGCCGAACCCAGCGGCACCGTGCGGATCAGCGCTTCGATTCCGGTGGTGCAGGGGGAGCTCGCCGCGTGCCTGCCCGCGTTGGCCCGCCGCTATCCACGGCTGCGTATCGAAGTTGAAGTGAGTGATCGTTTCATCGACCTGGCGCAGGAAGGCATCGACATCGCCCTGCGCAGCCACTTCGGTCCGCTGCCGGATTCCGGGTTGGTGCAGCGCATGCTCGGTAGCGAACGCATCGTGCTGGTGGCGTCCCCTGGTTATCTGGCAGCCGCGCCGGCAGTGGACACGCCCGAACAGCTACGCGCGCATGCCGGCCTGCTGACCGCGCGCCATGCAACGCGCTGGACGCTGCACGGCGCCGACGCCCACACCGTGCAGGTGGAGCCGCAGGTGGCGCTGGTCGGCAATGAATCGCAGCTGCTGATCGCGGCGGCAGAAGCGGGTCTTGGCATCACCGTGCTGCCACACAGCCTGTGTGCTGCGGCCATCGCCGCCGGCCGCCTGCAGCAGGTGCTGCCGGCGTGGCATGCCGGCGAAGTCACCACCAGCGTGTTGCTGCCGCATCGTCGCGGCCAGTTGCCGGGCGTCCGCGTGGTGGTGGATGCGCTGGTCGCGCATTACCAACTCAACGCAGCGCGCGCGCCAGCACCTGCCAGATCCTCGGGTCCTGGCACTGCGAAACGTTGAAACGTGCATAGTCGGCCGCGCGCTGCGACTGGCTGAACGCGTTGCCCGGCGCCAGCACGATGCCCTCGCGCAGGCATTGCCGCGCCAGTGCGGCGGCGTCGCGGCCATCGGGCAGCTGGCACCACAGGAACAGGCCGGCTTCCGGCTGCAGCCACGGGGTGATGCCCAGCGTCTGCAGTTTCCGCAGTGTGTGCCGGCGTGCATCGGCCAGGCGCGAACGTATCGACTGCATGTGGCGGCGGTAACCGCTGTCGGTCAGCGCGATGTGCATCAACTGCGCGGCCAGATGGCCACCACCGAAGCTGGTCGCCAGCTTCAGGTCGGTCAATGCCTCTATCCAGTCGTGGCGTGCAGCGATATAGCCACAGCGCGAAGCCGCCGACAGCGTCTTGGAGAAGCTGCCGACGTGGATCACCCGCGACAGCCCATCGAGCGCGGCCAGCCGCGGTGCAGGCTGCAGTTCGAAGTCGGCGAAGATGTCGTCCTCGACGATGATCAGTTCATTGCGTTCGGCCAGGCCCAGCAGGCGGTGCGCGGTGCTGGCGGAAAGCACCGCGCCGGTCGGGTTTTGCAGGCCGGAGTTGGTGATGTACAGCCGCGGCGTATGCGCTTGCAGGGCTTGGGCGAATGCGTCCAGGTCGGGACCGGTATGTGTGTACGGCACGCCCACTGCCTGCACCTGGTGTGCCTTCAGCAACGCGTGGTAGTTGAAGTAACTGGGGTCATCCACCAGCACGCAGTCGCCGGGTTTGAGCAGGAAGCGGCAGATCAGGTCGACCGCGTGCGTCCCGGATTCGGTCAACAGGATCTGCTCCATCGGCGTATCGATGCCCAGCCCGGCAGCGCGTCGCTGCAGCAGCTGGCGCAGCGGCGGCAGGCCCAGCGGGCCGGCATAGTCGACCAGATGCGCTGCGCCGACGCGTGCCAGCCGACGCAGGCCACGGCGCATGCCGTCCTGGTACAGCCAGTCGCTGGGCATCCAGCCGCAGCCTGGCTTGAGATGGCCGGCCGGTGTTTCCAGCGATTGCCGCGACACCCACAGCGGGTCCACCGCGCGATCCAGCCGAGGTCCCATTTCGGCCAACGCGAGCGGTGCGACCGGCCCGCTGACGTAGAAGCCCGAGCCCGCGCGTGCGCTGATCACACCCTCGGCGGCCAGGCGCTCGTAGGCCTCGACCACGGTGGAGACTGAAACTCCCATCGTCGCCGCCTGCGCACGTACCGAAGGCAGGCGCGAGCCGGGGCCATCGACCCGCGCATTGATGCGGGTGTGTACCGCCTGGATGACGGATTCGATGCGGGTCAGGGGGCGTGGCATAGCGGACTGTAGTGGAAGTGTGGGCAGTACAGTTACTTATGACTGTACTGGATTGTAGCTGGGGTGGCGGGGGCTCAGGTGCTCTCATGGAAATCCCGCCGGGACCGCCCGGCATTGCAGGAGTGCAGGCGTGGAACGGTCGGCGAGTGGTTGGATCAATGGCTTCATCGGTGTGGTGATTTTCGCGGGCTCGTTACCGGCCACCCGACTGGCGGTGCTTGAACTGGATGCCGGGTTCGTCACCGCCGCACGCGCCACCATCGCCGCTGTGCTCGGCCTGGGGCTGTTGTTGCTGCTGCGCCAGCCGTGGCCGCGCCGCAGTGACCTGCCAGGCCTGGCAGTGGTCAGCCTCGGCGTGGTGGTCGGCTTTCCAATGCTGACCGCGCTCGCCCTGCGTCACGCCTCATCCGCGCACACCATCGTGTTTGTCGGCCTGCTGCCACTGAGCACCGCGGTATTCGGCGTGCTGCGCGGCGGCGAGCGGCCGCGTCCTGCCTTCTGGCTGTTCTCGTTGCTGGGCAGTGCCTGCGTGGTCGGCTATGCGGTGCGCAACGGCATCGAGGCCTCGCTGCAGGCCGACCTGCTGATGCTGGCGGCGATCGTGGTGTGCGGGCTGGGCTATGCCGAGGGCGGTCGGCTCGCCCGTCATCTGGGCGGCTGGCAGGTGATCAGCTGGGCGCTGCTGCTGGCGTTGCCGGTGATGCTGCCGCTGACAGTGCTGATGCGCCCGGCCTCGTTCACCGCCGTCGGTGCGTCGGCGTGGTGGGCACTGGGCTACGTGGCAGTGTTCAGCATGCTGGTCGGCTTCCTGTTCTGGTACCGCGGTCTGGCCCAGGGCGGTATCGCCGCCGTCGGACAGCTGCAGCTCCTGCAGCCCTTCTTCGGCCTGGCCCTGGCCGCGCTGCTGCTGCACGAATCGGTCAGCCTCAGCATGGTGCTGGTGACCGTGGTCGCGGTGATCTGCGTGGCAGGCGCCCGCCGCTTCAGCCGCTGAACGAAAAAGGGGACGGAGGGGATTAAGTCGTAATCGGCCCTACTGTGCCTGAAACGACTTAATCCCCTCCGTCCCCCTTTTCCGGGGCGCCCTGGAACAGATGCGCAACGGCATAGTCGATGAACACCCGCAGGCGTGCACTGGGATGGCGCCCACCGGGCCATAGCAGCGAGAACTGCCCCGGGTGCGTGGGCAGTGCAGGCAGCACCTGTTGCAGACGGCCATCGGCCAGCGCGTCGGCTGCGAGGAAGTCCGGCATCCACGCCAGGCCCATGCAACCGATCGCAGCGGCCAGCACGGCTTCCATGTTGTTGCAGGTCATCGCCGTGGGAAGGCGCGCTCCGGCATCGCCTTCGATGCCCGGCAGCTGCCACGGGTGCAGTTTTCCGGTGGTGGGGTAACGGAAGCGCAGCGCGGTATGCAGGCGCAGGTCGCCCACATCGCCGGGAGTACCGTGCGCCTGCAGGTAACCAGGCGCCGCACAGAGCACGAAACGAAACCCGCCCAGCCGCCGTGCGGTGAGGCTGGAATCGGCCAGTTCACCGCTGCGTATCACCGCATCCAGGCCTTCGCTGACCACATCAACGATGCGGTCGTTGAAGTCCAGTTCCAGCTGCACCTGCGGGTAGCGCTGCTGGAACCCCGGCAGTACCGGCAACAGGAAGCGGTAGCCGATGGTGGGCAGGCCGATACGCAGCAGTCCACTGGGTGCGTGCTGGCGCTGCGCCAGGTCGGCCTGAGCTTCGGAAAGCTCATCCAGCGCACGCCGGCAGCGCTGCAGCAGCAGTTCGCCTTCGTCGGTGAGGTGCACGCGGCGGGTGGTGCGCTGGAACAGGCGCGTGCCGAGTTCCTGTTCAAGGCGGGCGATGCGCTTGCCGACCGCCGACGCGGACAGGCCGAGTACACGTGCAGCACCAACGATGCTGCCGGCCTCCGCGGTGCGGACGAAGGCGAGCAGGGCAGAGATGGAGTCCATGTAGGCATGATTGCGGAACAACTGGCTGTAATCAACGTCCATCCAGCCTGTTTTTCAGGAATAGCGGCCTGCCCATCATCAATACCCCTGATGGATGGAGGCCCGCATGGCCCCGGTTTCGATGCTCCCCTTACCTGTCAAGACGCAGCAGCGCTGGACCCTGCTTGCCGTCTGCCTGGCCGCACTTGCGCTGCCGTTGTCCTTCTCGGCCGGTGCGGTCGCGGTGCCCGCGCTGGCCCGTTCCGCGGCGTCGTCGCCAACGGCGCTAGCCTGGGTGACCAACGCCTTCATGCTCACCTTCGGCAGCTTGTTGCTTGCTGCCGGTGGCCTGGCCGACCGCTATGGTCGACGACGATTGTTCCTGCTGGGCACGGCGGGTTTCACCATCGCCACGGTTGTCGTCTGCCTTGCTCCCACGCTGCTCTGGCTGGATCTGGCGCGCGGGTTGCAGGGCGTTGCCGCCGCAGCGGCGTTGGCATCCGGCACGGCGCTGCTGGCACAAGCCTGGCAGGGGCCGGCGCGTGCCCGGGTCTTTGCGCTGCTGGGCACGACGTTCGGCACAGGGCTGGCGCTGGGGCCGCTGCTCGCGGGCCTGCTGCTGCAGGCGTTGGGAGGGCGCAGTGTGTTCGCCGCGGGCGGCGTGCTGACGTTGGCCGCCTTCGCACTGGGCGCGCGCGCGTTGCCTGAAAGCCATGGCGAACGCGGGCGGCTGGATGTCGGCGGCATGCTGGGCTTCAGCCTGATGCTGGCGGCGTTGACCCTGGCTCTGCTGTGGCTGGGTGAATTTGGCCTGCATGCCATGCGCGTGCAACTGGCGCTGCTGGCGACGCTGTTGCTGGGCGGGGTGTTCGTCTGCATCGAACGACGGCACCGCTCACCGTTGCTGGACCTCTCGTTGTTCGCACAACAGGCGTTCCTGGGTGTCCAGCTGCTGCCGGTCGCGACTTGTTTCGGCTACGTGGTGCTGCTGGTGGTACTGCCTCTGCAGTTGCTGGGCGTGCATGGACAGAGCGCGACCCTGGTGGGACTTCAGATGCTGGCCCTGTCTGCGCCGATGCTGGCGCTGCCCTTGCTGGCCGCGCGCTGGGCGGAGCGCGTGGGAAGTGCGCGGATTTGCACGCTGGGACTGCTGGTCTGTGCCTCTGGCCTGTACCTGCTGTCGCGGCAGGCATCGCACCCGTCGCCGTCTCAGTGGGTACCGTTGCTGATGCTGGTCGGCGCCGGGACGGCGTTGCCGTGGGGGCTGATGGATGGGCTTTCGGTGAGCGTGGTACCGGTGCAGCGTGCGGGCATGGCCGCCGGCATCTTCGGAACCGTGCGGGTGGCGGGCGAGGGCATTGCACTGGCCGCGGTGACGGCCTTGCTTGCGCTGTTGATCGGTCATCAGCTGCAGGGAGCATCGCCGGCATCGCTGGCGCGTGCCGGTGCCTATCTGGCCACGGGGGCACGGGAACAGGCGCAGGCACTGCTACCGGCGATGAGCCGCATGCAGCTGCAGCACGCCAGTAGTGAGGCGCTGGCAACACTGCTGCGTGTACTGGCGCTGCTGACCGCCGCATGTGCTGTGTTGTTGCACCTGTTGCTGCGGAAACGTAAAGACGCGTTGGTCGGGCGTACTGCGTAGCAGGCTCATCGCCCGCCTTCGCCGTCATCCCGTTGTCGTGTCCCGCTCACGCAGCCTATGCCCACCCGGGTCTAGGCTTGGTCGTCCCCGTCCCCCACGGAGACCTGCCATGTGGCTGCTCGATCATCTCTGGCCTGGCCGTAGACCTCTGCCTCCCCCGGTCACGGTCCAGCCGCAGGCCACACCGCGCCGGCCGTGGCTGAAGCGGCCCGCGCGGGCTGGCCGCAGTGGCATGGCACCGTGGCAGAAGGTTGCCGCACCACCACGGCGCACGCGTCACTAGGCTAGTCGGTCGGCGGGGTGGTTGACCCCGTCGTTCACCGGAATGATGCCCAGTGCAAACGGGTCGATGCCTTCCAGGCAGGCCACGTTGTAGCCGTACTGGTCAGGGTTGGAGCGGCGCCGGTGGTGGGTGTAGATGCCACACACACCGCAGAAGTAGTGCTCGGCCACATGGGTGTTGAACTGGTACTTCTGCAGGTGATGCTGCCCGCGTACCACCTGCAGGCCCTGGCGGGTGACGCTGGCGGCAATGGCGCCACGGCGCCGGCACATCGAGCAGTCGCAGCGGCGGGGATCGACGATGCCGTCCGGCAGGTCCAGCAGCAGCTCGACCGTGCCGCAGTGGCAGGTCGCACGGTGCTGGGGTTGGACCGGAACGCCGGCCACGGAAGTGATGCCCATCGTTGCTCCTGTGAGGTGAACCTGGCCGCAGAGGCCGCCGCCGACGGTGCGCCGGCCTGCCTGAACGGGCCGTAGATGCCACGGTGAACCCGCTTGTGGCTAACTATGCGGCTTCAAGACCGCGACAGGATGCCAGTGAAAGCCGCAGGACGATGGGTGACAGGAAGTGTCATGGCGCTGCTGGCGCTGTGGGTGACCGGGCTGCTGGCCTATCAGTTGCCGGGGCCGGGCTGGCTGGCCACCGGCGTCGCCGGGCTGTGGCTGCTGGTTGCGCTGTGGGCGTCGTGGCGGGTCGCGCGGGGCCGTGCCTCGCGCCGCCTGGGTCTGGCGTTCGGGGCATCGCTGGCACTGGCCGGCTTGTGGTGGCTGCTGCTGACTCCGCGCCAGGACCGGTTGTGGGCCGATGACGTGGCCCAGCGCCTGCACGTGGTGTCCTTCGATGGCCGCCACGTCGTCCTGGACAACGTGCGTGACTTCAGCTGGCGGACCGAAACCGACTACGACGCACACTGGGTACGCCGCGAGTACGACCTGGACCAGCTGCGCTCGGCCGATCTGGTGCTGTCGTACTGGATGGGCCCGGCCATCGCCCACACCCTGATCTCGTTCGGCTTCGAGGACGGTCGCCACGTGGTGTTCTCGCTGGAAATCCGCAAGGAGCGCGGTGAGTCGTTCTCGGCGCTGGGTGGCTTCTTCCGCAAGTTCGAGATGACCCTGGTGGCTTCGGAGGAGACCGACATCATCCGCACCCGCACCAACGCGCGTGGCGAGGACGTCTACCTGTACCGTCTGCATGGCATGGACCGCGCGCAGCTGAAGGAGCTGTTTGCTGCGTACATCGCGCAGGCCCGCGAACTCGATGCGAAGCCCGGCTTCTACAACACGTTGACCAGCAACTGCACCACGATCGTCTTCGACCTGGCCCGCCACATCGCACCGCGCCTTCCGCTGGATTACCGCCTGCTGCTGTCCGGTTACCTGGCCGAGTACGCGCAGGAAGTCGGTGCGCTCACTCCGGGCGTGCCGTACACCGAACTGCATGCCAAGGGCCGCATCACACAGCGCGCGCTGGATCTCGCTGATGGCGCCAATTTCTCCACCGTGATCCGCCAGGGCGTGCCCGGCACCGAGCAGGACCCGCAGTAATGAACCAACTCTTTCTGACCCGCTGGCAGCGGCTGCTGCCGGTGTTGTTCGCCGCCTTCCTGCTGCTGGGCAGCAGCGGCTGTGCGATGGTTACCGTCAAGCAGGTCAAATCCAGCGATTCGCTGGTCAACAAGCGCGCGGATGTGCTCAACACCGGCAAGCTCAGCCCGGCCGCGCGCGAAACGCTCAGCGCAGCGGGCCTGGACGAATCACAGTGCGAGAAGGACTTCCTGGTCTGCCGCAGCACGCTGTTGATGACCGATGACCTCAATGTCGAACAGCGGTTGTCGGCGCTGTCCGAACTGTGGGTGAAGGCAGCGCTGGCGCTGACCCCGAAGAAGACCGCTGCCGGCGATCCGCCGATGAGTGATGCGGCATTGGATGCCTGGCTGGAAGCCGCGCGTTACGCCTATGCGTACCTGTTCTACAGCGGCCGCTCGCCGTCCGACCGTGCCTTCGAGGACCGCCAGACGCAGGTGCGCGACTACTACAACTACGCCGCCGAGAAGGCGGCGGTGGTGCTGTTCGTCCGCGCACGCGCGGCTGCGCTGGCCGGCGAGGACTACACGAAGCCGCTTACGGTCGGTAGCTGGTCGCTGGCCTCCAACTACCAGCAGCTGAACCTGAAGAGCATTCCCGCGCAGCTGGTGCCGGCGGGAACGGTCAGCTTTGTCGGCCTGCGCAGCACCTATCGCCGCGATGGCTTCGGTGCCGAACTGGTGATGGTGATGGACCCGCCGAAGCTGGTTGCGCCGGTGATCGCAGCGGATGGCCCGAAGGCCGAAACGGCATCGGACGATGGGGATGACGAGCGGCGCGGCCGTCGTCATCGCCATGACGATTCGGTGCCCGAGTTCAGTGAGATGTCCTCGATCAACGTCACCGCACTGCTGCGTTTCGAGGGCAGCAGCCTGGAAGACGTGATGCGCACGCGCCGGGTCGAGCTGGATGCCTATTCGCCGGAAGCCACCGAGCGCATCACCCTGCACGGCGAACAGGTGCCGCTGGCCGGCAACTTCACTGCCGCCTACGGCCTGTGGCTGGCACAGAGTGGCTTCGCCAGGCAGTCGCTGCGCACCCTGTTCGGCATGAGCGAGGGCATCGGCGAACCGCACATCTACCTGATGCAGCCGTGGGACCCCAACCGCCGCATCATCTTCATGCTGCACGGCCTGGCCAGCAGCCCGGAAGCCTGGGTGAACCTGGCCAACGAGATCATGGGCGACCCCGAGCTGCGCCAGCAGTTCCAGGTGTGGCAGGTCTATTACCCGACCAATGCACCGATCGCACTGAACCGCTACGAGATCGCCAATGCGTTCAACGACACGCTGAAGCACTTCGATCCCAACGGCAGTACGCCTGCATCGAAGGACATGGTCTACATCGGCCACAGCATGGGCGGCGTACTGGCCCGGCTGCTGGTGAGCGATTCGGGCGACGTACTGTGGAACGACCTGTTGGCCAACTACGATCTGAAGGGTGAACGGCTGAAGCGGGTGCAGAACAAGCTGGGGCCACTGCTGCATTTCAAGGCGCAGCCGAACGTGGAACGCGCGATCTTCATCGCCGCGCCGCACCAGGGCACGGATATCGCCGGCAACAAGGTCGGGCGCCTGATCGGGCGCCTGGTACGCCTGCCGCTGACCATCCTCGGCAAGTTCGAGGATGTATTCATGGCGCTGGCACAGGCCGAGCAGCAGGTCGACGGCACCGCCAAGCCGAAGATCCCGAACAGCATCGACAACCTCAAGGCCAGCGATCCGTTCGTGAAGGCCGCCGCACAGTTGCCGATCGAAGCCGGCCTGAAGTACCACTCGATCATCGCCCAGCGCAAACCGGAGCTGCCGGTGGAGAAGTCCGATGACGGGCTGGTGCCGTACTGGAGCGCGCACCTGCCGGGTGCGTTGTCGGAGAAGGTGATCATTTCCGGCCACAGTGTGCAGGAGACCCCGCAGGCAGTGCTGGAAGTGCGGCGCATCCTGCACCGGGACATTGATGATGTGGGAGCCGACAGAACACCCTGACCGCTGCGTTCGCCGGGCGTGGCCCGGCGGAATCCCTCCGGCGGCGCTACACCCGTCGCGCGATCACCGTGGCCAACACCGCCAGGCCGAAGGTGATGGCCAGGCACAGCAGGTAGCCGGTGTGCGGGGCGCTTTCCACGAACAATGCGAACAATGCACCGGAGACCGCCAGCGCGGTGGTCACCGACAGGGCCTCGCTCAACTGCAGTGCCGAGGTGTTGGCACCCTGCTCCTGCGGCGCCGACAGCGACAGCGTCAGCACCGACAGGCTTGCATAGATCATGCCCATGCCGAAGCCGGTCACGGCCCAGCCGAGCAGCGACACCGGCAGTGGCACCACGTTGAACAGCACTGCCAGCGTGGCGGCGATGCCGACTGTCATCATCGTCGTGCCGGCCTGCAGCAGTTGCTGGCGTGACCAGCCACGCTGCTGGTGGCCCTGCAGCCACGAGCCGGCGAACCAGCCCAGTGCGCCAAGACTGAGCACGGCACCGGCCCCACTGGGCGAAAGGCCACGTTCGCGCTGCAGCAGCAACGGCAGGTAGGCCTCGCAGGCAAAGAACGCGGCCGCCGCGATGCCACGCAGCGCGATCACGCTGGGCAGGCCACGACGCAGGACCAGTGTGCCGGCCGGCAGCAGTCGATGTACGCAGAACAGCAGCGCCAGCATCGCCACACCGATGCAGAGCAGGGCGGGCAGGCCCTGTTGCTGACCGCCGAAGTACAGCAGCAACGCGGCCAGCGAGGCGCCGCTGGCCCAGCGCACCACCTTGCCGCGTCCATCGTCGGCGGTGCTGGCGGGACTGCGCTGCATGCGCGCCAGCGCGGGGCGCAGCAGCAGGGCCGCCGGAACCGCCAGCAATGGCACCGCCAGGAACACCCAGCGCCAGCCCAGGTGCTGCACGATCAGGCCGCTCAACGCCGGGCCGACCATCGAGGGCACCACCCAGCCGGCCGAGAACGCGGCGAATACCTTCGGGCGCAGGTGTTCGGGATAGCTGCGCCCGACCATCACGTACAGCGAAACCGAGATCGCGCCCGCACCCAGGCCCTGCAGCAGGCGCCCGGCCACCAGCATGCCCATGCGCATCGCAAAGCCGGCCAGCAGCAGGCCCAGCACGAAGCAGGCCAGGCCGTACCATAGCGGCCTGGCGGGCCCATGGCGGTCGGCCCAGCGTCCGGCCAGGGTCATGCCGATCACGCTGGTGGCCAGGGTACCGCCGAACGCCAGCGCATACAGGCGCAGGCCGTCCAGCGCTTCGGCCACGGTGGGCATGGCGGCGGCCACCGCCAGGGCCTCGAAGGCATGCAGCGCGACCAGCGCCACCATGCCGATGGTGGTGGCGCGGTAGCGCGGGGACAGGATCGACGTATCGGACGGCGCGATGGCGTCGGCGGGCGAGAGGGTCGGGGTCATACGGGTCAGATGCGGGCCGCGCTTGTCAACTGGCGGCGAAGATAGCAGCATGACACCTCAACAGCAGTTGAGGTCAAGCAATGGTGTCCCAGGAACTGAGCGTGGGCGAAGTCGCCCAGCGCAGTGGCGTGGCGGTTTCCGCGCTGCATTTCTACGAGCGCAAGGGGCTGATCAGCAGCCTGCGCACCTCGGGCAACCAGCGCCGCTACAGCCGCGACGTGCTGCGCCGGCTGGCCGTGATCCGCGTCGCGCAGCGCGTGGGCATGCCGCTCGAAGCGGTCGGCCGTGCCTTCGAAAGCCTGCCCGAGGGCCGCGCACCGACCAAGGCCGATTGGGCCAGGCTGTCCGCGCGCTGGCGCACCGAGCTGGAAGAACGCATCCACATGCTGCAACTGCTGCGCGACGAGCTGACCGGCTGCATCGGCTGCGGCTGCCTGTCGCTGCAGCGCTGCCGCCTGGCCAACCCCGAAGACGTCCTCGGCGAACGCGGCGACGGTCCGATGCGCTGGGAATGACCCCCGAAAAGGGGACGGAGGGGATTAAGTCGTTAATGCACAAACGACTTAATCCCCTCCGTCCCCTTTTTTCTTACCAGACCGTGATCGTTTCGCCGCTCTGGATGCCTTCCACTGCGCGCTGGAAGGCCAGTGCGGCGCGTTGCGCGCTTACCGCTTCGAAGCCAGGGAAGTAGGGGCCGTAGGCGGCCATCGATTCGATCAGCACGTTCGGGCTGACCACGTTGATGCGCAGGCCGCGTGGCAGCAGCTCCAGTGCGGCGGCGCGCACGAAGCCTTCCAGCGCGGCATTCACTGCAGTGGCGTTGACGCCATCGCGGATCGGCTGTGCGCTGACGATGCCGCTGGTCAGGGTGATCGAACCGCCGGCGTTGAGGTGGTGCTGCGCGGCCAGTGCCAGCCGCACCTGGCCCAGCAGCTTGTCCTGCAGGCCGATGTTGAACTGCTCGGGCGTCATCTCCTGCAGCGGGCCGAAGTGCAGCTTGCCAGCGGTTGAGATCACCGCATCGACCGGGCCGGTACGCGCGAACAGTTCGGCGACGCTGGCGTCGTCGGTCAGGTCGACGCGCAGCTCACCGCTGTTGCGGCCGGCGGCGAGAATCTGATGCTGTTGGCCGAGCTGGTGGGCGACTGCCTGGCCGAGGGTGCCGCTGGCACCGACGAGGAGGATCTTCATGGCCGTTCCTTGCGTGAGGGAGTGAGCGCAGTCTGCGCCGTCATAGTGGGGTTAGGTAAGCGGCGTATGCTTCGCAGATTCCTAACTCTGGATTAGCAATGGATACTCTTCGCTGCATGCAGGCTTTCGTCGCCGTGGCCGAGCGTGGCAGCTTTGCAGCGGCCGCCGAACAGCTGCAGGTGTCGGCAGTGATGGTCGGCAAGTACATCCAGCAGCTGGAGGCGCACCTGGGCACTGCGTTGCTGCAACGGAACACCCGCCGCCAGCGCCTGACCGAAGCCGGCAGTGCCTACCTGGCCGGGTGCCGGCAGGTGCTGGAGCAGGTGCAGCAGGCCGAAGCCGACGTGGCCGGCCTGCAGGTTCAACCGCGCGGGCTGCTGCGGGTCAGCGCACCCACCACCTGGGGCAGCTGCGTGCTGGCGCCACAACTGGCCAGCCTGCTGCGCGCGCAGCCGCAGCTGAACGTCGAACTGGATCTGAGCAACCGCCGTGTGGATCTGATCGAGGACGGCTTCGACGTGGCGATCCGGGTCGGGCCACTGCCGTCGCAGGAGGTGGTGGCGCGGCCGCTGCCACCGTATGCGATGAGCCTGTGTGCGGCGCCGTCCTACCTGCGCCGGCGCGGCATGCCGCGTACGCCCGCGGATCTGCAGGGGCATGACTGCCTGAGCCATCTGGCCTGGCGTGGTGGCCATGGTTGGCAGCTGGCCAACGGCGAACAGGTGGATTGGGAGGCGCGCCTGACCTGCAACGATGGGTTGGCGCTACGCGAAGCGGCGGTGGCCGGAGCAGGGCTGGTGCTGCAGCCGACCGCGCTGCTGGCGGGGGAGATTGCAGCAGGGCGGTTGAAGCCGCTGCTGCGCGACTACCTGCCCGAACCGCGGCCGATGCACCTGATCTACCTGCCCGACCGCAGGCCGCGCCCGCGGTTGCAGTGCTTCGTCGATTTCGTCATGACCACATTGGGGCGATGAACATCTGCGCCATGCGTGGATGACGGTGTGTGCCGACCGTGGGTCGGCACACCTCGGGATCAATCATTCGCCGCAGACAACTCCTGTCCACGCACCTGCGCGGCGCGCAGTGCGGTATCCACCAGCGCCTCGAAGCCACCGGCCTGGAAGCTCTCGATCGCGGCCTGGGTGGTTCCGTTCGGCGAGGTCACGCGGCGACGCAGTTCCGCCGGGCTCTCACCAGCCTCATCGAGCATGCGCGAGGCGCCCAGCAGGGTCTGCACCACCAGCGTGCGCGCGGCGTCGGCCGGCAGGCCCTGGGCGATCCCCGCCGCTTCCATCGCTTCGGCCAGCAGGAACACATAGGCCGGGCCGCTGCCGGATACGGCGGTGACCGAATCCATCAGCGACTCGCTGTCGATCCACACCGTGCGCCCGGCACTGGCCAGCACCTGTTCGGCCTGCGCGTGCTGCTGCGCATCCACCGAGGGCGTGGCGTACAGGCCGGTCACGCCGGCGCCAAGCAGGGCGGGGGTGTTGGGCATCGCGCGCACCACCGGCAGGTTGCCGCCCAGCCAGCGTTCCAGCTGCGCGCTGGTGATGCCGGCGGCGATCGATACCACCAGCGGGCGCTTCGCCTGCGCCAGTGCCTGCAGCGACTGGCAGACCTCACGCAGCACCTGCGGCTTCACCGCCAGCAGCCAGGTGCGGCCCTGCGCGGCGGCATCGGCGGCGTTGTCATGCACCTGCACGCCGAAGTCGGCGGCCAGTGACTGGCGCAGTGCGGCCACCGGTTCGGCCACGTGGATGTGCGCCGCCGGCACGCCCTGGCGGATCAGGCCGGCGATCAGGCTGTGCGCCATGTTGCCGCCGCCGATGAAGGTGATGGAATCAGCTGCCATGGAAATCTCCTTGGTAAATCAGGCCGGGCGCGGTCGCGCGCCGAACAGGGCGGTGCCGATGCGCACCAGGGTGGCGCCCTCGGCGATGGCTTCGGCGTAGTCGCTGCTCATGCCCATCGACAGCGTGTCGATCTGCGCGTGCTGGGCAGCCAGCGATTGGAAAAGTGTGCGCATGCGCACGAATGCATCCCGACGGCGCTCGGCCTCGGGCCATGGCGCGGGAATCGCCATCAGTCCGCGCAGGCGCAGGGTGGGTTCGGCGGCAATTGCGGCGGCCAGTGCATCCACTTCTTCCGGTGCACAGCCATGCTTGCTGGATTCGTCGTCGATGTTGACCTGGACCAGTACGTTCAGTGGGCCGCGCGCGGTCGGGCGATGGCGTGCCAGCGCGGTCACCAGCTTGGGCCGGTCCACGCTCTGTACCCAGTCGAAGTGGCTGGCCACGGCCTCGGCCTTGTTCGACTGCAGGTGGCCGATCAGGTGCCACTCCAGCGCCAGGTGCTGCAGCGTCTGCATCTTGGCCAGCGCTTCCTGCACGTAGTTCTCGCCGAAGGCGTGCTGGCCCTGTGCGGCCAGCGCGGCCACGGCCTCGGCCGGCTGGGTCTTGGACACCGCCAGCAGGCGTGGATCGGGCCTGCCAGCGGCCTCGGCGGCGGCATGCAGGTTGCTCAGGATCTGGGGCAGGGGAGTGACCACGTAACGCGTTCCGTTGAATCAGGAGGCTATACTGCCGCCCGGGGAAAGATCCTTCCAGTCGAAGCCGTTATTGGGGAGTAGCCGCTCATGGATATCGCCGAACTGTTGGCGTTTTCCGTTAAGAACAAAGCGTCCGACCTGCATCTGTCCGCAGGCCTGCCGCCGATGATCCGCGTGGACGGCGACGTTCGCCGGATCAACATCCCGGCCCTGGACCACAAGCAGGTCCATGCGCTGGTGTACGACATCATGTCCGACAAGCAGCGCCGCGATTACGAGGAATTCCTCGAAGTGGACTTCTCCTTCGAGATTCCGTCGCTGGCGCGCTTCCGTGTGAACGCGTTCAACCAGAACCGCGGTGCCGGTGCGGTGTTCCGTACCATTCCGTCCGAGGTGCTCACCCTCGAGGACCTGGCCTGCCCGCCGCTGTTCCGCGAGGTGATCCAGCAGCCGCAGGGCCTGATCCTGGTGACCGGCCCGACCGGCTCGGGCAAGTCGACCACGCTGGCGGCGATGATCGACTACATCAACAAGAACGAATACGGCCACATCCTCACCGTCGAGGATCCGATCGAATTCGTGCACACCTCGCAGAAGTGCCTGATCAACCAGCGCGAAGTGCACCGCGATACGCATGGCTTCAATGAAGCACTGCGCTCGGCGCTGCGTGAGGACCCGGACATCATCCTGGTGGGCGAACTTCGTGACCTGGAAACGATCCGCCTGGCACTGACCGCCGCGGAAACCGGCCACCTGGTGTTCGGCACCCTGCACACCAGCTCGGCGGCCAAGACCATCGACCGCATCATCGACGTGTTCCCGGCCGGCGAAAAGCCGATGGTGCGCTCGATGCTGTCTGAATCGCTGCGTGCGGTGATCTCGCAGGCGCTGCTGAAGAAGGTCGGCGGCGGTCGTACCGCTGCGTGGGAAATCATGGTCGGCACCCCGGCCATCCGCAACCTGATCCGCGAAGACAAGGTGGCGCAGATGTATTCGGCCATCCAGACCGGCCAGCAGTACGGCATGATGACCCTGGACCAGCACCTGCAGGACCTGGTCAAGCGCAGCCTGATCACCCGCAACCAGGCCCGCGACTACGCCAAGGACAAGCGCCTGTTCGAGTAAGGCAGGGCCGCAACGGGGCGGCGTGCGCCAGTGCGCCGCCGTTCCCGCGCTGTTTCCTCCACCGACCGTTTCCTGGTACATGCCCCATTGGGAGCCCGCCGTGAACACCACCGCGACCACCATCGATTTCACTTCGTTCCTCAAACTGATGGCGCACCAGCGCGCCTCGGACCTGTTCATCACCGCCGGCATGCCGCCGGCGATGAAGGTCAACGGCAAGATCTCGCCGATCACCCAGACCCCGCTCACGCCGCAGCAGAGCCGCGACCTGGTCCTCAATGTGATGACCCCGGCGCAGCGCGAGGAATTCGAGAAGACCCACGAATGCAACTTCGCCATCGGCCTGTCCGGTGTCGGCCGCTTCCGCGTGAGCTGCTTCTACCAGCGCAACCAGGTCGGCATGGTGCTGCGTCGCATCGAGACGCGCATCCCGACCGTGGAAGAACTGAGCCTGCCGCCGATCATCAAGACGCTGGCGATGACCAAGCGCGGCATCATCCTGTTCGTCGGCGCCACCGGCACCGGTAAATCGACGTCGCTGGCGGCGATGATCGGTTACCGCAACCAGAACTCGACCGGCCACATCATCACCATCGAAGACCCGATTGAATTCGTGCACAAGCACGAGGGCTGCATCATCACCCAGCGCGAAGTCGGCATTGATACCGACAGCTGGGAAGCCGCGCTGAAGAACACCCTGCGCCAGGCGCCGGACGTGATCATGATCGGCGAGGTGCGTACCCGCGAAGGCATGGACCACGCCATCGCGTTCGCCGAAACCGGCCACCTGGTGCTGTGCACCCTGCATGCCAACAACGCGAACCAGGCGATGGACCGCATCGTCAACTTCTTCCCGGAAGACCGCCGCAACCAGCTGCTGATGGACCTTTCGCTGAATCTGAAGGGCGTGGTTGCGCAGCAGCTGATTCCTTCGCCCGATGGCCGCTCGCGCAAGGTGGCGATGGAGATCCTGCTGGGCACGCCGCTGGTGCAGGACTACATCCGCGACGGCGAGATTCACAAGCTGAAGGAAGTGATGAAGGACTCGGTCCAGCTGGGCATGAAGACCTTCGACCAGAGCCTGTTCGAGCTGTACCAGGCCGGTGAGATCAGTTACGAGGACGCGCTGCGCTACGCCGATTCGCAGAACGAGGTGCGCCTGCGCATCAAGCTCAGCCAGGGCGGCGACGCGCGCACCCTGTCGCAGGGGCTGGACGGCGTGGAGATCTCCGAGATCCGGTGACCTGCAGATCGGTAGAGTCGACTGTCAGTCGACTGCTCTTTCGAGGGTCAGGGAAATGCCGCGCTGCGCGCGATAGTCGACTGACAGTCGACTCTACCGCGCGCGCGGGCGATTGATGAATTCCAATCATGACCAACTGCAACGCTGCCCATTCAATCGGCAGCCCAAGCAGGCGTATCGTCAGTGCTCCCCCTCTGGAGCACGACGATGCAGACACGTGAACTCGGCCGCAGCGGCCTGAAGGTTTCCGCCCTGGGCCTGGGTTGCATGGGCCTGACCCATGCCTATGGCCAGCCGGTCGAGCGCAGCCAGGGCATCGCCCTGCTGCACGCGGCCGTTGAACGCGGCGTGACCTTCTTCGACACCGCCGAAGTGTACGGCCCGTACACCAATGAAGACCTGCTCGGCGAGGCCCTGGCGCCTTACCGCGACAAGCGGGTGATCGCCACCAAGTTCGGCTTCAAGGATGCGCGCACCGATGCCGGCCTGGACAGCCGCCCCGAGAACATCCGCGCCGTGGCCGAAGCCAGTCTCAAGCGCCTGCGCACCGACCATATCGACCTGTTCTACCAGCACCGCGTCGACCCGAACGTGCCGATCGAGGACGTGGCCGGCACCGTGCGCGACCTGATCGCCGAGGGCAAGGTCGGCCACTTCGGCCTGTCCGAGGCCAGTGCCGCCACCGTGCGCCGCGCGCATGCGGTGCAGCCGGTCACCGCCGTGCAGAGCGAGTACTCACTGTGGTGGCGCGAACCGGAGCGCGAGCTGCTGCCGACCCTGCAGGAGCTGGGCATCGGCTTCGTGCCGTTCAGCCCGCTCGGTCGCGGCTTCCTGACCGGCACGATCAATGCCGACACTACCTTCGACGCCAACGATTTCCGCAACAGCGTGCCGCGCTTCGAAGTGGAGGCACGCCGCGCCAACCAGGCGCTGGTGGATCGCATCAGTACGATTGCTGCAGCACGGGGTGCGACGCCGGCGCAGGTGGCGCTGGCCTGGCTGCTGGCGCAGGCGCCGTGGATCGTGCCGATTCCGGGCACCACCAAGGTCCATCGCCTGGAAGAAAACCTGGCCGCGGCCGACCTGCAGCTGGCACCGGAAGAGCTGCAGCGCATCGCGCAGGCGCTGGATGAAGTATCGATTGTTGGTGAGCGCTACAACGCCCAGCGTGCGGCGCAAGCCAAGGGCTGATCACCAAGTGGGTGCGGACCGTTGGTGGTGGGTGCGGACCGTTGGTCCGCACTCCTCAACCCTCACCCCTTCATCGGCCCGCGCAGCGCATCAAGCACCGTGCGCATCGCCACAGTGACGTGGCGGCGCGACGGGTAGTACGCGTAGTAGCCATCGAAATGCGGGCACCAGTCGTCCAGCACCGACTGCAGGCGGCCATCGCCCAGCATCGGCTGCACCTGGTCTTCCGGCAGCCAGGCCAATCCGCTGCCGGCCAGCGCAGCGGCGCGGGTCATGCCCATGGTGTTGAAGGTCCATTGGCCGGTGACGCGCACACTGAGTTCGTTGCCGTCCTGGCCGAAATCCCACGGCATCAGCCCGCCATGCGTGGGCAGGCGCAGGGTCACGCAGTTGTGGTCGGCCAGTTCGTCCGGATGCCGTGGCACCACGTGCTGGCGGAAGTAGCTGGGCGCGCCGACCACGCGCATGCGTAGCGGCGGGCTGATCGGCACCGCGACCATGTCGCGGGCCAAGCGCTCGCCGAGGCGAATGCCGATGTCGTAGCGCTCGGCCACGATGTCTGCCAGCCCGTAGTCGGCGGCCAGTTCCACCTTCAAATCCGGATACTGCTGCAGCAGCGGCGCCAGCCGTGGCCACGCGATGTACTCGGCGGCATGGCCGGTGGCATTGATGCGGATGGTCCCGGCCGGGCGTTCGCGGTATTCGGCCAATGCGGCCAGCCCGTCCTCGATCTCGGCCAAGCGCGGGCCCAGGGTGTCGAGCAGGCGGGCACCGGCTTCGGTGGTGGACACGCTGCGGGTGGTGCGCGTCAGCAGGCGCACGCCGAGGCGCTGTTCCAGCCCGCGCATGGCATGGCTGAGCGCGGACTGGGAGACACCCAGCTGGGCGGCGGCCTTGGTGAAGCTGCCCTCGCGGGCAACGTGGACGAAGGCCTGCAGGTCGTTGAGGTTTTCGCGGGGCATGAGGGGATGATACGGCCGGGCTGCGCCCGGCACCTGCCGAATCAACGTCAACGGCAACGTCAAAAGCTGGCTTCCCGTGGGAGGCGGGGTGGCTGAGGTTGCGGGGGACGGCGCAAGTACGTCCATGTAGGCTCGGTCGCCGCATCCATGCGGCTCACGCCCCCTCAACCGGACCCACCCCGCCTTCGACAGTTTCCCGTGAGCTGTTGGAACGGCATTCTGCTTTGGTGGGTGCCGACCGTTGGTCGGCACTGGGTCGGACGTGTGGGTATGTCGATTTCTGCGTCTGTGGTTCGTCGAATGAATGACTTCAACGGGAGCTGCACATGAGCACTGACACCAAACCCAAGGGCCCGGCCTCGTACTTCCCCTCCATCGAGAAGACCTATGGGCAGCCGGTCGCCCACTGGCTCGGGCTGCTGGCAGGGAAGAAGGGCCTGAAACACATGGAACTGGTCAGCTTCCTGAAGAGTGAGCATGGGCTGGGCCATGGCCATGCCAACGCGCTGGTGGCGCACCATCTGACCGGCAAGGGCTGATCAGCGGCGGGCCCGGGGCAGGGCGGGGCGCATTCAGCTGAACGATTTCATCTGCAACTGTCATGCAGATCGTGTCTAATACCGCTCCCCACCCGCTGTTGCCCACCCGTATGTCCCTTCCCTCCCATGGCCCCGCGCCGTGCGACGACGCTGACGGCCACCTGGTCACCGCCGGTCCGCTGACTCCGCCGCCCGACAGCGCCGGCACCACCGCCGACGAGAAAGCGCTGCGTCACTCGATCGCCGAGGATGTGCAGGGCATGGTGCTGGCCACGATGGTGGCCTCGCTGGGCCTGGCCATCTTCGCCAAGGGCGGGCTGATGATCGGCGGCATGGCCGGCATGGCCTTCCTGCTGCACTACGCGATGGGCTGGAACTTCGGCCTGGTGTTCGTGCTGGTCAACCTGCCGTTCTACTGGGTGGCGCTGCGCCGCATGGGCTGGGAATTCACCCTGAAGACCTTCGCTGCGGTCACCGCCTGTGGCGTGCTGACCGACCTGCTGCCGCGCTGGATCGACTTCTCGCACATCAACCCGCTGTATTCGGCGATCGTGGGTGGCGCGTTGTCCGGCCTGGGCATCCTGTTCTTCATCCGCCACCGTGCCAGCCTCGGCGGCATCGGCATCCTGGCGGTGTACCTGCAACGCACCCGTGGCTGGAGCGCGGGCAAGGTGCAGATGTCCTACGACGCCTGCCTGATGGTGGCAGCGTTCTTCGTGCTGTCGCCGTCGAAGGTGCTGTACTCGGCCATCGGTGCGGTGGTGCTCAGCCTGGTGCTGATGTTCAACCACCGCCCCGGTCGCTACATGGGCGTGTGACGACTCGACGGTAGTGCCGGCCGCTGGCCGGCAGCACCTGCGGCATTCCGAGGCTGCCGGCCAGCGGCCGGCACTACCTGGAGACCTGCAACCACGGCGGCGACAGCGTCAGCAGCCGCGCATGCACCGGGCAATCCTCGGCGTGCGCCCCCGGCAGGTAGCCCAGGCTCATCAGAAACTCGCCGGTGATCTCGCCGCCGGTGAAGCGGAAGGTCTTCTTGAACAGCTTCACCCAGTCGGCCTTGCTGCGCGGGTGATGCGCATCCAGCCACGCCGCGAAGCTGCCATGACTGGCCCGCAGCTGCTGGATCACCTGCGCGTTATGGATGGCCGCCAGTACCTTCAGCCGGTTGCGGATGATGCCCGCGTCCGAAAGCAGCCGCTCGATGTCCTGCTCGGCATACGCCGCCACCCGGTCCACATCGAAGCCGTCATAGGCCGCGCGGAAGCCCTCGCGCTTCTTCAGTATCGTTTCCCAGCTCAGGCCGGCCTGGTTGATTTCCAGCACCAGCCGCTCGAACAGCTCGCGCTCCTCACGCTGCGGAAAGCCGTACTCGTTGGCGTGGTAGTAGTCGTGCACCGGATGGCCCGGGGCGATGAGGCAGTAGCCGCTCATGGGGAAGACTCGTTGGATTCGGGTTCGGGATCGATGGCCACTGCGGGGTGCCCACCGATGGACAGCATCGGCCAGCGCGGCGGTTCGAGAGTGAGTTTGCCATCACGCAGGGCCTGGTTGATTGCCTCGGCCTGGCCGCTGACGGTGCCGAACAGCGAACCGGCCCGGCGCCACTGGGAATCCCTGCCACGTGCGTACAGCACGCAGTCCGGCCCACGGATGGTGTACAGCTCGCATAGCAGCACGTCGGTGTTGCCGTCGCCATCCAGGTCGCGATGCGCGATCAGGCAGTCGCGCTCGCTCTGAGCGCAGGATTCGCCATCGATCGCGCGCGTGGCCAGTGCCTGCCACCAGTCGTCCGGTGGCGAGCTGGATCCCTTGGCCAGCTTCAGCGCGCGCTGCAGGGCGGCGACGTCCTGTGGGCCCTTGTCCAGGCGCTGTCCGTCGTCCCAGCGTGACGTGCGTGCCAGCGCTGCCGCGATCACCTGTGGCGCGTTGGCATCGGCGGTGATGGCCGGATCACGCTGCAGGTCGCGCAGCGCCTGCACGCCACGGCGCCCAAGATCGAAGCGCAGCACATTGACGTCACTGCTGGTGATCGCCGGCGGGTCGGCACGCAGGCGCGCCAGCTGGCTGGGCAGGGTCAGCCGCACCGGGTCCAGCAGCGGCGAGTTGCCCAGCAATGCCAGTGCCAGCACCGCCCAGCACATCCAGCGGTTGACCGGTTCCAGTGTCTGCAACCAGCGGCTCTGCCGGCGCAGCACCGCCACTGCATAGCCCACGGCATAGCCGGCCACGGCCAGCGCGATCAGCACCGCCCAGAACCGGTCCACGGTCCAGCCGTACTGCGCCACGCGCAGGGCCAGTGCATACAGCGCCAACCCCGCGTAGACCGGCAGCGCCAGCAGGCTGGCTTCAACCAGACGGCGCAGCAGCAGGGGGTAGGGCGCGGTGTCGTCCCCCTGCTGGTAGACCGCATTGGTGAACGTCACCAGCAACAGCGACAGCACCAGCAGCAGGCTGGCGGCCGAGCGGGTCTTCCACAGCGGTTCCAGCCCGGTAAGGGGCAGGCTCAGTACGAACAGCACCGCGATGAACGACAGCAGCGGCAGCAGCCCGCGGCAGATCGCGAACAGCACCTGGCGGGTGATCTGGATCGCGCGGTGCTGGGTGCGCCCGATCAGCACACCGAACCCGACCAGGCTGCCGGTGGCCAGGGCGATGAAGGCATCCTGGCGGAACAGGTCGCGGAAGACCGTGACCTCCAGCAGCTGGAACAGGGCCGCCCACAGCCACAGCAGCAGCCAGGTCAGCCCGGTGAACAGTGCGGCGAGGGCCAGGGTCAATCCGTTCTGCCAGGCACGCTCGAACAGTTCCGGGTAGCTGGCGCGCCAATGCCCGTGCTGCAGCTGGAACTGCCACCAGGGCAGGGCCACGAATACCGCCACGGCCATGCCCAGGGTCAGCGGGATCTGCAGCGCGCCCGAGTCCAGTGCGGTCTCGCCATTGAGGTTCCAGCCGGTCCAGGCGGCCAGCGCCAGCACCACCGCCGAACCGAGCGCGGCCTGCAGCCACAGGCGGCGCTGGCCCAGCTCGACCAGGCTCAGCGCCACCGCGCTGGGAATGGCCAGCACCCAGGCGTACCAGCAGTAGCGCCAGCCGATATCGCGGAACGGCCACGCATCGGACAGTTCCTGCGCGGAATACAGCATCAGACCCTGCAGCAGGGCAATCAGGACGATGGCGCTGCGTGCCGGCAGGGTCAGGGGCGATGAAGACGGCATCGACGACCTTCCATGGCAAAGCGCCATCCTAGCCCATCGCTGTTCGCCGCCATCGCGCGACCATCCCGCCCCCAGCAGGTAGAATGGGACCATGCCTGTAACGCCGACCTCCCTTGCCGATCACCTGCTCGTCGCGCTGCCGTCGCTGCTCGACGCGACCTTTGCCCGCAGCGTCGCGCTGATCTGCCAGCACGACGAGAACGGGGCGATGGGCGTGCTGGTCAACCAGCCTTCCGAGTACACGCTGGGTGAAGTGCTTGCACAGATGGACATCACCACCGGTGATGGCGACCTGCAGGCGCGCATGGTGCTCAACGGCGGTCCGGTGCATCCCGAACGCGGCTTCGTCATCCATGACGACGCGCGGGCGTGGGATTCCAGCCTGATCGTGGGCGACGGCCTGTACCTGACCACCTCGCGCGACATCCTCGAAGCGATGGCGCGCGGCGAAGGTCCTGCCAACGCCGTGGTCACCCTCGGCTGTGCCGGTTGGGGCGCGGGGCAGCTGGAAAGCGAGCTGTCCGAGAACAGCTGGCTGACCGTGCCGGCCGATGCCGAACTGGTGTTCCAGGTGCCGCTTGAGCAGCGCTGGCAGGGTGCCGCCTCGCGCATCGGTGTGGACCTGTTCCGGCTGACCGACTACAGCGGCCATGTCTGAGCCCATCACGCCCGCGCCGGATTCTGCTGCCCCGGCGATTCGCCGTGATGGCACCGTTCTGGGTTTCGATGTCGGCTCGCGCCGTATTGGTGTAGCCATCGGCAGTGCCTTCGCCGCGCATGCGCGTGCGGTGGCCGTGGTCGATGTGCACGGCAACGGCCCGGACTGGACCGCGATCGAACGCCTGCTCAAGGAATGGAAGCCTGACGGCCTGGTGGTCGGCGACCCGCTGACCCTGGACGGCCAGGACCAGCCCAACCGCAAGCGTGCGCAGGGCTTCGCCCGCCAGCTGCGGGAACGTTTCAAGCTGCCGGTGGTGATGATCGACGAGCGTTCCAGCTCGGTCGAGGCCGCCCGCCGCTTCGCCGTCGAGCGCGCCGAAGGGCGCAAGCGCCGCCGTGATGCGGCTGCTCTCGATGCCGTGGCCGCGGCGGTGATCATCGACCGCTGGCTGTCGTCCCCCGACGACGCCACCCCCATTCCCTGACTGCCCGACTCCCGCCATGACTGCCCAGCAAATCGATGCCTCCGGACGCCTGCGCCACCTGCTGACCCTGGAGGGCCTGCCGCGCGAGACCCTGCTGCAGCTGCTTGACCGGGCAGGTCAGATCCGCGATGCCGCAGTCGGCCGCGTCGGCAACAAGCGCCACGTGCTGGCCGGTTCGGCGGTGTGCACACTGTTCTTCGAACCCTCCACGCGCACCCGCAGCTCGTTCCAGCTGGCCGCGCAGCGCCTGGGCGCCGATGTGCTCAACTTCGATGCCTCGACCTCGTCCACGCGCAAGGGCGAAACCGCCAGCGACACGCTGCGCAACCTGGAAGCGATGGGCGTGCGCGGCTTCGTGGTGCGCCACCCCGATGATGGCGCCGTGGCCGCACTGGCCGAAGCGGCGGGCGAGGGCACTGCACTGATCAACGCCGGTGACGGTCGCAGCGCGCACCCGACCCAGGGCCTGCTGGATATGCTGACCCTGCGCCAGGCCAAGGGCCCGGATTTCTCGAAGATGAAAGTGGTGATCGTCGGCGACGTGAAGCACTCGCGCGTGGCCCGTACCGACCTGCATGCGCTGCGCACGCTGGGCGTGGGCGAGATCCGCGTGTGTGGCCCGCAGTCGCTGCTGCCGGACGACGAGACCCTGAAGGGCTGCGTGGTCGGCGATGATTTCGACGCGATGCTGGAAGGCGTCGATGCGCTGATGATGCTGCGCCTGCAGCGCGAGCGCATGGAAGAAGGCCTGGTGCCGTCGCTGGAGCAGTACCATGCGCAGTACGGCCTGAATGCTGCACGCCTGGCGCGGGCCGGCAAGGATGCAGCGGTGCTGCACCCGGGCCCGATCAACCGCGGCGTGGAAGTGACCGACGAGGTGGCCGACGGCCCGCAGTCGTGGGTGCTGCGCCAGGTCGCCAACGGCGTCGCCGTGCGCCTGGCCGTGCTGGAAACCCTGCTGGGCTGATCGCTCTGGTGGGTACCAACCTTGGTTGGTATTGCTGGTGTGGTAGGTGCCAACCTGGTTGGTATTGCTGCTGTGGTGGGTGCCAACCTTGGTTGGCACTGGCCTACTCGGGCGAAGGTGATTTCCCTATGTTCAGGGAACATGCGCCCCCCCATGCTCTTCTGCATGAACAGCACCCGCCTCCTGCTAGGCCGTCATTCCAGTATCGGCCAGAGCTACATCCTCACGACGAACGTGCATGGCCGGGCGGCACTGTTCGCCAATGACACCGTTGCGGTTACCGCCATGCAGGAGTTCCAGCGTCTGGATCTGGGAGGTCTGACCCATTCGATCGCCTACGTGGTCATGCCGGATCACGTCCACTGGTTGATGCAACTGCGCGCGGCATCGCTCGATGTTGTCATGAAGCGCTTCAAGTCGCGTACGGCCGTGCACGCAAACCGGGTACTGGGCAGGGTGGGGCGCTTCTGGCAGTCCTGTTACCACGATCACGCGATCCGCTCTGATGAATCGCTGTTCCGGCACGCAATGTATGTGATGGCGAATCCGATCAGGGCAGGGCTGGCAACGCAGCTTGGCGAGTACCCGCATGCGTGGTGTGAGTGGGAACTCGAAGGTTCCTGTGACAAGGTGGAGTTCATGGGGGCGGATAGATAGTGCCAACCAAGGTTGGCACCCACCGAAAGCAGGCTCCAACCTTGGTGGTCAACTACCAGAAGCTGTGGCTCAGCGCTTCTGCGCGAACAGCCATTCCCACATTGCGGGGTCGGCGTAGGTGGCGTCCCAGGCGTTGTGGTTGCCTTCCGGGTATTCGGTGTAGCGCACGTCGCGTGCAGCGGCGCTCTGGAATGCGGCGTGCAGCCTGCGGTCGTCTTCCGGTGGTACCACGTCGTCCAGTGCGCCGTGGAAGATCCAGATCGGCGTGTGCTGCAGTCGCTTGGCGATCACTGTATACGGGTCGGCCTCCTGAGCGACCTGCTCGACGAACAGGGTCGGGCGCTTCGCGCGTGGTGCAAGTACCGCGCCGCACACGGGGACAATCGCGGCAAAGCGGTGCGGATCATCCAGCGCGATGTTCCAGCTGCCATAGCCGCCCATCGACATGCCGGTCAGGTACTGCCGTGCCGGATCGGCGCCGAATTCGGCGATGGTCGCGTCCAGCGCGGCTACTGCCGCACGGTTGTTGCGGCCGCTCCATTCCTCGTGGCCCGGCACCTGCGGGAACACCACCAGGGCGGGGAAATCGGGATGCGCGCGCAGGTAAGGCCCCAGCCCGGCGTGGGTCTGCTTGACGCCATCGGCGCCGCGTTCGCCGGAGCCGTGCAGGAACAGGATGACCGGGAGTTTGGTGGGAGCGGTGGCCTCAACGCCGGCCGGAATGAACACCTGGTAGTAGGCAGTCTCCCCCTCCACCTTCACCGCGCGGGCTTCGAAGCGCCCGCGCGCGCTGTCCGGCAGCGAGGTGCAACCGGTCATCATCAGAAAGGCCAGCAGCGGCAGCCAGCGCGACATCGAACGGACCATGGGATTTCCTGGGGCGGCAGGGTCACCTGCATCCTAGTCCGCCGCGGGTCAACACGGCATCATGCGCTGCGTCACTGCGGGCGCGGAAAACTGGCGATGATGTCCAACTGCTCCTGCGCCTCGGCGTTGCCTTCGGCCGCAGCTGCCTGCACCTGCGTCATGTCCGGATGCAGAACCACCAGCATCGGGTTCTCACAGACCGGGCAGTCGTACTCGGTGGCATCCTCGTCCAGCTCCATCACCATGGCGCGCGAGCAGCCCTTCCATTCGCAGGCCGGGCAGGTGTGCTGCTGGTCGCGCCAGCCGGGCTGGAAGTAGTTTTCGATCGTTGTTGCCATGGGATGTTCTAGGAATAAAGGTGGGTCGGAGCCCTGCGTCGCAGGAATCCGACCCCGCAGCAATCAGTGCAGCAGGACCAGGGTGGCCAGGCCGAGGAAAGTGAAGAAGCCCATCGAGTCGGTTACGGCGGTCAGGAAGATGCCACTGGCCAGTGCCGGGTCGAAGCCGAAGCGTTTCAGTGTGAGCGGCACCAGCACGCCGGCCAGTGCTGCGAACAGCAGATTGCAGGTCAGCGCGATGGCGATCACCGCCGACAGCCCGGGCGAGTGGAACCAGGCCAGCACGATCAGCCCCAGCACGGAACCGAGCATCACGCCGTTCAACAAGGCGACCCGAACTTCCTTCCACAGCAGCGTGCGCGCGTTGGACGCGCCCACCTGGCCCAGTGCCAGGCCGCGCACCATCAGCGCCAGCACCTGGGTGCCCGCATTGCCGCCGAGGCCGGCGACGATCGGCATCAGCACGGCCAGCGCGACCAGCTTGTCGATGGTGCCTTCGAAGTGGCCGACCACGCTGGAGGCCAGGAAGGCGGTGCACAGGTTCACCGACAGCCACATCAGGCGCCGGCGCATGGCGCGCCAGACCGGGCTGAACAGATCCTCGTCCTCGTCCAGGCCGGCGGCGCCCAGCGCCTGGTGCTCGGCCTGGCCGCGGATGATGTCCACCACGTCATCGATGGTGATGCGGCCGATCAGGATGTTGTTGTCGTCCACCACCGGCGCGGAGATCCAGTCGTGGTCGGAGAACTGCCGCGCCACTTCCTGGTCGCTCTCGCCCACGTCGATGGCCGGCTGCTCGTCGTCGATCAGGCGGTTGATCGGCGTGGTGTCTTCATGGGTGACCAGCGCGGCCAGCGAGACGCGGCCCAGGTACTGGTGGCGGCGGCTGACCACGAACAGGTGGTCGGTGTGGTCCGGAAGTTCGCCGCGCAGGCGCAGGTAGCGCAGCACCACGTCGACGTTGACGTCGGCGCGCACGGTCACCACGTCCGGGTTCATCAGGCGGCCGGCACTGTCCTCGGGATAGGACAGTACCTGTTCGAGGCGCTCGCGGTTCTCGCGGTCCATCGACTTGAGGACTTCGTCGATGACCGTATCCGGCAGGTCTTCGACCAGGTCGGCCAGATCGTCGATGTCCAGGTCTTCGACCGCGGCGATGATCTCGTCCGGGTCCATGTCGGCCAGCAGGCTTTCGCGCACTTCCTCGCCGACGTGGACCAGCACTTCGCCGTCGTCTTCCGGGTCGACCAAGCCCCACACGATGGCACGCTTGCCCGGCGGCAGCGATTCGAGCAGGTTGCCGATTTCGGCCGGCGCCAGGGTGTTGACCAGGCGACGCACCGGGCCCAGCCGACCGCTGTCCAGTGCATCGGACAGCATCCGCAGTTGGCGCGCAGTCTTGTCGTGGCGTACAGCTTCAGCCATCGCAGCTCCCGCGGGATAAGAAAAGCCGCGATCCCGGCAAGGATGCGGCAACAGGGGTGTTCAGCGCGTCATTATCGCAAGGGGATGTTTCAACGCATAGCCGCCGGGTGGCGGCCGGCACCACCCTTGGCGCTCAGGGCGTATCCGCCACCAGCGCCAGCCAGCGCTCGATGGCGCGGCGGTCGCGTGCGGCCAGCAGCTTCGGTGCGCGGGCGCGCAGGGCACCCAGGTCGGCGTCGCGGACGGCCCGGCGCACTTCCAGCAGCGTGCCCGGGTGCAGGCTGAACTCGGTCAGGCCCAGCGCCAGCAGCAGCGGGGTCATCCTTGCGTCACCCGCGATTTCGCCGCAGACCGCCACCGGGATGCGATGACGTGCGCCGGTCTCGATCACCATCTGCAGCAGGCGCAGCACGGCCGGGTGCAGTGGCGAATACAGTTCGCCCAGTGCTTCGTTGTTGCGATCGGCGGCCAGCAGGTACTGCACCAGGTCGTTGGTGCCGATCGACAGGAAGTCGACCAGGTCGATGAAGCTCTCCAGCGCCAGCGCGGCGGCCGGAACCTCGATCATCGCGCCCAGTGGCACGTGGTCGGACACCATGTGGCCTTCGCCGCGCAGCTGTTCGGTCAACTTGAGCATGCGCCGACGCACCGCCAGCAACTCTTCGCGGGTGCTGACCATCGGCACCAGCACGCGCAGTTTGCCGTAGGCCGAGGCACGCAGGATCGCGCGCAGCTGGGTGTCAGCCACTTTCGGCCGCGCCAGCGACAGGCGTACACCGCGCAGGCCCAGCGCCGGGTTCTCTTCGTTGCTCAGGGTCAGGCCGGTACGGTCGGCCTTGTCCGCGCCCAGATCGAGCGTGCGGATGGTGACCGGCCGCCCGCTCATGCCCAACGCGGCATCGCGGTAGGTCTGGAACTGTTCTTCTTCGTCCGGCAGCTCGTTGCGCTGCAGGAACAGGAATTCGGTGCGGTACAGGCCCAGTCCCTGCGCGCCCAGCGCATGCGCCTGGGTGACGTCCTCCAGCGATTCGGCATTGGCCAGCAGGGCGATGTCGACCTGGTCGCGGGTGCGGCTGGGTTTGCTGCGCAGGCGGCCGAGCTCGCGCTGCTCGCGCGCATGCTCTTTCAGGCGCGCGCGGTAGTCACGCAGGTTGTCAGCCTGCGGGTTGGCGGTGATGCTGCCGTCGGCGCCGTCGATGATCAGCACGTCGCCATCGGCGATGCGGCTGAGCAGCTGCGGCACGTTGACGATCAAGGGCAGGTGCAGGCTGCGCGCCAGGATCGCGCTGTGCGACAGCGCGCTGCCAGCAGCGGTGACGATGCCGACCACCCCCTGCGTCTGCAGTTGCGCCAGTTCGGAGGGCGCGATGTTGTCGCAGACCAGGATTTCGCCCGCCAGGCCTTTCACGGCTGGCGGCCGCTCGGGCTGCAGGAAGGCGTGGATGCGGCCGATCACATGATCGAGATCGTCCATGCGGCTCTTCAGATAGGCATCGTCCATGCCATCGAAGACCTTGGCCAGGCGGTCACGCTGCAGACGCAGTGCATAGCCGGCACTGTAGGGGCCACTGCGGATCAGCTCGTCCAGCCCGAACAGCAGTTCGGGATCGTCCAGCAGCAGCGCATGCAGGTCGAGGAACTCGCCCACTTCCTGGTTCAGTGCACCCTGCAGGCGTTGTCGCAGCTCGTGCATTTCCATGCGTGCGGCATCCACCGCTCGATGCAGGCGGGCCAGTTCGGCTTCGACCTGGTGCGCAGCGACGCGTTGTTCGGCGACTTCAAGCGCATGTGGCAGGCGTACGCGGGCCCGGCCCATCGCGGTGCCACGGGCCGCACCATGGCCGGCCAGCAGCTGTACCGGCCGTTGGCCGGAACTGACCTGGCCGGCGCGTGCGCGTGGCACGCTCAGTTGTCCTCGTCGAAGCGGCGCTCGAACAGGCCGACCACCGCCTCCATCGCGGCAGCTTCGTCCTCGCCGTTGATACGCACCGTGACCGGAGTACCCTGGCCCGCGGCCAGCAGCATCACGCCCATGATGCTCTTGGCGTTGATCTCACGGCCCTTGGCGGCCATGGTCACGTTGCAGCGGAACGGCGCCAGGGTCTGCACCAGCTTGGCGGTGGCCCGGGCATGCAGGCCCAGGCGGTTGCTGACGGTGAGTTCTCGTTCAAGCATCGTCGACTATCGCTCCATTACGGGTACCCGCCGCGGCTGTGGCGGGCAGTTGATCCAGTCCCTGTTCCGGATAATTCATCACCCGCAGCAACATCGGCAGGCTCAGCGCCGACACCCGGCGAACCGGGGTCCCCAGCCGGGCCAGCTGCCCGGCAAGGTTGGCGGGGCTGGCACCGTACAGGTCGGTCAGGATCAGCACGCCTTCCCCGCCATCGACCCGCCGCAGGGCGGCCGAGGCGAGCGGAAGCAGGGCGTCCAGGTCTGCGTCGAACGGTACTTCGAAAGCTTCTGTTTTCAGCGGCAACTGCCGCAGGAGCCGGGTCGCCACGTCAAGCAGGGCGGTCCCGACCCCAGGATGTGTTACGAGGAGAATGCCACAGGTCATTACTGCACGTTAACAGGTCAAGGTGAATTGGCGATAGCAGCAGATGAGGGGTACTGTGTCCCGTATTCAGTGTTGCTCGCGTGGGAGCCCTTTTCCGTTGGAGAAGAGATTCGACCCCATCCGTTTTTCGATGCCTGGCAGAGATTCATCCACGCATGGCGTGGATCGTGTCGACCAAGGTCGACACCCACCAACAGCACACGGAATCTGTCAGAGGCGGGGCGGTGTGGGTAGGCAGGACCGTTGGCGCCATGGATGGCGCCATCGAGCCCCCAGGGAGGGGTTCACGGCGTGTCCTGCCTGCCCACATCGCCCCGCCATCCCACGTAATGCCGCTTTTGCTGTTGCTGTTGCTGTTGCTGTTGCCGGCCAGCGGCCGGCACTACCGGCGGGTGCCGGGCGCAGCCCGGCGCCGACTCTCTCAATCCTGTTCGCGGTGATACGTCGCCACGTCTTCCCAGCCCATCTCGCGGGCATGCCGGGCCATGCGCTCGGCCAGGAACACCGAGCGATGCTTGCCGCCGGTGCAGCCAAAGGCCACGGTCACGTAGCTGCGGGTGCCATCACCCAGCTTCGGCAGCCAGGTATCGAGGAAATCCATCAGCTGGGCCAGGTAGCGCTGCACGTCCGGTTGCGCTTCCAGGTAATCGCGCACGCCGGGCTCACGGCCGCTCAGCGCGCGCAGGTCCGGGTCCCAGTGCGGATTGGGCAGCACGCGCGCATCGAACACGAAGTCCGCCTCGGCCGGCACGCCCCGCTTGTACGCGAACGATTCGAACAGCAGCGAAAGGCGCGTGGCGTGGTCCAACGCGAACTCGGTGATGATCCGTCGCCGCAACTGGTGCACGTTGAGGTTGCTGGTATCGATCACCGCATCGGCCTCGCGGCGCAGCGGAGCGGTCAGCTCGCGCTCGCGGGCGATCGCTTCGGGCAGTGACAGCCCCAGCTGGCTCAGCGGATGGCGGCGACGGGTATCGGCGTAGCGCTTGAGCACGGCCTCGTCGCTGGCTTCGAAGAACAGCACCTTCACTTCCACGCCGGCATCGGTGGCCAGCTGCCGCCAGTTGCCCAGCTGGCTCAGGTCGGACTGGCCGCGAACGTCGATGCCTACGGCCAGGCGGCGTGGTGCGCTGCCGTCATGGTTGGCCAGCAGGCTGCGCACGAAGTCGGGCAGCAGATTGATCGGCAGGTTGTCCGAGCAGTAGTAGTCCTGGTCCTCGAAGGTCTTCAGGGCGACGGATTTACCCGAGCCGGACAGGCCGCTGACGATGATCAGGGTCGGGGCGGAGGGGGTTGCGGTGCTCATGGACAGGCTCTTCGGGGGACAGGGGAATCAGGGCGTTCGCCGTTCCAGCAGGTTGCTGTGACGGGCGATGAACATCGCCGCCGGGTCGATCCCCTTGGTGCGCAGGATATGCAGGCGCGTGGCGGCTTCGGTCAGCACGGCCAGGTTGCGGCCAGGCATCACCGGCAGGGTGATCAGCGGAACATCCAGGTCCAGCACATGGCGGGTGCCCGAGTCGCCGGTCAGGCGCTCATAGCCATGCGGGGTGGGTTCGGTCATCGGCTTGGTCAGGTGGACGATCAGCCGAAGGTACTTGTTCTTCTTTACAGCCGTGTCGCCAAACATCTCGCGCACGTTCAGCACGCCCAGGCCGCGCACTTCCAGCAGGTCCTGCAGCAGCTCGGGGCAGGTGCCGTCGAGTACGTCGGGTGCGATCTGGGTGAATTCGGGGGCATCGTCTGCGACCAGGCGATGGCCGCGGCTGAGCAGCTCCAGCGCCAGTTCGCTCTTGCCCGATCCGGCCTCGCCGGTGATCAGCACGCCGATGGAATAGATCTCCATGAACACGCCATGCAGGATGACCCGCGGCGCCAGCGTACGGGCCAGGTGGTAGGACAGATGGTTGAGCAGTTCGTGGCCGCGCTTGGGTGACAGCCACAGCGGCGTGCCGGATTCATCCGCGGCGGCGCGCAGGTCTTCCGGGCAGGCCTGGTTGCGGGTCAGTACCAGCGCCAGCGGGTGCGACTGCATGATCTTTTCGATGGTCTCCCAACGCTGGCGTGGTTCCAGCGCATCCAGCCAGGACAGCTCTTCGGTGCCCAGGATCTGCACCTTGTTGGGATAGATCGCATTGAGATAGCCGGCCAGCGACGGACGCCGCGAGACTGTGTTGCCGGCCTCCAGTTCGCGCTTCTCGCCGGACTTGCCGGCAGCCCAGCGCAGCCCCAGCCGCTCGCGCTGCTGTTCGAACAGTTCACGGGCGGTGATGCTGGTATTCATGCGGCACTCGCAGGTGGGGTCATGTCCAGCGCCTCGCGCAGCGCCCGGGCATCGCCGGCTGCGCGCAGTGCCTGGCGGATGTCCGGCGCGGAAAACAGCTCGGCCAGTTCGGACAGCAGCATCAGGTGCTGGTGGGTGTAGTGGGCGGGGACGGCCATTGCGAACACCAGGTCCACCGGCTCGTCGCCACCGAAGTCGACCGGGGTGGCCAACCGCAGCAGGGCACCACGCGGGCGGTCCAGGGCTGGCGCGCGGCCGTGGGGAATGGCGATGCCGTGACCGATCGCGGTGCTGCCCAGCGCTTCGCGCTGGCACAGGTTCAGATAGATCTGTTCGGCGTTGGCCTGGCGGCAGGCCAGCAACCCGGCGGCGGCCTGCAGGACGCTGTCGCGGTCGGTGGCCGTGCAGAGCTGGGTCTGCACGGCCGCCAGGAGGTCAGTCAGGGGCATGTCTGCGGGGAACGGTGGCGATCAGCCACCATTGTCGCCCACCGGCAGCGGCGCGTGCTGCTGTTTTTTCTCCTTGTGCTTGATCACCAGGCGGTCAAGCTTGTCCGCAAGCAGGTCGATCGCGGCATACATGGTCTGGGCATTGGCCTCGGCGTGCAGGGTCTGGCCGGGGATGTTGAGGCTGGCGTCGACGTGGTGTTCGGTCTTCTGCAGCTTGAGGGTCACCCGCGCTTCGCAGTGCTGGTCGAAGTGCTTTCCGATCCGGGCCAGCTTCTCCTCTACATAGGACTGCAGGGCCGGGGTGACTTCGACATCTTTGCCAAACGTTTCGATGCGCATCGGGTTTCTCCTGTGTTCGGATGTGCCAATGAACCTCTCCGCCGGGCGCGGCGGCGCGTCAAGCGATTCTGACCCTTTCGTGCGAGGCGGAAATGTTCATGGCTTCACGATACTTCGCCACGGTGCGTCGCGCTACTGGAATTCCCGACGATTTGAGCAGGTCAGCCAGCTTGGCGTCAGAAAGCGGCTTGCGCGGGTTCTCGTCGTCGATCAGGCGCCGGATCATCGCCTGGATGGCGGTACTGGATGCCTCACCGCCGCCCTCGGTATCGATGCCCGAGGCAAAGAAGGCGCGCAGCGGCAGGGTGCCGCGTGGGGTACGCACGTGCTTGCGGGCGATCGCGCGCGAGACCGTGGATTCGTGCAGGCCGAGATCGGCGGCGATCTCGCGCAGGGTCAGTGGACGCAGCGCCTGCTCGCCGAATTCCAGGAAGCCGGCCTGCTGCAGGATCAGGCTGCGCACGACGCGCAGAAGGGTTTCGCCACGCTGCTGCAGCCCTTTCAGCAGCCAGCGCGCTTCCTGCAGCTGTGCACGCAGGTAGCCGGCATCGGCATCACCACAGCGTCGGATCAGCTGCTCGTAACCGCGGTGGATCACCACCTTCGGGCCAGCATGCGCGGCCAGCGCAGCGCGCCACACGCCGTTCTGCCGCCACACCACCACATCCGGCACCACATAGGTGTCCTGTGACAGCGGTGCGATCTGCGTGCCCGGGCGCGGGTCCAGTGAGCGCAGCAACGCGACAGCAGTCTCGACCGCGTCCAGCGGCTGCTTCAACTCATGGGCAAGCCCGGCGACGCCGCTGCGCGGCAAACGTTCCAAGGGTCCTGCGGCAATCTGTCGCGCCAGGATCAGGCCGGGCGTGTCGCCGGCCAGCACATCCAGCTGCAGCAGCAGGCATTCGCCCAGCGTGCGTGCAGCCACACCCACCGGATCGAAGCGCTGGATGCGATGCAGCACGGCGAGGATCTCGTCCTCGCCGGCGTGGATCGCCGGCAGCAGGGTTTCAGCGATGGTGGCCAGCGGCTCGCGCAGGTAACCGTCGTCGTCCAGTGCATCGATCAGTGCGGCACCGATGCTGCGATCACGCGAGGACAGATGCGACAGATGCAGCTGCCACAGCAGATGGTCGGCCAGTGTTTCGGTTTCGGCTACGCGCTCGGCGGCGCTGCCGTTGTCGTCGTCATCGTCGAAGCTGCCGCCGCTGCCGGCCGCGCTCCAGTCCAGTTCGGCCGGTGCCCAGTCGTCGCCGGCATCGGTGCGTTCTGCGGGGGCGTCACTGTCGTTGCCATCGCTGGTTTCGTTGGCGGCACTGCTGCTGTCACTGCTGTCGGCCCAGTCCAGCAGTGGATTGCTTTCCACCGCCTGGGCGATTTCCAGCTCCAGCTCGGTGGTGGACATCTGCAGCAGCTTGATCGCCTGCTGCAACTGGGGCGTGAGCACCAGTTGCTGTCCCAACGATGTCTGCAGCCGAGTCTTCATGCCTGTGCCGAAAGGAAGGAAAGGGACCCGGCGACTGCTTCACAGCTTGAAGGAATCCCCGAGGTAGACGCGACGTACATCGGCGTTGTCCAGGATCGCTTCCGGCGAACCCTGGGCCAGCACGCTGCCCTCGGCGAGGATATACGCGCGGTCGCAGATACCCAAGGTCTCCCGCACGTTGTGGTCGGTGATCAGCACGCCGATGCCACGCTGCTTGAGATGGGTGACGATGCGCTGGATCTCGCCGACCGAAATCGGGTCGACACCGGCGAAGGGTTCGTCGAGCAGGATCAGGCGCGGCTGCGCGGCCAGGGCACGGGCGATCTCGCAGCGGCGACGTTCGCCACCGGACAGGCTGGCGCCGAGCTGGTCGGCGACGTGGCCCAGCTGCAGTTCGTCGAGCAGGCTGTTCAATTCGCGCTCGCGGCCCTTCGAATCAAGGTCCTCGCGCAGTTCCAGCACCAGGCGGATGTTGTCGGCCACGGTCAGCTTGCGGAACACCGACGGTTCCTGCGGCAGGTAGCCCACGCCCTGCTTGGCGCGGGTGTACATCGGGTCGCCGGTGATGTCCTTGCCATCAAGCACGATGCTGCCGGCATCGGCAGCCACCAGGCCGACGATCATGTAGAAGCAGGTGGTCTTGCCGGCGCCGTTGGGGCCGAGCAGGCCGACCACTTCACCGGCGTCGAGGGTCAGCCCGAAGTCCTTGACGACTTCGCGTTGCTTGTACTTCTTGCGCAGGCCCTTGGCGACGAGCATTACTTCTTGCTCCCGGCCGGCTGTGCCGGCGTGGTGGCCTTGGGCTGTGCCGCAGGCGCGGCCGGGGTCTTGCTCTTCGGCGGGATGACGGTGCGCACGCGGCTGCCGTCGCCACCGGAGTTCATTTCGCCGGTACGGGTGTTGTAGACCATGCGCTGGCCAGCGTTGGTGCCGCGCGCGCTGGTGACCTTGTAGTTGCCGGTCAGGGTGATGATCTCGGTCTTGATGTCGTAGTCGATGCGGTCGGCCAGGGCATCCATCCAGGTGCCGTCATCGAGCTGCTGCTTCATCTTGGCCTGCTTGCCGGTGAACACCACACGCACCGCTTCGCCGTCCTTGAGGTAGATCTCGGCCTCGGACGAGCGCAGGTCCAGCGTACCCTGGGTGATGATCACGCCCTGCGACAGCACGGTCTTGCCGTCGCCGGTGAGCATGCCCGACTGGGCGCCGGAATCGATGTGCATGTCTTCGTTGCGGTCGGTGGACTTGGCGAAGGCGGCGCTGGGGACAAGAAGACCAAGCGCGAGTACGGCGGCAAAGGGAATCTTCATCGGGGTCCGTTCTACCGGTGGGGGCCTCCCGGCTGGACCGGGGGCGGGCGGGTGGAGCTGCCGGCCTTGCGCCTGTCCGGAGACGTCGCAGGCTGGCGGCGGAATCAGCGCTTGGGCGTGTAGCGGCCCTTGGACTGGCTGAGGAAATGATACGTGTTGTTCTTCGAATCCACTTCGAAGCCGACGCCGGACTGTTCCATGCCCGGGCGGGTCATGGTCACCAGGGCGTCGGTACGGGCGCGGTTTTCCTTTGGGAACACGTCCAGATGGTCGGTGCGGAAGGTGGTCGGCACGGTGCCCGGGCCGGCCGGGCTGTCGCCAGCGACATTGCCGCGCAGCTTCATCTCGTCGCCCTTGGCACTGAGCCAGCCGGTCTCGGCACGCAGGGTCCAGTGCTTGCCATCCTTGTCCGGCATCTCGAACAGCGGCGTGGCGATGTTGATGGTCTGGTCACCGCGCTGGCGCTCCAGCAGCGGCGCACGCAGCGTGGTCGATTCCTTGCCCTGCTCATCCAGGGCGACGATCTGGAAGTCGTGCAGGACGTAGTCCACGCCGACTTCCTGGCCACCCTTGGCTGGCCCCTTGTCGCGGTTGCGCAGCGCCGCCCAGCTGCTCAGCAGGGCGGCCAGCAGCAGGCCGATGCCGAGCGCGGTGCGCCAGTTGAGGGTGGGCAGGTTCATGCGCCGTACCTCGCCAGTACGGCGTCCACATGCCCCTGCGCGGCCAGCAGGATGTCGCACAGCTCGCGCGCGGCGCCACGCCCACCCTCGCTGCGGGTCTGCCAGTGCACGCGCTCGGCGATCCATGCATGGGCGTTGGCCGGGGCCACCGCCAGGCCGACCGCGCCGAGCGGCGCCAGGTCGGGCAGGTCATCGCCCATGAACGCCACCTGTTCCAGGCCGATGCCATGCTGCGCGCACAGCGCCTGCACGCTGGCCAGCTTGTCGCCCACGGCGATCTGGGTATCGATGCCGAGGTCGGCGCCGCGCTTGAGCGCGGACTGGCTGTTGCGCGCGGTGATCAGCACGGGGTGGATACCGCACTGCTGCAGCAGTTTCAGACCCAGACCATCCTGCACGAAGTACGCCTTGCTCTCGTTGCCGTCCTTGTCGTAGTACAGCCGACCGTCGGTGAGGGTGCCGTCCACGTCGAAGCAGGCCAGGCGGATTCGGGCCGCAGCGGCATGCAGGTGGGTGGGGAAGGCGGGCAGGGGGGACCAGGGCATCAGGGCGGCAGGCTCGTTGGGGGCAGGTGCGGCGTTACAGGATGAATGGGGTCGATGGACTGTCGGTTAAACCACCCGGGCCCGCAACAGGTCATGAATGTTCAGGGCACCGACCGCGCGTCCCTGGCCATCGACCACGATCAGGCCGGTGATCTTGTGGGTCTCCATCAGCCGGGCCGCCTCGACCGCCAGTTGGTCGGCGCCGATGGTGCGCGGGTTGCGCGTCATCACATCGGCGATCTTCGCGGTACGCACGTCCAGCGCGCTGTCCAGTGCACGGCGCAGGTCACCGTCGGTGAACAGGCCGATCAGCACACCGTCGGCATCGACCACGGCGGTCATGCCCAGCCGTTTGCGGCTCATCTCCACCAGCGCTTCGCTGAGGCTGGCGTCGGCGCCCACGCTGGGCAGGTCGTCGCCGGTGTGCATCACGTCGGTGATGTGCAGCAGCAGGCGGCGGCCGAGGCTGCCGGCCGGGTGTGAACGGGCGAAATCGTCGGCGGTGAAGCCGCGTGCGTCGAGCAGGGCCACGGCCAGCGCATCGCCCATCGCCAGCGAGGCGGTGGTGCTGGAGGTCGGCGCCAGCGCCAGCGGGCACGCCTCGGCCGGCACGCTGACGTCCAGATGGATGTCGGCAGCGGTGGCCAGGCTGGACTGTGGGCGCCCGGTCATGGAAATCAGCACGTTGCCCTGGCGCTTGAGCACCGGCAGCAGCATCAGCACCTCGTCGGACTCGCCCGAATAGGACAGGGCCAGCACCACGTCGTCCTCGGTGATCATGCCCAGGTCGCCGTGGCCGGCTTCACCGGGATGCACGTAGAACGCCGGCGTACCGGTGGACGCCAGGGTGGCGGCGATCTTGCGGGCGATATGCCCGGACTTGCCCATGCCGGTGGCGACCACCCGCCCGCGGCTGGCCAGGATCGCCTGGCAGGCCTGCTGGAAGGCCTCGCCAAGCCGGTCGGCCACGGCATCCAGCGCCTGCCGCTCGATCTCGAAGACGCGGCGGCCGCTGGCGACCAGGCCGGCAGGGTCGACGGAACGGGGGGGCAACAGGGATTCGGCCATGCGGACGCCACGCAGCGGAAGTAGAATGGAGGCACATTTTATTAGGAAAGCCCGTTGGACGCCGACACCATCCGCAATCTGATCGAAACCGGCCTGCCCGGCGCCCGCGCCGACGTGCAGGGCGACGATGGCGTGCATTTCGAAGCGACCGTGGTCTGCGAGGCCTTTGCCGGCAAGATGCCGCTGGCCCGCCACCGCATGGTGTATGCCACGCTGGGCGACCTGATGGGCGGCGCGATCCACGCGCTGGCGCTGAAAACCGTGACCCCGGCCGAAGCCGGCTGAACCGCAGAAGATCCCGAATACATGGCCAAGATCGTTGTGACCGGCGGCGCTGCGCTGCACGGTGAAGTGAGCATCTCCGGCGCCAAGAACGCCGTCCTCCCCATTCTCTGCGCGACCCTGCTGGCCGATGCGCCGGTGGAGATCACCAACGTGCCGCACCTGCACGACGTGGTCACTACGGTGAAGCTGCTGGGCGAGCTGGGCGCCAAGGTCACCATCGACCAGGGCACGCTGTCGCGCGGCAGCGCGATCGTGGTCGACCCGCGTCCGGTCAACCAGCACGTGGCACCCTACGAGCTGGTCAAGACCATGCGCGCCTCGATCCTGGTGCTGGGCCCGCTGCTGGCCCGCTTCGGCGCGGCGGAAGTATCGCTGCCGGGCGGCTGCGCGATCGGCTCGCGCCCGGTCGACCAGCACATCAAGGGCCTGCAGGCGCTGGGTGCCGAGATCGTGGTCGAGAACGGCTTCATCAAGGCCACCGCCAAGCGCCTGAAGGGGGGCCATTTCACCTTCGACATGGTCAGCGTCACCGGCACCGAGAACGTGCTGATGGGTGCGGTGCTGGCCGAAGGCACCACCATCCTCGACAACTGCGCGATGGAACCGGAAGTGACCGATCTGGCGCACTGCCTGATCGCACTGGGCGCAAAGATCGAAGGCCTGGGCACCGCCCGCCTGGTGATCGAAGGCGTCGAGCGCCTGTCCGGTGGCCGCCACGAAGTGCTGCCCGACCGCATCGAGACCGGTACCTTCCTGGTGGCTGCGGCGATGACCGGTGGCAAGGTCACGGTCAACCGTGCGCGCCCGAACACCATGGACGCGGTGCTGTCCAAGCTGGTCGAGGCTGGTGCGACGATCGAGACCACCGATGACACCATCACCCTGGACATGCAGGGCAAGCGGCCGAAGGCGGTCAACCTGACCACCGCGCCGTACCCGGCATTCCCGACCGACATGCAGGCGCAGTTCATGGCGCTCAACTGCGTGGCCGACGGCGTGGGCGTGATCAACGAAACGATCTTCGAGAACCGTTTCATGCACGTCAACGAACTGCTGCGCCTGGGTGCGGACATCCAGGTCGAAGGGCATACCGCCATCGTGCGTGGCAGCGAGCACCTGAGCGGTGCACCGGTGATGGCCACCGACCTGCGCGCCTCGGCCTCGCTGATCCTGGCCGGCCTGATGGCCAGCGGCGATACCACCATCGACCGCATCTACCACCTTGATCGTGGCTACGAGAACATCGAAGAGAAGCTGTCTTCGCTCGGCGCCACCATCCGGCGCGTGCCATGATCCTGCGCGGCAAGTTCAGCCCCCGTCGCAAGGCGCTGCTGGCCCTGGTGCTGATCGTGCTGGCATGGCTGGGCTATGCCTGGTACGCCAACATCGCCATCACCCAGGGCATCGAGCAGAAGGACATGGACTGGAACGGCGATGGCACGGTTTCGCGTGATGAAATCATCGAGTCGTTCTATGCGGTCGCGGTGAACGACAGCCAGGACGGCAACCGTCATTGCCGCACCTTCGTCTGGCGCAGCACCGGTGAGCAGATCCGCGTGGACTGCCGCACCGAGTTCAAGGCGGCCGAAGAGAAGCCGGCCGAAGCGAAGAAATAAGAAAACGCCCGCGAAAGCGGGCGTTTTTCTGGGTGCGCGGATCTCCGGTCAGTTCATCGCCCTGATGGTCAGGTCCAACGCATCGCGGCCGCTCTCACGCTGCAGCATGCGCGCCGGCACCGGGAACTCCGGCACGATCCAGGCGATCAGCTCCTTGTTGCCGTCGGCACGCGAGACCTTGGTGGCCTCGTAGCTCTTGCCGCCCACGGTGATCGACTCCTTGCCGATCACGCGGTAGGTCATGTTCTTGATGCGGCCTTCGTCGACCATGCGATAGGTCAGCGGCTTGCCGGCGGCGAGGTCACGGGCGATCGCCAGGTTGATCAGCAGCGCGTCCATGTCGCCCGCCTTCAGCGCGATGGGGCCCGCACGGTCCGGCTTGATGTCGCCGGTCCAGGTGGCCTGGTTGCTGGTCCAGTTGTAGTTGGCCTGCACGTTGCGCTTCTTCACCAGCAGCGCCGAACGGTCCTGGCTGCTGAGCGGGCGCAGCTGGCCACGTACTTCCTCGAACACCGTGCTCTGGCTGAGGTCGGCCAGCTGGTTCTTCACCTGCAGGCTGTAGCGCCACTTGTTGCTGCCTTCGCTGGCCAGGGTCATGGTGCCGTTGGCCTGCATGCCCATGTAGCTGGCCAGGTAATCCGCCTTGAACGGTTCCAGGGCCATGGCCGGCAGGCTGGCCACGGTCAGGGCAGCGGCTGCGATCCAGGTGAGGGGGCGGGTCAGGGTGTTCATGCTCAGACTCCTTGGTATTCGATCAGGCGCAGATCGACGCGGTCTTCGCCGTCTTCGCGTTGCAGGATGCGCACCGGGGTGGGGACACCGTTGGCGATCCAGAGAATGGTTTCGTTTCTGCCACCGTTGGTCCGGTAGACCCGCAGCGCGTTGTAGGACAGGTCGCCGACCTCGACGTTCTCGGTCTGCGGCGCGGCCTGGTAATCGTGTTCGCGGACCTTGCCCATGTCCACGTAGCGGTAATGCAGGGTGGCGCCCGGACGGGCATCGCGCATGATCGCCAGATTGATCAGCAGCGCACTCTGGTCGCCCGCCTGCAGCGGGATCGGCTGCGCGCGTTCCTTCTTGACGTCACCGGTCCATTGCGCGGTGCCAGCCTGCCAGTTGTAGGTGCCGACCGCCTTCTTGCCCAGGAACAGGCCCTTGCGGACCGTGCTCTGGCTGAGCGGCGCATACACGCCGCTGCGTTCCTCGAACACCGTGCTCTGTTCGATGTTCAGGCCCAGCACGCTGGCAAAGCCGCGGCGGCCGACCACCTGCATGTCCACCCGCCACTGGCTGCCGCCGGTGTGGGTGACCTGCATGCTGGCATCACCCGCTTCCTTGCCCTTGTAGAAGGCCTGGTAGGTGGCGCTGAACGGCTGCAGCGGCGGTGGCTCCCAGGCCAGTGCCGGCGGCATCGGTACGGCCGGCGCCTCGGCAGGCGGCTGCGCCGCAGGCACCAGTGCCGGCGAGGTGGCGGGCGCCTGTGCCTGGCCCCAGCCCACGCCGGGGAACACGACAAGCGACAGCAGCAATGAAGTGGGCAGCAGGGTCGTGGTCTTCATGAAGGACAGGAACCGCAGGAGGAGGGCAGGATGCCAGCCCCGCAGTCAGCGGGGCGTGTGCATGGGGACTACCGGTTCAGGTTCCCGGCGGAATCTAGGGCCAACGGGCTAAACAGGGGGTGACCGTCCAGTTGCGGCTGGCCTTCCCGTTCAGCCAGGCGGCCGGCGCACAACAGCTGCAGGGTGGCGATCAGCAGCGGATGCTCCACTGCCAGCACGCGCGCGGCCAGGGCCTGCGCGTCATCACCCGGTTGCACCGGTACACGCACCTGCGCCAGCACTGCGCCCGCATCCAGCTCGGGCACGACCAGATGCACGCTGGCACCGTGCTCGGCGTCGCCTGCCTGCAGCGCCCGGGCATGGGTGTCCAGGCCCTTGTGCAGCGGCAGCAGCGACGGATGGATGTTGACCAGGCGGCCATTGAAGCGCTGTACGAAGGCCGCGCCGAGGATGCGCATGTAGCCGGCGCAGACGATCCAGTCCGGCTGTACTGCGGCCAGCGCATCGCCGAGCGCCTGCTCGTAGCTGGCGCGGTCGCTGAAGGACTTCGGTGCGTGCGCCCAGCGCAGGTCCGGTGCGACGCGCTGCAGGGCCTCCGCGGCGGGGCGGTCGGAAAACACACCGACCACCTCGGCGGGCAGGCGGCCCGCTGCGATGGCATCGAGGATGGCCTGCAGGTTGCTGCCGCGCCCGGAAGCAAGCACGGCAATGCGGGTGGGCGCGGTCATTGCTGGACGCTCCGGCGGACCAACGGCCAGGTCAGCAGGCTGCCCACGGTGGCCATCAGCATGTCGGCATGCGCGTCCCACATGTCGCCCTGCTGCCCGTTGTAGGCTTCGGCGGCATCCGGCGACAGGGCCAGCGCGATGGCCCACTCGAACCATTCGTAGACCAGGCTGGCGCACATCACCGTCATCACCGCCAGGGTGAAGGCCTGGCCCAGGCGCAGCGCAGGCCACGCATGACGGGCCAGCTGCAGCAGCGCGGGAGTGAAGCAGACGCCGAACAGGAAGTGGATGAGACGGTCGAAATGGTTGCGCTGCCAGCCGAAGGCCGCATTCGGCGACCAGCCGGTCAGCGTCTGCGCCCAGGCGTCGTAGGGCACGTTGGAATACAGCCAGCGCGCGGCCACGCAGTGCAGGGCGATGAAGCCGCAGATGGCGATGAAGGCTCCGTTGTCCAACCAGCCACCGCGACGGTCGACCCACAGCAGCGCGGCCAGCCCGACCACGGTGAGGGTGCTGTGCAGGGCCTGCTCGGTAGGCCACAGCGGGTGGACCCAGCTGATTGCAAACACTGCCAGCACGGCAGCAAAGGCCAGCTTCTTGGGGCCCGAGAAACGGTGGGTGGTGGGCGAAGCGGACGTCGGGAGGGCAGGCGCGGACATGGAAAATCGATCAGAAAAGGAAGGGGCGTCTGCCGGCAGGTTCAGACACTGAGGTGGTCGCCGCGGTCGAACAGCGCGGCCATTTCAGGCTTGGACAGGAACACCCAGGCATAGGCGGCCAGGGCCATGCCCAGCGGGCCGGCCAGTACGCCCAGCCAGGCTGCGCGCTGGCACCAGGCCAGCCCGGTGCGATGTGACAGCTGGCGCGCGGTGTGCAGCTGCACGAAGCCCAGCACGGCCGCCAGTGCGGCGATCGACGCATAGACCGTGGTCAGCATCCAGGCATCGTCCAGCCCGCGTGACTCGGCCACCCAGCCGCTGAGGCCGAGGAACGCCACTGTGGCGACCCAATGGAAGCCGGCCAACGCGTAGAACAGCACTTTCAGGGTCTGCAGATGGCTGGTCAGCTGCAGCTGCGCCAGGGCCTGATGCGGCAGCGGCGGCGGATTGCCGGAAGCGGTCATGCGGTCGCGGCGGGAAGGTCGAAGGCGGCCTTGACCTGCGGGCGCAGCAGGGTGATCAGGCTGAACACCCCCAGCGCAGTGCCGATCGGCGCGAACAGGCAGGCCAGTCCGGCCACGATCAGGCACAGCAGGTAGCGGCGGCGACGGGTCAGGCAGCGGCCGGCGTAGGCCACGAACGCGCCCAGGGTCACGCCACCGAACACGATGACGCAGCCGACGATGGTGAACATCCAGCCGAACAGGCGCTGCTCGGCCGGCGACGACGGCTGGCCGCCGGAATTCATCGGCAGGTTGCCGGTGAGCGCGGTGATGCCCAGCACGATGTGGATGATGAAGATCAGCGAGAACAGCGCGATCAGCCCGCCGACCACGTAGTGCGCGATGGCCAGCATGCGCAGGTGGTCGGCATCCTGTGCGCTGAACACCGGTACCGTCGCCAGCGGCGGCGGCACGGGTGCGGGCGACAAGGGGGGCGTTGCGTCCATGCGGGCTCCTGGGTTGCCGGAATCAGCCGATGTGGACGCGTTCGGCGCCTTCGGCGGTGACCACCTGGCCGATGGTCCAGTGCTCCAGGCCCTGCGCCTTGACCGCGTCGGACACTGCGGCCACCTGGTCCGGCGCCACGATCAGCACGAAGCCGATGCCGCAGTTGAAGGTTCGCCACATCTCGCTGTCGGCCACCGCGCCTTCCTTCTGCAGCCACTGGAACACCGGCGGCAGGGTCCAGGACGAGGCCTGGATGTCCAGGCCGAGGCCTTCGGGCACCACGCGGATGATGTTCTCGGTCAGGCCGCCACCGGTGATGTGGGCCATGCCATGGATGGCGGCGCCGTGCGACTTCAGCAGCGACAGGATCGGCTTGACGTACAGGCGGGTCGGCGCCATCAGGGCATCGACCAGCTTCACGCCGCCTTCCAGCTCCAGATCGGCCGGGCGGCCTGCGCGGTCGTAGATGCGGCGCACCAGCGAGTAGCCGTTGGAGTGCGGGCCGGAGGAGGCGATGCCGATCAGCACGTCGCCGGCGGCCACGCTGGCGCCGTCCTTCAGCTCGCTCTTCTCGACTGCAGCCACCGTGAAGCCGGCCAGGTCGTACTCGCCGGGGGCATACATATCGGGCATTTCAGCGGTTTCACCGCCGATCAGCGCGCAGCCGGCCTCGGTGCAGCCGTTGGCGATGCCGCCCACGACCGCCGCGGCGGTGTCGATGTCCAGCTTGCCGGTGGCGAAGTAGTCCAGGAAGAACAGCGGCTCGGCCCCCTGCACCAGCACGTCGTTCACGCACATGGCGACCAGGTCGATACCGATCGTATCGTGGCGGTTCAGCTGGTGGGCCAGCTTCAGCTTGGTGCCCACGCCATCGGTACCCGACACCAGCACCGGCTCGCGGTACTTGTTGGACAGGTCGAACAGGGCGCCGAAGCCACCCAGGCCGCCCATCACTTCCGGGCGGAAGCTGCGCTTGACCAGGGGCTTGATCCGCTCGACCAGTTCGTTGCCGGCGTCGATGTCGACACCCGCGTCACGATAGGTGAGGGGGGAGGGGGCGGAAGACGGGGTGTTGGTCACGGGCGTCGGCGCTGGCAGGGGTTGAACGGCCGATTTTAACAGGCCGCATTGGCGCAAAGGCCGTATTCGGGCAACAATTCCCCCGGATACGTCGAGCCAATGGATGTCCTGATGCGCCGCAGCCTGATTCTGACCCTGCTCCTTGCGCTGAGCCTGCCGGTGGCCACGATGGCCCAGAGTGGCCTGCGCACCGAGGGTGATGTTGCCACCGCCACTGGCGCGTACGAGGCCGAAGTGCCCGTCAACAGCCAGGCCGAAGCCGACCGCAACGGCGCCCTGGCCCGCGCCTTGAGCGTGGTACTGGGCAAGTTGTCCGGCGATCGCAGCGTGATGTCGCGTCCTGGCGTGGCGCAGGCGCTGCGCAATGCCAAGGATTACGTGGCCAGCTACGACTACAAGCAGGACCAGAGCGTGAGCGCCAGTGGCGCCCCCAGCTTCCGTACCCTGCTGGTGGCCCGCTTCCGCGAGGACGATGTCGATTCGCTGGTGTCGGCGCTGGGCCTGCCGCTGTGGCCGCAGCCGCGACCGAAGCCGGTGCTGTGGCTGGCCGTCGACGACGGCAGCGGTCCGCGACTGGTCAGCGTGCAGCAGGCCAACGCCGCGCGCCCGTTGCTGAACCGCGCCATCGAACGTGGCTACAAGCTGGGCCTGCCCAGCGGTGGTGCCGCTGAACAGGCGCTGGCCGGTGCCATCTGGCGCCAGGACAGCGCCGCCGTGGCCCGCGCCTCTTCGCGCTACTCGCCACCGATGCAGCTGATCGGCAAGCTGTACCGCGCCAACGGCGGCTGGCAGGCGGACTGGGTGTTCGTCGACAACGGCCGTGAGCTGAACAAGTGGACCAGCAAGGACGCCAACGCCATGCGCGCGATGGCCGCCGGTGCCGATGGTGCCGCCGATGCGCTGGTCAAGCGCTATGCCAAGGCCGGCGCGGCCGTCGGCCAGGCCGGCACCTACCGGGTGGTGGTCACCGGCATCAACAGCGCCGATGACTACCTGCGCCTGGCTGCCGGCCTGCGCGAGGTGCCGGTGGTGCGCAACGTCACCCCGCTGCACGCTTCGGCTGGCCAGCTGGAGCTGAGCCTGGAGATGACCACCGGCCTGGCCGGCTTCAACCGCATGCTGGGCGACAACGGCGTACTGGTGCCTAGCGCCGCGCTGCCTGCCTTGCCGACGCCGATCGACGACACCACCGGTGCCCCGGTCGCTGCGCCGGTCAGCAACGAGTACCGCCTGCGATGAACCTGACCCCGGAAGCGGAAATCGCGCAGTTCCTGCGCCGCCTGAAGTACATCCTGTTCGCCGGCCTGATCGGCTGGGTGGTATGGCTGCTGGCGCCGATCCTGACCCCGTTCGTGCTGGCGCTGGCGCTGGCCTGGCTGGGCGATCCGCTGGTGGACCGCATCGAGGCCACCGGCCGTTCGCGCATGACCGGCGTGGTGCTGGTGTTCGCGGCGATGGTGCTGGTGATCGTGGCGCTGCTGCTGGTGCTGGTGCCGATGATCGAGCGCCAGATCACCACCTTGATCGCGGCGGCGCCGCAGGCACAGGCGTGGCTGATGGAAAAGGGCATTCCCTGGTTCGAGCAGAAGACCGGCCTGGAAGTGATGCAGTGGATGGACCCGGACCGCCTGATCGAATGGGTGCGCAGCCACTGGCAGCAGGCCGGCGGCTTCGCGACCACGTTCATGGGCTATGTCTCGCGCTCGGGCTTTGCGATGGTGACCTGGGTGGTCAACATCCTGCTGCTGCCGATCCTGGCGTTCTACTTCCTGCGTGACTGGGACAAGCTGGTCGAGCGGGTGGCGTCGGTGATTCCACGCAACCAGATCGGCACCATCAGCGCGTTGGCGCGTGAATCCAACGAGGTGCTGGGCGCGTTCATCCGCGGCCAGTTCCTGGTGATGCTGGCGCTGGGCGTGATCTATGCCGGCGGCCTGTCGCTGGTCGGCCTCAAGCTGGGCCTGCTGATCGGCCTGATTGCCGGCTTGATCAGCTTCATTCCCTACCTGGGCGCGACCACCGGCATCCTGATGGCGATCGTGGCCGCGCTGGTGCAGGCGCAGGGCTTCGACCTGAAGCTGCTGATCCTGGTCGGCGTGGTGTTCACCGTGGGCCAGCTGCTGGAAAGCTACGTGCTGACCCCGCGCATCGTCGGCGACAAGATCGGCCTGCACCCGGTGGCGGTGATCTTTGCGGTGATGGCCGGTGGCCAGCTGTTCGGCTTCCTCGGGATGCTGCTGGCGCTGCCGGTGGCAGCGGTGACCAACGTGCTGCTGCGCTACGCGCACCAGCGTTATCGCCAGAGCGAGCTGTACGTGGGTGAGAAGCCGGCGATTGTGCTTGATGGTGTTGTTGACCAGCCCCATATCATCATTCCGAATGACAAGGGCCCCGACCTGAAGTGATGGGTGTGCCGCAACTGCCGCTGGCCCTGCATTACCCGCGGGACCAGCGCCTGGAGACCTTCATCGGCGCGCCGGACGGCGCGCTGGCGCAGCTGCGCGCGATCGCGGTGGGCGCCAGCCACGACTGGGTCTACCTGGAGGGTGCGGCGGGCACCGGCAAGACCCATCAGGCGCTGGCGATGTGCTCCAGCGCAGAGCAGGCCGGGCGGCTGCCGACCTACGTGCCGCTGGCCAGCGCCGCGGGGCGCGTACGCGCGGCGCTGGATGGGCTGGAGGCGCGTGAGCTGGTGGCGCTGGACGGCCTGGACGAGGTCGCCGGCAACCGCGAGGACGAGATCGCGCTGTTTGATTTCCACAACCGCGCGCGCGCTGCAGGTGTGACCGTGCTGTACACGGCGCAGAAGGCGCCGGAAGAACTGGGCCTGGTACTGCCCGACCTGCGTTCGCGGCTGGGCCAGTGCGTGCGTGTGCTGCTGCAGCCGCTGGACGAGGAAGGTCGGGCAGCGGTGCTGCGCGAGCGCGCGCTGCGGCGTGGGCTGGCGATCGACGAGGCGTCCATCGAGTGGCTGCTGTCGCACACCGGGCGCGAGCTGGGTGGGTTGATCACGCTGCTGGATTGGCTGGATCGCGAATCGCTGGCGGCGAAGCGGCGGATCACCGTGCCGTTCCTGCGCCAGGTGCTGGAAGAAGGCCGGCCTCGTTACTGAAGGATGTTGTTCGGCAGGGCTGCGCCCTGCACCCGCCGAAGCCGAAGCAACGTCAACGTCAAAAGCGGGCTTCCTGAGGGGAGGCGGGGCGCTGTGGGTTTGCGGGGACGCCGTGAACCCGTCCATGGGGGCTTGGTCGCCGCATCCATGCGGCTCGCACCCCGCAAGCCCACAGCGCCCCGCCTTCGACAGGTTCCCGCGATCTGCCGGGACTGCGTACTGCACTGTTGACTGCTGTTGGTGGGTGTCGACCTTGGTCGACACAGTAGATCCACGCCATGCGTGGATGAGGGTTTCAGCCACGCGGGAATGATTTTTCCTGGAGAGCCGAGCCTATGCTCGGCTTTCTTGCATCGGGGCGGACGGCCAAAGGCAGCCGAGCGCGGGCTCGGCTCTACAGGAGCAAGTGAGCGCGCGAGCGAGCGCAGCGAAGCGAAGCGATCCGCTTTTGATTTTCTTTTTCTTTTCCGTGGCTGGACGCCCACGGAAACTGTCAGAGGCCGGGCGGGGTGGGTTGCGCAGGGGCGTGAGCCGCATGGATGCGGCGACCGAGCTTACAGGGACGTACTTGCAGCGTCCCCTGCGCAGCCCATCCCGCCCGGCCAAGCACGGCTTTGCAGTCGAGCAAGCTCGACTCTACCGACCCCGCATCCAGCCACGAGGGGCTCAGCCGTTCGCGGCCAACTCCACATCCAGCGCGCGCAGGCGATCCACGGTGCCGACATCGGTCCAGCGCCCGCGATGGTGCTGCCCCGTCATCAACCCCTGCGACATGAAATGCTTCTGCAGCGGCACCACCGAGAACTTCGGCGGCAGCCGCTCGCTGCCCGGGGCATCGCCGATCACCGTGCGCCAGTCGGCCACGATCGAAGGGCGATACACGCCGATGCCGGCATAGGTCAGGCACGGTCCTTCGCGGTCGTGGTGCAGCAGCCCCTGCGCATCCAGGCGGTAGTCACCGTCGGGATGCTGCACCGGATTGTCGACCAGCACCAGGTGCGCCTGGCCCTGCGGTTCGCGTGGCAGCGTGGCGAAATCGAAATCGGTCCAGATGTCGCCGTTAACCACCAGGAACGGGGCGTCGCCCAGCACCGGCAACGCGTTGAGGATGCCGCCGCCGGTTTCCAGCGGGGTCTGCCCTTCATACATGAAATGCAGGCGCAGGCCCCATTGGCTGCCATCACCCAGCGTCGCCGGGAACTGCTCGGCCAGCCATGCGGTGTTGACCACCACCTCGCGCACGCCGAGTGCGGCCAGGCGTTCCAGGTGCCAGACGATCAGCGGCTTGCCGGCCACTTCCAGCAGCGGCTTGGGCGTGCGCAGGGTCAGCGGGCGCATGCGCTCGCCGAGGCCGGCGGCAAAGACCAGCGCTTTCATCGGGCCACGCGCATCGGTGCGGCCAGCTCGGCCAGCGCCGGCTTGATGCGGTGCTCCAGCAGTTGCTGCAGCGGTGCCAGCTCGCGGTAGCGCGGCAGCACTTCATCCAGATAGGTGATGAAGCGCGGCGCGTCGTCGAGGTAATGGCCCTTGTTGTCGCGGTAGCGCAGGCGGCAGAACAGGCCAAGGATCTTCACGTGGCGCTGGATGCCCATCCAGTCGGCATCGCGCAGGAAGGTGGCGCGGTCGGGCACCGGCAGGCCGGCGTCGCGGGCACGCTCGTGGTACTGCGCCAGCCACTCGTCCACACGCTCCAGCGGCCAGCTCAGGAACGCGTCCTTGAACAGGCTCATCGCATCGTAGGCGATCGGGCCGCGCACCAGGTCCTGGAAATCCAGCACTGCGGGACCATTTTCGACCGGCATCAGATTGCGCGGCATGTAGTCGCGGTGGGTCATCAGCTGGGCCTGGCCCAGCGCGTTGTCCATCAAGCGGCGGTGTACCAGCTGCAGCCCCTCGATCTCGCCGCAGTCCAGCTCCAGGTTCAGGTGGCGCTGCAGGAACCATTCGTCGAACAGGCCGGCATCGCGCTGCAGCAGTGCTTCGCCGAACTGGCCGAAGTCGGCCGGCACCGGGATCGCCTGCAGACGCAGCAGCTGTTCGATCGAACGGCCGAACCAGTCGTCAGCGTTGCGCTCATCGAGGATCTTCGCCAGGGTCGGGCCACCGAGATCTTCCAGCAGCAGGAAACCGGCATCCAGATCCTGCGCGAGCAGGGCCGGCACACGCAGGCCGTGGTCGTGCAGCAGGCCGCGCATGCGCAGCCACGGCCGCGGATCTTCCAGTCCCGGCGGGGCATCCATCACGATGTGGCTGCCACCGGTGCTGGTGGTGCGCCAGTAGCTGCGCATGCCGGCATCGACCGAGGCGCGTTCGACCACCGCGCTGGCATCATCGAGCTGGGTACGGGCCCACTGCAGGCGCTGCGCGCTGCGCTGGGGGTCGGAGGCGGGTTCGGTCATGCAGGCATATCCGGGCGCGCCGGGCGCGCCTTCGTCGGGAACAGGAAGGGAAGGGGAGCGGGGTCAGCGGCGGCCGCTGAACAGGCGCAGGACGGCCAGCACGGCCACCGCACCCACTACCGCACCGAGGAAACCGGCCGGCTCACCGGGGGCGTACCAGCCCATGTACTGGCCGAACCAGCCTGCCACCAAGGCGCCAATGATGCCCAGCACGATGGTCAGCAGGCAGCCCATGCGGTTGTTGCCGGGCATGAAGAAACGCCCAAGCAGGCCAACGAAGAAGCCGACCAGGATGATGTAGAGCCAGCTGCTGCTGCCGAACAGACCATTCATGCGCGCGATTTCCACCAAGGGTGGACGCAGCCTAGCAAGGCCAGGCTGCGTCCGTCACGGTGTGCCGTAATCAGCAGCAGCCGTGGTCGCCGTGGCGAGTGCCACTGTCGGCAGCCACCGGCGAACCGCTGGTCTCGCCGCGCAGGCTGGCGGCGTAGTGTTCGCTGATCACCTTGGACACGCAGGCGGTGACCTTCTTGCCCATCGGGATGTGCAGGAACTCGTTCGGGCCGTGCGCATTGGAGTGCGGGCCGAGCACGCCGGTGATCATGAACTGGGCGCCCGGGAATTTCTCGCCGAGCATGCCCATGAACGGGATCGAGCCGCCTTCGCCCATGTACATCGCCGGCTTGCCGAAGAAGGCCTGGCTGGCGTCGTCGATGGCCTGGGTCAGCCATGGCGCCATGGCCGGAGCGTTCCAGCCGGTAGAGGCTTTTTCAAGGTCCAGGGTGACCTGCGCGCCGTTCGGCGGGTCGCGCAGCAGCGCTTCCTTCAGCAGCTCGCCGCAGGTCTTCCCATCGGCGGTCGGCGGCAGGCGCAGCGACAGCTTCACCGAGGTCTGCGGGCGCAGCACGTTGCCGGCCGATTCCAGCGGCGGCATGCCGCCGACGCCGGTGACCGACAGCGCCGGGCGCCAGGTGCGGTTGAGCACCAGCTCGGTCAGGTCCTCGTTCATCGGGCGCAGGCCGTCGACCATCGGGAACTTCTCGAAGATCTCGGTATCGACCACTTCTGCGGCGCGCTTGGCCTGTTCCTGGCGCTCGGCCGGGATCTCGACGTTCATGCCGTCGATCAGGATGCGGCCGGTCTCCTGGTCCTCGATGCGCGACAGCAGCTGGCGCAGCAGGCGGAAGCTGGACGGGATCACGCCGGAGGCATCGCCGGAATGCACGCCTTCGTTGAGCACCTTCACAGTGAAGTTGCCGCCGGTCAGGCCGCGCAGCGAGGTGGTGCACCACAACTGGTCGTAGTTCGCGCAGCCCGAATCCAGGCAGACCACCAGCGACGGCTTGCCGATGCGGTCGGCCAGGTGGTCGACGTAGGCCGGCAGGTCGTAGCTGCCCGACTCTTCACAGGCTTCGATCAGCACCACGCAGCGGGCGTGCGGCAGGCCCTGGGCCTGCAGCGCCAGCACCGCGGCCAGCGAGCCGAAGATGGCGTAGCCGTCGTCCGCACCGCCGCGGCCATACAGCTTGTCGCCGCGCAGGACCGGGGTCCACGGGCCGAGGTCGTCGTCCCAGCCGGTCATTTCCGGCTGCTTGTCCAGGTGGCCGTAGAGCAGGATGGTGTCGTCGCCGGTTTCGGCGCCGGTAGCCGGAATTTCCAGGAAGATCAGCGGGGTACGGCCTTCCAGGCGCACCACTTCAACCTTCAGGCCGGGCAGCTGCTGGGCCTTGGCCCAGTTCTCCATCAGCGTGACCGCCTGTTCCATGTAGCCGTTCTGCACCCAATTGGCGTCGAACATCGGCGACTTGTTGGGAATGCGGATGTAGTCGACCAACTGCGGGACGATTTCGCTGTCCCACTTGTCATTGACGAATTGGCCGAGCTTGGCGCTGTCCATCTGAAACTCCGGTTGCATGGGCTGATCCGGCCATTCTACGCCTGTGCCACGGGTAGGGTTTTTCCTACATCACGTCGGGTATTTGGCTGGCTTTTAGAAATCCAGGAAACCGATAGGCTGTGTGCATGTGGTGACGGACACTGTTCCTGCCGACGGGATTGCCGGTCGGGACAGCCAGAATCACAAGGAGATACACGTCGTGCCTTGGAGTGTCGTGTTGAGGGCACTGGTGCTGGTCGTGTGGATCGCTGGGGCGCATGCCGCCGAACCGATCGACATCAACCGCGCCGATGCCCAGGCGCTGCAGCAGGGATTGACGATGGTCGGAGCCGCCAAGGCCGAGGCGATCGTCGAGCACCGGCGCAGACACGGCCCGTTTCATCGCGTCGAGGACCTGACGCAGGTGAAGGGGATAGGGAAAGCAATCGTCGAACGGAATCGACAGCGGATCACCGTAGGCAACAGGTTGTTGCCGGCGGATCCGGTACCCGGATCGGTACCGGTGCGGACCGTACCCAGGCGCTGACAGCAGGAATCGTCGGAACCGGCAGGAGGCTGGTTCACCGGTCACGGACAGGACGGCCATGACCACCGACCGCCGCAGGATGCGGCACCAATCACCAGGATGGTGGCATCACAGACCTGTGGAAGGGGCTGAGATACAAACAGGACAGACGCGGCCGCGTGCAGGATGCAACGCTTCCCCCACAGCGCAGGATGCGAGGGGGCGGCAGCAGGCCGACAAGGACGTAACGATTGCCCGGTACGACACATGGCTGTGTCGCCGGGCAGTTTCATTTCCGGCGCCTGGTTTTGCCGCGGCCACCACGGGCCGATGGTGTACGGTGGCCGCTCCACATGGAAAGGACCCCCGCTGGATGCTTCTGCACCGTCCAACCACTCTGATGCTCGCTCTTGCACTGGCCCTGCCGCTGCTGGCCCACGCCGCTGCGCCGACGTCGGCTGCCAAGCCTGCAGCTGCCGCAGCCAGCACCGCCGAAGTACGCGGACCGACTGATCTCAAGCCGGGCGAATACCTGTGGCATCCGGAAATCTCGCCGACCGGCCCGATCGTGCTGGTGGTCAGCCTCGATGAGCAGCGCGCCTACGTGTACCGCAACGGCATTGCCATCGGCCTGACCACGATCAGCTCGGGCAAGGCCGGGCACGAGACGCCGACCGGTGTGTTCACCATCCTGCAGAAGGACAAGGACCACAAGTCCAACCTCTACAACAGCGCGCCGATGCCGTACATGCAGCGGCTGACCTGGGACGGCATCGCCCTGCATGGCGGCAGCCTGCCCGGGCATCCGGCCTCGCACGGCTGCGTGCGCCTGCCGCAGGCCTTCGCGCAGAAGTTGTTCAGTGAAACCCAGCGCGGCGATACGGTGGTCGTGGCAGATGCCAAGAGCTCGCCGATGACCCTGGCCTATCCGTCGGTGCTGGCGCCGGTCAACGCGCGTGGGCAGGCCTTGCCGGAGACCGAGGGCGGCGCGCCGGCGCAGGCCTGGTGGGATGACAGCGCGGCGCCGGCCGGGCAGGTCGGCATCCTGGTCAGCCTGCACGACCAGCGCCTCTACGTGCTGCGCGATGGCGTGATGATCGGCGAGTCGCCGCTGAAGGCCGACGCCCTGCCGGCGTTCCAGGGCACCACGCTGTTCGTGATGGGGCAGGGTTACAGCGACACCCCCAGCCCGCTGGACGTGAACCAGCGCCTGCACCAGTGGACGGCCTATCCGCTGCTGGGCCAGGACCGTGCCCGGGCCACGCCGGACCTGCTGGCCACGCCCTCGTTGCCGATGGCGCTGCCGGCCGATTTCGCCCGCCAGCTGTACCAGGTGCTGGTACCGGGCACGACCCTGCTGGTGACCTCGCTGCCGGCGGTCCGCCCAAGCCCGGCTGAATCCGGAATGCAGCCGGTCTTGGAATCCGAGCCGCAAGGGTCCACCCTCAAGGACAACTGAGTCCCCCTGTTGTGCCCATGACTGCATCCCGCCTGTGCCGGCTGGCCGCGTTCGGCCTGCTGGCGACCTCGGCCAGCGCCCCGGCGCTGGCACAGACGCCCGCCCTTGCCACCAGCGCCGATGATCTGGCTGCCCTGCTGTCGCGCAGTGCGCCCAAGGCCGACCGCCACGTGCTGCAGCTGGCGGCGCACGCCATGCGCTGTGCGTTGCAGCGTCCGGAGCTGGGCATCAATGGTGATCGCCTCAGCGTGATCGACTACTCGCGGCCGTCCACCGAGCCGCGCCTGTGGGTGTTCGACCTGGCCCACCAGCGCCTGCTGTTCGAGGAATGGGTGGCGCATGGCCGCAACAGCGGCGAGAACCGCACCGAGCACTTCTCCAACCGCGATGGCAGTTTCATGTCCAGTCTTGGCGCGTTCACCGCGCAGGAGACCTATATGGGCGGCAACGGTTACTCGCTGCGCCTGGCCGGGCTGGAACCGGGCTTCAATGACCGCGCGCGTGACCGAGCGATCGTCATCCATGGTGCGCCGTACGTGAACCCGGCCACCGCGCAGCTACAGGGGCGGCTGGGCCGCAGCCTGGGTTGCCCGGCGGTGCGGCTGTCTGTGGCCAAGCCGCTGATCGATGCGTTGCGTGGCGGCACGATGGTGTTTGCCTACTACCCCGACCAGGACTGGCTGAAGCACTCGCAGCTGCTGGCCGGCGGATGCGGTGGCCAGGGCACGCTCGCCACGCGGTGATGCACGACGGCGCGCGGCATGATGCAATGCGCGGATGAACATCGACTTCCTGCTGCACACTCCGAGCCAGGTCATTTCCAGCCTGGACTATCGTCGCGAACGCTGGCGGAATGGACTTGGCTGGACCCGCGAGATTCTGCGCCTTCCTGCGCAGGGTGATGACTGGGCGCTGCGCCTGTCGGTGGCCGAGATCGAGCAGGACGCCGCGTTTTCTGCGTTTCCCGGCGTTGAGCGCGAACTGGTGCTGCTGCAGGGCAATGGCGTGCGCCTGCGCTTCGAGGATGGCCGCGTGGCGGAAGTGCTGCCGCCGCATGGACGGATGCGGTTTGCCGGTGAAGAGGCGCTGCATGGCGAGCTGGTCGATGGCACCACCCACGACTTCAACCTGATGTGGAAGCGCGAACTGCTGCAGGCCGAACTGCTGCACCGGCCGCTGGTTGGGTCGATGTTCTTCTTCTGCGAACCGGGCGTAGCCTGGGCGCTGCACCTGCTGGCTGGCCAGGCCGAGTTCGGTGCCGACAGCGGCCTGCCGCCGCTGCAGGCCGGCGATACCGCGTGGTTGGCGGCGGGTGAGCGTCAGCGGCACGCGTTGCAGGGCGGGGGCGAGTTGCTGGCGATACGGGTGAGTCCGGCAATAGCGGCATGACCCTGTAGAGCCCGCCATGCTCGGCTGCGGTGTGGTCAGCCGAGCATGGGCTCGGCTCTACAGTAGATCCACGCCATGCGTGGATGCGGCGACCTCAATACACATCGCGCCGGTAACGACCGGCCAGCAGTAGTGCTTCCTTGCCCGCAACACCCAGCACCTGCTCGATCACCGCATCGACCGCCGGGGCCATGCCCTGCAGGCTGCCACAGACCAGGATCGTCGCGCCTTCATCCACCCACTGCCGCAGCGTTGCTGCTTCGGCCAGCAGCCGGTCCTGCACATAGCGCTGCGCGCCGCCGTCGCGGCTGAACACTGCATCCAACCGCGCCAGCGTCCCGTCGGCCAGCATTGCCTGCAGTTCTTCACCGAAGTGGAAGTCGTGCGCGGCGGTGCGCTCACCGAACAGCAGCCAGGTGCGGTGTGCGCTGCTGCGTACGCGGTCGTGCAGGTGCGCGCGCAGGCCGGCGATCCCGGTGCCGTTGCCGATCAGCAGCAGTGGCACATCGGCGGGCACGCCATGGAAATTGTCGTTGCGGCGTAGGCGCAGTTGTACCGGTTCGCCAATGGCCGCGTGGTCGCACAGCCAGCCGCTGCCGATACCGGGTGTACCATCGGCGCGCAGCTGGCGGCGCAGCAGCAGCTCGACCGCACCGTCGGCCATCACCGAGGCGATCGAGTACTCGCGATGCGGCAGCGGTTGCAGGGTCGCCAGCAATGCGGGCAGATCACCCGGAGGAACCAATGAGGGCAGGTGTGAGCGCGCAACGCGTGCCAGCAACGTCTGCCCGTCATCAAGCGCGATGTCCGCATCGAAGCCTTGTGCGTCCAGCCAGGCACGCACGGTGTGCGGTGCATGCTGCGGGCCGATTTCGGCGATGTCACCGGCCTGCCACTGCGCATTTGCGTCGGCCGGGGGCTGCAGGCGCAACCAGTACACCGGGCCGCCGGGGCTGCCTGGGTTCAGATGCTCGCGTTGCAGCAGCGTCCACGACTGATAGTCGGCCGGACTCCAGTCGGGCAGTTCGCTGGCGCCACCGCCGAGCTGACCCAGCAACTGCTGCCAATGACGCAGCGCAGCCGGATCGGCGTTGTCGACTTCGATCGCATCGAACAGCGGATGCGCGCCGTGCTGGCGCAGCCACTGGTCAAGCTGGTGGCCGAATCCGCAGAAGTGGCCATAGCTGCGGTCGCCCAGTGCGAGCACGCCGTAGTGCAGGTGCTGCAGCGAGGGCGGCGTGGCCATCACCCCGCGCAGGAAGGGCAGGGCATGGTCGGGCGGATCACCTTCGCCGGTGGTGCTGGCGATGAACAGCGCGCGCTGGCTGTCGGCCAGCAATGCGGCGTCGACCTCATGCAGCCCTCGCACGCGCACGGGCACGCCGGCACCGCGCAGGGCCTCGGCACTGCGTTCGGCCAGTTCGCGGGCAAAGCCGGTCTGGCTGGACCAGACCAGCAGGATGGGCGCGGTGTCTCCGCTTGCGGCATCGTCGCGCGGGCGCCCCCGCCACCACAGTGCAGCGCAGGCAAGCGCATACAGCACCGTGGCGAACACCGCGATCTGCGACTGCCGCGCAGGCGGCGTGCCGTGCCACCAGGCCTCGCCCAGATGCAGGCGGAGCAGCGCCCAGCCGATCAGCGCCAACAGAAGCAGGACCAGAGTGTTGCCAAGCCACGCACGCGACGAACGAGTGCTCATGCGCTCTGCTCGTCGAGCAGGCGCTGGAAGGCGCTGCTGAGACATTCCCGCGCGCCACCTGCTGCACGCTGCAGGTAGCGCGCGGCCAGTCCTTCGCGTTCGGCCAGCGCCATGCCCTGTTCGCGACCGAGTACGGTCAGTGCGGTAGCCCAGGCATCGGCATGCATGGCGTCGTCGGCCACCACCGTGACCGCCGCGGCGACCTGCCGCACCGGTCTGCCAGAGCGCGGGTCCAGGCTGTGACTGTAAACCTCGCCATCGGCCTGGTACTGGTGCCAGCGATCGCCGGATGTGGCCACGGCCTTGCCATCCAGTGCCAGCACCCGTGGCGGGGTATCGGTGTGCGCATCCTCTTCCGGTGCGGATTCCACCAGCACGCGCCACGGCTGGCCGTCCGGTTTTCTGCCGTAGCCGGCCAGTTCGCCACCCACTTCGATCAGCGCTGCAGCAATGCCTTGTCCACGCAACCAGGCGGCCACGTGATCGACGCCGAAGCCCTTGGCGATCGCAGAGAGATCCAGTTCCAGTCCACCCGGTTGCAGCAGCGCATCGTCCTGCCACTGCAGGCGCTGCCAACCGCAGCGGTCACGCGTGGCCTGCACGGTAGCGGCATCGGGCTGGCGGCGTTCACCGGCATGTGCACCGAAGCCCCACAGTGCAACCAGCGGACCGATGGTGGGATCGAAGGCGCCGTCACTGGCGGCGGCGATGGCCTGTGCGCAGGCCAGGACGTGGCGGGTTTCGAACGGCAGCGCGCACCATTGCCCAGCGCCGGCGCGGTTGTAGCGACTCAGGTCCGAACCGGGCTCCCAGGTACTCATCTGCGCGACCACCTCGTCCAGCCGCGCCTGGATGCCAGCATGCAGCGGGTGCAGGTCGCGCTGGCGCGGCGCGACCAGCGACACGCTCCAGGTGGTGCCCATGGTGGTGCCACCGAGGCGGGCGATGTCGAGCAGGGGATCGGTCATGGTGGTGTGCTGCAGATGCGATGCCGGGGCTGCCCGGCATCGCGGTCCACGTCATTACTGCGGCAGCACTTCCAGCGTGGCGACGTAGCTCAGGCGGCGCTTGGCGGCCTGCTTCACCGACGTCTTGTTGTCCTCGGTGCCGGTTTCCAGCCAGTACATCCCGGCTTCCGGCCAGGTCACCTTGATCTCGCCCTTGGCGTCACTGATGACCTTCAGCTCGTCCTGTGCGTTGCGGTAGCGGGTGGCACCACGCACGATCTCGAATTCCAGGCCGGCGGTGGGCTTGCCGTCGACCAGCACACGGAAGGTGGCTTCCTCGCCAGCGAACAGATCGTTCGGGTGGCCGACGGCGACCAGCTCGATGCCACGGTTGGTCGGCTTCAGCGCGGTGTCGTTCGGCGCACCGTTGGTGACGAAGGTCTCCACACGGCCGACCGACTGGCTCACTTCCAGCTTTTTCGCATCCTTCGGCAGTTCGCCGAAGGTGGCGACGCTGCCGCGCCAGCGCTTGCGCTCGCCGTTCTGCTCGTAGGTGGCGAACAGGCCGTCATTGACCGAGGCGATGCGGTAGGTGCCCGGCTGCTTCAATTCGATGTCGAACACGCTGCGGTACTTGCCGGTCGAGGCATTCTGCGGCTGCACGGTGCTGCCGTCCGGCGCGGTGATTACCAGCGATTCCAGGCGCAGCGGCACGTGGTTGAAGTAGAACAGATCGTTGGAGACCGCACCGTCGACGGTGATCCACGGCGCGTTGCCGGCGATCACGGTCTGCGAGGGCAGCAGCCAGGCCTTGTGGGCCAGGGCGGAGAAGGGAAGGGCAGCGGCCAGAGCGGCGGCGAGGACGAGCGTGCGCTTCATGCGGAAGACTCCAGTGGATGCGGGGTGATGCGACAAGGAGGAGGGAATTACGACTTAATCCCCTCCGTCCCCTTTTCAGGGTTTGACGGCGAGGGTGACCTGGCCCAGTTCGGTGGCGCCCTGCGCCTTACCGTTCTGCGCGGCGGTGGCCGGCCAGGTGAAGGGGATCTTCAGCAGTTCACGGCCGCCGACTTCGCGCACCGCTTCCACCACCAGGGTGTAGTTGCCCGGGGCCAGCTGCTTCAGTGCCGGCTGCTTGTCGTTGAACGACAGCGCGTGCTTGCCGGCCGGGCGGGTCGGGCCGGTCACGCCGTCCACCGGCACCTGCAGGGTGCGGCCGCTCTTGCGCCACCACTGGCGCAGGTCGGGCAGCCACTTGGTGCCGTGGCCTTCGCTGTTGCTGGTCTGCTGGTACCAGACCGACAGATTGGCCGCGACCTTCTGGTCGGCGCCTTCCAGCCACACTGCCACGTACGGGCGGTGGTACTCGGCCACGTTGAGCTTGGGCACTTCGACGTTGATGTCGAGGGTGGTGGCATAGGCCGGCGAGGTGGCCAGCAGGCCGCTGAGGGCGATGGTCAGGGTGACGCGCATGGGGCGGCTCCGGAAACGAAGGAAAGTCAGTGGATCAGCAGCAGGGCGATCAGCAGCGGGATCATCAGGCCGAGGCCGACCAGCGGCCAGGTCATGCGCCGCTGCCGCGCATGCAGGTGCAGCAGGAACAGGCCGGTGATGCAGAACACCAGGCAGGCCACGGCGAACAGGTCCAGGAACCAGCCCCACGCCGGGCCCGCGTTGCGGCCCTTGTGCAGGTCGTTGAGGTAGGACACTGCACCACGGGAGGTCGATTCGTACTCCACTGCGCCGGTCTCACGATCGATGCTCAGCCAGGCGTCGCCACCGGGGCGCGGCAGCGACAGGTAGATCTCTTCGGGCGACCATTCGGCCGGGCGCCCGCCGATGGCGATCCCCAGCTGCGTGTCCAGCCATTGCCGGGCCGGGCGCGGAATCGGCGCGTTGCCGTCCTCGCGCGTGCCCAGCTGGCCCAGCAGCGCGGCCGGCAGTTCCAGATGCTGGTTCTGCACCTCGGGTTTGGCTTCGATCTTCGCGGCGTGGTTGAGGGTCAGGCCGGTCACCGCGAACAGCAGCATGCCGATCAGGCACACCGCCGAGCTGATCCAGTGCCACTGGTGCAGCGTCCGCAGCCAGAAGCCACGGTTCTGTTGCTGCTGCACGGTGGAAGAAGCAGGACGGCTCACGGCACGGTTCGAGGCGGAAAGGGACTGCCCATTACATCATTGATGAGAATAGCTCGCAATTGCGTGTCGTTCTGTATCCCTGGAGCAGGTCTGGCGGGTTGCCGGCCAGCGGCCGGCGCTACCGATCGGTAGATCCACGCCATGCCTGGATGAAGCGGTGCCGACCAAGGTCGGCACCCACCAGGGCAGGGCAATGCCGGCCAGTGGCCGGCACTGCCGGTGCGCGGCGATCAGAACTTCGCGTTGAGCGAGATCCAGTAGCTGCGGCGCTGGTCTTTGGTTGCGTAGTCGTCCACGCAGCTGAACTCACTGGGATTGAGCAGCAGGCACGACTGCGAAACGAAGTCCTTGTCGAACAGGTTGTTGACCCGTGCGTTGACCGTCAGCCACGGCGTGGCCTTCCAGCTGCCGCCCAGGTGGAAGATCGTGTAGTCCTCGTAATAGCGCACGTGGCGGGTGCCGGCACTGTCGATGAGCGTGTCGCGATAGCGGTCGTAGCGGCCCTCGCCAATCAGCGACACGCTGAGCGCGTCATTGATCTGCCAGTTGAGGCTGGCGTTGGCCATGTGCTTTGCCGGCGTGGTGCCTGCGATCGGGCGCCCCTTGTCGGGGCCGCTGGTCTGCTCGCTCTTGGTCCAGGTGTAGTTGCCGCGCAGCTGCAGGGTGTCGAGCAGGTCGACATGACCGGCCAGCTCGGCACCGCGGGTCTCGGCCTTGTCGATGTTCACGCTCTGGGTGAAGGTGCTGTAGCCCAGCGCGGCCCAACCCGGACCGATGTCCACGCAGTAACCGCTGCCGGCCGGCGCCACTTCGCAGTTCGGGAACGTGCCGCCGCTGGCGATCTTGTCTTCGAACGTGTTGAAGAAGCCGGTGACATTGAAGCCCCAGCGCTGGCCTTCGTAGTAGGCGGCCAACTCGTAGTTGGTGCTGGTTTCAGGCTTGAGGTTCGGCGAGCCCACCAACGGCAGCACGCCCTGGCCACCGAAGCCGGTGATGCCCGGGAACAGCTGGTCCGGACGCGGGGTCTTGTAGCCGGTGCTGACGCCGCCCTTGAAGGTCCACGCGTCGCTGGCGTTCCACACCAGGTAGCCGCGCGGGCTGAGGTGGCTGCCGAATACGTTGTGGTCGTCATAACGCAGACCAACGGTAGCGGTGAGGGTATCGGTCAGCGCCCAGTTGTCCTCGGCGAACAGGGCCCACATGCGGTGCTTCTGCTTGGTGTTGCTGCGATAGCCGGCGCCATCCATGCCGAACACGCCGTCGATCATGTCGGTGTCGTTGTACTGGCCGCCAACGGTCAGTTTGTGCGCGCCGAAGTCCAGATCGAGCATCGTGTCGAGCACGTAGCCTTCCAGTTCCATGGTGCGCAGCGGACGCGGCAGGAACGCCTGCAGGCGCGCCATTTCACTCGGGTTGAGGGCGCCCAGTGCATTGCCACGGCCGGCCGCACAGTTGTTGGCGGAACCGGTGCGGCGGCAGACGTCATTCCACAGCGTCTGCAGGTTGGCGCGCTCGTCCAGGGTCAGCGGCAGCGAGCGGCCCAGGTTGCTGCTCTTGCTGTGGGTCAGCGAGGTCTGCCAGGTGCCGAAGCTGTAGCGGCCTTGGTGGGTCAGCGACAGCTGATCACGCTCGTAGCGCTGGTAGGCGGTGTAGCCCACGCGCGGCTGCACCACGCGGCGGGTGACGGTGCCGCTGCCGGTCGGGTTGGGGATGACGGCATTGCCGACGCGCCATAGGCTGGCCAGGCTGTCCAGCGTGCCGGTCTGGCCTTCGCTGTTGTCGTACTTCTGCCGCGACACGTCGTAGTCCAACCACATTTCGTGATCGTCGTTGACGCGGAAGTCCAGGCGTAGGCCGGTGTTCCAGTTGGTGTTGGCCACCGACTTGCCACCGCCACCGAAGCCGATGCTGCGCTCCCAGAGGCTGCCGTCGGGCAGGGTCAGTGCATCCCACTCCGGGTTCGATGCCTTGGCATCGTAGTAGCTGCCGCGCACTGCCAGGCTGAGGCGGTCCTTCAGCAGCGGGCCGCTCAAGTAAAGGTCGGTGGTGCGCGCATCACCGAACTGGTCGTCCTGCTGCACGGTGAAGCCCTGGGTGAGCGCACCCTGCCAGCGGTCCTGGTTGCGGCGGGTGATGATGTTGATGACGCCACCCATCGCATCCGAGCCGTACAGCGTGGACATCGGGCCGCGCACGACTTCGATGCGTTCGATCGCGTCCAGCGGCGGCAGGTAGGCGAACTGGCCGCCACCGAAGTTGTTCGGGTACAGCTGGCCGACATTGCTCTGGCGACGGCCATCGATCAGTACCAGGGTGTATTCGGACGGCAGGCCGCGCATGGAGATGGTGGCGCGACCGTTCTTGTCGGTGGCCTCCAGGCCGACGTCGATGCCTTCGACGTCGCGCAGCGCGTCGACCAGGTTGGTGTAGGGGCGCTTGCTGAGTTCCTCGCGGCTGACCACGCTGATGCTGGCCGGTGCATCGACCACCTTCTGCTCGAAGCCGGAGGCGGTGACCACGACCTTGTCCAGCGTCTGTGGCGCGCCGGAAGCGTCACCGTGGGCGAAGGCAGGGGCGATCATGGCGGCCAGCACGGCGCTGGTCAGCAGGGTACGGGACAGGGACGAACGGACACGATGGCGCTGGGCCATGGCAGTTACCTCGAAGGACGCAGGGCGCGATGCCACGCGCGAACGGCGCGGCATGCACGGGGAGGCCCGGTCAGGGGCGGCTGGGATGAAGCAGGCAGCGGGGCGCGGGCGCGACCGCGCAGGCGGTCACGTCGGGCCGTGGATCAGGCGAGCGGCGGCGCCTGGCCGCGTTGCTGGCGGCGCCCGGGCGCATCGGCCCAGGGCGTGTCCGGAGTGGCGAGCGGCCAGTCCGGGCGCACGCCGGGCATGGCCGGGGTGGCGGGTACGAGGTCGAGTTCAGTGCGCAGCCATTGGCTGGCCAGCAGCAGTGGCGGGCGTGCCTTCTCGGCCGACTTCACCGGAGCGGAGGCGCAGCGGCGCAGCTTGGCCGATGCCTCTTCCTGCAGGGGCGCTTCGCCACCGCGCTCTTCCAGCGGCATCTGCACGGCCATTCCGGCCTGCCCGTGTGGCAGCAGCGGCAGGGTGCCCAGCAGCAAGGCCAGCATCGCCACCCACGCCAGCAGGCTCGCCAGCGCAGGACGCTGGCCGCGCATGGCGGTGCCCATCTTGCGATGGATGAGTGGGCGAGGGCGAAGCGGGCGCAGCAAGCAAGGGTCCCCAGGGGTCTGCCGGCAGCGGCCGGCATCAACGGGGCGTGATTGTAATGAGAGCTGTTAGCTGTTGCAAATGAGAATGATTGCCAAAACGTCTCGGACTGGCCGAATGGGGCTCAGACTTCGCTCCAGCGCCGCAGCAGGTTGTGGTACACGCCGGTCAGCTGCAGCACCGCCTCGGCGTCGCCGCCGGTCTGCCGCAGGCGCTCGATCGAGCCGTCCATTTCCCACAGCAGGCGGCGCTGCACATCGTCGCGGATCATGCTCTGTACCCAGAAGAACGAGGCCACGCGCGCGCCTGCGGTGACGGGGCGCACCTGGTGCAGGCTGCTGGACGGGTAGACGATCAGGTCGCCGGCGGGCAGCTTCACTTCGTGCTCGCCGTAGGTGTCGCTGATGATCAGCTCGCCGCCTTCGTATTCGTCCGGCGCCGACAGGAACAGGGTGCAGGAAATGTCCGAACGCAGCTGTTCGCCGTTGGCCAGGTTCATCACCGCGCCATCGACATGGAAGCCATAGGTGCCGCCACCGCTGTAGCGGTTGAAGCGTGGCGGCAGGTATTTCAGTGGCAGCGCGGCGCTGAAGAACAGCGGGTGCCGGGCCAACGCGACGAGGATGATCTCGCCCAGTTCGCGGCGCAGCGGTGAGGCTTCGGGCAGCTGCTGGTTGTGCTTGGCCTGCGCGCCCAGATGGCCGACCGTTTCGCGGCCATCGGTCCAGTCGGCGGCATCGAGGCGGCGGCGAAAGTCGGCCACCTGGTCGGCGCTGAGAATATCGGGGATGTGCAGCAGCATGCGGGACTCCTCAGAGGGACGGCGGCGCGACCAGGGCGCGCACCTGTGGATGCGGCGATGCGGCCAGCTCCGGCACGATGTGTGCCATGAATGCCGGGCTGCCGTGGGCCAGTGCAAGCTGCAGCCAGTGCACGGCCTGGTCGATCTGACCGGCCTGCAGCAGGATCGAGGCGTAGTTGGCCTGGCCGCGGAAATCACCGGCTTCGGCCGCGCGCTGGTACCAGGCCAGCGCTGCCTGCGGATCGGGTGCGGTATCCAGGCCGTCTTCGAGGTGGCGGGCCAGCAGGTTCATCGATTTGGCATGGCCCAGGTGTGCGGCACGGGTGTACAGGGCCAGTGCCTGTGCGCGGTCCTGGGTCACGCCGCGGCCGGTGGCCAGCAGGTTGGCCAGGTTGTACAGGCCCCAGTCCAGCCCGGTGTCGGCCGCGCGCCGGTACCACACTGCGGCGAGTGTCGGGTCGGGCGCGGTGCCCTGGCCCAGTTCGTGGCAGCGGCCAAGCATGTTCATCGCCATCGGCGCGCCGTTGTTGGCGGCGGTTTCGTACCAGAGCAGTGCCGCCGAGGCGTCCTGTGCGGTGCCTTTGCCTTCCATGTACATCTGCGCGAGCAGCAGTTGTGCCTCGACCTGTCCGGCCTGCGCAGCGTCGCGCACGCGCGCGAAGGCAGCCTGCGGGTCGTGCTGCAGCAGCTCGGCCAGAGCGTCGCTGTCGATGGGGGTACGGGTTGCCATGGGGTGAGTATCGCCGGAAACAAAAACGGCGGCAGGAGAGCCTGCCGCCGCGGTGGAGCGGAGTTACATCAGAACTTCACGTTCAGTGCCAGGGTAGCCGAGCGACCCGGGGCGATGCTCGCGTAGTGCGAGGCATAGGCCTTGGTGAAGTAGGTCTTGTCGGTCAGGTTCTGCACGTTGAGCTGCAGGCTGATGTTGTCCTGGATCGCGTAGCTGGCCATCGCGTCGAAGCGGGTGTAGCTGGCGATCCACTTGGTGTTGGCGACGTCACCGTACTGCTTGTCGGAGTAGAACGCACCGGCGCCGAGGGTCAGGCCGATCGGGAAGCGGTAGGTGGTCCACAGGTTGGCGCTGTGCTTGGCGGTGTTCGGGAACACGTTGCCGTTGTTCGGCGACGGCACGTAGATACCGCTCGGGCAGGTGCGGCCGGAGACGGCGCAGACGAAACCGTTGTCCTTCAGTTCCGAATCCAGGTAGGTGTAGCCGCCGTACAGGCTCCAGGCATCGGTCAACTGGCCATTGAAGCCCAGTTCGAAGCCGTTGATTTCCTTCTTGCCGGCGTTCTGGCTGGTGCCGTTGTCGATGGTCACACGTGCGTTGTTCATCACGGTGTGGAAGATCGCCGCGGTCAGGTTCAGGCGGTTGTCCAGCAGGTCCCACTTGGTGCCGAGTTCGAGGTTCTTCGTATCCTGCGGCTTGAGGTCGGCCACGGCGGCGCTCAGGCCGTCCGAACCGTCGCCACCATCCATGCCCGGCGGGGTCGAGGAGGTACCCCACGACAGGTAGATGCTGCCGTTGGCCGCCGGCTTGAACACCACGCCGGCCTGGTAGTTCAGGAAGTCGTTGCTGTTGCGCACGCGGGTCGGTGCCGCACCTGCCACCGGGGTGGTCAGGGTGGTGCGGAAGTCGTCGTAACGCAGGCCAAGGTTGACCATCCACTGCTCATTGAGCTCGATGGTGTCGAACACATAAGCAGAGGTGGTCTTGGTGCGCTGCTCGACATCCAGTGCCTTGTCGCTGCGGTATACCGAATGGGTGGCCGCCCACGGATCGCGCGGGTTCGGATTGGCGAAATCGGTGCAGTTGTAGCCGGTGGCTGCGCCGGTGGTCGGGCACTTGCTGTTGCCGGTGAGCGGGTTGCTCGTGCCCGGGGTCATCAGGTAGCTGCCACGGGTCATCTTCTCGTCGCTGTACTCCACGCCCGCGCTGTAGCTGTGCTTGAGCGCACCGGTCTGGAAGGCACCGGTCAGGCCCAGCTGGTCGGCGAAGCTCTTGACGTCGACGGCGCGGCTGTTGGTGCGGCGCCACAAGGTGCCGTAATTGTTCGGGTTGCCCTGGCTGTCGTCCGGCTGGGTCCACAGGTAGTCGTTGCTGGTGTTGCCCAGGCGCGCGATGTTGCGCAGCTTGTGGCCGCCGAAATCGTAGCTGGCGTCCAGGGTGCTGATGTCGGCGCGGGTGCGCTGGAAGTCACGGTCGACCAGACCGTAGTAGTTGTTGCGGTCCGGCACCATCGGGCGGCCGTCGACCCATTTCGAGGCCGGCGCACCGTTCGGATTGCCGTACGGGAAACCACCCGCGTCCGGCAGGTCATCGCTCTGCATGTGGTAGTGGCTGGCGATCAGCTGCGCCGGGCCGTTCAGGCCGAACGCGATCGATGGCGCGATGCCCCAACGGCTGACATTGGCAGCGTCGCGGCCGGCGATGTCCGACTCGTGCTTCATCAGGTTCAGGCGGGCCGCGATGCCATCGCCCAGCACGTAGTTGGCGTCCACGGTGCCGCGCGCGTAGCTGTCGGTGCCGATGCCCATGCTGGCGCTGGTCTCGTTCTTCAGCTTCGGCGTCTTGCTCACCAGGTTCAGGCTGCCACCACCGGAGTCACGGCCACCGTAGGCCGAGCTCGGGCCCTTGACCACTTCCACCTGCTCCAGGTCGAAGATCTCGCGGGTCTGCGAGCCGACGTCGCGCAGACCGTCGACGAAGACGTTGCTCTGCGAATCGAAGCCACGGATGAACGGGCGGTCGCCGGTCGGGTTGCCGCCTTCGCCGGCACCGAAGGTGATACCCGGGACCATGCGCAGCGCATCCTGCAGGTTGGTCGCACCGGTTTCGGCGATCAGCTTTTCCGACACGATCGATACCGACTTCGGGGTGTCCAGCAGCTCGGCGGTGAACTTCGGCGAGGACGGATTGAACCAGCTGCCGCGCACCTGCACCTTGTCCAGCTCGGTGGCGTTGCGGGAGCCGGCGTCGGCGCTGTCGGCGGCCTGTGCGACCAGCGGTGCGAAACCGGCGGCCAGGGTGGCGGTAGCGAGCAGGGAAACGCGCGGGGCGTGCTTGCGGGACGTGATGTGGGTCATGGCGGTGGGTAGTGGCGTGGATCGGGAAAGGGCGAGGGCCGAAGCGCAGGCAGCGCGCCGACACGTGGAGGGCTTCTTCTGTAGAGCCGAGCCGATGCTCGGCTGGCAGGAAACGCAATCAGGCGCACGGCAACGGCCGCAGGGCGCCTCAGCTGGCGTGCGGTGCGGGCGGCGCGTGGCCGGGGTTCAACCGCAGTGCGGGATCGTGCAGCTGCCAGCGCAGAGCGTCGGAACGCCACAGTGGAACATGCGCGACCATGGGGGCGCGCGGGGGAGCCCGTCCGGTGCAGGGCGTGGTGCCCTCGCTATCCAGCGGCGGCTCTGGTGCGGGCGCGGCATGGTGCGGGCACTCGTCCGCCGGCGGCGCCGGCGTCGGCATGACCTGCTGCAGATCTTCAGCGTGTGCCTGCCAGCCGTGTGCGGCCGGATCGCTGGCACGCCCTTCGTGCAAGGCCGACCAGCCCAGCAGCAGCGTCAGCAGCGCGGCCACGAGCAGCGGCCACCCTTGACGGGCGAGCTGGCGCAGCGTGGCGGTGGGCGAAGCCATGGCGCGGAGGCGGAGTCGTTACGAAGATGTTACGTAGAATAACATCAACGATAATGATTCGCATATGCGCAATCCGGCGGGCGGTCCGGATGGTCCGGAAGGGCCCCGGCAGGCCCCTCAGTGCACTCCAGTAGATCCACCCCATGGGTGGATGCTCTCTCGCGGTGCGCCCCGTGGGTGATCCCTCCGGGCGGAGCGCCGCCTCAATCCCGGTCGTCGCGGGTCCAGACAGCGTCGTGCTCGCGCTTCACCGGAAACTTGGGCACAGGGCTGTAGGCCGGGGCACACAGGGCGCGGCCGTCTCGCACGTCGAAGCGCGCCCCATGCAGCACGCACTCCACGCTGCCTTCGGTCGTGTTGAACTCGCCCGAGGACAGCTCAAACTCCTCATGCGTGCACTGGTCTTCCAGGGCATACAGCTCGCCATCGAGGTTGAACACCACGATCGGTGTGCCGGTCACTTCGTCGAACACGCTCTTCATTTCACCCGGCAGCAGCTCGCTGCCGGCACAGACGAAGGTCCAGGCCTCGCTCACGCGGCGGCTCCGGCCAGCGGCTTTTCCAGGATCTCGAAGCGCAGGTCGTCGCGCTTGGGAATGCCGAAGCGTTCGTCGCCATACGGGAACGGCTTCTTGATGCCGGTGCGCTGGTAGCCGCGGCGTTCATAGAAGGCGATCAGCTCGTCGCGCACGTCGATCACCGTCATCTGCATCACCGGCACGCTCCATTCGCGCGCAGCATGCGCTTCGGCAGCCTCCATCATCTGCTTGCCGACACCGCCGCCCTGCTGGGCCGGATCGACCGAGAACATGCCGAAATAGCCCTTGCCGTCGACGTCGGCAACGTGGGCGCAGGCCACCAGCTGGTCCCCGCGCTCGGCCAGCAGGATGGTGGAGCGTGGGCGGTCCAGGTCAGCCTGGATGCCTTCGGCGTCGATGCGGGCGCCGTCCAGCAGGTCGGCTTCAGTGGTCCAGCCAACGCGGCTGGCGTCACCCCGGTAGGCCGAGGTAACGAGGGCAATGAGGGCGGGGATGTCGGCCGACGTGGCGGCCCGGTAGGTCAGGGTGGTCATGGGGACATTCTAGGTGGAGCGGGGATGGGCGCGGGAGGTCGCGGGATGGGGGGCTTTGCAGAGTGTGTCGACTACATCCTGTTGACGCCGCCTTCATGTTTCGTTCATAACTGCAGCCAGCACCCGCCCACCGTGATGCAACGCGTGGCTGTCTGCCGGAGTGGGTGCCGCCTGGTCGAAGGCCAACTGCCGTTCGGCGCGGGTGGGGCACACAGGGACGTCGATCCAGGGAGGATCTGCATGCAGTCTGGCCTCATTTCTCATCCGCGCGCCGCAATGGCCGCCAAGTGTCTGCTTCTGGGTGTCGTTGTCCTGTGCGTGCTGGCACCGGTCGGCGTTTCCGCGCAGATCGTTCCCACCTGGCGCCAGGAGTACGACAAGCGGCTGAAGTACGGGGACCTTGTCGAACCCCTGAAGGGCGAGATCTTCGGCGAGCAGGTCAATCTCTATGACGGCTCGATCAGTTTCAAGGCCACGGATATTTCGATTCCGGGCAACGGTGGGCTCGCGGTATCGCTCAGCCGCAGTTACGGGGATGTCAGCGGCAGTGCAAATGACAAGGAATATGGAAACTGGGATCTCGACATCCCATCGCTTTCAGGCATCTACGGAGACCAGCCCGAAACCGCGATCGGCGGACATTGGACGCAAGTGCCCGTTGCTCGACAGTTTCCGCACCCCCGTCGCTGGATGTCTGGAATTACAAGCAAACCCAGACCACCAGTTTTGCTCCGTACACCTATTGGGAGGGGGTGAGGCTTTCATTGCCGGGCGGAGGCGGTGAAACCGTCCTGGCGGGCAGCGGGGACGCGCGCCAGCCAACGCCCCAGGTTGGCACGCCAACGCCCTGGAACACAAAAGGGGGATGGTTCTTCTCCTGCCTCAGTGCACTCAAGAGCGGCCAGCCGGGCGAGGGTTTCCTGGGCCACGCGCCAGACGGAACCAAGTACTACTTCGACTGGATGGTGGCGCGCGAGAACGAGTCTGCCGTTCTCCAGCCCTACGACACCATCACCCATGCCACGCTGAAACGGAAAAAGGTCTTCCTTTATCCATCACAGGTTGTCGATCGATTCGGCAACTGGGTCCGCTACGAATGGAGCGGCGGGCGGCTGGATCGAATCGTTGCCAACGATGGGCGCAGCATCAGCCTTGCCTATGACTCCCTGGGCCGTATCGCAACGGCGACGGCAGCGGGTCGAACCTGGACCTATGGCTACACCCCGGCGGGTGCGTTGCAGTCGGTGACGCTGCCGGACGGGACGGCGTGGAGCTACAACCTGCCGCCTGTCAATGTGACGAAGAAGTACCAGGAGTACACCGGGCAGGACGTTTGGGCCTATATGGAGGTCCCGGCTCTTTGCGCGAAGACGAACAAGATTGTGCAGACCGAGGTTGCAGCCTCCATCACGCACCCATCAGGCGCGGTAGGAACCTTCGTGTTCCGACCCTTCCGGCATGGCCGCAAGAATGTTCCGTTCAACTGCCAGACTTCCGGCGACGACCAGTTGCTGGCCGACGGATGGAATCTCACGCCCATCTATCGGGACGCGATGTCGCTGGTGGCAAAGCGGATAAGTGGCCCGGGGATGCCCACGGCGGAGTGGAGCTATCAGTACACCAATCTGGGGTGGGAGTACGACAGGAGAGTCGACCAGGCTGGGTGGCCGGCGATCCCGGTGGGGCAGGCAGAGCCCAAGATAACGATTGAAACCCTGCCGGATGGCACGATCCGGACATACGAATTCGGAAAGGAAGTTGGCTATAACGACGGTCTGCTGCTGTCGACGACAACCAGCTCTGGTGGCGCGGTGGTTCGAACCGAGCGCAGTAACTACTACCCGGACGCGCAGCTTGCCAGCGCACCGTTCCCGCGCGAGGCGGGTCGGAATCTCAAGTACGGGTCCACGGAGCTGGGAGAGCATCTGAACCGCCCAGTGCAGAGCACGATCATCAATCAGGACGGCGTGCAGTTCACCCGTACGGTGCAGGCCTTTGATGCCTTCGTCCGCGAGGTTGCCGTCGTCGAAGCGAATTCCGCTGGACAGAGTCGCACCAGCAGTACCAGCTACTACGACAATCCCGCGCTATGGGTGAACGGCCAGACGGCGCGCAGTGTGCTCAACGGCATCGAGCAGTCCCGCACCGAATTCGATACGACCAAAGCGCTGCCGCTGCGCGCCTACGCATTTGGCCGCCTGGCCCAGCAGGTGACCTACGCAGCCGACGGCACGGTTGCATCGGTGGCCGATGGCCGTGGAAACACCAGCCATCTGTCGGGATGGAAGCGTGGTGTTCCGCAGCAGCTCCGCATGCCGGCCACGCCCGAAGCGCCCAATGGTGCAGTGCGCACGGTTGTCGTCGACGACAACGGTTGGATCACCTCGCTGACCGACGAAACCGGCGCAACCACCAGCTTCAGCTACGACAACATGGGCAGGCTGCGCAGCCAGCAGTTCCCTGGCGGCGACAGCGTGAACTGGAATGGCGTAACCATGGACCTGCAGCGACTGGGTGGCGCGCAGCTGGGGGTTCCCGCCGGTGCATGGAAGCACTCCCGCACGCAGGGCGGGCGGCGCACCGATACCTACCTGGATGCGATGTTCCGCCCGGTGCTGGTAACCGAAAACGCCAACAACGTGCTGGACAGTGCCGTGGTGACCCGCTACGACACCAGCGGCAAGACCGTGTTTGCCTCGTATCCCACGCGGCAGCTCTCCGATATCAATGCCGCCCTGGCCGGCACCACGACGCAGTACGACGCGTTGGGCCGCCCCACCGTGGTCAGTCAATCGTCCGAGCTGGGGGCACTGGTTACCCGCACCGAGTACGTGGGCAACCTGTCGGTGAAGGTGACCAACCCACGCGGCCAGGCGACGACGACACGTCACCTGGCCTACGACCAGCCCAGCTACGAGATGCCGCTGACGCTGCAGCACCCGGAAGGCGTGGTGACCGAGATCCAGCGAGACACGTTGGGCAAGCCGCTGGCGATCACCCGCCGCAGTGCAGACGGCAGCCAGTCGCTGACCCGCCGCTACGTCTATGACGGCTACCAGCAGCTGTGCAAGACCATCGAACCGGAAACCGGTGCGACCGTGCAGGACTACGACGCAGCAGGCAACGTGCTGTGGTCGGCGGCCGGCACGGGTTTGACCAGCGCCACCGACTGCAACCGCAGTGAGGCGCTGGCCAGTGGACGTGCGGTGAAGCGTAGTTACGACGCCGCCAACCGCTTGTCGACCCTGATCTTCCCGGATGGGCGTGGAAATCAGAACTGGTCCTACGCACCTGATGGTCTGCCTGCCGAGATCAGTACGCAGAACGACCCGGCCCGGCCGATGGTCGTCAACCGCTACCAGTACAACCGCCGTCGCCTGCTCAGCGGCGAAACCCTGCAGCATCCGGATCTGGGAAGCCTGAGCCTGGCCTATGGCTACGATGCCAACGGCATACTGGCCAGCAATACCTATCCGGGTGGGCGTGTCGTCAGCTACGCGCCGGATGCATTGGGGCGGGCGACGACCGTCGGCGGCTATGCAAAGGAGGCCAGTTACTTCGCCAACGGCGCGTTGGCCCGCTTCGTCTATGGCAACGGGATCGTGCACACGTTGACCCAGAATACCCGCGGCCTGCCCGACCGCAGCCGCGATGCCACCGCAGCGGCCGCAGTGCTGGATGACAGCTACGACTACGATGCCGGGGGCAACGTGATGGCCATTTCCGATGGCCTGCCCGGGGGCGCCCGGCAACCGGGACATGACCTATGACGGCCTGGACCGGTTGCGGGCGGTCACTGCGCCGGGCTTCGGCAACGCGTCGTATGAGTACGACGCGCTGGACAACCTGCGTCGTGCCAAGGTCGGCAGTCGCGATCGTACGCACTACTTCGATCCGACCAATCGGCTGGTCAACGTGATCGAAACCGGAACCGGGGCGACCGTGACCGGTCTTGGCTATGACGTGCAGGGCAATCTCTCGGTGCGCAATGGCCAGGCTTTCGCGTTTGACTACGGCAACCGGCTGCGTGCGGCGGGTACAGCGGAGAGCTACGAGTACGACGCCCACGGGCGCCGGGTGAAGGCCAGCGCCAGTGGCAAAGGGGCGATCTATTCGTTCTACGACAACGGCGGTGTGCTGCGATTCCAGCGCAACGAACGTAGCGGCAAGCAGACCGACTATCTCTACCTGTCAGGCAGTCTGGTTTCCCAGGTGCATGGTGAGGCCGCACCCAGCGTTCCCGCGCTGAGTGCGCCGGGATACATCACCCAGGGCAGCGTGAACCTGACCTGGAGCCCGGCCGGTGGTGCCAACCGCTATGAGTTGCAGCGTGCCCTTTCAGGCACCTGGAGCACGGTCTTCGATGGCGCGGCGCAAACGTTCACCAGCACCGGCCTGGTCACGGGGACCTATCAGTTCCGGGTGCGCGGCTGCAGGACGGTGTGCGGCGGATGGAGCAATGTCGCGTCAGTGGCCGTGGCATTGGCGCCATCCACCGTGCCGACCTTGAACCTGCCTTCCACGGCCTTCAATGGCAGTTACAGCGTGGCATGGTCTGCGGCCTCCGGTGCCGAGCGCTATGAGCTGGAGGAAAGCGCCAATGGCGGCGCATGGGCTCAGGTACACAACGCCATCGGTCAGTCCAAGGCCTTCAGCGGCAAGGCAGCGGGAAGCTACAACTACCGGGTTCGCGCATGTAACCCGGTGGGGTGCACGGGATACAGCGTCACGGCTGCGGTGACGGTGGTGTATCCGCCTGCCACTGCGCCAGGTCTCTCTGCACCGGCACGCTCTGCGCCGGGCAGTATCGGCATTGGCTGGAACGGGGTGGCTGGTGCCACGCGGTACACCTTGCAGGAGAGCAGTAATGGTGGCGGATGGGTCACGCTGTTCGACGGCAACGCGGGTTCCTATGCCACCGCTGCACGCGGTGTGGGCAACTATGGCTATCGGGTTGCCGCCTGCAATGGCGCGGGCTGCGGGCCGTGGTCGGCCACGGCGGCGGTAGCGGTGATCGGGCCGCCGACGATCGAGCCGGTGATCAGCGCGCCGGGCCTGGTGAACGTGCCGCAGTACAGCCTGAGCTGGTCGGTGCCAGCCAACAGCGAGAGCTTCGTGCTGGAGGAGAGCGCCAACGGTGGTGGCTGGACGGTGGTGCATAACGGCGGCGGAAACAGCTTTGGTGCCAGCCGTGGTAAAGGCAGCTACGCCTACCGTGTGAGGGCGTGCAACTTCGCTGGGTGCAGTCCGTACTCCGGAGTCGTGACTGTCGCGGTGGTGTTGCCGCCGGGGGCGACGAGCCTTTATCTGGCAGAGTGGCTGACGACACGCAGGCCGCCTTATCAGGTCCAGTGTTCTGCCGGGTGGAGCCCGGTGGCAGATGCAACGGAGTATCAGCTCGAAAGCGGTGGCGGTGGCCAGCGTTTGTACACGGGCCCCCAGACCTACGTGAACGACAGTGGCGGGACATACTGCGCGCATGAGTATCGCGTGCGTGCCTGCAACGCAGGTGGTTGCTCACCGTGGTCGGCCGAACGGCCGGTCACCCGCGGCGTACTGAGCTGGGACTAAGCCATGAATGGACTCTCTTTGCTGTTGATTCGGGCGGTACTCGCGGTGGGGGTGCTGGTGGCCTGCGTGGCTCCGGCAGTTGCACAGGAAGTCGTCGAGTACATCCACACTGATGCACTGGGTTCACCGGTGGCGATCACCGATGCTGGTGGAAATGTCATCGAGCGTACGGTGTATGAGCCGTATGGGGCAGTGGTCAACCGGCCGTTGAAGGATGGGCCGGGATATACGGGGCATGTGACGGACTCGGAGACTGGACTGAGCTACATGCAGCAGCGGTACATGGATCCGCAGTTGGGGATTTTTTTGTCAACTGATCCTGTCACGGCCTATCAGCAGTCAGCGGAACAGTTCAATCGATTCAGATATGCAAATGGTAGTCCTTACAGATTTAACGATCCCGATGGGCGATCAGCTGCATTGGCATTTGAGTTCATTGCCCCTGTCGTAATCCTCGCAACTGGCTACTACATACTAACTACTCCTGAGCAGCGCGCAGACATGGGGCGTCGCCTGGAGGCTGGGATTAGGGGGGCAGTTAAGCAGAATCAGTCGAGTTCAAATACTCCGTCTGATAAGCCTATTGTTGATGATCTTGTTAAAGGCAAAGGACCTGCGCCTGGCGAGGCGGGTAAGAGAGGCGAGTTTGGTGGCGAGCCAGAGGGCGGCGATGCGGACTGGAAAAAAATGAAGGAGACCCCAGGCGTTACCGGTGACGATAGCAACCTTCAACTGCCTGGAGGGGGGAGTGCAAACCGTCATGACAGCACGCGACCCTATCCTGATGGATTGGTTCCTAAGGGTACCGATACAATCAAGGTCTACGTTACGGGTAGTAAGATTCCGATCACTGTTAGATATCCGAAGAAGCCATGAACAATGCATGCTGCTGGCCTGACTTCATCGCGCTGTCCCTCTCCAATGTGACCCCTCCTGATGTCCCCCTGCTTAGGGAGGATTGGGCCGGGATGGCGTTTGATCGCAACCTGTATGAGGATTTTGCTCCGAATGATGTTTGGGTGGCGTGGCTGAGCGCACTTTCGGAGCACTTTGCAGATATCGCGATGTGCGCGGTTCGATGTTCAGAGTGCTCCGACAGGGGAAGCCCCGTGGAAATTGAGCGAGGTCTGGATGGCCTGCGCTCCTACTGGCTGGAAGATGGGAACTTCATGCGTGATCATTTTTTGTTCTCGCGTGATGGTCGCTGGGTTGTAAAGCTGGATCAGGACGTGACGTTGTTTGCGGGAGATGTCACTTTCCTTGCGGATGTTGTCGCGCGACTTGGTGGTGTAGAGCATGTCGAGAAGATGATGCGACGGGACCTGATTGGCACAGCTGAGGATGTAGTCGGCCTCGGTGGGTACGTCAAGGGGCTTCTTGCGCCCTTGAACGCATCGAATCCATAGCTGATTGCTGCGTAGAAGATTGGGTGTGCAGGTGCTATGTGATGGAGCAGCTTCAAAAGGAGGAGCTGAGTGCCAGGGTTTGTTGAAAGCTTCCCCATTTTGGCTTCCATTATTCTAGGCGCCATGTGGACAAACGCATTTTCGGCTCACAGGATGTTGCTGAAAATCGAGCGTGAACGGCCGGAAGTACTTGCTGCAGTCGGAATCATCAAGATTGATTGGTGGCTTAGGTGCTTGCGCGGTATTGCAGTGCTTGCCCTTACTTCCTAAGGGCAGATGATCCATCAGGGGGAACGGTGGGTGTTGAGGGGCGTCGTGATGATGTACGTCTTCTTGATTGCCTCCGGGTTATCCATGCTTGTTGGCATGTAGAAGACGGTGTCTCAAGGCCGTTGATGATGGATGGAATTGCCAGTTCCTGGCATCACTCAGCGTTTCCCGGTTACACCTCTGCTTTCTTGCGTCCAGCGCGCAAAAAAAACGCCGCAGTTTCCTGCGGCGTTCTTGTACTTCCCCGATTCTGACGAATCTTCAGCCCAACAGCTTCCGCACCTTCGTCAACGCAGTCATGAACCGCTCGATCTCGGCGTGCGTGTTGTAGAACGCCAGCGAGGCACGGCAGGTAGCGGCAACGCCAAAGTACTGCAGCAGCGGATGCGCACAGTGCTGGCCAGAGCGCACGGCCACGCCTTCCAGATCCAGAAGGGTGGCCAGATCGTGCGCGTGCGCGCCGTCGATCAGGAACGACACCACCGCTGCCTTTTCCGGTGCCTCGCCGATGATGCGCAGGCCATCCACCCGGCGCAGCTCTTCGGTGAAGTGCGCCAGCAGTTCGGCCTCGCGTGCTTCCACGTTCTCCTGGCCAAGCTGCTGCAGGTAGTCGGCGGCCACGCCCAGGCCGATGAAGCCGGCGATGTTCGGGGTGCCGGCTTCGAATTTGTGCGGGGCATCGTTGAACACGGTGCCCTCGAAGCTGACTTCCTTGATCATCTCGCCGCCACCGAGGAACGGCGGCATCGCGTCCAGGTGCTCGCGGCGCGCCCACAGCGCACCGGTACCGGTCGGGCCGCACATCTTGTGGCCGGTGATGGCGTAGAAATCGCAGCCGATCGCGGCGACGTCGACCTTGCGGTGCGGCGCGGCCTGCGAGCCATCGACCACGGTGATGATGCCGCGCTTGCGTGCTTCGCGGCAGATCTCGCGCACCGGGTTGATCGTACCCAGCACGTTCGAGACGTGGGTGACGGCCAGCAGCTTGACCTCCGGGGTCATCGCCGTGCGCAGCGCATCCAGGTCCAGTGCGCCATCGGGCGTGATCTCGGCCACGCGGATGGTGGCACCGGTCCGCTGCGCGACCAGCTGCCACGGCACGATGTTGGCGTGGTGCTCCATGCGCGTGATCAGGATCACGTCGCCGGCCTTCAGCCGCGGCAGCGCCCACGAGTAGGCCACCAGGTTGATGGCGAAGGTGGTGCCGCTGCACAGCACCAGGTCGCTGGGGCGCACGTTGAGGAAGCGTGCCAGCTTGTTGCGCGCGCCTTCGTAGGCATCGGTGGCTTCGCTGCCCAGTGCATGCACTGCGCGGCTGACGTTGGCGTTGTAGCGGCGGTAGAACTCGTCCACCGCGCCGATCACCTGCACCGGCTTCTGGCCGGTGTTGGCATTGTCGAAATAGACCAGCGGCTTGCCATGCACTTCACGCATCAGCAGCGGGAAGTCGAGGCGGACGCGGTCCCAGTCGGGGGCGCCTGTGCGTTCTTCGATCGGGCGCGGGGTGGACAGGTTCATGCCACACCCGCCTCGGTCAGGGCCTTGTCCAGGCGGCGTGCCAGCTGCTCGCGCAGGATATCCGGCAGGATTTTCAGGGGCTCATGGCAGAAAGCCGCACTCAGCAAGGCCTGCGCCTGTGCCTGCGGCAGGCCGCGCGAGCGCAGGTAGAACAGCGCGTTGGCATCGAGCTGGCCGACGGTCGCGCCGTGCGCAGCCTTCACTTCATCGGCGTCGATCACCAGCGTCGGCTGGGTGTCGATCTCGGCATCGGCCGACAGCAGCAGGTTCTTGTTGGACAGGTTCGCGTCGGTGCCGTCGGCGCCTTCGCGGATCTGGATGCCACCATGGAACACCACACGGCTGCGGTTGGCGGCGACGCCGCGCCACAGCAGTTCGCAGGCGGTATCGCGTGCGATGTGGTCGATGCCCAGGCGGGTTTCGACGTGGCGGCGGCCATTGCCGAGCAGCACGCCATTGGCGGTCAGCTGGGCATTATCGCCTTCCAGGCGCACGTTCAGTTCATGGCGGCTGAGCGCCGCGCCCAGTTCCAGGTCGACGCGGTGGTACTGCGCGTCGCGCGCCAGCACAGCGTCGGTGCGCAGGAAGCTGGTCTGGCGCGCGCTGCCGGCCTGCACGCGGGCGTGCTTGAGCACGGCATCACGGGCGACATGGGCATGCAGCACGGTGTTGTCCAGGTGGGCGGAGTCACCCACGCTGAAGCGATGCTCGACCACGCCCAGGCTGGCGCCGGCACGCAGTTCGATCAGGTGACGGTGGTGCCAGGCCAGGTCGGTATCGCCGGCGACGCTGGCAAACACCAGCTGCAGCGGCACGTCGACCTGTACGCCTTCATCCACGCGCAGCACCACGCCTTCATCGGCCAGCGCGGCATTCAGGCGGGCGAAGATCTCCTCGCTGCGCTCGTAGCGGCGGCCAAGGAAACGCACGGCGTCTTCGCCGGAGGCCAGTGCGGCCGACAGCGGCTGCAGCCGCACGCCGGCCGGCAGGGCCTGCACGTCGCTCAGCGCGGCGTCCAGGCGGCCATTGACGAACACCAGGCGCGGTGCCGGAATGTCCTCCAGCAGCGCGGCGTCCAGCGCCGGGCCCTGCAGCGGTGCCGCTGCGAACGCACGGCGTTCCAGCTGGCGCAGCGAGGTGTACTTCCAGGCTTCGTTGCGGGCGGCCGGCAGGCCGTCGCGCAGGGCCGCATCCAGCACTTCGCGGCGCGCATCGCTGCCGCAGAAGGCCTGGGCCATCGAGTCAAGCAGGGCGCTCATCAGACCGCCGCCTCGGGCACGACCCGGTCCTTCAGGAAATCATAGCCGTGCGCTTCCAGTTCCAGCGCCAGTTCCGGGCCACCGGTCTTGACGATGCGGCCATCGGCCAGCACGTGCACCACGTCCGGCTTGATGTAGTCCAGCAGGCGCTGGTAGTGGGTGATGACCAGGAACGAGCGGTCGGCGGCACGCAGTGCGTTGACGCCGTCGGCCACGCTCTTCAGCGCATCGATGTCCAGGCCCGAATCGGTCTCGTCCAGGATCGCCAGCTTCGGTTCCAGCACGGCCAGCTGGAAGATCTCGTTGCGCTTCTTCTCGCCGCCGGAGAAGCCTTCGTTGACGCCACGGTGCAGCAGCTCGTCCTTCAAGTGCAGCACGGCCAGCTTCTGGCGCACCAGCTTGAGGAACTGCATGGAATCGAGTTCTTCCTCACCGCGCGCCTTGCGCTGGGCGTTCAGTGCCGCGCGCAGGAAGTAGGTGTTGTTCACGCCCGGGATTTCCACCGGGTACTGGAAGGCCAGGAACAGGCCGGCAGCGGCGCGCGCTTCCGGGTCCTGCTCCAGCAGGTCGACCCCGTCGAACTGCACGCTGCCTTCGGTGACTTCATAGCCGTCGCGGCCTGCCAGGACATTGCCCAGGGTGGACTTGCCGGCGCCGTTCGGGCCCATGATGGCGTGCACCTGGCCGGGCTTAACATCCAGCGACAGGCCCTTGAGGATTTCCTTGTCGCCGATGCGGGCGTGGAGGTTTTCGATCTTCAGCATGGTGGGGGGTTCCGTTGGGCGGGCCGCGGCCCGCCGGTAAAGAGAATGCGTTTGCGAGGGGCGGGGGCGGGCGGTCAGCCCACCGAACCTTCCAGCGAGACTTCCAGCAGCTTCTTGGCTTCCACCGCGAACTCCATGGGCAGTTCGCGGAACACCTGCTTGCAGAAGCCGTCGACGATCATCGACACCGCGTCTTCCTGGCTGATGCCACGGGCGCGGCAGTAGAACAGCTGGTCGTCGGAGATCTTGGAGGTGGTGGCCTCGTGCTCGACGGTGGCGCCCGGGTTCTTCACCTCGATGTAGGGGAAGGTGTGCGCGCCGCACTGCTTGCCGATCAGCAGCGAATCGCACTGGGTGTAGTTGCGCGCGCCATCGGCGTTGCGGTCCACCCGCACCAGGCCGCGGTAGGTGTTCTGGCCGCGGCCGGCGCTGATGCCCTTGCTGACGATCTTGCTCTTGGTGCGCTTGCCGATGTGGATCATCTTGGTGCCGGTGTCGGCCTGCTGGCGGTGATGGGTCAGCGCCACGGAGTGGAACTCGCCCACCGAGTCGTCGCCCAGCAGCACGCAGGACGGGTACTTCCAGGTGATCGCCGAACCGGTCTCGACCTGGGTCCAGGTGACCTTGCTGCGCGCGCCACGGCATTCGGCACGCTTGGTGACGAAGTTGTAGATGCCGCCCACACCGTTCTCGTCGCCCGGGTACCAGTTCTGCACGGTGGAGTACTTGATCTCCGCGTCTTCCAGCGCGACCAGCTCGACCACGGCGGCGTGCAGCTGGTTCTCGTCGCGCATCGGCGCGGTGCAGCCTTCCAGGTAGGACACGTAGGCCTTGTCCTCGCACACGATCAGCGTGCGCTCGAACTGGCCGGTATGGCCGGCGTTGATGCGGAAGTAGGTGCTCAGCTCCATCGGGCAGCGCACGCCCTTGGGAATGAACACGAAGCTGCCATCGGAGAACACCGCCGAGTTGAGCGCGGCGAAGTAGTTGTCACCCACCGGCACCACGGTGCCCAGGTACTGGCGGACCAGTTCCGGATGTTCCTTGATGGCCTCGGACATCGAGCAGAAGATGATGCCCTTCTCGGCCAGTTCCTTGCGGAAGGTGGTACCGACGGACACCGAGTCGAACACCGCGTCCACCGCCACGCCGGCCAGCTTGGCGCGCTCGTGCAGCGGCACGCCCAGCTTGTCGTAGGTGTCCAGCAGCTCCTTGGGCACGTCATCCAGCGAGGCGTACTTCGGGCCCTTCGGCGCGGAGTAATAGCTGAGCGCCTGCAGGTCGATCGGGGCGATCTCCAGCTTGGCCCAGTCCGGCATCGGCATGGTCAGGAAGTGACGGTAGGCGTCCAGGCGCCACTGCGTCATCCACTCCGGCTCTTCCTTCTTGGCCGACAGGGCACGGATGGTGTCCTCGTCCAGGCCCGGCGGCAGGGAGTCCGATTCGATCTCGGTGATGAAGCCGGCCGAATACTTGCGACCGAGCTGCTCGTGGATCTCGCGGTTGGGGGTGTCGTCGTGGGCGACGTTTTCGATGGTTTCGGTGGCCATGGGGGCTGCCTGTGGATCAGGAGACGACGTCGACAGCGATGGTGCGGCGCTGTTCGTCATCGACAAGGGGAAGAGGGGGCAGGATCTGGGCGAGAGTGACATCGCGCAGGGCCTCGGAAACCACGTCGTTGATCAGCCGCCAGCTGCTGCGCGCGCCGCACTTGGGCGCCATGCCGCACTGGTGGTGGTCGTGGCTGCATTCGGTCAGGGCCAGCGGCCCTTCCATGGCTTCGACCACTTCGAACAGCGAGATCTCGATGGCCGGGCGGGTCAGGCGGTAGCCGCCACGGACGCCGCGCAGGCCTTCAACCAGGCCGGCCTGGGCCAGCGGCTTGAGCACCTTGCTGACGGTAGGCGGCTCCAGACTGGTGAATTCGGCCAGCTCGGTGGCGCTGAGCACCTCGCCCGGACGGGCGGCGAGCACGGTCAGCACGACGGTGGCGTAATCGGTGAGTTTGGTGACGCGCAACATGGGGATGCGAGTGGTTCTTAAAGCGGACTGAAATTGTACGCTTTTCTTCGCCGCCATCCAACCCGGGCATTCAGCCGGCGCTGGGGCCAGGCCGGGAGGACACACCGGGGCCGTTGCCAGGGCGCCATGCTGCGCCAACGGGGTGATTTTCGCAATCACCCGGAATGGGCGAGAATCAACGTTCCTTTCGCTGCAGACCTCCCTTGCCGATGCCCAAGAAGATCCAAGCCCGCAAGTCCGCCATCCACGGCAACGGTGTGTTTTCCGTGGCCCCGATCAAGCAGGGCGAGCGCGTGATCCAGTACAAGGGCCTGCTGCGCAGCCACGGCGACGTTGATGCCGATGACAGCGGCGACGTCGAAAGTGGCCACACCTTCCTGTTCACCCTCAACGACGATTGGGTGATCGATGCCAACTACAAGGGCAATGACGCGCGCTGGATCAACCACAGCTGCGACCCGAACTGCGAGGCGGTGATCGAGGAAGACGAAGACGGCGACAGCCGTGGCGACAAGGTGTTCATCGAGGCGCTGCGTGACATCAAGCCCGGTGAGGAACTGACCTACAACTACGGCATCACCCTGGCCGAACGCCACACCGCCAAGTTGAAGAAGATCTGGGAGTGCCGCTGCGGCTCGCCCAAGTGCACCGGCACCATGCTGCAGCCCAAGCGCTGACCGTTACCGGGGACTGCCGGCCCCTGGCCGGCACTACCCGGAGGCTCTCCACCTGCCGTGCACGGCAGGGTCACCGCCGTGCAAGGGCCGTTCTTCCATTCTGTCGGCTCCCCCAACCGGAGTGCATCCATGGCAGAGCGATTGAAGGGCAAGCAGATTGCCATCCTGGCCACCCACGGCTTCGAACAGTCAGAACTGACCGAGCCCAAGCGGCTGCTGGAAGCCGAGGGCGCGCGCGTCAGCGTGGTGTCGCCTGCAAAGGAGGCGACGATCAAGGGCTGGAAAGAGAAGAACTGGGGCGACGCCGTCGCGGTGGATATTCCGCTGGATGAAGCGGATCCGGCACGCTTCGATGCCGTGGTCCTGCCCGGAGGCGTCATCAATCCGGACACACTGCGCACCGATGATGCCGTACTGGCCTTCATCCGCGCGGTGGATGAAGCCGGCAAGCCTGTGGCGGCCATCTGCCACGGCCCGTGGTTGCTGATCAACAGCGGCCTTGCTGAGGGGCGCGACGTGACGTCCTGGCCGTCCCTGCAGCAGGATCTGGTCAACGCAGGTGCGAAATGGCGCGATACCGCCGTTGTGATCGATGACAACCTGATCACCAGCCGCAAGCCGGACGACATCCCCGCCTTCAGTGAGGCGGTGGTCAAGGCACTTGCCGCCTGATGCGCTACCGGTAGTGCCAGCCAGCAGCCGGCACTACCTCATTTGCCCAGTACGCCGGCCGGCACCAGGTTGCCCAGGTTCTGGTTGAACGTGACTACCAGCTTGCCGTTCTTCACCTGCGCCGACTGCACCTGCAGCGCACCGAGCAGGCCGGCCATGGCCGGGTCCAGCTTGTAGATCGGTTCGCGCTGGGCGTAGTCGCTCAGCCAGGCATTGAGCAGTCCGCGGGTGCGCGAATCGAGGCGCCCCCCCTGGTTGGCCGGGGTGAAATCATCCACGCTGGGCTGCTGCAGGTGGAAGCCCTGGGTCTGTGCGTCGTAGCGCAGGCCACTGCTGAGCTTCACCGTACCCAGTTTGGCCGGGCTGCCGCCGGCGGTGGCCAGTGCCACGTCCATGCCCAGGTTCAAGCGCTCGCCGGCCGGAAGGCTCAGCTGCGGGTGGCTCATGGTCAGGGCGATCAGGCCGCCGAGCGCGTCCTGGGTGCGCGGGAAGCTGCCATCAAGGTACTGCTGCACGTCGCTGGCCCCCACCGACAGTTCGCGGCCGGAGATGGACGGGGCGGCCTGCGCGCCGATCGCAGCAGCGATCAGCACGGTGGAGGCGGCGAGGCGGGTCATCAGGGAACGCAGGCGCATGGCGGTGACCGGTGGGTATGAATGGACGAATCAAAGAGTAGCCGTGCCGGCTGAATCGTGCGTGCATGCCGCTGCAACGGTTCAGTCCAGCGTTGGCCGCAGTTGCGCCGACTGGATCTGCCAGGCACGGCCGTCACTGCTGGGCTGCACGCGGTACCAGCCGCCGAAGCGGAAGGTGCCTTCAGTGGTCACCGCGCGGATCTGCACCGGAACTTCCAGCAACTGCGGCGGCTGATGACCGTCGCGCGCGACCGGTAGTTCGCTGGTCAGGCGCAGGCTGCGCACATCCGTGAGCTGGCGCAATGCGGCATCGTCTGCGCGCCGTGCATCGCTGGGTGGGAAGGTCCATGCGGCGTCGATGGCCTTGCGATCGCGATTGAGCAGGGCCATGACATACGCATTGAGCATTCCCGCCGGCAGCTCGGCCTCGGCCGCAACGGCGGCAAACAAGGGATCGACATCGGCGGCCTGCACGGCCGATGCATCGCCTTCTGCGTCGGTCTGTGGCGTCGTGCGGGAAGCCGCCTCGGTCGTGGCCGACGGTGCGGCATCTGCTGGATGGGGTTGCGATGGCGGCCGGGAACAGCCCAGCAGCACCAGCGGCGCAATCAACAACAGGACCCTGTGCATGCCTGCCTCCTCCCCGAGGCGAACGGAAGGAGGCAGTGTATCGGCTGCGCCGTGATCAGCGGGAGGAGGGCAGCTGTTCCAGTGCATCCAGCGCCGGCAGCACCTGCGCGGCGATGGCAGCCAGGGCGTGGCCTTCGGTTTCGGCGTGGCGTTGCACGATGTCGCGCAGCAGCTGGGTGGCGATCACCAGTGTCGCGCGCTCGTCGCCGCTGATGCCAGCGGTGCGCGGGGCAGCTTCCAGCAGGCGCATCAGGTCGCGGCTGGCGCGATGTTCCAGTTCGATGGTGCAGCGCCCGGTGCACTGCAAACCGTCCTTTTCGATGGGGGTCACCGAGATCCGGTAGCGGGTGGAGGGGCTGGACATGAGAGGGGGCTCGCCGTAGCTGTGGAGGATGTGCCCACCATAGGCAACGCCACGGCCGGCGGCGACGGCCGGCGCTGCACGCAGTGTTCCACCCGGTACGTTCCGGGGCCGGCACGTACCACGCCCAGCCAATGGCGACGGGCCTGTACGGGCATTCCCGGTGATGCGGCAACGCTGTGTTGCGGGCCGTGGTTGGGACAAAAAAAACGGGACGGCCAGAGCCGTCCCGTCGGAATCCGCGTTGGGGCGCGCGCTTACAGCGCGGCGTCCTTCAGCTTCTTCAGCGGACGCACCTTCAGCTTGGTGGTGGCCGGCTTGGCAGCGAACCACTGCTCTTCCTTGGTGAACGGGTTGATGCCCTTGCGCTTCGGCTTGGCCGGCACATTGACGGTGGTGATCTTCAGCAGGCCCGGCAGGGTGAACGAGCCAGCGCCCTTCTTGTGCACCGAGGAGGCGACGGCGCTTTCCAGCGAGGCCAGCACAGCGCGGACGTCCTTGGCGATGACGCCGGAGGCTTCAGCGATGTGTGCAACCAGGCCGGACTTGGTCAGCACTTCCTTGATCGGCTTCGGAGCGGCCGGCTTGGCGGCTGCCTTCGTCGCGACTTTCTTCACTGCCTTCTTCGGGGCAGCCTTCTTAGCGGTCTTTGCCATGGTTTCCTGTTCCGTGAACGGTTGGTTGTTTGGTCGGCGCCGAACCCCGTCGGCAAGCGCAATGTAGGGCAACTCTCGGGCGCCGCCAATAGCCCGAAGCGCGGAAAGTGCATGTTTTTTCATATCCAGGCCGATTCAGTACATGGCCCGCAGTGGGGGAAGGGGCGGTGGCAGCGCGCGCGATGGGTGGCGCCCGCCCATTGGCGGAGTGCGCGAAACCACTGAAAACAAGAGAAAAATGCGTTTCCGGTTGGCGAGGAAGTGTCCACGCGCCGGGTTCGGAAGACGACCTCCAGCGTGCGGCGGAGCGACGCAGGGCTAACGCCTCCCGTGCGAGGGTGACCGTTCATCACCGTCACGCAGGAGCAGCACATGGGAATCTCGCGACACGCCGCCGCGCACTGGGAAGGCGATCTGAAGTCGGGCAAGGGCCAGTTGAGCACGCCGCAGAGTGGCCTGCTGGACAAGACCCGCTACGGCTTCAACAGCCGTTTCGGCGACGAAAAAGGTACCAATCCGGAAGAGCTGATCGCTGCCGCGCACGCCGGCTGTTTCACCATGGCGCTGTCGGCCAAGCTCGGCGAAGCCGGCTTTACCCCGACCTCGCTGGATACCGAAGCCAAGGTCGATCTGTCTCTGGAAGGCGGCCCGCAGCTGTCGCAGATCCGGCTGAAGGTGAAGGCGGTGGTGCCGGGCATCGACGCGACGCAGTTCCGCGCGATTGCCGATGACGCCAAGCAGAACTGCCCGGTGTCCAAGGCGCTGAGCGCGGTGCCGATCAGCCTGGAAGCCGAGCTGGGCTGAGTCGGCGCATCTGTAGAGCCGAGCCCAGGCTCGGCTCCCCCGGCTGCCATGGTCTGGGCGGAGAGCAGCCGAGACTGAGGCCGGCTCTACAGCATTCCTTTACCAATCGATGGTGCCGGCAATCACCGTCTGCACCTGGCCACCCGACCAGACCTCACCGTCCTCGTCGACCAGCAGCGTCAGGCGCGCGTCGTGGCCGACTTCGCGGCCCTGGCTGACTTCAAACGGTGCACGGCCACGCGGCAGCGCGCCGCGCAGGTCCAGCCACGCGGCCAGCACCGCATTGGCGGCACCCGAGGCGGCGTCCTCGAAGCGGCGTCCATTGCCGACGAAGGCACGTACGGCCAGGTCGAAACCCTCGCTGCCATCGCTGAAGGCATAGGCGAACACGCCCATGCTGTCGGTGGATTCAGCCAGTGCGGCTACCGCATCCCAGTCCGGCTGCAGCGCGCGCAATGCCGCCTCGTCGGCCACCTGCACCACCCACCAGCTGCGCCCGCCCTGCATGCGCGCCGGTGGCAGCGTGCCTGGCGGCCAGCCCTTCAGTGCGGACTGCAGGCGTGGATCGGTCGCGTCGGCAGTTTCGGCCAGCTGCGCGCGCGGGGTACGGATGGCGATGCGCTGCCGCGCACCCTCACCGCTGACGCGCAGCGGCAGGGCGCCGGCAATGCCGTCCTGCACCAGCACGCCATCGATCGGCGTGGCCAGGCCCGCCTGCAGCACTGCATGCGCGGTGCCGACGCTGGGGTGGCCGGCGAACGGAACCTCCTTCTGCGGGCTGAACATGCGCAGCCGGTAACTGGCACCGGCGACCTGCGGCGGGAACACGAAGGTGGTCTCGGGCAGGCGTGTCCAGCGTGCGATGGCCTGCATGCTGGCATCGTCCAGGCCCTCGGCATCGAGTACCACGGCCAGCGGATTGCCAGCGCCGGCGCGCGGGGAGAACACATCCAGCTGCAGGAAACGGCGGGTGGTCATCGGGAAGAAACTCCAGGATCAGATGGCGCGCAGCTTAACGCGCCGTTGTAGCACCGAGCCCATGCTCGGCTGTGTTGGGGGGTGAGAAGAAGCAGCCGAGCGTGGGCTCGGCTCTACAGCCAACGGATGTGGCCGTCGATGACCGGCTGCACCTGTCCGCCGATCCATACCGTGCCCTGCGCATCAACCTCGACCTGTACGCGGCCATCACGGCCGACTTCGCGGCCCTGGCTGGCCACATAGCGGCCCTCGCGACCGGGTAGGGCGTCGCGCTGGCGCAGCCAGGCGCCGATCAGGGCATTGGCGCTGCCAGTGACAGGATCTTCCGGCACGCTGGCCGCATCGGCGGGGCAGAACGCACGTACCACGCGGGAGTGGCCGGTGCCGGCTTCGGCGGCGAACACCGCCACGCCGGTGGCATCGGTGGCCAGGCTCCAGTCGGCCAGCGCGGCCATGTCCGGTGCCAGCCCACGTACGGCGGCGGCATCGCGTAGCGGCAACAGCCACCAGCGTGCACCGTTGTCCCACAGTTCGGGTACGTGCCCGCTGGCAGCCAGCGCCAGCAGCTCCTTCGGCGCGGCGTCCGCGCTGGTGTCCAGTTGCCGCGCCGGCGGGCTGGCCAGCTGGATCTGCAGTGCCTCGGCCGGACCGCTCACCCGTACCGGCAGCAGCCCCGCCGCGCATTGCTGCAGCAGGGCGCCGTCGCGCGGTTGCGCCAGGCCGCAGGTCACCGCCGCCCAGGCGGCGCCGACGCTGGGGTGGCCGGCAAACGCCAGTTCGCGGGTCGGGGTGAAAATACGGATGTGGTAGTCGGCGCCCGGCGTGCTGGGGCGCAGGAAGAACACCGTCTCGGACAGGTTCAGCCAAGCGGCAAGGGCCTGCATCTGGCTACTTGAGAGCCCGTCGGCGTCCAGGATGACGCCCAGTGGGTTGCCGGTGCCGGGGCGGGGGGCGAAGACATCGAGCTGCAGGTAACGGAGGACGGCCATCTACGGTGATATTGCGCTTAGAATCAAAGGTTCCGCCCCCGAGGGCGGCTTCCCCACATTCTACATAGCCAATCCATGTCAGCTTCCCCCCTTGTCGATCGTTGGATCGTACTGAAGTTCGGCGGCACCTCGGTGTCGCGTCGTCATCGCTGGGACACGATCGGGAAGCTGGCGAAAAAACGTGCGGAAGAGACTGGCTCGCGCGTGCTGGTGGTGGTGTCGGCGCTGTCCGGGGTCACCAACGAACTGACCGCGATTGCCGACGGCGCACCGGACAGCCGTGATCGCGTGGCGGCGCTGGTCGAACGCCACGAGGGCTTCCTGGTTGAACTGGGCCTGGGCCGCGAGGTGCTGGCCGAACGCCTGGCGGCGCTGCAGGGCCTGCTGGACGATGCGCGCGCCGCGACCCGTCCGCTGGACTGGCAGGCTGAAGTGCTGGGTCAGGGCGAGCTGCTGTCCTCCACCCTGGGCGCAGCCTACCTGCACGCCTCGGGCCTGGACATGGGCTGGATGGATGCCCGCCAGTGGCTGGATGCGATGCCGCCGCAGCCGAACCAGAGCGACTGGTCGCAGCGCCTGTCGGTGAACTGCCAGTGGCGTGCCGATGCCGAGTGGATGCAGCGCTTCCGCGCGCAGCCGACCCGCCTGCTGATCACCCAGGGCTTCATTTCGCGGCATGCCGATGGCGGCACCGCCATCCTCGGCCGCGGTGGCTCGGATACCTCGGCGGCGTACTTTGGTGCGCTGCTCGGCGCCAGCCGCGTGGAGATCTGGACCGATGTGCCGGGTATGTTCAGCGCCAACCCGAAGGACGTGCCGGATGCGCGCCTGCTGACCCGCCTGGATTATTACGAGGCGCAGGAAATCGCCACCACCGGTGCCAAGGTGCTGCACCCGCGCTCGATCAAGCCGTGCCGCGATGCCGGCGTGCCGATGGCCATCCTCGATACCGAGCGCCCGGAACTGCCGGGTACCAGCATCGATGGCAGCGCCGCGCCGGTGCCGGGCGTGAAGGCGATCAGCCGCCGCAACGGCATCGTGCTGGTGTCGATGGAAGGCATCGGCATGTGGCAGCAGGTCGGCTTCCTGGCCGATGTGTTCAACCTGTTCAAGAAGCACGGCCTGTCGGTGGACCTGATCGGTTCGGCCGAAACCAACGTCACCGTGTCGCTGGACCCGTCCGAGAACCTGGTCAACACCGATGTGCTGGCCGCGCTGTCGGCCGACCTGTCGCAGATCTGCAAGGTGAAGGTGATCGTGCCGTGTGCGGCGATCACCCTGGTTGGCCGTGGCATGCGCTCGCTGCTGCACAAGCTGTCGGACGTGTGGGCCACCTTCGGCCGCGAGCGCGTGCACATGATCTCGCAGTCGTCCAACGACCTGAACCTGACCTTCGTCATCGACGAGGCCGATGCCGATGGCCTGCTGCCGATCCTGCATGCTGAGCTGATCGACAGCGGTGCGATGCCGGTGGAAGAGACCGAAGTGTTCGGCCCGCGCTGGCGCGAGATTGCCGGCACCGTGCGCCCGCGTGGCACGCCGTGGTGGCGGGGCCAGCGTGCGCACCTGCTGCAGCTGGCCGATGCGGGTACGCCGCGCTACGTCTACCACCTGCCGACGGTGCGTGCCCGCGCCCGTGCCCTGGCCGCGATCAAGCCGATCGACCAGCGCTACTACGCGATCAAGGCCAACAGCCACCCGGCCATCCTGCAGCTGTTGGAAGCCGAGGGCTTTGGCCTGGAGTGCGTGTCGCACGGCGAGCTGAAGCACGTGTTCCAGCACCTGCCGGAACTGTCGCCCAAGCGCGTGCTGTTCACCCCCAGCTTCTGCCCGCGCAGCGAGTATGAGGCGGCATTCGCGCTGGGCGTGACCGTGACGGTCGACAACGTCGAAGCACTGCAGCGCTGGCCGGACCTGTTCCGCAACCGCGAGCTGTGGCTGCGGGTCGACCTGGGCCGGGGCGAAGGCCACCATGCCAAGGTCCGTACCGGCGGCAAGGACTCCAAGTTCGGCCTGCCGATCGCCCGCGTCGACGAGTTCGTGCGCGCGGCCACCGATCTGGGCAGCCGCGTGGTCGGCCTGCATGCGCACCTCGGCAGCGGCGTTGAGACCGCGCAGCACTGGCGCCTGATGTGCGATGAGCTGGCCGGTTTCGCCCGCCGCATCGGCAGCGTAGAGACGATCGACATTGGCGGTGGCCTGCCGATTCCGTATTCCGCCGAGGACGAGCCGTTCGACCTGGACGCCTGGGCCGAGGGCCTGGCCGAGGTCAAGGCGCTGCATCCGGCGTTCCGTCTGGCGATCGAGCCGGGTCGCTACCTGGTGGCCGAGTCGGGCGTGCTGCTGACCCATGTCACCCAGGTGGTGGAAAAGGACGGCGTGCGCCGCGTCGGCCTGGATGCCGGCATGAATGCGCTGATGCGCCCGGCCCTGTACGACGCCTGGCACGATATCGAGAACCTCAGCCGCCAGGGCGGCTATGCCGAGGCGGCGTTCGATGTGGTCGGCCCGATCTGCGAATCCAGCGATGTGTTCGGCAAGCGCCGCAAGCTGCCGGTGTCGACCGCGCCGGACGACGTGATGCTGATCGCCGATGCCGGTGCCTACGGCTATGTGATGGCCAACACCTACAACCAGCGGATGCTGCCGCGCGAAGACGTGATCGAATGATCGCCGCCCTGCACCCGCCCACCGACACGCCCCGCGCCCTCGCGCGGGCCCGTGCCTGACCGGATACACCATGACTGCTTTCGACAAACACCAGGTTTCCCGCTTCCGCTTCGTCCGCTGCGAGTTCGCCGCGGAGACCGGCGTGGCCAAGCTGGTCTATGCCTTTGATGACGGCCCGGAGATGGTGGAGACCATCACCGTGCCGGGCGCCCCGTTCGTGCTGGACGAGGCGCGTACCGCCGCCGTGCAGCGCGCGCTGCAGCTGCTGCACCTGATCGCCGGTGTCAGCTACTACAAGGCGGGCGTGCCGGAGACGGTCAGCATCGACAGCTACGCCATCGATGCCGATACCGCAGCGCTGGTTGAGACGGTCTACCTCAACGGCCTGGGCGAATTTGCCTACCGCAACGGCCTGAACCTGCGCGGGCGCTTCCGCCTGCCGGTGCAGGGCGAAGCGGTGCAGGCCCCGGTGCTTGGCCTGCAGCCGCACGCGCTGGTGGCGATCGGCGGTGGCAAGGATTCGCTGGTCAGCATCGAAGCGCTGCGCCGTGCAGGCGTGGACGAGACGGTGACCTGGATCGGTGGTTCGCAGCTGATCCGCGCCTGTGCCGAGCGTACCGGCCTGCCGACGCTGAACCTGGGCCGCGCGCTGGCGCCGGAACTGTTCGAGCTCAACCGCCAGGGCGCCTGGAACGGCCATATCCCGGTCACCGCGGTGAACTCGGCGATCATGGTGCTGGCCGCGCTGCTGCAGGGCGTGGACCAGGTGGTATTCTCCAATGAGCGTTCGGCCAGCTACGGCAGCCAGATTCCGGGCACCGGCGAGGTGAACCACCAGTGGTCCAAGGGCTGGGCGTTCGAGCAGGCGTTCGGCAGCCATGTGCAGAAGCACGTCGCTGCGGATCTGCAGTACTACTCGCTGCTGCGCCCGATGTCCGAGCTGGCGGTGGCCCGCCAGTTCGCCAAGACCGATTTCTACGACGCGCACTTCTCCAGCTGCAACCGCAACTTCCACATCCTCGGCGAGCGCCCGGTGAACCGCTGGTGCGGCGTCTGCCCGAAGTGCCATTTCGTGTTCCTTGCGCTGGCCCCGTTCATGCCCAAGACGCGCCTGGTGCGCATCTTCGGCCGCAACCTGCTGGACGATGCCGAGCAGGCCGGTGGCTTCGACGCGCTGCTGGAATTCCAGGACCACAAGCCGTTCGAGTGCGTGGGCGAAGGCCGCGAATCGCGCGCAGCGATGGCGACCCTGGCGCAGCGTCCGGAGTGGAAGGAAGACGTGCTGGTGAAGCGCTTCTGCAATGAGATCCAGCCGCAGCTGGATGCCGTCGAACTGGAACTGGCACCGCTGCTGCAGCTGCAGGGCGAGCACCGCGTTCCGGCTGCGCTGTGGGAACGGGTGCGTGAAGATTTCGCAGCTTGAAGGAAAGCGCGTTGCGCTGTGGGGCTGGGGCCGTGAGGGCCGCGCCGCGTTTGCGGTGCTGCGTGAGCGCCTGCCATCGCAGCCGCTGAGCCTGTTCTGCCCGGCGGCCGAAGTCGAGGCTGCACGCGTGGAAACAACGGGCAACTTGGACGTGCGTGGCGAGCCTTCCGCTGAAGCGCTGGCTGCGTTCGACGTGGTGATCAAATCGCCCGGCATCAGTCCCTACCAGCCGATCGCGCTGGCGGCGGCGGGGCAGGGCGCCACCTTCATCGGTGGCACTGCGCTGTGGTTTGCCGAGCATGCGGGTGCCGATGGCATCGTGCACGACACCGTGTGCGTGACCGGCACCAAGGGCAAGAGCACCACCACCGCGCTGGTGGCGCACCTGCTGCGTGCCGCCGGCCACCGTACCGGTCTGGTCGGCAACATCGGCCTGCCGCTGCTGGAAGTGCTGGACCCGCAACCCGCGCCCGAGTACTGGGCGGTGGAACTGTCCAGCTACCAGACCGGCGAAGTGGCGCGCAGTGGCGCCCATCCGCAGGTGGCGGTGGTCCTGAACCTGTTCCCCGAGCACCTGGACTGGCACGGCAGCGAGCAGCGTTACATCGACGACAAGCTGCGGCTGGTGACTGAAGCCGCACCGCGCATCGCCGTGCTCAATGCCGCCGATCCGCACCTGGCCGCGCTGTCGCTGCCCGACAGCGAAGTGGTCTGGTTCAACCAGCCGCAGGGCTGGCACATGCGTGGTGACATCGTGCATCGCGGCGAACAGGCGGTGTTCGATACCCGCAACACGCCGCTGCCGGGCCGCCACAACCGCGGCAACCTGTGTGCGGTGCTGGCCGCGCTGGAAGCACTGGGGCTGGACGCGGTGGCGCTGGCACCGGCGGTGCAGGATTTCCGGCCCCTGCCGAACCGCCTGCAACGCATCGGCGCGGCCGATGGCCTGACCTACGTCAACGATTCGATCAGCACCACACCGCATGCCAGCCTGGCCGCGCTGGAGTGCTTCGCCGGGCAGCGCATCGCCTTGCTGGTGGGCGGGCACGACCGTGGCCTGGACTGGACCGATTTCATGCAGCACATGGCGCACGACGTGCCGCCGGTGGAGATCGTGACGATGGGCAGCAACGGCCCGCGCATCCACGCCATGCTGCAGCCGCTGGCCGATGCCGGTCGCTTCGGTCTGCACGCGGCGGCGGATCTGCCCGAGGCGATGGCGCTGGCACGTGCCGCGCTGGGTGTGCAGGGTGGGGTGGTGCTGCTGTCGCCGGGCGCGCCGAGTTTTGGTGCGTACCGAGATTACGTGGCGCGTGGCCGTCATTTCGCCGAACTGGCCGGGTTCGACCCGGACAGCATCAGCGCGATTCCGGGGTTGGGTATCGGTTGAAGGTAGTGCCGGCCGCTGGCCGGCAACTTCCGGAGAAGTTCATCCACGCGTGGCGTGGATCTACTGTTCCTCGTCGATGAACGCGTAGCCGCCGTCGATCAATTGCTGCAGATACGCATCGAAGCTGGGCGCGATCACCGCATAGCTGTCCGGATCGTGCAGGTAGCGCACCACCTGGCCGACCGTACCGCCCGGCGCGGGATCGAAATCCAGGTACAGCATCGAGGTGCCGCCGTTGTTCATGCAGTGCGAGAAGCACAGCCGGCGGTTCATCGGCAGTTCGCCATCGATGCCGTCGCCGAGGATCTCCGGCTCCTCGTCCAGCCATTCCTCGTAGATGGAACGAATGCTGTCGTCCCACTGCTGCTGGTCTTCGAAGATCTGCGCGACCGAGCGCAGGTAGTACGGATAGCCCCCGTCTTCCACGTCCGAGCCGAGCATCAGCACGCAGACCTCGCCGCCGGGGTACTCACGGAAGTGGGTGCCATCCACCCGGGACAACAGTTCCGCCAGGCTGTCCGGCACCTGCGGCCACTGCGCACGCAGGCGCTGCAGGTCTTCGGCGCTGGCGCCCTGCACATGGACCCACTGCGGGGCATCGTCGGCAGGCAGGCGTGGGATCAGGCCAGACAGAAAGCGATCAACAAGAGTCATGCGAAAAAAGGGACGGAGGGGATTAAGTCGTATCCAACCACACCTGCGTCACGTCGCCAATGCAGAATGCGACGCGGGAGGGGCTAATACGGCTTAATCCCCCCCGTCCCCTTTTTCTTGCGGAGCAGGCGCATGAATCGTTGGCGATGCGGTGTGGCGGTGATGCTGGGGCTGGCGGCGATGCCGGCGTGGGCGGCGATGAAGACGCAGCCGGTGGAGTGGAAACACCAGGGCACGACCTTCAGCGGCGTGCTGGTCTATGACGACGGCGACAACGACAAGCGCCCTGGCCTGGTGATGGTGCCGAACTGGAAGGGTGTGAACGAATCGGCCATCGAGAAGGCCAGGCAGCTGGCCGGCGATGATTACGTGGTGCTGGTGGCTGATGTGTACGGCAAGGGCGTGCGGCCGAAGACCGATGCCGAGGCGGGGCCGGTGGCGACCAAACTGCGCAACGACAGGCCGCTGCTGCGCGCGCGTGCGCTGGAGGCGGTGAACGTGCTCAAGGCGCAGGCCGGCAAGGTGCCGCTCGATGCCAGCCGGATCGGCGCGGTGGGCTTCTGCTTCGGCGGTACCACCGTGCTGGAGCTGGCCCGTGCCGGTGCGCCGTTGGCCGGTGTGGTCAGCCTGCACGGTGGGCTGGGCTCGCCACTGCCGGCGCAGGCCGGTGGCAGCCATCCTTCGGTGCTGGTGCTCAACGGTGCCGACGACAAGAGCGTGACCGCCGAGGACATCGCCGGTTTCCAGAAGGAAATGAACGCGGCCAAGGTCGACTGGGAGTTCACCAACTACAGCGGCGCGGTGCACTGCTTCGCCGAGCGCGATGCCAACAGCCCGCCGGGCTGCCAGTACAACGAACGGGCGGCCAAGCGCGCATGGAAGGCGCTGGATGAGTTCTTCGAGGAACGCTTCCGGTAAACAAACGCGTGCCGACCAACGGTCGGCACGCACCGGAATGCCGGTTTGGTGGGTGCCGACCGTTGGTCGGCACACCTCAACCCATCAATGCGAGCGCTGCACCGCGTAACGCGCCAGACCACGCAGGGCCGCCACGGCATCATTGTCGCCCAGGCCATCGAGCGCGCGCTCGGCGGCTTCGGCATATTCCTCGGCACGCGCGCGGCTGTACTCCAGGCCGCCGGTGGCGCGGATCGCGGCCAGCACTTCCGGCATCGCCGAGGCGTCGCCGTCCTGCACGATGGTGCGCAGGCGCTCGCGGGTGGCGTCGTCGGAGTGGGCCATCGCGTGGATCAGCGGCAGCGTGGCCTTGCCCTCGGCGAGGTCGTCGCCCAGGTTCTTGCCCAGTTCCTCGGCATTGGCCGAGTAGTCCAGCACGTCATCGGCGATCTGGAACGCGTAGCCCAGGTGCATGCCGTAGTCGAACAGGGCCTGCTGGGTGGCTTCGTCCACGCCGCTGGCCAGCGCGCCCAGGCGGGTACCGGCGGCGAACAGCACCGCGGTCTTGCGCTCGATCACGCGCAGGTAGGCGGCTTCGTCGGTGTCCGGGTTGTGCACGTGCAGCAGCTGCAGCACTTCACCTTCGGCGATGCGGTTGGTGGCGTCGGCCAGGATCTGCATCACCGACATGCGCTCCAGCTCGACCATCAGCTGGAAGCTGCGCGAGTACAGGAAGTCGCCGACCAGCACGCTGGGCGCGTTGCCCCACAGCGCGTTGGCGGTGCTGCGGCCACGGCGCAGGCTGGATTCGTCCACCACGTCGTCGTGCAGCAGGGTGGAGGTGTGGATGAACTCGATGATCGCCGCCAGCTGGTGGTGATCCGGGCCGGCCTGGCCGACCGCATGGCCGGCCAGCATCACCAGCATCGGGCGCAGGCGCTTGCCGCCGGCGGAAATGATGTGATCGGCGATCTGGTTGATCAGCACGACGTCCGAGGACAGGCGGCGCCGGATCAGGGCGTCGACGGCGGCCATGTCGGCCGCGGCAAGCGACTGGATCTGGGGCAGGCCCAGGGCGGGACGGGTGTCTTCGGTGATGGTCATGCGATCAGGCTTTCAGGCTCATCGCTGATTATAGGCGCTGCCTGTGAATTCGGGCGCAAACCGGGTGGGCCGACGTCCGCGGCCCGGCCACGGCTGCCGCCTGCGTGAATACGTATGCAGGTTGCGCCATGCCCGCGAGGCCGCCGCTAAGCTTGCCGGAACAGGATTTCGGCCCGCTTCCGGCGGGTCCCGCATGCCCGGAGGGGGGCTGTCGATGTCGCACTATCCATGGTGGCGCGGAGCCGTCATCTACCAGATCTACCCGCGCAGCTACCTCGATGCCAACGGCGATGGCGTGGGCGACCTGCCGGGCATCATCCAGCGCCTGGACCACATCGCCGCGCTGGGCGTCGACGCGATCTGGATCTCGCCATTCTTCAAGTCGCCGATGGCCGACTTCGGCTATGACATTGCCGACTACCGCGATGTCGACCCGCTGTTTGGCAACCTGGATGACTTCGACCGCCTGCTGGCCAAGGCCCACGGGCTGGGCCTGAAGGTGATGATCGACCAGGTGCTCAGCCACACTTCGATCGAGCATGCCTGGTTCCGCGAGAGCCGCCAGGACCGCAGCAATCCGAAGGCCGACTGGTACGTCTGGGCCGACCCGCGCGAGGACGGCACCCCGCCCAACAACTGGCTGTCGCTGTTCGGCGGCGGCGCGTGGCAGTGGGAACCGCGCCGTGAGCAGTACTACCTGCACAACTTCCTGGTCGACCAGCCGGACCTGAACTTCCACAACCCGGACGTGCAGCGGGCCACCCTGGACAATGTGCGGTTCTGGCTGGACCGCGGCGTGGACGGCTTCCGCCTGGATGCGATCAACTTCTGCTTCCACGACGCGCAGCTGCGCGATAACCCGCCCAAGCCGGCGGACAAGCGGGTGGGCCGCGGCTTCAGTCCGGACAACCCGTACGCCTACCAGTACCACTTCTACAACAACACCCAACCGGAGAACCTGCCATTCCTGGAGCAGCTGCGCGCGCTGCTGGACGAGTATCCGGGCGCGGTGAGCCTGGGCGAGATCTCGTCGGAAGACTCGCTGGCCACCACCGCCGAGTACACCCAGGACGGCCGCCTGCACATGGGCTACAGCTTCGAGCTGCTGGTGGACGACTACAGCGCGGTGTACATCCGCGACACGGTCTCCCGGCTGGAAGCGGCGATGACCGAAGGCTGGCCGTGCTGGGCGGTTTCGAATCACGATGTGGAACGCGCGGTCAGCCGCTGGGGCGGCTATCCGGCCGATCCGCGTCTGGCGCGGATGCTGGTGGCGCTGCTGTGCTCGCTGCGCGGCTCGGTGTGCCTGTACCAGGGCGAGGAGCTGGGCCTGGCCGAGGCCGAGGTGCCGTTCGAGGCGCTGCAGGACCCGTACGGCATCACCTTCTGGCCGAACTTCAAGGGCCGCGATGGCTGCCGCACCCCGCTGCCGTGGACCGACGCTCCGCTGGCTGGCTTTACCTCAGGCACGCCCTGGCTGCCGATCCCGGCCGAGCACCGGGCGGCGGCGGTGGCCGTGCAGGAGCGCGACCCGCACTCGGTCCTGGCGGCGTTCCGCGCCTTCCTGGCCTGGCGGCGTAGCCAGCCGGCGCTCCTGCATGGCAGCATCCGGTTCATCGAAAGCGCCGAGCCAGTACTGCTGTTCGAGCGTATGCTTGCAGATGAAACCCTCCTGCTGGCCTTCAACCTGTCGGCCGAGGCGGTGAGCCATCCGCTGCCGCCGGGCAACTGGCAGCAGGTGGCGGTGCCGGGCCCGGATGCGGGCAGGGTGCAGGGCAATGAACTCCAGCTGCCGCCGCGCGCGGTGTATTGCGCCCGACGCAGCTGACCGTTTTCTCCGGTGGCGGTACTTGCGGGGACGGGGCCGAAGCGCCCCGTCCCTTTTTTGTGGGTGGGCCTGGCCGACCATCGGCCGGCATCCGCGCAAAACCCGCTGCCTGCGCAGCGGGTTCCCGGTCCTGCTCCCTTTGGGTTGCCGGCCAGCGGCCGGCACTACGCGGCTGTGGTCAGAACTTGTAGTTCACGCCCAGCATGTAGGTGCGGCCCCACTCGATGTACTCCAGCGGGCGGTCCTTGCTGCCGGCGTAGGTGCGGTACGGCTCGTTGGTCAGGTTGCTGCCCTGCAGCAGCAGGGTCAGGCCTCGCAGGGCGCTGCTGTCGCTGAAGGTGTAGCTGAGCTGCGCATCGGTCACGTTCTCGCCCACCACGTAACGCAGTGTGCGGTTGCCGTTGAAGTTGCCGATCTCACCGATGAAGTCCGAGCGGCGACGCTGGCTCACGCGTGCTTCAAAGCCACTGCGCTCGTAGTAGGCGGTGAAGTTGTAGACACGCTTGGACAGGCCTGGAAGGCTGATCGGGTCACTGCCCACGCTGGAGGCGCTTTCCGGATCCAGGATGGTGATGTCGCTCTTGTTGAAGGTCGCGCTGGCCTGCACGCCGAAGCCGCGCAGGCTGTCGGTCAGCATCTCCAGCGGGAACGACCCGGTCAGCTCCAGCCCCTTCAACGTGCCGCCCTTGCCGTTCTGCGGCGTGGAGAAGGTGCCGGTGGTCAGCACCGGCGCGGTCATGCCCGGCGGCGGCACGTAGTTGCCCAGCAGGCCGCTGAAGTCGTAGTTGTCCACCGACTGCGTGTAGACGTAGCTCTTCAGGTCCTTGTAGAAGATGGCCGCAGCGACGTAGGCCTTCTCGCCGAAGTACTTCTCATAGGACAGGTCCAGCGCGGTTGCGCGCCACGGATCCAGCAGCGGATTGCCGCCGCTGCCACCGGGGCGGCCGTTGTTGGTATCCACACCGAATTCCAGGCCGGCACGCATCTGGTCCACGCGCGGGCGCGCGACCTGCTTGGCGGCAGCGAAGCGCAGCGTCTGCTGGTGCGGGAACATGAACACCAGGTTCAAGCTAGGCAGCCAATCCTTGTAGGTCTTGCCGGCAGAGAAGGGCTGGATGTTGCTGCCAGCCGGCTGCGAGCTGTCCCAGTAGCGTGAATCCGAGCTCTGGTCGGTGTGCTGCATCTGCACGCCGATGTTGCCGCGCACGCCGACCACGCCGATGTCGGTGTTGATGTTCAGGCGTGCCCACGCGGTGGTGATCTTCTCCTCGACCGTCCACGACTTGGGAATCAGATAGTCCAGGTTGTCGACCGGGTTGAAGGTCATGTAGCGACCCACGGCTGCCGGCACGTTCCACGAGGGGATGTAGCCGATGCCGGCGAAACCGAGGTTGACCGGGCGGTACTGCAGGTCCGGGGCAATGGTGGATTCGCCCTGGGCACCGAGCAGGATGTTGCCTTCGGCCTGGGCCTTCTGCTTGCGACGGTCGGCATAGTTCACGCCCACGTCCACATCCGAGAACCAGCTGGACATGGCCTCGGGAACCGGCAGCGTCGCCGCCAGCTTGGCGCCCTTCAAGCGGTCTTCGACCTCCGGCACCTTGCCGTAGCCGGAACCATAGATCGTATTGGTCAGGAACAGGCTGTCCGGATTGGAGTAGTCACGCCCCGGCGTGATCTGCGAGAAGCTGTTGTTGTTCACCACCAGGCCGATCGTGTCGAACTGCGGGCGCGGCACCAGCTGCAGGTTGTTTTCCAGGTTGATCTCACGGCGGGTCGCCTTGGAGTAGTTCAGGTCGGCGACGAGCTTCACGCCACCGACGTTGAACTCGTTGTTCCAGCCGAACGCATCGATCTTGTCCTTGCGCTTGTTGTACATGCCGCGCACCAGCGGGTACGCATTGCTGATCGTGCCACCGGTGAAGCTGCCATCGGCATTGCGGCCGACATTGCTGAACACCGGCAGGATCGCGTTGGGGTTATTGCCGTCTTCGCCGTTGCCGCTGAGGCTCAGCTCGAACTGGTTGGCGGTGTCGATCTGCTCGGCTTCGGTGTGGAACGCATCAAAGGTGCTGGTCCAGCTGTTGCTGGGGCGGAACTGGATCGTCGCCATCACGCCGTCGCGCTTGTTGTTGCCGGTACGGCGCAGCGCCTTGATGCCATCGGTGAAGTAGGTGCCTGGCGCGATTCCGCGACGCTCGCCCTTGTCGGTGTGTTCGGTGGTCCACGGCTCGTACAGGCCGACCTGGTTCTCCTGGATCGGCATGTCGCTGTGCGCGTAACCGATGGCGATGCCCAGGGTGTTGTCGAAGAACTGGTCGATGTAGCTGGCGCTGAAACGGTTGCCATACGGATCGACGTTGGCGGCGCGGCCCAGCGAACTCTTCTGGTAGCGGCCGCTGACCGCGATCACGCGCTCGCCGAAGCTGAGCGGGCGTGCGGTCTGCATGTCGATGGTGCCCGACAGGCCCTGGCCGACCAGCGCCGCATCCGGGGTCTTGTAGACGGTCACGCCGTTGACCAGTTCAGATGGATACTGGTCGAACTCGACGCCGCGGTTGTCGCCGGTGCTGACCACTTCACGGCCATTGAGCAGGGTGGTGGCGAAGTCCGGCGACAGGCCGCGCACGCTGATCACCTGCGCACGGCCCGCCACGCGCTGCGCGGCCAGGCCGGGCAGGCGCGAGATCGATTCGGCGATGCTGACGTCGGGCAGCTTGCCGATGTCTTCGGCGGAAATCGCCTCGACCACCGAAGTGGCGTCCTGCTTGATCGCGATCGCGTTCTCGATGCCGCGGCGGATGCCGGTGACCTGCACCGTATCCAGGTTGGTGGCGGCGGTGCCGGCCGGCGTGGTGGTGCTCTGCGTGGACTGTGCCGACGCCAGCGTCGGCGCCAGCACAACGGCCAGCGCGAGACTCAGCGCACTGCGCTTGTGGTTCAACATTTTCCCCTCCCAGGCAATGTTGCAGATCGATTTGTGAGCGTTCCGGCGGTGCCGTGAACGTGCGACGCGGTGGCCGCTGTCGTCGCCGCTATGGTAGGCAGCGCGTTCTTCGCGGGAATCACCCTGCATACGTATTCAATGGCGTTTGCAGGGATGTAATCGCTTTCAGATCCTGCTTGTGGTGGTGCCGGCCAGCGGCCGGAACTACCGGGGCATTCACAGCGGTGTGAAGCGAATGGCCTGCCCGCCACCCGGCGCAAGCACCAGCGTCAGTGCGTCGGTACTGGTCACCTCGCGGGGCTCGCGTGCGAACGCGAACGGGTTGCTGCGGAAATCAGCGCCTTCACCATCGCGGTAGATCTCGGCGCGATAGCGCACGCCAGGCTCCAGGAAGCCCAGCGACACCGGCAGTACGCGGCCGTGCTCATCGGTGATGCTGCCGAGGAACCAGTCGCGGCTGTTGCGGTCGCGGCGCACGATCGTCACGTAGTCGCCCACTTCGCCATCGAGCACGCGGCTCTGCTCCCAGTCCACCGCCACGTCCTCGATGAAGCGGAATGCCTCGCGGTGCTGCAGGTAGTGCTCGGGCAGGTCGGCGGCCATCTGGATCGGGCTGTACAGCACCACGTACAGGGCAAGCTGGCGGGCCAGCGTGCTGGGGATGGCCTGGCCGTGGCGGCCCTTCAGGCTGAGGATGCCGGGGGTGTAATCCATCGGCCCGGCCAGCATCCGGGTGAACACCAGGTTGACCTCGTGCTCCGGCGGATTCGGCGGCTGGCCCCAGGCGTTGTATTCCATGCCACGCGCGCCCTCGCGCGAGATCCAGTTGGGGTAGGTACGGCGCAGGCCGGTGTCCTTGATCGGCTCATGCGGGTTCACCGACAGATGCCGGCGCGCGGCCTCCTGCACCACCTTCAGGTGGTGGCGGGCCATGAACTGCCCGTCGTGCCACTCGCGCCAGAGCGGGCCGCCAGCCGGATCACGCCGGTCGACCTGGCCATCATCGCAGACGTAACCGGTCTTGAACTGGTCCACGCCCAGCCGTGCGTACAGGTCCAGCGCATCGCCCAGCTGATTCTCGTAGTGTTCGATGGCGCAGCCGGTTTCGTGGTGGCCGATCAGGTGCACACCTTTCTTCAGGCCATACGCTGAAAGCGCTTCGATATCGAAATCAGGCGTGGCACGGGTGAAATCGAAGTCGTAGCCATTGCCCACCCACATGCCGTCCCAGCCCGGATTCCAGCCTTCCACCAGCACGCCACGGAAGCCATGCGCGGCGGCGAAGTCGATCACCTTCTTCGTTTTGGCGGTGGTGGCCGCATGCTTCGGCCCGGTCGCCCAGCTTTCGTTGTCCAGGTGCATCGACCACCACACGCCCAGGTACTTGGCCGGCTTCACCCAGCTCACATCGCCCAGCGCATTGGGTTCGTTGAGGTTGAGGATCAGGTCCGATTCGACCAGGCCACCGGCACGGTCGGCGATCTGCAGCGTGCGCCACGGCGTGGCGAAGGGCAGGGTGCGGCGCACCTTCCAGCCTTCGGCCGAGGGTGACAGCTGTGCGCGCAGGCGTTGTCCTTTTGTGCGCCGCAGCCACATGCCGGCGTAGTCCACCAGTGCGGCCTCGTGGATCGCCACGTGCAGGCCATCGCGGCTGCGCAGGGTCATCGGCGTATGCACCAGCGGCACCTCGCGCAGTGGCGTGCGCTGGTACAGGTATTCGTAGTGGATCGGTTCGCCGGCGGGAATCCACCAGGCGGTGGAATCCTGCGCGATGGCGAACTCGGTCAGTTCGTCATCGATGATGGCTTCGCGCAGGTTCGGCTGCTCGGGGAACGCATAGCGGAAGCCAACGCCATCGTCGTAGACGCGGAACACCACATCCAGCCGGCGCCTGCTGCCGGTGGTCTCGGCCAGCTGCACGGTCAGCTCGTTGAAGTGGTTGCGGGTGAGCCGGCGCTCGCCCCACGGCTGCTCCCAACTGTCGTCGACGCTGCGCCGCTGCTGGCCAAGCAGGGCGAAATCGCGGTCCAGGCGGCCATCGCGCAGGGCGAAGCCGAGCTTCGAATCCTCCACCACGGGCTCGCCGAAACGCTCGACGCGGTAGCGGGCGGTGCCGCCGTCCAGCACGAGGCTGACCTTGAGCACCTTGCCCGGTGATTCGACGCTGGCGACCTGTGGCGCGGCCTGTGCCAGCGTGGCCCAGGCCAGCAGGGCCAGGCCGAGCAGGTGCGCGATTGCCGCGCGTACAGCAGTGGGTGACATCGGCAGTTCCCCTCCAAAGGCGCCGTTGGCAGACCCGGACCATAAGCCAGCGCAGCCGGCGCGCTACCGCGCAGCGCCATGAATACGTATGCAGATGGACGCAGCCGACAGCCCCGCGTCTACCATGGGGCCAAGGCACCTTGAGGGAGGGGCCGCGCCCGTCCACCGGCAATGGTGGTGCGGACCTACAACGCGTGCAGAGAGGGAGGGAGGCCGACGGGCGCAAGCCGGTCCGCCGCTTCGATGCTGAAGATCATTTGCCTGACCGCTGCCCTGGGGGCAGCGCTGGGATCGACCGCGCAGGCGGCCGACCTGCAATTCGACGGCCGCCATGCGCGCGCCGAAGCCGCTGCCAACGGCAGCTTCGTGCTGCATGCGCCGAAGGGCGCAGTGCAGATCGCAGCCGCACCGATGCGCAGCCAGACCGGCAGCGTGATGTTCGACGCGTTGTTCGCGCTGGCCCAGCAGGAGATGGACCAGGACCGCGTGGACGCGATTCGCGATCCCGCGTTCGACGAAGGCCGACCGGTGCCGTGCGAGTGCTTCCAGACCGGCGCGCGCTGGCCCTATGTGTGGACCCGCGATGTCAGCTTCGCCGCCGATCTGGCGCTGGCGCGGCTGGACCCGGAGCGCACCCGGCAGTCGCTGCAGTTCAAGCTGTCGGCGGCGCGCGACGGGCACACGCCCGGCCTGTTCGTGGCGCAGGACACCGGTTCCGGTGGCAGCTGGCCGATCAGCAGCGATCGCGTGGTGTGGTTCCTGGCGGCACGTCATCTGCTGGAGGATCGCGCGTTTGCCGACCAGGTCTGGCAGGCGCTGAAGGGCACGCTGGCGCAGGACCGCGCGATGGTGTTCGACGCGCAGGTGGGCCTGTACCGTGGCGAGACCTCGTTCCTGGACTGGCGCGAGCAGACCTATCCGGACTGGACCCGCGAGGACGTGCGCTTCATCGGTGATTCCTACGCACTATCCACCAACGTGCTGCACTATCAGGCACTGCGCCTGGCCGAACGCCTGGCAGGCCAGCGCGGCGATGCCCGCGTGGCCGACTACAAGGCATGGGCCGATGCGTTGGCACGGCAGATCGATGCGCGCTTCTGGCGCGAGGACATCGGTCAATACATGAGCTACATCGGCGAAGCGGCGCACCCGGTGCCGTATGCCAAGGTCGATCTGCTCGGCCTGTCGCTGGGCATCCTGGCCGAGGTGCTGCCCCCGGAACGCGCGCGCCGTGCGCTGGCCGCCTACCCGATGGGACCGGCCGGCAGCCCGGTGGTCTGGCCGCAGGAGGCGCAACAGCCGATCTACCACAATCGCGCGATCTGGCCGTTCGTCAGTGCGTACTCGCTGCGCGCGGCGCGGCAGCTGGATGATGCGCCGCGCATCGCCGCCGAAATCCGCTCGTTGATGCAGGGCGCCGCGCTGGCCGGCTCCAACATGGAGAACTACGAGCTGGTCAGCCAGGCCGTGCATGTCGAGGAGGGCGCACTGAGCGGCCCGGTGGTCAATTCCGAACGCCAGCTGTGGTCGGTGGCCGGCTATCTGTCGATGGTGGTCGAGGGCGTATTCGGCGTGCAGGACGATGGCCGCGTGCAGCCCAAGCTGCCGGCCGTGCTGGTGCCCGAACTGTTCGGCACGCGCCCCCGCATCACGTTGGAAGCCAACGGCAAGCGCTATGTGCTGGAGCGCCCGCAGAACCTGGGCGATGGCCTGCTGGTGGCAGGCAGAACCACCACGCGTGGCGCGACCACCACGGTGCAGCTGGTCGCGGCCCCGGCAGCAGCCGGTTTCGCTGCCACGACTGCGGATGCCAACGCGCGTGCGCCGGCAATACCGGCGGCGCCGCAGGCCCTGCGCAATGGCGCGGGCTGGAACGTTCCTGTGGCAGCCGACCAGGTACTGTGGATGGACGGCACGGTTGTCGCCGCCAGCAACGGCCAGGCGCACATCAGTGACGATGGCCTGCAGCATTGCCTCAGCCTGACCCGGCGCGATGGCGCGTTGGAATCGCTGCACAGCCCGATGGTCTGCGTCGGTCCGCAGCAGGTGCTGAAGGGCGAGGATCGCTGGCAGTTCACCTCGGCCAAGGCCGGGCAGGTGCGCCTGCGCCTGCAATACAGCAACCCGAATGGGCCGATCAACACCGGCGTCACCGCTGCGGTGAAGCAACTGGTGCTGCACTGCCCGGGCCAGTCGTTGCAACGGCACACCGTCACCCTGCCGCACAGCGTGGCCGTGCAGGACTCGACCTCGGCGGCATTCACTGTGCCCAAGGGCCGGTGCACGGTCGCGCTTGAAGAAGGCTTCAACATGAGCGCGCTGCAGCACTTCGCGCACTACACCGGGGGCAAGGGCGGGCGCGATGGCGTGCTCAACCAGGCCCAGGTGCAGGCGCTGACGGTAGCACCCGTGGCGATGGCAGAGGGCGCACGATGAATCGCACGGCAAAACCGCAGCTGTCGTTCTGGCAGATCTGGAACATGTGCTTCGGCTTCCTCGGCATCCAGTTCGGATTCGCCCTGCAGAACGCCAATGCCAGCCGCATCTTCGAGACACTGGGCGCGGACATCGACGCGGTACCAGGATTGTGGATCGCCGCGCCGCTGACCGGCCTGCTGGTGCAGCCGGTAATCGGCTACCTGTCCGACCGCACCTGGACGCGCTGGGGGCGCCGCCGTCCGTACTTCATGATCGGTGCGGTGCTGACCACGCTGGCCTTGCTGGTGATGCCGAACTCGCCGACGTTGTGGATCGCGGCCGGCACGTTGTGGGTGCTGGATGCCTCGATCAACGTATCGATGGAGCCGTTCCGCGCCTTCGTCGGCGACCAGCTGGCGCCACGCCAGCGCCCGACTGGCTATGCCATGCAGAGCTTCTTCATCGGCGTGGGTGCCATCGTCGCCAGCTTTCTGCCGTTCATCCTGGCCCACTTCGGGGTCGCCAATACGGCCGCTGCGGGTGAGGTGCCGGACACCGTGCGCTATGCGTTCTACTTCGGCGCGGTGGTGCTGCTGGCCGCGATCACCTGGACGGTGGTCAGCACCCGCGAGTACTCACCGGTGGAACTGGCCGGCTTCGATGATGCAGAGCCGCCGGCGCATCACGCGGCGGCCGCGATCAACGGCCCGGCACCGTGGGCGCAGGTGGCCGTATGGCTGGGGCTGGGCGTGCTGCTGGCGCTGCTGATCGCGTGGCGGCAGGGCGACCGGATGCTGTACGTGCTGGCCGGCCTGTGCGCCGGCTACGGCCTGCTGCTGGCGGCCGCGCGCGCGCTGCCGGCCACGCATATGCTGGCCGCCATCGTCGGCGACCTGCGCGCGATGCCGGTCACCATGCGCCGCCTGGCGTGGGTGCAGTTCTTCTCGTGGTTCGCGCTGTTCGCCATGTGGATCTACACCACCGCTGCGGTGGCAGGTACCCATTTCGGTTCGACCGATCCACAGTCGGCCGCCTACAACGAAGGTGCCAACTGGGTGGGCGTGCTGTTTGGCGCCTACAACGGCTTCGCTGCGCTGGCGGCGGTGCTGATTCCGCCGATGGTGCGTGCGATCGGCCTGCGCTGGAGCCACCTGGTCAACCTGTGGCTGGGCGGCGCCGGCCTGGTCTCGCTGATGTTCATCCGCGACCCGCACTGGCTGCTGCTGTCGATGGTTGGTGTGGGCTTTGCCTGGGCCTCGATCCTGTCGTTGCCGTATGCACTGCTGTCCGACAGCGTGCCGGCGTCGAAGATGGGTGTGTATATGGGCATCTTCAATTTCTTCATCGTGATCCCGCAGCTGGTGGCGGCTAGTGCGCTTGGCTTTGCCCTGCGCGCATGGCTGGGTGGTCAGCCGATGCATGTGCTGGTGCTGGGCGGCTGCAGCCTGTTCCTGGCCGGCCTGTGCGTGCTGCGGGTTCCGTCCCGTCCGGAGGTGGTGTGATGCGCGGTGTGCTGTCTGTTGCTGTTTTCCTGGTACTGCTGGCCGGCCATGCGGCGGCCGCGCCACGCCCGGACTATGTGGGCACCACCGAACCGTTCGCCAGCGATGCGGTGTACTTCGTGGTCACCGACCGCTTCGTCAACGGCGATCCGTCCAACGATCACCGCGACCAGGGCGGCAAGCACCGTACCTTCGACATCCCGGTGCCGTGCCCGGACAAGGTGGACGGCAACATCGGCTACCTCGGTGGTGATTTCCGCGGCGTGCTCGACAACGCGCAGTACATCCGCAACCTCGGTTTCGGCGCGGTATGGATCACGCCCATCGTGGACAATCCGGACGAGGCGTTCACCGGCAGCAAGCCGATCAGCTGCACCAGCACGCTGACCGACCGCGGCAAGACCGGCTACCACGGGTACTGGGGCATCAACTTCTACAAGCTCGATGAGCACCTGCCCAGCAAGAACCTGGATTTCGCCGGGCTGACCAAGGGCCTGCACGGTGCTGGCTTGAAGGTGGTGCTGGACATCGTGGGCAACCACGGCTCGCCGGCCTGGACCATGCCGACGCGACAGCCGCAGTTCGGGCAGATCTTCGACAAGGACGGAAAACTGATCGCCGACCACCAGAACCTGCCGCCGCAGAAACTGGATCCGAAGCACAACCCGCTGCACGCGTTCTACAACAGCATTGGACCGGTCGATAGCAAGGATGGCTCGATCTTCGATGGCAACCTGGCTGAGCTGTCCGACTTCAATCAGGACAATCCGGCGGTGATGGACTACCTGGTCGGTGCCTACCTGCAATGGACCGCGCAGGGCGTGGACGCGTTGCGCATCGACACCATCGGCTGGCTGCCGCACCCGTGGTGGCATGCCTTCGTCAAGCGCATCCGTGCCGAGCACCCGGGCATGTTCATGTTTGGCGAAGCCTTCGACTACAACGCGGCGACCATTGCCGAGCACACCTGGCCATCCAATGCCAACGTGAGCGTGCTCGATTTCCCATTGCGCGGCGCGCTGGAGCAGACCTTCGGCACCGCCGCCAAGGGCTTTGAGACACTGGCCGAGCCGCTGCACCTGAGCGGCGGACCGTACGCCAACCCGTACGAGCTGATGAGCTTCTACGACAACCACGACATGCCGCGCCTGCAGGCCAGCGACGATGGCTTCATCGATGCGCACAACTGGCTGTTCACCGCGCGCGGCATTCCGGTGGTCTATTACGGTTCGGAGACGGGCTTCATGCGTGGCCGTGCCGAGCATGCCGGCAATCGCGCGTACTTCGGCCAGCCACGTGTGGATGCTGCGCCGAAGAGTCCGATCTTCGCGCCGCTGCAGCGTATCGCCCGGTTGCGTGAAGCCACCCCGGCGCTGCAGCGGGGCCTGCAGGTGAACGAGCGCCTGCAGGGCGATGAGGCGGTGTTCTTCCGCGTGCTGCAGCATGGCGAGGTGGCGCAGACCGCGCTGGTGCTGCTGAACAAGGGCGATCAGGCCAGGACGCTCACCGTGGCGCGTTACGTCCAGGCGGGCCGCTGGCGCGATGCACTGGACGGCGGTTCGTTGCAGGTGGATGGCTCCCTGAAGGCCGAAGTGCCCGCGCACGGCGTGAAGGTGTATGTGCTGGATGCCGCCGTGCAGCAGCCGGCGCTGCAGGCCGAGCTGGACAAGGCGATGGCTGACCAGCGGTCGCGGGACCAGCGTCTGGGGCGCTGAGGGCGCCGCCGGGCATGGCCCGGCGCTTCCGCTCTGGTGGATGCCAACCTTGGTTGGCACTCCCGCTCTGGTAGGTGCCAACCTTGGTTGGCACGCTCTTCGAGCAGTCGAGCAAGCTCGACTCTACAATAGGCACCCCTCACGCCCTGCCGTACCCCCATGACCGACCTCGCCCCGCAGACCCCGATCGAAACCCTGCTGAAGGCGGCGATGGACGGGGCGGTGCCGATCCGCGCCTTCATGGAGGCCTTCGTCGCCTCCGAGGTGGTGCTGCTGACCGGCAGCCTGGTGACCCCCGATGGCAGCGGCTTCGACCCGCTGCTGTTCGACAAGCAGGGCACCCTGCACGTGGCCGTGTTCACCGATCCGTCGCGGGTGGGCATCTACAGCCAGCAGGCCGAACACCAGATCCGCTGGCTGATGCTGGACGTGCTGCGCCGCGTGCCGGGTGGCTACGGCGTGGTGATCAATCCGGGCACCCCGCTGGGCTTCGAGATCTCGCCCAGCGGCGTCGGCGAGATCCTGAAGGACTTTGCGCAGGGCTGAGTTGCCGCCTGCGGCTCCTGTAGAGTCGAGCCATGCTCGACTGCCTTTCGCGCATGGCCTGATGAGTCGAGCATGGCTCGACTCCACAGAGGGCTTCCCTTCAAGCGCCGTCCGTGATCCTCTTGGGTAATATCGGGATCAAGGCATTGCCATGGAATTCAAGGTATTACCCGCTGGCGCACCGGAACGGCAGCAACTGGCCGAGTGGTACCACGCACAATGGGGCCAGGACGCGGGCCTGTCGCTGGAACAGGAACTGCAGCGGCTCAATCCGCCGCAGGACGCCGGAGGTTTCCCGCACCTGATCGCCGCCTTCGATGGAGACCGGTTGGTTGGTGCCGTGCAGCTCAAGCGCAGGGAGATGCAGGCATTCCCGCAGTATGAGCACTGGCTGGGCAGCGTGTTCGTGGCCGACAGCCATCGGTGCCACGGACTGGCCAGTGGGCTGGTCGAGCAGGCAGCGGCGCAGGCGGTTCGGATGGGCGTTTCCGAGTTGTATCTACAGACCGAAGCGCTGGATGGCGGCCTGTACGCTCGGCTGGGCTGGAAGCCGCTGCAGGAAGCCGACAACCACAGCTATCGCGTGCTGGTGATGGTGCGCAGGTTGGCCGCATGAACGCATCTGCATCGCGTCATTCCCGCTCCGCACTGATCTTCCTGATCGCAGCCATCGTCGTCGCGCTGGTATCCATGCCCGTGCTGCGCGCGGTGGGCGTGGTGCTGTGGCCGGTCTTCGTCATTGCCTGGCTGATCAACCTGGGCGCGGCCTGGCATCTGGCCCAGTGGGCACGCCAGCAGGGCCGTTCGGCGTGGGCGTTCGGGTTACCGGCGGCGCTCGGCACCGTCGCCTCGATCGTGGTCTTCGTGCTGCTGGCGTTGCTGGGGCCGAAGGCCCCGGTGCGCTGAACCTTCGCGACTGTCGTGGACAATGTGCCGAGCATGGCTCGGCACTACAGTAGGGCGAGCCAAGCCAAGCCAAGCCCGCACGTGTTGCGTGGAGCGCCGGCGCATAGGCCGGCGCCCCGTTACCTCACATCGTCACCTTGCGCCGGTTGTCATCGCTCACCCGGTCGATCAGCTTGTTGTAGGGATCGAAGCCTGCTTCGTCCGGCTTTTCATTCACCGTCACCGTGATCTTCGGATCGGCGCTGGTGATGTGGTGGCGCTGCAGGTACAGCACCTTCTGGTCGCGCTCCTTGCCCGACGGCCCATTGGCGAACACGCCGACCTCGACCCAGTCATCCATCTTTCCGTCGCTCTCCTTGCCCTTGCCGTCGGCGTACTGCTTGGCGGCGTGCAGGTCCAGGGTCACGTCGTAGCGGCCGTCATCGCGCTTGCGGGCGCTGGCGGCCATCACGCGGTTGTCGTAGAAGCTGATCTTCTCGAACAGGTCGGTGACCAGCTGCTGGCGGTCGGCCGGGGTCTCGGCGCGGATGTAGTCCAGCAGCTCGCGTGAGGTGGTGTACGGCGGTTGCTGGTACCCCTTGTCCTGCAGGAAGCGCTTCAATGCGCGGTTAAGCGCCTGCTCGCCGATCTCCTCGCGCAGCCGGTAGAACACCAGCGAACCCTTCTGGTAGTGGATGTACTGCTGGTTTTCCACGCGCTCCAGCGGCTGTTCCTCGATGGCCTCGCCGCCGCGGCCGGACAGGTAGCCGTCCAGTTCGCGCTTGAGGAACTGACGCATGTGCTGGCGGCCGTACTCCTGCTCCATCACCATCAGTGCCGAATACTGCGACAACGATTCGGACAGCACCGTGGCGCCCTGCACGTTGGCACCGATCACCTGGTGCGCCCACCACTGGTGTGCGATTTCGTGCGCGGTCACGTAGAACACGTAGTCCACCTTGTCCGGGTCACGCAGGTCGGCGATGAAACCGATGGCCTCGGAGTAGGGGATGGTGTTGGCGAACGACTGCGCGAAGCGGGCATAACCCGGGAACTCGATGATGCGCACCTGGCGATGCTGGTACGGGGTGAAGTTCGCCTCGTAGTAGGCCAGCGATTTCTGCACCGCTTCGATCATCCGGTCCACGTTGTAGCCGTGCGCCGGGTCGAAGTAGACCTCGATCGGGATGTCCTTGTACTTTGCCTTGCGCACCTCCCAGCGCGCCGACAGATAGGCGTAGAAGTTCAGCATCGGTCGATCCATGGCATAGCTGAAGCAGCGCCGGCCATTGACCGTGCTCTCATGCTGCAGATAGCCCGGGGCCAGCGCCACCTGGTCGGGTGCCGTGCAGATCGTGGTGCGGAAGTCGAGCCAGTCGGCATCGTTGGCTATGTACGTGTTGGCACGCGCGGCTTCGTCTTCCAGCCTGGGCATGCGCCGCGGCTCACCCAGGTCGCGCTTGCGCCGCTCGTTGCGGTCGGTGATCTCCGCGCCCTCGTTGTAGCCGAACGACGGCAGTACGCGGCTGTTGAAGAACGTGCCGTTGCCCACGATGTTGCTCGGCGCCTGGCCGGCGGTGATGCCATTGGGTTTCTGCACCACCCGGAAATGGACACGTCGGCTTTCGCCCGGTTGCAGGGGCTTGTCCAGCCGGTAGATGCGATACCCCAGGTCCTTGTCATGGAAGGCCATCGTCTGTCCGCCAAGATCGGCGGCTACCAGCTGTTTGTCATCACCCATCGAGACATGCAGTTCCGGGATCGGCTGCGCGTGGAGATTGCGGATCGTCCAGTTCGCATCGATCACCATCGACTGCGATTCGGGGGACAGGTCCACGCGGTTGTCCACCGCCACGATGCGGGGCTGCGGCAGGTTGCGGTACTTCGACAGCTCGCGCTCGTAGCGGGCCTGCAGGTCCAGCTGCTGGTCGGGCGAGACGAACTCGTTGCGGATGTTGGTGCTCCAGTACAGCCAGCCGCCCACGGCGACAAAGGCCACGGCGGCCACTGCGGCGAAGGCACCGGTCGGGCCGCGCAGGCGACGGCCGGCCAGGGCCAGGCGCTGGCGCAGGTTCTGGCTGACACCTCGTACCCAGAGGGCCGACGCCAGGCACATCAAGGTCAGCAGGAACAGCGCCCAGTAGCCCTGGAACGCCAGCTGCCCGGTGAGGAAGTGGCCGTAGCCGTTCATGTCCGAATAGGGCGCGTTGGGCCAGCTGCCGAAGTTGTACAGGTTCTGCGTGTAGTCGAGCAGGCCGAGCACGCCCTGGCCGATCATCACCACGATCAGCAGCGCATAACCGACGAACTTGTTGTTGGTGAGCACCTGCAGCACCAGCGCCAGGCCGCCCATCAGGATGTAGACCACCGAATCCAGCGCCAGGCTGCGCAGGTAGAGCAGCGGCTCCAGATGCGTGTAGCCCTTGGCCAGCTGCACGCCCATTGCCGCCAGCGCGCCGGCCGCCTGGAAGCAGACGATCACCGCCAGCAGTGCGGTGAACTTGGCCAGCAGCGGCACCCAGTTCGGCACCGGCATGGCATCGGTCACTTCGTTGATGCGCGCACTGCGTTCCTTCCAGACCAGCTCACCGGCGAAGAACAGCACAATGATCACCAGCAGCCAGCTGAAGGCACCCTGCAGGCCCATGATCATCTGCGAGGTGACCGGCCAGATCGAGGTGCCGTACAGGGTCTGCCGGAACAGCGCGCTGGGCAGGAAGTTGGCCAGGCCCAGCACCAGCAGCACGATGAACGGCACGCTGCGCAGGACGCCGCGTGTATCGAAGCGGACCTGGCGCAGGAACTGCTGCCACGCGGTGGTGGCGGTGAATGCCGGTATCACGCGCGGCAGTGTCGCGCGGCTCGGGCGGACGCCGGCGGCATCGGCAACCGGTTGCACCTGCCTGCGGCCCCAGCGCCGACGGCCGCTGCCGCTGCCGCTGCGTTCGGTGCGGAACAGCGCGAACGTAGCGGCGAACAGTGCGGCGGCCACGCCCAACCACAGGGCGCGGTTGGCCAGCAGGTAACCGGCCAGCTCGGGAATCCCGTTGTTGCGTTCAGCGGTGGACCAGTAGCGGATCGTGCGGCCGAGTGCGCGCATGCCCAGCGGTTCGCTCAGCACCGCGATCCAGGTGTTGTCGATGTCGCGCAGCAGGGCCGCGCTGGCGCCGTACAGCACCAGGTAGGCCACCAGGCCGATGTAGACCCACAGGATCGAGCGGGTCAGCGCTGCCAGCAGCGACAGCAGTGCGGTGGTGAACAGCAGGTTCGGAATGACGATGACCGCGAACGTCCACGCATAGCCCTGCCAGCTGATCGGGCCCATGCGTTCGGGGTCGACCCACGGCATGAACGGCGCCAGCCATAGGCCAAACGCGATCAGCACGTAGACCAGCAGGCCGGCCGCCAGGGCGGCAGCGATGCGCCCGGCCAGGTAGTCGCGGCGCTTCACCGGGCTGGCGAAGATCAGTTCGGCGGTGCCGAGCTCGAAGTCACGCAGCAGCGCATTGCTGACGAACAGCGCGGTGACCAGCATGCCGAGCAGGGTGAAGATGCCCAGCATCTGCGCGATCACGGTGGGCGCGTTGCTGTGCACGTTGCCGGCGCCGCCACCGATCTGCACGGCGTCGCTGGAGGCGGCGGCGAAGGCAAGCAGGGCGAACAGCCCGGCCAGCAGCCACAGCAGTGGGGAACGCAGCTGCTCGCGCAGCTCGAATCGGAAGAAGTCGAGGATCATGGCGTGCTCCGCTCAGGCTGCCGCGCGGGCACGGGCCTGCAGGCGCAGGCGCTGGAAGTACACGTCCTCGAGGTCGGGCGCCACTGCCGCAAAGCCGTCGCCGGGGTCGTTGGCGCTGTGCACGTGGATCACCGGGCGGCCACCGACCAGGCGGGTGGACAGCACCACGTAGCGCGCTTCGTGGTCGGCCAGTTCCGAAGGATCGACCTGCTTGCGCCAGACCTGGTGCTGCAGGGCGTCGATGGCTTCGGCAGGGCGGCCGGTCAGCAGTACCTGGCCCTTGTTCATGATCGCCATCGTCGGGCACAGGTCGGTCACGTCCTCGACGATGTGGGTGGACAGGATCACCGCCACGTTCTCGCCGATGGCCGCCAGCAGGTTGAGGAAGCGGTTGCGTTCTTCCGGGTCGAGGCCGGCGGTGGGCTCATCGACGATCACCAGCCGCGGGTCTCCCAGCAGCGCCTGGGCGATGCCGAAGCGCTGGCGCATGCCGCCGGAGTAGGTGCCCAGCTTGCGTTTGCGGGCGTCCCACAGGTTCACCTGCTGCAGCAGCCCATCGACCACCTCGCGGCGCTGCGCGCGCTGGGTCAGGCCCTTGAGCACCGCGAAATGTTCCAGCAGGTCCAGCGCGCTGACTTTCGGATACACGCCGAAATCCTGCGGCAGGTAACCCAGCCGGCGGCGCACCGCATCCTTGTCGCGCAGTACGTCGATCGGCGCCTCGCCTGGAATGCTAAGGGTCGCCGTGCCGCTGTCGGCCTCCTGCAGGGTGGACAGCGTGCGCATCAGCGACGACTTGCCGGCGCCGTTGGGGCCGAGCAGGCCGAACATGCCGCGCGGGATGTCCAGGGTGACGTTGTTGAGCGCATGCACGCCGTTGGCGTACGTCTTGGACAGCGAATCGATCTTCAGCATGCGACGTACACCTTTCCATGGGCGATGTCTGCGCGTTATCCGCGCATCAGCCTCCGTGCGCATCCGCCGTTGGTCATGGGGGGAGAATTCCGCCGTCGCACGTTGGGGCGTGGCGGCAGGCCTGGCAGCGCTTACCGGCGCAGCGACGATTCCCGCACCACCAGCTTCACCGGGATGCTCTGGCTCTCCACCGGCTGCCGACCGATCAGCGCCAGCAGGCGTTCCACCAGCAGCTGGCCAGCCTGCTTGGTGTCCTGCTGCACCGTGGTCAGCGCCGGGGATACCGAGGCCGCCAGCGGGATGTCGTCGAAGCCGGTTACCGCCACGTCCTGCGGCACCCGCCGGCCGGCGTCGCGCAGGGCCCGCATCGCGCCGATGGCGATCAGATCGCTGGCGGCGCAGATCGCATCGATCGGTTCACCGCGCGCCAGCAGCGCCTGGCAGGCCTCCTGGCCCGACGCCTCGGTGGTGATCGCATCGTGCTGCAGCGCCGGTTCGGCGGCCAGGCCGTGGTCCTGCAGGGCCGCGACATGGCCGCGGTAGCGCTCCTGGAATTCGGGGTAATGGCTGGAGGCATGGCCGAGGAAGGCGATGCGGCGGCAGCCCTGCTGCAACAGGTGGGTGGTGATGTCATGCCCGCCCTGGAAGTTGTCGCTGCCGATCGAGACACCGGGTTGGCCGGGCAGGGCGGCGCCCCAGCGCACGAAGTGCGTGCCCTGTTCGACCAGCCGCTGCAGGCGGTCGCGCGATTCGTGGTAGTCGCCGTAGCCGAGCAGGATGATGCCGTCGGCCTTGTTGCTGTCCTCGTAATCGGCCTGCCAGTCGGTGGACAGTTGCTGGAACGAGACCAGCAGGTCCTGCCCATGCAGGGCGCAGGCACGGGTGATCGAGCCGAGCATCGAGTGGAAGAACGGGTTGATCAGCGAGTCGTCGTTGGTCGGGTCCTCGAAGAACAGCAGGGCCAGGGTGCCGGCGTTGCGCAGGCGCAGGCTGGAGGCGTTCTTGTCGACCTTGTAGTTCAGTTCGCGGGCGATGCGCAGGATGCGCTCGCGGGTCTCGGCGTTGACCATCGGGCTGCCACGCAGGGCCCGCGACACGGTCGGCTGGGATACCCCGGCCAGGTGGGCGATGTCCAGGGAGGTGGCTTTGCCTTTGATCGTCATGGGCACGCGGGAGGGGGCTGGGGGAAGGTGCTTGGGCATGATGCCATGGGTAGACGCGAATGCCCCTCTGGAGGTCCGCCGAAGCGAGGGTAAGTCATTGCCGGACAAGGAAATCAGTTCAATCCCCCTGCGCGGCCGGGGTCTTCTGACCGGGCGGATGGCGGCGGCAATGCTAAGATGCATCGTTCTCGCATTCCCCCAAATTTCAACAGGGGCGGCCCAGCCTACTGCACCCCCGCCCGGGGCTGTGCTATCACTGGCGGTCTGCCCTTGGACAACGGACGAAGGTACCTATGGCGCGCGGCATCAACAAAGTCATCCTGGTCGGCAATCTCGGCAACGACCCGGACGTGAAGTACACCCAGGGCGGCATGGCGATCACCCGCATCAGTCTGGCCACCACCAGCGTCCGCAAGGACAAGGATGGCAACCAGCAGGAACGTACCGAATGGCACCGTGTGGTGTTCTTCGGCAAGCTCGGCGAGATCGCCGGCGAGTACCTGCGCAAGGGCAGCTCGGTCTACGTCGAAGGCAGCCTGCGCTACGACAAGTACACCGGCCAGGACGGCGTGGAGAAGTACTCCACCGACATCATTGCCGATGAAATGCAGATGCTGGGCGGCCGTGGTGAAGGCGGCGGTGGCGGCGGTGGTGGCAACTACGGCGGCGATCGTCCGCAGCGCCAGCAGGCGCCGCGCCAGGAGTACGGCGGCGGTGGCGGTGGCCAGCGTGGCGGCCAGGGCGGCGGCTATGGCAACCAGGGCGGCAACCAGGGCGGCGGTTACGGCAACCAGGGTGGCAACCAGCGCCCGCAGCCGCAGCAGGCTCCGCCGATGGACGACTTCGCTGACGACGATATTCCGTTCTAAGCCACAATCCGGTTCTACCGGTGCATCTACCCGATGGCAGGGAATTCCGGTTCCCTGCCATTTTTGTGCCCGCACCGCGTCGTTGGGTCGCTGTTCGGCACCCGGGCGCAGCACATGACGGCTTTCAGCGAATTGCCCCATTTCGCTTCAACCGCCCCTTCAGCGATGGCGGGATTACGCCCTCCTGCCGACCCTTGACAAGGGAGTTGGCCCCCCCCAATCTCCCGCTCCGGGGATGCGCTCAACGGAAGCAGCGCACGGGAACGTTATGCCACAGGGAGACGCGGCACCTACGGTGCCGGGGGACGAGGGGGCGCACGGACACCAGGACCTGGCACTGCGGGGGCTGGTGCTGCTTGCTCAATTCCATGGCATCGCAGCTGACGCGAGTCAGCTGGCGCATGATGCTGGATTGGGCAATGCGGCCATGGACGAGACGACACTGGTACTGGCCGCCCGCAAGCTGGGCTTGAAGGCCAGGGTAAGTGCGACGGCGCTGGCTCGCCTGGCGATGACCAGCCTTCCTGTGCTGGCCCTGGGTGACGACGGCGACGCCTTCATCATTGCCCGCATCAGCGGCGATCAGGTACTGATCCATGATCTCGCCCAGCGGCGTCCGCGAAGCATCGACATGCCCACGCTGCAGCAACGCTATCGTGGACGTCTTCTTCAGGTTGCCTCGCGGGCGTCCGTACTTGGCGAGCTGGCGCGCTTTGATTTCAGCTGGTTCATTCCTGCGGTCATCAAGTACCGGAAGATGCTGCTGGAAGTCTTCGTCGTCTCCTTCTTCATCCAGCTGTTTGCCCTGGTGACGCCCCTGTTCTACCAGGTGGTGATGGACAAGGTGCTGGTGCATCAAGGCCTGACCACGCTGGACGTGATCGCGATCGGCCTGGTGTCGATCGCCGTCTTCGACGTAGTCCTGAGCGGACTGCGTACCTATGTATTCGCCCACACCACCAGCAAGATCGATGTCGAACTTGGTGCGCGCCTGTTCCGCCATGTCCTGGCATTGCCGCTGGCCTACTTCGAGTCCCGTCGCGTAGGCGACACCATCGCCCGCGTGCGCGAGTTGGAGAACATACGCAATTTTCTGACCGGGCAGGCCCTGACGTCGGTGCTAGACCTGTTCTTCACCGCGGTCTTCCTCGCTGTGATGTTCTACTACAGTGGCTGGCTGACGCTGATCGTGGTGATCTCGCTGCCGGTCTACGCGCTCATTTCGGCCGGCATCACCCCGGTGCTGCGCAAGCGGCTGGATGAGAAGTTCGCACGTAGCGCCGACAACCAGTCCTTCCTCGTCGAGACGATCAGCGGCATCGGAACGGTCAAGGCCAGCGCGGTTGATCCGCGGGTGACGCGTACCTGGGACAACCAGCTGGCCGGCTATGTGAATGCCGGCTTCGGGGTCACCAAGGTTGCCACCGTTGGCCAACAGAGCGTGCAGCTGGTGCAGAAGCTGGTCAGCGTCGCCATACTGTTCTGGGGCGCGAAACTGGTGATCGACGGGGGGCTGTCGCTGGGCCAGCTGATCGCGTTCAACATGCTGTCCGGCCAAGTGGCTGCACCGATCATCAGGCTGGCGCAGCTGTGGCAGGAGTTCCAGCAGGTCGGGATCTCGGTCCAACGTCTGGGCGACATTCTCAATACACGTACGGAACTGCCCGGCAGCCGCATGGCGCTGCCACCCATCCGTGGCGATATCACGTTCGAGCGGGTCGGATTCCGCTATCGAACTGATACGCCGGAGATCCTCGCCGGCATCGACCTGCACATCCCGGCCGGACAGGTCATCGGAATCGTTGGGCGCTCGGGATCCGGCAAGAGCACGCTGACCAAGCTGGTCCAGCGCCTGTATACGCCAGAGCGCGGCCGTGTGCTGGTGGATGGGCATGACCTGGCACTGGCCGACCCCGCCTGGCTGCGGCGGCAGCTGGGCGTTGTACTGCAGGAGAACTTTCTGTTCAACCGCAGCGTGCGCGACAACATCGCGCTGAGCGACCCCGGCATGCCGTTGGACCGGGTGATCCAAGCAGCCACCCTTGCGGGTGCGCATGAGTTCATCTCCGCACTGCCCGAAGGCTATGACACGCGGGTGGGAGAGCATGGTGCTGGTCTTTCCGGTGGTCAGCGGCAGCGCGTGGCGATCGCGCGTGCGCTCATCACCGATCCGCGCATCCTGATCCTGGACGAAGCGACCAGCGCGCTGGACTACGAATCCGAACATGCGGTGATGGCCAACATGCGCGAGATCTGCAAGGGGCGAACCGTCATCATCATCGCCCATCGCCTGTCCACCGTGCGCAGGGCCAACCGCATCGTCGTGGTCGATCGCGGCCTTATCGTGGAGAGTGGAACCCACGATGAGCTTCTGACCCAGTCCGATGGCCACTATGCCCAGCTGCACCGCCTGCAGCAGGGGGCCGCATGAAGCATGTCCGCGAAGGTCTGCGTGATTTCGCTGCACGCTATATCTCCGTGTTCAAAGCGGCCTGGCGGAATCGTCACGCGATGGATCCATTGCCGCGCGAGGCCGACGAGCGCGCGTTTCTTCCCGCTCACCTGGAGTTGGTCGAAACGCCGACCTCACCCGCCGCACGTTGGACCCTTCGCATCATCATTACGTTTTTCTGCGTGGCGTTGCTCTGGGCCACGATCGGCAAGCTCGACATCGTTGCGGTGGCGCCTGGAAGGACCGTCGTCGATTCGCGTACCAAGGTGGTGCAGCCGGTGGAAACCGGCGTGGTGCGGCGCATCCTGGTGCGCGACGGCCAGGTGGTGAAGGCTGGGCAGGTGCTGATCGAGCTTGACCCGACCGCAACCGCAGCCGATGTGGTCAAGTCCAGCGACGCCTTGTTGAATGCACGGATGACCTCGATGCGCCTGCTGGCACTGGACATGGCCGTGCAGGCGGGTGAAGTGCCAGTGATCCCGGTGGAGCCGGACCTGCCGGCCGACCGCGTCCTTGCCGAGCAGATGCTGGCGCGCAGCCAGTACGAGGCACTGCAGGCCAAACGGCATAATCTGCGGGCTGTGATCTCACAGCGTCGCGCCGAATGGGATACGGCCCAAGCTGCGGTGAAACCACTGGAGGAATCGGCGCGAATCTCAACGTTGCGCGCAGACGATTACCGCAGCCTTCTGGAAGGTAACTACGTCGGTCGCCATGACTATCTGCTCCGCGAGCAGGAGCGCATTGCCGGCGAGCGGGACCTCGTGACCCAGCGCAACCGACTGCAGGAAATCCGGTCCGCCCAGCGTGCCGCCGAGGAAGAGCTACGCGTACTGATGGCGGATTTCCGGCAGCAGACCCTGGATGGCCTGCGCGCGGCGCAGGAGCAGATAGGCCAGATGACACCCGAAGTCTCGCGCTCGGGGCAGCGTGACCAGCAGAAGATCCTGCGTGCGCCGGTCGATGGCACCGTGCAGCAGTTGGCCGTGCATACCGTGGGCGGCGTGGTCACCCCCGCACAGCCGCTGCTGGCCGTGGTGCCCAGTGAGGAAGCGCTGGAAGTAGAGGCCAGCATCCTCAACAAGGATGTCGGTTTTGTCCGCAGTGGCCAGCCGGTGACGGTGAAAGTCGAGAGCTTCCCGTACACGCGCTATGGGTACCTGACGGGCAGGGTAGTGAGCGTTTCGCATGACGCCTTGCAGGACGAAAAGCTTGGCCTGGTGTTTCCGGTGCGGATACGCCTGGACAGCGCAATGCTGGAGATTGATGGCGTTCGCGTGCGGATGACGGCTGGCATGAACCTGAATGCGGAGATCAAAACTGGCAAGCGGCGGGTGATCGACTACCTGTTGAGCCCGTTGCGCCAGCATGCGGGCGAAGCGATGCGTGAGCGCTGACGCACTGCTCCCAGGCAGCTTCCTCTTCTCCCTAAACTCCGTCCCGCTTTCCGGGAATAGCTCGTACAGGGCGGCAGGCCGTCGTACCGGAAGATCCGCCTGACAGCTTTCCACCAAAAGATCCTGGAGATGGACGTGACCGAGCTGAATCTGATCCGTGGTACGCAGGGAAAGGACGAACTGATTGGGACGGCGGCCGCCGATCTCATGGAGGGCCTGGCGGGAAACGACACCATCAACGGTGGCCTGGGCGATGACATTCTCGTAGGCGGCGCAGGCGACGACATACTCACTGGTGGCGCAGGAAGCGATACCTATCGATTCAGCGCAGGCTTCGGCAACGACTCCATCTACAACGACGGTGAAAGCTATCTGGATGTCGATGCCATCGAATTTGATGGGTCATTCACTCCGGACATGATCCGTGTTTCGCGGACGTGGAACGGTGATCTGGTTCTGATGGCGGGCGTCAATCAGACAATCACCGTCAACGGCCATTTCGATGTCTGGTCGGGAGCATGGAGATCCCGGATTCACGAGGTCAGGTTCGTCGATGGTACCGTGTGGGACCAGGCCGCACTGCAATTGTTGACACAGCGGCCCGACGAGACCGATCAGTACATGCGCGGTGGAAGCGGCGCGGATTACCTCTCCGGCGGTGGCGGAAATGACTACCTTGACGGCGCCGAAGGCGACGACGTGCTGGATGGCGGCGATGGTGATGATGAGCTTGTGGGGGGCGAGGGAGACAACGTGCTGATCGGAGGGGCGGGGAACGACCGGCTCCAAGGTGGGTATGGCAGCGATACCTACAGATTCGGCGCTGGCTTCGGGCAGGACACCATTTCAGATCGCTTTCATCAAGCCTACCCCGGCTCGATGAATGTGGTTGAGTTCGACGCCAGCATCCAGTCGTCGAACATCGTGGTTTACCGGTCCGGGAACGAGCTGATGATCGCGGATGCATCAGGATCGAATAATGTCATTTCGGTTGTCTCCCACTTTTCTGGAGACCGGGGCATCAATGCAATCCGCTTCTCCGATGGGACCTACTGGGATCGAACCCGCCTGGAAGAACTGGCGGTCATTCCGAGTCAGTTTGGCCAGTATCTCTATGGAACCAGCGGTGATGACGTCATTGACGGGCTCGGTGGTGATGACACGATCTGGGGTGAGGAAGGTAACGATCACCTGTTCGGCGGAGATGGCAATGACACAGTGGATGGGGGGCTGGGAAATGACATCGTCGATGGAGGTGCCGGAGACGATCAGCTTTATGGTGGAGAAGGCGACGACACGCTTTATGGCGGAGATGGCAATGACACCCTTTCCGCAGGCTCGGGTACGGATGTCCTCGTAGGCGGCCGCGGCAACGACAGGATTGACTGGGGTGAGGGTAGCTCCACGATAGTCTACGAGCGGGGGGACGGCTCTGACTACGCTTACAGCTGGTACTCGTCCAGTTCCCTGTCGCTGCAGTTTGGTGCAGGAATCGACGCGGCACAGGTGCTGTTCCTGCGTGAAGGCGACAATCTGTCCGTCCAGATCGGTGGCACGGTCTTTGATCGTGAGACGGAGGGAGGAGATGGCGTCTATCTGAGCTCGTTCTTCTCGCCTTCTGTGAATTTCGCCGGGGTGCACTTCGCGGATGGCAGTGAAATTACTGCCTTGCAGTTGCAGCAGGTAACGCTGAGTGCGATGTATGGAAGCTCGCTCGGAGATCATCTGGTTGGAACTTCCGGGGCAGACTATCTGGTTGGTTTCGCAGGTGCCGACACGCTGGAGGGCGGCGATGGCAATGACGTCCTTGAAGGTGGTGCCGGAAATGACCTGCTGATCGGCGGGCTGGGCAACGATCGTTATCTGTTCAACAAGGGATGGAGCAAGGATGTAATCCAAGGCTCCCTGTCTGCCGGGGGCGCCGACTTTGACAGCTTGGTGTTCGGCGAGGGAATCCAGCGCAGCGATATTGCAATCAGCAGCGATGGCTTCGATCTGCTGATTTCCAGGTCAGGAACCAGCGACAGCGTCCGCGTGCAGGGTTTCTTCCATGATCCTGGTGCTGGCACAGATCGTCTGATCGATGAGATGCGCTTCATCGATGGAACGTCGTACAGTGTCGACGATATCTATCTCGCACAACAAAAGCCCACGTCGGCGGAACAGACCATCCATGGTAGAGGCATCAGCGATGTCATCGACGGAGGCGGCGGAAACGATCGCATCTTCGGCTATGGGGGTGACGACATCCTGATTGGCGGATCCGGTCATGATCACCTTGTCGGCGGCAGCGGCAGTGATATCTATCGATTTGAGATGGGCTGGGGCCAGGATTCAATCGACAACAACGCCGACGATTTCGATGCTACCGACGCCGACACCATTGAGTTTGGGGCGGGAGTCGCCGCAGATGATATGCGTGTCTACAGTTCGCAGGGCAATCTGATTCTTCAGCATGCTGATGGCAACTGGGTATCGATCGAGAATTTCTTTGCAGGTCCCAATCCTGTCCAGGCAGTCAACTTCGCTGATGGGACACATTGGGGCCTGGAGGCGTTGATCGGAATGCAGATGCGAGGCGACGGCAGCGACCAGTATCTGCATGGCAGTTCGAGCAATGACCTGATGCGTGGTCTCGCTGGCAACGATGTGCTGCTGGGCCATGCCGGTGATGACAGTCTTGAAGGCGGAGACGGCGAAGACGTGCTTGATGGCGGTACCGGGAATGATGCCCTTGATGGTGGTGATGGCAATGACATGTTCCTGTTCGGTCGGGGAAGCGGCCATGATCAGGTCCTCTCCAGTGATCCGGACGGCATCTACTGGGATGTCGTACAGATGGGGCAAGGCGTCAGCGCAGCCGAGGTCTCGCTGTCTCTCGCCGGCCGGGATCTGGTTCTGAGTCTTGATCAGGGCGCGGATAGTCTGACGTTGAAGGACTACCTGCCCGAAGACATCAATGGGTGGCCCACCTCGATCGATGAAATCTGGTTCGCCGATGGGACTGTGTGGGACGCCGGGAGCGTGTTGGGTGCATTGGCGACCACGTCCTCCGGCCTCGCCGCTGTTGGGGATATTGCGCAGAGCCAACGCATGGTGGCAAGCATGGCCAGCTTCGCCGGGGGCGCGGCTTCGGTCGCCGCACACTGTGCGGTGGCGCCTTCGCAGCACTACGTTCAATTGCTGGCCTGATAGTCATGGCGGTTGGTGTCGAGGGGCCCGTTGCTGTTGTGCCCACAGAGTTCAGGATGAGCGGTGCGCATCTGGGAGATCTGCTGCTGGCCCTCCCGGCTATCGGTGCCGCTTTGCGCAGTGGTCCTGTGGTGGTCTCCGGCCTGGAACCTCGCCATTTCACTGCATTGCGCGGCCTGCCATGCGAATTCCGACACGTCCACGGCGGTGAGGGCAGGACACTGCGGCCTCGTTTCCAACCGGGCGAGCACCGCACGGTCGCCTGGCTGAGGGCACTCGGAGATGATGCACAGCCAGTCAGGGTGCCTGTTCCGGTGCATGGTCTGCAGCAGGCGCGCACGCTGCTGCAGACCGAAGGCTGGGCACTGCTCAGTGTATGGGCTGATCATGCCAGCAAGCGCTGGCCCTTGATTCACTGGGCCATGGTCGCCCGCGGACTGCAGGCCCGGGGCTATCAAGTCGCCCTGATCGGACCCGCTCAATCTCGGGGCCTGGAATCGGCGCAGTGGCCGCCAGGGGTGCGTGATCTGCGTGGCATGGATACGCCTCTGACCTGGCCGGCACTTCTCACCCGTGCTGCGCTCGTCGTCAGCCTGGACACCGGGTGCGTGCATATGGCCGACGCACTGGGGATACCGGTCGCTGGTCTCTATGGGGTCGCTGACCCGGCGGAATACGCGCCCTTTTGGCAGAGGCATGCCTGCATCCATGCGCCTTCCATGGAGGAGATTCTGCCCCGGCATGTGATGGCGCTGATCGACGCCAGGACGGAGCGATGAACCCACCCTCTGTCCCCTAAACTTGCTTCCCGGCCGCGGGATAGGTGGTGTATGGAGCGCTCAAGCAAGGCGCTCGTTCACCAGACAAGGGGCAGGGCATGGCCGCAGTTGTTTCCGGGAATGGGTTGGGTCTGTTCAACAGTTCATTGCAGAGCGGTCTCGCGGCAGGCGGGATCGATCGCTTGGGTGCACAGGCCAGCGACAGGCACTTTGTCAATGTCGCCAACGGCAACCTGGTGCTGAGCAGCAGGGACGAACAGCTTCTGTTCCGCGGGATGGTGCTCGGGCATGTGCGCACGTACAACAGCCAGGGGCTCGCCAGCCAGGTCGGCGACGACGGTTGGCTGACCGGATTCGAGCGCCGCGTGGAGCTTCTGTCCGGGATGGCGAACGCTGCCGGATCCATCGTGCGGCTGCACGTGGGGGATGGCTCGTTCCAGGACTTCACCTACGACGGAAACGGTGGCTATCGCGCGACGAGCGGCGAAGGGGCCCACGACACGCTCGTCTACTCATCGGCCACCCGCAGCTGGACCTATGTCGAAGGCACGAGCCGGCGGGAAGAGACCTATGCCGATCACGCAAATCCCAATCTGAAGGGGCGCCTTACGCGCATCCGCGATCTTCGTAGTGATGCCGCCATGCCCGTCACATGGGACGTGCTGTATGACGGCGCCGGCCGCATCTCGCAGATACGCAGCAAGGATACTTCCGCCGGAGCAACACCGGACGCGCTGGTATTCACCTATGACAGCAACGGACGCCTTTCTGGGCTTTCGACACGCGAGAACGGTGTGCTGCTGGGGCAGGTCAACTATGGCTATGACGCCGTTGGGCGTTTGACCAGCGTACTGGTCGACCTCACGCCACGTGATGGTGCCGGAGACCAGGATGCGTGGAACGCTGCACTGCCCTCTGCCAATGACGGCTACCTGTACCGCACGGTCTACACCTACGCCGACTCCAGCAGCCTCAGAATCAGCCAGGTGAAGCAGGGAGACGGCAGTACGGTCAGCTATACCTATGACACGCAGGGACGCGTCGCCACCGTGACTACGGGGGATGTCAATGGTGCGCACTCTACATTGACCTATACCTACGACCCGGCGAATGCCCGGACGGATGTGTCGGAGGATGGTGGACGGACCTGGTCGTACTTCCACAACGATCAGGGGCAGTTGACTGAGATCCAGTCGCCGGCTGTCGATGGACTTCGGAACGTCAGCCGTTACAACTACGACCAGGATGGGAATCTCACGCAGGCGGTCACCCTGCGCGGGAACCAGCGTCTATCGCAGGTGGACTACCAGTACGACAGCAATGGCAATCTGCTGTGGCAGTGGACCGCGGTGGATCCTGACAACTCCGCCGCATCCACCGCCGTTCAACGGACCTACACGGCGACCCATCAGATCGCCTCGGAAACCGCCTACAGTGGGCTGGACGCGGATGGTGCAGGTGCCGCGTCAACGGCGTCTGGCGGTGTGACAACGAGCTACGTGTACGACGCACAGAACCGCCTTCGCTTTCTCGTCGGCGCTGCCGGCGACGTGACCGAGCGCATCTATCATGCGTCGGGAACCGGTATTGGCCAGCTTGCCAGCGAACGGCGATATCTGGGCTCCGCCTTCAGTGGCACACCCACGTTGTCGTCATTGGAAGCTTGGGCCACTCCAGCGCAACGGAGCAGCAGCGGCCTGGTCGAGTACAGCTACGACCTGCGTGGCAGACTGAGCCAGACCCGCGCCTTCGACGCCGTGGACCAGGATGGTAGCGGGCTGATTGGCGATGGAACCGAGATCACCGACTTCGTGCATGATGCGCAAGGCCTGCTGAGGGAAAGGACAGTTGTCCGCCATGCAAATGGTGCTGCGGCAGCCGATGGGCATGTGAGCCAGTCCACCAGCTTTGCCTACGACGGGATGGGGCGGCTGCTTGCGGAAGTGGTACAGGAGCGATGGACATCGCCCGGCCAGACGCTACAGGTCAAGCAGCTGCGCAGCACAACCTGGACTTATCAGGACTCGGGAAGCGCGGTGCGCGCCAGCATCGAAGCTGGAAAGGCGGGCGATGGCAGCGGTAATGACCTTCTGCGCGTCGAACTGCGCAATGCTGCCGGGCTGCTGATTGCGGTTACCGAGTCCGTCATGGATGGCACTGGAAATCCCCACAGCACGCAGCACTACTATGATGCGTCGGGGCAGCTTCGAGCGAGCGAAGATGCCAATGGTAGCCGCATCTACTTCTTCTACGACGAGGCAGGACGCCTTGCCGGGAAGGTCAGCGCAACGGGCTCGGTCGAAGAGTATGTGCGTGATGGTCTGGGCCGCATCATCACCACCATTGGCTTCGCCAATCAGATTACGACAGCCGGATGGCTGGTGAATGGCGCCGTAGTTCTGGACCGACTGGGCGATATCCGTCCGGCCCAGGACGCGCAGGACCGTCGCACGACATCTTCATACGATGCGATCGGGCGAAAGCTGCAGGATGTGGATCCGGAAGGCACGATCACGACCTACAGCTACGACGGCGCTGGCCGGCTGCTGACGTTGACCAGGACTGATGCCGCTGCGACGACGAGTACTGCTCGAATTGAACGCCATCTCTACGATGGAGCCGGTCGCGAAGTTGGTCGGTTGGACGCTGCAGGCTACCTCACCGAGTTCCGCTACGACAGCGCTGGTCGACTGGTGGCGACCGTGGTCTATGCCGTGGCCACTGCAGAGCCGAACCGGGCAACAGGAAGCCTGGATGCACTGCGTCCCCAGTCCAGCGGTGCAGACGCGATCACGTACCGCTTCTACGATGGGCGCAGCAACCTGATCGGATCACTCGATGCCGAGGGTTACCTGACGGAATATGTATACGATCAGGCGCGGAACCAGCGTGGCACGATCGCGTATGCGACCCAGCTTTCGGACGTCAGCCTGCAGGGCGGCTTCTCCACACTTCTTGCAGCCGCGAAACAGGGCCCGGCGCGCACCGTTCTGCGCAGCTATGACGCGCTGGGTCAACTGGTGGTTGAGGTCTCACCGGAAGGGGCCGTCACCCGTTTCACTTATGACGCACAGGGTCATCTGGTCCAGACCCGCTCCGACGCCATGGGCAATGACGTGCGCGATGGCATCCGGCGCTACGACGCCTTTGGAAATCTGGTCGGTGAGCTCAACGGTGAGGGTGCTTCCCTGTATGACGCAGACCTGGAACCTGCGGAGATCGATGCCCTCTTTGCCAGCTACGGCGTGCGGCATACCTACGATGCAGTTGGCCAGCGCATAGAGAGTATCGACGCTGAGGGCAATCGGACCTGGTACTTCTACGATCGCTCGGGACGGCTTACCCAGACCATCTACGGCGTCACCGATGGCAACGGTGTGCGGAATGCGATGGGTGAGGTGGAAGAAACCCGGTACTCGGCGTTTGGTCAGGTGCTGGAAACGCTTCGCTATTCCGGCCGCATCGCGCTGCAGCCGCCATTCGGGCGCGAGCAGGCAGAGGTGGCGGCGCTGGCACTTCAGTTCGTGGCGACGGTCGATAGCCGCAGGCAGTACCAGTATGATCGCGCGGGAAGATTGATCGAGCAAAGCAGCGCGCTGGGGTTCAAAACCCGCTCCTCTTACAACGCATTCGGTGAACTGGTTCTTCGGGAGGAGCAGCGTTCAGCCTCCTCCTGGACGGTGGAGGCGCACGCATACGATCAGCGCGGTCTGGAGGTTTCATCCGCGCAGGATGTGGGTGGTCTGGAACGGACGAAAACGGCGGTGTACGACGCCTTTGGCCGTGTGCTGCACAGCGTTGATGGTCAAGGACTGCAATCAAATTTCAGTTATGACAGGGTAGGGCGCCAAGTCGCCGTAAGCCGGACCGTGGCTGGTCGACTCGAACAGGCACAAACGTTATACGACGCATATGGACGTACGTTGAAGACGGTCGATGCACTTGGGCGCGTGACCGAAATTGCATACGACGATACCGGCAGGATCATGACAGTAACCTCGCCTGAGGGATTGTCAGTGGTCACCCACTACAACGCTCACGGCGAGCGTATCGAGATACGCAGGCCGGACGGCTATGTGCGCCGCTTTGATTACGATAAGGAGGGGCGCCTGATCGGAGATGGCCTGCGCCGCGACGAATATCCCGAGTGGGAGTTCGAAGAGAAGGTCCACTACAGCTATGATGCCCGGGGAAACCTTATCGAAAAGGGTGATTTCACCGGTGCCAGAACGACCTACACGTATGATGCACGAGGTCGCGAGCTGACCCGTACGGATGATGGTTACACGAGGGACCAGTCCGGGGAGTCGCACTACGACGTCGGCGCCCACTGGAGCTATCGCTATGACGGCCAGGGGCGGCGGATATCGGTAACCGATGGCGCAGGCGTGCAGACAGTGATGGTGCATGACCTCGATGGACGCCTTCTTGAAAGCGTGGTTGATCCGGCTGGCCTGGCCATCACGACGCACTACGCCTGGGATGGGGTGGGCAACCAACTGAGCGTGACGGAGGCCGCGGGCACTGCTGCGGAAAGCACGACGCTGTACACCTACGATGGCCTCGGCCGCAGGATCAGTGAAACCCGCGCCTCCGGTAGTCTTGATCTGACCACACAATACACGTTCGATTCCCGCGATAACGTGGTGTCGCGTCGTGATGCCGCAGGCAACGTAACCCGATTTGCCTATGATGATGCCGGTCGCCTCCTGCTGGAGGTGGACGCATTGGGCGGGGTGGTCGAGTACCGCTACGATGTGGCTGGCCAGAAGACATCCAGCAGACAGTACGGCACGGTCATCGATCTGCAGGGGCTGGCGCTGCCCGCGGGTGAGCAGGAGATTCGCGCGCGAATCGTCGTTGATGCTGCACGCGACCGCGTGGTGTATCACCGCTACGACGCGGACGGCCGCCAGACAGTCAACGTGGATGCCGCTGGTGCGGTCACTCGGTACATCCGGGATTCCCAAGGTGGAGTGGCGCAGACCCGGACTTACGCGCAGGGGCTGACGCTGGGTGCTGCGCAGCGTGAGGCGCTGGAGAGCGGGGTACTTGATGCGGGCGGTATCCTGGCGGCCGTCGTGTCCGATGACACCCGTGACCGGATCGACTCCTATCTGCGCGACGGTTCCGGCCGCGAACAGATTCATGTCGATAGCGCCGGCGCCGTCTACCAGACTGCGTACGACAAGGCGGGCCGGGTCATCGGAACCTGGATCATGCAGTCGCGGGTCCCGCTCTCACTGCATGAGCAGATTGCAGGCGGGCAAGAGCCCGACCTCTCCGGGATCGATTGGTCGAAAGGAGCCAATCACGCTGTCGATTACATCTATGATGGGGCAGGACGCCTAGTTGCCAAGCTGACGTGGGCGGCCTCGGTCGATGGTCCGGAAAGCTACAGTGGGAAAGCGAATGTCGCTCGGGTGCAGCGCTACGTCTACGATGAGGCTGGGCGTGCGACCGCCACCATCGACTATGGCGTTGGCCCACAATGGTACTTCCCGTCGCTCATGGCGGCTGCACCATCCATAGGGGCGGCGTCGTTCCCGAGCGACGGTAGATACTGGAACACCCTCGCGGCGCTCCTTGAAGCGATTCCGCATGACACGAACGGTGACGTCCCGCAGCGCGTTACGCGGCACATCTACGATGATGCCGGTCGCGAGCGCTTCCGGATTGCTTCGGATGGCACTGTTCAGGAAATGCGCCCTGATGCCCTTGGGCGCAATGTTGAGGCGCTCAGCTACGGTGTCGCTGTCCAGGATCAGGAATGGACGGCCGATGCGCTGGAAGCACTGCTGGCTGGTGTTCAGGACGTTCGGCATTCGCGTCAGGAGTTTGATGCGGCGGGTCGCGTGACCGCGCGCTTCGATGCGTTCAATGCGGTCGAGCGCTATACGTACGATGGACTCGGCCAGGTACTTCAGTACACCGACAAAAATCTCGCCACCTGGACCTATGGGTACGACGCGGCGGGCCGACGGACGAGTGAGACAAGCCCACAGGTGGTGGTATCGACGGTTGCCGCCGACGGCAGTGTCGGCAGCGTCTCACGCTCGATCGTGACCCGCACCGAGTTCGACATTTTTGGAAACGTGGTGCGCCGCATCGAGGATGCTGGCACCAGCAGCGCTCGTGTGACGGAGTATGAGTACGACAGCCGGGGCTTGCAGACCCGGATCCGCTTCCCTGATGCAGGTGCACTGAATGGCAGCGGCCAAATTGCCGCCACTGGGGTACGCCCGACCATTGACGTGACCTATGACCTGCTCGGACGGGCAGTGATGCAGAAGGACGTGCTCGGAAACTTCAGTTTCAAGAGCTACGACAGCGCCGGTAACCTCCAGTATGAGGTTGATGCGGAAGGTTACGTCACCGGTTACACCTACAACACCGCAGGCGAGCAGATCGAACTTCGTCGCTACGCCAACGCGATAGCCACGTCTCCCGGTGTGGTCCTCGGTTCAGGGGATATTGCCGGTCGTCTTTCTCCGGAGCCAGGCCGCGACCGCATCCTGATCACACGCTACGACTCCGCCGGCAAGAAGTTACAGGTTTCCGAGCTCAACTATCGTCAGGGTGGTTGGCAGAACACCTGGAACTACTTCTATGGTTCAACGAAGCAGTTCGAGTACAACACCTATGGCGAGCTGGTCTACGAGGGCGACCTGCTGGTAGAGCCCGGCAGCTACGAGTACGATCCCGAGCAGTATGAATCTTTCACTTGGACGTACACCCAGTGGAATCAGAACGCCTACTTCTACGATAGCGCTGGTCGCAGGATCAAGCGCATCGATAGCGAGGGCTATGTCACCCTTTGGGAGTACAACGACCGAGGTGAGGTCGTTCGCGAGACACAGAAGGCGGAGGCTGAGGGTTACTGGCCATACGACGGCCGACAGGGGTCGAGCAAGGTTCCTACGTCGATCGGCCATGATCGGATCATCGAGTGGAGCTATGACGCGCTGGGCCGCCGCACAAGCGAGCGGCAAAGCCGCGGTGTGCCCGCCGATGGCCAGTTCGTCGAAACGACCACCGAGTACGACGCGGGTGGGCGCGCAGTCGCAGTTACCACTCAGGGTCAGCGCACCCAGACGTCCTATGACGCTCAGGGAAGGGTCATTGCGGTTCTGGAGAGTGAGCGGGACGTAGTCAACGGCAATGCCGACCAGCTTCTGGCGTCCACGTCGATTGGTCTGGCCAGCCAGGCGCTCTATCGACGTGCCTCGCCGTACAGCACGATGGCCTACGACGCCTTCGGAAACGTGGTGCAAGTGCGGCGCTATGCCGATGGAGCGCAGGCCGGGCAGACCCCGGTGGCTTCTTCGCGCGACCAGGTGCACACCACGCTGTACGACTGGCAGGGACGCAACGTGCTGGAGCGCGATGTGTCGGGTACGGTCTATGCCCGCCATTATGACGCCGCGGACCACCTGCTGAGCACGCGTTCCAGGCTCGATGGCAGCTCTGGTCGTTGGGTGGAGGTCGTCAATGAGGCTACCTACGATCGCACTGGACGGCAGCTGACCAGTCATGTCTATCGTGAACTGCACCAGGGCCAGGGAAGTGCTGTTGTCGGCGTTGAATCGGACGCGCGCTCGCAGGTTCGCTACAACGCATTCGGTGAGATCATCGCCAAGGACAGTCGTCTGGATACCGGTCTGGCGACGAGTGCCTTCTCTGCGCAGTATGTGTACGACGATAATGGCCGTCTGACCGCAAGTAACGCTGACGGCGGCATCTGGCGCTATTACAGTCATGACTTGGCAGGCAACGTGCTGTCCGAGCGGCACGCGGTTCGGGATGGAACGGGTGCGCTGATCGAGGTCGAGACGCGCATGGAGCTGGACCACCGAGGCAGGCTGCTGCGTCAGTACACGGCGGGCAACAACGACGAGGTGAATGACTACGCCCTTACCGAGCGAAGCTATGACGCCTGGGGGAACGTACTGACGTTGACCGACGCACTCGGCAACATGACGTACTACGAGTACAACCAGCTCAACCAGCTGACGCGGGAGGTCAAGCCGACTGTTCGTGTGCTCGCAGCGGATGGCAGTGTGTCCCAGGTTGCGCCCGAGTTGCAGTGGCAGTACGACCTGCTGGGCCGCCTGACAGCAACCCGTGACGCGAATGGAAACTGGAAGCGTAGTGCCTACGATGCAGCGGGCAGAGAGACATACGCGGAGGATGCATTCGGCAACCGAACACTGACTGCTTACGATGTTTTTGGCCAGAAGCGTTTCAAGCAGGACCCGTTGGGTTATCTGACATTCCTGGAGTACGACCAGGGTGGGCGCGTTTCGGCTCAAGGCGACTTCCTGCGTGAGCAGGATGGAGTTGCTCGTACCAAGGCAGTGCGGGAACGCTACGTGCTCAACCAGAACGGTGACCGCCTGCGCGTGACCGATGCGCTGGGCTACGCCAACACCTTCGATTATGACAGTCGCGGGCTGGTCATTCGCAGCAGAACGGCAGCGGGTGTCTCGATGTCCTATGCCTATGATGCGCAGGGCAACAGGACCCGCGAAACCAACGCATTGTCGGACCCGACGCTGGCCGCAGAAGGCCAAGTGGTCTTTGCAGGAGGAATGGTCGATTCGCATGCCATCGTGGTCGGTCAGCCATTCAACTACGCTTTGCCGGGCGCGGTATTCAGCGTGGCTGGTGGGGAGACTCCGGCAGTCAGCGCCCGTGTCGAGTTCTGGGATCCAGTCGCGCATGCCTATGTACCGGCGCAGGGGCTGATCTACGACCCGCAGACCCGCACGGTATCAGGTACACCCCTGCAGTTGGGTGCCTATCGCATTGTCTATACGGCTACAAGCAGCGTACATACAAGCGCCACTGCGACAGCGACGCTCAATGTCATGTCCCAGAGTGCCTTTGACAGCTACTATGCCGGTTCGCCGGGAGCCAGCGCCGGCCTGTTCAACCAGAAGGGTCAGGCCGGGCAGTCGTTCACCTATCAGATTCCGGCCGGCACCTTCATCGATACCCAAGGCCAGGGCCTCAGCTATGCAGCGTATGTCTACGCGCCCGTAGAGCAGTACGACCCCGAACTGCGGGAGCACACCACCAGCTATGAGTGGATCTCCGTGGGGCAGGGTGGTGATTCGAGCGGGCTGGGCTTCAATGCTGCAAACGGCGTCCTGTCCGGGACGCTCGCGGCTGGAACCTGGCAGATCCAGATCGTAGCGACTTCGCCGAATGGCCGCTCCCGTGCGCTCACCCTGGAGATCGAGGGGCAGTACAACAATGGGCGCCGCTCCAAGCTGGATGATGAAGGCGAGCTGGTCTACCTCGATGAGAAGACGTGGGACTTTGACTACTTCGGCCGCCTGGTGGATCACAACGATCTGGGTGGTGCCGATTACGACTACAACTACGACGCTCAAACCGGGCAGTTGCTGGGTGAGAACAGCAAGTGGACCGAGGACGCCCGGCAGTACTCGACGCCCATCAATGACTACTGGTACGAGCGCGACTGGAGGGAGCAGGGCCTGGACTCCGAGCTGGTTGGCCTGGACCTTCCTGATCCGGTGCTCATCAATGATCCGGCGCGCAGCTACAGCTACTACCGTTCGGGAGCGCTGAAGGAGCTCAAGGAAGGCAACAACTGGTTCCGCTATCAGTACGACGCAGCGGGCAACCGAGTGCAGGAAGAGGCCTATACGCACGACGCGGATGGCCAGATCCTGCACATCGTTACCAAGGTGAGCTATGACGCTCATGGCCGTATCGTCAAGGTGATCCAGCAGGATATCGGGGCGAATCGCCGCCTGTTGGAACTGAACTATGACTACGATGCCGCCGGCAACCGACGTCGGGTGCTGGCGCGTTCCGCGTATGACGCGACCTCGCCGGGCATCGACATCAATGGCCTCACCAACCCGGACTTCGAGAACGGCTCATTCGGCTGGAATCTGGGCGACGGATGGTCGGTTGTCGAGGGGGGGGAAGGCAGCAGCAAGCTGAGAGCGCAGTTCAATCTCACCGGTCAGAGCCGGATCCTCAACAAGCAGCGCGTGGAAGTACGGGAGGGAGAGACGCTTACCGCAGCGGTCAGGGTAGATCAGGGTGCCTCCAGCGCCGGCGAGGCGGGCGCGGCCGTCATCATCGAGTGGTATGACCTTGCCGGCAACCTGATCTCGACCTCTGAAGGCAATATGGTCGATTCGGCTTCCGGAGGGGCGGTCTACGAGTCCCGTGTAACCACCACGGTGCCGCCAGGGGCCATCTTCATGTCTATTGGCGCGCGCGCGTTCCGCACGGGCGGTGGTGATCCTCTGTTCATCGACAATTTCAGCTGGGGTGCAATGCCCTACAACGGCGAAATGCGCAACGTGGGTGGCTGGGATTATGGCGCTGGTTGGGACTACTCGTACGATTATGGTGGCTCGGCGGTCTTCAACCTTACTGGTGAGGGTCGAATGGTCAGCCGGGATCGGGTCAATGTGCGTCCGGGCAGCAGTGTCAGTGCCAGGGCGAATGTCCAGCAGGGCGCATCCAGCGCAGGTGAGGCGTGGGGGGCCGTGTTCCTTCGTTTCTACGATGCCAATGGCAACGTAATTTCGGACGTGGATGGCAATCGTGTCGATAGTGGCTCCGGCGGTGAATGGCATTCATCCATGCTGGTTGCGCGTGTCCCGCCGGGTGCGGTGAGTATGGCGGTCGGAGGCGTCGCTGCGCGCTATGGTGGTGGCGACCCGCTGTGGATGGACGATTTTAGCTGGAACTTCGAGCGTGAAGGAGACCTTGATCCGACCGGCAACTTTGTGGATCCGAACCTGAGCGATCCCTACAACATGCCAGAGCCGTTCAAGGTGTACTGGTATGACTACGATGCGGAGAATCGCGTCAAGGTCGCCAATGGCCGCATGGTGGACGGGCACATCGTCCTGGGCAATGCGGATGTCAGTTATGCATTGGACTACGATGAAGCTGGTCGCGCCGTCCGTCGGCGCTACCTTGCCGGCCTTACTGAAGTTTCAGAGACCACGCAGTATGACGAGCGCGGTCAACGTCTCCGTGTCTTCCAGTCCGTGCCGCTGAATGGAAGTGGGCCGCTGGCCTTGAAGGAAAGCTACAGCTACGACGCAGTCGGCCGTGTCATAGAGAAACGTGAGCACTTTGCCAACGGCAGCACACGCAACGGTGTGGATACCTCCGGCTGGCTCAAGCATGGCGAGGTCTACACGTACGATGCCGACGGACGCATTCTCAATCAGCAGGTATACGGACGCCAGCTGGGTTGGACGGCAAGCGCGCAGGCAGACGGTGGCGTCTGGCAGTCGAGCAATCTGGCTGCATTGCAGAACCTGGCCGCGGTGGACTATCAGGCCTTTGGCTATGACGAGGCCGGCCGCCTGCGCGGTTACAGCTATCGCTATTCGCAGCATGAAGAAGGCAGCGGTGCCCAGGCCTCTGACCCCAAGGGCTACACGCATCGGTACATCTATGCCTACGAAGCCCGCGACAGCTATCTGGAATCGCGCGTCTACGGCAGCAGCAGCAATCAGAACTTCCGCGCCTCCACCAGCTACAGCAGCTACGATGCCTGGGGCCGTCGTGTCGCGGTACGCGAGCAGACACCCCTGAGCAATGATCTTGGCAAGCTGGACGACCGTATCCGCTACTTCAGCTACGACGCCACAGGCAACATCCTACGCCGGCGAGAAGGTTCACTGAGCAACGGTGTGTTCACTCAGAGCGCGGCACAGCAGACCCAGACTCAGCTCTATGCGTACGTGGGTGGTCAACTGGTTGCGTCGGGCAAGCGCAATGGTGATGTGGATGTTGTTGGGCGCCTTACGGCTTACCAGAGCAACAGCGCGGCCGGCAGCTCACGCACGACCGTCCTGGCGGGTGAGACCCTGCGAGTCATCGCCCAGCGTGTATATGGTAATGCGAACCTCTGGTACGTACTGGCCGAGGCGAACGCTATCGCAGATGACAGTGGACTGACTGCGGGTACCACGCTGGTTGTGCCGGAGGTGCAGGTCACGTCCAACGATGCTGCAACGTTCAAACCGTTCAATCCCCAGGAGGCGATCGGCAATACATCACCGTCGCTGCCCTACATCGAGCCGCCGCCGAAGGAGCATTGCAACGGTATCGCAACGGTACTGATGGTGGTGGTGGCTGTGGTCGCTGCGGTGTTTACCGCAGGTGCTGCGCTGGCGGTCCTGGCGCCTTCGCTCATGGCCGCGGGCGGCGTAATGGCGACAGGCGCGGCTGTACTTACCGGAGGAATCGCGGTGAGTGGCGCAGCAATGGGCGCCGTTGCCGCAGGTGCTGCTGTCGCTGGCGCGGCGTTCGCGGGTGGCATGGCCGGCAGTATTGCCAGCCAGGCAGTCGGCAAGGCGATGGGCGTGGTCGACAGTTTCAGCTTGAGAAGTGCGGTCAGCAGCGGCTTGGGCGCTGCGGCCGGCGCCGGCATTGCCGGCTCCATCGGCGGAGGCGCCCAGGTGAGTGAGCTGATCCAGGCCGGAAGCTACGGCCGGGTTGCCGCGATTGGCGCAGCAAATGCAGCTGCCGGCTATGCAGCAGGCAAGATTGCTGGCGTCGCTGACACGCACTTTAGCTGGCGTGCCATCGCGGCGAATGCAGTGAGCTCGGTGGTGGGTGGAAAGATCAATCAGTCTTTTGGACTCAGCAGTCAGCCGTTCGTATCTGACGGGCTTGTCAACGACACTGTTGGGGGAATGGTGGGCGGCATTGTAAGTCTGCATACGCGCCGGACATTTGGACTCGGCGACAAGATTCACTATGGAGCGATAGCGGCAGACGCATTCGGTAATGCGTTGGGCTCATCTTTCGCATCTAATATCGACAAATATGTGTCTACTCTAGAGAGAGAGAGCAGTGCTTCCGTGGCCGGTGGCAGAAGCTTCTCAGAGCGATATCCGTATGCAACAGCCGAGCTAGGCGAACGTGGCTCAGCTCTTGGGGATGGCAGTCCGGAAATCCGCTCAACCGACAACATTACCAACTTCCCTGCGGTTCAAGTGAGAGTGTCTGACGCGGAGTGGATGGCTCACGGCCTCACCATGGAGCAGATCGCCCAGTTGAGATGGGCATTCGCCAGTCACGCAATAGCGCAGCAGGATAGCGGGCGCGGAAATGAGATCAATCTCAGTGCGTTTGATGTCGGCGCTACCGACGTCAATACGGCAGCACGGCGGCAGGTCGACCAGCTCCGCGCATACTCAAACAGTGTTTCTGCGCCAATAGGTCTCCCGGATCGCGCCATTGGCGACGTTGTTCGGGAGGCCGTTGATGGCTACTCCTTGCCGATTCGCTCAGTGTTTGCGCTGAACATGGCCGCCCAGGATTCAGCGTTGATAGCGATAAAGCAGGGGATGAACGCAATCCGGGACATGTCACGGCAGGCAGTTGAAGACTCGACCTCCGCGCCGGAGGCCATGATCGCCTCGGGCGTGTACGCGATCAACAGTGTGACTGACGCTGTGGTATCGGGTGCGGCGGACAGCCTGAGGTTCTTCACAAGTTCGAGTGAGCGTCAGAGAACGCTCTCTGGCATGGCTACTCTGGTGACCACCAATCCGGTGGTTACTGGTCAGGCCGCATGGACCCAATGGACGTCGCTGTCAACTGAAGATAGGCTGCGGTATGGGGGCGCAATTATCGTGACCTTGCCTCGGGGCGCGACTGCCTTGGCTGATGTTCTGCCCGTGGGATCAGCGGGCGGGTACCGCTCGCCTGTTTCGATGATTGGCGCTGTGGGGGATATTAGTAGGGGGCGTGCGGCATCGCCTAACAAGTTCGCGGAAATGAGTTCGGTTGAGCGCCGCGCGCTTCTAGTCGTAAAGGCTGAAGCAAATGCGCAACGCCGTCTCGAGGATATGGAGCGTCTAACCCCAGGCGCGCACTTTGTCGAAAAGCACGGCGCACAAACCTCCCTCCCCTCTCAGTTCAACAGGGCTGCCACTGGGGCCAACCCAACAACCGGTGTAATTCAGAACATTCCTTCTGCAGCTACGCGATTCATGAGTAGTAGGGATCAATTGAATGCAATTCTGAGGGCGGAGCACATATACGAGACAACGGGTGTAAAGGCGCTTGCTCAAAGGCCCATTCGATTTGATAGGATCATGGGCGAGGGATATGATAGGCATCTAAATTACGGGACCCAGCAGTCTGTTCAGGTTTGGGTTAATAATAACGGAAGGGCTGTTACGGCATTCCCAATATATGGTTATTGAGATGTATAAATTTCGCCCTGATGATTTAATGTCATTCCTCGGCTATTTGGATGTAAATATCCTTACTGATGTTGAGTGTAGATTGATAGAGGGTGTGGATATAAATGACGATGCTCAGCTTGAGCTGTTGATGCGCGGATGGATGCGTGAGCGCTTCATGGAGTGCGACGAAAAGAATCGGGAGGTGATGATTGAGATTCTTCGTCAATCAAAGAATTGGGGTGAGCGGCAGCTTGTTCCGATCTTCTCCAGGATCGCATTGCCATCGGGTCAGGTGATTGAAGATGTGGCGCGGTTTATGTCGGCTTTGCGGGGAGAATTTTTAAATGAGTGATTTTTTGTTTGTTAAGGTTTGTTTGGCTTGTTAATTGGATATTGTTGTGGGTGGTTGGAAGTGTGTCGCGCAATGAGGGTGGCTGTTCCTTTTCTTGTGAACTCCCGCGAACGTTGTGTGCAGCTGTCTCATCGCTAAAAGCTAGGCAAGGTGGGGCGATTACGTATGTCGTGAAAAAATCGCCTGCTAACTCTCAATGGCGCGCATAGTTCGTCATCAACGAATGTGTCTGACGGGACGTTCTGATGCGATTTCAAGCAATCGCTACGGCAAATTGTGTTATCTCCAGAGGGCCAATGGATTACCAAAAGCTGGACATCGAAGAACTTCTCCGCCTGTCGATCGATGCGATTGCGGGTAATCGCCAAGCCGATGCGCTGGTGCTGCTCAAAACCGCGCTCGAACGCGAACCGGAGCACGTCCACGCGACCTACCTGCTGGCAGCCCAGCACGCCCAGTTGGGCCTGGTGGACCGGGCCGAAACGGGTTTCCGCAGGGTGGTCGCTGCCGCCCCTGACCTGGCCATCGCGCGCTTCCAGTACGCGCAGTTGCTGATGGGGCAGGGCAGGGCCGAAGAGGCGCGACAGATGCTGGCGCCGGTGCTGGCCCAGGTCGACGCGCTAGGGGCGTATGCCCGCGCTCTCGATGCCGCGGCCGACCAGCGCATGGACGACGCCCTGCGTGAACTGGATGAGGGCCTGGCCCAGCCGCAGGCACTGCCGGCGCTGGCCATCGACATGCGCCGTCTGCGTGACCAGCTGGCGGGTTCGGTGCCTGCGTCGTTGACTGAGGTGGCAGCGCGCATCGATACGCCTGCACCGATCTTCCTGACCGGGTATGGTCGCACCAACTAGCTGCTGGCCGCGGGTGCTGCATGCCGATTGATCGGACCTCCCTATCAACGCCGTTGATCGCCATGATGCGCGCCGAGCTCAGCCGGCGCGGCGAGCGGGCGCGTGCGGGGAACTCCGGCGCCCCTGCATCGGCGCCCCCGCCGTCGTCGCCCCGCTCGCTGCGTGCCGAAGTGGCCGGCCTGGTGCGCGGCGTGGATACCCAGGACCCGGTGGCGATGCGCGCCGCACGCCGCCGGGTGATACGTGCGGTTCTGCTCGCCGAACTGGGTACGGAGCTGCGTGAGTACAGCCAATGGCAGCCGATGCTGGACACCCTGGTGGACAGCCTTGAGGCCAACGAGGAACACCGCGAAGCGTTCCAGACGCTCATCCGTTCTGTGACCTGATCTCAGGATTTCAACAATCCCTTGACGCCCTATTGACACCCGCGATTGCACAGCTGTAGTTTCACCCAGCGCTCACGGCTCGGGGGAAACGACCGGGGTGCAGAAGGGAATGTCGAGCAAAGGGGCTGGCGTACGTTCGTGCGCTGGAGATGCAATCAGACACGTCAGGAATCGTGCCACTCATGGAAGGCGACGGTGTGCGTGTGGCGCGCCTGCGAGGGTATCTCGCAGCGGATTCAGGTAACTCGGAACTTGCGTGTGAACTGCTGGATCTGCTGCTGGCCCAAGGCGCGGTCGGCGAAGCTGATGGCGTGCTTTCAGAGCTGCCCGCCAGCACGCTCGGGCAGCCGGCGGTAGCATTCCGGCAGGCACGCTGCGCACTGGCCAGTGGCCGTTACGCACAGGCTGCGCAGCAGTTGCAGGGCCTGATCGAAGCCGGGGCGGATGCGCCGGGTATCGCCCACGATCTCGCCTTCTGCCAGCTGTGCCTGCGCCAATCAGAGCGCGCCCAGGCGACCGTGTCGCAGGCGATCACCGCCCATGGCGCGTCGGCATCGTTGCTGATTCTTGCGGCCCGGATCGCCTTGATGCAGGCCGACCATGACCGGGCATTGGCCCACGCTGACGGTGCCTTGATCCTTGATCCCGAGGACGCGCAGGCGTTGGGGGTGCGGGCACTGGCACTGTTCGATGGCAACCATCTGGAGCAGGCTGCAGTGGCTGCCGATGCAGGCCTTCGCCGCAATCCGGACCAGCATGAGTCGCTGCTGGTGGCGGCCACGCTTGCGCTGTGGCGCCGCGACGCAGCTACTGCCGAGCGGATGTATGAGCGCGCACTGCAGCGCCACCCCAACTCCGGGCGTGCCCTGTCCGGTCAAGGCCAGTGCGCGATGATGGTCAACGATCTGCCGCGTGCTCGTAGCATCCTGGAGCATGCTGTGCAGGCCATGCCGGGGCATATCGGTACGTGGCATGCATTGGCCTGGACCCAGTTGCTGCAGGGCCAGCGCGAGGCCGCGCGGGGCAGCTACCAGCAGGCCTATGCGATCGACCGCAATTTCGGCGATACCCACGGTGGGCTGGCACTGGTCGCGGTGCTTGCAGGCGAGCATGACGAGGCGGAGCAGTCGATCCAGAAGGCATTGCGGCTTGCACCTGCCTCGATCACCGCGCGCTACGCGCGCAGCCTGCTGCTGGAGGCACAGGGCGATGCCAAGGGCGCGCAGGCATTGCTGTCGGAGCTGCTCGACGGCTCAGGCGTGACAACGCTGCCCGTCGCTGAGTTCTCCCGGCGGCTGCACCGCACACTCGTTCCCCACTGACCAGGGCGAAGCATTCAGATGGATTCTGATTTCGCCATGCGCCTGCTGATCGACACCCTTATCGCCGCACTGAAAATGTCGGCGCCCGTGCTGCTGTCCACGCTGGTCATCGGTTTGTTGATCTCGATCGTGCAGGTGGTCACCCAAGTGCAGGAAATGACCCTCACCTTCGTCCCGAAGATCATCGTCGTCGGCGTTGTATGCGTGGCCATGGGCGGCTGGATGCTGTCGATCGCGGTCGAACTTGCCAAGCGCATGTTCGAAGCGGCAGCGGGAATGTAGGCCATGGATGCCCTGCACCAGTTTGCCGGCAGCTTCCTGCTGGCCATGATCCGCTACCTGCCCGCTACAGCGATGACGTCACTGACGCCACTGCGCTGGGCCCCGCCGATGGTACGAATCGTGCTGGCGATGGTGCTGGCCTGGCTGACCGTGCAGGTGCAGCCGCTGCAGGCAACGTTGCCGCAGAGTGGGGCGCTCGGCTGGGTGGCGGCGGCGGTGGGTGAGTTGATGGTTGGCCTGGCTTTTGGGCTGGCGGTCATGTTGCCGCAGGCCGCGTTGCACATGGGCGGCTGGCTGATCGACATCCAGGCAGGTGCCAGCGCAGCGGTGTTGTTCAATCCTGCCGCACAGGGTGAGACCCAATCACTGTTGGGCACATTGCTGATGCTGGTCGGCACCGTGCTGTTCTTTACCCTGGACCTGCATCTGGACCTGTACCGGATGCTGGTATCCAGTACGCAGTTGCTCCCGCTGGGGCAGGGCGGGAGCCTGCATGCAGACGGGCTGTTCGGCATGCTGGGCAGCAGCTTCCTGCTGGGCCTGGTGATGGTGGCGCCGGTGGTGCTGGCATTGCTTGCCGTGGACATCGGTGCGGCGTATGCCACGCGCTCGATGCCACAGGCAAATGTGTACTTCCTGGTGCTGCCGGTGAAGATGATCGTGGCGCTGCTGATGCTGATGGCAACGCTGCCGTTCGTGCCGGCGCTGTTCGAACGCATGTACCGCGACGCGTTCCAGCGCATCCCGTCGTTGCTGGGGGGCGCATGAGCCAGCCCGATCAGGACAAGACCGAGCAGCCCACCCCGCACCACCTTGAGCAGGCGCGACAGCGTGGCGAGGTCGCCAAGAGCGCGGATGTGTCGGGCAGCCTGGTGCTGGTGGTATTCGCCGCAGCGCTGGCCATGACCGTGGGAGGCATCGCGATGGCATTGGCCGACGCGACCCGTCGTCTGCTGGCATTGGCGGGCAACGCGCCGGAGCTCAATGCAGCGTTTGCGCATTGGACCGTGCGTGCCTATGGCCCGGTCGGGCAAGCCGTGCTGCCACTGGTGTTGGCGCTGCTGGTCACCGGCGTGCTTGGCAACCTGCTGCAGACCGGCCCGATGTTCACCACCCAACCGTTGAAGCCCGATTTCAAGCGGATGAACCCGGCCAATGCGCTGCGGCGCATCTTCTCGATGCGGACCCTGTGGGAGCTCGGCAAGATGACGGCCAAGTTCCTGCTGCTGGGGGCCGTGTGTGCGGTATTTGCCTGGAAGGCCCGGGGCCTGGCCGAGGCCGTTGTCCAGGTGTTGCCGCAGCGTGTGGGCGCGTTGTTCGGGGACATGTTCGTACAGACATCGCTGTACGTGCTGCTGGTGCTGGGCCTGGTGGCGGTTGCCGACCTGCTGTTCACCCGGCGCGAGTACATGCGCAAGATGCGCATGAGCCGGCGCGAGGTGCGAGATGAAGTGCGCCGGCGCGACGGCGATCCCGCCGTCAAGTCCAAGCGCCGCCAGCAATCGCGGGAGTTGCTGCGCAAGACCCGTGCGCTCGCGCGCGTGCACGAGGCCGACGTGGTCCTGACCAACCCGACCCATGTGGCGGTGGCGCTGCGCTATCGCCCGGGCAAGATGCTGGGGCCGGTGGTGATCGCCAAGGGGGCCGGCTCGCTGGCAGCCATCATCCGCCGTCTGGCTGGCCGCCATCAGGTCCCGGTGATGCGCTTGCCCGTGTTGGCACGCGCACTCTACAAGGAGTGCGACATCGACCACACCGTGCCCGAGGCACTGTACGGCGAGCTGGCGCCGGTGTACCGGACGCTGTGGAAGCGAAAGGGAGCGTCCGCATGAAGCTGCTGCTCAGCCAGATGTGGGGCGGCCGCCGTGACCTGGCGCTGGTGGCGCTGGTGATCGGTGTGCTGGTGGTGCTGTTCGTGCCGATTCCCCCGGTGCTGCTGGACTTCCTGTTGGTGGTGAACATCAGCATGGCCATGCTGATTCTGCTGGTGACGTTCTTCACCGATACGCCCCTGAAGTTCTCTACCTTCCCGACCATCCTCCTGTTGTCCACGTTGTTTCGGCTGTCGCTGAACGTGTCGGCCACGCGACTGATCCTGGAGGGCGGCGATGCTGGGCGTGTGATCAACGCGATCGGCGAGTTCGTGATTGGCGGCAACTACATCGTCGGCATCGTGGTGTTCCTGATCCTGGTGGTCGTGCAGTACGTGGTGGTCACTTCAGGCGCACAGCGCGTGGCGGAGGTTGCCGCACGCTTCACTCTGGATTCGATGCCCGGCAAGCAGATGAGCATTGATGCCGACATGAACATGGGGCTGATCGATGAGCACGAGGCGCGTCTGCGCCGTGCTCAGATCGAGAAGGAGGCCAACTTCTATGGTGCGATGGACGGCGCCACCAAGTTCGTCAAGGGTGACGCGATCGCGGGCATTATCATCATCCTGACCAACATCATTGGTGGTCTGGCCATTGGCATCGCCCAGCTGGGATTGCCCTGGGGCGAGGCGGTGCAGCACTTCACGCTGATGACCATCGGCGATGGCATCGTCACCCAGATCCCGTCGCTGGTCATCGCGGTGGCCACCGGCATCATCATCACCCGCGCTGCCGCCGACGCGCAGCTGGGCACGGAGATTCCCAAGCAGGTGATGGCCAACCCAAAGGCGTTGGCGATCGTGGCCATGGTGCTTCTGCTGGTGCTGTTGTTGCCGGGTTTCCCGAAACTACCGGTAATCGCGGTCCTGCTGGTACTCGGCGGCCTGGGCTGGGCGGCGATGCGTGCCCGTGCTGGTGATGTGGCCGAGCTGGCGCAGGGCATCGCCGTAGCCAAGGCAGATGCCAAGGCTGGGGAAGGTGCCAGTGACTGGATGCGCATCGAGCCGATCGAGATCCAGTTGGGCGCCGAGCTCGCCGATGCCTTCCTTGGCGCCGATGGCGACCTGGCCGATCGCATCGCGCATGTGCGCCGGCAGTTTGCGCAGGACATGGGCTTCCTGGTGCCGCGCGTACACACCAGCCGGCGATCGGAGCTGCGCGGCAACGCCTATGAGATCCACTTCCAGGGCACGCGGGCGGGGCAGGGTGAGCTGACGATCGACCGCGTGCTGGCCATCAACCCGGGCGGCAGCCGTGCGCGCCTGGAGGGAACGGAGACCCGGGATCCGGCGTATGGGCTGCCCGCGCAGTGGATCAGCAAGGAGCAGCGCCAGCACGCGCGCAGCGCCGGCTACACCCTGGTGGATGCCGATACTGTAGTGATCACCCATCTGAGTGAGCTGATCAAGCGCCATTGCGCAGATCTGCTGACCCGCGCCGAGGCCGAACGCATGGTCAACCGCTTGCGCGAGCAGCAGGGCTCGCTGGTCGAGGAACTGGTGCCCGGCGTCCTGACCTATTCGGAGATCCAGAAGGTATTGCAGCACCTGCTGCGCGAGCAGGTCAGCATCCGCCATCTGGAGGCGATCCTGGAAGTGCTGGTTGATGCCGGCCGCACCACAAAGCAACCCGATGAACTGGCCGAGCGGGTGCGTGAACGGTTGGGCGCGGCGATCTGCCAGAGCCTGCGCGATGCGCAGGGCGACCTGCATGTGATGACCCTGTCGCCGGAACTCGAGCGCACCCTGCTGGCCAACCTGCGCCCCGTTGACGGTCGCGCCGGCTCGCTGTTCGGTGACATGGCACAGCTTGATGGCTTCATGAAGAACCTGGCCAGTCAGGCCGAATCGATGATGGGCCGCAGCCTGGTGCCGGTGCTGCTGTGTCCCTCGCCGGCGCGACGCTCGCTGCGGGCGTTGCTGGTGCGTTCGATGCCGTATCTGGCAGTGCTAGGCCTGAACGAAGTGCCGGCCACGCTGCCGGTCCGCTCCTTCGCTGCGATCCAGTCCCACTGAGGCCCGCATGACCGACACACTCGAAGCGATCAGCCGCAGCCTTGCGGCTGAAGTCAGGACCCTGGCCACCATCAGCCAGAACGTGGCCAACGCGCATACCCCCGGCTACCGCGCCTTGCGCACTGCTCCGGATTTCGCCGTCCAGGCCGGGCTGCGCACCGTGGCCGACCAGCGCGATGGTGGGCTTGCGCAGACCGGCCGGGCGCTTGACCTTGCCTTGCGCGGGGAGGGCTTTTTCGTGGTGGAGCGTGAAGGGCGGGCCATGCTGGCGCGCTCGGGTGCCCTGCGCATCGGCGAGGCCGGGCAGCTGATGACGGCCAACGGCGAAGCCGTGGTCGGCAGCGCGGGACCGATCGTGATTCCGGGGGGGCAGGCCGCCAGCGTTCGCGTGGACGGTGACGGGCGCCTGTGGGTGGAAGAGCAGGAAGTGGACCAGCTGCGCCTGGTGGCGACAGCCGATCCGGCCGCGGTGTCGCCGCTGGGGGCAGGAACCTATGACTACAGCGGCGAACTGCATCCGTGGGAAGGCAAGGTGGTGCAGGGGGCCCTTGAGCGTGCCAACGTCGAGGCGGCCGACGAAATGCTGCGCTTGATGGAAACCACCCGCCACATCGATTCCGTTCGCCGCGCCATCAGCACCTACGACCAGATGCTGGATCGGGGCATCAACAACCTTGGCAACAACTGAGTACGGAGCGACCCAGATGATCGATGCCCTCTACATCGCCGCCAGCGGCTTGCGCAGCGAGCAGAAACAGATCGACGTGATTTCCAACAACGTCGCCAACATGCAGACTCCGGGCTTCAAGCGCAGCCGGGTCAACTTTGCCGACGTGGCGGGTGCCGCAATGCAACCGGCCCTCGATGCCACGGTGCCGGCAGCACCCGCGCAGGCGATGCCGGGTGGCACCCGCATCAGTGCCACCCTGGCCGAATTCGAGACCGGCGATATCCGCGCGACCGGTAATCCGCTGGATCTGGCGATCAACGGCTCCGGGCTGTTCGAGCTGGAGCTGGACGACGGCAGCGTTGCCTACACCCGCGACGGCCAGTTCAGGCTTGACGCCGAAGGCAGCCTGCGCACCCTGCAGGGCGCCCGCCTGGCAAACGCCCCGCAGATCCCGCTCGATGCGACCAAGCTGGAGGTATCCAGCGCTGGCGAGGTCTCGGTGCTGATGCCGGGCGAGACCCAGCGCACCGTGCTGGGCGAGATCGAGCTGGCAGTGTTCGGTGCCACCGATGCCCTGCAGTCGGTGGGCGACAACCGCTTTACCGCCACCGTTGCCGCCGGCTCGCCCGGCTACGCGGTACCCGGTGAGGCCGGCAGCGGCAAGCTGCAGCAGGGCTATGTGGAAATGGCCAACGTCCAGATGATCGAAGAGATGTCCAGCCTGGTGATGGCACAACGCGCCTATCAGCTCAATGCGCGTGTGCTGCAGGCTGCAGATCAGGTCCTGGAAACCATCAACAACCTGCGTCGCTGATCATGCACTCCTTGATGCTGATGGTTGCCTTGGCGACGCCGGTGCCCGCCCACTCCACGCCTGCGCCGTTGCCAGGCCAGTACCTCGCTGCCCGCGTGGTGGAGACAGTTCAGGCTCGCCTGCAGGCACAGGGCAGTACCGCGATCGTGTCGGTGCTGGGCCGAGTGGCGGATGTCGCAGGTGTCGGTGCTGATCCCGAGGTCGAGGTCGGTACGGTTGCCGGGCGCTGGCCACGTGCGCGCGCCTCGGTCCCGGTGCGCCTAACCGATTCGAGGGGCACGCGCCGCCTTGTCACGGTATGGCTTGCAGCGAGCGACCTGCGCGAAGTGCTGGCCTACAGCAACGACTATCCGGCGATGGTTCCGGGGGAGAAGCTGCAGGCAACGCCCGTCCGCATCGACATGGCCTGTTGCGAAGGGCCCGCGATTGCCACACTGGCCGACCTGCGAGGCAAGCGACTGCGGCGCGCGGTGCATGCCGGTAGTCCGGTGCTGGCCGAGGATCTTGCGGCTGCACCCGAAGTTGCGGCACAGCAGCAGGTGACCCTGGCGGTGGAGCGCGGCGCCGTCCGCATCGTAGTGGCGGGAACGGCACTGGCCAGTGGACGGCTGGGTGAGCGCATCCAGGTCCGTCCGCAGGGATCGCAGCGGGCAGTGCAGGCACGGGTCAGCGCTCCGGCAGAGGTGGTGGTCGATGAATAAACAGGCTGCTGCCACCCTGCTGGGCGCTTTGCTGGCTACCCAGGCCGCTCAGGCACAGAGCCTGGTTGAACCCGAACGGTACCGCGCGCTGGCGGCGGACCATCGGGCCTATCGCCTGGGTGACGTCATTACTGTGTACGTCGCGGAAGCAACCCGGGCCAAATCGCAAGCCGCCACCGACGCGTCGAGCAGGCTCGATCTTGGTGCCGGGCTGCGCTCCCCCAGTACCGATTTCAACGCCGATGTTGGCCTGAGCGGCAGTAACTCAGGTGGCGCACAGACCACACGCGTTGGCGAGCTAAGGACGCAGGTTTCGGTGCAGGTCGTGGCGTTGGAGCCCGATGGCAGCCTGCGTATCGAGGGTGCTCAGACGCTCACCGTCAATGGCGAGAACCAGCGCATCCGCTTGAAAGGCCTCGTGCGCCCGCAGGACGTGTCTGCACAGAACACGGTGTGGTCCAACCGTATCGCGAACGCCGAACTGGAGCTGGATGGCGTGGGCATCGTCAGTGAGTCCCAGCGCCAGAGTGTGATCTACCGATTCTTCAAGTGGCTGAGGTTGATGTGAGGATCTCGATCGCGGTTCTACTCCTGGCCACACTTTTCCACGCCGGCGCGGCCCACGCCGGCGCAGTTAAGGTGAAGGACATCGCGCGAGTCGCGGGTGTCCGCGAGAACCAGCTGACAGGCTACGGTCTGGTGTTCGGGCTCTCCGGTTCCGGTGACTCCCAGCGCAACCGCGCCACCGTTCAGTCGGTGGCCAACACGCTGCGCAACTTCGGCGTCAACGTGGTCGAGGACGATATTGCCAGCCGCAATGTGGCGGCGGTGATCGTCACCGCCAAGTTGCCTGCGTTTGCCGAGCCGGGACAGATGGTGGATGTGCAGGTCGCCTCGTCGGGTGATGCCCGTAGCCTGACCGGTGGCACGTTGATGCTGACGCCGTTGATGGCTGCTGACGGTCGACTGTATGCAATGGCGCAGGGCGCCATCTCTGTGGGTGGTTACCAGTTTCAGGGGGTCACCGCATCGCTGCAGAAGAACCACCCCACGGTGGGCTGGATTCCGTCCGGAGCCAGCATCGAACGGGCATCACCATTGCCTGTTGCCGGAGACGGGCATGAGCTGAGCATCCTGCTCAACGAGCCCGACTTCACCAATGCCAGCCGCATCGCCAGCGTGATCCGCAGTGCAGAGCCGACATCGACGGTGCGTGCGACGCACGCAGGCAAGGTCACGGTGTCTTTCGCCGCGCCACCCGCAGACCTGGTGGAGCGCATCGCGCGCTTGGAGAATCTGTCGGTGGTTCAGGACAGGCCGGCGCGGGTAGTGGTCAATGAGCGTACCGGTACGGTCGTCGCCGGCGGCGATGTGCGGCTGGGCCAGGTGGGCATTTCCCATGCGGGCCTGCGCGTGGAGATCCGCACCGAGTACCAGGTATCACAGCCTGATGGGATCTATTACCGCCCTGGGCACAGCATTGCCACGGCGGTGGTGCCCAGCACCACGATCAAGGCCGAAGATCCAGAGGCGCCGCTCGTACGCATTCCTGAAGGCGCCACCGTCGCTGACCTGATCTCGGCGCTGCGCGCAGTGCATCTGAGCACGCGCGACGTCATTGCCGTACTTCAATCGATCAAGGCTGCCGGTTCGCTCGACGGCGAACTCGTCATCCAATGAATGCACACAGGAGCGCTGATGATGTCCAGCAGTGAGACCACCATCGACGCGATCCGGCTGGCGCTGGGCATGTACCAGAGCCGCGCCGAGATCGCCAATTCCAACATCGCCAATGCTTCGATGCCTGGTGCATTGGCGCTGCGTGCGGACTTCTCGCAGTATCAGGTGATGCTCGATGCGGCCGTGGAGGGCCGCAGTGATGGGCTGCGGCAGGCAATCGCCCACGTGCGTGAGCCGGATATCCGTCCGTTGGAAACGCCGCTGAACCTGGATGCGCAGGTCAGTGAACTGGTGGGGGTAGGCGTCGGCTTCCAGTCACTGACCGAAGCGCTGAACCGGCAGTTCGGCTTGATGCGTCTGGCCGTAGTCGGGAGGAACTGAGCATGCCGATCGATTCAGTACTGGATGTGGCGCGTGACGGCCTGAACTACGAGCGCCTGCGCCTGGATGCGGCCAGTCGCAATATCGCGGCCGCCAACCTCGCCGTGCCTGCCGGTCAGGAGGTGACGCTGTGGCAGGTCGGCAATGGCAGCTCGTTCGGCCACTGGTTGGGGCAGGGTGGCACGCTGCAGCAGACCCCGGCGGCTACCCGTGTGGTCCATGACCCGGGCAATCCGTTGGCCGACAGCAATGGCCAGGTACGTTTTCCCCAAGTCGACCTGGTGCAGGAAATGACCACCCTGATGACGGCCAGCCGTGGCTATGAGGCCAACGTACGTTCGTTCAACCTGCTGCGCAGCATGATGCTGCGTTCGCTTGAAATCGGGGCCAAGTGATGAGCATCGAGGCAATCAGCCCAATCGGGCTGGAACAGGGACAGAGTCTGGCCATATCGGCGCCGGCCACCCCTGCGGCGGACTTCTCCGGATGGCTTGCCAGTGGAGTTGGGCATGTCGAGCACAGCCTGGATGTAGCCGAGACCGGGGTCCGCGCACTCGCCGCCGGACGTGACGTGCCGGTGCACGAAGTGATGATCGCACTGGAACAGGCACGCCTGGATCTCAGCCTGGCTACCGAAGTGCGCAACCGCCTGGTAGAGGCCTATCAGGAACTGGCGCGGATCCAGCTGTAAGCCACTGCTCCCTCTCATCTATCAAGCCGAGTCCATGGATCCCAGGAATTTCTATCTTTCGTTGCAGCGCCCGGCGCGGATTGGCCTGATCATCGGCATCGTCGCGCTGCTGGCGCTGACCATTGCGACCCTGTGGTGGGTGATGACGCCCCGGCAGCAGCTGCTGTTCGGCAACATGAATGAACGCGATGCTGCCGAGGTGGTCGCGTCGCTCAACGAATGGAAGGTGCCACACACCATCACCGACGGCGGCGCCGGCATCACCGTAGCGGCCGATCAGGTGTATGACACCCGCATGCGGTTGGTTTCGGCCGGGGTGCCGCGTGGGGGACATGTCGGCTTCGAGCTGTTCGACGATTCGGACTTCGGTGTCACCGAGTTCGCGCAGCGGGTCAATTACCAACGCGCCCTGCAGGGCGAGATCGAACGTACCATCGCTGCGCTTCCCGGTGTCACCGGTGCGCGGGTGCACCTCACCATCCGCCGTCCTGGCCTGTTCGCCGATCAGCATGATGACTCGAAGGCATCTGTCGCACTGGCGCTGGAGCCGGGCCAGCGCCTGACCCGCAAGCAGATCAATGGCGTACGCAGCCTGGTGGCCGCATCTGTGGAGGGTCTGGCACCGACCCAGGTCTCGGTGCTGGATTCCGATGGTGGTCTGCTTGCAGCCGCGAGCACAGATGGTACCAACGATGCCGATCTGCAGGGACATGCCGAAGAAGACCAGCGGCTGGAGAACCGCCTGCAGGCGCGAATCGTGGATCTGCTTGGGCAGGTCCTGCATGACGGAGAATTCCGTGTGTCGGTGGAGGCCACCCTCAACTTCGACGCGGTTCGTGAAGTGAGCGAACGGCTGCTGGCGCAGGGGGGCGATGGCAACGGCCTGCTCGCCAACAAGCGAGTCAGTCACTCGGGAGGCAGCGAGGGTGGGCAGAACCAGAACGAGGAGGAGTCCACCTTCGTACACGGCACCGCCCGCCAGGAGATCGCCCGCGCCCCGGGCCGGATCGAGACGCTGTCCGTGGCGGTCATCCTGCCACCGAACCTGGACGACAGCGAGGTCGAGCGGATCCGCTCGCTGGTCGCAGCCGCGGCCGGCATCAACGAGGTGCGAGGAGACCGCCTGGCGGTGTCGCGGCTTGGCCGCGGCCAGCGCTGGGATGCCTCACCCGGCGCGGCCCGTACCGTCACTGCGCTGGGTGCAACGCAGGCCACTCCACCCTCCCAGCCGACATCACCGGTGAAGCAGACGGCGGCATCGGCCCCCTGGATCCGTTGGGCCCTGATCGCCGTTGCCGGTGCCTTGCTGGGCGGGATTGCGATCCTGGCTACGCAACGACGTCCGAAGCGATTGAGCCGCTCCGAGCGGGACGCCGTTCTGGCCAAGATGCGTGGCTGGTTGGCCGAGGGTGGGGCGCCATGAACAGTTCGCGCGGCGAACGCAAGTGCGCCCTGACGCTGGCCACGCTGGCGGCGTCCGACCGGCGCCAGCTGCTTGCCCAGCTGCCACCGGCCGCGGCATCCCGGATCAAGCGACTGGTGGATGAGCTGCAGGCTTTGCGCCTGCCCATCGCCGAGCTTGCCCAGGCGCTGCTGGCCGACGAGTTGGTTGGACTCACCAGCGAAACGTCGCTGGATGTAGAGCAGTTGATGGGATTGGCGGCGCACCTGCCGGATGCCTGGTACGCACGCGTACTGGCGGCCTGGGGGGAGCTGGATCGATCGTTCTGCGTGTCGCTGCTGGAGCCGTCACGCGGTGCGGTGGTGGCGCGCGAATTAGCCAGGGTGCCCGCACTGCCGCCGCGCCTGGCCCATGCACTCAAGGCAGAGGCGATGCAGTTGGCGGCGGTGGAGCGCGCCGCATGATCCAGCGACTGGCTGCTGATGAACCGAGGGTGGTAAGGCTGGGGACGTTGTTCGCGTCCGCCGAAGTGACGGCGCCGCCTGTGATCGGTATCGATCCGGAGCAGGAGCGCCTGCAGCGGTTGCAGGAAGCACGTGAAGCTGGCCATGCCGAAGGCATGCGCCAGGCCGATGCGCAGATCCGTGATGCGGTGGCTGCTGCGGAACTGGCTTGCCATCAGCGTCATGCCCAGGCCCTGGCGGAACTGCAGGATGAGCGCGCACGTCTGGCGCAGTGGTCGGTGCAGCTGCCCACGCAGCTCGCTGAACTGGAACGCGCCACGCTGGCAACGGCGGCACAACTGGCTTATGCCGCCATGCTTCGCGTGCTGGATACGCTGCCTGCCGAAGAGCGTATCGCGCAGGCCTGCCGGCAGGCGCTGGCCGAGCAGAAGCAGCGCCCGTTGCGGTTGCGGCTGCCTCCGCTGGACGTGCCGTACGCGCAGGCGTTGGCCAGCGCGGAGATCCTCATCGAAGCGGACGCGCGCCTGCAGCCGGGCCAGTGCCGGATCGAGAGTCCGCTGGGGATCGACGATGTGGGGCTGGATGTGCGTCTGGATGCATTGCGTACGGCCTTCCTGCAGGGGCTGGCCAGCGCAGGGGCTGCGCAATGACGGCTGCCTGCGATACCCTGCTTGAAGCCATTGCCGCGGCGCCGATGGTGCGTCGCCTCGGCCAGGTGGCGTCCTATAACGGCTTGGTGATCGAGGCGCTTGGCCCCGAGGTCGGTGTAGGCGAGTTGTGCCATATCGACCGCGACGGGCGTGCACCGATCCTGGCCGAGGTGGTCGGGTTTCGCCAGGGGCGCACCCAGCTGATGCCGTTCGGCGAGATCGACGGCCTGGCTCCGGGGCAGGAGATCCGTGCCTGCGAGCGTGCCCTGGAAGTGCCGGTCGGCGACGCCCTGCTTGGCCGCGTGGTGAATGCACTCTGCGAGCCGATCGACGGCCGTCCGCTGCAGTGCGCGCAACGCTACGCGTTGCGCCGGACGCCGATCAATCCCCTGCATCGTGCGCCGATCGACACGCCGTTGGCCACGGGCATCCGCGCGGTCGACACCCTGTTGACCCTGGGTGAAGGCCAGCGGATCGGCGTCTTCGCCGGCAGCGGTGTTGGCAAAAGTACGTTGCTGGGGGCACTTGCACGGGAGGTACAGGCCGACGTGACCGTGCTTGCCTTGATCGGCGAGCGTGGGCGCGAGGTGGGCGACTTCCTGCGCCACTCCCTGGGCGATACCGGACTGCGCCGGTCGGTGGTGATGGTGGCGACCGCCGATGAGACGGCCGTGACCCGCGTGCATGCGGCCCACGCCGCCCACGCAGTGGCCGAGTACTTCCGAGACAGCGGCCGTTCGGTGCTGCTGGTGGTCGATTCGATGACCCGCTTTGCGATGGCGCAGCGCGAAATCGGCCTGGCGGTCGGCGAGCCACCCACCTTCCGTGGCTACACGCCATCGGTGTTCGCGCAGCTGCCACGGATGCTCGAGCGCTGCGGAAAGCTGCAGGCGGGTGGCTCGATCACAGGCATCTACAGCGTGCTGGTGGAAGGCGATGACATGAATGAGCCGGTGACCGATCATATGCGCGCCATCCTCGACGGCCACGTCGTGCTGTCCCGCGAGCTGGCCGCGCGCGGACACCATCCGGCCATCGATGTCCTGCACAGTGCCAGCCGGGTGATGGATGCGGTGGCCAGCAGCGATGAGCTGGCACTGGCACGTGAAGCGCGACGCCATCTGGCGCTGTATGAAGCGTCGCGCGACCTGATCGAGCTGGGGGCACACCAGAAGGGCGCCAACCCGACACTGGACCGGATCATCGAGCAGCGGCCGCATCTTGAAGCCGTGCTGCAACAGCCGCCCAGCGAGGCGACCCCGCGCGAAGCGGCTTACCGCCGCCTGGCAGCCGCATTGCAGGGGGCGGCATGAGCGTCCCGCGCAGCAAGGGCTTGCATGCGCTGCAGCGCTGGCGCAGTTTCGGTGAAGACCGCGCTGCGGCGGCCCGCCAGATGGCGCTGCGCGCGGTTGCGGAGGCGACTGCTGCGGTCGCGGCCGTGCAGGACCGTGCGCAGGCGGCCAGCGAGCAGCGTCTGAGGCTGCTGCAGAGTCCTCTGCTGGATCTGGCGCGCTTGACCGCGAGTGCGGGCATGGAGGAAGCCGCATGGCGGGATGTGCAGGTGTGCCAACAGCGCTTGCAGCACGCCGAGGACGATGCCCTGGTCGCGCGCGAGCAGCACGAAACGGCGCACCGCATGGCCCGCGCGGTGGCGCACCGCGCAACGCGTGTGGTTGCGATCGAACGCGACACGGCCGAGAAGCATGTCTTTGATTCGCTGGTGGAGTTGCGTGGCCGCCTGCGCGGAGGCCCGCATGATTGACCGCATGCCAGCGGGCATGGGGGCACGCGAGCCCGATGCGGTGCCGCGCCCCGTCCGCCCCCCCGTGGCCGGCCCTGCGCGTGATTTCCGCGAGTCCGTGGGCGGCAGTCCATCGCGTCCACATCCTGAAACCACCGGGGACGCTGGGCCCATTGCGCGCGACATCGCGGCTTCCGATGAGCATGGCGCTGGTCAGGCCATGCTGTTGGCATGGCAGCTGCTGCCCAACAACGCCTTGTCGCAGATGCTCGCCGGCACACGAGCGGCTGCTGAAGCGATGCAGCCTTCGCGCACGCCTCTCGCGGCATACCCCGGTTCCTCTGTAGGCAGCCCGAGCATGGCCGCTGCCAGCGCCGCGCCGGCGGTGGCCGCCATGTCCGGAATGAGCGCGGCCGCTGCCGTCGCCCTCGCCGCTCCGAACGCGCGAGTCACCGCAGCCTCTACCGCTGCCGATGCAGTGGGCGCCAGCGCTGCACTGTCTGAACTGGGCGAGCGATGGCAGGCGCGCCTGCTGCGCTGGGGCAGGACCGCAGGCGAGGGGCTGAGCATTCGCATCCGCGATTACCGCCTGGATGCGCAGGATGCACAGACGCTTGCAGAGCGGTTGCTGGCGTTCGCCGGACAACACGGTCTGCAGCTGCAGCGGATCGTCATCAATGCGCGCGAGCTTTGGCGTGCAACCCACACCTATCCTCAACCGACCGGAGATATGCATGGCCGTTGATGCAATCGGAAGCTCACTGGGCACCCAGCAGAACTCCGCACTGGCACAGAGCAGTACGATCGACCAGGAAGATTTCATCCGCCTGTTCCTTGCTCAGCTGCAGTTCCAGGACCCGCTGGAGCCGGTCGACAACCGCGAGTTCCTGGCCCAGCTGGCGCAGTTCTCCGCACTGGAACAATCCCGTCAACTCAGCGAGAACACCGCGTCGATGCTGGCGATGAGTGCCTCCGACCAGGCCGTGGGCCTGCTCAATCGCCAGGTGGACCTGACCAATCTTGGCGTGACCCGCTCGGGCACGGTGGTGGCGGTGCAGTTTGGTAGCGCCGGTCCGGAGCTGAGCGTGCGCGACGCCACCGGATCAGTCAGCACAGGCATCCGCCTGTCGCAGATCTCCCTCGTCAAACCCTGACCCAGGCGGACCTCCATGTTCCAAGCCCTGTTCAACAGTCTTTCCGGCATGTTCAGCTTCTCGCGAAGCCTGGATACGGTGTCCAACAACGTATCCAACATGAATACACCTGGGTTTCGTGGCAGTGATGCGTTCTTCACCAACGTGGAAGGTGGCTATGGATCGCGCATCACCGGTGACGACATGCGAACCAACCCCGGCGACATCCGCCAGACGGAGAACGCCACCGACCTGGCGGTGAACGGCAACGGCTACTTCGTGCTGCGCGACCCCGCTGGCGACCTGCATTACACCCGCGCCGGCCAGTTCCGCTTCGACGAGCACAGCCTTCTGGTGGACAGCGTCAATGGCTACCAGGTGATGGGCCTGGATGGCAGCGGCAACATGGTCGCGATCGACCTGGACAGCTATCGCAACATTCCAGCTGTGGGGACCAGCCAGGTGCGCGTCACCGGCAACATCGCGCCGTCCTCGACCACCACCAACATCAATGCGGTGACTGTGTTCGACGCCTCCGGTGCGTCACGCGTGCTTTCGGTCAAGTTCACCAACAACACCGCCAACACGCCGGGCAGCTTCCTGGTGACCGTGACCGATTCCTCGGGAAAGGCCGTGGGCAGCGGCGAAGTGCGCTTCCGTACCGACGGCACGCCATTGACCGGGTACGCAGGGATGGACGTGGTACTGCAGGGGCCGGGCGGCGCGCAGGCGATCCGGCTGGATTTCGGTACCCCCGGAACGTTGACCGGCATGACCTCGCTGAGCGGAACCACCAGCAGCCTGTCGGCCAAGGTGACCGATGGCCACGGCATTCTGGCCGTCAACGGCATCACCTTCGATGACAAGGGCGTGATGCAGTTGACCTACTCCGAAACGGAAAAGCGCAGTGGTCCGCAGGTCGCACTGGCCTTGTTCCCGAATGAAAGCGCATTGCACCTGGAGGGCGGGCGCCTGATCGCAGGCGCCAGCGTGCAGGAACGCGATATCGGGCGCCCGGGCGACACTGGCTTTGGTCGCATCCGCGGCTTCAGCCTGGAGATGTCCAATGTGGACCTGACCCGGGAGTTCGCCGACATGATCGTGATCCAACGCGGCTACCAGGCCAGCTCGCGGGTGATGACGGTCAGCAACGAAATGATTGAGCAGCTGTACAACAGCACGCGGGGCGGGTGATGACGGTCCTTCCGTTCCGGCGGCATGGCGTGACGCGCGTTGCGCAGATCGAAGCAGCATTGCAGCAGCGGCTGGACCATTGGCGCACCCAGTGGGCCGCCGAGCCCGGCCATTGCGAAGTGGAGGTGGCGGACGTTGCGTTGCCATCATCACCGGGGCAGTGGTGGCACTGCACGGGAACCGGCGCCTTCGCGTACCTTGGCAACAATGGCCTGGAGCGGATTGCAGCCGCTCTGGCCGCAGTTCCTGGCGGGGAGTCCAGCCCCATTGCGGCAGGAATAGGCCGCCGCGCCTTTGCCGATCTGTTGCGTGAACTGGTGCCATCGGCTGCAGAGGTAATCGCCGGCGCTGCGCCGATGGCGGCCTTGTGCGACGCGCGTCATGGCGTGCTGTGCTTCAGCGTGTCGCTGCCAGGTGCCGAGGCCCTGCTGTATCTGCCACTGGCTGCCTGCGACGCACTCGTGCCGATTCCGGTCGGTGCCTCCGGGCCCGTGCTGGCGTCGCGTCGCAGCGCGTTGCTGGCATCCACCGTGAGTCTGTACGCCACCCTGGAGCTGGGCAGTGCCGACCTGGATGTTGCCAGCACCCTCAGGCCCGGCGAAACCCTGCGCACCTCGCGTATCGCCGATGCCGTGGTCAAGCTGCAGTCGGCCGACGGCCACACCGTGTTCAGCGCGAGCCTGCATTCGTCCGAGGGCCGCAAGGCACTTCGCTGCATCAATGACACAACCCAGCCAGGAATGAAGTAATGGAACGTACATCGGTGTTGGAAGCGGTGCGCGCCGAGCCGGCGCAGGCGGAACAGGGCGATGCGGCTGAGCGCAGCATCGCGCTGATCCGGCATGTGCAGGTGGCGCTGAGCGCGCAGATCGGCACGGTCGATATGAGCGTGGACCGGCTGTTCGGCCTGAAGGCAGGGGACGAGGTGGTGTTGAACGAGCAGCTGGAAGCACCGGTGACGCTGCTGCTCAATGGCAAGGCGGTCGCACGCGCGGAGCTGGTGGCAATTGATGACCACTTTGCCGTGCGGATCCTGGAGATCGCATGACCGCTGCGGTGTTCGTTCTGGCCGCGGCGCCCATCCGCTTCAAGAGCGAAGCGGGCAGCGTTGGCACGACGCTGGTGGGGCCCCTGTTCATCGCATGCCTGCTGCTTGCGCTCGCCATCGCGGCTCTTTACGTCGCGCGCCGGAAAGGCTGGTTGCGGCGTTGGAGCGTGGCGCCGGCCGCAGCGGCGGACATGCCACTGGGCCTGAGGGTGGAGCAGGTGCTGCGGCTCAGTCCGCGCACGCGGCTGTACCGGGTCAGCGACGGTGTAGCGGTCTTCACGGTGGTGGAGTCCACCGCGCATGCACAGATTGTGCCCGGCACCGGACGCGCTGAGCCGGAGGCCACCGATGCAGGCTGACCGCCGCTGGCGCGTACTACCGCTGGTCGCTGTCCTGATGCTGGTGGCCGGGCAGGCGTGGGCGGGCCCGACCGAGGACGCGGTGGCCGAGGCGCTGAAGCAGGATTACTCACCCGCGCTGCGCAACTTCGTGATCCTCACGATGTTGTCGCTGATTCCGGTGCTGATGATCGGCATGACTGCCTTCACCAGGATCATCATCGTGCTGTCCCTGCTGCGGCATGCGCTGGGCATTCCACAGACGCCGCCCAACAGCGTGGTGATCACCTTGGCGATCTGCATGACCTACTTCACCATGTCGCCGGTCCTCGATCGCATGAACCATGATGCGATCGCACCCTACATGAGTGAGCAGATCACCGCCCAGCAGGCCATCGAACTGGGCAGCCGGCCGCTGCGTGAGTTCATGGTCTCCCAGACACGCGAATCGGACCTGCGCACGGTGATCGAGATGGCCAAGGCGCCGGCGCCCAAGACCATGGACGATATCCGCTTCGGCCATCTGGTCACTGCGTTCCTGCTGAGCGAGCTGAAGACCGCCTTCCAGATCGGCTTCGTGATCTTCCTGCCTTTCGTGCTCATCGACCTGGTGGTCGCTGCGGCATTGATGGCGTTGGGCATGATCATGCTGCCACCGACCACCATCAGCCTGCCCTTGAAGATACTGCTGTTTGTACTGATCGATGGATGGGTGTTGCTGTCCAAGGCGTTGCTGGGCAGCTACTGGAACTGACGTGGATACGCATGCCATGGACGGCGAGGCGGCACTTTGGTCCCAGCTCAGGGAGCAACGCTGCTCGCAGGCGCGTGATGCCCTCTATCTGCGCTACAGGCCGTGGGCGACTGCGATCGCGCGGCGGGTACACCGCCGTTTCCCAAGACTGGGCGCGGATCGGGACGACTTCATCCAGAACGCCAGCATTGGATTGCTGGAGGCGATCGATCGTTTTGATCCGGCACGCGGCATTGCCTTCCAGGCCTACGCAATGACCCGGGTACGCGGCTCTGTTTTCAATGGCCTGCGCGTGATCCTTGGGGGCGCATCGAGCGAACGCTATCAGGAGCGACTGGGCACCCTGCAGGGCGGGTCCGATGACCCCTTCAATGAGCTGGTCGCTTCGATCGTCGGGTTGGGCCTGGGCTACATGCTGGACGATGCGGCCAATCCGCTGGCCATCGACAGTCACGACGCACTTCGCTTCGCCGAGGATCAGCAGGCCATCGGCCAGTTGCTGGCGGGAGTGGAGCAACTACCACCAAGATTGAAAGCGATCATCGTGCGGCACTACTTCGAGTTCACACCCTTCATCGAGCTTGCCCAGGAGTGGGGGCTGAGCAAGGGACGCATTTCGCAGCTGCACCGTGCGGCGCTCGATGCGCTGCGACTCAGCATGCAGGCAGTTGATTGAAACCCGTTTTCCCGTAGGGGGACATAGCCGGACCCTAGTGCCTTGTCTCTGAGCTGCTGGCCGTCTCCCCACACCACGAAAAGAAAGCCCCGCTTATGCGGGGCTTTCCTTTGTCCGCGATTCCTGCGGAGTTGTGCCCCGCAGCATCAGTTTTCGTGCACCGCGACTTGCAAACAGACAAATTTCTCCCCTATGGTGCAATCGATTGCATTGCTGTGAATCGTTGCGTTTGATACCGGTTGGGAGGCCGGAAGGTGGATGTCCATCCATTCGATCAGACCGGCCCCGGCGACGGGCCTCACGCGGCGCGATGCGCTGCGCCTCGCAGTTGCCGGCAGCATTGGCCTGGGGGCCGCGACAATCGCGGGCACGTTGCCCGCATTCGCCGCCACGGCGCCGCTGAAGGGCAACCTGAAGCACTCCGTCGCACGCTGGACCTTCCCGCAGCTGTCGGTCGCCCAGCTTTGCGCGACGGTGAAGGACATCGGTTTTGCCGCGATCGACCTGGTCGGCCCGGAGGACTGGCCCACGCTGAAGGCGAATGGCGTGTACAGCTCGATGTGCAACGGCGCGGAACTGGGCCTGACCAGGGGCTTTGCCGGCCGTGAGTTCCACGACCAACTGGTGGAGCGCTACACGCGGCACATCGATCTGGTGGCCGATGCCGGTTACCGCAATCTCATCTGCTTCTCCGGCAACCGCAACGGTATGGACCCGCAGGACGGCATGGCCAATGCCGAGGCCGGCCTCAAGCGCATCCTCGGGCATGCCGAGAAGCGTGGCGTCGTGCTGGTGATGGAGCTGCTGAACTCCAAGGTCGACCATCGCGACTACCTGTGCGACCACTCGGCCTGGGGCGTGGAGCTGTGCCAGCGGCTGGGCTCGGACAATTTCGGCCTGCTCTACGACATCTACCACATGCAGATCATGGAGGGCGACATCATCGCCACCATCGGCAAGCATCATGCCTGCTTCAAGCATTACCACACCGCAGGTGTGCCGGGCCGGAACGAGATCGGAGACCAGCAGGAGCTCCACTATCCGGCCATCTGTCGCGCGATCCGCGACACCGGTTTCAAGGGGTATCTGGCGCAGGAGTTCACGCCTGCAGCGCCCGATCCCGTTGCCTCATTGCGCGAGGCGATCCGCCTCTGCGACGTCTGAAACGATATCCACCCAGGTGAGAAACCCATGGCAGATAATCACTACGACGCCATTGTTGTTGGCTCGGGAATCAGTGGCGGTTGGGCAGCGAAGGAGCTGACCGAGAAGGGCCTGAAGGTCCTGATGCTGGAGCGGGGCCGCAACATCGAGCACGTCAAGGACTACGTCAACGCGATGAAGGAGGCGTGGGATTTCCCGCACCGAAACCGTCCGACGCAGGCGATGAAGGCCAAGTTCCCGGTGCTGATGCGCGACTACGGCCTCGCAGAGAACCTGGAAGGGATGTGGGCCGACGAGCAGGACTCGCCCTACATCGAGACCAAACGTTTCGACTGGTTCCGCGGCTACCACGTGGGCGGTCGCTCGTTGATGTGGGGCCGGCAGAGCTATCGCTTCTCCGATCTGGATTTCGAGGCGAACCTGAAGGACGGGATCGCTGCTGACTGGCCGATCCGCTACGCCGACATCGCGCCGTGGTACGACCACGTGGAGAAGTTCGCCGGCATCGCCGGCACGCGCGAAGGACTGGACGTGCTGCCGGACGGCGAGTTCCTGCCGCCGATTCCCCTGAACATCGTCGAGAAGGATGTGGCCGCGCGGATCAAGAAGGCCTTCGGCGGAACGCGCCATATGATCCACTCGCGCACTGCAAACATCACCCAACCGATGCCCGAACAGGGGCGCGTCAATTGCCAGTACCGCAACAAGTGCATCCTGGGCTGTCCTTTCGGTGCCTACTTCTCGACCCAGGCGGCGACGCTGCCAGCGGCGATGAAGACCGGCAACCTGACCTTGCGGCCGTTCTCGATCGTCAAGGAAGTGCTCTACGACAAGGACCGCAAGCGTGCGCGTGGCGTGGAGGTGATCGACGCCGAAACCGGCCAGACCTACCAGTACACCGCCAAGCTCATCTTCCTCAACGCGTCGTCGTTCAACTCGACGTGGCTGCTGATGAACTCGGCCACCGATGTCTGGGAAGGGGGGCTGGGCTCCTCGTCGGGAGAGTTGGGGCACAACGTGATGGACCATCATTTCGGTGCGGGTGCCTCGGGCCGGGTCGAGGGTTACGAAGACAAGTACTACTTCGGCCGTCGTCCGTGCGGTTTCTACATTCCGCGGTTCCGCAACGTCGCCTCGGACAAGCGTGACTACCTGCGCGGCTTCGGCTACCAGGGCGGTGCCAGCCGCACCGGCTGGTCGCGCGAGATCGCCGAGCTGAACATCGGAGCCGACCTGAAGGAGGCGCTGACCGTACCGGGCGACTGGCGCATCGGCATGACCGGGTTCGGTGAAATGCTGCCGCACCACGACAATACGATCCGCCTGGACCACGACCGGAAGGACAAGTGGGGGCTGCCGGTGCTGGCGATGGACGTTGCCATGCGTGCCAATGAACTTGCGATGCGCAAGGACATGGCCGCCGATGCCGCCGAGATGCTGGAAGCGGCCGGCGTCAAGGACGTGAAGATGCACGACAACGACTATGCCCCGGGCAAGGGCATTCACGAGATGGGGACCGCGCGCATGGGACGTGATCGGAAAAGCTCGGTATTGAATGCGCACAACCAGGTCTGGGATGCGCCCAACGTCTATGTGACCGACGGTGCCTGCATGACCTCCAGCGCCTGCGTGAATCCCTCGCTGACCTACATGGCGCTGACCGCGCGCGCGGCCGACCATGCGGTACGCGAACTGAAAGCGGGGAACCTCTGATGGATCGCCGCGAACTGTTGAAGATGATCGTTGCCGCCACCGGTGCGGCCATGGTTGGCCTGCCTGCGCTGGTGCAGGGGCAGGCGCCGGCGGGCGCCACGAAGATCCATTTCTCCGACGCCGATGTCGGCATGCTGGACGAGATCGCCGAGACCATCCTGCCGCGGACAAGGACACCCGGGGCCAAGGACGCGGGTGCCGGTGCGTTCATGGCGACGTTCGTCAGCGACTGCTACACGGCCCGGCAGCAGGCGGCGTTCCGCGCCGGCCTGGCCGACATCGACAAACGCGCCGGCGGCCGCTTCGTATCGCTCACGCCGGAAGCCCGCACCGGGTTGCTGCGAACGCTGGACGCCGAAGCCAAGGCACGAAATGCCGACGTGACCGAGACCGGTACGCCTGAAGAGGGCGAGGCGATGCCGCATTACTTCACGATGCTCAAGCAATTGGCCATCTTCGGCTTCTTCACCTCCAAGGTCGGTGCGACGGGGGTGCTGCAGTACGTCGCCGTGCCGGGTCGCTACGACGGCGACCTTGCCTATGTTCCCGGCACGCCTGCGTGGGGGACCAGCTGATGGACACCAGCCCGATGACCCGATCTCTGTTGATTGTCACCGGCCTGCTGGCCGCCACATCTGTATTCGCGCAGAACGGTGCCGACGCCGCGCGCGATCCGAAGAAGACCGAAGTGTGGACTCCCGTGCCCGAAGTCGTCGCCACGCCACCAGGCAAAGCCCCCTCCGACGCCATTGTGCTGTTCGATGGCAAGGATGTCTCCGCGTGGGAGGCAGAGCACGGCGGACGTGTGCCCTGGACGGTTGCCGATGGCGCCATGACCGTCGTTCCGGGCAGCAAGGGCATCCGCACCCGGCAGCGCTTCTGCGATGTCCAATTGCATGTCGAATGGCGCACGCCCACCGATACAAAGGGCTTCGACGGCCAGAACCGGGGCAACAGTGGCATCTTCCTGCAGGAACTGTATGAGCTGCAGGTGCTCGACAGTTACAACAACCCAACGTATGCCAACGGCCAGGCGGGTTCGATCTACAAGCAGGCCATGCCACGGGTGAACGCCTCGCGCGCACCGGGCCAGTGGCAGGTCTACGACATCATCTGGAAGGCGCCGCGCTTCTCGCAGGGCGGCGGCCTGGCGTCGCCCGCGCGCATCACGGTGCTGCACAACGGCGTGCTGGTGCAGGATGACACCGTGCTGGCGGGGAAGACGGAGTACATCGGTGCGCCGTCGTACGCGCCTCATGCGTGCGCGCCGCTGTATCTGCAGGAGCATGACTCCAAGGTCAGCTACCGCAATATATGGGTGCGCGAACTGTAGCCGCACACGGCCGGCGTGGTCGCCGGCCGCTTACTTCGCCAGGTAGCTGGCGATGTCATCGATTTCCTGTTGCGACAGCTGGGAGAAGGGCGGCATCAGTCCACCGCCCTTGCTGATCTTTTCCTTGATCTGCGCCGGTGCCATGCGCTTGCCGATGTCGGTGAGCGCCGGGAACGCGCCCGGCATGCCCGCACGATCGGCGCCGTGGCAGGCCACGCAGTTCGCGGTGTAGAGCTTTGCGCCCGCAGCCGGGTCGTCCTTGCACCAGGCTGCCGTCGCAACGCTCATGCCGCCCAGGCCGACAGCCATTGCCAGGATCATTCTCATGTGGGGCTCCTTGATGCGTCAGCGGCGCGCACGGGCGTGCACGCGGGTGGTCAGATGTTCACGCAGGTAGTCCGCACCGGTCTGGATGACCTTGGCCGGATCGCGTGGCTGGTCGTGCTCGATGATGTACCAGTGGACGCCTGCGGCTGCTGCAGCAGGCAGGATCGCATTCCAGTCCAGCACGCCCTGGCCCACCGCAGCGAATCCGCCTTCGTCCTGGGCCTGGCCCTTGGGCGCATTGTCCTTGGCGTGCACCGCGAATACGTGGCCGCGGAGCTTTGCCAGCATCACTGCAGGGTCCAGGCCCGCGCGCGCGACCCAGGCCAGGTCCAGCTCGGTCTGCAGGTCTGGACCGGCGGCGGCGAACAGCAGCTCCAGTCCGGTCCTGCCATCGAAGTCGACCAGTTCGAAGTCGTGGTTGTGATAGGTCAGGCGCATGTTCTTGCCGCGCACCTGCTTGGCGAGGCGGCCCAACTCCTGGCCCAGTGCCGTCCAGCCCGCCGCATCGGTCGGCCGGTCCTTCGCATCCAGGTAAGGCACCACCAGCGTGGTGTTGCCGATCGAGCGGTTGAAGGCCACCACCCCATCCAGATTGCCGCGCAGCTCGGCCAGCGGCACATGCGATGAAATCGCCTTGATCGAGTACCGGTCCAGCAGCTGCTTGAGTTCGGTGGCGCTGGTGTTCTGCGTACCGACCGTTTCCACCGCATGGACGCCCGCGTCGTGGACGATCTTCAATTGCTGCTCAAGCGAGCCTGCATCGCGCAGGGTATACATCTGCACCGCGATCGGCTTCTGCGTGCTGGCGGCTTCGCCTGCGAAGGCGGGCAGGGCAGCGAGCAGCAGGATGAGGCTTGTACTTCTACGGAAAAGGGCTTTCATCAACAGATCCTCCCGGCATTCAACCGATGGTGGTCCAGGCGCGTGACCTGGCCGATGCAATGACACGATCAACGATCTGCGCCGAGCGCAGGCCGTCTTCGAAGGTGGGCAGGCCCTGCGGCTGATCGCCTTCGATGGCGCGATAGGTGTCGGCGACAAACGCTTCGAAGCACTGGGCGTAGCCCTGTGCATGCCCGGCCGGCAGCGCGGACAGCCGGCGCTGTTCGGCACTGCCGGCGCCTGGCCCGCGTACGAAGATTTCCTCGCGCTGGTCGGGCAGGCCGATCCAGAGTCGTTCGGCGTCCTCCTGGTTGAAGGCCACGCTGGCCTTGGCGCCATCGATCTCGAACCAGAGGCGGTTGTGGCGCCCGGCCGAGACCTGGCTGACCGTCAATGACGCCAGCGTACCGGCGCCGGTCCTGAACATCGCCGCGGCAACGTCCTCGCTCATGACGGCCTGCATCGCGCTGGCTTCCATTGGCGTGCTGAAACTCTGCCCGCTGACGGCGCCGCGCTCGGCGATCACCGTGGCGAATGCCGCGTTCACTTCGGCGAAGCGCTCGCCACTGATCCATTCCACCAGGTCGCACCAGTGCGAACCGATGTCGGCGAACACGCGCGACGTGCCGCCCAGCGCCGGGTCAACACGCCAGTTGTTGCTGGCGGGGTCAAGAAGCCAGTCCTGCAGGTAACTGCCGTGGATGAGGTGCAACGGCCCCAGTTCACCGTGGGCGATACGGGCGCGCGCCTCGCGGACCACCGGGTGGTAGCGGTAGACGAAGGGGACCGTGGCAACCAATCCAGTCGAGGCGGCCAACGCCGCCAGCGCCTGCGCATCGTCCAGCGTCGTCGCCAGCGGTTTCTCGCAGATCACGTGCTTGCCGGCTTCCAGCGCGGCCTGTGCCATGGCGCGGTGCAGATGGTTGGGCGTGCACACATGCACGACCTGCACCTGGGGATCGGCGATCACGTCCTCGATATCCCGGTAGGCACGGGGGACATTCCAGGAGTGTGCTGCTACATGCGCGCGCTGCGGTGACGAGGCGGCCACGCCGCGTACCTCGGCACCTGCCAGCAGTGCCGCACGACGATGCACTGCACCGATCATGCCGGCGCCAACGATGGCGATTCCAAGCTTGGGCATCGACGGGGATCCTCAGGGTGTGGAGGGCGCGGCCGCAGCCGCCGGCCGATCGCGGAACAGCAGCAGGAAGGCGACCAGCACCACCAGCGCAACGCCGGCCGGGAACAGCCAGATCTGCTGCCAGTCGGGTCCGGCTTCGGTGGTGAAGTGCTCCACCACCGCGCCGGACAGGAAGGTGCCGATCAACATGCCCACGCCATAGGTGGCCAGGGTGATGAACCCCTGTGCGCTGCTGCGCGCGGCAGGGCCGGCATGGGCATCGGTGTAGATCTGGCCGGTGACGAAGAAGAAGTCGTAGCAGATGCCGTGCAGCACGATGCCGATCACCAGCAGGGAGAAACCGCTGCCCGCATCGCCGAAGGCGAACAAGGCGTAGCGCACCACCCAGGCGGCCATGCCGACCGCCAGCATGGTCTTCACCCCCAGCCGCACGAACAGGAACGGCATGGCCAGCATCAGCAGCACTTCGGAGACCTGGCCCAACGACTGCAGGCCTGCTGCACCCCGCACGCCCAGGTCGTTGAGATACGGATTGGTGAAGTTGTAGTAGAACGACAGCGGGATGCAGATGGCGATGGAAGCCAGGAAAAACACCAGATAGGCGCGCGACTTCAGCAGACGCAACGAATCCAGCCCCAGGATCTGTCCCAGTCCGGCGTCGCGCTGCTGCGCCAGCGGCGGCGTGTGCGGCAGAGTGAACGCATACAGGCCCAGCACCAGAGACGCGAGCGCCGCCATCCGGAACGTCAGTTCAAGCCGGTGCGCCTGTTCCCAGCCCAGCCAGCCGATCAGCACGCCGGCGATGATCCAGCCGATGCTGCCCGCCACCCTCACCAGCGGGAACTGTTTCTCGGGCGACTGCATGTGCCGCATCGCCACGCTGTTGGCCAGTGCCAGCGTCGGCATGAACAGCAACATGTAGCCCATCACGCAGGCAGAGAACATGCTGAAGCTGGTGGCCGTGGACGCCAGCCACATGAGCACCGCACCGGCCAGATGCAGTACCGCAAGGATGCGCTGCGCCGCAAAGTAGCGATCCGCGATCAGCCCGACCAGGAACGGCGCCACGATGGCGCCGATGGATTGGCTGAGGAAGGCCGTGGCCACCTGGCTGGCGCTGGCCTGCAGCGGGCCCTGCACCAGGTACGTCCCGAGGGTTACGAACCACGCTCCCCAGATGAAGAACTGCAGAAACATCATCGCGCCCAAGCGCGACATGGCGTGCGACATGGCTTGCCCTCCCGGGGCGGTAATGGCTCAGATTCCCAGCATGCGGTGCAGTGATGCGGCGTCCGTTCCGCTGTCGGCGAAGTCGTCGAAGGCGCGTTCGGTTACGCGGATGATGTGGTCGCGGATGAAGGCGGCACCCTCGCGTGCGCCGTCTTCCGGGTGCTTCAGGCAGCACTCCCATTCCAGTACCGCCCATCCGGGGAAGTCGTACTGGGCGAACTTGGAGAAGATTGCCTTGAAGTCGATCTGGCCGTCACCGGGTGAACGGAACCGCCCCGGGCGATCGATCCAGTTCTGGTAGCCGCCGTACACGCCGCCGCTGGCACTGGCGTGGTACTCCGCATCCTTGACATGGAACGCACCGATGCGCGCGTGGTAGCGGTCGATGAAACCCAGGTAGTCCATCTGCTGCAGCAGCAGATGGCTGGGGTCGTACAGGATCTTCGCGCGTGGGTGGTGATCGACCACATCGAGGAAGCGTTCGAAGGTCGCGCCGTCGTGCAGGTCCTCCCCGGGGTGGATCTCGAAGCACAGGTCCACGCCGCAGGCATCGAACGCATCGAGGATGGGGCGCCAGCGGCGACCGAGTTCGGTGAAGGCTTGCTCCACCAGTCCCGGTGGGCGCTGCGGCCAAGGGTAGAAGTACGGCCAGGCCAGTGCGCCGGAGAACGTGGCGTGTGCGGTCAGTCCCAGCCGCTGGCTGGCTTTGGCGGCCAATAGAAGCTGCTCCACGGCCCAGGCCTGGCGGGCGGCGGGATCGCCGCGTTTGTCCGCGGGTGCGAATCCGTCGAACAGGCTGTCGTAGGCCGGATGCACCGCGACCAGCTGCCCCTGCAGATGGGTGGACAGCTCGGTGATCTGCACGCCATGACCGGCCAGCATGCCGGCAATGTCGTCGCAGTACGCCTGGCTGCGCGCGGCCTCTGCCAGATCGAGCAGATGAGGCGCGCTGGTCGGCACTTGTACGCCAGAATAGCCCAGACCCGCGGCCCACCCGGCCAGCGTGTCCAGCCGATCAAAAGGAGCTGCGTCGCCGATGAACTGCGCCAGGAACAGCGCTGGACCCTTGAGCGTCTTCAACGTGATTCGCCCTCGATGCAATCGATTGCATTATCCTAGCAGGGGCTCACGCAGGACCTGTTGTGCAGTGCACAGCGGGCAGGAGGACTAACGCCATGGCCACCATCTACGACATCGCAAAGTACGTCGGCGTCTCCGCAGGCACGGTGTCGCGGGCGCTTTCGCGGCCGGACAAAGTCCTGCCGGCCACCCGTGCGCGCATCGAGCAGGCCGCCGCCGCGCTGGGCTATGTGCCCAACACGGTGGCCCGCACGCTCAAGACCCAGCGCAGCGGCAAGATCCTGGTCACCGTCCCGGACATCGCCAATCCGTTCTTCGCGCAGATCCTGCAGGGTGCGGAGGACGCGGCGCAGGCGGTCGGTTACGCGGTCCTGCTGGGGGATACCCAGCATCAACCGGATCGCGAGGAGCGCTATGCACAGATGCTCCGGCGCAATGAGGCCGACGGCATGATCGTGCTCGGGCATCGCCTGCCACCTACGGCGCGTGACATCGTCGAACAGCGGGGTGCCGCCGCGCCGGTGGTCAACGGCTGCGAGTTCGATCCCGCGCTGGGCATCCCCAGCGTCCACATCGACAATGCGGCCGCTGCGCGCGCGGTGATGGAACACCTGTATGGGCTGGGGCACGAACGCATCGCAGTGGTGGGCGGACCTCCCGACAATCCGCTGCACCAGCAACGGCTGGAAGGGGTCCGGGCAGCCGGCAAGGCGCGTGGACGCCTGCGCCAGCTGAACATCGTGCCGGGTGACTTTTCCGTGGAGTCGGGCCATGCAGCCGCGATGTCGATGTTGGCCGCCGCGCCGGTACCGACCGCGGTCTTCTGTTTCAGCGACCAGATGGCGCTGGGTACCCTGGCGGCCTGCCGGGAGCGGGGCATCCGCGTGCCGGAGGACCTGTCCATCGTCGGCTTTGACGACCTGGCCTCCTCGCGCTACCTCACGCCGCCGCTGACGACGATCAGGCAGCCGATGCGGGAGATTGGCGAGCGCGCGGTCAACCTGCTGCTCGCCATCATCGAGCACGTGGATGTGCCGCTGCAGCAGACGTTGGAGTTCAGCCTGATGCTGCGGGGCTCGACGGCTGCACCCAGGGCCGGGTGAAGGCAGGGCAGCGCTCGCTGCCTCATGATTGTCGCCAGACGGCTTCTGCAACCTTGATCCCGAATTGACGCAGAGCTGTCAGACTCACGGCAGGCAGCCCGGCAAGGGCCTTGGTGGCAGCTGCGATCGCTCAAGGGGGTCGGCAATGCCGTTCTTGACGGACTCGACCGAGGTCTCGGTCGAAGGCATCGGCGCGGCACGGCGCATCGGCTGGATGCGTTTCGTGGGCAACGGGTTGGGGGCGGTCCCCATTGCCTCGATCATGCTCGAACGCCACGACGGCGCGCTGGCGTGGGTCCTGCTGCTGCTCAATGCGCTGGCCTGGCCGGCGCTCGCGCTGGTACTGACCCGGCGCTCAAGGCAGCCTGCCGTGGTCCAGTTCCGCTGCATGGTGATTGATTCCTACTTTGGCGGTGGCTGGATCGCCTTCATGGGGCTCAGCGTCGTACCCAGTGCGTTGTTCGCCGCGCTGCTGGTCGCCGACAAGATCGCCGCCGGCGGGGTGAAGCTGGCGGTACGGGCCACACTGGCCCTGGTAGTGGGGTTCGCGCTCACCTGGTGGGTGCTTGGGTTTCCCTACCAGCCGGTGTCATCGCAGCGCACGATCGTGCTCAGTGTGCCGTTCCTGTTCGTCTACGGCATCGGCCTCAGCATCCTCAGCTGGCAGCTGGCGCGACGGGTGAAATCGCAGAACCGCCAGTTGAAGCGGCTGAGCCGGATGGACCCGCTGGTGGAGCTGGCCAACCGCGGCTTCCTGATCGTCCGCGCGCAGCAGGCGCTGGACAAGGCGCAGGGGCAGGGTGGTTTCGCCTGTCTGCTGATGCTTGATGTGGATGACTTCAAGCGCATCAATGACTCGTATGGTCACCGTGCAGGGGACGAAGTGCTGCGCCATATCGCGTCCACCTTGCGCGCCTTCGCCCGGCCCGGCGATACCCCCGCGCGGCTGGGAGGTGATGAGTTCGTCGTGCTGCTGCACGACTGTGCGCCCGGCGATGCGATGCATGTGGCAGAGCGGGTTCGCCTGCAACTTCTGGAAGCCGCACGGCAGGCAACGCCGGGCATCGAATTCAGTGTCAGCATCGGGATCGCAGCGACGCCGCGTGGCGGCAGCGTCGAGGACTGGCTGGCACTGGCCGACCGCGCGCTCTACCACGCCAAGCGCCAAGGCAAGAACAACGCCAGCTATGGCGAATGAGTCGGCGCGGGCTGCAGCAGCGCTGTCGCAGCACGAGGCCTGATGCCTGTTCATCCTGCACCCGGAATCGTTGCCGCCAATCCTCTACCATGGGCCACCCCGCCCGGACGCGCCGCCCATGCAAGACGCCCTCGTTGCCCAGCCCAAGCCCCCTGTCCCGAGGATCGCGGCCTGGCTGATGATGCTGCTGGGCATGTGGCTGGCGCTGAAGCTGGGCCTGGTGGTGACCCTGCTGTCGGGGCTGCTGGTGTTCCAGCTGACCCACGTGCTGGCGTCCACCGTGGAAGGCAGGCTGCCGCCGGGACGGGCGCGGGCAATTGCGGTGATCGTGCTGTCGGCGATCATCATCAGCGGGCTGGTGCTGGCGGGGATCGGCGTGGCGTCGTTCTTCCGCAACGAAACCGGCGGGCCGGACGCGCTGCTGGCGCGGCTGATGGATATCCTCAATTCGTCGCGCCACCAGGTACCGGCGCTGCTGCAGCCGTATATCCCGGAGGACATGCCGGCGCTGCGTGCGGCGCTCAATGACTGGGCCGCCGAGCACCAGCGCCAGCTGGGCGTGGCCGGCACGTCGGTGGTGCAGGTGGGCGTACGCGTGCTGATCGGCATGGTGCTGGGCGCGATGATCGCGCTGTACGACGAACTTCCGCTGCCGAAGATGGGGCCGCTGGCGCAGGAGCTGGTCGGGCGCACCAGCCGCCTGGCCACCGCGTTCCGCCAGGTGGTGTTCGCGCAGCTGAAGATCTCCCTGCTCAACACCGTGTTCACCGCGATATTCCTGCTGGGCGTGCTGCCGCTGTTCGGCGTGCACCTGCCACTGTCCAAGACGCTGGTATTGATCACCTTCATCGCCGGCCTGCTGCCAGTGGTGGGCAACATCATCTCCAACACGATCATCGCCATTGTCGCGCTGTCGGTCTCGTTCTACGTGGCAGTGGCCGCGCTGCTGTACCTGATCGTGATCCACAAACTGGAGTACTTCCTCAACGCGCGCATCGTCGGCGGTGAGATCCAGGCCCGCGCCTGGGAGCTGTTGCTGGCAATGCTGGTGATGGAAGCGGCGTTCGGCCTGCCCGGCCTGGTGGCGGCACCGGTGTTCTACGCCTACGTGAAGCGCGAACTGGTCGACCAGCGCTGGATCTGACCCGGCGTGACCTGTCGCATCTGACCGGCTGGACGGGGGGCGCCGGCGTTGTCGGCGCGTTCGCGCGCGCTGCGCTATATCCCCCACTGCGGATCGTACGGCGCTGGCTTGGCGCCGCCGGAGCCGCTCGCTACAGTGAGCCGCACTTCAGGGGAATTCTGCATGGCCGGCAAGGCATCGCCCATCAGGTTGCGGACCTGGGTCTGGATCCTGGCTGGGCTGTTCGTGGTGTGCACGTTGCCGTTGATGGCCATCGCCCTGGTCCAGGGCACGCTGCGCTACACCGCCGCCGAAGAGAACCTGGCCAGCCTGCGCCAGTTGCGGCAGACCTTCGATCTGGCAAACCTGGCTTCGGCCGAGCGCGGCCCGGCCAACAGCCTGCTGGGGGCTGACCCGGCCGACGCCGCCGAACAGGCACGGCTGGCCACGCAGCTGGCCGTCGCACGCAAGCGGGTCGACACCGCCCTGCTGCAGCTGGACACCGTGTTCAAGACCGATCCGGGCGTGGTCGACGAGCATGCACTGCTGGCCGACGCGCAACGTCGCCTGCAGTCGGCGCGCACTGCGGTGGATCGGGTGGTGGCGCAACCGCACGATGCGCGCCGGGTGGAGGATGTGGAGCGTGCGATCAGCGGCATGTTCGCCGTGGTTGATCGCCTGCACCTGCTGACTTCGGCGCAGATCAACGTGCTGGTCAGTGCCGACCGTGAAGCGGCGATTCCGGCGATGCAGGGCCAGGTACTGATGGATCTTCGCGAGCATGGCGGCCGCCTGGCGTCGAACGTGATGGCGCCGGTGGCGGTGCCGGGGGCATGGCGCGAGGAACAGGTGCGCGCTGCGCAGCAGACCGAGGGCCGCCTGCTGGAACTGTGGCGGTTGGCGGTCAGCCATGAGTCGGTGTTCCGCAGTGACGCGGCATTGTCATGGCACTGGGACATGGCACGTCGGCAGTTCTTCGGTGAATCGCTGCCGATGATCGAGCAGTTGATCGAGGATGGCCGCCGTGGCGTACCACCGCCGTGGACCGCGGCCGAGTTCACCACGCGCTACGTGCCCACCCTGCAGTCGCTTGAGGCGTTGCGCGATGGCTACCTGAGCGTGTCCATCGCCCGCTTCGAACGCACCCGCAATCGCGAGGCCACGCGCCTGGCGGTGCTGGTGGCGACCGCGCTGGGTACGCTGGTGGTGCTGGGTGTGGCCCTGCGCATCGCCCACCTGCAGATCCTGCAGCCACTGCTGCAGGCACAGAAGCAGGTGATCCAGCTCGCCTCGGATGCACCCGGCCCGGAGCAGCATGTCACCCATCCGCTGGCCGAGATGCAGCGCCTGTTCGACGCCATCGAAGTACTGCGTGAGAAATCGCGCGAGCGCTCGGCACTGACCAGCGAGCTGCGCCAGCTCGCTGGCACCGACGAGCTGACCGGATTGTTGAACCGGCGCGCGCTGGATGAAGTGGTGCAGCAGAGACACGCGGAGGGCGATGCAAACGCCGTGGTGATCCTGCTGGATGTGGATCGCTTCAAGGCGATCAACGACGGCCATGGCCATGAAGCCGGCGACGAAGTGCTGGTGCAGGTGGCGCAGTTGCTGCAGCACCACCTGCGCCGCAGCGACAGCATCGCCCGTTATGGCGGCGAGGAGTTCCTGGTGCTGCTGGCCGACGGCGATCTGGCCGGTGGCCGCCAGCTGGCCGAGTCATTGCGATTGGCCCTACAGCAGATGGACATCGCGCTGGCCGCCGGGACCGTGCTGCGGGTGACCGCCAGTTTCGGCGTTGCCGAGGGCGGCACCGACGCACTGGGCTGGCGCACCCTGCTGCGTGCCGCCGATGCGGCCATGTACCGGGCCAAGGCACAGGGGCGCGATCGGGTACGGGTGGCGGTTGGCGCTCGCATCACGCGTTGAGGGCACGCGTCAGCCGATGCGTGCATGCACGCGCCGCAGCGTCCGAGCAATCATCCGGCGCGCTATGGGACGGGGTACCGAGAAGCCACGCCACCGCAGCGCACCCACCCGGAAGGTGGCGGTGGCGGTGGCCAGTACCTTGCCTGCCGGGTCGGTCAGCCAGCCACGCGTGAAGGCGATGCTGCCTTTGCTGTGTTCGACTTCGCCCCAACCGATGATGCGCCCTGGTCGTGCCGGACTGACGAAACTGGTCTTGGATTCCACCGTGACCGCGATGCGGTTGGCGGGCAGTGTGGCGTAGATCGCCGGCCCCATGCAGTCGTCGAGCATCGCTGACAGGAAGCCGCCCTGCACGTTGCCCATCGGATTGGTCAGCACCTGGCCAGCCTCGAATTCGACCTGGATGCGGCGCAGTGCGTCGTCGTAGTCGACGAATCGCCAGCCGAGCAGAGTACCCGCCCGGGAGGGCGGCAGATCACCGTTGACCACGCTGTAGAAGATCGATTCGGGATTCATCGTGGAGCCTCGTGGGGGAGGGGAGAGAAAGGGAAGTCACAGCGGTAGCGACAACAGGGCCAGCACGAATCCGATGACCGACAGCAGTACCACCATGGCGCCGGCGGGCACCGGCGTACGCGCACCGGTACGCCGTCGCACGCCGGCGGCGACCAGGACCGGCGGCACGGTGGCGACCAGGCAGAACAGCTGGAACGCCAGCAGCTGCGGCAGTGCGAAGTGACCCCCGAAGAAGATCAGCCAGGCCAGCATCACGCCAGCGCCGGCCAGTGCGATCCAACCGGCGCCGACCACGCGGATGAGTGCCATCAGCAGCACCTGCAGGCGCGGCTCGATCTCGGTCCATGGCATGCCCACGGCCTGGCCGTGGTAGGGCATGAAGTCGGAGCGCTTCAGATAGGCGGCAGCAAACAGCGAGACAATGAAGAACGCCAACAGGTAACAGCCGAACGCGAGCCAGGCGAACAGGTCCATGTGGAGGCCATGCGGTTGCGGAGAAGTCGCAGCGTGCACGCCGGCAGCCATGCCGGTCATGCCACGGGGTTGCGCGATTCTCGGGCAGCCCCCCGTTAGAGGCGCGTCGCGGCGTGCAGGGCCATTCCTCCATCTGCTGTTAACGCCAGTGTGGTGGTGAGGAATGCGTCACGCACGCGCCATGCGCCCTATCTCGTTTTCTGTGAAGAGGCCGCAACTGCTCATCCACGCTTCGGTCACTGCTCCGCGCAGACGCTGGGATTCCATCCGAAGAAGGACGACGCCATGACCCAGCTCACCCTGCCCGAACTGGCCAAGAAAATGGCTGACATCGATTTCACCCTGCTGCAGACCCACGCCGATGGAGAGATCGCGGGTCGTCCAATGAGCAACAACGGTGACGTGGACTACGACGGTGACAGCTGGTTCTTCACCACGGAGGACACCGACATGGTGCGCGAGATTGAAGCTGACCCCGCCGTTGCGCTGGGTTTTTCCGGCAGCAAATCGCTGCTGGGCAAGCCGCCGCTGTTCGTGCACGTGCAGGGCAGGGCTGTGCTGGTGCGCGACCGGGCCACGATGAGCCAGCACTGGGTGAAGGACCTGGAGCGCTGGTTCGAACAGGGAGTGGATACACCGGGACTGGTGCTCATTCACGTGCGTGCCAGCCGCATCCACTACTGGGATGGCGAGGACGAAGGCGAAATAGCCGTCTGACCCGGCAGAGGGAGGCCGGCGGCCGTCGCGGCCATTGCGCGGCGCACCCGGGCTTTGCCATCCTCCCTGCTGTTTTCCGTAGCGTGGAATCCCAATGCGTCCTGCGTTCTGGCTGGCTTTGGCCCTCCTGCCCACCCTGGCGGTGGCGCAACCCGCGCGTACTCCCAAGGCCAAGGCTCCGGGGCAGGATCCCTTCAGCGAGCTGTTCGACACCGCCTGCATGCAGCACATCGGTGCCCCGGCGCGGTTGCAGTCGCTGATGGAATCCAATGGGCTGTCGCCGCTGCAGCCCGCCGAAGCCGCCACGCTGTTGCAGGGGCAACCGGGCGTGGCCTGGATGGTGCCTCTGGCCAGTGGCCGCTATGCGGTGAGCTGGGCTGACGATGGCACGTGTACGGTCTACGCCGAAAAGGCCGACGCGGCGGTCGTGCAGAAGGGATTCGCGCGGTTGGTGCAGGCCGCACCGAAGCCGTTGCAGGTGCGGTCGCTGCCAGGGCGTGGGCCACTGTCGGCCGATCAGGTGGCCATCCAGTACGGCTGGGCGACGCCGGGGCAGGGCAAGCTGCAGGTGCGCTTCCGCCTGGTCACGCGGCAGGCGGCTGAAGCCGGCGTGCAGGCGATGGCCTCGTCGGCCCCGGGCGAAGCGATGCTGGAACAGGGCGCGCCTGGGCCCTGACAGGGGCCACGTTCCAGATTCAGACTTTCACGCGGCGTGTGGTATATCGTTTATCGATAAATTCACCCCGGGGCGGCGATGCTGCCCCAACGCCGGAGGCCGCTTGACCGCTCGTCCCGCCCGCGCCAGACCCGCGCGAGGCTTGTTCACCCTGGCCCAGGCCGCCGTACAGGCCGTCCGGGCGATGTGCTGGCTGGGCATCCTGGCCGCACTGCTGGCCGTGCCACTGGTCGCCCACGACCGCCGCTGGCTGCTCGACAGCGTGCACGATGCCGCTGCCGCCGCCGCGCATGGCAACGATCTGTTCCTGCATTTCTGCCTGGGCCTGGGCGCGATCGTCGCGCTGCTGGTGCTGTGCCTGGTGTTCCTGCGCCATCTGCTGCGGCTGCTGAAGTCGGCGGCGCGCGAGCGGCCGTTCACCCATGCCAATGCACAGCGCCTGCAACGCATGGCGTGGCTGATGCTGTCGATGGAGCTGCTGTCGATCCTGATCGGCGCCTACGCCGCCTGGATGGGCCCGGACTTCACCTGGATGGAGGTGGGCGGCGGCATGTCGATCACCGGCCTGGTCGCGGTGCTGATGCTGTTCGTGCTGGCACGCGTGTTCGCCGTGGGTGCGGCGATGCGCGATGACCTCGATGGTGTCATCTGATGGCGATCGTCATCACCCTGGACCGCATGCTGCAGGAACGGGGCATGACCCTGTCCGAGCTGGCCGGGCGCATCGACATCACTCTGGCCAACCTGTCGATCCTGAAAACCGGCAAGGCGCGCGCCATCCGCTTTTCCACACTCGATGCGATCTGCCGTGAGCTGCAGTGCACGCCCGGTGAGCTGCTCGGGCATGACCCGACCCAGGCGCAGGACGCTGACTGAGTGCTTTCCCTTTTCCCTTACCTACTGACGAAACGGACCTGAAATGGAATGGTTGGCTGACCCCTCGATATGGATGGGCCTTGCAACCCTGGTCGTGCTGGAGATCGTTCTCGGCATCGACAACCTGGTGTTCATCGCGATCCTTGCCGACAAACTGCCGCCGCACCAGCGTGACCGCGCGCGGGTGATTGGCCTGGCGCTGGCCCTGCTGATGCGGCTGGTGCTGCTGGCCGCGCTGGCCTGGATCATGAAGCTGACCGAGCCACTGCTGACGCTGTTCGACCACAGCTTCTCCGGGCGTGACCTGATCCTGCTGGGCGGTGGCCTGTTCCTGCTGTTCAAGGGCACCATGGAGCTGCACGAACGGCTGGAAGGCCGCGAGCACCACGAGGATGGCAAGAAGGTCTATGCCAGCTTCGCGATGGTCGTGGCGCAGATCGTGGTGCTCGATGCGGTGTTCTCGCTGGACTCGGTGATCACCGCGGTGGGCATGGTCGACAACCTGGGCGTGATGTATGCCGCAGTGACCATTGCGATGGCGCTCATGCTGTTGGCCAGCAAGCCGCTGACCCGCTTCGTCAACAAGCATCCCACGGTGGTGGTGCTGTGCCTGGGCTTCCTGCTGATGATCGGTTTCAGCCTCGTGGCCGAAGGCCTGGGCTACAAGATTCCGAAGGGCTACCTGTACGCGGCGATCGCCTTCTCGATCCTGGTCGAAGCATTCAACCAGTGGGTGCGCTTCAACCGTGAGCGCAACGAGCGCCGCCAGCCGTTCCGGCAGCGCACGGCCGATGCCGTGCTGCGCATGCTGGGTGCGCGCCCGGCCAATGGCCACGACGACGAAGCCGCAGACGAACACGTCGATGCCGAGGAGCGCCTGCAGCCGGCGGAGCACGAGATGATCCGCAGTGTGCTGGGCCTGGCCGATCGCCCGGTGTCGAGCGTGATGACCGTGCGTGCCGACGTGCAGTGGATCGACCTGGCGCGCGGCGAGGAGGATGTGGTGGCACGCCTGGTGGCGTCACCGCATACCCGGCTGCTGGTGGGCGACGGTGATCTGGACAGCCTGCGTGGCGTGGTGCAGAGCCGCGACCTGCTGGCCGATCTCCTGCAGGGCAAGCCGCTGCAGCTGGAAGGCAATCTGCGCGAGCCGCAGTACGTGCTGTCCAGCGCCAGTGCGCTGCAGGCGCTGGAGCTGATCCGCCAGCATCCGGTGCCGTTGGCGGTGGCGGTGGACGAGTACGGCAGCGTGGAAGGCCTGGTGACCGCCAACGACCTGCTGGCGGCCATTGCCGGTGACCTGGTCGACACCCAGGACGAGCGCTATGGCGTGGTCGCCCAGGGTGAAGATTGCTGGGAGGCCGATGGCGCGCTGACCCTGGACGACCTGCAGCGCCTGGCGGGCATATCGCTGCCGCGCAGTGCCGACTACATGACCATCTCCGGTCTGGTGCTCGAGCGCCTGGGGCGCCTGCCGGACATTGGTGATGCGGTGGAGATTGCGGAAGTACGCATCACCGTACTGGCGATGGAGAAGCGGCGCATCGCCCGCCTGCGGGTTGAACGCCTGGGCCATCTGTAGCGTCGAGCCACGCTCGACTGGGGTTCTGTAGCGTCGAGCCCTGCTCGACTGCTTCCTGAGCAGCCGAGCACGGGCTCGGCTCTACACAACATCTCCCGCAACCGTCACCATGGCGGGCCCGCTTTCTTTCCCGGATGGTTGCAGTGCTGAGTACGATCGGTTTGTTGATGGGCCTCTATGTGGCCTGGCGCCTGTTCTGGCCACTGCGCATGCCCATCTGGATGAAGGTCGTGCTGTCGCTGCTGCTGGTGGGCGTTGCCGTGCAGTTGCGCATCGTCGCCACCTTCTGGGGCACGATGGCCTCGCCGGAGATACCGAAGCTGGCCATCGCCACGCTGGCCGCCGGCTCCACGGCGGTGTTGCTGTTGGCGTTGCTGATGCTGGCGCTGGATGTGGGCCTGCTCGCCTCCCGCCTGCTGCGCTGGCCACGCGCGGTAGCCGCGTTGCGCACGCGGAGTCTGCGACCGGCGGCCGCCCTGCTGGCCCTGTTGGTCAGTGGCTACGGCGTCAGCCAGGGAATGGCGGTACCCAAACCCCGGCAGATCGAGGTGAGCATTGCCGGCTTGCCTGCCGCGTTCGATGGCTATCGCGTGCTGCAGTTGACCGACATCCACGCCAGCCGCCTGCTGACCGGCGACTGGGTGCGCAGGGTAGTGGATGAGAGCAACGCACTGACGCCGGACCTGGTCGTGATCACCGGCGACCTGATCGACGGCAGTGTCGAGGCCCGCCGTGACGACGCGCGCCCACTCGCGGACCTGCGGGCGCCAGACGGTGTCGTCGCCATCACCGGCAACCACGAGTACTACGCGCAGTACCAGGCGTGGATGCAGGCGTTCCGCGCGCTGCACATGCAGGTGCTGGAGAACAGTCATCTGCAGGTGCGGCGCGGCGATGCGGCGCTGACCATCGCCGGTGTCACCGATCCGGTGGCCGCGCGCTACGGCCAGCCGCTGCCGGATCTGGAGGCCGCGTTGGCCGGTGCCGATCCGTCCGCGCCGGTGATCCTGCTTGATCATCGCCCGCGCAATGCGCGCGAGGCCGCTGCGCGCGGTGTGAAGCTGCAATTGTCCGGGCATACCCACGGCGGGCAGATCATCGGCATGGACCAGTTGGTGAAGCGGGCCAACCGTGGCTATGTCTCCGGGCGTTATGAAGTGGACGGCATGACCCTGTACGTGAGCAACGGTGCAGGGCTGTGGGCCGGTTTCCCGGCGCGCATCGGCGTGCCGTCGGAGATCACCCTGGTGACATTGCGCCGCGCGCCGTGATCTCTACTGGGATCAGATCCCTTTGCCACCGGCGAAGGGCTCTGACTCTGTCCCCAACTGCGCGGGTCGCGCATGCGCACTCCGGCGCAGCGCCTGCGCCCGCTTGGCGATCCAGCGCACCACGAAGGCGGTGAACAGCAGCGCCGACGGCACCGCATACCAGAAGTTGCCCGGCACGCGCTTGAAGTACGAGTAGGTAAAGACCGCCGCGATGATCCACATGCCGGTGACGTGCAGGCGACGCCAGGTGGTGGGTCCCATGCGCCGGGCGAGCCCCCGGTGCGAGGTGATGGCCAGCGCCAGGATGGCGATGTAGCCCACTGTGCCCGGGAGGTTTGCCAGCGCGGATCGTGCTGGCCAGAACGCCGGGTTTAGGATGCCGAAACTGGTGATGGCAATTGCATGCAGCAGGTGCGAGAACGCGAACGACAGGCCGATGATGCGCCGCTCGCGCAGCAGCAACCGCGTGAACGGGCCGGGCACAAGGCTGGCGAACGACGATGCCGTGAACGCTGCCAGGAACAGCAGGAACGATGTGCGCGCAGTGACCCGGATCGCCGCTCGGCTGCCCTCGGCCACATCGGCATGCAGGGCGAACGCGGCCAGCGCGAAGGCGATCAGTACCGCCGCAATGGCCACGAACAGGCGCCAGCCGTGCAGGAAGGAAGTGTTGGATGGAGCCATGATGAGACCTCGGAGTAGGGGGATGGTAGTGCCGGCCGCTGGCCGGCAACTTCAGAAAGCAGGCCACGCGACCAGCACGCCTGCCGTGCACAGCTCGTCCAGAACGGGCGCGCAGGCCATGCGCAGTGCATCCGTTGCCACGCCATGTGTTTCGGACAGCACCTGCAGTGCCTCATCCACAGGCGCGCCGTCGTCGCCGAACACCGATAGCAGCGCGTAGGCAAGCGCTGACAGTTCCTCGACCTGCAGGCTGGAATCGGCGAGGCGCTGGATCACCAGCAGCGTGGGAGCTGCGCTCGATACCGTCTCCAGCACCTCTTCCTCATGTACCGGCCACTGGTAGCCAAGCACCCGCACCCACGGCGAAACCGCCAGCACATCGCTGCCCGCGGGAACGCGGTGCAGCGGCGGCCCGGCGTCACGCGCTTCAATATGCAGCGACTGCTGCGTGCTCTCGTAGTGGGCCATTTCCGCTGCCCAGGCCGGCAGCGCCAGCGTGCCCTGCACCGCCAGCCAGCCCGCGAACTCGCCGGCGATTCGTGGGAACAACGGGGTGTGACAGGCGTGGCTGGCGTAGTAGTGCTCCACTGTGTCGCGCCAGCAGGCGTCGCCCAGCTGCGACTTCAACCGCGGCAGGCTGCCCGCCAGCAGGCTGTCCAGACTGTCAATGCACAGGCGGCGGTAGACCGCCATCCGCCGTGCCTCGACGCCATCGGGCGCAGGCATCGACGGGTCCCGCACATGATCGGCCCAGCGCCGTTGCAGGGTAGCCAGCGATTCAGCCATGGGCCACCTCGGGCAAACGTGCCTCGGCCTGCGCCTGGCGGATCTGCTCAACCTCGCCCAGCAGTTCTGCAAGCGGCGGGAAGTTGAAGTCGCGTTCGAGCAGCGTGGGGCGTACGCCCACCCGCGCATAGGCCTCGCGCAACAGCGCCCAGACCACACCTTTCACCGGCGCGCCGTGGGTGTCGATCTTGAAGCCATCGTCTTCATCGAAGTGGCCCGCTACATGCAGCGAGGCGACACGGTGGGACGGCACGCGGGCCAGGAATTCGAAGGCGTCGTAACCGTTGTTGCAGGCGTTGACGAAGACGTTGTTGACGTCCAGCAGCAGGTCGCAGTCGGCTTCGGCGAGCACGGCGTTGATGAAGTCGATCTCGCTCAAGTCCGCGCCGGCAACGGCGTAGTAGGAGATGTTCTCCACCGCGATGCGCCGGCCCAGCACGTCCTGTACCTGGGCGATGCGGCCGGCCACATGGTGTACGGCCTCGGCGGTGAACGGCAGTGGCAGCAGATCGTAGAGATGGCCACCGGCGGCGCAGTAGCTCAGGTGTTCGCTGTACAGCTGCACCTGGTGCACGTCGAGGAAGGCACGGGTCTGTGCCAGCAGGGTGCGGTCCAGTGGATCAGGACCGCCCAGCGACAGTGACAGTCCGTGGCAGGTCAAGGGGTGGCGCTCGCTGAGTTGGCGCAGCGCGGCGCCGTGTGCACCGCCGACGCCGATCCAGTTGTCGGGGGAGACTTCGAGGAAGTCGATGGCACCGGCCGGCATTGCCAGCAGTTCGTCGATCAGGCCACGGCGCAGGCCAAGACCGGCGGCATTGAAGGGCAGGGGCAGGGACATGGCGGATGCTCCAGAGGGAGGGCGCCGCCTCGAAGGCGGCGCCGGGTGAACGTCGATCAATCGGCAACGCGGGAGAACAGGCCCTTCGGCATTGGCTTGCCGTTGGCGGTGTAAACGCTGCGCAGGTAGTCGTGCGCTTCCTGCTCGCTGATGTAGCCGTCGTGGTTGGTGTCGATGCGGTCGAACTCGGCGGCACGCGTGGCGGCCACGGCGTTGAACTCAGCACGCGAGACCTTGCCGTCGTGGTCGCGGTCGGTGCGGGTAAACGAGGCGTCGCCGCACTTGCCTTCGCCACACTGGCCCTCGGCCACCTTGGCCTTGCCAGCGGGCTTGCCGGTGGTGGCCTTGTTGGCCCCGCACTTGCCTTCACCGCACTTGCCTTCGGCGGCGGCGCTCATGGCCACCGCGCTGATCGCCAGCGGTTGGATCGCGGCGGCCTGGCCGGCCAGCAGCAGGCCACCGGCCAGGGCGATGCCGATGGCACCGATGCGCGGCAGGCGGGAGGAGGGGGTGTTCTTGGTCGAGACGGACATGGTGGTGACTCCTTGGGAAAGCACGCGGGGCGTGCGGGATGGACGCCGCCGAAGAGGCGACGGAAAGCGAAACGCGCGGGAACAGGGGAATCGGCTCAGGCGGCGCGGCGACGGCGCAGCAGATGGCCCAGCAGCAGCACACCGCCGAGCAGGGCACCGCCGAAGCCGATGCCGGGCAACAGCGCGGCAAACGGCAGCAGCAGGGCGATCAGGCTGACGCCCCAGCCCAGGCCGTCATTGCCTGCCGTGGCGCGGCCGGGGCCGGCCAGCAGCCGGTCCACGCTGAGTGCGCCACCGCCGTTGAGGATCAACGGCAGCAGCATGGCCAGGAACAGCAGCGGCAGCTTGAAGTTGCCGTAGCCCTGATCGGTGATCGCATAGCCCTGCCAGAGTTCACCCAGGCCGTTCCATTGGTCGGGCCAGTGCACGGTGGCGATGGCGACCACGGTCAACACCCAGAAGATGTAGGCCACCGAGCGCGTCGCCAGGCCAAGCAGCAGCATCACCGCACCCACCAGTTCCAGCCAGGTGGCCAGCTGCCAGTTCAGCGACGCGGGCAGGGTGGAGAACGGGAACGGAAAGCGACCGTCCAGATCGGCGAACCAGTTCTGACCGCCCAGCTTCTCGCGGCCGGATTCAAAGAACTCCCAGGCCAGCAGGGTGCGCAGCGCCAATGGCGAGAGCCAGCGGCCAACGGCATCCAGGCGGGGGGTATACACGGAAGAGGCGGTGCTGATCATGGTGGTGTCCTGCGGGCCAGTGGTCGATGAAGGCCATTCCAGGCGGCGCAGGTATCGGCAACGTGTGCCGTTGCCTGGGGTTTTGTCAGCGACTGTGGTCGCGGCCGGGGTTTCGTACAGTCAGATACAAAGACGATGCGTTGATGCACATCGGGCGTTGCGCGCCCGCATGCGGGGAGCGATATCCGCCCGGCAGCGCCCGGCCAGGACCGGCGGCCGAATGTATCCCACTGTAGAAACCCGCCCGCGCTCTACAGTCCGGTACAACTCCGCGCTACGGAGAAACAGCGGCGATACACCGGCAGGCGGAAATGGCCACTCCCAACACCGGAGTGTCACCCATGATCCGTACCTCGCTGCTTGCCGCCGCGCTCGCCGTTGCCGGCGCCGCCGCCCCCGCCTTCGCTGCCCGGGCCGATACGGCTGCACCGCCCACCGTCATCCTGGTGCACGGCGCCTTCGCCGATGGCTCCAGCTGGAGCAAGGTCATCAGCACCCTGCACGACTGGAAGCTGCCGGCGGTGGCCGTACAGAATCCGCTCACCTCGTTGGCCGACGACGTCGCCGCCACCCGCCGCGCGATTGCCGCCGCGCCCGGCAAGGTGGTGCTGGTCGGCCATAGCTGGGGTGGCACGGTCATCACCGAAGCGGGCAATGACCCGAAAGTACAGGCGCTGGTGTACGTGGCCGCCTTCGCGCCGGATGCCGGGCAGTCTTCGGCGCAACAGGGCGAAGGTTTCCCGGTTGGTCCGGGCCTGGCCCGACTGCAGGAAAGGGATGGCTACCTGACCTTGCCGGCGGATGCCATCGCCCAGGACTTCGCGCCGGACGTGATGAAAAAGTCCGCCGCACTGCTGTACAGCACGCAGGTCCCGTTGAAGGCCAGCGCGCTCGGCGAGGTGGTGAACGTTGCGGCGTGGCGCAGCAAGCCGAGCTGGTACGTACTCAGCCGCGATGACCGCATGCTGTCGCCGCAGCTGCAGGCCGCGACCGCACGTCGCATTGGTGCACAACTGCAATCGGTCGGCAGCAGCCATGTGTCGCTGCTTTCGCATCCAGCGCAGGTGGCCGACAGCATCCTGGAAGCAGCGGGGGTGAAGCCGGCGGAACTGCCGCTGGCCGAGCAGGGCGGCTGAGCGATGGCCGGACTGCGAGGGTACGCATTGCCGCTGTTGCTGGGCCTGCTGGGCGGAGCGGCGTTGTTGCTGGCATGGCCCGGTGCGGATGCCGGCGCGCAGCCGCTCGATGCAGTACCGATGGCGGGGTTCAACGGTGGCGGGCCCTGGCACAACAGCCCACCGCTCACGCTGACGCAGTTGCGGGGGCGGGTGGTGCTGGTTGAGTTCTGGACCTACACCTGCAGCAACTGCCTCAACGTGGCGCCGTATGTCCACCAGTGGCATGCACGGTACGCGCCGCAGGGCCTGACGGTGATCGGCGTGCATACGCCGGAGTTCGCCTATGAAGGGCTGCCTGGCAACGTGCGCAAGGCCATCGCACGGTTGGATATCACCTGGCCGGTGGTGCAGGACAACCAGTACCGGATCTGGAACGCCTGGGGCAACCGCTTCTGGCCCGCGCTGTACCTGCTCGACCGGCAGGGGCGTGTGGTCTACCGCCATTACGGCGAGGGCGACTACGCACGTACCGAAAGCGAGATCCAGCGCCTGCTGGCCAACCCCTGAGCCGCGCTACCATGGCCGCGCCGCGCGGTGCTGTCCCCCTGCCTTCATCGAGAACGCAATGAACCACGTACCGCATATCCTGGTCGTCGACGATGACAGCGAGATCCGCCAGATGCTGGCTGACTACCTGCAACGCAACGGCCTGCGCGTGAGCCAGGCCGACGGTGGCCGGGCCATGCGCGCGCTGATGGATACCCATGCCGTGGATCTGGTGGTGCTGGACGTGATGATGCCGGGCGAGGATGGACTGAGCCTGTGCCGCAACCTGCGCGCCGGCAAGCATCGTGCGGTGCCGGTGGTGCTGCTGACTGCCCGCGACGACGAGACCGATCGCATCATCGGCCTGGAAATGGGTGCTGACGACTACGTGACCAAACCCTTCTCTTCGCGCGAACTGCTGGCACGCATCAATGCAGTGATCCGCCGCACCCGGATGCTGCCGCCGAACCTGCAGGTGAGCGAAGCAGGTCGCCAGCTGGCCTTCGGCGAGTGGCGCCTGGACACCACTGCACGCCATCTGCTGGATGCGCAGGACACCGCGTATCCGCTCAGTGGCGCCGAGTTCCGCCTGTTGCGCGTGTTCCTTGATCACGCCAATCGGGTGCTCAGCCGCGACCAGCTGCTCAGCCTCACCCAGGGCCGCGATGCCGAACTGTTCGATCGCTCGATCGACCTGCTGGTCAGCCGCGTGCGCCAGCGCCTGGGTGACGACGCACGCGAGCCGACCTACATCAAGACCGTGCGCAGCGAAGGTTATGTGTTCAGCGTGCCGGTGCAGTTGCTGGGGCCGGACGAATGAACACGGCCGCACGCCGTCCACGCTGGCCGCGCACGCTGTCGGCGCGGCTGCTGCTGGTGCTGCTGGGCGGACTGGCCTTGGCCCACGCACTGTCCTTCGGCCTGCTGTTCTTCGAACGTTACCAGTCCACCCGCAGCATGATGCTGCGCAACCTCGACGAGGATGTGGCGGTCAGTGTCGCGCTGCTGGAGCACCTGCCTGCGGCGCAACGCGATGCCTGGGTGCCTCGGCTGGAGCGGCGCACCTACCGTTACCTGCTGCGCCCGGCCGCGGCCGGACCAGGGCTGCAGACCGATCGTGCACGCCAGGTCACGGCGATCATCGACGACAGCCTGCAGCACCGCTATCCGTTGCAGACGCGCCAGGTAGCTCGCCTGCCGGAGCGGTTCGAGGTGGAACTGCGCCTGCACGACGGTACCCCCGTGACCATTGAAGTCACCCCGTCGGGCCTGCCGCTGGCGCGTTGGCTGCCCGCCGTGCTGCTGCTACAGCTGGCGCTGCTGCTGGTGTGCGCGTGGCTGGCGGTGCGCCTGGCCATGCGCCCGCTGCAGCAGCTGTCGCATGCGGTGGAGCATCTGCAGCCGGGCAAGGACGGGCCCGCACTGCCTGAAGATGGTCCTGCGGAAGTAGGCGGTGCGGCGGCCGCACTCAATGCACTGCAGGCACGCATTCGTGGCCATGTCAGTGAGCGCCTGCAGATCCTGGCCGCGATCTCGCATGACCTGCAGACTCCCATCACGCGCATGAAGCTCCGGGTGGAGACCCTGCCTGAAGACAGCACCCAGCAGCGGCTGCTGGCCGACCTCGACCACCTGGGTCAACTGGTGCGTGAGGGCGTGTCCTATGCGCGCAGCAGCCACGTCGCCAGTGGCGCGCCGGTGGCGATGGACCTGGGCGCATTCCTGGCCAGTGTGGTCGGCGATTACGAGGACATGGGCAAGCCGGTCAGTGGTGGTGCGCCGGCTGGACTGGTCGTGCAGACCTGGCCGCAGCCGCTGCGCCGGGTGGTCGGCAATCTGGTCGACAACGCGTTGCGTTACGCCGGTGCCGCCGAGATCGAGGCGGGTCGCGATGGGGCCGGAAGGGTGTGGATCAGCATTTCCGACCGTGGCCCGGGCATTCCCGAGGACCAGCTGCAGGCAGTGCTGGCGCCGTTCCACCGGCTGGAAAGCTCGCGCAATCGCGGTACCGGCGGGACTGGCCTGGGCCTGGCCATCGCGGTGCAGCTGGCGCAGTCGCTGGGCGGCTCGCTGCGGCTGCTCAACCGCGAGGGTGGCGGCCTGCGGGCGGAGCTGCAGCTGCCGGGGTAACGGACGGGGCCAGAGCGCCCACGCATTGCGTGGATCTACGGCATTCCTGCACGGCCTCGGGATCGGCGATCATCCAGCGGGTGTCGAAACCAGGAAACACGCAATGCAGGGAACGCATCATTCAATCAGGCGTGCGCGCCACGTCGTGCTGCTGGTCGGTCTACTCGCGCTGGCGGCATGCCAGCGCACACCGGATGCGCCGACCGGGGCACCCGTAGCGGGCACACCGCTTGCCGCCCCGGCCACCGCAACAGACCTCTCTCCGCTGCTCGACGCCTTGCCGACCTGCGCGCTGGACGGCTGGTACATCGATCAGCAGACCGCCCGCCCGGCTCATCCCTGGTTGGCCGCGAACGCGTCGAAGCCCTGCAAGGAGGATGAGGAGAACGAGATCGCCACCTTCTGCGTGCAGGGGCAATGGAAGGGGCTGCCGGTGGAGGAAGTGATCCTGCCGACGATGACCTTTGTCTCGTTCCGTGGCGCGAAGATCGGCTTGCCGCTGGAGAAGGCACGTCCCATCGTCCGCCAGCGCTTCGGGCAGGAATTCCCGGGTGGCGCGGCGTACGAGGCGGGCCGCGAGCCGAAGTTGATGGCCGATCCCGAGGATGCGCAGCGCTCGTGGCTGCTGTGCAGCACGCCGGAACCGGGAGACGATCTGGGCAGCCAGGCAGGCGTGAGCTATTCCGGCATGAACCTGCCCTACGACCACGACGGTTGCAGCTACCGCTACAGCCCGGTCGACTTCTGCGATGCGCCGCACCGGGCCGCCATCGAAGATGCGCTCCAGCACCAGGCGCCCAATTTCAACCAGCACTATCTGCTGGTGCAGGTCGATGATCGTCCCGAATACTTCCAGCGCACGCTGGTGCTGGTCGACACCCGCACCGGACGCGCCACGCCATTGCCGATCGATGCCTTCACCGGGCCGGCGGGGAAGGGCGGAGAGGCTAACGGCTACGGGACACTGGAAACGGGCGTGGACCAGCCGCAGTTCTGCCTTGATGGCGCCTTGCTGGTCTACCGCGTGTTCGAGGAAGGGCGGTTCTGCTTTGGCTTTGACGGTGAGCGCTTCACCGGCCATGAAACCCAGTACATGCAGGCGACGGATAGCTGATGACCGGTATTTCACCCCGGCCATGCCACCCTGCTTCGAACCTGCACATCCGGGATCGAGGCTGTTGAAGGCGAACACGCAATGACCGCGGCGCGGCAGCGCTCGATATGGGTGGCGGGCCTTTCCACTGTAGTGGAGTGGTACGACTTCACTCTCTACCTGTACTTCGCCACGGTGCTGTCGCGGGTGTTCTTCGGCGGCGGTAAAGAGGCGATGCTGGTCACTCTGGCCGGCTTCGCGGTGTCCTACCTGATGCGCCCGCTGGGCGCGCTGTGCTTCGGCCACCTGGGCGATCGCCTGGGCCGGCGCTGGATGCTGCTGGCTTCGATGGCGTTGATGGCAGCAGCAATGCTGGCCACTGCCCTGCTGCCGACAGCGGCCACGGCAGGTACGACGGCGGGCGTGCTGCTTCTGGTACTGCGCTGCGTGATGGCGTTTTCGGTGGGCGGTGAGTACACCGGGGTGGTGGCGTACCTGCTGGAAAGCGCGCCGGCGCGGCGGCGTGGCCTGGTGACCTCGCTGGCGTCGGCGGCCAGTGAAGTAGGCGCACTGCTGGCAGTGGCGATCTCCGCGGTTACCGTGGCGCTGCTCGCGCCCGTGCAGCTGGACAGCTGGGGCTGGCGTATTCCGTTCTTCGTCGGTGCCGCGTTGGCACTGGTGATCCTTGTCGCACGCTCGGGCATGCACGAATCGCCTGAGTTCGAGCGTCAGCGCCGTGAGGGCAGCATTCCGGCCACGCCGCTTCGCCACGTGCTGCGCAACCATCCCGGCGCAGTAGCGCGCACGTTCGCAATCTCGGCACTCGGTTCGATCACCTACTACGTTGGCATCACCTACGTGCCGGCCTTCCTGCATGCGCAGGGCCACGACGAAGGCGATGCGCTGTGGCTGTCTACGGTGGCTGCGGTGGCTGTGATCGCGATCACGCCGCTGTGCGGTGCACTCTCTGATCGCTACGGCCGGCGACCGCTGCTGCTGGGCCTGACCGTGCTGGCAGCGCTGCTGCCGCTGTCCCTGTTTGCGTGGATGGCGCAGGCGACGGCGGTGGGCATCGCACTGGCCGCGGTGCTGCTGGCTTGCGTAGCCGGTGGCGTAAGCGCGGTGGCTGCCCCGGCCACCGCCGAGCAGTTCCCCGGCGAAGGCCGCGTAAGCGGGTTGGCACTGGGTGTGACCATGGCCACTGCATTCTTTGGCGGTGCAACACCCTGGCTGGCGCAATGGTGGGTGGAACGCAGCGGCTGGGCGGCGGCGCCGGGCGCGATGATCGCGCTGGTGGCAGTGCTGGTGCTGCCGGTGCTGTGGACCCTGCCCGAGACGGTCCCGGGCAGGGCCAAGCGCTAGCGGGTCAGACCTTCAGGGTCTGCTCGATGTCGGCCAGTACGGCGGCCGCATCCACGCCGATGGCAATCGACTGCACCACGTGGCCATCCCACACGCTGGGGCCGAACGCCAGGCCTTCCGGCTTGGGAATGGTCATGCCGCGGGCGACGCCGTCGGTGGCCACGCGCACGCTGGCGCGCTCGAACCGGAACAGCTCCGGACGGGTCAGCGCGATGCAGGCGCAGCAGTCGTGCACGACCATGCCCTTGTGGCCGGCCTGCAGATAGAAGTCCACGTAATCCTGCGACAGCGCACGCACCAGTTCGGCATCGGCACCGCCGATGGCGGCCAGCTTGTCCAGACCGTCACGGTCCATTTCCACGCGGGTGGTCACGTCCAGGCCGATGGCGGTGACCGGCCAGCTGGCGGTGAACACCACGTCGGCCGCTTCGGCGTCGCCCCAGATGTTGGCCTCGGCGGCCGGGGTGATGTTGCCGTTGACGTGGAAGGCGCCGCCCATGATCACCACGCCGCGCACCAGGCCGGCGATGTCCGGCGCCTGCTGCAGGGCAAGGGCCAGGTTGGTCATGCGGCCGACCGCGACCAGGGTCACCTCGCCCGGATGGGCGCGGACCAGGTCGATGATCAGCTGGTGGGCGGGACGCGCGTCGGCGGCCACGTCCAGTTCGTCCGGCACCGGGTGGTTGCCCAGGCCGTTGTGGCCATGGATGTGCACCGGCCAGGCTTCCGGGGTGGCTTCCGGCTGCAGCGGGCCCGCGGCGCCGCGCGCGACCGGGGCGGCAAAGCCCCAGGCCTGTTTCAGGTACAGCGCATTGTGCGTGGTCGACTCCACCGAGGCGTTGCCGAAGGTGGTGGTGACGCCGATCAGGTCGATCTGGGCGTGCTTGTGCAGGTACAGCAGGGCCAGGGCGTCGTCGACGCCCGGGTCGGTATCGAAAATGACTTTCAGCATGTTGTTGTTCTTCTTCTTCCGTGTGGTGCGGGGGGCGCCGGCGGCCCGGAGGCAGGCCGGCGCGCCCTACATTGTCCCATCTTCATGACAGGCAGGGCCATTGCCGGGGTGTCTGGCCATAATGCCCCCAGTCCAGGCACGGAGTCGCCGAATGCTGATCGTTGCCCTTCTGTTGGTCCTGCTGGTGCTGGGCCTGAACGTGGTGGCTACCGTGGTGATCGTCAGGCGGGATGGCCTGTCGGCGGGCGGCCGGGCGGTGCAGTTGCTGCTGATCTGGCTGCTGCCGCTGGTCGGCGCCATCCTGTGCCTGGCAGTGGCCACGGCCGATGGCTCGGGCAGCCGGGGGGATGGCGGCGGAAGCTATGACACCTCCGTTGGCTATGCCAGTGACAACCACAGCCATCACAGCTACAGCAGCTCCGACTGCGGAAGCGACGGTGGCAGCAGTGACGGTGGCAGCAGTGACGGTGGCAGCTGCGGTGGTGGCGATTGACGAGATGTTCCAGGATGCCGGCCGGCGGCCGGCACTACCAAGGCGTGACGTCGGCTGGGTAGTGCCGGCCGCTGGCCGGCAACCTCATCGGCTCAACCGCCGCCTTCGGTCGGCAACGGTGCCGGCACGTTCAACAGCCCGCCTGCTGCCACATAGGCGGCCAGAGCCTGGCCCTGGCTCAGCAGATGGCGCTCCATGGTGCGTTCGGCAGCCTGCGCGTCGCGGCGTCGGAAGCACTCCATCAGCTCGCGATGTTCGGCCAGCGACTGCGCGGTGCGCCCCGGTGTCAGCAGCTGGCGGCCGCGATGCATCTTCAGGATGCGATGCAGATCGTGGGTGATGCGGATCAGCCACGGGTTGCCGGCGTAATGCTGCACGGTCTCGTGAATGAGGTAGTTGTTGCGGTAGTACTCGGCGATGTTGCCTTCGGCCGCTGCCGTCTCCATTGCTGCATGCAGGTCTTCCAGCTGCTGCACGCCGGCATCGTCGATGTGCTTCACCGCCTCGTGCGCGCAGCGGCCTTCCAGCATCGCCATTACCGGAAACAGCTGGTTGAGGTCTTCCAGCGTCAGTCGGGTGACCCTGCTGCCACGACCCGCGTCAATCTGCACCAGACCTTCGGCGGCCAGCAGCTTCAGCGCTTCGCGCAGTGGTGTGCGGCTGATGCCCAGTTCTTCGCACAGCGCGGGCTCGTCGATCCACTCACCCGGCGGCAGGCGGTAATCGTAGATGCGTTCGCGCACGTGTTCGGCCACCTCTTCATACAGAGGCGCGCGCTTCTTCGGTGACCGCGGGGCAGGGGCAATAGCCATGCGCAGAGTGTAACGCCAGGTCGTGCCGACCAGTGGCCGGCACGACCGTTCGGCGGTTACATCCAGCCCGGCACCACGAACACCAGCCAGGCCAACAACGGCCCCAGGGCCACCACCAGGCCGCTGTAGACCAGGAAGCGGCGGAACAGGGTTTCGCGCTCTTCCTTCGCGGCCGAAGCCACCACCAGCGCGCCATTGGTTGAGAACGGGCTGACATCGACGATGGTGGATGACACCGCCAGCGCACAGATCACGCCGGCCGCACTGAGGTGGCCCTGCATCAGGAACGGCACGGCCAGTGGAATCGTGGCGCCCAGCACTGCGGCCGACGAGGCGAATGCAGAGACGATGCCACCCACGTAGCAGACCAGCAGTGCACCCAGCAGCGGGATGCCGATGTCGGACACACCATTGCCGATGAAGTCCACCGCGCCGGCATGTTCCAGCACGCCGATGTAGGTCACCACACCGCAGATCAGCAGCACGGTGGACCAGCTGATGCCATCGACCGCACCCTTCTGGCTTTGTGGCGACAGCAGCGCCAGCGCCACCGCCACGGTGATCGAGACCAGACCGACATTGAGGTTGTAGATCAGCGCAGCCACGCCCAGGCCGAGCAGGCCGATCAGGGTGAACAGGCGCTCGCGGGTCAGGCCCACCGCATCCAGTGCCGCCGGATCATTGCTGAGCGTGCCGCCGCCTGCTGCGACCAGCGCGCCATGGCCTTCGATCGCGAACTGGCGTGACGACGCCTGCGGGCCACCGGCCATTGCCAGTTCGGCATTGCCGATCGTTCCTGCTGCGGTGATCGAGCCGCGACGCAGCAGGGCGATGCCACCGAAGGCGAAGAAGCAGATCGTCGCCATCATGAAGTTGAAGCCCAGGCTGGTCAGGAACACTGCCATCTCGGTCACTTCCAGCCCGGCCTTCTGCACCACGCCGTTGGTGATGCTGCCGTACACGCTGATCGGCGAGAAGCCGCCGGCCTGCGCACCATGGATGACCAGCAGGCCCATCATCAGCGGGTTGATGTTGTACTGCTTGGCAAAACGCAGCGCGACCGGGCCGATGATGGCCACCGCTGCCGGGCCGAGCGCGCCGAAGGCGGTCAGCACCGCGGTGATCACGAACATCACCCAAGGGATGGCCACGATATGGCCGCGCACGGCTTTTACTGCCCAGTGCACCAGCAGGTCGATGGTGCCGTTCTTCTGCGCGATGGCGAACAGGTAGGTGATGCCGACCAGGGTCAGGAACAGATCGCCGGGGAACCCGGCCAGGACCTCCTTGCCGCCCATGTCGACCCACAGCCCGCCGATGATGAAGGCCAGCGCGAAGGCGACGGCACCCATGTTGATTGGCATCGCGGTGGCGACGATGAACATGATCACCAGACCGATGATCGTTGCGATTTGTGGACTCATGCGCCCTCCCAGACACGTGACTCACGTACAGCGCGGATGGAGACCCGCCATCCCGGGGTAAGGCGACGTACGGCGTGATGCGTGATACGTACTGCTCGAACCCGTTACTGCAGCCGCTCCAGCGCACTGCGGACCCACGCCGCGGCGCCTTCAAGGCTCTGGAACTCTTCCACCGCGCGCACTTCGCAGCACGGATAGGCCGGTGCGACCATGCGCGCCAGCGCGTTGCCCGGGCCCAGCTGCAGGAAAACCCGCGCGCCGCGCTCGAAGGCCTGGCGCATCAGCTGCGCCCATTCGATGGTCTGTGCCAGCTGCGCCGACAGCGTGTGGACCGCCATTGCGCGATCCCGCACCGGTCGCGCATCGATGCCGGCCAGCAGCGGCAGGCGTGGAGCCTGCAGTGGCGAGGCATCGAGTGCGGCAGCAAACGGTGCTACCGCCGCCGCCAGCAACGGTGTGTGTGCAGGCACGTGCACCGGCAGCGGACGGATGTCCGCACCCTGCGCCTGCGCTGCATCGGCCAGCCGCAGCAACGAGGCGTGCGTGCCGCCCACGATGAAATGGTCCTGCCCGTTGGCGATGGCCACGTGCGCACCGTGCAGATCGCACAGCGGCTGCAGTACATGGCGTTCCAGGCCAAGCACGGCCTGCAGGCCTGCATCGGCGGGGCTGGCGCCGTCCATCAACTGCGCGCGCTGCGCCGCCAGGGCAAGGCAGGTGGTCGCATCGAAGCTGCCGGCGATGGCATGCGCGGCCAACTCGCCGATGCTGTAGCCCGCGATCAGCGTCGGCGTTGGCACGCTGTCGCGCAGCCCGTGCCACTGCGCCAGGCTGGCCGCGCACAGCAGCGGCTGCGCCTGCGCATTGTCGAAACGGCCGTCGGCCGCAGCGGCGGAAAGCACATCGCGGCCGAGCACCGTGCTGGCCGCATCAAGGGTGTGGCGTGCGGCCGGAAGATCGCGCACGCGGTCGAACATCGCTGCGTGCTGCGCGCCTTGGCCGGGGCAGAGCAGGGCCAGGCTCATGCACGCTCCTGCTGCAGCAGGAACCCGCTGCAGGCCAACAGGTCTGCGCTGCCGCCCGGGCTCAGCCGGCGCGCGACGAAGCCGTCACCGATGCGACGCAGATGTGCCTGCCAGTCCGGCGCGAAGGTGCCGCCCGCTTCCAGGAAGGTGCGGGCCTGTCGCTGGGCCCAGCGCAGGCCGTCGGCGCCGCCACGGTGCAGCAGGTTGAGGTCATCCACGCACGCGATCAGCTGCATCAGGGTCTGGCACATCGCGGCCTCGCGTGGCAGGCCGCTGGCCAGTGCGTGACGCAGGGTAGGCAGTGCCACGCCGCGCAGCAGCGGAAAGCCAGCGGCCGCTTGTTCGCGCACACCCTGCACGCCGTGCCGTGCACGCGCGCGCTGGCCAGGGCTGTTCGCATCCAGGGGTGCGTCGGCGAGCTCGACAGACCAGCGGCGCACGTCCTGGCAGACCTGCTCACCCGTGGCGGCATGGCCCAGGCGGGAGCGACAGGCCGCGGCGGCCGCCACCAGTAGGCCGAGACTGAAGACCGCGCCACGATGGGTATTGACGCCGGCGGTTGCGCGCAGCATCGCGATTTCGGCGGCGATGCCACACCGGCGCAAGGCGTCGAAGTCCGCCCCGGCTGCACCGAGGTGGGCCACGGCGGTGAAATAGTGGCGCAGCGCGAACAGGCTGCGCAGGAATGTGCCGGCGTCCATGTCGTGATGGCTGCCGCTGTCGAATGGTGTGACCAGTCCGGGCTTGGGTGCCAGCGCCAGCTCCGCATGCAGGCTGGCGACGGCGAGGCGCCCCAGACGCGCGCTGTCCACGGCAGCTGCCGGCGTGACTACCGATTGCACGACGGCGTTCATGCGCTCACCCCGGCGGAGGCGAACAACGCATCGCGTAGTTCCAGTGCGGCACCCTCGAGGCGCTTGACCAGTACCTCGCGGCTGCGTCCGGCGTACTCCCGCCAGTTCACGGCGGCGTCGTGGCCCAGGCACAGCTCGCCATCGACCCGCCGGTCGTGTTCGGCTTCCCATGCCTGTAGCCGTGCAGCCAGGGCATCGGCCTGCGCGGTGGTGTCGATCGGCCACAGCAGATCGACGTCCGAGCGCGCGTGCACATAGCGCAGGCCAGTAAGGTGCTGCCATGCGAAGGCACCAAATACGCGCGCCTCAGCGATGTTCTGCAGCACTTCAAGGGGCCGCCGCCAGTCCTGGGGAACGTCGCCTTTCAGCACCGTCTGAAGTGCCGGCGGCGGCGTGGTGCGCAGCACATCGTGTGCTGGCACGCGCAGGCCCAGGCGCAGTTTGCCCTCGGCGGGCGGCAGGGGCACGCCGAGACGCAGGCGTGGATCGGGATCGTCGGCGGCACGCCGCGCGACGATGGCCGGGCGGCCCTGCGCAAACCAGTCGGCCAGGCGCGACTCATGCGCGGCGATGTCCGCCTGCCAGCCGGCGTGCGCTGACAGCCAGACCAGCGTATGGCGGGGCAGCCGCTCAGGCATCGCCCTGGCTCACCGCTTCAGCCACGCGTGCGGCCAGCATGCGCCCGCCACGTTCGGCTCCGCGCACGGCGCGGCGGTCGCCATCGGCGGGCGTGCGCAGGGCCTGCAGAAGGTGCTGGGCAAGATCGCCCTCCCACAGCGATTCCACCGCACCCATCGCCACGTAGTTCTCCACGCCCGGTGCGAACACCGGTGAGGTCTGGCTCAGCGCCTGCAGTTTATCCAGCGGCTGCTTGGTCACCCGTGCCATTGCGCGCAGGTCCATCACCCGCACCTGTGCATCGGGCAGGGCGTGGATGTGGTCGGCCATCAGGCCGAATGAGAGGAAGCCGCCACTGACTGATTCACCGTAGACCAGGGTGATCAGGCGCGCACCACGGCGGCGTGCCAGATTGAGCGTCTGCGCGAGATGCGCAAAGTAACCATTGATGCCAAGCAGTTCGTCGCGCCGCGCCAGGCGCTGGCCGGCGGTATCCACCAGCATCACGATCGGCCGCTGTGGATGTGCGCCGGTGCTGGCCAGCACCGTTTCGGCCAGTACCAGTGCGTGGTCCACGCCCACCTCGAGCTTGTCGGCGGTGCCGATCACGGTCACGTCGCCGTCGTCGGTGGTGGCGCTGCCGGTCAGCACCGAATCGTTCACCGCAACGGCATGCCCATGCGGAAACAGGGCATCGAGCAGTGTCTGCAACGGCATGCTCATGGCAGGCTCCGGTCGGCGGTGGCGATGAGGAATTCATCGGTGTCGAGCAGTGGCAGGCGTTCGGGGAGGGCAATGCCCAGCCGCGCCCAGATCTCAAGGCCATCGCGGCAATCGCTCCAGGCCTGCACGCGCGCCTTCAATGCCAGATGGCGTTCCTGCAGCGCGGCCAGCGCAGTATCCGCATCGGTACTGCTGGTATCAGGCTGCAGCGCATTGAATGCCGCTTGCGCGAACGCCTCGATGGCATCGGGCACCAGCACCTGCGCCTGGTCGATCAGGTAGCGGTGCTTGCCTCCCGTTACGCGCCAGACCAGTGCGCGGTCGCGGGAATCGAACTCTTCCACGCCACGCACGGTTTCGATCACCTCTGGCCCGGACAGCGACAGCCGGCCTTCCTCGGACATGATCACCATGCTGCAGCAACGAGCAACGATGCCCATGCCACCGAATGCGCCGTTACCGCTGCCGATCAGCGCGATCACCGGCACGCCCGCTGCACGCGCGTCCAGAGTGGCGCGCATGATCTCGGAAATGGCGATGAGCCCAGCATTGGCTTCGTGCAGCCGCACACCGCCGGTATCGAGCAGGAGCAGCACGCCGTCAGGGCGGGTTTCCGCCGCACGACGCAGCAGCCCGGTCAGCTTGGCGCCGTGCACCTCGCCCACGCCGCCGCCCATGAATTCACCCTGCTGTGCGGCCAGCAGCACGCGTCGGCCGCGCAGTGTGGCTTCGCCAACAACAATGCCGTCGTCGAACGCCGCGGGCTGGTCGAGCTGTGCCAGGTGCGGGCTTATCATCCGCCGCGCCGGGCCGAGGAATTCACGGAACGAGCCGGCATCGACCAGGCCGGCGATACGCTCGCGCGCATCGGCCTCGTAGTAGCTGTGGCGCTGCGTCCGGTTCATCGTTCTTCTCCAGCAAGCAGGGTTTCCACGGCCTGGTCCAGGCGCAGGCTGACCACCGCCGGGGTGGCACCGGCATCGTTGATCGAGATGCGTACATCGCGCAGCGGATGACGCTGTGCGAAGTCGTTGATCACCGCTTGCCACACGCTGCCGAAGCCCTTCGCGGCGGTAATGATGCGCACCTTCATCGCGCCATCCAGCGCAGCGGGTTCCAGCAGGATTTCCAGGTTGCCCGAGGCCAGCACGCCGACCAGCACCGCGTCGCGCGGAAACTGCACCGCAGTGTGGCCTTCGAATCGATAGTCGAGGGTTTCCATGCTCAGCCCCTTACCAGTTGCGGAAGCGCTTGGGCGGGTCGTACAGGCCGCCGGACCAGCGCACCAGGTCCTTCACCGAACGCGCCGCCAGCAGGTCACGGCTGGCATCGCGCACGGAGATGCCAAGGTCATCGGGACGGCGGATCACGCCGCGGTCGCGCAGGTTTTCCACCATCGTGCGGTCGCGGCCCAGGCCCACGGCGGTATAGCCGGCCACGCCGCGGATCGCCTGTTCGCGCTCCTCAGGGGTGCGGCACAAAAGCAGGTTGGCGATGCCTTCTTCGGTCAGCACATGGCTGACGTCGTCGCCATAGATCATCACCGGCGGCAGCGGCATCTGTGCGCGCTCGGCCAGTTCCCAGGCATCGAGGCGGTCGACGAAGGCCGGCGCCATGTGTTCGCGGAAGGTTTCCACCATCTGCACCACCAGCTTGCGCCCGCGCGGCATCTCACCCGGGCGTGCGGCCTGCTGGCCGGCCTTGATCCAGGCCTCGCTGGCATGGCGCCGGCCACGTGCATCGGAACCCATGTTCGGTGCGCCACCGAAGCCGGCGATGCGGTCGCGGGTGGCGGTGGAGCTGTTGCCCTGCAGGTCGATCTGCAGTGTGGAACCGATGAACATGTCGCAGGCATACAGGCCGGCGGTCTGCGAGAACGCGCGGTTGGAACGCATCGAGCCATCGGCGCCGGTGAAGAACACATCGCCTCGCGCGGCGATGTACTTCTCCATGCCCAGTTCCGACCCGAACGAATGCACCGATTTGACGAAGCCCGATTCGATCGCCGGAATCAGTGCCGGGTGGGGGTTCAGCGCCCAGTGCTGGCAGATCTTGCCCTTCAGCCCCAGCGATTCGGCGTAGGTCGGCAGCAGCAGCTCGATGGCCGCAGTGTCGAAGCCGATGCCATGGTTGAGGCGGTTGACGCCGTACTCGGCGTAGATGCCTTTGATGGCCATCATCGCCATCAGCACCTGGATCTCGGAGATCTGCGCCGGGTCGCGGGTGAACAGCGGTTCGATATGGTTCGGCTTCGGCGCCTGCACCACGAAGTTGACCCAGTCAGCGGGGATGTCGACGCGGGGGAGGGTGTCGACGATCTCGTTGACCTGGGCGATGACGATGCCGCCACCGAAGGCGGTGGCCTCGACGATCACCGGCGTGTCTTCGGTGTTCGGGCCGGTATAGAGGTTGCCGTGCCGATCTGCGGCCTGCGCGGCCACCAGGGCGACGCGCGGGGTCAGGTCGATGAAGTAGCGGCCGAACAGTTCCAGGTAGGTGTGGATGGCACCGATCTGGATGCGCCCTTCAGCCACCAGGTTGGCCAACCGTACCGACTGCGGGCCGGAGAACGAGAAGTCCAGTTTCGAAGCGATACCACGCTCGAATACATCCAGGTGCGACGGCAGGGACAGCACCGACTGCACCATGTGCAGGTCATGCACGCGGGCGGGGTCGAGGTCGGCCAGGGCTTGGGCGAGGAAATCGGCCTGTTTCTGGTTGTTGCCTTCCAGGCAGACCTTGTCGCCCGGTTCCAGCAGTGCATGCAGCAGTTCACCCACATCGGTGGCGGCGACCTCGCGTCCCCGGGCCCACGGCGCGGCACGTTCCAGGCGCCCCTGGCGGCTGCGTTCCAACGTATCCCAGCTCAGGTTCATCGACCGGCTTCCGATGGGTGTTGATGTAATTACGGCATAATTACAAAAAAGGATGCAACCTGCAGTGCAGCAAAAAGAAGGGCCCGCGCGGAGGCGGGCCCATTCAGGTAGGCCACGACGGTGGGGCGTGGCGGAGGGCGTGCCGACCAACGGTCGGCACCCACCAGGCACCCACCGGTTCGCGAGTCGCTCAGAACTTCCAGCGCAGGCTGGCCGACACGAAGCGCGGCTCACCGAAGTTGTTGTAGTCCAGGTTGGCCCAGTAGGTCTTGTCCAGCGCGTTGCGCACGCTCAGCGTCGCGGTCCAGCTGTCGCTGATGCGGTAGTTGGCGTTGAACTGCACCAGCGAATACGCCGGCTGGTTCACCGTCACCGTGCCGCCCAGCGGGTAGGCGATGTTGTAGCCCTGCACCTTGCTCTGCCACTGCACGCCACCGCCAACGCTCAGGCGTTCCAGCGCACCGCGCAGCTGCAGCTGGGTGTTGAGCTGCAGCAGATCCTTCGGCGGGTTGGCGTACAGCAGGTCGGTGGCCGCGCGGGTGACCTTGACGTGGGTGTAGCCGGCATTGACCGTCCAGCCCGGCAGGATCTCGCCGTTGACGTCCATCTCCCAGCCGCGCGCCTTGGTGCCGTTGACGCCGATGTAGGCGGAAGTGCCATCGCTCAGCGAACCTTCCGGCACGCCCATGTCACGCACGGCGTAGTTGTCCTGCTTGGCCTCGAACACGGCAGCATTGGCGGTCAGGCGGCCGTCCAGCCACTGGGTCTTGATGCCCGCTTCCAGGTTCGAGCCCTGTACTGGTGCCAGCAGGTTCTCGTTGCGGTCCTTGAAGTTCTGCGGGTTGAAGATCTCGGTGTAGCTGGCATAGGCCGACACGTTCGGGGTGATGTCGTAGACCAGGCCCACGTAGGGGGTGACTTCATCGCTCACTTTGTACGCACCGCTGGTGCCGGTGTAGGCGCCTGCGGCGTTGTACGAGCGGCTGAGGGTTTCCCAGCGGCTCAGGCGTGCGCCGGCAATCAGCGACAGCGGATCGGCCAGACGCAGGCGGGTGGCCAGATAGACGCCGCTCTGCGTGGTCTTGGCCACGCGGCGAGCGCCGGTGCGGCGGTAGGTCACCTCGGAGATGTCGCCGTTCCAGTTGTACACGTTGGGAATGTAGTAGCAGCGCTCGCCGCCGCAGCGCGCCCAGTCGTTCGGGAAGTTCAGCGCCAGGGTGTTGGTGGTGCCTTCCAGGTCCGACCACTGTGCGCCGAGGGTCACGTCGTGATCACGGCCGAACAGATCGAAACTGCCGGTCAGGTAGGCATCGACATTGCGGCGGGTGTCTTTCGAATCACCGGCGGCGGCACGCAGGTAGATGCCCGAGCCGGTCACCGGGTCCGGGTTGCCGGTGCCGTACAGGCGCACGTTCTGCACGTTGCCGCGGGTGTAGGCGGTATTGATCTTCAACAGCCAGTTGTCGCCGAAACGCTGTTCCAGGTTGGCGAAGGCGGTATTGCTCTCGCGCTTCCAATAGCTCCACTTCGGCGACAGGTTGGTCGAGCGCGGCAGGTGCGCGAAATTGCCCTGGCTGTCGAAGAACGGCACGGTGCCCCAGGTTGAACCGGTGGGGTTGTTGTCCTGGCTCTGGTAACCCAGGGTGATTGTGGTGCTGTCGGTGATGTCGCCTTCCAGCACTGCCATGCCGGCCATCTTGTTCTCGTCGTAACGGTCGTAATACAGGCCACGATCGGTGTAGGCAGCGACCACGCGGCTGCGGAAGCGGCCGTCGGCGGTCAGCGGCGCGGTCACATCCGCCTCCATGCGACGGTAGTCCCAGCTGCCGGCGCTGACCGCGAACGACGCGTCGAACTCCTTGCCCGGGCGCTTGCGCAGCAGGTTGACCGTGGCCGAGGGCACGCCGGCGCCGCTGAGCAGGCCGTTGGCGCCGCGGATCACTTCGATGCGGTCGTAGAAGGCAGTGTCGTATTCCTGGTTGGTGGAGCCGCTGTAGGTGGGGATGCCATCAACCTGGAAGTCGGTGATGGCAAAGCCGCGCGCGTAGTACAGCGGGCGCTGGGTGTCATAGAAGGACACGCTGACGCCGGTGACGTTGCGCATCACATCGTTGATGCTGAACAGCGACTCGTCCTGCAGGCGCTGCAGGCTGATCGCAGTGGCCGACTGCGGGGTTTCCTGCAGGGTGATCGGCAGGCGGGTGGAGCTGGAGGGCGGAGCGGACTGCTCGGCACGCACGCTCACCCGGTCCAGGGTCTTGGCGTCGGCAGTGCCATCGGTGGCGGCGAACGCGCTGGGCGCGGCCAGCAGGGTCAACGACGAAAGCAGGGCAGCCGGCAGCAGCGCGCGGCGGGGCAGGCGGTTACGGAAGGTCAGGGGCATGGTGGGCTCGAGGCTCGGAAGCGGGGAAGGGCGGCAACAGTCGTCCAGCACCCGGGGCGGCGGCTTCGGGCACGGTCAGGTCCATCTGGAAAGGCGCGGTCACTGCGCAGGACGCAAATGTAAATAATTCTTAACAACATTACAATTCGCGTCATTGTGCGCAGGGTTCCCGGCACGGGGCATCGCTTTCCGTAGAGCCGAGCCATGCTCGGCTGCTTTTTGCCGGAGCCGAGCATGGGCTCGGCTCTACAGGCGATGGCCCGCCCAAACGCGGACGGCCACCCGAAGGTGGCCGTCCGTCTGCATCGAAAGCAAACTGCGGGCTTACAGCGCCTGCAGTTCCTCATTGGCGTTGCGCTTTTCCTTGGCCGCTGCCGGCACTGCAACCGGAGCGGGCGATGCCGCGTTCGCATCCACCGGCACCTCCAGATACGGCAGATGCAGGGTCTGGCTGGTCAGCGTACGGATCTCATTGACCAGCGCGGCGCTGTCGTTGAGCTTGCGCCCGTACGACGGCACGATCTCGCGCAGGCGGGTTTCCCAGCCGGCCTTCATCTGCTCCGGGAAGGCCTTGGCCATCAGGTCCAGCATGATCGGCGGCGAGGTCGACGCGCCCGGCGAGGCGCCGAGCAGGGCGGCGAGGGTGTGGTCCTTGTCGGTCACGATCTCGGTACCGAACTGCAGCACCGGGCCCTTCAGCGGATCGCGCTTGATGATCTGCACGCGCTGGCCGGCGGTGACCAGCTTCCAGTCACCCGGCTTGGCGTTGGGGAAGTACTTGACCAGTTCGGCCTGGCGGTCGGCATCGTTCAGGCGCGCCTGGCCCATCAGGTACTGCACCAGGTCCAGGTTGTCCTTGCCCACTTCCAGCATCGGGCCGACGTTGTTGTGGTTGACCGAGGAATACAGGTCCCACCACGAGCCGTGCTTGAGGAACTTGGTGCTGTACAGCGCGAACGGCCCGAACAGGACCACCGGCTTGCCGTCCAGCTTGCGTGCATCCAGGTGCGGCACCGACATCGGCGGCGAACCGGTCTCGGCCATGCCGTAGGCCTTCACGCCATGGCGGGAGGTCACGTCCTGGCCCTGGAAGGCGAGGAACTGGCCACCGACCGGGAAGCCGGCGTAGTCCTTCGATTCCGGAATGCCCGACATCTGCAGCAGCTTCAGTGCGGCGCCACCGGCACCGATGAACACGAAGCGGGCGTGGGTGGTGGACTCGGTACCGGCCTTGAGGTCCTTCACCGTCACGTTCCAGCTCTTGTCGGCGTTCTGTCGCAGCGCGCTCACTTCATGGTTGAGGTGCAGGCTGAAGTTCGGGCTGCGCTGCAGGCCAGTGGTCAGCTGGCGGGTGATCACACCGAAGTTGACGTCGGTGCCCAGCGGCATCCAGGTCGCGGCCACCTTCTGCTTCGGGTCACGGCCTTCCATCAGCAGCGGTGCCCACTGCTTGATCTGTGCCGGATCCTCGGAGTACTGCATGCCATAGAACAGCGGATTCTTCACCAGGGCCTGCTGGCGCTTGTGAAGGTAGGCAATGTTGTCATCGCCCCAGACGAAGCTCATGTGCGGGGTCGGGTTGATGAAGTCGCTGGGCTGGCTCAGCCGGCCTTCCTTCACCTGGTGCGACCAGAACTGGCGCGAGACCTCGAACGATTCGGCGATGCCGACCGCGCGCTTGGTCTCGATGCTGCCGTCGGGCAGTTCCGGGGTGTAGTTCAGTTCGGCGAACGCCGAGTGGCCGGTGCCGGCGTTGTTCCAGCCATCGGAGCTTTCACCGGCGACGCCGTCGAGGCGCTCGTAGACCTGGATGTTCCAGTCCGGCTGCAGTTCCTGCAGGTAGGTGGCCAGGGTGATGCTCATGATGCCGGCGCCGACCAGCACAACATCGACGGGCTTGTCGTTGCTGGCGGCGGGCACCGAGCGCTGGGTCAGCGGCCAGTACAGGAACAGCGCGGCGGCCAGCAACAGCAGCACGAGCAGGGCGAGAAGAGCCTTGCCAAATTTCTTCATGGGGGCGGGATCGTTGGCGGAGGGGAAGGGGTCAGGATGCGCGTGGGGCAGGGAAAGGGCGTGAAGAAACAACGCCTTGCAACATCCTGGCGCGATTCTAACTGGTTCCGGTCCTTTTTTGATGCAACGCAGCATCCGATGTTTCGCGGTCCCGTCACCAAGGCAGGCGGGGCCGCTCTGGCGATCGCATCCGTGGTAGCGCCAAGCCATACCTGGCGGCGACGCCTTCAATCAGACCAGCTCAAGAATCTCATCGCCGGCCTCATCAATCTCGCCGGTCGGGCGCCAGCCCAGGCGCCGGTAGAAGCCATGCGAGCGCGAACGCGGGTCGGCCGAACAGGCCAGGAACAGGCGGGTGTGGCCGGCATCGCGGGTCAGGCTCACCACTTCCTGCAGCAGTTGGCGGCCGATGCCGCGGCCTTCGTACTCTGGAAGCAGGGCCAGCACCAGCACCTCGCCGCTGTCGCGGTCGGCAAAGCAGTAGCCGGCCATGCGCTCGCCCTCCCAGGCGACGCGGCCAATCGAATCGCCCTGGGCGATGCCGGCCGCCCAGCTGTCCCCGGTGATGCCCAGCTGTGCCAGCTGCTCGGCACTGAAGGCGTTCTCGCGGGTGCGCGCACGCAGGTCGATGCAGGCGGCGGCATCTTCGGGGCGGGCATCGCGCAGGTACACGGGCATGCCGGACATCCTTGTAATGGTCGGCCCGCCAGTATCCGCATCGCGCATGGACCCGGTGTGTAGGCTCGATGGAGATCCGATGGAGCAGAAAAGGGGACGGAGGGGATTAAGTCGTCTTTGCCCCGTATGTCGTTTGGCCTTGAACGCCTTGATCCCCGTCCCCTTTTCAGCGCTTGCGCCGGATCAGTGCCGAGGAGGCATCCAGCACCGCGCGGGTCAGCAGCGCCATGGTCTGCACGTCGCCCTTCCAGTGCTGCCAGTACAGCGGCACGTCTTCCCACGCGCGCTGGCGTACGTAGACCAGCCGGCCGGCGTCCAGGTGCCGCTTGACCAGCGGCAAGGGGTTCATGGTCCAGCCCATGCCGCCGAGGTTGGCCTGCACGAAGGCGCGCGTGGACGGAATCCACCAGGTCGGCGCGGTGCTGGGCAGGTCGTCGCCGGCCATGCGCCGGGCGAAGCGTGACTGCATGTCGTCCTTGCGGTTGAACACCAGCACCGGGGCCTGCGCCAGCGCCTGCGCGGTCACGCCCTTGGCGAAATGACGCTCGCGGAACTCCGGCGTGCAGGTCGCCGCGTAGCGGATGCTGCCCAGCGCATGGATCTGGCAGCCCTGCACCGGCTCGTCCAGCGTGGTCACTGCACCCAGCACCGTGCCCTGGCGCAGCAGCTCCACGGTGTGGTCCTGGTCCTCCACGCGCAGGTCCAGGGTGGTGCCGGTGCTCTGTGCGAACTGCGAGGCGGCCTGCGGGAACCAGGTTTCCAGGCTGTCGTGGTTCACCGCTACCGGGATGCTGGCCTGTGGCAGATCCTCGTCGGCCAGACCCATCCGGTGCAACGCATCGTGTTCGAGCAGGGCGGTCTGCTCGGCCAGCTGCACCAGCAACTGGCCTTCGGCGGTGGCGGTGGCCGGGGTGCCACGCTTGACCAGCAGCCGACCGATCCGGTCCTCCAGCGCCTTGACCCGCTGCGAGATGGCCGACGGCGTGACATTGAGCGACTGCGCGGCGCGGTCGAAGCTGCCTTCGCGGATCACCGCGGCCAGGGCGCGCAGCTGGGCATGGTCGATACGCATCGAATTAAGTTCCGCTAATGTTGGTTTAGGAAGTTTAGCTCGTCTTTTTCATGTTGCGGCGCGACAATGGCGCCCGTTCCGGTGCTGTCCGCCTTCGCGAGGCACCGTCCCCCCAAGCAAGTAAAGGCAGTGAATCCCATGTTCTCGGTCATCTCCGCCAGCACCGGCCTCGGTGCCTGGTTCTCTGGTGCAGCTACCGGCATCGGCCTGTTCGCCGTGGTCGGCGCCCAGAGCGCCTTCATCCTGCGCCAGGGCATCCTGCGCAAGCACATCGTGCCAGTGGTCGCCACCTGTGCGGCCATCGATGCGATCTTCATCTTTGCCAGCGTGGCCGGCCTGCGCACGCTCACTTCGGCGCTGCCGTGGCTGACCACTGCCGTGCTGTGGACCGGCGTGGCGTTCCTGGCCTGGTACGCAATGAAGTCGGCGCGCCGCGCGATCGCCGGTGGCGGCGGCATGGGCGAGGCTGACAGCGACGACGGCAGCCGCCGCGCGGTGCTGATGGCGGCGGTCGGTTTCTCGCTGATCAACCCGCACTTCTGGCTGGATATGATGGTGATCGGTTCGATCGCCGAGAACTTCGGCAACGCCCGCATGGCCTTCGCCGCCGGTGTGGTCACCGCCAGCTGCCTGTGGCTGACCGCGCAGGGCCTGGGCGCACGCCTGCTGGCACCGCTGTTCACCAAGCCCAGTACCTGGCGCGTGCTCGACGGCACCATCGCGGTGATCCTCAGCATCCTGGCCCTCACGTTGGCGGTGCGCGGGGTCCACTGACCCGGCGCACGCCCCCCGAACCCACGTCCTGACTCTCTCTCCAAGGTAGTGGTAACGACGGCACCGGCAACGGTGCCGTCGTTTTTTGTGCCGATGTGGCGCGGCAAATGGTCACGTGCCTAGAATCGTGCATCCGGACAGGGTGTCCGGTTTTCCATGGGGGAAGGATGCGCAGGATTGTGCTGGCTGCACTGTTGGGAGCGGCTGTGGGTGGGGCATCGGCCGCAACGCTGGACCTGGATCGCTATCTGCGGCAGGAGTCGTTTACCGACATCAAGATTTCACCGGGGGGCGAGTACATCGCCGCGACGGTTCCGCTGGAGGCGGGAACCGCGCTGGCGATCTATCGCATTGCCGACATGAAGATGGTCGGCAGCTTCCGTCCGCCCCGCAACGATCACGCCCACACCTTCGACTGGGTCAGCAACGAGCGGCTGCTGGTGGGCATGGCACAGAAGTTCGGCGTGCTGGACCGGCCGACGCCGACCGGCGAACTGTTCGGTATCAATGCCAACGGCAAGGGCGGCGAGCTGCTGGTGGGGTACCGGGTTGCCGACCAGAGTCTGGGCACCAACATCAAGGTCAAGCCGGCAGGACTGGTGGCCGCGTACCTCAGTGATGAACTCAAGGACGATGATCGCAATGCACTGGTGACCGTGATCCCGCTGGTCGGCAATTCGCACGCACAGGTTGAGCGCATGGATGTGGTCACCGGTCGCCGCAACGCGGTGGCACGGGCTCCCATTCCCGATGCGGACTTCACGATCGATGAGCAGGGCGAAGTGCGTTTCGCACGTGCTGTCGTTACCGATGGCACGCAGAAGCTCTACTACCGCACAGGCAGCAACAGCGACTGGATCCTGCTCAACGATGAATCCCTGAGCAAGCACATCGAGCTGCCCCTGGGCTTCTCGGCCGACGGTCGCCTGGCGTACCTGCAGGTCGAGCAGGCAGACGGACCTGATGCCATTGTCAGCTGGGACCCCCAGAGCAATGAACGACGCACCCTGCTGCGCGATGAGAGCGCCGACCCGGCGCGCATCATCCGGCGCCCCGGCAGCCGCGTGCCGGTCGGGGCACTGTTCCTTGGCGGTGCGCCGCGAACGGCATTCTTCGATGACGCCTCGGACGAAGCTCGCCTTTACCGCAGCCTCGAAGCGGGCCTGGGCGGCGCGGCCTACGTCACGTCCAGTACGCGCGATGGCAAGACGGTGCTGGTGGAAACCTGGTCAGGCAGCAATCCGGGCGATTTCTATCTCTATGACACGGTTGGCAAGAGTGCACGGCACCTGATCAGCCGCAGCGACTGGATCGACCCCGCGCTGGCGGCGGAGGTGCGTCCGATCAGCCTGAAGGCGCGTGATGGGCGTCCGCTGCATGGCTTCCTTACCGTCCCGCATGGCCGCGAGGCCCGTGCGCTGCCGATGGTGGTGGTGCCGCACGGAGGTCCGATCGGTGTTGCCGACGATGGCGCCTATGACAGCGAGGCACAGATGCTGGCGGCGGCAGGTTACGCGGTACTGCAGGTGAATTTCCGCGGATCTTCCGGCTATGGCCGGGCCCACATGCAGGCCGCGCGCAAGCAATGGGGACTGTCGATGCAGGATGACGTCACCGATGCCACGCGCTGGGCGATCGAACAGGGCGTGGCCGACAGGAACCGCATCTGCATCTACGGGGCCAGTTACGGTGCCTACGCGGCAATGATGGGGGCGGTGCGCGAACCGGGCCTGTACCAGTGCGCGGCCGGCTACGTAGGCATCTACGACCTGCCGTTGATGTACGCGCGCGGAGACATCCAGAGCGATGAGTCAGGCCTGGCCTACCTGCGCAACTGGCTGGGATCGCCCAAGGATCTGGCAGAGCGTTCCCCGGTGAATCTGGCCGCGCAGGTGCGGGTGCCGGTATTCCTGGCCGCGGGTGGCCAGGACCAGCGTGCGCCGATCATGCACAGCGAACGCATGGAAGCTGCGTTGAAGAAGGCCGGTTCGCCGGTGGAAACCCTGTACGTCAAGAACGAAGGACATGGTTTCTATTCTCCCGCCAATCAACGAACGTACTACAGCAGGTTGCTGGCCTTCCTCTCGCGCAGCCTGGGCGGCAGCACCGCCAACGCCAGTCCATCCGCAGGTGCTGACAAGGCGCCGTGAAGCAGACCCGCCGCGATCAGCGGACCCGGTGCCGGGCAGGGGGAGCCCGGCTTCAAGGAGGACGTCATGAAGCATGCAAGGGTACTGGCCGCATTGATGGCCATATGCGGCTGGGCTGGGGTGGAGGCTGCGGAAGTTTCGCTGGACGGCTATGTGCGTCGTGCGGAGTTCAATGACATCCAGCTCTCGCCTACCGGCGAATACATTGCCATGACCTTGCCTCTGGAGGGCGCGACCGCCGTGGCGGTCCTGCGTACCGACACGATGGAACTGGTCGGCAATTTCCGGCCGCCACGCAACAATCATGCTGCCGAGGTCGACTGGGTGAGTGACACCCGTCTGCTGATCGGGCTGGCCGAAAAATGGGGACCGCTGGACCAACCGCAGCCGACGGGCGAACTGTACGCCATCGACGCCAATGGCAAGCGCGGTGATCTGCTGGTCGGTTACCGTGCGCGCCCGGACGAGCCCGGCTTCGTGACCGGACGGGTGGCCGAGCAGGTCGCTGCATTCCTGGCCGATCCGCTCGCTGCCGACGAGCGCAACGTGTTGATCTCGCTGTGGCCATTTGCCAACGACACCAATACGCGGTTGGAACGGATGGATGTCATCACCGGGCGCCGCGTCCTGGTCTCGCGCTCGCCGGTGCAGCGCGCAACGTTCACCACCGACAATCAAGGTGAACTGCGCTTCGCCCACGGTGCCGCCGCCGACAACGTCAACAAGCTCTACTATCGCCAGGACCGCGATCAGTGGACCCTGGTCAACGACGAAGGCAGCAGCCATCGCATCGAACGCCCGATTGGCTTCTCCGCCGATAATCGGCTGGCCTACCTGGTGGTGGAGCAGGCCCGCGGCCCCGATACGGTGGTCAGCTGGGATCCGGTCAGCGGAGAACGGCGTACGCTGCTGCAGGACGACACCGTCGACCCCACCCGCGTGGTCTACCAGCCCGGCACGCGCGTGCCGGTGGGTATCCAATTCGTCGGCGCCGTCACGCGCACCGCCTTCTTCGATGAGCAGTCGCCGACCGCCAGCATCCAGCGCAAACTTGAAAAGGCGTTTCCAGGGCAGGCGGTGAGCCTGGTCTCCGGCACCCGTGACAACACGCGGCTGCTGATCAGGGTGAGCTCGGCGACCAATCCAGGCGACTATTTCCTGTACACCACCGCCACCCGCAACGCCGCTTTTCTCACTAGCCGTCATCGCTGGTTTGATCGCGAGGGCGGTGCCAGCGTGCGTCCGGTCACCCTGGCTGCGCGCGATGGCCTGCGGCTGCATGGCTTCCTGACCCTGCCCAAGGGCAGTGATGGCCGCAACCTGCCGATGGTGGTGGTCCCGCATGGTGGCCCGATCGGCGTATTCGATGACGGTGGTTTCGAGCGCGAGAACCAATTGCTTGCCGACGCCGGTTATGCGGTGCTGCAGGTCAACTTCCGTGGCTCGGGCAACTACGGCCGTGCACATACCCAGGCGGCTGCCCAGCAATGGGGCCGCGCGATGCAGGACGATGTGACCGACGCCACCCGTTGGGCGATCAGCCAGGGCATCGCCGACAGCGGACGCATCTGCATCTACGGCGCCAGCTACGGTGCGTACTCAGCCATGATGGGCGTCGTGCGCGAGCCCGGGCTGTACCGGTGCGCGGCAGGCTACGTCGGCGTGTACGACCTGCCGTTGATGTTCAAGCGTGGCGATATCCAGGATCGTGCTTCGGGCGTGACTTACCTGCAGCAGTGGCTGGGCGACCCGGCCACGCTGGGGGCGGTGTCGCCAGTCAATCTGGCAGCGGGCATCAACGTACCGGTACTGCTGGCCGCCGGTCGCGAGGACCTGCGTGCGCCGGTTCAGCACACCGAGCGCATGGAAGCGGCGTTGAAGCAGGCCGGTGTGCCGGTGGAGGCGGTCTACTATCCGCGCGAAGGGCATGGCCTGTACAGCGAAGCGAACGAGCGCGATTACTACACCCGGTTGCTTGCCTTCCTGTCGCGTAGCCTCGGGGGTGGTACAGCAGCTGCGGCGACGGCTTCGAGCAAGGTCAAGGCACCCTGAAACACGCGCGGCGGCAACCATCGTGGTTACCGCCGCAGTGAGCGGGTGTCACTTCACCCCGTGCATCATCTTCTTCAGCAGCGGCGCGGCAATGAAGGCGGCCAGCGCACAGCCCAGGCCGATCCACATCAGCAGCCAGAACAGGTGCGCATAGGCACCGGCGGCGGCCACCATGTCCAGCGATTCGCCTTCGGGCACCTCGATCGCGGCCAGCTTGCCGAACAGCGCGGCCAGTGTTTCCGAGAACGCGGTGGCGAGGAACCAGGTGCCCATCATCAGGCTCATCACCCGCGGTACCGCCAGCTGGGTGACCGCCGACAGGCCGACCGGCGACAGGCACATCTCGCCACTGGCCAGCAGGAAGTAGGCCAGCACCAGCCACCACACGCTGGCCATCTCGCCGGTGGCGCCCACCTGCTGCGCGGCCAGTGCCAGCGGCACGAACGACAGCGCGCCGATCACCAGGCCCCAGGCTGATTTGACCGGCTTGCCCGGTTCCCAGCCGCGGCGGTCCATCCACGTCCACAGTGCGGCGAAGGCCGGTGCCAGCAGCACCAGGAACAGGCCGCCGAGGTAGGTCAGCGAGCCGGCGGTCTGCGGAATCACCAGGCAGTCGCGTATCAGCAGCACCAGCATCAGCACGACGATGGCGGCGAAGAACGTGCGTGGCGCAGATGAGCCCGGACGACGCTCGGACAGCCGCGCGCTGACCACGAAGCCCAGCGGTGCCAGCAGCAGCGAGATGATCGACCACGGCAGCGGCGTACCGCCGGTGATCACCAGCGAGGGCACGATGTCCTTGGTCAGCAGGCGGTCGGTGAAGGTCACCCACGAGCCGTAGGACTGCTCGTACATCGTGAAGAACACCAGCGCCATGAAGATCAGCACCATCAGCGCGATCATCTGCTGGCGCTGCACCGGCGTGCACTTGCTGCCGGTGAACCAGGCGAACCAGACCAGCACGCCGCCCAGCACCACCAGCATCAGCATCAGCGCCAGGCTGACTTCACCACCCAGCGCGAACGCGCCGTTGCCGGCCGCCCACATCAGCCACGCCACCGGCAGCACACCGAGCACCGCGCATAGATAGATGAGCCATTCGCGCGGCAGGCCCAGCACCTTCTGCTTCAGTGCAGCCGGCTGCGGTGGCTCGGCGTGGCCCTGCAGGTATTTCTGGCCCCACAGGAACATCGCCAGGCCGGCCAGCATGCCGATACCGGCCGCACCGAAACCGTACTTCCAGCCGTAGGCCTCGCCGAGGAAGCCGCACACCAGCGAAGAGAACAGCGCGCCGAGGTTGATGCCGGCGTAGAACAGCGAGAAGCCCGAGTCGCGGCGCGGGTCGTCCTTGGGGTAGAGCTTGCCGACGATGGTGGAGATGTTCGGTTTCAGGAAACCGACGCCCATGATGATCAGCGCCAGCGACAGGTAGGTCACCGCCAGTGCCGAGGTGTCGCGCACCACTTCGCCGTTGACCCGGTAGGCCGCGTGACCCTCGAACGCCATGCCGAGGTGGCCGAGTACCAGCAGGATGCCGCCGAACAGCACCGCCCGGCGCATGCCCAGCCAGCGGTCGGCCAGCATGCCGCCGAACACCGGGATGCAGTACACCAGGCCACCGTAGGCACCGAGCAGGTCCAGGCCGGCCTTGTCGCCGAACAGGTGGTACTTGGTCAGGTAGAGCAGCAGCAGCGCCTTCATGCCGTAGAAGGAGAAGCGCTCCCACATTTCGGTGAAGAAGCAGACGTAGACGCCCTTGGGATGGCCCAGGAAGTCGTCGGAAGCGGTAGCGGCAACGGTCATTGACGGCGGGGACTGCGGAAAGGGCGCGATTATAGAAGGGGAGGGGCCGGATCACGGTGCTTATGACAAATGCGACTTAATCCCCTCCGTCCCCTTTTTGCTGCAGGTGTGGCCTGGCCTTGCCGGATCGGCCGGTTGGCGTTGCCGGGCGGGTCGGGGAGGGCGTTTGGCCATGTCCGGCGGTGACCAAGCGCACTGGACTTGCCGCCCCCTGAACGCTAGCGTGATCGGGATTTTTTGCCAGCAGGGGCTTCCATGAACCACGACGCTGCGCCCAAGCAGCTCACCTTCCGCGCAGTGGCCCTGGCCATCGTGCTGGCGGTGGTGCTGTCGGCCGCAAACGCCTACCTCGGTCTGTTCGCAGGCCTGACCATCGCCACCGCCATTCCCGCCGCGGTGATATCCATGGGCGTGCTGCGCCTGCTGGGCGGTGGCTCCATCCTCGAAAACAACATCGTGCAGACCGGCGCTTCGGCCGGTTCGTCGATCGCCGCCGGTGTGATCTTCACCATCCCGGCGCTGGTGATCATGGGGTACTGGCCGGACTTCAAGTACTGGTGGGTGCTGGGCATCGCCGGTCTCGGCGGCCTGCTGGGCGTGCTGTTCTCGGTGCCGCTGCGCCGTTCGATGATCGTCGAAGACCCGCTTCCGTTCCCGGAAGGCAAGGCGGCGGCAGAAGTGCTCAAGGCCGGTGAAAACCCGGGCCCGGGCCTGAAGATCCTCGGCCTGTCGGCGGTGATCGGTGCCTTCGTCAAGCTGGCCGCGGAAAGCGGCATGCGCCTGATCCCCGATGCCTGGGCCACCTCGGCCTACGTCGGCAGTTCCAAGATCACCGCCTTCATCGGCACCAACCTGTCGCCGGCGCTGCTGGGCGTGGGTTACATCGTCGGCCTCAACGTCGGCATCGTGGTGGTGTCCGGTTCGATCCTGACCTGGCACATCGCCATTCCGATCTACCAGGCGTTCTTCATGAACACCGATCCCGCACTGGCCGCGTCGGTTGCCGCGGCTTCGTCCACCGAGGCGGCGTTCGCCATCTGGGGCGCGAAGATGCGCTACCTGGGTGTCGGCGCAATGCTGATCGGCGGCATCTGGACCCTGATCTCGCTGCGCAAGTCGCTGCTCAACGGCGTCAAGAGCGGCTTCGCCGCCGCCCGCAAGAGCGGTGGTCCGGTACTGGCGCACACCGAGCGCGACCTGCCGATGAAGTGGATGCTGGTCGCCCTGGTGGTGTTCGTGCTGCCGCTGCTGGCCCTGTACCAGGCCATTGTCGGCCAGTGGCACGTGTCGATCCCGATGACCCTCATCATGATCGTCGCCGGCTTCCTGTTCGTGTCGGTCTCGGCCTACCTGGCCGGCCTGATCGGTTCGTCCAACAACCCGGTCTCGGGCATCACCATCTCCACCATCCTGTTCGCCTCGGCCGTGCTGGTCGTGCTGCTGGGCAAGGATGGCCTGCAGCCGGTCGGCGCCTTCGGCGCGCCGCTGGGTGCGGTGGCCGCGATCATGATCGGCGCGGTGGTGTGCTGTGCCGCAGCGGTCGGCGGTGACAACCTGCAGGACCTCAAGGCCGGCTACATCGTTGGCGCCACCCCGTGGAAGCAGCAGCTGATGCTGGGCATCGGTGCGTTCTCGTGCGCGCTGATCATGGCGCCGGTGCTGAACCTGCTGGCCACCGCCTACGGCATCGGCGTGAAGTCCGAGCTGCACCCGAACGCACTGGCCGCACCGCAGGCCAACCTGATGGCCTCGGTGGCCAAGGGCCTGTTCGGTGGCGAACTGCCCTGGACCTTCATCGGCATCGGTGCCGTGGTCGGTGCCGCCATCATCGCGTTCGACAGCTGGCTGAAGTCGCGCAATGCCCGCTTCCGCGTGCCGGTGCTGGCTGCCGCCATCGGCATCTACCTGCCGCTGGAACTGATGGTGCCGATCTTCCTCGGCGGCCTGATCGCCTACCTGGTCGAGCGCTTCCACAAGGTGCGTGCCGATGACGAGGAAGGCCGCGACCGCGTGCACAAGCCGGGCGTGCTGTTCGCCGCCGGCCTGATCACCGGTGAGGCACTGATGGGCATCGCCATCGCGATTCCGATCGTGGTCAGCAGCCGCGCCGACGTGCTGGCCGTGCCGTTCCACCTGCCGGGCGCACAGTGGATCGGCCTGGCCGTGCTGTTCCTGGTTGGCTGGCTGATCTACCGCACCGGCAAGCGCGCCGTGGCGTAAGGGATGGGTAGTGCCGGCCAGCGGCCGGCACTATCGTCGCCCCCCCCCGACAGACCGCGCTACGGCGCGGTTTGCTTTTTCTGGCGGCGGGACCGCCCCCAACGGCAGCCATGACCGATGGCCTTGGCAGCCCCGGCCGCACGGGCCTACCATCGGTTTTTTGCCGTCCTGCGGAGACCCCGATGAAACTGCGTCATGCCCTGCTGCCACTGAGCCTGCTGGCCGCCCTGCCCAGCGTTGCTGCTGCCCGTGGCCTGGAAGTCCGCGACATGGTGGCCATGGACCGCGTCTCCGCACCGGTGCTGACCGCTGACGGCGGCACCGTGGTGTTCGCCAAGCGCAGCGTGGACGCCAACCTGAAGGCCTCCACCGCGCTGTTCGCGCGCAACCTGCGTACCCGCGATGCGGCCCCGCCGAAGCAGATCACCCCGGCCGGCTGGAACGTCAATTCTGCTTCGCTGTCGGCCGATGGCCAGACTGTGTACTTCCTCAGCGCCAAGAACGGCAGCCAGCAGCTGTACGCGCAGCCGATCAGCGGCGGCACCCCGCGCCAGCTGACCGATTTCCCGGTGGACGTGGACAGCTACCACGTGTCGCCGCAGGACGACCGTGTGCTGTTCAGTGCCGGCGTGTTCCAGGCCTGTGCCTCGGACCTGGCCTGCACCGAGAAGAAGCTGAAGGACGTTGCCGGCGCCAAGGCCAGCGGCAAGGTCTTCGATTCGCTGTTCGTGCGCCACTGGGATACCTGGAACGACGGCCGTCGCAACACCCTGTTCGTGGCACCGCTCCCGACGGCCAAGGCTGGTGCGGTCAAGGGCGCTTCGGCACTGAGCGCGACCATCGATGGCGATGCACCGTCCAAGCCGTTCGGCGGCAATGATGATTTCGCGTGGTCGCCGGATGGCGCCAGCGTGGTCGCCAGCATCCGCGTGGCCGGCAAGCAGGAGCCGTGGTCGACCAACTTCGACCTGTACCGCTTCGACGCTGCGGGCAAGCAGGCACCGGTCAACCTGACCGCCTCCAACCCGGCCTGGGATGCCGGCCCGGTGTTCAGCGCCGACGGCAAGACCCTGTTCTACCGCGCGATGAAGCGCCCGGGCTTCGAGGCTGACCGCTTCGGCCTGATGGCGATGGACCTGGCAAGCGGCAAGACCCGCGAGATCGCCCCGCAGTGGGATCGTTCGGCCGGCGGCATCACCCTGTCCGCCGACGGCGCCAGCATCTACACCACTGCAGATGACCTCGGCGAACACCCGCTGTTCCAGATCGACGTGGCCAGCGGCAAGGCCACCAAGCTGATCGGCGACGGCAGCGTGACCTCGGTGGACGTGGCCGGCAACAGCGTGGCCATCACCCGCAACAGCCTGAAGAGCAACGACCAGGTGCTGGTCGGCCTGCTGCCGGCTGCGGGCGAAGCCATCGGCGAACTGCGCGCGCTGACCCCGGCCGCCGGTGACGTGCTGAAGGACGTCAACTTCGGCGACTTCGAGCAGTTCGAGTTCAAGGGCTGGAACAACGACACCGTGCATGGCTACGTGGTCAAGCCGCACAACTACCAGGAAGGCAAGTCGTACCCGGTCGCGTTCCTGATCCACGGCGGCCCGCAGGGCAGCTTCGGCAATGGCTGGAGCTATCGCTGGAACCCGCAGACCTATGCGGGCCAGGGCTACGCCGTGGTGATGATCGACTTCCACGGCTCCACCGGCTACGGCCAGGCGTTCACCGATGCGATCAGCCAGCACTGGGGCGACCGCCCGCTGGAAGACCTGCAGAAGGGCTGGGACGCAGCGCTGAAGAAGTACTCCTTCCTTAACGGTGACAAGGCCTGTGCGCTGGGCGCCAGCTACGGCGGCTTCATGGTCAACTGGATCGCCGGCAACTGGAACAGCCCGTTCAAGTGCCTGGTCAACCATGACGGCGTGTTCGACCAGCGCATGATGGGCTACGCCACCGAAGAACTGTGGTTCACCGAGTGGGAGCAGGGCGGTACCCCGTACCAGAAGGCCGCGAACTACGAGAAGTTCAACCCGGTCAACCACGTGGCGGACTGGAAGAAGCCGATCCTGGTCATCCACGGCCAGCAGGACTTCCGCATTCCGGTCGAGCAGGGCCTGGCCGCCTTCACTGCCGCCCAGCGCCAGGGCATCGAATCGAAGTTCCTGTACTTCCCGGATGAAAACCACTGGGTGCTGAAGCCGAACAACAGCATCCTGTGGCATGACACCGTCAATGCCTGGCTGAAGCAGCACATCGGCAACTGATGACTGCAGCGCCGCCCTCCGGGGCGGCGCTTTTGTCTCCGCCGGTGGGTGCCGACCGTTGGTCGGCACACCTTCCACCAACAGCAGCCGAGCATGGCTCGGCTCTACACGAGCACCTGCATGATCCAGAACGACATCGTCGTCTTCGGTTTGATCGCCGCCACGCTTGGCGTCGTGTTCTGGACCGCCTCGCGCGAGCAGGGCCTGTGGAAGCGCTTCTACACCTTCGTCCCAGCGCTGCTGCTGTGCTACCTGATTCCCGGCATCTACAACACCGTCGGCCTCATCGACGGGCAGAACACCAAGCTCTACAACCCGATCGCGCGCGACATCCTGCTGCCGGCGGCGCTGATCCTGCTGACCCTGGCAGTGGACATCAAGGGCATCCTGCGGCTCGGCCCGAAGCTGGTGCTGATGTATCTGGGCGCTTCGGCCAGCATCATGCTCGGTGCGGTGGTGGCGTTCCTGGTGATGCGCGCGATCCATCCCGACACCGTGGCCGGTGACACCTGGGCCGGCATGGCCGCACTGGCCGGCAGCTGGATCGGGGGTGGCGCCAACATGCTGGCGATGCGCGAAGTGTTCGACGTCAATGCGACCACCTTCGGTCAGTTCGCGGTGGTCGATGTCGGCGTGGGCTATGTGTGGATGGCCGCGCTGATCTTCCTGGCAGGACGTGCGGCGAAGATCGATGCACGCAGTGGCGCTGATACCTCGGCCATTGATGAACTGAAGGAGCGCATCGCGCGATTCCAGGCCGAGCACGAGCGTATTCCCAGCCTGACCGACCTGATGCTGATTGTGGCGGTCGCCTTCGGCGGTGTTGGTCTGGCGCATGCGATCGGTGCACCGCTGGCAGCGTGGTTCAAGGCCAACGTCGGCTGGGCCTCGCAGTTCAGCCTGGATGCGCCGTTTGTGTGGGTGGTGGTGCTGTCGACCACGCTGGGCCTGAGCCTGAGCTTCACCCGTGCACGCAACCTCGAAGGCGCGGGCGCATCGCGGCTGGGCTCGCTGCTGCTGTATTTCCTGATTGCCTGCATCGGCATGCAGATGGATCTGCTGGCGTTGCTGGATCGCCCATGGCTGTTCCTGCTCGGCCTGATCTGGATCGCCGTGCACATCGTGCTGCTGTGGTGCCTGGGCAAGCTGCTGAAGGTGCCGTTCTTCTACTTCGCCATCGGTTCGCAGTCGAACATCGGCGGCCCGGCCTCGGCACCAGTGGTGGCCGCGGCGTTCCATCCGGCCCTGGCGCCGGTGGGCGTGCTGCTGGGCACGATGGGCTATGCCACCGGCACGTACCTGGCCTATATCGTCGGCATCACCCTGCGCGCGCTGGCCGGGCAGGGATGATCCTGTAGGGCCGAGCCCATGCTCGGCTGCTCTTCGTCGTCACCTGCACGAATAGAAAAGCAGCCGAGCATGGGCTCGGCTCTACAGTAGATCCACGCCACGCGTGTGTGCTTTACGCCACCGGCAATCCGCGTTCGATCAGCCACGCCTTCGCGTCTTCGGCGTCCTGTTCGAACCACGCCTGGGTAGACCCCAGCCGATACGTATACCCCCAGGCATCCATGTCGGCCATCAAACGCGCACTGCCGACACCAGGCAGCTGCCCGGCCAGCACGATCTGCAGGTAGCAGGTGGCATCTTCCTCGGCAACCGAGTCGGTGGCGTCGGTGTGCACCTGCGCACGTCGCTCCGGCGGCAGCACGATCAGGTGGCAGGCTTCGTGCAGCATCGAGTGCACCGGCGTGTCATCGCGCACGTAGACATTGCTGGCGATGATGCCGGCCTCGGGTTCGCCCCAGTAGCTGCCGGGAATCGGTTCACCGGCCGTCACGTGGTGCAGCCGCAGGCCATGCGCGGCGAGCAGGCACTGCGCATCGGCGAAGGCGATATCGCCCACGCAGGTGATGTCCACGGCGGTTGTCGTATCGGTCATGCGGGTCGGGCAGCCCCGCCCATGCAGGCACGGGCGGGGCAGGAGATCAGGGTTTGTCCGGGCCTTCAGGCAGCGCCACGGAGATGTCCAGCACATCGTGCTGGCCATCCTTCACCAGGTCGACCTTCACTGCATCGACGTCGATGTTCACGTACTTCTTGATCACTTCCAGCAGCTCGCGCTGCAGCAGCGGCAGGTAATCGGGGCCGCCGCGGTTGCTGCGTTCCTGCGCGATGATGATCTGCAGGCGGTTCTTGGCGGTTTCGGCGGTGGTCTTCTTCGCTTTGAGGAAATCAAACAGGCCCATGCTTACCCTCCGAACAGCTTGCTGAAGAAGCCCTTCTTCTCGACGTTGGTGAAGCGCATCGGGCGTTCTTCGCCGAGGATGCGCGCGACGGCGTCGTCGTAGGCCTGGCCGGCTGCAGACTCGACATCCAGGATGACCGGCTCGCCCTTGTTGGAGGCGTTGAGCACGTCACCCGACTCGGGGATCACGCCGATCGCCTTCAGGCCCAGCACTTCCTCGACATCGGCGATGCTGAGCATCTCGCCACTTTCCACGCGCAGCGGGGTGTAGCGGGTCAGCAGCAGGAAGGCCGGCACGTCCTGGCCGGACTCGGCCTTGTGGGTCTTCGAATCGAGCAGGCCGATGATGCGGTCCGAGTCGCGCACCGACGACACTTCCGGGTTCACCACCACCACGGCGCGGTCGGCGAAGTACATTGCCAGGAAGGCGCCCTTCTCGATGCCGGCCGGTGAGTCGCAGATGATGTAATCGAAGCCGTCGGCGGCCAGATCCTTCAGGACCTTGCCCACGCCTTCCTGGGTCAGTGCGTCCTTGTCGCGGGTCTGCGAGGCGGCCAGCACGTACAGGTTCTCGAAGCGCTTGTCCTTGATCAGGGCCTGCTTGAGGGTCGCTTCGCCGTGCACGACGTTGACGAAGTCGTACACCACACGGCGTTCGCAGCCCATGATCAGATCGAGGTTGCGCAGGCCGACGTCGAAGTCGATCACCGCCACCTTCTTGCCGCGCCGTGCCAGGCCGCAGGCCAGGCTCGCGCTGGAAGTGGTCTTGCCGACGCCGCCCTTGCCGGAGGTGACTACGATGATTTCAGCCAAAGGACTTCTCCTGATGATTCTGTTTGGGTGCTGCGTCAGTCCAGCGCAGCGATCTTGATCTGGTCCTGTTCCAGCCACACCTGAACGGCCTTGCCGCGCAGGGAGTCCGGGACATCGTCCAGTACCTTGTAGTGGCCAGCAATGGCGACCAGTTCCGCATGGAAATCACGGCAGAAGATGCGTGCCGCGGTGTTGCCCTGGGCCCCTGCCAGCGCGCGGCCGCGCAGAGTGCCGTAGATATGGATGCTGCCATCGGCGATGACCTCGGCGCCGGCGCCGACGGTGGCCATCACGGTCAGGTCGCAGTTCTCAGCGTACAGCTGCTGGCCCGAACGCACGTTGCCCAGCTGCATGCGGCCCGGCTGCGGTGCAGCGGCATCGGCCGCCTTGGCCACCGGCGTGGCGGGGGCCGGCTTCGGCTCGGCACGCACCGCGCGGCGCGGTTCCGGCGCGGGCGGCGGCGGGGCCGGTTCGGCCTCCGCACGCTCGTACTGCGCACGGAACTTGGCCAGCAAAGGCAGGCCGAGCTGCTGCGAGAGCAGGTCGACCGCACTGGTGCCGTAGGCCAGTGCCACCGGCAACACACCGGCGTTGCGCAGGCCATCAACCAGCGCCTGCGCGGTGGCCACGTCCGGCACCTGGCTCAGGCCGCCGAAGTCGAGGATCACCGCAGCGCGGCCGAACAGCTTCGGTGCACGGGTGACGCGCTCGCGCATTTCCTGCACGAGGCGCTCGACATCAAGGGTACGGATGCGCAGGTTGGCGATGCCCACCTGGCCGATCTTCAGTTCACCGGCCTGTTCGTAATCGAAATTCACCGCCACGCTCAGGTCCCCGTCGGCCGCTGTGCCTGCGCCGGCAGCTGCCGGGCACGTGTCCATGCCACATCCGGCAGCTTGCCGCCGTAGGTCTCCTGGACCCACGGGTAGCTGCACAGTTCCTTGGCCAGCATGCTGGCGCGCACATCGACCTGGGCCATGGTGTTCTGGCCCAGCTCGCGGAAGCCGAAGCTGCCGTGGAAGAGCAGGGCGGCATCGGCACCATGGTCGAGGAAGACCTCGCAGGTCATCTGCGGGTAGCGCAGCTCGGCGAAGCTCTGCGCGTCGGCATAGAACGCACGGCCGACGCCACCGCCGCGACGGCGACTGGCGACCACGATGCGGTCGATGTAGAAGAACGGGGTGTCCAGCTGCTGCTTGAACCAGGCGAAATTGCTGCTGTCGTGCTGGCTGTCGCTGCCGAAGCCGATCAGGAATCCGGCCAGGTTGCCGTCGCGCTCGGCGACGCGGAAATACTCAGCGGTTTCGTAGAACAGGCGCAGACGGGCCGCATCCAGGGGAAGGATGGCCAGGCCAGCGTTGTTGTTCAAAGCCAGGACGGAATCGAGCTCGTGCTCGCGCACGTCGCGGATGACAATCGACATTGTGACTCCGTGGGGTAACGCGGTTGGTCCATCAAGGGACCCTGCGCACGATTATTGCATGCCCGGGGTGGGCTGCGGCATGAACAGGCGACCGGGCAGGCATGACTTCCGTGGGGTGCGGTACGCAGGCGCGGCCCGTAGAGTGCTGGCATGTTGGGAGTCCTCAGCCATACCCGTGTCCTCCGCCTGGCCGGCCTGTTCACCTGGGTCATGGTCGGCCTGCCGTTGGCATACTCGCAGTTCGAGAACCTGCACAGCCGCAACGACATGGGCGGCTGGGCGATCCTGCTGTTCGTCGCCTACCTGTCCTTCGGCACCGCCTATTACTGGCTGACCCGCATCCTGCGCAGCGACAGCCACACCAGCTGGCTGGACCGTGGCCTGTTGCTGCTGCTGACGATCTCTGCGCTGGGGGTCAGTTTCCTGAGCGGCTCGGGCCTGGGCAGCATCCTGATGATGGTCGCCGCCGGGGTCATCCCGTGGATGCTGTCGGTACGGCTGGGCGTACTGTGGCTGCTGGTCAGCCAGCTGGCGGTGGCGCCGGTCTACTACATGCTGCTGCGCTTCCCGCTGTTCGAAGCGGTGATGCAGTCGCTGCTGTACGGCGGCTTCTCCATGTTCATCTTCGTGACCAGCCTGGTCGCCCGCCAGCAGACCGAGGCCCGCGATGAGCAGCGCCGGCTCAATTCGGAACTGCGCGCCACCCGCGCCCTGCTGGCCGAGAGCGCCCGGGTCAACGAGCGCACTCGTATCTCGCGCGAGCTGCATGATCTGCTGGGCCATCAGCTGACCGCGCTGACCCTGAACCTGGAAGTGGCCGGGCACCTGGCCGAGGGCCAGGCGCTGGAGCATGTGAAGCGATCCCACGCGTTGGCCAAGCTGCTGCTGGGCAATGTGCGCGAGGTCGTCAGCCAGCTGCGCGAGACCGGTGCCATCGATCTGGCCGCGGCCCTGCGCCCGTTGACCGAGAACGTGCCCTCGCTGGACATCCAGCTGGAGATCGAGGATCCGCTGAACGTGGAGGATCCGCAGCGGGCCCACGTGCTGCTGCGCTGCACCCAGGAAATCATCACCAACGCGGTACGCCACGCCGGTGCGCGCCACCTGTGGATCAAGGTGTACCGTGAAGCCCCCGACCGGGTGGTGGTCGAGGCCCGCGACGACGGCGTCGGCGCGGATATGGTCAATGTGGGCAATGGCTTGCGCGGCATGCGCGAGCGCCTGCAACAATGTGGTGGCCAGCTGCAGATCGAGACCCGTCCCGGCGAAGGCTTCCGGCTGCGGGCGACGGTGCCGGCAACGGTGCTGGTGGCCGCCCTTACCAAGGTTCCTGAAGGAGTGCGTTGATGATTCGCGTCTGCCTGGTCGACGACCAAACCCTGGTGCGGCAGGGAATCCGCTCCCTGCTGGCGCTCGACGACGGTATCGAGGTGGTTGCCGAGGCCGGCGATGGCCGGCAGGCGGTCGAGCTGATACCGCAGGTGCGTCCCGACGTGGTCCTGATGGACATGCGCATGCCGGTGATGTCCGGCCTGGAGGCGCTGCAGATGCTGTCGCGCCAGGAGCAGCTGCCGCCGACCATCATCCTCACCACCTTCGATGACGACCAGCTTGTGCTGGCCGGGCTCAAGGCCGGTGCCAAGGGCTATCTGCTCAAGGACGTGACCCTGGCGCAGCTGGTCGGTGCCATCCGCACCGTGGCCGACGGCGGCTCACTGGTGCAGCCGGCCGTGACCCAGCGCCTGCTGTCCGGCCTGGAGCACATGCGCAACGAGTTCGTCAGCCTGGACCGTCCGGACCCGCTGACCGACCGTGAGACCGAGATCCTGCGGCTGATGGCCAGTGGCTTCTCCAACAAGGAGATCGCCAATTCGCTGGGTGTCGCCGAAGGGACCATCAAGAACCACGTGTCCAACATCCTCTCCAAGCTGGGCGTGCGCGACCGTACGCGCGCCGTACTGAAGGCGTTCGAACTGCAGTTGGTCTGAGGAAAGTCGTTCTGGTACAAAGACTTGGGTGAGGGTCAGAGGTTGCGGCCAAGGTTGCCCCCTACTGGCCGCTAGCCGTATGCGTTACCCTTCGAACTCTTTGTCCATACAAATACGCAGCCGGCAGGGAAACCGGTGCGCCAATCCCGATAAACAATGCCCGCGAAGCCTGCTAGGATTGGCGCTTCGCTTCAATCAACCCGGCCGTGGGATCGGCCCCGGAGACTCTCTGAATGACCCGTATTATCGAGTTCCTGATCGCCTTGGGGATCGTGGCTGGCCTGTTCGTCATCATTGGCGTATGTCTGCCGGGCGAGCGTCACATCACCGAAAGCATCGAGACCAACCGCAAGATGACGATCGTGTACGACACGGTCAGCAGCCTGCGCCGCTTCAAGGACTGGAACCCGCTGGTACTGCGCGATCCCGCCGTTGAACTGAAGCTGTCCGGCCCGGCCTCCGGCGTCGGTGCCACCCTCGACTTCACTTCCAAGGACCTGGGCACCGGTTCCTGGAAGATCACCGAAGCCGAAGAGAACAAGCGTGTTGCCATCGCCATCGAAGACGCCACCAAGGGTCACGACAAGATCAGCACCTTCACCCTGGAGCCGACCGGCAAGGGTGGCCGCAACGTCAAGATCACCCAGGACTACTCGGTGAAGTACGGCTTCGACCTGTTCGGTCGTTACGCCGGCCTGTATGTCAGCCGCCAGATCGGCGACGACATCAAGATGGGTCTGTCGCGTATGGCCAACATGCTGGCCAGCGTCCCGAACGTCGACTACCGCACCCCGGAAGCCCCGCTGACCGACCTGGCTATCGTCGATGTGCCGGCTGAAGACCTGCTGGTCGTCAACGCCGGTAACGTGGACCGCGGTCAGGACACGATCACCAAGTCGATCAAGGACAACCAGGAGTGGATCAAGCGCGTGATGGAGGCCAATGGCCTTGAAGCCGCCGGTCCGTTCCGCATCATCACCACCGACTTCGGTCAGGAGAAGTACGCCTTCGACATCGCCCAGCCGGTGAAGAAGAAGGGTGCTGAAGGTGCCACCGCTGAAGAGCTGACCGTCAAGATCGATGGCGGCGCTCCGGTCAAGTACGTGCACGTGGCTCCGCACCGTTCGGCGCATGCGGCCTACACCGGCCACATGGCGGGTCTGGACGTGGCCCGCAACGGCCTGCGCGCCTGGGCCGTGACCTCGGGCAACGAAGTCATCGACCGTCCGTACGAGTCCTGGAAGGACGGCATCGACAAGTCGTTCACTCCGGAAGGTACCTACGACATCTACTGGGCCGTCAAGTAAGTCTCGGCTGACCCATGTAGTGTTGGACACGAAAACGCGCCGCTCATTGCGGCGCGTTTTTTTTGATCTGGCGCCCGGCAAGGGGCGCTGCGCAAGGAGCCCACATGTTCAATCTGGAACGTCGCGCACGTAAGCCTTCGCTGCTGGCCTGCCTGGGGGCATTGCTGGCCGCTGCCTCGATCGGCCTGTCTGCCTACGCCTCGCACGGTGTGACCGACCCGCTGGCGCAGCAGCATCTGAACATGGCGGCGCTGTACGCGTTCGCACACGGTGCGGTGCTGGTAGCGCTTGGCCCGCGCGCGCAGGGCGCGATCGCGCATCTGGCGCTGTATGTGCTGCTGCTGGGCGTGCTGTTGTTCTCTGGCAGCCTGGTGGGCGGCGCGCTGTGGCAGTGGCCGACGCGGATGGCACCGATCGGCGGCACCAGCATGATGGCCGGATGGGTGTTGCTGGCGATCAATGCGTTGAGGCGGTAACTGAGTCGACATTGTCGCTTCAATCCATGCTGATGCGATCTGCAGCGTTCAGGGGCGTTACTTTTCTTTTCGCGCGAAAAGAAAAGTAACCAAAAGAAACGCGCCGCCGGCCGCGAGCCGATGCTGCGCATCGGTACCCTGTGCTCCTCGGTCCGCCGAGGGACGGTGCGGGAACTCGCTGCGCTCAGACACCCGCACCTCTTCGCCCTCGCCGGACCTGCGGTGCTCGGCTCGCTTGAAGGCGGACCCAACAGCTGCACGCTGATTCGTTGTAGAGGCTTCGAGCGAAGCGACCTGCTTTTGTCTTTGCTCTCTTGTTCCATTCCGTGGCGGACGCACACGGAAACTGTCAGAGGCCGGGCGGGTGGGCTGGGCAGGGGTATCCGCGCCATGGATGGCGCGGCTAAGCCTCCAGGGACGGATTCACGGCGTCCCCTGCCCAGCCTACCCGCCCGGACAGCTCCATGAATTTCGCATTGCTTTCGCCACGAGGGGCTCAGCCGTTGGCCGGTTTCCAGCACCAGTGCCAGGGTTCGTAGACGATGCCGTGCGGATTGTCGCGCGGGTAGCTCAGCTGGAAGCCATGCCCGCCCGCATGTGCCTGCAGCCACGCGAACGCGTCGGTGGCTTCGAAGGTCTCTTCGGCGGGAGCATCGCCGGGGGTACCAATGTCCAGCGCATGGCCGCTGTGGTGTTCGCTGAAACCCGGGGCGGCATTGACCTTCAGGATCTCCGCCACGCTCAGGCCGCGCGCCAGTTTCCGTTCAAAGATGCCCAGCTGGTAGGCATGGCTGCGGAAGCCGGAGATCGCGTCCAGCGCAATGCCATCCCGTGCCGCGTGCAGTCGCATCCGTCGCCAGCCCTGCGCGGCGCCACGGCGCAGCCATAGCGGCCGGGCGAAGCGGTCGCGGCCGGCAAAATGCAGCAGGCACGGTTCGGGCTCCAGCGGCAGGCCGCTGTCGTCGGCGTAGCGCTGCGGGTCCAGGCCGAGCTGCTGCAGGCGCTGCTGCAGCCCGGCCAGCGGAAGCCATTGTTCTTCCAGCGCAGCGCCAACCGGGCGCGTCGCCGTGGCGTCGAGCAGTGCCAGTGCGTCCTCGACCCCGGGCTCTCGCGGCAGGCGCGGCACCATCGAATGCACGCCGTGCGGCAGTACGGCCGCCAGATAGCGGCCATCGCGCTTGCGCCGCAGCACCCATTGCGCCTGTGCCAACAGGCGTGCGTCGAGGTTGCTGCGTGCGCGCAGCAGGTGGGCAGGCCACAGTTCGATGGCCTCGGTATTGATCAGCAGGGGCAGGCGTCGTTGCATCGCCTCAGCTTACTGCCGTGGCGCCGGTGCGGCCACCTTGCGTAGTGCATCGAGCAGCGACTGCGGCCGGTCCAGGCTGAGCAGCAGCGTGCTGCCATCGCTGACCGGCAGGGCGAGAACGCGCGTGCGGTCGGTGACCAGCGCGAAACCCTTGCCGCCGCCCTGCAGGCGGAAGTGGCCGGAATAGAAACCCGGCATTGCATAACCGTTGGTCTTGAAGCGGATGCCATAGCGAGGGTCACGTTGCAGGTCGACCACCTCGGCCTGGTCCAGCCGCAGTTGCGCCACCGGCACGCGCCGTCGGTACATCGTCGAGCGCACGTCCAGCACGTCGCCGGCCAGTTCCACCCGACGGCGGAAGAAGGCTGTGCCCAGTCCGATGCCGAGCAGGGCGATCACCAGCAGGCTCCATGCCGCACTGCCGCCCATCCGGAACCAGGGCGGCGACAGCGTTACTTCGATCCAGGGTGCCGTGGCAGGCGCCTTGTACAGTTGTGCATACAGGCAAGCGACGAAGGCTGCCAGCAATGGCAGCACGACCCACAGCACGCGTAACGGCGAACTCTCGGCCACGTCGAACGGTTTCGGGTCACTGCCGCCCACGGCTCAGGCCTCCTTCTTGAACACCAGCATCGCCGGGCGCATCGGCGCCGGGATGATGATGTTGACCAGCTCCCAGCCCAGTTGGCCCTGGCGGCTGAGTTCGGCCTGGACATCCTCAGGCTTCAGCACGCCCATCATGGACGTCTTGACCTCGATCGTCTGGTAGCTCCAGCGCTTGCTCATTCCTTGTCCTCCGGAGATGGCTTGGGTTTTGGCAGGCGTCCTGCCTTGCGCAATGCGTCGCGCAGTACGTATTCGATCTGTGCGTTGAGGCTGCGCAGCTCGTCGTCAGCCCAGCGCTGTGCCGCGGCCAGGACCTCGGCATTGATGCGCAGCGGATAGGCTTTCTTCTCACTCATGAAAACTCCTGGCGGGGCGGTGGGGCGCCCCGTTGCGAGGGTGGTTCAGTACAGGGAGCCGGCGTTGACGATCGGCTGGGTGCCGCGGTCCGAGCACAGCACGGTCAGCAGGTTGCTGACCATGTGCGCCTTGCGTTCCTCGTCCAGCTGCACCACGCCGTTCTTCTGCAGTTCGGCCAGGGCCATCTCGACCATGCCCACCGCACCGGCAACGATGCGCGTGCGCGCGGCGATCACCGCGTTGGCCTGCTGCCGCTGCAGCATCGCCTGGGCGATCTCGGCGGCGTAGGCGAGGTGGCTGATGCGCGCGTCGATCACCTGCACGCCCGCATCGGCCAGGCGCTCGGCCAGTTCGTTCTTCAGGTGCTGGGAGATTTCACTGGCGTGGCTGCGCAGGGCCAGCTGGCCATCCTCGTGTTGGTCGTAGGGATAGCTGGTGGCCATCGCACGCAGCGCCGATTCGGACTGGATGTGCACGAAGCTCTCGTAATCGTCCACGTTGTAGACCGCCTCGGAGGCATCGACCACCTGCCAGACGATCACCGCTGCGATCTCGATCGGGCTGCCGTCCAGCTCGTTGACCTTCAGCTTGCCGCTCTCGAAGTTGCGCACGCGCTGGCTGACCCGGCGCTTGGCAAAGAAGGGGTTGTTCCAGCGCAGGCCGTTGTCCTTCACGGTGCCCACGTACTTGCCGAACAGGCTCAGCACCGCCGCCTGGTTGGGCTGGATGGTGTACAGGCCGGCCAGGATGAATACGCCCAGTGCCACCAGCAGGGCGCCCAGCAGCATCAGCAGCAGGTTGGGCGAGCCGGCGCTGGTCCTGGCTGCCGCGCCCAGTACGAACAGGGCGGCGCCAGCGAGGGCGACGAGCAGGGCGCCGGCCAGCGTGCCGAGGCCGTTGAGGGAAGACAGCGACTTCTCTTTCATGGCGGTACGTCCTTGAGGGTTCGGAATGAAGATATCAAAGTGATATCACTTTTCGACTACCGTTCGTCGGATGCCATGGCCAAGGGGCGTGGCCAGCTAGAATGCCCATCCGCCTTCACATCGCTGCTGGAACCGCCATGGCCAAGCTTGGAACTCCGTTGTCCCCCTCCGCCACCCGCGTGCTGCTGCTGGGCTCGGGCGAACTCGGCAAGGAGGTGGCCATCGAGCTGCAGCGGCTGGGCGTGGAGGTGATCGCCGCCGACCGCTATGCCGATGCCCCGGCCATGCAGGTCGCGCACCGCTCGCATGTGATCGACATGCTCGATGCAATGGCCCTGCGCGCGTTGATCGCGCAGGAGCAGCCGCACCTGGTGGTGCCGGAGATCGAGGCCATCCACACCGAAACCCTGGTCCAGCTGGAACAGGAGCAGGGCCTGCGGGTGATCCCGACCGCGCGCGCTGCGCGCCTGACCATGGACCGCGAAGGCATCCGCCGCCTGGCCGCCGAGACACTGGGCCTGCCGACCTCGCCGTACCGCTTCGTCGATACCGAGGCCGAATACCGTGCTGCCGTGGCCGCCATCGGCCTGCCGTGCGTGGTCAAGCCGGTGATGTCGTCCTCGGGCAAGGGCCAGAGCACCCTGCGCAGCGAAGCGGACATCGCCCCGGCGTGGGAGTACGCGCAGACCGGTGGCCGTGCCGGTGCCGGTCGCTGCATCGTCGAAGGCTTCATCGATTTCGATTACGAGATCACCCTGCTGACCGTGCGCCATGCCGGCGGCACCTCGTTCTGCGCGCCGATCGGGCATCTGCAGAAGGATGGCGATTACCGCGAAAGCTGGCAGCCGCAGCCGATGTCGAGTGCTGCGTTGGCGCGTGCCGAAGAGATCTCGCGTGCGATCACCGACGACCTCGGCGGCTGGGGCCTGTTCGGTGTGGAGCTGTTCGTGAAGGGCGACGAAGTATGGTTCAGCGAAGTGTCGCCGCGCCCGCACGACACCGGCCTGGTGACGCTGGTATCGCAGGAGCTGAGCGAGTTCGCGCTGCATGCGCGCGCCATCCTCGGCCTGCCGATCCCGGTGATCCGCCAGAGCGGCCCGTCGGCCTCGTGTGCGTTGCTGGCGCACGGCGAAGGCGTGCCGTACTTCAACAACGTGGCCGCCGCCCTGCAGGTGCCGGATACCGCCGTGCGCCTGTTCGGCAAGCCGAGCGTGCACGGCCATCGCCGCGTGGGCGTGACCCTGGCGCGCGCGGAAACCATCGACGAAGCACGCGCCACCGCGCGTGATGCCGCCGACGCCATCGGCGTCGAGCTGCGCCTGTAAAAAAGGAGCGACGACCAACGGTCGTCGCCTACCGAAACCCGGTGGGTACCGACCGTTGGTCGGTACGCTCACCGTGCAGTCGACTAACAGTCGACTCTACCGCACGTCCACCCACACCAGGTGGTGGTCGCTGCCGTCGGCGATCTTCGCTTCCGGGCTTTCATTGGCCGGCCAGAAGATACCGCTGCCGACGTATTCGAAACCGGTCGAGGGCAGTACGTAGTCCAGGCGCATGGTGCCGGACTTCGGGCCGAAATCGCCGGTGGCGTGGAACGGTGCGCCCTTGCGCTCGATGCCCTTGGTCGCATAGGCCAGGCTGGTCTGCTCGCCGCCGACGCTGCGCGGGGTGGGGTAGCGCAGCACGCGGGCGTTCTCGATCAGCTCGACGATCGCCTCATGGCGGCCGTCGCCGTCGACCGGGTCGTTGTTGAGGTCGCCGAGGATCACGAAGCGCGCGTCCTGCGCCAGGCCACCGCACTGGCCCTTGTCGTCGCACAGCCACGGCTTGTGACCCTTGGACAGGTACTCCTGCCACAGGCGCAGTTCGTCGTGGTTGCGTGCGGCGTTGCGCTTTTCCGGGCCGTCGAATACCGGCGGCGTCGGGTGCGAGACCAGCGCGTGGACCACGCCGCCCGGGGTCTTCACCGGCACGTCCCAATGCGACTTCGACGACAGGCGCAGCTGCGACCACACATGGTCGTTGTAGAAGCTCTTGCCGGTGCGCGGGTCAACCGGACGGATCGCGCCGGGCATCGCGCTCCACTTCAGCAGCTGGAAGCTGCGCACCTTGGCTTCATCGATCGGGTAGCGCGACAGCACCAGCATGCCGTACTGGCCCGGGTGCAGGCCGTAGCCCCAGGCATCGTTGCCGCGGCTGCGGCCTTCGCCGCCGACCACGCCGTTGTTGTCCAGGTCCAGTCCACTGGGCACGCCGGTATTGACCGGGGCCAGGTAGCGGTAGGCGAAGTGCAGCGGCTTGCCGCCACCGGGCTGGGCCACTTCCAGGTAGCGCTTCTGGAACAGGTCGGCGGCGCGATGGGCGTCGTCGAAGTCGAATTCGTTCAACAGCACCAGATCCGGACGCACCTGCTGCAGTACCGCGGCGATCTTGCGTGCGTGCTCGCTGTCACCTTCCAGTTCCTTGATCAGGCCACCGGCGTCGTCGGAATACAGCGAGGTGTTGTAGGTGGCCAGGCGCAGCGCAGCGGACGGCTTTTCGGTCATCGCGGGGGACGTGGCGAAGGCAGGGGCGCTGGCGCCGCAGAGCAGGGCCAGGGCGAGGATCAGGGGATGGCGGCGGGTCATGTTCATGGGCCGTATTGTGCACCCGGCCCGGTGTCAGCGGTTTGTCAGCGCCCGTCCAGATCGTTGTCGAAATCGTGCCAGCGGCGGCCATCGTAGGCTTCCAGCGGATGGAAGCGACGCTTGTAGTCCATCTTCTGGTGGCCACGGATCCAATAGCCCAGGTACACGTGCGGCAGCCCCTCGCGGCGTGCCCATTCGATCTGCTGCAGGATCGCGAAGGTGCCCAGCCCACGTGCGGCGTGGTCCGGGTCGAAGAAGGTGTAGACCGCTGAAAGGCCGTGCTCGGTGACGTCGGTCACCGCCACCCCCAGCAGTTGGCTGGGCTGACCGTCGTGGCCGGGCAGGCGCATTTCCATGAAGCGGGTGTGCGACCAGCTGCCGATCAGGAACTGCTCGAATTCGTGCGGGCCATGGTCGTCCATGCCGCCGTTGGCGTGGCGGTGGGTGAGATAACGGTGATACAGCGCGAACAGGTCGTCCCGGGCGGTGGCGGCGGTGATCCGCACCTCGAGGTCGTCATTGCGGGCGGCACAGCGGCGCTGGCTGCGGTCCGGGGCGAAGCGGGCCACCGGGATGCGCACCGCCACGCAGGCCTGGCAGTGCGCGCAGTGCGGCCGGTAGACCAGATCGCCACTGCGGCGGAAGCCCCAGCTCAGTGCCAGCGGGTACAAGCCACCAAGGCGACGATCGTGCGGATCCAGCACCAGGTCACGTGCCACCCGGTCCGACCAGTACCCGCAGGGGTGCTCGCCGGTCTGGAAAAGCCGCAGTTCGTCGTCTCTGTCGCCATGAATCGCCATGGGCACAGCATAGCCCCAGGTTGTCGCAGTGGCGGCGACTGTCCGCCGGATGAACGGAACCGGCAGCGGCGTCAACCGATCTCGAGCCCGGGCGTTGTTGTCTCCCGAGGGTGAAGTGATCACCCCGACGCTGTTCCCATCCCCAGGAGTGACCTCATGATCCGTACCCCCCTGCTGCTGGCCCTGCTGCTGGGCACCTCTGCTTCCGGAATCGCGCTTGCCGCCGACCCCTCGACCACGCCGGCGCAGCGTCCGGCAAAGCTGGACACCAACGGCGACGGCGTGATCGACCGCAGCGAGGCCGCTGCCCACCCGCGCCTGGCCGCGAAGTTCGACGAGCTGGACAAGAACAAGGATGGCAAGCTCTCGCGCGATGAACTGCCTCGCTGGCAGCATGGCCGCCGTGGCCACGGCGGTGAGCGCTGGGCCAAGCTGGACGTCAACAAGGACGGCCGCATCAGCCGCGAGGAAGCCAAGGCCGACCCGCGCCTGGCAGCTCGCTTCGACCAGCTTGATCTGAACAAGGACGGCTACCTGGACAAGGCTGACCGCGAGCTGCGCGTGAAGCAGCGTCGTGATGCCTGGTTCGCTGCCGCCGACACCAACAAGGACGGCCAGCTGAGCAAGGCCGAGTTCGACGCAGCCAAGGGCCCGATGCACGGTGGCCCGCGCCATGGCGGTCCGCGTGATGGCGCTGCGCCGAAGCCGCAGCGCTGAGGGTCAACGCGGTGAAATGACGACAACGCCGGCAGACTGCCGGCGTTGTCCGTTACACGTTTCCGTTGCGCATCAGCGCATATACCACCAGACCGATCACGAATACGTTCGCCCCGATGATGCCGGTGCGCCCGTACACGGATTCGTATTTCCAGTTGGTTCCGCTGCGGCCGCGCCGCGCTGAATCGCGCGCGATCATGGGTGCCATCAGGCGCTGCAGCGGCACCAGGCACTGGTAGTTCACCGTACCCAGGCCGATGACGAGAATCGCAAGTTGCAGCCAGAATGGCACCTGCAGCATCAGCGAGATCAGCAGGCTGGTGCAGACGACCATCGCGGTGAACGTATTGAGGTGCACGAAGCGCCGCACTGCTGTTCGTTCCTGCTGGGTGTCTGCGAAGCGCAGCAGGAAGCGGCCACCCAGATAGCTGCCGATGATGCCGCCGACGACGCCACCGGCAACGGTGGCCCAGTCGCTGGCGGGAATCAGGTGCAGCTGGCTGGCGGCGGCCGTCAGTGAACCCATGGCTGCCCCGCCTGCGGCACTGACGCCGCCCAGGCCCAGCTTGCTGCCGCCCACGCCGACACCGGTGCCGAGCAGGATCGCTGCGCTGGCAGTGCCGGGCGCGGCCACCAGTACCATCGAAACCACCGCCGTAGCGAACGCGGCACTGGGTGCGCTGCTGCGCGCGAACTCGCCGAAGCGCTGCAGCAGGCCGTCGCGCACCAGGGCGCGGGCACGCGACAGGCGCTTGCGCACGGCGGCGTCACTGAGCCCAAGCAGGTCGGCCACCTGCTGCGAGCGCTGGCCTTCGCGGTAGTACAGCAACAGCACCTCGCGGCTGTCGGCGGGCAAGGCGGAAATGATGTCCTCGGCGGCGATCTCTTCCTCCACCCGCTGCAGGCGGTCGGCCGCGCCCGGCGACGGGTCGGCGGCCATGCCCATCGCCACCTCGGCCGCCTCGCCGGTCAGCGGCCGGCCACGTTGTGCACGTAGCCAGTCGCGGGCCAGGTTGCGGGTGATCTGCCGAAGCCAGGGCAGGAAACTGGTCGAACTGCGCAGCTGGTGCAGCTGCTGCCAGCCCTTGACGAAGGCCTCCTGGGCGATGTCCTCGCTGGCCTGGCGGTCGCGGGTGATGGCCAGCGCGATGGCGGTGACCGTGTTCTGGCAGGCCAGCACGATACGGCCATAGGCGTGCTGGCACCCGCTGGCGGCGGCGGGCAGTTCGCGTTCCAGGGTCTGGTCGATCGATGCGGCGAACGTCGTCATGGCGGCGGCTCTCCTGCTGGGATTGTGTCCCATGACGGAGCCGCGCGCGAAGTGTGACCGGCCTTCTGCGCGGTAGTGCCGGCCGCTGGCCGGCAACCTCATGACAAAAAGGGGACGGAGGGGATTAAGTCGTTTGTGCCTCAAACGACTTAATCCCCTCCGTCCCCTTTTTGCGGCTGCCGGCCAGCGGCCGGCCCTACCCGTGCGTCACTTCGAGGGCTGGATGCGGACCCGGACTTCTTCCTCTTCCGGTGCGGCCTGCGGAGCCGGTTGCGTCTGCTGCGGCTGGGCCTGCGGGGCAGGGGCCGGTGCGACCGGCGCCGGGGCGCTGCGATGGCGCAGGCCGATCACCAGCGCCACGCCGGCGATCACCACCAGCAGGGCGATGCGGATGCGCCAGGCCCAGCTGCGGCCACCGCTGCCCTGTTCTGGCGCGTCGCGGAAGGCGAATTCGGCGGTCGGATGGTCGCGGCGGGTGGTGTCGAGCAGACGTGCCTCGCGCAGGATTTCACGCGCGCGCGGCTGGTCGTCGGCGCGCACGATCCACACCGCTGGGTAGGCGTTGGCGTTGCCCAGGTCGGTGTAGCTGAACTGGCCGCGGCGGCGGGTCTTGTACGAGCGTCCATTGGTCACTTTGACGTCGATGCCATGCCCGCGCAGGAGCTCGGCCACGCCTTCGACGGTTTCCACGCGCTGGCTGCTGAAGATCTGGCGCATGGGTTACTCCTTGGCTGGCACGGCGGCGGCCGCGGCCTGGTCGGGAACGACGCGGATCAGGCCTTCCTGCGCGGTGCTGGCCACCAGTACGCCATTGCGGGTGAAGAACTGGCCGCGTGCCAGGCCGCGCGAATCCTGCGCGCTGGGGCTGTCCAGCGAGTACAACAGCCAGTCGTCGGCACGGAACGGGCGGTGGAACCAGATTGCGTGGTCGAGCGAGGCCATCTGCACGTGCGGGTGGTAGTAGCTGATGCCGTGCGGGAAGGTCGCCGTGCCCAGCAGGTGGAAGTCGGAGGCGTAGGCCAGCAGCGCCTGGTGCAGCTCCGGCGCATCGCCCACCGGTTCGCTCAGGCGCAGCCACACCTGGTGGTAGGGCGGGCGCTTGGGCGGGTTCAGTTCGTCACGCGGGTAGACGTGGCGGAACTCGAACGGGCCGCCGCGCGACAGCCAGCGCTGCACCTTGATCGGCAGCCGCTCCAGCACTTCGGCCGGCAGCGGACGGTTCGGTTCGATGTCTTCCGGCTGTGGCACTTCGGGCATCTTGTGCTGGTGCTCGGCGCCGGTCTCGGCCTGCTGGAACGAGGCCGCGCAGAAGAAGATCACCTTGCCGTGCTGGATCGCGGTGACCCGGCGCACCGAGAAGCTGCCGCCATCGCGGGTGCGGTCCACGTCGTAGACGATCGGGTGGTCGATGTTGCCCGCGCGCAGGAAATAGGCGTGCAGCGAGTGCACGTGGCGGCCATTGTCGACCGTGGCCTGCGCCGCGGCCAGCGCCTGGCCCAGTACCTGCCCGCCGAACACGTACTTGGTGCCGATGTCGCGGCTCTGCCCGCGGAACAGGTTGTCCTCCAGCCGCTCCAGCGTGAGCAGGTCGATCAGCTCGGAGACGACGGGTTCGGGCGTGTCGTTCAAGGGGGGCGGCCACAGCAGTGAAGAGGCCCCGATTATACCGGTGCAGGCCAGCCCATCATCGGTAGTGCCGGCCGCTGGCCGGCAGCCCCATGAGCCAGTTGGGGCGCCTGCGGTGGCCGGCCAGCGGCCGGCCCTACAGTTCACTTGCCGAGGCGCGCCACCAGTGCCTGCAGCGCGTTCTGCGCATCCGGGGCGAACCATGCCTCGACAAAGCGGTCCAGCTGGATCAGGTCCGGGTGCAGCGCCTCATGCAGGTCGGCACGGGCAATCGCGCGGGTCAGCAGCATCGGCTGGCGCGGCTGCTTGAGCAGGTTCTGCAGCCAGGCAATGGCGCGTGCCACCACCAGGTCGCCCTCGGCCAGCTCATCCACCAGGCCGATCTGCAGCGCCTGTTCGGCCGGCACCAGCGAACCGGTGGTCAGCAGCACGCCGGCGCGGTGCACGCCCACCGCACGGCGCAGCAGGCGCTGGATGCCCTCCGGCGCGATCAGGCCGACCTGCACTTCGTTCAGGCCGATGGCATACGGCCGCGACGGATCGGCGCTGCGCGCCATCACCCGGTAATCGCAGCACAGGGCCAGCACACAGCCACCCGCCGGGGCGTGGCCGGTGATCGCCGCGACCACCGGAATGCGGCTCTCTGCCAGTGTGCGCACGGCGCCAAAGAAGGCGTTCCAGGTGTCCAACAACTTGTGCTTGTCATCGCCATGCGAAAGCAGGTGCGGCACGTCCATGCCGCCGGTGAAGACGCGCTCGCTGCCCGACAGCACGATGCCATGTGCGTCTTCGGCCATGGCCAGCTCGATGGCATGGATCAACTGCCGGCACAGTTCGGTGTCCAGTGCGTTGACCGGCGGCCGTGCCAGGCGCAGTTCGCGGATGGGGCCATGGTTGATCACCTCGATGAGCGTCGTCATGCTGCGGTCTCGTTGCGAAGAAGGAACCCGGGCGATGATAACCAAACCATTCGTTGGCGTACTGTTGGTTCTGTGTGCGGCCGCAGCATCGGCTTCGGTGGCCGAACCGGCCTGCGTCACGGTGGAGCAGGGCTGGGCGCGGTTGCCACCGAATCCGGCGATGCCGATGACCGCCGGCTATGGCGTGATCCACAACGGCTGCAGCAAGGCGGTAGTGATCACCGGTGCGGCCAGCAGCGGCTTCGGTGATGTGTCGCTGCACGAGACTACGATCGTCGACGGGGTCAGCCGGATGCGCGCCATTGAACGCCTGCCATTGGCACCCGGCGCGCGTGCCGAGCTCAAGCCCGGTGGCCTGCACCTGATGCTGATGCAGGGCAAGGGTGCGCTGAAGGAAGGCCAGGCGCTGCCGCTGCGGCTGCAGCTGGAAGGCGGTGGCGAAGCAGGCGCGACGTTGACCGTGCGTAAGTCCGCGCCGTAGCGGGATGGTCGTGCCGGCCAGCGGCTGGCACGACCACGGGGTCTTACGACCAGTCGTACGAGAACAGCACCGTGCGGCTGACCGGCTCGTACAGCATCACGATCGCGTCGGCACCGGTGGCGCACCAGTTGTAGCCGGCTACGCTGGCCACGGCAAAGAACTTGTTGCCATTGCGGGTGATGATCACCGTTTCGGCATCGTCCGCAGCGTTGGGGTCATCGGCTGCCTCGGTGAAGCCCAGTTCGAAGGCCGCGGGAATCTCCGCGGTCTCGGTCCAGTTGCCGAAACCGATCGGGCCACCCAGCGTATCCAGATAATCGCGCTCGCTGGCCTCACCCTTGCCATAGCGCGAGTAGCAGGCGAGGCGGCCATGCGTGGCATGGTAGTCGCGCGCCCTGGCGTAGCTCTCGCGCATCTGCGCGATGTGTTCCTGCGCGTGCTTGTCCTGCACCGCGTCGCCAATGAAATAGCCCTCGCTGCCGAGGAAACGCATCTCGTTGCCGGCGGTCAGTTCGAAGGCGATCCAGTTGGTGCCGGTGAACTCGTTGTGGTGTTCTTCGGTGGTCTCGCCGATGCAGCCGTCGTACGGCTCGATCGGGCACAGCATCGTCGCCACCTGGCCGGTCAGTTCCGGGCGCAGCACACCCAGATCGATCTTCAGCAGCGGCAGCAGGTGCTGGCCGAGCCAGGCCTGGTCGGCAGGGAAGACATCGGTGGGGAAGGGGACCATGCCGGGCAGCAGGTCGCGCAGTTCGGTGTGGTGGATCATCTCAGTCCTTTGAGCAGGGCGGGTAGAGTCGCAGGTTCGGGCATGCCGGCCAGCGGCCGGCACTACCGTCAGGTGGAAGCGTTGCGGATCGCATCCGGCAGCGGCGCGCTCCTGCCGGTCTGCGTATCCATCCACACCACCACTACGTTGCCATCCGAGTACAGCTTCGACTCGTCCTGCTGGTCGACGATGCGGTGGCCGATGGTCACGCTGCTGTTGCCCAGGCGCTCGACGAACAACTCGACCAGGATGTCGTTGGGCCACACGATCGGCAGCCGGTAGTTGACGTTGGTCGCGGCCACCACCGGTGCGATGCGGTCGGTCATCGACACGCCTTCAACGCCCAGCATCCAGCGCACGCGCGCTTCTTCCAGATAGGAAATGTACTTGGCGTTGTTGACGTGGCCCATGCTGTCCATGTCACGCCAGCGCACGCTGATCGGGATGCGGGCCAGGATCTTGTGTTCGCTGCTCATCAGGCGTCCTTTTTCTTCTTGCTGGCAGTTGCGGTCTTGCTGGCCTTGCCGGTGCTCTTGGCGGCGGCGACCTTCTTGGCGGGCTTCTCAGGCTTCACCTTGCGCGGCGGGCGTGCATCGGGCTTGTTGGCCACGGCGGCGGGCTGCTCCGGGCGCGCGCTGGTGGACGGCAGCATGCGCGCAAGGAACTGGCCGGTATACGACTGCGGGCAGGCCGCCACGTCTTCCGGCGTGCCGGTCACCAGGATGGTGCCGCCGCGATGGCCGCCTTCCGGGCCCAGATCGACGATCCAGTCGGCGGTCTTGATCACGTCCAGGTTGTGCTCGATCACCACCACCGTGTTGCCTTCGTCGCGCAGCTTGTGCAGCACGCCCAGCAGCGCTTCGATGTCGTGGAAGTGCAGGCCGGTGGTCGGCTCGTCGAGGATGTACAGGGTGCGGCCGGTATCGCGGCGCGACAGTTCCTTGGACAGCTTCACGCGCTGCGCTTCACCACCAGACAGCGTGGTCGCGCTCTGGCCCAGCTTGATGTAGCTCAGTCCGACGTCGACCAGCGTTTCCAGCTTGCGTGCGATCGACGGCACCGGCTCGAACAGCTTCAGTGCATCCTCGACGGTCATTTCCAGCACGTCGTTGATGTTGAAGCCCTTGTACAGGATCTCCAGCGTTTCGCGGTTGTAGCGCTTGCCATGGCAGACATCGCACGGCACGTACACGTCCGGCAGGAAGTGCATCTCGACCTTGATCAGGCCATCGCCCTGGCAGGCTTCGCAACGGCCGCCGCGCACGTTGAAGCTGAAGCGGCCCGGTGAATAGCCACGCGCACGCGCTTCGGGCACCTGTGCGAACAGTTCGCGCAGGGGGGTGAACAGGCCAGTGTAGGTGGCCGGGTTCGAACGCGGGGTGCGGCCGATCGGCGACTGGTCGATGTCCACCACCTTGTCGAACAGATCCAGGCCATCGATCTCCTTGTAGGGGGCGATCGGGTGCGAGGCGCCGTTGATCTCGTTGGCGGCCAGCGAGAACAGGGTGTCGTTGATCAGCGTCGACTTGCCCGAGCCGGATACACCGGTCACGCAGGTCAGCAGCCCCGACGGAATCGCCAGGTCCACGCCCTTCAGGTTGTTGCCGGTCGCCCCGCGCAGGTGCAGGGTCATCTTCGGGTTCGGCGTATGCCGGCGCGCCGGAATCTCGATCGCGCGCTTGCCCGACAGATACTGGCCGGTCAGCGAGCGCGGCGCCTCCAGGATGTCCTGCAGGGTGCCCTGGCCGACGATCTCGCCGCCATGCACGCCCGCGCCCGGGCCGATGTCCAGCACGTAGTCGGCCAGCCGGATCGCATCCTCGTCATGTTCGACCACGATCACCGTATTGCCCAGGTCACGCAGCCGGGTGAGGGTGCCAAGCAGGCGTTCGTTGTCGCGCTGGTGCAGGCCGATCGACGGCTCGTCGAGCACGTACATCACGCCGACCAGGCCGGCACCGATCTGGCTGGCCAGACGGATGCGCTGCGCTTCGCCACCGGACAGGGTGTCTGCCTTGCGCTCCAGGGTCAGGTAATCCAGGCCGACATCGACCAGGAAGCCGAGGCGTTCGCCGATCTCCTTGACGATCTTCGCGGCGATCTCGCCGCGCCAGCCCGGCAGGCTCAGTTCACTGAAGAACTTCAGTGCCTCATCGATCGGCAGCACCACCAGGTCCGGCAGCGGACGGTCGGCCACGAACACGTTGCGCGCAGCCTTGTTCAGGCGCGCGCCGTTGCATTCCGGGCACGGCTGTTCGCTGATGTACTTGGACAGCTCCTCGCGCACCGCCGGCGACTCGGTTTCCTTGTAGCGGCGTTCAAGGTTGGGAATGATGCCCTCGAAGCGATGCTTGCGCTGGGTGCGGCCACCGGCTTCGGTGAAGTAGGTGAAGGTGATCGTTTCGTCGCCGCTGCCGTACAGCACGGCCTGCTGCACCTTGGCCGACAGCGAGTTCCACGCGGCGTCCACGTCGAACTTGTAGTGCTTGGCCAGCGAGGCGATCAGCTGGAAGTAGTAGGCGTTGCGACGGTCCCAGCCGCGCACCGCACCAGCGGCCAGCGACAGCTCCGGATGCACCACCACGCGCGAAGGGTCGAAGAACTCGGCGATGCCCAGGCCATCGCAGCCGGGGCAGGCGCCCATCGGTGCGTTGAACGAGAACAGGCGCGGTTCCAGCTCCGGCAGCGAGTAGTCGCACACCGGGCAGGAGTACTTGGACGAGAACAGTGCCGGCGTGGCGTCGGCGCTGTCCAGGCTCTGCACCGAGGCCATGCCATCGCCCAGCTTCAGCGCGGTCTCGAAGCTCTCGGCCAGGCGCTGCTTGATGTCCTCGCGCGGGCGGAAGCGGTCGATCACCGCCTCGATGGTGTGCTTCTGGCGCAGCGCCAGCGGCGGCACCGCATCGATTTCATACAGCTCGCCGTCCACGCGTACACGCACGAAGCCCTGCGCGCGCAGCTGGTCGAAGACCTGTGCGTGTTCGCCCTTGCGGTCGCGGATGACCGGCGCCAGCAGCATGTAGCGCTGCTCCGGGTCCAGCGTCAGCACCTGATCGACCATCTGGCTGACCGTCTGCGCTTCCAGCGGATAGCCGTGGTCCGGGCAGCGCGGGGTGCCGACGCGGGCGTACAGCAGGCGCAGGTAGTCGTAGATCTCGGTGATGGTGCCGACCGTCGAACGGGGGTTGTGCGAGGTCGACTTCTGCTCGATCGAGATGGCCGGGGACAGGCCTTCGATGTGGTCCAGGTCCGGCTTTTCCATCACGCTCAGGAACTGGCGTGCGTAGGCCGACAGCGACTCGACGTAGCGGCGCTGGCCTTCTGCATAGATGGTGTCGAACGCCAGCGAGGACTTGCCCGAACCGGACAGGCCGGTGATCACGATCAGCTTGTCGCGGGGCAGGTCGAGGTCGAGGTTCTTCAGATTGTGCGTCCGCGCGCCGCGGATGCGGATGAAATCCATCGCCATGGGGGATCCGGTTGTGGGGGCGTTGGCTGGGTGCCGGGCCAGCAGGGAACGGCAATCGGTCAGCCTACCGAGGTGACCAGATGGGGGCAATGGGCCACAATGCCAGCCCGATGTCTCACCTGATGAGACAGGCCGACAGCTTTGTGTAGAGCCGAGCCATGCTCGGCTGCCTGGACCCCGAACCGTTCAGCCGGGCATGGTTCGGCCCTGCAGGGGCCGGCCGTCCAGGCCGTTCAGGGGTTGACTTGACCCACGGCCGTTGATCTGCGTACAATTCCGCTCCTGTCCGCCCTCGATGGCGGCAGCTCAGACCACAATAACTACAGAGGAAGGCCTGGTCATGTACGCAGTACTGGTCACCGGCGGTAAGCAATACCGCGTGGCGCAGGGCGAAAAGCTCCGCATTGAAAAGCTCGAAGTCGAAGTCGGCAGCGAGATCAAGTTTGACAATATCCTGATGCTGGGTGACAGCGACGGCGTGAAGCTGGGCGATGCGCTGAAGGGCGCTGCCGTCACCGCCAAGGTCCTGTCCCAGGGTCGTGCTGACAAGGTCCGGATCATCAAGTTCCGTCGCCGCAAGCACCACATGAAGCGTCAGGGTCACCGTCAGTACTACACCGAAATCGAGATCACCGGCATCGCCGGCTAAGCATCAGGAGAAGCAGTCATGGCACATAAAAAGGGCGTAGGCTCCTCGCGCAACGGTCGCGACTCCAACCCGAAGTACCTGGGCGTCAAGATCTTCGGCGGCCAGGCCATCGAAGCCGGCAACATCATCGTGCGTCAGCGCGGCACCCAGTTCCACCCGGGTTCGGGCGTTGGCCTGGGCCGTGACCACACCCTGTTCGCCCTCGTGGACGGCAAGGTGGAGTTCTCGGTCAAGGGCGCCAAGAAGCGTCGCACCGTCAGCATCGTCTCGGCCGACGCCTGATCCAGGCATCGCCGGCACCCATGCCTCGGCATGGCTGTGCTGGATGAAGAGTACGCTGCATGGAAAGCCCCGCTTCGGCGGGGCTTTTCGTTAGAGTTGAAGCAAGACCGGCCAGGCCGGGCTGCCGGCCATCGGCAGGCATAACATTCAAGGCGACGGCCGGCAGGCCGCGCCCATCGCAGGCATCGAAACAATGAAACTGGTAGACGAAGCAGAAATCGAAGTGTTCGCCGGCAACGGCGGCAACGGCTGCATTGGCTTCCGTCGCGAGAAGTTCATTCCGCTCGGCGGCCCGGACGGCGGCGACGGCGGTGCGGGCGGCAGCGTGTACATCCGCGCCGACGAAAACCTGAACACCCTGGTCGACTTCCGCCATGACCGCATCTTCAAGGCGCAGCGCGGCGAGAACGGCATGGGCCGCCAGGCCTATGGCAAGGGCGGCGAAGACCTGACCATCACCGTGCCGGTCGGCACCGTGGTCATCAACGTTGCCACCGATGAAGTCATCGGCGACCTGACACAGCATGGTGACCGTCTGCTGGTGGCCAAAGGCGGCCGCGGTGGCCTGGGCAACATGCACTTCAAGAGTTCGACCAACCGCTCGCCGCGCCAGGCGCTGCCGGGCGAGCCGGGCGAAGAGCGCACGCTGAAGCTGGAGCTGAAGCTGCTGGCCGACGTCGGCCTGCTGGGCTTCCCCAACGCCGGCAAGAGCACCCTGATCCGCGCCGTTTCGGCGGCGACGCCGAAGGTGGCCGATTACCCGTTCACCACGCTGTACCCGAACCTGGGTGTGGTGAAGGTGGAGAATTACCGCAGCTTCGTGATTGCCGACATTCCGGGCCTGATCGAGGGCGCCGCGGATGGCGCCGGCCTCGGTGCGCAGTTCCTGCGCCACCTGCAGCGCACCCGCCTGCTGCTGCACCTGGTGGACATCTCGCCGATGGAGGGTGGGGTGGAAGGCATTTCCCCGGTTGAGCAGGTGCGTGCGATCGAGCGCGAGCTGGAAAAGCACGACCCGGAGCTGCTGCAGAAGCCGCGCTGGCTGGTGCTGAACAAGGCTGACCTGATGTTCGAAGACGAAGCGAAGGCTGCGGCCGAGCAGATCGTCGCCGAACTGGGCTGGAAGGAGCCGTGGTTCCTGGTTTCCGCGCTGGGCCGCGAAGGTACCTTCCCGATCATGAGCCGGATCATGGCCTTCTTCGATCGCCAGAAGGAAGACGAGCTGGAAGCCCGTAACGCGCAGTAGAGTCGACTGTCAGTCGACCGGCGTTGGCAAAAACCCGGCTTCGGCCGGGTTTTTCGTTGGCCGGCACTACCGGATCGCAGGCAACAAAAAACCCGGCCAGGGCCGGGTTCTTGTCTGCTGCCCAACCCCGAAGGGAAGGGCGGCAACGCCGGATCAGGCGGCCTTGAGGGCCTTGATGCGGTCGTTCAGGCGGCTCTTATGACGAGCAGCCTTGTTCTTGTGGATCAGGCCACGCGCGCTGAAGCGATCCAGGATCGGCTGGGCAACGGCGAAGGCGGCTTCGGCGCCGGCGGCATCGTTGGCGTCCAGCGCCTTGATCACTTTCTTGACAGCGGTGCGCAGCATCGAGCGCTGAGCCACGTTGCGCGCGTTGCGCACGACGGTCTGCTTGGCGCGCTTCTTGGCGGACTTGATATTGGCCACGGTGGTGGTTTCCTGAAAAAATCGGTGTTATGGGAACAGCAAGCTAGCTAGTATGATGGCGTAAGAAATGCACGTCAAGTCGATTGTCAAGAGGGACGCTGAGTGAGTTCACCCAAGTTGTTGCGGGGCCTGCTGTCGTTCAGCAGCATGACCATGGTCTCGCGCGTTCTCGGACTTGTCCGGGACTTCGTGGTGACCACCACGTTCGGCACCAACGCCATCACTGATGCTTTCTGGGTCGCCTTCAGGGTACCCAATTTCCTGCGGCGGCTGTTCGCCGAGGGCTCTTTCGCCACCGCTTTCGTGCCCGTGTTCACGGAGGTGAAGGAGACCCGCAGCCATGCCGAGCTGCGCGAACTGATGGCCCGCACCGCCGGCACCCTGGGTGGGGTGCTGATGCTGGTCACTGCGCTGGCGCTGATCTTCGCGCCGCAGCTGGCCTCGGTCTTCTCCAGCGGCGTTGATACCGATCCGGTCAAGCAGGGCCTGTTGGTCGACCTGTTCCGTCTGACCTTCCCGTTCCTGCTGTTCGTCTCGCTCACCGCCCTGGCCGGTGGTGCGCTGAACAGCTTCCAGCGCTTCGCGATGCCGGCGCTGACCCCGGTCATCCTCAACCTGTGCATGATCGCCGGTGCGCTGTGGCTGGCGCCGCGGCTGGGCGGCACCCCGGAAAAGCAGATCCTGGCACTGGGCTGGGCGGTACTGGCCGCCGGCATCCTGCAGCTGCTGTTCCAGCTGCCGTCGCTGAAGGGCATCAACCTGCTGACCCTGCCGCGCTGGGGCTGGAGCCATCCGGGCGTGCGCAAGGTGATGACGCTGATGGTGCCGACCCTGTTCGGCTCCTCGGTGGCGCAGATCAACCTGCTGCTGGACACCGTCATCGCGGCCAAGCTGACCGACGGCTCGCAGTCCTGGCTGTCGCTGGCTGACCGCTTCCTGGAGCTGCCGCTGGGCGTGTTCGGCGTGGCGCTGGGCACGGTGATCCTGCCGGCGCTGGCCCGCCACCACGTGAGCACCGATCGCGAGGGTTTCTCGCGATCGCTGGACTGGGGGCTGCGCATGACCCTGCTGATTTCCGTGCCGGCCATGCTGGGCCTGCTGCTGCTGGCCGAGCCGTTGATCGCGACCATCTTCCAGCACGGCCAGTTCAGCGCCTTCGATACCCGCATGACCGCGCTGTCGGTGTACGGCCTGAGTTTCGGCCTGCCGGCGTTCGCCCTGCTGAAGGTGGTGCTGCCGGCCTTCTACGCCCGCCAGGACACCAGGACCCCGGTGCGTGCCGGTGTGGCCGCGCTGGTGGCCAACATGGTGTTCAACTTCGCGCTGCTGGCCGTGCTGTACCAGGTGATGGTGCCGGACGAGCTGAAGGCGCAGGGCGTGATGGCCGCCATCGGCAAGCAACCCGGCCTGCACCTGGCGCTGGGCATTGCCAGCGCGCTGTCCAGTTACCTGAACCTGGGCCTGCTCTGGTACTGGCTGGGCAAGACCGATGTCTACCAGCGCCGGCCGGGCTGGGGCGGCTATCTGCTGCGCCTGCTGCTGGCCTGCGCGGCCATGGTCGCTGCGCTGCTGGCCCTGCTGCACTGGCTGCCCGCGTTCTCGGCGATGGGCGTATGGGAGCGGATCGGTGCCCTGGCACTGCTGGTCGGTGGTGGTGGCGCTACCTATGCGGTGGCCATGGTGGCGATGGGCTTCCGCCCGCGCGACCTGCGCGGGCATTGATCGCCGCGTGTGGCGGCTATACTTCAGGGTTACACCATTGAAGCGGCGGCCCCGGTCGGGCCGGAACGAGAGTTGATGAGCAGGCTGTTCAGAAGCGTCGAGGGCGGGGAGCTGTTCCCCAACGGAAGCGTGGTCTGTATCGGTGCATTCGACGGCCTCCACCTGGGTCATCGTGCGCTGGTCCGCCACGCGGTTGCCCGTGCGCGCGCCTTGGGCGTGGCCGCGGTGGCCGTGGCGTTCGAGCCGCTGCCGCGTGAATTCTTCGCCCAGGGCACGCCGCCGCCGCGGCTGACACTGGCACGCAGCAAGGTCGAGATCCTGCGCGAGCTCGGTGTCGATGCGATCGGCCTGCTGCGCTTCGACGCGGCGATGGCGGCGATGCCGGCCGAGACCTTCGTGCGCCAGCTGCTGGTCAATCGCCTGAGTGCGCGTGAGGTCTGGATCGGGCCGGAGTTCTGCTTCGGCAACCGCCGTCGCGGCGACCTGGCCCTGTTGCAGCAGCTCGGTGCCGAGCTCGGCTTCAGCGCCGGCGAGATCGAAGCGGTCGACCTGCATGGCGAGCGCATTTCCAGTACCCGCATCCGCCAGCTGCTCCAGGAGGGCGACTTCGCCCGTGCCGGCGACCTGCTCGGGCGTCCGTATGCGATCAGCGGGCGGGTGGTGCGCGGGCGCCAGCTCGGCCGTACGCTGGGCTTCCCCACCGCCAACCTGCGCTTCCCGAAGACCCCGGCACTGTCGGGCATCTACGCGACCTGGGTGCACGGCGTGTTCGACCAGCCGTGGCCATCAGTGTCCAGCTTCGGCACGCGGCCGACGGTGGAGGGCGTGGAACCGCTGCTGGAAGCCCACCTGTTCGATTTCCAGGGCGACCTGTACGGTCGACACATCGAAGTCGAATTCGTCGCCAAGCTGCGCGACGAAGAGAAATTCAATGATCTGGCGGCCCTGACCGACCAGATGCACCGCGACGCCGAACAGGCGCGCGCCATCCTTTCCGAACATAGATTGCGAGCCACTGCGTGAGCCAGGACTACAAGACCACCCTGAACCTGCCAGCCACCGAATTCCCGATGCGCGGCGATCTGCCCAAGCGCGAGCCGGGCATTCTGGCGCGGTGGGAAGAGCAGGGGCTCTACCAGCAGCTGCGCGACAACGCCGCCGGCCGCCCGCTGTTCGTGCTGCACGATGGCCCGCCGTACGCCAACGGCCGCATCCATCTGGGCCACGCGGTCAACAAGATCCTGAAGGACATCATCGTCAAGTCGCGTTACCTGGCCGGCTTCGATGCGCCCTACGTTCCGGGCTGGGACTGCCATGGCCTGCCGATCGAGATCGCGGTCGAAAAGAAGTGGGGCAAGGTCGGCACCAAGCTCGACGCCGTTGAATTCCGCCAGAAGTGCCGCGAGTTCGCCGAAGAGCAGATCAACATCCAGCGCGTGGACTTCAAGCGCCTGGGCGTGACCGGTGACTGGGACAACCCGTACAAGACCCTGAGCTTCGATTTCGAAGCCAACGAGATCCGTGCGCTGGCCAAGGTCGTGGCCAATGGCCACCTGGTGCGTGGCGCCAAGCCGGTGTACTGGTGCTTCGACTGTGGCTCGGCGCTGGCCGAGGCCGAAATTGAATACCAGGAAAAGGAATCGCCGGCGATCGACGTGGCCTACGCCGCGCGCGACGCGCAGGCCATCGGCCAGGCGTTCGGCGTGAGTGTGCCGGCCGACGTCGAAGTGGCCGTACCGATCTGGACCACCACCCCGTGGACGCTGCCGGCCTCGCTGGCGGTGTCGCTGGGCGCGGAGATCCGCTACGTGCTGGCCGAGGGCCCGGCCCACAACGGCAAGCGCCGTTGGCTGGTGCTGGCCGCCGCCCTGGCCGAGCGCGCGCTGCAGCGCTACGGCGTGGAAGCGGTGGTGCTGCACGGTGAAACCACCGGCGCGGCACTGGAAAACCAGCTGCTGGCGCACCCGTTCTACCCGGAACGCGAGATCCTGGTGCTCAACGGCGACCACGTCTCCGACGAAGACGGTACCGGTGCGGTGCACACCGCCCCCGGCCATGGCCAGGAAGACTTCGTGGTCAGCCAGAAGTACGGCCTGCTGGACAAGTACAACGCCGGCCAGGTGACCCCGATCGACGGCCGTGGCGTGTACCTGGAATCGACCCCGCCGGCCGGTGACGTGGTGCTGGCTGGCCAGCACCTGTGGAAGGCGCAGGAGGCCATCGTCGGCGTGCTGCGCGACAACGGTTCGCTGCTGGCGTTCCACCCGATCCGCCACAGCTACCCGCACTGCTGGCGCCACAAGACGCCGGTGGTGTTCCGCGCCACCCCGCAGTGGTTCATCTCGATGGACAAGGCCAACCTGCGCAACGATGCGCTGGCCGCCATCGACACCGTCGGCTGGTTCCCGACCTGGGGCAAGGCGCGCATCCAGAGCATGGTCGACGGTCGTCCGGACTGGACCATCTCGCGCCAGCGCACCTGGGGCGTGCCGATCGCACTGTTCACCCATCGCCAGACCGGCGAGATCCACCCGCGTTCGGTGGAGCTGATGCAGCAGGTCGCCGACCGCGTCGAGGCCGAGGGCATCGACGTGTGGTATTCGCTGGATGCCACCGAACTGCTGGGCGCCGAAGCGGCCGATTACGAGAAGGTCACTGACATCCTCGACGTCTGGTTCGATTCGGGCGTGACCCATGAAGGCGTGCTCGCCGCGCGTGGCTTCGGCAAGCCGGCCGACCTGTACCTGGAAGGTTCCGACCAGCACCGCGGCTGGTTCCAGTCCTCGCTGCTGACCGGCGTGGCGATCGACAAGCGCGCCCCGTACAAGCAGTGCCTGACCCACGGCTTCACCGTGGACGAGCACGGCCGCAAGATGTCCAAGTCGCTGGGCAACGGCATCGAGCCGCAGGACATCATGAACAAGCTGGGCGCGGACATCCTGCGCCTGTGGATCGCCTCGGCCGACTACAGCAACGAGATGTCGCTGTCGCAGGAGATCCTCAAGCGCAACGCCGACGCCTACCGTCGCCTGCGCAACACCGCACGCTTCCTGCTGGGCAACCTGGACGGTTTCGATCCGGCCCAGCACCTGCAGCCGCTCGACCAGATGGTCGCGCTGGACCGCTGGATCGTGCACCGCGCGTGGGAGCTGCAGGAGAAGATCAAGGCAGCCTACGACGGCTACAACATGGCCGAGATCGTGCAGCTGCTGCTGAACTTCTGCAGCGTGGACCTGGGCTCGCTGTACCTGGACGTGACCAAGGACCGCCTGTACACGATGCCGACCGATTCGCACGGTCGCCGTTCGGCACAGAGTGCGATGTACCACATCGCCGAAGCGTTCACCCGCTGGGTCGCGCCGATCCTGACCTTCACCGCCGACGAGCTGTGGGGCTACCTGCCGGGCGAACGCGCCGGGCACGTGCTGTTCACCACCTGGTACGACGGCCTGGCGCCGCTGCCGGCCGATGCCCAGCTCAACGCCGCCGACTTCGACCAGCTGCTGGCCGTGCGCGAGCAGGTGGCCAAGGTGCTCGAACCGATGCGTGCCAACGGCGCCATCGGTGCCGCACTGGAGGCGGAGATCACCATCGCCGCCAGTGAAGAGCAGGCCACGCGCTGGCAGCCGCTGGCCGATGAACTGCGCTTCCTGTTCATCAGCGGCGACGTGCAGGTGCGCCCGGCGACCACCGACGAGGTGTTCGTCAGCGCCCAGCCGACCACCAAGGCCAAGTGCGTGCGCTGCTGGCACCACCGCGCCGACGTCGGCAGCAACGCCGATCATCCGGAACTGTGTGGCCGCTGCGTGAGCAACATCACCGGTGCCGGTGAAGTGCGGAGCTGGTTCTGATGGCCGCGCCCCGTCCGCATCCGAACGCCCTGGTCTGGCTGCTGCTGTCGGCGGCCATCATCGGCCTGGACCAGTGGTCCAAGGCCTGGGTTCTGTCGAGCCTGCCGGAGTTCCAGCCGGTGGTGGTCATCGACGGCTTCTGGAACTGGTACCGCACCTACAACACCGGTGCGGCGTTCAGTTTCCTGAGCGACGCCGGTGGCTGGCAGAAGCACTTCTTCACCGTGCTGGCGATCGTCATCAGCGGCCTGATGGCCTGGTGGCTGCGCGGTACAGCCCGTGGCAACTGGAAGGCGGCCGTGCCGTATGCGCTGATCATCGGCGGCGCGATCGGCAACGTGATCGACCGCCAGGTGCATGGCCATGTGGTCGATTTCATCCAGTGGTACGTGGGCAGCTACACCTGGCCCTCGTTCAACATCGCCGACTCGGCCATAGTGGTGGGTGCCATCGGCATCGCCCTGTTTGGCCTGTTCGACGGCAAGTCCGCCAAAAAGGCGGATAATGCCAATCCGAAACCGTAAGCCGGCCGCTGCCGGGAGATTGAACTGATGGATGTGCTGCTCGCCAACCCGCGTGGTTTCTGTGCCGGTGTCGATCGTGCGATCGAGATCGTCAAGCGCGCGATCGAAACGCTGGGCGCGCCCATCTACGTCCGCCATGAGGTGGTGCACAACCGCTTCGTGGTCGACGACCTGAAGCAGCGCGGCGCGATCTTCGTCGAAGAGCTCGACGAAGTGCCGGACAACAACACGGTGATCTTCAGCGCCCATGGCGTGTCCCAGGCGGTGCGCCAGGAAGCCGAACGCCGTGGCCTGAAGGTGTTCGACGCCACCTGCCCGCTGGTGACCAAGGTCCACTTCGAAGTCGCCCGCCACTGCCGTGCCGGCCGTGACGTGGTGCTGATCGGCCACGCCGGTCACCCGGAAGTGGAAGGCACCATGGGCCAGTGGAACCGCGAAGCCGGCACCGGCCAGATCTATCTGGTCGAGGACGTCGAGCAGGTTGCCACGCTGCACATCAACCAGCCGGAAAACTTCGCCTACACCACCCAGACCACGCTGTCGGTGGATGACACGCGCGGCATCATCGATGCGCTGCGCGAGCGTTTCCCGGCGATGCAGGGCCCGAAGAACGACGACATCTGCTACGCCACGCAGAACCGCCAGGACGCCGTACGCGACCTCGCCAAGCGCTGCGACCTGGTGCTGGTGGTCGGTTCGCCGAACAGTTCCAACTCCAACCGTCTGAGCGAGCTGGCCCGCCGTGAAGGCGTGGAGTCGTACCTGATCGACGGCGCGCACGAGATCGACCCGGCGTGGGTGGCAGGCAAGCAGCATATCGGCGTGACTGCCGGTGCCTCGGCGCCGCAGGTACTGGTCGATGGCGTGCTCGCACGCCTGACCGAGCTGGGCGCCAGCGGCGTAGGCGAGCTGGATGGCGAACCGGAATCGATGGTGTTCGCGCTGCCGAAGGAACTGCGCCTGCGTCTGGTCGACTGACCGGGAAAGGCCGCATCCACGCATGGCGTGGATCTACTGAAACCGCTTTGGTGGGTGCGAACTGCACACGGTGGGTGCGAACCTTGGTTCGCACGCTTTTGGGCATGCACCGATGGGCGCACCGCCCATGACCTTTGGCCATGGGGCAGGGCTCTCTACAGGCCTAGCATCGGAAGATTCTCCGTTGTTGGATGCTGCCGATGAAGACCCGTGCTCTGGTGATGTCCCTGCTGTTCGCGCTGGCGGCCACGCCTGCACTTGCGCAGACCTCGCCACCAGCAAACGTGCCGGCTCCCGGCCTGCTGCGCATCGATGTGGATGCACGTGACCTTGCCCGTCGCATCTTCAAGGTGACCGCCACCGTGCCGGTCAAGCCCGGTCCGGTCACCCTGCTGTACCCGCAGTGGATTCCCGGCAACCATTCGCCCACCGGCCCGATCGACAAGCTGGCCGGCCTGCGCGTGACCGCCAACGGCAAGCCGCTGGCCTGGCAGCGCGACCAGTACAACGTCTATGCGTTCAAGGTGGACGTGCCCGAGGGCGTCAGCGAGATCGTCGCCCACTTCGATTTCCTGTCCTCGCAGGGCGGCAGTCAGGGGCGGGTGGTGATGACCCCGGAAATGCTCAACCTGCAGTGGAACGCCAACTCGCTGTATCCGGCCGGCGTCGATGCGCGCAGCCTGCAGGCGCAGGCCAGCGTGACCCTGCCCAAGGGCTGGTCGTTTGCCACGGCGCTGGAGACCGCGCGCCGCGACGGCGATACCGTGGTGTTCAAGCCGATCTCGTATGACCATCTGGTCGATTCGCCGTTGTTCGCCGGTGAGCACTACCAGCGTATCGATCTCGACCCGGGCGCGAAGGTGCCGGTGCATCTCAACGTGTTTGCCGACGAAGCCAAGTCGCTGAAGCCGAGCGAGGCACAGATCACGATGCACCGCGCGCTGGTGCAGCAGGCCGACAAGCTCTATGGCGCACGCCACTACAACCACTATGAATTCCTGCTGGCGTTGACCGACCGCCTCGGTGGCATCGGCCTGGAGCATCACCGTTCCAGCGAGAACAGTGCCGACCCGGGCTACTTCACCGAGTGGGACAGCAACGCGTGGATGCGCGATCTGCTGCCGCACGAGTACACCCATTCCTGGAACGGCAAGTACCGTCGTGGCGCCGACCTGGCCACCGCCAATTTCAACGTGCCGATGGGCGACAGCCTGCTGTGGGTGTACGAGGGCCAGACCCAGTTCTGGGGCCAGGTGCTGGCGGCGCGCTCGGGGCTGTGGTCGACGGCGCAGGCGCGCGACATGCTGGCCAATGTGGCTGCGACCTATGACCGTGGCCGCCCGGGGCTGGCCTGGCGCCCACTGCAGGACACCACCAACGACCCGACCATCGCCCAGCGCCGCACGTTGCCCTACCGCAACTACCAGATGAGCGAGGACTACTACTCCGGCGGCCAGATGCTATGGCTGGAAGTGGAGGGCAAGCTGCGCGAACTGAGCGGCAACCGTCGCAGCCTGGATGACTTCGCACGTGCGTTCTTCGGGGTCGGCAATGGCGACTGGGACGTCAACCCGTACACCTTTGATGACGTGGTCGCGACTTTGAACGGCATCGCGCCGTATGACTGGGCCACGTTCCTGCGCGGGCGCCTGGACGGCCACGGTTCGTTGACCGGTGGCCTGGAGCTGGCGGGCTGGAAGCTGGTCTACCGCGATACGCCGAACGACGCCTACAAGGCACAGGAAAAACGTGCCAAGGCGGCGTTGCTGGCCTATTCGCTGGGTGCGACCGTGCTCGACAACGGCACGGTCGGGGACGTGATCTGGGACAGCCCGGCCTTCAACGCCGGTCTTGCACCCGGCATGAAGGTGATCGCGGTTGGTGGGCGCGAGTACAGCAGCCAGCGCCTGAAGGACGCGGTGGCTGCGGCAGCGAAGGACAAGGCGCCGATCGTGCTGCTGGTGAAGCAGTTCGATCGCATCGAAACGATGAACATCGCCTACCACGGTGGCCTGCAGTACCCGGTGCTGGAGCGCATCACCGGCAAGCCTGACCGCCTTGCGGATCTGTGGAAGGCACGATGAAGCCGCGCGTCCGCGATGGCGTGATCCTGCTGATGGCGATCCTCGCCATCGTGGGCGCATTCCTGCACGGCGATGGGCGTTGGCTGCACTGGCTGGCCAAGCCGGCCACCACGCTGCTGATCGCCGCCATCGTCTGGCGCGTGCATGATCCGGCGCCGCCGTTCTACCGCCGCGCAGTGCTGGCCGGCATGCTGCTGTCGTGCGTGGGTGACATTGCTTTGATGCTGCCGATGGATGCGTTCGTGCCAGGGCTGGTCGCATTCCTGTTGGCGCACGTCTGCTATATCGTCGCCTTCCGCGATGGCCTGCGTGCCGGGCGTGGGCTGTTGGCCGCCAGCGTCCTGCTGGCGGCCTTTGCCGTACTCAATGTGCTTGGCCTGTGGCCGCACCTGCCGGTGCCGATGCGTGTGCCGGTGCTGGCATACGTGGTGGTGCTGGCATCGATGGCAGTGCTGGCCCTGGCACGGCAGTGGCGCAGCCCGCAGCCCGATGCCGTGGAAGCCCGAAGCGCCCGCTGGGCCGCGGCAGGCGCATTGCTGTTCGTCGCCAGCGATTCCCTGCTGGCCTGGGACCGCTTCGCCGGTGGCCTGCCGTTGGCCAGCCTGCTGGTGTTGTCCACCTACTACGGCGCGCAGTACGCCATCGCTCGCTCGGTGAAATAGCAAAAAAGGGGACGGAGGCCTACTGACGGCTTACGCTGCGGGCGTTGCCCTGTGCGTCGAACTGCAGGCGCACCGATTCGCGATCACCGGCCACTTCGTCCGGCAGCCATACCAGTTTGCCGGCTTTGCGCACGATCACGTAGACATGGCCGACTTCGGATGCGGGGTTCTGCAGCGCATTGCGCTGTTCCTGCAGCGCTTTGGCCACGCGTGGCACGGCATCGAAATCAATGTTGGCCAGAGGCGTGCTGCTGCGCTGCAGGCTGATGGTGGGGGCGAACTGTTGTGGGTTCACTGGATTGCCCTTGCGCCATTGGCCACGCTCGAAGTGGTAGCTGTCGACGTGGGTTGGCTGCTGCGGATCGACCAGATCCAGGTTGATGCGGCCATCGTCGTAGAAGTGGATGCTGTGGAAGACCGTCAGCCTCTGGCCGGCCAGTGCCGGCAGCTGCTCCAGTGCCTGGCGCGCAGCCTGCAGGTAGTCCGCATCGAACAGGCGATTGTTGCGCTCGGGCGCCGCAGCGGTACTCGCCGCGGGGAAGGGGGCCGGGGACGGCACAAGCGATGCGGGTTGCTCGCGCGGCGACTGAGACCAGACGGAGGGGGGCAACCGGTCCGGCTGTACCGAATGCCCCAGCGTTTCGCTGATGGTCTGCACTGCACCGCCGGCAGCGGCCACGCCCGCCAGAACCAGCAGCAGTACCAGGAACACGGTGCGGGTTGAGGGCGGCTGTTTCATACTCCCTCCAGACGCACGTTGCTGCGGTCATCCGGGTCGTACAGCAGCGTCACGTGCTCGCGCGGGATGTTGGCCAGTTCAATCAGCGGGACGAAGCGGCGCACGCGGGCCTGCTGCACGTTGCCTTCGCGGTCGGTGTATTCCAGCTGGAACTCCACCTGCGGCTGTTCGTTGAGGTAGGTGCCGGTCTGGCGCACCTTCAGCACTTTGGCCTCCACGCCGATGCCGCGATACTTCAGCGCATCGCCGCGGGCATCGGCGTGCAGCAGGCGGCCGAGCAGGCGCAGGCCCAGCGCATAGCCACACAGCACCAGCGGGCACACCAGCAACGGGTGACCGAACGAGAGGAAGGTCCAGCCCAACCCCTCGCTCTGCAGCTGGTAGGCCCCCACATAGGCAGCGGCAACGGTGGCGATGCCGAGTGCCGCACCGATGCCCCGCCGCCACAGGCTGGCGACATTCAGTTCGGGCTGGGCACCGTCCAGCACGATGTTGGGAAATGCCCCGGCCGTCCGGCCCAGGCGCGCATCGATGTGCCTGCCCACCTCGAAGCGATGCAGCTGGGGTTTGCTGTCGACCACCACCATCTGTTCGTGGATCGGCGTACCGGACAGGTTCTTGAAGGACACCTGCAGTTTCCATTGCGCGAAGCCGCGTACCTGCACGCCGGTCTGTTCGGCCTGCTCGATCAGCGCACTTCGCGGTTCACCGTCGGCCAGGATCGACTGCACCCGGTGCAGTGCGCGCGGTGGCCCCAGCAACAGGTAGTGCAGGAAGGCGAACAGCAGGATCAGCCACAGCGCCAGCGACAACGCGAGCAGCAGCAGTGCCAGCCATGGCGTGCTGCGATCGGCCAGCGCCACCGGCCACGAGGTGCCGAGATAGAGGATGCAGGGGAAGGGCAACGCGAAGAACAGCAGGAACGCGCCCCAGAACCAGAGATAGGCTTTCATGGGGGAAGGGGACCGCGGTGGAACAGGGCGCGTAGATTACTACGCTTCAGCGGAACTGCAGGGTAAGCAGGTAATAGCGACCGAGCGGATCGTCCAGCCCGGGCATCTGCCCGCCGTTGCCGACCAGATAGTTCATCGGTTGTGCATCGAGCACATTGTGCACGTCCAGTGCCGCGACGACGCGTGGGCCGAGGCGGCGTGCCAGGTGCAGGTTCCAGCGCAGCTGGCGTGGGTTCATGCAGTGGTTCTGTTCGACCTGATCCTGCGGGCACTCGGCCCCCGGCAGCCAGGCACGGGTGCGACCGACCTGGTTGCCGCGCAGGGCGATGTCCCAGTTGCTGTTCTGCCATTGCACGTTCAACACCGCCGCCAGCTCGGGTGTCACATGGCCGCGCAGGTCCACGGCGGCCTCGTGGTCACGGCGGCGACGCAGTTCCTGCTGTTTCAGCGCATCGAGCGAAAACAACCATTGGCCGTCGCTGCCGCTGTCGATGCGGTACTCGCCACGCAGCACCCAGTTGCGGGACGTGGTGCGGCCGATGTTGTCAAACGACAGTCGCAGGCTGCTCAGGTGGCCGTCTTCATCCAGTTCCCAGGTGCTGCGGTTCCACACCGCATCGCTCGGCTGCAGGGCGAGGATCTCGTTGCGCAGTTCCACGATGTTGTGGGTCAGCGACAGCGAGAACGTGTCGCTGGGCGTCCACGTGGCTGCCAGTGAATGGCTGCGCGATCGCTCGGCCTTGAGTGCATCGTTCTCAACCACGTTGGCCGTGACGCTGCAGCCGCCACCGCGTGTGGCGATTGCACATTCCGGAAGCGCACTGGAAACCGGAAGCGTGATCGAGCCGAAGTAGCCGGGGGGCCGCCGTTGCTCGAACAGGCTCGGTGCACGGTAGCCGCGCCCGCTGGCCAGCAGGAACGACCAGTGGGGTGTCGGGCTCCAGCGCAGCCCGGCACGCGGCGAAAACGCCATGAAGCCGCCGTCGCGGTCCCAGCGTGCAGCCAGGTCCGCGCGCAGCGTGGGTGCCAGCGGCAGGCCCAGCTCGGTGTAGACGCCACTGCTTTGTCGCGACAGGCTGCGTTGCTGCTGTGGCAGGCCCAGCGCAAGGTCGCCCTGGCTCAGCAGCGCGTCCGGACGCGAGACCCAGCGTTCATGGCGCAGGTCGATGCCGGTGGCCAGCTGCGCATTGCCCCCGGGCATTGCCATCAGCTCACGCTGCAGGCCCCACCAGCCCTGCCATTGTGCGGTGCTGCCGCGGTTGCGGATGGATGGAAACAGCGCGTCCACATCTGCTGCCGGCGGCGCGTCGAAACCCGGAGTGAGCCTGCGTGCCTGTGTTGCTTCAAGCAGGCGCGTCGTGCGCACGGTACCCGCAGTGGACAAGGTGACTTCGCTGCGCTGCGCGCTGATGCCCGCCTCCCAGCTGCGCCGGCCCTGGTCACGGCCGATGCCGAAGGTGACGTCCGCATCGGTGGCGCGGACGCTGGGGCGCACGTTGCCGGCCTCGCGCAGCACAGTGTTGAAGGTGATTCCCCGCGAGACCACCGCAACGGCTGTCGGGCCCAGGTCGAAGCGCTGGCGGTTGTGACTGGCCCGTGCCTCGACATAGGCATAGCGTCCCTCACCACGTTCATGCCGGTAGCGCAGGTAGGCCGATGCAGTATCCGAGGCGGGCTGCAGCGAACGCGGCCGCGCGCTGTCAAACCAGCAGCCGTCCTCGCGCCGCTTCAGGGGCGGCTCGCAGCGCCGGGCGGGCACGTACCAGTTGCCGAATATCGCGCCGATCGGATACAGCGAGGTTTCCGCATGCCAGTCACGCTGGTCTCCGGCGACGTGCTCGACACGGTGCAGATCGAGGCCGGCGAACCAGCGGTCACCGTTGCCGCGCGCGCCGCCGGTGGCGGCCTGCAGGCGGTACTGGCCGGCATCACCGCGGCTGCTCAGGCCGGTCTGCAGCATGGCTTCGGGCCCATCGGCCTGGTCGCGCAGGATGATGTTGACCACGCCGGACATGGCATCGGCCCCATAGATGGCCGAGGCGCCGCCGCGTACCAGTTCGATGCGGTCGACGAAGCTCAGCGGAATGCCGCCGAGGTCGGTGAGCCCGCCTTGCTCCAGCGACACCATCGGATAGCGTGGCAGGCGCCGGCCATTGACCAGGAACAGGGTGGCACGCGGTCCCATGCCGTCGAAGCTGGTGGTGGCCGCAGCACCCACCGGCAGGTACTGCGAATCACCGCTGCGTGCGCTGCTCATTGCGGGCAGGCCATTCATGCCGGGCAGGTGCCGCAGCAGGTCGAACAGACTGCCGTAGCCACTGCGCAGGATGTCGGCGCGGTCGATCGTGGTGACCGGCAGCGTGGTCTGTACCGAGGTGCGTGGCAGGCGGCTGCCGGTGACGTGGATCGGTGCCAGTTCCACCTGGCGCGGCGATTCGGGGAGGCTGTGCAGAGGTGCCGGCGCCGCCACCGGGGCGGGTGCTGCAGCGATGGGCGCGGTGCGGACACGGCGAACCACGAAACCACCGGAAGGCGTGCGCAGGATGGTCACCGGCATGCCGGCAACCAGCTGTTTCAGGGCGCTGGCCGGATCGGTCTGGCCATGCGCGCCTTCGGTGTGAAGTCCTGCCAGCTCACGGCCATCAAACATCAGGGCGATACCGCTCTGCCGTGCCCATTGCTGCAATGCCGATGGCAAGGGGCCGGCGCCGATACGGTAATCGTGGGCGGCAGCGGGCTCACCGGCCATGGCCGCAGGCACTGCCGCCAGCAACAGCGCCACGCACAGCAGTGGCCGGAGCAGCCTCCACTGCAGCGCGCCCGGTCCTGCCATCACCACAGACCTCCTCAGTACGTGCGGCGCAGTTCCAGCGCGCCATCCGGGCGCGTCTGGCCAGCGACGGACCAGCCCAGTTCCAGCGCGGACAGCAACTCCTGTGCATCGCCTGCGCGGAACGTGCCACTGACCGCCAGATCGGTGATCTCCGGATCAGCGATCACCAGCGGTGTACGGCCATAGCGGTTCATGCGTTCGACCACGATCGACAGCGGCGTGGCATCGAATACCAGTTGCCCATGCAGCCAGCCCTCGGCCGCCGCCGTGGACGACAGCGCTGGGCCGGGCTGGATGCGCCCGGACGGCAGCACCTGCAGTTGCTGGCCGGGTGCGAGCGTGTGCTGGGCCGCACCGCTGCTGACCTCCACCGCACCTTCCAGCAGTGCGACTTCGACCAGACCATCCTGCAGGCGCTCGACCTGGAAGGTTGTGCCGATATCGCGGATCGTGCTGCTGCCGGCACGCAGCTGCAGCGCCTTGCGCGACGGCGCGACCTGCAGCTGCAGGCGGCCGCGTTCGAGGTCCAGCTCGCGATGGCGCCAGCCGAAGCGGGCACGCAGCGCGGTGCCGGCATCGAGCGTGACCACGCTGCCATCGGTCAGCGTCAGCTGTTGCGGTAGATGGCCGTCATTGGCATAGCGCTGGGGTGGGGGATTGCCATCCACGGCCACCATCCAGCCCATGCCGATGGCGAGGCAGACGCCGGCGGCGGTGGCGAGCGCAGGCAGCCAGCGGTGTCGGGGCGGTCGCGCCGCGCGTGCCGCTGCGGTGCGCAGCCAGGGATCAGCGGCCAGGCCCTTGCCCTGCTGGAACAGGTTCTCGGCCTGCACCCAGGCTTTGACGTGGGCAGGATCTTCGGCCAACCAGTCTTCGAACGACTCGCGCTCGGCCGGCGTGCAGTCCGGGGCTTCCAGCCGCGCCACCCAGGTGCTGGCACGCTCGAACAGCGAGGCGTCTTCCCTGTGCCGGTGGCTGTTCATTCCGCATCCCTGTCGTTGTGCAGTGGGTCCGGTCCCAACTCCTGGCGCAGCCCCTGCAGGGCGCGGGCGATGTGTTTTTCCACGGTCTTGGCTGTAATTCCACAGTGCAGCGCGATCTGTGTGTAGCTCATGCCGGTGATCCGGTTGAGCAGGTACACCTCGCGCGCGCGCTCGGGAAGTTTGAAAAGGGCCTGCCGCAGCAGGGAGAGCATCTGCCCGGACTCGGCCTGGCGCAATGGATCCGGTGACGAGCTGGTGGGCTCGTCGCTGCCATCGTGCTCGGCCAGTGACAGGTGCGGTCGCGATTGCGGCGAGCGGCCGCGATCCGCCAGGCGGTTGCGGGCGATACGATACAGCAGCAGGCGCAGTTCGTCGGGGGCATGCGCACGATAGCGGATCAGCCGCTCCATGCAGTCCTGCGCGATGTCCTCTGCATCCTCCGGCCCGACGCCCCGCGTGCGCAGGAACGCGCACAGCGGCGCACGTTCCTCACGTACGAACGCGATGAAGGCGTCCGCAGGCACGGGCGGTTCCGGCGCGTGATGGATCAGGGGGGACGGGGCGGACAGGGCTGGCCTCGACGGACATGGCGGATGCGTCATCGAGTTTTACGCGACGATGACCGGATGGGGAAGAGTGTGTAGTACTGCGCGCCCCATTGTGAATGTGTTCATGTTCACCGGCGGGGCATGCTGGGGGAGTTCGCTGTACTCCGACGTTTGACTCTGCACCCGCGTGTTGCGGGTGGAGAGAGAGAACGTATGAAGCATTCGAAGTTGAGCCTGGCCCTGGCCGGGCTGATCGGCGTTGGTGCCACCGCGGCGGTTGATGACGTCATGGCAATGAATTATCACGTGCAGGGCGATCGCATCTTCCTCAGTGGCGGCGTCACCTATGCCGACGTCGTGTCGCTGCCGGCGTTGCTGGCCAAGGCGCAGGCCGAGGGCCGGCCGATCCGTGAGGTGGTGCTGCGCACGTCCAATGGTGGCGCGTTGATCGCCGGCGAGTGGCTGCAGGGCATCATCCGTACCTCCGGACTGAACACCATCGTGTCCGGCAATTGCATTTCATCCTGCTCGATCATGCAGTCTGGTGGCGTCGAGCGCTATCTGGCCGGCGACCTTCCGATCATCGACTCGGTGCAGATCCACGCGGCCAGCAACGGCGGCAAGGTGATCTACACGCCGTCGCCGCGCATGACCCAGATCTATACCGGCAACTACGGTGGTGGCATGGATGCCGGCCTGCTGCACAAGGCCATGTACGAGGTGGTGCAGCCGAACGGCCTGCTGGTGTTCCGCGATCCGGCTCGCGGCACGGGCCCCTCGGTCACCTTCGATCCCGATGGCAGCGGCAGCAAGCTGGAGTCGTTCCCCGGCCAGGACATCTACAGCAACAGGATCATCACCGCGAGCGGGTACCGCGATCCGGGCGATACGTTGAATGTGAGCGCGAACGTGAGCGGCGACATCAATCCCGGCTATCTGCGCACCGGTCGCCAGCTGCAGACCTTCGTCGATGACGATTTCGCGCGCTGGAACACCAATTGGCAGTCCAGCTACATCAACCTGGCGCAGAGTATCTACAACGCCTCCAGCAATGGTCCGCAGGGAATCGGCGCGAACTCGGTACAGGACTACCAGAACGATCCCACCTACAAGGCCCTGCTGCTGTCCAAGCTGCGCCTGGGTGACCTGGATGTGTCCACGCTGGACAACGCCATGGGCGTGATCCGCGTGACCAATGGCGCCACCTGGCGGACCTCCGCGACCACCGGTGCCGACTTCATGCTGGTCGACAACGGCACCATCGCCCTGGAGGGCGGCGCCCTGCGTGCTTCGGAAGTACGCGTGATGAGCGCCGGCATGCTGGTTGGCCACGGTGACGTGGCAGGGACCGCGATGGATCTCAGTGCACTGGCCAGCGGCACGCGACCGTCCTGGCGCGAGGATGGCTTCAACCGCCTGCGTGTCTACGGCACGCTGATGCCGCGCGGTGGCGATCTGGTCACCCACGGCTACGTCAACATCATGCCGGGCGGCAAGGTGTTGTTCGACGTCACCGAAAACGGTGGCACCGGTGGTGGCCGCATCCGCGTGGGCAGCTTCTTCGACAGCAGGCAGACCGATGGGGCGCTGGTGATCTCCAAGGGCGCCTTCCTCGAACTGAACGTGGCGCAGGGCTACTACGGCCAGGATTTTCGTCGCGATCTCGTGCAGGGCCCGATCTACCAGGGCGGGTTCGAAGAGGCCGTGCGCCTGGGCGATACCGGCTACCGCGCCAGCATCACCGGCGGTGAGGTGTTCCGGCCGCGCCACAACTCGCTGCTGAGCTTCAACGTGAAGCAGACCGCCGATGGCCTGTGGCTGACCGCCAACCCCGGTTTCGATCAGCTGGGCCTGTTCGCCAACGGCACCTCGGGTGATGGCCTGGGCCGCGCGCTGGCCACGGCTTCCGACCGTCAGGACAGCAGCCTGAAGTCGCTGCTGGGCGCGCTGCAGTTCGCCGACCGTGATGTGATCGCGCAGCAGGCCGGTACCCTGCGCGGTGACGCGCACGCGAGCCTGCGCCTGGCCGACAACGCGCTGGTGGGCAGCATCGGCAACGTGGTGCAGCAGCACCAGACGGCGACGCGCAGCGGCGGTGATGCCGACGGCCTGGCCTCGCAGGTGGCGCAGTCGGTCTCCTCCCAGCCGGGCATGCGCCATGGCAGCCTGTTCAACCAGCTGGCGATGCACCTGGTCGAGCCGGCATCGGGCAGCGCTGCGGGCAGCGGTGATGCGGGACGCAGCCACGGCATCTGGGCGCGCGGTTTCGCCAGCCATGGCCGCATCGATGCCGATGGCGGCGTCGCTGGCCTGAGCCACAACATCGGTGGCATCGTGATCGGTGCAGACACCCGCGTGGCCGATGACCGCGTCACCCTGGGCGTCAGCGTGGCGGCGGCCGATATGTCGACCAAGGGCAGCGACGGCTCCGACTTCAGCGGTGACGTGCGCGCACTGGACGTGGGTGGCTATCTGGACGCGACCTATTCGCGGGGCTACCTGTCGGCAGCCGTGCGCTACACCGACCTGCGGCATGACACCCGCCGCAGTGTCAGCGGCATCGACGGCCTGCAGCAGCCGCTTCGCGCCAAGTACAGCAACGATGCGATCTCCGCACGAGTGGAGCATGCGTTCTCCTTCACGACCGGGAAGGGCCTGGTGATCCAGCCGTTGCTGCCGGTGGTGGACTACGCGCGTACCTCGGCCACCCGCTTCAACGAAGGGCAGGGCGCTGGCGCGCTGGTGGGACGCAGTGGCAGCCTGGAGAGCATCCGCGTAGGTGCCGGCCTGCAGCTGTTCAAGACCTTCGAGGGCAACAACGGCGAGCGCATCACCCCGCGTGCCCGCGTGGTCTGGCAGAAGGAGCTGGGCGATTCGCAGGCGCGCTACAGCACCGGCTTTGCCGCAGCCCCGGACCTGGTGTTTGGTGCCAGCAGCCAGGCCGTGGGCGAGCAGGTGCTGGCCTGGAACCTGGGTGTGACCAGTCGCGCCAGCGAGCGTCTGTCGATCATGGCCGACTACGTGGGTGAGCGCCGCGACGGGCAGATCCAGAACGGCGTGATGCTCGGCTTGGGCTACAGGTTCTGAGTGGCACCCGGCACCGGCGATGATGGCATCGCCGGTGCCATCCCAACGCGGGCGCTGCTGCGGTATGGTCGGCAGGGCATTCCACCCAGGCCCAACCATGCAGATCGCCGTCTTCAGTGCCCGCCCCTACGACCGCCGTTTCCTTGATGAGGCAAACCAGCGCGATGCGGCTGGGGACGGCTTTGCGTTCGTGTACTTCGATGTGGCGCTGGACGTGCACACGGCTGCGCTGGCACAGGACTGCGCAGCGGTCTGCGTGTTCGTCAACGACCGTCTGGATGCACCGGTGCTGCACGCGCTGCATGCGCTGGGCGTGCGGGCGGTGCTGCTGCGCTGCGCGGGTTTCAACAACGTGGATCTGGCGGTTGCGAAAGCGCTGGGCTTGTTCGTCGCACGCGTACCGGCCTATTCGCCGGAGGCGGTGGCTGAGCATGCGCTGGCGCTGGTGATGACCCTCAACCGCCAGACCCATCGCGCCTACAACCGCGTGCGCGAAGGCAACTTCATGCTTGATGGCCTGCTTGGGCGCACCCTGCATGGCCGCACGGTCGGCATTGTGGGTACCGGCAAGATCGGCCTGGCCACCGCACGCATCTTCAGGGGCATGGGCTGCATCGTGCTGGGGCACGACCCTTACCCGTCGCCGGCGTTCGATGGTATCGGCGATAGGGTCGGACTGGATGAATTGCTGGCGCGCGCCGACATCGTCTCGCTGCATTGCCCGCTGACGCCTGAGACCCACCACTTGATCAATGATGCGTCACTGGCCCGGATGAAACCGGGCGCGATGCTGGTCAACACCTCGCGCGGCGGGCTGGTCGATACCCATGCGGTGATCCGCGCGCTGAAGTCGCGGCGGCTCGGTCATCTGGCCATCGACGTGTACGAGCAGGAAAGCGCGCTGTTCTTCCAGGACCTGTCCGGCGAGATCATCGACGACGAGGCCTTCCAGCGCCTGATGACCTTCCCCAACGTGCTGGTGACCGGCCACCAGGGCTTCTTCACCGTGGAGGCGCTGCAGGAGATCTCGGCGATCACGCTGGGGAACCTGCAGGATTTCGCGGCTGGGCGGGTGTGCGCCAACCGGGTAGAAGCGAGCTGAGCCGGATGGATTGACCGCCGGGGCGCCCAGCCCGTAAAATCGCGGGCTCCGCCGGAATAGCTCAGTTGGTAGAGCGGCGCATTCGTAATGCGTAGGTCGCAGGTTCGACTCCTGTTTCCGGCACCAGTTGTAGTGAAAAGCCCCGGCCTCGGCCGGGGCTTTTTTGTGCTCTGATAGTGCCGTCCGCTGGCCGGCAACCAGTAGTGCTAGCCCATGGCTGGCAGCCCAGGATTTCCGAGTCTCGCGGTCTACTCGCCCCTCCGGCTTCCTTGGCGCTTAGCTCCTCGCACAGTTCCTAACCTGGCAGCCGCAGCCGCCCATTCCTGTGCTATGAATATCCAGCCTTGCTCCAAGGCTCTTTCAGGGATTGGAAGGATGCGCAGGTTCGGGGGAGTTGCAGGCGGTGTATTTACCCGCTTGAGGGGATTTGAAGATCGAATTCGGAAGCTGGGGGCATCAGGCGCCTGGCTGTGCTGCGTGCTGCTGATCGGCTTTGGCTTGTCGCCAGCCGCAATCGCCCAGGAGACGGTCACCTACATCCACACGGACGCTTTGGGCTCGGTCGTAGCTGAGAGCGATGCCAATGGCAACGTGATCAAGCGCTATGACTACGAGCCGTACGGCGCCGTGGTAGGCGGCCAGGTCACGGATGGGCCGGGGTATACCGGGCACGTAAGTGACTCGGCGACCGGACTGAGTTACATGCAGCAGCGGTACATGGATCCGCAGTTGGGTGTGTTCCTGTCGGTGGATCCGGTGACGGCGTATCAGAAACCGGTTGAGCAGTTCAATCGGTACCGGTATGCGAACGGCAATCCATACAAGTTCACGGATCCGGATGGGCGGAATGCCTTACTCGCTGCGCCGCTGGTGGTTGTGCCGATCGTTATTGGCGTGACCTACTATGCAACGACGACCGCCGAGCAGCGAACGGATATCGGTAACAAGCTGGACGGGGCAGTAAAAGGCCTGTTTCAGAAGTCTGAGGAAACACCGAGACTGCCTGCACTGCAAGGTGATGGGTCAATTGCCAGAGATAAACAGTCTCCGAAAAGTGAATCGAGCGCGGGAGAGCAGAAGGCAACTGGCACGATCTATGTCGATTCGAAGGGGAACGCGATTCCGACCCCGCCGGGTGGCAAAATTGAAGGATCACCCGATGGTCGATTTGTTCAGGCAAAAGGGCCTGACGGTCAACCCACTGGGGTTCGAATAGATGGCGGGCACAAGCCATCAACTCATCCTGATCCCCGCGCGCAGCAACCGCATGGTCATGTTCCCGGTGTAACCAATGCCGACGGAACCCCATGGCTTCCGATCAAACAATGAGTTGGAGTGACGTAAATTATGGAAACTGAGGCTGCGATCATTGAGATGACGAAGCTTGTGAGAGAGTTCGCGTTGGGTTCCGTTGATGCCCAAATTTTCATTGAGAAATACTCGAATTTCTACTACTACGAAGCACTGGACGGACATGAAGCTTCAAGTGCGCTGCATCCCGAGAGCAAAATGAAGCTCGGCCCCGCTATCGAGTTGCATCGCCGCGTTCAGGAAGATGTGGTGAACAAGATCTCGTTCGATGCGGGGCTGTCAGCTGAAGCGATGAGGATGGCTGGGCGACTCTCCCCGGCGGAGGCGCGGCAGCAGGCGCTGAGGATATGTGCAGATGTTGGGATTGAAGTCGTTCTGTCGGCGATCAATGCCACATGAAATCCTACACTACGATTGAACAGCTCTCCGACGGGGTACGCTATTTGCCGCTGCAACTGCAGGGTTCGGAGCTGGATGGATTGGCTGCTTTGCTCCGAGGGCGTCGGCTTCTTGCATGCAGAATTCCCAAAATGCAGACAGCGAGGTCGGCTTGGCAGATGATTTTGGATTTTGATCCGGATATGTCCCTTGAATTGACATCTTCCAGTACCGCTGCTCAGGGATGGGATGAATTTGGGACGATAAACGTCGAAGTTCTGTCGAGGGGTGCTGTTGAATCGACAAGCGAATGGGGCAATCTGGATTTTCCGGAAGAGTGTGATGTTGTCCACATCGAGATCGTCCGTTGGCAAGGTGACGGACTGATCGTTGACTCCGGCATTTGTTTGCATTTTGCCGATGGCCGGACCTTCTCGGCCGTGGCGTTAGGCGTGCCGGGAGCGTTTCTCTTGACCATGCCGGGCGAGGTTGCTCCAGCTTTTTGGCAGTTTCCTGCAGGTGAATACTCTTTCGTCGCGATTGAATGAGCAAGATTGCTTTGTTCTTCCGGGCACAGCTCCTTATTCCAGTCAGCCTCTTGGCAGTCGCTGGCGATCGGCAATGCGTAGGTCGCAGGTTCGACTCCTGTTTCCGGCACCAGTTGTAGTGAAAAGCCCCGGCCTTGGTCGGGGCTTTTTTGTTTGGGCTGTGCTGGCGCGGGCCCTGGGCCAGCGCCAGCGTCCGATGGAACTGCGGGCATGTACCTGCTCGGTCGGGGTCATTACCATTGCCGAGGTGGATTGCTTGCGGCGCTGGACTGAGCAAGTCAGTTTCAATCAACAGGGGATGTCATGAAGAAGATCGTGGTGAGTCTGATTGCGTGCGTCGTTCTCGCCGGCTGTGCAACCCGCCAGATCAGCTCCGAACAGGCGCAACCGGTGCCTGCCGAGCGGGTTTTCGCCTTCCATGGGACAGGTGACAGTGCTTCCGGACAGCTAATCGTCACGCGCGACGTCGGCGCGGTTGGTGGGGCGTGCCCACTTGCACTGTATATCGACGGCACCTTGGCAGCCCATCTGCAGCGGGGAGAGTCCGTCTCGCTGTCCATTCCCGCCGGGAATCGCATTGTAAGCGCAAGTTTCGCGGGCAAAGGTCTCTGTTTGTGGGGGGATGAATCGGCGCACAGGCGCGAGATTTCCCAAATGGTCACGGCGGGTGGCAGAACCAAGATCCGTCTCGCGTTGGCCCATGATGGCGTGATTCAAATCGGCCCGACGGCGTTCTAGGCACGCTCCACGCAAGACGAGCGGGTCCATCAACAGTACGCCCCGGCCCTTGCAGGGGCTTTCTGTTTCTGCCCAAGGAAAATGGTTGGTCGGCAACGTCATCGATGGAAACACGCCTTCATTCACGTCCCGCGATCACCGCATCCGATGCCAGCAACCACGCGAGCTGCCGGAGATAGCCACCTGCTGCTCCCACCAATGCGCCGATCAGCAGGCGTGCAAGCACCTTGGTCCCGCGTGCGGCCCGCTCCTGCACCCAAGGCAATACCGCCACCACCTGCGCACCCAGCAACAGCATCAGCACGTCCAGCCCCAGCGCGTCCACCACCGGAAGCAACGGCGACAGTGCCGGATTGCAGGCCAGCACGATCACCAGCGCGGCACCCAGCACGGCCATCAGGCGGCGCCCGGCTGGCAGGGTGGTCCAGTGCAGCAATCGGTTGATCAGGCGCATGGCATTCCCTGTGTCACGTGTGCGAGTCCTCATCAGGCCCGATCGGCCGCACCGGCTGCCGAAGCACAGTCTTCAACCGCGCTGCGTCGGTCCTGCGCGGATCGCTCAGGTAGATCTCGTGATGGGGGCCGGCGAAGGTGTATCCCAGAGAAGGCATCAGTTCGTCGTGCAGACGGGCCAGGGCCGGACCCTCGTCATCGTAGGCGCCTACATGCAGGGTCTGCAGGCAGAGGCCCTCTTCAAGAATTTCATGGCGAAAGCTGGCCGGAACGTCGCCCAGTTTCTTCGCCGCCTTGGCGATGGCAGCCTCCAGCTGTGCTGGACTGATCCCGTCCGGCGTACGGATCATCACCGTCCACCTCCACTCATCCTTGCAGCGTGCCACAAAGCTCGACGGATCCTCGGCGGTCCAAAGCGCTTCCAGCGGTGGCACCACGTAGTCCTGGCCCCCGGCCTTCAGCGCGAACTTCAGTGCATAGCTCACCGAGTACAGCCACTGCACCGCCTGCACATACGCGGGGGCGGTATTCGGATCGCCGCGACCGTCGACCATCAGGTAGGGCAGGGGCGGCACGTCCACCGTCACGAACCGGCCCGCCGGGGGCTGGTACAACGCGCGATCGCGCTTCTTGAAGTCGATCTTGTCCATGGGGCTTCCTCCGACGCCGAGCATCCCATGCATTGCCCGTGCGCGTGTGTCTGAACATGTTCAGGTCACTTTGCCGAACACGGGCGGAGCAGGCACCATCGCCCGATCCCAGGATGCCGCACCCGGGTGTTCTGCCCGCCGCGGTTGCGCGGTGCGACAACGTGTCGCAGCCAGAATCGCGCCTTTCCTGCGCTCGATCAATGTCAATGCCTTTCTTAAATGGTGGGTGACGGCCTAAAATTGAAAGGCTGACTCGATCCCACCTCCCTACCTGTCTTCCGGACCGGTGGGACCGGCTTTGGCCGGAACAGGCAGGACGGGGAACGGCATTCCCTCGCAATTGGATCGACCGATGATTCCGTTGAAAACCCTTGGGCGCTGGTTGCGCCCGGGCCTGCTGCTGTCGTTGCTGGTGATGCTCACCGGCTGCGATGCCGTGGCCATCCTCAGTCCGAAGGGCCAGATCGGCCAGGATGAGAAGACCCTGCTGATCACGGCCACCGTGCTCATGCTGCTGGTCGTCATCCCGGTCATCATCATGACCCTGACCTTCGCGTGGAAGTATCGCGCCTCCAACACCAAGGCCCGTTACGAGCCGAAGTGGTCCCACTCGACGGCGATCGAGGTGGTGGTGTGGTCCATTCCCTGCATGATCGTGCTGGTACTGGCGGTCCTGACCTGGCGCTCGTCGCACGCACTGGACCCGTACAAGCCGCTGGATTCGGACGTCAAGCCGGTCACCATCGAGGCGATCTCGCTGGACTGGAAGTGGCTGTTCATCTATCCGGAAGAGAAGGTGGCGGTCGTCAACGAAATCAAGTTCCCGGTCAACACGCCGCTGAACTTCAAGATCACGTCCGATTCGGTGATGAATGCCTTCTTCATCCCGCACCTGGGCAGCATGATCTACTCGATGGCTGCGATGGAGACCAAGCTCCACCTGATCGCCAACGAGACCGGTGAATTCCCGGGCATGTCCTCGCACTACAGCGGCGCGGGCTTCGCCAAGATGCACTTCACCGCCTACTCGGTCACCGATGCCGAATACCGCCAGTGGCTGGACCAGGTCCGCGCCGGCGAGCAGACCCTGGACAAGGCCTCGTTCAAGGCCCTGGGTGAAGCACGCAACGCCGAGTGGTATCCGGTCACCTACTTCGGCAAGACCGAAGAAGGCCTGTTCGACTGGGTCATCGCCAAGCACATGGGCGACAACAAGCACTACGGCATGAAGCACGAACACGCCGGTGCCGCCGCTGCCGATGCCGCCAGCCATGAAGCGCACGAGGGGCATGCCCCCAGTGACGCGCATGATTCCAAGGAATCGGGTGAAAACCTGGATGCCACCGAACACGAACACGCTGGCCATGCTGGCCACGCGGGTTCGGGAGAATGAACATGTTGGGAAAACTCTCTCTTGAGTCGATCCCCCACGATCCGATCGTGCTGACCACCCTGGTCGGCGCGGTGCTGGGTGGCCTGGGCGTCATGGCCCTGATCACCAAGTTCAAGCTGTGGGGCTATCTGTGGAAGGAGTGGTTCACCTCGGTGGATCACAAGAAGATCGGCGTGATGTACCTCATCGTCGCCTTCGTCATGCTGCTGCGCGGCTTCTCCGACGCAATCATGATGCGTACCCAGCAGGCGCTCGCCGTCGGCGGATCCGAGGGTTACCTGCCGCCGCACCACTACGACCAGATCTTCACCGCCCACGGCGTGATCATGATCTTCTTCGTGGCGATGCCGCTGATCACCGGCCTGATGAACCTGGCCGTGCCGCTGCAGATCGGTGCGCGCGACGTCGCGTTCCCGTTCGTCAACTCGCTCAGCTTCTGGCTGTTCGTGTCGGGCGCTGTGCTGATCATGCTGTCGCTGTGGATCGGTGAGTTCGCTGCCACCGGCTGGCTGGCGTTCCCACCGTTGTCGGGCATCGAATACAGTCCAAGCGTCGGCATGGACTACTACATCTGGGGTCTACAGGTCGCAGGCCTGGGTACCACGCTGAGCGGTATCAACTTCTTCATCACCATCCTGAAGATGCGTACCCCCAGCATGAAGCTGATGCAGATGCCGGTGTTCACCTGGACCGCCCTGGTGACCAACGTGCTGATCGTCGCTGCCTTCCCGGTGCTGACCATCACCCTGGTGCTGCTGACCCTGGACCGTTACCTGGGTACGCACTTCTTCACCAATGACGGTGGCGGCAACGCCATGCTGTACATCAACCTGATCTGGATCTGGGGTCACCCGGAGGTGTACATCCTGGTCCTGCCGGCGTTCGGTGTGTTCTCCGAAGTCATCGCGACCTTCTCGCGCAAGGCGCTGTTCGGCTACAAGGGCATGGTCTACGCCACCGCCTGCATCGGCGTGCTGTCGTTCATCGTGTGGCTGCACCACTTCTTCACCATGGGCTCGGGTGCCAACGTCAATGCCTTCTTCGGCATCACGACGATGATCATCTCGATCCCGACCGGCGTGAAGATCTTCAACTGGCTGTTCACCATGTTCCGCGGCCGCGTGCACTTCACCACCCCGGTGCTGTGGACCATCGGCTTCATGGTCACCTTCGTCATCGGCGGCATGACCGGCGTGATGCTGGCGATCCCGGCCATTGACTTCGTGCTGCACAACAGCCTGTTCCTGATTGCCCACTTCCACAACGTCATCATCGGCGGCGTGGTGTTCGGCATGTTCGCCGGCATCACCTACTGGTGGCCGAAGATGTTCGGCTTCCGCCTCAATGAGTTCTGGGGCAAGTGCGCGTTCTGGTGCTGGTTCATCGGCTTCTACGTGACCTTCATGCCGATGTACGTGCTGGGCTTCATGGGCATGACCCGTCGTCTGCAGAGCACCGTCAACCCGGCTTACGAGCCGCTGCTGTTGATCGCCGCTGCAGGTGCCTTCATCGTGGGTGCCGGCATCCTGTGCCAGATCATCCAGGTGGCCGTGTCGATCCGCGACCGCAAGAAGACCGTCGACCTGACCGGCGACCCGTGGGATGCCCGTACGCTGGAGTGGGAAACCTCTTCGCCGCCGGCCTTCTACAACTTCGGCACCCTGCCGGAAGTCACCGAGCTGGACGATTTCTGGGAGCGCAAGCAGCGCGGTGAAGCCTGGCCGAAGCCGGCCAAGTACACCGACATCCACATGCCGCGCAACACCGGCACGGGCGTTGTCATCGGTGCCTTCAGCCTGGTGTTCGGCTTCGCGATGATCTGGCACATCTGGTGGCTGGCCATCGTCGGCTTCGTCGGCATGATCGCCACGTTCATCTACCGCACCTTCGACCAGGACGTGGACTACTGGGTCCCGGCCGCCGAGGTGGAACGCATCGAGAACGAACACCGCAAGCACCTGGAAGCCCAGGGCCTGGTGAAGTCGGAGCTGAAGGCATGAGCACCAATACCTCGACCCTGAGCCACGGGCACGCCGCGCACGCGGCGGCCCATGGCCATGACGACCACGAGCACCACGACACCGGCGGCAACACCGTCTTCGGTTTCTGGGTGTACCTGATGAGCGACTGCCTCATCTTCGCCTCGCTGTTCGCCACCTACGTGGTGCTGGCAGGCGGTACCGATGGTGGCCCGACCGCGAAGGACCTGTTTGAACTGCCGTTCGTGGCGTGGGAAACCGCGCTGCTGCTGACCTCGTCGCTGACCTTCGGCCTGGGCATGATCGCCATGCACCGCAAGCAGATGGGCCAGATGTACCTGTGGCTGGGCATCACCTGGCTGCTGGGCTTCGGCTTCATGTGCATGGAAGTGTGGGAGTTCCAGCACCTGATCCACCAGGGCTACGGTCCGGACCGCAGTGCCTTCCTGTCGGCGTTCTTCGCCCTGGTCGGTACCCACGGCCTGCACGTCAGCGCCGGCCTGCTGTGGCTGCTGGTGATGTTCGTGCAGCTGAAGAAGTACGGCCTGACCCCGACCAACAAGACCCGCATGGCGTGCCTGAGCCTGTTCTGGCACTTCCTGGACCTGATCTGGATCGGCGTGTTCTCCGTCGTCTACCTCAATGGAGCGCTGTAATGGCACATGACAACCATGCACACGACCACGCAGCCGGCGGCGAGAGCCACGGCAGCGTCAAGTCCTACCTGATCGGCTTCGTGCTGGCGGTGGTGCTGACCGTCATCCCGTTCTGGATGGTGATGTCGGGCGACTTCTCGCGCACCGTCAACGGTGTGGTGATCGCGGTCACCGCGGTGCTGCAGATGCTGGTCCACCTGGTGTTCTTCCTGCACCTGGACCGCTCTTCGGAAAGCCGCTGGAACGTCAACGCTGCGGCCTTCACCGTGGTGGTGATCGGCATCATCGTGATCGGCACCCTGTGGGTCATGCACAACATGAACGTGCACATGATGCACTGACGTCCTGGCGACGTTGTCACGCAGAAAGGCCGCCCTCGGGCGGCCTTTTTGTTTGTCGCGCCCACCTGGCATGGCCGGCTCTACCAGGAGATCCACGCTGCACGGGGATGGGGTCAGAGCCCTTGCCTGCGGCCAGGGATCCGACCCCAAAGCCATCGGCCTCATCCCACCCGGCATGGCCGGCACAGCGTGGTAGTGCCGGCCGCTGGCCGGCAGTTGCGGGAAGCCGGCCAGCGGCCGGCTCTACCAGGAGATCCACGCCATGCGTGGATGGGGTCTCACCCCACCCGGCGCAGGAATTCCTCGGCGTCCATCGGTCGGCCCAGGTGGTAACCCTGCAATTGATCACACCCCAGTTCGCTCAGGTACTCGCGCTGTGCCTGCGTCTCCACACCCTCAGCCACCACCTGCAGCTGCAGGGTGCGCCCCAGCGCGATGATCGACGAGACGATGGCGGCATCCTCTTCATTGCATTCCAGATCGTGCACGAACGCGCGGTCGATCTTCAGTTCGGTGGCGGGCATTCGCTTCAGGTAGAGCAGGCTGGAATAGCCCGTGCCGAAGTCGTCGATGGCAATATGCACGCCCATCGCGGTCAGGTCGTTGAGAATCGCCAGGCTGGCGTCCACGTCCTTCATCGCCGTGGTCTCGGTGATCTCCAGGGTCAGGCACGCCGGCTCGATGCGGTGCCGTTGCAGCACCTCGCGCACACTGTCCAGCAGCGCCGGCGAGGCGAACTGCAACGGTGACAGGTTCACCGCCATCGACCATTCGGAATGTCCGGCATCGTGCCACGCGCGCAGCTGTGCACAGGCACGGTCCAGTACCCAGTCACCGATCGGCAGGATCAGACCGCTGCGTTCGGCGATGGGAATGAACACATCCGGCGCCAGCAGGCCCAGCTCGGGATGCTGCCAGCGCAGCAGCGCTTCGGCGCCGGTGGCCGGTGCGCCGGCGGCAGGGAACTTGGGCTGGTAGTGCAGCACCAGCTCGTCGCGGGCGATGGCCTTGCGCAGGTCCTGCAGCAGGCGCAGCTGGCGGTTGGCACTGAGCTGCATCGAGGGGGTGAAGAACGTATAGCCGTTCCGGCCGGTCTCCTTGGTGTGGTACATCGCCGCATCGGCGTGTGCCATCAGCTCGCGCTCGTTGCCGGCATCAGCCGGATACAGGGCGATGCCCAGGCTGGCGCTGACCTGCAGCTCGGCTGCGTCCAGCAGGAATGGTTCGCCCGCCGCCGCGATGATCCGCTCGGCGACCACCACTGCATCGTCGGGAACATCGATGGCCAGCACGATCACGAACTCGTCGCCGCCGAGGCGGGCGAAGGTGTCCTGCGGCCGCAGCAGGCCGCCGATGCGCTGCGCCACTGCCACCAGCAAACGGTCGCCGAGCTGGTGGCCATAGGCATCATTGACCGCCTTGAAGCCGTCCAGGTCGCAGAACATCACCGCCACCGCTTGGTTGCGCCGCCGCGCCTTCTCGATGGCCTGCTCGATGCGGTCCTGCAGCAGCATGCGGTTGGGCAGCTGGGTCAGCGGGTCGTGCAGGGCGGCCTGGATCAGCCTGTCGTTGGCGTGTGCCAGTGAATCGGCCAGCAGCCCGGTGCGCACGCGCATCTGCCGGTCGAACAGCGAGGCCACCAGGGCGATGCCCAGGGTCGCCACCGTGGTGACGATCACCAGCACCGCCAGCCAACGCGTGTCGATGCCGCCGCTGCCGACCGCGCCGCAGATGCTGCCCTCCGGGAAGCGCGCCGCGGCCATGCCGGTGTAGTGCATGCCGACGATGGCCAGGCCCATCACCAGTGAGGCGAGCAGGCGCAGGCGCGTGGTGTTGCGCTGCTCGGCACGCAGGCGGAAGGCAATCCACAGCGCCGCACCGGCGGCGCCGATGGCAACCGCGATGGAGGCAGCGAACCAGCCCGGGTGATAGTCGATGCCCGGCTGCATGCGCATCGCGGCCATGCCCAGGTAGTGCATGGTGGCAATGCCCAGGCCCATCAGCACGGCGCCGGCCAGCAGACGTCGCCAGGGCAGGCTGGACCGCGACACCAGCCACAGCGCATAGGCCGAGGCGCCGATCGACACGGCCAGCGAGTACAGGGTGATGCCGAGGTCGTAGCCCACCGGAATCGGCAGGTCGAAGGCCAGCATGCCGATGAAATGCATCGACCAGATACCCAGGCCCATCGCCGCCGCGCCGCCGGCCAGCCACCAGCGGGCCACGCGGCCCTCGGCGGTGGCCAGGCGGCCGGCCATGTCCAGCGCCGTGTACGAAGCAAGAATGGCCACCAGCAGGGAGATGGCGACCAGGCTCTGACTGTAACTGCCAGTCATGTTGAATCCAGAGGGGGAGGGAGGGGGCGCCCGCAAGGCGCACGCCCGCGACAGCTATCGGCGCGGGCAGGCGGGACTTGAGCGGTCGCAGCACCTGCGACCCGGCTCGGCTATCCTGCCACGCCTGTTCCCGTTGCTGGAAATCATCCGATGGCCAAAGCCCGCACCGCCTACGTCTGCAATGAATGCGGCGCCGAATTCAGCAAGTGGCAGGGCCAGTGCACCGAGTGCAACGCTTGGAACTCGCTGTCGGAAATCGTGCTGGAAAGTGCCGCGGCGGCCAAGGCGCCGGCGTCGCGCCGGGCGGGCTGGGCCGGCAAGATCGACCCGCCGAAGATCACCGCCCTCAAGGATGTGGAGCAGACCGAGCATCGTCGGGTCTCGACCGGCATCGGCGAGTTCGACCGCGTGCTCGGCGGTGGCCTGGTCGAGGGCGCGGTGGTGCTGGTCGGCGGCGACCCCGGCATCGGCAAGTCGACCCTGCTGCTGCAGGCAGTGGCGAAGATGGCGGCCGAACTGCCGGTGCTGTACGTCACCGGCGAGGAGTCGCTGGCCCAGGTGGCCGGCCGCGCGCACCGCCTGGAGCTGCCGCTGGATGGCGTCAATGCGCTGGCCGAGACCGGGGTCGAGTCGATCCTGCAGCATGCGTCCAAGGCCGGCCCGCGGCTGATCGTGGCCGACTCGGTGCAGACCCTGTGGACCGAGAGCCTGACCGCCGCGCCGGGTTCGGTCAGCCAGGTGCGCGAGAGTGCGGCGCGGCTGGTGCGTTTCGCCAAGGAGACCGGCACCGCCGTGTTCCTGGTCGGTCACGTGACCAAGGAGGGCGGCATCGCCGGCCCGCGCGTGCTGGAGCACATGGTCGATGCGGTGCTGTATTTCGAAGGCGAGAGCGGTAGCCGCTTCCGTCTGCTGCGCGCCTTCAAGAACCGCTTCGGTGCGGTCAACGAACTGGGTGTGTTCGCGATGGGCGACAAGGGCCTGAAGGAGGTCTCCAACCCCTCGGCGATCTTCCTGTCCGGCGGCAGCACCCATCAACCGGGAAGCTGTGTGATGGTCACCCGCGAGGGCACGCGGCCGCTGCTGGTGGAGGTACAGGCACTGGTCGATGCATCGCCGCTGTCGAACCCGCGCCGTGTCGCGGTCGGCCTGGAACAGAACCGCTTGGCCATGCTGCTGGCGGTGCTGCATCGCCACGGCGGCGTGCTGGTCGGCGACCAGGACGTGTTCGTCAACGTGGTCGGTGGCATCCGCGTGCAGGAAACCGCGGCCGATCTGCCGGTGCTGCTGGCGGTATTGTCCTCACTGCAGGATCGGCCGCTGGCGGAGAAGACCATCGCCTTCGGCGAAGTCGGTCTGTCCGGCGAGATCCGCCCGGTGCCCAATGGCGAAGACCGCCTGCGCGAGGCCGCCACCCACGGTTTCAAGCGTGCCATCGTGCCCAAGGCCAACGCGCCCAAGGGCGGATCGGTGAAGGGCATGGAAGTGATCGCGGTGGAGCGGCTGTCCGAGGCCATCGACGCGGCGTAACACCCGTCCTGTAGAGCCGAGCCCACGCTCGGCTGCTTTGTGTTGGGTCGAGCCATGCTCGAGTGGTGGTCGAACAGCAGTCGAGCATGGCTCGACTCTGCAAAGAGCGAGGAGCAGCCGAGCAATTGGTTCGGGTCTACACATGTCCAATGCAGTAACGGTCAGCTTCACTGTGCTAGTTTTTCCCGCTCGACGAAGGCGCCCTCTGGCGCCTTTCCGTGCCCAGGAGTAAACGATTACATGCAGGACACCGCGCCCACCGCCCCCAACGCCGAAATCCGTCGCGCCGGAGTTGATCTCAATGGACTGATGACGGTGCTGGGCAAGCACCTGTATTCCACCCCCGTGGTGGCGCTGCGTGAGCTGGTGCAGAACGCGCACGACTCGATCATCCGCCGCCGCATCGAACAACCGGGCATCGAAGTGCCCTCGCGCATTTCGGTGCAGGTCGATGCCGGTGCCGGCGTGCTGCGCATCACCGATACCGGTGCTGGCCTGACCCGCCAGGAGATCCACGATTACCTGGCTACCGTCGGCGTCGGCTATACCCGTGGCCTGCGCCAGGGCGGCGAGGACGACGAAGGCCTGATCGGCATGTTCGGCCTCGGTTTCCTGTCGGCCTTCGTGCTGGCGCGCCGGGTCAGCGTGCGTACCACCTCGTACCAGACACCGGACCTGGGCCATCTGTACGTGTCCAGCAACGCCGAACAGTACACCGTCAGCGAAATGCCGGCGCGCGCGGTTGGCACCGAGGTGGAGTTGGAGCTGCATCCGGATTTCCTGCCGCTGGCCAACGAAGCGCGCCTGCACGAGGTGCTGGGCCGCTACTGCGCGTTGTTGTCCGAGCCGATCTTCATCGGCGCTGCGGGCGCGGCGCTCAATCCCGAGCCGCCGCCGTGGCGCGGGCAGAGTGATGTTGCCCTGCATCCGGTGCAGGCGCGCCGGCAGGCACTGCAGTTCGCCGCGCGTTTCGAACATGATTTCGAGCCGATCGTCACCGTGCCACTGCGTGCCGATGGCAGCAGCGATGCGACCGGCCTGCTGTGGGTGCAGGATGGTGCCACCTACGGCACCAGTGACAACCGCAACCTGTCGGTGTTCGTGCGCGGCATGCTGCTGGATGACGACGCCCGCGACCTGCTGCCGCCATGGGCCGGTTTCATTGGCGGGGTGATCGAATCCTCCCGGCTCACGCCTACCGCCAGCCGCGAAGACCTGCAGCGCGACGACCAGTACCGCGCCGTGCAGCATGCCTTGTTGGAGGCGCTGATCGATGGCCTGGCTGACGTCGCGCGGCAGCAGCCGGAAGCCTGGCGGCGGGTATTGACCCGCCACAACGAGGCCCTGCTGGGTGCAGCGCTATGCGATGACCGCCTGTTCGACCTGCTGCTGGAACACGTGCGCGTGCCGACCTCGCAGGGCGACCTGCCTGCCAGTGCGCTGCCCGCACGCGGTGCCGTGCATGTGATCCTCGACAACGGCGGCGGCTTCGAGGAAATGCTGTTCCGCGCGATGGGCGTGCCGGTCGCGCATGGCCATCGCTATGCAGTGGTGCCGTTCCTGCGTCGCTGGGCCCAGGCCAAGGGCCTGCGTCTGGTTGAACTCGGTACCGAACAGGGCAACCGTGCGCTGTTCCGCAGCGACGACAGCCTCGACGAGGCGCAGCTGGCATGGCTGGGCGAGCAGCTGGGTGACGGCGAACAGCTGCTGCCGGCACGCTTCAGCCCCGAGTCGCTGCCGGTGGTGGTGGTGCCCGACCGCGAGGCCGAGCTGAAGCAGCGCCTGGAAGACGATGAGAACGACAAGCGCGTTTCGATGGCTGCGCTGCGCCTGGCGCGGCAGTTCACCGCACGCATCGAATCACGTGCACCCTCGCGGCTGTACCTCAACCTCGACAACCCGGCGGTGCAGGCGCTGCTGCGCGCCCAGCGCGAGGGCCATCCGCAGGCCGAAGCCGCCGCTCGTCTGCTGCGCTCGCTGAAGATCATCGTCGCCGCGCAGGGCCGTCCGCTGGCCCGCGCGACCGCCACGCCCGGCCCGGATCTCAACGGCGCCTTTACCGATATCGCCGGTGCCCTGCAGCAGATGCTGCGCTGAGCACCGCAATCTCTCATCCAGCCTTCGCTAGACAGGAGCACTTACCCCATGGACATCTGGAACTGGGTCGAAAAGCTGCAGGGTGACCTGCGCCAGGCCGGCCAGGCGCAGAACGCGCATCTGCTGAACCGCCTCGCTGACGAGGTGAGCGAATTGCGTGTCGACCGCGTCGACGCGCTGCTGCCCGAAGCGCGTGCGTTGGGCAAGGCGCTGGATAACCCGTGGGTCGACGTCTACGTCGGCCACTGGGCGCTGCGCAACCGCGTCGGCAACCGCGTCGAAGGCGAGAGCGCGCTGGGCGAAGCCGTGGCGCTGTTCGAGCGTGCGCATCGTGAGGATACGCTGGAGTGCCCGCAGTCGATCTGCGTGACCCAGGATCTGGCGGCCTGCTACGGCAACATCGATGGCCCGGGCTGGGTGCCCGAACGCATCGAGGTCTGCGACGAAACGCTGGGTCGCATCGATCCTAGCTGGGCCTGCTTCCAGTGCCTGAGCTGCGAGAAGGCAGATGCCCTGCTTGACGATGGCCGCGGCCAGGACGCGCTGGACTACCTGCAGGTGCAGTCGGATGCGATCGAGGCCTGCGGCAAGGAAGTGTTCGACAGCTTCCCGGAGATGCAGATCAAGATCCTGCTGGGCATGGGCCGCGCCGAAGAAGCGCTGGTGCTGATCGAGAAGCGCGAGGCCGAAGTGGCCGCGTCGGGCGAGTACGAGCCGGCCAACTGTACGGTGCCGCGCCGCCTGTCCAAGGCGTGGGCGCTGGCCCAGCTGGGCCGCGACGAAGAGGCCGTGCAGCAGCTGGTGCCGTGGAGCGAGCTGACGCCTACCTACTGGCGGCTGTGGGCGAACACCGCCGCAGCGCTGTGCCGGCGCGATCCAACGCGCAATACCTGGGATCTGGGCACGCGCTTCAACACCATCATCGAACACTTTGCCGAGGTTGGTTCGCACCGCCTGCTGATCGAAGTCGCTGCGCTGAGCCTGGAGCTGGCCCTGCAGCGTGGCGCACGCTGGGTGGCGCTGCGCCAGCTGGAACTGGCGCGTACCCATCTGGCGCAGCTGCGCCAGGACCGTGGTGCGGCAGCGCTGGTGGCCGGCCTGGCCGCGCGCATCGATGCCTTGCCCGATGTCGCACCGCTGCCGGTGCCGGCGTCGGAACTGCTGGCCTGGCTGGACGCGCAGGGCGAGCAGAACCAGTCGCGCGATCCGGAGCGTGAGGCGCAGTGGCTGCTGCAGGCGCACGAACAGCAACCCGATGACGAGGCGCTGGCCGAGATGGCTGCCTCCGCCTTGAGCGCCTGTGGCGCACAGGCCGAAGCGCGCGCATTGCTGTGGCGTTTCGTGCGCGCGCATACGCAGGAAGACGGTCCTGCGGCCTACACGCTGATGCGCTGGCTGACCGAGCAGGGCGACGACGAGGGCCTGCGCCAGCTGGCCGGGGTCTACCGTGGCAGCGTGCCGGTATTCGCGCATTGGTGCGAAGTGCAGCGTGCCCGTCGCGTGTCCGATTGGCCGGCCCTGGAGCAGGCGACCCGATCGCTTCTGGAGCTGTCTCCGGGCTCGCACGGCGCGCGTGGCACGCTGGCGCGCATGTACATGGAAACCGACCGCTTCAGGGAAGCACAGGCCTGCTATGCGCAGCTGGTGGAGCTGCTGGAAGAACCGAATGCCGCGCATTGGGACCACATGAGTGCGGCCAGCGCGGCACGCGACTGGGATGCGGTGCGCCGCTCGGCGGCCGCGATCGGCATGGAGCTGTCCAGCCAGGAGGGCGTGGTCGAGGAACCCTGGGGCTGGGTGATCATCCGCAGCGAAGAGAACGGCGAGCCGATGGAATACTACGCACGCCGCAGTGGCCCGGTCACCGCACGCGTCGTCGAAAACGCGCCGGCCAACCGTGCGCAGCAGGTGGGCGACTGGGTGGTGTTCGATGCTGCGTTGGTACATCCGGCGCCGGAAGAAGAGGAAGCGCGCGAGCATTTCATCCCGACCTATGCGCAGGTGCATGTACTGGAGCGCGGTGGCTTCGCCCGCAGCTGGCTGATCGACGGCGCGCACCCGGGCGAAGAGGCGTGGAATGCCTTCGTCGAAGCCGCCGAGGCGCAGGGCTGGAAGGTGTGGTCGCACAGCCGCCCGGACTACACGGTCACCGACCCAGACATGGAGGAGGGCACGCTGCCGGGCCTGCTGTTCACGGTTGCCCAGCCGCAGGACCATGCGCCGCTGGCGCTGCACCGCTTCCTGCAGCAGGAAACCGCAAAGTGGCCGCACCCACACTGCTGGCTGCGGCTGGCCGAAGCCTGCGACCAGGACCGCCAGCCACATCTGGACGTGATCGAGCGTTACGGGTTGTAAGCTCCAGGCTCGTGTAGAGCCGAGCCTGTGCTCGGCTCATGCGGATAATCAGCCGAGCATGGGCTCGGCTCTACAACGAATCATCATCACCAAGGAACGCGATATGCGCAGGACAGGGATGTTCGTGATCGCCGGGCTGCTGCTGGCCCCCATCGTGCAGGCCGCGCCGGCCTGCCAGGAGCCAGTGGCTGTAGCCCGTGCCTTCTACGAAGCGACGACCGGTAACGGTGATCTGCTGGAGCCGCCGGCCGCGCTGGTCAGCCCGGCCTTCGGCAAGGCACTGCGCGATGAGCGCGCCTGCCAGCAGCGCGAAGAGGGCATCTGCACGATCGATTCCGATCCCTGGCTGGATGCGCAGGACGGCGACATCGAAGCCCCGGTGCGTTACAGCTGGAAAGAGGCTTCGGCCACCGCCGGCCAGGTCGAGATGCGCTATTCGGTATGGAAGAAGGCCTACGTGACCCGCCTGCCGATGGTGCGCCAGGGCCAGGGCTGCTGGCAGATCGATGACATCCTCACCAACAGCGGCCGTTCGGTGCGGAAGATCCTGGCCCAGCCTTGACGGTAGCGCCGGTGGGTGCCGACCGTTGGTCGGCACGCTTCTATCGCGTGTGCCCGAACACCAGTTCGATCACGAACTGGCTGCCGAAGAAGGCCAGCAGCAGCAACAGCATCGCCGCCAGCGTCCAGTGCACCGCCTTCATGCCGCGCCAGCCGTAGCGGCGGCGGCCGATCAGCAGCACGCCGAACACGATCCACGACAGCACGCTCAGCACCGTCTTGTGCACCAGCTTCTGTGCCAGCAGATCGTCGACGAACAGCACGCCGGTGACCAGGGTCAGGGTCAGCAGCGCGAAGCCGACGGTGATCACCCGGAACAGCAGTGATTCCAGGTCGGCCAGCGGCGGCAGCGCCCGCAGCCATGGGCGGAACTCACGGCGGCGCAGTGCGCGTTCCTGCAGCCACAGCATGATCGCCAGCAGCGCGGCGATGCTCAGCGTGGCGTAGGCCAGCAGGGCCAGCCAGGCGTGGCTGGCCAGGCGCCAGCCCAGCACCTTGCTCGGTTCGTGGCCGTAGCCGTGGTAGGCCAGCAGCAGCACCGCGGCCAGCGGGAACACCACCACGCCCAACGCCGACATCCGCCCGCGTGCGCCGACCAGCGAGGTCAACCAGGCCATGCCCAGGCCGACCAGCGACAGCGCGGCGAAGAAGTGCATATCCGGCCCGCCGTTGGTGCGCATCGCCACCATCACGTGGTAGCCGCCATGCAGCAGCATCGCCGGCAGGGCCGGCCACAGCCAGGTGGGGGAGCCGGTGCTTTCATCGCGGCCGAGCGCGCGCACCAGCAGGGCACTGGCGGCCAGGTAGAGCAGGACGGCGATGAGAACGATTGTCATCGTTGCAGTTTCGCATACCCCTGCGGTGGTGGCGACGGCCCCGTGGTCGCAGTCCGGGGAGACAGCCGGACCCGTTATACTGTCGGCCTTATTGTCCCCCGCTTTCAGACAGGTTGCGCCGCATGTTCGAGTCCCTGACCCAGCGCCTTTCCGGCACCATCGAGCGCCTGCGTGGCCGTGGCCGCCTGACCGAGGAGAACATCCGCGAGGCGACCCGCGAAGTGCGCATCGCGCTGCTCGAAGCCGACGTTGCGCTGCCGGTGGTGCAGGCCCTGATCGAGCGCATCAAGGTGCGCGCGGTCGGCCAGGAAGTGCTGAAGTCGCTGACCCCGGGCCAGGCCCTGATCAAGGTCGTGCGCGACGAGCTGACCGCGGTGATGGGCGCCGAAGCCAACGACCTGAACCTCAACGTGCCCGCCCCGGCCATCATCCTGATGGCGGGCCTGCAGGGCGCCGGCAAGACCACCACGGTGGGCAAGCTGGCCAAGCACCTGAAGGAAAAGCGCAAGAAGAAGGTGATGGTGGTCTCGGCCGACGTCTACCGTCCGGCCGCGATCGAGCAGCTGAAGACCCTGGCCGAGCAGGTGGGCGTGCTGTTCTTCCCGTCCAGCGCCGACCAGAAGCCGGAAGCCATCGTCCGCGCCGCCATCGACGATGCCCGCAAGTCGTTCGTCGACGTACTGCTGGTCGATACCGCCGGCCGCCTGGCCATCGACGAAGCGATGATGGCCGAGATCAAGGCCCTGCACGCGGCGGTGAATCCGGCCGAAACCCTGTTCGTGGTCGACGCCATGACCGGCCAGGACGCGGCCAATACCGCCAAGGCCTTCGGCGACGCCCTGCCGCTGACTGGTGTGGTGCTGACCAAGACCGACGGTGACGCCCGTGGCGGTGCCGCACTGAGCGTGCGCTACATCACCGGCAAGCCGATCAAGTTCGTCGGCGTCAGCGAAAAGCCGGAAGGCCTGGACGTGTTCCACCCGGACCGTATCGCCAGCCGCATCCTCGACATGGGCGACGTGCTGTCGCTGGTCGAGCAGGTCGAGCAGCAGGTCGACAAGGACAAGGCTGCCAAGCTGGCCGAGAAGGTCGCCAAGGGCAAGAAGTTCGACCTGAACGACATGCGTGACCAGCTGGAGCAGATGCAGAACATGGGCGGCATCGGCGGCCTGATGGACAAGCTGCCGGGCTTGGGCAACATCCCCGATCATCTGAAGCAGCAGGTCAGCCAGGGCAAGGAAGTGCCGCGCATGATCGCGATCATCAACTCGATGACCAAGAAGGAACGGCGCAACCCGAACCTGCTCAACGGCTCGCGCCGCGCGCGCATTGCCAAGGGCTCGGGCGTGACTCCGGCTGACGTCAACAAGTTGATGAAGCAGTACATGCAGATGGAAAAGATGATGAGCAAGATGGCCGGCGGTGGCATGAAGGGCATGTTGCGCAGCATGAAGGGCATGATGGGCGCCATGGGCGGCCGCGGCATGCCGTTCCGTTGATCCTGGTCCGGTCCGCAATCTGATGTAGCGCCCGAGCCCATGCTCGGGCGACGGCGCAGAAGCGCCGCATCCAGCAATCGAGCAAGCTCGACGCCAACCCCGTCCTGCGCGCACCATGGGGGCCTGTCCGAAACGATGGGCCGTCATGCAGAGTTCCGCTGTATCTTCCCGCGTCGAGGCGTTCTGTCGGCGCTTTGGCGTTTCCGTTCCGATCCTGCTGGCACCGATGGCCGGCGCCTGTCCGGTGCCGTTGTCAGCGGCGCTGGCCAACGCCGGCAGTATGGGCGCGATGGGCGCGGTGCTGTCGTCTTCGGCCGATATCGGTCGCTGGATGGACGACTTCCGCGCGGCCTCCAGCGGTCCGGCGCAGGTGAATCTGTGGGTGCCGGATCCCGAACCGACCCGTGACGTTGCCGCCGAAGCGGCCAGTCGCGCCTTCCTCGCACAGTGGGGCCCGGACGTGCCGGCCAGCGCCGCCGACGCCACGCCCGCCGACTTCGAAGAACAGTTCGCCGCGCTGCTGGCCGCGCGCCCGGCGGTCGCCTCGACCATCATGGGCGTGCTGTTGCCGCGCCACGTGCAGCAACTGAAGGACGCCGGCATCGCCTGGATCGCGTGCGCGACCACGTTGTCTGAAGCACGCGCCGCCCAGGATGCCGGTGCCACTGCCGTGGTGGCGCAGGGTGTGGAAGCGGGCGGCCATCGTGGTTCATTCGATCCGGCGATGGCCGAGCGCCAGCTGGTCGGCCTGTTCGCGCTGTTGCCACGCCTGGCCGACCACCTGCAGATTCCGGTGATTGCCGCCGGTGGCATCGCCGATGGCCGTGGCATCGCTGCCGCACTCACCCTGGGGGCCAGCGCTGTGCAGATCGGCACCGCCTTCCTGCGCACGCCGGAAGCGGCGATTGCATCGGCATGGGCCGATGGGCTGGCCGCCAGCGAACCTGAAGACACCTGGCCGACCCGTGCCTTCAGTGGTCGTCTGGGGCGTGGACTGGCCACGCCGTATGTGCGTGCCGCCGCCGCGGAGGGTGCCCCAGCGCCGCGTCCGTATCCGGTTCAGCGCGGGCTGACCGCGCCGATGCGCAAACAGGCCGTGCAGGAAAACCGCCTGGCGGCGATGCAGGCCTGGGCCGGGCAGTCGGCGTGGATGGCACCGGCGCAGCCGGCCGCCGACGTGCTGCGCGACATGTGGAACCAGGCGCAGGCACTGCTGCGATGACGCTGACCTGCAACGGCCAACCGGCGCAGGTGGAGGATCTGCTGCCGGCGCTGGTCAACTATGGCCACTTCACCTCGCTGCAGGTGCGGGGAGGTGCCGTGCAGGGGCTGGAGCTGCACCTGGCGCGGCTGTCGCAGGCGACGCGCGTGCTGTTCGGCAGCGAACTGGATACGGCGCAGGTACGGGGCTGGATGGCGCAGGCGCTGCAGCAGGCCGGCCTCGCCGATGCCTCACTGCGGGTGACGGTGTACTCGCGCCGCTTCGATTTCCGCAATCCGCTGGTTGCCGTGCCGGTGGACGTGCTGGTGGCGGTGTCCGCGCCGGTGACGCTGACCGCCCCCAAGCGTGTGCGCAGCGTGGCCTGGCAGCGTGAACTGCCGCAGATCAAGCATGTGGGCACCTTCGGCCTGTTCGCCGAGCGTCGCGCGGCGATGGCGGAAGGATTCGACGATGTGCTGTTCGTAACCGCCGATGGCGACGTGAGTGAAGGGAGCACCTGGAACCTGGCCGTACACGATGGTGAACGGCTGCTCTGGCCGCAGGCGCCGGCCCTGCGCGGGACCGCCGAAACGTTGCTGAAGCAGCATTGGCCCGGCGCACAGGTGACGCGGCCGTTGGCGCTGGCTGAACTGGGCAGTGTGAAGGCCGCTTTTGCTTGCAACGCCAGCGGCCTGTGGGCGCTGGAGGCGATCGACGGGCATGCCCTGCCGGATTCCCTGGCCCTGGCTGAACAGGGCAGAGCGGTGCTGGCGGCGGTGGCTTGGCAGCCGCTTTCCTGAACGAGGCGCGTGGTTGGCGATCGCTGGGCATAGCCGGACGCTACCTTGAAGCGTTGCAGTCGGTAGCGCCGGGGCCATGCCCGGCGGATGCGTCCGCAGCGAACAACACTCAGGAGTTCCAATCAGATATGGGTACGGTCACCGAGCAGCATCGCGCGGTAGCGATGCACGCAATCCAGGTCATGGGCGCTGAGGGGCGGCCCAAGGTCCAGACCTTTCACGATGATCATCGCCTACGTTCGGTCGATATCCTCACGACGTTCAGCTCTCCGGAAGCAGGGCTGAAGTCCATCTCGTCCATCGGCCTATCGGATTCTGTGTTACGTCATGCGGAGGGGCACGAACTGGAAACGCGCGTCGAGCTGTGTGCGTGCGCAGAACAGGACGCGCTGCATTGGGACAACGTCGTCGCCTCGACGGCTTTCGCGATCATGCGCGATCGTGCGGCGGTGCAGCCTGGTAGCGTGATTCCCGAAATCCTGCAGGACTACTTCCCGTCGACCCGGATGCCGCACGTCTATCTGGTGCCGCCCTTCTTCTGGAATGACGCCAGGTTCCCGGGGCTGCAGTTCCCGCCGGTGGCCATCAACTGGCTGCAGTGCATCGCCATCCACGAATCCGAGCGGCAACTTGTCGAGCGGATTGGCGGCGATGCATTTGACGACCTGCTGCAGCGGCACGAGGTAGATGTGCTGGACATGCATCGGGCGCCGGTAGCTGGAGCGCTCTGACGCTATCGCCCCGGGAATTTTGGAGGGGCGGTCGGAGGTTGATCACTTTGCTGAACGAAAGTGGCGAGGCATAGCACTGCGCTACCGTGAAGATGGATACAGCCCGGGGTTGGCTCGGCCGGGCTCTGCCGCTATAATCGCCCGCTTACCTCGCCATCCTGGCGACTGGGCAATAGGAAAACACCATGGTCAAGATTCGACTGACCCGCGGCGGCGCCAAGAAGCGTCCGTTCTACCACATCATCGTGACCGACGTGCGCAGCGCGCGCGACGGCCGCAACATCGAGCGCGTTGGCTTCTACAACCCGGTCGCCCAGGGCGCCGAGAAGCGCATCGAGCTGGACCTGGCCCGCGTTGACCATTGGGTCAAGAACGGCGCCCAGCCGACCGACAAGGTCCGCAACCTGATCAAGGAAGCGACCAAGTCCCAGGCCGCTGCGGCCTGATCCTGACGGGCCACGCTTCGGCGTGGCCCTCTTGGTTGAAGCAGATGAAAGATATCGAGCGCCGCATCCTGCTGGGCAGGGTTGTCGGCGCTTTTGGTGTGCGCGGCGAGATCAAGCTCGAGTCCTGGACCGAGCCACGTTCCGCCATTTTCCGTTACCAGCCGTGGATCGTGCGCAGCCCGTCCGGCGTGGAAACCACGATTGAAGGTGTGCGTGGCCGCGACAGCGGCAAGCACTTGGTCGCCCGTTTCCCCGGCGTCGAGGACCGCGATACCGTCGAAGCGATGCACGGCACCGAGATCTACGTGGCCCGCAGCGCATTGCCGCCGCCGAAACCCGATGAATACTACTGGGTGGACCTGGAAGGCTTGGACGTGAAGACCACCGAGGGCGTTGCCCTGGGCCAGGTCTCGCATCTGTTCAGCACCGGCGCCAACGACGTGGTGGTGGTCCGTGGTGACCGCGAGCGGATGATTCCGTTCGTGCAGCCGGACTTCGTCAAGTCGGTCGACTTCGAGGCCAACCTGGTCGTGGTCGACTGGGATCCCGAGTTCTGAGTGTGAGCATGCGTTTCGACGTCATCACCCTATTCCCTGAGTTCCTCGCCCAGTCCGCTGGATTGGGCGTGGTCGGGCGCGCGCAGGAGAAGGGGCTGTTCAGCCTGCATGGCTGGAATCCCCGTGATTACGCCGAAGGCAACTACCGCCGGGTAGACGACCGTCCGTTCGGTGGTGGCCCGGGCATGGTGATGCTGATCGAGCCGCTGCAGGCCTGCCTGCAGGCGATCCGCGATGCTGATCCGACCCCGGCGCGGGTGATCTACCTCAGCCCGCAGGGGGCGCCGTTGACCCAGGCCAAGGTGCGGGAACTGGCGGCATTGCCGCGCATGGTCCTGCTCTGCGGCCGCTATGAGGGCATCGACGAGCGATTCCTGGAGGCCAATGTCGACGAGGAGATTTCCCTCGGCGACTACGTGCTGTCCGGTGGCGAGCTGGGCGCGGCGGTGATCATCGACGCCGTGGCCCGCCTGCAGGACGGGGCCCTGAATGACGCTGAATCAGCGGCCCAGGACAGCTTCGAGGGCGACCTCGGCCTGCTCGACTGCCCGCATTACAGCCAGCCGGCCCAGCACCCTCTGGGCGACGTGCCGGACGTGCTGCGCTCGGGCAACCATGCGGCCATCGCCGCCTGGCGCCGCCAGCAGTCGCTGGTCCGTACCGCCCAACGGCGCCCGGACCTGCTGGATGAACAGGCGCTGGGCAAGGCTGACCGCAAACTGCTGGAACAGGGCCGCGAGGCCCGGAAACAGAAGGCCAACCCCTAGCGCAGGGTCGGCTTTATCGGCTATCATGGCCAATTACCGCCAGCCCCGGCCGGCGCGCGCAGTACCCACAACAAACGTGCAGCACAGTCCGGTGACTGCATGAGCCTACGTTGTCGACACGACACGCCCACCCGAACAAGAATCGGTGTAACCCATGAGCAAGCTGAACAAGTCCATCGTCGCGGAATTCGAATCCGCCCAGATCACCCGTGAACTGCCGAAGTTCAGCCAGGGCGACACCGTTGTCGTCAACGTGAAGGTGAAGGAAGGCAGCCGCGAACGCGTGCAGGCCTACGAAGGCGTTGTCATCGCCACCAAGAACGCCGGCCTGAACTCCTCGTTCACCGTCCGCAAGATCTCGCACGGCTACGGCGTCGAGCGCGTTTTCCAGACCCACAGCGCCATCATCGACTCGGTCGAAGTGAAGCGTCGTGGTAAGGTCCGCGCCGGCAAGCTGTACTACCTGCGCGGCCTGGAAGGCAAGGCTGCCCGCATCAAGGAAGACCTGGCTGCCGCTGCTGCCGCCAAGGCTGCCCGTCTGGCCGACAAGGCCTGATAAACAACTTCGGTTGTTGCCGCGACGGCCACCTTGGGGTGGCCGTTTGCGTTTCCGGCATCGCATCGGCCACGATCAGGTGATGAACGACATCAACCCGCGCTATCCCGCCGTGATCCAGTCGGCGTTGCGCTTCCTCGACGGCAAGGGGCTGGCGCGTGTGCAGTCGGCACCGTTGCTGCACCGCCTGCTCTGGCGCATGGGCATCGCACTGCCGCCGCCGATCCTGGCCGGCTTCGGCACCAACGCGCTGGTGCAGGGCCTGCTGTTCGGGCTGTTCTGGACCGCGCTGATGTGGCTGATGCTGTGGCAGGGCAGCGAGCGCCCGCTGGCCCTTCTGCTGGTGGCCGGCCTGTTGGCTGGTGCGTTGTTCGGCGTGGTGATGGCGGCCCTGATGCGCTCGCTGCGTCGCCACCGCAAGCTGCCGGACTGGCAGCAGTTCCGGGCGCGGCAGGCGGACTGAGCCGATGGCGCACTGCGCCGTGACCGCCAGCTGCGGGCCGCGCTAGGCTGCAGTTGCGCATCCTCCAGGATGGCGGATGAGGCACCGTTCCTGGACTGGGTGCACCAAGCCGCGGCATTGCCCGGCGAGCGCATGTAAGCCCCCGCTGTTCCGATTTCCTTGCCGACGAGAGCACCCGATGGCCACACATGCGCCGAACCCTGCCGATGCCGGAACCCTGGCAGCTGAACTGATCGATGCCCGCATCGCCGAATTGGGCGACTGGCGTGGCCAGACACTGGCCCGCGTGCGTGCATTGATCCATGAGGCGTTGCCGGATGTGCAGGAAGCCTGGAAATGGCGCGGCACGCCGGTGTGGGAGCACAACGGCATCCTGTGTACCGGCGAGACCTACAAGCAGGCGGTGAAGCTGACCTTCGCCAATGGCGCGGCGCTGGCTGATCCGAAAGGTCTATTCAACGCCAGCCTGGAGGGCAACACGCGGCGTGCAATCGACATCCATGAAGGCGCGATGCCCAACGCCGCGGCATTGAAGGCATTGCTGCGCGAGGCGGCGGCGTTCAACGCGGCGAAGAAGAAGCGGTAGAGCCGGCCGCTGGCGGCTGTCGTGCGATGGTTCCGGAGAGGTTTGAAGTTGCCGGCCAGCGGCCGGCACTACCGGGGCGGCGCTGACTCCAGCGCGGCGTCCGGGTCGGCCACCGGCGACGGCGGGCAGGCCGGAATTTCCGAAGGCGTGGCCAGTTCTTCGGCGTGCGAGGGCTTGCCGATCATCTTCGCCTTGCGCCAGCCGCCCCAGCGGTAATACGCCAGCGACAGCAGCATCGACACAAACGAGCTGACCGGGAAGCTCCACCAGATGGCATCGGCGCCCCAGTAGGGCTGCAGCAGTTCGGCGAACGGCACGCGCACGCCCCACAGCGAGCCGGCCAGGATCAGCAGCGGTGGAATCACCGCGCCGGTGGAGCGCACCACGCCGGAGATCACGAAGCTGACGCCGAAGAACAGGAACGAGCCGATCACCACATGGTTGAGGTGGCGGGCAATGTCCAGCGCCTGACTGGCCGGCGGCAGGAACAGGGCCAGCAGCTGGCGATCGAACACCACCAACGGCAGGATCAGCGCGCCGGTCAGCAGGAAATTGAACAGCACGCCCTGGCGTGCGGTGCCGCGCACGCGGTCCCAGCGCTGCGCACCGACGTTCTGTGCGGCCATCGAAGAACACGCCGCACCGATCGCCATCGCCGGCATCTGCAGGTAGTTCCACAGCTGCAGGGAAGCGCCGTAACCGGCGGCGGTGTCGGTGCCGTACTGGTTGACCATGGTCATCAACAGGATCACCGACAGCGAGATCAGCACCATCTGCAGGCCCATCGGCACGCCCTTGACCACCAGCGCCTTGAGGATGGTCAGGTCGAGCTTGAACAGGCGCATGTCGGCGCGGCCCAGCCACAGGGTGTGGCGCTTGTGCCGCATGTACAGCAGCAGGCCGGCCAGCGACAGTGTCTGCGCGACCAGCGTGGCCCAGGCCGAGCCGGCGATGCCCAGCGCGGGGAGCGGCCCCATGCCGAAGATCAGCACCGGATTCAGCACGATGTCCAGCGCCACCGACACCAGCAGGAAACGGAACGGCGTGCGCGAATCACCGGCACCGCGCAGTGCGGCGGTGAGGAAGGCGAACGCGTACAGCGTCGGCATCGCCAGGAAGATGATCTGCAGGTAGGCCTCGGCCAACGGCAGCGAGGCAGCCGGCGTGCCCATCGCCGCCAGCAGCGGATGGGCCATGAACCAGCCGGCGATGGCGATGATCACCGACAGGCCGATGAAGAACGTCGCACTGGTGCCGACCACGCGCCGCGCCTGCGCGATGTCGCGCGCGCCGATCGCCTGGCCGATCAGGATGGTCGAGGCCATGCCGAAGCCGAACACCGAGCCGATCAGGAAGAACATGATGTTGTTGGCATTCGCGGTGGCGGTCAGCGCTGCCTCGCCGAGAAAGCGCCCGACCCAGACCGCATTCACCGAACCGTTCAGCGACTGCGCGATGTTGCCTGCCAGGATCGGCAGTGAAAACAGCAGAAGATTGCGGCCGATCGGGCCGGAGGTCAGGTCAAGCGGCGCTTTGGCCATGGAGTGGTGATCGAATCCCGGGAGGCGCACACTAGCACCAAGCCGGTTTGCAGGATGTGGCAATGCATCAACGACTGCGGGTGAAGTGGAGCGTGGCGCTGGCCTTGATCAGCGCTGCATTGGCCGCATGTTCGATGGACGACCGGCTGGGCGATACCCAGATCCGGCCGACCGACCGGCCCGAGTGCCTGGTCGGCAGCCAACGCCAGGACCTGGTCTCCGGCGTCAGGCCGCTGATCGGCGGTACCGGCTGCCGGGCCGATCCGGACAACCCGCGTCCTCTCAACAAGCCACCGGAGTAGTGCCGAACAATGCCTGAGCTTTCCCCGCTGTCGCCCAGTGTCCGCTTGGACATCTGGCTGTGGGCGGCCCGTTTCTTCAAGACCCGCAGCCTGGCCAAGCAGGCCATCGAAACCGGCAAGGTCAGCGTCGCCGGGCAGCGCCCGAAATCCTCGCGCGCGGTGCGCGTGGGCGAGCAGCTGCAGGTCGACCGCGGCGAGGAGCATTTCGAGATCCAGGTGCTGGGCCTGAGCGATCAGCGCGGGCCAGCGCCGACGGCACAGCAGCTGTATGCCGAGAGCGAGGCCTCCAAGGCCCGTCGTGCCGAACAGCGTGCGCTGCGCATCGCCGCACGCGATGGGTTCCAGCCGCCGGAGCACAAGCCGGACAAGCGCGCACGGAGGTTGATCCGCGCGCTGGGCGATATCGACGCGTTGTAAGTACCAGGGCGCCGGACCGGGTCCGGCGCCCGCAAACCTCAGCGCTTGCCGCCCAGCAGGCTGCCGCCGATCTTCAGCAGGTCGCCCACGCCGAGCTGGCCGTCACCGTCCTGGTCCAGCAGGCTGCCGAGCAGGCCACCGGCAAGGCCGCCCTGCTGCTGCACCTGCTGCTTCTCCTGGCCCAGGGCCTGGCTGAGCGAGCCGGCATCGGCCTGGCCGCCGCCGAGGCGCTGGGCGAGGAAGGCCATCACGATAGGGGCAAGGATCTGCAGCAGCTGGCTGGTGCGGCCGCTGTCGAGCTGGGTGGCCTGGGCCAGGCCGTTTTCCACCTTCTGCTGGCTGCCGCCGAAGATGTGGCCGAGGATGCCAGCACCGTCGCTGGCGGCACCGCCACCACCGCCGCCCAGCACCGAGCCGAGCACGCTGCCCAGGTCCAGGCCGCTGTGGTTGTTCTGCAGCGCGCCGAGCAGCGCCTGCGCGCCCTGCGGCTGAGAGGCGTTGTTGCCCAGCGCGCCCATCAGCACCGGCAGCGCGGCGCTGATCGCACCGGAGGCCTGGGTATCGCTGATGCCGAGCTGCTGCGACACCTGCTGCAGCGGGGCACCCTGCAGTTTGGCGAGAAGTTCGTCGGTCAGGCTCATCTGCGGAATCCTTGATTGGGGTTGGGCGTGCAGAAGGTACGACGCGGACCGTTAAAACGGCGACGCCGCCTCACGGGGAGGCGGCGTGCCGTACACGGGCCAGGGCGATCAGAGCTCGATGTCTTCGGCGCCCGGGGTCGCGGTGGGGAAGTCCGCTTCCGGCTGCGCCGGCTTGAACGGATCCGACGGCTGGCTGGCCAGGGCCTTCAGGGCCGCGGCAACGCCAGCGCCATAGGCCGGGTCGGCCTTGCTGCAGTTGTCGATGTGGCGCTGCTTGATGAAGTCCGGCGCATCGCCCAGGGCGCGGGCGGTGTTGGCGAACAGGCGATCCTTCTGTGCCTGGTTGTAGCTGCGGAACAGGGCACCGGGCTGGCTGAAGTAGTCGGCGTCGTCCTCGCGGAAGTTCCAGAAGTCGGCGTCACCGCGGATCTTCATCGGCGGCTCGCGGTACTGCGGCTGTTCCTGCCACTGGCCGTAGCTGTTCGGCTCGTAGTGCGGCAGGCCGCCGTAGTTGCCGTCCACGCGCATCGCACCGTCGCGGTGGTTGCTGTGCACCGGGCAGCGAGCGGCGTTCACCGGAATCTGGTGGTGGTTCACGCCCAGGCGGTAGCGCTGCGCATCGGAATAGGCGAACAGGCGGGCCTGCAGCATCTTGTCCGGCGACGGGCCGATGCCCGGCACCAGGTTGCTCGGTGCGAACGCGGACTGCTCAACGTCCTGGTACCAGTTGACCGGGTTGCGGTTCAGTTCGAACTGGCCCACTTCGATCAGCGGGTAGTCGCTCTTCGGCCACACCTTGGTCAGGTCGAACGGATGGATGCGGTAGGTTTCCGCCTCCAGCTCCGGCATGACCTGGATGAACAGTTTCCACTTCGGGAAGTCGCCCTTCTCGATCGCGGCGAACAGGTCGCGGCCGTGGCTTTCGCGGTCATGGCCGACCAGGATCTGCGCCTGCGCGTCGGTCAGCGATTCGATGCCCTGCTGGCTGACGAAGTGGAACTTCACCCAGAAGCGTTCGCTGTCGGCGTTGGTGAAGCTGTAGGTGTGCGAGCCGAAGCCGTGCATGTGGCGGAAGCTGCGCGGAATGCCGCGGTCGCTCATCACCACGGTCACCTGCAGCAGGGCTTCGGGCAGCAGCGTCCAGAAGTCCCAGTTGTTGCGCGCGCTGCGCAGGTTGGTATGCGGGTCGCGCTTCACGGCCTTGTTGAGGTCGGCGAACTTGCGCGGGTCGCGCAGGAAGAACACCGGCGTGTTGTTGCCGACCAGGTCCCAGTTGCCTTCTTCGGTGTAGAACTTCAGCGCGAAGCCGCGGATGTCACGCTCGGCGTCGGCGGCGCCGCGCTCGCCGGCCACCGTGGTGAAGCGCGCGAACATCTCGGTCTGCTTGCCGACCTTCTCGAACAGCTTGGCGCGGGTGTACTTGCTGATGTCGTGGGTGACGGTGAAAGTACCGAACGCGCCCGAGCCCTTGGCGTGCATGCGGCGCTCGGGAATGATCTCGCGGTTGAGGTTGGCCAGCTTTTCCAGCAGCCACACGTCTTCCATCAGCAGCGGGCCGCGCGGGCCGGCGGTCTTGCTGTTCTGGTTGTCCACCACCGGCGCGCCGAAGGCCGTGGTCATCGGGGTGACCGGGTCATCACCCTGCTTCTGCTTCGGCGTGGTGCTCAGCTCGCGCTGCTGCTGGGCGCCTTCCGCAGGCGACGGCGCGGTGTGATACGGGCATTTGGGGCTGTTGTTATCGGACTGGCTCATGGCTGGCTCCTGCGGGTGAAGATGGGGTGGAACATCTTCACTCGACTTTAGCTAGCGCCAGATGAAATGAATAATCGAATGATTCGTTCAGGTTGATAGATTCTGTCAATTGAAACGCAGAATCAGATTTGCGAAATCTTTCGATGGGCCTCCTGCCAGGCAGGAGGCCAAGCACGTGCGCTGCGGCTACAGCAGCGCTTTCAAGCGATACAACGCTTCCAGCGCCTGCTTCGGGGTCAGTTCGTCCGGATCGATGGCGGCCAGTGCTTCCTGTGCCTTGTTCGACGGCGCCGCGAACAGGCCGAACTGCTGCGGTGCATCCAATGCCTGGGGTGCCAGCTCGGCGGCATGGCTTTCACCACCGCGCTGTTCCAGCTCGGCCAGGCGACGGCGTGCCTGTGCCACGGTGGCGCGCGGCAGGCCGGCCAGTGCCGCCACCTGCAGGCCGAAGCTGCGGTTTGCCGGGCCATCCTTCACCGCGTGCATGAACACCAGCGCCTCACCGTGCTCGACGGCATCCAGGTGCACGTTGGCGATGCCGCTACGGCCGCCTTCGTGCTGCTCGTCGGCCAGCGCGGTCAGCTCGAAGTAGTGGGTGGCGAACAGCGTGTAGCAGCGGTTCTGGTAGGCCAGGTGGCGGGCCACGGCGTCGGCCAGCGCCAGGCCATCGTAAGTAGACGTGCCACGGCCGATCTCATCCATCAGCACCAGCGAATGGGCGGTGGCGTGATGCAGGATGTAGCTGGTCTCGGCCATTTCGACCATGAAGGTCGACTGCCCGCGCGCCAGGTCGTCGCCTGCGCCGATGCGGGTGAGGATGCGGTCGATCGGGCCGATCAGCGCACGGCTGGCCGGCACGAAGCTGCCGATGTGGGCCAGCAGCACGATCAGCGCGTTCTGCCGCATGTAGGTCGATTTACCGCCCATGTTCGGGCCGGTGATGACCAGCATGCGACGTTCCGGATGCAGGTCCAGATCATTGGGTTCGAACGGCTGCTCGCGTACCGCCTCGACCACCGGGTGGCGGCCACGCTCGATCTTCAGGCACGGCTCGGCCTGCAGTTCCGGGCGCGCCCAGTCCAGCGCCTGTGCGCGTTCGGCGAAGGCCGCCAGCACGTCCAGTTCGCTCAGTGCAGCGGCACACTGCTTCAGCGGTTCCAGCTGCCCGCCAAGGGTGTCCAGCAGCTGTTCGTACAGGTACTTCTCGCGCGACAGCGAACGGTCGCGCGCGGACAGTACCTTGTCCTCGAAGGCCTTCAGTTCTTCGGTGATGTAGCGCTCGGCGTTGGTCAGCGTCTGGCGGCGGGTGTAGTGCACCGGCGCGCGATCGGACTGGCCCTTGCTGATTTCGATGTAGTAGCCGTGCACGCGGTTGTAGCCCACCTTCAGGGTGGGAATGCCGCTGCTCTCGCGCTCGCGCAGTTCCAGGTCGACCAGGAACTGGTCGGCATGGGTGGACAGGCGGCGCAGTTCGTCCAGATCTTCATCGAAACCATCGGCCAGCACGCCGCCGTCGCTCAGCTTCAGCGGTGGCATTTCGGCGATGGCGCTGGCCAGCAGCTGCGCGCACTCATCGTGTTCGCCCAGCGCGGCATGCAGGGTCTGCAGGCGCGGCGAATCCAGCGGCGCCAGCACTTCGCGCACGGCTGGCAGCAGGCCCAGGCCATCGCGCAGGGTGGAGAAGTCGCGCGGGCGCGCCGAGCGCAGCGCCACGCGGGTGAGGATGCGTTCCAGGTCGCCGAGGCGGCGGAACTGCTCGCGGATGTCGGCGTCACTGCCGCGATCGATCAGGGTTTCCACCGCATGGTGGCGCTGTACCAGCACCTCGCGCAGGCGCAGCGGACGGTGCAGCCAGCGCCGCAGCAGGCGGCCGCCCATCGGCGTCACCGTGCTGTCGAGCACGCCCAGCAGCGTGTTGCGGGTATCGCCGTCGACGCGTGTGTCCAGTTCCAGGTGGCGGCGGGTGGCGGCGTTCATCGCGATCGCCTCGCCGGCGGTTTCCATCGCGATCGAGGTCAGGTGCGGCAGGCGCTGCTTCTGGGTTTCCTCGACATAGCCGAGCAGGGCGCCCGCGGCAGCGGTCGCACGCGGCTTGTCATCGATGCCGAAGCCGCTCAGGTCATGCAGCTTGAAGAAGTTCAGCAGCTGACGGCGGCCGCTGTCGGCGTCGAACAGCCACGGTGCGCGGCGACGCACGCCGGTACGCTGGCGCAGGAACTCCGGCCAGTTCTCCTCGTCGGGTACCAGCAGCTCGGCCGGCTCCAGGCGGGCCAGCTCGGCTTCCAGCGCGTCGTCGGTCTCCACTTCGTTGACCAGGAAGCGGCCACCGGCCAGGTCGGCCCAGGCCAGGCCGTAGCCCTGCTTGCTGCGCGACAGCGCCATCAGCAGGGTGTCGCGGCGTTCGTCCAGCAGTGCCTCGTCGGTGACCGTGCCGGGGGTGACGATGCGCACCACCTTGCGTTCGACCAGGCCCTTGGCCAGCGCCGGGTCGCCGATCTGCTCGCAGATCGCCACCGATTCGCCCAACGCCACCAGCCGTGCCAGGTAGCCTTCGTAGGCATGCACCGGCACGCCGGCCATCGGAATCGGTGCACCGCCGGAGCTGCCACGCTGGGTCAGGGTGATGTCGAGCAGGCGCGCGGCCTTGCGCGCGTCGTCGTAGAACAGCTCGTAGAAGTCGCCCATGCGGAAGAACAGCAGCAGGTCTGGATAATCGGACTTGGCTGCGAAGAACTGCTTCATCAGCGGGGTGTGTTCGGCGGACTTGTCTTTGGACATGGGACTCGTGGATCAGGGCGTCCGGCCGCGCCGGAGGGCGGCGGCAGCGAAGCTGGTACAGGGCCGTCCATGGTAACTGCTGGGGCGCAGGGCTGCCGCCACCGGAGTACGGCACAGCATCCGGGTCAGGCCGGGACCAGGGTGATCTGCCGGTGGCCGCCGAAGATCTCCATGACGATCTCGAAGTAGGTCGGACCTTCGCCCCGTTGCAGCGCGTCCAGTTGGCGGGCAATGGCCTGCGAATTGAAGCTGCCCGGTGTGTCCAGCTTGGCCTGCAGCCATTGGCGGGTGGTCTCGACGCCCAGAGCCGTGCGGCTGTGGGCGATATCGCGCCAGATCAGTGTGGCCTGCGCATGGCCGGCCAACGCGCCATAGCCGCCATGCAACAGGTCGTCCAGCGAATCCAGGCTCGGCCCGAGCTGCCAGTCCTCGCCGGCCATGAACACGCGGTTGATCTCCGCGTACAGGCCGGCAATGTCATCGATGGCGGTTCCTTCGATCTGCAGGGTGATGGTCATGTACGGACTGTAGCGTTGTTCCAGGTGCGGATGAGGGGGCGCGTGGCGCGCGATCTGCGGAGCACATCCGGGCAACACAGACTGCGCGCCGTATGGCCGTGTATAGCGCCCGCACCAGGAGTTACGTCAGTCTCAAGCGGAGTGCATGGAGCCTCAATAATGATGCGTTCCATGGCATGAGTCGTACGTTGGGCCACGCCCCGGCGATTGCAGGTCACCCCGCCATCGAGATGCATTTCAGATGATGTTACGCCGCTCGCAATACGCTCCGCTGCTCCTGCCGGTACTCCATGGGCGTACTTCGGAGAAAATGAATATGGAGATGCAGGGGCATGGTATGAACTCCTGTAACCATTCTGGCTGACTCCAGTGGGGCGTATAACCGCTGAATGTTGAAAGTCGTGGCTGCGTCGATACCCGTGATGGCGGCGCGGTATTGATCCGTGTGTGAGGGGGTGTCGATATTTTCGGGTATACCTCCTGGCTCCGTTCAATTTCACGACCGCCTGCACAGTTTCGTTGTTTTGGATCGATGCAATAATAACGGCCCATAAAGTTTCCCTTGCCTGCGCCGCAACCGATCGTACGGCCATGATCAAGGGAATTGAGATGCTCGCCTTACGCAACCTCCGAGTGGGATCCCGGCTGGGTGCCGGGTTTGGTCTGCTGCTGCTGTTCATCGTGGCCATCGTCGGCCTGGTGCTGTATGGAAATCACCTGAAGTCCGCCCAGTTCGAGAAAGTGGTGGGCGTCAACATGGTCAAGATGCGGCTGTTGAACGACATGCTGGATACCAATAATGCGGTGCTGATGCATCGGCGCCTGATGGTGATCAAGCGCGGCGAGGATTTTGACCAGGATTATCAGCGCGCACAGCAGCTGTCGCAGTCCTACGATGGTATCTGGGCCAAATACATCAAGATTCCGCGTGACGCCACCGGCGATACCCTGGTTGCGAAAATCGATGCGGCACGCAAGGCCACCGACGCCTCCACCCGGCATCTGCACGAGCGCTTGAAGGCGGGTGATTTCGACGGCGCGGCCAAGGAACTGCTCGCCGAGCATGGGCTGGCGACGGCGTGGAACGAGGCCATCTCGACGCTGCTGCGGCATCAGGAGACGCTGACCGAGCGCAGCCGCGAGGAATACCGTTCAACCGAATCCTGGACCGGCACCTTGTCGATCGTGTTCGGCGTGATGAGCCTGTTGCTCGGCGCGCTGGCCGCGTGGGCGACCACCCGCAGCCTGACCCGCCCTCTGGAAGGCGCGGTGAAGCTGGCCGACGGTATCGCCAATGGGCGGCTGGACAACGTCATCGATGCCTCGGGCAACGATGAAGTGACCCAGTTGCTCAGGTCGATGCAGCGCATGCAGGCACAGCTGCAGGCGGTGATGGCGGCGCAGGGTGAGCTGGCGCGCCAGCACGATGCGGGCAGCCTCAGCTACCGCATGGACGAGAGCGCCTTCCCCGGCGACTACGGGCGCATGGTGCATGAGACCAATGCGCTGGTCGGATCGCACGTGCAGGTGCAGAACCGCTTGATCGAGGTGATGAAGCACTACGCACGCGGCGATCTGTCGGTGGACATGGACCCGCTGCCCGGCGAGAAGGCGGCGATCACCCAGGCGATGGACGAAACCAAGACCAGCCTGTCGGCGATCAACAGCGAGATCCGCCGGTTGGCGACAGCGGCCGCGGCAGGCGACTTCAGCCTGCGTGGCGACGAAGGTCGCTTCGCCTACGATTTCCGCGACATGGTGGCAGGGCTCAACCGGCTGATGCAGACCACCGACGAGAACCTGGTGCAGGTCTCGACCCTGCTGCAGGCGATCTCGCGCGGTGACCTCACCGTACGCATGCAGGGGGACTTCCACGGCGTGTTTGCCCGCATGCGCGATGACTGCAATGCCACCGTCGATCAGCTCAAGCAGATTGTCGGCCGCATCCAGTCCAGCGCGTCCAGCATCAACCTGGCGGCAGGCGAGATTGCCTCGGGCAACACCGACCTGTCGCGGCGCACCGAACAGCAGGCGGCAAACCTGGAAGAGACGGCTGCGTCGATGGAGGAACTGACCTCCACCGTGAAACAGAATGCCGAGCACGCACGCCAGGCCAACCAGCTCGCCATCGGCGCGCACGGTGTCGCCTCGCAGGGCGGCGAAGTGGTCGGGCAGGTGGTCACCACGATGTCGGCCATCGAAGCCTCTTCGAAGAAGATCGCCGAGATCATCAGTGTCATCGACGGCATCGCCTTCCAGACCAACATCCTGGCCTTGAACGCGGCGGTGGAAGCCGCGCGTGCCGGCGAGCAGGGCAGGGGCTTTGCGGTAGTGGCCAGTGAGGTGCGCACGCTGGCACAGCGCTCGGCCGGTGCGGCCAAGGAGATCAAGGGCCTGATCGAGGATTCGGTCGGCAAGGTCGCCGATGGATCGGCCCTGGTCCGCCAGGCCGGCACCACGATGGGCGAGATCGTGGCCTCGGTGCAGCGAGTCACCGACATCATGGCCGACATCTCCGCTGCATCCCAGGAGCAGAGCTCGGGCATCGAACAGGTCAACCAGGCGGTGGTGCAGATGGACGAGACCACCCAGCAGAATGCCGCGCTGGTCGAAGAAGCCAGTGCCGCAGCGCGCTCGATGGAGGAGCAGGCAAACCTGTTGGCCGAGGCAGTGTCGGTGTTCCGCACGGGGGCAGTGACCGCCGCCGCAGTGGTGCGCCCGGCGCTGGCAGCGGTGGCGGCATCGGTTGCGCCGGTGCGCCGGCCGGCGGTGCTGTCGCCGCGGATGGAGCCGACGTTGGCCGCCAATGCGGGTGGTTGGGAGGAGTTCTAGCAGGGGGCAATGCCGGCAGGGAGACGGCGCCCATCGCGACGGCTGGTCGCGATGGGCGCGGATTTTCTTCCTGAACGCGCGATGGCCGATGAAATGGCGGGCACGCGCATTTCACTTCCGGTTGCCAACCGCGGGAGGACACTTGCGCCATACCGGAACTCAGGAGATGGCCATGAAGACCTCGACCCGATTGCTTGTGCTGGGCACCCTGCTGGCGGCTTCGTCCGTGGCTGGCGCGCAGACCTACGGGCCGCGCGATGAGGGACGCAGGTTCAACGACGGCAGCCGCGTGGTCTGTAAGAACGTTGAAGTGCAGCGCAACTCACGCGATCCCAACCGCATTGCCGGTACGGCCACCGGCGCGGTGATTGGCGGCCTGCTGGGCAACCAGGTGGGCGGCGGCAATGGCAAGAAGCTCGCTACCGTGGCCGGTGCCGTCGCCGGTGGTGCGGCCGGTCGCCAGATCCAGGGCAACAGCCAGCAGAAGAACGGCGACCGCGTGGTCGAGCGCCGCTGCGAACGCGTCTACCGCTGATCGATCGCTGACAGCCCCCGTTTCCCCTTCCACACCGCGGTAGTCGAACGCCGGCCTTGCGCCGGCGTTCGTCGTTACGGAAAAGGGGACGGAGGGGATTAAGTCGCAATCCCCCAAACCGGCCGTTTACGACTTAATCCCCTCCGTCCCCTTTTTTGCGAGGAGGCGCCAGGTGGCGAGGCTGCCGTAGAGCAGCAGCAGGACGGTGAGGGTGATCAGTTCGTGGCTGACGTCGGCCAGGCTGGCGTCCATCTGGTTCAGGCGCACCATCAGGTTGATACCGGAGGTGGTAGGCAGCAGCTGCGCCAGCCAGACCAGCGGTTGCGGCGTCATCACTGCCGGCCACGACAGGTTGGCCAGGAAGAACAGCGGGATCGAGGTGGCGATGATGAACTGGAAGGCGCGTTCGCGGGTGCGGAAGAAGCTGCCGACGAACAGGCCGAAAACCACGGTAGCGGCGATGAACAGGGTGCCGCCCAGCAGCTGGCCCAGTGGGTTCCCGCCGCGCGGATAGTCCTGCACCCAGGCGGTGAACCCGGCGTACCAGAACAGGCCGAACAGGCCGATCAGGCCGAAGCCCATCGCCATGCCGGCCAGGGTCGGCAGGTCGAAGCGCAGGCGCCGGCCGAGTGCAAGACGACGACCACCGAGCAGCACGCCGATGCCCATCAGCAGGGTCTGGTGCACGATCAGCTCGGCCACACCGGGCACGATGGCGCTGCCATAGCCTTCCTGGGTGTTGTACAGCGGGCGCTGCACCAGGGTGACCGGCGGCGCCTGTGGCGCGCCCATGAAGGCGGCCTGGCCGACCACGGCGTCACGCCCGAACGCGCCCAGTGCATCGGCCACGCTGCCCAGCACCCAGCTGGCACGGCCCAGGTAGGCGCCGTTGCCGAGCAGCACCAGCTTGGCCGGGTGGCCGCGCAGGATGTCGCGCTCCAGGTTGGCCGGGATCACGACGATGCCTTCGGCGTGGCCGGCTTCCAGTTGTTGGCGCGCACTGTCGATGTCCGCTGGTTGCCCGACCACGCGCGCGACCCGAAGTGCATCGAGTTTTCGCAGCAGTTCGCGGCTGGTGGCGCTGTGGTCTTCGTCCACCACCAGCACCGGGAGGTTGCCGGCCACCTGGTGGCGGTACGCGGCCGGGTAGAAGAACGAGTACAGGATCACCGCGCCGACCATCACCACGATCGCATAGCGGTCGCACAGCACCGCCATCAGGGTCTGCCGCAGGCTGCGCCAGAGTGGGCTCATGTGTCGGCTCCCGCCGGTTGCGCGGCCTCGGGCGTGCGCGCGAAGGCGATCAGGCGCAGGCCGCCGATGCCACCGGCCACGACCGCCATCAACAACAGCGTGGCCAGCGGCCATACCGAGACCTGCAGCGGCGAACCGATGAACTGCTGCTGGGTCTGCAGCTTGATGTAGGCGCTGAGCGGCAGCAGTTGGTGCCAGACGCGGGTGAACAGGGGGCCGTCCAGCACCGGGAAGGTGGCGCTGGAGAACGCCAGTGCGGTGCCGATGCTGAGCCCGACTGCGGACAGCGCAGTGCCCATGTCACGGGTGACGCCGACGAAGAACAACGCGTAGGCGGCGGTGGCCAGATAGAACAGTGGCTGCGCGAGCAGCAGCAGGAGCACGCTGCCCGCCACACCATCGCCGCGCAGCCAGGCCAGGTAACCGATGCCAAGCGCGCCGTACAGCGAGAACAGCAGGATGTACGGCGCGACCTTGCCGGCAATCGCCGACCATGGCGTGCGGCCCATCCAGGCGGGCAGAGTGCCGTCGCGGATCTCACGGCCGAGGCTGCCGGCCACCGCAAGTGCCAGCACCAGCGACATCACCGCCGGGAAGATCAGCGGCAGCAGGAACAATTCGTAGCTGCGTGCCGGGTTGTACAGGATGTCCGACTGCACCGCGATCGGCGCCGCACGCAGCTTGCCCGGGCCGACCTGCAGCCCGATGCGCTCGCGCAGCAAGCGTGCGTTCCAGGCCGAAACCGCGTCGCCGATATCGCGCGCCGCAGATTGGCCGGTCGTCATGTAGGTGGCGTTGTAATAGGCGAACACCGTGCCCTGACGGCCCCGCAGCGCCTGTCGGGTGACGTCGCGCGGCACCAGCACGATGGCGAACACGTCCAGGCTGCGCAGCTGCGAACGTGCGTCCTCCATGTCCGCAGGTTGGCTGGTGATGCGTACGCCGGGGCTGGCGTCGAGCATGCGCAGCAGCAGGCGGCTGTCACTGCTGTGGTCGAGGTCGACCACGGCGATCGGAATGTCGCGCATTACCGAGGGCGTGAACATCCACGCCATCACCAGCAGCATCAGCAGGGGCAGCACGGTGACCAGCATCAGATCGGCGCGGTTGCCGCGCAGCGACCGAAGCTCGCGTCGCCAAGAGGCGGCGAAGCCGCCTCGGTCGGGGCTCAGTGCTGGGGCCATGCGAACAGCACGCTCATGCCGGGGCGGAAGCCCTCGATGCGGCGTACCGGGCGCACCCGCACCTCGAAGCTGCGGACATCGTAGCCGGACGACTGGCGGGTGGTACGCCAGGTTGCATAGTCGCCCGCCGGGTTGATGAAGTAGACCTCGAATTCGCCGTCCAGGCCGAGCGCCGGCACGCTGCCCTGCAGCTTGCTGCCGACCTTCAGGCCCTGCATCTGCGATTCGCGCAGGTTCATCGCCACCCACATGCGGTCGATGTCGACCAGGGTGAACACCGGGTAGCCGGCCGGCACCAGTTCGCCCGGGTCGGCCATGCGCTTGTTGATTTCGCCGGCCACCGGCGCGCGCCCTTCCACTTCGACACGCGCGGCGTTGACTTCGGCCACTGCGCCCTGTGCCTGCTGCACCTGGCCCTGGGCGGCGCGCTTGTCCTGCTCGCGTGCGCCGGCCAATGCCATGTCGTACTGCGCGCGGGCGGCACGTGCCAGTTCGCGCGAACTGGTGGCCTGGGCATGCGCTTCATCGCGCTTCTGCCGGGTCATCACCCCTTCGTTGAACAGGTTCTGCACGCGCTGGTAGGTGGCTTCAGCCAGCGTCGCACCGGCTTCGGCCCGCTTCCAGTTCGCTTCGGCGGCGCGGATGTCTTCGCTGCGCGCACCTTCGTCGGCCTTGTCGGCCACGGCCTGTGCGGCGGCCAGGGCGCCGTGCGCCTGCTGTTCCTTGGCGGCCACTTCGGGGCTGTCGAGCAGGAACAGCACCTGCCCTGGCTGCACGCGGTCGCCCTCGCGCACCTTCAACTCGGCCACGCGTGCGGTGATCTTGGCGGCCACGTTGATGGTGTCCGCATCGGCCATGCCCTGGATCTGGTCGGCAGGGCTGCGCCAGGCCAGCCACAAGCCCAGTACCACCAGGACCAGCAGCACCATTATCAGGATCGGGCCCAGGCGGCGCTTGGCCGGGGGCGTCGTCGCGTCGTCGTGCAGCACATCACTCATGGTCGATCACCTCGTCCGCACGCCGCCGGAACTCTTCGAAACGGTCCATCTGTCCACTGACCTCCAGCAACTGTGCCAGCGCAATATCGTATTGGTAGGCGGCCTGCGCGCGCTCGACACGGGCGCCACCGAGGCCGAGCCGCGCGTCGATCACATCCAGCGAAGTCGCTTGGCCTTCGCGGAACGCCAGCTCCTGCAAGCGCAGGTTTTCCTGTGCCTGGGCGATGCTGCTGTCGAGCAGCACGTACTGTTGGCGCGCGGTCTCCAGCTCGTTCCAGGCCTTGCGCACGCCCAGCGCGACCTGGTTCTCGGCCTCGCGCAGGCCCGCTTCGGCCTGGTCCTGCTGCGCACGTGCGGCGCTGATCTGCGCCGGACGCGAGTTCGGCGACAGGAAGGTGTACTTCAGGCCGATGCCGAACGCCCAGTCCGGATCGGTCAGCATCTCGTCGCGGCGACGGAAGTCGTACTGGCCGAAGGCGAAGATCTGCGGCTTCAGTTTGGCCTGTTGCACGCGCACGCCCTGTTCGGCCTGTGCCACCATCGCCCGCAGGCGTGCGATCTGCGGCTGGCGCGCCTGCGCCGTGCGCTCGAAGCTGGCCACCGGTTCCAGCGGCACGCGCTGCACGAACAGCGGCGATACCGGCTGTACCTCGCCGCCACTGCGCAGCAGCGTGGCCAGCGCAGCCTTCAGCGTGGCCAGATCGTTCACCGTCTTCTGGTACTCGCGCTCGGCCTTGTCGCGGGCCACGGTGGCCTGCAGGCGCTGGGCGCGGGTGGCGAAGCCCTCGCGTTCCAGCTTCTCTGCATCGGACAGGTGGCGGTTGAGGCCATCGCGTACGTCGCGGCGCACGTCCACTGCCTGCTCGGCCAGGCGCTGGCCGAAATAGGCCTGGGCCAGCTGCACGGTCAGCGACTGGCGCTGTGCTTCGCGCTCGGCGCTGGCCTGTTCGTGGGCGGCGCTGGCGGCACGTTGCGCGGCCGGAATCACGCCGCCGGTGTACAGCGGCAGCACCGCGGTGACCACTGGGCGGGTGCGCCAGTCGCGTTCGGTGAACGACAGCGGCGAGTCGATGCCAAAGGCCTCGGCTACCGGCGCCAGCGAACCCAGTGGCAGGGTGAGGGTCTTCTGGAACTGCAGCCTGCGTACTTCGCCGGTGATTTCCGGCAGGCGCAGCAGTCGGGTGGCGTCCTGCAGGTCCTGCTTGTTGCGTACCGATGCGTCGGCGGCGGCCAGTGCATCGGAAACCTGCTCCAGACGCTGCCGCGCCTGTTCCCAGTCCAAGGCGGGTGCATCGGTGAGAGACTGCGCCGCCGCAGCCAGTGGCAGGCAGGTTGCCAGCGCCAGCGCGGCCTTCGCGCGGTGCATCCTTGTACGTCGGCCGATCACGCCCATGCCGTCCCTGTGATGAAGAAGTGCGCAAACGGTAGTGCGCGTGGCGTGAAGCCGGGGTCTGCGATCATTGGTTGGTCCTCAACGAAGGGTGCCGCTGGCTGCAGCGCGCAGCGCCTGGGTGATGTGCTGCAGCGTGCTTGAGCGCACGGCTGCATGCTGCCAGTACAGTGGCACATCGAGCCAGCGGCCGGGTTCCAGTACCACCACGCGGCCGGCGCGCACAGCCGGTGCGACCAGGCTTTCCGGGGCCATGCCCCAGCCGAGCCCGCATGCGGCGGCTTCGACGAAACCGGTGGAGGAGGGCAGGTAGTGTAGCGGCGGCTGCAGCCGCGCGCGGGTCAGGCGCCGCACGAAGCGCCACTGCAGTTCATCCTTGCGGTTGAACACCAGCATCGGCGCGCGTGCCAATGTTGCGGCCTGCATGCCGGTGCTGAAGTACTGGTGGGCGAAGCGGGGCGAGGCGATGGCGTGGTAGCGCATCGCGCCGAGCGGGTGCACGTTGCAGCCCTTCACAGGCTGGTTTTCGGCGGTGACCGCGCCGAGCACACTGCCATCGCGCAGCAGCTGCAGGGTGTGGTCCTGGTCGTCCATGCGCAGGTCGAACAGGTAACCATGACGTTGGTGCAGGTCGGCGATGGCCGGCACGAACCAGGTATCGAGCGAGTCGTCGTTGACTGCCAAGGGAATCGGCGTGCGCGCAGCGTCACTGCCGCGATCGGGCAGCAGTTCGGCCACCGCCTCGGCCTCCAGCGCCTGCATCGGCCGCACACGGCGCAGCAGCGCCTCACCGGCCGTGGTAGGGCGGCACGGTGCCTGACGTACCACCAGCACCTGCCCAAGCCGATCCTCCAGTGCCTTGATCCGTTGTGACAGCGCCGACGGGCTGATCGACAGGCGGCGTGCGGCGGCCTCGAAGCTGCCTTCCTCCAGCACCGCGGTAAACGCGGTCAGTTGCGGATGTACCAGGTCCACATGGAAGCCTCTTCAGTTTTTCTGCACAGCATAAAGAAAAAACAGATTGTCTTAACCGGACCCTTGGCCGCACCCTGCGCGTCCCCTCACTGCCTGGCCTGTCCTGATGTGGATTGCTGCTACCGCCGCCGGCCTGTTCGCAGGTGCCGGCCTGATCATCGCCATCGGCGCACAGAACGCTTTCGTGTTGCGCCAGGGCCTGCAGCAGCGTCACGTGGGGAGGGTGGTGCTGGCCTGCGCCGGCGCGGACATCGCGCTGATCCTGGCCGGCGTCGGCGGCATGGGCGCGCTGGTGCTGCAGTGGCCATTGCTGTTGCAGGTGCTGCGCTTCGGTGGTGCTGCCTTCCTGCTCTGGTACGGCCTGCAGGCCGGGCTGCGGGCCTGGCGAGGGGGCAGTGCACTGGCCGCCGCCGAATCGCAGGGTGGCAGCGGACGCCAGGTACTGCTGACCTGCCTGGCCTTCACCCTGCTCAATCCGCATGTCTATCTGGATACGGTGGTGCTGCTCGGCAGCCTGTCCACACGCTACCCGGGCGATCTGCGCTGGGCGTTCGCCGCCGGTGCCTGCGCGGCCAGCGTGGCCTGGTTCTGCACGCTGGGCTATGGCGCGCGCCTGTTGCAGCCGGTGTTCCGCAGGCCGAGCGCCTGGCGGATGCTGGACGCCGGCGTGGCGGTCTTCATGTTCTGCCTGGCGACACTGTTGCTGTTGCGCCCGCTCTAGGCCACGTCCACCGCGCACTGCGGGGTTTCGCCGGGACGCAGGGTCAGCACGCGCACGCCGCTGCGGGTGACCGCCAGGGTGTGCTCGAACTGCGCCGACAGCTTGCCGTCGCGCGTGTAGACCGGCCATTCGTCTGGCTGCTGGCGGATGGCCGGCTTGCCCTGGTTGAGCATCGGCTCGATGGTGAACACCATGCCTTCCTCCAGCACCATGCCGGTATTGGGATGGCCGTAGTGCAGGATCTGCGGTTCCTCGTGCATTTCCTGGCCAATGCCATGGCCGCAGTACTCCTTCACCACGCTGTAGCCGTGGCTGCGCGCGTGGCGGGCGATGGCGTGGCCGATATCGCCCAGGCGTGCGCCGGGGCGCACTGCGCCGATGCCTTTCCACATCGCCTGGTAGGTGGTTTGCACCAGCCTGCGCGCGGCGTAGTCGACCTCACCGACCAGGTAGGTGGTGCTGGAGTCGGCGATGTAGCCGTTCTTCTCCAGGGTGATGTCGAGGTTGACGATCTGGCCGTTGCGCAGCACGTCGGTGGTGCTGGGAACGCCGTGGCAGATGACGTTGTCGATCGAGGTGTTGAGCACGTACGGGAAGCCGTACTGCCCTTTGCTGGCCGGCCGCGCGTGCAGCTCATCGACGATCATGCGCTCGACGAACTCGTTGATCTCCATGGTGCTGCGGCCCTGCAGCGGCAGCTGGTCGAGCGCGGCGAACACCTGCGCCAGCAGGCGTCCGGATTCGGCCATCAGCGCGATTTCGTGCGGCTGCTTGATCATCGCCATGTCAGGCCCGCCCGGGGGCCAGCGCTTGCGGCTGCACGCCGGCCGCGCGCAGTTCGCTGGCGACGATGTCCTGGAAGCTCAGCGTGGGGTTCATCTCGCACAGCATGCCGACCCGGATCCAGAAGTTGGCCTGGGCGTTGATCGAACGGCTGGAGACGGTGCAGGCGCGGCGCAGCTGGTCGTGCAGGGTGTCATCGATGTTGACGATGCCCATGGGCGGTCCTGGAGGAGTGGATATACGAAGCATATATGCTTCGTATATTCGCCTCAAGTCCGTATCGTTCAGTCCACGTGGGTGGCAAAGCGCAGCCGGTTGCCGTCGGGGTCATGCAGCAGCATCTCGCGGCTGCCCCATTCGGTGTCATGCGGGGGCTGCTCGATCGGCACGCTGGCGGCACTGAAGGCGCGGTGCAGGGCGTCGACATCCTCGACGATGAAGTACACCGCGCCGCCGACCTCGCAGTCGCCGCTGTGTTCGGTGAGGAAGATCGTCTGGCCGTCGCGGGTGAGCTGGGCGAACAGTGGAAAACCGGGTTCGAAGCGGTGTTCCCAGTCGACCACGAAACCCAGCCCCTGCACGTAGGACGGCAGGGTGGTATCGGCGTGGCGCATGCGCAGCTGCGGGATGACGGTCTGGGGCATGGCGAGGGCTCCGGGGTGGGAGTCCAGTGTAGTGCCGGCCGCTGGCCGGCATTGGTCTGGTAGATGCCAACCTTGGTTGGCATTGCCGGCCAGCGGCCGGCACTACCGACGCGGTCAGCAGGCCGTCGGCACGGCGGCCATCGCGGCCAGCAGTTCGCGGTTCACCTGCTGGTGCCGCGCCTGCCAGACTGGCAGATCCTCGGCGCTGATGTCAGGCTGACCATCCAGCGACGACAGCCAGCGCTTGAAGCGGCTCTGGTAGTTGGCCAGCGACACTTCGCCGGTGATGTCACTGCCGACCAGGCCACCGGCGCGCAGTGCTTCGATCACCACCAGTGCGTGTTCCAGCTGCAAGCGGCCCTGGTCCCAGTTGCTGCGGGCGACGTCCTCGGCGAACACATCCTTGTCGATCGACAGGTAGGCCGGTTGCGGCGATTTGGCCTGCTCGGCGGCGAACGCGGCGACCAGTCCCTCCGGATGCTCGAAGCGTCGGAATGCACGGCCCATGCCGAGGCGGTGGCCCCAGCCCACGTCCACATCCATGCACCAGTAGGTCAGGCGCCCGCCTATCAGCGGGCGCCAATGGTTTTCCCAGGCGTGGCCAAGGCCGATGTCACTCGAGGTGATGCCCAGCACGTGGATGTGCGAGATCTGCGGCAGCTTGCTGGCGGCATTCACCCACGAACCGCAGTGCATGCCGAACGGGAAACGCATGTTGTCCGGATGGTTGTCCAGCACCACCAGCTGGAAGGGCTGCTGCGGGCGCATGCGCTGCAGCAGCGGCAGGCTGAGGTGGTGGAAGTCGCCGCTGCCGAGCATGACCGTGCCGAGCTGGGCCGGCAGCGGCGCCAGCACTTCCGCGGCGAAACGGTCGAGGGTGGCATTGCTGCAGGCGAAGCGCAGCGGGTCATGCCATTGCGGCAGGGCCAGCGTCTGCGCCTGTGGCAGCGGCAGCACGCCACCGTCCAGGTCCAGAATCAGCGGGGAACGCAACGGCATCGTTCAACCGCCTCCATCCGGTTCGCCCTGCAGATGCGGCGCCAGCTTGCGCAGGGCAGCGCGCAACAGCGGGGAGCGGGCGTGGATCGCGTGCCGGGTGGAGGTGAAGCGGGCGCCCAGCTCGGCCTTGATCCGCGAATCGGTCCAGCCGGCCACGTAGTGGCTCAGGCCGTGCTGCAGCGCGTACTCGAGGTTGTGCATCCAGCTGACCGCGTACAGGTTGTGCTCGCGCGACTGCGGATAAGCCAGGCCAATGTACTTGTCCACCAGCTTGCCGGCATGCACGTAGCACAGGTTCCAGCCGATCAGCTGGCGCTGGTGGCGGTATAGGAACATCCGTCCCTGGCCCTGGCCGTCGGCCAGCAGGTACTGGAAATAGGGCAGGTCGAGCTGGTCGAAATGCACCGCGCTCTGCGCATACACGCCCAGGTACAGTGCGTACAGTTCGGCCTGCAGCTGCGGGTCGGCGAGGGCCGGATCACCGGTGGCGATGCAGTCGATCTGCAGGTCATCACACGAACGGAGCTTGCGCCGGATGTTCTTGCGGCGCGAGGACGACAGGCGGCCGAGATAGCCATCGAGCGAATCGAAATCGATCGCCACCCAGGCCAGCGGCATGCCTTCCAGTTCGACGAAGCCGCGCGCCAGCAATGCCTGCAGGAAGGCGCCGCTGTGTGCGTTGGCGGCATCGTCCAGCAGCGGTGAATCGATGGCCAGGTCCTTGACCACCAGCAGGCGCGTATCACCGATCGCGTGACGCGCCACGTCCTCGGCCAGCGCCTCCGGCGCTACGTGCGCCGGCAACGGGGTGTACTCGGTGCTGGTGGCACCGACGAAGCGGGTCTTCCAGGTGATCCATGGCCGCCACAGGCGCGACAGCGGCAGGCCGAGCAGCCTGCCGCGCAGTTCGTCGTCCATCGTGGTGGTCAGGTCCAGCGGCGCACGGAAGGTCGGCAGGCCGCTGGGAAGGCGGCCTGCCTCGAATCCGAGCGGCGGGTGGGCCAGGAAGCCCTCCAGCAGCGCAGCCGGTTCCAGCGCGGTGCTGGATGCGCGTGACGTCATCTCCATCGGCACGGGAACCGGCAGCGCATCGACGTCAGCCCTTGGCCTTGGTCAGCGCCTGATCGAGCAGAGTGATCGCCAGGTCGATCTCTTCGTAGCTGATGTCCAGCGACGGCGCGAAGGTGATCACGTTCTTGTACCAGCCACCCACGTCGAGCACGAGGCCCATGCGCTTGCCGTCATGCAGCAGGTCACCGGCCAGGCCGATGTCGACCATGCGATCCAGCAGTTCCTTGTTCGGGGTGTAGCCGTCGGTCTGGCAGATCTCGGCGCGCAGGGCCAGGCCCAGGCCGTCGACGTCGCCGATTTCCGGGTGGCGCTTCTGCAGGCCACGCAGGCCGTCGAGGAAGTACGCGCCCTTTTCCGGCACGGTGCGCTCGTAATCCATTTCCTTGCCCAGCTTCAGCACTTCCAGGCCCAGGCGGGTGCCCAGCGGGTTGGAGTTGAAGGTGGAGTGGGTGGAGCCCGGCGGGAACACGGTCGGGTTGATCAGCTCTTCGCGCGCCCACAGGCCCGACAGCGGGTTCAGGCCGTTGGTCAGCGCCTTGCCGAACACCAGCACGTCCGGGGTCACGCCGAAGTGCTCGATCGACCACAGCTTGCCGGTGCGCCAGAAGCCCATCTGGATTTCATCGACCACCATCAGGATGCCGTACTTGTCCAGCACGCGCTTGAGGCCGGTGAAGAAGTTGCGCGGCGGAATGACGTAGCCGCCGGTGCCCTGGATCGGCTCGACGTAGAACGCGGCGTATTCGGCCTGGCCGACCTTGGGATCCCACACGCCGTTGTACTCGCTTTCGAACAGGCGCTCGAACTGCCACACGCAGTGGTCGGAGTACTCATCCGGGGTCATGCCCTTCGGGCGGCGGAACGGGTACGGGAACGGGATGAACATCGCGCGCTCGCCGAAGTGGCCGTAGCGGCGACGGTAGCGGTAGCTGGAGGTGATCGACGACGCGCCCAGGGTGCGGCCGTGGTAGCCGCCCTCGAAGGCGAACATCAGGCTCTTGCCGCCACGCGCGTTGCGCACGATTTTCAGCGAGTCTTCAATGGCCTGCGCGCCGCCGACGTTGAAATGCACGCGGCCGTCGAGGCCGAACTTCTCGTGCATGTCCACGGCAATGGTCTTGGCCAGCTGCACGCGGGTCGGGTGCAGGTACTGGCTGGCGACCTGCGGCAGGGTGTCGATCTGGTCCTTCAGCGCGTCGTTCAGGCGCTTGTTGCTGTAACCGAAGTTGCAGGCCGAGTACCACATCTGCAGATCGAGGTAGGGCACGCCCGCACCGTCGAACATGTAGCTGCCTTCGCCGCGCTGGAAGATCTTCGGCGGGTCGACGTAGTGGACGGTATCGCCGAAGGAGCTGTAGCGGGCTTCGTCGGCCAGCAGCTGCGCATCGGAGGCAGCGGCGTCGGCGTTCTTGTCAAAAATGTTCATGCAGTTCGGTTCCGTGAAGGACGTTCGAAAGGGGGCAACGGGGAGCGGGTCTGGAAGGGAGTGCTCAGGCGGTGGCCAGCAGGGGCAGTACGATGGGCTGCGGGCTGGCGTCGATGCGACGTGGCTGCAGCAGGCTGCCATCGAGCAGGCGCGGCAGCAGCGCGACTGCATCGTGGAAGGTGTCGATGGCGGCGTGTTCGATGCCGGCCTTCGTGCAATGGGTGATCAGGCGGCGCTTGGCGAACACGAAGTCGGCGTCTTCAGAGACGCAGAAGTCCGAGCTGCCATCGCCGATCATCAGCACGCGCGGTGCTTCGTTGGCGCGCGCCTGCGCAGCGCAGGTGCACTTGCAGGTGCCACTGCGGCAACCTTCGGCCTGGTAGGGCGATTCCAGTTCCCAGTGGTCCCCGCACCAGCGCAGGTGGTTGGCCACCACCGGCAGTCGCGACAGGCCGTGGTTGGCGAGGATGCGGTGGATCGCATAGTCCAGGCCATCACTGACGATGCGCAGCGGCACGCCCAGTTGTTCGGCGCGGCTGACAAAGTCGGCGAAGCCCGGATCGATCTGTACCTGGTCCAGGTGGGCGTCGAGCGTGGCCGGGTCCAGCTTCAGCAGCCTGACCTGGCCCTGCATGCATTCACGCGAGCCGATCTTTCCCGACTTCCACTGCTCTTCCAGTTCCTGCCAGCCCGGCTGGCCGTACTTCTCCAGCAGCGAGTCGATGACATCTTCGAGGCTGATGGTGCCGTCGAAGTCACACAGGATGCTCCAGCGCATGGGCAGGTCCGTCGATGAAAGAAACGTCCGGCGCGATGCCGGGGCAGGCTCAATGTAGGCAGGCAGCCTTTCTCGTTCCTTTCCTGTTGAAAGCCTTCATTTCCGGGCGGGGAAAGCGTTCAGGAATGATCTTTGTGAATGGGCCGATTGCCCGGGAATACCCGCTTTCAGAGCTGCGCGTCAGCCAATGCCTGCAGAATTTCTGCGGTCTCTTCACGGGTCTGCCAGGCGCTGTTGCCAAGGGTCAGCATGCGTGCGGCGAAGTCGCGCGCGTTGGGCACGTCGGCCTGCGGCACGATGCCTCGCAGATAGGCGTAGTCGGGCAGGGCATGGATGAACATGCGGCTGGCGCCGAGACCGCGTGGCCACAGGTTCTTCAGCGCAGCATCGCGCGCGCGCTGGCTGGGCAGCAGCAGCATCAGCATCGGCCAGGTGCCGCCGGTACCGGCCAGCCCGTCGACCACGTCCACCGCCGGCAGTTGTGCCAGCTGCACCCGCAGCTGCAATGCACGCAGGCGTCCGGCCTGCAAAAAGGCGGGCAGCCGCCGCGCGGCATGTGCGCCGATGTTCTGCCGCCACTGGCTGACCCGGTGCTGCGGGATGTCCAGCGGGAAAATGTCACCGACCGCTTCTTCCAGATCGCCGCGTTGCAGTGCACTGCGCAGTGGATTTCCGTACACCAGCGACAGCAGCGAGGGTCGATAGCAGGCTGCGAGCCCGAGCAGCTGCACACTGCGAAGCAGCTCCCAGCGCAGGCTGAAATGCACCTGTTCGGCGGCATGTTCGGCCAGCGCGGCGCGCAGTTCGTCGTCGCGGCTGACCAGCAGGCCGCCTTCGTGAAGGCTCAGTCCCTTGCCGGCGGCCAGGCTGAAGAAACCGATGTCGCCGCGCAGGCCGACACTGGTGTTGCCAACCCGTGCACCGAGTGCCTGTGCGGCATCTTCGATCACCCAGGCACCGGCGCCGCGTGCGACCTCGCAGGCCAGCTCGACGTCGGCGATGCGACCGCCCAGGTGGGTGGGCAGGATCGCCAGCGTGCGCGCATCGGCCAGACGCCTGAGCTGGCCGGGGTCGAAGTCGAAATGGTCGCGCCGGGTATCGCACAGCTGCACCCGCAGACCCAGGCTGTGCACCGCGATCGGCACCAGCGGGCACGTATAGGCCGGCATGATTACGGTGTCGCGCTTTGGTGCACGCTTGCGCAGCGTACGCAGCGCGATCAGCAGTGCGTGGGTACCGGAGCAGGTCAGCTGCAGAGGGGGTGTGCCGAGCTGGCTGGCCAGGATGTCGCGCAGGTTGCCGCCACCGGGAAGGAAATCGCTGGCCTGCATCGGCAGGCCCGCCGTCGGTGGGAGCTCGCGCGCGAACAGGCTCATCGTGGTGCGCTCACGTCGTGCTTTCGGCCGGGCTGTGCGGGTCGTCGGCCTCCGCGCGGCCGAGGCAGACGATGCCGGCCACGATCAGTACTGCACCGAGCAGATGGTGCAGGGTCAGCGGCTCGTTCAACAGCCACGCCGACAGCAGCAGCACGCTGATCACTTCCAGGTGCGAGGCGGCGAATGCGGGGCCGATCGGCGCATGCCGCAGCAGGCTCATCCAGGTGAAGAACGCACCCACGTAGCCGAGGATGGCGCCGTACACCCACGGCTGCGACAGCACGCGCAGCAGCCACGCGGTGTTGGCCTCGACCGGCAGCGCGGCATCACCGGCGTACTTGAAACACAGCTGGGCCAGCGTGTCGAAGGCCATCAGCAGCGGGAAGCCGATTACATACAGGCGCCTCATGAGCCAGCTCCCACCACCGCCACGCCTGCGGTGACCAGCAGCATGCCCGTCACCCGCAGCGGCGTGAGCTTCTCCCGGAACAGGAAGCGGCCAGCGATCATCAGTGCGACGATGTTGATCGAGCCCAGCAGCACGCCCTTGGACAGCGGCACCAGCGACAGGAACGCGATCCAGGCGACGAACTCAAGCACATAGCAGGCGATGCCGATCCACAGCCAGGGACGGCTGAGCATGTGTTTCCACCGTTGCAGTCCTTCGCCTTCCTGCGGATCGCTGGCGGCGGCCTTGAAGGCGAGCTGGCCACCGGTATCGAGTACCACATTGGCCAGCCACAGCAGCGTGGCGAGTGCCCCCATTTCAGGCCACCGCCTTGAGGACGCCACTGCGTTCACCGATCTCGGTGAAGAAGCGCGCGCTGCGGCGGATCACGTCGCGGCGTTCGCGGTCGATGGTGATCATGTGGTAGCTGTCTTCCAGCACCACCAGTTCCTTCGGGCCGCTGACCCGCGACATCACCAGTTCGGCATTGCCCATGCTGGCCACGTCGTCTTCGCGTGCGTGCATCACCAGGCACGGCGCGGTGACCTGGTGCAGGTGGCGGCGGGTCCAGTTGCTCAGGGCGCGCATCTCGGCCAGCGCGTGCCAGGGGTTGCCCGGAAGGCCGGCCGCCGCGCTGTCGCCGGACAGCATGGCGGCACTGACCTGCGCACGCAGTCGCTCGTCACGCAGGCCGTAGGGCGGTTCTTCCATGAACATGCGGTCGCGGCCGATGTTGAAGCGCTTGAACCACGGCAGCAGGAACGAGAGCCGGGCCACGGCGGGGATGTTCCAGCCGTCGTAGCGGAAAGTGGCGCCGTAGACGCCGACCCCGGAGACCCACTCCGGGCGACGTGCAGCCAAGGCCAGCGACAGCACCGCGCCCATCGACAGGCCACCGACGAACAGCTGGTCGACCTTGCCGCGCAGGGTTGCCGCCGCATCTTCCACGCCCAGGTACCACTGTTCCCAGGTGGTTGCCAGCAGATCATCCACGCTGCCGCAATGCCCGGGCAGCTGCACGCCGTGCACGGTGAAACCGGCGTTGTTCAGGCCCTTGCCCAGCATGCGCATTTCCGCGGGGGTGCCGGTCAGGCCATGGACCAGCAGCACGCCCTGTGGGCCACCGGGGAGGAAGAAGTCGTGCGATTCGGTCACCTGGCGGCTCCGTGACGGCAGTGGGGATGGCAGGATCGCAAGCGCGATTTTCGCCAGCCTTTCAGCGCCCCGGACCGGGTCAGGGCGCCTTCAGCAGCGGCAGCGTGATGGCGACCTTCAATCCGCCGCCGGGGCGGTTCAGGAAGCTCAGGCGGCCGCCGAAGTGCTCCACCGCCTCGTGCGCGATGGCCAGGCCGAGGCCGGTGCCGCTGGCAGCGGTGCCCGGTGCCCGGAAGAAGCGCTCGCCCAGCCGTGGCATCACGTCGTCGGGCACGCCGGGGCCGTTGTCTTCCACATACAGTTCGACATCATTGTCGTCCAGCGCGTGCACGCCCACCGTGACGGTCGCATTGCGGCCGGCATAACGCAGGGCGTTGTCGATCAGATTGTCCAGCGCTTCCTGCAGCATGGCGCCGTTGCCGAGTACACGCAGCGGATGGGGGCTGCCGCGGTAGCCGAGGTCGATGCCATCACGGATCGCCTCCGGAACGCGCGTGCCGACCCACTGCGGCACCAGCTCGCATAGATCCAGCGCCTCCACGGTATCGGGCACGGTCTGCGCCCGGCTCAGCGCCAGCAGCTGGGTGCTGACCCGGGCAGTGCGCTGGTTGAGCCGGCGGATGTGCTGCAGTGCCTCGCGCACCGTATCGGGGTCACCATGCGCCAGTGCCTGGTCCACGTGCAGGGCCATGCCCGCCAGCGGCGAACGCAGCTGGTGCGCGGCATCGGCGATGAAGCGGTTCTGCAACGTGATCATTTCCGCCTGGCGGGCAAACAGATCATCGATGGTGCTGATCAGGGGCTGGATCTCCTCCGGCACGTCGGCATCGGAGATCGGTGCCAGTTCGCCGCGGCGCTGCGCCAGGCGGGTCCTCAGCGGGGTCAGGATGCGCAGGCCGTAGGTCACGCCGAACCAGACCAGCGCCGCGGTACCCAGCGCCAGCATGGTCATCAGCGGGATGATGATCATCAGGATCTCGCGCGCGCGCTGTCGGCGGTCGGCCATGCTCTCGGCCACGGTCACCGCCAGCTGGTCCTGCGGATCGTTCATCGCCTGCGTGCAGACCGTGGCCATGCGCACCTGCTGGCCATTGAGGTTGCCGTCGTACAGCGCCGGATGCACACCGGTGCAGTCCTGCGAAGGGGCGTACGGACTGAAGTCGGCATTGCCGCTGAGCGTACCCATGCGGCTGCTGTCGACGTTGAAGTAGCGATGGCCGTCGGGGTCGTACTCGATCAGGAAGCGTGCCTGCGGCGACAGGTCGCTGGTCACCGGCATGGTGCTCAGCATCTGCGCGAACGAATGCGTGTCGTCGATCAGGTTGCGGTCGTGGATGCGGTTGGAATAGTCCAGCGCAACGTAATAGGCCAGGATCGTGTTGAAGGTGAGCAGGCCCAGCATCGGCAGCGCCAGGAAGGCGAGCAGGCGCCGGCGCAGGCTGGGCGGTCCACTGATCACGAGGCGTTTTCGTCCTGCGCGTCTTCCAGCATGTAGCCCAGCCCGCGCACGGTGCGGATGCCCATGCCGCCGGGTTGCAGCTTGCGGCGCAGGCGGTGCAGGGCGATGTCCAGGCCGTTGTCGGTGAGGTCCTGGCCCCAGTCGCACAGCGCTTCCACCAGTTGCGCGCGCGACACGATGCGCTCGGCGCGAACCGCCAGCGCGGACAGCAGGCCGAATTCCCGCGCGGTCAGTTCCAGTGACTGATCGTCGATCCACACCCGATGCCCGGCCAGGTCCAGGCGCAGGCGACCGATGCGCAGATCCGGGTTGCCGTTGCTGGTGACCCGCCGCAGCTGTGCGCGAACACGTGCTTCGAATTCGTCCAGTGCGAACGGCTTGACCAGGTAGTCGTCGGCGCCGAGGTCGAGCACACGCACGCGCTCGGCCAGGCCGTCACGGGCGGTGACCACCAGCACCGCCAGGCCATCGCCGCGCTGGCGCAGGCGCTGCAGCACGTCGCGGCCGTCCAGCTGCGGCAGGCCCAGGTCCAGTACCAGCAATGCGTACTGGGTCGAGCCCAGGGCAGCGTCGGCGTGCGCGCCGTTGTCGACGTGGTCGACCACATGGCCCTGCCGGCGCAGCGAGGCGCACAGGCCGGAGGCGATATCCGGGTCGTCTTCAGCAATCAGAACGCGCATGCGCGGGGCTCCTGTAACAGTCAGGCCCACCGGATGGACGGGGCGGGCCTCTCTCGGCTGCCGAGGGTAGCCGCAAACCGGGGGAAGGTGGAGCGCGCCGCCGCCACCGGGCGCGGCGGCGCTTTCCGTCCATTCAGTCCTGCAGGCCGGGCTCGCCCTCCGCCAGCGGCACCCGCGAACCGTCCAGCAGACCACGGCTGAGTTTGCCATCTTCGATGAACAGCAGTTCGCCGTTCTCGCCGTTCTTGATGCTGCTGTCGATGGCGATCACGCGGTCGCCGTGGAAGCTGCTGACGTGCGGCATCGAAGTGTGGCCGACCACGATGCGCGCGAGCTGCAGGCGATCGAGCACGGCCTGCACGCCTGCGGTGTCCAGTCGCCCATCGAAATAGCCGCGGTACCAGATCGGGCTGGTCTTGCCGTCATACAGCGGCGCGGTGGCCGGGTCGGCCTTCACTTCGGCCTTGGGCAGGCCGAGCGAGGCCTGGTAGGCCGCGTTGGTGCGCGCCGGGTCCAGTGCCAGCTGTACTGCTTCGGGCGAGATGCCGCCGTGCAGGAACAGGGTATCGCCGATCTTCAGCAGCACCGGGCGGGTGCGCAGCCACTGCCCGATCACCGAGTCGGCACCGTACAGCTGCGGGTAGCTGCGCCCCAGCAGCTGGGCGCTGCGCAGGTACTTCGGGTTGACGTAGCGCAGGTCGTCGTACAGCACCATGGTCTCGTGGTTGCCGAGCACGAAGTGCACTGCGCCACCGGCGGCGGCCGCCTGCTGCTGCAGGCCGTACAGCAGCCAGAAGGCCTCGGTCACCTGCGGGCCACGGTCGAACACATCGCCGGCGATGACCAGGGTGTCCTTGCCCAGCGCCCAGCGGTCCTGTGCGTCGATGACCTGGTGGGCACGCAGCAGGCGCACCAGCAGCCCGTACTGGCCATGGATGTCGGACAGCGCAACGATGCGCGGCACGGCCGGCAGCACCGAGACCGAAGGTGCATTCGGGGCAGCCACGTGCACCGTGTGCTCGTAGCCGCAGCGCGGGGCGATATCGGTACCCGCGGCCTGCGTAGCAAGCGTGTGCGACTCGACCTTGTCGTCGCAGATCCATGTGGCCTGCAGCCGGTCGCCCTGGCGGAACACATAGGGACCATCGGCCTGCACGTGATCGGCGGGCGCGGCAACCTCGCGGGCCTGCGTGGTTGCTGCGGCGCAGGCCAGCAGCGGCAACAGCAGGGCGGTCAGCAGGGAAGGGCGATCGCGCGACATCGGCGGCATCCAGCAGCGGAAAGACCCGATGCTAACCGGCGCGGGCGTTCGTCGGTGTGCGCGAATGGGCGGGTCAGGTGTCGCGCCCGTCATCCCTGAGCTTGCGTACGCGGGTGGCGATGGGCTGAAGCGGCTGGTCGTCGCGCCCGCGCGGCTGCATGTAGGGCAGCGGCCGCCGCGTCGCCAATTCGATCAGCTGTGAATGGGCTTCGCCTGCACCGAAGCAATGGCGCTCTCCCCACTGGCGCAGTGCGACCAGCAGCGGGAACAGTTCCTGGCCAGCGGCGGTCAGCACGTACTCCTGGTAGGCCGATCCATCGGAGGCCGGCTGCAGCTGCAGGATGCCGGCCTCGACCAGCCGGCGCAGGCGGTCGCTGAGGATGTTGCGCGCCGCGCCGAGGCTGCGCTGGAAATCTCCGAAGCGGGTGATGCCGTCGAACGCGTCGCGGATCACCAGCAATGCCCAGCGGTCACCGAGCAGGTCGGCACTGCGGGCTACTGGGCAGGGGCTGTCGGCGTGCATGCTGGTATCTCCGAATGTGGTTGCAGTTTAAAACCAATGGCGATAGCCTGCATCTGGTTTCGAATTGCAACTACAAATGAGTGCCGCATCTCTTCCACGCCCGCTGCTGGTCCTGCTTGCGATTGCCGCCGGTGCCAGCGTTGCCAATGTCTACTACGCGCAGCCGCTGCTGGACCCGCTTGCACGCGCCTTTGCGCTGGACCGGGCCGTGGCCGGCGCGGTACTGGCGGCCACCCAGGCCGGTAGCGTGCTGGCGCTGCTTGGGCTGCTGCCGCTGGCTGACCGCAGCGACCGGCAACGCCTGCTGCGGCTGCAGCTGATTGCACTGGTGCTGGCCCTGTTGTGGCTGGCGGCGTCACGCACGGCGAGCTGGCTGTTGTCGGGCATGCTGCTGGCCGGCTTGCTGGGTACCGCGCTGACCCAGGGCCTGATCGCCTATACCGCCATGCTGGCACCGCCCGAGCAGCGCGGTCGCATGGTCGCTGTGGTGCAGTGCGGCGTGTTCATCGGCCTGCTACTGGCGCGCGTGGTGTCCGGTACGGTGGCGGCGGCCTTTGGCTGGCAGAGGGTCTACCTGCTGTCAGCGGTGGTGATGGCGGTGTTGGCGGCGCTGCTGTGGCGGCGCCTGCCCGCAGTACCGGTGCCGTCGGTCCCTCCACGCTGGCGCGAGCTGCTGGGCTCGATGCTGGGCATGCTGCGCCGCGATCGAACGCTGCGCGAGCGCGGGCCGCTGGCATTGCTGCTGTTTGCAGGCCTCAATGTGTTCTGGGCGGCGGCACCCTTGCCGCTGTCCGCACCGCCGCTGCACTGGTCGACGGCGACCATCGGTGCGCTCGGCCTGGCCGGCGTGGTCGGTGCGCTGATGGCAGCGCGTGTCGGCCACTGGATGGACCGTGGTTTCACCCATCGGGTCAGCCTCGGTGCGCTGTTGTTGATGCTGGTCGCGTGGTGGCCGCTGCTGGGCCTGCCGCAGTCGCTGTCCTTGCTGCTGCTGGGTGTGGTCGTGCTCGACCTCGGCGGCCAGGCACTACATGTCTCGAACCAGGCACTGCTGCTGCGTGCACCGGCAGAACAGCATGGGCGCCTGGTGGCGTTGTACATGCTGTTCTATGCGGTGGGCAGTGGTGCAGGCGCGGCGGCGGGGCCCTGGATGCAGGTGCGGCATGGCTGGCCCGCCGTGTGCCTGCTGGGTGCAGGCATCGCGTTGCTGGCGCTGCTGTGGTGGGCAGCGTGGCGGGTGGTGGCGTTCAATGCATCGGCTGGCGCGCGAACCGGTAGAGTCGACTGTTAGTCGACTGCTCTTCCGTCAGCTTGCAAAAAAACCCGCGCTGCGCGCGATAGTCGACTGGCAGTCGACTCTACCCCTGGGTTGCCGTCCGCGTCGGGCTACCGCTGCAATGCCCGCCGTCCCGGTGCTTCCTGCAGTGCCTCGCTGGCCACCACCACGCGGTTGCGGCCGCTGCGCTTGGCCTCGTACATCGCGGCGTCGGCACGTGCCATCAGCCGCTCGTAGTCCGGATGACCATCGTGACCGGCCACGCCGATGCTGGCGGTCAGCTCCAGCACCTGACCATTGGCCAGCGCTACCGGCGACTGTGCGATCTGCCGGCGCAGGCTCTCGGCGATCACGGTCGCCTGCGATTCGCTGGCGGCCACCAGCACCACCACGAATTCTTCGCCGCCATAGCGGAACAGGTAGTCGCTGCCACGCGTGAGCTGGCCGAGCAGGCCGGCCACGTGCTGCAACGCGCGGTCGCCGGCATCGTGGCCATGGCCGTCGTTGATTGCCTTGAAATGATCCAGGTCGAGCAGCAGCAGCGAGAACGGTGTGCGGTTGCGGGTGGCCAGCTCGATTTCCCGACGCAGCACGGTAGGCAGGAAGCGACGGTTGAGCAGGTTGGTCAGCGCGTCGCTGCCGGCATCGAGTTCACCGATGCGCTCGAACAGCAGTGTCATCAGGGTGCGGATGGCGGCCAGGTCCTCGCGGATGGCCGGCAGCACCGCCAGTCGCTGTGCCGGGGCATCGCCGCTCGCGCGCTGCAGGTGGCCGTCAATGCGGGCCATCAACTTGCCCACCTGCTGCGTTTCGCTGCTCTCGCCGAAGCTCGGGATGCCCTTGTGGGTGAACCACAGGCCGAACTCCGAGGTGGCCAGGCTGGCGTTGTCGCTGGCCTGCACATGACCGGCGAGTGCGTACAGCAGGGCGTTTTCCCAGTCCAGCAGCAGTGCACGCTGGCGCTCTCGTTCGGTACCGACGTTCTGTACCAGCGAGAACAGCCGGTAGGCGGCGTCGGCACGGGTGGAGCGCTCGCGCGCATGGGTATAGGCCAGCGTCATGCCTTCCATGGCGATGTCCATGATCGCGCTGAGGCAGGCGATGGCAGCGAATGCGGTCGCGCTGTCGGGTGCCTCGTCGCGCAGGCGCACGAACAGCTCGTGCTTGAGTACGCGCGCACCGCGGGTGACCAGGTCGACCGGGATGCCGACCCGCGCATGTACGTCGCCGATCACCCGCTGCGAGGCGACGGTGGTGGCGATGCCGGAGGCGTCAGTGGTCAGCAGTTGCACCAGCCAGCGCTGCATGGCCGGCTGCAGACGCTGTTTGACCTGGTCGTGGGACAGGAAGCGGCGTGCACGCCCGTCCTGCAGCAGCACTTCATAGAAGCGCTGGGCCAGCGCGGGTGGGGCATCGGTGGCAGCGCACTTGAGCAGCGCGGTGGCGGCAGGGCCGGCCTGCAGCAGGCACTGCTGCCAAGCCTCGGCCAGCGGCTGGCTGGCATCGTCCAATTGGGGTGGTTCCACGTCGATCTCTGACTGCGTACGGCAAACCACGGGTATCGGCCGCGACGGCGTACGGTTGATGGCGGGTTAGCCGGCCAGTTTACGCGCGGTGCAGGGTTGCACGGTGCGCAAAGCACATCGCCATGGCTGCGGCAATGAGCGAACGCATTTGAGAATCAATCGCATTGGTGGGAGAATGCGCGCACGGATCGGGCCGCAGGCGACTGCAGCGATGCTCCGCCTCCCCCTCGTCGTTGCCTCAAGCCCTTTGCCAGAGGCCCCGTAGCCCTGCCAGAAGGTCCAGATCATGTCTCCTGCCGTTGTCCTTTCGCCGCGCCCGCTGGCGCTTGCCGTTGCCGCCCTGCTGGCGGGAAGCGCCCTGACCGCCCAGGCCGAAACCGAGGCCACCGATATCGACACGGTGCACGTCACCGCCTCGCAGATTGCGCGCCAGGCGTTGGGCACTTCGACCATCACCGCCGAGGACATCGCCAAGCGCCCGCCGGCCAACGACATCGCCGAGCTGCTGCGGACCATGCCGGGCGTCAACCTCACCGGCAACAGTGCCTCGGGCCAATACGGCAACAACCGCCAGATCGACCTGCGTGGCATGGGCCCGGAAAACACCCTGATCCTGGTCGACGGCAAGCGCATCGGCGCGCGTGATGCCGTGCGCATGGGCCGCAGCGGTGAGCGCAATACCCGCGGTGATACCAACTGGGTGCCGGCGGAAATGATCGAGCGCATCGAAGTGCTGCGCGGCCCGGCGGCGGCACGCTATGGCTCGGGTGCTTCCGGCGGCGTGGTCAACATCATCACCAAGCGCCCGACCGGCGATCTGACCGGTGCGGTCGACCTGTATGGCCTGGTGCCCGAGCACAGCGCCGAAGGCGGCAGCGAGCGCGTCGGCCTGCAGTTGAGCGGGCCGATGACCGACACCCTGTCGTTCCGCCTGTACGGCAATCTCAACAACACCGACGCCGATTCGCTGGAACTCAACCGTGACTTCGCGACGAATCCGAACGCGGTGCCGCCAGCCGGCCGTGAGGGCGTCAAGAACCGCGACATCAACGCGTTGCTGCGCTGGGACGTGACCGCCAACCAGGTGGTCGAGTTCGAAGCCGGCACCAGCCGCCAGGGCAACATCTATGCCGGCGACCGCGCGGTCAGCACCACCGGCACCTCGACACCGATCGATCTGGCGGCCCTGGCCGAGCAGCAGGCCGAGACCAACCGCATGTACCGCACCACCGGCGCGGTCACCCATCGCGGCCGGTGGGGTGATGTGACCTCGCGAGTAACGGCTGCAGTGGAAGCGGTGAACAATTCGCGTATCAACGAAGGCCTGGCCGGTGGCCCGGAAGGCAGCTTCAACGGCACCGACTGGTCGACCTCGCGCCTGCGCAACTACCAGCTGGACGGCGAAGTCAGCTTCCCGACCACGCTCGGTGGCGCCGAGAACATCTGGACGCTGGGCTTCGAGTACCTCGACAGCCGCCTGACCGACCCGTATTCGATGAGCCAGTCCAGCAGCAGTGGCGGCGGCATCCCGGGGCTGTCGGCCAATCGCGCGCGCGGCAAGGCCGATGCGCAGACCACGGCCGTGTTCGTGGAAGACAACATCTACCTGGGTGAGCGCTGGATCGTCACGCCGGGCCTGCGCTTCGACCACCACAGCCAGTTCGGCAACAACACCAGCCCCAGCCTCAATGCGCAGTTCCGCATCAACAGCGACTGGGTGGTGAAGGGCGGTATCGCCCGTGCATTCAAGGCACCGAACCTGTACCAGTCGAATCCGGACTATCTGTATTACACCCGTGGCAATGGCTGCCCGAATGCACTGCCGAGCCTGGGCGCCGGCTGCTACATGCGTGGCAATGCGGACCTGAAGGCGGAAACCAGCCTGAACAAGGAGCTGGGCATCGAGTGGGCGCCGCAGAGTGGCTGGCAGGCGTCCCTGACGTACTTCCACAACGACTACAAGGACAAGATCCAGGCCGGCTACACCCAGATCGGGCTGACTGCCGATACCAAGGGCCGCATCTTCCGCTGGGAGAACGCACCGAAGGCGATCGTGCAGGGGCTGGAAGGCAACCTGGTGATTCCGCTGCTCGGGGAGCAGGGCAACCGCCTGAAGTGGAGCAACAATTTCACCTACATGGTGGAGAACGAGAACAAGAGCACCGGCCAGCCGCTGTCGGTGATTCCGAAGTACACGATCAACACGATGCTGGACTGGCAGGCCACCGACAAGCTGTCGCTGCTGCTGACCGGCACGTTCTATGGCAAGCAGAAGCCGGCCACCACCAACATCAACAATGATCCGCGCTGCACCGGCACCTGCGACCCGTTGATCGCGCTGCAGGATCGCGGTGCGTACAACATCTGGGGCGTGAGCGCGCGCTACAAGGTGACCGAGACGGTCAGCTTCGGCTTCGGTGTCAACAACCTGGCCGACAAGCGCCTGTTCCGCGAGGCCAACAGCAGCGACGCTGGCGCGGCGACTTACAACGAGCCGGGCCGCGCCTACTGGGCCAGCCTGCGCTTCGGCTTCTGATCGCTGGCAGGCGTCGTTCCCCCGGGCTCGCCAGGCATGGCCTGGCGTTACCGGGACGGGCATGCCACACCGGTCGCGCCGGGCCATGCCCGGCGGCAACGGAGCTGCACGCCTGCAATGTTATAAACACCGTGATAGTTTCCCCACGGCCGCCAGCGTAGCCTGCCTCCATCGCAAAGGAGCTGTTGCCATGGGCCACGACCACGATCACCTGCCATCCGAGATCCGCCACGAGAAACCCTTGCGGTGGGCGCTCGGCCTGACCTCCACCTTCCTCATCGTCGAGGTGGTGGGCGCGTTCTGGACCAACAGCCTGGCGCTGCTGTCCGACGCGGCGCACATGGCCACCGATGCACTGGCACTGATGATCGCGCTGGTCGCGGTACGGCTGAGCCGTCGCCCGCCGGATGCGCGCCGCACCTACGGCTATGCGCGCCTGGAAGCGCTGGGCGCGATGATCAACGGTGCGATGCTGTTCGTGGTCGCCGGTTACATCCTGTGGGAGGCCATTGGGCGTTTCCGCGAGCCGCAGGAGATCGCCTCGTCGGGCATGCTGGTGATTGCCGCAGCGGGCCTGGTCATCAATCTGATCTCGATGCGCCTGCTGCAGGCCGGCAGCGGCGAGAGCCTCAACGTGAAGGGCGCCTACCTGGAAGTGTGGGCGGACATGCTCGGCTCGGTGGCGGTGATTGCGGGTGCGCTGTTGATCAAGTGGACCGGCTGGAAACCGATCGATCCGATCCTGGCGGTACTGATCGGCCTGTGGGTGCTGCCGCGCACCTACGTGCTGATGCGTGAGGCGATCAACGTGCTGCTGGAAGGCGTACCCAAGGGCATGGACGTGGCCAGGGTACGCGACAGCCTGTCCGGTCACACCGCAGTGCTGGACGTGCATGACCTGCATGTGTGGGCGCTGGCCTCCAGCACGCCGGCGCTGACCGCGCACATCGTGATGCGCGATGGCACCGATGCCGACGCGCTGCGCCGCGAGCTGGGCGCGCGCCTGCACGATGACTTCGGCATCGAGCACGTGACGCTGCAGATCGAAGCGGACCACTGCGGCGAAGCCTGTGGTGAACCGGCGCCGGCCAAGGGCGGCGAGCACAAGGGCCATGAGGGCCACGACCACGGCGAGGACGCGCAGGGCCATCGCGGCCACGTGCATCGTTGAGTGGGAAGTGCGGGCACGCCGGTTGGGCGAAACCGACCGGGCGAAACCGACGGGGCGAAATCGCCTTGGTAGAGTCGACTGTCAGTCGACTGCTCTCTGCGAGGCTGCGGCAAATCCCGCGCTGCGCGCGATAGTCGACGGGAAGTCGACTCTACCCAATCGTTCCGACGCGATCGCGCAGTCTGCATCCGTCCAGAGCAGCGAAGGTCATTCGTCCCGTCGGGACGCCAGCCGATCCGCCAGCCGGGTCGGCTCCGGCAGCCGGTAACCGCGCAGTGTGCGCTGCACCCAGTCCAGCGCGGTATCGGCACTGACCCGATGGCCGCCGGCCACGAACAGCGGCTTGCAGCGCACCTTGCTGCGCAACACCCAGCCCAATTGTTCATCGCCATCCAGCAGCGGCGTATGTGCACCGGCCTCGGCGCCCGGTTCGACGAACCGGCCCACCAGTTTCGACTTGGCCACGCCGATGCTCGGCAGGTCGGTGACCACGCCCAGATGCGCGGCCACGCCCAGTCTGCGCGGATGGCTGATGCCGTGGCCATCGACGAACACCAGATCCGGCGCCCGCGGCAGCAGCGCCAGCGCGGCCAGCAGTGCCGGCAGTTCGCGGAAGCTGAGCAGGCCGGGGATGTAGGGCATCACCGTAGGAATCCGTGCAATCTCCTGCGCCACGGGCTGCAGCGTCTTCACATCCAGCAGCACCGCCGCGGCACGGGTGATGGCGCCGTTGTCTTCAAAGCCGACATCCAGCCCGGCCAGCCAGCGCACGTTGCGTGGCAGGCGGTCCTGGCGTTCCACGCGGCCGGCCAGCTGGATCTGCTGCGCGCGGGCAGTGGCGACGCTGCCTTCCCAGCGCCCGGGGTCGATCACCGTATTCATTGGCCACAGCATCGCATGCGCGGTGCCACGGCCCGGTGAGCGGCGCCCGGGGCTACAATGGCGGCCTGCCTTTCCTCGCGTTGGAGACCCTGCAGTGACCCGTAAACTCGTACTGTTGCGCCATGGCCAGAGCCAGTGGAACCTGGACAACCGCTTCACCGGCTGGGTCGATGTCGACCTCACCGAGCAGGGGCGCCGGGAAGCGGCCGCCGCCGGTCGCCTGATGCGCGAGGAAGGCCTGCAGTTCGACGTCGCCCACACCTCCGTGCTCAAGCGCGCCATTCGCACGCTGCAGGGTGCGCTGGCCGAACTGGAGCAGGACTGGCTGCCGGTGAACAAGTCCTGGCGCCTCAACGAGCGCCACTACGGCGGCCTGCAGGGCCTGGACAAGGCCGAGACCGCCGCCAAGCACGGCGAGGACCAGGTCAAGGTGTGGCGTCGTTCGTACGACATCCCGCCACCGGCCATGGACCTGGAAGATCCGGGCCACCCGATCCATGACCGCCGCTACGCCGGCCTGGATCGCAACGCGCTGCCGGGCACCGAATCGCTGGCGACCACCCTGGACCGCGTGCTGCCGTACTGGCATGACGCCATCGCGCCGCAGCTGAAGGACGGCAAGACCGTGCTGGTCACCGCCCACGGCAACTCGCTGCGCGCCCTGTACAAGTACCTCAACAACGTCTCGCGCGAGGAAATCCTCGAGCTGAACATCCCGACCGGCATCCCGCTGCTGTTCGAACTGAACGATGATCTGACCGTGCAGTCGTTCCGCTACCTGGGCGACCCGGAAGCGGCGCGCAAGGCCGCTGAAGCCGTGGCCAACCAGGGCAAGGCGAAGTAAGAAGCAGAAGGCCGGCGCAAGCCGGCCTTCGCTTTTTGTAGCGTCGAGCCATGCTCGACTGCTGTTGGCCTCTTGCCGCACGCGCCATGAACCCGGAACGGAGAGCAGTCGAGCATGGCTCGACTCTACAGAAGGGCGTCCTGTGACCTTTGGCCGGTCCGTGCCGTGGGCTCCCCCGGCTACCCTGTGAAATTACCCGCAGGAGAGCCTCATGAACGTCCGCAACCTGGTCCCGCTGGGCCTGACCATCGCCATCGCTGCCTCGCTGGCGGCCTGTGGCAAGAATGAAACCGCGCCGGCGGCCAGCGCCGACGCCAAGCCGGCCTTCGACCTGTCGCAGATCAAGACGCCGCTGATCTCGCTCAACAGCGCAGACCTCGATCCGGCCATCTCGGCCTGTACCGACCTCAATGGCTTCGTCAACAGCAAGTGGCTGAAGGCCAACCCGGTGCCGGGCGACCAGACCACCTGGGGCAGCTTCGAGATCCTGCGCGAGCGCTCGCTGGAAGTGCAGCACGCGCTGGTGCAGCAGGCCGCCGCGAGCCAGGCCAAGGCCGGCTCGGTGGAGGCCAAGATCGGTGACATCTGGAAGACCGGCAACGATGAAGCGAAGATCGAAGCGGCCGGCCTGGCGCCGCTGCAGCCGCAGCTGGACAAGATCACCGCGCTGAACGACACCGCCGCCATCACCCAGTACCTGCGCGACAGCCAGGCCGAGGGCAAGGGCGTGCTGTTCTCGCTGTTCGCCAATGCCGACTACAAGGATTCGGCCAACGTCATCGCCTATGTCGGCCAGGGTGGCCTGGGCCTGCCGGAGAAGGGCTACTACTTCGACGACGCGCAGGCCAAGATCCGCGATGCCTACGTGGCCTATATCGCCCAGGTGCTGACCCTGTCCGGCGTGGACGCCGCGCAGGCCGCCGAGCAGGCCAAGGCCGTGATGGCCTTTGAAACCCGCCTGGCCAAGGCCTCGATGTCGCGCATCGAAATGCGTGACCCGGCCAAGCGCTACAACCCGCTCAGCGCCGCAGACGCCGACAAGCTGACCCCGAACTTCAGCTGGACCGCGCTGTTCGACACCCTGAAGGTGCCGGCCGCGCAGAAGTTCTCGCTGGCGCAGCCGGGCTTCTTCGGTGAAATGGACAAGATGCTCGCCGATGTGCCGGCCAGTACCTGGCAGGCCTACCTGCGCTTCCACACCATCGACGACGCCTCGCCGTACCTGAGCAGCCAGTTCGAGAAGGCCAACTTCGATTTCTATGGCACCACCCTGCGTGGCCAGAAGGAAATGCAGCCGCGCTGGAAGCGCGTGCTGGAGTCGGTCAACGGTGGCATGGGTGAAGCCCTGGGCCAGCTGTACGTCGATGCCGTGTTCCCGGCCGAGTCGAAGGTGGCCATGCAGCACCTGGTTGAAAACCTGTCGCAGGCGCTGAAGGCACGCCTGGAGCAGCTGCCGTGGATGGGCGAAGAAACCAGGAAGAAGGCACTGGAAAAGTGGGCCAGCTTCACCCCCAAGATCGGTTACCCGGACAAGTGGCGTGAGTGGACCGGCCTGCAGACCAACGGCGACAGCTACCTGGGCAACATGCAGGCGGCGCGTGCGTTCAACTACCGCTACATGCTGGACAAGATCGGCAAGCCGGTGGACAAGACCGAGTGGGGCATGACCCCGCAGACCGTCAATGCGTACTACAACGCGACCAAGAACGAGATCGTGTTCCCGGCGGCAATCCTGCAGGCGCCGTTCTTCGACGCCAAGGCCGACCCGGCGCTGAACTACGGCGGCATCGGTGCGGTCATCGGCCACGAAATGATGCACGGCTACGACGACTCGGGCAGCCAGTTCGCTGCCAACGGCAACTTCGACAACTGGTGGACCGACGCCGACCGCAAGGCCTTCACCGAACGTACCGATCAGCTGGTCGCACAGTTTGATGGCTATGAGTCGGTGCCGGGTGTGTTCGTGAAGGGCAAGCTGACCCTGGGCGAGAACATCGGCGACCTGGGCGGCCTGACCGTGGCCTACGACGCGCTGCAGATGGCGCTGAAGGAAGACCCGAAGGCGAATGTCGAAGTTGATGGCCACAGCCAGGACCAGCGCTTCTTCATGAACTGGGCCACCGTGTGGCGCCGCAACTTCACCGACGGTGAGCTGCGCGTGCGGCTGAACACCGACCCGCACGCCCCGGCCAACTTCCGTGCCAACGGTGCGCCGTCGAACATGCCGTCCTTCGCTGCGGCGTTCCAGTGCAAGGCTGGCGACGCGATGGTGCGTGCCGACGACAAGCGCGTGGTGATCTGGTAATCGATCGCACGTAACACGTGATGCGAAAGGCCCGGCGAACGCCGGGCCTTTTTTCTTTCTGGCCGGTCGCGAGGAGCGGACTGGTAGAGTCGACTGTTAGTCGACTGCTCTTCGTTCAGATCGAGAAAATCCCGCGCTGCGCGCGATAGTCGACTAACAGTCGACTCTACCGGCGGGTCGTTTCACCGTCGGGAAGATCTCAGGCCAGCTCCGGCTCCCGCGCCAGCATACGATGGAAGCGCTGCAGCACGTAGGGATCCACCAGCCCTCCAGACTGCGAATCGATGATCCGCAATGCGGTTTCGTGCTCCATCGCATCGCGATACGGGCGCACGCTGGTCATCGCATCGTAGGCATCGGCGATGGTGACGATGCGTGCGCCCAGCGGGATGGATTCGCCACGCAGGCCGTCGGGATAGCCACTGCCATCAAACGCCTCGTGATGGGCGCGGATCAGCCGTGCGACCGGTGCGGCGTCGCTGCGGCCGGTGGCGAGGAAGATGTGCTCGCCGCGCACCGGATGCTCGCGCATGATCGCGCGCTCCTCATCGGTATGCCGGCGCGGTGCCAGGAGCACATCGTCGGGAATGCCGATCTTGCCGACGTCGTGGAAGCGCGCGGCCAGGCCGATCTGCGCACAGGCATCGTCGTCGAGATCGCAGTGCGTGGCCAGGCGCTGCGCGAGCAGGCCAACGCGGTCGCAATGGTGGCGGGTGTAGGCGTCGCGCATCTGCAGCGACATCGAGAGGGCATCGATCAGGCAGGCCTGCGCGTGCAGCAGGTCGGGGGCGGGTACGGCGTCAGGGAACATGGTCATCCGCCCGCACCGGGTGGGGACCGGTGCGGGGTGTTCGGGGGGCGATCAACCCGGGGCGAGGGTGGTCAGAAGGGCGCGGGCCGCATTGAAGCGGTCTTCCGGCAACGGCAGCGGGTGCTTGATGCGCAGCTTGTCGGGCCCTTCCATGGCGTAGAGGTTCGGTTGTTTCTGGATCAGCTGGATCACCGCCATCGGATCGATGTTCGGCTTGGACTCGAACACGATGCGGCCACCGTTCTCGCCCAGGTCCAGCTTGCGGATGCCCAGCGTGTTGGCTTTCAGCTTCAGCTCGGCGATGGCGAACAGGTGCTTGGCCGCATCCGGAAGCAGGCCGAAGCGGTCGATCATCTCCACCTGCAGCTCGCGCAGCGCATCGCTGTCGCGCGCGCTGGAAATGCGTTTGTACAGGGTCAGCCGGGTGTGCACGTCCGGCAGGTAGTCTCCCGGAATCAGCGCCGGCACGTGCAGCTCGACCTCGGCACCGCGCACTTCCTCGCCGGCATCCAGGTCGGGCAGCTTGCCCTGCTTGATGCTGCGTACCGCGCGTTCCAGCAGCTCGGTATAGAGGCTGAAGCCGACCTCGGCCATCTGCCCGCTCTGGTCCTCGCCGAGCAGCTCACCGGCACCGCGGATCTCCAGATCGTGGGTGGCCAGGGTGAAGCCGGCGCCCAGTTCGTCCATCGAGGCGATGGCTTCCAGGCGCTTCTCGGCGTCGGGGGTGATCGCGCGGCGGTCGGGGGTGATCAGGTAGGCGTAGGCGCGGTGGTGCGAACGGCCCACGCGGCCACGCAGCTGGTGCAGCTGGGCCAGGCCGAAGCGGTCGGCGCGGTTGATGATGATGGTGTTGGCGTTGGGGATGTCGATACCCGATTCGATGATCGTGGTCGACAGCAGCACGTTGAAACGCTGCTTCTGGAAGTCCAGCATCACCTTTTCCAGCTCACGCTCGGGCATCTGCCCGTGGGCGATGCCGATGCGTGCTTCGGGCACCAGCTCGGACAGCTCGCGCTGCATGCGGCCGATGCTCTCCACGTCGTTGTGCAGGAAGTACAGCTGGCCACCGCGTGCCAGCTCGCGCTGGAAGGCTTCGCGCAGCAGCGCGTTGTCCCACTGGGTGATGAAGGTCTGCACCGCCAGCCGGTTCGGTGGCGGCGTAGCGATGATCGACAGGTCGCGCAGGCCGGCCATGGCCATGTTCAGCGTGCGCGGGATCGGCGTGGCGGTCAGGGTCAGCAGGTGCACGTTGGCGCGCAGCGCCTTCAGCGCCTCCTTCTGGCGCACGCCGAAACGCTGCTCCTCGTCGACGATGACCATGCCCAGGTCCTTGAACTTCACGTCAGGCTGCAGCAGGCGGTGGGTACCGACGATGACGTCGATGGTGCCTGCGGCGACCTTCTCCAGTTCGGCCTTGATTTCCTTGGTGGTCTTGAAGCGCGACAGCACCTCGACCTTCAGCGGGTAATCGGCGAAGCGGTCGCGGAAGTTGCGGTAATGCTGTTCGGCCAGCAGCGTGGTCGGCACCAGCACGGCCACCTGCTTGCCGGCGCTGGCGGCGGCGAACGCCGCGCGCACCGCGACCTCGGTCTTGCCGAAGCCGACGTCGCCGCAGACCACACGGTCCATCGGCTGGCTGCTGGCCAGGTCGCGCAGGGTGGCGTCGATGGCGGCCAGCTGATCGGGGGTTTCCTCGAACGGGAAGCCGGCCGCGAATGGTTCGTACATCGCGCGGTCCACCTGCAGGGCCAGGCCGGCACGCGCCTGGCGGCGGGCCTGGATCTCCAGCAGCTCGGCGGCGACGTCGCGAACCTTTTCGGCGGCCTTGCGCTTGGCCTTGCTCCACTGCTCGCCACCGAGCGAATGCAGCGGCGCGGTTTCCGCCGAAGCGCCGGAGTAGCGGCTGATCAGGTGCAGCTGGGCGACCGGCACATACAGGCGGTCGCCCTTGGCGTATTCGATTTCGAGGAACTCGCCGGGCATGCCGCCGACGTCCATCGCGATCAAGCCACGGTAGCGGCCGACGCCATGGTCCTCGTGCACGATCGGCGCGCCTTCGGTCAGCTCGCCGAGGTCGCGGATGATCGCTTCCGGCTCGCGGCCGGCACGGCGCGTGCGGCGGGTGCTGCCGGCGCGCTCGGGGAACAGTTGGCGCTCGGTCAGCACCGCGATGCGCGGATCGTCCAGCGCGAAGCCATCCTCCAGCGGCGCCACCGCGATCGCGAAGCGCGCATCGCCGGCGAGGAAGCTGGGCAGGTCGGCCACCACCGGCGGCTTCAGCTCGGCGGCCTGCAGCACTTCCAGCAGGGCCTCGCGACGCCCGGGTGAATCGGCGGCAATCAGTACCCGGCCGGGATAGTGGCCGAGGAAGGATTTCAGCGCATCGCCAGCGGGAGCCTCGCGTGCGGCCACCGGCAGCGGGGGCAGCGGCTGGTCACCCAACGCATGGGCATCGGCGATGCGCGCGTGGTCAGCCGACCACACCTCAATGCGCGGGGCATCGTTCAGACGCTCGCGCAGCAGCTCCGGCGACAGGTACAGCGCCGACGGCGGCAGCAGCGGGCGTTCCACATCGTGGCGGCGCTGCTCGTAGCGGTCACCGGTCTGCGCCCAGAACGCGACTGCCGCTTCGTACGCACCGGTGCAGACCACCGGCAGGCTGCCGTCGGGCAGGTAGTCGAACAGGGTCGCGGTGCGCTCGAAGAACAGCGGCAGGTAGTACTCGACGCCGGCCGGGGCCAGCCCGGATTTCAGGTCCTGATACAGCGAACTGCGCCGGGTATCGACATCGAAACGCTCGCGCAGCGTGGCCAGCACGCGGGCGATGCTGGCCTCGTCCATCGGCACTTCGCGGCCGGGCAGCATGTGCACCGCCTCGACCTTGTCCAGCGAACGCTGGCTTTCCGGATCGAAGGCACGGATGGAGTCGATGTCCTCGTCCAGCAGCTCCACCCGCAGCGGCTCGTCGGCGCCCATCGGGAACACGTCGAGCAGGCCGCCGCGTACGGCGAAATCACCCGGGTCCATCACCTGCGGCACGTTGCGGTAGCCGGCGCTTTCCAGGCGGCGCTTCTCGGCTTCAAGATCCAGGCGCTGGCCGACCTTCAGGTCGAAGCTGCCACCGATCACATAGCTGCGCGGGGCCAGCTGCTGCAGCAGGGTCTGCACCGGCACGATCACCAGGCCGCGCTTCAGCGCGGGCAGGCGATGCAGGGCGGACAAGCGTTGCGAGATGATGTCCGGATGCGGGCTGAAGCGGTCGTAGGGCAGGGTTTCCCAGTCCGGGAAAGCGACCACCGGCAGGGCCGGGTCGCCGCCGAGCAGGGTCTGCAGGTCGGCTTCAAGCTGGTTGGCGCCGTGGTTGTCACGGGCGATCACCAGCAGCGGCGCGTCGTGCGCACGCGCGGCCTGGGACAGGTACCAGGCCAGGGCGGTCGGCGAAGCGGGGGCGCGCCACCAGGCGCGGAGCTGGCCGGCGCGCGGCAGCGGCGGGGCGGGGTATGAGGTACGCGACATGGACCCCGGATTTTAGCAGAAGCCTGATCGAAGCCCGGTGAGTCGTGCCGGTCGTTTGCCGGTCGCCTCATGTGCCGTTGGGGTATCGGAATGCCGGCCAGCGGCCGGCACTACCGGGAGGCGTGGCCGGGCAAGCCCGGCGCATCCATCAGTTGTCCAGCTCCAGCACCATCCGCACCAGGCCTTCGGCACCGGTCGGGTGCGGCACCGGCTTGAAGCCCAGCGAGGCGGCCAACTGCTTCATCGGCTCGTTCTCGGCGGCAACGTCGCCGTACAGGCGGTCCAGGTACTTGCCGCGGCCCCACTTCACCAGCTTGCGCATCAGCTGCCGGCCCAGGCCCTGGCCAATGAGGAAGCGGCTGATCAGGATCGCGTACTCGGCTTCACGGGTACCGGGGATGATCGAGGCCCGGGCGACCGCGCCGACCACCGCTTCGCCCGCGGGCAGGGATTCGGCTGCGACCAGGGTGATCTCGGTCTTGGGATTGGGGTGGGTCAGGCGCTGGGTGGTTTCCGGCGAAAGCTCGGTCACTGCCTGCAGGAAACGATCACGGATTTCTTCCGGCCCGAACAGGCTGAACGCCGCTTGCAGCGGTGCGCCATCTTCCGGGCGGATGGGGCGGATCAGCAGCTCGTGGCCGCTGGGAGCCTTGAAGATCTCATGCCAGGGCGGCATGCGGTTGCGAGTGGCCATACCGGGTGATTCCTTGGTGGTCCATCGATTGTGGCATCACCGGGGCTGCATTCCGTGAACGAAAGGCTCACGGCGGTACAGCCTCGTGAAGGCCGTTATTCGGGGGCTTTGAGCCAATCCAGGCGGGTGCTGGCGCCGGGTTCGCCCAGGTGCTGGCGCAGCGCCGGCAGGGCCGGGCCGACCACCCGGTCGAACTGCCACGGCGGGTTGAGCAGCAGCATGCCGCTGCCGTTGAGGCGCAGCGGCGAGTCGTCCGGGCGCACCAGGAACTCGATCGTCATCGCCGACTTGACCGGAAGCGCGCTGGCCTTGCGTAGGAAATGCAGGATGGTGCGGCGCTGCTTGATCGGGAACCAGACGGCACACGTGGCCTGCGGCCAGCGCGCCAGGGTTTCGGCCAGGGCGGCCAGAACGGCCTGGTACTCGGCGTCCTGGGCCTCGTAGGGCGGGTCGATCAGCACCAGGCCACGGCCGATCTTGCTGCCGTTGAACTTCGGCGGCAGCAGCGAACGCAGCAGCGCATAGCCATCGCCGGCCCGCACGTCGACGCGGCTGTCATGGGCGAACAGGGCCTTCAGCGTGGCCGTTTCGGCTTCCTGCAGCTCGCACACCGCCATGCGGTCCTGCGCACGCATCGCCTGCGCGCTCAGCAGCGGCGAGCCCGGGTAGTTGGTCATCGCGCCGACCGGGTTGTCGGCCTGCACCGCCTTCAGGTAGCGCTCGACTACCTCCGGCAGCTTGGGCTGGGCCATCAGCCGCATGATCCCGGATTCGGCCTCGAGGGTCTTGCGGCTCTCTTCGCTGGCCAGCAGGTAGCGGCCGGCACCGCCGTGGGTGTCGAGCACGAAGAACGGGCTGTCCTTGCGCTTGAAGCTGTCGATCAGGGCCAGCTGCACGATGTGCTTGAGCACATCGGCGTGGTTGCCGGCATGGAAGGCGTGGCGATAGTTCATGGGCGGCAGTGTACGGGGCGGCGGCCGCAGCGGCTATGCTGCGCGCCATGACAGCTCCCGTTGCCCATGTCCTGGTGGTCGAGGACGAAGCCGCCATCGCCGAAACCGTGCTCTATGCGCTGCGCAGCGAAGGCTATGCCGCCAGCCACTGCCTGCTGGGCGGGGAGGCGCTGCAGCGGCTGCAGGCCGGGGATATCGACGTGGTGGTGCTGGACGTGGGATTGCCCGACCTGGGCGGCTTCGAGGTGTGCAGGCGGCTGCGCGCGCAGCCCGGGCCGGTGGCGCAGCTGCCGGTGATCTTCCTGACCGCCCGCAATGACGAAGTGGACCGGGTGCTCGGCCTGGAACTGGGCGCCGACGACTACATCACCAAGCCGTTCTCGCCGCGCGAGCTGGTGGCACGGGTGCGGGCACGCCTGCGCCGTGCGGCACCGGTCATCGCAGCGCCCGGCGCCGATGCAGGCTGGCAGGAACATGGCGCCTTCGCCATCGACCGCGAAGGCCGGCGCATCCGCTTCCGTGGCCAGGCACTGGACCTGACCCGCTACGAGTACGCGCTGCTGGAGGCGCTGCTGCAGCGCCCCGGAGCCATCCTCAGCCGTGCCCAGCTGATGGACCGTGGCTGGGACAGCAGCGCCGACAGTGCCGACCGCACCGTCGATACCCATGTAAAGACGCTGCGCGCCAAGCTGCGTGCAGCCGGTGCCAGCGACGACCCGATCCGCACCCACCGTGGCCTTGGCTACGCGCTGGAGGTCTAGCCGATGCGCCTGGTGCTGAAGCTGTTCCTGGGCTTCTTCCTGATCACCGGCATCGCGGCGTTCTTCGTGATGCGCGTGTTCGTCAACGAAGTGAAGCCGGGTGTGCGCCAGGCGATGGAATCGACCCTGGTCGATGCGGCCAACGTGCTGGCCGAGATGGCCGCCGCCGACGTCAAGAACGGCACCATCCGCAGCGGCAGCTTCACCCGCAACCTGGCCAAGGCACGTCAGCGCGACCTGAAGGCGATGGTCTGGCGTTTTCCCAAGCGCTCGCTCGATTATCGGGTGACGATCACCGACGCCAAGGGCATCGTCATCTACGACTCGCTGGGCCGCGACCTGGGGCGCGACAACTCGCGCTGGAATGATGTCTATCGCACCCTGCGTGGTGAGTACGGCGCGCGTTCCAGCCCCGAGATTGCCGGCGAAGAGGGCGATACGGTGATGCACGTGGCGGCGCCGGTATATGACCCGGCCGATGGGCGCACCCTGATTGGCGTGCTCAGCCTGGCGCAGCCCAACCGCAGCATCGATCCGTTCATCGCTGCCAGCCAGCGCGCCATCATCGAGCGCGGGGCCTGGCTGATCGGATTGTCGGCGCTGGTCGGCGTGCTGGTGACGATGTGGCTGACCACCGGCCTCGGCCAGCTCAGCCGCTATGCACGCGCGGTCAGCGCCGGAGAACCGGTGCCGCCGCCACGGCGTCGTCGTGACGAGATCGGCGATCTTGGGCAGGCGCTGGAAACGATGCGCCGCAAGCTGGAAGGCAAGGCCTACGTCGAGCAGTACGTGCAGTCGCTGACGCACGAGATGAAGAGCCCGCTGGCGGCCATCCGCGGCGCCGCCGAGCTGCTGCAGGAACCATTGCCGGAGGCCGATCGCGTGCATTTCGCGCGCAGCATCGTCGACCAGCAGGAGCGGCTGACCGAGACCATCGACAAGCTGCTGGCGCTGGCCGAAGTGGAGCAGCACGGTTGGCTGCAGACCCGCGACCCGATTGCATTGCCAGTGCTGCTGGCCGATGCGGCCGCTGCCGCGCAGGTGCGTGCACAGGCGGCGGGCGTGCAGGTCCGCATCGGCAGCGTACCCGACCTGCAGGTGCAGGGCGACGGCTATCTGCTGCGGCAGGCACTGCATAACCTGATCGACAACGCGATTGCCTTCTCGCCGTCCGGCGCGGAGATCGCGCTGCAGGCCGAGGTGGACGGGCAGGGCGTGCGCCTGCAGGTGGCCGATCGCGGTGCCGGCATCCCGGACTATGCGCGCGAACGGGTGTTCGAGCGCTTCTATTCGCTGGCGCGGCCCGGCAGCGGGCGGCGCAGTTCCGGCCTGGGCCTGCCGTTCGTGCAGGAGGTCGCGCGCCTGCACGATGGGCGCGCCAGTGTCGACGTCCGCGAGGGCGGCGGCACCGTGGCCAGCCTGTGGCTGCCGTTGGGCGCGCCGGGCCAGCGCCCTCGCCGCTGACTTCACACTCGCTTCAAATTCGCCACAAACCCTGCTCACCACCGCGGTCCATCCTGCAGCCCTCTCCAACGAGGATGGACCATGAAATCCCTGAAGATGCTGCTGAGGTTCGCCATTGTCGGCGGGCTGATCCTGCTGCTGCTGGTGCCGCTGACGATGATCCGCGGGGTCATCAACGAACGCAGCGCTTACCGCGACGAGGCCTTCTCGCGGGTGGCCGACAGCCGCGCCGGTGCACAGCAGCTGGTGGGCCCGGTACGGGTGGTGCCATGGGTGGAACGCAAGCAGGTTGAACTGGTTGATCCGCTGGGCGTCAAGAAGACCGAGATACAGGTCACCGAGGGGCACTGGCTGCAGATGCCGGCGTCGCTGGAGGTGGGCGGCGAGATGCTGCCGAGCCAGCGCGAAGTCGGACTGTTCAAGGTGCCGGTGTACAGCTGGAACGGCCAGATGAAGGCGACCTTCGCCGCAGACGACTACCCGGTGAAGGCCGGTCGCAGCTACGGCAAGCCGTATGTGGCGGTGGGCATTTCCGATGTGCGCGGCCTGGTCGGTACGCCGAACCTGCGCGTGGATGGCAAGCAGTTGCGGTTGCTGCCGGGCGTTGGCGCTGCCAGCGAGGTCGGACGCGGCCTGCATGCACCGGTGGCGGGTTTCGCTGCGGATCAGGGCGGCACGCTGGCTGCCAGCACCGTTGAACTGGAGCTGCGCCTGGATGGCAGCCGCATGCTGTCGGTGGTGCCGGTGGGCGATGACACCCACATCGCGCTGCGTTCGAGCTGGCCGCATCCGTCGTTCAGCGGCGCGTTCCTGCCCAACGAGCGACGCGTCGATGCGCAGGGCTTCGATGCACGCTGGGCGGTGTCCTCGCTGGCCTCCGATGCCCAGCGCCAGCTGCGCAATGACGGTTCGGTCGACTCGCAGGCGGTGACGGTGTCGCTGGTCGATCCGGTCGACACCTACACCCAGGCCGACCGCGCTTCGAAGTACGGCGTGCTGTTCGTGGTACTCACCTTCGTCGGCTTCATCCTGTTCGAGCTGATCAAGTCGCTGCGCATCCACCCACTGCAGTACCTGATGGTGGGCCTGGCGCTGGCGATCTTCTTCCTGCTGCTGATCAGCCTGTCCGAGCACATTGCGTTCTGGAAGGCCTACCTGGTCTCGGCCGTGGCCTGCATCGGGCTGCAGGCGGTGTACCTGGCCAATGTGCTGGGCCACTGGAAGCGCGGCCTCGGCTTCGCGGCGCTGCTGACCGTGCTGTACGGCGCGTTGTATGGCCTGCTGGTGTCGGAGAACAACGCGCTGCTGATGGGGTCGCTGCTGCTGTTCGTGATCCTGGCGCTGGCGATGTGGGTGACCCGCCGGGTCGACTGGTACGCGCTTGGCGCGGAACTGAAGTAAGGAGCACGCCATGAGCTGGCGCCAGGGATTGCGGCAACGGGCACGGCAGGGCATTCCGGCCCTGCTGGAAGTGGATGCACTGCTGCAGGCACATGGCGTGCTGGCGGCCCTGCCGGGGGCACGGATCGCCCCCGGCCTGGTCCGCTTCCAGCTGGCAGCAGTGACCTGCGAGGGATTGCGGGGACAGGGGCTGGATTGGCTGCAGGGCGCACGGCAAGGACGCGGCGCGGTGGCTGGGCGGGTGCCGCGCTACCGGTCATGGAAGGCCGGGGCGGAGGCGCTGGCCGAGATCGGCATCGGTGGCCTGCCCGAGGACTGGCCCACGCATGCGGCGGTGTACGGCTGCAGCAGCATCGATCGGCGGCACTGGTTGCTGCTGCTGCCGGAGCGGGCGCAGTTGTGGTTGGGCTGGAATGGGTGACTCGGCTTGGCAGGTGCGAACCAACTACTCTCCTGTGGGTGCGAACCTTGGTTCGCACGCCTCCGCGCCGCCCATGACCGATGGGACGGTATCGGCGCGCCCCTGCTGGCTAGACTCGATGGGTTGATGATCGAGCCGAAGGGCAGGGGTGCGATGTGTTGAAGTGGGGCATGCTGGCCGCAGCGCTGGCGATGGGTGGCAATGCAGGCGCGCAGCAGCGCGAGACGGTGGACCTGGACATGGTCAGCCGCATCCGCCAGGAGGCCTTCCACCGCTCGCAGGTGATGGACACCTTCAGCTATCTCACCGAGCGCATCGGACCGCGCCTGACCAACTCGCCGGCGATGGGCCGCGCCAACGCGTGGACGCGTGGCAAGTTCAACGAATGGAAGCTGGACAACGTCCACGACGAAGCCTTCGACGACTTCGGGCGTGGCTGGGAGTTCACCTCGGCCAGTGTGGAAATGCTGGGTGATCGCGTGCAGCCGCTGCATGCACTGCCCAAGGCCTGGACGCCGGGCACCAAGGGCCCGGTCGAAGGCGAACTCGTCCAGGTCGAGATCAAGAAGCCCGAAGACATCGAGAAGTACCGCGGCAAGCTGCGCGGCAAGATCCTGCTGCTGGGCGAGGCACGCGAGTACAAGCGCGGCACCGAGCCCGATTCGCATCGCCACGACGCCACCTCGCTGGAGGGCCTGCAGGAATTCACCCTGCCCAAGGACAAGGACGCCACCGCCGAGCGTGCCAAGCGGGTCAAGGAATACCAGGAGCGCCAGCAACTGGCGACCAGGGTCAATGCGTTCTTCGTCGAAGAAGGCGCGCTGGCCTCGATCAGCATCAGCAGCTGGGACAACGGCATCATCCGGGTTGCCGGTGGCGGTTCGCGCAAGGCCGGTGAATCGGTGGGCATTCCCGAGCTGGCGATGATCAGCGAGCACTTCAATCCACTGGTGCGCGCGCTGGAGGCCAAGCAGACCGTGCGCCTGCGCGTGGACGTGGCCGCGCGCTTCACCGACGAGGCCGACCAGCCCGGTTACAACACGCTCGCCGAGATCCGTGGCAGCAGCAAGCCCGATGAAGTGGTGATGATCGGCGCGCACCTGGATTCCTGGCACAGCGGTACCGGTGCGGCCGACAACGCGGCCGGCGTGGCGGTGATGATGGAGGCGATGCGCATCCTCAAGGCGACCGGCGCCAAGCCCAAGCGCACCATCCGCGTGGCGCTGTGGAGCGGCGAGGAGCAGGGCCTGATCGGCTCGCAGGCTTATGTGGCCAAGCACTTCGGTCGTTTCCCGGAACCCACCGACCCGGCGCAGAAGGCGCTGCCGGCTTCGCTGCGCGAGCCCACCGGCGCGCTGCAGAAGACCCGCGACTACGGCAAGTTCCAGGTCTACTTCAACATGGACAACGGCTCGGGCCGCTTCCGTGGCATCTACGCGCAGGAAAACCTGGCCGCCATGCCGATCTTCGAAGCCTGGCTTGCGCCGTTCCATGACGTGGGCGCCACCACCGTGGCCACCCGCAACACCGGCAGCACCGACCACATCAGCTTCGATCGCATCGGCCTGCCGGGCTTCCAGTTCATCCAGGACCGTCTGGACTACTTCACCAACGTCCACCACAGCCACCTGGACACCTGGGACCACGCCGAGCCGGAAGACCTGAAGCAGGCCGCGGCCATCGTCGCGTCGTTTGCCTACAACGCCGCAACGCGTGAGCAGCCCTTCCCGCGCAAAGTGGAACCGTAAAAGGGGACGGAGGGGATCAAGTCGTTTCTCCCCTCCGTTTCCCGGTCGCCACGCCCAGAGGCTGGGCAATCGCGACTTAATCCCCTCCGTCCCCTTTTTCCGTCGGGGGCGGAGGGCTGGTAAAATCGGGGGATTCCCGTTCCTCGAGCCGTCCATGACCTGCCGCACCCGCTTCGCCCCCAGTCCCACCGGCTACCTGCACATCGGTGGTGCCCGCACTGCGCTGTACTGCTGGCTGGAGGCCCGTCACCGTGGCGGCGAGTTCGTGCTGCGCATCGAGGACACCGACCGTGAGCGCAGCACCCAGGGCGCGATCGACGCCATCCTGGAGGCGATGGAGTGGCTGGGCCTGGATTACGACGAGGGCCCGATCTACCAGACCGACCGCGTCGCCCGTTACCTGGAAGTGGCCGAGCAGCTGGTGGCCGACGGCAAGGCGTATTACGCCTACGAGACCCGCGAAGAGCTGGACGCCATGCGCGAGGCCGCCATGGCCAAGCAGGAGAAGCCGCGCTACAACGGTGCCGCGCGTGACCTGGGCCTGCCGCGCAAGGATGACCCGAACCGCGTCATCCGCTTCAAGAACCCGCTGGAAGGCACGGTGGTGTTCGACGACCTGATCAAGGGCCGCATCGAGATCGCCAACAGCGAGCTGGATGACATGGTCATCTTCCGCCCGGACGGTTTCCCCACCTACAACTTCGCGGTGGTGGTGGACGACTGGGACATGGGCATCACCGAGGTCATCCGCGGCGACGACCACATCAACAACACCCCGCGCCAGATCAACCTGTACGAAGGCATCGGCGCACCGGTGCCGAAGTTCGGCCACATGCCGATGATCCTGGACGAGCAGGGCGCCAAGCTGTCCAAGCGCACCGGCGCGGCCGACGTGATGCAGTACAAGGACGCCGGCTACCTGCCGGACGCGCTGTTGAGCTACCTGGCCCGCCTGGGCTGGTCGCACGGTGACCAGGAGCTGTTCAGCCGCCAGGAACTGATCGACCTGTTCGACGTGAAGGACTGCAATTCCAAGGCCTCGCGCCTGGACATGGCCAAGCTGGGCTGGGTCAACCAGCACTTCCTGAAGACCGAGGACGTGGCCGCCATCGTGCCGCACCTGGTGTACCAGCTGCAGAAGCTGGGCCTGGACGTGGCCGCTGGCCCGGCCCCGGAGGACGTGGTGATGGCCCTGCGTGAACGCGTGCAGACCCTGAAGGAAATGGCCGAGAAGGCCGTCGTCTGGTACCAGCCGCTGACCGGGTACGACGAAGCGGCGGTGGCCAAGCACTTCAAGGCCGGTGCCGAGGTGGCGCTGGGCAAGGCCCGCGAGCTGCTGGCCGCCCTGCCGGAATGGACCGCCGAATCGGTAGGCGTGGCCCTGCACGATGCGGCGGCCGCGCTGGAAATCGGCATGGGCAAGGTCGCCCAGCCGCTGCGCGTGGCCATCACCGGCACCCAGGTCAGCCCTGACATTTCCCATACCGTTTACCTGGCCGGCCGCGAGCAGGCCTTGAAACGCATTGATGTGGCCATCACCAAGGTAGCAACGGCCTGAGGCATCCTTGCCAGGCCCGAACCGGAGAACACGCATGCCCGCCAAGACCGCCACCGCCTGTACCGCCCCGCACCACCACGTCCACGACGCATCGGATTTCGTGGCGGTGGTCGAGCGCGTCTCGCGCGAACGCGGGCTGCGCCTGACCCCGATCCGCGCCAATGTGCTGAAGCTGATCGCCGAGGCCGGCAAGCCGGTCAAGGCCTACGAGCTGCTGGAATGGGTGCGCAACGGCAAGGGCGTGGGTGCTGATGCCCCGCCCACCGTTTACCGCGCGCTGGACTTCCTGATGGCCAATGGCTTCGTGCACAAGCTGGAGTCGGTGAATGCCTTCGTGGCCTGCCACCATCCCAGCAGTGCAGCCCATTCAGTGCCGTTCCTGATCTGCAACAGCTGCCACAGCGCGGTGGAACTGGAAGACCGCGAGATCGTCACCCAGCTGGAGAAGCGCGCCAAGGAGCTGGGTTTCCAGCCGCAGGCGCAGACCCTGGAAGTGCACGGGCTCTGCGCGCGCTGCGCGGGGTAACGCAATGGTAGTGCCGGCCGCTGGCCGGCATTTTGGGATTGGGGTCAGATCCCTTTGCCATTGGCAAAGGGATCTGACCCCGTTTCATATCGGCGCGACAGGGCCTGCGTCCTAGTCCAACGGCTTGGACTGGGTATCCACACGCACGATCACCGACATGCCGGGACGCAGCTGCTTTGCCAGCTCCTGATTCCTATTGATTGAAATCCGAACCGGCAGCCGCTGCACCACCTTGGTGAAATTGCCACTGGCGTTGTCCGGGCGCAGCACGCTGAACTCCGACCCGGTAGCCGGCGCGATCTCCTGCACGCGGCCCCGCAGCACCTGCCCCTGGAACGCGTCCACCGAGAATGTGGCCGGCTGGCCGATCGCCATGCCCCAGGTCTGGCCTTCCTTGTAGTTGGCCACCACCCACAGCGTGTCAGGGACCAGGAACAGCAGCTGCGAACCGGCGGCGACGTACTGGCCCACGCGCACGCTGGCTTCGCTGATCTGGCCGTCGCGCGGCGCGTGGATCACCGTGTTGGCCAGATCGATGCGCGCCAGTTCCAGCTGCGCCTGCGCACTTTCCACCTGGGCCTCCAGGCTCTTGCGCGCCACCTGGGTCGACACCAGCGTTTCCTCGGCGATGCGGATCTGCGCCTGTGACTGCTGCACGCTGGCCTGTGCCGAGGCCTGGGTGGTGCGGAACTTGTCGCGGTCGTTGATCGATACCAGCTGCTGTGCGGCCAGCTCCTCGTAACGCTTGGTCTCGTTGCGCGAGCGCTGCAGTTCGGCTTGCCCGGCCGACAATGTGGCCCGTGCGGAAGCGATCTGCGCGCGGTTCTGCGCCTGCGACTGGTCCGAGTTGGCCAGTGCCGCGCGTGCGCTGTCCAGCGTGGCCTGCGCCTGGGCGACACGCTGCGCGTAGATGCGGTCATCGATGCGCAGCAGCGGCTCGCCCTGCGTCACATGCTGGAAATCCTTCACCAGCACTTCGGTCACGTAGCCGTTCACCTGCGGCGCCATCACCGTGATCTGGCCGCGCACGTAGGCGTTGTCGGTCACCATCACGCTGCTGGTGAACGGCCACAGGTGCCAGGCGCGCAGGATCAGCGCAATGCCCACCAGGGCCACCACCACCATCACCACCACGCTGCGCGCGCTGGGCTTGAGGTACTTCGGCGCGACCGCGGGTTCTACCGGCGTGGGGGCAGGCGCCGCGTCGGTCGGCGGCGGTGGGGTCACGTTGTCGGCGTCGTCGGGTCGGGGCGGGACGGGGGGCATGGTCGAGAACTCAGCGGGGCGCGGCTGGCGTGGCCGCAGTGGGGGGAGTGGGGTGGCGCTTGCGCCATTGCTTGAGCACGGCGGTGCGCAGCGACAGCAGCAGCAACCAGCACAGGAAGCCGATTGCCAGCCAACCGCTCAGGGTGAAGACATCATTGAAGCCGCGCACGTTGGCTTCGCGGCGCGTGGTCTGCGCCAGCTGTGCGCTGCCCTGGGCACTGCGCAGCACCGGGTCGGTGATCTGGGCGGCGTACAGCTGCTGCTGGATGCGCAGGCGCTGCGCCACCACCGGATCGGCTGGATCGAGCTGGCTGGTCAATGCGCTGGAGTACAACTGCTCGCGATGCAACTGGAAGGTGCCCAGCACCGCCGAACCGGCCAGCCCACCCAGCGTCTGCGTGATCGACAGCGTCACCAGGAAGGTGATCATGTGATCCACGCCCTGTTTCAGCGCGGCGGAAATGCCGAGCATGATCAACGGGCCCATGAACATGCCGGCACCGACCGAGGCCAGGAACTGGCTGGCGTAGAAGTCGTGCGGCCGATCCATGCTGGTGCGGTGCTGGTCGAAGAACGCGGCGGCGCCCAGCAGCAGGATCGCCATCAGCAGCTGGGCAATCAGCCGCTTCGGGCCGAAGGTCAGCGAGGCGCCGGCAATGCCCACGATCACGCCGGCCAGGATCACCACGAACAGCGGGCGCATCTGGTCAGGCCCCATGCCCAGCGTGCGCATCAGGTTGACCACGCCGTAGGACTGCTCAGTGGTGAGGAAGCGGATCAGGAACGCGCCGACGATGAAGTGCAGCACCGGCAGCTTCGACAGCCAGCGGATCTGCAGCAGCGGATTGCGCCGGTAGTGTTCGATGATGAAGGCGGTGGTGGACAGCACGATCGAGGCGACCAGCGCCCAGCCCAGCCACGGTGTGTTGAGCCACCAGCGGGTGTAGCCCTGCGCCAGTACGATCACCAGCAGCGCGACAGCCGGCGCAAGCAGGGCGAACGTGAGGAAGTCCAGTGGCTCGAAGGCTTTCACCTGGATGCCGGGTGGCAGCTTCAGCACCACCACTGCCGCGAACGCGCACAGTGCCAGCCCGGCTTCGAATGAGTAGAGCTGATGCCATTGGCCGGTATCCACCAGGCCTGGTGAAACGATCCAGGCGATCGGCACCGCCAGCTGCGAAAGGCCGACGCCGACCACCAGCAGATTGCCGGTAAAGCGGCGCGGCAGCGCCTGCAGCATGTACAGCGTGCCCAGTGTCGAACAGGCCGCACCCGCGAAGCCGCTGGCGGCGCGGGTCAGCATCGTGGTCTCGAAGCTGCCGACGAACAGGTGCAGCACCGCCAGTGCCGCGTACAGGCCCAGCCCGATCTCTGCGAACAGGCGGATGCCGTACTGCTGGCGGAACTTGAAGGCCAGCAGGTTGGCAGTGACATTCACCATGGCATAGGCGGCCACCAGCCAGCTGCCCTGGGTCGGGGTCAGTGCCAGCTGGCCCTGCAGGAACGGCAGGTTGGCGGTGACCAGCGCATTGCCGAGGCCACCGGTGATCGCCACCAGCAGCGATACCAGGGCATAGGCCAAGCGACGGTATGGTGGGTGCCAGGGCATCGATGCCGAACCGGGCATGGTCGGCTTCTCGTGCTCCTCCCAATCCGGAACCGGCTTCAGATACGGCTGGACCATCAGCGGGCCTCGCTGGTTGCTCCCTGGAGACCCCCGCGCAGCAGCTGCAGGGCGCGCCCGGCCAACTGGGCGCGCTCGTCGCGGGTCTTGCCGCGCAGGGCTGCGCCCAGCATGCCCGAGATCAGTGAAATATCCGTCTTCTCAAGGTCGGCACGGCACAGGCCGGCCGCCTTGGCGCGCGCGATCGGCTCCTCCAGCAGGTCGCGCACGGTCTCGCGTGCGGCACGCATGGCCGGCACGTCCGAGTCGACCGCACGCCAGTAATCGGCCAGCGCCGGTGAATCGATGATGCGCTGGGCCATACCCTCGAACACCTCGAACAGGGCGTCGTCACGGTCGCCGAGCTGTTCAACCTGGCGCCGGATGCGATCAACCGTACGTTGCAGCAGCGCCTGGATCAGCGCAGTGCGGTCGGGGAAGTTGCGGTACAGGGTGGCGCGGCCCACCTGGGCGCGTTCGACCACCAGGTCCAGCGGGGCGGTGACGCCATGTTGGCCGAACACATGATCGGCGGCATCGAGGATGAGGGCACGGCGGGCAGCAGCATCGGCACGTTGGGCAGTCATGGAATTATTTTCGGACAAAAGTGTCCGATTAGCGAGACGTTGAGTGACGGGATTGTCCGCTTGTTGTGGTACGCACATCTTTGTGACGAATGCGTGATGGAATCGGCCAGAACGAAAACGGGGGCCCTAAGGCCCCCGTGGGGTGGTGCGGGATCGGATCCCTTTACTGCGGAATGGAATCCGGCACCGGTGCGCGATCAGAAGAACGCGCGGATGCCGAATGCGACACCACGGCCCGGCAGCGGCGAGTAGTCGCGCAGCAGCGAGGTATGCGGGCGCACTTCGCGGTTGGTCAGGTTGCTGCCATCCAGGAACACCTCGTAGCTGTTGCTCGCGTTGCGGTCCCAGCGGTAGGCCAGGTGCGCGTCGACCAGGGTGTAGCCGTCGCTTGGTGCTTCGTTCTGGGCGACGTCCTTCTGGCGGCTGTAACGCACTGCACCGACCGAGGCGCGCCAGCCGTCCTTCGACCAGCGCAGGTCGGCGCCGACGCGGGCCGGGGCGATGCGCGGCAGGTAGCCGGTATTGGCCAGCTCCACGCTGTAGTTGTGGTTGTGGTCGCCATGCGGCACGGCGATGTCCAGGTTACGGCTGCCGCTGCCATCCAGCTTGGCCTTCACGTAGTCGCCGAACAGGCGCAGATCCCAGTCACCGGCGCCGCCTTCGAACAGGTGCACCAGCGCTTCGGCTTCGGCGCCGCGGAACACCGCGTCCTGCTGCGTCCAGGTGCGCACCGGAAGGCCCTCGGTGATGCCGGTGTCGGCCAGGTAGATGAAGTCCTTGAACTTGGTCTGGTAGACCGACGCGGAGAAGTCCAGGCGCTCGCTGTGGGTGTGGATACCCAGTTCCACGCGCTGGCCGCGCTCGGTCTTCAGGTTGGCGTCGCCGATTTCCAGCGAGCGGGTAGCGATGTGCGCGCCGGCGGCATACAGCTCTTCGTTGGTCGGTGCACGCTCTGAGCTGTCAACGCCGATGCGCAGGTCAACGGCATCGTTGAGCTTCCAGATGCCGGCAGCAGACAGGTTGGTGGCACCAAACGTGCGGCGGCGATAGTCACCGGTCGGGTCCAGCTTGACCTGGTCGTGGCGGCCGCCCAGTTCCAGCTTGAACGGACCGAACTGCTTTTCCTGCAGCACGAACAGGCCGATGTTCCTGGTGCCGGTATCCGGAACGAACGCCTCTTCGCCCTTGGCTCCGAAATCACTGTTGCCGAACTGCAGGCCGAACGCGCCGTCCCAGCCGCCGATCTGCTGCTGCACCGCTTCCAGGCGTGCCTCGATGCCGCGGTTGGTGAAACGGGTGGACGGTGTGCCTGCTTCCAGCTCCACGTGTTCGTAGTCGGTGTAGGCCACGCGCGCGTTGACGTTCTTCAGGAACGAGACCGGGTCGTAGATGCCGGCCTTGGTCTCGAAGCGGTTCTGCACCATGTCGATGCGCACGTCATGCTCGTCGCCGCCTTCTTCTTCATCGCCATGGTCGTGCCCGTGGTCATGGCCATGATCATCACCATCGGCGTGCACGTGCGCGCCATTGGGAATGCCGTAGTTGGTGCGGTAGGTGCTGGCCGATACGCCGAAGTAGCCGCCGTCGCCCAGCCAGGTTGCGCCTACGCCGCCGGCGCGGGTGCGGATCGAGCTGTTGTCCAGGCGACCGCGGCGCGGTTCTTCGCCCTCGGCCGCATCATGGTCGTGATCGTGGTCATGATGATCTTCAAGGCTGTCGATCACTGCATAGCCGGGGATGCGGTAGTCATCGCCATTGCGGACCAGGCCATCCACGTGCAGCACGACATTGCCGCTGACGCCGTCGAGGCGGAACATGCCGCTGCGTTCGTTGTTCACCGAGTTGCCGCGCAGTTCGGCGCGGCCGCTGAGCGGACGCTCCGGCAGTTCGCGGGCGATGCGGCCATCCACCACGTTGACCGCGCCACCGATGGCGCCGCTGCCGAACAGCAGCGTGGCCGGGCCCTTCAGCACTTCGATCTGGTCGGCCAGGAACGGCTCGATGCTGGTGGCGTGGTCGGCGCTGACCGTGGAGGCATCCATGTTGCCCATGCCGTTGGACAGCACGGCCACGCGTGGGCCTTCCTGGCCGCGGATGATCGGGCGGCCGACGCCGGGACCGAAGAAGGTGCTCTGCACGCCGGGCAGCTTGGCCACGGTATCGCCGAGGGTGCCGGCCTTCTGCTCGTCCAGGCGTTCACCGGCCAGAACCTCCACCGGGCGTGCCAGCGATTCGGCATCACCCTGCAGCGGCGACGCGGTGACCTGCACCGACGACAGCTCGGTCAGGTGGCGGTCACGATGGGAGGTGTCCTGGCCGGCTGCAAAGGCGACGGACGGCAGCAGGGCAGCGAGGGCCAGGGCCAGGGAATGCGGCTTGAGCCGTGGGGTGTGGGCGGGCATGGACGGGTCCTTTGTTACAATGTATCAATCACGGGGCGCACGAATCCCGTCGATGGGACAGGGGGAGGGGAAACCGTGCGGGTCGGAGAGGGATGTTATATTATTCCATAACGATTCGCCGACCCTGCTGGAAGTCATGTCCCTGTCCTCACGCCTGCGCCACCTGCTCGACCGTTTCGGCGCTACTGGTTCGATGCTGTGCGCGGTGCACTGCGCGGTGATCCCGGTACTGCTGGCCGCAGCGCCTTCGTTGGGGCTGTCGTTCTGGCTGAGCGATGGGGTGGAACAGGCGTTGGTGGTGTTCGTCACCCTGCTGGGGCTGTTCAGCCTGGTCTGGGGCTACCGCCGGCACGGTGCGCTGCGTGCGCTGGGCTTCCTGATTCCCGGCCTGGTCGCATTGTGGGCCGGCGTGCTGTACGACCCGTTGCACCATAATGCGGTGCCGCACGCGGTGGTGATGACCGTCGGCGGCCTGCTGGTGGGGGTGGCCCACCTGGTCAACCTGCGCCTCAACCACGGTCACGTGCACGACGCCAGCTGCGCGCACTAGGCGCTCCGTGATAGGATTTTCGATCGTGCGCGGGGGCGCCCAGCAAGGCGGCCCCGTCGAACCCGTGTCAGTACGGGGTAACCAGATTTCACATTTGAGGAGTTGAAGACATGGGTAAGGGTGACCGCAAGACCGCCAAGGGCAAGCGCTACAACGCCAGCTACGGCAACGCCCGTTCGCACACCGCCAGCAAGGTCGCCGTAGGCGCCGCCGCTCCGGTTGCCAAGAAGACCGTGGCCAAGGCTCCGGCGAAGAAGGCTGTGGCGAAGAAGGCTGTCGCCAAGGCCTGATCCGGCCCAGACCGGTTCAACGAAAAACGCGGCACCTGGCGCCGCGTTTTTTTATGCACGTTGTTGTAGAGCCGAGCCCATGCTCGGCTGGCGCAATGCAGCCGAGCATGGGCTCGGCTCTACAGGGAAGTCAGCGCAGGGTCTTCTTCAGCGTTTCCGGATTGCCGTCGTTCGGCGCGGCCGGCACCTGCAGCAGGTGCGCCAGCAGCGGGTAGACGTCGACATTGTCGAAGCCATCGATCACCAGGCCCTGGCGGAACGACGGGCCGCCGGCCACAAACACCGCGCGCATGGAGGGCAGGGCATTGTCGTAGCCATGCGAGCCGCGGTCCTGATGGTCGCGTTTGGCGATTTTCTCCTGATGCAGGGCATCCCAGCCTTCGTCCATGGCGCAGACGATGGCCGGAACCCGCGGATGCGTGCCGTAGTGCCAGCGCGCCGGCAGGTTCTCCTTCTTCCAGCACTCGTAGTGCCCGTGGCGTCCGAGCAGGGCGCGTTCGGCTTCCGCCTCGCGGCCGGCGACCGGCGCAAAACCCACCGACTGGCCCTGGCTGACATTGCGCGCGATGGCCGGATCGGCCATCGATTCAGTGGAGATCACTTGGCCGACCGGGACGCTGGCCATGCCATGGTCAGAGACCACGATCACGTTGGTGGTCGCGGCCAGGCCGCGCTGCTGCAGCCCATCGAGCACCTGGCCGACGATCTGGTCGGCGCGCACGATGGCGTCGGCATACTGCTTCGACTCGGGCCCGTAGTTGTGGCCGGCCTTGTCCACGTGTTCCATGTACAGGGTGGTGAGACGCGGTGCATCGGCGTCGGTCTGTGCAAGCCAGTCGAGCACGATGCCGGCGCGCTGCTCCAGCGGCTCCTTGCCGTCGTAAACGCGCCACTGGCTGGGGCGTACGCCGCGGATCTCCGATTCACTACCCGGCCATGACGTGGTAGCCGAACGCACGCCGGCGTTCTCGGCGCCGACCCAGATCGGTTCGCCGCCCCACCAGCCGCTGGTAGTGACCGCGTCGCGGTTGCTCAGCTCGAACCGGCCCAGTGCTTCGTCGTCCATGCTGTTGTTGACGATGCCGTGGTGGTCCGGGCGCAGGCCGGTGACGATGGTGTAATGGTTGGGGAAGGTCAGTGATGGATAGGACGGGGTCATCCAGCGCGCACGCACGCCGCCGTCGATCAGTCGCTGCAGGTTCGGGGTCAGGCCGCGGTCCAGCGCGTCGGCACGCAGGCCGTCGATGGAGATCAGCAGCAGCTTCTGCGGCGTGGCCGCAGCGACGGGTGTGGGAACGGAGGCGGAAGGGGCGGGCGCGGTGGTGCAGGCGGCCAATGGCAGCAGCAGCGCCAGCGCGCAGGTCAGGCGTACAGAAGTCATCCACGCATGATAAGCCCGTGCAATGACGCGCCCAAGACACGGCGCGCTATCGCGCGCCGAGTCCGCGCATTTTTCCTTGTCCCCGCACCTGTCGGTGCGCGCCCTTCAACAAGACGGGGGCTTTTCATGTCCCTGCTGCTTCCATCCACGCATGGCGTGGATCTACCGTGTCGACCAAGGTCGACACCTCCAACAGTTGCGCAGAATGACGTTCGGACAGATCGCCGGAACCTGTCGAAGGCGGGGTGGGTCCGGTTGCAGGGGCGTGAGCGCCATGGATGGCGCGACCGAGCTTACAGGGACGTACTTGCAGCGTCCCCTGCAACTGGACCCACCCTGCCTCCCCGCAGGAAGCCCGCTGTTGCTGTTGCTCTAGCCTCTGCGGGTGCCGGGCGCAGCCCGGCCAGCCCTCTCAAGCGAACAGCGGGGCCTGGCGTTGTTCCAGTCGCAGCAGCGCAGCCTTGGTTTCCAGCCCACCGCCGAATCCGGTCAGCGCTCCATTGCTGCCGATCACGCGATGGCAGGGCAGGATGATCGGCAGCGGGTTGCGGCCGTTCGCGGCACCGACCGCGCGGGTCGCACTGGGCTGGCCGAGGTGCTGCGCCAGCTGCAGGTAACTCCAGGTCTGGCCGAACGGAATCAGTGCCAGCGCCCGCCACACCCGCAGCTGGAACGGCGTGCCGCGTGGCGTCAGTTCAAGGTCGAAGCTGCTGCGTTCGCCGTGCAGGAACTGCAGCAGCTGTTCGCGCGCTTCCGGCAGCGCATCCGGTGCGTAGTGCCAGTCATCGCGTCCGCGTGCCGGATGGCGGTTTTCGGGGAAAAGCACGTGTGACAGGCCACGTTCGTCACCGGCAATGGTCAGTACGCCGATCGGGCTGTCGAAACGATCAAACAACAGGGTCATGTCGGTTCTCCAACGAAAGTGCCGGACAAGTGCCACAGGTGCAGCACGGCATACGCGCGCCACGGCCGCCAGGGCTGCGAGCGTGCTTCGGTCGCGCGTTCGCTCAGGCGCTGGCCTTGCGCGTGGCCGAGCACCTGCTGCAGCACAAGATCGCCGGCGGGGAATGCATCGGGCTGGCCGAGTCCGCGCAGGGCGATGTACTGCGCGGTCCACGGGCCGATGCCGGGCAGTGCCACGCAGCGCGCTACGAATTCTTCCAGCGCCTGGCCGGGACCGAAGTCGAGCTCGCCACTGGCACAGGCAGCGGCCAGCGCACGCACGGTGGCGGCGCGGCTGCGCGGCAGGCCGATCGATTCCAGCGGCGCCTCAGCCAGCACCTCGGGCGCGGGGAACTGGCGATCGAATTCCGATGGCATGCCCGGCAAGTGTGCGCCATAGGCATCGACCAGGCGCCGCGCGAAGGTGGTGGCCGCGGCCACGCTGACCTGCTGTCCGAGCACGGCGCGTACGCCGACCTCGAAACCATCCCAGCCGCCAGGCACGCGCAGCCCGGGGCGTTCGGCGATGCCACGCGCCAGCAAGGGTTCTTCGCCCAGCGCGGCGTGCACCTGCTGCAGGTCGGCGTCCAGATCGAATACGCGACGCACGCGGCGCACGATGTCCGGAATCAGGCGCGGATCCACCGCGCCCAGCTGCAGGCGCAGCTCTGGGCGCTTCGGGTCGGCGGTGACGCGCAGCAGGGTGGGGCGCTCCGGCGTGCCGAGCACGCGCTGGTAGCTGTCTTCGCCGATCAGTTCGATGCCGGGCAGGCTGCGCTTGCGCAGGAAGGCCAGCATGCGCGGGAAATCCAACGGTGGGCGGTACACCAGACGCAGTACCAGGCAGCCGTCATCGGCGGCCAGCGGCTGGTGCTGGCGACGCAGCGCGGTTGGTGCCATGCCGCAGCCCTGCAGGAACGCGGTATTGAAACGACGCAGGCTGTTGTAGCCGGCGGCCAGCGCAACATCGGTCACCGGCAGCGTGGTCTCGGTCAGCAGCTGCTTGGCCAGCAGCAGGCGATGGGTGGCATGGATCTGTCCCGGCGTCGCGCCCAGATGTTCAACGAACAGGCGCTGCAGTTGGCGCGCGCTGAGGCCGATCTTCTCTGCGAGATCGGCTACCGGCTGGTCCTGCAGGAAACCGCCATGGATCAGCGCGAGGGCGCGCTGCACGGTCTGCCCGGCCAGTGCCTGCTGGGCCTGCGGTGCCAGTTCGGGACGGCAGCGCAGGCACGGGCGGTAGCCGGCGGCGGCGGCCGCAGCGGCGGTCGGGTAGTAGGTGATGTTGCGCGGCTTCGGTGGCGGTGCCGGGCACACCGGGCGGCAATAGATGCCGGTGCTGCGCACGGCGGTGAAGAACACGCCGTCGAAGCGTGCGTCGCGGGCGAGGCGGGCGCGGTCGCAGGCGGCGGTGTCGAGGGCGAGGGCGGTGTCCATGGCGCCAGTCTAGGCCTCTGGCGACGGCGATACTCGCCACATTCGGACATGGATACTGAAGGGGGTTGGGCAGGTCTGCGCCCTGCACCCGCCGAGGCCAGAGCAACAACAGCGGGCTTCCTGGGGGAGGGCGGGGTGGGTCCGGTTGCAGGGGACGCTGCAAGTCCCCCTCCGGGGCCCGGCCCAGCCGCTGGCGGCTGGGCGTTCGGGCGCTTGCGAAGCAGTGCTTCGCAAACAAAGCGCCCTCACCCTTGTAAGCTCGGTCGCCGCTTGCTCGTGTGCGCTGTCCTGCGCACACGGCAAGACCGGGGTTGGGCGTCCTGCCCAACCCGCCCGAGGCATGCCTCGGGCCCATGGCGCTCACGCCCCTGCAACCGGACCCATCCCGCCTTCGAGAGGTTCCTGCGACCTGTCTTGCGGGCGTTCTGCGCTGCTGTTGGTGGGTGTCGACCTTGGTCGACACGCTTTTCCCAAGGGTCAGAAGGGGTTCAGTGCCACGCGCTGAATGCGTGCCCCGGACGGGTAGACTGTGGTTCTTGCTCACGTGAAGACTGGTTGCCCGATGTCCGCCAAACTCCGCTGGTTGCCCTTGTTGTGCCTGGCCCTGGCGGGCTGCAGTCAGCTGGAGAATCCGGGCAATGTGACGGCTGCCGACAAGGCGGCGCGGGCGCCGGCCAGCGATGGCGAGAACATGGTGTCGATCAATGCCGCCGACGCACCGCCACCACCGGTGCCGCCGCGCAGCCGGGCGGATCGGCCGTGGCCGCAGGCGCAGCTGGAGAATGGCCGCGCCTGGGTCAGCTGCAGCACGGAATATGCGGGCGATGCCGGCGACGGTGTCGAACTGGAAGGCCTGCAGCGCGAGCAGATCACCCAGGCGCTGGCGCCGTGTGCCGAGCGCGGCCTGATGCGCGTGCGCTACGCCGGCAAGATCAATCCGGGCTTCGCCGAGATGATGTGGCGGTTGGCGGTGGTCGCCGACCAGCAGAAGATCCACAAGCGCATCCTCGATCTGGATTCCAGCGGCGGCCAGGTGGAATCGGCGATCGTCGCCGGTGACAGCATCGGTGAGTCCGGCTGGACCATCTGGGTGCGCGAAGGCTCGATCTGCCACAGCGCCTGCGTGTTCGTGCTGGCCGCCGGTGACAACCGCCTGCTGTCGGGCAAGGTCGGCATCCACCGCATGATGCGCATCAGCTCCAAGGCCACCTCACGCGCGGAACTCAACCGCGAGCTGCACGAGGTCTACGACAACGTGAAGGACTATCTGCAGCGCAACGGCGTGGCGGTGGGCGTGGCCGACCTGATGATGACCGTGCCCAACCGCAGCCTGCGCCTGCTCACCCCGGACGAGCTGCGCCAGTACGGCCTGGATGGCACCAATGCGGTGCAGGACGATCTGGAACGGATCAAGCAGATGCGCGCCTGTGGCGATGACTTCGTGCAGCGCAAGGACGCGTTCCTGATCGCCTTCGACCAGCAGTGCAAGCGCGAAGGCGCCGACATGGAATCGATCAACAGCTGCGGCCAGGCACTGAAGCAGCGCTTCGGCTTCCCGGATGCGGTATGCCCGGAAGAAAGCCCGCTTTCGGAGATCGATGTGGCAACGCTGCCACCGGCACCGTCGGAGCCGCCGCCGGTGGCCGAGCAGGCGCCAGTGAACACCGCCGCGCCCGCCGCGCAGGCCGATGCGGCAGCGGTGGAGGGCAACGCTCTGGCACGCTGACAGCGTAGTCACCGTGCTGGCGTAGACTGCAGTTCTCTCCAGAAGACCGGTGGTGTCCATGAAGCGCGTGCTCCTGCTGCTGTCCCTGCTGCCCCTGACCGCATTGGCGCAGGCACCTGCGCCGGCCACGCCCGCCCCGGCACCCGCGCGCCCGGCCCCGGCCTCGCCGGCGGCTGCGAAACCGGCCACGGCCGGCGCTCCGGCGTTGACCGCCGCGCAGCAGGCGCAGGTGCAGAAACAGGATGCGGAAATGGGCGCGGCTGCAGTGAAGGCGGCGCAGCTGGTTGATGCCAACCGCGCCGGCGAATTGTGGGATGGCGCTTCGGCCGTGGCGCGCCGCGCAGTACCAAAGGCCGCCTTCGTCAGCCAGTTGACCACCGAGCGCACGCGCCTGGGTGCGCTGGCCGGCCGCGGCCAGCCGACCATCACCCGGGTCAAGTACAGCGCCGGTGCCGCGGTGCCGGAAGGGCTGTACATCAACGTCAGTTTCCCGACCCGTTTCGCCAACAGCGCACAGCCGGTGCGCGAGCTGGTCTCGTTCCGATTCGACGAGGACAAGGTGTGGCGCCTGGCCGGCTACAGCCTGCGTGCGTCGGCACCCTGAGGAGATGAACGATGGCAACTGAACTGACGATGCTGGCCTGGTCGGTATTGCTGGGCTTCGTCTACATCTTCGCCACCTCGACCGTGGTCACCCGCGAGCGCGGGATGAAGTGGAATGCCTCGGCACGCGATGGCGATGCAAAGCCGGTCAGCGCGCTGGCCGGTCGCCTGCAGCGTGCGCAGGCCAACTTCCTGGAGACGTTCCCGTTCTTCGCCGCCGCCGCCATCGCGGTGGTCGTGGCCGGTCGCGGCAACGACACCACTGCACTGGCGACGCAGGCCTACTTCTGGGCGCGTGTGGTCTATCTGCCCCTGTACGCCGCAGGCGTGCCCTACGTGCGCAGCCTGGTGTGGCTGGTGTCGCTGCTGTCGATCCTGGCGATGGTGTTCGCGCTGTTGTGACCCGGGCCTGATCCAGATCAAGGCCGGTCAGGTGCGCGGCGCTATGCTGGCCCGGACTGAATCAACGGCGGGAGGCGCGCATGCGCAGGATGGACGTGGTGGTGGTCGGCGCCGGACCGGCGGGTCTGTGCTTCGCGCGCGCGCTGGCCGGCAGCGGCCTGCAGGTCGGGCTGGTGGAAGTGCAGCCGCGCCAGGCCTTGGCCGAAGCCGCCTTCGATGGCCGCGAGATCGCGCTGACCCATGCCTCGCGGCAGAGCATGGAGCAACTGGGGTTGTGGCAGCGCCTGCCGCAGGCCGAAGTCGCTGAGCTGCGCGATGCCAAGGTGATGAACGGCGGCTCGCCGTTCGCGCTGACCTTCGCCAGCAGCCAGGTCGATGGCCAGCCGCTGGGCTGGCTGGTACCCAACCATCTGATCCGCCGTGCTGCATGGGATGCCGTGCAGGACCAGGACGGCCTGGAACTGTTCGACGGGCGCAAGGTGCAGGGCGTGCAGGCCGATGCGCAGGGCCACGTGGTCAAACTTGATGACGGCAGCCAACTTCATGCGCGGCTGCTGGTGGCCGCTGACAGTCGCTTCTCCGCCACCCGCCGCATGCTTGGCATCGGTGCGCAGATGCGTGACTTCGGCAAGTCCATGCTGGTGTGCCGCATGCAGGTCGAGCGCGACCATCACCACACTGCCTGGGAATGGTTCGGCTACGGCCGCACCATGGCGTTGCTGCCGCTCAACGAGGGCCAGGCATCAGCAGTGATCACGCTGCCGCCGCGGCAGATTGAAGAACTGCTGGCGATGGATGAGGTGGCCTTCGGTGAAGCCATCAGCGGTTGCTTCGAACACCGCTTGGGCCGCATGCAGCCAGTGGCCACGCCACAGGCGTATCCGCTGGTGGGTGTGTATGCGCACCGTTTTGTCGGCGAGCGTTCGGCGCTGATCGGCGATGCCGCCGTCGGCATGCACCCGGTCACCGCGCATGGCTTCAACCTGGGACTGGCCAGCGCACAGCGGCTGGCGCAGGGCATCGTCGAGCAGCAGCGCCGCGGTGCCGACATCGCCGCGGCCGGCATGCTGGCCAGCTATCAGCGCGGTCATCGGCTGGCATCGCGTCCTTTGTACGAAGCCACCAATGCGATCGCCAGCCTGTACACCGACGATCGCGGTCTGGCGCGGCTGCTGCGGGCGGCCGGCCTGCGCCTGGCGCAGGGCGTGGCACCGTTCAGGCAGCTGATTGCCTCGCACCTGACCCAGCGCGTGGCCTGAACAGATTCAGATCAGCCGGCGGCCAGCACGCGGATCTGGCTGTCGGCGAATTCGACTACCTGGCCTGCGCGGATCTTGCAGGCCTTGCGCAGTTCGACTTCGCCGTCGACCCGCACCTGGCCGTCACTGATGACCATCTTGGCTTCGCCGCCACTGGTGACCAGGTCAGCCAGCTTGAGCAGCTGCTTGAGTTCGACGTAGTCGCCGTCGAGGTCGAATTCGAGAATCTGCATGGAGCGGGGTTCCTGGGAGAGGGGGCGCAGGCCAATGGCCGTGCCGGAAGAGGCCGCGTATTGTGCGCCAGCGCGGGGCCTGACAGCACGCGTCCGGAAAGCTGTATGCCTCGTTCAGGATCAATGCGGTATGATTCCGCTCTGAGCGAGTGAAATCTCCTCCGACCGAGCAGCGCCAGGGCACGCGATAAGAAGGGCGCCCAAAGCGCGGACCATCACCTTTTTTTATCGCACTGCCAGGAAGACGGCAGTGTCTTTGGAGTTCCCCATGTCCCAAGAATCCCAAGCGCCGCTGCAGTTCGCGCAGCTCGGCCTGTCCGAGCCTGTCATGCAGGCAGTCACCGCCATCGGCTACGAAACTCCGTCGCCGATCCAGGCCGCCACCATCCCGGCGATGCTGGAAGGCCGCGATGTGCTGGGCCAGGCCCAGACCGGCACCGGCAAGACCGCAGCGTTCGCGCTGCCGGTACTGTCCAACATCGACCTGCAGCAGATCAAGCCGCAGGCCCTGATCCTGGCACCGACCCGCGAGCTGGCCATCCAGGTCGCCGAGGCGTTCCAGTCCTATTCGTCGAAGATCCCGGGCTTCCGTGTGCTGCCGGTGTACGGCGGCCAGCCGTACGGCCAGCAGCTGTCGGCCCTGCGCCGTGGCGTGCACATCGTGGTCGGTACCCCCGGCCGCGTGATCGATCACCTGGACCGCAGCACCCTGGACCTGTCCGAGCTGAAGACGCTGGTGCTGGACGAAGCCGATGAAATGCTGCGCATGGGCTTCATCGACGACGTCGAAGCCGTGCTGAAGAAGCTGCCGGAGCAGCGCCAGGTGGCCCTGTTCTCGGCCACCATGCCGCCGCAGATCCGTCGCATCGCGCAGACCTACCTGCAGGATCCGGTCGAGGTCACCATCCAGGCCAAGACCACCACTTCGGCCAACATCCGCCAGCGCTACTGGTGGGTGAGCGGCATGCACAAGCTGGACGCGCTGACCCGCATCCTGGAAGTCGAGCCGTTCGACGCGATGATCATCTTCGCGCGTACCAAGGCCGGCACCGAAGAACTGGCCAGCAAGCTGCAGGCCCGTGGCCTGGCCGCTGCCGCCATCAACGGTGACATGCAGCAGGCCCAGCGTGAGCGCACCATCGCCATGCTGAAGGAAGGCAAGCTGGACATCCTGGTCGCCACCGACGTGGCTGCCCGCGGCCTGGACGTGGAGCGCATCAGCCACGTGCTGAACTACGACATTCCGTATGACACTGAAAGCTACGTGCACCGCATCGGCCGTACCGGCCGTGCTGGCCGCAGCGGCGAGGCGATCCTGTTCGCCACCCCGCGCGAGAAGGGCATGCTGCGCCAGATCGAACGCGCCACCCGCCAGCCGATCGAAGAGATGCAGCTGCCGAGCGTGGAAGCGGTCAACGACAACCGCATCAACAAGTTCACCACGCGCATCACCGAGACGCTCGGCGCCGGTGGACTGGACTTCTACCGCCAGCTGCTGGAGCGCTTCGAGAGCGAGCAGAACGTGCCGGCCATCGAAGTGGCCGCCGCGCTGGCCAAGATGCTGCAGGGTGATACCCCGTTCCTGCTGCAGCCGCCGGTGCGTGCCCCGCGTGAAGAGCGCGCGCCGCGCGAACGCTTCGACCGTGGTGACCGTCCGGAGCGTGGTGATCGCTTCGACCGCAACGAGCGTGGTCCGCGCTTCGAGCGTGGCCCGCGTCGCGATGACGCCGAAGGTGGTTTCGAGCAGCGTCCGCGCCGTGAGGTTCCGCCGCGCGGTGCGCCGGAGCAGGGCATGGAGACCTACCGTATTTCGGTAGGCCACCAGCATGGCGTGAAGCCGGCCAACATCGTCGGCGCCATCGCCAACGAAGCCGGCCTGGAAAGCCGCTTCATCGGCCGCATCGACATCCACGACGACTTCTCGCTGCTGGACCTGCCGGCGCAGATGCCGTCGGACGTGCTGTCGCACCTGCAGAAGGTCTGGGTGTCGGGCCAGCAGCTGCAGATGCGCGCGCTGGCCCCGGGTGAAGACACCAACCCGGCCCCGCGTCCGTTCAAGCCGCGCTTTGACAAGCGCGGTCCGGGTGGTCCGAGTGGCCCGCGTCGTGGCGGCCCGGGTGGTCCGGGTGGCCATGGTGGCGACCGCGGCGGTGACCGCGACAGCCGCCCGCCGCGTCGTGACGGCTTCAAGCCGCGCGGCCCGCGTAGCTTCTAAGCCGCACCCTCAGCCGTCTGCAACAACGCCAGCCTCCGGGCTGGCGTACAGATAAAGGGGACGGAGGGGATTAAGTCGTAAATGGCAGGCCACGCGCTTATGCCGAAAACGACTTAATCCCCTCCGTCCCCTTTTTCGCATGGCCCACACATGGCCGGTCCTAGGCTGGCCGGGTTCCAAGGTAGGTTGTCACCGCAGCACATTCGGGGGGATCCGGGATGGGTAGAAGTGGCACGGACCAGCAGGGCCGGCGGGTACCGATGACCCGTGGGCTGGGACTGCGATTCGCGTTGTTGACGGGCATGGCGATCGGACTGGTCGCACTGTCCGCCCTGATCCAGGAACTGCAGGCGGCCTCCACCGCCTGGATCGCCGGCCAGGGCTACTGGTCGCGTGGTCAGCAGGAAGCCACCGCTGCGCTCAGCCGCTACCTGGCGCGGCGGGATGCCCAGGACCTGGACGACGCACGCCAGGCCCTGCAGGTGCCATTGGGCGATCTGCAGGCGCGGTTGGCGCTGGAACAGGCCGAGCCGGATGAAGCCAAAGCCAGGCAGGGTTTCCTGCAGGGCGGCAACGCACGCGCCGACATTCCACGGCTGGTGTTCTCCTTCCGCCATGCACGTGACATCGGTGCGTTCCGCGAGGCGACCGCCTTGTGGCGGCAGACCGATGGTGACCTGATGGCGGTGCAGCGCCTGGTCGACGAGCTGCAGCTGCGGCATGGCGAAGGCGCTTTGCCTGCGCCTGTCCGTGATCGCTACCTGCAACAGCTGCGTGATCTGGACCGGCGGCTGCAGGTGCAGGCGCAGGCATTTTCGCAAGCGTTGCTGCGCATGGCCACGATGGTGCGGATCGCGACGCTGATGGTCGGTGGCCTGTCGGTGTTGGCGATCAGCCTGATGGCGGTGGCCCTTGCGCGTCGCGTCGGCAAGGATCTGACCGAGCACGAAAGCCGCTTCCGCGCCGCCTTCTACCAGGCCAACGTCGGCATGCTCAAGCTCGACACCGAAGGCAAGGTGATCGAAGCCAACCAGGCGATGGCCGATATCCTCGACTACCGACGCGACGTGCTGCTGCAGATGTCGCTCGGCGATCTTTTGATGGAAGGCGAACTGGTCATCGATGGCGTCGGCCGCATCGACTGGGACCGGCAGCTGCGGCCGAGTGAACTGCGCTTCTGCCGCCGCGATGGCAGCCTGGTGTGGGGGCGCTGGAGTGGCACCGGCGTGCGCAGCGCGGGAGGTGGCCTGTCGGTGTTTGCGATCATCGAGGATGTCAGCCAGAACCATGCATTGGCACGTGAGATCGAGCATCACGCCAGCCACGATCCGCTGACCGGCCTGATCAACCGTCGCGAGATCGAGCGGCTGCTGGAACGTTCGCTGCTGCAGGTGCGCAGCGAGGGCGGCACGCATTCGCTGTGCTACATCAACCTGGACCACTTCAAGCTGGTCAACGACAGCTTCGGCCACGCCGCCGGTGATCAGATGCTGCGCAGTTTCGCCGACTATCTGGTGGCTGCGGTACGTGACGGCGACTGGGTCGGCCGGCTTGGCGCCGACGAGTTCGCGGTGTTTCTCGCCCATGCCGGGCAGGACGAGGCCAAGCGCGTGCTGCAGCGGGTGATCCGCAACCTGGGCCAGGCCACCTTCCCGATCAGCGAGGGCAGTCCGCAGCTGAGCTGCAGCATCGGCGTGGTGGAAGTCAGTGCCGATGCGCCGGACGTGAACTGGTTGATGAGTGCCGCCGACAGCGCCTGTTATGCAGCCAAGCAGGCCGGGCGCAACCGCGTGCACTGCTTCAACGAAAACCGCATGGCGCTGGAAGAACGGCGGCAGGAGGCCGAGCGCCTGCAGGGCGTCAGCCTGGCGATGGCCGAGAACCGCATGGTGCTGTATGCACAGCGCATCGCCCGCGTGGGTGATCCGTCCTACCTGCATTACGAGGTGCTGGTGCGCATGCGTGGTACCGATGGCAGCCTGCATCTGCCCGGCCAGTTCATGCCCGCGGTGGAGCGCTATGGCATGGCGGTGGCGCTGGATCGTCATGTGCTCGGGCTGCTGTTCCGCCACCTGCAGGTGTGTCCGGCACACGTGCGGCAGCTGGGCCTGTGCAACGTCAACGTGTCCGCGCAGTCGATCGCCGAGCCGGGATTCCTCGCCTTCGTCTGCGACCTTCTCGAGCGCAACCGCGCGCTGGCCTCCAAGTTGTGCTTCGAGATCACCGAGACCGCGGCGATCAGCAACCTCAGCCAGGCCCGCGCTTTCATCGATGCGGTGAAGGCACGGGGGTGCCGGATGGCGCTGGATGACTTCGGCTCTGGTCTGTCTTCCTTCGGCTACCTGCGCCAGCTGCCGGCGGACATCCTGAAGATCGACGGTGCCTTCGTGCGCGACATGGATACCGACCCTGTCAGCCACGCCACGGTGCGTGCGATCAGCGAGCTCGGGCGCGAGCTGCAGATGGAAGTGGTGGCCGAGTGGGTGGAGACCACGGAGGTGGCCGGGGCACTGACCCGCCTCGGCGTACAGGGCCTGCAGGGCTATGCGATCGAGCGCCCGCAGCCGCTGGAGCGGATGACCCTGGCCGATCTGCGCCCGGTGCGGCTGGTCGCGGTGAAGGGGCCGCCGGCGGCGGGCTGAACGGCGCGGCGGCGACTTTGGTCTACACCTGCGGCGCACGTCCGGCTGCGATAATGCGCGCCAGGGGCGACGTGCAGTGGGCGCGGGCGTAAGCGACAACAGGATGTGGCGTGGGCGGCAGGCAGTGGCAGTACGGAACAGGGGCGGTGCTGGTCGTACTGCTGGCGTGGTTGGCGATGCCGTGGCCGCTTCAGGGCGCCGTGGCCGTGTCGGGCCGCGATTATCTGCTGGTGGGAGGCGCCACCGACGAACCAACGCCACATCGGGCATGCACGCCGCAGATGCTGTCCGGCTCCCGCCAGCACGTGCTGGTACCGGCTCCGCCGGAAGGCTGGTCGGGCCAGCCACAGGCGCTGGACGTGTTCAACGTGTTTGCCGGTGAAGTCCGGGTGCAGCACGGTGACCGCGAGATCTGCGGCAACATGCACGACGCGCGCACCCGCGATTCACGTTTCCGGGCCGGCATCGGCCTGGTGGCGGTACCACCGGCCGGCAGCCATGAGCCGTTCCTGGTCTCTTGGCAGACACCGCTGAAGGCACGTTGGGTACCGACCCTGCGGCTGGGCGCGCCCAGCCCGGTGCAGCAGAACGACACCGCCCGACTGCTGATGCGTGCCGCCTGCATCGCCGTGGCGATCGCACTGGCGCTGTCGGCGTTGATGGCCTTCCTGACCACGCGCGATCGCAGCTTCCTGGTCTATGTCGCCGGCACCACAGTGATGGTGCTGTGGCAGGCCATCCTCGGTGGGCTCAGTGGTTACCCGGAACCCTGGCTGCCGGTGGGGGAACATGGCGCGAGGTGGCTGCTGTCGTTGACCGCGGCCTCGCAGGCGCTGGTGCTACCGGCGCTGTGGCGGCTGAACGGAGGCGACCGCGTGCTGCCCCGATCGCGCCCGGCCCAGCTGCTGGTGTTGTGGACCCTGATGGCGCTGGCCGCGCTGGTGCCGTGGCTGCGCTGGGAGCATCTGGCCTGGGTCGCACAGGGCCTGCAGGTGTCCTATCTGTCCGGGTGCGGCCTGGCGCTGCTGGTCGGCATATGGGCACGCTGGCGCGGCGACCGTTGGTCGCAGGCGGGTCTGGCCGCGCTGGCACCGATGCTGGCACTGATCATCGCCGATGCCTGCGGTGCGCAGTGGCTGTTGGAGTACCGGGTGGAGGCGCTGCAGCTGGCGGTGACCTGGTTGTTGATGATGGCGGCCTACGCCCTGAACCAGCGGCTTGGCCGCCTGCGCCAGCAACGTGACGAGTTGCGCCAGCTGGCCGAGACCGATGGCCTGACCGGCCTGCCCAACCGTCGTGCCGGCCTGCAGCAGCTGGGGCGGCATCTGGAGCGTGTCAACCGCGAGGGAGGGCCGCTGGTGATCGGCTTCCTCGACATCGACTTGTTCAAGGACATCAACGACCGCCATGGGCACGCGGTCGGCGACCAGGTGCTGGTGGCCGTCGCGCGGGCTCTGCGCACGGCGGTGCGCAGCCAGGACGAGGTGGTGCGGATGGGCGGCGAGGAGTTCCTGCTGCTGATGCCGGGCATGCCGCGTGAGGCGGCATCGGCGCGGCTGGACCGCCTTCGCCAGCGCATCACCGAGGCCGGCCTGGCGCTGCAGGTAGCGGGGCTGGAGGTGACCGCCAGCATCGGCCTGGCACAGTGGCGGCCGGGCGAGGATGACCTGGCGGCACTGCTGCGGCGGGCCGACCACGCCATGTACGTGGCCAAGCGCGCGGGTCGCAACCGTGTGTTCGACGGTGAAGAGCTCGATCCGCCCGGCCCGGCATGAGGCGCAGCGGGCGGCGATGCCGGATAATAGGGTGATGACCACCCGACTCAACAAACACATCGCCGACACCGGCTTCTGCTCCCGCCGCGAGGCCGATCGCCTGATCGCCGCCCGCCGCGTCACCGTCAACGGTCACCCGGCCGGCACCGGTGCGGTGGTGGGCGAGGAAGACCAGGTGCTGGTTGACGGCCAACCGCTGCGCGCGCGCGTGGCACGCAAGCCCGGCGCCCGCCGCCACGTCTACATCGCGCTGAACAAGCCGGTGGGCGTCACCTGCACGACCGAAACCTCGGTCAAGGGCAACATCGTCGACTTCGTTGGCCACGAACAGCGCATCTTTCCGATCGGGCGCCTGGACAAGGAATCCGAAGGCCTGATCCTGATGACCAGCAACGGCGACATCGTCAACCAGATCCTGCGTGCCGAGAACGGCCACCAGAAGGAGTACCTGGTGGCGGTGAACAAGCCGGTGACCGATGAGTTCCTGCGTGGCATGGCGCGCGGCGTGCGCATCCACGACCAGATGACGCTGCCGTGCAAGACTTCGCGCATCGCCAAGTTCGGTTTCCGCATCATCCTGCAGCAGGGCCTGAACCGGCAGATCCGCCTGATGGCCGCCGAATTCGGCTATCGCGTAACCCAGCTGCGCCGCGTGCGCATCGACAACATCAAGATCGGCGCGCTGAAGCCGGGCCAGTGGCGCAACCTGACCGAGCAGGAACTGCAGGGCCTGCTGCCGAAGCAGCTGGACTGGTAAACGGCATCTGTAGCGCCGAGCCCATGCTCGGCTGCCCTTTTGTCCGGGTGCAGCCGAGCATGGGCTCGGCGCTACATCGGCTAGACTCCGCAGTGACCTGCCGGAATGTGACGCTGCATGATCAAGCCCGACAAGCCTGCCAACGAAGCCCTTCGGCTCGAGGCGCTGTACCGCTACCGGATCCTTGATTCGCAGCGCGAGAAGTCATTCGACGACCTGGTGGCGATCGCCAAGGCGGTCTGCGGTACCTCGATGGCGGCGGTGACCCTGATCGATGTCGAACGGCAGTGGTTCAAGTCGATTCAGGGCATCGACGCGGCAGAGAACCTGCGCAGCGAATCGATGTGTGGCCACGCCATCCTGCAGCCGCAGGAAATCATGGTGGTCGAGGATGCGCTGCAGGACATCCGCTTCCACGACAACCCGGTGGTGACCGGTGACCCGCACATCCGTTTCTACGCCGGTGCGCCACTGATCAGTTCCGATGGCCTGCCACTGGGTACGTTGTGCGTGTTCGATGCACATCCGCAGCAGCTGCCCAGCGACAAGGCCGAGGCACTGGCCGCTCTGTCACGGCAGGTGATGCTGGTGATGGAGCTGCGCCGTTTCGCGCTCGACATCCAGAAGCACATGCTGGAACGCGATGACTACGAGCGCCTGCTGTCGGAGTACCAGGACGTGCTGCTGGCGCAGAATGCCGACCTGGCCGAGCAGAGCCGCACCGATGCGCTGACCGGTCTGCCGAACCGCCGCGCGATGGCGGTGGCACTGGAAGAGGCGGTGGCGGAGATCGATGGGCAACCGGGAGTGGCCTGCGTGGCCCTGCTGGACATCGATCACTTCAAGCACATCAACGATTTCCAGGGACACGCCACCGGCGACCGGGTGCTGGCCGAGCTGGGCGTGCTGCTGCGCTCGCACTTCGCTGGCCGCGGCATGGCGGCGCGCTATGGCGGCGAAGAGTTCGTGGCGGTGATGCCGGGCACTGATCTGCGCACGGCCGAACTGCAATGCGAGTTCCTGCGCCTGGCCGTGGCAGACCTTCCGCTGGGATTCCCGATCACGATCAGTATTGGTGTGGCCCAGTACCAGCCCGGTGAAAGCGTGGATGACACGCTGGCACGCGCCGACAAGGCGCTGTACCGGGCCAAGGGCAACGGCCGCAACCGGGTGGAGCTGGCGGGCTGAAACATCCCGCCCGGTAGATCCACGCCACGCGTGGACGCTGTGGCCGATTCAATACCGTCGCGTCGCACCCCCTGCGACCTTGGCCAGCCAGCATGGCGCATCTGTTCCCACGGATGCCGACCATGCTGGAGACCCTGGCCATCGCCCACTATCGCTCGCTGCACGGGCTGGTACTGCCGCTGCAGCCGTTGAATGTGGTGACCGGTGACAATGGCAGTGGCAAGTCCAGCCTGTACCGTGCGCTGCGGCTGCTGGCGGAGACCGCGCAGGGCGGCGTCGCGGCGGTGCTGGCCCGCGAAGGGGGGCTCGGTTCGGCGCTGTGGGCCGGCCCCGAATCCATCGATCGCCGGGCTGCGGCCGGTGAGATCCCGCTGCAGGGCGGGCCCCGGCAGGCGTCGGTGGGGCTGAAGCTGGGCTTCACCACCGACGAGTTCGGCTATGCCATCGACCTGGGGTACCCACCCCCCAGCCGTTCCGCGTTTGCGCTGGATCCGCAGATCAAGGCCGAGGCGATCTGGGCCGGGCCGTTCCTGCGCAGCGCCAACCTGCTGGTTGATCGTCGTGGGGCGATGGTGCGGCAGCGCCATTCGCGCGGCTGGGATCTGGTCGATGACCGGTTGTCGCTGTTCGACAGTCTGTTCACCCAGGTCGGCGATCCGCAGCGCATGCCGGAAACCATCGCCTTGCGCGAGTACATCCGTCGCTGGCGCTTCTACGACCATTTCCGCAGCGACGCCCATGCCCCGGCGCGACAACCGGCGATGGCCACGCGCACGCCGGTGCTGCATCACGACGGCCGGGATCTGGCGGCGGCCTGGGTGACCATTCTCGAGATCGGGGATCCGGTCGCGTTGGCTCGCAGCGTCGATGATGCGTTCCCCGGCGCCACGGTCGGCTTCGAAGAGCTGGACGGTCGACTGGCCCTGCGCTTCCACCAGCCGGGGTTGCTGCGGCCGTTGTCGATGGCCGAACTGTCCGACGGCACGCTGCGCTTCCTGCTGCTGGCCGCGGCACTGCACACGCCACGCCCGCCGCCGCTGCTGGTGCTCAACGAGCCGGAGACCAGCCTGCATCCGGACCTGCTGCCGGCGCTGGCGCGGCTGATCATCGCGGCCAGTGCGCGCAGCCAGGTGTGGGTGGTCTCACACGCCAGCCGCCTGATCGCAGCACTTGAGCAGGCGCCCGGCTGTCATTCGCTGCACCTGCACAAGGAACAGGGCCGCACGCTGTTGAGTGGGCAGGGCCTGCTGGATGCCCCGGCATGGCACTGGCCGCGGCGTTGATACAGCCATCCACGCCCGGCGTGGACGCGCTCAATCGGCGATGTTGCGCGCCTCGGCCGTGCCAAGGATTTCCGGATGCTGCACCGGCCTGCGGCGATTGAGCAGCGGATGCAGGAACACTGCGCCGACGATGATCGCCACGCCCAGGTAGAACCATGGGGTGACCTCGTGCTGCTCGCGCAGCAGCACCACCGCCAGCACCACCGCGTAGACCGGTTCCAGGTTGGTCACCAGCTGCACCGTGTAGGCGCTCAGGTGGCGCAGCGCAACCAGGGCCAGGGCGAACGGCAACAGCGTGCAGAACCCGGCCAGCACCAGCAGCAGGATGCCGTCGTGCAGGTCCGGGACCACCCACAATGGGCTGGCCAGCGCAGGCAGCAGGTAGGGCATCAGCGGTGCCAGCAGGGTCAGGGTGAGGGTGCCGGCACCGAGCTCCAGCGCAGTGACCGTAAGGGGATCGGCGTGGCTGACCATGCGCTTGTTGAGCGAGCCGAACACCGCCACCAGCAGCGCCGATATCGCGCCGATCAGTACACCCAGGCGCATGCCATCGGGCACGCCACCGACTACCAGTGCAACACCGGGCAGCACCGCCAGGCCGAACGCCAGTTCACGCAGCTGGAACGGCCGCTTGGCCACCCACGGCTCGATGATTGACGTGAACACCGGCGCCAGCGCGATGCAGGTGGCGGCCACCGAGGCGTTGGCCAGCTTCACCGCGCCGTAGAACGTCAGCCAGTGCAGGGCGACCAGCGCGCCGATGCCGGCGTAGCCTGCCACCAGGCGCAAGGGCAGCGTGCGCAACCCGCGCCAGACCCGCGGCAACAGCGCCAGCATCGCCGTCACCAGCAGCATGCGCCACCACACCAGCGGCAGCGCGGGCAGGGTGATCAGCTTGCCGAGGATGGCGGTGACGCCCCACAGCAGGACACAGAAGTGGATCTGCCACAGCGCTTTGCGGGTGTCGGGTGTGCTCATCCGCCTATTGTGAGGCAAGTCGATGACCGCAGCGCTATCTGCGTGGGGAACTACCCGGGGGCGTCCGCCCGCCGCTGCAGGGCCATCGCCGCCGCCGGGTTGCGTGCCTTGCCCGCGCCGATGCACAGCAGGTACACCTCGCGCGGCTCTGACGGTGCCGGCCCGGCCAGGCAGGGCAGATCGTCCACCGGTTCGCCGTGCGCCCAACGCTGCGCGCGTTCGGCCCAGCGCTGCTGCACGGGTGCCGGCAGGCCCTCGTTCAAGCGGGCCTGGCTGCGCTTGATCCGCGCATAGACGAAGCCGGCACTGACATCGCCATGCAATGGCGCCTCGTCACTGTCTTCGATCACCAGCGCCACGCCGTGGCGGCGCGCGGCGTCGACCAGTGCCGGGCCATGTGCCTCCGCGTTGCGGACCTCCAGCGCATGCTGCAGCGGCACTCCTTGCAGCTGCTTCGGCAGCTGCGCCATCAGGGCGCCCAGTGCATCGGCGTCGGCCGGGTGGCGTGGATCGAACTGCCACAGCAACGGGCCAAGCCGGTCACCAAGCGCAGTCGCCGCCTGCAGGAAGGGCGCGGCTGCCTCTACGGTGCTGGACAGGTCGCGGCGCTGCACCAGGTAGCGTGGCGCCTTCATCGAAAACCGAAAGCCTTCCGGCGTCTGTGCGGCCCACTGCGCGCACTGCGCCGCGGTGGGCGTGCGGTAGAAGGTGCCGTTGATTTCAATGCAACGCAGGGCACGGCTGGCATGGGCCAGTTCTTCACGCTGCGGCAGGCCCACGGGGTAGAAAACGCCGCCGCGCCATTCGGGAAACACCCAGCCACCGATGCCGCAGCGGATCGCGGCCTGTCGGGAGGCCGTGGTCACTGGCCGTGGTCCGCGCGCCACGGGTCGTAGCTGCCGAACCACCACAGATAGCCTTCCGGGTCGGCGCAGGCGTAGCCGCGCCCGCCATAGTCCTGGTCGGCGATGTCGATGACGATGCGGGCACCGGCGGCCTTCGCCCGCGCATAGTGGGCATCGGCATCGGTGACGATCACACAGGCGCTCTGGGTCTGGCGGCCGTCGACCTCATCGGGCATCGCCGCGTGTTCGCTCCATGCGCTCTGATTGCTGGCCGAGCCGAGCATGATCATGCCGCTGCCGAAGGTCAGCTGCGCGTGGAATACCGTATCGCCGTCGGCATACACGGCCTGGGCATGGAAGCCGAAGGCGCGTTGCAGCCAGTCGATGGCGGCCTGCGCGTCGCGATAGCGCAGGCACGGAATGATGGTGGAGCCGTTGCTCGGTTGGCCGTTCCCGCCCATGACACCCCTCCTATGGCACAGGGCAGGGTGCGCCGCAGACCGTTACCATCCCGCGAAACCCCGGTGACGGCCTGCACATGGCCGCCACCCCTGTTCGGAGATCGTGCTGGATGAAACCCTGGATTGGAGGAGCCGTGCTGCTGGCGTGCACGACCATGGCGAGCGCTGCCACCCCGGCGCAGCTGCAGGAGCTGGATGCGACTGTCGAGCGCGTGCGCGCGCAGTTCGACGTGCCCGGCATTGCCGTGGCGGTAGTCAAGGATGGCGAGGTGGTGCTGGAGCGTGGCTGGGGCGTGCGTGAGCAGGGCAAACCGGAGCCGGTGCAGGCCGATACGCTGTTTGCCATCGCTTCCAACACCAAGGCCTTCACCGCCACTTCGCTGAACCTGCTGGCCGAGGATGGCAAGCTGAAGATGGACGACAAGGTGATCGACCACCTGCCGTCGTTCCGCATGTCCGACCCGTTCGTGACCGGCCAGATGACGATCCGCGACCTGCTGTCGCATCGCAGCGGGCTGAGCCTGGGCGCCGGTGACCTGCTGTTCTGGCCGACCACCTCCTACAGCAACGCCGAAGTGGTGGAGCGGCTGGGCAAGGTGCCGCTGAAGGGCGGTTTCCGCGAGAGCTATGCGTACGACAACATCCTGTACGCAGTCGCCCAGCAGGTGATCGAGCATGTCTCCGGCATGAGCTACCAGCAGTTCCTGCAGACCCGCATCTTCGACAAGGTGGGCATGGCCGGCACACGCTACAACGCCGATCATCTGAAGCCGGGCGACAAGGCTGCGGTCGGCCACGCCAAATACGATTTCAAGGACCTGCGCACCGTTTCACCACTGACCTGGTCGAACAATGCCGGCGCCGGTGGCATCTATTCCAGTGCGCACGACATGGCGCGCTGGATGCAGGTGCAGCTGGCTGAGGGCAAGCTGGCCGATGGCACCGCGCTGTTCAGCGAGAAGAGCCAGCAGCAGATGTGGCGGACGATCACGCCGCAGTCGATCCCGGCGCCAAGCGTGCCGGAGCTGGCGCCGGCGCGGGCCAACTTTGCCGGCTACGGCGAAGGCTGGAGCCTGAGCGATTTCCGCGGGCAGAAGCTGGTCTGGCACACCGGTGGCTGGCCGGGCATGGTTTCGCGGCTGACCCTGGTGCCGGGCGAGAAGCTGGGCGTGGTGGTACTGACCAACCAGGAAGTGGGCGCGGCGTTCAACGCGATTACCCTGAGCGTGCTGGATGCCTATCTGGGCGGCGAGAAGCACGACTGGGTGGACGCCTATGCCAAGGCCGTGGCCAAGGGACAGGACAAGGCCGACGAGGCCTGGGCCAAGCACCAGAGCGCGCGCGACAAGGGCAGCAAGCCGTCGCTGGCACTGGCCGGCTACGCCGGCACCTTCCGTGACCGCTGGTATGGCGACATGCAGATCAGTGCCGAGGGCAAGGGCCTGCGCCTGCGCTTCATGAAGACCGCGCAGCTGAGCGGACGCCTGGAGCACTGGCAGCACGACACCTTCATCGTGCGCTGGGACGACCGTTCGCTCAATGCCGACGCGTTCGTGAACTTCAGCCTGGACCCGGACGGCAAGGTACGCGAGGTGCGCATGCAGTCGATCTCCGACCTGACCGATTTCAGCTTCGATTTCCAGGACCTGTTGTTCACCCCGACTGAACGGTAGATGCCGACCTTGGTCGGCATGCGGTACGGCGCCCACCAAGGTGGGCGACTACCAGGGGCGGAGCGGCGATCATCGGCTGGCGTACACATCCGGCGTGGGATACTTCGCCGCTTGCAAGAGGCGAGGGAGTGCAATGTTCCGTTGGTTTGAATCCCTGATTCCGGTGTTCCCGCCCGTGGACGGGCGCATGCCGCCGCGCAAGGTGCTGCCCTTCTACCTGCACTACCTGCGCCCGGTGTGGCCGGTGCTGCTGGCCACGCTCATCGCCGGCCTGCTGCTGGCGCTGGTGGAAGTGGCGATGTTCGATTACCTGGGCCGCATCGTCGACATGGTCGCCGAGCAGCCCGGTGCGGATTTCTTCAAGCGCCACGCCAATGAACTGGGCTGGATGCTGTTCATCACGGTCGTCGCGCGGCCGATCCTGGTCGGCCTGCACAACCTGCTGGTCAACCAGGCCATCGTGCCCGGCCTGAGCAACCGCTCGCGCTGGTTGATGCACAACTACGTGGTGCGGCAGAGCCTGAGCTTCTTCCAGAACGACTTCGCCGGCAGTGTCGCCAACCGGGTGATGCAGACCGGTACTTCGCTGCGCGAATCGGCGGTGCAGATGGTCGATTCGCTCTGGTACATCGTGGTCTACACCGGCACCGCGCTGTACCTGTTCGCGCAGGCCGACTGGCGGCTGATGGTGCCGCTGATCCTGTGGCTGCTGGCCTACGCGGTGATCCTGGCCTACTTCGTGCCGCGCGCGAAGGAACGGGCCTGGATTGCGTCCGAAGCGCGTTCCAAGGCGATGGGTCGCATCGTCGATGGCTACACCAACATTCCCACGTTGAAGCTGTTCGCCCATGGTGGCCGCGAGCAGGCGTACGTGGCCGAGTCGATCCAGGAACTGGCGGTCAAGCACCGCGCGCAGACCCGCATCACCACCGGCATGGACCTGACCATCGCCATCGTCAACGGCTTCCTGATCGCCGGCACCTGCGGGCTGGCACTGTGGCTGTGGAATGGCGGCCACATCACCGTCGGTGCGATCACGCTGGCTACCGGCCTGGTGATCCGCATTCACAACATGTCCGGCTGGATCATGTGGACCATCAACGGCATCTTCGAGGACATCGGCACGGTGCAGGACGGCATCACCACCATCGCCCAGCCGCTGACCGTGCAGGACCGCGAGGATGCGGTGCCGTTGCAGGTGACCCGTGGCGGCGTGCACTTCCAGGACATCCACTTCCACTACGGCAAGAAGGGCGGTGTGATCGCCGGCCTCGACCTGGTGGTGAAGCCGGGCGAGAAGATCGGCCTGGTCGGTCCCTCCGGTGCCGGCAAGTCGACCCTGGTCAACGTGCTGCTGCGCCTGTACGACCTGGAAAGCGGCCGCATCCTGATCGACGACCAGGACATTGCGTACGTCACCCAGGAAAGCCTGCGCCAGCAGATCGGCGTGGTCACCCAGGACACCTCGCTGCTGCATCGCTCGATCCGCGACAACCTGCTGTACGGCCGTCCTGACGCAACCGATGAGCAGCTGCGCGCAGCCGTTGCCAAGGCGCGTGCCGAAGCCTTCATCGATACGCTGGTGGACGGGCAGGGGCGTCGTGGCTACGACGCGCACGTGGGCGAGCGCGGCGTGAAGCTGTCCGGTGGCCAGCGCCAGCGCATCGCCATTGCCCGCGTGCTGCTGAAGGATGCGCCGATCCTGGTACTGGATGAAGCGACCTCGGCGCTGGACTCGGAGGTGGAAGCGGCGATCCAGGACAGCCTGGATCAGCTGATGGGCGGCAAGACGGTGATCGCGATCGCGCACCGGCTGTCGACCATCGCACGCATGGACCGGCTGGTGGTAATGGATCAGGGCCGCATTGTCGAGACCGGCACCCATGCCGAGCTGATTGCGGCCGGTGGCCTGTACGCGCGGTTGTGGGCGCGGCAGACCGGGGGTTTCGTGGCTGCCGATCAATGATTGCTCTGCTGCTGGCCCTCAGTCTGGCGACCACGGCCGCAGCCACCGCACCGGCACCCGTGGAAGGCGACCAGCTCGAGCAGGTGGTCCTGCTCAGCCGCCATAACCTGCGTGCGCCGGTGGTGGCGTCGGGTGCCTTGGCCAACGCCACTCCGGAACGCTGGCCAGGCTGGGAAGTGGCGGCAGGCGAGCTGACCACCAAGGGCGGCGTGCTGGAGGTCTACATGGGCCGCTACATGGGCCAGTGGCTGCGTCAGGCGCAGCTGTTGCCGGGCTCGGATTGCCCACAGCCGTCTGACTTCCACGCCCATGCCAACAGCTTGCAGCGTACCCAGGCCACCGCACAGTTCTTCGTTGCCGGTGCCTTCCCGGGCTGCCATGTTGCGGTCGAGCAACGCATGCCACTGGGTACGATGGACCCGCTGTTCAATCCGGTGATCCACCGCGATGACGCGGCGTTCCGCGCACGTGCGGTGTCGGCGATGCAGCAGGCGTTGTCTACATCCGATCTGGCACCGGCACTGTCCGTGGTGGAGGAGATCACCCGCTATCCGCAGTCGGCGGCCTGTGCGGGGCGCAGGGATTGCCATCTGATGCCGGCCGACACGACCTTCAGTGCGGAGTCGGGCAGGGAGCCACGCGCTTCCGGCTCACTGGCCCTGGCCAGCGGGCTGGTCGATGCCTTGTTGATGGAGCACTACCAGGGCAGTGGCATCCCGCGCGAAGGTTGGGGTCGGCTGACCACCGAGGCGCAATGGCAGGCGCTTGCGCAGATCCGCAACCGCTACCAGGACATCCTGTTCGGAACGCCCGAGGTGGCGCGGGATGTGGCCGGACCGCTGCTGGAACGATTGGGCGCGCTGTTCGAAGACCCGGCAACGCCGAGGGTGACCCTGCTGGTCGGCCATGACTCCAACATCGGGTCCGTGCTCGCCGCGCTGGGAATCAGCGACTACACCCTGCCAGGGCAGTACGAGAAGACGCCGATCGGCGGCCTGCTGCAGTTCGAGCGTTGGCGTGATCGCCGAAGCGGTGGCGGGCGTTTCCGCCTGGCCTACGTCTACCCGACCACTGCGCAGTTGCGCGATGCGCTGCCGTTGACGGAAGCGCAGCCGCCGGGCCGTGTCGTGCTGCCATTGCCAGGCTGCGATCCAGTGGGTTGCAGCAGCGTACAGTTCCAGCAGCTCCTGCAGCGCGCCCATCGCTGAAAACAACGGTCTATCGCAGCGGTGTGCGTACGATGCCATGGGTGGCCATCAACGTAAGGTCGCCACCCAGCCGTGGGGAATGGAACGGTCCGCGTGCATGCGCGGCATCGAACAGCCCGCCATCGGGTGAGCGCAACCGGTAGAACTCGACCCAGCCGCTGGCATGCAGTGGCAGCTGTGCCACACCGGTGTGTTGGTTGAACCACACCGGGTCGTTGCTGCCCTCGATGACCCTGCGGGCAAGCCGGTCAATGGCATGGCCCTTGCTGGCATACCAGTCCTGGCCGCGCAGTCGTGCCAGCTCGGCCATCATCACCAGCGGCGCCAATGCGTAGTCGTGGTAGTGCAGGGCACGTTGCCCGCGGGCCATCTCCAGCGGCAGGCTGCCATCGTCCTGGATGTCATCGATGCCTTTCTGGAATGCCGCGTGGCCGGCCTGCCACAGAGCATCGTCGTCGGTGGCCAGGCCGGTGGCCAGTACGCCCAGGCCGCCCCAGTAGTAGTGGTTGTTGCGGCGCCGTTTCGGGCTGTCCCAGTACGCCAGGTTGGCCCGTGCCAGCTTCTGCAGCCATGGGTCGATGCGTGCTCGCTGCCGGGCATCGGCCTGGTCGTGCACTTTCAGGTAGGCCATGGCCACTGCATCGAGCATCCATTGCCGCATGTAGAACGACTGGTCGTTGTTGACCCGGATCATCTGCCCGAGCATGGCGCCATCGTCGGCCCATGCACCCAGCCACGCCAGCGTGCATTTCGCCGCCGCCGGGTCGCCGTTGCGCAGGTAGTCATCGCTCATGCGCGCCACGTCGGCGGCATAGCGGTCCAGTGGCGCGGTGGCATCCTTGTTCTGCTGCTGCAGTGCCGGGTCGATGACCGAGCCCACCTTGTCGGTGTAGTAGCCAAGAGCGCGGATGTCCGGCTGGCCGGGCGGCGGCGGGGGGCAGGCGGCGAAGGCAGGAGCGGCCGCCAAGGCAGCGGAGAGGAGACCAAGGCGTAGCACCGGGGAGGGCATGGGAACCTGCAGGGACGGGGAGGCGATGCGAACGATGCGCCCGGAGTCGTTTGCCAGCTGTGAGGCCGCACAGGCCCGGTTTGCAAATATTCAGGGCCGGAGCGGCGCCTGAAGCTCAAGAGTTGGCTAGTCTGTCGTCATCAATTCAGCGGGATGGAGTGGCGATGAGAATCACGGATTTTCTCGTGATGGACGGCGAGGGTGACGAGATCCCTGCTGATCCGCATGGTAACCATGTGGCTTTCAACTGTTTCGAGTGCGGATACCCGGTAGTGGCTGGCTCATTGGAAAACGAGCGTGGCAGTGATGAGGATTGTCCTGCCGCCTGTCGTGGCTGTGGTGCCGAGTACTTCGTAGATCTGCGGCTGAGCTTAAAGAAAATGTACATCCATCTGCTCTGACCCGGCAGTAGCCCAAGCAGGGGCGAACAAAAAAAGCGGCCCGGGTTTCCCCGGGCCGCTCCGCTTCATCTCACACCGTCCCGATCACTCGATCGGCTGGTCCAGCATCAGCTGGCGTGCGAAGCGCACCGGCGGCGCGCCGTAGGACAGCATCTGGTCGTGGTAGGCCTTCAGGTTGAACTTGTCGCCCAGCTTGTCCTGCATCGCCTTGCGGGTGTCGAAGTGCTCCTGCGCACCGACGAAGTAGGTCGGCAGCTGCGCCGAAGTCAGCTGCGCGCGCACCCACTTGCCCGAGGCTTCGCTTTCCTGCTGGAACGCGTCGTGGGTCATCAGGTGCATCGCCTTCTCGCGATCCCAGTTGTCCACGTGCACGCCCTGGTCAAGGATCGCGTTGGAGATCGTGCGCAGGTAGAACTTCAGCTGCACCAGGTGGAACAGCGGGTCGTTGTTGAGGTAGCCCTGCTCCTGCATCATGCGCTCGGTATAGACCGCCCAGCCTTCGGCGAACAGGCCCGAACGCAGCACCGCACGCAGGGTGGAGGGGAACTTGGCCGAGTGCCAGCCTTCCAGGTAGTGGCCCGGGGTGCCTTCGTGGATGCTCAGCAGGTGGATCATGCGCGAGTTGTACTCACGCAGGAACGAGTCGACCTGCTTGTCGTTCCAGTCGTCCGGAATCGGCGACACGGCGTAGAAGGTCTTCAGGTTCTTGTCCAGCGGGCCCGGCGAATCGCAGTAGGCCACGGCCACGCCGCGCTGGAATTCCGGCATCAGGATGATGTCCACCGGTGCGTCGGGCAGGGTCATCAGGTCGTGCTCGCGCACGAACGCGGTGGACTGCTCCAGCGCGGCCTTGGCATCGTCGACCACCTTGTCGCGTGCCGGCTTGTCGGCGTAGGCCAGTTCCAGTGCGGCCTCGATCGCCTTCTGCTGCTGCTCGTCGGTCGGCTGGGCCGGCATCTCCGGCGCGCCCGGCTTGTCCTTCAGCACGGTCTGCGCGATGCCGTACATGTCTTCGCGCACGCGCTTGAGTTCGGCGCGTGCACGCTCACCGATTTCCTGGCGCGACAGCGAGGAACTCAGTGCGAACTTCAGCTTCTGGTCGTACTTTTCCGCACCGATGCGGAAGTCGCCCTTGGCATTCGGCACCAGGGTCTTGTCCAGCCAGGTCTGCTGCTCGTCCACGGCCTTCTTCAGGCCGTCGATGGCGGCCTGCAGGCGCTGCTGGTCAGCCTGCGGCAGTTCGCCGATGTGCGGGGTGATGAAGGTATCGACGATGCTGAGGATGCCCTTGTTCTGCTTGGCCACGGTCTCGGCATGGATCTTCGGCACGCGCGCCGGATCCAGGTTCTCGCGGGCCTGGGCGAAGATCGCCGGCAGCTTTTCCATGCGCGCGGTGGCCGACTTCAGGCGTTCCGGCAGCGGCGCGAACTCGCGGGCCATCAGGCCGTAGATCGCGCTGCCGGCGATGCCGTTGTACAGCTGCGGGTCCCACTTGCCAGACTGCAGCACTTCGGCGTTCCAGATTTCCGACTGCAGCTGGTTGCGCAGGATCGCCGCGTCCACCTGGTTCTCGCGGCCCAGCTTGGCCACGTCGATCTTGTCCAGCTCGCCCAGCAGCGCCTTGTACGCGGCCACGGTCTTCTGCTGGCCGGCGGCACTGAGGTCGTCCAGCTCGCTGTCGTAGCGGTGGTCACCAATCTGGGTGGCGCTGACCGGCGACAGCTGCATCCAGGTGTCCAGGGCGCGCTTGGACAGATCGGCGAAGGCGGCATCGACCGCCGCGTCACTGGCCTGCTGGCTGGCGGCCGGAGTGGAAGCGTTGGTCGGGGCGTCGGCCGGCTGGCAACCGGCCAGGGCGGCGACCAGGGCGAGGGCAAGAAGATGCGGGCGCATCGGCGTTCCTGTACAGGGGCAAACCCCGAGCATAGGGCCCCGGGGCTGCTTTGTCCCCGTGCCATAGGATTACCATGGGCGCAGACAAGGACCCTCCAGCGGAGCGCAGGACATGCAATACCAGGGAAGCTGCCATTGCGGCAGGATCGCATTCACCGTACAGGCCGAGGCGCCGATCAGCGACGTCATCGACTGCAACTGCTCGATGTGCCGCCGCCGGGGCGGCCTGCTGTGGTTCGCCCCGCGCGCGGCGTTCCAGCTGAGCACCGACCCGGCGGACGTGGCGACCTATCACTTCAACAAGGCGCACATCAATCATCACCATTGCCGCGAGTGCGGCATTGCCCCCTACAGCGAGGCGGTGGATCCGCGCAGCGGTACGCCGATGGTGGCGGTGAACGTGCGCTGCGTGCCTGCAGTGAATCTGGCCACGCTGGCAGTGACCTCCTACGACGGAGCCGCACTGTGAGGCCGGTGCGTACGTGGGCGCGCGTGGCAGCGATGCCGGTATTGCTGCTGGCGCTGGCAGCCTGTGCAAAAAATGGTGAGCGCGCGGCCGATGCGGGCGCCACTGCCGCCGAAGCTGCTGTTGCTTCACCGGAAGGCGCATTCCTCGCCTACGAACACGACGTGCAGGTGCAGCTGGAAGCGGGAGAGATCGCACCGCGCATCCAGCAGGTGGCACAGGCCTGCCAGAGCGCGAAGTTCGGTGACTGTGCGGTGCTGCAGGTCGACCAGCGCAGTGGCGAGCAGCCCAGTGGCGAGGTCAAGGTGCGGATTGCACCGAAGGGCACCGAGCCGTTGATCGCGTTGGCCGGTGAAGGGGGCAAGCTGCAGTCACGCAATACGCGCGCCGAGGACCTCGCTCAGGCGGTGGCCGATACGGCACTGACCAAGGCACGGCTGGAGAAGGAGCACGCGCGGCTGCTGTCCTACCAGGATCGCAAGGACCTGAAGATCGAGGACCTGATGGCGATCACCACGCGCCTGTCCGAGATCGAAGCCGGCGTCGAACAGGCCAACAAGGATTCAGCGCAGCAACGTCGACGCATCGATACCCAGCTGGTGACGATCCATTTCGACACCACCTCGGGCCAACGCAGCCGCAGCGAAATCGGTGAGGCGCTGAGCGAGTCGGGCAGCATCCTCAGCACCAGCGTGGCGTTCCTGATCCGCGCGGTTGCCGCGCTGCTGCCGGTGGCGGTGCTGGCTTTGATCGCGGCCTGGGGTGTGCGGGCGTGGTGGCGTCGCCGTCGTCGCAAGCTACCCCCCAACCTCTGAGGTGAAGGCTGATGCCGGTAGCCTGCCGGCATCAGCCCTCGTCGGTCTCGTACTCGACGAACACATCCAGCTCCAGCGCGAGTTCCTGCACCGCGTCGCGCACCTTCTGCGCGGTGCTTTCATTGCCCACTTCCACTTCCAGCTCATGGATGCCCGGGCCGATGTCGTCGGACAGCCCGGCCGAACTGGAATCGTCGTCGTCCATATGCGGCATCAGGTCGTCGGTTTCCTCGACATGCTCGATGCCCTCCAGGCCGAGCAGCAGGTCGCTGATGGCACGGGCGTCGTCTTCAGTTCCGGTGATGCGCAGTCGCAGCATGGCCATGGCGTAGGTACGTTGTGGAGTTGCCTTCAGCCTAGCCAGCGCCGGGCAAAGAACGGGTGAGGGTGCAGTCAGGCGCGTGTGGCCGGGCGCCCGAGCAGGCTGTCCGGCAATGCGGGAATCGGCGTGCGTTCGTCCTGCGCCTGCTCCAGCAGCCAGTCGATGAACAGGCGTGCGGGGGGGCTGGGCGGTTGTCCTTCGGCATGCACCACGTGATACGCATAGCGCGCCTTCAGCGCCGGGCCGGGCAGGCGCACCACTTCGTAGCGTTGCATATAGGGCTGGGCGATGTGGGTGCGCGCCAGCACCGCGCCCATGCCATACACCGCTGCACGCATCGCATCGGTGCTGTCGGCGAAGGTGTGCATCGGTGGCAGCGGCGACGGCGGGCGCACGCCCGCGTGGCGGAACCAGTCGCGCCAGCCCTGCGGTGACAGATCGGTCAGCAGCGGCAGGTCGGCGATGCGCGCCGGATCGACCAGCGTTTCGACCCCGGCCAGTGCCGGCGAGGCGACCGGGAACAGGTAGTCATCCATCAGGTGCTGCGCACGCAGGCCGGGCCATTGGCCAAGGCCATAGCGGATTCCCACTTCCGGGCCGTTGTCGTCATAGCGATCCAGCCCGCTGCCGGTATGCAGCTCGATGCGGATGTGCGGGTAGGCCTGGGTGAAGCGCGGCAGCCGTGGCAGCAGCCAGCAGTATGAGAGCGAGCGTAGCGTAGTGATCCGCAACGGCACGCTGTCGGCATCAGGCTGCAGGTGATGAGCGACGGCCGCGACATCGGTGAAGGCAGCGCTGGCGGCGTCGGCCAGCTGCCGGCCCTCGGCGGTCAGGCGTACGCCACGGGCGTGGCGCAGGAACAGGCGAACTTCCAGCACTTCTTCCAGACGGCGCACATGGTGGCTGACCGCGCTGGCGGTCAGGTGCAGCTCCTGCGCGGCCTGGGCGAAATTCTGGTGGCGCGCCGCGACCGCGAACACGGCCAGTGCGGGTAGCAGGGAAGGGCGTAGCAGCATGTCGAGCCTCAAACCATATTTGTGGCTGGCAGCGATACTACGCGCTTGTGCGGCGGGCGTCTGCGCCTGATCCTATCCGTCTTGGCGAGGAATTGACGATGTACGGAGGCAAGGCATGAATGCGGTCCCACAGGCGGCCGAGCGCGACTGGCGCACACCGCTGGAATTGACCCTCCTGGGCGCCATCTGGGGCTGCTCGTTCCTGTTCATGCGGGTGGCGGTGCCGTCGTTCGGCCCGTTCGCGCTGGTCGAGGTGCGACTGGTGCTGGGCGCGCTGGTGTTGCTGCCGTTTCTGTGGCGCGCCCGCGCGCAGTTCCCGCCGCGGCGCTGGCTGTGGCTGGCACCGATCGGCCTGATCAACTCGGCGTTGCCGTTCGTGCTGTTTGCTTATGCCGCCGAACAGGCGCCGGCCGCGATCGGTGCGATCTGCAATGCGATGACCGTGCTGTTCGCCGCGCTGATCGCGTTCCTGTTCTTCGGTGAAAAGATCGGCATGCGCCGAGCCGGTGCGCTGCTGGTCGGCTTTGCCGGCGTGGTGGTGCTGGCCACGGCCAAGGTCTCCGGCCTGAGCATCGGCACCGCGGTGCTGGCTGGTGCGGCGGCTTCGCTGCTGTACGGCCTGGGCGTGAACCTGGTGAAGCGGCACATGACCGGCCTGCCGTCGGCGGCCGCGGCTGCGGCAACGCTGTCGTGCGCCTCGCTGTGGATGCTGCCGATGGCGGTGAGTCACTGGCCGCAGGCGGCGATTCCGGGCAAGGCGTGGGGCGCGGCGATTGCCCTGGGCGTGGCCTGCACTGGGTTGGCGTTCCTGATGTTCTACCGCCTGATCGGCCGCATCGGCCCGTCACGTGCGTCGACGGTGACCTACCTGATTCCGCTGTTCGGCGCGGCATTTGCGTGGTTGTTCCTGGGGGAGGCGGTGACGGTGCAGATGCTGATTGCGGGTGCGTTGATCCTGGGTAGCGTGGCGGTGAGCCAGAAGAGCTGAGGCGTTTAGCGCGTGGCACGTGCTGAAGGTGCTTCACTGTTCATGGGTGTCACTTTTCTTTTCGCGCGAAAAGAAAAGTAACCAAAAGAAACGCGCCGCCAGGTCGCGAGCCGCCGTGCTTCGCACGTCGGTCCCCTGCGCTTCTCGGTGAATCAGGGGACGGTGCCGAACTCGCTGCGCTCAGACATCGGCACCTCTTCGCCCCTGATTCCCCTGCGATGCTCGGCTCGCTCAAGGCGGACCCAAGGTCAAGAGCCACAGCTGCACGACGATGCTTGGTAGTGCCGGGCCGGGCCCGGCGAGCGAAGCGACCGCTTCTGCCTTTGATCTTGGGTCCGCCTTGAGCGAGCCGAGCACCGCAGGTCCGGCGAGGGCGAAGAGGCGCGGGTGTCTGAGCGCAGCGAGTTCCCGCGCCGTCCCTCGACGGGCCGAGGAGCGCAGGGCACCGGTGCGCAGCACCGGCTCGCGGCCGGCGGAACGTTTCTTTTGGTTACTTTTCTTTGCGTACAAAGAAAAGTAACGCCCATGAACAGTGAAGCACCTTCAGCACGCGCCACGCGCAGGAAGCCAGGCTCCTACCGCACCGGCACCGGGATATTGCACAGGTCAATATGCCCCGCCGGGCGCTTGTAGAAATCATCCACGCGATTGCGACGCGCCTCCACCGTATCGGCAAAGGTCTTCGAGTCGGTACGCAGTACCTGGATCGGCGTGCGCTCGGCCGCCGGCACATCACTGACACGGCGGATCGACACGATCGGCGTACGCAGCTTCGGGTCGGTGTAGAAGCCCATCGGCGCCGGGCCGCGCGGGATCGCGCTGAGCAGTTCCATGCCCTTCAGTACGCGGCCGACCAGGGTGATGTTGCGGTCCAGCTGGCGCGGCGACTGGCCGGTTACCACATAGAGTTCGGCACCGATGCTGCTGTCTTCCTCGTTGCTGCGGCCGGCACCGAGCATGCCGTAACAGTGTGCCAGCCAGGCCTTGCCGGCCTGCGGGTCCTGGCCGACCGGGAAGCCGTCGACGAAACCGGTCTGCGGAGCCCAGCCATCGCGGTCCGGCAGCACGCTCACCTTCAGTCCGGCGCTGGCGCGCTCGAACTCGGCCGGCAGCTTGCGCGCGGCACTGCCGAACGGCTTGGCCTTGGCGGCGTCATCGGCGTCGGCATCACCGAACTGCACCACGAAATTGTCCTGCGAGCGGTAGATGCTGGTGCTGTCCCAGAAGTGCTCGTGGGCGAAGGTCTGGATGTTGGCGACATGGCGCGGGGCGAACTGCGGCGCCAGCTCGATGATCACCCGTCCGGCCGGCAGGTCCATGTACAGCAGGTTGGCCGGGTCCGGCGTGCGCCAGTCGCTGGCGGCCGAAGCGTCCAGGATCTGCTGCGGGCTGCGGTAAGGCGAGGCCGCGCTGGCCATGGCGGGCAACAGGCAGGCCAGGGCGAGGGCGGTCAGGGCAAGGCGACGACGGTGCGGCATGGGAACCCCGGAACATGAACGAGGCTTTGATTCTGCGCGACTAGAGACCACATCGCCAAGCGATATGTAGGGCAATCGCGTCAGCCTGCGCGCCGCCTCTTGGACGATTCAATCGGCCTGGCATCAACGTCTATCTTTCTTCTGCAATTAGACCGGAGTAATGGCCGAAGACAGGAACAGGCTCGTAGTTGCCTATTGGGTCGTGCGTAGTTGAACACTCTTCCACATGATGGGGCGAGAATTTCTCTATGAAGAGCCGACCATCTTCGTTGAAGATATAGCAGGTTCCTTCAGCAACGTTGTCGCTCTTTCCAGCGAATTCCGTGTAAACCACCATGCTCAGGAACAGCTTGTCCGGTGCCACCTGCTGGAACTGATACGACAGGCGCTTCCTTAGGTGTTCATCCAGAAAGTCGACGCCAATCATTTCTTTGTCCAACAGCACATCGATAATCGCTGATGGCGTGGTGGGGGAGCCAACGAGAACCGTATAGCGAGCCAGGCTCTCATGTCTCGATTGGGCTTCGGATTCACTGATTATGTTTCGGGCGGACTTCTTTGCGCCAAACCAGAAGTCGCAATAATAAAACTCAGTCATAAGTGGATATTCCCGGGATCGTCGTGCTCGCAGGAGCTGGATCAGCCGCTGCGCTGTTGGAAGACGACGGTATGCCGCGGCTCGCAGAGGGACAAGCAAGCCAATGGGCCTGCCGGCCAGGTGGTCATCCGGCCCTCGCCAACCGGCAGAGTGACTAACGACACATTCGCTATACCGAACTTCGCACTACTGTGGACTTCAACGTAGTGGAGGGCCGGTCATGTCCGAGGACGATGTCCACCTGAAGAAGTTCCAGAAGGAGCTCAGCGCCGGAACGGTGTCGCTGGCCCTGCTGGCGGTGCTGGCCCGGGCCGGGGAGCCGCTGTACGGCTACCTCATTGCCAAGGAGCTGGAGCGGGTGGGCGAGGGCGTGCTGAGCGGCAAGCAGAGCGCGCTGTACCCGGTGCTGCGCAACCTGGAAGGCGCCGGTCTGCTGGAAAGCCATGTGGAGCCGTCCAGCAGCGGACCGCCGCGGCGCTACTACCGCATCAATGAACGTGGCCGCGAGGTGCTGGCGCAGTGGCGCCAGGCCTGGCAGGCCACCCGCGATTCCGTCGATTCCGTGTTGGAGGGGGTACCGCAATGAACGACCCGAGCCTGGCAGGCCGAGCCCTGCCCACGACCATCCCGCAGTACCTGGCGCAGCTGCGCGCGGCACTGGAAGGTGCCGACCCGGCGATGGTGCAGGACGCGCTGTACGACGCCGAGGAGTACCTGCGTTCGGAGCTGGCGGCGCAGCTCGGCCGCAGCGAGGCCGAGGTGATCGCGGACGTTGCCGGCAGCTATGGCGCGCCGGACGAAGTGGCCGAGATCTACCGCGAGACCGAAGTGACGGTGAACCGCGCGCTGCGTACGCCGCGTGCGGATACCGCACCGGTGCTGCGTGCGGCGGCCGAAGCCAGTGGCGTCGAGCCAGCTGCACCGCTGCCGGTGCCGGTGCAGCGCTCGCTGCTGGCGCGCTTCTTCGGCGTGGTGACCGATCCGCACACCTATGGCGCGCTGTTCTACATGCTGCTGTCGCTGGCCACCGGCATCTTCTTCTTCACCTGGGTGGTCACCGGCCTGTCGCTGTCACTGGGCCTGCTGATCCTGATCGTCGGCATTCCGTTGACCGTGCTGTTCTTCGGCTCGGTGCGCGGGCTGGCGCTGCTGGAAGGACGGCTGGTGGAAGCGCTGCTGGGCGAACGCATGCCGCGCCGCCCGCGTTACACCGACCGCAGCCGCACGTGGCTGCAGCGCATCGGCGACATGTTCACCGATGGCCGCACCTGGCTGACCCTGCTGTACTTCGTGCTGATGCTGCCGCTGGGCGTCATCTACTTCACCCTCGCGGTGACGTTGCTGTCGCTGTCGCTGAGCCTGATCTGGGCACCGGTTGCGGCCATCTTCAGTGGCGACATCCCCGGCATCTACATCAACGATGTGAACGTGCTGCCGATGGCGGCCTCGCCGCTGGTGGCGATCGTGGTTGCTGCTGTCGGCGCGTTGTTGCTGCTGCTGACGATGCATCTGGCACGCGGCATCGGCAAGCTGCATGGGCTGATCGCCAAGAACCTGCTGGTGCGGTTGTAAGCGGAAATCCACGCTTTGGTGGGCTTCGCTTTGGCAGGTGCCAACCTTGGTTGGCGCCATCCATCAGATACTGGGATTCATGGTAGAGCGCCAACCAAGGTTGGCATCTACCAGAGGCGAGCTATCCCGCCTTTCGGCGCAACGGGGTGACGTTGCTCTTCTTCTTCGCGGCCTTCGCCGCCGGTGCTTCGGCATGCGCGGCGAAGAAGTCGCGCACCTTCGGGTACACCACTTCGCGCCAGCGACGGCCGCTGAAGATGCCGTAGTGGCCCGCGCCTTCGACGATGAAATGCTCGCGGCGGTCAGCGTCGATGCCGGTGCACAGCGCCTGCGCGGCTTCGGTCTGGCCGAGGCCGGCGATATCGTCCAGCTCGCCTTCGATGCTCAGCAGCGCGGTATCGCGGATCGCCGACGGATCGACCTTCTCGCCGTTGACCACCCACTCGCCACGCGGCAGCAGGAAGTCCTGGAACACCACGGAAATCGTATCCAGGTAGTACTTGGCCGGCATGTCCAGCACCGCGTTGTACTCGTCGTAGAAACGACGGTGCGCGTCGGCGTCTTCCAGGTCGCCCTTGACCAGGTCGGTGTAGAAATCCCAGTGCGAGCTGAAGTGGCGGCTCGGGTTCATCGACAGGAAGCCGGCGTGCTGCAGGAAGCCCGGGTACACGCGGCGGCCGGCACCCGGATAACTTGCCGGCACGGTGTGGATGACGTTGTTCTCGAACCACGACAGCGGGTTCTGCGTGGCCAGGTTGTTCACTGCGGTCGGGCTGCAGCGCGCATCGATCGGGCCACCCATCATCACCAGCGTGCGCGGCGTCGGTTCGCCACGGCTGGCCATCAGCGAAACCGCGGCCAGCACCGGTACGGTCGGCTGGCACACGCTTACCACGTGCAGGCGCTCCACGCCGAGGTGGCGGATGAATTCCTGGATGTAGGCGATGTAGTCGTCCAGGCCGAATTCGCCTTCGCTGGCCGGCACCATGCGCGCATCCACCCAGTCGGTGACGTACACGCGGTGGTCGCGCAGCAGCGTGCGCACGGTATCGCGCAGCAGCGTGGCGTGGTGGCCGGACAGCGGCGCCACCACCAGCACGAACGGCTGGTTGAGCATGGTGTGCAGCTGGTCGGCTTCATTACTGTGGCGCTTGAAGCGCAGCAGCTTGCAGAACGGCTTGCTTACTTCCTCGTGCACGACGATCGGCACGCGTTCGCCATCGACGTCGATTTCGTTGATGCCCCACTCGGGCTTCTCGTAATCCTTGCCGATGCGGTGGAAGAGTTCATTGACCGCCGCCAGGCGATCAGCGCCGGGCATCTGCGACCACCAGTGGCCCTGGTTGGCGAAGAACCTGGCGTTGGCCTGGGCCTGGTGCACCCAGGGGGCGAGCAGGTTGCGGGTCAGTTCGTGCAGTTGATAGAGCATGACGACCGAATATGTATGGTCATATGTTGCCGCGCAGCATATCCCATCCGGGTGTCCCGCAGGTTAAGTTCGCTGAAAATAATGAATCCGGATTCACATCCGTTCCAGAGCCGCCGTATCGCCTGCCAGGGCGGGGCCGAGCCAGCAGTGCGACCCTACCGGCTGCAGGCCGTGCCGGGCCAGCGTGCGGCGGTACCAGCGCGCCGGGCGGGCCTGGAAGCCGTCGTGGTCGCCCTCGAACGCATCCTCGGCGGCGAAGGTCTCCAGGAAGGCCACGCCGCCGGTCAGCTCGGCCACGCCGGCCAGTCCTGCACGCAGCTCGCGGTCGGGCACGTAGTGCATCACGTCCGAGCAGATCAGCAGGTCGACCGGGGCACAGGGCCGCAGCCAGGCGAAATCGCCGAAGCGGGCCATGTGCAGGTTGCGGGTCCTGCCGTAGCGGCGCACAGCGTACTCGCTGCTGTCGAAGCCGAGGTATTCGACCTTCGGACGCAGCTTCAGCAGGGGCGCACGCCAGGCGCCTTCACCGCAGCCGATGTCCAGCACACTGCGGATCGGCCGCTCCAGGTAGTACTCGGCACTGGCCACGGCCAAGGCGACCTTGCGCGCCAGGCGGGCGCTGCCGCCGATGTCGGCACGGCGGTACCAGCGTTGGAAGTAGGCGGCGTCGTAGGTCTTGTCCATGGGCGGTGCGCGATCGGGAAAACGGCGCCTATCGTACGGTGTTGCGACGCGCCATGCGTCGATGTGTCGCGGCGTGCGTGCCTGCAGCGGCTTCGCCACGGCATGCGAGAATGGCCGCCCACCTACGCCAGCCGCCGGAGCGAGCGCATGCAGAGCTACTACTGGGTCAAGACCTTCCACATCGTGTTTGTGGTGGCGTGGATGGCCACGGTGTTCTACCTGCCGCGCATCCTGGTGAACCTGGCCGAGACCGCAGGCCAGCCGGCGGTGACCGAGCGCCTGCAGCTGATGGGCCTGCGCCTGTACCGTTTCGGCCACTCGATGTTCGGCCTGGCATTCCTGCTCGGTCTGGTGCTGTGGCTGGGCTACAGGGTCATCCCCGATTTCCCGACCATGGTCGCGCCCGGCGGCGCCGGCTGGCTGCACGCCAAGCTGGGGCTGGTGGTGCTGCTGTTGGTGTACTTCGGCTGGATCGGCCGCCTGCTCAAGGGCGTGGCCAAGGGCAGGGCGCTGCCGTCGTCGCGCGCGCTGCGCTGGATCAACGAGATCCCGCTGCTGGCCTTCATTCCGATCGTGTGGCTGGTGCTGGCCAAGCCGTTCTGAGGCGAGGTCATCTGCACCCGGTAGATCCACGCCATGCGTGGATGCCGTCAGGGCACAAACGAAAGAGCCGGGCAAAATGCCCGGCTCTTTCGTTTCTGCAATCTCCTCCGTGTTTGCCGGCCAGCGGCCGGCACTACCAGGCTTACCTGCATGCCGGCCAGCGGCCGGAACTACCTCAGGCTGCTTCGTACGTGCCGTAGCTGCGCAGGCGCGCGTAGCGCTGTTCCAGCAGCTGTTCGGTGGACAGCTTGTCCAGCGCGTCCAGTTCGTTCAGCAGCACCGCTTTCAGGCGCTTGGCCATCTGCGTCGGGTTGCGGTGGGCGCCGCCGGTCGGCTCGCGCACGACCTTGTCGACCAGGCCCAGGCTCTTCAGGCGCGGGGCGGTCAGGCCCAGCTGTTCGGCGGCGTCCTTGGCCTTGCCGGCGTCCTTCCACAGGATCGAGGCGCAGCCTTCCGGGGTGATGGTCGAATACACCGAGTACTCCAGCATCACGGTGCGGTCGCCCACGCCCAGCGCCAACGCACCGCCGGAGCCGCCCTCACCGATCACGGTGCAGATGATCGGCACCTTCAGCTCGGCCATCTCGATCAGGTTGCGCGCGATCGCTTCGGACTGGCCGCGCGATTCAGCGTCGATGCCCGGCCAGGCGCCGGCGGTGTCGATCAGGGTCAGCACCGGCAGGCCGAAGCGCTCGGCCATCTTCATCAGGCGCAGCGCCTTGCGGTAGCCCTCCGGCTTGGGCATGCCGAAGTTGCGCTTGATCTTTTCCTTGGTGTCGCGGCCCTTCTGGTGGCCGATCACCATCACTGCACGGCCGTTGATGCGGGCCAGGCCACCCATGATCGCCTTGTCGTCGGCGAAGGCACGGTCGCCGGCCAGCTCCTGGAACTCATCGAACATGACGCGGAGGTAGTCGGCGGTGTACGGACGCGACGGGTGACGGGCCAGCTGCAGCACCTGCCACGAGGTCAGGTTGCGGAAGATCTGCGCGGTGCGCATGCGCAGCTTGTCCTGCAGCGCGTGCACTTCCGCCTCGACATTGACCGCCGGCCCGGCACTGGCGTTGCGCAGTTCCTGGATCTTGGCTTCCAGGTCGGCGATGGGTTGCTCGAAGTCGAGGTAGTTCGGATTCATCGGAAGCCGTCGTGTAAAGAAGAGGGGAATTCTAGCCGAATGCGTGCGAACCACCCGTACGCCCTCGTCTGGAAGGCGACGGTAGCGCAGCCGGGCGGGGCGTGCCAGTCAGCTCAGGGCACCACCAGCGCGCTGCGGCCCATCAGCTGGCTGCGCTGGGAAACGAAGTCGTTGTAGGCCTCGTTGGCTTCACGTCCCAGCCCGCTGCCCAGGGTGGCGGTGGCCGAGGTGAAGGCCATCTGCGCGGCGAAGTCCTGCTTGCGCAGAGCCTTCTGTTCATCGGCGGTGGTCGCCTTCAGCCAGCGCGCATAGACCTCGCGCAGCGGCGCGGCGTGGGCCTCGAAGGCGGGCACCAGCGCCGGCAGGCTGGCCGGGGCCGGTTCCAGGCTGAACGCCGGGGCCACGTAGCCGGCCGGCTGCTCGCGCTTGAACGCGCCGGGCTCGCCCATGCCTTCTTCCACGTAAGCGATGAAGTCCGGCGCGGTGAACACCTTGGCCACGATCTGGCCACCACTGGCGTCGACGTGGGCCACCACTTTTTCCTTCGGGAAGGGTTCGCGCACGCCGTAGGTCCAGGTCTTGTCGATGAACAGTTCGTGGCTCTTCTCGAACGGGCCTTCGAAGTCGACACCGCCCAGCTCGATGCCGGCCTTGCCGGTGCCGAAGTTCTTCAGCTTGCTCTCGTCGGTGACATAGATCTCGCGGGCGATCACGTACTCGCTCAGGGTCGGGTTGATCAGGCCGCCGCGACCGTCCACGTAGACGATGAAGCGCACGTCGCCGAGCTTGTCGGTGTGCAGGCGATGCTCGCCCACGGCCAGCGAGATCGGGCGCGAGCCCTGTGCGGCGACCGGCAGGTCCTTGCCATCAATGCTCAGGGCCAGCGGCGCATCGGTCGGGTTGTCGATCTGGAACTCGACCTTCGAGGGCGAACAGGCGGCCAGGGCCAGCGCGGCGGCGAACGGGAACAGCAGGGTCTTCATTGGCAATCGTCCTTGATGACTGGAACGGGAAAAACAGGAATACGGAGGAGCCGACCTCAGCTGGCCCACGGCGGGCTGTAGCGCACCTTCAGTGTGCGCACGGCGGGATCGGCGCGCAGTGCCTCCATCAGCTTGGAATCGATGCGCACCGCGCTCTGCCCGGACACATCGAGCATGCCGGCGACGCCGCCGTGCGGACCCTTCAGCAGCAGGTCCAGGCGCAGCGGCGTGCGCCCCGGGCGATGGCGGTCGAGCAGCGCATCGATGCGCTCCCAGACCGGGCGCTGCTGGCGCAGGTCCAGGCGCAGCGACAGCCGCGTGGCGTAGTTGGCGCAGACCTCATCGAAGTCCCAGCACTGGCGGATGCGCAGCGCGAAGCCGCCGTTGAACTCGTCCTCGCGCAGGCCGCCCTTGACCACCAGGATGCGGTCCTTGGTCATCAGGTGGCCGAACTCGGCCATCGCGTCGGAGAACGCGCTGCACTCGACGCGGCCGCGGCCATCCTCGAGCTGGATGAAGATCTGGCTTTCGCCCTTGCGGCGCACGCCGACCACCTGGCCGGCCAGCACGGTCGGCACTTCCGGGCGCCAGCGCTTCTCGCCACCACCACCGCCGCCACCGCTGTTGGCGCTCCAGATCTTCTCCACCGAGCCCAGGTCGTTGCCGACCAGATCGCGCACATCGTCGCGCCAGGGATCGAACGGGTGGCCACTGAGGTAGAAGCCCAGTGTGTCGCGCTCGCCGTTCAGGCGCTGCAGCAGCGGCCATTCCTCGGCTTCGGGCAGGTCCAGCTGGATCGAAACGGTGCTCGGATCGGGGCCACCGAACAGCGAGTTCTGCCCCGAAGCGCGCTCGCGTGCCATCTGGTCGGTAGCCTTGATCACCTCCGGCAGCTGCAGCATCAGCGAGGCACGGTTGCGGCCGAGCTCGTCCAGCGCACCACAGTTGATCATCGCTTCCAGCGTGCGCCGGTTCAGCTTGGCCGAGCCGACGCGGGTGCAGAAGTCGAGCAGGTCCTTGAACGGGCCGCCCTTCAGCCGCTCTTCGACCACCGCCTCGCAGGCCCCCTGGCCAACGCCCTTGATCGCACCTAGGCCGTACTGGATGGTGTCCGGCGTCACCGCTTCGAACATGAAGGCGGAGTGGTTCACCTTGGGCGGCAGCACGGTCAGGCCGAGGTTGCGCACCTCATCCAGGAAGCCGACCACCTTCTCGGTGTTGTCCAGGTCCGAGGACAGCGTGGCCGCCATGAACTCGGCCGGGTAATGGCGCTTCAACCACGCGGTCTGGTAGCTGACCAGCGCGTAGGCGGCGGCGTGCGACTTGTTGAAGCCGTAGCCGGCGAACTTCTCCATCAGGTCGAAGATCGCGTCGGCCTTGGCCTCGTCCACGCCGTCCTTGGCCGCGCCTTCGCGGAAGATCTCGCGGTGCTTGGCCATTTCGGCCGGCACCTTCTTGCCCATCGCGCGGCGCAGCAGGTCGGCGCCGCCCAGCGAGTAGCCGCCGACGATCTGCGCCATCTGCATCACCTGCTCCTGGTACACCATGATGCCGTAGGTGTCCTTCAGGATGGCTTCGGTGCGCGGATCGGGATAGATGATTTCTTCCTGGCCGTGCTTACGCGCGTTGAACGAAGGAATCAGGTCCATCGGGCCGGGGCGGTACAGCGACACCAGTGCGATCAGGTCTTCGAAACGGTCGGGGCGCGCGTCCTTCAGCAGGCGGCGCATGCCCGAGGATTCGAACTGGAACACCGCGCCGGTATTGCCGTTGGCGAAGATGTCCTTGTAGGTGGGCGTGTCGTCCAGCGGAATCGCGGCGATGTCCACCGGCGGAATGCCGGCGCGCTCATGGCGCTTGTTGATCGCCTTCACCGCCCAGTCGATGATGGTCAGCGTGCGCAGGCCGAGGAAGTCGAACTTCACCAGGCCCACTTCTTCCACGTCGTTCTTGTCGAACTGGGTGACCGGGTTCTTGCCCAGGCCGTTCTCGTCGTGTTCGGCGTAGAGCGGGCAGAACTCGCTCAGCGGCTCGGGCCCGATCACCACGCCACCGGCGTGCTTGCCGGCGTTGCGGGTCAGGTCTTCCAGCTGCAGCGCCAGGTCGATCAGGTCGCGGACATCGTCCTCGGTCTCGTAACGCTGGATCAGTTCGGCCGAGGCCATTTCCGAGCTCGGGCCTTCCTTGCCCTTGCCCAGCGCATCCTTCAGGTGGATGCCGAGGATGTTCGGGATCAGCTTGGAAACACCGTCGACCAGGCCGTACGGGAAGCCGAGCACGCGGCCGGAGTCGCGCACCACCGCCTTGGCGGCCATGGTGCCGTAGGTGATGATCTGGCTGACGCGCTCGCGCCCGTACTTGCGCGCGACGTAGTCGATCACCTCGTCGCGGCGGTCCATGCAGAAGTCGATGTCAAAGTCTGGCATCGACACGCGTTCCGGGTTCAGGAAGCGCTCGAACAGCAGGTTGTACGGCAGCGGGTCCAGGTCGGTGATCTTCAGCGCCCACGCCACCAGCGAACCGGCACCCGAACCACGGCCGGGACCGATCGGAATGCCCTGGTTCTTGCCCCACTGGATGAAGTCGGCAACGATCAGGAAGTAGCCCGGGAAGCCCATCTTGATGATGGTGTTGAGCTCGAACTCCAGGCGTTCGAAGTACTCCTCGCGGGTCTTGCCCGGCGCCAGCGGATTCTTCTCCAGGCGCTCTTCCAGGCCGTCACGCGACATCTTCTGGATCCAGGTGTCCAGGGTCTCGTCGTCGGGCACCGGGTAGTTGGGCAGGAAGTAGGTGCCCAGCCGCATCTCGATGTTGCAGCGCTCGGCCAGCGCCAGCGTGTTGTCGATCGCATCGGGGATGTCGGCGAACAGCGCGCACATCTCCTCGGCCGACTTCAGGTACTGCTGGTCGCTGTACTCGCGCGGGCGCTTGGGGTCGTCCAGCACGCGGCCGGTGGAAATGCACACGCGCGCTTCATGCGCGTCGAAATCCGACGGCGACAGGAAGCGCACGTCATTGCTGGCCACCACCGGCAGGCCGCGTTGGCCAGCAGCCATCAGCGCGAACTGGTTGAAGGTTTCCTCGCCCTCGCGGCCGGTGCGGGTCAGCTCCAGGTGCAGGCCATCGCCGAACACGCGCTGCCAGTCGGCCAGCTGCTGCTCGGCCAGTTCATGCTTGCCGTCCAGCGCCAGGCGCCCGGCCAGGCTCTGCCGCCCGGCCAATGCGAACAGGTTGGCGTTGCCGGCCTTCAGCCAGTCCGGGTGCACGGCCACGCCGCCCTCGGGGCGATGGCCCTCCATCCAGGCGCGGGTCAGCAGCCGCGACAGGCTCAGGTAGCCCTCGCGGTCGCGGCACAGCAGCGTCATCCGCCACGGGTCCTGGCCCTCTTCGGCGATCAGCACGTCGGCGCCGGCGATCGGCTTGATGCCTACGCCTTCGGCGGCCTTGTAGAACTTGACCAGCGCGAACAGGTTGTTGAGGTCGGTCACCGCCAGCGCGGGCAGCCCGAGCTCGACCGAGCGCGACAGCAGGTTGGCCTGCTTGGCCTTCTTCGGGTCCGCCTGGTCCGGTTTGGCCGGCACACGGATGGTGGAGTCCGCCAGCGAGAACTCGGTGTGGACGTGGAGATGTACGAAGCGGGAGTTGGACATGCCGGACCAGGTTGGAGCGCGCGGGCCCCGGGTGCCGACGGGGAAATCGTCGCCGGGGTCGGGAAGCGCTGGAGTGCCCGGTCAGGGTAGCGAGGGCAGGGGGTTGCGACAAGGCTTGACAGGGGCACGGCGTGGCGCCGGATTCAGGCGTGCGGGAGGCCGCCTTCTGTAGCGCCGAGCCCATGCTCGGCTGCTGTGGACAGCCGAGCATGGGCTCGGCTCTACAACTCCAGCAGGCTCAGGCGATGGCCGCCACAACCTGTGGCACTTCCAGGCACTCGCGTACCGGGGCGAAGCTGCGCCGGTGCTCCATGCAGGGGCCGTGCTCGCGCAGGGCGGCCAGGTGGGCCGGGGTGCCATAGCCCTTGTGCTGTTCGAAACCGTACTGCGGGTGGCGGGCATGCACGTCCTGCATGTAACGGTCGCGCGAGACCTTGGCCAGGATCGAGGCGGCCATGATCGCGCGATCGATGCCATCGCCGCCGACCAGCGCCTGCGCCGGCAGTACCAGGCCCTTGGGCACCACGTTGCCATCGATGCGGGCGAAGCCAGCCACGTGGGCCACCGCCGCAACGACATCGCGCATGCCCTGCAGGGTGGCCTGGTAGATGTTCAGGCGGTCGATGGTGTCCACGTCCACCAGCACCACGTGCCAGGCCAGGGCCCGTTCGATGATGCGGTCGTGCAGCTGCTCGCGGCGGGCCGCGGTGAGCTGCTTGGAATCGTCCAGGCCATTGATGCGCGGCCGGGATGGATCGAACACCACGGCGGCCACCGCCACCGGCCCGGCCAGCGGACCCCGGCCGGCTTCGTCGACGCCGGCGACCAGGCGTTCCGGTTCGACCACGGCTGCGCCGTCGAACAGGGCAAGGCTGGCCGCTGCGGCGTGGCGGCGGCTCATGCCTGGGCCTGGTTGCGCATCAGCAGCTCGCCGACGGCATCGGCGGCGCGGGCCGAGGCGTTGCGACGCAGGCGCTCATGCAGGCGCGCGTAGGTGTCCTGCAGGTCGGTTACCCGTTGTGGGTGGTCGAACCACTGCTGGATGGCGGTGGCCAGCTTGTCCGGCGTGCATTCGTGCTGCATCAGTTCCGGAGCCAGGTCCTGGCCGGCCAGGATGTTGGGCAGGGCGAAGCGGTCGACCTTGATCAGGCCGAATGCCTTGACCAGACGGTAGGTCAGCTCGTTGACACGGTAGCCGACCACCATCGGTCGCTTCACCAGCATTGCCTCCAGCGTCGCGGTACCGGACGCCAGCACTACCACGTCGGCGGCGATCATCGCGTTGCGTGCCTGGCCGTCGAGCACATGCGAGTACGCAACCGGCAGTGCAGAGCGCGACAGCTGCTCTTCGATCAGGCGCTTGCAGGCGGGGTTGGCGGCAGGCACCACCACGTGCAGGCCCGGGATGCGTTCGGAGACCTGCCAGGCCGCCTCGAAGAACGGTTCACCGAGGCGCGAGATTTCGCCCAGGCGGCTGCCGGGCAACACCGCCAGCACCTTGGCCGAGGTCGGTAGACCGAGCGCGGCGCGCGCTTCCTCGCGGTTGCCCTGCAGCGGGATGTCATCGGCCATCGGATGGCCGACGAAGCGCGCGTCGATGCCGTGCTTGGCATAGATCGGTGGTTCCATCGGGAACAGGCACAGCACCAGGTCGGCGCTGCTGCCGATCTTCTCGGCGCGCTTCTCGCGCCAGGCCCAGACCGAGGGGCTGACGTAATGCACGGTGCGTACGCCGCGCTGCTTCAGCCAACGCTCGATGCCCAGGTTGAAGTCGGGCGCGTCGATGCCGATGAACACATCCGGCTGCCAGTCCAGCGCACGCTGCCGGAACGCCGAGCGCAGCTTGAGCAGGCGCGGCAGGTGGCGCAGTACTTCGGTCAGGCCCATCACCGCCAGCTCGCTGGCATCGTGCCAGGTCTGGCAGCCAGCGCTGCGCATGGCATCGCCACCGATGCCGGCGAACTCGGCATTCGGAAAGCGCGCTTTCAGTTCGCGTACCAGGCCCGCACCGAGCAGATCGCCGGAGGCTTCGCCGGCCACCAGCGCTATGCGCAACGGACGCTCGCTGAGCACCCGCTGCGCGGGGACGCTGCCGGCCATCGAGGCCAGCGGAATCACGGCGGCGCCGGCCGGCGCCTGGCCGGTCATGCTGCTCATCGCAGCAAGGGCCTCTCGGCGTGCTCGATGAAGTCCAGCATCGCCTTCACGTCATCGCTGTCACGCGCCTGTTCGGTCAGCTGCACCTTGGCTTCGGCCAGCGGCAGGCCCGCCACGTACAGCGTCCGATAGGCACGCTTGATGGCGGAGATGCGCTCGGCATCGAAGCCGCGGCGCTTCAGGCCTTCGCTGTTGATGCCGCGCGGGCGGCCCAGCGAATCGGTGCCGACCATGGTGAAGGGCGGCACGTCGCCATTGGTCAGCGCACCCATGCCGAGGAAGGCGTGGGCACCGATGCGACAGAACTGGTGGGCGCCGGCGAAGCCGCTGATGATCACGTAGTCGCCTACGGTCACGTGGCCGGCCAGCGTGGTGTTGTTGGAGAACACACAGAAGTTGCCGACGTGGCAGTCGTGCGCCACATGTGTGTAGGCCAGCATCCAGTTGTCGTTGCCGATGGTGGTGATGCCGCCGCCGCCGCCGGTGCCGCGGTTCAGCGTGACGAACTCGCGGAACACGTTGCGGTCGCCGATCACCAGTTCGGTGCGCTCGCCGCCGAACTTCTTGTCCTGCGGTTCGCCACCGATCGCGGCATGGCCGATGAAGCGGTTGTCGCGGCCGATCCGGGTCGGGCCGTGGATGCTGCAGTGGGGGCCGACCACCGTGCCGGCACCGATTTCCACATCGGCCCCGATCAGGGTGAAGGCGCCCACCTGCACGTCATCGGCCAGGCGCGCGGCCGGGTCGATGACGGCGGTCGGGTGGATCCGCGGTGCGTTGTCAGTCATTCCTGCCTCCAGTGGATCAGCCCTTGGCGCCGGCGCACATGACTTCGGCCGAGGCAACGACTTCACCGTTGACCTTGGCTTCGCCGTAGTACCAGCCCATGTTGCGGATCAGACGCTTCATCTGCACATCGAGCATCAGCACGTCGCCGGGCACGACCTGCTTGTTGAAGCGGGCGTTTTCCACCTTGACCATGTAGAACAGCTTGGACTGCGCATCGCGGCCAAGCGTGAGCTGGGTCATCACGCCACCGGCCTGGGCCAGCGCTTCGATGATCAGCACGCCGGGCATGATCGGGCGGCCGGGGAAGTGGCCCTGGAAGAACGGCTCGTTGATGCTGACGTTCTTCTGCGCCAGGATGCGCTTGGCCTCGATGTCGAGTTCAAGCACCCGGTCCACCAGCAGGAACGGGTAACGGTGCGGGAGCAGTTCCTGGATCTCGCAGACGTCGATAGGAAGCTGCAGCGTGTCGTTCATTCTTTCTCCTTGCCAGCGGCCAGGACGCGGCGAGCCAATGCGTCCAGCTGCTTGAAGCGCGCGGCGTTCTTGCGCCACGTGCGGTTGTCGGTCAACGGGGTGCCGGACGAGTACTCGCCCGGCTCATGGATGGAGTTGCGGACCACCGACTTGCCGGTGATCACGACCTTGTCGCAGATCTCAAGGTGGCCGACCACGCCGACGTGGCCGCCGAGCAGGCAGTAGCGGCCGATCTTGGCGCTGCCGGCGATGCCGGTGCAGCCGGCGATGGCCGAGTGCGCGCCGATCTGCACGTTGTGCGCGATCTGCACCAGGTTGTCCAGGCGCACGTCCTCGTCCAGCACGGTGTCTTCCAGCGCGCCGCGGTCGACACAGGTGTTCGCGCCGATCTCACAGTCGTCGCCGATGCGGACGCCGCCGAGCTGCGGCACCTTGATCCACTTGCCCGCGTCCATCGCCAGGCCGAAGCCATCGGCGCCGAGCACGGCGCCGGGGTGCACGCGGACGCGCTTGCCGAGCTTGACCCGGGTGACCAGGGTGACCCGCGCGATCAGCTCGCAGCCGTTGTCCAGGCTGCAGTCTTCGCCGATCACGCTGCCGGTGCCGATGATGCAGTTCTCGCCGACCACGCTGCGTGCGCCGACGGAGACGAACGGGCCGATATGCGCGCTGGCGGCAACCTGGGCGCTGGGATCGATGACGGCGCTGGGGTGGACGCCCGGCGGCCGCGTCGGCGCGATGTCGAACAGCGCGGCGATCTTGGCGAAGGTGGTGTAGGGGTCCTTGGCCACGAGCGCGGCGCCGGGGGCGGCCTCGGCGTCGTCGGCACGCAGGACCACCAGCGAGGCCTGGCTGTCGGCCAGCTGGGCGCGGTAGCGTGGATTGGCGAGGAAGGTCAGCTGGCCAGGACCGGCATGGGCGAGGGTGGCCACGCCATGGATGGCGGTGGCGGGGTCGCCATGGACCTGCAGGCCGAACTGCTCGGCGAGTTGCTGGGCGGTGTAGGTGGGAGTATTCACGGCGGGAGTTTAACGTGTGACGCCATTGCGGTCATGCGGGGGGGCAGGGCTTGGCGCCTGCCTGATACGGGCGGGAGGCGGCGGGTGGCCCTGGCCAGGACACGCAAAAGCCCCTCCATGGTGCTCGATGGCGCCATCCATGGCGCCAACGGTCCTGTCCAGGGCCACCCGCCGCCTCTGGACAATTTCCCGCGAGCGCGACCAAAAGCCCGTGCCATGCAGTGTCATCTGCAACAACGAAAACGCCGGGCAGAGCCCGGCGCTTCGCGCCCCGTCTGGTGGAGAGCCCCCCTTTGTTAAGGGGGGCGCGCCAGCGGCGCGGGGGATAGGTGAAATGCGCGGGCAATTCACCGGAGGTGGATCAGTTCTGGGGAACGACGTTCCTCAGAACTGGCCACCGAACGTGAATTGCAGACGTTCGACCTTGTCATCGTCTTCCTTCTTGAGCGGGAAGGCGTAGCTGATCGAGATCGGGCCGACCGGGGCGCGCCACAGCAGGGCCACACCGGTAGACACGCGCAGTTCGTTGGCCTTGAAGTTCTTGGTGCCGTTGTACACGTTGCCGAAGTCGACGAAGGCCGACACGCGTGCCGACGGGCTGTCGAACAGGCGCGGGAAGTAGGCTTCGACCGAACCGACGGTCTTCAGCGAACCACCCAGCGGCTGGCCTTCCGGATAGCCGTTGGTGACTTCACGCGGGCCGAGGGTGTTGTCCTCGAAACCGCGCACCGAATTGGTACCACCCGCATAGAAGTTCTCGTAGAACGGCAGGCCCGATGCGGTGACCGGACGCAGGTTGCCGTCCTTGTCCGGCACCATCGCGGTCTTGTCCTTGCCGTAGCTGTCGCCGTAACCGACTTCAGCGCGGGTGTTGATGACCAGCGACGGCATGATCGGCCAGTACTTGCTGATCTGGTAATTCAGCTTGTAGTACTCGATGGTCGAGCCCGGCAGCGTCGTCTCCAGGCCAACGCGCTGGTAGGTACCGCGGGTCGGCATGAAGTAGTCGTTGCGCGAGTCGCGTGCCCAGCCCAGCTCCGTGCGCCACGCGTGGAAGGTCTTGCTGCCCAGCACGTTGATGTAGTCGATGATCGACTGCGGGGTGGAGCCCGGGTAGGTGGTGATCTGATTGCTGTCGATGCCGAACATCAGCGAGACAGTATCGGTCTCGGTGATCGGTACGCCGAACACCACCTGCGCCGAACCATTGGTGCTGTTGTACTGCGCGGTGTTGAAGTCGGAGTAGTCCAGTTCGCGCCAGGACAGGTTGTAGCCCAGCGACACGCCGTCATCGGTGAAGTACGGGTTGGTGTAGCTGAAACCATAGCGCTGCAGGTAGCTGCTGCGCGAGGCTTCGACCGACACGCGGTTGCCGCCGCCGAGGAAGTTGTTCTGCGACAGCTGTACCGACGTGGTCATGCCATAGGACTGCGAATAGCCCAGGCCGAACACGAAGCTGCCGGAGGTGGTTTCCTTGACGTTGTAGACGACGTCGACCTGGTCGTTGCTGCCGCTGACGGCCGGAGTCTCGACGTCAACGGACTCGAAGTAGCCCAGGCGCTGCAGGCGGATCTTGGAACGGTCGATCGCGGCCTGCGAGTACCAGCTGTTCTCGAACTGGCGCATTTCGCGACGCATCACTTCGTCGGAGGTGCGCGTGTTGCCACGGAACAGAATGCGACGCACCGACACGCGCGGGCCGGGGACGACCTGCATGTTGATCGCCACGGTCTGGTCGGGGCGGTTGGTGGTCGGGATCGGGTTCACCTTGGCGAACGCGTAGCCGATGTTGGACAGCGAATTGGTGATGGTGTCCGAGCTGAACTCCAGCAGCGCACGCGAGAACGTGTCGCCCGGCTTCTGGATCACCATGCGCTCGACGTCCTCCTGCGGGAGGATGGTGTCGCCGCTGACCTTGATCTCGGAGATCTTGTACTGCGCACCCTCGGTCACGCCGGCGGTGAGGAACATGTCGCGCTTGTCGGGGCTGATCGAGACCTGGGTGGAATCGATGCTGAAGTCGACATAGCCGCGGTCCAGGTACCAGGAGTTGAGCTTTTCCAGGTCGCCGGACAGCTTTTCCTTGGAGTACTGGTCGTCACGGCGGTACCACGACGCCCAGTTGTGCTCCTTGGACTCCCAGGTCTCCAGGATGTCCTTGCTCTCGAACTTCTCGGTGCCGACCAGGTTGACGTGGCGGATCTTGGCCGCCTTGCCTTCCTTGATCGCGATCGCGATGTCCACGCGGTTGCGGTCCAGCGGGCTCACGGTCGGGGTGATCTCGACGGTGTACTTGCCGCGGTCGTTGTACTGGCGGCGAAGCTCCTGCGTCACGCGGTCCAGGCTCAGGCGGTCGAAGGTGCCGCCTTCGGTCAGGCCGATGTCGGACAGGCCCTTGAGCAGCTGCTCGGACTTGATGTCCTTGTTGCCGGTGACGGTCAGCTTGTTGATTGCCGGGCGTTCCTTGACGGTCACCACCAGGATGCTGCCCTGGCGGTCCAGCTGCACGTCTTCGAAGAAGCCGGTCTTGTACAGGGCGCGGATGGTCTCGCCGACCTTGTTGTCGGTGATGGTCTCGCCACGTTCCACCGGCAGGTAGGTGAACACCGTGCCCGAGCTGATGCGCTGCAGGCCATCCACGCGGATGTCGCTGACAGTGAAGGGCTCGGCTGCCTGGGCCAGGGCGGGAGCGCCGGTGACGGCGGCGAGGGCGAGGGCCAGCAGGCGGCGATTGGGGAGTCGCGTCATGTCACGTCCGGTAGGAAGGTCGATTTCATTGGTGCGGGATGCCGACGCTGTAGACGGCAACAACGTGGAAAAGTTCATCGCGGGACCAGGCCGAGGATGTCGTTGTAGAACGCCAACCCCATCAGCCCGGCCAGCAACGCCAGGCCGATGTATTGGCCGGCGGCGATGGCACGCTCGCTCAGCGGGCTGCCCTTGACCAACTCGATAAGGTAATACAGCAGGTGGCCGCCGTCCAAGATCGGGATCGGCAACAGGTTGATGATGCACAGGCTGAGTGACAGCAGGGCAAGGAACTGCAGGAACCAATCGAGGCCTCGCTTGGCCGAAACATTGGCCACGCGGGCGATGGTGACCGGCCCGGAAACGTTCTGCAGCGAGGCCTTGCCGGTGACGATGCGGCCCATCATGCCCAGCGAATCTGCGGCCAGGCGGCCGGTTTCGCGTACGGCCACGGTCACCGCATCGAGCGGCCCGTAGCGCAGCAGGGTGTCGTAGGCGGGGCTGTAGCTGGTGGGGAATCCGACGCCGATCTGCCAGACCGGGTTGCCCTTGCCATCCTTGCCCTGACGGGGGGTCACTTCCAGCGCCAGGCGTTCACCGCCGCGCAGGACCTCGATCATCCCCGGTCCACCGGCACGGCCGAGGGCCTGGATCTCGCCGATCACCTGGTCGACGCTGTCGATGCGCTGGCCATCGATGGCCACGATCAGGTCGCCCGGCTGCAGTTGCCCGCTGACGACCGAATCCGGGGTCAGCGAGTCGACCAGCGCCGGCTGCAGCCACGACTGCCAGTACAGACCCGCCAGGATCGGCACGCGACGTTCATCGAAGCCGGCCGGCAGCTGCGACAGCGGCAGGGTGCGCACCCGTACCTGGTCGGCGCGGTCGAGCACCTCCAGCTTCACATCGCGGCGGTCCATCGCGGCAGCGGTCAGCGCCATGCTGGCTTCACCGAGGGTGGCCACTTGGCGCTCATCCACGCGCAGTACGCGGTCGCCACTGGCCAGGCCGGCGCTGGCGGCGATGCCATCGGCACGGCCGATGGTCGGCGAATAGTCCTGCTTGCCGATCACGAACATCGCCCACAGCAGCAGGATGCACAGCAGCAGATTGGCGATCGGTCCGGCGGCGACGATGGCGATGCGCTGCCAGACGGTCTTGTGGTTGAAGGCCTGGCCGCGCTCGTGCGGATGGACTTCGACCTCGCGCTCGTCGAGGAATTTCACGTAGCCACCCAGCGGGATGGCGGCGATCGCGAACTCGGTGCCGTGCCGGTCCCGGCGCGACCACAGCGGGCGGCCGAAGCCAACCGAGAAGCGCAGGATCTTGACCCCGCACAGGCGACCGACCCAGTAGTGACCGAATTCGTGGAACGTGACCAGCAGCCCGAGGCTGACAATCATCCACCAGACCGATCCGATGAAGTCAGTCATGCAGGCTCACAGTGGCGGGCGGGGGCGGCGTCGTCATGCTGGGCGAGGCGGTCGTTCAGGCGGCGGCGATGGCGTTCAGGGTCAGCTGGCGGGCCCGCTGGTCGGCGGACAACAGGACCTCCAGTGTATCGGCTGCTTGCGTCGGCAGTGTTGAAAGAGCGTTAGCAACCAGCTCCGGGATCGTCAGGAAACCGATCCGGCCCTGAAGAAACGCTGAAACGGCCTCTTCATTGGCAGCGTTCAGCACCGCCGGCGCGGTGCCACCGGCCTGCATCGCCTGCCAGGCCAGGGCCAGGCAGGGGAAGGCGTCGGTGTCGGGCGCCTCGAAATCCAGCCGGCCCTGGGCCAGCAGATCCAGCCCGGCCACGCCCGATTCGATGCGCTGCGGCCAACCGAGGCCGACCGCCAGGGTGGTGCGCATGTCCGGAAGGCCCATCTGCGCCAGGGTGGAACCGTCAACGAACTCGACCAGTGAATGCACCAGGCTCTGCGGGTGCACCAGCACCTCGATGCGCTCGCCCGGCACCGCAAACAGGTGATGAGCCTCGATCACTTCGAGGCCCTTGTTCATCAACGTCGCCGAATCAACCGAGATCTTCGGGCCCATCGACCATTTCGGATGGGCCACGGCCTGCGCCGGTGTCACCTGGGCCAGCTCGGCCCGGCTGCGGCCGCGGAACGGGCCACCCGAGGCGGTCAGCAGGATCCGGCGCACACCAGCGCCGTCAATGCTGGCGTCGCGCGAGCGCAGGCACTGGAAGATCGCGCTGTGTTCGCTGTCGATCGGGATGATTTCGGCGCCGGCACCTTCGGCAGTGCGGGTCAGCAGCTCGCCGGCCAGCACCAGCGATTCCTTGTTGGCCAGCAGGATGCGCTTGCCGGCGGCCGCGGCCGCCAGGGTCGAAGACAGCCCGGCGGCGCCGACGATGGCGGCGACGACGGTGTCACAGGCATCGCTGGCGGCCAGCTGGTCCAGCGCGGCATGGCCGGCATGGGCCTCGGTCGCCAGGCCGGCATCGCGCAGGCCGTCACGCAGTTCGCCGAACAGCGTTTCGTCGGCGATCACCGCGTGCGCCGGCCTGTGCTGGCGGCACAGTGCCAGCAGCGCCTGCACCTGGCGGCCGGCGGCGAGCACCGTGGCCTGATAGCGCTGCGGGTGGCGGGCGATCACGTCCAGCGTGGAGGCACCGATTGAACCGGTGGCGCCGAATACGGCGACCCGGCGCAGGTCTGCGACAGCATTCATGGTCAGAACCCGAAGATTTCCTTGCCGAGTGCGAACACCGGCACTGCGGCCAGGACACCGTCGACACGGTCGAGCACGCCGCCATGGCCTGGAATCAGGTGACCCGAGTCCTTGGCACCGGCGTGACGCTTGATCAGGCTTTCGAACAGATCACCCAGGACCGAGGCAAATACCGCCACCACCGAGGTGATCAGCAGGCCCGGCAGGTGGCCCGCATCGATGCCCGCCAGCCAGCCCAGGCCAAGGGCCACGGCGACACCGGCCAGCAGGCCGCCGAACAGGCCTTCCCAGGTCTTGTTGGGGCTGATGCGCGGGGCGAGCTTGTGCTTGCCGAAGTGACGACCGGCGAAATAGGCGCCCGAATCGGCCGCCCAGACCAGTGCCAGCGCCGCCAGCAGCCACAGGTGGCCCTGCTTGCCCGGCGGATCGCCGCCGGCGTGGATCAGCACCAGCGCGGCCCAGGCCGGAACGATGGCCAGGGTGCCGGCCAGCATCTTCACGATGCGCGAGGGGGCCGACGGTTGCGCGCCGAAGTTGAAGAAACGCAGCCAGACCAGCGCCGCCAACCACCAGGCAACACCGGCCAACGTGGTGATCTGGAACAGCACCAGCGTGCTGCCATCGGCCCACACCAGCAGCACCATCAGCAGCAGGTTCAGCACCAGCAGCACGGTGCGCGCCAGCGTGTCTTCGATGCCGGCCAGCTTCAGCCACTCCCACAGGCCGATCAGCAGCACGGCGGCGGCGGCGGCGGCCAGCCATTGCGTCGGCAACAGCAGGATCGCGGCAATGGCGACCGGCGCCATGATCAGCGCGGCGAGGACTCGGATCTTGGTCATGGGCTGGAGGTCTCGGTGGCCAGTGCGGCGATCTGGGCGCTGGTCAGACCGAAACGACGTTCGCGGCCGCCATAGGCGTCCAGTGCCTGCTGCAGCAGCGCGGCATCGAAGTCCGGCCACAGGGCCTCGGTGAACCACAGCTCGGTGTACGCCAGCTGCCACAGCAGGAAGTTGCTGATGCGGGTATCGCCACCGGTGCGGATGAACAGGTCCGGTGGCGGCAGGTCAGCCAGGGCAACCTGGCGGCCCAGCAGTGATTCGTCGATCTGTTCGGGCAGCAGGCGGCCGGCAGCGACTTCAGCTGCCAGGGCGCGCGCGGCGCGGGCGATGTCCTGGCGGCCACCGTAGCTGGCGGCAATCGACAGGGTCAGGGTGGTGTTGTCGGCGGTGCGCTGTTCGGCCAGCTGCATGCGGCTGACCAGACCGGCGCCGAAGCGCTCGCGTTCGCCGATGAAGCGCACGCGCACGCCACGCCGATGCAACTCGTCCACTTCGCGGTCGAGCGCGCCGAGGAACAGCTTCATCAACGCATCGACTTCTTCCTGCGGCCGGCCCCAGTTTTCGCTGGAGAACGCGAACAGGGTCAGTGCCGGAATGCCCAGTTCAAGGCAGCGCTCGATGGTGCGGTTGACCGCACGCGCGCCGGCCCGGTGGCCGATCACGCGCGGACGACGGCGCTGCTGTGCCCAGCGCCCATTGCCATCCATGATGATGGCAATGTGGCGGGGCAGGGCGGCCGGCAACGGAGGCGGGACTGAAGGCATCGACTTCAGACCGACAGCAGTTCTTTTTCCTTGTCGGCAACGACCTTGTCGACGTCCTTGATGTTGGTGTCGGTCAACTTCTGGATGTCGTCTTCACCGCGCTTCTTCTCGTCTTCGCTGATCGCCTTGTCCTTGACCAGCTTGGCGATTTCCTTGTTCGCGTCCTGACGGATGTTGCGGATCGCGATCTTGGCGCCTTCGCCTTCCTTCTGCACCTGCTTGGCCAGCTCCTTGCGGCGCTCTTCGGTCGGCGGCGGCATGTTGATGCGGATCGCGGTGCCCAGGGTGTTCGGAGTGAACTCGGCGTTGTAGAGACCCTTTTCGATCTCCTTGATCATGCTCTTGTCGAACGGCGTGACCAGCAGCGAGTGGGCGTCGGCGTTGGAGATCGAGGCGACCTGGTTCAGCGGGGTGCTGGCGTTGCCATAGGCGCTGACCGTGACGCGGTCCAGCAGGGCCGGGGTGGCGCGGCCGGTGCGGATCGAGGTGAGGGTGTGCTTCAGAGCGTCGATGCTCTTGGCCATGCGCGTCTGCGCGTTGTTCTTGATGTCGTTGAGCATCGCCCGGTCCTGGGTGTAACTGGAATCGGGCGATTATAGGCGAATACGGGACGCTGCCGGGCCTGAATCGGCCCGGAGCTCGCCTGGCACTCAGGCTCAGGCCGGGTCGCGGCCCTGGACCAGGGTGCCGATGTTCTCGCCGCTGAGGATCTTCAGCAGCTCGCCCGGCTGGCCCATGTCGAACACGCGCATCGGCAGATCGCTGTCGCGGGCCAGTGCGAAGGCGGCGGTATCCATCACCTCCAGGCCACGGCGGATCACTTCGTCGTAGCTCAGGCTGTCGAAGCGGACCGCGTCGCTGTGCTTGTTCGGGTCCTTGTCGTACACGCCGTCAACCTTGGTGGCTTTCAGCAGCAGGTCGGCGCCGATCTCGATCGCGCGCAGGGCAGCACCGGAGTCGGTGGTGAAGAACGGGCTGCCGACGCCGGCGGCGAAGATCACCAGGCGGCCCTTTTCCAGGTGGCGGATGGCGCGGCGGCGGATGTAGTCCTCGCACACGTCGTTGATCTTGATCGCGCTCATCACGCGGGCCTTGGCGCCCAGCTTTTCCAGGGCATCCTGCATGGCCAGGGCGTTGATGACCGTGGCCAGCATGCCCATCTGGTCGCCGGTGACCCGGTCCATGCCGCCCGCGGCCAGGCCGGCGCCGCGGAAGATGTTGCCGCCGCCGATCACCAGCGCGACTTCGGCGCCTGCCTGCTGGGCTTCGATGACCTCACGGGCCAGGCGGTTGATGATCTTCGGGTCGATGCCGTAGTCCTCATCTCCCATCAGCGCCTCCCCGGACAGTTTCAGAAGGATGCGGCGATAGGCGAGCTTGGACATGGGGACCTCGGGTGCGTGGAAATCGCGGGCGATTCTACGCGCATGCGGCGTCGGGCCAAAGTGTTTTGTGCACTGCGGCGCAAAATCCTGGCGTTCGCCCCGGTCATGCTGGGCTTCCGGTTCAGCCCAGCTCGGCGCTGGCGGTGGCCGAAAGCTCGTCGTGGCCCAGGGCGCCGGGGGAGCGGGCGATCACCCGGTTGCGGCCCAGGTTCTTCGAGCGGTACAGCACATCGTCGGCCGCACGCAGCAGGTCCTGCACGTCGGCGAAGCGCTCGTAGCCGCCCTGGGTGGCTACGCCGGCGGAGAAGGTGACGAACAGCGGGCCGCCCTCCAGCTCGGCCATCGGCGTGGCGACGATGTTGGCCAATACCCGGCGGATCACGTCCAGCGCCACCGATTCGCTGGTGTTGGGCAGTAGTGCGACGAACTCCTCGCCACCGAAGCGGGCCACAGTGTCGCTGTTGCGCAGCTGGCCCTGCAGCTTGCCGGCAAAAGCGCGCAGCACTTCGTCGCCGGTCAGATGGCCGTGGGCATCGTTGATCTTCTTGAAGTCGTCCAGGTCGATGAAGGCCACCGACAGCGGCCAGCCCTGGCGCCCGGCGCGCAGGAACTCCTGCTCCAGCACCGCCTCCAGCTGGCGGCGGTTGAGCACGCCGGTCAGAGCGTCGCGGTGGGCCTGGTCGGCCAGGCGCTTGGCCCGCGCCTCGAATTCGTCGGCGCGGCGGCGCGCCTGGTCGGCATCCTGCAGCTCGCGCAGGTTGCGCAGGGTGGCCAGCTCCTGCGCGTGGTCGATCAGTTCGCGCACCCGCAATGGCGAGTTCAGGCCGGCCTCGAACAGGCTGGCGATGTCCGGCAGGGCCTCGCTGATGCGGGTCAGCACCTGGTCGAATCGGGCGCTGTCCAGTTCCAGGCGGTCGTGCACCTGGTGCAGGGCGCGCTCGCGGGCGGCATCGGCGTCGTCGTCCAGCCAGATGTCGGCGACCGCGCCGGACAGCTGCACGCAGGCCTGGAACGGCGACTCGGCAGCGTCCTCGTCCTCGCTGTGGCTGATGCTTTCCACCAGATAGCGCGGCAGGCCCCACTGCTCGGCCACCCAGGCGCCGACATCGGCATGGCTGCAGCCCAGTTCCTCGCGCTCGCGGGCGACCAGATCCGTGTTGTCGCGGGCTTCGCGCAGCAGCGGCAGGTAGCGCTCCGACTCGGCCTGGGCCAGGCACAGCACGCCGAGGTCCTGCAGCAGCCCGGCCAGCATCAGTTCCTCCAGCCGGCGCAGGCCGCGGGCCTGGCCCAGCTGGCTGGCGGCCAGGGCGCTGAGGATGCTGCGTTTCCACGCGCGCTGGCGCAGGTCGTGGTCGGCACCGACACCGCCGGTCAGGCCCTGGGTGACGGTGAAGCCCAGAGCAAGGCTGATCGTGGCATTCAGGCCCAGCATGGTCAGCGCCTGGCCGAGGTTCTCGATGCGGCGACGGCTGGCGTACAGCGGTGAATTGGCGATGCGCAGCATGCGAGCGCTCAGCGCCATGTCGATGGCGATGATGTCGGCGGCGGTGGCGATGTCCGCTTCCGGGTCCTGTGCCAGTTCGATGATGCGCAGGGCAATACCGGGTGGCGAAGGCAGGTTGCGGCAGAGCGCCAGGGCAGCTGTCAGCTCGGGAGGCATGTCGGGTCGTTCAATTCCATTGGGACAAGAATACCTAGGAATGCATCACAGTCCGCGATTTTCGTTCCTGCTATGTGACTGTGGATTCCCTGCGCCTGAGTATCGGCTTGAATCGCGCACAACGCAAAGGTGCCGGTGTGCGCACCAACGGTGCGTACCCGACGGTCGGGCATGGGTTCATCCCTTGGGCCATGCATAAAAAAAGAGCCGCGGTTTCCCGCGGCTCCTTCTGGTCGCTTCACAGCCGGAAGGCTGGAATCAGACCTGCATCGCCTTGGCAACTTCGGCGGCGTAGTCTTCCACCACCTTCTCGATGCCTTCGCCGACGATCAGCAGCTTGAAGCCAGCCACGTCGGCGCCTGCGGCCTTGACCACCTGCTCGACGGTGGTATCGCCCAGCACGTAGGTCTGGCCGTACAGGGTCACGTCGCTGACGATCTTGTTGATCTTGCCGCTGATGATCTTTTCCAGGATCTCGGCCGGCTTGGCCTTGTCCTTTTCGGACATCTTGGCCAGCTCGATTTCCTTTTCCTTCTCGACGAAGTCGGCCGGAACGTCCGAAGCCTTGTTGTGCGGCGGCTTCAGGGCAGCCACGTGCATGGCCAGACCACGGGCCAGCTCGACGTCGCCGCCGACCAGGTCGACCAGCACGCCAACCTTGCCGTTGGTGTGGACGTAGGCGCCGACGGTGTTGTTGCCATCAACCTTCACCATGCGACGGATCTGGATGTTCTCACCCAGGGTCTGCACGGCGGTGGCGCGGGCTTCTTCAACGGTGCGGCCATCGGCCAGCTTGGCAGCCTTCACGGCTTCGACGTCGGTGGCGCCCGATGCCAGGGCGGCAGCGGCAACGGCATTGACGAAGGACTTGAAATTGTCATCGTTGGCGACGAAGTCGGTTTCCGAGTTGACTTCGACCAGCACGGCCTTGCCGCCATCCTGGGCCAGGCCCAGACGGCCTTCGGCGGCCACGCGGTCAGCCTTCTTGTCGGCCTTGGCAGCGCCGGACTTGCGCATGGCTTCAGCAGCAGCGTCGATGTCGCCGTTGGCTTCGGTAAGCGCCTTCTTGCATTCCATCATGCCGGCGCCGGTGCGCTCGCGCAGTTCCTTGACCAGGGAAGCAGTGATTTCCACGGGATTACCTCACGAAAGAAAGGGGTTGGGCCGGCATGGTGGCCGGCCCGTGTGACACGGTCCTGTCACGCGCCAAAGGCTGCGTGCAGGGAGGGTAGACGCCGGGCGTCCACCCCGGGGCCTGGATCAGGCCTGGGCGTCGTCGCCCTTCTTGGCAGCCTTCTTGGCCGGAGCGCGGCGGGCCGGCTTCTCTTCGCCTTCAGCAGCGGCTTCAGCGAACTCTTCCTCACGCACCGAAGCAGCGTGCGGAGCAGCAGCCTTGCCTTCCAGCACGGCGTCGGCAGCGGCGCGGGCGTACAGCTGCACAGCGCGGATGGCGTCGTCGTTGCCCGGGATGGCGTAGTCCACCAGTTCCGGGTTGTAGTTGGTGTCGACCACGGCGATGACCGGGATGCCCAGCTTCTTGGCTTCCTTGATCGCGATGTCTTCGTGGCCGATGTCGATCACGAAGATGGCGTCAGGCAGACGGTTCATGTCCTTGATGCCGCCCAGCGAGGCTTCCAGCTTGTCGCGCTCGCGACGCAGGCCCAGCACTTCGTGCTTGACCAGCTTCTCGAAGGTGCCGTCGGTTTCACCGGCTTCCAGTTCCTTCAGGCGGGCAACCGACTGCTTGACGGTACGGAAGTTGGTCAGGGTGCCGCCCAGCCAACGCTGGTTCATGAACGGCATGCCGCAACGCTCGGCTTCTTCCTTGATGGTTTCGCGGGCGCTGCGCTTGGTGCCCAGGAACAGGACGGTGCCGCGCTTCTGGGCAACCGACGAGATGAAGTTCATCGCGTCGTTGAACAGCGGGACGGTCTTTTCCAGGTTGATGATGTGGATCTTGCCGCGGGCGCCGAAGATGTACGGAGCCATCTTCGGGTTCCAGTAGCGGGTCTGGTGGCCGAAGTGGACGCCGGCTTCCAGCATCTGACGCATGGTGACCTGGGGCATTGCAATACTCCTGATATGGAACCAGCGATTCCGCCCGCGGGATAGGTATGCGGGACGCGTGGAAGCGCGATCGGTTCCGGGGTTGGGCTTCCCTGTTGCCTCCGTGGCCGAACTCCTTGCGGAGCACCCCGGCACGGATGGGGGCAGCAGGTGTGGATTCACCGGTGACGTCCGGTGTGGACGGCTTCCCGCGCACGCAGGCAGCAGGGATCCGGTCGATTATAGCCCGCTGGGAGCGCTCGCTGCAATGTCCGGGTCCGGTGCGGTCAAATCGACCACGCGGCCGTCCTGCAGCCGGGCCTGGAAATGGCCGTCGGCGTAGCCATCGGCGCGGGCGGGCAGGGCCCAGCGGCGCTCATGGCCGGCCAGCAGATACCCGGCCAGACCCGGCAGCAGCAGGGTGCGCTGGCCGTCGCTGGTGATGTAGGCGAGATCGTTCAGGCGGGCGTGCAGGGTACCGGTGTTGCTCAATCGCAACGATGGATGCGACGGATGGGGCTCGATTCCGGCATGCAGTCGTGGCTGTGCCAGTGGCCCGGAATTCCCCCGGAACAGTGGCAGCGAGTAGCGCGCCAGGCCGGGGGCGCCGGGGGCGAGCACGACCCGGTAAGCCCGTTCGGTGGCAACGGGGGCAGGCTGGCGCGGCAGCAACCAGATGCGCTGTCGGATGCCGGGCGGGATGTCGAGCCGGGTGGGGCTGGCCAGGATCTGGTCGCTGGGCCGCAGCGTCTCCGCGTCGGCCTGCTGTTCCCAGGCCAGGATCCGTACTTCTCCCTGCCAGTGGCCGGGGCCGGGGTTGTACAGCCACAGCTCGCCATGCCCCCCTTCGGCGGGCAGCTGCAGTGTGGTCGGCAACAGGTCCAATGCCGCGGCAGGCAACGCCAGCAGCATCGCCAGCAGGGTCAGAAGTGCACGCATCAGTAGATGACGGTCACGGCGGACGTCGTGTCTTCGTTGTCAGCGGGAGGCGCGAGCTCGCGGACCTGGGGCGGAAGTTGCGGTGTGTCGCTGCGCTGGTGGGGTGCGGGGCAGTGGTTGCTGCCGGCATCACCGCTGCAGCCCTCGACCACAATCAGCCGGATCTGCAGGGCATTGCTGCTGGGATCGGCCCACGCGGGCGTACTGGCGACCAGCATCGCCCCGATCAGAAATGCGCGAACCACCTGCCATCCACCGTGCTGTAGGACCCGTTGCGCGGTATCGGCTGGATCGGCCGAATCTGTAGAGTCGACTGTCAGTCGACTGCGCCTGGCGCAGGAGTGATGCCAGCATCCACCCATGGCGTGGGTCCACCAGGAGACGGCCAGCATCCACCTGCCAGGAGGCGCCTGGTGGGTGCCGGCCGTTGGTCGGCACGCCGGTCAATAGGTGATGGTCACCTGCACCAGATCGTTGTAGGTGCCGGCCGGGGGCTGGCCGGTGACCGGCGGCACCCGGCCATAGATGGTCAGCTGCTGCGCGCTGCCACTTCCGGTGCCGCCAACGGTATCGACGTTGAGGGTATTGCCCCAGCGCAGGCTGCGCGCGGCATTGCGGTACAGCTCGTAGGTGAGGTAGTAGGTGCTGCCGCCGATGGTGGTGGCCATGCGCCGCGTGCTGGTGGCGGAGGGGTTGTTCTGGCCGTTGTTGAGGCTGACCTGGTAGGCCGTGTTCTTCAGGCAGGTCAGGGTCAAGGTGGCGGTCCGGTCGATGTTGGCGGGAATGCCGCCGGTGACGTTGCCGAAGTCCATGTTGGTGGTGACGTAGCTGCCGCACTGCGGCAGCACGTTGGCGGTGGCGGTGAAGCTGAAGGCGTTGCTGATGCTGTTGGTGCCGGTGGCGCCGCCGTTGCAGTTGGCGGGCACCGTGGCATTGCCGAGCAGGACCTCGTTCCAGGCCCAGGTCAGCACCACGTTGGCGCCGTTGAAGGCGCTGCTGTAGGCGCCTGACGCCAGGATCTGATTGGCGGGGATCTGCGCGGACAGCTGCGTGGTCTGCGTGCCGCTGCCACCGGTCACGGGCACGTTGTAGGTCAAGGTCAACTCCTGCGCCGGCGGCGAGCCGCGCGGGGTCAACCCCGTCACCTGGCTGAAGTTGGAGGTGTTGTAGAGCTGGAAGTTCATGCTGTCGCTGGTGCTGGTCTTCATCGTCCGCCAGCTGGAGCTGCTGCCGCCGCCGCTGCCGGCGCCGATGCCCACGCAGACCCGCACGCCGGTAGTGGCCAGCACGCTCAGCGCGGCAGTGGTGCAGGTCACCGAGATGTTGAGCGTGCCGGTGGTCGCACCGGGGGCATTGCTGTTGACGTTGCCGAACGGCAGCGTCGGATCCGCGATGGCGGCGCACACCGCGACGGCGCGGGCCGGTGCTGCCGCCAGAAGGCCTGCGACCAGCAGCAGGCCGAGCAGCAACGTCCTCATGGCGCTACCTCCGGGATGCACGCCAGCGGTGCCGGCTTCGGTCGCGCGCCGGCTGCCACAACCTTCGGCAGGTCGGGCACCTTCACCCGGCACTGGCCACGACTGGTGGTGATGTACAGCACGCCGCCGGCAGCGACGTCCTCCAGGTACAGCAGGCCGTCATAGCCGACAGTGGCCTGGCGGCCATCGGGCAGCTGCACCTCGCTGCCGACTTCCAGTGGTTTTCCGTCCATGTCCTGCAGCGTCAGGCTCAACGACGGACGCGAGCGCAGCTGGAACGTCAATCGCGTGCCGGCACGCTGGCGCGGCGTCACCCAGTCCTCGATGCGATCGGCACGCATGTCCTCGGGCAGATCCAGCGTGTCGATCGAGACCCGGTTGCGCTGCCAGGACAGCAGCGGACTGACCAGCAGCAGGCCGCGATCATCGGTGACGCCGATCAGGCGGTTCTCCAGCCGCACCGGCACGCCGCCGACGCCGTTGGTGCTGATCACCGCGAACGCGTCCGAGACCTCGCGGGTGGCGAACGCGTGCCCGCCCATCCAGACCAGGCTGCCACTGGCGCTGCCGTAGGCATAGTTGAGCCCGCCCTGGCGCGAGGCGCCGAACGAGTAGCGGCCGATGTCATTGAGAATGCCGACCTCGGCCAGGCCACCATTGCCGTCCTCGCCATGGCGTACCTGTGCACGCCAGCCGACGCCGCCAGCGCTGCCGTCACCGGGCACCGGCTGGGTGACGTCGGCCACCCAGCTCTGGCTGTCGCCGTTGCGCTGGCTGGACAGGCTGGCCTGGCGGTTGTTGCCCAGGCTGGCGGTCAGTGACAGATAGATGCTGCGGTCGTTGCTCTGGTCCAGGTTCTGGTTCACCGACAGGTAGGCCGACCAGCGCTGGCTCCAGCTGCGCGACCAGAACAGGCTGGCGTAGCGGTTGTCGTCGCCATCCGGATAGCGCAGGCGCAGGTAGCTGGCGCTGAGCGTGCCCAGCCGCAGCAGATCCAGCCCGACCGTGGCCTGTTCGCTGATGCTTGGCGGCAGGTTGCCCTGCAGCGCGCCGAGGTCGCGGTAGTCGCCGTGGCTGCGCACGCTGCGCAGGTTGAAGTTGAGACGGCGGTTGTTCCAGCTGTAGCCCAGTGCCCACTGCCCGCCCTGCAGGCCGTGGTAATTGCTGTGTGCATAGGCCGCGTTGAACACGCCGGCACCGCCCAGCAGCCACCAGCCGCCGATCCCGGCCTGGGCCAGGCCGCCGCCGCCTTCGGCATGGGCTTCGCCGGTGAAGGTATCGCTGATGCCACCGCGCCAGCTGGCGTTGGCCACGGTACGGTCGTCGTAGGCGAAGGAGCGCTCGCCGAAGTCCTCGCGCAGGTGGCCGACGCCGACCGACCAGTCCGACAGCCCCTTGGCCAGCAGCTGCTGGGTGCCGTAGAAGCTGAAGTCCAGCGTCTGCATGCGGCCGAACGCATCGGTGACCACCACCTGGGCGCTGCCGGTGCCGCTGATGCCGGGCTGCGCGGCCAGCTGGAACGGCCCGACCGGCACCTGGCCGCTGTACTGGCGCAGGCCATCGACGTACAGCTCGACCGTGGACGGCACCACCGCCTGGCCGAGGAAGCTGGGCGTGGGGGTCAGGACGCGATAGGGCTGCAGCCCGTAGTTGCGGCCGATCTGCAGGCCGCCCAGACGCACCGGGCGGGTCCAGTCGACGAAGCCGCTGTAGAAATCGCCCACCTCCAGGGTCATCGCCTTGTCGGGGAAATCCAGGCGCCAGCGCGTATCCAGTCGCACGCTTTCGCCGCGCCAGCGACGGTCGCCGGGTTGCTGGTAGCGACGGCTGATCGCGGTGTTCTCGAAGGTGCCGTCGCCGATGCCGAACAGGCGCAGCTCCGAGCCCAGGCTGAGGTTGCCGAGCGTGTCCACCCGGCTGCCGTAGAGGTCGTAGTTGAGCAGCACGCCGGGCGTGGCGCTGCCGGCGGGTGCGCGCGTCTGCGGGCTGCTGAGCACGGTGGTCGGCAGGGTCAGCTGGTCCAGTGGCACGTCCAGCGCCAGGGTCTGCAGGTGCGCGTCGTAGCGCACCACCGCGCCGCTGATCTGGTCCAGGTAGACCGGTGCATCGCCACTGGCGTTGAAGCCGAGCTGGCGCAGGACCTCGGGGCTGGCCTGCAGGCGGCCGCGGTTCTCGATGAAGGGAAGCAGCCCGCGTGGGGTGCTGTTGAGCGACACGTCCAGGTACAGCGTCTGGCTGGCGGCCAGCGGGGTGGGGGGCGGCAGGATCGCATCGGCGGAGATGCCGGATACGTCGGCGGCCCCGGTGGCCGTTGCGCCGGACACATCGGCGGCTTCGGTCGCCGCAGGAGCCAGGGCAGCAAGCAGCGCGCCCATCAACGCCTCAGCGAGCCGATGGGGGCGACAGTGGCGTCTGTTCCGACTCGCCATTGAGCTTGGCCGTGATCTGGTCGTTGTCGCGGTCGATCGCCGTGCGCTCGATCGGCCAGCGCATCACCTGCCCGGGCAGCACGTAGCCCAGCAGGCCCGGATGCACGATGCGCGGACGCGTGGCGCTGCCGAGTGCGAGATCGGCAATCTGTGCATAGCTGTTGCCCGAATTAGCCACCTCGACGCCGTTGCGGCCATCATCCAGCGTCACCAGGCGCGCCTGCAGCTGCGGGGCGAGTTTGACGGACGCGGGTTGTACGAACACCGGTATCGAGTAGCGCAGGACGAACTGCATGCCTTCGGCACGGGTGGCCAGGTCCGGCACCTCGTCCACGATCAGGCGGTAATGCTGTTGCGCGTCCGGTGGCTCGCGGGTCGGACGCATCACCCGCACCAGCTGCTGCTGGCCGGCCGCCAGCTCCTGCATCGGCGGGGAGGCCATCAGTTCGTCGGTGGGCAGCAGCTGCTCCTGGCCGCCCTGCTGCACCCAGCGGAAGACCCGTACCTGCAGCTTCACCGGCGAGGTGCCGCTGTTGGTCAGCCACAGCTCGCCGGCACGCTGGCGGGCTTCCAGCTGCAGGCTGGTGGGGGCGACCTGCAGGCTGGTGGCACCTGCCGTAGCGGTCGCCAGCAGGCACAGGGCGAGCAGCGCCACGCCGGTGGCGCGCCACGGGCGGGGTCCGGCCATGCGGGCGTGCTCCATCAATAAGTGATCGTGGCGGTGACCGTATCCAGGTAGTTGCCGGTGGCCGGGTTGTTGGTACTCAGGTTCAGGATCTGGCCGTAGACGATGTACGGCACGGCCAGGCCGGTGCCGATGCCCGCCTGGGTGTTGGTGCCCGTTGTGGCGCCCCAGACCAGGGTATGGGCGGCATCCTGGTAGAGCTGGTAGCCGACATAGTTGTTGGCAGTCACCGCAGCATTGGTGTTCTTCATCCGCCGGGTGGTGACGTCATTGGCGGTACCGGCATTGGCGCCCGCATTCAGCGCAATCGTGTACGGGGTCAGTGCCGAGCACTGCGCGGTCACCGTGCCCTGGCCGAGGGTTGGCGTGGCGGTGGTCGAGGCCGCCGTGCCGAAATCGACGTTCGTGGCCGCTGCCGCGGTGATGGTGCAGGCCTTGGTGACCACCAGGGTGACGTTGAAGGTGGTGGTGTCTGCGGCCAGGGCCGGGCTGGACAGGAGGATCCCGGCCAAGGTCCAGGCAAGCGGGGAACGAAGCGGGAATCGCATGGACAACCTCCCTGACCCGAAGGTCCGTTGAACAAGGCGAAGACGGCACGCTCGGCGCCGCTTTGATGACTGCAAGGCCAGCTTAGGAGGCGCAAGTGTCTGTATTCCGTGATAAATAGGCAGTCGAAAGAGCGGATGCCATCACGCTTTCACTTTCCTTGCCGGAACTGTGCATGGCCCGGATCGCCAGTTGGGTGGCGTTCGTTCAGATTGCGGCCGGATCGGCGATAATGGGGGCCATGAGCGTGAATCTGAAAACCCCGCAGGAAATCGAGATGATGCGAATCGCCGGCCGCCTAGCCAGCGAAGTGCTCGACATCGTCACCCCACACGTCAAGCCCGGTGTCACCACGGAGGAACTGGACCGCATCTGCCACGACCACATCGTGAACGTGCAGGGCGCCATTCCGGCCAACGTCGGCTACCGCGGCTTCCCGAAGACCGTGTGCACCTCGGTCAACAACGTCATCTGCCATGGCATCCCCAGCGAAGGGAAGGTGCTCAAGGATGGCGACATCATCAACATCGACGTCACCGTCATCAAGGATGGCTGGCACGGCGACACCAGCCGCATGTACTTCGTCGGCACCCCGTCGGTGATGGCGCGCCGCCTGGTGGAAACCACCTACGAAGCCATGTGGCGCGGCATCCGTGCGGTGCGTCCGGGCGCGACCCTGGGCGACATCGGCCATGCCATCCAGAGCTACGCCGAAGGCGAGCGTTTCAGCGTGGTGCGCGAGTACTGCGGCCATGGCATCGGCAAGGTCTACCACGATGAGCCGCAGGTGGTGCATTACGGCCGCCCGGGACAGGGCCTGGTACTGCAGCCGGGCATGACCTTCACCATCGAGCCGATGATCAACGAGGGCACCCGTTACAACAAGGTGCTGCCGGATGGCTGGACGGTGGTGACCAAGGACCGCAAGCTGTCGGCACAGTGGGAGCACATGATCGCGGTCACCGAGACCGGCGTGGACGTGCTGACCCTGTCGCCGGGCGAGTCGCAGGTCTCCTGAAGATGCTGCCGGCGAGTTCGCTGCTGGACACGCCGGCCGCGTCGCTCAACGACCCGGACTGGGCTGCTGCCGCGCGCCAGGCGCTGCAGCAGGCCGACGCGCGCCTGTACCGCCGCTTCGACCAGGGCGACAACATCGAGCGCCTGCTGGCGCTGCGCGCGCGTGCCGCCGACCATCTGATCCGCCTGGCGTGGCAGCGTTGCCTGCCGGCCGATAGTGGTCTGTCGTTGTTCGCGGTGGGTGGCTACGGCCGTGGTGAACTGTTCCCGCGATCGGACATCGACCTGCTGGTGTTCGGCGATCCGCCGGCACAGTTGGCGCACGAATCCGCCCTGGCACGCCTGTTTGCACTGCTGTGGGACTGCGGGCTGGCGGTCAGCCATGCGGTGCGTTCGGCGCCGCAGTGCCGCGAGGCGGCGGCGGACCAGACCGTGCTGACCGCGTTGATCGAGGCGCGCCCGATCCTGGCCGATGATGCGGCGCGCCGCGCGCTGCGCGAGGCCATCGACGATCGGGAACTGTGGCCGGCACGCGCGTTCTTCCTGGCCAAGCTGGAAGAGCTGCGTAACCGCCACCAGCGTTTCGGCGACACCGCCGACAACCTGGAGCCTGACCTGAAGGATGGCCCGGGTGGCCTGCGCGATCTGAACACGCTGGGCTGGATGGCACTGCGTGCCTTCGGCGTGCGTGACCTGGAGGCGCTGGTCGGGCTCGGCCATCTGGGCGCCGACGAAGCGGCCGCACTGAAGCGCGAACGTGCGGTGCTGGCGCGGCTGCGCTTCGGCCTGCATCTGGTCGCGCGCCGCCCGGAAGAGCGCCTGCGTTTCGATTACCAGAAGACCCTGGCCGCGCGCCTGGGCTTCGAAGACGATGCCGAGAACCTCGGTGTCGAGAAGATGATGCAGGGCTTCTACCGCGCCGCGCTGGTGGTGCGCCGGATCAGCGACCGCCTGCTGCAGCGCTTCGAGGAGCAGTTCGACGGCGAGGCGCAGCCCGAGCCGTTGACCGTGGGCTTCTCCCTGCGCCGTGGCTACCTGGCCGCCAACGAGGCCGACTGGCCGCGCGGTGATATCGGCCAGGTGTTCGCGCTGTTTGCCAGCTGGGCCAACAATCCGCAGGTGCGTGGACTGCATTCGCTGACCGCGCGCGCACTGGCTGAAGCGCTACCGCTGCTGCCGGCCTACGACCAGGCCGATGCCGATGCGCGCGAACAGTTCCTGGCGCTGCTGCGCGGCCAGCGGCCTGTCGATACGCTCTCGCGCATGGCGCGGTTGGGCGTGCTTGGCCAGTGGATTCCCGCCTTCGCCCAGGTCAGCGGGCGCATGCAGTTCGATCTGTTCCATGTCTACACCGTCGACCAGCACACGCTGATGGTCCTGCGCAACATCGGCCTGTTTGCCAGCAGCCGTGCCGACGAGCGCTTCTCGATCGCGCACGAAGTGTGGCCGCGCCTGCGCAAGCCGGAACTGCTGCTGCTGGCCGGCCTGTTCCATGACATCGCCAAGGGCCGTGGTGGCGACCACTCGGAACTGGGGGCGGTGGACGCGCGTGCGTTCTGCCATGCGCATGCGCTGAGTGGCACCGATACCGAGCTGGTGGCATGGCTGGTCGAACAGCACCTGCGCATGTCGGTGACCGCGCAGAAGCAGGACATCGCCGACCCGGAGGTGATCCATCGCTTCGCCACCCTGGTCGGCAGCCGTGACCGCCTCGACTATCTGTACCTGCTGACCTGCGCCGACATCGCCGGCACCAGCCCCAAGCTGTGGAATGCATGGAAGGACCGCCTGCTGGCCGACCTGTACTTCGCCACCCGGCGCGCATTGCGCGAGGGGCTTGAACATCCGGTGCCGGCGGCCGAGCGTGTGGCCGAGGCGCGCGACAGCGTGCGCGCGCTGGTGCGCGAACGGGGTTACGACGATGCCACCATCGACCGCCAGTTCGCGGTGATGCCGGATGAGGGCTTCATCCGCCTGCGCCCTGAGCAGCTGGCCTGGCAGGCCGCCGCGCTGGTGCCGGTGAAGCAGGGCCAGGCGCTGGTGAAGGTTCGCCGGATCAGCGTCGATGATCCGGCGCTGGAAGTGTTCGTGCATTCGCCGGACCGCGACGGCCTGTTCGCCGCGATCGTGATGACGCTGGACCGCAAGGGCTACGGCATCCACCGCGCACGCGTGCTGGATGGTCCGGCCGATACCATCTTCGATACCTTCGAAGTGAACCCGGCCGATACCTTCGCCGATGGCAGCAGTGCCAACCTGGAAGCGGCGCTGCGCGAGGCACTCAGCGGTGACCTGTCGCGCCTGCGGCCGTCACGCCGGGTGGTGCCACGGCAGCTGCGGCACTTCCGCTTCGCCCCGCGCATCGAGTTCCGCGATGAGCCCGGCGCAACCCGTTTTGCCCTGGTCGCCCCCGACCGCCCCGGTCTGCTGGCCGATGTGGCGTTCGTTCTGCGCAACCAGGGCCTGCGCGTGCATGATGCGCGCATTGCCACGTTCGGCGAACGCGCCGAAGACACCTTCGTGATCAGTGACGAACACGACCTCCCCCTGACTGAACCTGCCCGGCAGCAGCTGCATGACGCGATGCTGGCCTGCCTGGACCCTGATCGAAACGCCGGAGACCCCGCCTGATGGCCACCAAGCCCGCCAAGAAGACCGCCGCGACCCCCAAGAGCGCAGCGGCCCGGAAACCTGCTGCCGCCGCACCGGCCGCGAAGAAGACCACCGCGCCGAAGAAGTCTGCTGCGGTGAAGGCCCCGGCGAAGAAAACGGCTGCGGTGAAGCGTGCTGTGAAGAAGCCGGCGCCGGCCAGGAGCGCCGAAGCTGTCCGCGCCGAAACCATCGCCCGCAAGTCGCTGCGCAAGCCGTCGGCCCCAGGCGTGGAAGAACTGAAGTTCGGCATCGAGAGTGCCTTCGAGCGCCGCGCCACCTTGACCCTGCATGAGCTGGAAGGCTCGACCAGGCCGCTGGTCAACCGCGTGATCGATGGCCTGGAAAGCGGTGAGTTCCGCGTCGCCGAGCCGGACGGCCAGGGCGGCTGGAAGGTCAACGAGTGGCTGAAGAAAGCCGTGCTGCTGTATTTCCGCGTCAACGACATGGCCGTGGTCGACGCCCGCCCGGCGCCGTTCTGGGACAAGGTCGAATCGCGCTTCGCCGGCTATGACGAGGCGAAGTTCCGCCGTAGCGGCGTTCGCGTGGTGCCGGGCGCGATCGCCCGCCGCGGTACCTACTTCGGCAAGGACGTGGTGCTGATGCCGAGCTTCACCAACATCGGCGCCTACGTCGGCGAAGGCACCATGGTCGATACCTGGGCCACCGTCGGTTCCTGTGCGCAGATCGGTCAGCACTGCCACCTGTCCGGTGGCGCTGGCATTGGTGGCGTGCTGGAGCCGCTGCAGGCCAGCCCGACCATCATCGAGGACCACTGCTTCATCGGTGCGCGTTCGGAAGTGGTGGAAGGCGTGGTGGTCGGTCACCACAGCGTGATCGGCATGGGCGTGTTCCTCAGCCAGAGCACCCGCATCTACAACCGTGCCACCGGCGAGATCACCTACGGCTACATCCCGCCGTACAGCGTGGTGGTGTCCGGCTCGCTGCCGAGCAAGGACGGTACCCATTCGCTGTACTGCGCGGTGATCGTCAAGCAGGTTGATGCCAGGACCCGTAGCAAGACCAGCGTCAACGACCTGCTGCGCGGCCTGGCCGACTGAAGGTGACTGCGCCGGAGGATCTGGCGCAGTCCGCGATCTACCAGCATCCGTCCGACACCCTGTTCGGGCGGATGCTGCCGCGCCTGCTGCACGCCCCGCGCTGGACCTGGCTGCGCCGCGCACTGTCGCGGCGCTGGCCGATGCCGACGCTGGCCAGTGATGTGCGCGACGTGGTCTACGTGAGCTGGTGGGTCGACGTGCGCCACGCACCAACGCCTCCGTCGGGTCATCATTACGTGGTCCATGCCGGATGTACGCCTTACACCATCCTCAGTTACCGTCACGGCCACTTCGGGCCGGCGCTGGCCGGGCCACTGCGTTCCTTGATGCCGTCCCCATGGCAGAGCAACTGGCGCTGGTACCTGCGCCGTGACGACGATCCGGACGGGACACCGGTGGTGTTGTTCGACCGCAACGTGATGGACCAGCTGGCCTTCGTCGCCGGCGCGCGCGCCTTCAGCGATGCCATGCAGCCGCATCTGTCCACACGCTTCGAGCATGTGGTGGGCGCCGATGGCGGCGGGCACACCCGGATCGAAGGCAGGCAGGGCAGTGCGCCTGGGCTGCACCTGAAGTGGCAGGCTGCAGCGGGCTGGGAGGACGCGGCGTGGACGGCTGCCTTCGGTGGCCATCAGGCCCTGCTGCGCTTCCTGACCTGCCAGGACGAAGCCATCGCCCGCACCTGTGATCGCCGCTGGGCCAGCACGCGTATCGCGCTGCCGGTGGGCGTCGACAGCCTGCAGCCGCTGCGCCTGGAAGGTGAACTGGATTGCCCGCGCCTGCAGGCGATGGGCGTGGCGCTTGAATCGGGCCTGGCCTTCCGTTTGCCGAGGGTCCCGTTCCGGGTCGTGTCCGAGCGCCTGTTGTGAGATTCTGACCCTCTGTTTTCCAGCATCACAGATGGCCATGAGCACCACTGTCTACGGTTTGAAGAACTGCGATACCTGCAAGAAGGCGACCAAGTGGCTGGACCGCTTCGGCGTGCCGTACACCTTCGTCGACTACCGCGACAACAAGCCCAGCCCGGAAACACTGGTGGCGTGGGCTGAGCAGCTGGGTGGCCTGGCCGCGATGGTCAACAAGTCCTCGACCACCTGGCGGCAGCTGCCGGACAACCGCAAGGGCGCCGATTCCGAAGCCGAATGGAAGCTGCTGCTGCGCGAGTACCCGCAACTGATCAAGCGTCCGCTGGTGGTCACTGCCGATGGCACGGTCAGCCAGGGTTTCAGTGACAACGGCTTCAAGGCCCGCTTCGGTGTGGGTGACGCATGAGCGCGGTCCTCGACCTGACCTGCGAACTGATCGCACGGCCCTCGGTGACGCCCGATGATGCTGGCTGCCAGGCACTGTTGGCGGCACGCCTGAAGCAGGCCGGGTTCCAGTGCGATCACCTTCGCCTGGGCGAGGTCGACAACCTGTGGGCGACCCACGGCCAAGGCGCACCGGTGTTGGTACTGCTGGGCCATACCGACGTGGTGCCGACGGGTCCGCGCGAGGCCTGGACCAGCGACCCGTTCACGCCGCAGATCCGCGATGGGGTGCTGTATGGCCGTGGCGCCGCCGACATGAAGGGCAGCGTGGCCGCGTTCGTGGTCGCCGCCGAGCAGTTCGTCGCCGCGCATCCCGATCACCCCGGTACGCTGGCGGTGCTGCTGACCAGCGACGAGGAAGGCGACGCCATTGATGGCGTGCGCCACGTCGCACGGCTGTTCGCCGAGCGCGGCCAGCGCATCGACTGGTGCATCACCGGCGAGCCGTCGTCAACCGCGACGCTGGGTGACCTGCTGCGCGTGGGGCGTCGTGGCAGCTTGTCGGCCAAGCTGCGCGTGCAGGGCGTGCAGGGTCACGTGGCGTATCCGGAAAAGGCACGCAACCCGATTCATCAGGCCGCTCCGGCCCTGGCCGAACTGAGCGCGCGGCGCTGGGACGAAGGCTACGAGAGTTTCCCGCCGACCAGCCTGCAGGTCTCCAACATCCGCGCCGGCACCGGTGCCAACAACGTGATTCCCGGCGAGCTGGAGGTGGATTTCAACATCCGCTACAACCCGCACTGGGACGCGCCGAAGCTGGAGGCGGAGATCACCGCACTGCTGGACCGGCACGGCCTGCACTACACGCTGAAGTGGCATCGCAGCGGCGAGCCGTTCTACACCCCGGAAGGCACCCTGCGCGCCACCGCGCGTGCGGTGCTGGCCGAGCACATCGGCCGTGCCCCGGAAGAAAGCACCGGCGGCGGCACGTCCGATGCCCGCTTCATCGCGCCGCTGGGTGCGCAGTGCATCGAAGTGGGGCCGGTCAACGCCAGCATCCACCAGGTGGACGAGAACGTGCGCGTGGACGATCTTGAGGCGTTGCCGGGTCTGTACCAGCGCCTGGTGGAACGGCTGCTGGCGTAACCTGCGACGTGGGTGCCGACCGTTGGTCGGCACGCCTTTCGCCGGCACCGCTTTCCTGTAGAGCCGAGCCATGCTCGGCTGGGTTATCCCGGCAGGAGCGGCCGAGCATGGCCCGGCTCCACTATTCCGAAAAAAGGAAGAACGGCGGCTCGACCGCCTTCTTCCAGTAACCCGGCGCGGCCATGTAGAAGTGCTGCGCCTCGGCCTTGGCAAACCAGCGCGCCGCCGCCTCGGTGTCCTTCTCCACCCCTGGCGCACTGCGGCCCAGCAGCAGCCCGGCGAAGTACTGGCCGAACACATTGCCCTTCTCACCGGCACGCTGGTACAGCTGCAGCGCACGCGCCGGATCGCGCGGCAGTCCCATGCCTTTCTCAAGCAGCGCGCCCAGGTCCACCTGCGCTTCGGCATCGCCACGCTCGGCGCGACGCTGGATCTGCGCAACCAGCGGATGCACGGTGTCACCCTGTGCGGCCACCGCATCCGGTAGCCGTGACGATGAACTGGGGTAGCGCTCGTAGATCATTCCGCGCAGGTCCCAGCGCAGCGCCTGTTGCGCGTCGCCACGCTGACGATAGGCCTTGGCGAGCCCGAAGAACGCGTAGGGATTGCCGTGGTTGGCAGCTGCCAGATAGGCGCGTTCGCCACGTCGCCAGGATGCGTGCAGCACCGGTGCCGGGTTGATGTGGGGGCTGTCGGCATGGCGCAGCGTGCCGGAGATCCAGATCCGGCCCAGTGCTTCTTCCGCCTTGGTGTTGTGGAAGGTCCAGGGGGTGATCGCTGCGGCACGCTCGTAGTAGGCGATGGCGCGTGGATCGTTGAAGCGCTCGAAGGTTTCCGCGATATCAAAGGCACCTTCGAAGCTGCCGTCGGTTCCGCGTTGTTCCAATGTCTGCTGCTGGGATTGCGGCAGCGTAGAAGGCGGGGGGAGGGTCCGGCAGGCCGCCAGGCCCAGGCAGAGCAGGGCGGCCAGTGCCCCGGTGCGTCCATTGCGCTGTTGCATTCCTGTTACACGGTTCAGGGCGCGCCATTATGCGCTTCAGGCGTGGTTGCTGACGCAACTGTTGCACGGCGCCGGAAACCGGGGTAGGGTCGATGCCATGTCGATCCGCCTGGCCACCGCCGTCAATAACAACAACCGCAATAATCTGCGCGCGAATAATCGTGCGCGGCCGATGCGGGACTGCGCCCTGGGTAGATAGACAGCAACACACGCCCGGACACCAGAAAACCCGCATCAGCCGATGCGGGTTTTTTTGTGCCCGGGCGCAGCCCCACCCGGGCCAGGATGGCCGGTCGAACACCTTCCCACCCGTGAAATTCCCCAACAGGAGCTCCCCCATGTGTTCGATCTTCGGAATCTTCGGCCTGCAGGCCGGTGACGATCTTCCGGCCCTGCGCCGCCATGCGCTGGAACTGTCGCAGCGCCAGCGCCATCGTGGTCCGGACTGGAGCGGCGTGTACCTCGACGAAGGTGCGCTGCTGGTCCACGAGCGGCTGGCCATCGTCGACCCGGCCGGTGGGGCGCAGCCGCTGCTGTCGGCCGATGGCCAGCTGGCGCTGGCAGTGAACGGCGAGATCTACAACCATCAGGCATTGAAGGCGGCGCTGACCACCGCCTATGACTTCCAGACCGGCTCGGACTGCGAGGTGATCAACGCGCTGTACCGCCAGGGCGGCTCGCCGGCGCAGTGGCTGGAACAGCTCAACGGCATCTTCGCCTTCGCGTTGTGGGACCGTGACAGTGGACGCGTGCTGGTGGCGCGCGACCCGGTCGGTGTGGTGCCGCTGTACTGGGGCCACGATGCCCAGGGGCGCCTGCGCGTGGCCTCGGAAATGAAAGCACTGGTCGATACCTGTGCCGACGTCGCGCAGTTCCCGCCGGGCCACTATTTCGACAGTGCCAGCGATGAGCTGGTGCGCTACTACCAGCAACCGTGGCGCGACTATGCCGACGTACAGGGCCGCCAGGCCGATCTGGTCGAGCTGCGCCAGGCCTTCGAGCACGCGGTGGAACGCCAGCTGATGAGCGATGTGCCGTACGGCGTGCTGCTGTCCGGTGGCCTCGATTCATCGCTGGTGGCGGCAGTTGCCGCACGCTACGCGCGTCGCCGCATCGAGGATGGTGGGCAGACCGAAGCCTGGTGGCCGCGCCTGCACTCGTTCGCGATCGGCCTGAAGGGCTCGCCCGATCTGGCGGCCGCGGCGATCGCGGCCGAGGCGCTCGGCACCGTGCATCACGGCTTCGAATACACCTTCGAGGAAGGCCTCGACGCGTTGCCGGAAGTGATCCGCCACATCGAGACCTACGACGTCACCACCATCCGCGCATCGACGCCGATGTTCCTGCTGGCAAGGCGGATCAAGGCCATGGGGGTGAAGATGGTGCTGTCCGGCGAGGGCAGCGACGAGATCTTCGGTGGCTACCTGTACTTCCACAAGGCGCCGGATGCGCGTGAATTCCACGACGAGCTGGTGCGCAAGCTCGACGCGCTGCACAACTACGACTGCCTGCGTGCCAACAAGTCGATGATGGCCTGGGGCGTGGAGCCGCGCGTACCGTTCCTGGACCGTGAGTTCCTCGATGTGGCGATGCGCTTCGATGCTGCGCACAAGATGGTCGGTGCCGGCTTTGGTGGCCGCCGCATCGAGAAGGCGGTGCTGCGCGAGGCGTTCGATGGCTACCTGCCGGACAGCATCCTGTGGCGGCAGAAGGAGCAGTTCAGCGACGGCGTCGGCTATGGCTGGATCGACGGGCTGAAGGCGCACGCCGAGGCGCAGGTCAGTGATCGCGTGCTGGCGGCCGCCGACAAGCGCTTCCCGCACAACCCGCCGCAGACCAAGGAGGCGTACTACTACCGCCATCTGTTCGAGCAGTTCTTCCCGAGCCGCGCGGCGGCCGAGACCGTACCGGGCGGCAAGTCGATCGCCTGTTCGTCGCCAGCGGCCATTGCCTGGGATGCCAGCTTTGCTGCGGCTGCAGATCCTTCTGGCCGCGCGATTGCCGGCGTGCACGAACAGGCGCTGGCCTAGCGCCGGCCGCTGGCCGGCAATGGCCGGGGTCAGATCCCTTTTCCTTTGGAAAGGGGGTCTGACCGCAATCGTCAACGTGCAGGCACCAGCGTCATCGAGTGCTGCGCCGTGCCGGGCAGGAACGGCGTCGGCCGCCCATGCACCCAGTCCTCGTGGCCGGCACCCCAGTATGGCGAGAGCGGATGCCCGCTCTGGCCACCGGGCATATGCACGATGCCGTCGGCCTCGTGGCCGGGTGAAACCACCATGCGCTCGGAGGCCCCGAAGTTGGGGGTCTGCACGCGCGGCATGTCGCGGTCGCCGGGCAGGCGGTCGGCGGGCATGCACAGCCAGCGCTTGGCGATGTCGGGCAACGCTCGGGCGATGGGATGGCAGATCGCCGCAGTATTGCGTTCGCCCCAGCTGCGCTTGGCCAGAGGGCCCTGCTTGGACAGCTCGCTCTCGGTACGGCGGGCGGCATCGATCAGCAACGCGTCCCAGCTGTCGAAGGCGGGCGGCAGCAGATTGGCCGGACGCTCTTGCAGCATGGGCCAGGCCACGCCTTCCAGCTGCGCCAGACGTGGGTCCAGATAGTCATGGCCCAGTGCCGCGTTGGCCGGTGCCAGCAGCGCATCGGACAACGTCTCCATCACCTGCGTGCGGAATTCACGCACCACCCGGTAGCTGACCGAACTGGCCGAAGCGCGGCCGCCCCATTGATGGCTGACCGCCTTCAAACGCTTCAGCGCAGGGTCGTCACTACGTTCGATGACGTCGTGCAGCAGCGCCCACCAGCGCTGCACGAACACCGCACGATCATCGAGCTGGATCGCCAGCAGATCATGCTCGTCGAAGCGCTCCTGGATTGCCAGCAGGTCGCGGATCTGCCGCGCCCGGGCACCAAGGTCATAGCCGCCATTGCCGACGCTGGCAAGTGCTTCGCCGTCGAGGACGCGACCGTTGGCGGTCCACAGGCGGTGGTTGGGGGGATCGATCAGTGCCGGCGAGGCGTCGCTGCGGATCGGCCACGGCGCGCAATCCTGGTTGTTGGCGGCCGTGAAGCCGGCCGGTGCACAGCCGGGGCCTCGGTCGGGGCGGGCGCCGATCAGGCGCCAGGCGATGCGTCCGCTGCGGTCGCCGACCACCAGGTTCTGTGCGGGAATGCCAGCACGGTCGGCGAAGCGCAGGGCGCCATCCAGATCGCCGGCGCGGGCCAGGTCACCGAAGTCCAGGCGCACCGCGCCGGGCAGGTGTGCGACCCAGCGCAGGGCATCGCCGCTGCCATCAGCATGGGTATGCAGGATCGGACCCCAGTCGGTTTCGCGCACCGGGAACAGCACGTCGGCCTGGCCGGCCACGGCGATGCGCTCTTCATGCACCGTGACTGCGGCGTTGGCCGGTTCAGCGCGGTAATCGGCGGTGTCGATGTAACTGTTGGTGAAGCCCCAGGCCACGTGCCCGTTGCTGCCGACGATCACCGCCGGAAGGCCGGGCAGCGAGAAGCCGGTGACGTCAACCTGGCCCACCGCGGCCTGCGGGTCGGGGTAGCGCAGGCGCACGCGGAACCACAGACCCGGCGCGCGCAGGCCGAGATGCATGTCGTCGGCGACGATCGCGCGACCGTCGGCGGTGAGCGCGCCGGCCACGGCGAAGTTGTTGCTGCCGATGACATCGGCCTCTTCCTGCTCGGTGCCCGGTTTCGCCTTCAATGTGCGCAGATCCAGCTGGCTGGCATCGGGCAGGGCGGCGTTGCCGGTCGGTTCGCCGAACAGTGGCGCATCCCATTCGGTGCCGTCGTGGGCGATCAGCGCGTACAGCGCCGGCGGCACCACTGCGCGGATGCGGCTGAGCGCAAGCTCGGTCTGGTTGTTCGGGTCCTGCAGGTCGGCGTACATGGCCAGACCGGTCAGCACGCTGTCGCTGGCCTGCCAGGGCTGCGGCGATTGCCGCAGCAGCAGGTACGCCCAGGGCCGTACGGAAAGGCCGGCTAGACCTTCGTTGACACCCTCGATGTAGGCACGCACGGCCGCGCCGTTGTCGCCCAGCGCGGCCTGCAGATTCGCCTCGGTGCGTGCGCGCAGGCGATGCACGCGCATGCGTTTGTCGGCGTCGATGGCCTTGGGTCCGAACAGCGCCGACAGCTCACCGGCGGCACTGCGGCGCATCAGATCCATCTCGAAATAGCGTTCCTGCGCATGCACGCGGCCGAGTGCGCGCATCGCGTCGGCCTGGCTGCCGGCGGTGATGGTGACCACGCCCAGCGCATCGCGCTCGATGGTGACTGGCTTGGCCAGCCCCGGCAGCGCATGCTCGCCGTCCAGGTCGGCCAGGCTGCCGCGCAGCAGCAGCCACAGGACCAGTGCAGTGACCAGCACGATGGCGATCAACACGCCCAGCACCCAACGCCATGTACGTCGCATCGCACGTCCTTTCCGAACTCGTGGGCCGATTGTAGCCGCAGGCGCAACTGCGACTGATTCCGATTAGATCACCGTATTTTGAGATGCGGCACCCTATGTCACATCGATTCACAGGAGCCCCCCATGAAAGGCAACCCGGACGTCATCGCCTGCCTGAAGGAACTGCTGCGCGGCGAGCTTGCTGCCCGTGACCAGTACTTCATCCATTCCCGCCGCTACGAGGACCAGGGCCTGTTCGCGCTGTACGAACGCCTGAACCACGAGATGGAAGAGGAAACCCAGCACGCCGATGCGCTGCTGCGCCGGATCCTGTTCCTGGGCGGCGACCCGGACATGCGCCCGCATGCTACTGAGCCGGGCAAGACCGTGGAAGAGATGCTGCAGAAGGATCTCGACACTGAATACGCGGTTCGGAACAATCTCGCCGCCGGCATGAAGCTGTGCGAAGAGAAGGGCGACTACGTGAGCCGCGACATCCTGCTGGCGCAGCTCAAGGACACCGAGGAAGACCACGCCTGGTGGCTGGAGCAGCAGCTGGGCCTGATCAAGCGCATCGGCCTGGAGCTGTACCAGCTGAGCAAGATCGACGGCAGCGGCGCCCCGGCGCACTGAGCCGGCACCCCGAGCCGGTAGGGTCGACTGTTAGCCGGCCGCTCTCCAAACGGCAGCCGACTAACAGTCGGCTCTACCAGACGAAGCACAGCGTTGTGTCGCCCGCCAGCACCGGAGCACCGCCAGCCAGCCTACGCCAGCCGTTCCGCCGCCCGCCAGCCGACAACGAAAAAGCCGGGGAATGCCCCGGCTTTTTCGTGCCTGATCTCCGGCAAGGCGTGTCAACAAAGGTTGACACCCGCAGGGGCAGGGCCCCAGCCCTTACTCCACCGACAACCCTTCCACCTTCTGCCAGCCGCGCGGCAGCAGGTGGCCGCGGGTGGCACGGGCGCCGAGGTAAGCGTCGAGCTCGTTGAACTTCAGGCCCATCGTGCGCTGGCCGCTGCGTACCTGCAGGGTCTGTCCCGGGCTGATCGCCACGATGGCGACCACGCGTTCGGTGGCGAGCTTGGCCTTCGGGATCTCGATGATCTTGTTGCCCTTGCCCTTGTCCAGTTCCGGCAGGTCGTTGGCGGCGATCGCCAGCAGGTTGCCGGAACTGGTCACCGCCACGATGCGGTCGGTGGCGACGTTGACCACCACCGACGGGGTCAGCACCGTGGAGCCGGCCGACAGGTTCAGCATCGCCTTGCCGGCCTTGTTGCGGCCGATCAGGTTCTCGAAGCGGGTGACGAAGCCGTAGCCGTGGGTGGAGGCCAGCACGAAGCGGGTGTCCGGCTCGGCGCTGGCCAGGGTCACGAAGCTGGTGCCCGCTGCCGGCGAGAAGCGGCCGGTCAGCGGTTCGCCGTTGCCACGCGCGGAGGGCAGGGTGTGCACCGGCGTCGAGTAGGCGCGGCCCTCGCTGTCGAGGAATGCGACCTGCTGCGTGCTGCGCGCACGCACCGCGCCCTGCAGGGCGTCACCATCACGGTAGGACAGGGCGGATGCATCGACGTCGTGGCCCTTGGCGGCACGGATCCAGCCCTTCTCCGACAGCACCACGGTCATCGGCTCGCTCGGTACCAGCTCGGTCTCGTCGATGGCCTGCGCGGCCTGGCGCTGCACCAGCGGCGAACGGCGCGCGTCGCCGAACTTCTTGGCATCTGCGGTCAGTTCGTCGCGGATCAGCTTCTTCAGCTTGGCCTTGCTGTCGAGGATGCCAAGGATCTTCTCGCGCTCCTTGGCCAGCTCGTCCTGCTCGCCGCGGATCTTCATCTCTTCCAGGCGCGCCAGCTGCTTCAGCTTGGTTTCCAGGATGTACTCGGCCTGGTCGTCGGACAGGCCGAAGCGCGCGATCAGCGCTGCCTTCGGTTCGTCTTCGGTACGGATGATGTGGATCACCTCGTCCAGGTTGAGGAAGGCCACCAGCAGGCCTTCCAACAGGTGCAGGCGGCGCTCGACCTTCTGCAGGCGGTGCTGCAGGCGGCGGGTGACGGTGTTGCTGCGGAAGGTCAGCCATTCGCTGAGCAGCATCTTCAGGTTCTTCACCTGCGGACGGCCGTCCAGCCCGATCACGTTGAGGTTGACGCGGTAGCTGCGCTCCATGTCCGTGGTGGCGAACAGGTGACCCATCAGCTGCTCGGCGTCGACGCGGTTGGAGCGCGGCACCAGCACCACGCGCACCGGGTTGGCGTGGTCGGACTCATCGCGGATGTCCTCCAGCCACGGCAGCTTCTTGGCGCGCATCTGTGCGGCGATCTGCTCGATCACCTTCGACGGCGACACCTGGAACGGCAGCGCGGTGACCACGATGTTGTTGGCTTCCTTGGCGAACGTCGCACGCGCACGCACGCTGCCGTTGCCGGTCTCGTACATCGTGCGCAGGTCGTTGGCCGCGGTGATGATCTCGGCGCTGGACGGATAGTCCGGGCCCTGCACGTGCTCGCACAGGTCGCGCACGCTGGCCTCGGGGTTGTCCAGCAGGTGCAGCAGCGCGCTGACGATCTCGTTGAGATTGTGCGGCGGCACGTCGGTGGCCATGCCCACGGCGATGCCGGTGGTGCCGTTGAGCAGCAGATGCGGCAGGCGTGCCGGCATCCAGGTCGGTTCCTGCAGGGTGCCGTCGAAGTTCGGTGCCCAGTCGGTGGTGCCCTGGCCCAGTTCGCCCAGCAGCACTTCGGCGATCGGGGTCAGCTTGGATTCGGTGTAACGCATCGCCGCGAACGACTTCGGGTCGTCGCTGGAGCCGAAGTTGCCCTGGCCCTCGATCAGCGGGTAGCGGTACGAGAACGGCTGGGCCATCAGCACCAGCGCCTCGTAGCACGCGCTGTCGCCGTGCGGGTGGTACTTACCGATGACGTCACCGACGGTACGCGCGGACTTCTTCGGCTTGGACGCGGCATTCAGGCCCAGCTCGCTCATCGAATAGATGATGCGGCGCTGCACCGGCTTCAGGCCGTCGCCGATGAACGGCAGGGCGCGGTCCAGGACCACGTACATCGAGTAGTCGAGGTAGGCGCGTTCGGCGTACTCGCGCAGCGGCAGTTGTTCGAATCCGTGGAACACGGGGCGGGCAAGTTCGGTCATGCGGCGTTGTTACCTGTTGTCGGGAGGCGGCGACGGCGGTCGCCGCTCGCAATCCTGTGATTATCCGGATGCGGCGGGGGATGCCAAGCCACGTGCAGGGTCCAGCCCGGTTTCCAGGCCATGCCCGGCCCGTGCCAGGTAGCGTCCCGGCGGCAGCCCGAAGTGGCGGCGGAACACGGTGACGAAGGCGCTGGCGCTGCTGAAACCCAGTGCATGGGCGATATCGGCCACGCTGCGGCCTTCGGTCAGCTGGCGCAGGGCCTCGGACAGGCGGGCCTGCTGCCGCCACTGCGCGAAGCTGAGGGTGGTCTCGTCGCGGAAGTGACGGGTCAGGCTGCGCGGTGACAGACCAGCCCAATGCGCCCATTCGGCCAGGCTGCGCTCGTCGGACGGGTCGGCCAGCAGCTGTGAGGCGATCTTCAGCAGGCGCCGGTCGTGCGGCATCGGCAGGTGCATGCGCTGGCGCGGCGCGATGCGGATCTCGTCCAGCAGCACGCTGATGATGTGCTGGCGCTCGGGCGTGGTGTCGTAGCCCTGGGGCCACTCGCAGATGCGGTCGGCCAACGCCTGTGCCAGCTTGGACAGGCCCAGCACGCACGGGTCGGAAGGCAGGGTGGCGCAGTCCGGTGCGGCCAGTGCCATGCCCCAGCCACGCAGTGGTCCGTCGAGAGTGACCGTATGCGGCTCCAGTGGCGGCATCCAGCCGGCCGAGCCCGGTGCCAGTGACCAGGTGCCGTGCGAGGTGCGGGTGGTCAACAGGCCGCGCTCCACGCAGATCAGCTGCGCGCGCTGGTGATGATGCCAGTCCACTTCTCGAACCAGTCCCTGCGGGCTGTCAAAGCGGAAGGCGACAATCGGTGGGCCGTCATTGCGCTCGAACCAGTCCAGTGCGTCATCCCTGAGCAGGCGCTTGGAAGGGGGGATTTCTGCCTTGTTCATCATATCCGCTGGCTGAAATGTGACATCCATTGGCTGAATTGTACTACCGGGCCACCTGACCAGATCATTAAGGTAGGCGCCTTCACTGATCCAGCCCGCTGCTGCAACACAGCATTCGATGCCAGATCGAATATTTCCATTGAGAAATATTTTTTTTGGAAGAGAATGCTCCCCCATGATCTGTCCTGCAACCACTCCCCCCAGCTTCGGCCTGCTGCTGCGCCAGGTGCGCGACGGCCTGGTCCGGCAACTGGACGCGTCCATGGCCGAAGAAGACCTGGGTATCGGCTTCACCCACTACATCGGGTTGAAGGTGCTCTCGCACATGGCCCCGTGCACGGCCAACGAACTGGCCCAGGCCATCGACCAGGTGCCCAGCGCAGTCACCCGCCTGCTGGACAAGCTCGAGGCACTGGGCTGCGTCCGCCGCGAACCGCATGCGCAGGACCGGCGTGCGCTGCAGATCGTGCTGACCGATGAAGGCCGCGCGCTGTGGGCGCGGTTGAAGCTGCGCGGCGACGCGGTGATGGATTACGCCCTGCGTGATCTTTCCGCCGACGAACGCACGCTGCTGCTGTCCCTCCTTACCCGAATCCGCGATTCCCTGACGACCCCATGAACCCGATCCCGCATTCCACTCTCCGCCGGTCCGGGCGCGCGCTGCTGGTGTCAGCGCTGGCCCTGGCCCTGGCCGCCTGCGCCAGCAGCCGTGGCCTCAACCCGCAGGGCCACGTGCTTGATGTGGACAGCCTGCACAGCGAACGCACCCTGGCCGATACCGACCTGAGCGCCACCGGCTTCCCGGCGCAGGACTGGTGGAAGGCGCTGGGCGATGCGCAGCTGGACGCGCTGATTGCCGAGGGCCTGGCGGGCCACCCGAGCCTGGATGCCGCCGATGCGCGCCTGCGCCAGGCACAGGCCCAGGTCGGCACCGCACGCGCCGATGAGCTGCCCAGCCTGTCGGTGTCCGGTGGCTACACCGGCCTGCGCCTGCCCGAGTCGATGGTCGGCAGTGAAATGGGGGGTCGCTATGGCGGCAGCAGCCAGGTCGCCTTTGATTTCAGCTACGGCGTCGATCTATGGGGCGGCAAGCGCGCTGCCTGGGAAGCTGCGGTGGATGGCGCGCATGCCGCCACCGTTGAAGCCCAGGCCGCGCGCCTGAACCTGTCCACCGGTATTGCCCAGGCCTATGCCGACCTGGCTTACGCATGGCAGCTCAACGACGTGGCCGAGGAAGAACTGAGCCGCTCGCAGAAGTCGCTGCAGCTGACCCGCCAGCGCCGCGGCGCCGGGATCGACAGCGATCTGCAGGTGCGCCAGGCCGAGGCCCGCGTGCCGGCCGCGCAGCAGCAGGTGCTGGCCGCGCAGCAGCGCATCGACGCCGCCCGCACCGCGCTGGCCGCACTGGTTGGCAAAGGCCCGGACCGTGGCCTGTCGATCCAGCGCCCGCAGCCGTTGAACCCGATGGCGCTGCAGCTGCCGGGCGTGCTGCCCAGCGAACTGCTGGGCCGTCGCCCGGATATTGTCGCCGCACGCTGGCGCGTGGAAGCGGCCAACAAGCAGATCAAGGTCGCCAAGACCAAGTTCTACCCCAGCTTCAACCTGACCGCACTGGCCGGCGTGGTTGCCCCGAACGTGGGCGATCTGTTGAAGAGCAGTTCCACCTTCGCCTACATCGGCCCGGCATTGAGCCTGCCGATCTTCGAAGGCGGCAAGTTGCGCGCCAACCTGGCCAACACCGATGCGCAGTACGACCTGGCGGTGGCCAACTACAACCAGACCGTGCTCGACGCACTGCGCGATGTCGCTGACCAGGTCAACGCGGTGCGTTCGCTGGCACAGCAGGCGCACTCGCAGCAGCAGGCGGTGGACACCGCACGCTCGGCCTTCGACCTGGCCCAGCAGCGCTACCGCGCCGGCATCGGCAGCTACCTGGACGTGCTGACCGCGCAGTCCACCCTGCTGCAGTCGCAGCAGCAGCTGGCCGGCCTGCAATCGCAGCAGGTGCAGACCTCGGTGCGCCTGAGCAAGGCGCTGGGTGGTGGTTTCCAGCCCGCTGACGCCGACCGCGCACCGATCGCCTCCCATTCCGATTCCTCGCATTCCTGAAGACCTCCGCCATGAGCCAGACCCAAGACACCGCGGCCCCGGCCGCCTCCAACCGCCGCGGCAACCTGCTGCGCGGCCTGTTCGTGATCGTCGTGCTGCTGCTTGCCGCACTGGCACTGTGGTACTTCATGTTCGGCCGTTGGTTCGAAGAAACCGACGACGCCTACGTGCAGGGCAACCAGGTGCAGATCACCCCGCTGGTGGCCGGTACCGTGGTTGCCATCAACGCCGATGACGGCATGCGCGTGGAGCGCGGCCAGCTGCTGGTGCAGCTGGACCCGTCCGACACCGCAGTGGCGCTGCAGCAGGCCGAAGCCAACCTGGCCAAGACCGTGCGCCAGACTCGAGGCCTGTACCGCAGCGTGGAAGGCGCGCAGGCAGACTTGAACGCCCGCCAGGTGACCCTGAAGCGCGTGCGCGACGACTTCGCCCGCCGCAAGGACCTGGCCGCCACCGGCGCCATCTCCAACGAAGAACTGGCCCACGCGCGTGACGAGCTGGCTGCTGCCGAAGCGGCCGTGGCCGGTTCGCGCGAGACCGTCGAGCGCAACCGCGCGCTGGTCGACGACACCGTGATCGCCACCCAGCCGGACGTGCAGGCGGCCGCCGCACAGCTGCGCCAGGCCTTCCTCAACAACGCCCGCGCCGGCATCGTCGCGCCGGTCACCGGGTATGTCGCCCGTCGTTCGGTGCAGGTCGGCCAGCGCGTGCAGCCGGGCAATGCGCTGATGGCCGTGGTGCCGACCGAGCAGATGTGGGTCGAGGCCAACTTCAAGGAAACCCAGCTGCGCCACATGCGCCTGGGCCAGGAAGTGGAGCTGAAGTCGGACCTTTACGCCGGCGACGTGAAGTACAAGGGCCGCATCCAGAGCCTGGGCCTGGGTACCGGCTCGGCGTTCTCGCTGCTGCCGGCGCAGAACGCCAGCGGCAACTGGATCAAGATCGTGCAGCGCGTGCCGGTGCGCATCGCCATCGATGCCAAGCAGCTGGCCGAACACCCGCTGCGCATCGGCCTGTCGATGAAGGCCGAAGTGAGCCTGCGCGACCAGAAGGGTGAAGTGCTGCCGAGCGCCCCGGCCAAGGGTACGGTGTTCGACACCGACGTGTATGCCAAGCAGCTGCATGATGCCGACGAGGTGATCCACACGATCATCCAGGGCAACCTGCCGCAGCAGGCGAAGGTGGGCTGAGGTCGCCATGTCCGCACAAGCTCCAGCCGCGCCCGGCGCTCCGGCGGCGCCGGGTGCGGCCTCCGGGTTCCTCCCGCCCAGCGTCGCCCTGTGCACCGTGGGCCTGGCCATGGCGTCGTTCATGCAGGTGCTCGACACCACCATCGCCAACGTCTCGCTGCCGACCATCGCCGGTAACCTCGGCGCCAGTTCACAGCAGGCAACCTGGGTCATCACCTCGTTCGCGGTCAGCACGGCCATCGCGCTGCCGCTGACCGGCTGGCTCAGCCGCCGTTTCGGCGAACGCAAGCTGTTCGTCTGGGCCACGCTGGCCTTCGTGATCACCTCGCTGCTGTGCGGCCTGGCGCAGAGCATGGGCATGCTGGTGCTGTCGCGTGCATTGCAGGGTTTCGTGGCCGGCCCGATGTATCCGATCACGCAGTCGCTGCTGGTCTCGATCTATCCACGTGAGAAACGCGGACAGGCATTGGCGCTGCTGGCGATGATCACGGTGGTGGCACCGATCTGTGGCCCGATCCTCGGTGGCTGGATCACCGACAACTACAGCTGGGAATGGATCTTCCTGATCAACGTGCCGCTGGGCATCTTCGCTGCGCTCGTGGTGGGCAACCAGCTGAAGGGGCGCCCGGAGCAGATCGAGAAGCCGAAGATGGACTACGTCGGCCTGATCACTCTGGTGATTGGTGTCGGTGCGCTGCAGCTGGTGCTTGATCTTGGCAACGACGAGGACTGGTTCTCGTCGATGAAGATCGTGGTGCTGGCCTGCGTGGCGGTGGTGACGCTGACGGTGTTCCTGATCTGGGAACTGACCGACAAGGATCCGATCGTCGACCTGAAGCTGTTCCGCCATCGCAACTTCCGTGCCGGTACGCTGGCGATGGTGGTGGCCTACGCGGCGTTCTTCAGCGTGGCCCTGCTGATTCCGCAGTGGTTGCAGCGTGACATGGGCTACACCGCGATCTGGGCGGGCCTGGCGACGGCGCCGATCGGCGTCCTGCCGGTGATCATGACGCCGTTCGTGGGCAAGTATGCGTCGCGCTTCGACATGCGCATGCTGGCGACCATCGCCTTCGTGTTCCTGTCGATGACCAGCTTCCTGCGTTCCGGCTTCAACCTGCAGGTGGACTTCCAGCATGTGGCCGGCGTGCAGTTGATCATGGGCATCGGCGTCGCGCTGTTCTTCATGCCGGTGCTGCAGATCCTGCTGTCGGACCTGGATGGGCGCGAGATCGCGGCGGGCTCCGGCCTGGCCACGTTCCTGCGTACGCTGGGCGGCAGCTTCGCGGCGTCGTTGACGACGTGGCTGTGGGCGCGGCGCACCCAGGTGCACCATGCCGACCTGACCGAGCACATCTCGGCCTATCAGCCGGGCATGCAGGACCAGGTTGCCGCGATGGGGCAGGGCGACCTTCAACACGGTGCAGCGGTACTGAACAACATGATCAACCACCAGGCATCGCAGATGGGCTTCAACGACATCTTCTTCCTGCTGGGCTGGATCTTCCTGGCGATCATCACCTTCCTGTGGCTGGCCAAGCCGCCGTTCGGCGCGGGCGCGGGTGCGGCCTCTGCGGGCGGTGGGCACTGATCGATCGTTATTGATGAAAAACACAACCCCGCCGGAAGGCGGGGTTTCTGTTTGAGGGATGTCGTGGCGGCCGTCACACCTGAAATGCAGGCTACGGGCTATCGGTTTTGGCTCGCGCTGGCCGATGATTGCGACTGAAGGCTCAGTACGACCCGTTCCAGCAGTTCCGCCAGTCGTGAGAGTCTGGCAGCGAAGTAGGTTTGCAGGATCGCGCCCAGCATGAATCCGATGGCCAGCGCCACAGTGTAGGAGGGGACCTCGATCGGCACTTTTATCTGCATGAGCTTTTGCGCCGTATCCGAACCGGTGATGATCAAGCTCGCCATTGCGCCCAGTAGACCTCCAGTATTGGCACGTGCCAAGCGGACGCGGCATTCCGACTGCAGGTGGCGGATCAATAGCTGCAAACGCGCGCATGCTTCGGCGGGCTCCATGGACGTGGAAGCCTTGCCATCCGTTGTTTGCTTCCGCGCGCTGTATATCCGCTCCTGAAGTGCGGCAGCGACCCAATCGTCGCGGCGGAGTGCTTGATCGATACTTGTCAGCCGTGTGCGATACATCGTCAATGCCGAGTGAACGGCATCCAGTGTGAACCAGGCTGCCCAGAGCAGTGCGAGAACCACGAGGAAAATCATGAATCCCAGACCCATGGGATTCCAGAAGGCTTGATCGCCTTCATACGCGAATTGCTTGGTGATCGCGGCCATTGCGATGACGGTCAGCAGGACGGCGAGCGCGATACCGAGGGCGACCAGTACCGTATCGCTGAGGACCGGGGCGGAGTGTGCCTTGCGCGCTTTCACATAAGAGTCGTCAAACTCCTTCATCTCGTTGAAGAGCGAGGCAACATCCAGTGTGATCGGGTCTTTTTTTGCCTTGTCCATAAGCGCAGATGTTCACAGTCCTGCCTTCCATATCGGTACCGGATGGGCGTACTTGAATCTGCTGCAGGTGCACAGGATGGGCGCGCTGTAAATCCGGGTCGACGCGGACTGTAGAAATGAAAAAACCCGCTTTCGCGGGTTTGATCATTTGCTGAGTCATGGTGCCCAGGAGAGGACTCGAACCTCCACGAAGTTGCCCCCGCTAGCACCTGAAGCTAGTGCGTCTACCAATTCCGCCACCTGGGCGACTCAGGAGACGAATTATGGGGAACGACAGAGGATGTGTCAACAACATTTCACACTTTTTTCTGCGGCTGCACGCCCAGGTGATGCAGCAGGCTGCGCATCGCCGGTGACAGCTGCGCCCACTCGGCAAAACACGCACACAGGCGACGTTGTGCCCACGCATCGGAGAGCGGCACGGCGACGGTGTGCGTACTGCGTCGATGCTGATGGGCGATGGTCCGCGGCGCGATGCCGACACCGATACCGTGGCCGACCATGATGCACACGCCTTCGAAGGTCTTCATGCGGATGCGCACATCCAGGCGTCGCCCGATGTCGCGCGCCTGGTCCTCGATGTAGGTCTGCAGTGCATTGCCATCCGCGAGGGCGACGAAGGTCTCGCCGGCAACATCGGCGAAGGCCAGGCTGCGCTTCGATGCAAAGCGGTGGTTGACCGGCAGCAGCATCACCAGCGGATCTTCGGCCACCACATGCTGCTGCAGGCCGGCAGCGTCGACCGCATCACTGATGATGCCGGCTTCGGCCTGGCCAGCGCTGATCGCACGAACGACTTCGGGGCTGGTGCGCTCCAGCAGTTCCACGTGCAGGCGTGGGCGTTCGGCCAGCCACGGTGCCAACCGCGAGGGCAGGTAGTTGGTCAGTGCTGCGGTATTGGCATACAGATGCAGGGTGCCGCGAGCGCCATGCGCGAATGCCTGCAGTTCGCTGCGCAGCTGCGTCTGCTGCTGCAGGATCAGGCGTGCATGGTGGGCGAGGGCGGCGCCGGCTTCGGTCAGGCTGACGCCACGTGGATGACGGTTCAACAGCGGGGTGCCGGCATCGGCTTCGATCGTGCGCAGGCGTTCGCTGGCCGACGCCAGTGCCAGGTTTGCCTGCGCTGCGCCGGCCGTGATGCTGCCCGCCTCGGCAATCGCCAGGAACAGGCGCAGGTCGGCGATATCCATCCGCATGTGATGCCCTCATCGCAATGCCCGAGCCTTCGGATCAGCCGAAGGGTGGGCCGGGAAGACCGCATTGTGCGCCGTGCGACGGCCCGATCCAATGAAGGCATGAATGAATCGATGTACTTCTACGTGCTGCTGGTGGGGGTGTTCGTGCTGGCCGGTGTGGTCAAGGGCGTGACCGGCATGGGCCTGCCGACCGTGGCGATGGGGCTGCTCGGCAGTACGTTGTCGCCGGTGGCGGCGGCGTCGATGCTGTTCATTCCCACCTTCGTCACCAATGCGTGGCAGCTGTTGTCCGGGCCGTCGCTGGGCCACATCGTTCGGCGGCTGTGGCCGATGATGCTGGCGGTGGTGGCGGTGACGCTGGGTTCGGCAGCGCTGCTGGTGCGGGTTGATCGCACCGGGTCGCGCGTTGCACTGGGTGTAGCGCTGGTGGTCTATGCGGCCTATGCCCTGCTTGCGCCGGTGTTCCGCGTGCCGCAGCGGCGCGAGCGTTGGCTGGGACCATTGGTGGGGGCGTTGTCGGGCGTGGTGACCGGCGCCACCGGCGTGTTCGTGATGCCGGCCGTGCCGTACCTGCAGTCACTGGGGTTGCAGCGCGAAGAGCTGGTGCAGGCGCTCGGGCTGGCGTTCACCGTATCGACGATCTCGCTGACCACCGGCCTGGTGCTGCACGGCGCATTCGGCATCCAGCAGCTGGGGCTGAGTGCGCTGGCGGTGCTGCCGGCATTGCTGGGCATGTGGCTGGGGCAGGTGATCCGGCAGCGGATCAGTGCGCGGGTGTTTCGCGCCTGTTTCCTGGGGTTCCTGCTGCTGCTCGGCCTGGAGCTGGTGCTGCGGCCGTTGTTCTGATGCCGGGTTCCGGACATGAAAAAACCCGCTTTCGCGGGTTTTTCTCATTCTCGACGTGGTGCCCAGGAGAGGACTCGAACCTCCACGGTTTTACCCGCTAGTACCTGAAACTAGTGCGTCTACCAATTCCGCCACCTGGGCGTCGAGGAGCGAGATTATGGGGTGTTGTTACGGGGGTGTCAACACTTTTGCAGATCCGGGGGGCGGATCCCGTTTCGTCTGCGAAACGGACTCTGGCCCCAGGAGGCTCACGTTGGGTCAGAGCCTTTTCCTGTGGAAAGGGAACCGACCCAGGGCCGGCCCCATTGCCGGATTACAGGCAAAAAAAATCCCCGCCGAAGCGAGGAGTTTTTTCGTTGGTGCCCAGGAGAGGACTCGAACCTCCACGGTTTTACCCGCTAGTACCTGAAACTAGTGCGTCTACCAATTCCGCCACCTGGGCGTTCCAGAGGCGCAATTGTGAAGATGAACCCGCAGGCTGTCAACGACTTCCTGAATATTTTTCACGCAAGGCCTTGAAGACGGTCACTGACCCGTTCTGCACGCCGTCAGCGGCTACCATGTAGGGCGATGACTACCAAAAAACCAAGCAAGGGCGGGAGCACCTCCCGCAGCCAGGCCCCGAACAAGGGCGCCAAGGCGGGCGCAGCCCGCACCACCAAGCCGGGCAAGCCGTTGCCGGGCTGGTTCCCTGAATTGAATGAAGGCGGCGCGCCACCGCGAGGCCGCAAGGTCCGCAGTGCCGACGCCCCGGGCCCGGCCCCGGGCCGCAAGCTGCCGCCGACCGGCAAGGTGATCGACGATCCCTATGCCGCCCGCGAAGCCGAGAAATACGAACAGCCCATCGCCAGCCGCGAGGCCATCCTGGCCCTGCTGGAGCGTTGCGAAGGGCCGCAGACCGCTGAAGAACTGGGCGCGCGCCTGGGCCTGACCGCACCCGACCGGGCCGAGGCGCTGTCGCGCCGGCTCGGCGCCATGGTCCGTGATGGCCAGCTGGTACAGAACCGCCGCGGTGGCTTTGCCCCGATCCAGACCCTGAACCTGATCACCGGCGTGGTGATCGCCAACCCGGAAGGGTTCGGCTTCCTGCGCCCGGTCGAGGGCGGTGACGACCTGTTCCTGCCGCCGTATGAAATGCGCAAGGTCATGCACGGCGACAAGGTGCTGGCCCGCGTGACGGGCATCGATCACCGTGGCCGCCGCGAAGGCAGCATCGCACGCGTGCTTGAGCGCGGCATGACCCGTCTGATCGGTCGCTTCAGCATCGAGATGGGCATCAACTACGTGGTGCCCGACGACAAGCGCGTGCAGCGCAACGTGCAGGTGCCGCCAGACCAGACTGGTGGCGCGCGCGACGGTCAGCTGGTGGTCTGCGAGCTGACCCAGGCGCCGGACAGCCGCCGTCCGCCGATCGGTCGCATCATCGCCGTGCTCGGCGACAAGCTGACCGCCTCGCTGGTGGTGGAAACCGCCATCCACGGCCATGAACTGCCGTTCGAGTTCCCGCAGGAAGTGCTGGACGAAGCGGCCTCGGTGCCGCTGGTGGTCGAGCCGGCGATGATCGGCGGCCGCGTCGATCTGCGCAGCACGCCGCTGGTCACCATCGACGGTGAAGATGCCAAGGACTTCGACGACGCGGTGTACTGCGAGCCGAATGCCGATGGCTTCCGCTTGGTGGTGGCGATTGCCGATGTCTCGAACTACGTTCGCCCCGGTACGCCGCTGGACGAAGAGGCGCAGAAGCGCGCCACCTCGGTGTACTTCCCGGGCTTCGTGGTACCGATGCTGCCGGAGACACTGTCCAACGGCATCTGCTCGCTGATGCCGAAGGTCGACCGCATGTGCTTCGTCTGCGACATGCAGATCGACCGCGACGGCCTGGTCACGCATTCGCGCTTCTACGAGGCGGTGATGAACTCGCACGCGCGCCTGACCTACACCCAGGTGTGGAAGGCGGTGGGCGAGGACGATGCTGATACCAAGGCCTGGATGGGCGATCTGCTGCCGCAGGTGCAGCGCCTGCACCAACTGTACAAGGTGCTGTCGAAGGCACGTGCCAAGCGTGGCGCGATCGAGTTCGAAAGCAGCGAAGTGCGCTTCGTGCTGGACAACCGCGGTGAAGTGACCCAGGCCGGCATGCTGGTGCGCAACGACGCGCACAAGCTGATCGAGGAATGCATGATCGCGGCCAACGTCGAGGCGGCGAAGTACCTGCTGTCACGCCACGTGCCGGCTCCGTACCGCATCCACGAGAAACCGCCGGAAACCAAGTACGCCGACCTGCTGGAATTCCTCAAGGAGTTCAAGCTGAGCCTGCCGCCGTGGTCGAAGGTGCGCCCGGGCGATTACACCAAGCTGCTGAAAAAGATCCGCGACCGCCCCGATGCCACGCTGCTGGAATCGGTGCTGCTGCGCAGCCAGAGCCTGGCGATCTACAGCCCGGAAAATCACGGTCACTTCGGCCTGGCACTGGAGGCGTACGCGCACTTCACTTCGCCGATCCGTCGCTATCCCGACCTGCTGGTGCACCGTGCGATCAAGCACGCGCTGTCCGGCAAGCCGCTGGACAAGTTCACCTACAACGCGCGCGAGATGGCCGCGCTGGCACTGCAGTGTTCCGAGCGCGAGCGCCGTGCCGATGAAGCCGAGCGCGAGGTCGACGAGCGTTATCGCGCGGCGTGGATGGAAAAGCACGTGGGTGGCCAGTTCGATGGCGTGATCAGCGGCGTGACCAGCTTCGGCCTGTTCGTGGAGCTGGATGAGTCGAAGGTGCAGGGCCTGGTCCACGTCACCCAGCTGCCGCAGGACTATTACAAGTTTGACGCGACCCGCAAGACGCTGACCGGCGAGCGCCGCGGCAGCAGCTACCGGCTGGGCGACCGCGTGCGGATCCTGGTGCTGAAGGCCAGCATGGAAGAGCGCAAGATCGACTTCCGCCTGGTCGAGCACAAGGGCGAGGACGAGGGTGATGGCCTGCCGCCGCTGCCCGAGCGTGGCAAGCCGGCCAAGCGCACCAAGAAGCAATATTGAAAGGTACCGACCCACGGTCGGCACCCACCTCACCCGGTTGGCACCCACCGCTCGTCAGGTGGGTGTCGACCTTGGTCGGCACGATCTTCTGGAGGAACCCACCATGCAGGGCAAACCCGAATACAGTGGCGGCTGCCAGTGCGGCGCGATCCGCTTCCAGGCGCGTGGCGAGCTGACCGACAGCTCGATCTGCCATTGCCGGATGTGCCAGAAGGCCTTCGGTGCCTACTACGCGCCGCTGGTGTCGGTGCGCGGCGTGCAGTTCAGCTGGACCCGGGGCCAGCCCCGCTATTTCCAGTCGTCCAACGTGGTGCGGCGCGGCTTCTGCGCCGACTGTGGTACGCCATTGACCTACGAGGCGCCCGATGGCGTGGCGGTGGCTGCCGGCGCGTTTGACGAGCCCGAACGCCTGCCGCCGACGATCCAGTACGGGACCGAACGCAAGCTGCCCTTCGTCGACAGCCTGGCCAGCCTCCCGGCGCGACGTACCGAGGATGACATCGCTGCGCTGGATTTCCTGGCCACGATCGTGTCCCACCAGCACCCCGACCACGACACGCCGCACTGGCCGCCGCGCAGCCGTTGAGGTTTGTGTAGAGCCGAGCCCATGCTCGGCTGCCTTGAAGCGCGGCCGCCGCCGATGCTCTACCATAGCCACCCCCTTTCCGGTCCCCGCCCGCATGAGCAAGAACAGCCAGTGGATTGTCGGCGTCAACGCCGTCGCCTCCTCCATCGAGAACGACGCCGAGAACGTCCGCGAAGTGCTGGTCGAGGCCGGTGCGAAGAACCCGCGCCTGACCGAGATCGAGGAAAACGCCCGCCGCAAGGGCATCGACGTGCGCAAGGTGAACAGCCAGGCGCTGGACGGTGTTGGCGGTTCGGTGCGCCACCAGGGCGTGGCCGCGCGCTATGCCGCCGCCCGCACCTACAGCGAGAACGAGCTGGAAGGCCTGGTCACTGCAGCCGAGGGCAAGGCCCTGCTGCTGGTGCTGGACGAGGTGCAGGACCCGCACAACCTGGGCGCCTGCCTGCGCTCGGCCGCCGCGGCCGGCGCCACTGCAGTGATCATCCCGAAGGACAAGTCGGCCACGGTCAATGCCACTGTGCGCAAGACTTCGGCCGGTGCCGCCGATCTCATCCCGGTGGTGGCGGTGACCAACCTGTCGCGCTGCCTGAAGGACCTGCAGAAGCAGGGCGTGTGGATCTATGGCCTGGCCGGCGAAGCCACCGCCTCGCTGTACCAGCTGGACCTGAAGGGCAACATCGCCCTGGTGCTGGGGGGCGAGGCCGATGGCCTGCGCCGCCTGACCCGCGAGAACTGCGATGGCCTGGTCAAGATCCCGATGCCGGGCGAGATCGAGAGCCTGAACGTGTCCGTCGCCGCCGGCGTCAGCCTGTTCGAGGCCGTGCGCCAGCGCGGTTGATCGGCCGGCGTGATCTGAGCCCTTTTTTGATCGGAAGGATCGTGTCGACCAAGGTCGACACCTACCAAAGCGTGCATGACGGCTTTCCGACAACGCGCGGGAATCAGTCGAGTTCACGGCGTCCCCTGCCACCGGACCCACCCCGCCATTCAACGGAATGCCCCGTTGTTGACGTTGACGTTGTTTCGGCGGGTGCGGGGCGCAGCCCCGCATCGCCTCACCCAGCGCTGCCGCCCAGTGCCTTGAACAGGGTCACGTCGTTGTTCAGCTGGCCCTGGCGCACGCGCGCCAGCGACAGCTCGGCATCACGCCGGGTCTGCTGCGCTTCCAGCCACGTGCGCAGGTCGGTGGCACCCACGCGGTAGCGCACTTCCTGCGCGCGCTCCACTTCCACCGCTTCGTCATACGACGCCTGCGAGGCCGCCACCTGGCGCGCCAGCTGCTCGCGTGCCGACAGCGCGTTGTCCACTTCCGAGAGCGCGGTGTACAGCGTCTTGCGGAAGTTGGTCGCGGCGATCTGGTAGGTGGTGCCGGCGATGTCGGTATCCAGCTGCGCGCGCTGCAGGTTGAGGAACGGCAGCGACAGGCCGGCGCCCAGCGTGGCCACCGGGTTGCGCAGCACGTCACCCAGCGACGTTGCACTGGAGCCTAGGCTGCCGGTCAGGCTCAGCGCCGGGTAGTACTGGGTAGCGGTCACCTTGATGGTCTTCAGGCTGTTGCGCAGGCGCAGTTCGGCCGCGCGCAGGTCGGGACGGCGGCCGAGCAGGTCGGCCGGCAGTCCTTCGTTGATGCCGGGGCTGCGTGCGGCCAGCAGGTCCTGCGGTTCGTCCTGCTGCGGCCAGGGCGTGCCGTCCAGCAGCACTGCCAGTGCATTGCGCACTTCCACCCGCTGCTGTTCCAGTGCGCTCTGCGAGGCACGCTGCGATTGCAGGTTCTGCAGTGCCTGGCGCACTTCCAGGCGCGATACCGCACCAGCGTCGAAGCGGGCCTGCACCAGTTCGCGGGTGCGCTCCAGCCGTTCCAGGTTGGCCTGGCCGGTGGCGATGGACTGGTTGAGATAGGCCAGGTTCCAGTACTGGGTGATGGTGTCGCCGATCACCAGCAACGCGGTGTTCTGCCGGTCTTCCTCGCTGGCTTCGGCTTCCCAGCGGGCGATGTCGCGCTGGGTGCGCAGGCGGCCCCACAGATCGACCTCCCAGCCCAGCGAGACGCCGGTGGAATAGCTGCGTCGCCAGTCATCCGCCTGGTCGGTGGCGCGGCTGGCGCTGCCACTTACCCCGGAGGATGAAGGCTGCGGCCACAGCGCGTTGCTGGCCAGGCCGGCCTGCAGGCGCGAACGCTGCACGGCCAGGCCAGCGGCGGCCAGATCGCTGTTGGCGGCCAGCGCCTGCGCCACCAGGCGATCGAGACGTTCATCGCCGAAACCGGTCCACCAGGTGTCCTGGCGGATGTCGCGGCCTGGTGTATCCAGGCTGCTGCGCGGGTCGTCGGCCGGTGCGTTGAGGGTGGCATCGCCACGGCCGTAGCTGGCCGCTACGTCCGGGGCCTGCACCGGGTAGCGGCCCACCGAGGCACAGCCTGAGAGGGCGAGCAGAACAGCGCCCGCCAGCAGCAGGCGCGAGGGAGCGGACAAGGGCAGTCGGGTCATCATCATCTTCATTCGCGGGCCAGGGCCTCCACCGGGTCGAGCTGCGCGGCATTGCGCGCGGGCAGGAAACCGAACGCCACTCCGATCAGGGTGGAGCAGGCAAACGCGGCAACGATCGAGGCGGTGGAGAACAGCACCTGGAAGTCACTGGCGAAGCGGCCGATCATCGAGCCCAGCAGCAGGGCCAAGCCGATGCCGAGCACGCCGCCGAGCAGGCACACCAGCACCGCTTCGATCAGGAACTGTTGGCGGATGTCGCTCTGCCGTGCACCCACGGCCATGCGCACCCCGATCTCACGGGTGCGCTCGGTCACCGACACCAGCATGATGTTCATCACGCCGATGCCGCCCACCAGCAGCGCGATGGCGGCGATGGCGCCGATCAACAGGGTCATCGTGCGCGTGGTCTGCTCGATGGTCTCGCGGATCTCGGCGCTGTTGCTGAGGAAGAAGTCCTCGGTGCCATGGCGCATCGTCAACAGTCGGGTGATCGCTTCCTGTGCGGCATCCATCGGCGTGTCGTCGTCCACGCGCACGGTGATGCTGGAGACGTGGCTCTGACCGAGCATGCGTGACATCACCGTGGTGTACGGCACCCACACGCTGAGGCTGGTGCTGCCGCCGAAGCCGAAACTCTGACGCTTGGCCACACCGACCACGCGCGCCGGCACGTTGCCGAGCAGGATCACCTGGCCGACCGGATCGACATCGGGGAAGAACTGGGTCTGGGTGTTCTCGTCGATCACCGCCACCTGGCCCAGGCCCTTCACCGCATCGCTATCGAAGAAGCTGCCGCTGAGCAGGGTCACGCCCTTGACCCGGAAGAACTGCTCGCCAACGCCGCTGACCTGGGCGGTGGAGGACTGGTTGCGGTAGCGGGCGGTGACCGAGGTCGACACGCTGGGGGTGGCACTGTCAACGTAGCTCTGCTTTGCCAGTGCATCGGCATCGCTGGCCTTGAGCGTCTGAACCCGCGCCGAGCGCATGTCGCCGAAACCACGGCCGGGATAGACGTCGATGGTGTTGGTGCCGAGCGCGCTGATGTTCTGCAGGATCTGCTGCTGCGAGCCATTGCCCAGCGCCACCACCGAGACCACCGAGGCGATGCCGATGATGATGCCGAGCATGGTCAGGAAGGTACGCAGCCGATGTGCGTTCATCGCCAGCAAGGCCATGCGGAACGCTTCGGTGAAACGGTCGCGCGCCGCCCGCCAGCTGTTGCCGTGGGCAACACCGGTGCTGGCCTCGCGCTGCGCGCGGTAGCTCGGTGCGTTCGGGTTGGCGCGGTCGGCGATGATCTCGCCATCGCGGATCTCGATGATGCGCTGCGCATGTTCGGCAACGCTCATGTCGTGGGTGACGATGATGATGGTGTGGCCTTCGGCGTGCAGCTCGCCGAGGATCGCCATCACTTCCTCGCCGGATTTCGTGTCGAGCGCGCCGGTCGGTTCGTCGGCCAGGATCACCTCGCCGCCGTTCATCAGGGCACGTGCGATCGACACGCGCTGCTGCTGGCCACCGGACAGCTGGCCCGGCTTGTGATGCATGCGGTCGCTCAGGCCCAGCCGTTGCAGCAGCTGCTCGGCACGCGCGTTGCGCACGGGCCCGGGGCTGCCCGCATACACCGCCGGTACTTCCACGTTGCCGCGCGCATCCAGGTCGCCCAGCAGGTGGTAGCGCTGGAAGATGAAGCCGAAATGCTCGCGGCGCAGTTCGGCCAGCTCGTCCGGTTCCATCTTCCCGGTTTCGCGGCCGGCTACCTGGTAGCTGCCACGGGTGGGACGATCGAGGCAGCCGAGGATGTTCATCAGCGTCGACTTGCCCGAGCCGGACTGGCCGACGATGGCCACCATCTCACCGGCGTGGATGTCGAGATTGACGTCACGCAGCACGGCGATCACATCATCGCCGGCCGGGAATTCGCGTCGCAGGTCGCGCAGGCGCAGCAGCGGCGCCGTCGTGCTCATCGGCGCCCCATGCCCGGGCCGCCGACCCGCATCTGCATGCCGCCGCGGTTGCCGCCGCCGGCGCTTGCACCGGCCGCACCGGCTTCGCCCACCACCACGCGCTCGCCTTCCTTCAGCCCGGACAGGATCTCGGCCGAGGCGCCGTTGTTGATGCCCACGGTGACCTTGCGCGGCTGCGGCTGGCCCTTGTCGTCCAGCACCCGCACCATGCGCTCGTCGCCACGGCGCTTCGGCCCCAGCGCTACCGCCGGCACCATCAGCACGCCCTTGGCCTGCTTGAGCAGCACCGAGACCTGCGCGGTCATGTCGATGCGCAGCGTGCCGTCCGGGTTCTCCACATCGAACAGCGCGTTGTAGTACACCGCGCTGCTGGAACTGGAGCTGGACGAACTGCTGGAACTGGAGGAGTTCTCGTTGGCGATCGAGGCCGGCGCCGGATTGATCTGGCGCAGCGTGGCGTGGTACTTGCGGTCCGGCTCGCCCAGCGTGGTGAAGTACACCGGCATGCCGGCCTTGATCTTGACCACGTCGGCCTCGGAGATCTCGGCGTTGACCGTGACCACGTCCAGCCGCGCCAGCATCACGATGGTGGGCGCGGTCTGGTTGGCGTTCACGGTGCGGCCTTCCTCGGCCACCACCGCGACCACGGTGCCATCCATCGGCGCGGTGATGCGGGTGTAGGCGAGGTTGGCGCGTGCGGTGCCCAGCTCGGTTTCGCGGCCCTTGATCTGCGCCTCGTAGGACTGCAGCTGGGCGCGGGCAGTCTTCAACTGTGCTTCGGCGGCATCGTATTCCTGGCGCGAGGTGGCCTCGGCGGCCAGCATCTGCTTCTGGCGCGCGAACTCCAGTTCGGCCTGGCGCAGGGTGGCCTGCTGCACGGCGCGCTGGGCGGTGACCTGGTCCAGCGAGGCCTGCGCGTTGAGCACCTGGTTCTGCTGGGTGGTGGCATCGATCTCGGCGATCAGGTCGCCTTCCTTCACGGTATCGCCCAGCTGCACCTTCAGCGACTTGATCTGGCCCGAGGCCTGCGCACCGACGCTGACCAGCTTGTAGGCGTCGATCACGCCGGTGGCCTCCACGGTCTGCTCGATGTCGCCGCGGCTGACCGGGGTGGTCGCTACGGCCGGGGCGGCGGGCTTGCGCAGCAGCCACCAGGCACCTGCGGCGACGGCGAGGGCAAACAGGGCGATCAGTATCAGGCGACCTCGGCGGGTCGCGGGCAGCAGGCGGAACGTCACGTCGTGGCTTCACTCTCGGGGCCGCGGTGGCGGCGTTGGTGGGCATTGTGAAGATCGACCGACGGGGGGCCAATCCTCGGGGTATGTCTGTATGTAACACTGTCGGTGAATACGCGTAACCACAGGTATCCCGCCCATGGCTGGATACACTGGTACGCATTGCCCCGGATGCGGTTCAGCTGCCGACACGGGATGATCGCGACATGGAGACTGAAAACACGATGCATCGACTGCTGATCGTCGACGACGACAACGACATCCGCACCCTGCTGGCAGAACAGCTGGGCCGTGCCGGCTACCAGGTGAGCACGGCCGCCGACGGCACCGCCATGCGCCAGCTGCTGGACCGTGAGCACGTGGACCTGATCGTGCTCGACCTCAACCTGCCGCGTGAGGATGGCCTGACCCTGTGCCGCGACCTGCGCGCGCGCTCGAACACGCCGGTGATCATGCTGACCGCACGCGCCGAGCCGATCGACCGTGTGCTGGGCCTGGAAATGGGTGCCGACGACTACCTGGCCAAGCCGTTCGAACCGCGCGAGCTGCTGGCGCGCATCCGCAACGTGCTGCGCCGGACCGAGGCGCTGCCGGCCAATCTCGAACCCCTGGCGGTGCGGCGCGCACGTTTCTCGCGCTGGGTGTTCGACCTGGAACATCGCCACCTGGTGGATCCGGACGACCGCGTAGTGGTGCTGTCCGGCGCCGAGTTCCGCCTGTTGCGGGTGTTCATCGCCCATGCCAACAAGGTGCTGTCGCGCGAACAGCTGGTGGCGCTCAGCAGTGGCCGCAACTACGAAGCGCAGGACCGCGCCATCGACCTGCAGGTCAGCCGGCTGCGCAACAAGCTGGGTGACGACGGTGGCCCGGACGGCCTGATCAAGACCGTGCGCAACGAAGGCTATGTACTGGCCTCGTCGGTGAACCTGGAATAAGCCTGGATGAAGCGCCTGCGCCATTTCCTGTCCTCGATGGTCGGGCGGTTGTTCGTGATCCTGCTGCTGGGCATGAGCGTGGCCGCGATCGGCGCGACCATGCTGGCCACCTCCAAGCGTCAGCAGGAGTTCGAACGGCAGAATCTGAACCGCATCGCCGACCGCCTGCAGGGCTACGTCAACCTGCTCGATGGCAATCCGGAGCTGCGCGAGCGCCTGCTCGAGATCGGCGGGCCGAGCGTGCGTGCGCTGCAGCCGGGTGCTCGCCTGGGACGCGCCGACACCGCGCTGATGGAGGTACTGGAAGACCGTCCGGGGCCGGTGTCCCGCGCCCACGTGCACTTTGCTTCGTTCCGCTCGTGCATTCCCAAGCTGCAGGATCTGCTGCCGCCACCGCCGCCCGGGCACCGCCGGCATCCGCGCGAACGCGATCCGGCGTTCATCCCACCCAAGTGCCGTGCGGTGGACGTGACCCTCAACGACGGTACGCTGCTCAAGCTGGCACTGGATTCACCGGCCGTGGCGCACAACGGCATCCTTGCCGTGGACCCATGGTTCCTGACCCTGCTGGTGCTGGCGATTGCGGTGCTGGCGTACATCGTCGCGCGCATGGCCAGCGCGCCGCTGCAGGAACTGGCCGCTGCCGCCGAGGACCTCGGCGATGACCTGCAGCGTGATCCCTTGCCCCTGCGCGGGCCGCGCGAGGTGCAGCGTGCCGCCGAAGCCTTCAACGCCATGCAGCACCGCCTGCAGCGGCATCTGGCTGAGCGCACGCAGATGCTGGCGGCGATCACCCATGACCTGCAGACGCCGCTGACCCGCCTGCGCCTGCGCCTGGAAAACGTCGGCGATGAAGTGCTGCGCGAGCGCCTGATCGGTGATCTGGCGGCAATGCAGGCACTGGTGCGCGAAGGCCTTGAGCTGGCCCGCAGTGCCGAAAGCGCCGAACAGCGTGCCGCGCTGGACCTGGATTCGCTGCTGGAGAGCATTGTTGAAGACACGGCCGAGGGCGGCGGTGATGTCGTCTTCGAAGGCGGCAGCGGAGCGGTGTTGATGTTGCGTCCGCTGGCCATGCACCGCCTGTTTTCCAACCTGGTGGATAACGCGGTGATGTATGCCTACCGGGTGCGTGTACGGGTCGAGCGCAGTGGCGGTGCGATCACCGTAGTGGTGGCCGATGACGGTCCCGGCCTCGCCGAGGATCAGCTGGAGGCGGTGTTCGACCCGTTCGTGCGGGTGGAAACCTCCCGTTCGCGGGAAACCGGCGGTGCCGGGCTGGGCCTGACCATCGCCCGCGCACTGGCCGAGAAGGACGGCGCTCGCCTGTGGCTGCGCAACCGCGCCGAAGGTGGGTTGGAGGCGGTGGTGCAGTGGCCGGCCAGCGCGCAGGTGGTTCCTCCGGGCCGGGCCGGCTGAGTCCGCGCGCCGGCCAACGGTGACGCCAGGGCCGGGGTTTGGCCTATCATCTGCGCAACTCCCAAGTTTCCCGTCGATGAGCCAGCCTGTTCCCGCCGGCATGCCGTTCCGCGCTGCCCGGCCGTTCCCGCGCCCTGCCTGCTCCGGCGGCTGCATCTGGCCACCGCCGCTGCACTGATGGGCGGACAGGGGGGCAACGGGCGCTGGGTGGAGTGCCACGTATCGGGATTCAGGCGGGCGCTGCGGCAGGGGCTGCTGTGGCTGCTGCTGGCCCTTGCACTGCCGTTGGCAGCGCAGGAGGGGGCTCCGCCGCTGCGCGACTACGCTATCGATGTATGGACGTCGCGCAACGGCCTGCCGCACAACTCGCTGCGCGACATCGCGCAGACCCCCGAAGGCCACCTGTGGTTCGCCACCTGGGAAGGCCTGGTGCGTTACAACGGCCTCGATTTCACCGTGTTCGACCGCAGCACCCGCCCGGGCCTGCGCGACAACGGCATCGGCGCGCTGCTGGTCGACCGCCAGGGTGGTTTGTGGATCAGTGATTCGCGCGGCAACGTCAGCCACCGCGGCAACGATGGGCAGTGGCGTGTCTGGGAGCATCGGGCCGATACCCCGCAGGTGCTGATCCAGTCCATGCAGATGGACAGCCAGGGCCGTCTGTGGTTGCTGTATGAAGGCAAGGGCATCGGCTATCTGACACCGGACACCGGCATCGTCTACCAGGCGCCGGCGGCCGACCTGCCGATGGCGATGAGCTTCACCAAGCTGGTGGTTGATGCGCAGGACCGGGTCTGGGCCGGCACGCTGGACGGGCTGGTGCTGCGCGACAACGACGGCGTGCTCAAGCGGGCCCCTGCAGCCTGGGGGCTGGGCGCCGGCAGTGGGCTGTCGTGGCCGTACCGCGCTCCGGATGGCGCGCTGTGGATCGTCGCCGGCGAGCGCCTGTACCGGGTGGAGGATGACCAGCTGGTGTTGATGCACCGTCTGCCGGGCCAGCTGCACATGACCTCGATGCTGCAGGACCGCCACGGTGACCTGTGGCTGGGCACCGAGAACCAGGGCCTGCTGCGGATCTCCGCACATGGCCTGGAGCGGCTGCCGGCGGGCCTGAACCTGCCGGGTGGGCGCGTGGTCAGCCTGCGCGAGGACGCCGAAGGCAGCATCTGGGTGGGTGCCAATGGTGGCCTGTACCGCCTGCGCGAAACACTGTTCAGCAGCTACACCGAGCGCGATGGCCTCAGTGGCGACTATGTGCGCACCGTGTTCGAGGACCGCGACCGCCAGCTGTGGGTCGGCAGTGCCAGCGGCCTCGACCTGCAGACCACCGATGGCCGCTTCCGCGCGATGCCGCTGCACAACCGCGGCGGCAAGGCACCTTCGGTGCTCAGCCTGGCGCAGGGCCCGGACGGTGACCTGTGGGTCGGAACGTTCGGCGATGGCGTCTACCGTCTTGGCCGTGATGGCCGGCTGCGGCACAACTATGCCGCAGCCGATGGCATGCCGGGCGGCAACATCCGCGCGATCAGCGTGGACCCGCAGGGCGTGGTCTGGGCCGGCACGCAGAAGGGCGTGGTGCGCATCGATGGCGACCGCGTGCAGGTATCAGACATTGCGGGGATGCCCGGTGGCCTGATCACCGCGCTTGAGCACGATCATCAGGGCAACCTGTGGATCGGCACCATCGAGGGAATCCGCGTGCTGCGCGGTGACCACGTGCAGTCGATCGATCTGGCGCCGCTGGGCGGGGGCCGCAGTGTGTTCGGTTTCCACCAGCTGGGCGACGCGATGTGGATCAGCAGTGACCGTGGCCTGTACCGCTGGCGGAACGGCACGCTGGCGCGGGTGGGGCTGGAGCAGGGCATGCCGGTGGATGCGGTGTTCCAGCTGGTGCCGGATCGTCTTGGCAACGTGTGGATCAGCAGCAACCGCGGCGTGCTGCGCACCGACATGGCGACCCTCAATGCCGTGGCCGATGGCCGCGCACCGCGGGTGGTGGTGGAGCGCTACAACGAGATCGACGGGATGGCCAACGCGCAGGCCAACGGCAGCTCCGGGCCATCGGCCATCCTGCGCCAGGACGGCACGTTCTGGGTGGTCACCGCCGGAGGCCTGAGCACCGTCGACCCGCAACGCCTGCAACGCTTCCGCGAGCGCCTTTCACCGCCGGCAGCGATTGAAAGCGTGCAGGTGGATGGTGCACCGGTGCATTGGGAAGGTCCGGACCGGAACTACATTCCCGGCGGCCGCCGCTTGACGGTGAGCTACGTCGGCTTGAGCTACCTGATGTCTGACCGGATCCGCTACCGCACGCGGCTGGACGGCCTGGATGCGGGATGGGTCGAACGCGGCCCGCAGCGCAGCGTGGAGTTCGTCGGCCTGCCGCCGGGCGACTACACCCTGCACGTGGCCGCTGCCCATCCGGGTGGCAGCTGGGGCCAGCAGGAGGCGGTATGGAGCTTCACCGTGGAGCCGTTCTGGTGGCAGCGACGCAGCGTGCAGGTGCTGGGTGGCCTGTTGCTGCTGGCCGGGCTGGTGGCGCTGTACCGCCTGCTGCTGCAGCAGTTGAAGGCCAGCAACCTGCGCCTGGCGCGGCGGGTGGATGAAGCCACCTTCGACCTGCAGGCCAAGACCGTGCACCTGCAGGCGCTGAACCAGGAAAAGACCGAACTGGCCGAGCGTCTGGCACGCCAGGCCGAGGCCTTCGAACGGCAGGCCCGCGAGGATGCGCTGACCGGCCTGGCCAACCGCCGTGCCTTCGATGAAACCCTGGCCCGCGACTTCGCGCGTGCGCAGCGCAGTGGTCATCCGCTGTGCCTGGTGGTGCTGGACATCGACCACTTCAAGGACGTCAACGATCGCCACAGCCACAGCATCGGCGATGCGGTGCTGGTGCAGGTGGCGAGGCTGATCGCCGCCGCCAGCCGCGATTCGGACCTGCCGGCGCGGACCGGTGGCGAAGAGTTCGCGCTGCTGCTCAACGACACCCGCCTGGAGGAAGCCGCACAGCTGTGCGCGCGCCTGCGCGGCCTGTTCCATGACCATCCCGACTGGGCCGGCGTGGCCGGCCTGCGCGTGACCTTCAGCGCCGGCCTGGTGGAACTGGATGCCGATGACCGCACCCCGGCGCTGCTGTACCAGCGTGCCGACCGCGCGCTGTACCGCGCCAAGAGCGACGGCCGGGATCGTACGAGCATTGGTTGATTGCATCCACGCATGGCGTGAATCCACCGTTCGGTGAGTGGTGGGTGCGGACCGTTGGTCCGCACTGCGTGGATGCGGTTGCGCCGTTGGCTGGCTTACCGCGGCCAGGCGTTGGCGATGGTGCAGAACAACCGAGCAGTCTGCTCGGTGTCATACACCGCGCTGTGCGCCTCGTTGGCATCCCAACCCAGCCCGGCGGCCGTGGCTGCACGCGCCAGCACGGTCTGCCCATAGGCGATGCCGGCCAGGGTCACCGTGTCGAACACGCTGAACGGATGGAACGGATTGCGCTTGTGACCGGTACGTGCAACCGCCGCGTTGACGAAACCGAGGTCGAAATGTGCGTTGTGGCCGACCAGGATCGCGCGCTGGCAGCCGTATTTCTTCATCGCCGCACGCACCGGGGTGAAGATGTGGTCCAGCGCGGCTTTCTCTTCCTTGGCCAGCCGGAACGGGTGGTCGAGGATGATGCCGGTCACTTCCAGCGACTTCGGGTCGATCTCCAGGCCTTCGGCCGGTATCACGTGGGCGCTGGCGGTCTGGCCGGGGTAGAGCAGGCCGTTCTCGTCCATCTCGATCGGCACGGCAGCGATTTCCAGCAGCGCGTTGCGCTGGCTGTCGAAGCCGCCGGTTTCCACATCCACCACCACCGGCAGGAAGCCGCGGAAGCGTTGTGACATCGCGCGCTGCGCCTGGGGTACTACGGAATCGGGAGCGGCGGCAGGTGCGGGAGTGGGGTCAGTCATGCGTGAATTCTAGCAGAGCGACCCTGAGTGCCCGGCCAGCCTTCTGTGCATGGGTTCCCGGCGTGGGCGTGTGTCGACCAAGGTCGACACCTACCGAACCGCTGGCCGCGCAGGTGTGGCCGAGGGAGACCACCGCGCCAACCATGCATCCACGCTCAGTCTGCCGGCGCCGGTGAAGATCAGTGGCAGCAGCATCGCCATGAACAGCACCGGCAGCTTGAAGTTGCCGAAGCCCTGGTCAGTGATCGCATAGCCCATGGCGAGGTCGGCCAGCGAGTTCCACTCCATCGGCCAATGCACTGCATAGGTCGCCACAATGGTCAGCACCAGCAGGCTGGCTGCGGCAAACCGGGTGCCGAAGCCAACCAGCAGGCAGGCCGCGCCGATCAGTTCGAACCAGGTGGCGAGCTGCCAGTTCAGGGCGGCCGGCAGCTGGTCGAACGGGAACGGGAAGGCGTCCTGCAGATCGGCGAACCAGTTCTGGCCGTGCAGTTTCTCGCGGCCGGATTCGAAGAATTCCCAGGCCAGCAGCAGGCGCAGGCCGAGCGGGGCCAACCAGGGGGCGAGACGGTCCAGCTGGCCGCGCGCGGTGGCCAGGGTCGGGAGGTTCATAGGTGGTTCTCCGGGGGAAGGGGCGTCAGCTGGGGACTGCGAGCGGGCCGATCACGCTGGCCTGCAGGAACTGTTGCAGCAGCGCAGCACCGGGTAGGGCCAGCGCGTCATCGGCCAGGCCGTGCGCAGCAGCTAGCTGCTGCAGGTAGGCATGGCCATCGAGGCCGGGGTGTTCGCCGATGCTGGACAGCAGGTACACCGCCAGTCGGCTGAGTACGGCAAAGCGCACCTCGCCATCGGCCTCGCGACGGACCAGCAGGCCGGTCGGTTCGGCCGGCGGTTGTGACGGTGCGTCCTCGGCACCAAGCCGGTGCACGGGCCACCGGTACAGCAGCGGCCACGCCAGCGGCGAGCGCTGCAGCGGCACCCGCAGCGGGTCGATGTCACCTGGCACCGGCAGCGGCTCGGCAGGAAGCTGGTACAGCGCGGTTTCCACCCATTCGTAATGAGCAAGTTCGGCCAACGCCGGGTGCGGCAGCTGTGGCTGCGCCTGCAGCCACTCCACGAATTCGGCGGCCAGTTCGGTGAACAGCGGCGTCTGGCAGCGATGGGTCGCGAAGTACTGGCGCACCAGTCCGCTCCAGGCCGGTTCGCCGAGCAGGCGCATGCAGACCGGGAAGCCGTTGCTCAACAGGCCGAGCAGATTGTTGAACAGCAGCCGTTGGTACACCGCCACCCTGCGTGGCTCCAGGCCGGCCGGTGGCGGCACGCTCTCCGGATCGCGCAGATGGGCAGTGAACGCGTGCTGCTGCGCGCGCAGGGTGTCGGTGGCGTCAGCCATGTGCAGCCCCGGCGTGTGCGGTCTGCAGGCGGCGGATGGTCTGCAGTTCGCCCTGCAGTTCTGCATAGGGCGGGAAATTGAAATCGCGTTCGAGCAGGGTGGGGCGTGGGCCGATGCGCGCGTAGGTACGCGCCAACAGGTCCCAGACGGGATCGATCACCGCGCTGCCATGGGTATCGATCTTCAGGTCCGGTGCCTCGTCCAGGTGCCCGGCCACGTGCAGGCAGACGATGCGCTCAGCGGGCAGCCCGGCAATGAAAGTGTCGGCGTCGTAGCCATGGTTGCAGGCGTTGACGTAGACGTTGTTGACGTCCAGCAACAGGTCACAGTCGGCCTCGGCGAGCACGGCAAGGGTGAAGGCCAGTTCGTCCATCGCCGGTTCCGGTGCCAGGTAGTAGGACACGTTTTCCACCGCGATGCGGCGACCCAGCAGGTCCTGCACGCGGGCGATGCGTGCGGCGGTATGGCGCACTGCTTCGTCGGTGAACGGAATCGGCAGCAGGTCGTACAGGTGTCCGTCGTCGCTGCAGTAGCTCAGGTGCTCGCTATACAGCGGCACGCGGTGCTTCTCCAGGAACTGGCCGATCTGTTCCAGCAGACGGGTGTCCAGCGGCGCGCTGCCGCCCAGCGACAACGACAGGCCGTGGCAGCTCAACGGATGGCGCTGCGCCAGTTCGGCCAGTGCATCACCGGCGGGACCGCCGACGTGAATCCAGTTCTCCGGTGCGCATTCGAGGAAATCGAAGTCGCCGGCCGGTGCATCACGCAGCTCCTGCAACAGCGCCCGGCGCAGCCCCAACCCTGCGGCCGCCGCACGAAGCGGCGACCGCGGGCTGACGACGCTGGCGCGGACGTCAGTGCTTGGCACCGCACTTGCCTTCGCCACACTTGCCTTCGGCCGCCTTCTTGTCGCCGGTCTTGGCCTTGGCGCCAGCTGCCGCACCGGCAGCCTTGCCCTTGTCGGCGCCACACTTGCCTTCGGCAGTCTTGCCGTCGGCGCCACACTTGCCTTCGGCATGCTTGGTCGCGTCAGCGGCCATCTTGGTGTCGGCGGCCTTGGCGTCGGTACTGGCCTTGGCTGCCTGTCCGGCCACCAGGTAGCCCTGGGCGAGGTCGCTCATGCTCAGGGCCGAGGCACTGGCGGTCATGCCCAGGCCGGCGGCCAGGGCGGTAGCAGTCAGCAGGGACAGGGTCTTGTTGGAACTGCTCATCGGTCGTGCTCCTGGGTGGTGTGGGCGGGTGCCCGGGTGGCCGGCAGGGATGCCGGTGGAAACGATGGTGCAGCGATCCTACTCAACGAATCCTCGCCAAGAACTCAAATTTTCGTGAGGTTTGTTACAGAAGCATCCGGCAGGTTCGCACCGGGCAAGTCCGGCGCCCACAATGCGGGGGAACACCCCAAAAAATAAGGCCGCCGTCACAAGGACAGCGGCCACCCTGGATCCAACTCTGGTGTTGCAGTGCAGCGTCAGATCTGCCCGGTGCTGGAGGTCTCGTCGCGCTTCTCGCGCGGCGGCAGCGGCTGCTCGCCGTGCACCAGGAACCAGACGTTCTCGGCGATGTTGGTGGCGTGGTCGCCCACGCGCTCCAGGTTCTTGGCCATGAACAGCAGGTGCGTGCACGGGGTGATGTTGCGCGGGTCTTCCATCATGTAGGTCAGCAGCTCACGGAACAGCGCGGTGTACTGCGCGTCCAGGCGGGCATCGTCCTCGCGCAGTTCCAGCGCGGCATCGGCGTCGTTGTCGCGGTAGGCGGCAATGGCGCGGCGCACCTGCTGCGCGGCCAGGCGGCCCAGCGCACGCAGGCCCTGGATCTGCGGAAGCGGGGGCACCTTGCCCAGCGCGATCGAACGCTTGGCCACGTTCGCTGCATAGTCACCGATGCGTTCGATGTCGGCCGGGATGCGCAGGCCCGCCAGGATCTCGCGCAGGTCGCGCGCCATCGGGCCACGCAGCGCCAGGCGCATCACGTCGTGGCTGATCTGCTGCTCAAGCGCATCGATCGCTTCGTCGTTGGCGATGATGCGATGGGCAGCGTTCTCGTCGCGCTTCTCGATCACGTCCATCGCCGCTTCGAGCTGGGCGACGGCCATCTCGCCCATGCGCACGATTTCGGCCACCAGGCGCTGCTGCTCTTCGTCGTAGCTCTTGACGATGTGGTCGTTGGGAAGGTTCATGGTTGTTCCACTCTGTAGAGTCGAGCCATGCTCGACTGGCGTTGTCTGTAGAGCCGAGCCACGCTCGACTGGCGTTTCAGCCGAAGCGACCGGTAATGTAGTCTTCGGTCTGCCGCTGCGACGGCTGCGAGAAGATCACTTCGGTGCGGTCATGCTCGATCAGGTCGCCCAGGTACATGAAGGCGGTGTAGTCGGACACGCGCGCGGCCTGCTGCATGTTGTGGGTGACGATGACGATGGTGTACTCGTGCTTGAGCTCTTCCACCAACTGCTCGATGCGGCTGGTCGAGATCGGGTCCAGCGCCGAGGTCGGCTCGTCCAGCAGCAGCACCGACGGGCGCAGCGCCACGGCACGGGCGATGCACAGACGCTGCTGCTGGCCACCGGACAGGCCCAGCGCGCTCTGCCCCAGCTTGTCCTTCACTTCGTCCCACAGCGCGCCCTGGCGCAGCGCCTGCTCGACGCGGTCGGCCATGTCGGCCTTGCTCAGCTTCTCGTGGTGGCGGATGCCGTAGGCGACGTTCTCGAAGATGGTCATCGGGAACGGCACCGGCTTCTGGAACACCATGCCGACCTTGCTGCGCAGGCGGTTCATCGGGTACTTCGGCGACAGGATGTTCTCGCCGTCCAGCAGCACTTCACCGCGCGCTTCCAGCTTCGGGTACAGCGCGTAGATGCGGTTGAAGATGCGCAGCAGGGTCGACTTGCCGCAACCGGAGGGGCCGATCAGCGCGGTCACGCGCTTTTCCGGAATCTCCAGGTTGATGCCCTTCAGGGCGTGGAACTTGTCGTAGTAGAAGTCCAGTCCACGCGCAGCCAGCTTCACCGGCGACGGCGTGTGCAGGCTCTCGTGCGAGGACGGCACGGCGATGCGCTGCATCGGCACGGCGTTGGAAAGGTCGTTCATGGCGTTATCCACGGAAAGGTCAGTCATGGGAGATACGGTTGCGCAGCAGGATGCCGCGGGCGGCAAGGCTGACCAGCAACACGAAGACAGTCAGCACCAGGGCACCGGCCCAGGCCAGGACCTGCCAGGATTCATACGGGCTGCCGGCGAACTGGTTCATCACCACCGGCACCGAGGCCATCGGCTGGAAGATGTTGTTGTTCCAGTACTGGTTGCCGAAGGCGGTGAACAGCAGCGGCGCGGTCTCGCCGGAGATGCGGGCCAGCGCCAGCAGGATGCCGGTGATGATGCCGGCCGAGGCACTGCGGTACAGCACCTGCACGATCACCTTCCACTGCGGGATGCCCAGCGACAGGGCCGCTTCACGCATCTGCGAGGGCACCAGGCGCAGCATCTCGTCGGTGGTGCGCACCACCACCGGCAGCACGATGAAGGCCAGCGACAGGGCACCGGCGAACGCCGAGAAGTTGCCGCCGGTCTGCATCACGTACAGGGTGTAGACGAACAGGCCGAGCACGATGGACGGGGCCGACAGCAGGATGTCGTTGACGAAGCGGACCACGGTGCCGGCCTTGCGGGCGTTGCCGTACTCGGCCAGCCAGGTACCGGCCAGCACGCCCAGCGGGGTGCCGATGCCGATCGCCAGCGCACACATCACTGCACTGCCGAAGAAGGCGTTGGCAAGGCCGCCTTCCTGCATCGGCGGCGGCGTCATCTTGGTGAACAGATCCCAGTTGATGCCGGCCAGGCCTTTCGAGGCCAGGGTGAACAGGATCCAGCCAAGGAAGAACAGGCCGAACAGCGCGGTGGCGCAGGAAGCGGTGATCGCAACGACGTTGCCGATGCGGCGGCGAAGGTACAGCGAATCAGCGGTGGTGGACATCAGTTGCCCTCCTTGCGGGACAGGCGCATCAGCATCAGGCGGGCGATGGCCAGCACCACGAAGGTGACGATGAAGAGGACGAAGCCGAGCAGCAGCAGCGCCGAGCGGTAGGTTTCAGTGGCTTCGCCGAAATCGTTGGCGATCAGCGCGGCGATGGTGGTGCCCGGTTCCAGCAGCGACGGCGACAGGCGCACGCTGTTGCCGATCACGAAGGCCACCGCCATCGTTTCGCCCAGGGCGCGGCCGAGGCCGAGGAAGATGCCGCCGATCACCGCCGAGCGGGTGTAGGGCAGGACGATGTCCCAGCTCACTTCCCACTTGGTGGAGCCCAGCGCGTAGGCCGATTCCTTCAGGCGCGTCGGCACGGTCAGGAACACTTCGCGCATCACCGAGGAGATGAACGGAATGACCATGATGGCCAGCACGAAACCGGCGGTGAGCATGCCGATGCCGAGCGGCGGGCCCTGGAACATCGGGCCGATGATCGGCCATTCGCCCAGGGTCTCGTTGAGGAACGGGGTGACGTACTCGGTCATCACCGGTACCAGCACGAACAGGCCCCACATGCCGTAGATGATCGAGGGAATGCCGGCCAGCAGTTCGATGGCGGTACCGACCGGGCCACGCAGCCAGCGCGGCGCGACTTCGGTGAGAAAGAAGGCGATGCCGAAGCTGACCGGCACGGCGATGACCATCGCGATGAGCGCGGTGACCAGGGTGCCGTAGATCGGGGCGAGGGCGCCGAACTTGTTTTCGACCGGATTCCAGTCGGCAGAGAAGAAGAAGCTCAGGCCCTGCATCTGCAGGGCATGGCGGCCGCCCCACAGCATCGACAGCGCGGCGCAGGCAAGGGCGATCAGGACGAAGATGACGGTGCCGACCAGCACCCATCGGAACAGTTTGTCGTTGCGGGCATCACGCGTATCACGCGTGGACGGGGCTGCTACAGGCTGGGCGATGGCATTCATGGGGACGGCAGGGCCAGGAAGGGGCGGGGCGGCACGGCGTGGAAGAGGCGGTGCCCGCGCGGGGCGGGCACCGTCGTGTCCATCACTTCAGGTCGGTCGCCCAGTAGGCCTCGATCTGCTTGACCAGTTCGGCCGGCAGCGGCACGTAGTGCAGCTCGTTGGCCTGGGCCTGGCCGTTTTCGAAGGCCCACTTGAAGAAGGCCAGGGTGTCCTGGTTGCGCTTGGCGTCCTTCGGCTGCTTCTGCATCAGCATGAAGTTGGTGGCGGTGATCGGCCACGCCTGCTCGCCCGGGGCGTTGGTGATGACCAGGTTGAAGTCCTTGGCGCTGGCCCAGTCGGCGCTGGCGGCCGCGGCGGCGAAGGTTTCCGCGCTCGGCTCGACCCAGTTGCCGGCCGCGTTCTGCATGGCGGTGTACGGCATGCCGTTCTGCAGCGCGTAGGCCAGTTCGACGTAGCCGATGGAGCCCTTGATCTGCTTCACGTAGGAAGCAACGCCTTCGTTGCCCTTGCCACCAACACCGTCCGGCCACTGCACCGAGGTGCCTTCGCCGACCTTGCTCTTCCACTCCGGGCTGACCTTGGACAGGTAGTTGGAGAAGTTGAAGGTGGTGCCCGAACCGTCCGAACGGTGAACCAGGGTGATCTTGCCTTCCGGCAGCTTCACGCCCGGGTTGGCGGCGACGATGGCCGGGTCGTTCCAGGTCTTGACCTTGCCCAGGAAGATGTCGGCCAGCAGGGCGCCGCTCAGGCGCAGCTTGCCGGCTTCCAGGCCTTCGATGTTGACCACCGGCACCACGCCGCCGATGGCGGACGGGAACTGGGCCAGGCCGGCCTGGGCCAGCTCTTCGCTGCTCAGCGGCTTGTCGGAGGAACCGAAGTCGACGGTGCCGGCCTTGATCTGGGCGATACCGCCGCCCGAGCCGATCGACTGGTAGTTGATCTTGGCGCCAGTGCTGGCGTTGTAGTCAGCCGACCACTTGGAGACCAGCGGGAAGATGAAGGAAGCGCCGGCACCGGACACTTCGGCGGTCACCTTGGCACCGGCAGCGGCCGGAGCGGCGGCACCGTCGGCAGCCGGCTGCTGCGCTGCCTGCTTGTCGCCACCGCAGGCCGACAGGCCCAGGGCGATGGCCAGGGAAAGGGCGGCAAGGCCGGCCGAGTGCAGTTTCATGGTCACTCCATAGCGGGGTAGAGCCGACGGCGTCGGCGGATGCGGCTATGAAATGATGTTTTTGTTACAGCCGTATTACGACCATGACAGAGGTGCCCTGGATCACGTTCTGACAAGGGTTTCACAGCGTTGGCACCAATCGGGCAGGTGCCCGGAAACCCCCAATCTGCGCACCGATATGACGGCCGGTTGGCCCTTGTAGAGTCGAGCCATGCTCGACTGCTCCCTGCCCCCGGTAGGTGCGGACCGTTGGTCCGCACGCTCCAGCACCCAGCCGAGCATGGGCTCGGCTCTACAAACGCTCCTGCCTTTGCTCCTGCCTTCCATGACCCCACCGCGCCCCGATGAACCGTCCAGAGTCGGTGCAGGGCCCAGCCCGGGACCGTTCGCGCCATGGATGGCGCGATCGAGCCCCCATGGACGGGTTTACGGCGTGTCCCGGGCTGGGCCCTGCGCCGAATCCGGGCAGTAGATTGGAAGCGCAGCGCTCTTCACGACCAATCCCCCAAAAACAAGATGAGCGCGAGATCTCGAGGATCTCGCGCCCTGGGCGGGATCGGCGGGGGAGAGAGGACCCGCCGATCCCGTTCCTGCGGGGGAACGCTTACTTCAGGTTCTGCGACCAGTAGGTCTCGATCTGGCGGACCAGGCTGTCCGGCAGCGGCACGTAGTCCAGCTGGCGGGCCTGGGCGTCGCCGCTCTTGTAGACCCAACGGAAGAACTCCTGGGTGGCCTTGCCGTTGGCAGCGTTCTTCGGCTTCTTGTGCACCAGGATGAAGTTGGTGGCGGTGATCGGCCAGGACTCGGCGCCCGGGGCGTTGGTCATCACCAGGTAGAAGTCCTTGGCGCTGGCCCAGTCGGCGCTGGCAGCGGCGGCGGCGAACGAGGTGTCGCTCGGCTGCACGAAGCGGCCGGCGGCATTCTTCATCGCGGTGTACGACAGCTTGTTCTGCAGCGCATAGGACAGTTCGACGTAGCCGATGCCGCCCTTGATCTGCTTCACGTAGGCAGCAACGCCTTCGTTGCCCTTGCCGCCGATGCCGGCCGGCCACTGGACCGAGGTGCCTTCACCGACCGAGCTCTTCCACTCCGGGCTGACCTTGGACAGGTAGTTGACGAAGTTGAAGGTGGTGCCCGAGCCGTCCGAACGGTGCACGACGGTGATCTTGGCGCTCGGCAGCGTCACGCCCGGGTTCAGCGCGGCGATGGCCGGGTCGTTCCAGGTCTTGATCTTGCCCAGAAAGATGTTGGCCAGCACGGTGCCGTCCAGCTTCAGCGCGCCCGGGGCGATGCCGGCCACGTTGACCACCGGCACCACGCCGCCGATCACCGAGGGGAACTGCGCCAGGCCCGACGCCGCCAGTTCTTCCGGCTTCAGCGGGGCGTCGGACGAGCCGAAATCAACGGTCTTGGCCTTGATCTGCGCAATGCCGCCGCCGGAACCGATCGACTGGTAGTTGACCTTGTTGCTGGTGGCGGCGTTGTAGTCGGCCGACCACTTCGACATCACCGGGTAGATGAACGAGGCGCCCGCGCCGGTGATTTCAGCGGCGTTGGCGGCGAACACGGACGACGCTGCGAAGACGGCAACGGCAACGCGCGACTTGAAGGCGTGGATCACGGGGTGGCTCCTGGGTTGATTGGGATGCGGGGTTACCCGCCCGGCGCACATTCCATAACGGTTCGATGACAACGCAGGGACCGTTGTATGACGCAGCCGTTACAGCGCTGCCCGGCGCCCGTACAGCAGGGGCGTGAAGGTTCTGCGTACCGCGGGCAACGTGATGACCATTGCGCCGGACACGGACGTAAGCCGGTTGCGATCACGTTCTATATGTCGCTGATGACCTGTCCGCTGTGGTCGTCATGCCGTCCCGGCCCGGCATTCCGCAGTGATGCCGCGTCATCCACACGAAACCATCGATGCAGGTCAGGGCTGCGCGGCGATCGGCCCGGGCCGGGACGCTGATACGTGACGCCCTGTGCCACAAGGCATCGACACGCATGTGGCCACAAATGAGTCGTACGCATGACCGCACGAAGAAATCTGTGGTTTGTGCTCAATCTGTCATTCGGCTGTCATGGTTTTAACGGAACGTTCGCAAAACGCTTGACCGGCCTGCCGGCGTGGCGTTCTGCCCAAGCCATTCCAACCCTCTGGAGAAATCCAAAATGCGTTCCCATTTGCTCGCCGCCGCGGTCGTTGCAAGCCTCGGTCTGGTTTCCGCCGACGCCTTCGCAGCCCCCGCCAGCTCGGGCGTATCCCAGGCACAGCTGCAGCAGCTGCAGGCACAGATCGCTGCGCTGCAGGCCCAGGTCCAGCAGTTGCAGAACGATTCGCAGGCGCTGCAGGCGCAGTCCGACGCGCAGTCCGAAGTGAACATCACCCAGGCCCAGGCCCTGGAAGGTGCGCAGAAGACCCAGACCAGCGTCGACAAGCTGGCCAAGCTGGTCAATGACAACAAGATTGGCGGTCGCATGTTCTTCGACCTGACCAACATCGACAAGACCAGCAACGGCAAGGACACCGCCGCCAGCGGCACCGGTCTGGACGTCAAGCGCTTCTACCTGACCGTCGACCACAAGTTCAACGACATCTGGTCGGCCAACCTGACCACCGACTTCCAGTACAGCTCGGCCATCGGCAACACCGAACTGTTCGTCAAGAAGGCCTACGTGCAGGGCAGCTTCGACCCGGCCTTCAACCTGCGCGTCGGTGCCGCCGACATGCCGTGGATCCCGTACGTCGAGAAGTTCTACGGCATGCGCTATGTCGAGAACACCCTGACCGACCGCCTGAAGTACGGCAACTCGTCCGACTGGGGCCTGCATGGCTTCGGCAACCTGGGCAACAACTTCAACTACGCCGTGTCGGTCGTGTCCGGCGCCGGCTACAAGAACCCGACCCGCAGCAAGGGCATGGACGTGGAAGGCCGCGTGGCCTACACCCCGAACGAGAACTTCGTGGTCGCCGTCGGCGGCTACAGCGGCAAGCTGGGCAAGGAAACCGACATCCAGAGCGCCGAGAACACCTACACCCGCGCCAACGCGATGGTGGCCTACGCCGACAGCAACTTCCGCGTCGGTGGCGAGTACTTCCAGGCCAAGAACCTCAACAACGTGCTGACCGTTGCCACCGACAAGACCAGCGGCTGGTCGGTGTGGGGCAGCGTGCGCGTCACCGACGGCGGCATCAACGTGTTCGGTCGTTACGATGACACCGACGTCAGCAAGACCTTGGACCCGACCCTGAGCGACAAGTACTGGAACGTCGGCGTCGAGTTCCCGGTCATGAAGAACCTCAAGCTGTCGACCGTGTACAAGTACACGCACCTGGCCAACGCCGGCGACAAGAAGAACGACAAGACCAAGGAATTCGGCGTCTGGGGCGACCTGTCGTTCTGATCTCCTGAAGCACCCTTGTCTACAAGCAAAGACGGCGGGCCTTGTGCCCGCCGTCTTTGTTCTGTCACACCATGAACGCAGTCACGCCTCTGCCGTGGTCTTTTCCTTGAACCGGCACAGGTCGGCGATCACGCAGCCCGGGCAATCCGGCTTGCGCGCCTTGCACACATAACGCCCATGCAGGATCAGCCAGTGATGCGCGTCGAGCAGGAACTCGGCCGGAATCACCTTCACCAGCTTGTCTTCCACGTCGCGCACGTTCTTGCCTGGTGCCAGACCGGTGCGGTTGGAGACGCGGAAGATGTGCGTGTCCACCGCCATCACCGGCTCACCGAATGCAGTGTTGAGCACCACGTTGGCGGTCTTGCGGCCCACGCCCGGCAGCGCTTCCAGTTCATCCCGATCGCGCGGCACTTCACCGCCGTGCTTCTCCAGCAGGATCGCGCAGGTGGCGATCACGTTCTTCGCCTTGGCGTTGAACAGACCGATGGTGGCGATGTACTGCTTCAGGCCGTCTTCGCCCAGGGCGAGGATCTTCGCCGGCGTGTTGGCCACCGGGAACAAACGGCGCGTGGCCTTGTTGACGCCGACATCGGTGGCCTGTGCCGACAACGCTACCGCTACCAGCAGCTCGAACGGCGAGCTGTATTCCAGTTCGGTCTTCGGGTGCGGGTTGAGTTCGCGCAGGCGGGTGAACATCTCCACCACGTCGGCGCGCGGCATCGTGCCGCCACGCCGCGCCGGGGCGCGTGCAGTCTTCTTCGTGGTGGCCATTACTGCTCCTTGCCGCTGGCGCGGGCCTTGGCCCGGGCGAGGATGGCGGCCGCTGCGGCGGGCAGGGTAGGCTTCACGTCCGGCGCCGGGGCCGGCGTGCGCCGCGCGTCGCGTTCGGCTTCGCGGCGGGCCAGTCGCACCGCGCGGGCGCGGTAGCGTTCGCGGGCCGCCCAGGCGGCCTGAAGCTGCCGCTGGGCCTGCTGCAACCGCTGCGGGAGTTCCGGGTGACCGGGCAGCAACTGTGCGTCGTCGGCGCGGGCGACATAGTCCATCAGCCCGGCCTGCAGGGCGCCATCGAGATCGTCTGCCTGGACCCGGGCAAACAGCTGCGCGGGGTTGGGTCGGGATGCCATGGCGTCAGCGGTTCTGGAAGGCCGGCGGACGGCGCTGCAGGAACGCGCTGGTGCCTTCGCGCATGTCCTCGGTGGCGAACAGCAGGCCGAACTGCGCGCTTTCGTACTCCAGCCCTGCCTCCAGGCTGCATTCGCCACCCACGTGCACGGCATCAAGCAGGCCACGCAGGGCCAGCGGCGCAGAGCGTGCCAGCTGGCGGGCGACGTCCTGCACACGGTTGTCCAGCGCGTCGGCCGGCACCACCTCGTTGACGATGCCCAGTTCCAGCGCACGCGCGGCGTTGATCGGTGCACCCAGCAGGCACAGCTCCAGGGTGGCGGCGCGGCCGCACAGGCGCAGCAGGCGCTGGCTGCCGCCGAAGCCGGGAATCAGGCCGAGATTGATCTCCGGCTGCCCGACCTTGGCCGTATCGGCCGCGATGCGCAGGTGGCAGGCCATCGCCAGCTCCAGGCCGCCGCCCAGGGCGAAGCCGTTCACGCGCGCGATCACCGGCTTGGGCATGCGCTCGATCTGGCGCATCAGCGCTTGGCCGAGCAGGGAGAAATCACGTCCCTGAACCGCACTGAGTGTGTTCATCTCGGCGATGTCGGCCCCGGCCACGAACGCCTTCGGGCCGGCACCGGTTAGCACCACCACGCGCACGTCCGGGTCGGCCGCGGCCTCGCCGAAGGCATCGGCCAGGGCCTGCAGGGTCGCGGCATTGAGGGCGTTGAGCTTGTCCGGGCGCTGGACGGTCACGGTGCGGATGGCGCCGTCGTCGGTGACAGCGATCAGGGCATCGGCCACGGGGAAACTCCTGGAACGTTAAAAAAAAGTGATATTGAACTCCGCGAACGCAGACGGGTCATAGCCTGCATCGTGAGTAGCGGTTACACGTTGTGCCCGTTATCCTAACCCGTCGCCTCAGGGCGGCGCAGAACGTCCCTGAGTTACCACCCCTGGAGAACTGTTTGATGAAGTTGCGTTCTATCGCGGTCGCCGTCGCGGCCCTGGCCCTGACGGGCAATGCCTTCGCCCAGGACATCGCGTCCGAAAAGGGCAAGCTGAGCTACTACTTCGGTTACGACTACGGCAACAACCTGGCGGAGCTGACCGGTCGTGGTGAGCAGCTGGACATCAACTCGGTGGTGAAGGGCCTGCAGGATGCCTACGCCAAGAAGCAGCCGGCGATCACCGCCGAGCAGCTGAAGCCGGCCGTTGAAGCGTTCCAGAAGCGCGAGCAGGGCCGTGCCCAGGCTGCCAAGGCCGAGTACGAAAAGGCTGCTGCCGAAAACAAGACCAAGAGCGATCAGTTCATCGCGGCGAACAAGGCCAAGGCCGGCGTGCAGTCGCTGCCGAGCGGCGTCCAGTACCGCGTGATCGAAGCCGGCAAGGGTGCCAAGCCGACCCAGGCCAGCACCGTGCAGCTGGAAGTGGCCGGTCCGTTCCCGTACGGCCAGCGCCCGACCGAAGCCCGCCCGGCCCAGCAGATTCCGTCGATCAAGGTCAGCGAAGTCGAAATGAAGGCCATGCGCGAGACCCTGCTGCAGATGCCGGCAGGCTCGAAGTGGGAAGTCACCCTGCCGCCGGACCAGGCCTACGGTGCCGACCCGCGCACCCCGTTCCCGCCGAACGTGGCTGTGCAGTTCGAGATCAAGCTGGTCAGCGTCAAGTAAATCGAAGCCGTAAACGAAACGCGCCGGTGATTCCACCGGCGCGTTTTTGTTTGTGCAGTTCCTGACGGTAGAGTCGACTGTCAGTCGACTGCTCTTGGGTCACATCGGGGAAACGCCCGCGCTCCGCGCGCGAGTCGACTGACAGTCGACGCTGCCGTCCGTCCGGGCACCCCGCGCAAATTCCGCCCGATCGCGCTACTGTTGCCGGGTGCAAACAATGGAAGAAACGGCGCGTGTTGTCGCAAGTCCCTGCATCGGAGTGTGCACGCTGGATCCGGACCGGCAATGCGCCGGCTGCGGGCGGCACATCGATGAAATCGCACGGTGGTCGTCGATGAGCAACGAGGAACGCAGCCGCGTCCTGCATCGCGTGCAACCCCTGCGTGAACAGCTGCAGCAATCACTGCGCGGCTCGCTGGCCGATCACGAACGCTTGATGCGCGCGCTGCATCCGTTGGCCGAGCCGCCGGCCGGCGACGGCTGGAACCGCAGCGAACTGAGTGACCTGCTGCCGCCGGGGCCACCTGTGGAAGCCGCCGTACTGGCCGGCATCGTGCCGCGCGCCAACGGCGCACAGGTCATCCTCACCCGTCGCACCGAAACCCTGCGCACCCATGGTGGCCAGGTCGGCTTCCCTGGTGGCCGCACCGAACCCAGCGACCGTGATGCACTGGCGGCGGCGCTGCGCGAGAGCCAGGAAGAAATCGCACTGGCGCCCGGCCAGGTGCAGGCGCTGGGCTATCTCGATCCTTTTGTGACGATCACTGGCTACCGGGTCACGCCGGTGGTGGCCGTCGTCGATCCGGACTTCGTACCGGTGCCGCAGCCCAGCGAAGTGGCCGAGGTGTTCGAGGTGCCGCTGGATTACCTGATGGCCGCAGACAACCTGCGCCAGGTCGAAATCAATCACCGCGGCCGCATCCGCCACGTTCTCGAATATGGCTGGCCTGGCCAGCGCATCTGGGGCGCGACCGCCGCCATTCTCTACAACCTGCGTCGCCGCCTGGAGCAAGTGCAATGAAGCCGATCGATCCGCCGTGGACCACCCTGGTCGATGTCGCCACCCTGGCCGCCGCGTTGGGCGAGGGCGTCCGCGTGGTCGACGCGCGCGCTACCGCCAGCACCGCGGTGCGCGTGGTCGATGCGCGGTCCTCACTGGCTGATCCGCAGGCGGGAAGCGGCCAGTATCTGGCGGGGCATGTTCCGGGCGCGGTGTATGCCGATCTGAATCGGGACCTGTCGGATCTGACCCGCAGCGGCCACGGCCGTCATCCGCTGCCGGACAGCGATGCCTTTGCCGCAAGGCTGGGGCAGTGGGGCATCGGCCCCGATACCCAGGTGGTGGTCTACGACGGCAGCGACGGCAGCATGGCCGCCTCGCGCCTGTGGTGGCTGCTGCGCCTGATCGGGCACCGCAAGGTGGCCGTGCTTGATGGTGGCATCGCCGCGTGGCAGGCCGCAGGACATCCTTTGGCGACGGGGCAGGGTGAGGTGACCGCGCTGCCGGCTTACCCGGGCCGTTTCGACACCACCCAGATTGCCAATGCCGATGAAATCAGCGCACGCCTGAAGCACGCGCCGGGTTGGCTGGTCGACGCACGCGCGGGCGAGCGCTTCCGCGGCGAAGTCGAGCCGCTGGACCCGGTCGCCGGCCACGTACCCGGCGCGGTCAACCGCCCGTTTGCGTTGAACGTCGCCGACGGCCGCCTGCGTGATGCACAGGAACTGCGCGCCGAACTGCAGGGCGTGATCGGCAACCGTGATCCGCAGCAGGTGGTGCTGATGTGCGGCTCCGGCGTGACCGCCTGCCACCTGCTGCTGGCGATGGAAGCGGCGGGCCTGTCCGGCGCACGCATCTATGCCGATTCGTGGAGCGGATGGGTGAGCGACAGCAGCCGCCCGGTGGCAACCGGCGCCTGAGCGATCCGAGCAAAAAGCAGTCGAGCATGGCTCGACGCGACAAAGGCACCCTCCGATCGATTCGACCCCGTGCCGACCAACGGTCGGCACCCACCAACAGCGGCAGAAATCTGTCGAAGGCGGGGTGGGTCCGGTTGCGGGGGTGTCCGCGGCATGGATGCCGCGGCCAAGCCCCCATGGACGGGTTTACGGCGTCCCCCGCAACCGGCCCCACCCCGCCATCCCTCGGAATGCGAGCTCTTGACGTTGACGTTGCTTCTGCGGGGCAGGGCGCAGCCCTGCCGCTTACCCAACCGGCTGCAGTGGCACCTTCGCCAGCACCCGCGCCCACGGGAACAACGGCCCCGGATCACGCTTGCGCGCCACCATCAGCGTCGGGTCATCGCTGGCCGGCACCTGCTCCCGATCCAGCTGGTCATGCCCGGCAATTCGCTGCAGCGACGGATAGCGTGCCACCAGCGCCTGCAGCAGCTGCTCCAGCGCCTGCAACTGTGCTTCGGTGTACGGCTCGTCCATCGCCTGGTGGCGGCTGTCGAACCAGTGCGGGTAGCGCCCGGTATTGACCAGTTCGATGCCCAGCGTATGTGCGTTCATGCCGCGCACGTGGTGGGCCACCCGTTCCGGCGCCACGTACTGCACCACGCTGCCATCGCGGTCGATGTAGAAATGCCCGCTGTTGCCGGCACCACTGTCGTACAGCACACGCTCGCCGTACTCGCGGGCCATCGCCAGATCCGGCAGCTCGGTGCAGTGGATCACCACCATCTCCAGCGTGGCCGGGTCGCGCAGCGGCAGGCGGTCTTCGTAGGGCAGGGGCTGCAGCTGCAGGCCGGGCAGGAGCGGGTTGGACATCCGGCGATGCTAGCATTGCGGCATGAACCTGCCTTCCCTTTCCTCGCCGACCCGCTCCCACGGAGCGCGCGCATGAGCCGCGGCCACTGCATCCTGTCCCACGGTTTCGAGAGCGGCCCGGAGGCGACCAAGGTCACCGCGCTGGCCGATGTGGCGCAGCGCCTGGGCTGGACCCATGAGCGCCCGGACTACACCGACCTGGACGCGATGAGCGAGGTCAGCCGGGTAGGCGACGTGCGCACCCGGCTGCAGCGCCTGGTGGAACGCACCGCCATCGCCGCCCAACAGGGCCCGGTGGTGCTGGCCGGCTCCAGCCTGGGCGCTTACATCTCCGCCATCGCCTCGCTGCAGGTGCCGGTGGCCGGCCTGTTCCTGATGGTGCCGCCGACCACCATGGGCCCGATGCCGGCGCTGGATGCCGCTGCCGTGCCAACCACCGTGGTGCAGGCCTGGCATGATGATGTGGTCCCGGCCGCCGGGGTGATCGCCTGGGCGCAGGCGCGTTCGGCGCAGCTGCTGCTGGTCGACGACGGCCACCGCCTGGAACGCCACGTGGAGGCCTCCGCGCAGGCCTTCGAGCGCCTGCTGCGGCAACTGTGAAGCCCGGGCGCACGGCGCGCCCGCCCGCATTGACTACAATGGCAGCCCCGCCGCCCCCGGCGCGGGCCTGCCGGCCGTGCTTGCGGCCCTCCTTTCCGACCGGCCCGGCCCCAGTGCCGCGCCCGACCACCTGCGAACCGATCCCGTGAAATTCTTCGTCTCCTGCGCCAAGGGCCTGGAATACCTGCTTGCCGATGAACTGTCGGCCCTGGGCCTTGGCAAGGCCACTGCCACCATTGCCGGCGTCAACGCCGAGGGCGAACTGGAGCAGGCGCTGCGGATCGTGATGTGGTCGCGCCTGGCCAGCCGTGTGCTGTGGCCGATCGATGAGTTCGAGTGCCCGGACGAGCAGGCCCTGTACGACGGCGTGCGTGCGCTGCCGTGGCATGAGCACATCAAGCCGGAGATGACCCTGGCGGTGGACGCACATGTGTCCGGCGACAAGATCACCCACGCCCGCTTTGCCGCCCAGCGGATCAAGGACGCCATCGTCGACCGAATGCGCGATGAGGGACTGGAACGCCCCTCGGTCAACACCGATCTGCCCGATGTGCGCGTCAACCTGTCGCTGCGCAAGGGCCGTGCCTCGCTGTCGATCGATCTCGGCGGCGGCCCGCTGCATCGCCGTGGCTGGCGTGGTGCCGCCCACGAGGCACCGCTGAAGGAAAACCTGGCCGCCGCGCTGCTGCTGCGCGCGCAGTGGCCGCGCCTGCACGCTGCCGGTGGTGGCCTGCTGGACCCGATGTGCGGCAGCGGCACCCTGCTGATCGAAGGCGCGCTGATGGCTGCCGACGTTGCCCCTGGCCTGATGCGCCATGGCAGCCTGCCGCCGAGCCGCTGGCTGGGCTTCGACAAGGCCGCCTGGAAGGCCATCCAGAGCGAAGCGCGTGATCGTGAGGCCGCAGGCCTGGCCGCGCTGAAGCCGGTCATCCACGGCAGCGACATCGACCCGACCGCGATCCAGGCGGCACGCGAGAATGCCGAGGTCGCGGGCGTCGCCCACGCGATCCGCTTCACCCGCGCCGATGTGGCCGACCTGGCCGCGCCGGAACAGGAGATCGGTGCGGTGGTCTGCAACCCGCCGTACGACGAACGCCTGGCCGCCGATCCGGCGCTGTACCGTGCACTGGGCAATGCCCTGCAGAAGGCGGTGCCGCAGTGGCGCGCCAGCCTGCTGTGCGGCAACGACGAACTGGCCTTCGCCACCGGCCTGCGTGCCGGCAAGAAGTACCAGATGTTCAACGGTGCCTTGGAATGTGCGCTGATCGTCTGCGACCCGATCGCCGTGCCGGGCCGTGACCCGGCGCAGCCGCGCGAGTTGAGCGAAGGTGCGCAGATGGTGGCCAACCGCCTGCGCAAGAACCTGAAGAAGTTCAAGAGCTGGCGTGCCCGCGAGGACATCACCTGCTTCCGCGCCTATGACGCCGATCTGCCGGAGTACGCGGCCGCCATCGACGTCTACGAGGAAGACGGTGGCAAGCGCCGTACCTTCCTGCACGTGCAGGAATACGCTGCACCGGCTGCAATTCCCGAGAACGACGTGCGCCGTCGCCGCAACGAACTGCTGGCGGCCGCGCGTGAGGTGTTCGGCGTGCCGCCGGAGCAGGTCTCGATGAAGTCGCGCGAGCGCGGCAAGGGCGGCAGCAAGTACGGACGCTTCGAGCAGCGCGATGAGTTCATCGTGGTGCGCGAGAACAACGCGCTGCTGCAGGTGAATCTGTTCGACTACCTGGACACCGGCCTGTTCCTCGACCACCGCCCGCTGCGCCGGATGATGGCCGAGCAGGCGCGTGGCAAGCGTTTCCTCAACCTGTTCTGCTACACCGGCGTGGCCAGCGTGCAGGCGGCCGTGGCTGGCGCCGCCAGCACCACCAGCGTCGACCTGTCGGCCACCTATCTGCAGTGGTGCTACGACAACCTGGCGTTGAACGGGCAGGGCGGTAACCAGCACCTTCTGGTGCAGGCCGATGCGATGGCCTGGCTGGAGGGTGACCGTGGCCAGTACGACGTGATCTTCTGCGATCCGCCGACGTTCTCCAACTCGGCGCGCGCCGATGACTTCGACGTGCAGCGCGAGCAGATCAAGCTGCTGCGTGCAGCCGTGGCGCGGCTGGCGCCCGGCGGCGTGCTGTACTTCTCCAACAACTTCCGCCGCTTCAAGCTGGAAGAAAACGCCATCGCCGAATTCGCCCAGTGCCGCGAGATCACCGCGCGCACCATCGGCCCGGACTTCGAGCGCAACGCGCGCATCCACCGCGCGTGGGAATTGAAGCGGTTGGGGTAAGTCGACGTCCGGCGTCGGATCTCCTGCGCGAATCGCAGGGGATCCGACCCCGATGGCTCTGCTACACCAACGCCACCAGCAGCCCGGCCACCGGCAGCGCGATCGCCAGTGGCGCGATCCATTTCGGTCGGTACGGGTACAGCCCGAACGACAGCACCACGCCGCCCACGGTCATCGCGCCCAGCCACAGCACCGGGCCCATCGCCCAGCCGTGGTCGGCCACGCACAGCGCGAACGCCACCGTCAGCAGGGCCCAGCCCAGCGCCCGCCACTGCGTGCGCCGTGCCGCGGGGGCTGCCGCCTTGCCGTACAGGTCGTGCTGGTGCTTTTCCATCGCCATCGACAGCGCGGTGAACGCGGAGAACGACAGGGTCAACGCCAGCAGCATCATGCGCTGGCCTCCGCTTCGGCAGCGTCCGCCGCTTCGACCGGTGCCTTGGGCGCCGCCGCAGCCGCCGCACGCTTCTTCTTCTCGGCAGCAGACAGTGGTGGCGTCCAGTGCTGCATGCGCCAGCCGCACAACGCCAGCATCGCACCGAAGGCGATCATCGACAGATCGACACCAGCCAACACCCAGTCACCACTGCGCAGGGTGATGCCCAGATGCGCGTGCGTGGTCAGGGCATTGACCACCGGCACCAGTGCGAACGCGGCTGCGCCCAGGTACAGCTGCCACGCCCACATCATCCGCTTGGGCCAGATGAAGGCGGCCAGCAGGGCCGCGCCCCAGGCATAGAAGAACACGTTGGCTTCCGCACTCGCGCGCTCGGCGATGTCCAGTGGCAGCAGGCGGTTGCCCCAGAAGTAGGCGGCAAAGGCAATCGGCAGGCCGGCCACGGTGCCGATGTTCAGCGCATCGACCAGGCGCAGGCCGAAGCCGGTGCGGCCGCTCTTGGCATGCTTCGGGCGTTCCTTCACCGCCCACAGCACCACACCGCTGGCGACCATCAGGCAGCCGACCAGGCCGGACAGGAAGAACAGTGCACGCAGGCCCCAGTCGGCGAAGCGGGCCAGGTGCAGGCCATACAGCACGCCACGGGTCGCGGTAGCTCCGCCCGACGGTGGCGTCTCTTCCAGCAGCGCACCGCTGACCATGTCGTAGCGCACGGCCGGGGTGTCGGTGGACAGGCGCTTGCCGTCGCGCTGGCGGATGTCGATCACCGCATTGGCCGCACCCGGGTTGGACACGGTGAAGCCGGCCACTTCCACGCCGTGCCAATGCGCGCGTGCGCTGTCCAGCAGCTGTGCGATCGGCAGCGGGGTCGCGCGGCCTTCGGCCGGTGCGGTCACCTCCGGCATGCCACCGAAGGCCTCGAAGAAGAACTGGTCCTCGTCCTGTGGGTAGGCGACTTTCACGCCCCAGGGCAGGTACATGACCATCAGGGTGACGATGCCGGTGTAGGTGATCATCGCGTGGTAGGGCAGGGCCATCACTGCGCTGACGTTGTGGAAATCGAGCCAGGAGCGCAGGCCCTTGTCCTTGCGGAAGGTGAAGAAGTCCTTGAAGATTTTCTTGTGGGTGATGACGCCGGTGATGATCGCCACCAGCATGAACATCGCGCAGAAGCCAACCAGGTAGCGCGCCCACAGCACCGGGATGTAGTGCAGGTCGAAATGCAGGCGGTAGAAGAAATCACCGCCCCGCGTTTCGCGCGCCTTCAGTGCCTGGCCGGTATTCGGGTCCAGCGTGGCATCGCCGAAGCCACCACGACGGCCACGGCTGGGGTCGGCCAGCTCCGGGGGCAGCCGCCAGAACATCTGCATCGCCGGGTTGCGCGGCTGCGGCAGGGTGACGAACCAGTTCTCGGCCTGCGCCGCATTGGCCTGCAGGTAATCCACGGCGCGCTGCGCGGCCACGTCGATGCTGACGTTGCTGGATGGCAGCTCGGGACGCATCCAGCGGCTGATTTCCTCGCGGTAGTAGCTGGCGGTGCCGGCCATGAAAATCAGCAGCAGCAACCAGCCGACCAGCAGTCCGGTCCAGGTGTGCAGCCAGGCCATCGACTGGCGGAATCCGTTCTTCATGCCCAGGCCCCCATCAGGCGCGCGATGGCCACCATCAGCAGGGTGGGGGCGAGGATGCCGACCCAGGCGCGCAGCGCGCTGCGGGTGGCGAACGCCCACAACGCCGCGCAGGCGGCAACCAGAATGGCCAGCAGCATGCCGGTCAGCACGGTCTGCCCGCGTGCGCCAGGCAGCGCCACTGCGCAGAACACGCTGGTGGCCGAAGCCAGTGCATAGCCACCAAAGATCGCAGCCAACGAGCGTGACAGCACGCCCCAGCGCGGGTTGGAGAAGTAGGTGCGGGGGCTGGCGGTTGCGGGCGAGCGGTCCACGGAGGTCCTGCAGGTTGGAGAAGGGATGGAACGCGTCCGCGGCCCCTTGCGCCCTGCGCATGTTGCCCAGCGTGTCCCACCGACGAGGCACGGCCCGCGCGGACGGGCGGCCCAGAGGTCGGGGATGTACACGGGCGATGGGCACGTCTCCGTACCCTTTGGCTAAGCGCACAACCGATCAGTAAATGATAGGCATTCGCATTTTATGAATCAAGCGTGACGATCCTGATGGCGCAGCTGGGCCTAGAACCTGAACACCACGGTCGCCGCGTGCAGCAGCAGGCCGATCAGGCCACCCACCAGGGTGCCGTTGAAGCGGATGAACTGCAGGTCGCGACCCACGCTCAGTTCCAGCTGCTCGACCAGGTGACGTTCGTCCCAGCTCTTCACGGTCTGCGCGATATGCGTGGTCACGCCCTCGCGCAGGCGGCCGGTCAGGCGCTGGGCGCCCTCCAGCAGATGCTGGTTCAGCGCATCGCGCAGGGCCGGGTCGGCCTGCAGGCTGCTACCCAGCGAGGCCAGGCTGCGCTGCACGTGGCCGACCAGCGCCGAATCCTCACGCTGCAGATCGGCGCGCAGGCTGGCATGGATGCGCGCCCACAGCCCCTGCACGTAGTCCTGCAAGGCCGGGTGGTCGATCATTTCCTGCTTGAGCTGTTCGATGCGTTCGGCCAGGGCCGGGTCCTCGCGCAGGCGCTGCACGTAGTTCTGCAGCCAGCTCTCGTAATCCTGGCGCAGCGGATGCTGCGGCTCGGCCAGCACCTGCTGCAGTTCTTCCAGCACCGCCCGCGCCAGGCGCTCGGCCAGGCTGTCACCGATCTCGTCGATCGGCTTGACCCAGTTCACCGTGCTCGACAGCGTCGGCCACTCGCGCTGGATGTAACGCACGATCAGCTGCGAGGCGCGTTCCTTCACCTCCGGCTGCTCCAGCCAGCGCCCCAGCCGCTGCAGGCCTTCGTCCAGCACGCGCTGGTGGCGTCCGTCGGCGGTCAGCAGGGCCAGCAGCTCACCGGCGGTGGCGGCGGCATTCCACTGCCTCAGCTGCTGCACCACGAAGGCGTGCAGCTGCCGGCGTACGGCAGTTTCGTCGAAGAAATCCAGCGCCTGCAGCGCCCAGCCGCGGGCCATGTCGGCCAGCATCCGTGAGCGCGCCGGGTCGGCCAGCCAGCTGCCGAGGCGGCTGGCCGGATCGAACACCTGCAGCTTTGCCAGCAGCACCTGTGGTTCCAGGAACTGGTCGCGCACGAACAGGGCGAGGCTGTCGCCGATGCGTTCCTTGCTGCGCGGGATGATTGCCGTATGCGGGATCGGCAGCCCCATCGGCCGCCGGAACAGCGCGACGACTGCGAACCAGTCGGCCAGTGCGCCCACGGCCGCTGCTTCGCAGAAGGCCGAGACCCAGGCCCAGATGCCGCGTTCGCCCTGCCAGTGGCTGACCGCGAAACCGGCCAGCATCAACAGCAACAGGCCCAGCGCGAGGGCTTTCAGGCGCCGCAGCTGAGCGCGGCGCGGATCGTGGGCAGGCGTCATGGCACGAGTCTAACCGGAGCCCGGTGACGCCCGTCTGTAGAGCCGAGCCCGCGCTCGGCTGCCTCGCGCGCGGCAGGAGCAGCCGAGCATGGGCTCGGCTCTACAGCGGCGTGGCGCGAGCTGTTACATCGCTTCCAGCTGTTTGCGCAACGCCGCCAGCTGCGCGCGCAGGGTGTCGTTCTCGCGGGTCAGCGCGACCACGCGGCGGCGCAGCGCCGGGGCATCCTCGCCCAGCTGCTCCAGTGCCGACAGCACCTCGGCGTCGCGGCTGGCGATCTGCTCTTCGTCCGCTTCCTCGAAGTCCATCTCGGCTGCTTCCGGCTTCGGTGCGCGCGGCTTGCGCTTGGACTCGCGCACGCGCTTGGCGGCCTGCTTCAGCTCATCCTTGCCACCGGCGGCAGCGGCGCGCTGCTCGTCTTCCGGCAGGTCGGCCACGGCAGCGGCAGCGCTGATCGAGATCACGCCGGCCTTCACCGCTTCCACCACCTCGGCCGCGGCCTGGGCGTGGATGCGTTCGATCATGCCGACCTGGCTGGTGCTCAGCTTGGCCTCGCGGGCCAGCTCGGCGCGGCTGATCTTCGGTGCCGGCTCCCACGGCGGGCTGTCTTCACCCGCGTCCTCGACGGCTTCGGCGGTGCCGTCGCTCTCGCGCTGCAGCTGGGCCTGTTCGACCTGCTTACGGGCGGCCAGGATGTCGCGCTTGCGCAGCGCCAGTACGCCTCGTTGGAAGTCGGACACGCTGCGGCGGCCAAGGTGCTGCTCGATCATCCACAGGTGCACATCTTCCATGCTCTGGAAGCGGGTGTTCTGCACGGTATTGAACGGCAAGCCATGCTTCTGGCAGATACCGAAACGGTTGTGGCCATCGACCAGCACATCACCCCACAGCACCAGCGCATCGCGGCAGCCTTCGGCCAGGATGCTGCGCTCCAGCGCGTCATGTTCGTCCGCGGTGAGCGGGTCGATGTAGGCCTTGAGTTCTTCTTTGACGACGATATCCATGGGCACGGCAGCGAGCAGGAGCGGAACCGCCCATTGTACCCGCTCGCCACCGCCGGCCCGGGCTCAGGCGGTGGCCCGGATCATCTCGCCCAAGGTGCCGGTGATCTGATCGATCTGTGCCTTGTCCACGATCAGCGGCGGCGACAGCGCGATGATGTCGCCGGTGCAGCGCACCAGCAGCCGGCCGTCGTGGAAGCAGCGCCGGAACACTTCGTAGCCGCGGCTGCCGGGGGCGTCGCGGCGCGGTGCCAGCTCGACCGCGCCGACCAGCCCGAAGTTGCGGATGTCGATCACGTTGGGCAGGCCCTGCAGCGCATGCAGCCGTTCCTGCCAGTATTCGCCCAGCTCGATGGCACGCTCGAACAGGCGCTCCTCGGCATAGACCTCCAGCGTGGCCAGCGCCGCTGCACAGGCCAGCGGATGCCCCGAACAGGTATAGCCATGGAACAGCTCGATGGCCTGTGGCGGTGCCTGCATCAGGGTTGCATGCACGGCGTCGCTGGCTAGTACCCCACCCAGCGGTACCGCGCCGTTGCTGACCGCCTTGGCGAAGGTCAGCAGATCCGGGGTGACCCCGAAGCGCTGCGCGGCGAACGGCATGCCGACGCGGCCGAAGCCGGTGATGACCTCGTCGAACACCAGCAGGATGCCGTGCTGGTCGCACAGCTCGCGCAGTCGCTGCAGATAACCCGGTGCGGGCAGGATCACCCCGGCGGAGCCGGCAATGGGTTCGACGAATACGGCGGCGATTGTCGAAGCGTCGTGCAGCGCAATCAGCCGCTCAAGGTCGTCGGCCAGTTCCGCACCCTGGCGCGGCAGACCCTTGCTGAATGCATTGCGTGGCAGGTCCAGGGTGTGCCGAAGGTAGTCCACGCCGCCCAGCTGCAGGCCGAACGACTTGCGGTTGTTGGGCAGCCCACCCAGCGCCATGCCGCCGAAGCCGACCCCGTGGTAAGCCTTCTCGCGGCTGATGAAGCGCGTGCGCTGGCCCTCGCCACGCTGGCGGTGGTAGGCCAGCACGATCTTCATCGTGGTATCCACCGCCTCGGAGCCGGAGCTGGTGAAGAACACATGGTTGAGCGGGCCCGGAGCCAGTGCGGCCAGTCGCTGCGCCAGCGCGAAGGCCGGCGGCGAGCCCATCTGGAAGGCCGGCGAGTAGTCGAGCGTGCGTGCCTGCTCGACGATGGCCTCGACGATACGTGGGCGCGCGTGGCCGGCGTTGCAGCACCACAGGCCGGCGGTGCCGTCGAGGATCTGGCGACCGTCGACATCCTCGTAGTGCATGCCCTCGGCACGCACCAGCACACGCGGCGCAGCCTTGAACTGGCGGTTGGCGGTGAACGGCATCCAGTACGCGTCCAGTGACTCGGGGCGCTGGGTGGCCAGGTCGTGCAGGTCGCTTTCGGGACGCTTCATGCCAGCTCCATCGGGTCCGATGCGATGAATGTAGCGCAGCTGCGTCACGGCGGAGTCGCGGCGGCCCCGGTATAACCAGGACTCGTTGAATGTTGGAGCTTCCCATGGCCGATTTCCCCGACCGCAGCCACTGGCAGGCGCTGGCCCTCCAGCTGTCGATGCCGGGCCAGGCCTTCATCGACGGCCGCTATGTCGATGCCGCCAGCGGCGCCCGCTTCGACTGCATCAGCCCGATCGACGGTCGCGTGCTGGGGGCGGTTGCCGACTGCGACGCGCAGGATGTCGAGCGCGCGGTACTGGCAGCGCGGCGCAGCTTCGAGGCGGGCCACTGGTCGCAGGCAAGCCCGGCCCATCGCAAGCGCGTGTTGCTGGCGCTGGCGGCATTGGTGGACGCGCACGCCGATGAGCTGGCCCTGCTGGAAACCCTGGACATGGGCAAGCCGGTGCGTGACGCGCGCCGTATCGACCTGCCCGGCGTGGTGCGCTGCCTGAGCTGGACCGCCGAAGCGGTGGACAAGCTGTACGGTGAGGTCGCACCCACCGGCCCGCACGAGCTGGGGCTGGTCACGCGCGAGGCCGCTGGGGTAGTGGCGGCCATCGTGCCGTGGAATTTCCCGCTGTTGATGGCGTGCTGGAAGATCGCGCCTGCATTGGCGATGGGCAACTCGGTGGTGCTCAAGCCTTCTGAGCGGTCACCGCTGAGTGCGCTGCGGTTGGCGGCGCTGGCCGCCGAGGCGGGCCTGCCGGAGGGCGTACTGAACGTGCTGCCGGGCCATGGCGCGCGCGTCGGCGAACCGCTGGCGCTGCACATGGATGTGGACGTGCTGGCCTTCACCGGTTCCACTGCCACCGGCGCGAAGCTGCTGGAGTATTCCGGGCGATCCAACCTCAAGCGGGTCTGGCTGGAATGCGGTGGCAAGAGCCCGCACGTAGTGTTCGCCGATGCTCCCGATCTGGACGCCGCCGCCAAGGCCGTGGCACAGGGCATCTTCTTCAACCAGGGTGAAGTCTGTACCGCTGGCTCGCGACTGCTTGTGCAACGCTCGATCCGCGAGGACTTCGTGCACCAGGTAATTGCCTACGGCCAGCGCATGCAACCGCGGCACCCTTTGGAGGCGGATGCACCGATGGGCGCACTGGTGGATGCCGCGCACGTGGACAAGGTGCTGGCCGATATCGCGCGGGCCGAAGGTGAGGGCGCCCGCCTGTTGCTGGGCGGCCATCGTGCCGAGGTGGAGGCCGGCGGTTGCTACGTGCAACCCACCGTGTTCGACCGGGTGCGCCCGGAGCAGGCCTTGGCACGTGAGGAGGTATTCGGGCCGGTGCTGGCTGTACTCGGCTTCGACGACGAGGCCGAAGCCGTGCGCCTGGCCAATGACAGCCGCTACGGACTGGCCGCGGGCCTGTGGACACGTGACCTGGGCCGCGCCCATCGGGTCGCGCGACAGTTGCGCGCGGGCAGCGTATGGGTGAATGGCTGGGATGGCGGTGACATGACCGCGCCGTTTGGTGGTTACAAGCAGTCCGGCAATGGGCGGGACAAGTCACTGCATGCGTTCGACAAGTACAGCGAGATCAAGGCTACCTGGATCCAGTTGTAACCACGTGGCTGCTTGACCGCTGTTCGCTCTTTGCAGAGCCGAGCCATGCTCGGCTGCATCTGGCGAAGCGCAGTCGAGCATGGCTCGATTCTACAAAGGCGTGCCCGCTACCGGCAGCGGGCACTCACCTGCAGCACTGCCGCACGCAGCACGTCGCGATCGGCTTCTTCGACCGCGTTCTGGAAATAGTCCATGTCCTGCTTGCCCAGCTCGCACGGGTCGACGGTGTATCCGGGTGGCCACAAGCCCAGCAGCTGCGCCACGCCATGCACGATCTGCTCGGGGCTCATCTGCCGACGGATCCGGAAGTAATTGCGGCGCGGCCCGAACGCGGGATGGACCTCGCGCCGACCGATCAGGCGCGGGGCCACGCCCGCTGCGCTGATGCCGTCACCGCCATCGATGCTGCCCGCAGGCAGGCCCAGCAACAGTGGCGCCGTTGCAGGCGGTTCCTCTGACGCGGGCGCGATGGCATCCGTGGGTGCGGCCGGGGCCGGACGTGGCGCTGTCGATGCGGCTGGTCGCGCCGCCGATGCGGAGGGCAGCGCCGGGTGTGGTTGTACCGCCGCGGGTTGCTCCGGCGGTAACCAGCGCAATGAAATCCTGGCAGCTTCGTCGCTGTGCAGCGTCATCCTGCCACTGCCCAGCAGCCACACTGCCATCAACCCATGCACCAGCAGCACCACCAGCCATGCCGCCATGCGCGGCAGCTTCGGCGAATCGGACCACGACAGCGCGACTGCAGTCATCGGCAAAGCATCCATGCAGGGACCGGTGGCGCAGCCTAGCGGGCGGCCCGAAAAATTTCGTTGGCATCGGTGTCGGCTGAAACCATCGCCCCGTGCGGCCGTCGGCCCGTGGCAGAATCGGGCGATCCGCCGTTACCCGTGTTGCCGATGTCGACGATCACCGCTGCCGCGCCGCCCGTGAATTCCCCCAGTCGAGTCCTGCTGGCCAGCCTGATCGGCACCACCATTGAATTCTTCGATTTCTACATCTACGCCACGGCGGCGGTGCTGGTGTTCCCGCACCTGTTCTTCCCGGACAGCAGCGAACAGGCGGCGCTGCTGCAGTCACTGGCAACGTTTGCGGTCGCGTTCATCGCGCGCCCGGTGGGCTCGGCAGTGTTCGGCCACTTCGGTGACCGTATCGGCCGCAAGGCCACGCTGGTGGCCGCGCTGCTGACCATGGGCCTGTCCACGGTGCTGATCGGCCTGCTGCCCACCCATGCCCAGATCGGGCTGTGGGCCCCCGCGTTGCTGGCGCTGTGCCGCTTCGGCCAGGGCCTGGGGCTGGGCGGCGAGTGGGGCGGGGCGGTGTTGCTGGCCACTGAGAACGCGCCGCCGGGCAAGCGGGCCTGGTACGGCATGTTCCCGCAGCTGGGCGCACCGCTCGGCTTCCTGCTGTCGGCCGGCATCTTCCTCGTGCTCGGCCGCTGCCTGAGCCAGGACGACTTTCTGCAGTGGGGCTGGCGCATTCCGTTCGTGGCCAGCGCGCTGCTGGTCGGCCTTGGCCTGTGGGTGCGCCTGAACATCCACGAGACGCCCGATTTCAGGAAGGCGCTGGAGCGCAAGGCGCCGGTGCGGCTGCCGATGTGGACGGTGCTGCGTGACCATCCGGTGCCGATGCTGCTGGGCACCCTCGGTGCCTTCGCCACCTTTGTGCTGTTCTACCTGATGACGGTGTTCAGCCTGGGCCACGGAACTGCGGTGCTGGGCTACAGCCGCGAGCAGTTCCTGCTGATGCAGATGGCCGGCATGCTGTTCTTCGCGCTGGGTATTCCGCTGTCGGCGCGCTATGGCGACCGTTGGGGCACGCGGCGCACGATGATCGTCGCCAGCGTACTGATCGTCGGCTTCGGCGTGCTGTTCGCACCGCTGTTCCAGCCGCACAGCCCGTGGCTGGTCACTGGCTTCCTGTGCCTGGGCCTGTTCCTGATGGGCCTGACCTACGGCCCCTGCGGCACCTTCCTGGCCGAGATCTACCCGGTGGAGGTGCGCTACACCGGCGCCTCGCTGTCATTCAACCTGGCCGGCATCCTCGGCGCGGCACCGGCGCCGTACCTGGCCACCTGGCTGGCTGAACGCTTCGGCCTGGTCGCGGTGGGCTACTACCTGTGCCTGACCGCGGTGGCGACCCTGTGCGCGCTGGTGGCACTACACCGGCGCGCACTGAGGCTCAACCAAAGAAGCGCTTGAGCGTGCGCCCCAGCCAACCGCCGCCCTGGTGTTCGCGGGCGAACTGGTTCAAGTGCGCCTTGACCTGTTCGGCATAGGCCTGGTCATCACCGCGGATGTGGTTGAACAGCCAGCGCGAGAGCATGGTGCGCAGCTCGTCGCTGATGTCCTCGCCGGCCTGGAAGCGCATGCGGTATTCCGAAACCCGCTTGATGAAGACCTCATGCACGCGCTTGTGCGCGGCACAGAACGGGTAGCCCGCTTCCTCCATCAGCTCCTCTTCGAACGCGAAGTGCGACATGGTGTAGTCCACCACCTCGTCGATCACTTCACCCACTGCCGCACGCTGCATGCTGGCCTGGGCCACGTGCAGGTGGTTGAGCATCTCGATGATGCGGCGGTGTTGTTGGTCGATCACATCGATGCCGATGTTCAGATCGTCCTGCCAGACCAGTAGTGCCATCCCCGGCTCCCCTTCATGCGTATGTCGGGGCCGACTGTAGAGCCGCCGCGCGGGTGCGGCGTTGATCTGGATCAAAGCGGGCCGGTCAGGGCAGGGCAGGCTCGCGCGGGCGCAGCGGGCTGGCCACCGTGGTGCAGCTGACCCGGTTGCGGCCACCGGCCTTGGCCAGGTACAGCTGGCGGTCGGCCTCGGAGATCAACCGGTGCAGTGCATCGCGCTGCGGGCGCAGGCAGCACAGGCCGATGCTCACGGTCATGCGCAGGGTAGCGCTGCCGATGTCCACTTCCAATGCGGCGATGCGCTGGCGCAGTTCCTCGAAGTACAGCAGCGCCTCGTCCTGTTCCATGTCCGGCACCAGCAGGCAGAACTCCTCGCCACCGAAGCGTGCGATCAGGTCCTGGCTGCGTGCATGTGCAGCCACCGCGCCGGCCACTGCCCGCAGTGCATCGTCGCCGGCTTCATGGCCGTGGGTGTCATTGATGTGCTTGAAGTGGTCGATGTCGATCATCGCCACCGCCACGCACTGGCCATGCAGCTGCAGCTGCGGCAGCTGGCGCTGGCTCTGCTCCAGGAAACAGCGGCGGTTGGGCAGGCCGGTCAGGAAGTCGCGGGTGGCCAGATCCTGCAGGGTGCCAATCAGTTCCAGCTGGTCCACGTTCTGCGAGACACGGCAGAAGAATTCCTCGCGCGAGAACGGCTTTCGCAGGAAGTCGTTGGCGCCGTTCTTCAGGAAGCGTGGGATCAGCGAGGCATCGGTATTGCCGGAGATGCCGATCACCGCCACCTTGTCGCGCGAGCGCAGGGTACGCAGGCGGCGGGTGAACTCCACGCCCTGCATGCCGGGCATTTCCTGGTCGACCACCGCCAGGCGGATTGCCGGATGCGCCTCGATGGCAGCCAGGCCCTCGTTGCCGTCGGCGGCTTCATGCACCTCATGGCCGTACATGCGCAGCAGGGCCGCAGCGTAGCCACGCGCGGATGGCGAATCGTCCACCACCAGCGCGGCGATGCGGCGGTTGCGTTCCAGCCGCTGCACCAGCCACACCAGGTAGTCGATGCTGCCGGGGGTGTTCTTCAGCACATAGTCGATGATCTGCTGCTGCAGCACGCGCTTGCGCAGGTCCTCGTCGTACACGCCGCTGACCACCACCGTTGGCAGGTCGCGCTTGAGGAAGAACTCGACCACCGCATCGCGGTCGCCGTCGGCCAGCACCAACCCGGTCAGCACCAGGAACCAGCCGCCGCCTTCGTTGAGCAGGCGGTCGGCCTCGGCGAGGGTAGAGGCGATCACCACCGGCAGTTCCAGGCGCTGCTCGATGGCTTCGCGCAGCATGCCGGTGAACGCACGGGAATTTTCGACCAGCAGGATCCGCTGTGGCAACGGATCGGCCAGGTCGCCATCGACGGCGGCCTGCGGCAGGACGGGCATGATGCGGTGGCTCACGAAGGAGGGCTCGGCACGGATAGCGGCGGTTTCGGGTGTAACTTTAGCGGCGAACGTTGCGCGCCGCGCCAGATTCCGTGTCAGGCCGCCGCGGGCGCCGCGTGGGTGATCGATTCATGCAGGGCCAGTCGCAGCCGGTTGCCCCGGCAGTGAACTGTACCGCCGTAGGCAAGCATTCGACCGGCCAGGCGCTCGACGGCCTGGTCGGTGGTGCGTGCCGACAGCGTGCAACCACGGTCGAGCAGGCTCACGACAGCAACGATGCCGCGACGTCCGCCCGCTCGGCCACTTCGGGCACGCACGCAGACCTGCCCGGTCTCCAGCTCCAGCAGCAGTGACACCGCCTCGATCAAGGAGCGGTAGATGGCCAGTTGCAGATCCACGGACAGCAGGCAGGGGTTCCCCGCCAGCCTGGGCGGAATGACGCGATGCGTGTTGTTCCAGATCTCGCATGCGCCGCCTGCGCGCAGGGCGATGTACAACCCGACCTGCTCCAGTCCGGTGGGGTAGACCATGCTGGCCTGCTCGCGGAACAGGCGTGAGTGCACGGATGACGCGTGTTGCAGGCTGTTCGCCACGGCATGATGGCCCTGAGCCTTCAGCCAGCTGACCATCTCGCTGAGCGAACTGTCCATGCCCTCGCCCAGATGCTTCAGATGGGCGGCCCGTTCACGCAGCTCGCGCTCGCTGGTCTGGTGGGAGCTGCGTGCCAGGCGCAGGGCGTTCCGTTCAGCCTGCCAACGGGCCCGCGCGCGTTGATGGTGATAGCTGATGCTGGATCCGAGTGCGAGCAACGCGACGCTGATCACAGCCATGTTCTGTTGGGTGGCGAACGTACCGAGGTCGAAAGAGGAGGGCAGGCCGGTGCTGGGCGTAGCGCCGTGGAGTGGGAGATTCAACAGCGGAATTGCGATGGCCGCGCCGCGCCAGCCATGCATGAAGGTCAGGGCGATGGCAGGCAGGGCCGACAGAAGGACAAGATGTGTGCGGGTGGTATGGGCGCTGCTGTCCGTCAGTTGCATGCCCAACCCCAATATCAGCATCGCCAGGATCGCCGCAGCTGTAGGCGCGACAAAGCGAGTGCTCCAACTGGGATCCACGTGCCGCTGCGCCCAAAGGAAGGCCAGTGGGAGCAGGGTAATGATGGCCGCGAAGTGACCAAAGATCGTTCGGTCGACCGCGTCCAGCAGGTTGCTCGGCGGAGGATTCGACCAGAGGACATATGAAATGCTCAGGTTGAGAGCCGGGACGAACAGTGCCGTGCAGATCGACAACGACAGCAGCCAGAGGCCGGTGGCTGCGTCGGACGGCATTCTCCTGAGGTGAAGGTGGACTACCAGCATCGCCATCGGCATCAGAAGCGTCGAGGCCAGAATGACCCAGGCCAAGCCATAGCTGTCGATCATGGGGATGCGCAGTGTTGCGAAGTATGCGTACTCCCCCAGCAAAAGGTAGGGCCACAAGCGGGGCGGGACGATCAGCAGTGCTGCTGCCCGGATGCCTGCGGGCAGGAAGAACTGATCAAGCGAGAATTGGCGCGAGGCGAGGCAGCTCAAGGCATAGGCGGCCGCGAGTGTGATCCCGACCGGCCGGATCCGGAAGCTCAGTTCAATTGCCTTCTTGAATCGGTCCAAAAAACAAGCCTCCCTTGCTCGCGCTCAGCTACCGCTGGCCCGCTACTGGACACTATCCACTAGATCGTCGCAGGCGCAATCAGCATCCTCCTTCTTCTGCAGATGACATGGTGCGGGCAGGGGGGAAGGGGAGAGGGGTGCACGAATGAAACTAAATCGTCCGGATTATCCGTCAATCACTTTGTTGTGGCGGGAAGACGCTACTATCGTTTCGAGGTTGTCTGCTCTTATCCCGACCAGGAGGTCATTGTGCGATCCATACTTGTTGGTGTTGTAGCCGGGGCAACATTGTTCGCCGCAGCTCCGGTATTCGCGGGTGATAAAGGGGGCGGTGACTACCACGGCAGTCCCTTGGCAAGTGCCGCAGTTTCGAAGGCAGGCCTTGGTGAAACCAACCCTGCTGCCGCAGACATCAGCGCCGATCCCGCTTGGCAGGTGTATGCCTTCCAACGCGATGGCATGGTCTACCTGCAAGTCAACGATCTGACCGGTCAGGTGAAGCTGATCATCGGCAATGCCGCGGGTGCGTACTTTGCATTGCCTGCCGGCAAGTCCGCAGCACTTGTTTCGCTTCCCGGTCAGCGACTCACTGTCCCATCCAGTGCAAAGCGTTCCGAGGTGTATCGTGCGCAGGACGTGGTACTGGTGCGGTATGCCACCGCGGATGGCGACATCTGGTCTGTCGAAACACCGTAGCGCCCGGACCGGAGGGCTTGAGGCGTGCGAGCGATCAAAACCGCTTGCACGTTTCTGCGGTCACGCTCAGGGGGGGAATGCCCGCTATCGAAACAGAAGTCAGTAGACCTTGTCGTTCAAGCCTGAGCGCGTGAGGGACCCGCTTCGAGTCCCGAAAGGCTGTTCCGGGCATGTGATGAAAAAGCATCCAGAGGAGCGGCTGCACCCGTTTCCTTCATTGCCAGCACGATGCGATTTCGGTTGCATTTCAGTGTGCCGCCGTAGGCAAGCGTCCTGCCGGCCAGTCTTTCCATCGCGGCGGCGACGGTCGTGTCCGAAAGGCGTTGATGTTGATCCAGCATTGACACCGCTATCAGGATTCCACGATGCGAACCCATCCGTCCGCAACGCGCCCGCACGTGGATCTGTCCCGTTTCACCCTGGATCAGCAGTGACACCGCATCTATCACAGTGCGGTAGGCAGCAAGCTGCAGTCCGACACTGAGTTGACAGGGGTCGCCAAGCAACGACGGATTGGCTACGCGAGCCGTTTTTTCCCATGCTTCGCGAACGCCACCTGCTCGGAGGGCAACATAAAGGCCGAGCTGCTCCAGGGCGGTCGGATAAATCATGCTTGTCTGCTCGCGGAACTGGCGCGAATGAATCGACGCCACATGTACAAGGCTCTCCGCAATCGCATGATGGCCTTGTGCAGTAAGCCAGTTGATCACCTCGTCAAGCGCATGATCTATGCCATCCCCAAGCTTCCGCAGATGCAACGCGCGTTCGCGGAGATCCAGCTCACTGGCGACATGGGAGCTCCGAGCAAGTCTGATGGCATTTTTCTCGCCGACCTCCCGCAGTCGATAACGGTGATAGTAGTGAGTGATCCGGGAGCCCAGTATGAGCAGTGCTGCGCCCGTGACGGCCATGATCTGCTGGGTCGCGAACGATGCAGGATCGAATGACTCAGGGTGAGATGAGGGTGTTGTCAGACCGATAATCATGTTCAGGGTCGGCACGCCGATAGCGGCGCCCCGCCACCCGTACACGCATGTGAGAAGAACGGCGGGAAGCGCCATGAGGAGTTGCAGGGATACTTTTGTCGTCACTGCATCAGCAGGTACGTCCGCAGCCCAAAGGCCGAACACGACCATCAGCGCAAGTGCTCCTGCCATCTGTGCGATATCCCGTTTTCGGACCTGCACTTCAGCCTTGCCTCGCGACCACAGCAGCACAAGCGGCGCAAACGTGAGTATGCCGATGAAGTCACCTACTACCAGGCGGACGATTCCGGTCAGCAGCGGAAAAGCGGGAGGTGTTGGCCAGAGGGAGTTCGCCAGAAGCAGGTTGATCAGTGTGACGGAAACTGCAGCGAAGGCAGCAATCGAGATGAGCCAAGCGTTCTTTACTGCCGAGATTACATTGCGATGGAGATAGACGATCGTCATTACAACCGGCATCTGGAAGACCGAGCCGAGAATGACCCATGTCAGCCCGTACCGTTCGATCATCGGCACTCGCATCTGTGCGAAATAGGCGTACTCGCCCAGCAGGAGATAGGGCCAAAGCCGAGGAGGACAGAGCAGTACCGCAGCCACGCGTACACCAGCGGGCAGATAGAACTGATCAAGGGACAACTGGCGGGTGGCCCAACAGGCAATGGCATACAGCACAGCCAGGGCAAGTCCTGCCGGATGGATGCGCAACTTCAGCTGCAGGCCTTCATTCCACCAGTTCAATCGCACTACCCCTTCACAGTACGTTCCCTGTCAGCATCCATTCGCCGCGGGACCCGGTTCTTACCGACGGTATCGACACGCGTTCGATTATGCAATCACCTCAGCGCAGCGCCGGGCAAGTGAGAAAATCATCACATGATTTCCCGTGGCGACGGGTTTCACAGTTTCCGAGGGAGCTGACTTGGTGTGATCCCTGATCAGCTCACCACAACGCATCCCGCAGCTTGTACCACGACATTGCCGCCACCAGCAGCGGCATCCGCAGCAGCCGACCGCCGGGGAAGGGGGCATGCCGCAGGCGCTGGAACACGTCCAGGCGCTCGCTCTGGCCTGCAATGGCGGCGGCGATCACCTCCCCGGCCAGCCCGGCGGCGGCCACCCCATGGCCGGAGAACCCTTGTGCGAAGTACAGGTTGCCGTCCAGCCGGCCCCAATGCGGGGCGCGGTTACGGGTGATGTCCACATAACCGCCCCAGACCTGCTCCAGTGCCACGTCGGCCAGCTGCGGGAAGACTTCGTGCATACGTCGCTGCATCACGCCGCGCAGGCCGGGCGGGGGCAGTGCCGAGTAGCTGGCGCGGCCACCAAACAGCAGGCGGTGGTCGTGGCTGAGACGGAAGTAGTCCAGTGCCCAGGCGGTGTCGGCCACGGCCATGTTGTTGCCGATCAGGGCGCGGGCGCGCTCGGCACCCAGCGGCGCGCTGGCGCCGATATAGGTGCCGACCGGCATGATCCGCCGTTCCAGCTCGGGTAGCAGGCCCTGCAGCCAGGCGTTGCCAGCCACCACAAGATGCGCGGCGCGCACGCTTCCCTGCGCGGTATGCAGGGTGGGCTGCGTTCCGCGCTGCACGCGGGTCACTGCGGAGTTCTCGTGGATCACCACGCCGGCCGCACGCGCGGCATCGGCCAGCCCGCGGGCATAGGCCAGGGGCTGCAGGTGCGCGCTGAGCGGATCGAACATCGCGGCGCGGTAGCGTGGGCTGTCCAGCTGTGCGCGCAGGGCATCACGATCCCACCACTGCATGGGGTAGTCGTAGTGGCGTTGCAGATGCTCGCAGTTGGCCCGCAGGTCGCGCTCATGGCGTTCGCGGATCGCGACGCTGGCGTGGCCTTCCACCCAATGGCAGTCGATGCCGTGGCGATCGATACGTGTGCGCATTGCCTGCACCGCGTCGCGTGACCAGTCGAACAGGTGGCGCGCATCATCACGACCGAGCTGACGCTCCAGTTCGTCCACCTCGCAGCCATAGCCGACCAGCGCCTGGCCACCATTGCGACCGGACGCGCCCCAACCGATCCGCTGCGCGTCCAGTACCACCACGCGCTGGCCACGCGTAGCCAGTTCAAGTGCGGCGGTCAGGCCGGCATAACCCGCGCCGAGCACTGCGACATCGGCCTGAACCTCACCCTGCAGCGAGGGCAGTGCGGGCGGTTCGGGCAGGCTGTAGGCATACCAGCTGGGCGGGAAGGCGGCACTCACTGCAGGCCTCGCGGGCGCAGTGCGGGAGGGGGGAGCGGGGGAGAACGATCAGCATTCACCCGCGTAGTCTCGCCGATGCGTGACAGCCGTGGCGTGATGGCGAAGACTTGCCGCCTTCGTTGGCCGGCGGGTAACGTGTTCGCACGCCAAGGAGTTTTCCCATGCGCCGCCTGCCCTGGGTGGGCCTGCCCACCGACAGTACCGTGCTCGGCCACCACCGTTTCGCGGTGGCTGGCGAGAAGTACGTGCGCGCGCTGGCCGAGGCCGCCGAAGTGACCCCGGTGGTACTGCCGAGCCTGCAGCCTCCCTTGCCGGCTGGCGACTGGCTGCAGGGGCTTGATGGCCTGCTGTTGACCGGCGCGGTCAGCAACATCGAACCGCAGCATTACGAGGGCGGCCGCAGCTGGCCGGGCAATCCGCATGACCCGGCCCGTGATGCCAATGCGTTCGCGCTGCTGCGCGAGGCGCTGGCGCTGGACCTGCCGGTACTGGCGATCTGCCGCGGCTTCCAGGAACTGAACGTCGCGCTGGGGGGCAGCCTGCATCCGCAGGTACACGCGGTGCCTGGCCTGACTGACCATCGCGAAGACCCACAGGCGCCGGTGGAGGTGCAGTACGGGCCGGCCCACGCGGTCACCCTGGTCGCCGATGGCTGGCTGGCGCAGTGGCACGACAGTGACCGCGCACAGGTCAATTCGGTGCACGGGCAGGGCATTGCCCGCCTCGCGCAGGGCCTGCAGGTCGAGGCCGTGGCAGATGATGGGCTGGTCGAGGCGGCGCGCAGCCTGCACCATGGTTTCGTGCTCGGCGTACAGTGGCACCCGGAGTGGCGTGTCATGCAGGCGCCGTTCTATCACGCTATTTTCCGTGCGTTCGGCCAAGCTTGCCGGCAGCACCAACAGAACCGACTGGATTCCCGATGAGTTCCCGAACGCGCCCGCGAAAGACGGCCACGCCCCCCGCACCGCAGGAAAGCAGCCTGCTGCGCTGGCTGAAGGAACGGCGCATCACCGAGGTCGAGTGCCTGGTGCCGGACATCACCGGCAACGCGCGTGGCAAGATCATTCCCGCCGACAAGTTCTCGCATGATTACGGTACGCGGCTGCCCGAAGGCATCTTCGCCACCACCGTCACCGGCGAGTTCCCTGACGATTACTACGACCTCACCTCGCCGTCGGACTCGGACATGATGCTGCGCCCCGATCCGGACACGGTGCGCATGGTGCCGTGGGCGGCCGATGCCACCGCGCAGATCATCCACGATTGCTACACCAAGAACGGTGAGCCGCACGAACTGGCGCCGCGCAATGTGTTGCGCCGCGTGCTGGCGGCCTACGCCGAGCTGGGCCTGCGCCCGGTGGTGGCGCCGGAGCTGGAGTTCTTCCTGGTACAGAAGAATACCGACCCGGACTTCCCGCTGCTGCCACCGGCCGGCCGCTCCGGGCGGCCGGAAACCGCGCGGCAGTCGTACTCGATCGACGCGGTCAACGAATTCGACCCGATCCTCGACCTGATGTACGACTACGCCGATGCGATGAAACTGGACGTGGACACGCTGATCCACGAATCCGGCGCAGCGCAGCTGGAGGTCAACTTCACCCATGCCGATGCGATGGACCTGGCCGACCAGGTGTTCCTGTTCAAGCGCACCATGCGCGAGGCGGCGATGCGCCACGGGGTGTATGCCACGTTCCTGGCCAAGCCGATGGAGAACGAGCCGGGCAGCGCCATGCACATCCACCAGAGCCTGGTGCGGGTGAGCGATGGCAGCAATGTGTTCGCCGGTGAGACCGATGCCGAGGGCGAGTTCAGCCCGGTGTTCGGCCACTACCTGGGCGGCCTGCAGAAGTACGTGCCGCAGGCGATGGCCTTCTTCGCGCCGAACGTGAATTCCTATCGGCGGCTGGTGTTCGGCGAGGTCTCGCCGAGCAACGTGCACTGGGGCTATGACAATCGCACCTGCGGGCTGCGCGTGCCGCTGGACACGCCGGAGAACATGCGCGTGGAAAGCCGTTTCGCCGGTTCCGACGCCAATCCCTACCTGGCGATGGCGGCGACCCTGGCCTGCGGCCTGCTGGGCATCCGCGAGCGCTTGGCACCGGACGCGCCGGTGACCGGCAGTGCCAAGGAACTGGGCTACAACCTGCCGCGCTCGCTGGGCGAGGCGCTGGACGGACTGGAGCAGTGCAGCGAGCTGCAGGCGCTGCTGGGCGAGCGCTTCTGCCGCGCCTACATTTCGGTCAAGCGCAAGGAATACGAGACCTTCTTCCGCGTCATCAGCTCGTGGGAGCGCGAGTTCCTGCTGCTGAACGTCTGAGCATCTGGAATAGAAAAATCCGCCGCCGGGGGGTAGGCTGGCACCCGTTGCCGGCCCCGCTGGCCCCCCTTTCCGCATTCTGGAGCACCCGATGAAGCTGCGTATCCTCACGCTCAGCCTGGCCTCTGCCATGCTCGCCGCCTGCAGCGGTGGCAACGGCGGCGCGCAGGACAGCCAGGTCCTGAACGTCTACAACTACAGCGATTACATCGCCGAGGACACCATCCCGACCTTCGAGAAGGAGAGCGGCATCAAGGTGACCTACGATGTGTTCGACAGTGATGAGATGGTCGAGACCAAGCTGCTGGCCGGCAACAGCGGCTACGACGTGGTGGTGCCGACCCTGAACTTCTTCGGCCGCCAGATCCAGGCCGGCGTGTTCCTGCCGCTGGACAAGAGCAAGATCCCGAACCTGGCCAATCTCGATCCGGCGGTGATGAAGCGCATCGCCACCCAGGACCCGGGCAACCAGTACGGCGTGCCGTACATGATCGGCACCACCGGCATCGGCTACAACGTGAAGATGCTGAAGCAGCGCTTTGGCGGCAGCACCGACATCGCCAACAGCTGGGACCTGGTGTTCAAGCCGGAGAACATCAGCAAGATGAAGGACTGCGGCGTGACCATCCTGGACACACCGGCCGACATGATCCCGATCGCGCTGCATTACCTGGGCCTGGACCCGCACAGCGGTGACCCGGCCGAGCTGCAGAAGGCGGCCGACCTGCTGAAGTCGATCCGCCCTTACGTGCAGAATTTCCACTCCTCGCAGTACGTGGGGTCGCTGGCCAACGGTGGTACCTGCCTGGTGGTCGGCTGGTCGGGTGACATCATCCAGGCCCGCGACCGCGCCGAGGAAGCCAGTAATGGCGTGCACGTGGCCTATTCGATCCCGAAGGAAGGCGCTCCGCAGTGGTTCGACATGCTGGCGATCCCGAAGGATGCCAAGCATCCGGAAGCCGCTTACGCGTTCATCAACTACCTGCTGCAGCCGAAGGTTGCCGCGGCCAACACCAACTTCATCCACTACGCCAACCCGGTGCCGACCGCGACCCCGCTGGTGGACGAGGCGATCCGGACCGATCCGACCATCTACCCGCCGGCCGACGTGGCCGAGAAGATGTTCACCTATTCGATCAACACGCCGGAGACCGACAAGCTCTACACCCGGCTGTGGACCGAGGTGAAGACCGGCCGCTGAGCCGGTCTGGCGCCGTCGGGCCTTGCCCGGCGGCTCCCTTACCCTGCGCCGGAGCCGGTACTCCCGCTTCGGCCCAGGTGCTGCAGGATGGCCGGCAGCAGGTCGCGTGCATCGCGGCCGCCGTTGCACAGGAACGATGAACTCATCCGCTGCAGGTTGTGCATGCCGATGAAGAACAACCCTGGCTGCGGTGAAACGCCGAACTCTCCGAGCGGATAACCGTGTGCATCCAGCGCGCCCTGCACGTCCAGCCACGGCCATTCGGCGACGAAGCCGGTGGCCAGCACCACCGAGCGGATGCCTGCGGCCTGCAGATCCAGCTCGCACGGCGACGGTTCCGGCTCCCAGTGCAGGTAGACCTCTTCGGGAATGTAGCGGGCATCGTCGGTGCGCGGTTCGGGCCGCGTTGCGTAGTACGCGCTGGCCAGCGAATCGAGATAGGCATATTCGGTCCGTGTCGCCTCGATCGCGGTGCGCAGCTGCGGACGGACATCGGCGAAGCGGGCGATGTTTCCACTGAATTCCTGCAACCGGCCCAGCAACCTGATGCCAGCGCGGTGCATCGCCAGCAGGCTGATCGAGCTGCCCAGGCCAGCACGTCCTTTGCCGGAAATCAGCGGGAACTCCGCGGTGCGGGCCTTGCGCAGCGCATCCGGTTCTCCGGCCAGTACGGCGGCCGCTTCACTCACATGCTGGTGGATGCGCCCGGCCATGTCCCACCAGGTCATCGAGTCCTTGCCGCGCAGCCGGCGGGTATGCGAATGACGCTGGGCCAGTGACCAGTACACGCTGCGACCGCTGTCGCGCAGATCCTGGGCGATCTGCGCGCCGGACTGCCCACCGCCGATGACCAGCACGGCGCCATCGGGCAGCTGGCGGGCACTGCGGTAGTCCCCAGAGTGCAGCACGGTGAGGCCTGACGCGGGCGCGAAGGGCACCCGGGGCATCCGCGCGCGGCGATATTCACCGGTGGCGACCACCACCGCGCGGGCGTGGACCAGCCCCTGGCTGCTGTCGATGGCATAGCCGCCGGACTCAGGCGCGACCTGGCGCACCACGCACCCCTCGCTGATCGGCAACGCGCGCTCGTCGGCATAGTCGCGGAGCCGCCGGATCACCTCCGGGGCCCCCATGAAGCCTTCCGGATCATCGCCGGCATAGGCATGACCGTGCAGGGCCATCGTCGCGTTGGCAGTGTTGGTCTGGAAAGACTCCCAGCGCCGCTGCCAGCTGGCGCCCACGGTTTCGGCCTCCAGCACGCGATGCTCGACGCCGGCCTCCTGCAGGAGCGCACTGAGGGACAACCCGGCCTGGCCGGCGCCGATGATGACCAGCGGCAGCCTTGCAGGCAGGGCGCCCGGCAGGCGGGGCGGGAAGGGGGAGGAGCTGTCCGGAGAAATCACCAGTGTGGGTCCATGCAAGGCTTTGATCCGGGCCATTGCGCGGGCAATGGCCCAGGCCTTCAACAGATCCGGTTCTGAAAAACGTTGCAGATCGGGCCGTCGCCCGTGGTGTCTGGCCGGGACGGGCGCAGGATGGTCCAGGGGAGCCGGGGCCTTCGAGCGCACAGGCCACCATGGCGGGGGAAAACCGACACCCCTAGGGGCCCCGGGGCCCCCCTCCGGCCGCTTCCACCTGCTCCCGTCATATCCCCTGCGGCCCCCGGCCGTTAGAATGGCGGCCGCTGTCCACCGCCCGCTCCCGGAGCCCCCATGCCCGTTGAAGCCCAGCCGGTAGCCGCCGTCGTCGACACGACCGGTGCGCCCGGCTATCTCTCCATTCGTGACCTGCGCAAGGAATTCGACGGTTTCGTCGCCGTCGACGACGTCAACCTGGACGTGCGCAAGGGCGAGATCTTTGCCCTGCTCGGTGGCTCCGGCAGTGGCAAGTCGACCCTGCTGCGCTGCCTGGGCGGCTTCGAGACGCCCACCAAGGGCAGCATCACCCTCGATGGCCAGCGCCTGGACGCACTGCCGCCGTACCAGCGGCCGGTCAACATGATGTTCCAGTCCTACGCCCTGTTCCCGCACATGACGGTCGAGCAGAACATTGCCTTCGGCCTGAAGCAGGACGGACTGGGCAAGGACGCGATCAGCAAGCGCGTCGGCGAAATGCTGGACCTGGTGCAGATGGGCCACCTCGGCAAGCGCAAGCCGCACCAGCTGTCCGGCGGCCAGCAGCAGCGCGTGGCGCTGGCGCGGTCGCTGGCCAAGGGGCCGAAGCTGCTGCTTTTGGATGAACCGATGGGTGCGCTGGACAAGAAGCTGCGCTCGCAGATGCAGCTGGAACTGGTCAGCATCATCGAATCGTCGGGCGTGACCTGCGTCATGGTCACCCACGACCAGGAAGAAGCGATGACCATGGCCACCCGCATCGCGGTGATGGATGCCGGCTGGATCCAGCAGGTCGGCAAGCCGGACGAGGTCTACGAGCAGCCGGCCAACCGCTTCGTCGCCGAGTTCATCGGTTCGGTCAACCTGTTTGACGGGGTGATCGACGAGGACCTGCCCGAATACGTGACCGTGCGCTCGCCGCTGTTCCCGGCACCGATCTACATCGCCCATGGCATCACCTGTTACGAAGGGCAGCCGGTCGCGTTCGCGCTGCGCCCCGAGAAGGTGATGATCGGCAAGGACGAGCCGGAAGGGCATACCAACAAGGCGCAGGGCGTGATCGAGGACATCGCCTACTTCGGCAGCCATTCGGTCTACCACGTGCGCCTGCCCAGCGGCGCCAAAGTGCTGGCCAACTTCGCCAACTCGCAGCGCTGGGCCAGCGATGGCCTGACCTGGGGCGACGAGGTGTGGGTGCACTGGCGTGACAACGACGGCGTGGTGCTGACCTCATGAGCACGGCCGGCCTGAAGCGCTGGCTGCCGGGGCTGCGTGCCACGGTGATCGGCATTCCGTATCTGTGGCTGCTGCTGTTCTTCGCGGTGCCGTTCCTGATCGTGCTGATGATCAGCTTCTCGCTCAGCCGGGTCGGCTCGCCGCCGTACACCTGGCTGCTGCAGTACGCCGACGGCGGCTTCTCGCTGAAGCTGAACCTGGAAAACTACCTGGCGCTGTTCCGCGATTCGATCTATGCGCAGGCGTTCCTGAGCTCGATCAGGATCGCGGCCATCTCCACCTTCTTCACGCTGCTGATCGGCTACCCGATGGCCTATGCCATCGCCCGCCTGTCACCGGCCGCGCGCAACGTGGCGATGATGCTGGTGGTGCTGCCGTCGTGGACCTCGTTCCTGATCCGCGTGTATGCGTGGAAGGCGATCCTGGACCGCAACGGCCTGCTCGACCAGTTCCTGCAGTTCACCGGCCTGCAGACGCTGATGACGTCGATGGGCCTGCCCAAGCTGCAGCTGATCGACACGCCCACCGCGGCCTACATCGGCATCGTCTACTGCTACCTGCCGTTCATGGTGCTGCCGCTGTACGCCAACCTGGTCAAGCATGACCACCGGCTGCTGGAAGCCGCCTACGACCTTGGTGCGAAGCCGTGGCAGGCGTTCCTGCGCATTACCCTGCCGCTGTCGAAGGCCGGCATCATCGCCGGCTGCATGCTGGTGATGATTCCGGCGATCGGCGAATTCGTGATCCCGGAAATGCTGGGTGGCTCGGAAACGCTGATGGTGGGCCGCCAGCTGTGGAACGAGTTCTTCAACAACCGCAACTGGCCGGGCGCCTCGGCGATGGCGGTGGCGATGATCCTGTTGCTGCTGGTGCCGATCCTGCTGTTCAACCGTTCCCAGCAGCGCCTGCTGGAGGGGAAACAAGCATGAGCCCGCGTAGCGCAAAGGGCCTGGGGCTGGGTGTGCTGCTGCTCGGCTTCGCCTTCCTGTACCTGCCGATCCTGCTGCTGATGTTCTACTCGTTCAACAGCTCGCGGCTGGCGATGGTCTGGGCCGGGTTCTCCACCCGTGCCTACAGTGACCTGTTCGCCGACCGCGCGCTGATGGATGCGATGTGGACCAGCCTGGTGGTGGCGTTCTGGACTGCCTGCACGGCCACCGTGCTGGGCACGTTGGCGGCGATGGTGATGACCCGCTTCAAGCGCTTCCGCGGTAAGCCGCTGTTCGGCGCGCTCGTGACCGCGCCGCTGGTGATGCCGGATGTGATCCTGGGCTTCTCGCTGATGGCGCTGCTGGCTTCGATGGGCGCGATTCCCGGGTTCCCGGCGCGCGGCCTGGCCACCATCTGGATCGCCCACGTCACCTTCACCCTGTGCTTTGTCACCGTGGTGGTGTCTTCGCGCCTGCAGGAAATGGACCTGTCCCTGGAGGAAGCGGCGATGGATCTGGGTGCCAGTCGGTTGACCGTGTTCGGCCGCATCACCCTGCCGATCATTGCGCCGGCGCTGGTGGCGGGCTGGCTGCTGGCGTTCACTCTGTCGCTGGATGACGTGGTGGTGGCCAGCTTCGTCGCCACGCCGGGCTCGACCACGCTGCCGATGAAGGTGTTCGCTTCGGTGCGCATGGGCATCAGTCCGAAGATCAACGCGTTGGCCACGTTGCTGGTGTCGGCGGTGTCGATCGCTGCGGTGATCGGCTGGTACATCAACGCCCGCGCCGAGAAGCGGCGCCAGCGCGACCTGCAGCTGGCGCGGCAGGACAACGGCTGAGTACACGGCCTGTCGACAGCGCCGGCAACACCCGGCTCACGGACAGCGGCGCACAATGGGGGTCTTCCAGATGGAGATCCCCCATGACCGTCGAGATCATCGACCCGGCCACCGGCCAGGTGACCTACCGCCATGAACTGATGGGCGCTGCTGACATCGAGCAGCGCCTGCAGGCCGCCGCCGATGCCTTCCCCGGCTGGGCCGATCGCTCGCTGCAGGATCGCGGCGCCGTCCTTCGCCAGATCGCCGCGCAGCTGCGCACGCGTCGCGACGACCTGCAGCAGGCGATGACGCACGAGATGGGCAAGCTCAAGGCCGAGGCGCTGGCCGAGGTCGACAAGTGCGCTGCCGCCTGCGAGTACTACGCCGACCACGCGGCCGACTATCTCAAGCCGCAGCTGATCGATACCGAAGCCCAGCGCAGTTACGTGCGCTATGAACCGATCGGCTGCGTGTTCGCGGTGATGCCGTGGAATTTCCCGATCTGGCAGGTGTTCCGTTTCCTCGCCCCGGCGTTCATGGCTGGCAACGTCGCCCTGCTCAAGCACGCCAGCAACGTGCCGCAGTGCGCTGACCTGATCCTTGCGGTGTGTCGTGACGGAGGCCTGCCTGATGGCGTGTTCGACGTGCTGCACATCGACAACGACCAGGCGGCCGAGGTGCTGCGCGACGCACGGGTGAAGGCGGTGACACTGACCGGCAGCGAGCGGGCAGGGCGCTCGATCGCCTCCAATGCCGGCAGCCAGCTGAAGAAGTCGGTGATGGAGCTGGGTGGCAGCGATGCCTTCGTGGTGCTCGATGACGCCGATCTCGACAAGACCGTGGCGGCGGCGGTGAAGTCGCGCTTCGACAACAGCGGGCAGACCTGCATTGCGGCCAAGCGCTTCATCGTGGTCGATGCGGTGGCCGATGAATTCACCCGCCGCTTCGTTGAAGCCGCGGCCGAGCGCCAGTACGGTGATCCCGACGAGCGCGGTACCACGCTGGCGCCGATGGCCCGTGCCGACCTGCGCGACGAACTGCACAAGCAGGTGCAGGCCAGCGTGGCCAAGGGCGCACGGGTGCTGGTGGGTGGTGAGCCGATTGCGGGCACGCATGCCGGCTATCCGGCCACGGTGCTCGATCAGGTCGGTCCGGGCATGCCGGCGTATGACGAGGAATTGTTTGGCCCGGTGGCTGCGGTGATCCGGGTTGCTGATGAGGCCGAGGCACTGCGCGTGTCCAACGACACCCGCTTCGGCCTGGGCGGCAGCGTGTGGACGCGCGACCCGGTTCGCGGTGAGCGTTTCGCCCAGCGCATGGAATGCGGCGCCGCGTTCGTCAACGCCATCGTCAAGAGCGATGCGCGGCTGCCCTTCGGCGGCAGCAAGCAGTCCGGTTTCGGCCGGGAGCTGGCCGACCATGGCATCCATGAGTTCATGAACATCAAGACCGTCTACGTGGCTTGATCCCGAACGGTAGTGCCGGCCGCTGGCCGGCATTACCGGGTTGCCGGCCAGCGGCCGGCGCTACCAGATGCGGGTCATGCGCCACGATACCGGTGTGGTGGGTATCGACCGTTGGTCGATACGCGCTACAACCACTTCGCGCGCTTGAACAACCGGTACAGGCCCACGCACACGCCACCCACGCCAACAATCATCAGCGGGTAGGCCCAGGGTTGGTTCAACTCCGGCATGTGGCTGAAGTTCATGCCGTACCAGCTGGTGATCAGCGTCGGCGCCGCCAGTAGCGCCGCCCATGCACCCAGGCGCTTGACCGTCTCGCCCTGCGCCAGCGTCACCAGCGACAGGTTGACGCTCAGTGCGGTGCCCAGCATCTCGCGCAGGGTGTCGATCACATCGCTGATGCGTACCGCATGGTCGTGCACGTCGCGGATGTACAGCTTCACTTCGTCGGGGATCAGTTCGCCCTGGTAGCGGCGCAGCTGCGCCAGTACATCCTGCAGTGGCGCCACCGCCATCCGCATCTTGTTCAGTTCGCGCTTGAGTTCGTACAGCCGCACCACGGTGCTGCGCTTGTAGTTGTCCGCAAAGATGTCCTTTTCCAGCAGGTCCAGGGTGTCGCGGAAGCGGTGCACGATCGGCAGGTAGTTGTCGACCACGAAGTCAGCCACCGCGTACAGGCAGTACGAGGGGCCCATCTTCAGCAGCTGCGGCTCTCGTTCGACACGCGCACGCACCGGTGCGTAGGACAGCGAGGCGCCATGGCGCACCGTCACCAGGAAGCGCGGGCCGAGGAAGGCATGGGTTTCGCCGTACTGGATGCGCTCGTCGACCATCTGCGCGGTGGTCACCACCACGAACATCGAATTGCCGTAGGTCTCGACCTTGGGCCGCTGGTGCGCGTTGCGCGCATCTTCGATGGCCAGGTCGTGCAGGCAGAATTCCTCCTGCAGTTTCAGCAGTACATCGTCGTTGGGGTCGTACAGGCCAACCCAGACGAAACCATTGCCACTGGCAATGACATCGCTGATGGCGTCCAGGCTGATGTCGTGGCGTTTGCCTTCGTCATCGTAGTGGACGCAGTTGATGACGCAGGCGGGGTTGGCCGAAGCAGGGGCGGAAGCGGAGGCGGGCAATGACATGCCCGCCATCGTGCGTCAGGGCTGTGTTTCGGACAAGTGAGGACGGCGCCCGAGCACCCAGGCCAGCGCCACGTGCACCGGCAACAGCAGCACGATCCACTGCACGTTGTACTGTGCCTGCAGGCTCAGCCAGTGCAGCACCAGCGCGGCCACTGCCTGTACCGCCAGCAGCCACAGCACGATCCTGAACATGCGGCCCGGCACGCGCCGGCGCAGCAGGGCGATCGCACCCGGCAGCAGCAGCACCGCCAGCGGCGAGAGCAGCAGCAGGTTGCGGTTGGCCCAGGCGGCGTAGTGGATGCTGAAGCCCCACAGGAACACCAGCACGCCACCCAACAGGGCGCACAGCAGCCAGAACGGCAGTGCCAGCCCCGCCAGCAGGCGCGGGCGGTTGCGCAGCGCCAGCACGCCAGCGGCGATCACCAGGCCGCACAGCAGCCACGGCCACCAGCGGCGTGCGAACTCCTTCGGCTCCGGATCGATACGGTGCGGCAGCAGCTCCTGTTCGGACTGCACCAGCGGACGCCCGTCGCTGTTGCGTGCCTGGCGCAGCGCATCGGCCAGGCGCATCGGCACGAAGGCTTCCTGCCAGCGCGACAGCGGCTGGTCGGCGAACGGTCCGAGGCCTACATCGAAGCCCAGCCACATCCACGGTGCCGGCGACGCCAGGCGGACCGATTCACTGCGGTAGGTATTGCCACGCGAGCGCCCGGCCAGCTGCGACTGCAGGCCGCCACCCAGTGCTTTGTCGAGGGTGTCGCGCACCATCGTGGCGCAGTTGGCGGTGTAGTAGTCGTAGTGGTAGCGCGCGTTTTCCGGCCTGGCCCGCTCGGCCAGATCTGCAGCCAGCGCACGTGCCTGGTCGGGGCGCAGGTCCAGCCACTGCACGCTGGCGCCGCGGCCGGTCTCGTCGTAGTACGACAGATCCTGCTGCAGCGGCAGCGCCACCAGGTAATACATCATGTCGCCGCGTGCGAAGCGGCTGATGAAATCGTCCTCGGACGGGTCGAAGTAGCCGAAGTTGTACGAAGTTGCCTCGCCGCTGACCGGATCAAGCACCACGATGGCGTCATGGCCGAAGCGTTCGAAGAACACCGTGCCCGGCTGCATGGTCACCACGCCGATGCGCGGGGCAGGAACCTCGGTGCTGGCGCTGGGTGCAGTTGGTGCAGGCGTGGCTGCCGCCGGCTGCGCGAAGGCGGCCAACGGCAGGGCCATGGCCAGCACGCACAGTGCCAGCCACACCATGAGGATCAGGCCGCGGCGCTTCAAGCGTCGTCCTGCGCGTCCGGCGGCAGCACGGTCACGTGGAAGGCCTGTACCCGGCGCGCATCGGCGCGGGCCACGCGGAACATGAAACGGTCCAGCGCCAGCTCGTCACCGACTTCCGGCAGATGGCCCACGGCCTCGGTGACCAGGCCGCCGATGGTGTCGTAGTCCTCGTCGGAGAACGTCGCGCCGAAACGCTCGTTGAAGTCGCCGATCGGGGTCAGCGCGTCGACCACGTACTGGCCGTCGGACTGGATGGCGATCTGCGCCGAGGGATCTTCAGCCTCGTCATGCTCGTCGTCGATTTCGCCGACGATCTGTTCCAGCACGTCCTCGATGGTGACCAGGCCGGCGACACCGCCGTACTCGTCCACCACGATGGCCATGTGGTTGCGCGACAGGCGGAACTCCTTCAGCAGCACGTTGAGCTTCTTCGCCTCCGGAATCAGCACCGCCGGGCGCAGCAGCTCGCGCACGTTGGCCGGACCGTTGTCGGCAACCACACCGCGCAGCAGATCCTTGGCCAGCAGGATGCCAAGGATGTCGTCCTTGTTCTCGCCGTGCACCGGGAAGCGTGAATGGCCGGATTCGACCACCTGCTTCATCAGTTCCAGGAAGGGCGCTTCAACCGGCAGCGAGACCATCTGCGAGCGCGAAATCATCACGTCGCCCACGGTCAGCTCGGCCACCGAAATGGCGCCTTCCATCATCTTCAGGGTATCGGCGGCGATCAGACCCTCTTCCTGCGCGGTGTGCAGGACAGCGACCAGCTCGTCGCGGGTATGGGGTTCGCCGGAGAAGGCGGAGGTCAGGCGTTCAAGCCAGCCGCGCTTCTTTTCACTGTGCTCCGCAGGGGAGCTACTACTGTCGTCTTCTGACATCTCTGGAAAAAAGGCACCCGGCAGGCCGGGCGTTGGCCCAAGTCTAGCAGGATGTGACGGCCTGTCAGTGACTGCCGGTGGCCGGGGCAGGGGCGGTAGGGGCCGGCTCCTCCTCGGGCAGGTCCAGGCTGTAGGTGCAGCCGGCCAGAGTCTTGCCAGGGTGGGAGGCCACGGTGGAGACGCTGAGGATGATCGACTCGATCTGGGCCTCGCCGGTCTTCGGGTCGGTCACGTCGCGGCTGACCAGCTCGCGGCCGGCCATGAACTTGCCGTCCTGGTCGTAGGCGGTCTCCAGTGCCAGGCGCTTTGCCAGCGGGCGTGGGTCAGCCTGGTCGAGGACGGCCATGATGCTGGCGCCGGCCACCGCCACCCGCTCGGTCTGTTGCCCGAAGACGGTGATCGGGCTGGCCAGCCGGTACTCGCTCATGAACTGGTTGCCCTGCGGCAGCGGCTGCAGGCCCTGGGCCACGGCTTTCAGCGGATCGGCCAGCAGCGGCGCCAGCGCGGCCTGCTCGGCCACCCCCTGGCGGCATTCGATCAGGGCCGGCAGGTCAAGACTGGAGGCGAGGGCCGAAGGCACCGCAAAGGCACACAGCAGGGGCAGGCAGCAACGCAGGGACACGGGCAGGTTCCGCAGGCGGGCCGGACATCATAACGGTGACGGGGGCGGGTTCTCAGCCTTGCTGCTGCGGCTGCCGCGGGTCAGCAGGGCGCGTAGCCCCATCACCGGCAGGGTGAGCAGCACCGCCTGCATCGAAGCGTGGAGGACCGTGACCAATCCGCGGGCCGCCAACGGCAGCAGGCCCGATTGTTCGAACCAGGGCATCAGTGCCGGTTCGGCGGCCTTCGCCAGTGGCATGTACATCGCGCAGAGCGCGTACAACAGCCAGAGTGAGGCGGTTGACGCATGGAAGAACGGCAGGGTCGCCGCTGAGCGCCGCAGGCGCTGCTGGACCACCACGCGCCAGGCCACCGGCGCGGTGAGCGCGCCCATCAGCATCAGCAGCAGCGCGCTCGTCACCAGGCCCATCGTGGTGCTCATCCCGTGCCGCTGCAGCAGCAGGTGAGGCCCGATCACGCCGACCGCCAGACTGGCAATGACGCACGCCGGTGACAGCAGTGCCAGCGTGCGCAGCAGCCAGTGCCGCCCGCTGGGGTCGCGTGCACTGACACGGCGCACGGCATGCGCGCCCAGCACCAAGAGAGTGGCGAAAAGACCGGCAGCCACCATGATCGTCGTGAAACCGTACCCTGGGTTCATCCTTTTTCCTTCCGCGTCCTGGCCGGTGTTGAACAATAGCGCAGCGCATGGGCGGGCGTTCCAGCCCGGGCGCAGTCAAGGCGGATTCCAGCGCGTGGTCGCTGGGTACCAGCGCAGCCTGACCGGGTAGCCCAGCTGCACCTGCAGGTGGTCGCGTACGCCCGCCGCCGTCGCGCGGTTGGCTGGGGTATCCCGCAGCTCAACCTCCAGCTCTCCGGCCTTGACGTCCAGGCTATAGCCGAACAGGTCGGGCAGCTGGGCCAGCAGCCAGTCCCGCTGTGCGTGCAGGCGGCGCTGCATCTCCGCTTCGGTCATCGCGGCGCCGGTGATGTAGCGCACGCGTTGCGGGCCATCCGCCCCTGGATGTGTCTCATCGGCCTCGGCTGCGGCGCCTGTCAGTCGCACCACAACGGTCCAGCCCCTCGCATTGTCCACCCAGATGCCGGCCAGACGTGCCGCGTGCCGCGCTTCCAGGCGCTCGATCAGCGCCCGTTGCTGGGCAGTGGCGACGATATTGCGGGTGTCGCGCTCGCTGCTGCCGAAGAACGCCCGTAGTTCGGCGATCTTTGCGGCGATGTCGGCCTCGCTGTCGCTGGTGGGGAACGGTGAGGGACGGTCAGGATCGGGCATCCGGCCTGCCGCGGACTGCAGTAGCGCGGCAAGCACAAGTGCGGCCAGGGTCATGCTGCGCTCCTCTTCCGTGAGTGCGTGGGTTCGGAACAGAACCCGGTGTCAGCGCTCGCCCGCGTAGGGATCGGCGATGCCGAGCTCGGCCAGGATGTCGCGCTCGAGCTGCTCCATCGCCTCGGCTTCCTTGTCATCCTCGTGGTCCCAGCCGAGCAGGTGCAGTACGCCGTGCACGGTCAAGTGCGCGTAGTGGGCGTTGAGCGCCTTGCCCTGCTCGTCGGCCTCCCGTGCCACCACCGGTGCGCAGATCACCAGGTCACCCAGCAGCGGGAACTTGACGCCCTTGGGCAGGCCTTCGGGCACTTCGGCCGGGAAGCTGAGCACGTTGGTCGCGTAGTCCTTGCCGCGGTAATGGCGGTTCAGCGACTGTCCTTCCTTGGTATCGACCACGCGGATGGCCAGATCGGCCTCGCGGATGCGGCCCTTCAGCGCGGCGGCCACCCACTTGCGGAAGCTCACTGCCGCCGGCAGGCCGGCACGTGGCAGGGCATAACTGACGGCGACGTCCAGTCGCACGGGGCCACGGGTCATGGAGTTGCTCCTGGTTGGATCTGATGCAGGTCGCGGCGGTCGTAGGCGCTCACGATGCGCGCGACCAGCGGGTGGCGGACCACGTCACGGGATTCGAAGAAGGTGAAGCTGACGCCCTCGACTTCACGCAGCACGTCGATGGCGTCGCGCAGGCCGGACTTCACGTGCTTGGGCAGGTCGGTCTGGGTCAGGTCACCGGTGACCACCGCAGTGGAGCCGTAACCCAGGCGGGTCAGGAACATCTTCATCTGCTCGATGGTGGTGTTCTGTGCTTCGTCCAGGATCACGAACGCATCGTTGAGCGTGCGGCCGCGCATGTAGGCCAGCGGCGCGATCTCGATGACGTTCTTCTCCAGCAGCTTGACCACTTTCTCCACGCCCATCATCTCGTACAGGGCGTCGTACAGCGGTCGCAGGTAGGGATCGACCTTCTGGCTCAGGTCGCCGGGCAGGAAGCCCAGCTTCTCGCCGGCCTCCACCGCCGGACGCACCAGGATCAGGCGCTGCACCCGCGATTCGTTCAGTGCTTCGACCGCGCTGGCCACGGCCAGGAAGGTCTTGCCGGTACCGGCCGGGCCGATGCCGAAGTTGATGTCGTGGGTGGCGATCTGGTGCAGGTAGCGGCCCTGGTTGGCGCCGCGGCCGCGCACCGTGCCGCGCTTGACCTTGATCGCCACGTCCTGCGCTTCATAGGAGCGCTCGGCGATCTGATCGACATTGGCCTGCGCCAGGCGCAGATGGATGGCGTGGTTGTCGAAGGTGGTTTCGGCGGCTTCGGCGTACAGCGCTTCAACCAGCTTCTGCGCCTCGACGATGGCCTCGTTGGGCCCGCTGATGCGGAATACGAAGCCACGATTGGCGATCTCCACGCCGAGCTTCAGCTCTATCTGGCGCAGATGGCCATCGAAGGGGCCGCACAGGTTGGCCAGCCGCTCGTTGTCTTCCGGCGACAGGGTGAAGTCTCGATGATCGATGCTTTTCATTGCTTGGGGTGGGGCGGACGCCTACCACCGCAGTGTATTCAGGGAGGACAAGGGTAGCGCGCGTGCGGGGCACACGGCCAGCAGACGGTCGATACAGCGTTTTCCACACCCGGTGTGGACGGGGCGCGCGGAAACCTGTGGATAGACCTTCGCAATGCTTGTGCCACAAGGCCCATGAGGTCCTGGTGAAAAAAGCGTCATGGTCGCTCGTCGCTGCCGCAGCACGGCCGCGGGTGGCCTGCACGGGAGCATTCATCGTGATGGCAGTGCAGGTTTCGTTGCCGGGCGAGCAACAACGCCACGTCCTGCCGGATTTCCACAACGGTTGTGGAATGATGCCGAATCAACCTGTGGATAGGTGGTGCGGAGCCTTGCAGCAAAAGGCTTGCCCGCACGTGGTGAAAAAACCGTCAGGGCTGATCGGAATCATTGAGGGTGCACGGGGCACATGGCACCGTGTCGCCGTCGCTGGAGGGGATGGCATGGGCATCGGCAACGGGATGCGTGGAATCGGACTGGTGGGCATCGGCCTGCTGGCGGGGTGTGGGCAGTCAACGCCGACTGCGCTGGGAACGCTGGAGTGGGACCGGATCACGGTGCCGGCACCGGCGGCCGAAGTGATCGCTGCAGTGGAGGTGCGCGAAGGTCAGCCGGTCAAGGCGGGCACCGTGTTGATGCAGCTTGATCCCGCCCGTGGCGACGCACAGTTCGCTGCCGCACAGGCCGATACGCTGCGCGCGCAGGCACAGCTGGAAGCGCTGGAGATCGGCCCGCGCGACGAACAGATTGCCCAGGCCCAGGCCCAGCTCGCCGCGCTTCGCGCCCAGGCCGTCGAAGCCAGCGCCTACTATCGCCGGGTGCAGCCGCTGGCACGCCAGCAGCTGGTCGCTGCTGCTGAACTGGACCGTGCGCGGGCCGCCGCCGGCAACGCCGAGGCCAGTGCGCGCGCGGCCGAGCAGGCTTGGCTGGAGCGGGTGCACGGCAGCCGTGCACAGGACATCACCCAGGGCAAGGCCGCGGCCGATGCCGCGCGCGCGCAGCAGGTGGTGCAGGGCGTGAACCTGCAGAAGCTGCGGCTGCGTGCACCGCGCGATGGTGTGGTCGATGCCTTGCCCTACCGGCAGGGCGACCAGGCGCCGATCGGTGCGCCGTTGGCGGTGATGCTGGTCGGTGAGCGTCCCTATGCGCGCGTCTACCTGCCGCAGCCGCTGCGCCTGCAGGTAAAGGTCGGTCAGGCCGCGCAGATACAGCTGGAGGGTCGGAGCACGGTGCTGAAAGGGCGCGTGCGATCGATCCGCAGCGAACCGACGTTCACCCCGTACTACGCGCTGACCGGCGACGACGTCGAGCGCCTGAGCTACCTGGCTGAAATCGAAGTGACCGAAGCCACCGACATGCAGAAGCTGCCGGCCGGGCTGCCGGTGCAGGTGCGCTTCTGAACACCGGTGCGGACATCGCGGTGCATGCGCAGGGCCTGACCCGCCGCTTCGGCGATCTGCTGGCCGTGGACAATGTCGACCTGACCGTGCCGCGTGGGCAGGTCTATGGCTTCCTGGGCCCGAACGGGTCGGGCAAGTCGACCACCATCCGCATGCTGTGCGGCCTGCTGGAACCGAGCGCCGGGCAGATCGAGGTGCTGGGCTTGGCGGTTCCCGAGCAGGCCGAAGCGCTGCGCCGGCGCATCGGCTACATGACCCAGCGCTTTTCGCTGTACGAAGACCTGTCGGTACGCGAGAACCTGGAGTTCCTCGCCGCCATCCAGGACCTGCCACGCGCGCAGGCCCGGCAGCGGGTCGATAGTTTGCTGCAGCAGTACCGGTTGCAGGACCGCCAACCACAACTGGCCGGCACGCTCAGTGGTGGGCAGAAGCAGCGCCTCGCCCTGGCGGGGGCCGTGGTGCATTCGCCCGAACTGCTGTTCCTGGACGAGCCGACCAGCGCGGTCGATCCTGAATCGCGCCGCGATTTCTGGGAGGCCCTGTTTGAACTTGCCGACGCCGGTACCACCGTGTTGGTATCGACCCACTACATGGACGAGGCCGAGCGCTGCCACCGGCTGGCGATCCTGGATCGTGGTGCGCTGGTCGCCGATGGCACGCCGGCCGAGCTGTGTGCACGGCTGGACGGCCGCACGTTGCAGGTCACGTCGGCGCAGCCGCGCCAGGCCAGCCGCGCACTGTCCGAGCTGCCCGGCGTGCTGAGCGTGGCGCAGATCGGTACCCAGCTGCGCGTGTTGTGCAGCGAGGGGGCCGCCGATACGCCAGCGGTGCGGCGCGCGCTGGTCAGCGCCGATCCGCAGGCTCACATCGAGGCGGTGGCGCCGAATCTGGAAGACGTGTTCGTCGCTGCTACCCGCGGGCGAGGCCGGGAGCCGGCGGCATGAACCTGCGCCGGCTGTGGGCGATCATGCTCAAGGAGCTGCGGCAGCTGCGCCGCGACCGCATCACGCTGGCGATGATCGTCGGCATTCCGGTGATGCAGCTGCTGCTGTTCGGCTATGCGATCAATCTCAACCTGCGCCACCTCGACGCCGGTGTCGCCGACCAGGCCAACAGTGCCGCCTCGCGCGCGGTGGTGCAGGACATGGTCGCCACCGGCGTGATCACGCCGCGCAGCGAAGCCTATACGCCCGACCAGCTGATGCAGGCGCTGCGCCGTGGCGAGATCAGTGTCGGCATCGTGGTGCCAGCCGACTTCGAACGTCGCCGCTTCGACGGTCGCGAAGCGGTGCAGGTACTGGTCGATGGCAGCGACACCGTGGTGCAGAGCGCAGCGATCCAGCTGGCGCAGGTGCCGCTGGATATGCGCCCGACCAGCAACACCCGTCCCCTGCGCGAAGGCAGCATCGCCAGTGGTCCTGTCAGCGTGACCAGCTTCTACAACCCGCAGCGGCGCTCGGCGGTGAACATCGTGCCGGGCTTGATCGGGGTGATCCTGACCATGACCCTGGTGATGTTCACGGCGGTGGCGGTGGTGCGCGAACGCGAGCGCGGCAACATGGAACTGCTGATCGCCACGCCGGTGTCGCGCAGCGAACTGATGGTCGGCAAGGTGCTGCCCTATGCAGCCATCGGCCTGCTGCAGACCACCCTGGTGCTGGTGCTGGGCACCTGGCTGTTCCAGGTGCCGATCCGCGGCAGCCTGCTGGACATCTATCTGGCCGCGGTGCTGCTGGTATTGGCCAACCTGGCGCTGGGGCTGCTGATCTCCACGCGCGCACGCTCGCAGTTCCAGGCGATGCAGATGACGCTGTTCCTGTTTCTGCCGTCGATCCTGCTGTCGGGCTTCATGTTCCCGTTCGCGGGCATGCCGCGGCCGGTGCAATGGCTGGCCGAAGTGCTGCCGCTGACCCACTTCCTGCGCCTGGTGCGCGGCATCATGCTGCGCGGCGCCTCGCTGTGGGAGCTGTGGCACGACGCGCTGGCGCTGCTGGCCTTCATCGTGGTGATGATGACGTTGGCGATCCTGCGTTTCCGCAAACGATTGGATTAATGCATGCCGACCAACGGTCGGCATGCACAACTACCCCGGCAGGTGCCGACCGTTGGTCGGCATCAATTCCGGTGGGTGCCGACCGTTGGTCGGCACACCTTATTCCGCCACCACCCGCGCGCGCAGCGAATTGGTCAGCGCTTCGGTGATCACCACGTCCACGAACTGGCCGATCAGGCGTGCCGGCGCCGGGAAGTTCACCGAACGCATGTTCTCGGTCTTGCCGGTCAGCTCGTTCGGGTTCTTGCGCGAGGGCCCTTCCACCAGCACGGTCTGCACGGTGCCGACCATCTTCTCGGAAATGCCGGCGGCATGCGCATTGATGCGCTCCTGCAGGCGCGACAGGCGCGCGTGCTTCTCGGCATCGCTGATGGTGTCCTCCAGGTCCGCAGCCGGGGTGCCCGGGCGACGCGAATAGATGAAGGAGAAGCTGTGGTCGAAGCCGATGTCCTCGATCAGCTTCATGGTCTTCTCGAAGTCGGCATCGGTCTCGCCGGGGAAGCCGACGATGAAGTCCGAGCTGATCGAGATGTCCGGGCGCACCGCGCGCAGCTTGCGGATCTTCGACTTGAATTCCAGCGCGGTGTAACCACGCTTCATCGCCGACAGCACGCGGTCGCTGCCGGCCTGCACCGGCAGATGCAGGAAGTTGGCCAGCTGCGGGACGTCGCGGAACGCGTCGATCAGCGAGTCGCTGAATTCCAGCGGGTGCGAGGTGGTGAAGCGGATGCGGCCGACCCCATCGATCTCGGCGATGGTACGGATCAGCAGGCCGAGGTCGGCGAACTCGCCGTCGCCATAGGGACCACGATAGGCGTTGACGTTCTGGCCGAGCAGGTTGATCTCGCGCACGCCCTGTGCAGCCAACTGCGCCACCTCCACCACCACGTCCTCGAACGGGCGGCTGACTTCGGTGCCGCGGGTGTAGGGCACCACGCAGAACGAGCAGTACTTGGAACAGCCTTCCATGATCGACACGAACGCCGAAGCGCCTTCGGCGCGCGGTTCCGGCAGGCGGTCGAACTTCTCGATCTCGGGGAAGCTGATGTCTACCTGCGGACGCTTCTGCTCACGCCGGGCGCGGATCAGCTCCGGCAGGCGGTGCAGGGTCTGCGGGCCGAACACCAGGTCGACGAACGGCGCGCGCTTGATGATCGCTTCGCCTTCCTGCGAGGCAACGCAGCCGCCCACGCCGATGATGACCTCGCGGCCCTTGTTCTTCAGGCCCTTCCACACGCCCAGCTGGCTGAACACCTTCTCCTGCGCTTTTTCGCGGATGGAGCAGGTGTTGACCAGGATGACGTCGGCGTCGTCCGGGCTGTCGGTCAGTTCCAGGCCATCGCTGGCGGCAAGCACGTCGGCCATCTTGGCCGAGTCGTACTCGTTCATCTGGCAACCGTGGGTCTTGATGTACAGCTTGCCCTTGACCTGGTCGGGCTTGCGCGGACCGGCGGGCAGGGCAACGAGCGGGGTACCGCCCGGCGTGGCGGGCGGAAAGACGTCTGGCGTCCCGGTCATGGCGCTTAATCCATTCGGGTGGCGGGAAAGCCGGCAATTCTACCCGCATCCCGCGCCACCCGCCGCGCCCTTTGTAGAGTCGAGCCCACGCTCGGCTGCTCTTCCCGCTTCCCATGGGGCAGCCAGGCATGGCCTGGCTCTACTGAAACCAGCCGAGCGTGGGCTCGGCGCTACAAAGGAAGCCCAGCCGGCGCCTTACGCCGCCACCAGCTCCGCATCGATCTGCCGCGAACGGTCGAACGCGGTCATCGCGCTCATCCGTGCGATGTAGTCAGCCGTGGCTGCTGCAGGCTGTACCAGGCCAAAGGCCGTGGTCCAGCCCAGCGCATTGCCCCACAGCACATCGGCGGCGCTCATGACCTCGCCGAGCAGGTACGGGCCCTGCGCCAGCTGGGCCTCGACCACCTGCAGCACGGTCTCCGCATCGTTGTACGGCGACATCAGGCGCGGCGGCGGCTCGCGATGCATCGCCTTGTCGATCATCGCCGGCTCGAAACAGGCGCCGTAGAAGGCCATCCAGCGCAGGTAGGGGCCGCGCAGGGCATCGCCGATCGGCGGGGCCAGCCCGGCTTCCGGGTACAGGTCGGCCAGGTACAGGTAGATCGCCACCTGCTCGGTCACCAGCGCGCCGTTGTGGACGATGGCCGGCACCTTGCCCATCGGGTTGATGGCCAGGTAGGCCGGGGCCAGGTTGGCGCCGGCCTTCAGGTCCAGCACCTGCATGTGGTAGTCGGCACCCAGCGCTTCGAGCAGGGCCACCGCGCCGCTCGAGCGGGAACGGGCGGCGTGGTACAGGGTGATCCGGCGTGAATTCATGGCATTGCTCCTTGCGGTGGGTGGTGAACTGGAGGTCATCCTGAGGCACTATTGCGGACGACTTCTGTCCTCGATCCTTCATGCGCCATACCGCCCATCGACTGCTGCGCCTGATCGCCCTGCTGCAGGCCCGCCGCCAGTGGTCCGGGGCCGAGCTCGCCGAGCGCATGGGCGTGGACCGGCGCAGCATCCGCCGTGATGTCGAGCGACTGCGTGAACTGGGCTATCCGGTCCAGGCCTCGTCCGGGGTCGGTGGCGGCTACCAGCTGGGGGCGGGGGCACCGGTACTGCCGATGCTGCTGGATGAGGAGGAGGCGACCACCCTGGCGATCGCCCTGCGTGCCGCGTCCGCGACCGTCGCTGGCCTCGACGACACCGCGCGCGGTCTGTTGTCCAAGCTCGACCCGCTGGTACCGACCCGTCGCCGGCAGCAGGCTGGCGAAGTGCATGCAGCGACGGCCACCTTGTCCGACCTTCCGTCCACCGACGCACGCCTGCTCGGACGGCTGGCCCAGCACTGCCGGCAGGCGTCCCGGCTGGCCTTCGAGTACCGCAGCGCGCAGGAGGCGGTGACCCAGCGCGAGGTCGAGGCCCAGCACCTGGTCAATTACGGGCGGCGCTGGTACCTGCTGGCCTGGGACCTCGGCCGGCAGGACTGGCGCACCCTGCGCGTGGACCGGATGGGGGCGGTGCGCGAATGTTCCGAGCCGGGTATGCACCGGCGCACGCCGGCGCCGCCGGATGTGATGGTGCGGCAGGCGGTCAGCCAGGCGCCGTTCGCGCTGCAGGCCATCCTCCGCCTGGCCGGCAGTCATTCCGAGCTGGAAGGCCGCATCCCGCCATGGTGTGGAGTACTGGAAGCGGATGGCCCCGATCACTGCCTGCTGCGCATGGGCGCCGAGAGCCGCGGCATGATGCTGGCGCAGATTCTCAGCCTGGACCGCATACCTGTGGCGCTGTGGACCACCCCGCCGGGTCTGCGCGACGAACTGGCCCAGCGCCTGGCCGGGCTGGGCCAGGTGCTGGCTGTGCCGCCGGTCACAGGCTGAGCCACATCGCTTGGCAAGCCCCGGCGAAGCTGGGACACTCGCCGCCATGAAGGGGATACTGGGGACAACGGCGATCATCATCGCTGCGCTGACCGCTGCGCCGGCCAGCGCTGGAACCCTGTACAAGTGCCAGGGCGCTGACGGCGTCACCAGCTATGTGAGCAAGCGGGTGGCTGGCGCGCGCTGCAGCACCATCAGCTACAGCCGGGACACCCGCCCGGCACCGCGTCCGGTAGTGGCCGCACCCAGGCCAGCGCCGACCACGGTTGCCAGCATCGAACGCAACCCGGTTGCCGTTGCCGCCAGCGCCGCAACGCCGGCAACGGTTGCGCCTGCACCCGCGCCCGTAGCTGCTCCGGCACAGCCGGCCGCCTCGCGCGCCGGGCGCATGGTCAGCGGCCAGGTCTATTCCTTCATGAAGGACGGCGTGCGGCACTACACCAGTGCGCGCCCGACCCAGGTCGCCAACCTCGGCCCGGTGCGGACCATCCGCTACAGCTTCATGGAGCGCTGCTACGCGTGCGGGGTCAATCCACGCGTGGACTTCGGCACCGTGCGCCTGAACACCTCGGCCTTCCAGACCGAGATCACCTCGGCCGCGCGCGAGTTCGGCGTGGAAGAGGCGGTGGTGCGGGCCATCATCCACGCCGAGTCGGCCTACAACCCGACCGCGCTCAGTCGCGCTGGTGCGCAGGGGCTGATGCAGCTGATGCCGCCAACCGCCGCGCGCTTCGGGGTCAGTGACTCCTACGATGCCGGGCAGAACATCCGCGGCGGCGTACAGTATCTTGCGTGGTTGTTGAAGCGCTTCAATGGCGATCTGACCCTTGCCGCAGCCGGCTACAACGCTGGCGAAGGCGCGGTCGACCGCCACGGTGGCGTGCCGCCCTACAGCGAGACCCAGTACTACGTGCGGCGGGTCGGCCAGCTGGCCGAGCGTTACCGCACCGCCCTGAGTCACCAGTAGGTGCCGACCTTTGGTCGGCGCACCCTTGAATGTCAGGTGCCGACTGTTGGTCGGCACGCCCTTGGACTGGTAGGCGCCGACTGTCAGTCGGCACTCCTTGCAAAGAGCGTTGTGTGGCGCGCGACGGTTCCGCTACACTCGACCGTGATTCAATGCGGCTCTGGCCCCCACCGGATCCGCTGGCAGCCTTAAAGCTACCTAATCAATATCGGAGTGCCGGATGGCCAACGATGGGGTACACGATCCAGTCAACACCGGACGTCGGCGTTTTCTTTCTGCCACCACAGCCGTGGTGGGCGCCGTCGGCGTCGGATTCACCGCAGTTCCTTTCATCAAATCCTGGAACCCCAGTGCCCGCGCCAAGCTTGCCGGCGCACCGGTGGTGGCCGACATCAGCGCCCTGCAGGAAGGCCAACGCCTGATCGTGGAATGGCGTGGCCAGCCTATCTGGATCGTCAAACGGTCCAAGGCGATCCTCGATGCGCTGCACGGGCTGGACGGCCGTCTCAAGGACCCCGAGTCCGGCGAGAAGGACCAGCAGCCGGAGTACGTGCTGAAGCAGAACCCCGAGCTGCGCTCGATCAAGCCGGATATCTCCGTGCTGGTCGGCCTGTGCACGCACCTGGGCTGCTCGCCGGAAATGGTCGCCGAGATCCGGCCTGAGCCCTACGACCCGCAGTGGAAGGGCGGCTACTTCTGCCCCTGCCACAAGTCGCGCTTCGACATGTCCGGTCGTGTCTTCAAGGACGTGCCGGCACCGATCAACCTGAAGGTGCCCGCGCACCACTACCAGGACGACAACACCATCATCATCGGTGTCGATCCGCAGGGGGCTGCCTGATGGCCAATATCCTCAGCCGTACCGCCAGCGGCGTGGCCGACTGGGTCAACGCGCGCGCGCCCGGCCTGATGCCGGTCTACCGCAAGCACGTCAGCGAATACTACGCGCCGAAGAACTTCAACATCTGGTACTACTTCGGTTCGCTGGCGCTGCTGGTGCTGGTCAATCAGATCGTCACCGGCATCTTCCTGACGATGCACTACAAGACCAACGCCGCCGAGGCGTTCGGCTCCATCGAATACATCATGCGTGATGTGGAGTGGGGCTGGCTGATCCGCTACATGCACTCCACCGGTGCCTCGCTGTTCTTCATCGTGGTCTACCTGCACATGTTCCGTGGCCTGCTGTACGGCAGCTACCAGAAGCCGCGCGAGCTGGTGTGGATCCTGGGCATGCTGATCTACCTGGTGTTGATGGCCGAAGCCTTCATGGGCTACGTGCTGCCGTGGGGCCAGATGTCGTTCTGGGGCGCCAAGGTGATCATCTCGCTGTTCGGCGCGATACCGGTGATCGGCAACGGCCTGACCGAATGGATCATGGGCGACTACCTGCCCAGTGATGCCACGCTCAACCGCTTCTTCGCACTGCACGTCATCGCCCTGCCGCTGGTGCTGCTGTTGCTGGTGGTGCTGCACCTGGGTGCGCTGCATGAAGTGGGGTCGAACAACCCGGACGGCGTGGAGATCAAGAAGGGGCCCAAGGGCAACCGCTGGTCGCCGAACGCACCGGCCGACGGCATTCCGTTCCACCCGTACTACACGCTCAAGGATGGTGTCGGCGCCGGCTTCCTGCTGATCATCGCCGCCTTCATCATCTTCTTCGCGCCGGGTTTCGGCGGCCTGTTCCTGGAGCACGACAACTTCACCGAGGCCAACCGTCTGGTGACCCCGGAACACATCAAGCCGGTCTGGTACTACACGCCGTACTACGCGATGTTGCGCGTGGTACCGAACAAGCTGGGCGGCGTGCTGGTGATGTTCTCGGCCATCGCGATCCTGTTCCTGGTGCCGTGGCTGGACAAGGCGAAGGTGAAATCGGTGCGCTACCGCGGCTGGATCTCGAAGGTGATGCTGGGCGTGCTGGCGGTGTGCTTCGTGTGGCTGGGCGTGATCGGTTCCGGCCCCGGCACCGACGTGCACGAGACCTACATCGGGCGGGTGCTGACCTTCCTGTACTTCGCGTTCTTCATCACCATGCCGCTATGGACACGATTGGACAGGACCAAGCCGGTACCGGAAAGGGTGACCACCCATGACTGAACGCTGGATGGTCCGGCTGGCCCTGACGGCCGCCCTGATGCTGGGCAGTTTCCTGGCCTCCGCCGCCGAGGGCGGCACCAAGCTGCTGCAGGCCGGCAACGACCTCGGCGACCGCGCTTCGCTGCAGCGCGGCGCGCAGCTGTACATGAACTACTGCTCCGGCTGCCACGCGCTGAAATACCTGCGCTATTCGCGTATGGCGCAGGATCTGGGCCTGACCGAAGAGGAGGTGATGAACAACCTCAACTTCACCGGCTCGGCGATCGGCGATCCGATCCCGGTGGCGATGCCCAAGGAGAACGCAGAGAAGTGGTTCGGCAAGATGCCGCCGGACCTCAGCCTGATTGCGCGTGTGCGCGGCAGTGACTGGGTCTACACCTACCTCAAGTCGTTCTACCTGGACAGCAGCCGGCCGCTGGGCTGGAACAACGCGCTGTTCGCCAACGCGTCCATGCCCAACCCGCTGTGGGAAATGCAGGGCCTGCAGCATGCCGTGCATGGCAAGCCGGAGGCGCCGGGCATGGATCCGCCGGTGACCGGCCTGCGCCTGGAAACGCCAGGCAACGTCGATGCCGGACAGTACGACCAGGCAGTGCGTGACATCACCAACTTCCTCGAATATGCAGGCGAACCGGCCGCGCTCAAGCGCCAGCAACTGGGCGTGTGGGTGATCCTGTTCCTGGCCCTGCTGACCTTCCTGCTGTATCTGTTGAAGAAGGAATACTGGAAGGACGTTCACTGAATCTGCCGCCGGCCATCGCACGGGCCTATTGGCTTTTGTGATGGTCGGTTGCACACTCGGGGAGGAGTCGATCGCCGGCACGGTGCCGGCGGCGCCGATGCGGCAGGCGGTCTCCTGTCGTGGGAGAGCCTTTGATGGCGGCGAGCGTACGCATGCGCAATACACTGACGCTGTTTTCCTCGAACGACGATGTACTGTGCCACCGTGTACGCCTGGTCCTGGCGGCCAAGGGTGTGACCTTCGACTTCGTTCCGGTCGATCCACAGAACCCGCCTGAAGACCTGATCGACCTCAATCCGTACCACTCGGTGCCGACCCTGGTCGAACGCGAACTGGTGCTTTACGCCGCGTCGGTGGTCAGCGAATACCTCGACGAGCGCTACCCGCATCCGCCGCTGATGCCGGTCGATCCGCTCTCGCGTGCGCGCATCCGCCTGGCCATGCTGCGCATCGAGCACGACTGGGTGCCGCAGGTGCAGGCCATCCAGCTGGGCAACAAGACCCAGGCCGAGGCCGGCCGCAAGCGCCTGAAGGAACTGCTGACCGCCTCGCTGCCGCTGTTCAAGGCCAGCAAGTTCTTCCTCAACCCGGAAATGAGCCTGGCCGACTGCGCGATGGCGCCGATCATCTGGCGCCTGCAGTCACTGGATGTGCCGCTGCCGAAGGACGGCAAGGCCATTGAAGACTACGGCAACCGCATCTTCCGCCATCCGGGCTTTGTCCGCAGCCTGACCGACCAGGAAAAGAAGCTGCGCGATCTGCCGGGCTGATCCTGCCTCACCTTACCCGTCTGCACGCCGACCGGCGTGCCGGCGATCCGCCCCGGCAGGGCGCCGGGCGCGTACACTTCACGCATGACCGAAGACTTCTTCCACATGACCAGCCACCGCCCGTACCTGCTGCGGGCGCTGGTGGAATGGATCAACGACAACCAGCTGACCCCGCACATCCTGGTCGACGCCGGCGTTCCCGGCGTGCAGGTGCCGCCTTCGGCGATCAAGGATGGCCGGGTTGTGCTCAACATCGCCGAACGTGCTGTCGTGCGGCTGATGATCGACAACGAGATGGTGAGCTTCTCGGCGCGCTTCTCCGGTACCAGCTATCCGGTGCAGGTGCCGATCAGCGCCGTGCTGGCCGTCTACGCCCGCGAGACCGGGCAGGGCATGGCGCTGCCGGATGACATTCCGGGCAGCGAAACCGCTCCGACCAGCGACGAGCTGCTGCACGAGGAAGGCACGCCGCCGGACGATACGCCGCCGGCCAGTCCGCCGCCGAAGGGGCGCCCGAACCTGCGCGTGGTCAAGTAATGTCTCCGACGCCGCCCCGCTGGGCGGCGTTTTCCTTTGCAGGATTCACCGGTGGGTGCCGGAATTGTGTGGGTGCCGACCGTTGGTCGGCACACCTTCAGTCCTTACACATCCTCGGCATCGTCCACGTCCGCGCGGATCTGGCTGATCCGCGCTGCGCCCGGGCCGGTAAATGAGATCAGCTGGTCGCCGCGCAGCACCATGCGGCCCACGTGGCGATCGATGCCATCGTAGGAATACTCGAACTTGAAGGTGCGCTCGAAACCGAGCTGGCCATCCTCGCCGCGCGACAGGCGCAGGCCGGTGGCGTGCACCGCCTGGTCCAGCCATTGCACGTCGGCTGCGCGGCAGGCATTGCGCCCCAGCTCGACCGCGCGCTCGGCGGCTGAACGCGCCGCGTTCCAGAAGAAATAGATGATTCCGCCGGCAATCAGCAACAGCAGCAGGGTGGGCATGGCGTCAGCCGTCAGAGGTCGATCCCGCAAAGATGGCGGCGAACGCGCGCTGGATCAAGCGCTGCATTCACCGCCGCGGCTGCGGTTCGCTGGACACCGGTTGCGCGGGCACGACCACCGGTTGCGGCGCAGGCGCGGGCTGCATTGGCGTCGCAGTGGGGGAGGGCATCACCAGCGGTGATGTGGCGGTCAGTTGCAGCAGCGCTGCCCAGTCCTGGCGGTTGAAGCTGCATTCGTCCTCGCGGCCTGGCGTGCAGCTGGGGTCGATGCCGGTGCTGTTGCGTTCGCGCGCCGGAGGCAGCTTGATCAGCCCCGTACGATCCAGCTGCAGCAACCGCATCGCCACCGTGTTCATCACATTGCCGCCCACCAGGTACAGGGTCTGGTCGCCCCCGAGATTTGCGGCCACCACCACTTCGCAATGTGACTTCCAGTGGCCCACCGAGCCGTTGCCCAGCGCCTGCACCAACCCGCTGTAGCTGAGCGTGCTGCTGCGGTCGCGCAGGAAGCACAGCAGATCACCCGGTGCGGGCTTTGTGGTCGCAGGATCGACCAGCCGGTACGGTACGCCCGAGGGGCCGCCCTGGTACGCGGCACGGATGTAGTCGATGTGGCGTGGCGAGGTATTGAAGCCGGGCACACCGGCGCGCACCATGACCCAGGAAATGAAGGCGGCCGACCACGGGTTGTCGACCAGGAACGCGCGGCAGTCACTGTCGGTATAGCGCGTGCCCAGCGGTGCCAGGCAGCTGCTGGCGCCGGCGATGCTGCCCATGGCGTTGAGCGTGCCGCTGTTGCGCCAGTAGCCGGCCACGCGCTGCCAGGCGATCAGCCCGTTGTCGGCCAGGTGATCGCTTTCGGCCTCGGTGAGACTGAGGCTGGCGGCGCGGCCATCACGATCAATGAAGGGCCGGAACCACAGCCGGTGCTCGTTGCAGGCGGTATTGCGGATGGCCACCGCCAATGGGCTCAGGCCGAAACGTGGTGGCACATCGCAGGCTTCGGCCGCCGCTGCGGACAAGGGGGCCGCGGCCAGCAGCAGGCAGGCAGGCAAGAGCATCCGGCGCATGCGCGGCTCCTGTGGGGGGTGCCCGCAGCGTCGCAGAGGCGGCCGTAGCCGAGCCGTGAAGGCGTGTAGAGCCGGGCCCATGCCCGGCTCATCGCGCGAAGCGCGTGCAGGGCGCGCCGCACATCGATAAGCAGCCGAGCGGAGGCTCGGCTCTACAAGTCCTGCCGGCCTCAACCCGGCGGCGGGCCCAGTTTCAGCGACAGATCGATGGCCTGCACATGCTTGGTCAGGCCGCCGATGGAGATGCAGTCGACGCCATCCTCGGCGATCGAGCGCAGGCCGCCCAGGCCCACGCTGCCGGAGACTTCCAGGGGAATGCGGCCCGCCGTGATACGCACCGCCTCACGGCGCAGGTCCGGGCTGAAGTCATCCAGCAGAATGCGTTCGCAACCGGCTTCCAGCGCCTGGCGCAGCTGCGCCAGGTCCTCCACCTCGACCACCAGCGGCAGCGCGGGCCATTGCCGACGCGCGGCAGCCACCGCCGCAGCCAGCGAACCGGCGGCACGGATGTGGTTTTCCTTCAGCATCACCGTGTCGTACAGGCCGAAGCGGTGGTTCTCGCCGCCGCCGCAGCGCACGGCGTACTTCTGCGCCAGGCGCAGGCCGGGCAGGGTCTTGCGGGTATCGAGGATGCGCGTGCCGGTGCCGGCCACAGCAGCCACGTAGCGGGCCGTGGTGGTGGCAGTGCCGGACAGCGTCTGCAGGAAGTTCAGCGAAGTGCGCTCGGCGCTGACCAGGCTGCGGCTGCGCCCGTGCAGCAGGGCCAGCACGGTGCCTGCGGTGACGGCGTCGCCTTCGGAAACCTGCCATTCGATACGCACGTCCGGGTCGAGTGCGCGGTGGGTGGCATCGAACCAGGGGCGGCCGGCAATCACCCCGTCCTGCTTGCACAGCAGGTAAGCGCTGTCGGCCTGGTCGGGCAACAGAGCGGCGGTGACGTCACCGCTGCCCAGGTCCTCGGCCAGCGCACGCGCGACATCGGCGGCGACAACGGCCGCATCCGGCGTCGGCAGCGTGCTCATGCGGCCGGGAAGTCGGCGATCTGAGCGGTGGGGATGGCTTCTTCGGCCAGCAGCACCGGGATGCCGTCGTCAACCCGGAACACCTGCTTGCGGTCGCGGGTGACCAGCGCTTCGCGCAGCGGCTGCGCCAGCGGGTTGCCATCGGCCTTGTTCACCGCGCCGGCGGAGATGGCCTTGTTGAGGGCTTCCAGGCCCTTGCCATCCAGCAGGGACAGGGGCTGGCGGGTGTCCGGTGACACCAGCAGGTCGAGCAGCTTGCGATCCATGGTTCTTCGTCTTGCGTGGAAGATGGCTAGAATACGTCTTTAAGGCAGGTGACGGCCAATGACCCCCAACCCGATCGCGCCGCTTGTCGGCATCGTCATGGGTTCCCGTTCCGACTGGGAAACCATGCAGCACGCCGCCCAGAAGCTTGAAGCCCTGGGTGTTCCGTTCGAAGTGAAGGTGGTGTCCGCGCATCGGACGCCGGATGTGTTGTTCAGTTACGCCGAGCAGGCGGGCCCGCGTGGCCTGCGCGCGATCATCGCCGGTGCGGGCGGAGCCGCGCATCTGCCGGGCATGATCGCCGCCAAGACCGCCGTGCCGGTGCTGGGCGTGCCGGTGCAGTCCAAGGCGCTCAACGGCATGGATTCGCTGCTGTCGATCGTGCAGATGCCGGCCGGCATTCCGGTTGCCACCTTCGCCATCGGCAATGCCGGCGCCTCCAACGCCGCGCTGTTCGCCGCTGCGATGCTGGCCAGCGACCAGCCGGCGATCGGCCAGGCGCTCGACGCTTTCCGTGCGCGCCAGACCGAAGACGTGATGGCCCACGACGATCCGCGCCAATGAGCCTGACCGTCGGCATCCTGGGCGGCGGCCAGCTCGCCCGCATGATGGTTCTGGCCGGTGCGCCGCTGGGATTGCGCTTCGAACTGTACGACCCGGCAGCCGACGCCTGCAGCGGCCCGCTGGCGCCGCTCACCGTCGGTGCCTTCGATGACCGCCAGGCGCTGGCGGATTTCGCCGCCAAGGTCGACGTGGTCACCTTCGATTTCGAGAACGTGCCCGCCGACAGTGCCCAGTTCCTGGCCGACCGCGTGCCGGTCTACCCGCCGCCGGCCGCGCTGGCGGTGGCCCAGGACCGGTTGAGCGAGAAGGCCCTGTTCCAGCAGCTGGGCATCCCGCTGCCGGCCTTCGCTGACATCCGCAGCCGTGACGAGCTGGCTGCGAAGGCTGTCGAGTTCGGCCTGCCGTGCATCCTCAAGACCCGCCGCCTTGGCTACGACGGCAAGGGCCAGTTCCGCCTGCGCAGCGAGGCCGACATCGACGCCGCGTGGGATGCGCTGGGTGCGCAGGTCGAGCGTACCGGGCTGATCCTGGAGGGCTTCGTTGCCTTCCAGCGCGAGGTCAGCGTGGTCGCCGTGCGCGGCCGCGATGGCAGTTTCGAGGCCTGGCCGGTCACAGGCAACTGGCATGTCGACGGCGTGCTGTCTGCCAGCGTGGCACCGGCGGTGCTGTCCGACGCCGAGCAGCAGGCCGCGATCGGCTATGCCCGTCGCATCGCCGAGCATCTGCAGTACGTCGGCGTGTTCGCGCTGGAGCTGTTCTGCCGCGATGGCGAACTGCTGGCCAACGAGATGGCGCCGCGGGTGCACAACTCCGGCCACTGGACCATCGAAGGCAGCGAGACCTCGCAGTTCGAGAACCATCTGCGTGCCGTGCTGGGCCTGCCGCTGGGCAGCACCCGCATGCTCGGTCATGCCTGCATGCTGAACTGGCTGGGCGCGATGCCCGACCCGGCACCGGTACTGGCCCAGGCCAGCGGCCACTGGCATGACTACGGCAAGGAAGCGCGCGCGGGCCGCAAGGTCGGCCATGCCACCCTGCGTGACGATGATGCCGCTGCACTGGCCGATGCGCTGGACCAGGTTGGCCTGGAGCTGGACCGCCAGGCCCAGGTGGCGCCGGCCGTACACGCGCTGCGCAACCGCTGAGCCGGTAGTGCCGGCCGCTGGCCGGCAATGCAACGATGTGGCGCGCCGGTGCAGGCATTGGCGCAACATTTCCGGTGGTAGCGTGGAGCTCCTTTCACAGGAGTCACCCCCATGCTCGACTGGAATGCCTATCGCAAGGAACTGAAGGGCCGCATCGGCGAGATCGGCAAGCTCTCGCCCGACACAGTCAAGGGCTACGCCACCCTGGCCAACGCCGGCGCCCAGACCAACCACCTGGATGCCAAGACCCGTGAACTGATCGCGTTGGCGGTGGCAGTCACGACCCGCTGTGACGGCTGCATCACCGTGCACGTGGACGCGGCGCTGAAGCAGGGCGCCAGCCGCGAGGAAATCGCCGAGGCGCTCGGTGTAGCGGTGTCGCTCAATGCCGGCGCTGCGCTGGTGTATTCAGCGCGGGTGATGGACGCGGTGGCCGCGCACGAGGGCGCGTGAAGCTTCATCTGTAGAGCCGAGCCCATGCTCGGCTGGCCGGACAGCAACCGAGCATGGGCTCGGCTCTACAGGGGGTCAGCGCAGCTGGCTCTCGGCGAATTCCCAGTTGACCATCTGCCAGAACGCGTCCAGGTAACGTGCGCGGTCATTCTGGTAGTCGGTGTAGTACGCGTGCTCCCAGACGTCGCAGCACAGCAGCGGGATGCTTTCACCGGTCATCGGCGTGCCGGCATTGCGGGTGGCCTGCAGGCCCAGCTGGCCGCCGGGGTGCTGCACCAGCCATACCCAGCCGGAGCCGAACAGGCCCAGCGCGGTGCGGTTGAACTCCTCGCGCAGGCGCTGCACGTCGCCGAACTGCCGCTTCACCTGCTCGCCCAACCGCCCTTGGGGCTCACCGCCACCGCGCGGGCGCAGGCACTGCCAGTAGAAGCCGTGGTTCCAGGCCTGGGCGGCGGCATCGAACAGCGTGCCCTGGGCATGGCGGACGATCTCCTCCAGCGACGCGTCCTCCCACTCGGTGCCGAGGATGCCAGCGTTGACGGCATCCACATAGGCGCGATGGTGGCGGCCGTGATGCAGTTCCACGGTCTGTGCGGACAGGTGCGGCTGCAGGGAGCCGGGAAGATAGGGCAAGGCAGGCAATTCGACAGGCATGGACAGGTTCGTGGCCAGGGGGCGGCGGCAGCCGGTTCCATCCGCTTACAATGGCGGCTACCGTGGGCAGTCTAGCCGACCATCACGGTCGGTTTGTCCGGCGAAGCAAGGAGTGAGGTTGTGGCGGTAATGCAGCAAATCCAGGCCGAGGTCGATCGTTACCCGCTCGTGCTGTTCATGAAGGGTACCCCGCAATACCCGATGTGCGGCTTCTCCAGCCGCGCCGTACAGGCGTTGATGGCCGCCGGCGCCGTCACCCTGCGCACCGTCAACGTGCTGGAAGAACCCGAGATCCGCGCCAACCTGCCGCGATTCTCCAACCTGCCGACGTTCCCGCAGCTGTTCATCAACGGTGAGTTGATCGGCGGCTGCGACATCGTGCTGGAGCTGTTCGAAGCCGGCGAGCTCAAGCGCATCGTCGAAGAGGCGACCCAGGGATGAGTGCCTGGCCATCGACGTCACCGACCAACGGGGCGCTCGATGGCCGCCCGTTGCAGGATCGCGTGGTGCTGGTTGCCGGCGCCGGTGGCGGATTGGGCAGTGCAGCGGCGGTTGCCTCTGCGGCCGCCGGGGCCACCGTGGTCCTGCTGGGCCGCAAGCCGCGCCGCCTGGACCGTGTCTACGCCCAGGTCCAGGCTGTCGGCCCGGAACCCCTGCTGTACCCGTTGGACCTGGAAGGCGCAGGCCCCGATGACTATGCCGAGCTGGCCCAGGCCCTGCAGCGCGAGCTGGGGCGGCTGGACGGCCTGCTGGTCTGTGCCGCTCACTTCCCGGGCCTGACCCCGTTCGAACTGGCCGACCCGGCCAGCTTCGCCCGTGCCATCCATGTCACCCTGACTGCGCCCGCCTGGTTGGCCCAGGCCTGCCTGCCGCTGCTGCGGCAGCGCGAAGACGCGGCGCTGGTGTTTGCAGTGGATGCCCCCGAACGGGTCGGGCAGGCCTATTGGGGTGGGTATGGCGTCGCCCAGCATGGTCTGCGCGGGCTGATCACCAGCCTGCACGACGAACTCGGCCGCAGCCCGGTACGGGTCAGTGGCCTGTACCCCGGCCCGCTGCGCACGGCGCTGCGCGCCCGTGCCTATTCCGTCGACCAGGACCCGGCCGCCCAAGGCCCGGAGGCCGCCGCTGCTGCGGCCGTGACTCTGCTGTCCAGCGCGGGGCATGCCTGGCGGGGCCGGATTCTCAACGCCAGTGAGGCGCCCCTGCCGGAATGAGGTCGGGGGAAAGGCAGAGTGAAGAACCCGTCACGATTGCGTTGCGATCCGGTGCCGTTTGTCGCACAACCGTCACATTGATGGCGTAGCGTGTTAATCTAGTGTTAACCGTTGTGGCTGCCTTCAGCCAAGCGGTAGGGAACCCCAGATAACTCTCCGACCAGCCACCCGCAGGGCTGTTTGGATGCGCTTTTTTTCCGCCATCGCCAACTCGCATCGAGGCTACCGAAAAATGACCCACCCACTCCGGATGTCCAAGCTTACCCTTGGTCTCGTGGCCGCACTCGCCGCCGCTCCCGCCTTCGCTCAGAGCAGCACCTCCGCCGGTGTCGGCGGCCAGGTGATGTCCGCCGCAGGCCAGCCTGTTGCCGGCGCTGAAGTCACCATCACCCACACCGAGTCGGGCACTGTTTCGCGTGCCACCACCGATGCGTCGGGTCGCTACAACGCGCGCGGCCTGCGCGTGGGTGGTCCGTACACCATCACCATCAACAAGCCCGGTGAAGGCACCAAGACCGAAGAAGGTGTCTACCTGAACCTGAACCAGGTCAACACCGTCAATGCCAACCTGGGCGGTGATCTGGCTGCGACCAACCTGGACGCGGTGAACGTTGTCGCCACTGCCGGCGGCCTGGACCTGTTCAGCGCCAACAAGATGGGCACCGGCACCAACGTGACCCGCGAAACGATGGATGCACTGCCGTCGGCCAGCCGCAACATCCAGGACTACGTCCGCCTGGATCCGCGCATCTCGCAGGTCAGCAAAGCTGACGGCGCGATCTCGGCCGGTGGCCAGAACACCCGTTACAACGCCATCCGCATCGACGGTATCAGCGCCTCGGATCCGTTCGGCCTGGGCTCCAACAACCTGCCGACCGAGCGTCAGCCGGTGTCGATGGACGCCATCCAGGAAATCAACATCGACCTGGCCAACTACGACACCACCATCGCCGGTGGTACCGGTGCGGTGATCAACGCCGTGACCAAGTCGGGCACCAATGAATTCCACGGCACCGTGTACGGTTCGTACCGCGACAAGGACATGGTCCGTTCGCGCCTGGAAGGTGACAAGCAGGACTTCAACGGCTTCGAGGACGAGAAGACCTACGGCATGACCTTCGGCGGCCCGATCGTCAAGGACAAGCTGTTCTTCTTCACCAACTATGAAAAGTACGAGCGTGCGGCTGCCGGCGTTTCCCTGAGCGACACGCCGATCGGCCGTGGCACCATCACCCAGCAGCAGATCACCGATGTCCAGAACTTCCTGGGCAAGCTGGGCTACGACCCGGGCAGCCTGTCGGCGCCGAACAGCAAGACCGAGATCGAAGAGTACGCGGTCAAGCTGGACTGGAACATCAACGAGAACCACCGTGCGGCCCTGCGCTACAACAAGATGGAGCAGAACGTCGTCCGCTTCCCGCAGGTCAGCAGCAGCGCCATCTCGCTGAGCAACTTCTGGTACCAGCAGCCGACCGAATACGAAACCTGGATGGGTGAACTGTTCAGTGACTGGTCCGAGAACTTCTCGACCGAGTTCAAGGTCTCGCACAAGGATTACTCGGCCAACCGCGTTCCGCTGGTCGACATGCCGCAGATCCGCATCAAGTCGGGCAATGACTCGCTGTACGTCGGTACCGAGCAGAACACCCACGTCAACATCGTCGAGTCGAAGGAACTGAGCGCCTTCGGTGCCGGTACCTGGTACATCGGTGATCACACCGTCAAGTTCGGTTTCGATTACTCGAAGAACGAGCTGATGAACTTCTACGGCCGCAATCTCAACGGCGTGTACGAGTTCAACAGCGTCAACGACTTCCTGGCAGGCAAGGCGTCGCGCTACCAGCTGCGTGCGCCGCGCGCTGATGGCAGCCGCAGCGACATCCCGGCCGACTTCACCCTGAAGAACACCGGTGTGTTCATCCAGGACACCTGGGCGATCAACTACAACCTGAACCTGATGTTCGGCGTGCGCATCGACATGCCTGACTTCAGCACCCAGCGTCTGTACAACCCGCGCATCGAGCAGCTGTACGGCTTCAACAACACCAAGCTGGTGGACAAGAACCTGGTGCAGCCGCGCGTCGGCTTCAACTACACCTTCGACAGCGAGCGCCCGACCCAGCTGCGCGGTGGCGTGGGCCTGTTCGGTGGCGCTGCCCCGAACGTGTGGCTGGCAGGTGCCTACCAGAACACCGGCCTGAACTACATCGAGTACGACGAGCGCAGCATCCCGGCCGGTGCTTTCACCCCGGATGGCAAGAACCCGTACATCCCGGCCGGTGGCCCGGCTTCGGCCCGTCAGAACGTCGACATCATCGCGCCGGGCACCCGCCTGCCGTCGGTGTGGAAGGCCAACCTGGCGTTCGACCATGAGCTGCCGTGGTACGGCATCGTGGCGTCGGCCGAAGTGCTGTTCACCAAGGTCAAGGACGGCATCTACTTCGACCGTCTGGACGTGTCGGCTCCGACCGCCACCGGTCAGGACGGCCGTGCGATCTACTGGAATGCTGCGGGCCAGAACCAGGCCAATACCCGTATCGACAAGGGTGTCGACTACGGCATCTCCACCGGCACCAAGAATGCGGTCGACCGTGCCAACCGTCCGTCCGACATCGGCGATGTGCTGGTTCTGCGCAACACCGACAAGGGCCGCGGCACCCAGGCTACCTTCTCGCTGGCCAAGCCGCTGACCGAGAACTGGGGCTGGTCGCTGGGTTACACCTACACCAAGTCGACCGAAGTCAGCCCGCTGTCCAGCTCGCAGAACACCTCGAACTGGAACAACACGCTGATCTTCAATGCCAACGAGAACGTCGCCTACAATTCGCGCTACGCGATGAAGGACCGTATCACCGGCACCCTGGAGTGGAAGCACAACTTCTTCGGTGACAACGCCACCCGCGTCGGCCTGTTCTACGAAGGCCGTTCGGGCCGTCCGTACAGCTACATCTTCTACAACGATGCCAACGGCGACGGTGCGACCACCAACGACCTGTTCTACGTGCCGAAGGGCCCGGGCGACGTGAAGTTCACCGGCGGCGCCACGATGGAGAAGGCGTTCTTCGACTGGCTGGCGCAGAACCCGGAGCTCGATGCCTACCGTGGCAGCGTGGTCCCGGCCAACTCGCACCGCGCCTCGTGGGTCAACAGCTTCGACGTCCGCGTCAGCCAGGAATTCCCGGGCTTCATGAAGGGTCACAAGGGTGAAGTTGCCCTGGACATCATGAATGTCGGCAACCTGCTGAACAAGAAGTGGGGCCTGATCGACGACTACGGCTTCTACTCGACCCGTCGCGTTGCCAACTACGCGGGTATCGATCCGGCCACCGGCAAGTACGTGTACTCGTTCACGGGTTCGACCGACAACGCGCAGGTGCAGGAAAACAACAACGACAAGGGCAACACCGCAGTGTCGCGCTGGTCGATGCAGCTGACCCTGAAGTACAAGTTCTGATCCGTCAGAACCTGAAGCAGTAAGTGAAAACGGCCGGGGAAACCCGGCCGTTTTCCTTTCATGCGAAAGTCCTTGCAGGTCCCCCGGCATCGGCGTAGCATCCGGAAATGTGCGCGGTGCCAATGCCGCCGATGCGGTCCCGGAAAGGCGAACGCGGGAAGCACACATCCAACGGTCGGGCTTCCCGGCCGTTTTGCTTTTTAAGGGGGCGGCAGTACAGTCGGAAACCTTGAAGGAAGCAAAAAATTGGACATGACCACGAACGAAAAATCAGCCCGTGCACTGCCGGTGCAGGATGCGCGGATCTACCCGCGCGGTGGGCTGGATGTGCTGTCGCGGGCCGAAGTGGCCCGCCTGCGCGATGCCTCCGCCGGCGGCATGCATGAACTGCTGCGCCGCTGCGCGCTGGCGGTGCTGACCAGCGGCAGCGCATCTGACGATCCGCGTGCGGCGCGCGATCTGTATCCCGATTTCGACATCCAGGTGGCGCAGCAGGATCGCGGCGTGCGCATCGACCTGGTCAACGCACCGGCGATGGCCTTCGTCGATGGCGAGATCATCCGCGGTGTCGCCGAACTGCTGTTCGCAGTGGTGCGCGACCTGGCCTACATGGCCATCGAGATGGGCCCGGCCTACGCGGCCGAGCTGGAATCGTCCGAAGGCATCACCAACGCGGTGTTCGGCCTGCTGCGCAATGCGCGCATCCTCAACCCGGGCGACCCGAACCTGGTGGTGTGCTGGGGCGGCCACTCGATCTCGCGCGACGAATACCTGTACACCAAGCAGGTGGGCTATGAACTGGGCCTGCGCGGCCTGGACATCTGCACCGGCTGCGGCCCGGGTGCAATGAAGGGCCCGATGAAGGGTGCCACCATCGCCCATGCCAAGCAGCGCCGTACCGTGACGCGCTACATCGGCCTGACCGAGCCGGGCATCATCGCCGCCGAGTCGCCGAACCCGATCGTCAACCACCTGGTGATCATGCCGGACATCGAGAAGCGCCTTGAGGCCTTCGTCCGCATCGGTCACGGCATCATCGTGTTCGCCGGTGGCGTCGGTACCGCCGAGGAAATCCTGTACCTGCTCGGCATCCTGCTGCGCGAGGAAAACAAGGACCTGCCGTTCCCGCTGATCCTGACCGGCCCGACGGTGGCAGCGCCGTACTTCGAGCAGATCGACCGCTTCATCCGCCTGACCCTGGGTGATGAGGCTGCCGAGCGCTACGAGATCATCATCGGTGACCCGGTGGCGGTGGCCAAGAAGATGGCCAACGGCATCAAGCGCGTGCGCGAACACCGCCTGGCGCAGAAGGACTCGTTCTTCTTCAACTGGTCGATCGAGATTCCGTGGGAGTACCAGCAGCCGTTCGTGCCGACCCACGAAGCGATGGCCGCGCTGGACCTGCACCACGGGCGTGCACCGCATGCGCTGGCGGCCGACCTGCGCCGGGCGTTCTCGGGCATCGTGGCCGGCAACGTGAAGGAAGACGGCATGCGCCGCATCGAGCAGTTCGGGCCGTTCCAGATCCATGGCGACACCGACATGATGCAGGCCCTGGACGCGCTGCTGCGCGCCTTCGTCGAGCAGCGCCGCATGAAGATCTCCGGCGAATACCAGCCCTGCTACCAGGTGCTGGCCTGAGCCTGCGCCGGCGCGATGGGGATCGCGCCGGCACGGGCAGGGGAGGGCGGGTCGTCAAGCCTTTGACGCCCGTCGCCCCGGATTGACCGTTCATCCTGCCGCCGCTTGCCGGTGGCGGGGCGATGGCCCATCGTGGCCACCAACACGCTGGGGAGCGTCCAATGTCTTTGCGCCGGCAAAACGGCTTCACGCTGGTTGAGTTGATGGTCACGGTTGCCGTGCTGGCGATCCTGAGCACCATCGCCTATCCCAGCTTCCAGAGTACGATCCGCTCAAATCGTGTGGCCACGACGACCAACGAACTGATCGCGTCGCTGGCGCTTGCCCGTTCCGAGGCGATAAAAAACACGCGTGGTGGGGCTGTATGCGCATCCACAGCGGGCAAAGAGTGTGATGGCAGCAGCTGGGCCGACGGCTGGATGGTCTGGGAGGATCGCAACGGCAACGGGGCGCTTGATTCCGGTGAGAACGTGCTGCGCTACAGCGAAGGTCGCCCGACCATGAAGTCCGCAACCGAAGCGTTGACCATCGGCTTCGATGGCCGTGGCCGCAATCGCGCCAACGCGGAAGTCGATGTGACACTGCGCCCTGAAAAGTGTGGCGAGCAGCCCCTGCAGCGAACGCTGCGCATATCGCCTACGGGACAGGTGCGGCTGTTGAAGGAGAGTTGCTCATGAGAAAGATCGGCTTCCAACCGCACCGTGCGGCGCAGGGAGGTTTCACCCTGATCGAGGTCATGATCGCGATCCTGGTGATGGGTATCGGCCTGCTGGGCTTCGCGCTGCTGCAGACGATGAATGTACGGTTCGTGCAGAGCGCGAACTATCGCACCCAGGCCACCAACCTGGGGTACGAACTGCTTGATCAGATCCGTGCCAACCGGATCAACGCGCTCAGCTATGCCGGTACCTATGCTGCAACCACCGGCAAGGGGGACTGCGCGCCGTCCATCGGCAAGGATATCGGCAAGGATGACTTCACCCGCGACTGGCGCTGTCGCCTCGGCCGCGCACTGGGTGACTCGGCGTCCGGAACGGTGACTGTCAATGACGGCCGGGTACGGGTATCGGTCAGCTGGGGCGATGAGCGTTGGAATCCCGATTCGAAGGCTGACACCACCTTTGCTGCCGAGAGCCTGCTGTGATGACCAGAATGCGCTCCCGCCAAACGATGAGTGGCCTGTCGTTGATCGAGCTGATGATCGCCCTGACCATCGGCCTGATCATCATGCTGGGCGTGGTCCAGGTGTTCGCCGCTTCACGCACGGCCTACCAGCTGTCTGAAGGGCTTGCGCGGGTCCAAGAGAACAGTCGTTTCGCGATGGACTCCCTGCAACGCGAACTGCGCATGGCGGGGCACTTCGGTTGCGTGAACGATCAGGCGCATGATCCGCAGGGCACCTTGGCAACCACCTTTGCTGCGGGAGGACACCCCGCGCTGGACTTCGCGCGGTCGATTCAGGGCTACGAAGCAACGAATACCAAGCCGGGCGACGCAGTGACGTTGGCGGCAACTCCGTCAACGGGGGGCACCAAGTACTCCCCGGCGTTGCCGAGTGAGTTCGCCGCGGCCATCAAGAACCGGGTCGATGGCAGCGATATCGTCGCTCTGCGCTATCTGGTGCCGACCGGTGTGCCGGTCACCGCGGTAGCCGGAACGGTTGCCCAGCCGGTTTTCAGTTTTGATCCAAAACGTCTTGCCGTGCTTGATAGCGGAGTTACCGACCCGGGGCTGTTCGGTGTGGCCGACTGCATTTCCGCCACGGTCTTCCAAGCTCGTGCGATCGACGCAAAGGCCGGTACCGTGACAGTGGGCACTGCACCCAACAACGACGTGGCCATCGCCCGCAACTACCAGCCCGGCCAGGCGGTGCTGTATCGCGCCGAGACGTCCATCCTGTACGTGGGCTACGACGCTACGACCAAGCAATCGTCGCTGTATCGCCTTCGATTCACCGCCAAGCCCGGTGCTGCCCTGGTCGCGGGACCAGCAGAGGCGCTGGTCGAGGGCGTGGAGAACATGCAATTGCTGTATGGCCAGGATCACGGTCTGAGCACGGTGTCGCCGACCGGCTACATTGATCGCCAGGGTACCGCGACCGATGTTCAGGCCTCCATCGTGCCGGCCTCGCGTGGCTGGCAGCGCGTGGGCACGGTGCAACTGGGGCTGGTGGTGTCCAGTCCAGACCCGGCCGCATCTGTCCAGGCCAGTTCAAGCACGCCGCTGACCGCGCTCGGCGTGACCTACACCGCGCCTTCTGACGGCCGCATGCGCGCCGCCTACCAGAGCACGATCGCTCTGCGCAATCGCCTGTATGGCAACTGAGGCCACCATGCGTACCCATCCCGCCCGCCGCCATTCTCTGCATTCACCGCGTTCCCAGCGCGGCGCGGTGCTGTACGTCGTGCTGATCATGCTGGTGCTGATGGCCCTGCTGGGCATCGCCGGCATGCAGGTCACAAGCATGCAGGAACGGATGGCTGCCAACTATCTGCGCAGCAACGTTGCCTTCCAGAATGCTGAGGCCGACGCCCGGCAGACCGAGAAATCCATCGAGAAGGCGCTGGCTGACGGGGGCATCTTCAAGGCCAGCCAGGAGGAATGCAGTCCCTCCTACGATCCGCAGACCTGGGCCGATGGTCTCAGCGAGACCAAGTCCACTTATACGCGTCGCATCGACAAGTGCTTTGCAGCGTCCAGCCGGCGCACCGGCGGCCGACAGAACGAAGAAACCGGGAACATCTATCAGGTCACGGCGCTTGCCAGTGACGATCCCTCCAATGCGTCCGCCAGTGCGGTCATCGATACGATCTTCATCCCATGAACAGCGAGCGCCGTTTCCTTCGACTTCGTTCCTCCACCTGGCTGCGGGCCGGTGTGGGTATTGCTGCGCTTGCCGGCCTTGCCGCGTTGATCATTCCTCTGCAGGCCGCGCTTGGTGACTACGACATCGCGCAGGAGCCGCTGTACAGCAAGCAGAGCCAGCCGCCATTGATGATGATGGTGATGTCGCGTGACGAGCAGCTGTTCAACAAGGCCTACAGCGATTACAGCGACCTGGACGGGGACGGGGTGCTGGACACCACCTACCAGGACAAGTTCGATTACTCAGGCTACTTCGATTACAACCTCTGTTACTCGTACAACAGCGGTGTCTTCAAGGCCAGTGCAGAGGCAAAGGGCGCCAACAAGCACAGCTGCAGCGGCGCGTGGTCGGGCAACTTCCTCAACTGGGTGACGATGAGTCGCCTGGATGTGATGCGCTACGTGCTGTACGGCGGCCAGCGCTTCACCGATACGAAGGAAAAGACGGTGTTGGAACGGGCGCCGATCCCCAGCGATCTGCATGCGTGGGTCAAGGTCTACAGTGGATCGAATCTTCGCGAGTTCGCCAACCTTGCTGGAAGCGGGACAACCTTCAGCTTCTGCAGTGTGACCCGTTCTGCAACCGGGGCGCCGCTGATGCGCGTGGCCGAAGGTGCACTGGGCGAGTGGGCCTCGACGGCCAGCAACCAGTGCGATACCGGACGTGCCAGCACCGCCGATGGCTACGCGGACATTCCCCGCTCGGCCACGGACTACACCGTGCGCGTGGAGGTGTGTGATGCCAGCTCAACGGTGCGTGAGAGTTTCTGCCGCAAATACAACGATGGCATCACCGACCGTTTCAAGCCGGCCGGGCTGCTGCAGACCTACGGTGAGAGCGGGCGACTGCGCTTTGGGCTCGTGACGGGAACCTACGCCAACCCGCGGGATGGCGGTGTCCTGCGGCGGAACATCGGCAAGATCGCGGGCAACGGTACGAAGTTCTGCGGTGTGGGTGATGAAATCGACCTGTCTACGGGGCAGTTCTGCTACCTGAACCTGACGGGAAGCGCCAAAGCCGACGATGAGGGCGTGATCAATGCGATTTCAAGCTTCCGTCTGGACAACTGGAACTGGTCCAACAACTGGAATGACTGCAACACCTACGGCATCCTCAACCGCCAGGACCAGAAGGGAAATGGCAATCTGACCGATCCGGGAACCGGAGGCCAGAAGTGCAGTGCCTGGGGCAATCCGTTGGCGGAAATGTATGCGGAGGCGCTGCGCTACATCACTGCGGGTTCCAAGGTCTATAGTGACAGCGGAGATCTCAGCGGCCTGCCAACCAATATCAGCTGGAAGGATCCCTACCGCCTGCCCGCAGAAGGTGGCAACTCTTATTGTGCGACCTGCAACATCCTGGTGCTGTCTTCGGGCCTGCCGTCCTTCGACAGTGACAACGTCGGTTCCGTGACCGGCCTTGCGTCTGCGGTGTCCGCGACCGATGCAGTCGGCACGGCCGAAGGAATCGCTGGCAAGAGCTACATGATCGGTCGCGTGGGTGATACGCCGCGCTACACCTCACTTGATACCCACAGCGATATCTGCCAAGGGCAGACAATCAGCGGCCTCAGCAAGGCGCGTGGTATCTGCCCCGACATTCCTTCGATGGAAGGCAGCTTCCTGATGGCGGGACTGGCCAAGGCCGCAGCTGAGACCGATCTGCGTCCCAACGTGCAGAACAAACCAAGCACGTACAAGGTCACTGCCACCACCTATGCCGTTGCCATGGCGGAGAACCTCCCGCAGTTCGAGATCGCGGTGGGCAACAGCAAGATCGGATTGGCCCCACTCTGCCAGGCCAACAACACCCCAGGCGCAACGGCAGCGAGCACGGGCTGGCGCAGCTGTTTCCTGGGTTCGGTCGGCATTGGCACCAAGCAGGCCAACGACACTGGCGGGAAGCTGGTCTATGGCCGTCCCTACCGGACAGATGCGAAGTCCGGCAGCTTCTCGCTGGTGTGGGAAGACTCGCTGTGGGGCAATGACCATGACAACGACGTCGTTGCCATGCTGAGCTACTGCGTGGGCGCCGCGTGCAACGATACCGGCACCTTCAACAACATCTGCTGGCGTGCTGATGCGAAAGTGAGCAACAGTGCCGCGGGCAATACGCGACTGTGCGACTACACAACTGCAAACAAAGGGGTGGATTGGATTGGCACGACTTTGGCCGGCAAGGTCGAGGAGGATGAAGTGCTCATCCGGATCGAGAACCTGTCGGCGTACGCTGGCAACGCAATGCTGACGGGCTACACGATCACAGGCTCAAATGCCTCCAGCACCGTGCAGCGTCTGGCACTGCGTCCGGGCAACAGCAATGGCTCCGTGCTGACCAGCACAAACAACTTCCCGAGCAACTGGCAGAGGCCGGTAGTCATCAAGTACAAGGCCTCTACCACTGCGGCGGGCCAGTTGCAGAGCCCGCTGTGGTATGCCGCCAAGTACGGTGTCCCGGCCGGTAAGAAGTGGGACAGCAAGAAGCCAGGGGTGCCGGATAACTACTTCCTGGCACGCAATCCGACCAAACTGAAGGAGGCGCTGGAGGCGATCTTCAACAGCGCAGCGGAAGGTGATGCGCCGGTCGGTGGCAGCGGCAGTGGCGCGCGCATTTCGACCAACTCGTTCACCGTATCGTCCCACTACAGCGTGCCCTCTGGCACTGTGGACTGGACCGGTGATGTCATTGCCACCCAGGTCGATGGCCAGGGTGCGGATGGAGCCGTGCTGTGGAAGGCGTCCAGCAGCATCGGCAGTGCCACGCGCCGCATCTACATGGCAACGTCCCCGACCAAGACCGCGTCCGATGGCACGGTGACCCCGGTCAATGCGAACGAGTTCCTGGCCACCAATCTGCCGGGCAACGATGAGCGGGCGAAGCTGTCGGCATTGGGATTCAGTGACTCGATTCCTGCATGGTTCGCGAATCAGACCTCGACCACCCTGGTCAACTATCTGCGCGGCGCGGCGGTGAGCGGACTCCGTTCGCGTACTTCGCCGTTGGGTGACATCGTCAATTCCACCACCGAGATCGTCTCCAAAACGGATGACTTCGGCTATGCAGGCTGGGCGAGGCAGTCGACAGTCAAGTGGAAGGCGACGCTGGGCACGTCTTATGACACCTTCCTGAAAGCGAAGCGCGCGACCTCGGGGCCGCCGACGATGATCTATGTTGGCGCCAATGACGGGATGGTGCATGGTTTCAACGGTTCGAATGGAGCATCCGGAGGTACCGAAGAACTGGCCTTCATTCCGTCAGCTGCCATGCAGCACATTGCCGAGCTGGCCAATCCCAAGTATGGGCATCGCTACTACGTGGATGGCCCACTGACGTCGTCCGACGTCTACTACGGGGATGCCTGGAACACGGTGCTGGTGGGCACCACGGGTGGTGGTGGCTCCAGCAAGGCGCCCAATGCGACGAGCGTAGGCAATGGCTCCGTGTTCGCGCTGAATGTCAGCGATCCGACCGCGTTCGGTGCATCGAGTGTGTTGTGGGAAGTCTCGGGGAAGACAGAGTCGGATCTCGGGTTCGTGCTGGGCAAGCCGGCTGTGGTGGCGGTAAAGGGCGCCGATGCCAACGCTGCGCCGCGCTTCGTTGCGATCTTCGGCAATGGCGTCAACTCCACCAGCGGCAAGGCAGCGCTGTTCGTGGTTGATATCCAGACCGGCAAGGTACTCAAGCGGCTTTCGCCGGTAGGTGCCAAGTACGCCGCACGCAATGGCCTGATCAACATCGCCACGGTGGCGTTGAAGAACAATGACGGCATCACCGACACTGTGTATGGCGGTGACATGCAGGGCAATATCTGGAAGTTCGATCTTTCCAGCACCGATCCGACCGATTGGAACATTGCCCTGTCTGGAACGCCGCTGTTCACCGCTACGCGCAACAACAGCCCGCAGCCGATCATGAGCGGCATCGAGATCAGCACGGGTCCGGGCGGCGGTATCAGTCTGTTCTTCGGTACCGGCCAGTATTTCGCCGCCGATGACAATGCGGTCAGCAGCACCTCGCCAGTGCAGTCGCTGTATGGCATCTGGGATAACCTCGCCAGTGCGGTTGGCACGCGCGACAATCTGGTACAGCAGGTGATCACTACCGGCACATCGGCCAGCGGCTATCAATTGCGTGATGTCACCCGCAATGCGGTGAACTACGGTTCGGCCCGCGGCTGGTATGTGGACCTGCAGGCCGGATCGGCAGTCGAAGGCGAACGCTTCGTCGGCAACCCCCGTGTGCAGAACGGCATCGTGTTCTTCACGTCCTATGTGCCAGGTACCGCCATCTGCGGCAGCGGCGGTGGCGTGAACTGGCTGTACGGTCTGAATCTGCTGACCGGTGGTGGCCAGATGTCCGGCTTGAGCCCAACCATCGGCGGAGAAGCGCTGTGCACCGGCAACTGCGGTGGTGTCGCCCTGACCAAGAAGGGTGATCTCAGCCAAGGGCCGCCAGTGAAGGACACCAACATCTTTGTGCCCAAGCTTACGCCCTGCAAACCTGGCGACACCGGGTGCACGGTCGACAAGATGCTGCAGGCCAGCCAGTGTACGTTCGTGCTGCGTGCGGCCGGCGCCGATCCGCTTTACATGCCACGGCCCTGTGGGCGGCAATCGTGGCGGCAGATCCGTTGATGAATCCGATATCGAGGTTGCCCATGCATGTGTACAGCAGGCGTCGAACCGCCACCGGCTTCACCCTGATCGAGCTGATGATCACTGTGGCCGTGGTCGCCATTCTTGCTGCAATCGCGTTGCCTTCGTACCAGGCCTATGTGCGCAAGGCCAATCGTGCCCAGGCCAAGGCCGATCTGGTCGAGCTGGCGCAGATGCTGGAGCGGCGGCATACCGTGGAGAACACCTATGCGGGCATGACGCTGCCGTTCTCGCAATCGCCGCGGGACGGTACCGCCAGATACACGCTTTCCTACGTGGGAACGCCGAATGGCACCTCCTTTACCCTCCAGGCGGCACCGACCGAGATCCAGAAGAAGGACGACTGCGGCACACTGACCCTGGACCAGGCCGGACGAAAGACGCCGAATGCCAGCAAGGGGCCCGGATGCTGGTGAAGGGCGGGCCGTTTCGCCACATTGCATAAAAGGCTTGCACTCCCCGGCGAACGCTGGCTAAAATGCGCACCCCGCCCGAATAGCTCAGCCGGTTAGAGCACTTGACTGTTAATCAGGGGGTCGTTGGTTCGAGTCCAACTTCGGGCGCCAGATTCGAAAAAGCCGCGAGAGATCGCGGCTTTTTTCGTTTTCACGATGGCGTCGCAGGTTTCAGCAGGCGGTGGGCCTTTGCGGGCGCTGGCTCCTGACCCGTCCCGGGACGCTGATGATGACGCGGCTGTGCTCCTGCCCGTCCACGCACAGTGCGATGGACTGGTTGGTGCCGGCATTGCGGCCGTCGGGCCGGAACCGCACGTCGGGCCGATGATCGCTGGTACGCAGGTCGACATGACGCTGGCGTGTCCTGTGCACGCGCAGTTCCCTTCCGGCGCCGGTTGCGCTGTTGGCCGGTTCGACCTGTACCCGCCAGCCCTGGCGCCATGCCTGGTCGCAGGTCATGCCATCCGACGAGCCACAGACCGTCACGCGGCGGCGTTCGGTGATGGCGGCACTGCGTGCCATCGACAGGCTGGTCACCAGTTCGGCGCGCAGCGTTTCCGCCTGGAAGTGCCGCAACATGCGTTGCCAAGGGCCCCACGCCAACGCCAGCAGGACCGCCAACACCATGACGGCGATCAGGAACTCGATCAGATGGAGCCCGCGGTGGAGGCGGGCAGGGCGATGGCGAAGGGACATGCCTACAGCCTCGCCGTACGCCGGGGCATTCACCATCAGGCACCGCCGCGCTCGCCTGCCCGGAAACCCCTCAGCAGGCCGTCACTCCATGCCCCGTATACTCACCATTCCCGGGAACTGGCACCACCATGAGCGACCGTTTTGAACTCGTCTCGCCGTACTCGCCGGCAGGCGACCAGCCTGATGCCATCGCGAAGCTGACCAGCAACTTCGAAGCGGGCATCGCCAAGCAGACGCTGCTGGGCGTGACCGGCTCGGGCAAGACCTACACCATCGCCAACGTCATCCAGAACGTGCAGAAGCCGACGCTGATCATGGCGCCGAACAAGACGCTGGCCGCGCAGCTGTATGGCGAGTTCAAGGCGTTCTTCCCGCACAATGCGGTGGAGTACTTCGTCAGCTACTACGATTACTACCAGCCGGAAGCCTACGTGCCGTCGTCGGACACCTTCATCGAGAAGGACAGTTCGATCAACGAGCACATCGAGCAGATGCGGCTGGCGGCGACCAAGACCCTGCTGTCGCGCCCGGATGCGATCGTGGTGGCGACGGTGTCGGCGATCTACGGCCTGGGCGCACCGGAAGACTACCTGTCGCTGCGCCTGATCCTGTCCAAGGGCGAGCGCATCGACCAGCGCGACCTGATCAATCACCTTACCCAGCTGCAGTACACGCGCAACGAGTACGAGCTGCAGCGCGGTACGTTCCGCGTGCGTGGCGAAGTGATCGACGTGTTCCCGGCCGAGTCGGACAGCGAAGCGCTGCGCCTGGAGCTGTTCGATGGCGAGGTCGAGAAGATCACCCTGTTCGACCCGCTCACCGGCGAGACACTGCGCAACATGCAGCGCTTCACGGTCTACCCGAAGACCCACTACGCGACCACGCGCGAGCGTGTGCTGGCGGCGATCGAGACGATCAAGGTCGAGCTGAAGGAGCGGCTGGAGCAGCTGTACGCGCAGAACAAGCTGGTCGAAGCGCAACGCTTGGCGCAGCGCACCCAGTTCGATCTGGAAATGATGGCCGAGGTCGGCTTCTGCAACGGTATCGAGAACTACTCCCGGCACCTGACCGGCAAGAACGCCGGCGAACCGCCGCCGACCCTGTTCGACTACCTGCCGGCCGACGCGCTGCTGGTGATCGACGAATCGCACGTGACCATTCCGCAGATCGGTGCCATGTTCAAGGGTGACCGCTCGCGCAAGGAGACCCTGGTCGAGTTCGGGTTCCGGCTGCCCTCGGCGCTGGACAACCGGCCGCTGCGTTTCGAGGAGTGGGAAGAGCGCTGCCCGCGCAGCATCTACGTGTCGGCCACGCCGGGCCCCTATGAGTACCGCGAGGCCGGCGACGAGATCACCGAGCTGGTCGTACGTCCCACCGGGCTGATCGACCCGGTGGTGGAGATCCGCCCGGTGGGCACCCAGGTCGACGACCTGATGAGCGAGGCCAACGCGCGCATCAAGGCCGGTGACCGGGTGCTGGTCACCACGCTGACAAAGCGCATGGCCGAGAACCTCACCGAATACCTGACCGAACACGGTATCCGCGTGCGTTACCTGCACTCGGACGTGGATACGGTCGAGCGCGTGGAGATCATCCGCGACCTGCGCCTGGGCAAGTTCGATGTGCTGGTGGGCATCAACCTGCTGCGCGAAGGCCTGGACATGCCCGAGGTATCACTGGTGGCAATCCTGGATGCCGACAAGGAGGGCTTCCTGCGCTCCACCGGTTCGCTGATCCAGACCATCGGCCGTGCCGCGCGCAACGTGCGTGGCAAGGCGATCCTGTATGCGGACAAGATCACCCGTTCGATGCAGGCCGCGATCGATGAGACCGACCGCCGTCGTGCCAAGCAGGTCGAGTACAACGAGGAGCACGGCATCGTGCCGCGATCGGTGGCGCGTCCGATCGTCGACGTGCTGGAAGGCGCCCGTTCGGACGCCGCCGAGAAGGAGGCCAAGAAGGGCAAGGGCAAGGGCCGGGCGGGAGTGGCCGAAGAGGGGGCCGACTACCGTTCACTCAATCCGGCCCAGCTGGCGTCCCGTCTCAAGGCGCTGGAACAGCAGATGTACCAGCACGCCAAGAACCTGGAATTCGAGGATGCCGCCCGCGTGCGCGACCAGATCCGGCAGCTGAAGGAAGCGAGTCTGGGCTGAACGCGGCAGTGCAGCATCTTCTTCACAAAAGTGTTGCGCTTCACGGCCGGCATCCGTAATATACGCGGCCTGCACCGACGCAATCGCGGACGTTCAGAAGCAAAAACGGGCGGTTAGCTCAGCGGTAGAGCACTACCTTGACATGGTAGGGGTCACAGGTTCGAACCCTGTACCGCCCACCACGAAGTCTTCGGAAGGAGGCTGTCGTGAACTGCAAAGCCCGGCCCTGGCGCCGGGTTTTTACGTAGCAAGGCCAGCTTTCGGGCGGCAAGAACAAGATGGGCGGTTAGCTCAGCGGTAGAGCACTACCTTGACATGGTAGGGGTCACAGGTTCGAACCCTGTACCGCCCACCACCTGGCTCCCGGCATTGCCGGTGCAGCGGTGGATCACGATGGAAGCCGGCCTTGGGCCGGCTTTTTTCGTTTGCGCCGGTGGCCTGCAACCCGCGGTCAGCGTTGGGCCACCCATTCGTCAAGGCTGATCATGCGCTGCAGCCGCCAGTGCCCGTCCACGCGTTCCCAGACCTGCGCAAAGCGCGCCGAGCCGGCGTGCCGCTGCGGGGCGTCGGCCTGCAGCGGCTGATTGCCCACGCGCAGTACGCGATCCTGGCGCAGCCGGTACAGCTGCAGGGTTGCTGGATCCGCTTTCCGATCCGGCATCGATGATGCTTCTGCCTGCCCGGCGTCGGCCTGCAGGATCTGGCTGCGCAGGGAGGCATCCCCGGCGTCGGTATCGCGGCCGAACAGGCCGGCGCACAACAGCAGCAGGGCAAGCATCGGCATGGCACGGTGCTCCGGAGAAGGGAGTCCAGCGTGGCATTGCCCCCTGCGGTGTGAAACCGGTATGCGACGAAAGCCGGTAAAGCGCGCGCCAAGGCGCCCGGGGAAGGATGAATCCGGGGCCGGAAGTGCCGGGCCGCCCCTGGAGGCGACCCGGCGCGGTGCCCAATGTGCGGGTGGGCACCAATCATCGCCGCAGGCCTGGCTCAGCGCTGCGGCACCTGCAGCAGATCAGCGGGGCCGACCTGCGGCGCGGCTTCGATTACAGCGGATCGCAGCACAGCACCTGGCCAGGCTTGCCCGAGTTGCCGAACGGGCAGCTCGGATGCGGCTCGCAACCGGGCGCATAGCCGGTCTTGGGGGCGACGGCGAAGGCCTGGCTGGCACCGAAGGCCATGGCCGCAACAACGACGATACTGGCGACGGACGAAAGCACTTTCTTCCCGATCATGTGTATCTCCTTGGTTGGCGTAGTGGTGTTGCAGTTGCCGAAGGCACTGGGGTGCCGGTTGTGGCGCGTATGCGGTAAACGATGACGCGCGCGCTGATGCGGCGCGCGGTATCTCAGGGCAGTGCGGCGACTGGCGTCAGCGAGTTCATGGCGGCGCGCACCACCTGCTCATCAAGCTGGCCCACATGCTTGTAGATCACGCTGCCATCGGTGGCCAGCACCATCAGCATCGGCGTGACCGTGGCGCGGTAGCGATTGGACGCATCGCCCTCGCTGTCGATGGCGATCGGGAACTGCAACGCATGCTGTCCGGCGTAGTCGGCCAGTTGGTCGTAAGGAGGCAGTCCCACACCGATCAGCTCACTGCGGCCGCGCGCTGCTGCGATCTGTTGCAGCTGCGGCATCGAGGCCAGGCAGTAGCGGCAGGTGGTGGAAAAGAAGTACAGGATCTGAGGTGCGTCGCGCGCGCCGCCGATATCGACGTGGGTGTGCTGGGTCGTGCGCAGTGCCAGTGCATCCGGGCGGCTGCCCAGGCCGGGACCATGTGCTTCCAGCCGCATGTTCTGCAGTTGGGCAGCCATCTGCGCGTTGATCTGCCGGAGCTGGTGGTTCTGCCATCCCAGCGCAACGATCAGCGCGGACAGCAGCAGGGCGACAACGGGGAACAGGACGCGCTTCAGCATCGATCATCCTTGACACAGCGTTGGACCGAACATACCCGAACGGGCGCGTGGGATGTTAAGGCGATGTTCCCCGCACATCCGTAGAGGCGCCGCCTGGACTAGAGTGGTGCCTGCGCGGTCAGACACGCGCACCCCGCCACCACCACCAGGATCAAACACCGATGAGCGATCACGTACCGGTTTCCAGACCCAATCCGTTCTTCGAACTGCTGTTCGGCGGCAACATGCTGGAAGGCACCTTCAAGGCGGTGATCTGGGTGGCCTTGCTGGCGGCGGTGCTGGCCTGGACCACATTCCGCTGAGCGCGGTCGCTCAGGCGCTGAAGGCCTGGCGCAGGCTGCGCAGGGTGGCCTGGCGATGTTCCTTTGCGGTTGCTTCGCCCATCTCAAGTTCCTGCAGGCGCAATCCCACCAGCGTCATCGACAACGCATAGCCGCGCGCTGCATCGGCAGCGCGCGAAAGGCCCAGTGCGCGGCGCGTCAGTGCGTTCACGTGTTCCAGGTCGGGCAGCAGCCCCAGGTAGGCGCGCTCGGCGCTGTCCAGGTCCGGGGCACGCAGGATCGCGTGCGCTTCAGCAGCAGGGGAGACGGAGGCCATGGGGGGTCCTTTTCCGTTACGGGCGCTCGATCAGAACGAGCGCATCAGGGAAACGAAGGCCGACGTCTGGGTACCGCGACGGGCCATCGGGCTGTCCTTTACGGCATCGCCGAACCACTGGTTGGCGACGACGCCGGTCGCGCGCCACTTCGTGCCCAGGGGCGTGCTGACGGCGATCTGCAGGCTCGGTGATGTCGCGCTGCCCGGGGTGTAGGCGGCAAGTCCCGAGCGCAGCGCTTCTTCGTCGGTGATGCCGTAGTAGTAGTCGAGCAGGCGCGCACTGGAGTGCACCACGCCGACCTTGGGCACCCAGGTGAAGCGACCGGCCTGGATCGGATAGCTGTAGTGCAGGCGCGTCTCCATGCCACCTCCGTGCCCGGTGACCTCGCGCATCACGCTGGCCTCGACGATGCCCCAGTCGGCGCTGTATTCACCATTGATGCCGGCCATGGCGGACATCTGCCGGCTGTGCAGGCGACGCAGCTGAGGATCGTTCACGTCGTCGGTCTTGAAGCGCAGCGTGTAGGGCGTGACTGCCGCCGACAGGCGCAGGCCCTCGCGCTTGTACAGGTACATGCCCAGCGAGCCCGGGCTGGCGAAGAAGCGCTCGCCCTGCCAGGCAATGGACGGTACGACCAGCGGCTTGACGTCGTAGTGGGCGTACGCCCCTGAGGTCGCGCCGGCACTGATGCCGGCCTGCACCCCCGTGTTGCGGTCGGCGGCGTGGGCGATCAACGGAAGGCCGATGGCAGCGGAGAACAGCAACGGGGGCAGCAGGGTCGGGGACAGCGACGGCATCGATCAGCCACTTTGCGGGGGATGGCTGCGCATGGTGGGGGCACAACATTGTCAGAACATTGCGCCTTGGCAATCGGCACGCGAACGCGCCCAAACCCGGCGCCAGGCACTATGATCGGCACCGTTTCCGGTAGCCGAGCCCCTGATGCGCATCCTCCTGGTCGAAGACGATCCCGATCTGTCCCGTGCCCTGCAGTCGGGCCTGGAGCGGCAGGGCGTGGTCGCCGACGTGGTCGGCAGCCTGGCCGAAGCCGCGCTCGCGCTGCGCGAGCCGGTGCACCAGCTGATGCTGCTCGACCGCCAGCTGCCCGATGGCGATGGCGTGGCGTTCGTCGCGACCGCGCGCGCGCTGCGCCCGAACCTGGCGGTGATCATGCTGACCGCCAAGGGCACGCTGTCGGACAAGGTCGAGGGGCTGGACGTCGGTGCCGATGACTATCTGGTGAAGCCGGTGGCGATCGAAGAACTGATGGCGCGCATCCGTGCAGTCTCGCGGCGGCCCTCGGCAATGGTGACGCCGAGCCTGCGGCTGGGCCGGCTGGAATTCGACTTCGAATCGCTGCAGGCACAGGTGGAGGGACAGGCACTGGCGCTGCCACGCCGGCAGGTACTGGTCCTGCAGGCGCTGGCGATGCGCCAGGGGCGCACGGTCACCCGCAGCGCACTGGAGGCGGCGGTGTACGGTTTTGATGATGAGATCCAGTCCAATGCGCTTGATGCGCACATTTCCAAGCTGCGCAAGGCGCTGCAGCAGGCCGGGGCCGGCGTGGAGATCCATGTGATCCGAGGCGTCGGCTACCTGCTGGCGGAGGCCTGAGATGGCCCGTCCGATCCGCTCCATCACGCTTGGCCTGGCCTGGCGGCTGTTCCTGGCGCAGGCCTTCACCGTGCTGTTCGCGGTAGTCGCGCTGATCCTGACCTGGGGCGACAAAGACTCCTGGGGCATGGACATGTTCACCGCCGAGGCAGTGGCCAAAGCCGTGCACAGCGAAGGTGGCAGGTTGGTGCTGGACCAGGCGCGCTGGGAAAAGCTCAACGCCGGGGCCGGCGGCAATCTCTGGTTCGCGGCGGTCGACGACAAGGGCATGTGGCTGGAACGCGGCACGATTCCGGCGATCCACGCGCCGTTGCTGGCACGCTTGCCGACAGTGGGTGCAACCGAACTGGGTTCACTGGTGCCGCCCTATCTGGACGTGGCGCGGGTGATGATCCGCAACGAAGATGGGCGGCGCATCACGGTGATGGTGGGCGGGGCACCGAAGGGCGGGTTGCTGGATGGCGCGCTGATGGTGCTGCGCCTGATCGGCCTGTGGTTCTTCCTGCCGTTGATCGTGGTCACGCTGTTGGTGATGCCGACCGTGATCCACCGTGCGATGCGTGGCGTGCGCCGGTCCGCACAGCAGGCCAAGGAGCTGGACATCGGCCAGGCCGGCGCGCGGCTGGATGCACAGCTGGTGTCGACCGAGGTTGCGCCGCTGGTGGAGGCCTTCAACGATGCCATCGACAAGGTGCAGCAGGGCTATGCGGCGCGTGACAAGTTCCTTGCCGACGCCGCGCACGAACTGCGGGTGCCGATCGCGGTGGTGCAGGCGCGCCTGTCGCAGCTGCCGCAGGGCGAGCTCAAGTCGCAGCTGCTGACCGATGTTGCGCGGCTGGGCAACGTTGCCGAGCATCTGCTGGATCTGCAGCGGCTCGATCGCAACGTCGGCGCGCTGCAGCGGCTGGACCTGGCGCTGCTGGTGCGTGAGGCAGCCGCTGATCTGGCGCCACTGGTGGTCGGTGCCGGCTATGGCTTCGAAGTGGATGCACCGGAGGCTCCGGTGTGGATCCACGGCGACAGCCTGGCGCTGGGCCGGGTGATCGCCAACCTGGTGCACAACGCCATCGTCCACGGCGGCGGACGCGGCACCATCTGCGTGCGCCTGGACACGCGCGGCCTGCTGGAAGTCAGCGACCAGGGCGCCGGTATTCCAGTGAGCGACCGCGAGGCGATCTTCGAACCCTTCCATCGCCTCCGCGCGGCGGGCAGCGGCAGTGGCCTGGGCCTGCACCTGGTGAAGGAGATCGTGCAGCACCACGGCGGCTCGGTCAGTGTGGGTGAGGCCGCCGGCGGCGGTGCCAGCTTCCGGGTCAACTTCCACCGCGGCACCGTCCGGCGCTGACAGCCACGCGGGGAAAACCCCGATAGGCAGCCTGTTACGCCTGGCGGCAGGCTGGTGGAATGGTCTCCGAACGTTCCGTGCCGGCCCTGTTCGGCCCCGGCTGCGCCTCCGGCCTGGTGCTGGGTGCGTTGGCCTGCGTGCAGATGCCGGTGCTGCTGCCGCTGTGGCTGAGCGTGCCGATGGCGGTTGCCGGCGGCGCGGGCTGGCTGTTGTGCTGGCGCGGCCGCGCCTGGGCTGCAATCGCGCTCGGCCTGGCATGGGCCACATTGCACGGGCAGTGGGCCCTGCACGGCCAGCTACCACCGGGCGCGCCGCCGCAGGATGTGCAGGTGCGCGGGCGGGTGGCTGATCTTCCAAAGCGCGGGCCCGGCTACACGCGCTTCGTATTGCGCGTGGATGAGGCCGATACGCTGCCAGCACTGCGTGGCAAGCGCCTGCAGGTCACCTGGAACGACCCGTGGCGCAGATCGTCAGCGCACGAGGCCGAGGGCGGACGCCATGCAGTTCGTGCGGGATCGCATTGGCAGTTGTCGTTGCGCGTGCGTGCGCCACGCTCGCGGATCAATCCGGGCGGCTTCGATGGCGAACGCCATGCATTGCTGCGCGGCATTTCCGGCAATGGCACGGTGCGCGATCCGGGCGCTGCGCATGAGCGCACGCCCGCGCAGGGCCTGCCGGCCTGGCGCGAGCGCAGTAGTGACGCCATCGCCACGCAGGTGGCACATCCTGCCGCACGGTTCGTGCAGGCCTTGGCCCTGGGCGACACCCGCGGACTATCCGATGCCGACTGGGAGCACCTGCGCGCGCTGGGCCTGACCCATCTGGTCGCCATTTCCGGGTTTCACGTGGGCGTGGTGGCTGGTTTCGGCGTACTGCTGTGCCGCTTGTCGTGGTGGCTGTGTCCGCTGCTGGGACGGTACTGGCCACGGCCGCAGGCGGCGGCGTGGGGCGCGGCGCTGGCCGCAGCCGCTTACGCCGTGGCAGCCGGCGGCGCGCTGCCAACGGTGCGCGCGGCGCTGATGATCGCGCTGGTGGCACTGGCCCGTGCCGGACGTCGCCCGGTGGGTGCGGGGCAGGGGCTGGCCCTGGCCGCGATGGTGATGCTGCTGCCGGCGCCGCTGTCGGTGCTGTCGGCCGGGTTCTGGCTCAGCTTTGGCGGCGTGCTGTGGCTGCTGTGGTGCCTGCCGCGGACCGGGCCGGAGGGCGTCGGCGGCGGCCTGCGCGGCTTCCTGGCCGCGCAGGGCGTGGCCAGCCTCGGCCTGCTGCCGCTATGCGTGGCCTTGTTCGGTGGCACCGCGCGCTTGGGCCCGCTGGTCAATCTGCCGATCATCCCGTGGTGGACGTTGCTGGTGGTGCCGTTGTCGCTGCTGGGTACCGGCCTGCACGCGCTGCATGACGGCGCCGGGCGTTGGGCATGGCGCGCCGCCGCCTGGCTGTTCGAGTTCAGTTGGCAGGCGCTGCAGCCGTTGGCTCTGCACCCGCAGGCGATGTGGTGGTTGGCCGAGGCGCCGCGCTGGGCAGTACCGGCGGCGCTGCTGGGGGTGTTCTGGTGGCTGCTGCCGCGCGGCGGCGGCGGTGGCCTGGCGGGCCTGCTGCTGTGCCTGCCACTGCTGTGGCCCGCCCGGCATGCACCGGCCGAAGGGGAACTGGAGCTGCTGGTGCACGATGTCGGCCAGGGCACCGCGGTGTTGCTGCGCACGGCGCGGCACGCACTCTGGTACGACGTGGGGCCGCCGACCGGAGGCGATGGCAATGAACGGATCCTGGTGCCGGTGTTGCGTGCGCTGGGGCAGGGGCCGCCGCAGCGGGCGATGCTCAGCCATGACCATCTGGACCACACCGGCAGCCTGCCGAGCCTGCGCCGGCAATTGCCCGGGTTGCAGCTGATGGCGCCGCCCGGCAGCGCCATCGCCGGAGCCACGCCCTGCCAGCAGGGGATGCGCTGGCAGTGGGACGGTGTCGACTTCCAGGTGCTGCACCCGGCACCGGGCAGCCGGCAGGCTGAGAATGAAGACAGTTGCGTGCTGCGCGTCGCCAGCCGTCATGGCGTGGTCCTGCTGCCGGGCGATATCGGCCGCCCGGCCGAGCAGGTGCTGTTGCAGGCGTCTCCGGCGGCATTGAAGGCGGATGTGGTGCTGGTGCCGCACCATGGCAGCGGTGGCAGCTCCAGCGCGCCGTGGGTGGCCGCCGTGGCGCCACGGTTGGCGGTGGTCTCGGCCGGGCACCGCAACCGCTTCGGTCATCCACGCCGGGACGTGGTCGAGCGCTGGCAGGCGCAGGGGGCGGAAGTGCTGGCCACGGCCGACTCCGGGGCGATCCGCGTATGGCTTGGTGCACAAGGGCTGCAGCTGCGTGAACAGCGTATCCACGCATCCCGGTGGTGGGATGCCGCTGGGCGGGCGCGGTCGGCTGCTATCCTATCGCCGATCGAACAAGCGGCCATTGGGCCGGAGGGTTGAAACGTGTGGGAACTGGTCAAGGCCGGTGGCTGGCCGATGGTGCCGCTGCTGCTGTTGGGCGTACTGGCTTTGGCGATCATCCTGGAGCGTTTCTGGTCCCTGCGGCGAACTGAGGTGCTGCCGCCCGGCCTCGGCCAGGAAGTGCGCAACTGGGCCGCGCGCGGCAAGCTCGACCCGGCCCACCTGCAGACCCTGCGTAGCAACTCGCCGCTGGGCGCGCTGCTGGCCGCCGCACTGGAAGCGCGCAACCGCCCGCGCGACCAGATCCGCGAACGCATCGAAGACACCGGCCGTCACCTGGTGCACCGCATGGAGCGTTTCCTGAACGCGCTGGGCACCATCGCCTCGGCCGGCCCGCTGCTGGGCCTGCTTGGCACGGTCATCGGCATGATCCAGATGTTCCTGGGCATCCTCGACCACGGCGTGGGCGACGTGAACCAGCTGGCCGGCGGTATCGGCAAGGCGCTGGTGTGCACCGCCACCGGCATGATCGTGGCCATCCCGGCGCTGATGTTCCATCGCTACTTCAAGGGCCGCATCCACGGTTACGTGGTGGAAATGGAACAGGAAGCGAGCGCCCTGCTGGATACGCTCGACGGCCGTCCCGGGGTGATGAACCCGGCCCCGGCCGCGCGTCCGGCCGGCGCCGCCACGGCGAAGGCCTGATCGATGCGTATCGGCAACGACCGATCCCAGGATGAGCCGCATATCGATCTGGTGCCGCTGATCGACGTCATCCTGGTGCTGATCATCTTCTTCGTGGTCACCACCACCTTCGATGCGCGTTCGACGCTGCAGGTGCAGCTGCCTACGGCCAGCCAGCAGCAGACCAACGAACCGCCGCGCTCGCTCAGCGTGCTGATCAACGCCGAAGGCCGCTACTTCATCAATGACCAGGAAGTGCTGCGCAGCGACGTCGAGTCGGTCAAGCAGACCATCGCCGCCGTGGCCGGCAGCGATCGCGAGCAGACCGTGCTGCTGCGTGCCGACGCACGCACTCCCTACCAGGCCGTGGTGACCGCGCAGGATGCGCTGGGTCAGCTCGGCTTCCGCCGTATTGCCATTGCAACAGCACCCGAGGTGCGTCCATGAGTTCCAATCACGCGCCGGTGTGGCCGATCTACAAACGTCTGCTGGGGTACACCCGCGCCTACTGGGCGTTCATGGTGGCCGCGGTCATCGCCATGGTGGTCGAAGCCCTGGCGGGCTATCACTTCACCAAGTTGATGGAGCCGCTGGTCAACCGTGGTTTCGTCAATCCGGAACCGCGCATGGCGGTGATCCTGCCGCTGACGATCCTCGGCCTGTTCCTGATGCGCAGCATTGCCACCTGGGTGAGCGACTATGCGCTGGCCAAGACCGGCCGCAGCGTGGTGCGCGACCTGCGCGAACAGGTGCTGGCCAAGTACCTGCACCTGCCATCCTCGCATTTCGATACCGAAGCGACGCCGGTGATGGTCAGCCGCCTGAACTTCGACACCGAGCAGGTCACCCAGGCCAGCGCCGATGCACTCAAGACCGTGGTCGCCGATACCCTGACCATCATCGCCATGCTGGCGGTGATGCTGCAGATGAGCGTCAAGGTCACCGTGGCGATGCTGGTGGTGGTGCCGCTGATCGGCGTGATCGTGTCCTTCGTGGGCAAGCGCTACCGCCGCATCAGCCGTGGCATCCAGGACGGCATGGGCTCGATGGCGCAGACCGCCGAGCAGTCGCTGGCCGCGCAGCAGGAAGTGAAGGTGCATGGCACCCAGCAGCACGAGATCACACGCTATTCGCGCCTGGCCAACCGCATGCTGTCGCTGAACATGAAGGTGGAAGTCACCCGTGCCGCGGCGTCCAGCGTGGTCCAGTTCCTGGCCGCCCTGGCACTGGCGGTGATCGTCTGGGTATCTACGCGCGAAGCGCTTGCCGGTCGTCTCAATGCGGGCCAGTTCATGGGCCTGATGACCTCGATGATGGCGATCATTCCTTCGCTGCGTCGTCTGACCAGCGTGCAGACCTCGATCTCGCGGGGCGTGGCAGCTGCCGAGCGTCTGTTCAGCATTCTCGACATGCCGGTGGAGCGCGACGAGGGCCGCAAGACAGTGCAGCGCGTGCGTGGCGAACTGGCCTTCGACCACGTCATGCTGCGTTACCGCGAGGACAGTGGCATTGCGCTGGACGACATCAGCTTTGTTGCCAAGCCCGGAACGGTCACCGCCATCGTCGGCCGCTCAGGCAGCGGCAAGACCAGCCTGATCCGGCTGGTGCCGCGTTTCTATGAACCCAGCGGCGGACGCATCACCCTTGATGGCGTGGCGCTGGATGATTATCCGCTGGCCGACCTGCGTCGCCAGGTGGCGATGGTGGGGCAGAAGGTCATGCTGTTCGATGACACCATCGCTGCCAACATCGCTTACGGCATGGAGGCCAGCGACGAGCAGATCCGCGCGGCGGCCGAAGCGGCCAATGCGTGGGAATTCATCGCACGCATGCCGCAGCAGCTGCAGACCCCGGTAGGCGAGAACGGCGCGTTGCTGTCAGGCGGCCAGCGCCAGCGCCTGGCGATCGCCCGCGCGATCCTGCGGGATGCGCCTATCCTGATCCTTGATGAAGCCACCGCCGCGCTGGACAACGAATCCGAGCGGCTGGTGCAGGATGCGCTGCAGCGCCTGATGCCGGAGCGCACCACGCTGGTCATCGCGCACCGCCTGTCGACCATCGAGCACGCCGACCTGGTGCTGGTGATGGACCACGGGCGCATCGTCGAACGTGGCACCCACAAGGAGCTGCTTGCCATGGGCGGCCTGTACCAGCATCTGCACAGCATGCAGTTCCGCGAAAGGCAGGACTGATGGCCGGCAAGGGTACCCAGACCCCGCCGTACTGGTACGACGGCAGCCCGGTTCCGTGGGCGATGCGTCTGCTGGCGCCGCTGTATGCCGGCGTCACCGCGCTGCGCCGCCGGGCCTATCGGCGTGGCTGGCGCAAGCGCTACACGCTGCCGGTACCGGTCATCGTGGTTGGCAACATCACCGCCGGGGGCACCGGCAAGACGCCGCTGACCATCGCCCTGGTCGAGCGCCTGCGTGCCGCCGGCTGGAAGCCGGGCGTGGCCAGTCGTGGCTACGGCCGCGAAGATGCGGACAAACCGCTTTGGGTGAAGGCTGATACGCCGACCGCCAAGGGCGGTGACGAACCAGTGCTGATCGCCTGGAAGACCGGCGTGCCGGTGCGCGTGGACAGTGACCGCGTTGCTGCCGGCAAGGCGCTGATCGAGGCCGGCTGCGATGTGATCGTCTGCGACGACGGTCTGCAGCACTACCGGCTGGCGCGCGACATCGAAATCGAGGTGGTTGATGCGCAGCGCCGCTACGGTAATGGCCGGATGATTCCGGCCGGACCACTGCGCGAGCCGGTCAGCCGCGCCAGCGAGTGCGATTTCCGCGTGGTCAATCTCGGCCAGGCCGATGAGGAATCTGCGGCCCAGGCCTGTGGCTTCGGCCAGTGGCCGATGGCACTGCACATCGCCAGCGCACAACCGCTGGCCGGAGGCCGTGCCCGTCCGCTGTCGTACTTCAAGGGCCAGCGCGTGCACGCCGTGGCCGGCATCGCGCATCCGCAGCGGTTTTTCGACATGCTGCGCGCACGTGGTATCGGCGTCGTACCGCACGCCTTCGCCGACCATCAGGCCTATCAGCCGCAGGACCTGTCCTTCGGCAGCCAGCTGCCGGTGCTGATGACCGAAAAGGATGCGGTGAAATGCCGCGCGTTCGGCAATGACTGGCATTACGCGGTCCCACTGCGTGCCGAGCTGCCTGCCGCATTCTGGGTGGCGCTGACCGACCGCCTGGACAAGCTGCGACCGAACTGAATGGCGCGGCGGCGCTTGCATTCATGCGCCGCCGGCCGCATTCCCGTTGTAACGAGCCTGCCGAGTACCGCCCCATGACCGAATTCGTCGTCGCCATTCCGGCCCGCTATGCCGCCTCGCGGTTGCCGGGCAAGCCGCTGCGCCTGCTGGGCGGTGAGCCGCTGGTGCTGCACGTGGCGCGCCGCGCGCTGCAGGCCGGTGCCGGAGAGGTCTGGGTCGCTACCGACGACCAGCGCATTGCCGACGCACTGTCCGGGCTGGCCGAAGTGAAGGTGGCAATGACCGCCACCTCGCATGCTTCCGGTACCGACCGCCTGGCCGAGTGCGCGCGCATCGCTGGCTGGGCCGACGACACCGTGGTGGTCAATCTGCAGGGCGATGAACCGTTCGCGCCCGCGGCGGGTATTCGTGCGGTGGCCGAGGCGCTGGTTGAAGGCAATGCGCCGATGTCGACCCTGGCCACGACCGTCGAGGACGCGCACACCCTGTTCGACCCGAACGTGGTGAAGCTGGTGCGCAACGTGCGCAACGAGGCGATGTACTTCAGCCGCGCGCCGATCGCGTGGCACCGCGATGGCTTTGCGCGCAGCCGCGACACGTTGCCGGCCGGTCACAACTGGCTGCGCCATATCGGCATCTACGGCTACCGGGCCGGTTTCCTGCAGCAGTTCGCGACGATGCCGCCGGGCCAGCTGGAGCAGGTCGAATCGCTGGAACAGCTGCGCGTGCTGGAAGCGGGCTTCCCGATCAGCGTGGCGATCTCGCCGGAGCCGTTCCCTGCCGGCATCGACACCCCGGAGGACCTGGAGCGCGCCGAAGCGTTGTTGCAGGCAATGGCCGCGCGATGAAGCTGCTGGTCGTCTGCCTCGGCAACATCTGCCGTTCGCCGATGGCCGAAGGTGCGCTGCGCGCCCGCCTGGAGGCCTCGCCGCTGGCTGGGCGGGTGCAGGTGGATTCGGCTGGCACCGGCGACTGGCACGTGGGCGAGCCACCGGACCGGCGCGCCATCGCCTGCGCGGCCGGGCACGGTGTGGACATCGGCGGCCTGCGTGCGCGCCAGCTGCAGGCCGCGGATTTCGACCGCTTCGACTGGATCCTGTGCGCCGACGAAGCCAACCTGCGTGATGCCGGTCGCTTGGCCACCTCTGCCCAGCGCGAACGCCTGGCACTGTACCTGCCATGGTCGGGCGGAGAGGGCCGGATGGCGATCCCGGATCCCTACACCGGCGGTAGTGATCATTTCGAACAGGTCTGGTCGCTGGTCGACAATGCTGCAAAACGTGCCGTGGCACGACTGTTGCATGACGCCGACTCCGGCATAATCGGGTCATGAACGTCCAGCCCGTCCCGGACCTGCCCGAGTTCGCCACCTGGCTCAATGCCACCCCCTGCACCCTGACCGAACTGCGCGGTCGGCCGGTGGCGCTGTTGTTCGTCAACGCCGCCTCCGCCTGGAGCGCGCAACGCCTGGCCGAATTCGGCCAATGGCTGTCGCGCCACCCCGGCAAGCTGCAACCGCTGGTGCTGCAAGTGCCGCGCTTCGACTTCGAACGCGACGCCGGTGCCGCACTGAAGCTGCTGCGCCGCCAGGGCCTGTCGATGCCGGTGCTGCTAGATGCCGACTGGGATGGCTGGCGTCGCTTCGGCATCACCGCCTGGCCGACCCTGGTGCTGCTGGATGCGCAGGGCCGCGAACAGCAGCGGCTGGTCGGCCAGGGCGCGCCCGGCGAACTGGAGCGTGCCTTGAACGCACTGTGCGAAGGCGCACCGTCGGCGCCGCCGCGCGGCGGCAGCGAACTGCATCCGGAACCGCGCCAGTCCCTGCGCTTCCCGCAGGGACTGGCGGTCAGCACCGAACGCCTGTACATCGCCGACAGCGGCCATCACCGCATCCTCGAATGCAGCCATGGTGGCCGCATCCTGCGCCAGTTCGGCCTCGGCACCGCCGATTTCATGGACGGCAACCTCGCCGAAGCGGCGTTCCATCGCCCGCAGGCGCTGGTGCTGGAGCGCGATTCGCTGTACGTCGCCGACACCGGCAACCACGCGGTGCGCCGTATCAACCTGCTGACCGGCATCGTCGATACGCTGTGTGGCAACGGTCGTCCCGGGGCGCCGGTGGAAGGTCCGGTCGCGCAGGCGCGGCAGGTCCCGCTGGACCATCCGGTTGGCCTGGCCATCGCCGACAACCAGCTGTACATCGCCATGGCCGGCGACAACCGCATCTGGAGCTACCACCTGGGCCAGCGCAGCCTGCAATGGCGCGCGGGCAGTGGTTCCATCGACGAGCGGGATGGCAGCGGCCATCTGGCTGCCTTTGCCCAGCCAACCGCGCTGGCCGTGGTGCAGCAGGTGCTGTACGTGGCCGATGCGCTGGGTTCCTCGATCCGCGCGCTGCAACTGCGCGGCGACCTGGTGCAGACGCTGGTCGGGCAGGGGCCGTGGCGCTTCGGCAGTGAAGACGGCCCGCGTGCGCAGGCCAGCCTGCAGTTCCCCCAGGCGATTGCATTGAGCGCGGACGCCCCGCTGCTGTGGATTGCCGATACCGGCAACGGCCGCCTGCGCACGCTGCGCCTGGGCGGTGGCGAACTGACCACCCAGCCCCTGCCGCGTCGCCTGCATGGCCCGGCCGGATTGGCGGTGGGCGCCGGGGCGGTGTGGATCGCCGAGACCGACGCCCACGCCGTGCTGCGATTCGACCCCGACAGCGGCGTGCTCAGCGAAGTGCCGATCAGCGAATGACCGACGTTCCTGCTCCGGTCTTCGACGGCAAGGCCTTCGCGGCCCAGCTCAGCACCGCCCCCGGCGTATACCGCATGTACGCGGCCGACGACACTCTGCTGTACGTGGGCAAGGCGCGCGCGCTGCGCAATCGCGTCGGCAGCTATTTCAACGGCAGCCCGAAGAACGCGCGGATCATGTCGATGATCTCGCAGATCACGCGCATGGACGTGACCGTGACGCGCTCGGAAGCCGAGGCGCTGCTGCTGGAAAACCAGCTGATCAAGTCGCTGTCGCCGCGCTACAACGTCTCGCTGCGCGACGACAAGACCTACCCGCATGTGCTGCTGACCCGCGAGGACTGGCCGCGCATCGCGCTGCATCGTGGTCCGCGCGCCATTCCCGGTCGCTATTTCGGGCCGTATCCCGGCGTGACCGCAGTGCGCGAAACGCTGAACCTGATGCACAAGCTGTTCAAGCTGCGCAGCTGCGAGGACAGCGTGTTCCGCAACCGCTCGCGGCCCTGCCTGCAGTACCAGATCGGACGCTGCAGCGCGCCCTGCGTGGAGCTGGTGCCGGCAGCGGAGTATGCCGAGTCGGTACGCCGCGCCGCGCTGTTCCTCGAAGGCAAGAGCGACGAGCTCACCCGCGAGCTGGGCGAGCAGATGCAGGCTGCCAGCGAGGCACTGGAATTCGAGCAGGCTGCGCGTCTGCGCGACCTGATTTCCTCGCTGCGCAGCATGCAGACCCGGCAGTACGTGGATGGCCGCGCCGCCGACCTGGACGTGCTGGCGGTGGCCATGCAGGGCTCGCAGGCCTGCGTGCTGCTGCTGGCGTTCCGTGATGGCCGCAACCTTGGTACCCGTCCGTTCTTCCCGCGCACCAACGGTGAAGAAAGCCCGGAAGAGGTGCTGGCCGCGTTCGTCTCGCAGTACTACATCGAATTCGAGCCGCCGCGCGAGATCCTGCTGGACCGCGAGATTCCCGACGCCGACCTGCTGGTTGCCGCGCTGTCGGCCTCCGCCGAGCGCAAGGTGCAGCTGAAGTGGAACGTGCGCGGCGAGCGCGCCGGCTACGTGGAACTGGCCAGCCGCAACGCGCAGCTGACCCTGGCCACCGAACTCAACAGCCGCAACGCGCAGCACGCGCGCAGCGATGCGCTGCGCGAGATGCTGGGCCTGGCCGAGCCGGTCAAGCGGGTCGAGTGTTTCGATATCAGCCACACCCTGGGCGAGGCTACCGTGGCCTCGTGCGTGGTGTTCGACGCCGCCGGTCCGGTGCGCGCGCAGTACCGCCGCTTCAACATCAGCGGCATCGAGCCGGGCGATGACTACGCCGCCATGCGCCAGGCCATCGACCGCCGCTTCCGCCGTGCGGTGGAAGAGCAGGGCGTGCTGCCGGACGTGCTGCTGATCGACGGCGGCGCCGGGCAGCTGGCGCAGGCCCAGGCCGCACTGGCCGATCTGGGCGTGGAAGGCGTGTTGCTGGTGGGCGTGGCCAAAGGCGTGGAGCGCCGCGCCGGCCACGAAGCGCTGGTGATGCCCGATGGCCGCGAGCTGCGCCCGGGCGCGGCCAACCCGGCGCTGCAGTTCATCCAGCAGGTGCGCGACGAGGCGCACCGCTTCGCCATCACCGGCCATCGCGGCCGCCGCCAGAAGGCGCGGATGACCAGCAAGCTTGAGGATATACCCGGCATCGGGCCGCGCCGCCGCGCCAGCCTGCTCAAGCATTTCGGTGGCCTGGTGGGCCTGAAAGCGGCCGGTGAAGCGGAAATCGCCAAGGTGGAAGGCATCAATGACGCCCTTGCGGCACGCATCTACGCTAACCTGCACGGGTTGGCCACGCCTGATGCGGCCGAGTAGAGAGAGAAGCACGCAAGCATGAAGTTGACCCTGCCCACCTGGCTGACGTTGTTGCGGATCGTGATGATCCCGGTGCTGGTGCTGGTGTTCTACCTGCCCTACACCTGGACCAACTTCGCTTCGGCGGCGATCTTCGGCCTGGCCGCGATCACCGACTGGCTCGACGGCTGGATCGCACGCCGTTACCAGCTGGAGTCGGCCTTTGGCGCCTTCCTAGACCCGGTCGCGGACAAGCTGATGGTGGCAGTGGCACTGTTCCTGATCGTGCAGGGCCACCCGACGCCGTGGATGGCCTTCTGGGCAGCGGTCATCGTCGGCCGTGAGATTGCGGTATCGGCGCTGCGCGAGTGGATGGCCGAGCTGGGCCAGCGCGCCAAGGTGCGCGTGGCGATGATCGGCAAAGTGAAGACCACCGCGCAGATGGTCGCACTGCTGTGCCTGCTGTATTCAGTGGCCCCGAACGTGCCGGTAGAAGACATCTGGATGGGCTGGCCGGTGTTCCACATCGGTGACTGGACCCTGGCCATTGCCGCGGTGCTGACCCTGTGGTCGGGCCTGCAGTACCTGCACGCTGCCTGGCCGAGCCTGCGCGATGACGAGCGCGCGGCACGCGAGCGTGCGCGGCAGAAGAAGCTGGGCAACTGAGCCCGGGGTCGGATCCCTTTCCGAAGGAAAGGGCTCTGACCCCATCGACGCGCCTATCCCCGCGTGGCGCGGATGCACGATGCAATGTGCCTTGCACACCCTGAAAAAAGCGCTTGACGCCATTCCCAGAACAGGTAGAATTTCGCCTCCCAAGCGGGAATAGCTCAGTTGGTAGAGCGCAACCTTGCCAAGGTTGAGGTCGCGAGTTCGAGTCTCGTTTCCCGCTCCAGATTCAAGAAGAACGCTCCCGCAAGGGGGCGTTTTTCGTTATGGGCCGTCAACGTGCCCCGAGGTGATTTCGAGCAGAGTATGGGAGTGGCTTGATGTGGTGGGCATCACCATCTGCTTGCGAGGCTAGGTGCATTGCAGGCAGAGGGCCTAGAACGGCAACCCTCCGGAGACGATCGCCAGTTTTCCGTGCTTGTCGAATGTCATATGGATTCGATAGTTGCCGCATATCCAGCGCATGCGGCTGTTCTCCGGGTTCTTCCATTCTGGTTCGCCAAACATTGACAGGATTTCGTCCCTGCCTTGGCCGAAAGTGAGGTCGTGGGGCAAGGCACCTTGGTAAATGGAAAAGTCCCCAATCTGCCGTCCGTAGTAGCGGAAGTTGGATAGCACCAGCGCATTGGTCGGATAGTCGCGGGCAGGGGAGACCAAAGACTCAGAATCCGAGAGGGTCAGCTCGATACCTAGTGACTCATTTGATAGGTAGGCATCTGTCCATTCGGATTCCAACACGGGAACATCGACTATGCCAAGCTCCATCAGAAGGTGCTGGATTTCTTCTTCGCCGTAGTAGTAACCAAGATGGTCAAAGTGATCCATGTGCGTTCTCGAATGTTCTGATCCGGGCTGGTCGCTCGTCCCTGATTTCCATTGGGAGAAGACGTTGCGTGGAGTGCTCAGTTCCCCGCCGGCCGATTGACAACGTTCAATCGCTTCTGCCAATGCTCACCTGCAGCTTGCCGTTCTCATGTGACGGGTATCGGTTTGATTGGCAATCCCCAAGACTGGCTTGGTGATTCACTGACCGCAAAATATCGACGGTCATCCTGACTCAGTCCATACAAGTTTTCTGAATTGCTGGCTGATCGGAAGAGGTGGCTTCATCCCCACTTCACCCACACCCCATCGCCCTACCATCCGCGCTGGCGAACCTGCATCTCCGATTCTCCAAGGCGATGCAGCCATGCCCCAAACTTCTTCCGCCTACGACCACGATGTGGTCATCGTCGGCGCCAGTTTCGCCGGTGCCGCCTGTGCATTGGCCGCTGTCCAATACGGCCTGCGCGTCTGCGTGCTGGAACGCAAGGCCGACCCCGGCGAGCGCCTGCACACCACTGGCATCGTGGTGAAGGAAGCGATGGAGCAGACCTGGCTGGGGCGCATGCCCGAGCATCTCGTGCTGCGGGTCGCGAACGTGCGCCTGTATTCGCCCAACCTGCGCAGCGTATTGCTGGCCGCATCGGGCTATTACTTCCTCACCACCGATACGCCGAACCTGATGCGCTGGCTGGCCAGCGAGCTGCGCGCGAATGGTGTCGACCTGCGCCTGCAACGGTCCTTCACCGACGCACGTCGCTGTGGTGACGGCTGGCAGGTGGAAGGGGCAGGGCGCTGCGCCTATCTGGTCGGCGCCGACGGTGCACGCTCACGCGTTGCCCAGCGCACCGGGCTCGGCCAGGTGCGCGACAATCTCTACGGCGTCGAACGTGAGTTCGCCGGCCTGCAGGTGACGCAGGGCGATGCGCTGCATTGCTTTGTCAGCAAGCGCTACGCGCCGGGCTACATCGGCTGGGTCGCGCAGAATCCAACCGGCCTGCAGGTCGGGTTGGCGCTGCGTCATGATCCGCAACAGGTACGGCCGCCGGATATCGATGGCTTCCTCGACCACGTGCGCGATGGGGTCGGCATTCCGCCTTCGGCGCGTCCCTCGGGCACCCGCGCAGGGCTGGTGCCCTGCGGCCGGCCGGATGGGCCGATCGCCGGCCAGCGCGTGATCCTGACCGGCGACGCGGCGGGCATCGTCTCGCCGCTGTCCGCCGGGGGCATCCACTCTTCGTGGCGGCATGGCTGGGCAGTCGGTGAGGCGATTGCCCGCCATCTGCGTGGGCAAGGGCCGGAAGCGGAACGGGTGGCGCGGCAGGCGGCGCCGGCATTCCATGGCAAGCGGCTGCTGCGCTGGGCGATGGATCATCTGCAGGTCGACTGGCCGCTCAACGCGCTGCTGCACACGGCGGCCACGCGGCGCATCGCCGAGCAGGTCTACTTTCACCGCCGTGGCCTGCGCACGTGACAGAGAGCAGGCGGAGGCGCCTGAACGCTGCCCTTCACTTCACGTGAAAACTCCTGTTGACGCCGTGCAGCAATATCGACACAATAGCGCTCCTTCGACGCAGGTCGAACGGAATCTGCGGGAATAGCTCAGTTGGTAGAGCGCAACCTTGCCAAGGTTGAGGTCGCGAGTTCGAGTCTCGTTTCCCGCTCCAGATTCAAGAAGAACGCTCCCGCAAGGGGGCGTTTTTCGTTTGTCACACCGGTTGCACCACTGCCGCGCTAGCGTGGCTTGCCGGGCAGGGCGCTGCACCAGGTCCGGGCATCCTGCCGGTCGAAACCGGGGCAGCGGTTGTCCTGCGGGATGTAGACGTAGGGAACGTCATCTTCGTAGGTGAAGTGGTAGTAGTAGGTGTGATCCTTCCCGTACAGCCAGTAGTTCGACGAGCCCTGGTTGATGGCATATGGCTCGAAGGTGAAGATCGAAGATTCACCCGGGATGAAATTGCTGCGCTCCATCAGTAGCAGCATGGCGTTCGAGACCAGTGGGGTGGTCAGGACGAGTACGATCGCACCGACAGTCGCTGTCGTGACCGAGCCAATCAAGAGCCAGCGGTGGGGACGTTTCATGGTCGGGCAGCATCAAGCAAGGCAATGCCGCAATGTGCAATGCGCCGGAAATGCCGTCCAGTGTTCCGTGCCAGGAACGCATTGAAAGCGTAGTGAAAGGCTGGGTCGGCGTTGCCTGAACCGCACGCGTGCTGTGACCTTTTTCGGACGATTTCTCCATGTTCGCTCCACAATCGCACGGTAGCCTTCATGCTCCTTCTACACGTTGGCGGGCTGGTGGTCAGGCGTATCACTTCAGTGGCAGTGCCCAGGACCGGGCGCGGACTCTCCCTGCATGCAGTCCTGCGCCCTGGTGCGTTGTTGGCAAGCCTAGCCTTGGCCGGTTGCATGTCGGTGCCGGTGCCAGACCTGCCTGACCGCACGCCCAGCACCTGGACCCAGGTGCCGCAGGGGCAAGGCGTAGCGGTGGACGCCAGGCAATGGTGGAAAGTGCTGTCCGACCCGGCGCTGGATGGCCTGGTCGATCAGGCGGTCGCCGGCAATCTCGACCTGCAGCAGGCCACCTTGCGCCTGCAGGCCGTTCGGATCGTCGCTGGCACGTCCGACTCGCGTTTCCTGCCGGAAATCTCCGCCAGCGCCAAGCAGGTGCAGGACGCCGCCGCTGTCGATACCTACTTCCATGCCGGCATTGAAGCGATCTGGGACCTGGGCCTGTTCGGCGCCGCCGAGAGTGCGCAGCTGAGCGCGCAGGCCTCGGCCGGCAATGCCGAGGCGCTGCGCAATGCCGCGCAGGTAGCGGTGATTGCCGACGTGGTGCGCAGCTATCTGGACCTGACCGTGGCGCAGGCCCAGCAGGATCTGCTGGCCAGACAGCAGGCCGTGGATGATCGCGGCGAACAGCTGGCGCTGGTCCGCCAGCGCCTGCGCCTGGACGAGCCGGGCGAACTGGATCGCCTGCGTGCACGCCAGGCCGCCACCCGCGCCGCCACGGCACAGGCCCGGGAAAACGCGGACAACGCGGCCCGCGCGCTGGCAGTGTTGCTGGGCCGAGATGGCCCGGATCCGGCCTGGCGCGCCTATCGCACGCCGCCGAAGCTGGGCGCGTTCTCGCTGCAGCAGGTCCCGGCAGACCTGTTGCGCCACCGTCCACAGATCCTGCTGGCCGAATCGGAGGTGATGCAGGCCGCCGCCAGCAAGGGCTCGGCGCGCGCCGCGATGTACCCGCGGATCAGCCTCGGCGGCTCCATTCTGTATGCCTACAACCTTACCCAGAACGCGCGCTCCAATTCCGACTCCAGCCCGTCGATCGGTCCATACGTCGATATTCCGCTGTGGGACTGGGGCCAACGCCGTGCGCGTTTCCATGCCGATGAGAAGCAACTGGACGCCGCGCTGCTCGGGTATCGCAAGGCCGTGCTGGAAGGCGTGAGCGAAGTGGAAGGCGCGCTGGGCAGCCTGGCGCGCCAGGACAGCAGCATCCAGTCGCTGCGTGCGGCCAATGATGCCGCCAACCAGCAGCTCAGGCGCCAGGCGCGGCAGGTGCAGCTGGGCCTGTCCAGCGAGTTCGATGGGCTGGATACGCAGCGTGCCGCGCTCGCTTCGCAGGCGGATCTGATCGGTGCGCAGGGCGCACGCGTGCTGGCGTTTGCTTCGCTGTACCGCGCCCTTGGCGGCGCACCGCTGCCGGTCGAGGCTGAGGGCGAACAGCAATGATCGCGCTGGCCCGCAAGACCCTGGCCTATGAGTGGCGCCGGTTCCTGCCGGTGGTGCTGGCGATGTGTTTCGCCGGCGTGCTGTTGATCGTGCAGGCCGCACTGGTGCTGGGCATCTTCGGCACCGCCGCGATCTATGTGAAGGCATCCTCGGCCGACATCTGGGCCGGTTTCCCCGGCACCCAGAGCGTCAACTACGGCCACGCGATCAGCGCCGATGTGGAAAGCCACCTGCGCATGGATCCGGATGTCACCCGCGTCGAACCCTACGAGTGGGTGGATGGCGAATGGCGCTCCAGCGCGCAGGGTACCGGCAACGTGTCGGTGTATCTGTCCGGCATCTCCACCCGCGACGATGCAATGATGTTCGCGCGCATCCTGCCGGCCGACCTGCGTGCACAGCTGCGCGAACCGGGGGCCGTGATCGTGGACAGCGCCGACCTGGATACGCTGGGCGTGGACCTGCAGAACAACCGTGCCTGGATCAACGGCAAGGCCGTGCGCGTGGTCGCTGCACAACCGGGACTGCGTGGCCTTGGCGGCGTCAACGTGCTGGCCTCGCTGGATACCGCGCGCGCCATCGCCGGCACCGACCCACACGAGGGCAGCACTTACTTCGTGGCGGGCCTGCGCTCGCCGGACCTGGCCGATCGGGTGCGCGACCGCTTGTCCGCGTCGATGGGCCAGGCCACGCCGGTCGAGTTCTGGACCGCGCCGCAGTTCGCCAGCCGCTCGCAGCAGTATTGGCTGTTCGATACCGGTGCCGGCATCGCGGTATTGTTCATGGCCGTCATCGTCTGCTTCGTCGGCGCGGTGATCACCAACCAGTCGTTCGCCTCGGTAGTGGCCGGTTCGGTACGCGAGTACGCCACGCTCAATGCGCTCGGCGCCGGTCGCTATGCGCTGGCGCGGGTGGTGTTCGAGCAGGCGTTGCTGATCGGCGGCGTGGGCATGTTGCTGGCGGCGGCCTTCAGTACCGTGGTGCTGCTGATCGCGCAGACCCAGCGCGTGCCGGTGCAGCTGACGCCAATGGTGATCCTCGGCTGTGTGGCGCTGGTTGCGGTGATGGCCATGCTCTCCAGCATCATGGCGGTGCGCAGTGTCGTCCGCTCCGATCCATCGTTGCTGCTGCGTTGAGGACCGGCCGATGACTTCCACACGCGCCGTCGCCCCGACCCTGCGGGCCGATGCACTTGAAAAGGGCTTCATGTCCGGCGACGTGCAGGTGCCGGTGCTGCGCGGCCTGTCGCTGGACATCTATCCTGGCGAGCTGACCCTGGTATCGGGCCCGTCGGGTTGCGGGAAGAGCACGCTGTTGTCGCTGCTGTCCGGCCTGTCCGCGCCCGATGGTGGCCGCGTGCACGCACTCGGCCAGGATGTGGGGCACATGACCCGCAGCGAGGTCGAGCGCTTCCGCCTGCACCATGTCGGTTTCGTGTTCCAGGGCTTCAATCTGTTCCCGGCACTGACTGCGCTGGAGCAGGTGCAGCTGCCGCTGGGCTACCGCGGCATGCGCAATCGCGAAAGCGAACCGCTGGCGCGCAAAGCGCTGGAAGAAGTGGGCCTCAGCCACCGCAGTCACATGCGCCCGGCGCAGCTGTCCGGCGGCGAGAAGCAGCGTGTGGCCGTTGCCCGCGCCTTCGCCAAGTCGCCGACGCTGATCTTCGCAGACGAACCCACCAGCGCGCTGGACGCCGAGAACGGCCAGCGCGTGATCGACATCCTGCATCGCTACGCACGTGCGCATGGCGCCACCGTGCTGTGCGTGAGCCACGATCCGCGTCTGATCCGGCATGCCGATCGGGTGATCGCCATGGAAGACGGCATGGTCCGTGATGACCGCCGCCAGAACGAAACTGTAGAGTCCGCCCCATGACCAAGACGTCGCACCTGCTTCCCCTCAGCCTGGCCCTGTCCGCGGCACTGCTGCTCGGCGCCTGTTCCAGGGACACGCCTGCGCCTGCACAGTCGCCTTCGGGCAAGGCCGGTGCAACCGCCGTCGGCAAGGTCGCGGTGGCGCGCGGCATCATCGACGTCGAGGGTGGCCTGATCGCGCTGGCACCGCCGGTGGATGGCTCGATCACCGCCGCACCGGTGAAGGAGGGCGCCACGGTGAAGAAGGGGCAGCTGCTGCTGTCGCTGGATGGTGCCTTGCTGCAGCAGGAGGTGGCGATGGCCAGCGCCGATCTCGCCTTGGCCAATGACCGCCTGAAGGGCAGTCAGGCGCAGCTGCGCGAACTGGAGCGCAACGCTACTCGCCTGTCCACGGGGGCCAGCGAAGGCGTGTCGTCCAATCAGCAGGCCGATGCGGCCAAGCAGCAGCTGGCGGGTGTGCGCGCCGATGTCGACGTGGCCAGTGCGCAGGTCGACCTGGCCCAGCACAAGCTGGAACACGCCAGGCTGAAACTGCAGCAGATGTCGCTGAGCGCGCCGGAAGCCGGCACCGTGGTCGGCCAGGTGCCTGGCCTTGGCGCATTCGTGCAGGCCGGCAAGCCGGCAATCTCCCTGCTGCCCGCGCGCCCGCTGCAGGTACGTGCCGAACTCAGCGCCGCCTATGCCGATGCCGTGCAGGTGGGCATGAAGGCTACCGTGGTGCCGGACAGCGATGGTGCCGAGAACACCGGCACGCTGCCGTCCGCACGCGTGGTGCGCATCAGCCCTGTGTTCGCGCAGGCACGCCTGCCTGAAGATGCAGGGCGTGGCGTGGCCAAGGTAGTGGAGTGTGTACTGGAGTTCGATGGCGAGGCCAAGGCGCGCTTCGGCCAGCATGTGCGGGTGGAGTTCCGGAAGTAGGTCTGGCGTCGTGGAGGGGCCGCTACGGGACCTCTCGGCGCCGGAACGCCCGCCACGCGCTCACCGCCGACACCATGCACAGCGCCAGCAGCAGTCCCACGTCCAGCAGGAGCAACCACAGCAGATGCATGCCATGCACCGGTGGCTGGTGCATGGCCGACAGCATCCACGGCACCGACCACGCCAGCAGCAGGGCGAAGGCGATCAGCAGGCGCAGCCACAGTCGTTTCAGTCGCCACGGACGCACGATCAAGGCGGCTACCACCAGTTCAACCGTACCCAGCAACGCGAACACGATGACGGTGCTGGTCGGGTAGGGCAGTTCGGCGCCCTCCAAGTGATGCAGCAGCCAATAGTCCGGGGTGAAGCCGGCATTGACCAGTGCAGCGATCAGCGCCAGCCAGGTCAGCGCGACCAGCAACCAGAACAGGCGGACGTAGCGTCTAGGCATCGGCGGTGTCCGTGGTGGCAGGCAGGCGGTTGTGCGATGCATGCCACGCGGATATGGCAATCGCGGCCAGTGCCAGCAGGCCGGGGCCGACGGTGAAGTACATCAGGCGCAGCGGGTGGTTGTGCATCAGCGTCCAGCTGGCGAACGCCAAAGGAATCGTCAGGACCAGCAGCTTGGCAAACAGTGGCCGCAGCACCGCGATCAGCGGCTGGGCGCCAATGAACATCCAGAACAGATAAAACTGGGCGATGCCCAGGCCGATGTCGCGATGGGAGGTGAAGCCGAAATGGTCGCGATACCAGTTCATTCCCAGCGGAATCAGTGCCCAGTACAGCAGCGCTACCAGCAGATGCAGCGCCAGGGCGATCAACAGGGGCTTGCCGCGAAGGAACATGGGCGCACGGGGCTGGGCGGGGCAGCGTACCGCAGTGCGGACGCCCGTGACCGCATGATGTGAAGACTGTTGACGGCGTGAAGGAATTTGGACACAATAGCGCTCCTTCGACGCAGGTCGAACGGAATCTGCGGGAATAGCTCAGTTGGTAGAGCGCAACCTTGCCAAGGTTGAGGTCGCGAGTTCGAGTCTCGTTTCCCGCTCCAGATTCTACAGGGCCCCGCTAGGGGCCTTGTTTTTCTCCCGCCGCGGCAAGGCGGGGCACGTTGGGCCACAAGGCTCTACGCGCAGTCAGAAAAGTGAAATCGCTGGTGTGTGTTCCGGATTTCCGGTACCATGTCGGCTTACGCGGGAATAGCTCAGTTGGTAGAGCGCAACCTTGCCAAGGTTGAGGTCGCGAGTTCGAGTCTCGTTTCCCGCTCCATGTTCCGACAGGCCCCATCATGGGGTTTTGTCTTGTCAGGGCTCCGTTCCTGGCGCGCAGTACGTTGGCCTCATGGCAGAGTGGCTATGCACCGGATTGCAAATCCGTTTACAGCGGTTCGATTCCGCTTGAGGCCTCCAAATAAACCCCTGATTCATCAGGGGTTTTTCTTTGTCTGGCGTTTGGCGACGGTCCGCAAAATCCCCTGATTCGGCCATGAAATCATCGGTCTGCCACCCGTTTTCGGGTGGCAAACTCGCGTTAACATGTGCCGAGTGCGTTTACGTGAGTTTGAGCAGGGATGGCAACGAAGCGTCGCCGGGGCGACTCCTGGCAGTACACGATCAAGCGGGCGGGGCTGCTGCCCCAGCCTGTCTATCTGAGCTTCGCCTCGGAGGCAGAGGGCGACGAGTACGTGCGCCGCCTCGAGGCGCTGCTCGACCGTGGGGTGGTGCCGGAGGAGCTGGCCAACACCAAGGCAGCCGCGAAGGATCTACGCAGCCAGGTCAGCGAGTATCGGAGCGCGCAGCACATCTCGGTCGATGACGAGCAGCTGCTGCCCGTCCTGCTCTCTCGGCTGCCAATCGGCATCACCTTGCCGCAGCTGACTTTTACGTGGGCGACCGAGTGGGTCACCACCATGAAGCGTGAGCAGAACCTCGCGCCTTCGACCATCCGGCACTACGTGGGTGCCCTGTCGCGCGCCCTGGACTGGCTGGCTGCGCACGGCGCGCTGCCAATGAATCCACTGCGGCTTCTGCCACGGGGCTATTCGACGTACACGGCCGACGACAAAGTAGCTGTGAAGCGCATCGACGGTGAGGCGAAAACTGACCAGGAGCGTGATCGCCGTCTGGAGCCTGGTGAGGAAGAACGCATCCGCGAGATCCTAGCCGGCGCAAAGCCGCCGGGGCGGCAGCGTCCGCTCGATCTGCCGCAGCGGGAGGCTTTGATTCTGATGTTCGACATGGCGCTGGAAACGGCCATGCGCATGCGGGAGATCTACACGCTAGAGCGCAGTCAGCTCGATGTGGCGCGGCGCACGATCTTCTTGGACAAGACAAAGAATGGGAGCAAGCGCCAGGTACCCATGACCTCGGTACTGCTGGCTAAGCTCGCCGCGTATGAGGGTGATTACGAAGGCCGGCTGTTCCCGTTCTGGGCTGGCGAGCGTACCCCGCTGGCCCTGCGGCGTGTATCGAGCAAGCTGTCGCGCCAGTTCGAGCGCATCTTCGTCGCGGCCGGATGCGCGGATCTAGGCTTCCACGATCTACGTCACGAAGCGACGAGCCGGCTGTACGAAAAGACCACGCTGACAGACATCAAGATCGCGAGCATCACTGGGCATCGCGATCCGCGCCAGCTAAAGCGGTACGCCAACCTCCGCGCTTCCGATTTGGCCGATCAGCTCTGGTGATCGGCCTGCTCGTAGGCGCGCAGATCGGGCAGCTTTGTGCGACGCGACTGGCTTGCACGTCTTGTCGACCCTGACTCAGGCGTGTTGGCTGCAGGTCGGTTTCCGATCATCGATTTCTTTCGCTCGGCGGCCTGCCTGCGCCCTTCCGAGCGTAGGAACTCGATCAGGTCCTCGCGCAGCATGACCGTGTGCTTCTGATTCAAGCGCACTGCCGGCACTTCGCCCTTGTCCACCAGGTCTTTCATTGCCTCTAGCCCGAGCCGTAGCATTCTGGCGGCATCCTCTAAACCAAGGGTGTCATCTGGCTTGTCCAGAATGTGCGTTCTAGATGGTTGACCCACAGATCGCCTCCAGAACGCACATGGGCGTGGCAGAATGCCGCTCAATCAAAAGGGGAGGGAGTGAATGAGTGTTTGGGACGGTTTGATTCGGTGTTCGCCTCTGAGCTCCACATGCTTTGTAGATTGGGCGGCGGTAACAACAGGGCTTGCTGCTGTGGTAGCTCTTGGTGTTGGGGTGGCGCCAGTAATTCGAGATCGCTGTCATCGTAAGCGGCATGCCAAGATGGTCGCGAAAATTTCGGCGGGTGAGCTGGCGCTTATGGAGCACCGGCTCCTTGTTGCTGCCAAGGTCATCGAGTTGTCCAATGACCTCGTTGACCATTGGCAGCACAAAGAAGTTAGGAAACTGATAGCTCAGATATCGGCAGACAGTGTTAGTCCTCTGATTCCACACGTGCACAGCATTACTAGCGAACTGGAGAAGCGACTGGCGAAGTGCGTTGCTCTTCTGAGAGCGTTCGAGCGATCTCTTTGGAAAGTCGAGAAAACGCGTCCATCCGAGATGGTTCGCATGGAAGGCGATCGCGTGTACTACGTCAGCTGCGCAAAGGAGCTCAATGAATTCAGGAAGGACCTTTGCACGTGGTCTGAGACGGATTTCGAGGATCTGACGAACTTCGTTGACGTCGGAGTCAAAGATGCAAATGTGCGTGCATCCGATGAATCGATCAGATTCCGAATGCACAATCCGCCCAGCCTTGATCACACGATAGAGCCCTCCTAGGGGTGATTCGTTCGCGTCATTGCACATCAGCAACACTCCCGCGCATCTTGTCGCCGGATTTCGATCCGGCCTTGCTGGCAGTCTTTCCGCATCTCTCCTGGCCGTCTACGAGAATGGGGGTTGCGGTCGAACAGATATTTGCGTTCAGAATTGCGCAAAGCGGCGGCGGGCTCACGCTGTTGCCAACCATGGCAACGGCGCGGCTGTTGCTGACCTGTCGACCATCCTGCGTGCGATCGATGATGTAGCTGGCCGGGAAACCCTGCGCGCGGAACAGCTCGTGTGGCTTGAGCATGCGTAGCCCGATATCCACGATCACATACGGCACGCCGCTCAGATGCACCGTGACCAGCGCCAACCGGTCCTTCGTGGTGATGGTCGCGAGCGGCTCGTCTAGTGCTCCATGCTGTCCGCCTGTGCCGTAGTAGCGCATCAGGAACGCGGCCACGCGCAGTGCGCCGGCTTCCTGATCAGGGCTCAGGACGCACTCGATCACCCCGTGGTGAGTTGCACCAGCGCAAATGGTGCTGAGCGGATCGGCCGTTGTCTGGCCGTCCAGGTTCCTGCGGAGCGTAACCAGGTGCGCGGTCGTGAGGCGCTGGTGGCTTCCGTTGGCGCAGATGGTCGGCATGGGCTCATCGGCTGCACTGCCGGCGCCCTGGTAGAACCCGCCGTTGGCCTGTTCCAGAAACGCCGCCATGACGCCCATGGCATGGGCGGCACCGGCCGGCCGCGCCGCGCCAGCGCCGCTGGTGATGGTCGGCATCGGCTGACCTGCGTCCGCTCCATCGCTAGTACCCCGGAACTTGACCAGGGAGGCTGCGGCGAGCGCATAGCCACCGCTGCCGCTGGCGGTAATTGTGCCCGCAGGTTCATCGGCGGGTCGAACCCCAGCGCCCCACCGCTTGACGCCTCCGGGCTTGCCTTCGCCATGTGCGGCCTGCACCAGCATCGGCGCCACGACAGCGTGTGAGCCGCCACGCGGCCAAGCCGTGATGGTGCCCAGCGGATCGCCTCCGGAAGCGACCCCGTTGGCGGACGCGTTCGCGCACTGCACGATGGTGGGCGACACGATCATCATCTCGCCACGGTTGGCGGCAGTGATCGTCGGCATCGGCTCACCGATCCCGTGCGGCCTGCGTTCCCCGCCGTGGGTGGCGTGGACGATGAACGGCTCGGCGGTGTCCAGCACAAAGCGCTTGATGCCTCGACAGATGCGCGCCTCAGTCGCGGCGGCGAGCGGCTTCTTGCGGCCAAAGATGCTTGGGCATGGAATGGACCAGTCGATACTGGATGCCGCCGACACGTGCGGCTGTGCGCGGTCAGGACCGTGGCTCGGTTCGGGCCAGACGATCGCCTCACCATCGCAGCGGGCGACCATGTAAAGCCGCTCCCTCGTCGTACCTGCGCCGTAATCGCAAGCCCGCAGCACACGCCACTCCACCTGATACCCGAGCGCCCGCAGCACAGCCACGAAGCGACGCCAGGTGCTGCCCTCGCGCTTCTTGTCTGGGATCAGGAACTGCCGGTCCAGCGGGACGCGCTCGCCGACAGCTGCGACTGTGCCGTCCAGCTTGATCACGCGGCCGGTCGCCTTGTCGCGCTTGGCGATCAGCGGGCCCCACTTCAGGATCTGCTTGACGTTCTCCAGCGTGATGATGCGCGGACGCACGGTGCCGGCCCAGCGGGGCACAACCCACGAAAGCGAGCGGGTTGCTCGGCTGCGCGGCTGACCGCCCTTGGCCTGGCTGAAGTGCGTGCAGTCCGGGCTGGCATGTAGTGCGCCCACAGGGCGACCGCCGCACTCGACGCGCGGGTCTGCTTCCCACACGTCCTGGCACAGGTGGCGGGTAAACGGGTGGTTGGCGGAGTGCAGCCCCACAGCCCAGGGGTTGTGGTTGATCGCAATGTCGACCGCCCGAGCCAGCGCGGTCTCCATCGCGTGGCTGGCGCCGCCTCCTCCTGCGAACAGATCAACTACGATCTCGTCCGAGCGCAGCCGTGATTTGCGGTCGTGCAACGGGAAGCGGAAACCGCCGGAGCCGTCAGCCATGTGCTGCCTCCCAGGCGACAAGCGCCTCAGCTGCAAGCGGCCGCACGAACCATGCCGCTGGGCCATCTTCGGTATCACCCAGCCAGACCAAGCGCCAATCTGCGCCGGGGCCAGTGGGCTGCCACGCGCGCATTTCATCCCAGTAGCGATGGTCCCCGGTCTCCACGGCTTCTTCGGTGAAGTCGCCAAACGTAATCTGCAGGTCGAAACCCTGCGCAAGCAACAACGGTCGCAGCGATACCTCGCGACCGTCCGCCCACGCCGGCACGTCCGGATGGCACGGGATCTCGCCGTCGGCATTGCGCGCCGGGAGTCGACTCGGGTGATACAGGCCGCGCCATGGGTCCGCCGGATCGACGACGGTCCTGGTCTGATTCCTGACCAGCTCCAGCAGCTCGGTCGCCTGCGCCAGCCGGGCGCGGGTGGTGTCGCAGAGTGGCGTGTCGCCGTCCTGCATGCTGCTGCGCAGAGTCGAAACGTAGGCGGTTACAGCGGCTTCGAATACGCGCAGATCCTGCAAGCGCGGCAGGCGGTTGTGCAGATCCCGCAGCGCGGTCTGGGCCTGCGCGAGGGTGATTGCCTTCGCCTGGTTGGGCAGCCACACAGCCTCGACAGCGATCGCACTGATCGTTTCGAATGCGTCGCGCAGAACGGGGCAGTTCGTTGGAAGAACCGTGAGATTCGCGGTCATTGGGTGGCCTGATCGAATTGAGTGAAGGTGTTCACGAAAGCGCCAGCGAGCGGCGCATCGCATTTGGCGGGTGCGTTCTCGGTCGGGCGATGCGGAAACGGCGGCATGCGGCGGTAGCGGCAGTTGGGATCGGCGGCGTACCGCCCATCTCTGAGTAGGACAGCCTGGTACTGTGGGAAAGCCTCATCAGGCAATGCCTGGCGCGCCTCTTGGATCAGCGCGACAAAACGCGCTTGCCAATCCAAGGGCATGGATTGCAAGGTGCGGCGCGGCAGCACCAGGTAGGCGGCGCGACTGAGGCCGAAGGCATGCCATGCTGGGCCATCGGAATAGGTGCTACCCGGCCTGCCGGGTTCAGTGGCGGCCGCTGTGTGCGATTCGATGCTCATGGCGGCCTCATTCGATGTCATGGGCTGCCGTGCGCTCTGCATAGCTGCCGTGGTTGGCTACGTGACGGTTCATCAACGGGCGAAGCGGGGTGTGCCCCAGCACCTCGATCAGCCCGCCCGCTGCGAGGAAAGCGTCCAGGTCGTCGGCCAACTGCTGCCGGTCGAGTTCCCGGTGTCGGATCGTGGTCGCCGCGTCACTGACACCTGTAAGCGGGCCTGGCGTGCAGGTCGGCTGCACCCGGGTAGGTGCAGCGCGCAGCGGAGCGATCGCATGTTGCGTGTGGCTGGAGAGGCGCCAGATGCCACGCACGCCGGAGCGGTGGCAGATGGCCTGGCCGCTGCGCGCCAGCCCCTTCAGCGTGTAGCCGATGGCCTGGTGGGTGCTGTTGATGCGGCCAGCGGTCTTGATCTGCTCGACCGTGGCGCCTTGCGGGAACATAGACAGGACCCTGCGCACTTCGGCAGCGCGGCCGGTCTGCTGTGGACGGGCGCTCATGCCTGCGCTCCCGTGCACATGTCGCGCATAGCGCAGCCGTGATCGAGGACGCGCGACGAATGGTGCGCGATCGCGTGCGGATTGTTGGTCAGGACGAGCGTGTCCTCCAACGGATACGCAGTGTGTCCGTCCCAGTCGTCCAGGACCTTCTGCAGGCCGAAGTGTGCGCGCAGATCCTGCGCGTTGGTGGTCTTGCCGCAGCGCTGCGGCCCGTAAATGACAACAGAACGGCTCATGCCGAGATTCCTCGCGTGCGGCGCGTAGCGCGGTTGATGGGGGTGGTCGACCGAACCCGCACGCCCTGGCGGTCGAGCCAGCGGTGCGCGGCCTGCGCGGCCAGTCGGTTGAGGGAAAACGTGACGCCGCCGAGGGTGAGCGCGTGGTGCGATACCCCCACGCTCCGGCTGGCGCTGGCGGCGACCTTCAGGAGCGACGCGCGGGGCGCGGCGGTGTAAAGGCCGGCCCATAGCCAGCCCTGGCAGACCATCAATACGAGTGACTCGCCCTGATGGCCGGTGGCGAATTGCTGCTCCACTGGCAGCGTGGTCTGCACGCTCATGCCGTCAGTGCCAAGTCGCGGGCCTTGGCGATTTCTGCCTCGGCGGCGGCGATGCCGGTGGTGGTCAAGGTCGCCTTGCGCGGCAGCTGCGGATCGTCGTACCTGATCAGTACGCGCTCATCCAGCCAATTCATGACGCGGCGCGTGAACAGCTTCTCGGGGCGGTTGCGGGGCGCGAATCCGTTGGCGGTACGGTGGAGGGTGAGGTCGGAAGCGCCATGCGCTGCGAGCAACGCGGCTTTTTCCTTCGGCTTCAGTGGAGCGGCCATGGGCAGTTCTCCTGGTTAGGCAGCGATAGGCGTGGAAGGGGAGGCGGCCGCGATCTCGGCCAGCACCTCGCCGCGATGGCGGGCGAGCAGCGAGATCGGGATGCGGAGGTGTGCAAGGCTCGAATCGGTCCAGCGCAGCTCGGCCAGCGCGGCCTTTTCCATCGGTACCGGACGCGTGGCGAGGCCACATCGATAGCATTCGATGTGCAGCAGCGGCGGGCAGGGCGCGCCCAGGCGATGGCCGGTAGGGGCGCCTTCGGTCACGACGAGTTGCGGTCGATGGCCGGACGCGCACAGGGGCACTGAGTCGGGAAGCGGGCGAGCGGTCTGGCGCATGGTCAGCCCCTCACCGAAGTGCTGAGCGTCCAGCGCGCCTTGGCCGCATCACGGTCGGCGTTCGCCTGGTTGATCTCGGCGATGCGTAGCGGTACGACAACCGCGGCCAACAGCGCGACAGCTGCCCAGGCGAGGCGGAGACGTCGGCTCATGCTGCACCTCCGCCAATCTCTTGCCGCATTGCCCGCAGGCTTTTGACAGGAAGCGCTTCATCCAGGAGTTCCGCGCAGTCGGCGCATGCGTACTGCGCTCCGCCGCCGCCGTCGATGTCGATCCCAAGCACCCAGCCCTCGCGCCCGGCGAGATCCTCGCAGTCGTCAGCGCTCTTAGCGCCCGGGCTGTTCTCATCACAGTTGAAGCACCACAGGCAGTGGTTCTTCGATGCAAGCGCGCTCATGCCCGCACCTCCGCAGACATGTCGCGTGAGCAGGCTTCCAGGCGAAGGCTGGCAACGCCCATGCGCCGGGAGCGGCGCAGCTGGTTGCGGCTGTGTTCGCCCTTGCTACGAACCCACAGGGTCCGGGCGGTGCTGTGATCGCGTGCTGCCACGGCCCGCAGGGCCTTTACGGCCAGCAGCGGCAGCAGGCAGGGGCTTGGATCGGCGTAGCGATGAGACATGGCGCGCTCCTGTTCGAAGGAGGGCGCCGGCGGGTCAATGGCCGAGGGGGCGGCTACTGCCGGTCAGGGGAGGGGCCGGCAGGGTGGCGACCCGCCGGTCGCCCGCCAGCTGCACAGCTGGCAGGGCGGACTCTACAAACAAACTTGCGCGCCCGTCAACAAGAAAACTTGCGTAATCGCGGTTGGAGCGAATTTGTGCCGGCCAGGAGGGCTGTCCTTGCCGCAGCTGAATGCGCGCTCGAATGCTAACCTCCAGGCCTTCTATGGAGGGAGGAGAGGTGTATGGAAGTCTTCTTCAGCACACTGGGCGCTCTGGGCGTCTGGCTGGTTGCCTTAGCCGTGCTGGCATTGGTGGTTATGGGGTTGCTCATGCCTTTTGCCGTGTTCGGCATCAAGCCGCTACTGCGGGTGCTTATCGAGGAGCAACGCAGGAACAATCGGCTGCTGGCTAGGCAAGGGTTGCGGGACCAGGGAATTGAGGCAGGGGACGTGGCAGGCGTGGCCACGTCCAAAGATGACCGTGAGCCACAGACGCTGCAGGACTTCATCCGGGAACGTGGCGGGCATAGTCCGTAACTGTCCTCGTCAAGGGTTCGGCAGCACTTCAGCCATGTTCTTGATGAGCCCAGTCTGCTCAAGCGGGAAGCCCTCCATGATGGCTTCCCTTGCTTCTTCCATCTCGCAGAGCAACGCACCAAGCTCTTGCGCTGTAAGGTCGGTTAGGCGTTGCCTCAGAATCAGGTGCTGGTCGACTAGCCAGCTCAGCTGGAAGGCTTCACATAGCAGGCGAATCCTGCGGATGTACGCGAAGGCGATGGCGTCATTTGACGCTGTCGCGTGGCACTGTCGTGGGCACCTTACGTCGGGCGGCCGTGCCTGCTGCCGAACTTTGCTAGCGAGTGCCTGCGCGAGAGCTTCCAGTGCTGCCGCTTCCTTCATGATCAACCCCCTTTGAAATCTGGCGCTTCCGCAGGTGTGCGGTGAAGTCGACCACGTTGTCTGGCGTAACTGCCTTCTCCTGACGGGCGGCCAGGTAGTTGTGAGCCAAGATGACAATCGAGGCGTCACTCGCGTCTTCTGGATCGAATGAAGACCCGAGCGCAAGGCAGGCTAGGCGGACAAGTTGGTACGACGCGGCAAGCGTAGGGGCGTCGAGTTGCACTGGTTGAGATTGTGCAGAACGGGGTGCTGAGAGGGCACTGAGCGGCTCGCCCTTGTCCCAAGTCAGGAACTGCTCAACAGACATGCCGAACGCGCGCGCCAACTCCGGGATGTACCGGGGACGGCGGGTTGGAGTGTCCAACAGTTGCTGGATGTGCTGGTACTTCACGTTGGGTGCACCCGCTGCGCGGACACGGGCTGCAAGAGCCTCCACACCAAGCCCGTGGGCCTCCATCAGGCCCCGTGTGATTTCACCTATCAACATGCAAGCAATCTTGCACTGTTGATTCGCAAGAAAGATTGCGCTAATTTACCGCAAGAATTCTTGTGACCGGGCATTCCATGACCCCTCTGCAACGGGCTATTGCGATCTGTGGCACCCAAAGTGAGCTGGCTCGTCGGGTTACCGGCAAGCCCGCCACGGGCTACGTCTATCACTGGCGCAAGAATGGTGTGACCGAGGAGGTGGCGATCGCCATTGAGCGGGCGGTTGCGTCGGCGATGGCCGAGAACCAGGACGCAGCGCTGCGCGCCGATACCCTCGGAGGAAAGGTTACCGCCGAAGAACTGATCCCGGGTGTCCGCTGGGAGCGTGATGCTGCCGGCGCAATCGTGGGCTATTTCAAGAGAGTCCTCGGATCGGTGGGGGGCGTTAATGCCAGCCCGTGATCCTGCCCTAAGCATCGCCATAGCTCGCTTCGGTTGGGCTCGCGGCCACCAACACTACCGTCTGCGCTTCATTCGGCAGCAGCTCCGCAAGGGCGGGGTGATTGTGATGCTGCTTGCGATTACTTTCCTTCGGGTGATCGAAGTTCAGGGGCGCCCACAGGACCGCAACAACGCCGCCAGTCCCGGTCCGAACGTCGAAGGATCGAATGGCCTGAAAGCGCATGCGCCGAGGGAAGCTGATGATCTCTGGCATAGGCGGAATTTTGCGGGCGGCACTGGCCGGCATGGAACGATGAAATGCTCGACATTTCAGGGGGAGGGCGCATGACCTGCCTCCGCTCTGACCTGTACTGGCGGGATGCCCTGCACAACGCAGTGGCCCGCGCCCCAGGTGGTCTGCAGGATGCGGCCGCACACATCAGCAAGCGTAGGGGCAAGTCGATCTCGGCAGAGACGCTGCGCAAAAAACTGCGAGGCATCGATGGTGAGTCCATCTCCATGGAGATGGCCGAGATCCTGACGGACTACCTGCAGCAGTTCGTGGTCACGCAGGAGATTGCCACCGACTGGGTGTGCTCCCTCGCAGGTCAGTACGACCTGATGGTGGATTACGTACCGCCGCCACCCGAGGGTGGTTGGCCGAACGAGCTGGCCGCGATACAGGCAAAGCTGCTGGAGCTGCACAAGCTGACCGGCGCGCTGGCTGGCGCCGGTATCGACGCTATGGCCGACCAGCGCTTGACCGTCCCCGAGGCGGATCGAATCCAGGACCTATCGCGCGACGTGCGCAGGCTCTGCTACCGACTGGAGCGCAATGCCTGCCGTGCTGCTGGTAAGCAGGGGATGGAGGACTGACGTGGCAACCCACCACGCCCATCGATCCCGATATCGACGGCGTGGCATAGCCAGCGCATCTGCGCGGCAAGCAATGGAACTGGCCGCCTTGGCGCTGACTGACGCGGTGCCCGGGTTGGTAGGTGAAGAAGCATTGGCGGAGCGCGAGCGCATCCGCCAGCGACAAGAGCAGCAAGACAACCGGCAGCACTGCCTGCCTTTGGGGAATCCAGATGTACCAAGCAAGCACTGATTCGGCCCCATCCCCCCGGGTGGCTTGTGAAAGGCCGCGTGCTGCCCGCGCTACTGAATCTGCCCTGGCATTGCGAGCCATTCGCGATACCAGCGATGGGTCCTCCCTGGGCCTGACGGACGCGGGTATTCGGACGCGCATTTCCTGGGTAGATAGCGGCTCGGGAAACTACTGAATGTCTGAGAACTATGGGGATGTGCTGCAGCAGCTGCAGTCTGCCGGCCTGCTGGTCACCGAACTGGACACCACCGGGCGCATGGTCCGGTGCCGCGTCGAAGGTTCACGCGAGCGCCGGGGCTGGTACGCGCTCCACGAACTGAACACCTCGGCCGGCGAAGTGCTAGTCGTCGGCACCTACGGCGTCTGGCACGGAAACGAGAACGGCGCGACCAAGGTTGATCTGCGCAAGCGCGATAAGACCTTCTCCGATGAACAGCGCGAAGCGCTGCGCAACCGGCTGGCCGAGGATCGTCGCAGGGCCGAGTCTGCTCGCCAGTCCCAGGCGAAGCGGGCGGCCGAGCGTGCATCGTCGGCCTGGGCAAAGGCGAATGCAGTCGGCGAGGCTGACTACCTGGTCAGCAAGGGCGTGCAAGGGTTCGGTCTGCGCTACGGCACCACCGGTGCCGCACTTGTGCCGTTGCTCGATGTGAACGGCCAGGTGCATGGCCTGCAGGTGCTACGCAGCGCGAAGCTGGCCGCCGCAGGACGCAAGCCGGCCAAGGAGTACTGGCCGGCAGGCATGGTCAAGAAGGGCCACTTCCACCTGATCGGCGGAAGCCCGCAGTGGATCTTGCTGGTGGCCGAGGGCTATGCCACTGCGGCCACGCTGCACATGGCGACGGGTTATCCGGTAGCCGTGGCATTCGATGCTGGCAACATGCTGGCCGTCGCCTCGGCTCTGGCGAAACGCTATCGCAGCATCAAGATGCTGCTGTGCGCCGACGACGATGTGCTGCAGAAGTGCCGGCACTGCAAGAGCCGCCTGGTGCTAGCCGACCATCCGCAGTTCTGCCCATCGTGCGCGCAGCCGCATAGCGCGTCGAATGCCGGCCTGCTCGGTGCCGAGGCCGCAGCACTGGACGTGGGCGGAGCGGTGCTGCACCCAGTATTTGCCGATGAGTCTGCCAGGCGTGAGCGCTTCATCGACAGCGGACGTAAGGTCAGCGACTTCAATGATTTGCACGCCCAAGAGGGCCTTCACGTCGTGCGGGCGCAGGTCGAGGCTCGCCTCACGGAGCTTTCATGGCGGGTGCCTGCAGAAAAACGCGCGCCTTCCATCACCAGCGATGGGGGCGCGGGGAATGATCGCCTGGCACCGATCCACTCGTTGAGCGAGTTGCTTGAGCGCTTCGCGCTTGTTTATGGTCAGGGCGGCACGGTGTTCGATCACAAAGAGCACATGCTGGTTGCCTTGGGCGACATGCGCGATGCCTGCGTGCGCAAGGAACTGCATCGGGCGTGGATGGAGCACTCGGATCGGTCCATCGTGCGTGTGCGGGAAGTGGACTTTGACCCGTCGTGCGAGAAACCCGGGGTGACGTGCAATCTCTTCGCCGGGTGGCCGACCGTACCGCAGGAGGGCAACTGCGACCGGCTGTTGCAGCTGCTCTGGCACATGTGCGGAAACGAGGCCAACCAGAAGGCGCTGTACGACTGGGTGGTCAAGTGGCTCGCGTACCCGCTGCAGCATCCTGGCGCCAAGATGAAATCGACCATCGTCATTCATGGTCCGCAGGGCACCGGCAAGAACATGTTCTTCGATGAGTACATGAAGCTCTACGGTGACTACGGTCGCGTGCTTGACCAGGCGGCGCTGGAAGACAAATTCAACGACTGGGCAAGCCGTAAGCTGTTCCTGCTGGCCGATGAAGTGGTTGCACGCACCGAGGTGTACCACCTCAAGAACAAGCTCAAGGCGCTGATCACGGGCGACCGCATCCGCATCAACCCGAAGAACATCCAGGCCTACGAGGAGGACAATCACGCGAACCTGGTGTTCCTCTCGAATGAAGCGATGCCGGTCGTTCTGGAAGAGGACGACCGGCGCCACGCGGTGATCTGGACGCCGGAGAAGCTGAGCCTGGAGTTCTACACCGAGGTGCTGGCCGATATCCGCAACGGCGCAACGGCAGCGTTGCACCACTACCTGCTGCAGGTTGACCTGACCGGGTTCACCAACGGCACCCATCCGCCGATGACCCATGCGAAGGAAGAGCTGATCGGCTTGAGCCAGGACAGCCCGCAGCGCTTCCTGGACGAGCTCTACGGCGATGACATTCCCGGGCTGAAGCCCATGCCGGCGCTCTCGAAAGAGTGGTACGAGGTCTACAAGGCCTGGTGCGCGCGTGAGGGCTTGCCGCGCCCGGCACCGTCACCAAAGTTCATCAACGCACTGGTGCGCAAGCGCCAGATCATCCACCCCGATCGGGCCCGGAAGCGCTACCAGATCGAGCAGACCGTGAACGGGCCACATGGCTTCCTGATGCTCGGCGATTGCACGGTGCCTGACGGGAAGACAGAGGCAGCATGGCTGGGCGACCAGGTCGTGTCCTTCCGCCGCATGTACTCCGACTACAAGGGGCGTGCGTGATCACTATGCCCATTGACGTGCGGGGAGTGCGGGACGTGCGGGCAGATGTGCGGGCATTGAATTGCCGTGAATCGCTTGCGGCAGTAGGAGTGTGCGGGACGTGCGGGCATCGGCCTACATGGGCGGGCGCGGGTGCGAACGGGTATCGCGCTGCAAAACCGCAATGCGTCTCGCGTGCGTATGTGGGTGACCGCACATCCCGCACACACAGCACACGCCTTGTGCCACGTCGATTCGGCGGCTATCGCATCCCGCACACGCCACCGCACAGCCCGCACATGCTCACGCGCGCGCGTTTTTCCGCTTTAACGATCTTCGAAGGAAATGGAGTAGGGGGAATCAATGGCTGAGGAAGACGTGACGATCACTGGCAAAGAGCTGGCCTCGCTGATCGGCTGTAAGCCGTCCTACGTGGTAGAACTGAGGAAGAAGGGCAGGGTGGTGGTCGGTGAGGGCGGCAAGGGATTCCTGAAGGCCGCCTCCCTGGAGCTCTACGCTCGCACCGCAGACCCGGTCTATGCCGGTGTCGCCCAGCGCCACGCAGATGAGCGCGGTAGCGCGCTGGTGGGGAGCGGGGAGGGGGGCGATGCTGTAGACGCCGACGTCGATGACGACGAAGAGGATGGCGACGACGACGATGCCAAGCCTTCACGGGTAGGTCGGCCCCAGACCCCAGACTCCGCGCGCAAGGCCAAGGCGCTGGCCGACAAGGCAGAGACCGACGCGCACATGGCCCACATCGCGCTGCAGAAGGAGCTAGGGCTACTGCTGCCGCGTGCGGACGTGGAGGCATTCCTCGCTGAGCATGCAACGACGTTCCGGGGTGCGATGGAGCGCCTGGCCGACACGCTGGCGCCGCAGCTCGCCGCAACGCTGGATGAGGCCGGTTGCCGGCGGCTGGTCTGGGATGAGGTGAGCCACGCCCTGGAAGAACTCAGCCAGGGCTTCCGCACGTTGGCGGCCAAGGCAGCGGAGGCTGCGGAATGATGGAGGCACAGAGCTGCCTGGCGTCGGTGCTGGCGCGCTCGCTGCAGCCGCGGCGGCCCATGAGCGTTTCGCAGTGGTGCGACGAACACATGCGCCTGTCCACCAAGAGCGGCAGCAAGCCCGGGCGCTGGGTGACGGACCGCAACCCGCCACTGCGTGAGCCGATGGACAACATGTCCGCCCGTAGCCCGGTGCATGACCAGGTCTGCATGTTCCCGATCCAGTTCGGCAAGAGCCAGCTGGCGACCAATTCCATGGCCTACTGGATGGACTATGCGCCGGGCCCGATGATGTATGCGCTGCCGGGTGAGGTGTCCATGAACAAGTGGATCGCCCAGAAGCTGAACCCGATGATCGAGGTCTGCGCAGCAGTCAAGAAGGCGCTGACCAGCACCGCCAGCCGCGACAGCGCGAACCAGCGCACGTTCAAGGACTTCGCTGGCGGCCAGCTGTTCGTGGAGCACATGGGTAGCCCGCAGCGCCTGAAGTCCTCGACGGTGAAGTACCTGCAGGTGGATGAGATCGATGAGGCGCCGCAGCAGCTCTCCACCGGCGACGATCCGGTGAAGATGCTGGACGGCCGCACGTCGTCCTTCCCGACCACCTACAAGCGCCAGTACATCAGCACGCCTGGCATCGCCGGACTCAGCCGGATCACGAAGCTGTACGACAAGAGCGACCAGCGCCGCTATCACGTGCCGTGCCCCCACTGCGGCCATTACCAGGCGCTGCAGTGGAGTGGCCTGGTGTGGTCGCCCGATAAGACCCACGCGTGGTACGCCTGTTGCGAGTGCGGTGTCGCCATCGAGGAACACTTCAAGACCGAGATGATCGCCAACGGGCGCTGGGTCGCGGCCAACCCTGACTCGCCCATTCGCGGCTACACCATCAACTGCCTCTACTACCAGTTCGGCCTGGGGCCGCGCTGGTTGGACCTGGTGAAGGAATGGCTGGAGGCGCAGGGCGATCCCGCTTCCCTAAAGACCTTCGTCAATGATCGCCTGGCCGAGACGTGGGAAGACCCGGCAATGCGGGCAGTGAAGCACAACGTCATCAAAGATCGTGCCGAGCCCTATGCGCTGCGTTCGGCTCCGCAAGGTGTGCTGGCTATCACCGTAGGTGTGGATACGCAGGACAACCGTCTTGCTGTTCATGTCGTCGGCTGGGGACGGGGTATGACCGCATGGACGCTGGACTATGTGGAGCTGCAGGGCGATCCGGCCGAGGAAGCGGTTTGGGTAGCCCTGACCGATTTGCTCAACCGCGCAATCGAGCGCGAAGATGGCGCGCTGCTCCGGCCGATGGCAGTGGCCATCGACGCTGGTGGCCACCGCACCGAGGCCGTCAAAAACTACGTCCGTCAGCGGCGCATCACCCGACCAATGTGCATCTTTGGTGCTGTACCCAACAATGCTCCCGTGCTGTCCAAGGGCAAGCTGGCTGACGTCACCTGGAAGGGCAAGACTGACAAGCGCGGCATCACCATCAACCACGTGGGTACCGTTGCAGCCAAGCACTACCTCTACAGCCGTCTGTCGGCTGACGCCGAGCGTAAGCCCGAGAATCGCATGGTCCACCTCAGTGACCAGCTGCCGGATGAGTTCTTCCCAGGCCTGGTGTCGGAGGTCTACAACCCTGTCAAGAATCGCTTTGAGAAGAAGGTGACCCGAAACGAGCCGTTGGACACATGGGTGTATGCCTACGCGGCGACCCATCACCCAGAGGTCCGCATCAACCGCTTCACGCGTTCCGATTGGGACCTTTTGGAACAAAGGCTGGCTGCGCCGCCAAGCGTGAACGTTTCACGCGAAACGCAAGGTGCTGCGTCGGAGGCCGACACGTCCACTGATTCCCGTGAAACATCGAGTGTGCCTCGCCGGCAACGTCCCGCGCAGCCTCGCAGCACGGGGAGGCAGTGGTGAGCAGGAACACAGTCCGAAACAAAGTACGAATCAGTGAGCTGACGGAGGAGCTCGCGGTCGGCGCCGCGCTGCGCCTGCGATGTGATAGCGACGATATACGCAGCGTTGTGGAGGCAGTTGTGGCCTACCTTGTCGAAGAGTACCCAGCACAGGATCTGTACATCCCCGCCAGCATGCAAATCAGTGCCTACCCTGTGGATGAGATCCGAAAAGGGATGCAGGAACAGGAGTCTGTACGGTCGCTGTGCAGGAGGTTCAGGATTGACAGACGGACGCTGTACCGCTTGCTTGATGAGCCTTGCGCCAATGAGTAGGGGGTGCGGGTGAGTTCCCCGAGACTCACCCGCACTTGATCAGGAAACTTGCATCCATGATCTCGCGGATGCCTCACTGATGAGCTGGACCACAGACGATGTGCAGAGGCTGAAGGCCGCCATCGCCAGCGGCCAGTTGTCCGTTCGGCATGGTGATCGTCAGATCACGTATCAGTCCGTCGAAGCCATGTTGACGGCTTTGGACCGCATGGAAGCTGAGGTTGCCGCCACGACGGCTGGCCGACGGAAGTCGGCCACACGCCGCTACCGCTTCACGACGCTGAGGGGCTTCTGACATGGCGGCCTCGCTGCTGGACAGGGTCATCGGCGCCATTTCTCCGCAGGCAGCCCTGAAGCGTCACCGCGCCAGGGCAACGCTGGATGCGGTACGTGCCTACGAGGGCGCTTCGCGCACTGACGGTTGGCGTGTTCGTAGGGCGGGGGCCAGCGCGAACACCGATCACCTGGCAGACGCCCGCGAGCTGCGCAATCGAGCTCGGGCGCTGGTGCAGAACGTTCCGTACTGCGCGCGGTCCCTCCAGGTGCTGGTGAGCGCAACGATCGGGACCGGCATTACTCCCAAGGCCGAAGGCCCAAACGCTTCCGCGCTGGACGTCCTGTGGGGTCGCTGGGCCGATGTGGCGGATGCTGATGGAAAGTCGGACATCTACGGCCTGATGGCTACCGCGTATCGCGCGATGGAGCAGGACGGTGAGGTCATGATTCGCCGCCGCACCAGGCATCAGTCGGACGGTCTCGCAGTCCCGCTGCAGCTTCAGGTACTGGAGATCGACTGGCTGGACGGGAACAAGAACGGGTCTGCGTCGGGCGGTGGTCAGATCATCAACGGCATTGAGTACGACGCGATCGGTCGGATTCGCGGCTACTGGTTATTCGGAGCGCATCCCGGTGAGGCTGTGCGTGGCTCCGTACGCTTGAGCAGTTCGTTGGTGCCGGCATCCGACATCATCCACCTGTACAACCCCGTCCGCCCCGGGCAGGGACGCGGCATTACGCGCTTCGCCCCGGTGATCGCGCGAGTGCGCGACCTGATGCTGTACGAAGACGCCGAGCTGGCGCGGAAGAACCTGGAAGCGCGGCTTGGTGTGATCGTCAGTGGCGACATCGACTCGATGTCCAACGCGGACGATGACGGCCCTTCGCAGCTCGGCTCAGATCGCAACCAGGTCACCGACCTTGGGCCACTGCCCAGCGGTGGCGTCACCCACATCACTGGTGCCACAGCCTTCCAGACTGTCGAGCCAAAGCCGGCAGGGGGCTACGTCGAGTATTGCAAGTTTAACGCGCACATCATTACTGCTGGCATCGGTGTCCCGTACGAGTCGGCCACCGGTGATATGCGTGAGGTGAACTTCTCTAGTGCCCGCATCCGGCAGATGGAGTTCCGTCGTGATTGCGAGCAGATGCAGTGGCTGGTGCTAGTCCCGCAGATGTGTAAGCCGATCTGGCGCTGGTTTGACGAAGCAGCTGCGCTCGGCGGTGGGGTGCGTTCCACGGGAAGCACTGCCGACTGGAGCACGCCGCGCTGGGACTACGTCAACCCCAAGCAGGACATCGAATCGGAAATCGCAGCGATGGGCGCCGGTCTCAACTCGCCCAGTGAAGCGCTGCGTCGGCGTGGCTACGACCCGGATGCGGTCTACGTCGAGATGGGCAAGGACTTCAAGCGGATGAAAGAGACCGGCGCCCTCGGTCTGATGACTTTCCTTCAATCCAGTGGCGCCCGGACCGGCCTGGTCGACGCCTCAACAACCAACGAGGAATGACCATGCCCCAGCCAATCCAGGCTCCGACGCAGGACGGTACGACACGTCTCATGCCCCCGCAGTTGCGTGAGGCCGAGCTGCAGCCGACCAGCTTCGATAGCGAGGCACGCACGATCGAACTCCAGTGGACCGCCGGTACCCGGGTGCGCCGCTACGACTGGTGGAATGACACGTACTACTGGGAGGAGCTGGTCGTTGATGAGGCTGCCTGCAACATGGAGCGTCTGTCGTCTGGCGCTGCGCCGGTCCTGGACAGCCATAACACCTGGGGTATCGGCTCACAGATGGGAGTGGTTGATCGCGCCTGGCTCTCCAATGGTGAAGGCCACGCCCTTATCCGTCTCTCCGGTCGCGAGGAGCTGGCCGGCGTAGTCGCCGATATCGGTGCCGGAATCATTCGCAATATCTCGGTTGGCTACACCGTGCAGCGCTATGAGATCGAGCGCGCCGTCAACCCCGGCGATTTGCCGATCTACCGCGCGGTCGAGTGGACGCCGAGCGAGATCAGCTTCGTCACTGTGCCGGCCGACCCGGCAGCAGGTACCCGCAGCAATCAACCCGCACAGGGGACCCCCTGTGTATTCACCCGTAGCGCATCGTCGCAGGAGCACACCATGCCTCAGCCCGCCGCCCGCGCCGCCGAATCGGCGGTCCAGCAGGAACCCATCAACAATACCCCGGCTCCGGCAGCGCCGGCCGCAGCTCAGGCTCCGGAAGGTGACACGCGCGCAGCCGACATCGTGGAGCTGGCAACCCGCCACGGCCAGACCGAGCATGCAGCTGGCTGGATTCGCGCTGGTCACTCGGTCGACCACGTGCGTGGCCTGATCTTGACCACGCTGGAGCAGCGCGACGCCGCTGCTGGCGGCAACATCAACCGCATCAGCGTCACCGAGGACGAGCAGGATCTGCAGCGCTCCGCTGTGACGCATGCGCTGCTGCACCGAGCCCAGGTGATCGATCCCGCAACCAAGCGGATCTTCGCGCTCACCGGTGACAATCCAGTGCGCGGCCTGACCCTGATGGACCTGGCCCGTCGTAGCCTGGAGCGCTGCGGCGTACGCACCGATGGCATGGCGAAGCTGGAGCTGGTCGGCCGCGCGTTCACGCAGAGCGGCAGTGACTTCCCGGTGCTGCTCGAAAGCACGATGCACAAGGCGCTGCAGGCGGCCTACGCCGTTGCGCCGGACACCTGGTCCCGCTGGTGCGTCACCGGCACCGTCAGTGACTTCCGCGAGCATTCGCGCTACCGCGTGGGCAGCATTGGCAACCTGGACAAGCTGACCGAGGCTGGCGAGTTCAAGAACAAGAAGATCCCGGACGGCGAGAAGGCAACCATCACCGCTGGCACCAAGGGCAACACCATCAACCTGACGCGTCAGGCGATCATCAACGACGACCTGGGCGCGTTCCTCGGCTTGGCGACCGCCTTCGGTCGTGCCGCAAAGCGGACCATTGAGGCCGACGCGTATGCGTTCCTCGCCAGCAATCCGAAGCTGGATTCCAACAAGGCGCTGTTCCACGCCGACCACGGCAACATCCTGGCGGCAGCAGTGCCGAGCGTCACCTCGGTCGACGCGATGCGCGTCCAGCTGGCCCAGCAGAAGGACGTCGGCGGGAATGATGTGCTGGATCTGTCGCCGGCACTCTGGCTCGGTCCGACCAAATACGGCAGTGCCGCGCGTGTCACCAACAAGGCCGAGTACGACCCGGACGCTGAAGGAAAGCTGCAGCGCCCGAACGCGGTGCAGGGTCTCTTCCGCGACATCGTCGACACCGCGCGCATCAAGGACGACAAGTGGTACCTGTTCGCCGATCCGAACGACTGTCCGGCCATCGAGGTCGCATTCCTTGATGGGATCACCGAACCCTTCCTGGACTACGAGGAAGGCTTCACCGTCGACGGTGTGCGCTGGAAGGCCCGCCTCGATTTCGGCATTGCCGCCCTCGACTATCGCGGCGTGCAGCGCTGCGGCTGATCCCCAACTGGAGCACTGAGACATGGCACAGAACTTCGTATCCGATGGGGACGTGATCCCCTGGACTAACACCACCGAACAGCAGGTTGCATCGGGTCAGGCGGTTGTCGTCGGTCATCAGCTGGGGGTTGCCCTGGTCAACATCGCCGCCGGCGCGACGGGCAGCGTAGCGCTGGGCGGCGTGTTCACGCTGCCGAAGGTGCCGACGGCGGTCTTCGAGCAGGGTGAAAAGCTCGTGTGGAGCGCAAGCGCCAAGGCAGTCGATGGTAGTTCCGCGACTGTCGTGGCCGGCGACATCACCGGCGCAGCGTTCGCCTGGGCCGCCGGCTCCAGCGGCCAGACGACCGCCGAGGTCCGGCTTTCGCCCGGCAACGCCACCAAGGCGTAACCAAACTGGCCGGCACCGCTCACAGAAGCCCGGGTGGCGTGAGCGGTGCCGGTTCTTCCACAGCGACAACGGGGGATCGCATGGGCACCACCAGCACGCCGCGCGGCGTACGCAACAACAATCCTGGCAACATCGACCGCACCAGCACGCCTTGGCAGGGCGAAGATCGGTCGGCAGCTGCCATCGCCCGCGAGGCTCGCTTCTGCGTCTTCCTGACCCCGCAGGCGGGTTTCAGGGCGCTGGGCAAGACACTGCTCACCTATCAGCGCAAGCACGGCCTCCGCACCGTGAAGGAGATCATCGGACGCTGGGCACCACCGGTGGAGAACGATACGGGCGCCTACGTCCGGCAGGTTGCGGCGGCGGTGGGCGTCGCACCTTCCGAAGTCATCCGGTTGGATAACCCGGTGACGCTGGGGCGTCTCGCGACGGCCATCGCAAAGCACGAGAACGGTGGCGTGTACTGGAATGCCGATGTGGTCAGTGCTGGTGTCGCCGAGGCGCTCAGCTGATGGTCGGCGGCGGTGTCACCGCCACGGCTCCCTGGTGGGCTGCGGGCAGCGTCGTAGCCGTGTGGATTCTGCGCGAGACCTGGGCTGCACTTCTGTCGCGCAAGAAGGAGCGCACCGAGACTGATGCGAACGTGGATCTCATCAAGGGTCTTTCCGAGCGTATCGGGTCGCTGGAACAGAGGGTCTCGGTCCAGGACGAGCGGCTGCAGCAAGAGATGATGATGCGGCTCAAGGCACAGGAGGAGGCCAGCGCATTGCGGATGCGAGTCCGGCAGCTTGAATCCACGCTGCGTAGGCTCGGTGCAGTCATTCCGCCTGAAGACCCGGCGGTGTCCGCATGATCCGTGCCCTCATCCTCGCCACTCTTCTGCTGCTGGGCGTGGTTGTCTGGCAGCGAGGGTCGGTTTCTATCGCGCACCGCGCGACCGACCAGGCAGCTGCCGCCCGTGACGTGATGGAGCGCGAACGTGATGCGGCCCGCGCCGAGGCGAATGCAACGGCCGCCACGCTGGCGGCCGAACGTGACAGCGCAGCCGCTGCGAACGCTTTGGCCGCTACATATGAAAAGGAAAAGGACGATGCACAGAAAGCCTCTGATCGCCTTATCGCTGATCTTCGCGCTGGCAACCAGCGCCTGCACCAGCGCTGGCAAGCGACCGTCGCAACCGCCGAGCTGTCCGCAGCCGCCGCTGCCGCCAGCCAGCCTGATGGTCGAGCCGACGACCGAATTGAGAGTGCGGGCCGAGCTGTTGGCGCCGCAGCCCAGTGCGATGCACAGGTGAGGGGGCTGCAATCCTTTGCCCTGCTATGCGCCGGAGGTGGGAAGTGAGCGAGGTGGACTTCCTCCGCGATCTGGACGGCACTTTGCACGCCGCCTTTGCGCTGGCGGGCATGGCGTCGCGAGGTCGGTACACGGCCAAGGATGGTCCGGCCACCGAGGACGTGCGTGCCTACGTGGAGCGCGACGTTGAGACCATCGGAGAACTGCGCCAGTTCAGGGCGGGCCGTGTGGAGATCGCGTACCTGCGATCGGATGTAGCGCCTGACCAGGGCGATCGCTTCGAGGTGGTTTCGAGCGCGTTCGGCACTGAGGTCTTCGTCAACAGCAAGAAGATCAGCGATGACGGCTCGCAGAGCCGCTGGCTGGTGAGCCGTGGATGACCTGGCAGAGCCGCTGTCGTGGCAGCTGGTGGAGTTCCTGGCTGCTCGCGTCCGCCTGATCTCGCGCAGCAGTGGCTTCCGCACCGACATCGGTGCGGGCGCCGTGATCATCGATGAAACCGAGATCAGCGAGGACAGCACCGAGCCGGCAACGATCATCTCTGTCCGCCAGCTTTCGCGCAGTGGCGGCGGTGTTGCCCAGTCCAGCTCCGATGCGGCCATCACCATCGAGTTCGAAGTCCCGCGTGGCAGCGATGAAGCGAATCCTAGGCTGCTCGTTCATCGCGCGCGCCATGACCTGATCCGCGCCCTGACGTTCAAAGAGAAGTCGCTGCCGCTGGGGGTGACCAGCTTCGAGCTGATCGAAACCCAGCTTGCGACCCTGGAGGACGATGCCGGGCATACCGCCGTAGTCGCTCAGATCACCGCGCGGGCTGGTCTGACCGAGACCTTTGAGCCCGTGTCCAACCCGTAAAGGAACCAGAACCATGGCACAGCCAAAAGTCCGCAAATTCGCAGGTGACCTGCGCTTCTGGGAGCACGGCGCCGAGGGCGTTCGCGTCCCCGTCATTCCCGAGCCCGCCGACAAGTTCGGTAACCAGCCCCTGGAGCAGTCCTCGCTGACCTTCAGCTACGAAGCCGGCGATTCGGTGGAGATCAAGAGCAAGCGCCGCGATGCTCGTTATCAGCAGATCATCCACAAGGATTCGAATCCGGGCGTCACCAACGTTTCGATTACCGCGCTGGAGGTGCCGACGGCCTTCCTGGCTCGCATGCTGTACGGCACCTTGGTCAACACCACTGTGGCAGCCGGCTCGGCCAGCGCTGTGTCGGTCACTGTTGGCAGCGTGGATACTCCCGTGAAGCTGCCGCATAACTTCATCGAAGCAACGCCGGCGCCGGCCTTCAAGAAGGGCGCAGTGGACCTGGTGAAGGGCACCGACTATGACCTCGAGCCCCGTCATGGTCTGCTGATCCCCAAGAAGGGTGGCGCGCTGCAGGCTGGTGATGTTGTGACGGCCGATTACAGCTTCGATGCCTACCTGGAAACCGCAATCAGCGGCGGCACCACGCCGAGCAAGTCGTTCCAGGTCCTGGGCGACATGCAGGACCGCATCAGTGGCGACGAGGGCCTGCTGTCGATCCCCAATGTCGACCTGACGGTCGATGGCGACGTTGACTGGTTCAGCGACGAACCGATCCAGGTGACTTTGACTGGCCCGGTCATCTTCCAGGCCGGCGAGGCCGATCTCTACACCTTCAAGATCGCAGCGCAGTCGGCGGGCTGAGCGTGCCGGTGACCCCGGCGAGGGGAGGGCGCCGCGAGGGCGCCCTCCCGGTTTGAAACAGGAAGGGCATTGTGGCGTCCAATCGCAACAACAACTTGCTCAAGTACTACGTCAGCGGCCGGCGGGCAAAGGGCTTCCATGGTCTGACCGACCTGGCTGGCGAGGTGCTGAATCGATACGACCTGTCGGTGCAGCGGGCGTTTATTGGTCTGCAGCGTCGGGCTGGGCCGGCTACTGCGCAAGAAGTACGTGGCTCCTACAACATTCGCGCTTCTGCTCTGCGGGGGAAGTATCGCGTGGAGACGGGCGAGCGCGGCTACAGCACCGGCAAGCGTGGCAGGGACGACTTCCTTTCGATTTGGGCCAGCACGCGGCAGATCTCGCTGATCGAGTTCGGTGGTCGCTGGGCCGGTCGCAAATCCCGAGGTGCCACGGCCGGCATTGGCCTGGGCGAGTCGAAGACCTACGACGGCGCCTTCATCGCGACGATCAAGGGCCGCAGGGCCATCCGTGTGCGCGGCTGGGATCGGGCACAGCAGAAACGCCACGGTCGAGGCCCGGTTCGCATCCTGCGAGGGCCCAGCCCGTTCGAGATGCTCTCGGGTGCTGATGGCAACAGCCGCGCCCTGGAGGCCCGGCGCCGGCTGATCGAGCGCTTCCACACCACCTATCTGACAGAACTGCGCCGCCAGTGGCGCGTCAACGGAAGCTCCAATGGCTGATCGGCTGGAAGAAGCAATTCGGGTCGTCATCGAAACGCAGGGCCGCGAAGGTGTGGACGAACTGCGCGCGGCGTTCGGCGATCTGGGGGATGTGTCGGTCGAGACCGCTGGCAAGGCGACGAAGCTGCTCGACTCGCTCACTGGGCTGAACGAGGCGGCGGCGAAAGCGGATGCCTTTGACGGCATGCTGACCGAGCTCGCGCAGCTGGAGCAGCAGTTTGACGACAACCAGAAGGCCGCACTGGCGCTCAGCCTCAGCATCGGCGAGATGGACAAGCCCTCCCGCGAGGTGCTGGCAACCCAGCGGGATCTGCGTAAGGAAGGCGAGCGCCTGAAGAAGGCGCTCAACGAGCAATGGGAAGCCGTCGGCAAGGCCGACGACGAGCTATCTTCGCTCGGCGTCAACACCGCGAACCTGGCCGACCACCAGCAGCGCCTGCGCGTCGAGGTCGCCCGTAGTGCAGCAGCGCTCACCGAACAAGCCAGGGCCGCAGCGGCAGAGGCCGAGGCGGGCCGTCGTCGCAAGCAGCAGATCGATGAGGCAGAGACGGCCTTCCGCAAGCAGGCCAACACCAGCAGGGCTGCGGCAAAGTCGTTGGCGGAGTATCGCGAGCGTGCCGACGACGCCACCGCCGGCAGTGCCGACCTGGCGTCGGCCACCGAGAGCACTGTCAGCTGGTTCGGTAAGCTGAAGGCTGTGGCGGCTGGCGCGCTCGCGTTTGTCGGCCTGAACCGGGTGGTCGATGGCATCAAGGCCATCGTGAAGGAAGGCAGTGACGCTGAGCAAGAGCTGTCGCAACTGGAGGCCGCTCTGCAGGCGACCGGCCGAAGCGGTGAGTTCACCGCGCAAAGCCTGGCCGCAATGCGCAAGCAGCTCCAGAGCGGGCTCTTCGACGATGGACAGATCAGCGCGGCCCAGGTACGCCTGCTGTCATACACCAATATCGTCGGAGAGCAGTTCCCGGCAGCAATGCAGATCACCATCGATCAGGCTCAGCGGCTGGGCATGTCGCTGGAGGGGTCTGCCGAGGTCGTTGGCAAGGCACTGCAGACGCCGTCGAAAGCGATGGAAAGCCTGAGCAAGCAGGGCTTCACACTGGATGACAGCCAGAAGGCGCTGATCAAGAGCCTGGAAGCCACCGGCCAGGTGGCAAAGGCGCAGGCCATCATCCTCGATCTGCTGGCCGAATCCTATGGTGGCGCAGCCGCCGCCGCAAAGGTTGGCACCATCGCCGGCCTGTGGAAGACGGCCACCGATCGCTTTAAGGACTGGAAACAGGAAGTCGCCGACCAAGGCGTGCTGACCTACTTCAAGGAACAACTCACCACCCTGCTGACCACGCTGGATCGACTGGCCGCCGATGGCAGCCTGTCCCGCTGGGCCAAGCAGACCGCCCAGGCCATCATCACCATGGCCGAGGCGGTTAAAGGCACGACGCAGTGGGTTGTGGACCATGCCCGCGTGATCGGCCTGATGGCTGCCGCATATGCGCAGTTCAAGATCGTGGGGGCCCTGCTCCAGCTGAACGCATGGCGCGCAGCACTGATCGCGACCACGAATGCGCAGCTTGCCAACAATGCAGCGGTCGCAAGCGGCAGCCGGGGTATCGGTCGGTTCGGCGCGTTGCTGCGCGGGTTGCCGAAGGCAGTCCCCATCACGGTGGCCGTGCTGGGATTGGAAGCGGCGATGGGCGGTCTGGATGTCCTCAAGACCGTGGCGCAGGACATCTGGAAGCAGCACGATCCGGCGCTGAAGCGTGCCGGTGAAGCGCAGCGGGCCTACATCAGCCAGGTACGCGATTCGGCGCTGCAGCTGCGTGAACAGGCAGTGTCCTTCGTTGCGTACCGTGACGTAGTCATCAAGTCGGCCGAGGAAGTCGCCAAGCTGGGCGAGGCGGAGCGGCAGGCATACGAGAAGCGTCTGTCCGGCTTGGAGCAGTACCTTACAGCGCAGGAAGGCTTCCTGCTGATGCAGCAGAAGGCCGGCGTCGCGACGGCGGAGCAGCTGCAGCAGCTGGGCCTGGTCACACAGAAGTTGCTGGAGGTGTCGACGGGCTTTGCGTCGCTCCGGGGTGGCGTCCAGACGGCTGCGGACGCGCTCATGAATGGAATCGGCCCGGCTGCCCAGCTGGTGGTGCAGCAGTTGGCTGGGATCGACGGGAACGCAAAGCTCGCGAAGGAATCGATCGGCAAGGTGTTTGAGGGGCTCAACTTCGCAGACACGGCGAGCCTGGAGGCGGTCGGAGCGGCGTTGGGCTACATCGCCTCCCAGGGCGCCGCCGCAGAGCGCAATGTGCGTGATGGTTTGCTGGAGACGCTGAAGAAGCTGTCCGGTGACGAGCTGCTCCGCTTCCAGGCGTCGGCCCAATCCGCGTTTGAGGCTATGCCGCAAGGCGCAACCAATGCCGCCGCCGTGCTGCAGACCACGCTTGTCGCAGCAATGGAGCGGCTTGGTGTTTCCGCGTCGCGCATGGGCGTCGGCTTCAGTGCTGGTGGCAAGGATGCGATCGCCGCGTTCGGTGCGGTGGCCGAAAGCGCGATCGCGACCGGTGTCCAGATCGAGACCGCATTCAAGGCAGCGCTTGGCAAGGTCGCGACGCTGGACGAAGCGCGCACGCTGGGCGCGCTGCTGGAATCGGCAGGGCGGCAGGGTAAGGTCGGCTTCGATGCGGCCGCGCGGTCAGCCGCAGCGCTGAACGCTCGAATCCGCGAGATTCAGGTCGCCATCGATCCGCTGGCCGACGAATTTGCCAGGCTTGGCATCCAGTCGCAGGCGTCGCTCAATGCGACGCGCGACGCCGCCAAGAGCGCTTTCGATGCGATCCGTGACGGCGCGGCCAGGGGCAAGGCATCCGTGGAGGACGTGCGTCGAGCCTTCCGGGCATATGCCGACGCAACGCGAGCCGCAGCCGCAGACAGTGATCAGTGGCGCCGGGACAACGTCGATAGCCAGCTCGCAGTGCAGGAATCGATCTACGACACCGAGCGCAGCATGCAGCGGCTGGGCGATGTGAGCGACGTGGCAATGCGCCAGCTGCAGGACGGTGCCAGCCGCAGCCGCGAGCGGCTGGAGGAGGTGCGTGAGAGCGCGGGTGGTGCGGCGGACCAGGTTGACCGGGTAGGGAGTAGCTCCGAACGAATGGGCAAGCAGATGGGGCAGGCCGGGGCCGCTGCGCAAGGAATGGCGTTCAGCATTGGCGAGGTCTCCGAATCGGCGTTGCAGGCGATGCGCAAGCTCAGCGGCCCCAACCCGCTTGTGCAGTTTGCCAACGCGCTGAACCGGGTCACTGACCAGCGCAAGCAGCTGGCTGAATACAAGGCAGAGCTCCAAGCGACCGCAGAGGCGGAGGACGAGCTTTCCAAAGCAGCGAAGGAGCGACTGGCCGGGCAGTTCGACTACGTGGGCAAGGGCGAAATCGCAGAGGTTGCGCAGCTGGAGGCCCAGGTCATGCGGCAGCGGCAGCAGCGAGACCAGGAGGCCGCCGCCGCGCTCGCCGAGCGCCGCAAGCAGGCTGAAGCTGAGGCAGAGGCGCAGGCGAGGGCGGATGCCGCCCGTATCGGCAGCAACGGCAGCAATGAGCAGGTCATCGTCATTGACTGGAAGCTGCCTTCGAAGGAAGTGGTGGCTGGCGCCACCGCAGCCGAAGTGCAGCAAGCGCAGCGCCTCGCGGGTCTCGTCGCTCCGTTGGTCCTGCGGCAGGTTCAGCAAAGCAGGGCCGTTTCCGTTCGGGGGCGTAGCTGATGACCCGCATCGTTCTTGCTGGAATCGAACTGCCGGCTGACCTCCAGTGGACCGATGAGTTCACGGCCTGGAAGGTTGGGCAGCAGGCGCGTACAAGCCTGACGGGTGCCTTGATCGTCCAGGAGTCTGCGCGACAGGCCGGGCGGCCGATCACGCTTCAGACAACCCGGGACGGTACTGCCTACGTCGGCGTCGTCAGTCTTCCTGTTCTACGGGCGCTGCAGGCCAGTGAGAGCGAGGCTCGCCTGGCGCCGCTGGATCTGGTCATGCCGGCCCACAACAGCGGCGAGCGGTCATTCCAGGTCCGGTGGCGCCGCACGGATGGGCCGGCCATCGAAGTCGATCCCACCCGCTTTGCTGTCCCCGCGCTTGATGCGGACCTTTTCTCCATCACCCTTCGCCTCATGACGGTGTAATCCATGACGATTCTTGCTACCGATATCAAGCTGCGACAGTCGCAGCGCTTGACAGATAACCCTGACGGCGGTGGCCGCATGGTTCAGACCGAAATCATTGATGGGGCGATGAACAACCTCTTTCCGGATATCGGCGATGAGGAGCGGACCACTGGCCGAACCACCCTCCGCAAGATGTTTGTGCATGTGGATACACCGGCGCCTGACGTGCTGAAGGACGCGATCGCGGTACTGATCGATCCTCCGGCAGACCCGCGCGTGACCGTCACGATGTTTGCCACGGGCTCTTACAGTGACGTGCGCCTCGACGCCAAGAACCGCGTCGAGAGCTACATAACGCGAGGCACAGAGTCCCGCTTTGTCCTACTGGGGAACCACTTCAGCGGCCAGATGACTATCCAGGTCTACGCGATGAAGGACGCGCCGAGCCCCGACATCAATGACAACTTCTCGCTGCTGACCCTCGCCAGCTCCGGGCACGATCCGGCAGAACAGTACGTGCGGGTCAAAGGCGTGCTGTCCCGTACGACACGGACGTTTACCGATGACCAAGGGGCATTTGAACGGGATGTCTTGGTGATCGAGCTGGTGAACGCGTTGCTGCGCGATTTCTACGGCCAGGAGGTGGTGCGGTACTCGGCCACCAAGCCCGCGACCAGGATCTACGAAACCAACGTGGTGGAGGCCACGAGCTATCACAGCGTCAAACGCCTCACCGCCGCTGGGAAGCCTGGCGATCTGGCTGTGCAAGTCGATACCCCGTACGTGTCCATCGTTCCTACCTCCACGGCTGAAACCCCGGTCAGTGACGTTCTGGCCGGCATGGGCACCATCAGCCAGGTCCCATCCGGCCCTGCCGGCAGCCTCGGCCAGAACTTCAGTGCCAGCTTTGCTGCTGGCGTGCCGGTCAGCCGATACCTCGGTACTGGGTTGGTGGTGGGCGCAGTAAGGGTTGTCGCAGGCAGCGTCGAACTCACCGACGACGGTGCTGGCGGGCTCGCTTCCGCCGTGGCGACGCCTTGGAGCGGTACGGTCGACTATCAGGGTGGGGTCGTAGCCTTGACGCATGCGACTGGCGTCGGCAGTACCAGTATCAGCATCACCGCGTCCCCGGCTGGCTCCATCCCCATGCAGGGCTTCACCGACGAGATTGAGGTGACGCAGAACAACCAGGGCATGGTCTGGCTGTTCCAGCTGACCCCGTTGCCGGCCCCAGGAACGGTGGTGGTCGACTACCGCGCCCTTGGGCGCTGGATCAGGTTGACCGACAACGGCCGCGGCCGTCTGATAGGCAAGCCGGGCCAAGGCACCGGGACGATCAACTACCAGACCGGCTCCGTCGTGGTGACCGCTGGCGCGCTGCCGGATCTGAAGAGCAGCATCATCTCCAACTGGGGCACTCCCATCATCGCGGAGGCCCGGGTTGGTGATACCGCCATCCTGCCGCCGGCGCTCCGCTTTGTGCTGGGCGAGGGCTCGGCGGTACCGGCGACGGTGCAACTGACGCTGCGTGTTGGCGGCTCCAATGTGGCGGTCACAGATAACGGGAACGGCGGCTTGCTGATTGGCGGGCAGGTTCGTGGACAGATCAGCTACTCGACCGGTGAGATCTCGCTCCGGCCGCTGAGTCTGCCTGATGCGGACAGTCAGCTCTCGATCGCCTACGACTGGGGGCAGCCGCTACACGCAGCGCCGCAGCCTGTTCCGGACGCGGCCGGGATCGTCTCGTTCACCCTGCCGCAGGGACCGGTGAGGCAGGGCACAGTGCTTCTCGACTGGCTTGTGAGTGTGCGGCGCGATCGCGATGACCTGTCGTCGGCCCCTCAGGCGATGCGGGTCATCGCCAAGGATGATGGCGCAGGCAACCTGGTCGGCGTGTCGGTGGGGGACACGGCCTTCAGTACGGTGCTGGGGTCGGTGAACTACAGCACGGGCGCGGTCTCGCTGCAGGTCGGAAAGTTCATGGTCCGCCAGGTCTCCTATCCAGTGTACGAGATCCGCTCTGGTCGTCTGAAGGTGGTTGGGTACGAGCGTCTGGACGTGCTGGCGCAGTTCTCCGCCGGCAGTATCGTTTCAGCCGGTTGGATGCTCGCTGGCGAGGCCGCCCAGTCTGCGCAGGAGGTCATGCCGCTGCCGGCGGTCCAGCTGCAGCTCACCCCGACGATCAGCGACAGCATCGTTCCGGGCAGCGTCCGCTTTGCATTCCGTGGGCGCACCTACGTTGACCGTAGCGGCGGGCTGTATCACTCCATCGATCCGACCACTGGCTCGGGCATCTACGCAGGGACGATCGACTACGCGGCCGGTGTGGTGAACCTGGTGCAGTGGCTGGCAGGCGGCGAGAACACTGTCCAGATCCAATCCCTCCTGACACGGATCGCCGATCCGGGTGTGGCGGTCAGTTTCTTCCGTGCGCCTGGTTCACCGCTGCGGCCAGGCATGTTCACGCTGCGCGCGACCCGCATCGATGGTGAGCTGCTCACGGTGACTGCGGATATCAATGGTGTGCTGTCAGCTTCGGAAATTCGTGGCAAGGTCGATTGGGAAAGTGGTGTCGTCAAGGTTCAGTTCGGCCAGCTGGTGCCCGTGGCCGGGAATGAGGGCAAGCCCTGGTTTGACCCCGATCAGGTTGAGGGGGATCAGGTATGGAGGCCGACGCTCGTGCTGCCGGGCACAATCTACATGGGCGCGGTCGTGTATCGATCGATTCCGCTGTCGGAGGTAGTGATCGGCTTGTCGTCGGTGCGACTGCCCAGCGACGGACGTGCGCCAGCGTTCAAACCGGGGCAGACCGTGCTGATCCACCACACGGCCAAGCACGTGGTGCCCTCGCCACAAGCGGGACAGCTGGTCACCTTTGGTCGCGGCAGGATTGCAGGCATCGAAGTACGTGACGCGGCCGGGCGTCCGGTCGACGCCGCATGGTTCACGGCGGATCTGGACGTTGGCAATCTGCGCTTCAGTGACCCGCTGAACCTGGCCGCGTACACGCTGCCACTGACGATCAGCCAGCGCGTCGAGGACCGGCGCTTGGTGGTTCAGCCTCAGATCACCGGTGAGATCGAGATCAACACCTCCCTGACGCACGACTATCCGGTGGGGGAGTCGATGATCAGCACCGCACTGCGGTTGGGCGAAGCCAATGGATCGCTGGACCTGCAGGCGCGTGTGGTGAGTCTGTTCGACCAGGCCGCATGGACCAACGTATGGGCCGATTCCCCGAGCGGCAGTGTCGCGCCCGGTACCTACAACGACACGGACTATCCGCTCGCCGTGACGAACAAGGACGCGATCACTGAGCGTTGGGCGGTGCGGTTTACCAGTGCAACGCAGTTTGAGGTGATCGGCGAGACGGTCGGCACGATCTCTGCCGGAAACACGACCACGGATCTCGCGCCCATCAACCCACGCACTGGGCAGCCGTACTTTGTGATGAAGAAAGAGGGGTGGGGAACCGGCTGGTCAACCAACAACGCAGTGCGATTCAACACGATCGGCGGGTTGGCTCCAGTTTGGCTGATGCGGACAACGCTGCCGGGCACGCCGGAAGGCGCGTCCGATTCAACTCGCTTCCAGGTCATCGGTAACATTGCAGGGGAGGGCGCATGAGCCTCAAGCCAACGGTTTACCAGAGCACCGATCCTGGCGCTCCAGCGCTCACTGGACAGGCCGATTCGCTCATCGCGCTGTTGGACGCGATACTCGTGAACGGCTACGGTTCGGGCGCGCAAGCAAAGGCGCCATTGGGCTGGGTTCGTGAGTTCCAAGGGGTAAGCAAGCGCGTCTATCGAAACAACGTCGTGACCGGCTCGGGCTACAGGCTGCGTGTGGATGACAGCAATGCTCAGTACGCATTGATGCGTGGTTTCGAAGTTATGGATTCCTTGGACACTGGTACGGGGCCGATACCCACGATCGCGCAGTGGGCGAATGGTCTGCTGTGGCCGAAATCGGCTGCGGCCAACAGTACGGCCCGGGCGTGGTTTGCTGTTGGCACCGAGCGATGCTTCTACTTGTTCATCAACCACACTGGCGTAGCAAATCAGTTCTCCCCGCATTTTGCTGGCGACATTGTCAGCTACGTGCCGGATGATCAGCACGGCTTCGCAGTGTCGAGCTCCGGGCAATCAACCTACTCATCGGGCTTCGGGTTGAACCGGAACTTTGTCACGTTCAGCTCGGACCTTACCGATACCGTCCCAAGTTCGGCTTCGGCAGCGATGTACGTAGGGCGGAAATCCGATGGATCGCTGGGCGCGGTGCCACTCATCTCATTCGTACCTCTCTATCGCGGTTTCTCCTACTTCGTTTGGGGGGGGATGGGTAGCAGCACCGGGAGAGAATGGCCTGTACCTGCAAATGGCGGTGTCTTTGGCTTCCCGGGATTTGTCATGGAAGGTGCCCGTAGCTTCCGTGGCGAGTATCCAGGCTTGATCGCCCCTTGCGCGGATTTGGCCTACGGTGACGCAAGCGTGATCTCAGGGCAGGCCATGGTGAGCAAGCGGTTCAGTGCAGTTCCGACGACCGCAAATAGCACCCCTTTCGCTGGCGAGGTGCTTTTCGATCTTGGCCGAGAGTGGCATTGATATGGTCAGCGCGAAGCGTGTTGAGTTCATCAGGTGTAACCCAATCCATTTGACTGGTTTCGGTTTCTTGGCCGGATCGCTGCCTGAAACTGGCGAACCCGACTCCCCTGATGGCCGATTCCGAGTGATGAACTCACCGGCTCGGGGGCGCGTTGTCGCGCTCGAACGAGGAACGCTGCGGATCGCCGGCTCCGCCATCAGTAAAGCGGACGGAACCTGGCGTATCGAAGGCCTGCCCGTAAATGTCTACTTCCTTGTGGTCGGCTTTGATGACCAGGGCAACTACAACGCTGCTGCCCAGGACTGGGTGCTACCTGCGGCTATGGACGGCTGATGTCGCCCCCGGGAGGTTTTGTTCGACTCAATCTCGGGCCGCGATTTGGCGGTGTTGGTTCATTCGTCGCGCTGAATCTTGGCGTCAACTGGGACGACAACGCGCCGGAGCCCGTCATAAGGGGAGTGAGGGGGCAAGTCAGCCTCGCTTGGGCAGGTAGTGTGACGGTGCGGCGGGTGACGTCGGCGCAGTGGGCGGAAGCGCAGTTGCTTGCCGTCGCAGCAGCGGACACGTGGAACGCTGCCCTCTCGATTGGAGCCTCCGATTCGTTGCATTGGGGATTGGCGCCTCAGGTTCATGGGGGCATCGGCTTCACCTGGTGCCAAAGCATGGGGTGGATCGCCAGCGATAGGAGGACGGGCTGGGGAGAATTGCCTGTCGCCCGTCGCGGGCTCACGCTTGCCTGGCACCCAGCTCTCTCAGCTATTGGCCGCGCATCTGAGGTGCGCTGGCAGCGGCAGGGTCGTGCGCTTGCATCCCGACACGTTCGATGGCAAGGACAGACTCCGCGCGTCGGTCCTGGGGCGGATCTGAGCTGGTCGAACCCGGTTGGTGCCCGCGTCGCCGCTCTGCTGCCTTGGGAGCCTGCGCGACGGGTTCCATGGGGTGTGCGCCCGGGGCCCGGCCCGGGCCCAGATCCCGACCCCGATCCCACCTTCCCACCTGGGAACCGGGTCGGTCTCAACCTCGGTTGTGCCGTGATTGGCGTGCCCGGTCTGGCTCCCCTGAATCTTGGTATCTCGGCGTGCTATGTGGTGCGCCCCCAACGTAGGACCTACGTCGTGATCAATGAGGTTTCATTTGTGCGGCTTCCTGATCGGACGCCGATCGAACTGGCCCGCGTCTCGCTCAGCGCCGGCCGTTCGGCTTGGGGCTGGACCTTTGACATCGAGCTGGCCGATGCCGATCAGCTGGGACTGCTCAAGCCCACGGCCTCGGGCCCGCGACAGTTCGAGCTGGTGCTGAACGGCTACGTCTGGACGGGCATCATCGAGAGCTTCCAGAAACAGCGCGAGTTTGCTGGGGGCGGTGTGCGTCTGAGTGGGCGATCAAGGACAGCGCTGCTGGCACCGCCTTACGCCCCGGCTCGCGTCAAGGCCACGACGGAAGAGCGCAGCATGGCCCAGCTTGTCGCCGAGGAGTTGGCGGACACGGGCTTTGTCAGTCGGTACGACACGGTTGATTGGTTGGTTCCGCCCGGCGCATGGTTCTATGACGCAAGCACGCCACTGGATGCCATCAGTGCGCTCGCTGGTGCGAGTGGCGGGGTGGTGCAGTCCCATCCCTCCGACCTGGCGCTGGTTGTCCGCGCCAGCTACCCGGCCAGTCCGTGGCTGTGGCGGGAGACAACGCCGGATCACGTGTTGCAGGAAGACATTGTGTTAACCGAAAGCCTGCAGATGCGCAGCGCGCCGCTGTATGACGCGGTGGTGGTCACGGGAGAGCTGGCCGGGAAGGGCGTCACCTGCAAGGTACGCAAGGCCGGGGAAGCGGGCCAGCTCTTCGCGCAACAGGTAAGTAGCCCCTTGATCAGCGTTGCCGCCGCCGCTGCCGAGCGCGGACGCAACATCCTGTGCGATCGCGGTGAACAGGCCGCAGTGGATCTGACCGTGCCTCTTTTCCCGAAGCCGCTGAAGGCAGGGGAGATTGGGGTGATTCTGCCGCTCGACCTGGTGCAGGTGCTGAGTTCTGAAGGGACCTGGCACGGCCAATGCGAGTCGATCCGCATTGAGGTCGTCGTGGATCAACAGGCTGTCGTGATCGAGCAGACAGCGACTCTGGAGAGGCATTTCACCGATGCGGACTGATCTGTGGGATCAATTCGGCGAACTGGTCAGCGGCCGGCCGCGATTGCTGGCAACGGTCACTGCACACAATGCAGATGGCACCAGTAGCCTGACAACCTATGACGGGGCGCAGATGCGTGCCTTTGGTCAGCTGCAGCAGCCCATTCCGTACAACGTCTGGGTCAGTGGCGGTCGACTGCTGGAAGCCGCGCCCAATCTCCCATTGGTAGAAGTAGTCGTCTGAAGAAGCAGGGCGCTGCCCGGATGCCGGCAAGCATCCAGGCAGCGCCGCAACACAGGTGATCTCAGCACCTGGCATTGGCCGTGGCCCTGCCGCCCTCGCGAGAGCGGCGGGATTGTCGGCTCCCCCTATCGCAAATACTGAGAACCCATGCCCAAGCCCATCATCTCCTGGCCGGGCGGCAAGCGCCGCCTACTGAAGCACCTCTATCCGCACTTCCCAATCCATGACTGCTACGTCGAGGCGTTCGCCGGTGGCGCCGCGTCGCTGCTTATGCGGCCGTACCCAGCACAGATGGAAGTGCTCAACGACATCAACGGCGAGCTGGTGTCCCTGTACCGGTGTGTTCGCCACCACCTGGACGAGTTCGTGCGCATGTTCCGCTGGTCGCTGGTGTCGCGCCAGATGTTCGAGTGGGCGCAGATGGAGCGGCCGGAGACCCTGACCGACATCCAGCGCGCCGCCCGCTTCTATTACCTGCAGAAGCTCGCGTTTGGTGGCAAGGTGCAGGGGCAGTCGTTTGGTGTCGTGACTGCCGGCGGTCCACGATTGAATCTGCTGCGCATCGAGGAGGAGCTGAGCGCTGTGCATCTCCGCCTGGCGAATACAGTGATCGAGTGCCTGCCCTGGCAGGAGTGCGTACGGCGCTACGATCGGCCGGGAACGCTGTTCTATCTGGACCCGCCGTATTGGGAGACTGAGGGCTACGGCGTCGACTTCCCCTTCAGCGAGTACGAGGCGATGGCGGAGCTGATGCGCAGTGCTGCTGGCCGGTTCGTCGTGTCGATCAACGATCACCCGCAGATCCGCGAGGTGTTCGCTGGGTTCGATCTGGTGCCGCTGCAGCTCGACTACTCGATCGGCGGCGGGCAGGGCCGGAGGCGTAAGTTCGGTGAGCTGATCATCAAGAGCTGGGATGATCGCCAAGCCGCGCTGCTCTAGGGTTCAGGCAACAGGTTCCAACAGCCCCTCGGCGTTGTTGCGAGGGGTGTTGACCGCTATGTTGATGCGACAAGACTCCAGGCCAGGCGCCTGGCTATATGGCAGCGGAGCCATGGTGTCGTTTCAAACGGATGCTATCCAGTCTCCCTGGCGCGCCTAGGACCCGCATTGTTGGTAGCGTCAATTGGGGCGGGCAGCAACTGCGTTGTTCCGATCAATGGCGGCGGTAGGTGCTGCTATCATCTCTCATATACATAACAGCAGGGATGCAGAAGTGCCTATTACAAGCATACATGTACAGGGGGAGCGCGCAGCGGCGCTTGGATTGCCAGAGCAGAACTTAGTCCGCTTGGGTTCGTACGTTGTATTCGCTGGCAGAAACGGTAGCGGCAAATCGAGATTGCTGCGTTATGTTTTTGAGATCATTAATTTTTCCCGGGATAGTAATGCGGCGGCTTGGCGGAATCAGCTTGCTTCTTTGAACCTGCAGTCGGCGGAATATCGATCTCAAGACGCAGTGCGTTCCAATATTGCGCAGCTAAAGTCATTTTTGGCAGATGTAGATGCTGTGGTTTCGGATGGTGTCTATGGTCGTGCCATAAGGTTTTTACCGTCATCGGGTCATCTGGCGAATCCCGACGATATGGCTAAAAATGCGCTGGAATCCAATGCCTCTTTGCTTGAGAGAACTGACGCAGAATCTTGGGGTTCGAGTGTTTTAGCCTATATCGCTAAGATCCAGGGAGAGTGGAGGGAGGCAACTCACCAACATTCGATGCATGATCAGGTGGCTATTGATCGAGCGGTTGAGCGCTACACCTCCCTGAATGAAGCCGTTGAGCAGTTCTTCGGTGAGTCTTTAGGCAGAGCTCTTGATGGTGGTCTCACAATTTTCGGCAAAAATATTGCGATGGCTGAGTTGTCCTCTGGCCAGAAAGTCGCGCTTCAGCTGATAGCGGCGCTTCATGCTCAAGCTGACTCTCTTGGCCCATCCGTGCTTATCTTGGACGAGCCTGAAAATCATCTTCATCCGGCCGCGCTTGTGCATTTGCTGTCGCGCATTCGAAATACTGCTCCTGACGTCCAAATATGGATAGCAACTCACTCGATACCGCTATTAGCTTATATTAATTCAATTCAACCTAGTGCCATCTGGGGTGTGGTTAACGGGAAGGCTGATTTCGCAGGGAGTAGGGTGGAGGGCGTAATTCGGGAGCTTCTTGGTGATGATGAAAATATTTCTCACCTGACTTCATTTATGAGCCTGCCTTATCATTTGGCGTCCAATAATTACGCATTCCAGTGCTTGCTTCCACCCACTGTCGTGTTTACTGGTGAGGGCGACCCGCAGCTGAAGCAAATCCGTTCATCGCTGAATGACATTAAAGGTAGCGGTGCCCTGCGAATTGTCGATTTTGGGGCGGGGAAAGGACGCTTGGTAGAGGCGCTGAGCTCTGGCATTGAGCAGGATGTGGTTTTCGATTACGTGGCGTTCGACCCTTGTCTTGACGATGAAACTGCGTGTCGGACCGCAATTGAGCGGCTCTACGGGTCGTCGGATAGCCGTTATTTCAATGACGCGGAGGGGCTTGTTACGTCAAAGGGTGAGCGCTGGGCGGATTGCGTTGTAATGACGAATGTGTTGCATGAAATACCTGTTGAGGACTGGTTGAGAGTCTTTTCTCCTAATGGGCTGCTGTCAAGAATAATTAAGGAGGACGGATTCCTGCTGATTGTGGAAGATCAGCAGATTCCAGTTGGAGAAATGGCGCATCAGAATGGTTTCATCATTCTCAACACGAATGAGCTTGCTAGACTCTTTGCTATAACCGAAAGTGATCGCCAGGCCGGGCAATTTCGTGCTGGCTATGAGCGGAATGGGCGACTTACCGCTCACCTAGTTTCCCGTCGATTGTTTGACAGGGTTTCGACGCAGAGTAGACGTTCTGCTCTTGAGGCCGTTAAGGCTCTGGCCGGAGACAGAATTGTTCAGCTGAGGAGCTCGGAAAAGTCGTATCGCAATGGCTTGCTGCATGGTCTTTGGACGCAGCAGCTTGCAAATGCAACCCTGGCTTTGCAGCAGCTGTAATCGTCTTGCGAAGTTAGGTAAACATTTAATACATGTCTGAAAGGGCATTGCACGGCCGGTTGCACCGTGCGCCGGTCAGCATCTAGCCACAGGGATTGCCTGCAAGCTAGTTGTGTAATTCGGCGATAGCATGTGCTGCCGCATCCCCCACGCTGGCCGCGCCTGCCAACCCGATGCACCAAGGCCGGCCGTGCCGCGCCCGAACTTTTGGTTGATCCGGTCCATGGTGGCCATAAGCTTCTCGTTGCCAACGACCGTTGGCCCGAACAGATCCGCCTGAAGCTCATCCGGCCGGGCCAGGTCGAGCAGCGCCACGCCGGCCTTCTTGTATCCAATGCCGTCGCGGAGCAGGCCGCGCAGCAGCTTGCGCACGACGCCCAGCACCACGGTGGTGTCTGCGGTCGACGCGGGCAGGTTCACGGTCCTGCTCGCGTTGTGCTGCCGCAGTTCCGGCCGGAACACGTCGGACTGTGCAAACACCCACACGCCCGCGGTGACCAGGCCCCGGGCGCGCAGCTTCTCGCAGGCGCGTACGGCGAAGGTGGCCAGGGCTTGGGCAACGGCTTCGTGGTCCTCGACTCGATCAGCGAACGATCGGCTGACCATGATCTGCTGTCGGTCCGGCTCCACCTCTTCCAGCTCCATACAGGGGTGCGCCTGTAGCTCGCGCTGGGTGCGCGCCAGGGTCACCCCGAAGGTGGCCAGGATGTCGTCCGCCGGCGCGTCGCGCAGAGCAGCTGCGGTGCTGATTCCCATGGCTTCCAGCCGCGGCGCCAGCCGGCGGCCAACGCCCCACAGATCACCGACGGGGAAGGTCTGCAGCACCGAGGACCTGTAGGTCGCGTCCCCGAGGTCGATCACGCCATCGGCGCTCTTGGCCACCTTATTGGCCAGCTTGGCCAGCGTCTTTGTCGGCCCGATGCCGATGCAGTTGGGTATGCCGGTCCATCGGTGCACGCGCTGCCGCAGATCCCGGGCGAACCGCTGGCGGTCCCGCACACCCTCCAGGTCGATGAAGCTCTCATCGATGCTGTATACCTCCACCCCCGGCGCGGCGTCTCGCAAGATGGTCACGACGCGGGCACTCATGTCGCCGTACAGGCCAAAGTTGGCCGAGCGCATCTGCAAGCCGTGGCGACGCACCAGGTGCTTCAGCTCGTGGGCCGGCTGGCCCATCTTGATGCCCAGGGCCTTGGCCTCGGCCGATCTCGCGATCGCACAGCCATCGTTGTTGCTCAGCACCACCAGCGGCACGCCGCGCAGTGCCGGCTGAAACACGCGCTCGCAGCTGGCGTAGAAGTTGTTCCCGTCAACGAGCCCGAACATAGGGGCCTCGGCGCTTCACCTGACGAACCACGCCCACAACGGCGAACACCTCAACCTCGGTGGGCTGCTCGAGCACGATGGGCGGGAAGTCTGGGTTGGCCGAGTGCAGCTCCATGTGGCTCTCGAACAGCTGCAGCACCTTGCAGGTGGGCTGGTTCCCATCCCAGATGGCGATGACCAGATCACCGGCCAGCGGCGTCACCGACCGGTCCACTACCAGGATGTCCCCATCGCTGACGCCTGCGCCGCTCATGGACCAGCCATCGGCCCGGTACAGGAACGTGGCGGCCGGGTTGCGCACCAGCAGGCGGTGCAGGTCGATCGCTTCATCCATGAAGTCGTCGGCCGGCGAGGGGAAGCCCAGCCGCGCGCGTACTGCGGCCATTGGCACGAACTGCACGGGGCCGTCGATCATTGCCGGACCGAGAGGCAGGGCAAGGGTGGTGGGGTAGGGAAGGGACTGCATGGCGCGTACTCTGAGATTGGCGGGTCTCACCCGCCGCGACGGCGCGGATGTTAGTACAAATACTAACTAGCGGACAGGTAAGGAACCTTCGCGAAAGTGAACTGCTTCCTAGTCGGGTGGCTGAGTGGGTGTCAATTCGATGTAAGATGCAGAAAAATAAGGATATGCGTAGGATTGCAAATCCGTTTACAGCGGTTCGATTCCGCTTGAGGCCTCCAATTGAAAAGCCCTGACTCCGGTCAGGGCTTTTTCTTTTTCTGCTGCCTTGCATGCACGCCACATCAGGCGACCCCGCGCTAGGCTGGGCACCTGTGCATCAGCAACCTCACGGGTGTGGCGCATGCTTATCCGGCAACTCAGCACTGACGACGCCGATGTTCTCTGGCAGGCACGGTTGCAGGCGCTTCACGAGTCACCCGCTGCGTTCCTGTCCACGCTGGCCGAGGCACAGAATGACTCGGCGGACGTGATGCGCGCCCAGCTTGCGGATCCTGGTACGCGCTACTTCGGCACTTTCGTTGACGGCATGCTGGTGGGCTTCCTGCGTTATTTACGCCCGGTGCGGATGGCGCGACGGCATACGGCCGAAGTGCACAGTGTCCACGTCGATGCTGGCCATCGTGGCCAGGGTATCGCCCGCCAGCTTTTTCTCGCGGCGTTCGCGGCTGCGCGCGCGGAAGGCATTGAATCGCTGACCCTCACGGTGCTGGCAGACAACGCTGCCGCGCGCGGGCTGTACGAATCGCTGGGCTTCAGTGCATTTGGCACGGAGCCACGGGCCGTCAAACGCGCGGGCTGCTACACGGATATCGTCTCGTACTGGATCACCCTGCAGTGACGGTGAAACATTGCCGCAGGCGCGGTCATGTTTCCGTGGCAGGATGGGCCTGGACACATGACTATTCCACGAAGACTGGGCAATGCACGTTCAGGTATCCCGCTGGCAAAGCGTAGCGCCGGATCACCGTCAGCAGGCGGTGGATCTGCTGCGCCAGGCATTCCCGGACATGCAGGGCGACGGTTACGCTGTTCCGGCGCCGGTCGCTCTGGTCCTGGCGTTGCAAGGCGATCACGTGGTCGCTCACCTTGCACTGTACGAGCGCGACGTCTTGCTGGACGGCGAGCCGGAACGCATAGGCTTGATCGGCGGGGTGGTGGTGCATGCTGACGTTCGCAGGAAGGGCGTCGCGTCACGCTTGATCGAAGCTGCGCACGCCGAGCTGCGCCAGCGCGGGATCGATTTCGCTGTGTTGTTCGCCCTGGATCAGCGGCACTACGCCTCGGCCGGATATTCACCGATGCAGAACGCGACCTGCTTCATCGAAGACGGTCACGCGCGCCGTTTCGTCTATCGAGGTGGCATGGTGGCCGCGCTGGGAGAGCGCGGCTGGACCACCGCCGTGCTCGATCTGCAGGGCGAAACGGTCTAGGCCGCCAGGCAGAAGCGCCCGTGGGCGTCTCCGCGCGGAAGTTGCGCCCGACCGGCTGGCTCACGCCCAGGTAGTGGCGGAACAGGTAGATCAGCGGTTTCCAGTGCGAAGACAATGACCTGATGTTGCTGCTGCCATCGTCGTTCAGCGTGGTCATCAGCCGCACCGGCGTGCCCGGGTACAGGACCGAGGGAGGATGCGGCGGCGGTGGATAGGAGCGGTTTTCATGTCAGGTCTTGCGCTGTCGGGCTCCGCAACGCTGGTCGGCGAGGCGACGCTGGACAGCTTCGGGAAGAACGATTGGCTTCGGCGGAATCAGGGCCGCCGCGAACTGCGGCTGACGCCGCTGGGCACGGCGTTGTGGGAGCGGTTCGGGCGGGTGGCCTGAGGGTTCGACCAGTCTCATTCGCCCACGACATGGCAAGGCGCTATGGTCGAGTTCCAAGTCTTAGGGAGCTGCAATGGCGAGCAAGGACATGAACGATCGCGGCACGCTGGCGGTACGCCAGCAATGAACAAATCTTCTGTGGAAGTACGCTGGCTGACGTTCCGGCTGATGAACGGCCAATCGATCGGACCGGATCGACTGAAGGACGGATGGGTGATTGCTTCGGAAACCCGCCACTGCGGCGTGCGCCGTGAGTCCATCGAAGGTGCAGGGACGGTCTACGCGCTGTATGGTCCGGCCAACCTGGCCTCACCGCGGCGCGCGGAGATGCGCATGCGCGAATTCCTGATGAGCTCCGGCTACACCTTCACCATGGGCACGCTGGGCGGCTGACGCCGCCCTTTGGGGTTACCGGCGCAAGGTCAGCGCATGGGGAAGGCAGCAGATGCTGCGCGGGTTCCTGCATCGTAAGCGTTGGCAGCGTGGCGGACGCCCCACGGTACGCGATGGACTCAACGTTGCACTGTCTTCAAGGCGGCTATTACCTGCGCTCCGGAGAAGCCACAGTGTCCTTCGCCCACCGGCGGCAGTACGCGTGGTTGCGGGCGCGCGCCGGCTCGTGCAGCCATCTGCGGATATACCGCCTGCATGTGCGGCACGATGGTCGGGTCGTTGTGATTGAACTGGATCACCAGCGGTCGCTTCAGTGCACCGGTGATTGCCAGCGAGTTGCGGACATGCGCCTGCGCCGCAGGAACAGCGCTGACACGCTGCACGCCGGCATTGAACGCGGTGTCATCGCCAAAGCCGCTGTAGACCACGCCGATGTTGCCCATCGGCATGCCGCCGCTCCGTGCAGCCAGTTCATGCAGGACCAGCGCGTGCAGGCTGATCGTGCCGGCCAGTGCATCAGCGGAGACCTGCAGCCGCCGTGCCAGCACTGCGGCGTGCGACGGATCACGTTGCAGTGCATTGGCGATGCCCTGGTACAACTCGCCCTGCGGCAGCGCCGCCGCTTCGCGCGATAGCAGGCCGGTGGGCGGCAGCCCATCGGCCTTGGGGAAGAAGTAATCGAACGCGACCAGCGTGGTCAGCAGATCGGTCGCGATCTGTTCGCCACTGAGATTGGCGCCGCACAGCGATACACCGCCGGTGTAGTGCTGCGGGAAGCGTTCGAGGCTGCCGATGGTCACGGCACCGCCCATCGAGAATCCCAGCATCCAGGTGTGGCGGACATGCTTGAGTTCACCCACTGCCTGCTGGCGCAGGCGTTCCGTATCGGTGATCGCATCGGCCACCGCCCAGCCCTGGCTGGCATAGGCGCTCTGGGCGACGGCGTAACCTGCTGCCAGCAGTGGTGCGGTGCTGTCATTGGCCGCCATGGGGGCGGTGCGCGGCACGCCGACCGGTTCATAGCCATGGGCCAGCATTACCAGGTCGCCGTTCCAGTCGGCAGGCACATCCAGCCGCCACGGTGCGCCCTGCAGCTCGCCGCTGAGCGTACGCACTGCTGGCGGCGGTGCAGCCAGCGATGTCATCCAGGGCAGCAGGCAGAGGGCAAGTGCGCATCGAAGCAAGGGTCGCATCGGGGTCATTCCATGCGGGAATGGCGCCGAGCATAGATCTCTGCACCACCTTGCGCGCGCTGCACTGCCGCAGGGCATTGCCGGTCGGCAGTGCCGCGCTCTACGCTGGCGGAATGGCCATGCACAGCAGCGCGTCGATTATCCGTATTCCCCACGGGAAGGCGGGGTAGCGCGCGGTCATCACGGCCAAGCAACCCGCCCGGGAAGGCGGGTTGCATACAGCGCTCTCCCGGGTAATGGAATCCACCAAGGAGAACGCAGATGCACAACCTTTCATCGAACGACCCTGCGCCGACCCTGCACCTGGTGTGCGGCAAGATCGGTGCCGGAAAATCCACCCTGTCGCAGCAGTTGGCGTTGAAGCCTCGCCACGTACTGATCAGCGAAGATGCCTGGTTGGCGGCACTGTATCCGGGCGAGATCCATTCCATTGCCGACTATCTGCAGCGTGCAGCCACGTTGCGCAATGTGCTGGCCGATCATCTGCGTGCATTGCTGCAGGCGGGTGTTTCGGTGGTGCTCGATTTTCCATTCAATACGCCAGCCAGCCGCGCGTGGGCACGTGAAGTGTTCTCGCCGGCTGGCGCTGCACATCAACTGCATTTCCTCGATGTTGCCGACGAGGTTTGCAAGGCGCGGCTGCGCGCGCGCAATGCACTTGGCGAGCATCCGTTCCAGGCCAGCGACGAGGAGTTCGCACAGATCACCCGCCACTTCGTTGCACCGGCCGCGGAAGAGGGTTTCGTGGTGATGCGCTACACCGAGGCAGGCCCGGCATAGCGCGGTCAGTTCAGTCGACGAAGGCCGGCTTGCCCTCGGTTGCGGTCTGCACCAGCGTCCTGCGGAAGGTCTCGACCAGCGGGCGCAGGTTGACGCGGTGCCAGGCCGCCCACAGCGGTGTGCGGTAGCTGAACCACGGCAGCTCGCGCAGCACCACACCCTCTGGTGCCTGGTGGTCCAGGCTGCGCTGGAGGGTGGTCAGTCCCAGCCCCGCGGCGACCAGACCGAGCGCGGCCAGCGGCTCGGTCGCCTCCATGGCGATGGTCGGGGTGAAACCGGCCTTCGCACAGGCGGCGATGAAGGTGTCATGGCGCAGCGCGCTTTCCTTGTGCATCACGCCGATCCACTGCTGGCTGGCCAGATCCTCGGGCGTGATGGTCTCTGCAGTGGCCAATGGGTGGCCGGCCGGCAGCGCCAGCAGCATCGGATCGTTCAGCACCTGCGTGGCTTCCAGGTCTGGATCGTCGAACGCGGGTGGTTCGCAGACCAGGGCGATGTCCAGGCTGCGTTGGCGCAGGCCTTCCAGCTGCACGTCCGACTGCTGGTTGTACAGCGCGATGTGTACGGCAGGACGGTCGCCGCGCAGTTCGCGCAGGGCGGTCGGCAATACGCCGGAGTGCATCGCGTACTCCAGATAGCCGATGCACAGGCCACCTTCATCGCCGCGGCCGAGCCGGCGTGCCAGCGATTCCAGCCGGTTGGCGTGGGTCAGCAGGGCGCGCGCCTCGGCCAGGAAGGTGCGGCCATCGGCGGTCAGCCGGATGCGCTGCTGCGAGCGTTCGAACAACTGCAGTTCCAGCCGTTCCTCCAGCTGGGCGATCTGCCGGCTGAGCGGGGATTGGGAGATGTGAAGGCGTTCGGCGGCGCGGCCAACGTGCTCATCTTCGGCGACGGCCACGAAATAGCGCAGTTGGCGGAGATCGAGCATAAGACCGTACGGGACTCAAGATTGAGAAATTATGTCTTGGACAGTCTTATCGGGCAAGCCTAGCCTGTGTCCCAACCTCAACAACCTCCGCAAGGGGAACCCCATGAGCATCAACACACTGCTGGCTGGCAAGACCCTGGGCTTCGGTACCGCGCCGCTGGGCAACATGTTCCGTGACATCCCGGAAACCGAGGCCCAGGCCACGGTGGACGCGGCCTGGGAACAGGGCACCCGCTACTTCGATACCGCCCCGTTCTACGGCGCCGGCCTGGCCGAGATCCGGCTCGGAGAAGCACTGGCCAAGCGCAACCGCGACGACTTCGTGCTCAGCACCAAGGTCGGCCGCCTGATCCTGGACGAAGTGGAAGACACCAGCGCCCGCGATCTTGGCGAGAAGGGCGGCCTGTTCGTCGCCGGCCGCCCCAACAAGCTGGTCAACGACTACTCGGCCGATGCCACCCTGCGCTCGATCGATGACAGCCTCAAGCGCCTGAAGACCGATCGTCTCGATATCGTCTGGGTGCACGACATCGCCCAGGACTTCTACGGCGATGAGTGGCTGTCGTACTTCGAGACCGCACGCCGCGGCGCCTTCAAGGTGCTGGCCCGCCTGCGCGAGGAAGGCGTGATCAAGGCCTGGGGCCTGGGCGTCAACCGTGTCGAGCCGATCGAGCTGACCCTGGATCTGGACGAAGCCCGTCCGGACGGCTTCCTGCTGGCCGGCCGCTACTCGCTGCTCGACCACGAGCGTGCGCTGCAGCGGGTGATGCCGAAGGCGGCCGAACGCAACACCGGCATCGTGGTCGGCGGTCCGTACAGCTCCGGCGTGCTGGCCGGTGGCAGCCACTTCGAGTACCAGAAGGCGTCGCCGGAGATCCTGGCCAAGGTCGAGCGCATCAAGGCCATCGCGGCCGAGTACGGCATCAGCATCAAGGCGGCCGCCCTGCAGTTCTCGCTGGCCAACCCGGCAGTGGCTGCGGTCATTCCGGGCGCCAGCCGTCCCGAGCGCATCGCCGAAGACTACGCCGCACTGAAGGAAATCATCCCGGCCGGGTTCTGGCAGGAACTGCGCGCCCAGCGCCTGGTCGCGGCCAACGCCCCGCTGCCGATCGACAACATCTGAGTCACGAAGGAGACATTCCCATGGCAACTGCTTCTGTATCCATCACCGTGCCGACCCCGGCCGACCAGGTCTGGGACCTCATCGGCGGCTTCGATTCACTGCCCGACTGGCTTCCGTACATTCCCCAGAGCACGCTCAGCGATGGCGGTCGCGTGCGCCATCTGGCCAATCCCGACGGCGATGCCATCGTCGAGCGCCTGGAAGCCTTCGACCAGGCCAATCGCAGCTACACCTACTCGATCCTGCAGGCGCCGTTCCCGGTTACCGGCTATCGCTCCACGCTGCGTGTGGTCGAGCAGGGCGGCGGTTCGCGGATCGACTGGTCCGGTGAGTTCACTCCGATGGGCATCAGCAACGAAGAAGCGTCCGCGCTGTTCGAGGGCATCTACCGCGATGGCCTGAAGGCATTGGAAACCACGCTGGCCGGGTGAATACCCGCGTGGCGTTGGCCGCATGCAGACGCCCCGGCCGGTCCGGGGCGTTTGCGTGTCAGTGTGCGGGCGTCGGCCCACCGCAGGCGACGCGATGCATGGGAAAGTCCATTGCCTGCTTCGGATTGTCCTGCGCGATCTCGATGCGTGCATGCGCGCGCTGATCGTCGAGGCGCCGATAGTGGATACGCTGTGGGAAGTCGTTGGCGGGATTCTCGAACACGGCTTCATTGCCATCGACCCGGGTGGCGTTGAAGTCCGTGGCGTTCTCGCCAGAGGGCAGGGCGGTCAGCACCAGGCGGCCGTCGTCATGCTGGCGCAGCTGCATGAACTCGAAGCCCACGGTACGGCCGTCACGCAGGCTGCGGCTGCTGCCGAACAGGGTGTTTCCAGCCAGGCTGGACCATTGCTCGCCGGCTCCGGTCGGCTGGCCATCAAGCTGCCAGCAACCGGCCAGCCAGGCCAGGTGTTCGATCTTTGATGGTGAGGCGGACAGTGCGTGCGGGGCCGCGAGCAGCAGCGGCAACAGGGCCAGAGCGATGCGGAGCGACATCGGTGCCTCCATGCGTGGAAATGTGCGGCCTGTATAGCGCCCGGGCGATCACGCGGCCAGTGCCGTCCTTTCCAGTGTTGATTCCGATACGATCTGTCGCATTGAGCTTGTCTCGCTTGACCCGGAGTTCCGTCATGGTCGACCGCCTCGCCATCCTGCTTGAACGTTTTGCGGTCACCGCCTCGGTATTCCATGCGGGTGCGCTATGCGGCATCAACACGCTGGACGGCGAGGACGAGGCCGGCCAGCTGCATCTGGTGCGGCGCGGGCCGTTGCAGGTCAGCCACGGGCAACAGACCGTGCAGGTCCAAGTACCGAGTCTGCTGCTGTATCCGCGGCCGATGCCGCATCGCTTCAGTACCGACCCGCAGCAGGGCGCCGACATGGCCTGCGCCAATCTGCATTTCGAGGGCGGCCGGCTCAATCCGATCAGCGCTGCACTGCCTGATTTCATCTGCCTGCCGCTGGCCGATCTGTATGGCGGCAACGCGGCGCTGGAACTGCTGTTCGAAGAGGCGTTCGAGCAGCGCTGCGGGCGGGCGGCGATGGTCAACCGGCTGTTCGAGGTGGTGATGATCCAGGTGCTGCGCCAGCTGATGGAAGGCGGCGAGATGCGTGGCGGCCTGTTCGCCGGGCTGGGTCATCCGAGGTTGCGGCTGGCATTGGTGGCGATGCATGAAGCGCCCGCACGGTCCTGGACCCTGGAAGACCTGGCCGAGGTTGCCGGCATGTCACGCAGCGTGTTCGCCGCCAGCTTCCGCGAGGCGATGGGCACCACGCCGGGCCAGTACCTGCAGGGTTGGCGGGTCGGGCTCGCGCAGCAGGCCCTGCGACAGGGACGGCCGCTGAAGCGGATCGCCGATGATGTGGGCTATGGCAGCGAAGCGGCGCTGTCGCGTGCGTTCAAGTCGCACACCGGGCAGTCGCCGCGGGAATGGCGCGGGCAGGTACGGGTCAGCGCCGCCTGACCGGTCAGCCCAGCACCAGCCGGGCCAGCTTCATGCCACCGAACAGACCGGCCAGGCCCAGCGCCACCGAGCCACCGGCATACAGTGCCGCCAGCCCATGCTGGCCACGCTGCAGCAGCAGGCCGATCTCCAGCGCGTAGGTGGAAAACGTGGTGTAGCCGCCGAGGATGCCGGTGGCCAGCAACAGGCGCAGCTGCGGCGAGGCGCCATTGCGCATGGCGAAGACCTCGACCACCACGCCCATCAGCAGCGTACCGCTGATGTTGATCAGGAAGGTCGACCAGGGCCAGGGACTGCCGACCGCCACCCGCGCGCCGATCAGGTTGCAGGCGTGGCGCAGGCAGGCGCCGATGCCGCCGCCGACGAAGACCAGGAAATAATTGTTCAATGCTTGCATGGCGTGCCTCGAATGCGGGTTCGCAGGGTCAATGGCGAACGCCGAGGGCAGGCACGACCTGCCGTCGACGAACACCGGGTTCGTCCTGGCAGGAGCCATCAGCCTTCTCAGGCGGTTATCGGGGGAGCCCCATCCCCATCGCGGTCCATGCTACCAGCGGCGGTGCATTCACGTCATCGAGGTCGTCAGAACGCGAGCCACCTTGCTGCGGCTGAAGCCGTCCATCAGCAGTTCGAACGCGAGCAGATCCAGCGCCGCATGGCGGCGATGGTCGATCTCCAGCCCGTTCTCGGCCACCAGATGGCTGACCAGCTCGTAGGCGTCCTGCCAGACATCCAGATGGGCCTGGCTGGGGATGTAGGCGCTGCCAGGTTCGCCGACGCCGAGCCCGCTCACTCCGTACAGAAGTTCGCGCGCGTCCATCTTGGCCGCATCGGCGATACGGAACAGCTGTTCGGCCTTCACATGCGAAGCGCTCACATGGTCGTTGAGCCAGTTGCTGATGGTTGCCGTCGTTGATTTGGCGGCGCGGGCCAGAGCGGCCGGGCGTGGGTGCCCGGCTTTCTTCATGGCGATAGCGAGTCGTTGGCCGAGAGTATTCATCTATGCAAGCCAGCTTAACGCGTGGAATGCGAAGAAGCCTTGTCACAAGAATAAGGTTGGTTAACAGATGGACCGACCGTGACCGAATTCTGGAGCAAACGGCAGGTGCGCACCCGGCTGGGATTCCGCACCGACGCCGAACTGGCCCGCTTCTTTGGCATCAGCCGTTCTGCAGTGTCGCAATGGCCGAGGGACTTTCCGATTCCGGCCCTGCGGCAGTACATCCTGCATCAGCGCTATCCGAACCTGTTCCCCACGACAGAGGCGTCGACGGGCGAATCCATCTGACTTGCGCCGCCTTTTGTCGCATCTAGCACGCTAAGCGTATTTTGCTAAGTATGCTTAGCAAAATAGGCAAAATCGATCGATCTGAAGGGCGCAATCGGTGCCATCTACTGGGCGAGTCGGTCCATGGTTCCCGCTACCTGTCGGCTTCACCCCATCCGGGGGAACCAGGTCCCCGTATGTAGTTTCGTGAACGATTAATAATTTCAATCACGAAAGTCGCTGCATGTAATTGACCTGTCGTGAAATCTATGACTAATTGGCATCAACCGGGTGTGAAGCCTGGGAGTCTTTCAGTAGCACGCAAGTGAGTCGGTAGACCGTCAACGATGCAGAACAAGTCCAACGGAGGTCGTATGGAATACGGCATGCATGGCTTGGCTGAACGGGTACGCCGCGAACTGGAAGCCAGTTATCACAAACACGGATGCGGTCCGGCGTTCTGGGATACCTACCAGCAGGTGCTGGACCGCCTGGTCCCGCAGGGGACCGAGCGTACCGAAGTCACCAATGAAATGGCGCTGATCATCGAGCAGTTGGGCATCGTGCGACGTGCGCAGCTGGTTCCGCCGCACGCCAGCGGGTCGCGTTGATTCAGAGCAGGCGCCAGAGGCCGCAGGCAAGCAGCGCCAACAGCATCGACAACAGGGCCAGGGTTCGTGGTCGCCACCAGCGCCGCGGTTGTCCGGCCATCGCCTGCGGACTGCAGTAACGCACCAGCCCCGGACCGAAGCCGGCCCGGTGCTGTTGTTGTGCGCAGGCTTCCAGGCAGGCGCCGCAGGCAAGGCAATCGGCCTGCGGCCCCTGGCGGATGTCCAGCTGCATTGGGCAGGCGCTGACACACGCAGCGCAGTCGGTGCAGTCACCGAGACGATCGGCGCTGAAGGTCGGCGTCGGTCCGGCCAGCAGCGGATGCGCAGCGCGGAACACGTAGTCCTGCGCAGTTGTTGGATCGAGCAGGCCACGACCGCGACCGAGCACGCCGCCCAGACCGGACGGACGCGGTCCGCGTGGCTCGCCGCGGCGGGCGTCATACAGCATGCGTGGCGTATGCGGATCGGTCAGCAATGGCTGCACGCGTGCGAACGGGCACAACGAACGGCAGACCTGCTCGCGCAGGAACCCGGCGTTTCCCCAGGTGGCAGCGGCGTAGAACAGCACCCAGAAGGTCTCCCAGCCGCTCCAGCCAGCGTTGGGCGCAGCGACCACCAGTTCGGCGATGGGGCTGAACAGACCGACGAAGGTGATCCCGGTCCATAGCGACAACAGCCCCCAGGCCAGCTGGGTGGCCGGGCGCGCAGCCGAGGCGGGAAGCCACCGGGACGCGGCACGGGCGACCCCGTCGAAGGCCCGGCGCCACAGGGTCTGCGGGCAGGCGTGGCCGCACCAGATGCGCCCGGCGACGTGGGTGAGCAGCGCAAGGCCCACCGCAAGCGCCGCCAGCAGTCCGATCAGCACACCGACGTCGCTGGGCCACAACGTCCAGCCGAACAGGTCGAAGCGCCGGGCATTGATGTCCAGCAGCAACGCCTGGCGCCCGTCCCAGCGTAACCACGGCAGCGCGTAGAACAGGGCCAGCAGAACAGCGTGGAAGGTGCCGCGCCAATGCAAGGGGCGCGGTGTCGTTGTGCAGGGTGTGCTCATCCCAGCGGCAGCTCCTCGTCGTCGTCGCTCGGCATCGGTCGTTGCAGGTACCAGGTGACCGCGCTGGACAGCGCCGTTACCGTCCAGAACATGAAGAAGCCTGCGGTATAGCCCAGCTCACGGCTGATGGTGGTGTCCGGGAAGCTGATCGCCTGCAGGCGCAACGGATCGACGAAGGCGAAGAACACCACGCTGGCCACGCCGGCGGCGATGAAGCTGGGCCAGAGGATGGCGCCCCACTGCTGGATCAGCCGCTGGCGGCGGTTGGAAAAAGGTCTGTTCATGCTGTCCCGGATCGAAAAGTGGGCGGCGCGTATACTCCGCCAGGGCTGGCGCAGCATCCGCAGGGCATGCTTCCTGCAAGCGTGCCAGCCTAGGTGCAGCGGACTGCACCGACATTGATCTGGATCAACGGCGCTGCCGCCTGGGTGCGGCACATTGCCGGCACGCTTTGGATACCCCGATGAACGCACTACCGCCGCCCGTCCCCCCTGTCGCCTCGCCCGAGCTGTGCACCGAGCAGGAAGTGACCCGCCTGGTCCACGATTTCTATGCCCGTGTGCGTGAGGAAGAGCGGCTGGGACCGGTGTTCGAGGCACACGTGCATGACTGGCCGGACCACCTGGCGCAGCTGGTCGACTTCTGGTCGGCGATGCTGCGCGGCACCCGCCGTTTCAAGGGCTCGCCGATGTCCAAGCACATGGCCATCGAACTGGACAAAGACCTGTTCGATCGCTGGCTGGTGCTGTTCCGGATCACCACCGCCGAATGCAACAACCCACCGATGCAGGAGCTGGCCAACGACGTGGCCGCGCGCATCGGTGACACGTTCTGGAAACGCTACCAGATGCTGCGCTGGCCGCAGGTCGGCCTGCCGGTGCTGGGGATCCCCGGCAAGGATTGATCTGGGTCAAGGCGGCGCGGGCCGCCCGGCGCGATGCTGGCGGCATGGACACGTTCTCTCCCGCCGCCGGTGGCCTGGCCTGGACCTTCGACCCCGACCTTCTGCGCCGGCACGACCGACCGGGCCCACGCTACACCTCGTACCCGACCGCGCCGCATTTCCATGATGGCTTCGACGCGCCGGCACTGCGCCAGGCGATCGCCGACAGCAACCAGCTGGCCCGCGCGCTGTCGCTGTACGTGCATGTGCCGTTCTGCTCCAGCCCGTGCTTCTACTGCGGCTGCAACCGGGTGATCACCCGCGATCGCGGTCGTGGCCACAGCTACGTCTCGCGCGTGCTGGCCGAGGCCGATCTGCTGGCGCCGCAGTTCGAGGATGGTCGCGAGGTGATCCAGCTGCATCTGGGCGGTGGTACGCCGAACTTTCTTGATGCCGAGGCGATGACCACGCTGGTGGAAGGGCTGCGCCGGCGTTTCGATTTCAGCGATTCGCCACAGCGCGATTTCTCGATCGAACTCGATCCGCGCTTCATCGATACCCGCGACGTTGCCATGCTGGCGCGACTGGGCTTCAACCGGGCCAGCCTGGGCGTGCAGGATTTCGACCCGCAGGTGCAGGAATCGATCAACCGCGTACAGGGCGTGCAGCAGACGCTGGACATCCTGCGCGCCTGCCGCGACAGCGGCATGCGTTCAGTCAACGTCGACCTGATCTATGGCCTGCCGGGACAGAGCCTGGAAGGATTCGGCCGCACCCTCGAACGGGTGCTGGCGCTGCGCCCGGATCGCCTGGCGGTGTATGGCTATGCGCATCTGCCGCACCTGTTCCGCGCGCAGAAACAGATCGACGAAAGCCGTTTGCCTTCGCCCGAAGAAAAGCTGGCATTGCTGGGTCTGGCGGTGGAGAAGCTCTCTGCCGCAGGCTATCAGTACATCGGCATGGATCACTTTGCACTGCCGGAAGAGGATCTGTCGCGCGCACAGCGCGCCGGCCAGCTGCATCGCAACTTCATGGGCTATACCACCCACGCCGATACCGATCTGCTTGGCCTGGGCGTGAGTGCGATCAGCCACATCGGTGCCACCTACAGCCAGAATCCGCGCGACCTGCCGGCGTGGGAGGATGCGGTGGACCAGGGCCAGCTGCCGGTCTGGCGCGGCGTGGCGCTGAGTGCCGACGACCAGCTGCGCGCGGAACTGATCCAGCAGTTGATGTGCCAGGGCGAGGTGGATGGCGCCCTGTTGGGGCGGCGCCATGGCATCGATTTCGCGCAGTACTTCGCCGAGGACCTGCATTCGGTACAGCGGCTGCAGGAAGACGGACTGGCCGAGTACCGCGATGGCGTGGTGCGTGCCAGCGAACCTGGACGACCGTTGCTGCGGTTGCTGGCGATGTGCTTCGACCCGTATCTGCGTGCCGCGCACGAGCAACCGCGTTACTCGCGGGCGATCTGAGAGGGGTGCTGCGTGCGTATGGTGCCCGGAGCCGGAATCGAACCGGCATGGGGTTGCCCCCGGCGGATTTTAAGTCCGCACAGAATTCATTGTGCCACAAGGGTTTCAGGGTGATTTCCGCTCCGCAATGCACGTAATCCTGATGGCTTGAAAGCCTTGGCGCACAAGCGCCCCAATTCCATTGCGGAGCGGAATTTCAGCGCGTCGGCGTGGACTTGTGACCGCGGCGCTTGCGGGTGTAATGCTCGGTCATCGACACCGTCGTGTGCCCCAACTGCTGCTGCGCCTTGCGAATGTCGCCCGAAGATTCGGCCTTGTCTGTCGCGGCCTTCGCACGCAGATCGCGGAACTGCACACCCTCGATGCCGGCGGCCGCGCAGGCCTTCGCCCAGCGCCTGGACATGCCGTCCACGCTCACGGCATCGCCGCGCTCGCTGACGATCAGCAGGGTGTTGCGCACGGCATGGCCAGCCTTGCGCGCGCGTAGGCGCTCCAGCAGCGCCGCCAGCTCGCCCTCGACGGCGATGCGCAGCTTGGCCTTGGTCTTCCCCTGGCGGATGTTGATCACCCCGTCTCGCACGTCCATTTCTGTCAGCGACAGCACGTCTGCCGGCCGCTGGCCGATCAGGTAGGCCAGGTCCATGGCGTCCTGCACCACCACGTCGGCAGCGTCGCGGATTGCCTTGTACTGGTCATCCTCGATGTAGACGTCCCGGCCGGTCTCCTTGAACCCCTTGATGCCGGCGCATGGGTTGGGCAGGGCGGTGTAGCCCTTGTCGCGCGCGAAGTTCCATAGGTGGGACAGCAGCGCCTTCTCGCGGTTGGCGCGCACCATGCCCTTGCCGCTGGCCGTGCGCCAGGTGAGGTACTGGCGGACCGTGATGGGCTTGATCGAGTCGAGCGGCGCCGGCGGGTCGTCGAAGTACTCCAGCAGCTTGGCCAGTTCGTGCCCGTTGTCCAGCTGTGTGCGCGGCGCCTTGTGGATGATGACCTCCTTTCGGTAGGCATCGCTCACCTGCCGGAAGGTGATGACGGCCACGGCCTGCGCCTCGCGCGTGCCTTCCAGCTCGGCCCACTTCTTCACCGCCAGCGCATAATTGCTGCCCAGCGGGATCTCGACACGCGGCTTGCCGCCCTTGTCGTAGTAGTAGAACACCATGCCCGACTTCTGCTTGCGCTGGCGCAGCCGGGGGATTGCCCCCGGCTTCTTCGGCTTCCTACCCATCGTCATGCCACCTTGTTCGATCGCCACTCGGCGACAGCGACGGCCTTCTCGGTTGCCGCATCCGCGCCGCCTTCCAGGGTGGCCCACAGCACACGCGGCCAACCATCCAGCCCCTTGTAGTGGGGAATCCCGTTCAGCACCAGAAACTCCTGCTGGCGGTCCTTGTACGGCGTGCCGCACAGTTCCCGCATCGACTCCCGGGACAGGCACAGTGCGCCTGCACTCGGGTTGGCCTGCTTCTTCGTGGCCATGTTGTCCTCCTTCAGTTCGTGGCCAGCGCAGCGCGGAGCTGCTCGTCTGGATCCGGGTAGCAGTCCATGTAGGCGCCGATCACTTCCGCGGCGACTTGCGGGACGATGGCGTTGCCGTAGGCGCGCAGGCGTCCCACTCGGGCCGGAACCCCATGAGCCAGCAGACGAATGCAGGGTTCAAAGCGCCGGGCTTTTCCGTCGTGGCCGATGAGCCAGTGGGCGCCAGCCCAAGCGTGGTTGCTGCCATCAGCGATAGCGCTGTTCCGCCCTGCGCATACGGTTTCGTGCGCATCCCGGTGTCGTCGGCTACCGGTGTATTCCAGAGGTGCAACAAGTGCGCCCGGATCGACACCAACCCCGCCGAGTTGCCGGCCTCGTTGTTCCCGTTCTTCGCTGGCGCCAGCGACGTCGGCGTGGCCCACAGTGCCGCTGCTGTCACCGCTGCCAGGTCGGGGCCATGATTCCGCGCCGCCTCCCTGATCGCACCCTCCGTTGATCGCACGCCTTTGTCGGCGAGCGAGGCGGTCGGCGTCGGCCACAGGCCCGCAATGCGGGGATCGTCCAGCGGTGCCGACACATTCACCACTACCGTGGTCAGCGACTCCTGCGAACCCTTCGTGTCCCCGCGCCGGCGCTGATAGCCCAGCCGTGCTTCGTGCGCCATCGGCGTGGGCCACAAACCAGAGTCGATCCCGGCGATGGGGCGCGTCGACGGCACAAGCTGGGACAACGACCGCCCCGCAGGCGTAGCCTTCTGCTTCCAGGTCAGCAGACACTCCGTCGAGCCAGTTCTTGCCAACCGCCGCCGCAACCTGTTCTCCCATGACGACAGCGGGCCGTCGGGCACGGATGAGGCGAAGGAAGTGGGGCCACAGGTGCCGATCGTCATCCTGGGCTTTTCCTTTACCCGCGACGGAGAACGGCTGGCACGGGGCGCTGCCGGTCCAGAGCTCGCGGTCGTCGGGCCACCCAGCAAGTCGAGCTGCAAGGGACCAACCGGCGATGCCGGCGAAGAAGTGGCATTGCCGGTATCCGGCGAGGTCTGAGGGTTGAACATCGGTGATGCTCCTGGTGTCGACGTGGCCAGGCGGTATGAGCCCGGCATCGATGAGGTTGCGGATCCACTGCGCTGCGTAGGGATCCCATTCGCTGTAGTAGTTCATCGGGCACCACCCGTGGCATGTGCCATCACCCGCTGCGCCTCGGCCATGTCGCCGCGCGCCAGCGCCTGCAGGGCCAGGCCACGGGCCTCCCATGCGCGCACGGTTGCCGGTCGAGCCTCGGACAGATCCACGCCGGACATGCTGGCCAGCTGCCGCCCGACCTCGCGGTGGTCGATTGCCTCAGCCATGAGCGCACCTCCGCCAGCACCAGCGAAGCCCCTTGCGCGCGGCGCGGCATGCGCGGCTGATCGCCCACAGGGTGGCGATGCCGGCAGCAAACCCGGCCAGGGCGAACACGTGGACCATTGCAGCGGTGAGCAGCTGGTCAGCCATGGCGACCGCCTCGCAGCGCCCTGCGCGCCTTCTTGCCGTAAGGGAGGGGGTCACGAACTCGACACGTCCAATTCGGGACGTCCACGTTGTGCGTGACACGCTCGGCTTTTTGGACGCGCGCGGCGTCCCGTGCCAGCGCGGCAGCCATCGATGCGGCGACCAGCACCATTACGCGGCGGCTCATTTGCCCACCGCCTCGCTGTCTACCGGGCGCGCATAGTTCGGTGCGAAGTGCTTGGTAACGCGCCAGTCGATAGCCTCCACCGGCCCGCCTTCTCCTTCACGTGCCAGGCGCTTGGCTTCGGCAGCGCTACGTGCTTCGACGTGGAAGAACTGCACAGCTTGGAACGGCATTTCCACGAGGTACTTAGCCATTGCCCACCGCCTTGCTGTCGATCAGGGCCAGCAGGCGGCGTGCCTGTGCATAGATCACACGGGACTGCGGCTGCTTCTCGGCACTGAACGCAAACTCCTCGCCAAACTCGGCGAGCGCCCGGAACTGCCCCAGGTCCACGGTCTGCGCGGGCGGGGCGGCGTAGAGCGGGCCGATGGATTCGAGGGTGGCCTTCATCTGACCCAGCGCTTCATCGAAGCCGCATTGCGCGGCGTCTATGAGGAAATGCACGCCCCGATCTTCAAGGACGCAGCCCATGCCTACAGCGTTGAACTTGGGGTAGTCGAACGCTACCGGCTGAGGGGTGTTCACGGCCTGCGCGGGCTGGGCGTAGAGCGGTACGATTTCGTACTCGTCGGCGCGGTCGCGGAAATACTGCATGTTCTTCGGCCATTCCAAGCCGAAACCGCCTGCGGTCTTCCAGCGGACCATGTACGCCACCGGCTCCCCCGCCGGCTGGCGGGCGGCGAGGGCGGCACCCAGCTTCACGTTTGCCAACTGAGCCTGCGATGCAAAGGGGCCGATCTTGACCTGATAGGTCGCGTAGATTTCCGCCAGTACGCGTCGTGCAAACTCAGCAGCTTCGCGCAGCGCATCCTGACCACCCGGGGAGGGCTGGGCGGAGAGGGCGGCGACGTGCACAAGAACTGGAACCTCGCCGTTCGGGCCTTTGGATGCCACCTTTGCGGCGACCTTCATTGCATCCGTGAGGTTGCGTTCCTTCTCGATGGTAACGCCCTCGGCCATACGTACACCATTGACGAACCGGGCGAAGACGAAGGGAGTTTGATCCAACAGCCTCACCCTCCCACCGGGCTGCACGTCCGCCAGGGTCTTGTTGTCGGTGGTCATGCGGATGCTCCCTTCTTCGTGCGGCTGTTGTGGCCACCCTCGACCACCTGGCGGCGGCTGATGGGGGATCGGTCGATGGGGCTGTTGCCGAGCTTCTGGACTTTGCCGCCGGCTGCCTGCCAGCGAGCTACGTCGTCGGCGATCTCAGCCCGCTGGCGGTTCTTCTCGGCCTGCGTGGCCAGGTCGAAGGTCGGCTGTACGTGGATGCTGGTCATGGCGCGCGCTCCAGTGCAGCCAGCAGAGAATCGGCCCATTCGACAGCCTGGATAGCCAGTTCTGCCGTGGTGCCGCCTGCGCTCGAATCGGCAGCGAATCCCTGCAGCACCATCGCAGCGATCAGTTCGCGCTTGGTAAGGCCTGGTACGTCAGGGGATGTGAATGTACCTGCGCTGATCTGCCCAGCATGACCAATGGCTGGCATATCTCCGTTCTTCATGGAATGCTCCTGAGCAGCACTGACCCGACCGGGTGGTGCCACAAGTTGAAGGTGTTGTTAAGGCGCACCTGCAGCGGGTCGCGGCGCAGGGGGCGCAGCGGGTCGTGCAGGCGGCGCTCGGTGTTCCGGCAGGGCGCGCACGCGGCGGTGGCCTTGCCGTTGATCAGGGGGAAGAACCGCAGCGGCAGACGGGCCGCGCACTTCGTGCAGGTCTTCACGGCAGCCGAGCCTTCATCAGGTTGGCCCAGGTGAGCGGGTAGGGGCCGCGCTTGATCCGGTCGTAGGCCGTGCTGCGCGAAACGTCCAGAATCTCGGCAACCTGTCGGGTGGTGTAGCGCTTGCCCTCGATCACATGGGCGAACAGCTGGGCGCGGGCCTGGCCGGCACGGCGCAGGCTCTTGGCGTGGCAGGGGTACAGAGCGACGTCCATCAGGCGGCCACCTGCTGGTGATCCCCAGCGCGCAGGCTCTGCTCGAACCCGACGACCATCTGCCGGAATGGCTCCAGGTCCGCGCGGAGCTTGGCGATGAACGCCTCGTCGCGGTCGAAGCGGCGCCACCACAGCTGCTTGCCCACAGCGGCCAGCGCCGGGCAGTACAGGCCGATGTGCCACCACTGCCGGCCGGTCAGCCACATGCATCCCTGGGCCTGCTCGAACACCTCGCTGGCATCGTTGTCGATGTGGAAGGCGCGCAGTTTCTCGGGGTTGATGAAGCACTTGTATTCGCTGCCGCCGTCTTCGCCGATGAAGCCGTCGGCCGAACAGCCGTAGTCGCCGCACTCGCTCAGCACGAACCCGGCGCGCTTCACCAGCAGCCCGGACTGCACCTCATGCTCGGCGCGGGCCTGCGGCTCCAACTCGTGGCCGCGGCGCATGGCGAACGTCTCGAAACCTTCGTCCAGCGGCTCGCCGCTGATGCGCTCGATGGCCAGCCGGAAGGCGTAGTTCTTCGACGCCTCGCTGAAATCGCCGATGGGCTCGCCGGCTATGGCCTTCTCGATCACCGCCGACTTCGGCACGGCCTTGTAGCTGGCCGCCTCCGCAGCAGCCTTTGGAGCCATACCGGCCAGAACCGCATCCACATAAGCGCGCTGCTGGTCCGTCAGCTCGCCCACGCGCGAGCGCGCAGTGGCGAACATGCTGGCGGTGATCACCCCCGCGCGGGCGTTGTGCCAGGCGTCGCTGCCCTGGTCGCAGTGGATCAGCCTCATTCGACCACCTCGGCGTCTGCCTTCTCGGCCTCAGCCTTCAGCGCCTCCAGACCAGCCTGACCGATCATCGTGCGCTGCGCCTTCGTCAACTTCGACCACGCTTCACCGAGCGCCTCGACACCGGCGGTCGCGATGTCCTGCAGGCTGGCGTAGAGCTCGATGCGTTCCTCGGTGTCCTCCGGGGGCGGCAGCGCGGTGCGGTTCTGCGCCTGCTGCTCGATCACCGCCAGCCCTTCGCCGCCATCGGTGTTCAGGTGGTGAATCGCGGTTTCCAGGCGCTCGGTCTTCGGCCAATACTTGTAGGCGCGCTTCACCACCGTCTTCTTCGCCATCTCGCCCCAGTCGGTGACCCACGGGCAGGACTTCTTCTTCGATACCCACGCCTTCCATGCCGACGAACGGTCGCGGATGTCGTTGATTTCATCCACAGACATTGCGGTGGTCAGGTAATCACCTTCGGGCGTCTTCACCACCACGTAGGCGCCGACAATCTCTCCGCGGTTTCGGCTGAACGGGGCCCGCTTGTGGATTGGTTCCTTGTCCACCCCGACCAGCTCGAACAGGTCGCTCTCGTAGACCAGCTCGGCCTGGCCCCAGCGGACCGACCCGGAGTCGATGGCCAGATCCATCAGGCCCATGTAGCTGATGTCGAGGCAGATCTTGCCGTCGCGCGGCACCAGGTAGGCCTGCTTCTTCGCCGGGTTCAAGCTGATGCCGATGGCCGCGATGTTGACCACGGCAGCGATGACCGACGCCCGGTTCTGCATCGCGATTTTCATCGCGTAGTCGTTGCCGTACAGCGTCTGCAGGGCGAACTCGGCCTCACGGTCGAAGTTGATGGACCGATCAGTCAGCACCGAGGCGAAAGAGTCCTTGGTGCCGTAGACCGAATCCTCGATGGTGACGATCTGGTTCATGGCTGCTCTGCTGGTAGGTGGAATAGGTGCCCGGCTCTCGGAGCCGCCGCCGGGCGGGCGGGTGCGTCCTTGCGGGGTCAGTTGGCGCTGGAGATGCGGAAGGCTTCTTCCAGCACCAGGAACAGGCGGCGGATCTCGGCGCTCTGCAGGGCGAAACGGGCATCGAACTCGGCACGGCGGCCGTCCTGGTCCGCGTGTTCCAGCTTGTCCAGTGCGCCGTCGAGGAAGCGCAGCTTGCGGACGATCAGGTCTTCGCCAAGTACGAAGGACAGGCTGTCCTCGAACACAAGCGCCAGCTTGGTTACCTGCTTGCCCGCGTCCAGGTGCTTGTCGATCTCATCGCTTTTCAGCTCCTGATAGCTGCACTTCACGACAGCTCCGCCCTGCACGGGGTCGCGCAATTCCGCTTCCTCGCCCAGCGACAGGCCGACTGGCATCGGTTCGCCAGCAATCCAGCCGGTGAGGACCGAGCGCGGAGCGACTTCGGCGTTCAGCGGCATCGCTGGGAAGCTACCGAGGAGGCCACGGATATCGGAGATGACGTACTCGCCGGTCTTGCGGCTGGAGGTATCGACCGCGACGTAGCCGTGCTGCAAATCGATGAAGGCATCGTTGCGCGAGGACTTCACGAAGGCGCGCGGCAGCAGCTCATGCAGCAGGTCGTCCTTCATGCGCTTGCGCTCGCGGCCGCCTGGCCTGCGGCCCTCGGTTTCCTCGATGTGCGCCAGCTTCTTTTCGAGTTCGCCGTTCACCACCGACGTCGGCAGAATCTTGTCCTCGCCGCCAACTGCCAGCCACAGGAAGTCGCCGCAACGGTGGGAGAGCAGTTCCTTCTCCTCGCGGCCGAACGGCGAGATGAAGCCGCGCGAATTCATTTCCAGTGCGCCGACCGGCTTCAGCAGTGCGTGCGGCAGCAAAGTGTCGACTTCGGAAAAGTCGGTGGTGGTCGGGAAGCGGAAGAACGTCAGGTTGCGGAAGAACATGTCATCTCCTCAGGAATAGATGCCGGCGTCGTGGAATCCCGGCCGGCGCGGGGCCCGTGAGGGCGGGGGAATTCAGCCACGCACGCTGCTGGTTGCAGCCCATCGGGCTTTGGCAGCGTCACGGTCGGTGTGGGCCTGGTGGATCTCGGCGATGCGCAGCGGCACGACGACGGCGGCGAACAGCGCGACTGCGGCCCAGGCGATGCGGAGGCGGAGGCTCATTGCTCACCGCCTTTGGCCTTGGCGATGGCGGGCTCTGCTGCGGTTAGCCACCAATGGACAGTCGCTTTCCAGTACTCGTCGGATGACGAATAGTCGGCATCAGATGGAAAGTTGCTAAGCGCTTCCAGCAGATCAGGCGCGGCGGCGATCAGGCGGGCGTTGGCTTCCGCGTTCTGATAGCACATGGTGTGCGAAAGCGCGTACTGCATCTCCTTGTCGTCCATAATCACGCCGACGCCAAACACGTCCACATTCGTCATTGGATGCGGGGTTACGACCCACGGCCCCGGGGTGTGCTTACTCATCGTCGTTTTCCTCCACGCACAGGCCGTCCACGGCCTCGCGGTTGCGTTGTTCCCGGGCTTCCGCCAGCGACATCGGCGGGGTGATGGGCGGCAGCGCGCCAAACTGCGCGGCGAACGCTGCGTCGAGGTGGTCAAACGGGTTCATGCGGCGTCTCCGGCTCGCAGGCGGCCAGCGCCTCGCGCAGGCACTCCTCGGCGTGGAGCAGGTCGGTGAAGTCGCTGGCACTCAGCACGGCGCGGGCTGCGTCGAAGACGACCGAAACGCGGGCATGCACCTGCTCTACCTCTTTGATCGCTTCCTCGGCCTTGGATCGCAGGTGCTCAGGAAGGATCGGGAGCGCGTTTCGGCTGCTTGCGATCTGCTCGGCCAGAACCGCCAGAACATTCACGGCCCGGCTCACGACAGCACCGCCTGCACCACCACGGCGAAAGCGACGCCCATGCAGAAGGCCAGCAGGTAGCCCGAAGCCAGCTTCAGCGCCTGGAAGTGCAGGGCTCGGTCGGCGGCGGTCATGTGGCACCGCCAGCGCGCATCGAGCGCTCGACCTGCCGGACGACCCGGGCCTGCAGGTCCATCAGCTCGCGCAGGTCATGGAGCAGGTGCGCCGGAACCTCGACCTCGGAAATCAGGAAGTCCAAGGCGCGCTCGGAGGTCACCAACACCGAGATCAGCTCGGCGGTGCTGCCCTCACGGTCGTAGGTGCGTGCCAGGGAGTTGCAGGCGTCCTGGAACGCCTCTTCGGTATCCGGCGGCAGCAGGCCATCAAGGCTCCGCTGGGCGTTCCGGGCGATGTCGGTTGCAGTGTGCAGACCCATCTTCGTCTCCAAGCCGCTCCCGGGAGTGGGCGTGTCGCGGCGTTGGAGTAAGTAAAGCGCCGCTTTAGTTCAAAGTCAAGCGGCGCTTTAGAAAAAGTTGAGAATTTTTTCGATGCCCTTGGGCCGGGCACAAAAAAGCCCGCTCAGGGCGGGCTCTTATTGGCGCGGCGAAGGCTTTAGGGCGTGGGTTCGACCGGCAGGAGATAGGCGGCGAGGACAAGCTGGTTGGCCAGCGGGTACTGGTAGTCCCTGTAGGCCTTGATCCCGGCGTCCATCGTTGTCTTGTACCCGTCGCGGGCTGCGCGCTGGCAAATCGCTTCCATCTGGGCGTCCCAGGTGAAGGCGGAGGCAACAGAGCGGGCCTCCTCATCGGGTAGCCCCAACTGTACCCAGATCGACTGTAGCCGCTGGACTGCCTTCACCTGAAGCTCTGCAGCATCGGCCTCTTGCCGAGCGCGTATCGCGTCTTGGCGCGCGCCCTCCAGAAGGACGCGTCGCTCGTACTCGCGGTCATATGCCTCTTGGCTGGTCCCGAAGATTGCCTGCCCAAGAGCGGTGCCAGCTCGTCTATACCCATCCTGGGCCCAAGCTACTGCCGGCGCAGCCAGCGCCAGCAGGATCAGTCCTCCCAGCTTCCGATCCATCGCACTCTCCCTATGATGGTGATGGGGTGGCGCGGGTCGTCCATCTTCCGCGGCTTGCGCCAGTTGTGGTCGCCCTTTTCGTTCAGGGCATCGAAATAGATGTCATCGCCAAATGTCCGGCAGCGCTTCACGCTGTACTCGCTGCCTGCGATACCCGCAGCCATGATGACGAACAGCTTGTCGTCGGCTGGGCGCGTGTCGCTGGTATCGAAAAGGATCGCGTCCCCTGACTGGATGCGGGGGAGCATTGAGTCGCCCTTGCCATAGAAGACGGCAAGCCGCGTTGGGATTAGGCGCTTACGGGCCAGGGACGACGCTCGAAACTTGAGGCGATGAGTCTCGGCGTATTCGATCGCCTCCATGCCATCGCCAAGGCCGGCAGCCTGGCTGTAGCCAAGGATGTCTACGGTGTCGTCGTCATTCGCAGCCTGTGCGACGTCGGCCCCTGATTCTTCATCCGTCACAGTGGAGTCCAAGAAGTAGTCCACGCGGCGGCCAGTGAGACGGGCCAGGGCCGGTAGGTTCGACTTCTCAATCTTCCCCGTTTTCACCCAGCCAGTTACCGCCTGTGCGCTTATGCCAAGTTCGCGCGCAACGGCGGCCTGTGTGCCTCGGCCGGCATTGTCGAACGCGTAGCGGACGCGCCGCGCCATTTCATCGTTATCAAGCATGGGTTGATGGTAGCGGCGGGCTACCGGCGTCCGTAATAAGGCAACGCTTGACTTTGAACTAAAGCGGTGCTTTAGTTTATCCATGAGCGCAATCCAGACAGCCATCGACCGATACGAGATGCCTCAGGCCGCCGTTGCGCGCCACCTGCAGGTGACCCCCCAGGCAGTCAACCAGTGGGTCAAGGGGCTGCGCCCGGTCCCACCCAGGCACGTCCTCGTGATCGAGGCCGATACCGGCGTCACCCGCCACGAACTGAGGCCCGACGTGTTTGGTGCTTCGGCTCCCAAGTCGCGCCGTAAGCGCTCCCCCTGACATGACCACCTCACCGACCCCGGGCAGGGAAGGGCACCACGGTGCCGCTGCCGGGAACGGGCGGGTTCTTTCGCTCCACCTGGGTGATTCGCACCCGATCGCCGTAACGCCTCAGCACGAACAGCCGGCCTGCAACTGGCACCAGTTCAACGACACCGCTCGACCGCGTCACCTCTGAATTCACTTGGCTCAATCCGTTGTGGGTTGGGCCTTTATTCCGCCCGAGAGGGCTTGGCAACGATAGGCAACGCATGGCAACCCCTGGCAACCAAAAGGCTCTACCGCTCGCATTTGGCGTACACCACGCCCCGAAGGATGCGCCCTCCCAGATCGTCCGGCAGATCGAATCGGCGGCGCGCGCGCTGGCCGTGATGATCCGCGCCGGCCACCACAAGCTGGAGTACGTGGCGGCCTGCATCGGCAAGTCGAAGTCCTACGTCTCGCGGATGCAGAACGGCGCCCGCCCGATCCCCGAGAAGCTGGTCGGCCCGCTGTGTGCCGCGACCGGCTCCAACCTTCTCCGCCAGTTCCTCAGCCTGCAGGCCGCCCTCGACGGCATCTGCGAGGTCGAGCGCCTGGCCGACCTGATGAGGTCCGCCAATGAAGAACCGCGAGCTGCTGCAGCGACTGGACGAGTGCATACGGGTTATCGAGTCCAGCCCGCCCATGACGCGCGAGGAGATCGTCGCGCACCTGTCCCGATGCGCGGCCGAGCAGGCCAGGGCGGAAGCCCGGCGCACGGCTACGCCGCAGCCTGACCTGTTGGGAGCGGCGTAATGCGCGACTACGGAAAGATCCACACCGGGTTCTGGGCCAGCGAGACGATGCTGGGGCTGGAGTCCGATGCGCGCCTGCTGGCGATCTACCTGATGACGAGCCAGCACACGACGATGCTGGGTGCATTCCGGCTGCCCGATGCCTATGCCTGTGAGGATCTTGGCTGGGATTCGGAACGGTTCCAGAACGGTTTGGAAACCCTTTCTGAAGCGGGGTTCGTGAAGTACGACCGCGCGACCAAGGTCGTCTGGATCGTCAAGTTCGTGAAGTGGAACCGCCCGGACAATCCGAACCAGCAGAAGTCCATCGCCAAGCTGGCCCAGGCTCTGCCTGACTCGCTCGCTTTCAAGGATGAAATCCTCGCATCGATCGGAGTTTCCGAAACGGTTTCCAAACCGTTAGGAAACTCTCCTGTTCCTGCTCCTGTTCCTGTTTCTACTCCGGAGGGGATGCAAGGGGAGGTTCTGGCCATCCCGCTGGCCGACGGTTCCGAGTACGCCGTGACCGACGCCGAGGTGGCCGAGCTGCGCGCTGCCTTCCCCCGTGTCGACGTGGTGGGCGAGATCCGCAAGGCCAGGGCGTGGGCATTGGCGAATCCGCCGAAGCGCAAGACGCGGCGCGGCACGCCGAAGTTCCTGAACAGCTGGATGGGCGGGGCGACTGAGCGGGCGCCAGCGCAGGTCGTGCAGATCCAGCAGCCGGTCGCCGCTGGCGGCGGGAGGAGGCCGCTGTGAGCAACGTGACCCCATCCTTCGCCGAGGAAGCCGTGATCGGCGGCTTGCTGCAGGACAATCAGCGCTTCCACGACGTGGCACCGCTGATCGGCGCGGACCACTTCACCAGCCCGCAGCGCGCACGGGTGTTCGGCCTGATCCGCGACCGCGTGCTGGCCGGCGAGCCCGCCGACGCGGTGACCATCGGCGAGGCATCGCCGGACGACTTCGACTACGTGGTGCACCTGGCCGCGAACGTCCCTGGCTCCTCGGCGGTTATCGCCTACGCCGATCTGGTGCGCGAGAACTGGCGTCGCCGCGAGGCTGTGGCGGTCGGACTGCAGCTGGTGGCGGCGGCGCGCGCCGGCGAGGAGGACGCGGTGGACGTGGCCGCTGGCCGGCTGCTGGCGCTCAATGCCGTGGTTACCTCCTGCGAATACACCGGAAAGCAGGCGATGCAGGAAGCGTGGCGAGAAGTGGCGCGGAATCACGCATCGGGCGGTGCGCTACCTGGTATCCCGACAGGGTTGAATGCGCTAAACGACATTCTGGGCGGGTGGCACCCTGGCGATCTAACGATCATCGGCGGCCGCCCTGCGATGGGCAAGACTGCGTTTCTCGGTGGACTGATCGAAGCTGCCGCAGACGCGAAGTGGCGGCCCGGTGTGATCAGTGCCGAGCAACCCGCAGTACAGCTGGCGTTACGCCGACTCTCCGCGGTGTCCCAGGTCTCAGCAACCCAGCTTCGTACTGGCAACTTGGAGGACGAGGATTGGTCGCTCCTGCAGGCGGGTATGGCCAAGGCGCTAGATCGCGACATGTGGATCTACGACCGCTCGGCCGTGACGCTGGACGAGTTGGTAGGGATCGCTCGTAAGTGGAAGCACACCCACGGCATCGGCTGCCTGTTTATCGATTACGCCCAGCGCATCACGGTGCCGCGTGCGGACCGAACCACGGAAGTCTCCCAAGTGGCACGCGGGATGAAGAACCTAGCCCGCGACTTGGACATCCCGGTCATCTCTCTTGCCCAGGTTGTGAAGGCAGTTGACCAGCGCCAAGGCGACAAGCGCCCGAATGCCGGCGACCTCGCCAACAGCGACGAGCTTACCCGCGAGGCCGACCAGATCCTGATGCTGTACCGGGATGAGGTCTACAACCGCGAGACGCAGGACCGGGGCATCGCCGAGATCCTGATCGAGAAGAACCGCCACGGGCCGACCGGATTCAAGAAGGTCGCCTTCCTCAGCGAAACCATGCGCTTCGCCGACTTGGGGAGGGAGTTCTGATGGTCCCGCAATACGAACTGGAACGCGCCCGCCAGACTGGCCGGTGGATGCGCGACGCGCACAAGGACAGGAATTCGGTCCCGCTCTACGCCATGGGCGAGGACGGGCTGGCGCTGCGCCGGGCTTGGCTGGCCGGCTACGACGAACGAGACGAGCAGATCAGGAGGAAGCGGGGATGAGCAAGCCGAATTGGAAAGACGCTCCCGAATGGGCGCAGTGGCTGTCGATGGACGGCGACGGTCTGTGGTCGTGGTGGGAGATCAAACCGGAGTGGGATGAGCAGGCCAAGGACTGGTTCATCTCAATCGATGCGCCCGGGGCGGAGCATGCCGAAGCCGAGTACGCCACCGGCATCCCCGATGAATCAGGCATCGATTGGGACTTTGCGTTCGACACGCTGGAGGAAAGGCCGTGAGCAAGATCGAATTGAAGGCGCGGATCATCAGCATCCTGTCCGGTCACACCCGTGAGATGGAGGGCTACGCCTACTTCAGCTCAAACCCCGGGATTCCAGAGGACGAGTACGAGGAGATCGCTGACGAGGTTATCGCCGCGCTCGCACCGCAGTGGCGGCCGATTGAGTCGGCGCCGAAGGATGGTACTGCTGTACTCGCCACATCTGCGCACATGACCGGTCCGAATGGCGAGCCGGTGGCATGGGCTGCTGTTTTCGATCACGAGCGCGAGCGATGGGAGGCCACGTGGGATGGTGAGCCTCTCAATGATGCCACTGACTGGCAGCCGCTGCCCGCTCCGCCGGAGGAAAGGCCATGAGCGAGAAAGAGAACTTCGCGGCCATGGGGGAGATTTCGCAAGAGAAATTCAGCGAAATGTTCCCGGAGGTCGTTGAATGCCCCACGTGTCACGGACATGGTGGCGACCGTTGGCACAACCCTGACGGCAGTGAATGGGGGGAGCGCTGCGACCGCTGTGAGGGGTTCGGCTACATCGGGAAGAAGGAGAGCCGAGCATGAAGCGCACCTTCCTGATCGATCCGCCGAACAACCGTAACTGGCCGCAGGTGATCTCCAGCGTCGTGCGCGCCATCAACGAATGGCTCAAGGGCGGCCCGGTGCAGATCACCCTGGACGAGCCGAAGCGGACGCTGGACCAGAACGCGGCAATGTGGCCGGCGCTCAGCGACATCGCCAAGCAGGTGCCGCTGGTGATCACCCGCCGCGACGGCAGTACCAGGCAGGCCACGCCCTACGACTGGAAGGACGTGCTGACCGCCGCGTTCGAGGAGGAGACCGAGTGGGCCCCCGGCCTGCGCGGCGGCGTGGTGATGCTCGGCGCCCGGACCAGCAAGTACGGCCGCCGGAAGATGGGCGACTTCCTCACCTTCATCCACGCCGAGTTCTCGGACCGGGTGCGCTGGTCGGACAGCTCAGTAGAGAAACTGGCGCAGTTCGCGCCGCCAAGCAGGAGGGTTGCGTGAGGACGAAGAACTCCAAGGAGATCACCGCCGCAGAGCGCGCGCACCTGCAGGCGGTCAAGGATCTGCCCTGCAGCGTGTGTGGCCTGCCGGGCCCGAGCGACGCCCACCACATCAACCAGGGGCAGCACTACACCACTGTGGCCCTATGCAAGGACTGCCATCAGGGCAGCTTCAACGGGATCCATGGGGAGCGGCGCATGTGGCTCGTCATGAAGATGGACGAGTTGGCCGCCTTGAACGTGACCCTGCAGCGGCTGGGCCAGAGGAGCGCGGCATGAAGGAGCTGATCCTGCCGTGGCCGCACAAGGACCTGTCGCCGAATGGGCGCGTGCACTGGGCGCGCAAGGCGAAGGCGGCAAAGCGGGCTCGATCTGACGCGGCTTGCTTGGCGTTCCACGCTGGGTGGCGTCAGACGGTATTCCCGGAGCTGAGGATCCACCTGCACGTCACGTTCTACCCGCCGACCAAGCTGCTGCCCGACGACGACAACATGCTCGCCCGGTTCAAGCCGTACCGGGATGGCATCGCCGACGCGCTCGGCATCGATGACAAGCGGTTCATCAGCCACCCGCTGGTCAGCACCGAGGTCCGCAAGGGTGGCCAGGTGGTGGTGCGGATCACGGGAGGGCCCGAGGCATGAGCCGCACTGGAGAAATCCGCGCTTGGTTCGAGCGCCACGGCGGTGAGCACCGCTTGTCCGATGTGTTGCAGGGAATGCGCGCGCACGGCAGGGAGAAGACGCTCGTGGCGGCCACGGTCTGCGGCTTGGCTCGCGACGGCGTCCTGACGGCGACCGGGCAGAGGGGGCAGCGGCTGTATTCGCTGAGGCCCGGACACACCTTCGAACCGAGCCGAGCCAAGCGCATCCGACTGTGGCTGGACGGCAATCCGGGCTGGCATTTCGCCGCTGACATCTGCGATGGGATGCAAGTCGAGGACCCCGCCGAGAGAGCGAGGTACGCCCGCAGCCTCAGCAACATGGTTGGCATCGGCCTGCTCCAAGCAACTGGCCGCGCCACCCTCATGAAGTACCGCAAGGCTCGAAACGCCTACTACCGCCCAACTGAGGGCAGCGCATGAAACAGGTCAGCCCACCCAGCAGGGGAGGTCGAAACATGGCCGCATCCGTTGAAGCTCCGCGCCGCACCGGTACAACTGAGGGTGTTCCGTTCCGGCAGGTCTGGAAGCCGCGCGTGGTCTGCGTGGTTGACCCGACCAACCCGGCAGATGCCCTGAACGCCATCCTTCCACGAATCGCAGAGAACCAGCGCGGATGCACGGTAGCCAGCTTCCTACTGATCAACCCGGAGACCTCGCAGGCGTTCGTCCTGGCCGAGGACAAGCCGGTGGCCGTGGAGATGGCCCGCAAGGGCGAGAAGTCTCCGTACTGGCCGTGGTTGGTGGGCAAGTACAGCTTCCCCCGTGTGACCGCCGAGGCCGCAGCGAACGTGCTGGAGGACATGCTGGAGCATCTGGGCATCGCCACGCCGGCGCCACGGAAGCGGCCCATGCCTGTGCAGCTCGACCTGTTCGACCTGTCTGGGCGCGCCGCTTGACCGCGTACATGCGGCCCTCTACCGAGGCAGGTATCGGTAGCCCCAGCTGGCAGGTGGGTAACAGCCAGCACCGAGGGAGCAGGGAGCCGCGTTGCGGCGGCGGAACCGGACGCCACGCCGGGCCCGTGACCACTTTCCCCTGCGGGACCGAGGAGGCCCTGTCGTGAGCCTGGACCCGATCACGCAGGGCCTGCAGCACCTGGCTGGCCAGTTCAGCCTGACGCGGCAGGAGTGGCGCGACCACCACCGCGGCGGCGACTCTCTGCTCGACTCGCTGGTGAGCCACGGCTACGCGCAGGAGCAGGGCGAGCGCTTCGGCATCACCCGGCAGGGGCAGGTGCGGCTACAGGCACTCAAGGAGCGCGCATGAGCATTCAGGAGACGAACTGGGATACCGTCGCCACTCTACTGGACCGGCAGCTGGAAGATTCCATGCTGCGGACAGGGGAATATCCGGTGGAACTGGTCATCACAAACCTGCAGGGGAGGCAGCTGTGCCTTGAGATGGCGCATCTGACTGTGCCCTACGCCCTCGATGAGATGCCTGCTGATGGCATCTACTGGCGCGGCGTCCCTGTGCGTGTCATCCATGTGTGGGAGAACCATGGCAGCGCAGCGTAAGTCTACTGCCAGCACGGCCAAGAAGCCGGGCAAGCCTATCGGCCGCCCCAGCAAGTACACGCAGGACCTGGCCGAGCGGGTGTGCGTCCTGATCGCCCAAGGGGACAGCATCGCCAAGATCGGCGAGACCGAGGGCATGCCTGACGCCCGGACCATCTTCCGCTGGCTGGCTTCCAACGCTGGTGGGGATGAGGATGATCCCGCCTCCTTCCGACAGCAGTACATGCGCGCGCGCGCGAGTCGGGCTGATGCCCGGTTCGAGCGGCTGGACGAGATCATGCAGAAGGTCGAGGACGGCCGGCTGGACCCGGCCGCTGCCCGCGTGATGATGGACGCCATCAAGTGGCAGTCTGGCAAGGAGAACGCCAAGCGCTACGGCGAGAAGGTCCAGCTGGCCGATGCTGATGGCGAGAAGCTGCCGGCCCCCCCGCCGTTCTACGTCATGGGCGTGGTCCCCGCCAAGCAGGGCGAGTGAGCGTGTCGGCCCAGCCGAACCCACTGGCACCGCACACTCCGGTGCACATCCCGGCCAAGCTGCTGCCAGTGCTGAAGCCGAAGCAGTTCAAGGTGCTGTACGGCGGCCGCGGCTCGGCGAAGTCGCACACCGTGGCGCAGATCCTGGTGATGTTGTCGATGCAGGCCAAGCACCGCATCCTGTGCGTGCGCGAGATCCAGAAGTCGATCGCCCAGTCCTCCAAGCGGGTCATCGAGGACTACATAAACCGGATGGGCCTGTCGGCCTACTTCAAGATCAACAAGCAGGGCGAGGACCAGATCACCTGCATCCTGACCGGGTCTACGTTCAGCTTCACGGGCCTGCAGGACCACACCGCCGACAGCATCAAGTCGTTCGAAGGAGCGACCATCGTATGGGTGGAGGAGGCGTCCAACGTCTCGGCCAACAGCTGGAACAAGCTGATCCCGACCATTGTCCGCACCACTGGCGCCGAGATCTGGGTGACCTTCAACCCGGACCAGCAGGACGACTACGCCTACAAGCGCTGGGTGCTGGGCGATGACCCGGACGCGATCGTCATCCAGATCAACTGGCTGGATAACCCGTGGTGGAACCCCGCCATGGAGACGGAGCGGCTGAAGACGTTGGCTGTGTCGCAGGACCTGCACGACCACATCTTCGGCGGCCAGCCCCGGGCCAAGGCCGGCATCCTGTTCAAGCGGCACTGGTTCAAGCGCTTCAACCTGGGCGATGAGCCGAAGGGCCTACGCAAGTACCTGGCCAGCGACTACGCCGGCGCGCCGGACCCGGACGACCCCGAGGCCGATCCCGACTGGACCGAGCATGGCTGTGCTGGCCTCGACCACATCGGCGACATGTGGTTCGTGGACTGGTGGAGCGGCCAGGAAGACCCGTCCGTTTGGATCGCGGCCCTGATGCAAATGGGCAGGCGCAACAAGCCGGTGATGGCGTTCGAGGAGATGGGCGTCATCCTGCGCACCACCGACGGCGCCATCCGCCGAGCGGCCAAGGCCACGCAGACGTTCGTGCACCGCGTGCCGCTGGCCAGTGCCGGCAGCAAGGCAGACCGCGCTCTGGGCTTCGCTGCCCGCGCGGCCACCGGGTCAGTGCACATCCCGAACACCGAATGGGGCGACAGGCTAATCGACCAGCTGTGCGCCTTCACGGGCGAGGACGGCCGCCGGGACGATATGGTCGACGTGTGCAGCCTGTTCGGCCGTGGCATCGACCTCATGGCTGACGGCAGCCTCCCGCCCGAGGCCAAGCCGGCGCCGCCGGAGCCGTTCACTGAGAAGTGGTTCAAGCAGCGCGACGCCGCCGACCGCGACGAGGACGAGAAGACAGCGCGCTACTACCGTTGATGCCTCCGGCAGCTCGGGCACCTTGGGGCCAGTTCGCACACCGGCCCGACCATGGCAGACCAACCCATCGCAGCACTCGAAACCGGGATCGCGGCCGCCGCTGATCCCGATCCGGCGCGCGCCCAGCAGTTGAGCCGCATGCAGGCTGACGTGAAGCGCTGGATGGCTCGCTTCGATGAGGCCCGCGAGTTCGACAAGGACGCCAGACAGCAGTACGTGAAGGACCGGCGCCAAGCGCGCGGCGATTCCGGCTTCCTGGTCGACGCCAACCTGATCGGCACCTACATCGACATCCAAGAGGCGTTCCTGTACGCCCGCAACCCGGACTTCGACGTGTCACCCGGACCGGCGCACCGCATGCCGACGCCTGAGCAGCTGCGGGACATCATCGAGTCCGACGAGCAGGTGATGGCCGGTATCCAGCAGCAGGCCGAGCAGGACGCGATGGAGGTCGGCCGGCAGGTGGCCACGCAGCTGACTGCTGACGGCGTGCCCGAGCAACAGGCGCTGATGCAGAGTATGCAGGCGCAGGAGGGCTACCTGGCCACCGGTGCTGTGGAGAAGCTGGTCGCCGACGAGGTCCTGAAGCTGCGCAAGCAGTACGCCAAGCGCTCGCGGGAGATGAAGCAGTTTGCCGAGACGCTGGAGGCTGTCGGCACCCAGATGTGGAAGGACGCGCAGCTGAAGCGCCGCGGCCGTCCGTGGGTTCGCTCCTCGCTGACCATTGGCCCCGGCGTGCTGAAGGCGACATGGCAGGAGCGCACCGAGATCTCGCCCGAGAAGCAGACGGCCATCAATGACCTGCAGCAGAACATCGCCCGGGCCAAGGCGCTGCAGAAGGAGCTGGAGGAAGGCACCGCCGGATATGGCGCGCGCGCATGGGACACGGTCAAGGGCGTGTTCGGCAACAACGAGGAGGCCAAGGTCGCGGACCTGGAGCGCCAGCTGGCCGCCATCCAGAACGGTGCCGAGCGCGTCGTCGCCCGTGGCTACGCGATCGACAACGTGGCCGGCGAGAACTTCCAGGTGGCACCGGGTTTCACCATCGCCAACCACGTCGATGCGCCCTGGAACGCCGAGATCTCCTATCCGTCCTACGAGGACGCGCTGGCCGAGCATGGCCCGTATCTGGCGCAGTTCGACAAGGACGGCAACGCCGAGAACATCCTGCGCAAGGCTGCGCGTTACGCCCCGCGCAAGCCGTGCATGGGCAAGAACGAGAGCGTCGGCTTGACCGGAAACACGGCCACGCCCGAGGAGGCCGACGCCTACACCGCGAACGCAGACGGCGGCGCCAACGGGTGCTACGTGCGCCGCGTCGAGATCTGGGATGCGGAGAGCAACACCGTCCTGACCGCGATCACCGGCGTGCCGTTCTGGGTAAAGCCCGCCTTCAACCCGCCGGCTACGACCCGGTTCTACCCGTATTTCGTGATCTGCACGTCCGAGGTGGACGGCCAGCGCCACCCGCAGAGTCTGGTCAGTCGGTCGACCAAGCTCATGGACGAGTACAACCGCATTGGCTCGGCCGAGACCGAGCATCGCCGCCGCATCAAGCCCAAGACGGCGTTCCACGCGGGCGCGATGGAGGCAGAAGAGGCGACCAAGCTCGCCAAGGCTGACACTGGCGAGATGGTCGCCCTCAACGTGACGCAGCCGAACGCAGACCTGCGCACGCTGCTGGTACCGATCACCTACCCACAGATGGACCCGGCGGTTTACGACCGCACGCGCATCCTGGCCGAGCTGGAACGAATCTGGGGCGTGCAGGAGGCGCTGACGGGCTCCATCAACACCGCCAAGACTGCCACCGAGGCGGACATCCAGCAGCAGGGCTTCCAGGCGCGAAGCAGCAGCCGGCGCGACAACATGGAATCGGTCCTGAGCGAACTGGCCGAATACACTTGCCAGATCGCCCGCGTCTACCTGACCGACGAGGACGTGCGCTTCATCGCTGGCCCAACGGCATTCTGGCCGCCCTACATGGGGCCGGACGACCTTGCCGAGTTCGTGCGCATCGAGATCCGCGCTGGATCGTCGGGCAAGCCGAACACCGCGATGGAGCGCCAGTCGTGGGCCAACCTGCTACCGCTGCTGCAGACCGGCATCACCCAGATTGGCCAGCTGCGCGGAGCATCGCCTGACGCGATCGCCGATTCGCTGGAGCAGCTGATGCGCCTGACCGCCGAACGCAGCGGCGAGCGCTTCGACATCGACCAGCTCATCCCCCAGAACGACGGCACGCAGCCGGCGCTGCCCGCTCAGGCCGTGCCGGGGAGCGCGCCGCCTCCGCAGGGTGGGAACGCCGGCCAGCAGCCGCCAGTTCCGCCCGCACCTCCCGGTGGCTCTCCGGCCGCCGATCCCCTCGAAGCAGCCTGATAGGAGCACGAAATGACGCAGTTCCGAAAGAAGCCCGTAGTGATCGAGGCGTGGCCTGCCCATGAGTTGATCCATGCGGCAAGTCGCGACTGGCAGGCTCTGCCCAAGGCGGTGGCCGATGCCTATGAGAAGGGTGGATGGGTGTTCCAGTTCGATGGGATTTACATCCCGACCCTTGAAGGGTCGATGCGTGCGGAGCGCACCGACATGGTTATTCGCGGCGTGCAGGGAGAGTTCTACCCGTGCAAGCCGGAGATCTTCGCAGAGACCTACGACCGCGTGGAGGCGACCGCGTGGAGGCGTAACGATGCGCTACCACCCACTGACGCTCGCCATCTGGCGGGTATTCGCAACCTGGAGCAAGTGATGAACGAGAAAGTCACCCCGCCGTCTCCCGCTGAATTCACCTTCGGCCTTGGCTTCGGCAGCGCACTGGATCACCTGAAGGAGGGCCGTCGCGTGGCCCGCGATGGCTGGAACGGCAAGGGCATGTTCGTCTACCTCGTGCCGCCGGCCAGCTATGCCGTGCAGACCGGCGCAGCTAAAGCCCATTTCGGCGAAGGCTCGATGGTGCCGTACAACGCCTACTTCGCCATCAAGAACGTCAACGACACCGTCAGCACGTGGGTTCCCAGCGTCAACGACTGCCTGGCCGACGACTGGTATGTGCTGCAGGAGGAGGGCTAAGCCATGCACGTCGAAGGCGACACCCCGGCCACTGCGCCGGACACCACCCCGACCGACCAGCCGGCTGACGTGATGGCGGCGCTGGACGCTGGCATCGCCGCTGCTGATGCTGAAACGGCGCCTGCCGCTGAGACTGCGCCGGTCGAAACCCCTCCGGCCGATGCCACCACGCCGCCGGCAGACGATCCGAATGCTGCTCCGCCCACTGACGGCCAGCCTCCGGCCCAGCCGCAGGAGGGCGCACCGCCGGCGGATGATCAGCCGGCCGCTGCCGCTGAGGGTGAGCCGCAACCTGACGCCGACACCGAGGCGGAGATCGCGTCGCTGGGCCTGAAGGAGAAGTCCGCCGAGCGGTTCCGCGGCATGGCCGCCGAGATCAAGGAGCTTGCCCCGCTGCGAGAGGCGATGAAGGCGGCCGGCATCGAGGACGTGGCTCGCCTGCCGGAGCTGGTCCAGCGCTCCAAAGTGGGCGAGGACATGGTTCAGATGGTGATGGAGACCGGCGCCAGCTCCGAGCAGTACGGCATGGCGCTGGACTACCTGAGCCTGATCAGCAAGGCGGGGCAGGGCGATCTTGAGGCGGCGGAGAAGGCCTACAAGGTCATGGGCAAGGAGTACGCCGCCCTGGCCAAGATTCTGGGCAAGGAGGCGCCTGGCATCCACGACCCGCTGGCCAACCACCAAGACCTGCGCGCCGAGGTTGAAGCTGGCGACCTGCCGCGCGCGCGTGCCGTCGAGATCGCTGGCCAGCGTGACCGTGCCGCCTACACCGGCACCGTCGAGCGGCAGCGGACCGAGACGCAGCAGGCAATGACACAGGCACAGAAGGATGCCTTTGACGGCCTTCAAGCTTACGACGCGGAGATGACTGCGGCCGATCCGAGCTATCTGGCCAAGCGCGACATCCTCCAGGTGCACGTCAACGAAATCATGGCCAAATACCCGCCGCGGGAGTGGGAGCGCCGTACCGCGATCGCGTACACAAGAATCAAGCTTCCGGCCCAGGCTGCCGCTGCCGCTGCTACGCCAACGCCAGCCCCGCCGCTGCAGCCGCGCCCTGGCCCAATTCGGCCGGGTGGTCCTGGCCCGGCGCTGGTGCCGACTACCTTCGCCAGCCCGATGGACGCGCTGGAGTTTGGCATTCAGCAAGCCACCAACGGCTGAGCAGAGCCAAGCTCTGTCCTGACAAGACCCCGCTCCGGCGGGGTTTCTTGTGTCCGTTGACGCATCCCGCAACACGGGCAATCTGGCCCTGCGGCTGACAACCGCGCCACGCAGCAGTACGCCGGAGTCGCGCCCGGTAGGGCAGTGAGAGGCCTCGCCCCCCTCGAACGTGGATGGAAGCAAGACACCCATTCCCCTTCGAGGACATCATCATGGCCTGGACCACTGCCCAGCTCACGCAGGGCGCCAACTACACCTTGGAGAGCTACTCCACCAAGGACCCCGTCGACCAGATCAACGTCGCGCACCGCACGCTGGACCTGTTCGTCACCAACAAGCAGGTTTCGTTCTTCGGCAACGGCATCTTCAACGAGAAGCTGTTCACCTCGAACGACAGCAACTACCAGAACTACGAAGGCGCCGACCAGGTCACCTACAACGAGCGTGACCCGAACCGCTTCGCCAAGTTCCAGTACTACTCGAACCACGAGGGCTTCTGGTTCGATGAAGACCGCCTGATCCGCAACGGCATCCTGATCGATGATTCCGGCGTCGCGGTGCCGAGCTCGCAGGAGAAGGAACAGCTGGTCAACCTGCTGCAGTCGAGCTGGACTGCCATGAAGAATGGCCTGCAGGAAGGCCTTGCGCTGGAGACCCTACAGAACGGTTCGCAGTCGGCCAAGGCCGTACCCGGCCTGGACCACATCGTCTCGACTACCCCGGGCACCGGCGACATCGTCGGCGGAATCAACGCCAGCACCAGCACCTACTGGCGCAACAACGCCAGCATGGCCATCGCCTCGGGCGGTGTCGTTGCTGCGCTGGACGCGATGTATGACGCCTGCGTGCGCTACGGCGGCGCGATCCCGACCGACATCCGCTGCGGCCAAGCGTTCCTCAACGCCTACAAGGCCGAGGCAAAGATCGAGATCAACCGGCAGATCATCGTCGGCGCCAACGGCGGTACCGGCCTGGACGCTTCGGTCACTGCGGTGTTCTACCGCGGCATCGAGCTGATCTGGGATCCGACCTTCGAGCTGCTCGACGCCAAGCTCGGCGCGATCACCTACCCCTGGACCAAGCGCTGCTACCTGCTGAACCGCAACTTCATCACTTTCCGCCCGGTGAAGGGCAACTGGATGAAGAAGCGCAAGCCGGAAAAGCTGCCGGACCGCTACGTCACGTACTACGCGCAGACCAACAAGTACGGCCTGACCACCGGCAAGCGCAACGTGCACGCCGTGCTGTCCATCGCCTGATCGGGCCTGGCCTGATCCGAGCGTCCCGGCTTCGGCCGGGCGCTCATGGGAACCCCAATCGGCTACAGGAGCCATCCCCATGAAGTCCACCCCGATCACCGATACCGCCTTCAAGACTGGCAACAGCCCGTTCCTGCGCGGCGGCAGCGCGACCTTCTCCAATCTGTCCGGCACCGCGGCAACCCTGCAGGGTTCCGACACCCAGACCGGCACCTACACGACCCTCGCGACCCTGGCCGCCAACAGCCAGACCGAGGTCCAGAACCTGCCGCAGTGGATCAAGCTCTCCGCCGCCGGCACCGTCTACGCCCTGGCGGGCTGAAAGGAGCCGCACATGAGCAAGTCCACCGTCATCGTTCCCGTCGTGCTGCTGACCATCATGCGCAGTACCGAGGTCACCATCACCGAATCCGTGTTCAAGCACGAGGTGCCGATCCTCGAATTGATTCACGGCGAGGACAACGTGGAGGTCATCAACGATGACTACCACGCGATCGAACTTCCGGACAACGCCACGCAGGAGTACCAGCGCCTGCTGACCAAGTACGGCGACAAGTACCGCCCGGTGATTGACCAGGTATTCCGCAACGGGCCGCGCGACATTGCCAAGGAAGTCGGCATGGAGCTGGGCAAGGACAGCTTCAAGAAGCAGTCCGAGGCCGTGATCATCAGCCGCCTGCCGGCACGTCCGGGCCAGGCCAGCGACGCCGCGCAGGCCGGCGCCGATGGAGAAGGCGGCGAACAGCCGGAACTGACCCACAGCGAGCTGCGCGGCGAACTGACCCGCCTGGGCATCGAGCACAAGGGGAACGCGCCGAAGGCCGAACTGCAGGCGCTGTATGACGCCGCGCAGGCCGGCGCCGGCACCCTGGGCGGATGATCGCCAGCACGACGCGGTAAACCGACGGGCTGGGGAAACCCGGCCCGTCTCCACAAGAGGGCTCTCATGAGCATCACCGACGGCATCCAGTGCGCCTGTTCCAGCACCGACGGTAACGCGACGCTGGCAGACCTGCGTAAGCGGCTGATGATCCGGCTGGGCTTTGCCGCGCAGGCGAACAACCCACCGCCGGGCATGAAGGAGCTGCTCAACGAATTCCTGCAGAGCGCGCAGGTGGCGCTGTTCCGGCGCCCGACCGGCGAGTTCCGCAACGAGCGCTGGTTCTCCTGGCCTCTGGTGGCCGGCCAGCGCCTCTACGACTACCCGGACAACGACGAGAAAAACGGCCCGCAGACCTGCCCGGCCACTTTGGACCCGCGCAAGGTGACTTGGGTGGGCCGCGAGCGGGATGGCGTCTGGGCCGAGATGCACCAGGGCATCAACCTGCGGAGCTACACGACCAGCGAGCTGACCGGCTTGCCGCAGCGCTACGAGTTCCGCAACTGCATCGAGATCTGGCCGGCGCCCGACGAGACGCTGGGCAATCTGGTCATCAAGGGCAAGTTCGACCTCAACCGGTTCACCGAGGACGCGGACAAGACCACGATCGACAGCGAGATCGTGTTTCTGCTGGCGCTGGCCAACGGCAAGGCGCACTACCGCCAAGCTGATGCGCAGGCCTACATCCAGCAGCTGGAGGTGATGATCACCAATCTGGTGGCCGGCACGCATGCCACGGCTCGCTATATCCCCGGGCCACCGTCTGGTGAAGGCGTCTACGTTCCGCCGCGGCCGGAGGTGCCATTCCCATGACCGGCCGCATTGTCACGCTCAATGCCGCCAAGGGCGGGATCAACCGCCTACGGGTGAAGGGTGGCGCAGACCCGGCGACGCTGTACGACCTGGTAGACGGATACGTCGATCAGGCGGGCGTACTGCGATCGCGCCCTGGCTCCGAGAACACGGTGGTCTTGCCTACAAACGCTACGAAGGGTATGTGCGCCTACGACGGCAAGCTGATCGTCTTCAGCCACACCCCGCAGACCATTCCGGCGAGCACGCCTAGCGTGGAATGCGAGGTCCTGCGGCACCCGTCACTCCCCGCGATGCCAATCAAGGAAATCCACTTCGCTGGACCGTTCCTTGGCTACCTGTACGTGGTCCCTGAGTTCGACAACGGCGAGGTGTTTCACTACTGGCTGCAGCGCGGCAGCACCTGGGAGCCCGGAAAGATCTACCTTCCCGGGTCGTTGGTCGCCCCGACCAACTCAAACGGCATCGCCTACCAGCTGGATAGCGGAACGGAACAGTTTGAGGTTTGGCTCAAGAACTTGGCGCGCGCGGTGGGCGACAAGGTCGTGCCGACCACTGACAACGGCTACTACTACACGGTCACCGACGCCTTCGGTCCTGCGCCTCGGTCGGGAGCCACTGAGCCCTCGTGGCCGACATCGCCGGGCGCGACCGTATTTGAGGATAGCGACGTGGCCAACCCAGCGCCGATTCCGGGTGAGCAGTCTGGGAACCAACTGCCGCCGGACGTGACAGACCGCTACGGCAGTAGTGGCGGCAACAGCCCTTGGCGCAGCATGAACAATCAGGAGATCCAGTAATGGCCGCGCCTGTCTGGCAGCCGGGAACCCTGTACCTGCCCGGTGATCTGGTTCAGCCGATCACTCAGCCAGCGCCGAACAATCCGCAGGTCGCCAACGGCGATTTCTCGGCCGGCAACACGGGCTGGACCTTCAGCGGCGATGCCGCCTACACGCCTACCGACGGATACGGGGGCGGCGGCCCATCGATGATCCTGCCCGGAAACAAGCCGGACGGTCTGGGCATCAACAACACGACGCTGGTCGTCCCGGTTGGCGGCCAGCTCGTCGCCACCTCGATGATCAACCAAGGCGCGTCATCTGCCGGCAAGACGGCAGGCTGGACCGAGATCCGCTGGTTCGACTCGCTCAACACGCTGCTGCAGACGGACAAAGGCAACGTCGTTGATAGTGGATCTGGCGGCGCGTGGCACCAGTCCAAGGTCACCGGTACCGCCCCAGCATCGGCCGCATACGCCAAGGCTGCGATTCACTTGACCTCGGTGGCCGACCACAATGCGCCGATCTGGGGCGACAACCTGTCTGTGAGCGGCGCTTCCGCTGGCCTGCCTGACGGCCTGGTCTACAAAGCCGTGCAGGCGGAGTCGGGGACTTCCGGCAGCAGCGAGCCGGCGTGGCCAGGAATCCTTGGCCAGCAGGTTGTAGACAACGAGGTCATCTGGGAGGCGGTCACCACCAGCCGTGTGACCTGGACGGCTTCGCCGCGGTACGTGAGCGGTGCCACGGAACCAGTGTGGCCAACCGACATCGGCGCCATGGTCAAGGACGGGACCATCAACTGGCGCGCAATCTCTCGCCGGGTTGAAGATGAGAAGTGCCCGCAGTCGAAGGTTGTGGCCATCGTTGCGTCCAAGGTGTTCGCAGCGGACAAGGACATCGTCCGTTTCAGCGCCACGGCCAACCCGCTGGATTGGTCCACTGCCGACGACGCCGGGTATCTGCCGACGGGGCTGCAACAGGCGAACGCCAACGATATGGCGGTGCTTCAACAGTACCGATCAAACCTGGTAGCACTCAACGCGAGCAGCTTCCAGAACTGGCAGGTCGATCCCGATCCGGCATCGATGGCGATCCTGGACCAGATGGACGGTATCGGCTCTATCTGGCCAAAGGCGGCGGTCCCGGTCTCCAATGACCTGTTCTACCTTTCCCAGCTCGGTGTGCGCACGGTGGGCATCGCCAACGCAGCTGAGAATCTTGCGGCAGGTGACGTTGGCGCTCCGATCGATGATCTGGTCAGGGTGGCGCTGCGCGTGTCGAGCGGGAACAGTTCGAAGGTGATCGGCGCCTACTACCCGGGCGCCGGCCAGTATTGGCTGGCCTTCAGCGAGTACCCGCAAGCACCGTTGTCGCTGTCTGGCGGCATCCAAGGCGACGCCTACATGAACCAGACTGTAGACGCCCGTTACATCGCATTGGGCGGCGTGACGCCATATCGCTTCGACATTGTGGCCGGCAGCCTGCCAACCGGCATCAACATGGACCCCAACTCTGGTGTGCTGACTGGAGGCTTCGCCCAAAAGGGCAACTTCGCGTGGACAGTGCGCGTGACGGATGCCCTCGGCGACTCTGTGCAGCTCAACGACCACACCTTCGTGTGCAATCTGCTATGGAACTTCACCACATGGTTTGCAGGAGGATCGTATGCGTCCCCATACGGTGTGGGCCAGGTAATTTGGTCATCCTATTGGAACCGATTCGTCTCGTGCACCGGGCCTGGGCGGAAGATCAGCGCAGATGGCATCACATGGACCGCAAACGGGGCCGCGAACTACTTCGATGGAGCAGAGAATCCAACCACTGGCATAATGGCGTTTGCAACCGGCTCAACCATCGTGAGCTCCATTGACGGCGGAACGACCGTTGTTTCGCGGTCCACTTCTTTCACTATCGACATCGCGACGTTGCAGTTTGCCAATGGTTCGTTCCTTGCAATAGAGGGATCAAACGTGGTGTCGGGCAGTGCTAATGCACTCACATGGGTTCGCGGCGCCAGCTTCTCCGCGTTGGTGGGCAGCTCTCCGAAGTGGGCGTACATGGCGCATCTCGGGAAATACGTGTTCATCTCTGGCCAGGACGGCAGGGTAGCCACCTCGCTCATTGACGTTGGGCCCTACACCGCATCCACGACCGTTCCCTCCTGGGGTGGCAACAGCGCGATCGGACTCACCTACGTTGCGCGGCTCCAGAAACTGTTCATCTGGCGCAGCGACGGCGTGATCCTGGAAACCAAGGACCTTGTCACCTTCACGGTGCGCAGGAACGTCCCTGGTCTTGCGTTCTCCAGCCTCATTGATGTTCCAGAGATGAACGCGCTGATCGCGGTAGGCAGTGGATCGCAGCCAAGCACGCATGTGAGCAGGGATGGCGGCGTTACCTGGGCGGGCTACACGGGCCTCAACTCCTACCGGCTGCTGGCTTGGTCCGAGCCGCTGAAGAAGATTGTGGCCATCGGCCAGAACGTGGCCAGCTACGCAACTCCGACATGCGAGGTGTGAGATGACGACAACGACTTGCTACGTCTACACCATGCGCGGGACAGGGAAGCAGGGGGCGTGGAGCCGCTACCTGTTCCCGTTCGCCGTTGATGCCTTTGCCCAGCTCGGCAACGATCTCTATATGCGGCACGGGGACGAGATCTGCAAGGTTTCCGAGTACGCGGTTGGCGATGAAGTCGGCGGAACTGTGATCCCGTTCGGCGGCACTGTCCAGTGGCCATGGCTCGACTTTGGGACGCCTGGGGTGACCAAGATGATGGAGGGTTTCGACATCGTGAGCCAGGGCACGCCCAGCATCAGCATTGGCTACGACCAGCGCAACCTGGCCGCATTCACTGCGCCGTACACGGTCGATGCCGACACGCTGCCCGGTGGAGTCATTCCTTTCCCGCTGTCTGCGCCAACTTTCAGCCTGCGCGTGGATTTCGTGCCTGGGCAAAAGTGGGCGCTGACGCAGGCATCCCTCAGCTTCTTCGATTTGGGGAACGGTCCGTGAGCATCCTCCAGACCACCAGCCGCGTGATGTTCGAGGATCTGGCCTACCTCGCGCGTAACATGCGCCCGGACGAGGTCGCACAGGACATCGCATTCAGCGGCACGGAGGTGCACGACATTGAATCGGCCATCCTGCGCATGGTGAATGTGGATGGGCCAAAGTTCGTCATGTTCGCCGATGGTCTTCCCATTCTGGGCGGTGGCTTTTACTGCATTCGCCCTGGTGTCTGGGAGGGCTGGCAGGCCGGGACCGTGGCCGGCTGGGATCGCTATTGGCGGTCGATCACCAAGGTGACGCGCAAGATCAATGACCAGATGCTGGCAGATCCGAATGTGCACCGGCTGCAGCTATGCGCCATGGCTGGCCGTGACAAGACATTCGAGTGGTACGAGCGAAGCCTTGGCTACCAGCGTGAGGCCACACTGCGCCGATACTGCGCCAGCGGAGCGGATGCGGTGATGTTCGCCCGCGTGAAGGAGGCTGCATGAGCGGTTCCCCAAAGCCGAGCAAGGCGTCTGAACAGGCCGCGCGGATGGAGCAGGAGCGACAGGCGGCCATTCGAGACACGCAAGGACGTGTCAATGCGGTGTTCGACAACCCACGGCGCGCACGCGACATCTCGGACTTCGTCTCAGCGGTCCGCAGCCGGGCACTGATCGATCTGGATCGGCAGAACACGGACGCACAGCGCGAGCTGAAGTTCGCGTTGGCCCGAGGGGGCCTGTCTGGAGGAAGCGTGAGTGTCGACCAGAACCGCCGGCTTGGCGACGACTACAACCGCGGGCTGATTAACGTGGAGAACCGAGCGCAGGGTGCTGGCGCGCAGCTGGAAGCTGCCGACCAGGATGCGCGCTCGCGCCTGATCCAGCTGGCTACGTCTGGCCTCGACGCGACGACGGCCGCCTCACAAGCCGCGTCCAGCCTGCGTTCGAACATCGGAAATGCACAGGCGCAGGCCTACGGCGAGCAACTGGGCGACCAGTTCGCCAATGTGGGTGCATTCGTGAAGCAGCGCCGTGAAGAGTCTGCCCGCCGGCAGGCGAATCGCGACGCCAACTACAACTTGTACGGCGGCGGTGCCGCTTACGGAGGTTGACCCATGGGCGCCGCACTACCGCTCGTCATCTCGGCCGCCGCCATGGTTGGCGGCAAGATGATCCAAGACAACGAGACCAACCGCTACCTGCGCAAGCAGGACGAGGCGACGGCCCAGAGCATCCTCAGCCAGACCAAGAAGCAGCGCGAGGCTGACGAGGTGGTGCGCAACCAGGTCGGTCAGCTGGAGGGAAGTACGTCGGGTGACGAACGGGCCCAGCGACTTGACCAGTACATGCAGGTCCTGCGTCGCGGCCAGCGCCAAGCCAACAGCGGCCTCGAAGGCCCGGTCGGCGGCGCAACCTTCCAGGCGGACGCCGGCACTGCGCGCGGCGCAGCCGATGCTGCTGCGGCTACGACCGCAGGCTTGCAGGCGCGTATCGATGCGCCGGCACTGCAGCGACAGGGTGAGGCGTTCGACTATGGCCGGCTGGCGACGGATCTGAACCTGATCGGCCGCGAGTCGCAAGGGCAGTCCTTCGTGGACGAGCTTCGCCGTCGCCAGATTCGCCGCCGGCCCGGCATGGACATGCTTGGTGGGGTGATCTCTGGCATCGGCTCCAGCATGTTGGGCAATGCTGCATTGGGCGCGGCTGGCAAGACTGCGTCTCAGGGCTTCGGGAACAACATGGATGCCTTGAAGAACCTGCCGGGTGCTGGGGCGCGCGCCAGCTATGGCATGCCTGGCTACGGTTTGGTGGGGGGCTGACATGGCAGATCCGTACAACGCAGGGCAGGCGCTGGGTTCTGCACTCTTCGGTAGCACCCGCGACACCTACAACACTGAGATGAGCCGGGCCTACAAGTTGGAGCAGGCGTTGCAGGACGCCCGCCAAGCGCGCTCCAAAGCCGTGCTGGCCAACCAGATCAACGAGCAGCGAGCGCTGGTGAATCCGGAGCTGGTGAGCGGCGTGCTGGGCGGAGACGACACCGCCCGCGCAACGCTTGGCAGCATCGCGCTGCTGGCCAACGACCGATTCGACGCCGGGCAGCTCAACGACGTGCTGGGCGCTGCTGCGCGGAGCTCGGCCCGTGATGCTGCCCTGGGCGGCAACTGGGAGGGTGCGAACGCAAACCTCATGGCAGTGGCCAACGGGCCGCAGGAGCTGGGAGCGGTGCAGGGCCAGAACCTGCTGCAGAACCGATTCAAGGAAGGTGGAGGCGGGATCTCGACCACCGAGCAGGGGCGCGCCGGCATTGCCGCCGACGCAGCGCGTGCCCGCGCCTCGGACGCAAGCGCAGCCAGCTCCTATGCCTCGGCCGCCCGCACACGCCAAGGCATGGCTCTAGATCGTGCTGACGTTCTTGGTAGTGGCGCAACTGCAGGCCGTGGTGGGAAAGCGCCTAGTGGCTATCGCTGGACTCCTGATGGAAACCTGCAGGCGATCCCAGGCGGTCCAGCGGACAAAGACACGCTGGGCGGCCCGATGAAGCTGACCGAAGGGCAGGGTAAGGACATCGTCTATTACAGCCGTGGCCGAGACTCCAATGAGTTGCTGCGGAAGAACGGTAACAGCCTATTGATGACCGAGGGCGGCCAGGGAGCTCGCGGGATTCTGGATTCCGCTTTGCAGGCTTTGCCCTGGGTGGGGGATAGCGGGGCTGTAAACAGTGTGCTTTCGCCCGAACGCAAGCAGGCAAAGCAGGCTGCTGCTGAGTTCCTGTCAGCAATTCTCCGCAAGGACACAGGCGCCGCGATCACGCAGCAGGAATTCGACATCTACGGCCCGATGTATCTGCCGATGCCCGGGGATGATCGGAAGACGCTGGAACAAAAGGCGCTGGCTCGAGAGGGGGCGCTTGAATCCATCAAGGCGGGCCTCGGGAACGCACAGTCAGCAATCCCGGCACCGCGCGGATCGTCCCGCTTGCAAGGCTCTACTCTCGGCGATCGCGCCCCGCTCGGCTCGACTTCGGCCGGCCTGCCGCCGGCTGGGCCGCCGGCCGCCGCCGTGCAAGCCCTGCGTGCAAACCCCGGGCTCGCTCGCCAGTTTGACGCCAAGTACGGCGCCGGTGCCTCTGCCACCTACTTGGGCCGCTGATGATGGACAACTTCTTCGACCAGTTCGACCAGCCAGCCCAGCCAGCCGCCCCCAAGCTGGCTCGCGGCCAGCTGCAGCCTGGGAACATCGACCTGAACAACCGTCCTGTCGTGCGCAACCCGGACGGCTCGATCTCGACCGTGCGCTCGATCTCGGCCAACTTCGATGGCCAGGAGGTACTGATCCCGACGGTGTCGGAAGATGGCCGCGTCCTCAGCGATGACGACGCGATTGCTCAGTACCAGCGCACTGGCAGGAACCTTGGCATCTTCGATACGCCCGATAACGCGACGGCCTATGCCCAAAGCCTCCATCGCGATCAGGAGCAGCAGTACGTGCCGCAGGTTGATGGCGGCAATTTCTTCGATCAGTTCGATGGAGGTGCCACGCCGGCAACGCTCGGCGAGAATCCACTGCGGCATGCAGATGGGCGTCTGACCGAGGCCGGCTGGCAGGCTGAACGCGACGCGCTTGCCGCCGCCAGACAGAAGGAGGTTGAGGGAACGAGTTTCTGGGGCAATCTCATCGCCGGCTACGGGCGGTCGTTGCCCAACCTCGTTCAGGGCGCAAAGCAAGCATACGTCGACTCCGTTGCTGGGCTGTCGGGTACTGCAGCTGACGTGCTGGGCAACTTCGGCGGCCAGACTCTCGGCGATGCCCGTCGCAGTGCGGCCGGCTACTTCGGAGACCTCTCGCGAGATCTCAGGCAGGAGACCAATCAGGAGCGTATCGCGTCGCAGGCCTTGACCGACTCGTGGGGCGGAATTCTCGGTGGCGGCCTCGGTGACGTTATAAATACCGCGCCGCTCCTGCCTGTTGGCGTGGCCGCGCGTAGTGCAGGCGTGACCAAGGCTGTGGGCCAGGCGGCTCTGGGTGGGTCACTGCAGGGTGCCGTCCAGCCCGTAGCCAAAGAGGGCGAGCGGCTCGACAATACCGTACTCGGCGGTGTGCTTGGCGGCGGGTTCTCGGCGCTCGGCCGTGGCGCAATGACGCTGGGCGAGAATGTGATGCCGCAGAATGTGACGGCGCGCGCGCTCAACTTCTTCAACGAGCGTGCGAACGCCAAGCCATTCGCAGCTGAGGGTGAAGCGCTCGCCCAGCGAACCGGCATTGATCTGACGCCGGCGATGGTCAGTGGCAGCAAGAGCCAGACGGCGATGGAAAACATGGCCCGTCAGAGCGTCTTCTCGGCGGACACCGCATTCGAAGCGGACGAGAAGATCGCGAACCAGGCGATCGCCAACATCAATCGGATCATGGACAGGGTCTCGCCCGACACTGCTTCGGCCCAAGGCATTGGCCAGCGGGTCCAGGAGTCCGTCGACAAGGCAGTGAAAAGTGTCGTGGACCGCCGTGAGGAGATGGCCAAGCAGCAGTACGGCGCGATCCGCCGTATGGTTGGCGACGCGCCGGTGGTGGACTACTCCAAGACGCGCCAGGTTCTGCAGGACATCATCGGCGAGAACACCGACGTGTTGGGGGCCGATGCCCGTCGTGTGCGCACGCAGGCCCAGCGGATGCTGGACGAGCTGGGAGCCAAGGATGGATTCAGCCTTGATTCGGCCCGCAAATCGCGCAGCTCCTATGGTGCAGCGGCCCGCGGCCAGGCAAACCTGCTCAGCAACGTGGACCGAAACGTCAACAAGTCGTTTGCCAAGCGGATGTATGCGGCGATCAGCGATGACATTGAGGCTGCCGGGCAGAGGCTGGACGAGGCGGCCGGCTTCGGCCAGAACGGGATGGTTCCTGCCGGCACCAACGTGACGCGTCCGAGCGAGATGCTGAAGGCGGCAAATGATGAGTATCGGAACCATACGGACCTGCTCCGGAAGATCGAGCAGAGTCCGCTTCGCCGGCTACTTGGCGACAAGATCGACGTAGACGGCTTCACCAGCTACTCGCTGCCACCGGAGACCGTCGTGCAGCGAATCGACGCGATGAAGCCCTCGGAGCTGGCCCAGGTCCGCTACTTCATGGAGAAGAACGAGCCGGAGGTGTGGGGGCAGTACAAGCGAATGATCGTGGAAGATGCACTCGGCGCGGCCCAGACTGCGCCGGCGTCTGTTGGTGCCAACCACGTACCGTTCAATGCTGGCGGCTTCATTCGAGCGATCGGTGGCGACAACCCTCAAAAGACCGGACGGCTGCAGCAGATTTTCAATCCGAACGAGATGGCGGAGATCCGCGACGCGATGGAGGCCGCGCGTCGCATGGGCGACAGCTTCGGCAAGAACTTCAGCGGAACCGGCCCCTACAACGAGGTCATGCAGGCGTCCAACGGTTTCATCGACGCTTTCAAGAATGCCAGTGTCCGTGCTGCGGCTGGCACTGCGGCGCCAATTGCCGGGTTCAACAAGGTGGCCAGGATGATGGTCGATTCCAATGGGCGGAAAGCTCTGATCGAGCTTTCACGTCTGCCTCCCGGTACGCGCCGGGCAAATGACTTGGCAGCCTACCTGGCGGCTACGGCTACGGTTGGCAGCGACGAGCCGCTCGACATTGAGATCGTCGGCGGTAAGCGCGAAGGTGCCCCAGCTCAAGAGTAGTAGTTGGCCACCAGGACATAGCCAAGGATGGCTAGAACCATGGCAATGCTCGCCGGGATGATGGGCTTAACCCGAGTGTGAAGCTTGAACCAGCCTGCCAAATATAGGCAAAGGCTCACCAACACAGCTATTGCTACGCCGGCGATGAGTAGGGCAAGCAGAATCATTCCCACTCGCTCGAACATCGAGAAGTGACTGCCGCGCGTCTTGATTGCGATAGACCCGGGCGCAACGATAACTGCCCACCACATGAACTTGGATGCGATCGGCTTGAAGTTCTCCCGCACATACCGCCCGACGGTCATCGGCGGGGGCAGGGCATGCGGGGGACTAGAGCTGTTGGGCATGGCGCGGCCTCGGGTGGAGTGGAGATGGTAGCACCGGCCTTCGGGGGGCCACCCCCGCGTGCCGTTGCGGCATGGAAATTTGCAAGCAAATTGCTTGCAAATGCAAAAGAGCAAGGTAATACTCTAGCCTCCTAGGCGGAGGTGCCAAATGGTCGACGAAAAGAAGTCTGCAACCGGCAAGGCGATAGGCGGGAAGGCAAGAGCTGCGGCTTTGACTCCTGAAAAGCGAAAGGAAATTTCCCAGAAGGCCCTAAGCGCCAAGAGAGAGATGGCCAAGCTCCCAAAGGCCACTCATTCAGGCTCGCTGGAAGTTGGTGGGCAGTCCCTGGCCTGCTTTGTATTGGACGATGGGCGTCGTGTTATTTCCGGCCGCGGTCTAACAGCTGCGATTGGTATGAAAGGGCGTGGCCAAGGAGCCGCGCGAATTGCTGGCCATAAACTGATTAAGTCCTATCAGAACAAGGACTTGTCCGTGGCCATCGACTCGCCAATTAAGTTTGTCGGCAAGTCTCCCCGTGGCGACAACATCCCCAGCGATGGATTTGAGGCCACGGTTCTTCAGGAAATCTGTGAAGCAATATTGACTGCTCGTGATATGGGTCTTGTCACGACCGAGCAGGATCATCGCTACGCCGCGCAGGCAGATCTCTTGATGAGAGGCTTCGCGCGAGTTGGCATCATCGCTCTTGTCGACGAGGCCACTGGATACCAGAAGGATCGTGCACGAGATGCCCTTGCAAAAATCCTTGAGGCATACGTTGCAAAGGAGCTGCAGCCGTGGGTAAAGACCTTCCCAATCGACTACTACGAGCATATGTGCAGGCTGCGTGGGCTGCCATTCCCTTCGGAGGGGAACACGTACCCTCCCTACTTCGGCACCCTAACTAACAACGTGGTTTATGACCGCTTGGCCCCTGGGCTTAGGAAGGAACTTAAGGCGCAGGCCGCCAAGGATCAGAGAAAGGCCCGCTTGCATCAGCGTCTCACTGCGGACATCGGGCATCCTAAGCTGCGTGAACACTTGGCATCCGTTGTTACCGTAATGAAACTCAGTCGGGACTATCAGGATTTCGAGGAGAAGCTGGAGTCAGTTCACCCTAAGCTCAATGACCAGATGAAGCTCGACCTCTAAGATTCATCTCTGCAATTGGCGTTCTTTGATTCTGGCGACAACAAATTGTCGCCAGAATTGCGCATGGTCGCTCCTCCGTTGAAGCCCCAGCCAGCCCCGGCAGCATTGCCCCATCAAACATGGGGGAGCGGGCATGAGCGCCCTGGCATACGCGGTACAGCTGGTGAAGAAGTGGGAGGGGTGCCGTTTGGAGGCCTACCCCGACCCTGCCACCGGTGGAGCGCCATGGACGATCGGCTACGGCGCCACCGGTCCTGGCATTGAAAAGGGCATCCGTTGGAGCCAGAAGCAGGCCGACGACCGGCTGGCGCTCGATCTGGACCGGTTCGCCAAGGGCGTGCGGTCGGCGCTGCGACGGCCGGCAACCGACCGGCAGCTCGGGGCGATGGTCAGCCTGGCCTACAACATCGGCGTCTCTGCATTCCGCAGCTCGACCCTGCTGAAGCTGTTCAACGCCGGCGATGTGGCAGGGGCTGCAGCTCAGTTCCTGCGCTGGAACAGGGCAAACGGCAGGGTCATGCAGGGCCTGTCCAATCGTCGAGCCGATGAGCGCCGCGTGTTCGACGGTCAGGGCGGGAGCGCATGAGCATGGAAGCCCAGCCGAGCCAGGACGGCCGCACCCGCATTTCGCTCGGCCCGGTCGAGAAATGGATCGTTGGCGCCTTCGCCAGCTTCATGATCGCCGGCGGCTACTGGCTGATCAGCTCCATGCAGGCCGTGCTGACGCAGCAGCAGGTCACGAACCAGCAGATGGCCACCGTGCAGCAGCAGCTGCAGACCTTCAACACCCAGCTGGCCGACGTGCCGGCGCTGAAGCTCGAACTGGCCAAGCAGGCCGTGCAGGTCGAGCAGAACAAGCAGGACATCAAGGAGCTGAAGCAGCTCAGGGGGCTGAAGTGAAGGACCGATTCAACTGGCGAGGGGTTGCCGGTCGGGCCAGCACTTGGCTGGCCACTGTTGCGGCGGCTGCGGCTGCTGCCCTTGGCGCCTACGCGCTGCTGCCGGAGCGCGCGCAGAACCTGTTTCCAGAGTGGGGTCTGATCGTGCTGGGCGGCCTGGCCGTCGGCGGCGCCTTCCTGGTCCCGGTGGCCACCAGCTTCAAGCAGAAGCCGAGGGGCAGCCGCCATGCTGATCCCTGATCCGCTCCGCCCGTACGTGGGTCTGATCCGCATTGGCGTCTGGTGCGCGCTAGCCGGTGGCATCTTCGTGGCCGGCTGCCAGCGCGGCGAGGACCGCCAGGCCGCTGCTGACCGGGAGCAGATCGGCGCGGTTCAGCGCCAGCTCGACGTCGCGCGCGCGGAGGCGGCAGAGAACCTGCGCGCGGCCAACGCTGCCGGCGAGCTTCTGCAGGAGGTGAACCGACAGACCCAGGCATCGATCGACGCCGCCGAGGTGGCGCGCAAGGCATCGGCTGCTGCTGCGAGCCGGGCCGAAGCGGCAGCGGCCGAGGGTCAGCGCCGGGCCACTGCGGCAGAGAAGGCGCTACAGGCCGCCAAGACCACACCGGCATGCCGGTCCCAACTGGAGATGGAGCTGTGCAGCTCAATTCCTTTGCTCTGATCACCACAATGCTGCTGGCCGGCTGCGCGCACCAGCCCGAGCAGCCGAAGCTGCCCGAGAAGGTCCATGTGACCGTGGAGAAGCTGGTCCCGGTCGATGACCGGCTCACGCGACCGTGCCCAGCAACCCGGGCAGCGTCGCGCACGGTCGAGGCGGTGGTCAGCGCGTACAACGCCAATCTGCTCGCCCTGCAGGACTGCAACACCCGCATGGGCGAGATCCGCGCGCTGGGACGGTAATGGCGAAGCAGCGCGTCCCGCTTCATCAGAACCCCCGGAACTTCGTCACGGTCGAGGACGGGGCGACGAAGGGTGCTCAGGTGGGCGTCGACCTGAGGGGCCCTGACGGGACGGTGCTGCGGCCGGACCAGATCATCAACCCGACAACCTCCACCGACCCGAACGCCAACCGGTGGACTGTTTGGAAGCTGATTCGCGAGGTGCCCGCAAACCTGGTCAAGATTGCGGCCCTTGTTGGAAAGGGGTTCTTGATCCGCAGGACTGACGGCGAATGGGCGCTTCGCACGTTTCAGCAGGGGCCGGGCATCGAGATCGCCAACCCGGATGGCGAGGCGGGCAACCCAACGATCGGGCTAGCCGACGTCCCTGACTCTGGCGCTGGCACGCTGCTGGCGATCACCAAAGACGCGAAGGGTCGAATCACCGGGACCAAGCCGGCCACGATCACCGGCACGGCGCAGCAGATCGAAGTGGCGAATGGCGATGCGGTGGCAGGGCTGCCGACCTTGTCGCTGGCTGCGGAGGTGCTCGCCTCGCTCGGCAAGGCCGACAGCGCGGTGCAGGAGGTTCTCCCAGGCACAAACGTCACCGTCGACAACACTGACCCGCGTAGGCCCGTCATCAGCGCCACTGCGAGCGGCGGATTCGTCCCGTACTTCATCCCTGACGGGCAGACGTTCGTTGTTCCGGCCTACCAGCAGGCGCTTTTCACACTTCCTATCGAATTCGGAGCCGGATCCAGCATTGAACTGGACGGCGCGCTTGTGGAGGTTTCCTGATGTTCGTTCTTACCAATACCGCAGGCGCTTCGGCCACGACCCCGCCTGCCAGCAAGACGACGCTGTTTGTTGATGCCAGCGGCGTCCCGTCCACGAAGAACAGCGGCGGCACGGTGACCCCGCTGCTGACTGGTCCAGCTGCAGCTGCTGCCTACCAGCCATTGGACGCTGACCTGACCGGCATCGCGGGCCTGACCTACGCCGCTGACAAGTCGATCTACTACAGCGGCTCGGCATGGGCGACCTACGACCTGACCAGCGCCGGCCGCACCCTCCTTGCAGCTACCACTCAAGCAGCGCAGAGGACGGCTATCGGGGCTGTTGGCCTTACTGGGGATGAGTCCGTCGATGGCTACAAGACTTGGAATTCCCAGCACACGTGGAACCTAAGCGCGACTGGGCAGATCATCTACGGTCAGCCTGGGGGGACATCCACTGGTATTTCGATGTTCTTCGGAAGCGCTGGCGCAAGGCGACGGTCCGACATCCGGGCGCGCAGTGCCGACATCCTGATCGGTTGCTCCGATACCAATGAGACACAGCCGACTCAATTTCTCTCAATTGCGCACGCCAACGTAAAGCCAAACGTTACAAACGTTATGAGTCTCGGGTTGGCATCCAACCTATGGACTCAGGTTTTTGCAACGAATACCACCATTAGCACTTCCGACGCCCGCCTCAAGACCGAGCCGCGCCCGCAGTCAGTGGCGGAACGAAAGGCAGGCTCCGCGCTGGCTCGTGAGCCGATGATCTGGGAGTGGCTGACCGGCGACCGGCTGCACGCTGGCCCGACTGTGCAGGCTGCAATAGCTGTGATGGAGGCGCATGGCCTCGATCCGTTCGCCTACTCCTTCATCTGTTACGACGAGTGGGAGGCCGAGCCGGAGCAGTGGCACGAGTGGCCTGCAGAGGAGGCGGTGTATGAGGAGGTCCCTGACTACATCTATGGAGAGAATGGCACGGTCCTCACGGTGCACCGTACGAAAAGGGTTCTGGTCAAGGCAGCAGTCGAGGCAGGCCGTGAGCTGATCCAGGCGGCCCGCGAGGCTGGCAACCGCTACAGCTTCCGCAAAGAGGAGCTGCTGTGTTTCATGGTCTCGGCGCTGGCTGCGGAGAATGACCTTCAGGCTGCCAAGGTCGAGGCGCTAGACGCACGGCTGGCAGCCATTGAGGCAAGAACCTGACGGTGGCGATCACGCGGTCGGCTGCAACAGGTCCTCGCGGTTGTTCCGCGGCGTGTTCACCGCGCGGCTGACGCGGTAGGCCTCCATCGCCGGCGGCTCGCTGGCCAGCAGCATGGCCATAGCATCGTCCGGATTGGCGGCCATCCACTCATCGATCTGGCCGGCCTGTAGCCACACAGGCATGCGGTCGTGAATGTCGGCCGAGACTCCGCTGCTGTCACCGGTGATGATGGTGAAGGTTCCCAGGTTGCCGTCGGGCAGCAGGGGGCTGGTGTCCTCCCACAGGCCAGCGGCCAGCAGCGGCCCGGTGGCATGGATGAACCAGGGGTCTTTTTTCTCGTCGATCGAGCTGACCGACCACTCGTAGTAGCCGGCCATCGGGATCACGCAGCGGCGCTTCTTGAAGGCTGACCGGAAGGCCGGCTTGGTGGCCACCGTCTCGATGCGGGCGTTGATGGTCGAGCCCTGCAGTCCCTTGGCCTTGGCCCAGAACGGCAGCAGGCCCCACGCCAGCCGGGTGACCTGCCGGCCCTCGCCGCGGTCCAGGATCACCGACGCGCGCTGCGTCGGCGCCAGGTTGTAGCTTGGCTGGATCTCGGCCAGGCCGGGGGCAAGGTCAGCCAGCCCCGGCTGGCCGAAGTCGATCACGGGGAGCTGGACGAATCGGCCGCACATGGCCGGAGGGTAGCCCGGCCGGCCGTGCCCGGGGCGTGTAGGGACAGCCCGACCCGACAGGGCGAGGTTGCCCGATGGCGGCCGGCCGGCCAAGGCGGGCATCCTGACCTTGCCGGATCCGGGGCCACAGGCAGCTCAACCCGGGGGCGCGTGAGCAGCGCCGCGCCGGCACCCATCCCGAACGATTCAGGCAGGTCGCTGCCGCGTTCGCAGGATCTGCGACGGCCGGTCGTATCCTTCCGGCCATGCGTTCCTCCCACGGCTTCCGCACCGCTCCGATTCCCTCTGGCTGGGTCCAGACGGGTGAGCGCTGGGCGCTCTGGTACAACGGCCGCGAGACGGCCAGCGTCACGCCTGATGGCGGTCCTGGGGTCCGGCTATGGATGGAAGGCCAGAAGATGTGGCACACCAAGGAAGTGCGCGCCGCCAATGTCCGACAGGCGAAGCGGTACGCCGAGCGCTGGTGTGCGGCCAGGCTCTATCCCGATCTGGCGCTGCGTGAGGCTGTTGCCCGGCTGACCGACAGCACGCCGATCCAGCCGGAGCCGCCGCTGCCCGGTCTGCCGCCTACGCGCGAGCAGCAGCAACAGGCCCGGCGCCTGGCCGAGGCTGGGGTGAAGGAGATCGAGCGGATCAAGGCAGCGCTCGAACCGCGCAAGCCGCCGGCAGAGACGAAGCCCCGAGCGAGGGACGTCCGCAGCAAGGCGCGGGTGAGTGCAGGGCTGCAGCAGATGCGGCGGAGTGTTTGAGGCATCCGCGACATTGCGTCGCAGACATCATCTGCTGCTCGCTTGGCATCATGCGTTGGAGCAGATTGCGGAGCGTCGAGAAAATTGCGGAGCGAAAACGCGATCGATGATCGTCGCAAAAGCCTTGGTGCCCGGAGCCGGAATCGAACCGGCATGGGGTTGCCCCCGGCGGATTTTAAGTCCGATGCGTCTACCAGTTTCGCCATCCGGGCCTGCAGCGCGGCGCCGATTGTAGCCCACCTGCGGTAGCGCGACCGGATTCCATCGCGGCGGCAGCGTGCTTAACTGTCGATCGCATTCATGTCATAGTCCCTGCCACCGTTCCCAGGGGGGGAGCCACCTGATGTCGCTGCACGCGATCGCCTATACCAGTGAGGCCCGCGCCGATCTGCAGGCAACCGATCTTGACCGCCTGCTGGCCGACGCCACGGCATTCAATCGTGTAGCCGGTGTCACCGGTGTCCTGATGTTCGACGGAGCACGCTTCCTCCAGCATCTGGAAGGCCCGGAGGACGGCATCGATTCGGTGTTCCAGCGCATCCTCAATGCGCGCAGCCACGGGCAGCTGAAAGTGCTGTGCCGTGCCCCCGTGGTGCAGCGCGTATTTCCGCGCTGGTCGATGGGCACGCGACGGATCGAGCCGGAGCTGCTGGCGCAGATTGCCGATGCCGCGTGGCCCGGCTTCCTGCTTGGCAGCGGTGGATTTGAGCGTCTGCTGCAGGCCTGGACCGGCGCCGACGGTGAACTGGAACCGGCCGCGGTGGCGTTGGGGTCCTGAGCCCGCCTTGGCGACAGGGTGCCGGGGCCGGTAGGCTGTAGCCTTTCTGGCGCAGGTTTCCGGAGTGGTGCAGCAAATGAGTGTGTTGGCCGAAACCCTGCCAGCGTGTGTGCGATTGCATCCGTTGCACGGGATGTGCCGATGAGTGCGCCGGTAGCGGCGGCCAGCGCGCCCCGGTTTGCGGTGATCGGCCTGGGCTACGTCGGCCTGCCGTTGGCGGTGGCGTTTGGCCGGCAGTGGCCGACGTTGGGCTTCGATATCGATGCCGGCCGCATCGCCGAGCTGCGCAGCGGCCAGGACCACACGCTGGAAGTGGAAGCCGACGAGCTGGCCAGTGCACAGCAGCTGCAGTACGGCAGCGATCCGGTCCTGCTCGATGCATGCAACGTCTACATCGTCACCGTGCCGACCCCGATCGATGCATACGAGCAGCCTGATCTGGAGCCCCTGCGTTCGGCGACACGGCTGATTGCCAGTCATCTTCGCGCCGGCGATCTGGTGATCTACGAGTCCACGGTGTACCCCGGTACCACCGAGGAAGTGTGCGTGCCGCTGCTGGAACAGGGTTCGGGCCTGCGCTTCAACGAAGACTTCTACTGCGGCTACAGCCCGGAACGGGTCAGTCCCGGCGACCGCCAGCGGCGCCTGGCCGACATCCGCAAGATCACTTCCGGCTCGACACCGGAAGTCGCTGCGGTGATTGATGGCCTCTACCAGCGCATCATCGCCGCCGGTACGTTCCCGGCGCCTTCGATGCGGGTGGCCGAAGCGGCCAAGGTGGTCGAGAACATCCAGCGCGACGTCAACATCGCGCTGGTCAACGAGCTGGCCCTGATCTTCGACAGGCTTGGCATCGATACCCAGGACGTGCTGGACGCCGCCGGCAGCAAGTGGAATTTCCTGCCGTTCCGGCCGGGGCTGGTCGGTGGTCACTGCATCGGCGTCGATCCGTACTATCTGCTGCACAAGTCCGAGAGCGTGGGCTATCACCCGGACCTGATCCACACCGCGCGACAGGTCAACAACCGCGTAGGCGAGCACGTGGCGGCGCGGGTGCTGGCGATGCTGGCCGAGCGTGGCCGTGTGCCGGCGGACGCACGCATCCTGGTGCTGGGCGTGACCTTCAAGGAGGACTGCCCGGACCTGCGCAACAGCCGCGCGCTGGAACTGGCGCAACGGCTGCGCGATGCCGGTGCGCAGGTGGAGGTCAGCGATCCGTGGGTCGGCCCGGCGGCATTGACCGGCGAGGGCTTGGACTGGCTGGCCGAGCCTGGGGCGGGGCGCTATGACGCGGTGGTGCTGGCAGTGGCCCATGCCCGCTTCAAGGCGATGGATGAAGGTGCAATCCGGGCGCTGCTGGCGCCAGGTGGCCTGGTCTACGACGTGAAGTCGGCCTGGCCGCGCAACGTGGTTGACGATCGTTTGTAAGCCTTGGCAGCGAGCGGCGCGGTAGACTCGGGGGCAGTTGCAACCGAGGAAAGCCATGCACCGGTATATCGTCTACCTGCTCGCCATCCTGATGTTCCCGATATGCCTGTGGCTGGCCACGATCTGGCCGGCCTGGTATTGGGGCGTCGGCCTGACTGCCGCGATGGTGGCGCTGGGGACCTGGGATCTGCTGCAGAAGCGCAGCACGCTGCGCCGCAACTATCCGGTGATGGCGCACTTCCGCTACGGGCTGGAATCGATCGGCCCGGAGATCCGCCAGTACTTCGTGCAGAGTGACCTGGAAGACGTGCCGTTCTCGCGCCAGCAGCGGGCACTGATCTACCAGCGCGCCAAGAACGAGATGGACACGGTGCCGTTCGGTACCCTGCGCAGCACCTATGCGGTGGACTACGAGTGGATCAACCATTCGCTGGCGCCAACCGCCATCGCCAAGCATGACTTCCGCGTGTTGATCGGCCCGAACTGTGCCAAGCCCTATTCGGCCAGCGTGTTCAACATCTCGGCGATGAGCTTCGGTTCACTGTCGGCCAACGCCATCCGTGCGCTGAACGAAGGCGCGCGCCAGGGCGGCTTCTACCACGACACCGGCGAGGGCTCGATTTCGCCCTACCACCGCGAGATGGGCGGTGACCTGGTGTGGGAGATCGGCTCGGGCTACTTCGGTTGCCGTGACGAGAAGGGCGGTTTCAGCGAGGAGCGCTTCGTTGCCAACGCCACCCATGACCAGGTCAAGATGATCGAGATCAAGCTGTCGCAGGGCGCCAAGCCGGGCCACGGTGGCGTGCTGCCGGCGCCGAAGGTGACGGCCGAGATCTCGGTGACGCGTGGCGTGCCGATGGGGGTGGACTGCGTGTCGCCATCGCGTCACTCGGCGTTCTCGACGCCGGTCGAGCTGCTGCAGTTCGTCGCCCGCCTGCGCGAGCTTTCCGGTGGCAAGCCGGTCGGTTTCAAGCTGGCCATCGGCCACCCGTGGGAGTGGTTCGGCATTGCCAAGGCGATGCAGGAAACCGGATTGCTGCCGGATTTCATCGTGGTCGACGGCGCCGAGGGCGGCACCGGTGCGGCACCGGCAGAGTTCGTCGACCATGTCGGCGTGCCGATGCACGAGGCGCTGCTGCTGGTGCATAACACCCTGGTCGGCCTCGACCTGCGCGACCGCATCCGCATCGGTGCGGCGGGCAAGATCACCAGCGCGTTCGATATCGCGCGGACCATCGCGCTGGGGGCCGACTGGTGCAATGCCGGGCGAGGCTTCATGTTCGCGCTGGGCTGCATCCAATCACTGAGCTGCCACACCGACAAGTGCCCGACCGGCATCGCGACCCAGGATCCCGCGCGCTGGAAGCATCTGGATGCACCGGACAAGGCCACCCGTGTGTACAGCTACCACGAGCACACGCTGCATGCCTTGAAGGAACTGCTGTGTGCCGCGGGCCTGAACGATCCGGCTGAACTGGGGCCGGAACACATCCTGCGCCGTGTTTCGCCGGTGGAGATCCGTTCGCTGGCCTCGCTGTACCGCTACCTGGAACCGGGCGAGCTGCTGCACAAGGTGCCAGACCATGCGGTGTTCCATGCGTTCTGGGCCGATGCGCGCAGCGACTCGTTCCAGCCGCCGCCGAAGATCCAGGCGCTGCGCGCCAGCAAGTCGCGATAACGATTCTGTAGAGTCGAGCCATGCTCGACTGCCTTTCGATCGGGCATCGCGACGTCGGAACGAAGAACGGTCGAGCATGGCTCGACGCTACAAGGAGATGTCATGCAGTTCAGGACCGGCACCATGGACGACGTGGCCACGCTGTGGGCATTGCGTACGCGGTGCGTTCGCGAGACCTGCAGCAGTCATTACCCACCCGAGGTCATCGCGCCATGGTCGGCCTCGCCGCCACCGTTGCAGTACGCGCGGCTGTTGTCGCAGGGCGGGTGCGTGGTGGCCGAGGACCGCGAGGGTGTCCTGCTTGGTTTCGGGGTGTTCGATGTCGATGCCAATGAAGTCGATGCGTTGTTTGTTGATCCCGATCGTGGCGGCCAGGGCATCGGTCAGGCGCTGATGCAGCGGCTGCTGGCAATGGCCGATCGTGAGCGTGAGGTGGTGCTGTCGGCCTCGCTCAATGCCGTGCCGTTCTATCAACGGCACGGCTTCGTCAGCGTGCGCGAAGAGGCCTACCCACATCCCAGCGGCGTGGCGCTGGCCTCGGTGAGCATGCGCCGGCCGTGGTGATGTAGCTCGACGGCTTTTGTGGAGTCGAGCCATGCTCGACTGCTTTTGATTCAATCGATGAAGCAGTCGAGCATGGCTCGACGCTACAAGGCAGGCGTCACCGCTCCGCCAGCCACCCGATCACGCCTTCCGCAGCACGCAGGCCACTGGCGTAGCACGCGGTCAGCAGGTAGCCACCCGTCGGTGCCTCCCAGTCCAGCATCTCGCCGGCACAGAACACGCCGGGCACTGCCCGCAGCATCAGGCCATCATCCAGCGCATCCAGGCGTACGCCACCGGCGGTGCTGATCACCTCGGCCATCGGCCGGGGACGCAGCAGCCGTAGCGGCAGGCGCTTGAGCGTAGCCGCCACGGCAGGCAGGTCGTTGCCCGCTTCTTTACCCAGAATCTCGAACACCAGTGCGGCCTTCACTGCATCCAGGCCGGCCTGGCGGCGCAGGTGCTCGCCGAAGCTGCGGCCCTTGCGCGGGCGTGACAGATCGGCCAGCAGGCGCGCCTCGTCGCGGCCCGGCACCAGGTCCAGCCACAGCATCGCGTGGCCATCGCGGTTGATGGTCTCGCGCAGGTCCGCCGCCAACGCATAGATCAGGCTGCCTTCGATGCCGTACTCGCTGGCCACGCATTCGCCCTGCAGCGACTGTGGCCGTCCGGCCAGATCGATCAAGTGTGCGATCACCGGCTTCAACGGCGCGCCGGCATTGCGCTGGGCGAAGAACGGGGTCCAGTCCACGTCGAAACCGCAGTTGGCCGACTGCAGCGGTGCGATGTCCACGCCACGGGCCAGCAATGGCGGGACCCAGGCGCCGTCGCTGCCCAGCTGCGGCCAGCTGCCGCCGCCCATTGCCAGTAGTGTGGCATCGGCATGCACTTCAACGGCGTCGCTTTCGGTTTCAAATCGCAGGGCGCCGTCGTCACTCCAGCCGACCCAGCGGTGGTTGGCATGCAGGCGCACCCCCTGTTCTTTCAGGCGGCGCACCCAGCCGCGCAGCAGGGGCGCAGCCTTGCGGTCGACCGGGAACACGCGGCCGGAGCTGCCGACATAGGTCTCCACGCCAAAGCCGGCAGCCCAGTCGCGCAGCGCCTGCGCGTCGAAGCCATCCAGCCAGCTGCCGACGGCAGAGGCCCGCTCGCGGTAACGGCTGTCGAACAGTGGCCGCGGATCGGAATGGGTGAGATTGAGACCGCCCTTGCCGGCGATCAGGAACTTGCGGCCGGGCGAACCCTTGGCCTCGTACAGGTCCACGTCCAGCCCAGCGGCGCGCAGGCGCTCGGCGGCGAACAGGCCGGCCGGGCCGCCGCCGATGACGGCGACCCGATGGGGCGTTGCGGTATTACGGTTTGACATCGAGCAGCTCGACATCGAACACCAGCGACGAGCCGGCCGGGATCTGGCCAACCCGGCGGTCGCCGTAGCCGTAGTCCGGCGGGATCATCAGCGTGCGCTTGCCGCCGACCTTCATGCCGGCCACGCCTTCATCCCAGCCGCGGATGACCTGGCCGGCGCCGAGCGCGAAGGTGAACGGTTCGCCACGGCTGACCGAACTGTCGAAGGTCTTGCCGTGCTTGGTTTCGGTGCGGTTGTCGTAGATCCAGCCGGTGTAGTGCACGGTGACCTTGCTGCCGGCAACGGCTTCGGCGCCGGTACCGGGCACGGTGTCGATGCGCTCGAAGGTGGTCAGGGTGCCACCCGGCGGCGGGCCGGACGGTTCGGTCGAGCAGCCAGCGGCGGCGAGGGACAGCAGCAGGGGAAGCAGCAGGCGGCGCATCGGGCGTCTCCGTTAAGGCGCAGGGCGAGGGCGGCAAGGGTAGCGCATCGGCGCCGGGTATCATGGGGCATGGCAAAACTCCTGCTCAATCTGCGCAATGTCGGCGACGACGAATATGCCGATGTCTGCACGCTGCTCGACCAGCACGGCATCGCCTGGTATCGCACCGAACCCAGCCCCTGGGGCATTTCCAACGGCGGCCTGTGGCTGCGCGAGGACGCCGATCATCCGCGTGCGAAGGCGCTGATGGCGGAATACCAAGCCGAACGCGGGCCGCGCATCCGTGCCGAGCGTGAGCACGCGTTGCGCGAGGGCACGGCGGAGACGTTCGGCAGCCTGTTCCGGCGGCGGCCGCTGTTCGTGGTGCTGGTGCTGCTGGCGATGGCCGCTGCGGCGGCGCTGGTGCTGCTGCCGTTCGTGTTGTTGCGGGGGTAAAGGGGGCTTCTGGCCGGGTTGCACCCGGCACCCGCAGACGCAACGGCAACGTCAAAAGCCGGGCTTCAGTGGGAGGGTGGGGCGGTGTGGGCAGGCAGGGGACGGCAAAAGCTGCTCCTGCGTGCCTCGTAGAGCGCCATCCATGGCGCTCTGCGCCCCCGCCTGCCCACACCGCCCCACCCCTGACAGATTCCGGGTGTCTGCCGGGCTTGGGGTCGGATCCCTCTGCTGCGCAGAGGGCACTGACCCCTGAATCTGTCTGTGCGGGCGGGAGGCGCTAAAATGGCGCAATGATCGCCAATACTGCTGCCTACCATTTCGCCGTCATCGACGCTCCCCAGGCCCTGTGCGACCAGCTGCTGGCGCGTGCCGAGGCGGCGCAGCTGCGCGGCACGATCCTGGTGGCGGGCGAGGGACTGAACCTGTTCCTGGCGGGTGCGCCGGAGGCGGTCGAGGGTTTCTACGCGGCGCTGCGTTCTGACGCGCGGTTTGCCGATATGCGGGTCAAGACCAGCCTCAGTCAGCATCAACCGTTCGCGCGGCTGAAGGCCAAGGTGAAGGACGAGATCATCAGCTTCCGCCGCGATGACGGCCAGCCGTTGGAGTACCCGCGCGCGCCGGCGGTCGATCCGGCCACGGTGCAGCGGTGGCTGCGACAGGGGCATGACGACGCCGGCAAGCCGGTGGTGATGCTCGATACCCGCAACCTGCAGGAGGTGGAGTACGGCACCTTCAAGGATGCGCTGGTGCTGCCCATCCACAAGTTCACCGACCTGCCCGAGGCGTTGGCACCGCACCGCGAAGCGCTGAAGGACAGCACCGTGGTCAGTTTCTGCACCGGCGGCATCCGCTGCGAGAAGGCTGCGCTGTGGATGGTCAACGACGGCATGGACAACGTGCTGCAGCTGGACGGTGGCATCCTCGGCTACTTCGAGGAGGTGGGCGGCGAAGGCTACGAAGGCCGCTGCTTTGTGTTCGATGAGCGCGTGGCGCTGGATGCCGAGCTGAAGCCGATGGTCGACCAGCCGCTGGCCGAGCCGCGCCCCAGCGCGTTCTGATCGCGCTTCTGTAGAGCCGAGCCCATGCTCGGCTGCCTTTTATCAACCAACAGCAGCCGAGCATGGGCTCGGCTCTACACGGTCCGGCAGGCGCTGAACCTGCCCCACGGGAATCAGCATCCCGCCACCGTCACTGGCCGCGGCGCCTGGCCGACCCCATGCATGGGGGATCCTGTGACGGAAAAACGCCTGATGATCCCGTTGTCGATCCTTGACCTGGCCCCGGTCTGCGAGGGCAGTGACACCACCGCCGCCTTCGCCAACATGCTGGAACTGGCCCAGCACGCCGATGCGCTGGGCTACCGCCGCTACTGGCTGGCCGAACACCACAACATGCCCGGCATCGCCAGCGCGGCCACGGCCGTGCTGATCGGCCACGTGGCGGGCGGCACCCAGCGCATCCGCGTCGGTGCCGGCGGCATCATGCTGCCCAACCATGCGCCGCTGCAGGTGGCCGAGCAGTTCGGCACGCTGGCCTCGCTGTATCCGGACCGCATCGACCTCGGCCTGGGCCGTGCGCCGGGCACCGATCAGCCCACCGCGCGCGCATTGCGCCGCTACTTCGACAGCGCCGACCAGTTCCCGCAAGACGTGCGCGAGCTGCTGCACTACTTCGAGCCGGTGCAGCCCGGGCAGGCGGTGCAGGCCGTTCCGGGTGGTGGCCTGCGGGTGCCGACCTGGATCCTCGGTTCCAGCCTGTTCGGTGCGCGCATGGCGGCCTCGATGGGCCTGCCGTATGCGTTCGCCTCGCACTTCGCGCCCGATGTGATGGACGAAGCCCTGGCGGTATACCGCCGCGAGTTCCGCCCCTCGGCCACGCTGAAGCAGCCGCACGCGATGCTGGCCCTGAACGTTGTCGCCAGCGACAGCGAGGCCGAATCGCGCCGTCTGTTCACCAGCCAGCAGCAGAGTTTCGTGAACCTGCGTCGCGGCCGACCGGGCAAGATTCCGGCACCCATCGACGACATCGAGTCCTTCTGGGAGCCGCACGAAAAACTGGGCGTGGAGCGGGCACTGGCCTGCACCGTGCTGGGCGATCCGCAGCAGGTGGCGGATGGCATCGCCGCGTTCGTCGAGCGGCACAAGCCGGACGAGCTGATGCTCACCGCCAACCTGTACGACCACCGCGCGCGCCTGCGCTCGTTCGAACTGGCGATGCAGGTCTGGCACGCCCGCCACGCGGGCTGAACAATTGCGTCACGGCCCATTGCGGCCGAACCGCGTCTGATGGGGGCTCACACCAATGGAGCCCCCACATGGCCGACACCCGCGCCGAACACATCGCCCAACTGGCAGAACTGATCAAGGACGTAGAGGTGGCGATGTTCACTACCACCGGCGTCGACGGACGGCTCTACAGCCGGCCCCTGGCCACCCAGCAGGTCACCTTTGACGGTGACCTCTGGTTCGTCATCACTGCCGACAGCCCGAAGGTGGCCGAGATCGCGCTCGACCCGCGCGTCAACGTGGCCTATGCCTCGCCATCGAAGAATACCTATGTGTCTGTGGCGGGGCGCGCGCGGGTTGTCGATGATCGCGCGAAGATCGAGGCGCTGTGGTCGCCGGCGATGAAGCTGTTCTTCCCGGGCGGCAAGGACGACCCGAACCTGCGCCTGATCCATGTACGCGCCGACAGCGCCGAATACTGGGATGGTCCGGGTACGCTGCTGGGCAAGGCGCTGACATTCGTGCTGTCGGCGGTGCAGGATGAACCGGCGGCGTTGGCCGACAACGGATTCATTGACCTACGGTGATGGCTGAGGTCCGGTATTGGTAGTGCCGGCCACTGGCCGGCAACACTGGAAACGTGGCAGCCGGCCAGATGCCGGCTCCAGCGGAGTCCGGTTCAGAACCAGCGCTGGAACAGATCCACGATGTAACCCACCAGCTGCCCCGAACTGAAACCGAAGAACGCGATCGCCACCAACGCCGCGATCCAGTTGAACAGCATCAGCGCGCCGTCACGTTCCAGCAGCGCCAGCGAGAACAGCAGCAGCTGGAAGCCGAACAGGAAGTTGGTGAACGGAATCGGCAGCGACAGCAGGACCCCCAGCAGCACCAGCAGAAGGCCGCTGAAGGCATGCGCCGGCAGCGGTGTCAGCAGTTGCGGCAGGCGCGGCGACAGCATCCGGTCGAGCCGCCGCAGCGGGCGGTCGATGCGGTCCAGGAAACGGTGCATGGTGCTGCGCCTGGGCCCGCGGCGGGCGATGAAACCGGGCAGCCAGGGGCGGCGCAGGCAGAACAGCATCTGCAGGCCGATCAGGATCACCAGGGGACCGCTGACCGCACCGCCCAGGCCTGGAATCGGGATGAACGAGGGCAGGATCGCCACGAACAGGAACACGCCGAACGCGCTCTGCTGCAGGTTGCTGAGGATCTGGCCGAGCGGCATGTGCTCGGCGGGATCGCCGGAGGCGAACATCTCCAGGAGGGTACGGATGCCCTCATTGCGGTAGGCCGGGCGATCAGCGCCCGGACCCTGGCCAGCCTCAGGCGGTGAGCTCATCGGCCTGCTCGTCGGACAGCGTGCGCAGCAGCAGCTTGTCCACCCGCGCACCGTCCAGATCGACCACCTCGAAGCGCCAGCCGGCCCAGTCGAAGTACTCGCCTGCATGCGGAATGCGGCCGAAGTAGTGGATGCACATGCCGGCCAGCGTGTAGTAGTCGCCATCCTCGGCATCGGGCAGGTCGTTGCTGCCGATCAGCTCGCGCAGGTCCTCGATCGGCAGCGAGCCGTCCACCAGCAACGAGCCGTCCTCGCGGGTCACCACCAGCGCATCTTCGTCGGCATTCTCCACTGCCTGCAGGCGGCCGACCACGGCGCCCATCAGGTCGCTGATGGTCACCAGGCCCTGGATCTCGCCGTACTCGTCCACCACCAGCGCCATCGACTGCTGTTCCTCGCGGAAGATCTCCAACAGCTTCATCGCGTGGGTCGATTCGGAGACATACAGCGGTTCGCGCAGGGTCTGGAACAGCGCGTTGTCACCGCGCGCCATGCGCGTGGCCAGCGATTTCAGTTCGAGTACGCCGACCACGTCCATGTCGTTGTCGCGGTACACCGGGTACCGCGAAAACTCGTGCTCGGCCATGATTTCCAGATTGCGCTCCAGCCCGCCCTGGGTATCCAGCCAAGCGATGCGGTTGCGCGGGGTCATCAGGCTGTCGGCGGTGCGGTCGCCCAGGCGCATGACGCGGTTCATCATGTCGCGCTCGTGGGCGTCGATCACGCCGGCCTCGTGGCTTTCGGCCACCAGCATGCGGATCTCTTCTTCCGTCACCGAGGCGACTTCGTCCTTGCCAAGGCCGAACAGGCGCAGCACCAACTGGGTGGTCTTGGACAGCAGCCAGACGAAGGGCAGGGCGAGCTTGGCCAGCCAGCTCATCGGCATCGCGACCAGCCCGGCAATGGCTTCCGAGCGGGTCAGTGCCAGGCGCTTGGGTACCAGTTCACCGAAGATCAGCGTGATGAAAGTGATCAGGCTGACCGCCAGCGCGGTACCGATGCTGCCGGCATAGGCAAAGCCCGGCATCAGGCCCTGGATCCAGCCACCGAAGGCCTCGCCCAGCGCCTCACCGCCAAGGTAGCCGGTCAGTACGCCGATCACGGTGATGCCGATCTGCACGGTGGACAAGAAGCTCTCCGGCTTCTCCGACAGCTCCAGCGCCTTGGCGGCACGCTTGGAGGTGGCGGCCATCTGCTTCAGGCGGCTCTTGCGCGAGGTCATGACCGACATCTCGGACATGGCGAAGAACCCGTTCAGCAGAACAAGCGCAAAGACAATCAGGATCATTTCAAACACGGGCGTCGTCCCCGGTTGGTGGCAGGGAGGGCGTGTGCTGGCGATGGCGGCAGGCGCTCAGGAACAGGGTCCGGCGCGGCGCGGGGGGATAAGGGTCGTCGTCCATAAGGTGCGCCCGAAGGCGCGCTGGCATCTTAGCAAAGGGGCATGGCAGGGTGGCAACCGCCTGTTCAGGTTGGGGGTTCCAGAGCCCCAAAAGAGGTCGGGGATACCCGTGATGGTCATCTAGCCGTCATAATTCCGTCTGGTGCCGTCCTTCCCGCGACGGCTGACAGGTTTCTCAATGTTCTCTCTGCAGACCATTTTCGGTTCCGGCAAACAGTTCTACACCCTGCTCGATGAGGCTGCCGTCGCGGCTTCCGACGCCGCCAAGGCGCTGCATTCCATGCTGCGCGAGGCCGATCGCCAGCCCGCGCTGGACGCCTTCAAGCTGGCCCGCCTGCGCGAACGCGCGGCCTCGGACAAGATCAGCCAGGCGCTGGTGGACAGCTTCATGACCCCGATCGAGCGCGAAGACATCGAAGCGCTGGGCTCGGCGCTGTACAAGATTCCGAAGCAGATCGAGAAGTTCGCCGATCGTTATTCGCTGGCCACGACCCACCTGGAGCACATCGACTTCGCGCCGCGCGCGGCGATGCTGGAACAGGCCGCCGGCGTGGTGGTGGAGATGGTGGCCGACCTGCGCCACATGAACCTGGACCGGATGACCGCGCTCAACGAGAAGCTGCGCTCGCTGGAGAACGAGGCCGACCGCCTGATGCTCGAGCTGTACCGCGACATCTATTCGGGCCGCCTGGACAACCTGCAGATGTTCCTGCTGAAGGAATTCTTCGAGATCCTGGAAAAGGCCATCGACCGTTGCCGCGAGGCCGGCGTGGTGGCGTACCAGATCGTGTTGAAGAACAGCTGACGGACGCCGCCGCATGTTGACCCTTGTCCTGGTGGTGATCCTGGCCGCACTCGTCTTCGAGTTCATCAACGGCTTCCACGACACCGCCAACTCCATTGCCACCGTGGTGGCGACCAAGGTGCTCTCGCCCGGTTGGGCGGTGATGCTGGCCGCCTTCATGAATCTCCTCGGTGCACTGACCGGTACCGCGGTAGCGCTGACCATCGCGTCGGGCCTGCTCAACACCAACGTGGTCGACGTCACCCCGCAGGTGATCCTGTGCGCCCTGCTGGGCGGCATCATCTGGAACCTGATCACCTGGTGGAAGGGCCTGCCGTCCTCGTCCTCGCACGCCCTGATCGGTGGCCTCTGCGGCGCCGGCCTGGCCGCAGCCCACAACAACTGGGACGCCCTGATCTGGTCCGAGCGCCTGGGCAGCTGGGCGCAGAACAAGGGCCTGCTGTGGAAGGTGTTCGTGCCGATGATCACCTCGCCGATCGCCGGCTTCCTGCTCGGCATCGTGGTGATGGTGCTGCTGTGGGCGCTGATCGCCGGCCTGGCCAAGATCGGTGGTGCCATCGGCCGCCTGGCCCGCCCGCGCATCGTCAATGCCTTCTTCGGCAAGGCGCAGATCGCCTCGGCGGCCTACATGGGCTTCGCCCACGGCCACAACGATGCGCAGAAGACCATGGGCATCATCGCCATGACCCTGATCGGTGCCGAAGCCACCGGCGCATTGAACGACCTGCCGTCCTGGCTGGCCTTCATGCACCCGGACGCGCACGCCGGTGACGGCATCGCGATGTGGATCGTGCTGACCTGTGCGGTGGTGATGGCGGCCGGTACCGCTTCGGGCGGCTGGAAGATCATCAAGACCCTGGGCCACAAGATGGTCAAGCTGCACCCGATCCACGGCTTCGCCGCGGAGACCAGCTCGGCCACCATCCTGACCCTGGCCGCGCACTTCGGCATGCCGGTCTCGACCACGCACAGCATCTCCACCGCGATCATGGGCGTCGGCTTCGCCAAGAATCCGCGTTCGCTGAAGTTCGGCGTGATCGAACGCATCGTCTGGGCCTGGATCCTGACCATCCCGGCAGCCGGCGGCTGCGCATACCTGATCCTGAAGCTGTTCGAGCTGTTCGGCTGGACCTGATCGCCACGCCAAGGTTGCAAACGAAAAAGCCCGCCGGATACCGGCGGGCTTTTTTCATGGGCAAAGAATTTTTCCGCACACATCGTGTCGACCAAGGTCGACACCTACCAGAGCAGAAACAGGGATCCGATCCCGTGCCGACCAACGGTCGGCACCCACCAGCAGCAGCGGGAACCTCGCCAGCCCTCAGGACGCCAGCTTTTGCAGTTGCCGTTGCCCTTGATCCAGCGGGTGCCGGGCCGCAGGCCCGGCCGAACCCCTCAATTGCGCTGGAACAACGCCTGCACATCCTTCCGGAACGCCGCCTGGCTGTCGGCCCGGCTGTAGAACATGTGCCCGCCCGGATAGCTCCGCACCTGCACCCGGTCCGGATTGCTGCCCATCGTCGGCATCTGGTCCACCGTCAGGATCGACCCCATGAACGGGCATGACAGGTCATTCCAACCGTGCACGATCAGTACCTGCAGATGTGGGTCGATCGCCACTGCCTGGCGCAGCTGGGTCACCGCACCCTGGCGTAGTTCGCCGTTGCGGTCCCACAGCCGGTTCACGTCGTAGTTCAGCGCCTGGTAGCGCGCATCCACTTTCCAGCCGACCACGCGCGTCACGAAGTCGACCATCGCCGTGGTGGTCGGCGCAATGATGCTGTCCAGCAGCGGGTCATTGGCGCGCTGCTCCGGATCATTCGGGAACGGATCGAACGCGGTCACATTGGAGTCGTAGCGGCTGCCCAGCGTGCCCTTGTCGCGGAATACTTCGCGCAGGTAGGCCTGGGTTTCAAGACGGCCACCGGCGCGGCGCACGAACTGCGGGTCCAACCCGGTCAGCTCGGTCACCCGGCGCAGCATCGCCTCGGTCGTCTGCGGATCGCTGCGACCCTTCATCAGCGCAGTGGCGTAGTCGCCACGGGTGTACTCCACCACGTCACGCATCGCTGCATCGGTCAGCTTGCCCTGGCGCTCCAGGTGCGCGGCGGCGATCGACGGCAGTGTCTGCATCCATGCCATCGGCGAGACATCGGCGTTGTCTTCCAGGGTCGGGCTCAGGTACGGCGAGACCAGCACCAGGCCGTTCATCGCCACGCCCAGACGCGTCTGCAGGAAGTGGGTGATGCGCGGGCCACGGTAGCCACCATAGCTCTCACCGGTCAGGTACTTGCGCGCGCCCATGCGCTGGTTGCGCAGCAGCCAGTCGTAGATCGAGCGCGACAGGTACTCGATGTCGGCACTGGGGTTGTACAACTGCTTCTTCGCCTCGTCATCGCCGATGCGTGCGCGGCTGAAGCCGGTGCCGACCGGATCGATGAACACCAGGTCGGTGAAGTCCAGCCAGGTGCCCGGGTTGTCGTGCAGGGTGGCCGGCGCCGATGCGCTGTCACCCTCCGAACCAAAGGTGACCACCTTGGGCCCGATGGCGCCCATGTTGAGATAGACCGACGACGCCCCGGGACCGCCATTGAGCGCAAAGGTCACCGGCCGGTCCTTGCCCGGCATCGTATAGGCGGTGAACACCACATCGGCGATCACCTTGCCCTTGGCATCGCGTACCGGCAGGGTGCCGACGGTGGCGGTGTAGTCCAGGGTGCGGCCGGCCAGGCGCATGCTCTGGCGGACCGATGCATCGGCGGGCAGCGCAGGCGCTTCGGTCTTGTCGTCTTTCGGATCGGCCTTGGTGTCGACGTCGGGCGCGGCCAGCACGCTGGCAGGGGCGATGAGCAGGCCGACGCAGAGCGCGGCAGTGTGCAGCAGGGACTTCATGTCACCGGATCGGCAGCGGAAGGGGGTTCCGATGCTAGGCCGGTGGCGGGCATGCCGTATGTGTCCAAAGGCATGCCCGCCGGTCGAGGCCGCCACTGGCCAGATTGGGTCAAGCGGGCAGGGGTGTGCGCACGTCGTCCGCCAGCAGACCGTATACCGCCGAATCGGACAGTTCACCCTGGATGCGCCAGCGCTGCCGCAGCACGCCCTCCAGTTGGAAGCCCAGCCGTTCAAGCACGCGTGCCGAGGGCTGGTTGCGCGGGTCGACCTCGGCTTCCACGCGATGCAGGTGCAGGGTCTGGAACAGGTAGTCCAGCAGGTGCTGCAGCGCTTCGTGCATGTAGCCCCGGCCCTGCCTGTCGGGGGCCAGCAGGTAGCCGATCTCGGCACGTGCGGCATCGCGGTCCAGCGCGAACACCACGCAGATGCCCAGTAACGGGCCGTCCAGCGTTTCGCGCACGGCCAGCTTGAGCTGGGTGCCGGTGGCCTGTGCAGCCAGGTCATCGTCGATCTGCGCGCGCGACTCGGCCGGTCGTGTCCACGCCGGGTGGTTCCAGAACCGCATCACGTCCGGATCGGACTGGATCGCGAACAGGGCGGCTGCATCGTCGCGGCGGATCGGGCTCAGGACCAGGCGCGCGCTGTGCAGTGGCAGGCCCGGGAACAGTAGCGAGTGGCTGGCCAATACGATGGTCCACACGGATGGACGCGCATTATGGCGCCACCGGGTTTGCCGATGGGGGCGTGATCTCTGTAGAGCCGAGCCGATGCTCGGCTGCCCGGCACGGCGCGAAATGCAGCCGAGCGTGGGCTCGGCTCTACAGGAGGGCTGCGGGATCAGACTTCCAGCGAAGCCAGGTCGCCCTTCGACTCCAGCCAGCCCTTGCGGTCGGACGCACGCTTCTTGGCCAGCAGCATGTCCATCAGCGAGCTCGTCTGCTCGCGATCGTCCACGGTCAGCTGCACCAGGCGGCGGGTGTCGGGGTGGATGGTCGACTCGCGCAGCTGTGGCGGATTCATCTCGCCCAGGCCCTTGAAGCGGGTGACGTTGATCGCGCCCTTGATCTTCTCGCGTTCGATCTTGTCCAGCATCGAGCGCTTTTCTTCCTCGTCCAGGGCGTAGAACACCTGCTTGCCCACGTCGATGCGGAACAGCGGCGGCATCGCCACGAACACGTGGCCGGCATCGACCAGCGCCGGGAAGTGCTTGAGGAACAGAGCGGTGAGCAGGGTGGCGATGTGCAGACCGTCCGAGTCCGCGTCGGCCAGGATGATGACCTTGCCGTAGCGTAGGCCGCTGATGTCGTCCTTGCCGGGATCGCAACCGATGGCGATGGCCAGGTTGTGCACTTCCTCCGAGGCCAGCACGCTGTTGGACGAGACTTCCCAGGTGTTCAGGATCTTGCCGCGCAACGGCATGATGGCCTGGAAATCCTTGTCGCGCGCCTGCTTGGCGCTGCCACCTGCCGAGTCACCTTCCACCAGGAACAGCTCGGTACGCGACAGGTCCTGGCTGATGCAGTCGGCCAGCTTGCCAGGCAGGGCCGGGCCCTGGGTGACCTTCTTGCGGACGACCAGCTTTTCGGTCTTCAGGCGCGCGCTGGCGCGTTCGATGGCGATCTGCGCGATTTTCTCGCCCAGGTCCACGTTCTGGTTCAGCAGCAGGCTGAAGGCATCGTGGGCGGCGCCTTCAACGAAGCCGGCGGCCTGGCGTGAGGACAGGCGCTCCTTGGTCTGGCCGCTGAACTGCGGATCGGTCATCTTCAGCGACAGCACGAACGACACCCGGTCCCATACGTCTTCCGGCGCCAGCTTGACGCCGCGCGGCAGCAGGTTGCGGAAGTCGCAGAACTCGCGCAGCGCCTCGGTCAGGCCGGTACGCAGGCCGTTGACGTGGGTGCCGTGCTGGGCAGTGGGGATCAGGTTGACGTAGCTTTCCTGCACCAGCTCGCCTTCCGGCAGCCAGGCCACGGCCCAGTCAACAATTTCGGTGTCCTTCTTCAGGTTGCCGACGAACAGCTCGGCCGGCAGCATCTCGCGATCGCCCAGTTCCAGCTTCAGGTAATCGCGCAGACCGTCTTCGTAGTACCAGGTATCGACTTCACCGGTGGCTTCATCCGTCAGCTTCACGGTCAGGCCCGGGCACAGCACAGCCTTGGCGCGCAGCAGGTGCTTGAGCGCGCGCACCGCGAACTTGGGCGTGTCGAAGTACTTCGGGTCGGGCCAGAAGCGCACGCGGGTGCCGGTGTTCTTCTTGCCGACGCTGCCGACCACTTCCAGCGGCGTGGCGCGGTCGCCATTGCGGAAGGTGATGCGGTGTTCGGCGCCTTCGCGCTTGATGTGCACCTCCACCAGGGTCGACAGCGCGTTGACCACGCTGACGCCGACGCCGTGCAGGCCGCCGGAGAAGGTGTAGTTGTTGTTGCTGAACTTGCCGCCGGCATGCAGGCGGGTCAGGATCAGCTCGACACCCGGGATCTTCTCTTCCGGATGGATGTCCACCGGCATGCCGCGGCCGTCATCGCTGACCTCCACGCTGCCGTCCTTGTACAGGGTGATCTCGATCGAGCGGGCGTGGCCGGCGAGGGCCTCGTCCACCGAGTTGTCGATCACTTCCTGCGCCAGGTGGTTCGGGCGCGCGGTGTCGGTATACATGCCGGGACGGCGCTTGACCGGGTCAAGGCCGGACAGGACTTCAATATCGGCGGCGTTATAGCGGGCGTTCATCTGTCTTCGAAAGCTTGGAGCGACGGGCAAGTGTGGGGTCTGGCACGGGATTTTGCACGCCTGCGGTTCAGTCTCGGCGACGCAGAGGGGGTAAAATGGCAGCCGCTGGAATCTGAACGCCGGCGACCCCCGTTGGGTCGAAACATCCAAGCCATACCGCGAGGAGGACCTCATGAAGAAGTTGCTGACCATTGCGATCCTGGCCGCTGCCGCTGTTGCAGTGCCGCTGGTGGTGGCGCAGAACGCCGGCCAGCCGGCCCCGCAGCAGGGCGACCAGGCCGACAAGGCGCAGGCCGAGGCGGACGCCAAGGCCAAGCGCCGTGCCCAGGCCAATGCCGAAATGAAGGCGCAGGGCCAGCCGGCCCCGCAGAAGGAAGAAGAGGAAGAAGCGCGCAAGAAGCGCTGATCCCGCTACCTGCCAGGCGCCCTTGCGACAAGGGTTGCGCTCCGGAACGCCCCGCTTTGCGGGGCGTTTCTTTTTAGCAACGTGGCGTCTGCCCCTTGGGTTGGCGGCCATCAATCTGTAAACTATGGCTTTCCGGGAGTAAGTGCGTGTCCACCCTTTGCGAATGGGCTGGAGCGGCCAAGCGTGGCTTCCAGCATGGCGGGTCGCAGGTGACGGTCGAATTGACCGGCACGGCCACCCCGACCTCGCACGATGGTCCCCGTCCGGCGCCTGCCGCCGCACGGATCCGCACCTCCCTCGCTGTCCCAGCGAACCGGAAAACCCCCTCTGAGCACCATGCCTGCCCTACGGGCGCGCGTGGTGCTGCCGTTTTCCATTTCCAGACAGGATGCTTGCAGCCATGACTCCCTTGATTTTCGTAACCGGCGGCGTGGTGTCCTCGCTCGGCAAAGGCATTGCCGCCGCGTCGCTGGCCGCCATTCTTGAAGCCCGTGGCCTGAAGGTCACGATGATGAAGCTCGACCCGTACATCAACGTCGACCCGGGCACCATGAGCCCGTTCCAGCACGGTGAGGTCTACGTCACCGACGACGGCGCCGAGACCGACCTCGACCTGGGCCACTACGAGCGCTTCGTGCGCACCCGCCTGAGCCGCAAGAACTCGGTCACCACCGGCCGCATCTACGAGAACGTGATCCGCAAGGAGCGCCGCGGCGACTACCTGGGCGCGACCGTGCAGGTCATTCCGCACATCACCGACGAGATCCGCCGCTGCATCGACGAAGCCACCGAAGGCTACGACGTGGCACTGGTCGAGATCGGCGGTACCGTCGGCGACATCGAGTCGCTGCCGTTCCTGGAAGCGATCCGCCAGGTGCGCACCGAGCGTGGCCCGGAGAAGGCGCTGTTCATGCACCTCACCCTGGTGCCGTACATCGGCGCCGCTGGTGAGCTGAAGACCAAGCCGACCCAGCATTCGGTGAAGGAACTGCGCTCGATCGGCATCCAGCCGGACGTGCTGCTGTGCCGCTCCGAGCAGGCGGTGCCGGATTCGGAGCGCCGCAAGATCGCCCAGTTCACCAACGTCTCCGAGCGCGCGGTGATCAGCGTGCCGGACGTGGACGTGCTGTACCGCATCCCGTCGGGCCTGCACGCACAGGGCCTGGACGAGATCGTGGTCAACCAGCTGAAGCTGGCCGACAAGGCCGGTCCGGTCGATCTGTCGATGTGGGAGGACGCGGTCGACGCGACCCTGCATCCGCTGGACGAAGTGACCATCGCCGTGGTCGGCAAGTACGTCGATCACCAGGATGCCTACAAGTCGGTCGGTGAAGCACTCAAGCATGGCGGCCTGCGTCAGCGCACCAAGGTCAACCTGAAGTGGCTGGAAGCACAGGACCTGGAAGGCACCGACATGGCCGCGCTGGCCGATGTCGACGGCATCCTGGTGCCGGGTGGCTTCGGTGACCGTGGTTTCGAAGGCAAGGTGCTGACTTCGAAGTTCGCCCGCGAGCAGCACGTGCCGTACTTCGGCATCTGCTACGGCATGCAGGCGGCCGTGGTCGACTACGCGCGCAACGTGGTCGGCCTGGAAGGCGCCAACAGCACCGAGAATGATCGCCAGTCGCCGAACCCGGTGATCGGCCTGATCACCGAATGGCGCACCGCCACCGGCGATGTCGAGAAGCGTGACGACAAGAGCGACCTGGGTGGCACCATGCGCCTGGGCCTGCAGGAGCAGCGCCTGAAGCCGGGCACGCTGGCCCGCGAGCTGTACGGCAAGGATGTGGTCGCCGAGCGCCACCGCCACCGTTACGAGTTCAACAACCGCTACCGCACCCAGCTGGAAGATGCGGGCCTGGTGATCGCCGGCAAGTCGATGGACGACACCCTGGTGGAAGTGGTGGAACTGCCGCGCGATGCGCACCCGTGGTTCCTGGCCTGCCAGGCGCATCCGGAATTCCTGTCCACGCCGCGTGACGGCCATCCGCTGTTCATCGGTTTCATCCGCGCCGCACGCGAGCGCAAGGCCGGCGGCAAGCTGCTGCAGGAAGCCCGCGCCTGACTTGTGATGGGGGCCGTCGGCCCCCATCTTGCACGCTTCAACCCCCAGCGCACCGGCCCGTTCGGTACCGCGGACAACAAGGAAACGCCATGAAACTGTGTGGATTCGAGGTCGGGCTGGACCAGCCCCTGTTCCTGATCGCCGGCCCCTGCGTGATCGAGTCGATGCAGCTGCAGCTCGATACCGCCGGCAAGCTGAAGGAAGTCACCGATAAGCTCGGCGTCAACTTCATCTTCAAGTCCAGCTTCGACAAGGCCAACCGTACTTCGGGCACCGCGTTCCGTGGCCCGGGCATGGAAGAGGGCCTGAAGGTCCTGGCCGAGGTCAAGAAGCAGATCGGCGTGCCGGTGCTGACCGACGTCCACGAATACACCCCGATGGACGAAGTGGCCTCGGTGGTGGACGTGCTGCAGACCCCGGCGTTCCTGGTCCGCCAGACCGACTTCATCCGCAAGGTGTGCTCGGCCGGCAAGCCGGTCAACATCAAGAAGGGCCAGTTCCTGGCGCCGTGGGACATGAAGCCGGTCGTGGAGAAGGCCAAGGCCACCGGCAACGAGCAGATCATGGTCTGCGAGCGTGGTGCCAGCTTCGGCTACAACAATCTTGTCAGCGACATGCGTTCGCTGGCGGTGATGCGCGATACCGGTTGCCCGGTGGTGTTCGACGCCACCCATTCGGTGCAGCTGCCGGGCGGGCAGGGCACCAGTTCCGGTGGCCAGCGCGAGCACGTGCCGGTGCTGGCCCGTGCCGCGGTGGCGGTGGGCATCTCCGGCCTGTTCGCCGAGACCCATCCGGATCCGTCCAAGGCCCTGTCCGATGGACCCAACGCGTGGCCGCTGGACCAGATGGAAGCGCTGCTCGAGACCCTGATGGAACTCGATGCGGTGACCAAGAAGCACGGCTTCTCGCGCTTCGCGTGAGTCGAGACCCGTGGCTGGCGCTGGAAACCCAGCGCCACCGCCGGCGCTGGAGACAGTGGCCGTGGGGCCCGATCGCGCTGGGCCTGGCCGTGCTGTTCACCGTGGGCATGTTCGGCCTGGTGCTGATCGGCGCCGCGTCCGTGCGGTCACCCGGTGATGGCAGCAGCGCACTCGATCTGCGGGCGTACTTCATTGCGCTGCTGGTGGCAGAGCTGCTCGGTGCCGTGGGATGCGTCGCTGCCGCTGTGCTGGCCTGGCGGCTGAATCGCGGCAAGGTGGCCGCGGGCCTGGCGATCATCCTGCTCTCGCTGTGGCTGGGCGCCCTGTTCTACGGATTTCTTTGATGAATACGACCTCATCAGCGCGTGGCTGGCCGTGGGGTCTGGTCGCGCTGGGGCTGTCCGTGCTTGCCTGGGCATCGGTGCTGATGGGTGTGCTGGCCTTTGCTGCAAGCTTCGGCTCGCCGGGTGACGGCAACCATGGCATACAGGCCATGCAGTACTGGATTCTGGCCGCACTGGTTACGCTGGGTCTGTCTTTCGTCGGCAGCCTGATGGCGATGGTGGTGGCCTGGCGTCGCAGCCGTGGTCCCGTCGCGGCGGCGTTGGCCGGTGTGTTGCTGGTGATGCTGGTGTCGCTGGCCCTGATCGTGATCGGGTCCAGCTGGGGCTGAGGTTGCCCACGCCATTTGGCAAGTGGCGGGCAGCCGGGGATAATCACGCGGCATTCGTTTTGTCGCCCCCTCTCCAGACAGGTAACCGGCCCGACCATGAGTACGATCCGCAGCATCCACGCCCGTGAAATCCTCGACAGCCGTGGCAACCCCACGCTGGAAGCCGAAGTCATCCTGGAGGACGGTTCGTTCGGTCGTGCCGCGGTTCCCTCCGGCGCCTCGACCGGCACCAAGGAAGCGGTCGAGCTGCGTGATGGCGACAAGACCCGTTACCTGGGCAAGGGCGTGCGCAAGGCCGTCGATAACGTCAACACCACCATCGCCAACGCGCTGAAGGGTTTTGAAGCCACCGACCAGGCCGGCCTCGACCGTCGCCTGATCGATCTTGATGGCACCGAGAACAAGGGCCGCCTGGGCGCCAACGCGCTGCTGGGGGTTTCGATGGCCGCCGCGCACGCCGCCGCCGTATCGAACAAGCAGGCGCTGTGGCAGTACCTGGCCGCCAAGACCGGCGTTACCCCGTCGCTGCCGGTGCCGATGATGAACATCATCAACGGCGGTGCGCATGCCGACAACAACGTGGACTTCCAGGAGTTCATGGTGCTGCCGGTCGGCTTCACCTCGTTCTCTGAAGCGCTGCGTGCCGGTACCGAAATCTTCCATTCGCTGAAGTCGGTGCTGAAGGGCCACGGCCTGAGCACGGCGGTGGGCGACGAAGGTGGCTTCGCGCCGGACTTCCGCAGCAACGTTGAAGCGCTGGACACCATCCTCGAGGCGATCGGCAAGGCCGGCTACACCGCCGGTGAAGACGTGCTGCTGGGCCTGGACGTGGCCTCCAGCGAATTCTTCGAGAACGGCAAGTACAACCTGGTCGGCGAGAACAAGCGCCTGACCTCCGAGCAGTTCGTCGACTTCCTCGCCGACTGGGCCGCGCAGTACCCGATCATCACGATTGAAGACGGCCTGGCCGAGAACGACTGGGCTGGCTGGAAGCTGCTGACCGACCGCATCGGCAAGAAGGTGCAGCTGGTCGGTGACGACCTGTTCGTGACCAACCCGAAGATCTTCCAGGAAGGCATCGACTCGGGCACCGCCAACGCGATCCTGATCAAGGTCAACCAGATCGGCACCCTGAGCGAAACCCTGGAAGCGATCGCCATGGCAGACCGCGCTGGCTACGCCGCCGTGGTCTCGCACCGTTCGGGCGAAACCGAAGACACCACCATCGCCGACATCGCAGTGGCCACCACCGCCACCCAGATCAAGACCGGCTCGCTGTGCCGCAGCGATCGCGTGGCCAAGTACAACCAGCTGCTGCGCATCGAGGAAGCCCTCGGCGCCGGCGCGCGTTACGCCGGTCGTGACGCGTTCGTTTCGCTGAAGCGCTGAGCCGATGCGCGACTGGCGCTGGATGCTGCTGGTGCTGGCCCTGCTGCTGGGCTGGCTGCAGTACCGCTTCTGGTTCGGTCCGGGCAATTCGGGCGAAGTGATGATGCTCGAAGCCCAGGTCGCCAACCAGGAGCGGGACAATGAGGGTCTGCAGCAGCGCAACGATGCGCTGGCTGCCGAAGTGAAGGACCTCAAGGAAGGCCAGTCCGCCATCGAGGAACGCGCACGCAGCGAGCTGGGCATGATCAAGCCCGGCGAGAAGTTCTACCGCGTGGTCGAGGATGCGCCGGTCCAGCCGGTGCAGCCTGCCGCTGGCGTCAGTGCCCAGGCCGGCGAACACCCGGCAGACGTGCCATGAGCGCGGCGATCTGGGTGGTGGTTCCGGCCGCCGGCCGTGGTGCCCGCTTCGGTGCGCCGCTGCCCAAGCAGTACCTGCAGGCAGGTGGGCAGATCCTGCTCGCCCATACCCTGGATGCACTGCTGGCGCACCCGGCCGTGGCCGGTGCGATGGTGGTGATCGGCCAGGACGACGCCGACTGGCCAGGCTGGAACGAGTGGGCGGGCAAGCCGGTGCTGACCTGCATCGGTGGCGCGACCCGTGCCGCTTCGGTGCTGGCTGGTCTGCAGGCGCTGCCGGACTCGGTGCGCGCCGATGAGTTCGTCCTGGTCCACGATGCGGCGCGGCCGAACCTGTCGCTGGCCGATCTCGGCCGCCTGCTTGAAGTCGGTCGTACCGACCCGGTCGGGGCGATCCTGGCCGCACCGGTGCGTGACACACTCAAGCGCGCTGGCGATGACGGTGGCATCGATGGCACCGAGCCGCGCGAGCGCCTGTGGCGTGCACTGACCCCACAGCTGTTCCGCCGCCACCAGCTCAGCCGCGCGCTGTCCGACGCCGCGGCCGCCGGTGTTGAAGTCACCGACGAGGCCATGGCCATGGAGCGCCAGGGCCAACGCCCGCTGCTGGTGGAAGGCAGCGAGGACAACTTCAAGGTCACCACCCCGGCCGATCTGGACCGGTTCGAATTCGTACTTTCCCGCCGCGCTGGCTGACCGTCCGCGCGGCCCTGCTGCAAGGGTTGCATCCATGAGCACCGCACCGTTCCCGCCCGTCCGCATCGGCCAGGGCTACGACGTCCATGCCTTCGGTGAAGGCGATCACATCATGCTCGGCGGCGTGAACGTGCCGCACAGCTGCGGCGTGCTCGCGCACAGCGATGGCGACGTGATCCTGCACGCCCTCTGCGATGCGATGCTCGGCGCGCTGGCGCTGGGTGACATCGGCCAGCATTTCCCGCCGAGTGACGACCGCTGGAAGGGCGCCGACAGCAGCGATTTCGTGCGCCACTGCGACAGCCTGCTGCGCGAGCGCGGCTGGCGCGTCGGCAACACCGACATCACCGTGATCTGCGAGCGTCCGAAGGTCGGCCCGCATGCGCTGGCCATGCGGGAGCGCATCGGTGGGTTGCTGCAGCTGCCGCTGGATGCGGTCAGCGTCAAGGCCACCACCTCGGAGAAGCTGGGCTTCACCGGCCGTGGCGAAGGCATCGCTGCACAGGCCGTTGTGCTGCTGGTGGCGGCATGATTCCGCTGCCCTTGGCGTTTGGTGCGCCGTTGTTGACGGCGCGCATCCGCACCACGCCGGACGATTTCCAGGTTGACGAGCTGCCGGCCTTCGAGGCCACCGGTGAAGGCGAGCACCTGCTGCTGCACATCCGCAAGCGCGGCGCCAACACCGTGCATGTGGCCAAGGTACTGGCCAAGTGGGCGGGCCTGCCGGAAATGGCAGTGAGCTACGCCGGCATGAAAGACCGCCACGCGGTCACTACCCAGCGTTTCAGCGTGCACCTGCCCAAGCGCGTCGCGCCGGACCTGGCCGAGCTGGCCAGTGACGAGATCGAAGTCCTCGAAGCCACCTGGCACAACCGCAAGCTGCAGCGTGGCGCATTGGCCGGCAACCGCTTCAAGCTGGTGCTGCGCGAAGTGCAGGGCGATGCCGCAGCAATCAGCGAGCGCCTGCAGCAGATTGCCGAGCGCGGCTTGCCGAACTGGTTCGGCGAGCAGCGCTTTGGCCGCGACGGCGGCAATGTGCCGGCGGCACTGGCGATGTTCGGTGGCCGCCGCATGCGCAAGGACCAGCGTTCGCTGCTGCTGTCAGCTGCCCGCTCGGCGCTGTTCAATCGCGTGCTGGCCGCGCGCGTGGAGCAGGGCAACTGGGATCAGCCGCTTGAAGGTGAAGTGTGGATGCTCGATGGCAGCCGCAGCGTGTTCGGACCCGAGCCGTACACCGATGTCCTGGCCGAGCGCCTGGCGCGTTTCGACATCCATCCCAGCGCGCCGCTGTGGGGCGAAGGCGAGCTGCGCAGCACCGATGCGGCACGCGAGCTGGAGCTGGCCGCGCTGGACGACGAAGAGTCGAAGGCACTGCGGGCCGGCCTGGAAGACGCGCGCCTGAAGCAGGAGCGCCGCGCGCTGCGCCTGCGCCCGGCGCTGCTGCAGCACCATTGGTTGGCCGATGACGTGCTGGAGCTGTCGTTCGCGCTGCCACCGGGTTGCTACGCCACCGCCGTGCTGCACGAGCTCGGCCCGGTCGAAGACGCCTCGCAGGCCTGACAGAAAAAGGGGACGGAGGGAATTAAGTCGTTTGTGGCACAAACGACTTAATTCCCTCCGTCCCCTTTTTCATCTACGTGCAAGCAGCACCAGCATCGCGCCGGTACCGCCTTGCCCGGTCGGCGCCGAATGGAACGCCAGCACGTCGTTGCGCAGCCGCAGCAGGCGGTCGACCAGGTTCTTCAGTACCGGCGCACCGCCATCGGACTGCAATCCCTTGCCGTGGATGATGCGCACGCAGCCATAGTCGTGTGCATGCGCTTCCAGCAGGAACTGGCGCAGCAGTGTCTCCGCCTGCGACGCGGTGGCGCCGTGCAGGTCCAGTTCGTCCTGCACCGAGTACTGGCCACGCTTCAGCCGCTGGAACATGCGAGGTGGGAGGTTGTCGCGGCGATAGCTGGCCACGTCGCCGGCTTCCAGTGGCGTGCTGTCGCGCAGCAGCCGTGCGAACTCGCCGGCGGCTTCGGCCTCGTCACGTTCGGCCATGCGCGCGCGCGGCTTCGGCCGGGGCGCAGCCGGTGCCGGCTCGGCATCCTTGCGCAGCGGCGTCACTTCGCCGATGGCCGCACGGAACAATGCGGCCGGGTCTTCGTCTTCAGGGTGCGACATGCGCACAGGGTAAACCGCCGGCGCAGGTCTGCCTATGACGGTTCGATGTCGGTCGTGACCGCCGGCAGGGTAGGACCGGCGGCTCGCATGCGGCACAATAGACGATGCCCTTGCAGGGTCGACGGCTTCCGCAGGGAAGTACGACGGTCCCGCCCACACTGCACGGTGATGGAATCGAATTCTTGGAAAATCAAGCGGTTAAATCGAAGATGCGAATCCTGGTCAGTAACGACGATGGCGTCGACGCCGCAGGCATCCGGATGCTTGCTTCGGTGTTGCGTGAGGCCGGTCACGAAGTCACGGTGGTCGCGCCCGACCGCGATCGTTCCGGCGCCAGCAATTCGCTGACCCTCGACCTGCCGATCCGCCTCAAGCGCATCGACCATTACACCGTCTCGGTGGCCGGCACCCCGACCGACTGCGTGCACCTGGCGCTGACCGGGCTGCTCGAGTTCGAACCCGATATTGTCGTGTCCGGCATCAACAATGCCGCCAATCTCGGCGATGACGTGATCTATTCCGGCACCGTCTCGGCGGCGATGGAAGGTCGCTTCCTCGGCCTGCCGGCGGTGGCGGTCTCGCTGGTTACCCGCAACCATGATCCGAAGCACTTCGAGACCGCCGCGCGCGCCGCGGTGGAGATCGTCGCCCGGCTCAAGGCCGATCCGTTGCCGGCTGACACCATCCTCAACGTCAACGTGCCTGACCTGCCGTGGAGCGAAGTCAAGGGCTTCGAGGTCACCCGCCTGGGCAACCGCCATCGCGCCGAAGGTTGCATCGCGCAGAAGGATCCGCGCGGCAACGAGGTGTACTGGATCGGCCCGGCCGGTCGTGAGCAGGACTCCGGCCCCGGCACCGATTTCCATGCGGTGCGCACCGGCCACATCTCGATCACCCCGATCCAGGTCGACCTGACCCGTTACCAGGCACTGGAGAAGGTGGCCAGCTGGGTCGGCGGCCTCAGTGCCGCGCTGGACCGGCCAGCATGAGCCCACGCCTGCGCCTGCAACCGGAAGCCGTCGGTATCGGCATGACCTCGCAGCGCGTGCGTGACCGCCTGGTCGACCGCCTTCGCGAAGCCGGGATTGTCGACGAGCCGACCTTGAACGCGATCCGGGTGGTGCCGCGCCATCTGTTCATCGACGAGGCACTGGCCTCGCGTGCGTATGAAGACACCGCGCTGCCGATCGGTCACGGCCAGACCATCTCGCAACCCTGGGTGGTCGCGCGGATGACCGAGGCGGTGCTCCAGGTCGCGCCGAAGCGGGTGCTGGAAGTCGGCACCGGATCCGGTTACCAGGCCGCCATCCTCGGTGCGCTGGGCCTGGAGGTCTACACCGTGGAGCGCATCGGTGACCTGCTGCGCCAGGCGCGCAAGCGCTTCCGTGCGCTGGGCATGAACATCCGCACCAAGCATGACGACGGCCGCGTCGGCTGGGCCGAGCACGGACCGTTCGATGCCATCGTGGTCACTGCGGCGGCGCCGGCACTGGTCGACGCCCTGATCGAGCAGCTCGCCGAGGGCGGCCGCCTGGTGGCGCCGGTCGGTGGCCCAGGGGCGCAGTCGCTGGTACAGCTGGACCGCAAGGCCGACGGCAGCATCGAACAACACGTGTTGGCGCCGGTCACGTTCGTGCCGCTGCTGTCTGGCATGCTCGACTAATCCACGGAGCAGGGTTGCATGAAGATTTTCGGGCCGCTGTACGAGCGGGCGATGAAGTGGGCGGCGCACGAACGCGCGCCGACCTACCTGACGGTGTTGAGCTTCTTCGAGGCGATCATCTTCCCGGTGATGCCGGAGGTGATGCTGGCACCGATGTGCGTGGCCCAGCCCAAGCGCGGCTGGTGGTTCGCCACCCTCAGCCTGGCCGGCTCGATGGTCGGCGCGCTGATTGGCTATGCACTGGGTCATTACGCCTTCGAAGCGATCAAGCCGTTGTTCGAAGCACTGGGCATGCTGCCGGCCATCGAGCAGGGCATCACCACCGTGCAGGCGAAGATGGCCGAGTCGCCGTGGGCGGTGTTCACCTTCCTGGTGCTGGGCGGATTCATGCCCATCCCGATGAAGGTCTTCACGTGGGCATCGGGTATCGTCGGCGTGCCGATGCCGCAGTACCTGCTGAGCATGCTGATCGGTCGCGGCAAGCGCGTATTCGTGCTGGCTGCGGTCATCCGTATCGGTGGTGCGCGTGCTGAAGCGGCACTGCGTCGCTGGATTGAACCGCTGGGCTGGATCGCCACCGCGTTGGTGGTGGTGCTGATCGCCTGGCTTGTATGGAGGTCGAAGTTCGCATGAGTCCTGATCGTCTGAGCAAAGGAGTGCGCATCGGCGCGCTGGCGTTGCTGGTTTCCACCCTGGCCGCCTGCGGTACCGCGACTGTGGTTCGTCCTGGTGGTGGCAGCACAGCGGGTGGTGTGACCACGCCGAAGACCTCGGTGCCGAAGCCCGGGCAGACCGTGGTGGTGCGCAAGGGCGACACCATCTATGCGCTGGCCCGCATCCATGACATCACCCCGGCCGACCTGATCGCCTGGAACAGCCTGGACAACCCCTCGACCATCCATCCGGGGCAGGTGATCCGGCTGTATCCGGCCGGTGCCAGCGCCGGCCGCGCGCCGACCACGGTGGTGACCCCGCCGCGTTCCGGTGCCAGCAGTGGCGGCAGCACCACACCGGCCCCGGCGCCGGTGGGACCGGTGAAGAGCAACATCGCCTGGCGGTGGCCGGCTGACGGCGCCATCGTTGGTCGCTACGTGGCCGGTGACGCGACCAAGCAGGGCGTGGACATCGCCGGCACCAGCGGCCAGGCGGTCAAGGCCACCGCCAATGGCGTGGTGGTGTATTCCGGTGCCGGTCTGGTCGGCTACGGCGAGCTGATCATCATCAAGCACAGCGACCAGTGGTTGTCGGCCTATGGCCACAACCGCAAGCGCCTGGTGAATGAAGGGCAGAGCGTGAAGGCTGGCGAGCAGATCGCCGAAATGGGCCGTACCGGTGCGAACCGCGACATGGTGCACTTCGAGATCCGCTACAACGGCAAGCCGGTCGACCCGCAGCAGTACCTGCCGGCGCGCTGATCGTCGATTCATAATCCGGGCGGATCCCCGGCCCGGCGCAGCGCGCCGGGCGTTCGCCGACGGTGCGGCCCATGGGCCGCAAACACCGCCGGCTCACCCGCTACAACGGCAAGCCGGTCGACCCGCAGCAGTACCTGCCGGCACGCTGATCGCCGTTGGATCGGGGAGCGACGGGCCATGCCCGGCGTGCTTCACCTGTACAGCCGAGCCCACGCTCGGCTGCTCTTCGCCGATAAACGACGACGCCCGAGCATGAGCTCGGGCGCTACAGGCGGTGTGTGATCCAGGGTAGCGCCGGGCCATGCCCGGCGGCTCCAGCCCTCAACCTTCCAGAATGAAGGCGGCGGCAACCTTGCGGCCTTCGCCCGCCAGGATGTTGAAGGTGCGCGCGGCGGCCGGGTTGTTCATCACTTCCAGGCCGATGCCGCGTGACAGGCAGGCGGCCATCACCACCGCCGGCGGGAACACCTGGCGATCACCGGTACCGAGCACGATCAGCGCCGGGTTCAGCGCCAGGATCGGCTCCAGGTCAGCCAGCTGCAGCGCAGTGGCGCTCACCACCGGCCATTGCGTGACCAGCTGGTCCGGGGTCAGGAAGAAGCTGCTGCCCAGCGCCTGGTCATTCACCTTGGCAGAGCGGCCATCGGCGGCACGCAGGCTGTAGGCGTAATCCGGCGGTTCGTGGTTCAGCTGCATGGCAGTGGGGCGATCAGCCGCGCGGCAGCACGATCTGGCGCTGTTCCTTGCTCGGGCGGTACAGCACGGCGACGTGGCCGATGCGCTGCACCAGCGCGCTTTCGGTGGCTTCGACGATCTCGCCGATCATCACGTCACGGGCGTCGCGGTCTTCGGCAGCGACCTTCACCTTGACCAGCTCGTGGCGCTCCAGCACTTCGTTCAGCTCAGCGATGAAGGCCGGGGTCACACCCTTGCCGCCGGTCTGCAGCAGGGCCTTCAGGTCGTGGGCTTGGCCGCGCAGGAAACGGGTCTGGGAGGCGGTCAGGGCGATGGACATGCAGGAAAACACGGTTGAATGGGGCGATCAGGGTATCATGAGGACCCCATCAGCCCCTATTTTCAATGGCTACCCGCAGCAAAAGCAGCCAGCGCTGGCTCAAGGAACACTTCTCCGACCCCTTCGTGAAGAAGGCCCAGGCCGAAGGCATGCGCTCGCGCGCCGCCTACAAGCTCGAAGAGCTGCTGGAACGTGACCGGTTGCTGAAGCCGCACATGGTGGTGGTCGACTTGGGCGCCGCCCCGGGCGGCTGGTCTCAGCAGGTGCGGAGACAGATCGGCGACACCGGTCGCGTGCTGGCGCTGGACATCCTGGACATGCCGCCGCTGGCCGGCGTGGAGTTCCTTCATGGTGACTTCAGGGAAGAAGCCGTTCTATCGCAGTTTGAAGCCATGCTCGGGGATCAGCCGGTAGACCTTGTGCTGTCGGACATGGCCCCCAATAAGAGTGGTGTAGGCGCGGTCGACCAGCCGCGGATGATGCACCTGGCGGAGCTGGCCCTGGATTTTGCCGACAACCACCTGAAGACCGGTGGGGCGTTCCTGATCAAGCTGTTCCAGGGCGAAGGCTTTGACGACTACGTGCGTGACATGCGCCGCCGGTACGACAAGGTCTCCATCCGCAAGCCGGAAGCCTCGCGCAAGCGCTCTCCCGAGGTGTATGCCTTGGGTCAGGGAAAACGCGCCCACATGAAGTAAGCTCGCAACGTACGCAAGTTCGACCCCAACGCAACGCCAGCACTGAGAGGAACACCGGAGCCAATGAGGATGAACGACTTGACCAAGAACCTCCTGCTATGGGTGGTCGTCGCCGTCGTGCTGATGGTGGTCTTCCAGAGCTTCTCGCCGAAGTCCTCCGGGGCCGGCGCGCAGGGCGCGTCGTACTCGCAGTTCCTGGACCAGGTGGACAGCGGCAACGTGCAGAAGGTCGCCTTTGGCGGCGACATGCGCGGCGGCACCAGCCAGCTGACCTACACCACCCGCGGTGGGCAGTCGTCCACCATCACCGCGCCGTTCGATCGTGACCTGATCAACGTGCTGCGTACCAAGAACGTGGAGATCGTGCAGGAGGAGCCGTCCAGCGGCATTTCCCTCGGCGCGATCCTGATGAATTTCCTGCCGGTCATCCTGATCATCGGCTTCTGGTTGTTCATCATGCGCCAGATGCAGGGCGGTGGCGGCGGTGCCAAGGGCGCAATGTCCTTCGGCAAGTCGCGCGCCAAGCTGCAGGGCGAAGACCAGATCAAGGTCACCTTCGCCGACGTCGCCGGCTGCGACGAGGCCAAGGAAGAAGTGGGCGAACTGGTCGACTTCCTGCGCGACCCGTCCAAGTTCACCAAGCTGGGCGGCAAGATTCCGCGCGGCGTGCTGATGGTGGGCCCGCCCGGTACCGGCAAGACGCTGCTGGCCAAGGCCATCGCCGGCGAGGCCAAGGTGCCGTTCTTCTCGATCTCCGGTTCGGACTTCGTGGAAATGTTCGTTGGCGTCGGCGCCAGCCGCGTACGCGACATGTTCGAGCAGGCCAAGAAGCACGCGCCGTGCATCATCTTCATCGACGAAATCGACGCCGTCGGTCGCCACCGTGGTGCCGGCCTGGGCGGCGGTCACGACGAGCGCGAGCAGACCCTGAACCAGCTGCTGGTCGAGATGGACGGTTTTGAAGGCGGCGAAGGCGTGATCGTGATCGCCGCGACCAACCGTCCTGACGTGCTGGACCCGGCACTGCTGCGTCCGGGCCGCTTCGACCGCCAGGTCGTGGTCGGCCTGCCGGACGTGAAGGGCCGCGAGCACATCCTGAAGGTCCACATGCGCAAGCTGCCGCTGGCCGACGACGTCGAGCCGATGGTGATCGCGCGTGGTACTCCGGGCTTCTCCGGTGCCGACCTGGCCAACCTCTGCAACGAGGCCGCCCTGTTCGCCGCGCGTGGCAACGAGAAGGAAGTCCGCATGGACCACTTCGACCGTGCCCGCGACAAGATCCTGATGGGTGCCGAGCGCCGCTCGATGGCCATGAGCGAAGAAGAGAAGACCCTCACCGCCTACCACGAAGCCGGTCACGCCATCGTCGGCCGTCTGGTGCCCGAGCATGACCCGGTCTACAAGGTCACCATCATTCCGCGCGGTCGCGCGCTGGGTGTGACCATGTACCTGCCGGAAGGCGACAAGTACTCGATGAACCGCGTGGCGATCAAGTCGCAGCTGTGCTCGCTGTACGGTGGCCGCGTGGCCGAGGAGCTGATCTTCGGTGCCGACAAGGTCACCACCGGTGCCTCCAACGACATCGAACGTGCCACCAAGATGGCCCGCAACATGGTCACCAAGTGGGGCCTGTCCGACCAGCTCGGCCCGATCGCGTATGGCGAAGAGGACGACGAGGTGTTCCTGGGCCGTTCGGTCACCCAGCACAAGAGCGTGTCCAACGACACTGCGCGCCGCATCGACGAGGAAGTGCGCAACATCCTCGACGAGGCATACGCACGCACCACCGAGCTGATGACCGCCAACCTGGACAAGCTGCACGCGATGTCCCAGCTGCTGCTGCAGTACGAAACCATCGACGCGCCGCAGATCGACGCCATCATGGAAGGCCGCGATCCGCCGCCGCCGGCCGGCTGGAACAAGTCCAACAAGGATGGTGGCAACGACAAGGGCGGCGACGCCCGTCCGCTGCCGCCGATCGCGGGCCCGGCCGAATCGCACTGACGGCCCGCTGCACGTGACACCAGACGAGGCCGGGGCAACCCGGCTTCGTCGTTTCCGGGCCACTGGCCCATCCCGAAGAACCGAACTGACGCTGGAGCCCGCATGTCCGCCCCGAAGCCCGAACCGATTTCCCACACTGCCGAAATGGTCATCGCCACCGTGGTCGGCGTGGGTGTGGGCCTGGGGGCCGACAACCTGCTGCTGGGCTGCGTGGTGGGTATCGGTGTCGGCATCGTGCTGAGCATTGCCAGGACCCTGTACGTGGACCGCAAGCGCCGCCGCCGGTGAGGGGGTGTCGGCAGGGCTGCGCCCTGCACCCGTGGTAGTGCCGGCCGCTGGCCGGCAACCTCAGCAGCAACAGCAACAGCAACAGCAACATTCCGTGGTTTGGCGGGGCGGTGTCGGAGCGCGGGGACGCCGCAAGTACGTCCGTGTAGGCTTGGCAGCCGCTTGCTCGTGTGCGCTGTCCTGCGCACACGGCAAGACCGGGGTTGGGCATCCAGCCCAACCCGCCCGAGGCATGCCTCGGGCCCATGCGGCTGACACCCCGCACTCCGACACCACCCCACCTCTGACAGATTCCGGTCGCTGTTGGTAGGTGTCGACCTTGGTCGACACGTAGATCCACGCCATGCGTGGATGAATCTCCATCTAAATCGAACATCTCGATATCCGGGAGATCTGAGCCGAGCATGGCTCGGCTCTACAGAAAACAAGGCCCGACAGATCGCGGAAATCTGTCGAAGGCGGGGTGGGTCCGGTTGCGGGGGCGTGAGCCGCATGGATGCGGCGACCGAGCTTA